>CAWEYL010000001.1:0-1266280 GCA_963813335.1 uncultured Chloroflexia bacterium
AGCGAAGGTCCGGGGCTAACCGTCGAGCGGATCGACCATCGGAGCCAGCCATTGCGAAGGATGCCACCGACCATCCCGGTCGGTCACGAGGACCACGACCCGATCCTTGTGGTAGGTGACAGCCTCCAGCGCGTCCAGATGGTCGCGACACAGGAAGACCGGCGCTTCCAGTGCATTGGGATCTCGGGCCACGCAACACAAGGTCCAGGCTCGGCTCCTGCAGCCTGACGACTCGCAGAACTGGCTTACCAGAGTCCCGATCAGGGCCTGACCGTCAGCGACTGGATCACGCATGCCGCATCGTTGATCGACAGTCGGGCGAGGCACAAGAGGGCCAAGGGACCAGCCTCCCCCCGCCATCTACGACTTTCGAGTCCTTGCGTCACGGACCGACATGTGTGATCGATAGTCGTATGACAACGCGGCGCTGGCCCGCTCTCGGCATCCTCGCCCTGTTCGTCGCCGTCGGCCTTGGGGGCGCCTGGGTCTACATCAACGGGTCCAAGGGGGATGGAAGCGACGAGACCATCCCTTGGAATCTCTCGGGCATGGGTGGGGCCAACAGCGCTGCCGGCCAGGAGGTCGTCGGGCCGAACGTCGTCCGCGTGCACGTCGAGCAGTGGCCCGTCGACGTCGGGGAGGACTCCTCCTGGCTCGTGTCATCGGTCAACGAGTCCGCGGCCGCAGTGACCATCACCCTGCGGGCAGGGCCCGACCATCCCCTGCGCGTCAACGGCCTGGACACCGTCGGCTGGTACGACACCGGCGGCTGGGTCAAGGTCACGCTGTCGGCGCCCCTGGGCTCTCGAATGCTTGTCGACGGGGCTACCGGCAAGGCCGCCCCAAGATAGTTGCGCCCGCTCGTACCCTGCGGCAGGATCGGAGCATGGAGCTGATCTGGCGCGCGACCGCTGATTTCCGGGTTCAGGCGACCGGACCGCGGCATGCCTGGTACTGGGGTCGGGGCTACGACAGCGACACGCTCGTCATCCCGGCAGACACCCGCTTCGCCACTCCGACCCTGGCCTGGCATCCGCGTCCGGCGGGAGGCTACGTGTACGTCACCGGTGACGAGCCGGCCGAGCTGTGGGTCAAGTGGCCGCTCCTGGATCCGGTCGGCACCCTCGAGGTTGGAGCGATCATCGCGGTCCTGGCCTCGTCATCGGGCATCACACCACCGATCTCGCGGGCTCCCGATGCGGGTTCGTAGGATCTGGCGCAGGGCGCCCAGCCAGACCGTCTCGGACAGTCCTTGGACTCCGAAGATCCATGCTTGGTCTCCGGAGGATGAAGGCGCTCGCAGCATCGCCTGGGACCTGAATGGCCAATACAAGCGTCTGCCCTGCGACTTCCGGCCCGGTGGTGTGGTCTGGACCTGCCCGTATCGCGCCGACAAGCTCTTTCGGACCGACAACTACGCCTGTTCGGGAGACGCGGTCATCATCGCCTTTGCCGCCGATCAACTCACGGTGTTCGCCTGCGCCACGCACGAATCCTGGTTGCGCCGCCACCACATGCTGAGCGAAGCCACAGACTCTGAGGGAGCGAAGTATTGGGGTGAGGGGGTCCAGGGGCGAGTCGATGAAGGCGGGGTCTGGCGGCTGATCCCCGTCTTCTCGCTCGACGACTATGGTCCCGAGGACCGCGCCGAATTCGAGATCGGCCTGGCGGCCTACCGACGCCGGCTCGGGGGTGATGCGACAGACGATGGATCCTGACCATCGCCGTTTCGCCGCCTAGCGGGTGGCGATCACCTCGATCTCGACCCGGAAGTCGAGGGCCAGCGCGGTCACGCCGACGGTCGCCCGGGTCGGGGGGTCGGTCGGGAAGTACGTGCGGTAGATCGCGTTCATCGCCGCGAAGTCGCCGAAGTCCTTGAGGTAGACCGTGGCCTTGACGACGTCGCCGTAGTCGAGGCCGACCGCGTGCAGCAGCGCGCCGACGTTCTCGAGCATCTGGCGGGTCTCCGCCTCGATGCCGCCCAGGACGGCGCCCGGGGTGCCGGGCACGTCGCCGCACTGGCCCGCCAGGAAGACGAACCCGTTGGCCTCGACGACCTTGCTGAAGGGCAGCGTCCCGGCCGGGATGCCGGGGAGTGCCGGAACGGTCTTGGGCATGGATTTCCTCCTGCTTCCAGTGTCTGCGGCTAGAGTCGCCGGCCGGCGGCCTCGACGGCTCGCTCGGCCCACCAGGCGAGGTCGTCCGCGGCCGCGGCGCCGGAGCCCAGTGTGACGCCGTTGGCGGTGTCGGCGCCCTTCCGCCAGCCGCGCAGCAGCAGCCCGACGATCCAGGCCAGGTCGGTCTGGGCGTCCCAGTCGCCGAGGTCGACGCCATCCCTGTCGGCCGCGGCCCGGTAGCGGCGCATGACCTCATCGGGCGTGAACGGCAGCTCGGCGCTGTTGGTGACGATGCACCAGCCGAGCTCGACCGCGACCGGCGCCCGCAGGGTCATCTGCCAGTCGATCCAGGCGACGCTGCCGTCGTCCAGCCGCGCGACATTCGCGAGCTTGATGTCGCCGTGCAGCCCGACGTCGGGCAACCTCCCGAGGGCCGCCACCAGCGGCGAGGGATCGGCGGCGAGCCGCTCGACCAGGTCCCACGCCGCCGCCTGTGCGAACCGCTCGAATCCGGCCCAGCCGCGCAGGAAGATCTCGCCGACCGGGTTGCGGTCGGCTGCATAGCCGGCCGCGGACCGCGGCGTCAGCAGCGTCAGCCGCTCGGAAAGGGGACACCACGGCGGCGTGCCGCGGTCCTGCGCGGCCGCCGCCTCGGCCGCCTCGCTCCAGCGGGACGCGTGCAGCTCCGCGATCCGCTCGATGAGGGCGTCGGCGGCCGCGAGTTCCAGGACCGTGCCGCCGACCTGCCGCGGCCACGCCCCCAGCTCGGCGCTGAGGTCGTGCATGAGGATCGCCGCGCCGCCGTCCGGGTCGGCCGCCGCGCCCAGGTACGGGGTTGCGACCTCTCGGTCATCGATCGCCGCCACGGCCTCCGCCAGCCACGCCTCGCGGACGCCGTCGTCGCGGGTCGCCCGCACGATCCAGTCATGCGCCGCGGAGCTGTGCTTGAGGACGTACCGGCGCCCGCCATGCTCCAGCATCCGGAACGTGGCCCCGGACCAGCCGTCGGTCGGAAAGGGCGCGTCGGCGACGCCGGCCAGCCCGCGCTCTGCCAGGAGGTCGTCGAGCTGGCGCTCGCGCCAGTCGGTCACGCGCTCGCGGCGACCGTCAGCACGGGGCCGGGACGTCGAGCTCGCCCGGCGGACCGTCGTCCATGTACTCCACGAACGAATCGGGGCAGTTGCGGGTCAGCACGACCACGAGCGGGTCGATCGTGGACGCGTTCTCCTCGACGTGGACCTCGCCCGCCGGGATGTACACGAAATCGCCGGCACCGGCGTCCATCGCGTGCTCGAGGCCGGTCGGTCCCCACGTGTAGCGGGCTCGCCCGGACAGGATGTAGATCGAGGTCTCGCAGTCGCCGTGATGGTGGATCCGGGTCCGGTCGCCGGGTGCGGTCGACACGATCGAGGAGTACAGCCGGACGCTGCCGACGCGGGGCGCCGAGATCGCGATCGACCGCTCCATGCCGGCGTGCTGCCCGGTCGTCGTGTACCGCTCGGCGGGGGTGATGCGGGTGGCCATGTGCCGATGATACGGGCCGCTACCATCCCACTCGTGCCACCTGACGCATCGATCCCGCCCTGGATCGCCGCCCTGCCGCGCCATCGGCTGTTCGACGCGCCGTCGCCGCTCGGCCCGCTGCCGCGCTTCTCGGCCGCCCTCGGCGGCGGCGTCGAGGTCTGGATCAAGCGCGAGGACCTCCTGCCGCTCGCGTTCGGCGGCAACAAGCTGCGCAACCTCGAGTTCCTCGTCGGCGCGGCGCTCGCGGAGGGCGCCGACACGCTGGTGACGGTCGGGCGCCGCTGGTCGAACCACGCGCGGCTCACCGCGGCCGCCGGCGCGCAGGCCGGCCTCGAGGTCCACCTGGTGCTGTCCGGTCCCCCGACCGACCCGCCGAACCCGGGCGTCATCCTCGACGGCTTGCTCGGGGCCGTCGTCCATCAGACCGCGACCGCGGATCGGGCGGCCCGCGAGGCGATGGTCGAGTCGGTGGTCGCCGACCTCCGGGCGGCCGGTCGCCGGCCGTACGTCATCGGCGCCGGCGGCGGCGGGGCGGTCGGGGCGGTCGGGCAGGTGCTGGCGGCGCTCGAAGCCCACGCCCAGGCCGAGGCCGCCGGCGTCGCGATCGACCGGATCGTGCTTCCGACGGCCACCGGCGGGACCCAGGCCGGGCTCGTCGTGGGGACCGCGCTGGCGGGTTCGGATGCGGCGGTCACCGGCATGACCGTTTCCAGGCCCGGCGAGGAGCTGCGGCCGACCATCGCGGCCACGATCCGCGACCTGGCGGCGCTGGCGGGGACGGCCCGCTCGCCCGAGCTGCTGGCCCGCCCGATCGACCTCGACGACCGCGCGTTCGGCGACGGCTACGGCCGGCCGAGCGCGGCCGCCGACGAGGCGACCCGGCTCCTGGCGGGGACCGAGGGGATCCTCGTCGACCCGATCTACACGGCCAAGGCCCTCGCGGGCCTCGTCGGCCTCGCCCGCGAGGGCGCGCTGGCCGGCCAGCGGGTGCTGTTCTGGCACGCCGGCGGCGGGCCGGGGCTGTTCGAGCCGCTCGACCCGGCCTGACGCGGCCGCCGCGGGTGCGGCGGCCGCTCGAGCCCTACTTCCCGGCGGACCGCCAGGCGTCGCGCAGCTTCATCCGGCCGCCCACGTGGAGGACGGCACCGGCGTAGACGCGCGCCCCGATGGTGAACAGCGCCCAGATCGCGGCCACGGTGATCACGAACGAGACCACGACCTCCCACGGCTCGATGGCATCGAGGGCTACCCGCAGCGGGACGACCATCGGCGCCGACGGCGGCAGGAACGTGGCGATCCGCGCGACGGTCCCGGTCGGGTCGTTGAGCACCGACAGGATCGCCACGAAGTACGAGATCATCGCGATCATCGTCACCGGGGTCGAGGCGTTGGACGCCTCCTCCATCCGCGACGCGAGCGCGCCGAGGAAGCCGAGCGCCGTCGAGTACAGCGTGTACCCGAGGATGAACCAGACGACGAGCATGACGAGGCCGACCGGGGTGGTCGAGGGCAGCTCGAACGAGCCGGTCACGCTCGCCGCGATCAGCGCCGCGCCCATGAACACGGCCAGCTGGACGAGCCCGAGGATGCCGATGCCGAGGACCTTGCCCATGAGCAGGTCGCGCGGCCGGACCGTCGAGAGGACGACCTCGACCACGCGGCTCTGCTTCTCCTCGACGACCCCGGTCAGGACCGTGAAGCCGAACGAGAAGATGCCGACGAGGATCAGGATCGTGCTGATGTTGGCGAACAGGAAGCGCGCCTTGTCGGCGTCGGTCCGCGGATCGAGCTCCACGGCCGTCGGGGGGACGTGCGCCGCCGCGAGGGCCGTCTGGTCGACGTTGCTCTGCGAGAGCACGACGTTCGAGCGCAGGCTGACGACGCTCGCCCCGACGATGCTCTGGAGGATCTGGTCGGCGTCCTGCTTGTAGACGACCTCGCCCGGGGCGGACAGGTCAGCGGGCACGTCGATGACGGCCTCGACCTGGTCCGCGGTGAGCGCCGCCTCGGCGGCGGTGCGGTCCGGGAAGTCGGTCAGGACCAGGGTCTTGTCGAACCCGCTCGACGCGGCCTGGAGCGTGGTCTCGAGACCGGCGGGTGCGGGGACGACGACACCGACCTTGACCTGGGCGTCGCCGCCCCGGAGGATGCTGGTCAGGGCGAACGAGCCGATGACGATCGCGGTCGTGAACAGCACGCTGAAGATGAATCCACGGCTGCGGCCACGCTCCAGGATCTCCCGGCGGGCGACCAGCCAGATGCTGCGCCAGCGGCTCATCGGGCCACCTCCGTCGCGCCGCCGTTGGAGCGCGACCGCTTCCATGAACAGCTCCGACAGCTTCGGCGGCTGATAGGCGAAGGTGCGCACCTCGCCCGCCCGGCGCGCCCTCGCGAGCAGCGCGTCGAGGTCGACCGCGCGGTCGACCAGCAGCTTGACCTTCGCCGTTCGAGCGGTCGAGGACCTTGAGGTCGCCCTGCCCGTCCAGCCAGGTCCCGTCGGAGCCGACGACCTCGACCTCGAGGTGCTGGCGGCCCGACGCCGTCTTCAGCTCCTCGATCCCGCCGGAGGCCACGATCCTGCCCCTGGCGATGATGACGACGTCCTCGCAGACGTCCTCGACCAGGTCGAGCTGGTGGCTGGAGAAGACGACGCCGACCCCGGCCGCGGCCCGCTCGCGGATGACCTCGGTCATCGTCGCGATGCCGATCGGGTCGAGGCCCGAGAACGGCTCGTCGAGGACCAGCAGCTCCGGGTCGTGGACCAGCGCGGTCGCGAGCTGGACGCGCTGCTGGTTGCCGTGCGACAGCTCCTCGAGCTTGGACTTGGCGCGGTCGGCGAGGCCCATCCGCTCGAGCCAGTGGTTCGCGGCGGCATTCGCGGCCTTGCCGCCCAGGCCGTGCTGCTGGGCGAAGTAGCTGAGCTGCTCGGCGACCCGCATGCGCGGGTACAGGCCGCGCTGCTCGGGCATGTACCCGAAGCGCAGCCGCGCGTTGCGGTCGACCGGCGCACCGGCCCAGCGGACCTCGCCGCGGTCCGGGCTGGCCAGGCCGAAGATGACGCGCATCGTGGTGGTCTTGCCGGCGCCGTTGGGGCCGAGGAACCCGACGATGCGGCCCGGGCTGGCCGTGAAGCTGGCCCCGTCGAGCGCGGTGACGCTCCCATAGCGTTTGGCCAGGTCGTTGATCTCAAGCATGCAGGCGACTCCTTCTGTCGCAGGTGACGATACGGGCGTTCGATGCTCGTGTCGTCGGGGACGAGGATCGCCTCCGGCCGGAGCCGGAGGCGATCGGGGCGGCGGGGGTGGGTGCCCTCACCGGGCGATGCGTCCGGTCACTGGGCCGTGATGGTGCCCTTCATGTCCGGGTGGACCTCGCAGATGAAGGTGTAGGTGCCGGCGGCCAGCGCCGGGACCTGGTAGGTGACGGTCGCGTTGCTGACGATGTCACCCTTGAAGACGTCCTTGCCGGCGGCGTCGGAGATCTTGATGTTGTGCGGCGCGCCGTCCTGGTTGACGAAGACCACCGCGAGCGGGGTCCCGGCCTTGACGGCGACCTGGGGCTGCTGGAACTTGATGTCCTTGGCGACGATCGACACGTCGCCGCCGGACGTTCCCGTGGTCGCCGCCGGGGCGGCGGTCGGCTCGGCGGCCGAGGTGCTGGTGCAGGCGGCGAGGACGGCGGCCAGGGCCACCATCCCGAAGGCGAGGGTCAGGCGACGCATGTCGATCGTGCTCCTTGTCGGTTCGGGGCGGTGACTAGGCGCCGGCGGCGGCGGTGCCGCGGCGATCGGCGACGAACGAGCCGAAGGCGGCGAGCTCGCGGCGGATGACGTTGACCGGGTTGCCGTCGTGGCGGGCGAAGTCGATGCTGACCGCGACGATCAGGGCGACCTCGATGGCCTTGGCGATGTAGGCGGTGCTGTAGTACGGGCCCTGGATCGCCCACATCACGATGGCGGTCGCGGCGTAGCCGATGAGGCCGAGGCGGATGACCCAGCGGAAGCGGACGGCGAGCGCGAGCGGGATGATCATGGCGACGGCGGCGGTGACGTAGCCGAGCGCGTTGAGGGTGAACAGCAGGCCACCCAGGGTCGAGTGGATGTAGGCCGTGCCCAGCACGAGCGCGACGATGAGGGCGCGCAGGGCCACGTCGGAAGCGCGGAGCGAGGTGCGGGAAGCGAACATCGGTGATCGGACCTCGATCTGTCGGTCGGACCGGCGGGGTTGCCGGCTGTCGGGGGGCATCGTCACGGCGGCGCCGCGCCCGGACGGTGGGCGGAGGACATGAAGTCGCGGCCGACGCTCGGCCCACCGCTCGTCCACCCGTGACGGGTCGGGCATCGGCCGGATGACGTAGGCCACACCGGCGAACGGCCATGCCCGCGTTCGCGGGCTCGGCGTATCCTCGGCTCGTGGCCAGCCAGACCAAGCGCGCGCGGAAGCCCGCCCCGACCCCCGACGCGACCGCGGACGCGGCTGTCCCGGAGGCGAAGCGCGCCTCGACCAATGGCCACCGCCGCCACGACCCGGATGGCGGCCACGGCGAGATCCACGACCAGCTGATCGCCGCCGTCGCCGAGACCGCCCGGCTGCTCGAGGCCGACGGCGCGATGGTCTACCTCGTCGATCCGGCCACCGGGCACCTCCGCTTCGCGCACGACGCGGGGATCCGCAGCAAGCGCAGCCGCGACTGGGTCCGCTCGATCCGCCTGCCGGTCGGCATGGGGATGTTCGGGCGGGCGGTGGCGTTGCGCGGGGTCGTCATGACCGACGACTACCTGAACGACGCCGCCTTCGACCACGCGCCCGAAACGGACCGGGTGGTCGAGGACATCGGGATCCGCTCGATGGTCGCCGCCCCGCTGGTCAACGGCGAAGAGGTGTTCGGGGCGATCGGCGCGTTCAGCAGCCGGAAGGCCGCCTTCAGCTCGTCGAACGTGGCCCTGGTCCGGGCGCTGGCCGACCACGCCGCCGCCGCGATGGCCAACGCCCGGCTCATCGAGCAGCTGGACCATTCGCGGGCCGAGCTGGCCGCGCGCGCCGACGTGGAGCGCTCGCTCCGCGAGATCGCCGCCCGCATCAGCGCCGCGTCCGACCTGCCGGCCGTCCTGCAGGGTGCGGTCGACGAGGCGGCGCGCCTGCTCGACGCCCACGGCGCCCGCATCGACCTGATCGACCCCGGGTCCGGGCTGCTCGCGGGCGCCTACGTCTCGGGCGAGACGCCCCGAAGAGGAGGACTGGCCGCCCGACCCGAACACGACCCTCGAAGAAGGGATCTCCGGCCAGGCGGTCGTCCGCGCTCGCGCCGTCTGGACCGGCGACTACCTGCTGGACGACTCGTTCCCGCACGGGTCGGCCGGCGACGCCTTCGTGCGGCGGACCGGCATCCACTCGGTGATGGCGGCGCCGCTGATCGGCGAGGGCGGCCCGTTCGGGTCGCTGACGATCTTCGCCGAGCGGACCGATGCGTGGAGCGAGTCCGACGCCGCGATCCTGGTGGCCATCGCCGACCAGGCGGCCATCACGATCACGACGACCCGGCTCATCGCGGAGCTCGGCGAGTCGCGCGAGGCGCTCGGCCGCCGGGCCGCCGGAGAGCAGGCGCTCCGCGAGATCGCCGCCCGGATCACGGTGCTGCGCGACACGACGGAGATCCTCGGCGACGTCGTCGAGCAGGCCGTGCCGCCTCGTCCGCGCCGACGGGGTCATCCTCGACCTGCTCGACCCGTCGACCGGCAACCTCCACTGGGCGCTCGACAGCGGCGTGCGCGAGCAGTTCACCGACGAGGAGCGGGCGCAGCTCTGGATCTCGGTCGGCGTCGGGGCGACCGGCAAGGCCGTCGCCGAGGACCGCGTCGTGCTCGCCCGCGGCGACCTCGCGGCGCAGTTCCCGCCGTCGCCCCTGTCGACCGAGTTCTACGTGCGGACCGGCTTCCAGTCGATGATCGCCGCGCCGATCACCGGCGAGGCGGGCCCGCTCGGTGTCATCGAGGTCTACTCGAAGCGGCCCGACGCGTTCACCGCGACGGATGCCGGCCTGATCGGCGCGCTCGCCAGCCAGGCGGCGATCGCGATCACCAATGCGCGGCTGATCGACGAGCTCGGCCGCTCCCGGGTCCAGCTCGCCGAGACCGCCGAGGCCGAGCGGACCCTGCGCGAGATCGCCGGTCGCGTGAGCGCCATGCGCGACCAGGGCGAGATCCTCCAGTCGGTCATCGACGCGGCGGCCCGCCTGCTCCAGGCGAGCGGCGTCACGATCGACCTGATCGACGGCAAGGGGATGGCCGAAGCCTGGTTGAACCCGCAGGTCGAGGCGCGCACGCACGCCAACGTGGACCTGCTGGCCGACGTCGAGATCGACGCGGAGGTGGGCGTCTCCGGGATGGCCATCCGGACGAGGGCGACGGCCTGGACGGGCGACTACCTGACCGACCAGCGCTTCGCGCACACCGCGGACCGCGACGCCTTCGTCCGCGCATCCGGGATCCACTCGGTGCTGGCCGCACCACTCATCCATCGCGACGATGTCTTCGGGGTCGTCAACGCCTACGCCGACCGGGCCGACGCCTTCGACGAGACCGACGCGGGACTGCTGGCCGCCCTGGCGGACCAGGCCGCCATCGCCATCGCCAACGTGCGGCTCATCGAGGAGCTGCAGCGCTCGCGCTCGGAGATCGCCCGGCGGGCCGATTCGGAGCGGACACTGCGCGAGATCGCGGCCCGCGTGTCGGCCATCCTCGAGCCGGACGAGGTCCTCCAGCAGATCACCGAGGAGGCCGCCCGCCTCCTCGAATCGGACGGCGCCCGCATCGACCAGTACGACCCGGAGATGGACACACTGCGCTGGTCGTACGCGGCCGGCGATGCGATGTCGAAGATGCCGGACTGGGCCAAGCGCGGCGGCCTCAAGCCGGGCCAGGCGGTCGCCGGCACGGCCTTCGCCGAGCAGCGCGCGGTCCTCACCACCGACTACCTGGCCGACGAGCGCTTCGACCACACGAAGGCGATCGACTCGTTCATCAAGCGGATGCGCATCCGCGCGGTGATGTCGACGCCGCTGATGGGCGAGGACGGGCCGATCGGCACGATCTCGGTCGTCTCGCGCAGCGCCGGCCACTACGACGAGGCGGACCTCGAGGTGCTGACCGCGCTCGCGACGCAGGCGTCGGTCGCGATCCGCAACGCCCGGCTGATGGAGCAGCTCGCCACGTCGCGGGCGGTCATCGAGCGGCGCGCCGAGGCGGAGCACGCCCTGCGCGAGATCGCCGCCCGGATCACCGCGATCCGCGAGCCGGGCGACCTGCTCCAGCACGTCGTCGACGAGGCACAGCGCCTGCTGCGCGGCGACGGCGCGATGATCGACCAGTTCGACCCGGAGACCCAGACGCTCGAATGGGCCTACGACGCCGGCATCCCGGTGGCCCAGCGCGAAGCGGTCAAGCTCGACCTCGCTGCACCTCGGGGAGGGAGCGGCCGGGAAGGCGGTGGCCGAGCGGCGCGTGATGCGCGTCGGCGACTACCTCGCGGCCGAGGACTTCGTCCACGACGACCTCGCGGATTCGCTCGCGAGCGGCGCCGGGCTGCGCGACTTCATCGCGGCGCCGATCATCGGCGATGCGGGCCCCTTCGGCGCGATCGAGGTCTTCAGCCGCCAGCCGAACGTGTTCGACGACATCGACGAGGCGGTCCTCGGCGGGCTGGCCGACCAGGCCGCCATCGCGATCACCAACGCGCGGCTGATCGAGGAGCTGGAGAAGTCCCGCAAGGCGGTGGCCCGCCGCGCCGACACGGAGCGGTCGCTGCGCGACATCACCGCGCGCATCGCCGCCCTGCGCGAGCCGGACGTCATCCTGGACCGCGTCGTCGAGGAGGCGGCCCGCCTGCTGGGGACCGACGGCGCGCACCTGACCCGGATGTCGGACGACGGGACGTACCTCGTCCCGGTGGTGGTCGCCGGCGGCGCGGACTTCGCCACCCAGGCGTGGCTGCTCGGGATGCGCTTCCCGCTGGGCGGCGGCATCAACGGCCTGGCGGCCCAGTCGCGCGAGCCCGTCTCCACCTTCGACTACCTCGTCGACCCGCGCATCCCCCACGACCCCGACGACACCGAGGTCGCCGACCGGCTCGCGCTGCGGGGCATGGCGGCCGCACCGCTGCGCGCCCCGGGCGGCGAGGTGATCGGCACGCTCGCCGTCTCGTCCGCCCAGCCGCGCGCGTTCCAGCCCGAGGAGCTGGACCTGCTCCAGGGCCTCGCCGACCAGGCGGCCATCGCGATCACCAACTCGAACCTGCTGACCCGCCTGGCCAGCTCGGAGGAGCGCTACCGCTACCTCGTCGAGAACGCCCCGGACCTGGTCTGGTCGATCGACGGGGAGGGCCGCTTCACGTTCCTCTCCGATGCGGTCGAGCGACTGACCGGGCGCGGCGCCGAGGCGTTCCTCGGCAAGCACTTCGGGGCGCTGGTCCACGGCACGTCGCGCGACGTCGCCGAGTACGACTTCGCGGCGGGCATGACCAGCGGGGCGCAGGAGCTGCGCGGCCGGGTCAACCTCGAGGGTCCCGACGGCGAGCCGGTGCCGGCCGAGTTCATCGCCACCGCGCGCCTGGACGAGGACGGCCGGTTCGCCGGCGCCAACGGCTCGGTCCGCGACATGCGCGAGCGCGACCGCCTCGAGCGCGAGCTGCGCGAATCGGAGGTCCGCTACCGCTTCCTCGTCGAGAACTCGCCGGACGTGGTCTTCGCGACCGATGCCGACGGCCAGTTCACCTACCTCTCCGAGGCGATCGAGCGGCTCACCGGGTACGCCGCGCCCGAGCTCACCGGGAAGCACTTCTCGGTGATCGTCGACCCGACGACGATGGGCGTGGCCGCCGAGCGCTGGGACAAGCTGATCGCCGACCCGACCACCAAGCAGGTGTCCGAGCTGATCCTGCTCGGCAAGGGCGATCGGCAGACGGCCGTCGAGGTCCACGCCCTCGGCATCGTGGCCGAGGACGGGTCGTTCGCCGGCATCCACGGGTCGACCCGCGACATCTCCGAGCGGGAGCGCCTGCAGCGCGAGCTGCGCTCGTCCGAGGAGCGCTACCGCTACCTCGTGTCGTCGTCGCCGGACCTCGTGTGGGTGACCGACGCCGCCGGCCAGCTCGTGTTCGTCAGCGAGGCGGCCGAGGCGATCCTCGGCACGTCGGCGGAGGCCCTGATCGGGCGCCCGTACTGGGACGTCTTCTCGGAGTCGGCACGGCGCGAGGCCGAGGTCCGCTTCAAGTGGCTCACCCGGCACCCCACCTCGGTCCACCGTTCCCGCCTGCCGTTCCGGCACGCCGACGGCCACGACGTCCTCGTCGAGATCAACGGGATCGGCATGGTCGAGGACGGCCGCTTCGTCGGGGCGCATGGCGCGGCGCGCGACGTCTCCGAGCGCGACCGGCTCGAGCGCGGGCTCCGCCAGCAGGCCGGCGAGCTCGCCGCCGGCGAGGAGCGCGCCCATCTCGCCCGCGAGCTGCACGACTCGGTCACCCAGGCGCTCTTCTCGATGACCCTGGTGTCGCGCTCGGTCGAGATGCTCCTGGACCGCGATCCCGATGCGGCCCGGACGCAGCTGACCCAGCTCCGCGAGCTCCAGCGCGAGGCGCTCGCCGAGATGCGCGCGCTGATCTTCGAGCTGCGCCCCGGCAACCTCGAGCAGGACGGCCTGGTCCGCGCGCATCAAGACCCACACGGCGTCGCTGCAGGGCCGGATCGGGCTGCCGGTCGTCGTCGAGAGCACGCTCGAGGAGCGGCTGCCGCTGCCCGTCGAGGAGACGCTCTACCGGATCGCCCAGGAGGCGCTCCACAACGTGGTCAAGCACGCCGGGGCGCACGAGGTCCGCCTCGAGATCCGGCGGACACCGACGGCGGTGCGGCTGCGCGTCAGCGACGACGGCAAGGGCTTCGACCCGGCCCGCGTCCCGGACGGCCATCTCGGCCTCGCCGGCATGCAGGCGCGAGCCGCGCGCATCGGCGCGACGTTCAGCTGCCAGAGCGAGATCGGCAAGGGAACGACCATCGAGGTCGTGGTGGAGGACCCGGCGAACGCGGTCCAGGACGCGCGCCTCGGGGAGATGCCGAGCGGGTCCATCCGCGACCGATGACGTAGGCGGAGCCCCGTCGTTCGGCCGAGGCGGACGTCGTCGAGCGTCCGTTCCACGTCCGTGGGCGCGCCCGCGACCATGGGTGGATGCACGACCCAGCGCCCGGGATCGAGGCCCCGCTCCGGGTGCTCGTCGTGGATGCGGACGACCGTGTCCGCGAGAGCCTGTCCGGCCTCCTGGCGATCGGGCGGCGGCTCACCGTCGTGGGGAGCGCCGGTCAACCGGGTCCGGCCCTCGATCTCCTCGCGAGCGCGTCGCCGGACGTCGTGATCGTCGACCCGCGCCTGCCGGAGGTCTCCGGCGGGCTGGCGTTCATCGAGCGGGTGCGCGCCCGGGCCCCCGGCGTGCGCATCGTGGTCATGAGCTGGAGCGACGGCGTCGAGGACCCGGCACTCACGGCCGCCGGCGACGCGTTCGTGCGCAAGACCTTCCGCCCGAACGACCTGATCGCCGCCATCCTCGTCGCGTCCGGACGGTCCGCGTGACGGGTCGTGGGCGCATCCCGCTTTGATAGACTCGAACTCGCTCGCCGATCGCGACGCCACGGCATGGTGCCCCATCGCCAGGAGATCACGTGCCCGAGCCTGAGCCCCCCATCCGCGTGCTCATCGTCGACGACCACTCGGTCGTCCGGACCGGCCTGCGGGTCTTCCTCGACCTGCAGCCCGACATCGAGGTCGTCGGCGAGGCCGCCGACGGGTCCGAGGGCGTCGCCGTCGCGCGCCGCCTCGAGCCGGACGTCGTCCTGATGGACCTGCTCATGCCGAACATGGACGGCATCACCGCCATCGCCCGGATCAAGGAGGAGCGGCCCGACACCGAGATCGTGACCATGACCTCGTTCATCGAGGAGGAGAAGGTCACGGCCGCGCTCGAGGCCGGCGCGTCGGGCTACGTGCTCAAGGACGCGGAGGCCGAGGAAGTCGCCGCCGCCGATCCGCGCCGCGTTCGCCGGCGAGGTCCACCTCGACCCGGCCGTCGCCCGCCTGCTCGCCCAGCGGATGCGCAACCGCAAGTCGCCCGACGAGGACCTCGCCGAGCCGCTCACCGAGCGCGAGAAGGACGTCCTCAAGCTGCTGGGGCAGGGGATGAGCAACAAGGAGATCGGGTCGACGCTGTTCATCACCGAGCGGACGGCGCGGACCTACGTCTCGAACATCCTGGGCAAGCTCGGGCTCGCGTCGCGGACGCAGGCGGCGCTGTACGCGGTGGAGCACAAGCTCATCTAGCGCCCGCCGAACGCGACGTGTGTCCGCGCCGGTACGCGGTCGCCAGGTCGAGGGCTCAGTCGACCGCCAGGATCTGGTAGCGGACGCCGCCGCCAGGGGTCAGGACCGTGACCGCGTCCCCGACCTTCCGCCCGAGGAGGGCCGCCCCCACGGGTGACTCCCTGGAGATTCGACCGGCCTTGCCGTCGGCCTCGGCGCCACCCACCACCTGTAGGTGGACCTCGTCCCCGTCGACTTCCACGCGGACGCGCGAGCCGATCTCGACCCGCGCGCCCCGCTCCGTCGGCTCGACCACCACCGCGACGCGCAGCTTCGCCTCGAGGGCGCGGATCCGGCCCTCCAGGAAGCCCTGCTCCTCGCGGGCAGCGTGGTACTCGGCGTTCTCCTTGAGGTCGCCGTGCTCGCGGGCCGTGGCGATCCGGGCGACGACCTCGGGTCGCCGTGCCTGCAGCTCGCCCAGCTCGACCTGGAGCCGGGCCAGGCCCTCTGGCGAGACCTGCGCCGAGTCGTCGGCGGCCTTTCGCGACGACCCCTGAGCGGCGTAGGCCGCAGCCGACGCGACCCGACCCGTCCCGCGGCCCGGCGCCGGCCGCCGTCCGCGGCGAGCCTCGTCGTGCGCCCCGTCCGCATCCGCGTCGGGCAGCTCCACGATCCGCGTGGGCCCCGGTGGCCTGGGCGGCTCGACCGGCTCGGGCAGGAGCGTCCCGGTCAGGCCGGTCGACTTGCGCTCACCGGTCGACTGGCGCAGGTTCGCGAACGGCAGGACGACGTCGCGATCGGGCAGCGCCGCACGCTCGGCATCCGGGACCGCGGCCGCGAACTCGGCGAGGAGGGCATCCTCGTACTCCTCGACGGCGGACGTCGCCGCCCACCAGACCCGCGCGCCGGCGGGCATCGCGAGGGCATGGAGCCAGTGCCCGCCGGAGTAGGGGCGGCGGTCGCCGAGGACCGTGGCCCCGATCGCTGCCACCCGCCGGCTGACCGACGTCTCGGACGCCCCGATGTAGATCACCGGCTGGGACGGGAGCCAGAAGGCCGCCAGCCGGGCGGCCACGACCTTCGAGGTCGGCCGCTCGCCGTCGAGGCGGAAGTCGGGCACCCGCTCGACCCATTTCCCGATGCGGGTGAGCTCGAGCGGCGCCGTCGGACGCGGCGCGGCCAGCTCGATGATGAACACGCCCGCGCCGGTGGGCGGGAGCGGTCGACCCCAGACGACGGGGCCGTCGGGGAGCAGGCCGACGGCGCGCAGCAGATCGGCGGCGGATGGGTTCGGGGTCATCGCCCGATGGTACCCGCGGCGGGCTCGGGGTATCGTGCGTCGCACATGGACCGTCGCCTGACGACCGCCGCCCTGGTCATCGGGCTCGCGGCTGCCGCCTCACCCCTCTCGATCGCGCCGGTCGAGGCCGCCGTCATCCCGTGGTCCTCGGCGGGCGCCGCGGACCTGGCCCCGCCGCCACGGCCCCGGCCACGTCCCCCACGGCCACGCCAGCGCTGCAGGCCGCGCTCCAGGCCCGGCTCGACAAGCTCCGGGCCAAGTTCGCGATGCCCGGCGTCTCGGCCGCCATCCTCTTCGCCGACGGGACGATCTGGCGCGGGTCCAGCGGCCTCGCCGACGTGGCGACCCACTCGCCGGTCACGCCGGAGACGCCGTTCGCGGTGGCCAGCGTGAGCAAGACCTTCACCTCGGCGCTCATCCTGGCCCTGTCCGACGAGGGCAAGCTCTCACTCGGGACCTCGGTCGCGAGCGTGCTCCCGAAGCTCAGCCTCGACCCGAAGATCACGGTCCGCCAGCTGCTTGATCACACGAGCGGCCTGCGCGACTTCTTCCTCGATGCCCGGATCGACAAGGCCCTCCAGGGCGCACGGGGCCGCACGTGGACGGCGGCGCGGTCGCTCAAGTACGTGGGGCCGCCGCTATCGAAGCCCGGCCGCACCTTCCACTACTCGAACACGAACTACCTGCTCCTGGGGCTCGTCGCGGAGGCGGTCGACGGCCGGCCGCTGGCGGTCCAGCTGCGCGAGCGGTTCTTCGGTCCGCTCGGGCTGACCCACACCTACGAGCAGATCCGGGAGGAGCCCGCCGGCGCCGTCGCGCACGGCTACCGCTTCGCCACGGCCGGCACCGCCGCGAAGCCCATCGACCTGTCCGACGGGTCGACCATGATGCCGTTCACCTCGGTGATCACCGCGGCTGGCGCCGCCGGCTCGGTCGCGTCGACGCCCGAGGACCTGGCACGGTGGGCGAAGGCGCTCTACGGCGGCAGCGTGCTGCGCCCGATGACCCGGGTCGCGATGCTCGTCGACGTGGCCGCGACCGGCGCACGCAAGGCGACCCTTCCGTACGGCCTGGGCATCCAGTCGGTCGACATCGCGGGACGGCGGGCGCTCGGTCACACGGGCCGCCTGCTCGGGTTCCGCTCGGTCGTCCGCTGGCTCCCGTCGGAGGGCATCGCGATCGCCGTGCTCACGAACCAGAGCCGGACCGACCCCGGACCGGTCGCGCAGTCGCTGTTGCGCGTGGTGCTGGCGCCGCCGGCCGCCGCGCCGCCGGCGCCCGGGGCGCGGCCCCAGCCCGGCCCCCAGCCCGAGCGCCTCGCCCCCGTCCTGAGCGTCGCTCGCCACGGAGTCGCGCCCGTACGACCGGATACCGCTCGTGGGTACCACCGGATGCTTCGCACGCAGGCGCGCGAGCCGCAGGCTGGCCGCACGCTTCGCGAGGACTCGATGCCGATACGAGTCGACGCCTATACCGCTGGGGGGATCGTCAGCGGGACGGTCGAGGGTGCCGAGCATCTGCGCACCCAGATCGAGCACGCCCCCGAGCTGACCGTGATCGAGGCGTCCTGGGCATCGCTCGGCGGCGCGGACCCGCGCTCGGGTGGCGTTGCCACGATCCCCATCGACGACCTGCTGATCGCCGTCGCGGACGAGGATCCGTCCACGGCGGTCCACGCATCCTTCCACCCGATCAGCCTCGAGGTCGGCCCGTACCTGATCGCCGGGGAGCTGCCGACCCTGCCCGGCTTCGACCCGGGCCGCGCCCTGACCCGGCCGAGCGGCGAGTTCGTGCTGCTGCGCGATGTCCGGCTCGACCTGGCCGACGGGTCCAACGAGGTGCCGGTCATCTGTCCGTACGCGTTCGTGAACCGCTACGGCGTCGAGCGCGTGACCGCGGACCTGATGCTCGGGTTCTTCTTCCCCGGGGCCGTCATGGACGGGCTCCCGGAGGCGGAGCCGTCGACGGTTCCCGGTGGGCCGGTCGTGATCGTGCCCACGCCGGATGCCGCCGCGCCAGAGGCGCCAGGAGCCGCCGAGGCCGAGACCGCCACGGCCTGATCCTCAGCGGCGCCGGCCGCTCTCGACGCTCCCCGGGCGGTGGACCGGCTTCCGATGCGCGTGATGCTCGCCGCTCGTGCGCGCGTGGCCACCGGCCCGCATCGACAGCGGCCGAGACTCCGCGCTCCGGTCCGGGACGAAGCCCTCCTCGACGGTCCACGGGATCGCCTTCTTGAGCAGGCGCTGGACGCCGCGCAGCAGGTCGACCTCGTCCATGCACACGAGCGAGATGGCCTCGCCGGTCGCCCCGGCCCTGCCGGTGCGGCCGATGCGGTGGATGTAGTCCTGGGGGTTCCACGGCAGCTCGAAGTTCACGACGACCGGCAGGTCCTCGATGTCGAGGCCGCGCGCCGCGACGTCCGTGGCGACGAGGACGCGGATCTCGCCGTTCTTGAAGCCTTCGAGCGCCTTCGTGCGCTCCGGCTGCGAGCGGTCAGAGTGGATGGCGACCGCGTCGATGCCCTCGCGGTCGAGCCGCGTCGCCAGCCGGCTCGCGGCGAGCTTGGTCCGGGTGAAGACGAGCACCTGGTGCAGGTCGTAGGTACGGATGAGGTGGGCGAGCAGCGCCTCCTTGCGGTCGCGGTCGACCGGGTAGACCAGCTGCTTGACGTCCTCCGCTACCTGGTTCCGCGCCGCGACCTCGACCATGGCCGGGTCGCGCAGGATCGTGCCCGACAGGCGCCGGATGTCGTCGGAGAAGGTCGCTGAGAACATCAGGTTCTGACGTTTCGCCGGCAGCAGCGCGATGATCCGCTGGATGTCCGGCAGGAAGCCCATGTCGAGCATCCGGTCCGCCTCGTCGAGCACCAGGATCTCGACCTGGCCGAGGTTGGCGACCTTCTGGCCGACGAGGTCGAGGAGCCGGCCCGGCGTCGCGACGAGGATCTCGACGCCGGCGCGGAGCGCCTTGATCTGGGGGTCCATCGGGATCCCGCCGTAGACCACGGTGGAGCGGAGCGGCACCGTCCGGCCGTACGTCGCGACGCTCGCATCGACCTGCATGGCGAGCTCGCGGGTCGGGACGAGGATCAGGACGCGCACCGGGTGGCGCGCCGGCGAGAAGCTGGTGTTGGCGTGGGCGCGCAGCCGGTCGAGGATCGGGAGGACGAAGGCGGCCGTCTTGCCGGTGCCGGTCTGGGCGGCGGCGAGGACGTCGCGGCCCTCCAGGACGAGCGGGATGGCCGCCGTCTGGACCGGGGTGGGGGTCGTATAGCCTTCCTCAGCGACGGTGCGGAGGAGATCGGCCGAGAGGCCGAGCGAGTCGAACGTCAAATGGGCTCCTGCCTGGAGATCCCGTCGCGATCCTGGGGCTGGGTCATCGCGACGGCAAGGTCCCGATCGCCGGCGCGAGTCTGAGCGCCGGTCGAGGGCCGCCCGGAGCATACCGGAAATCGGTGGTGCACCCGTGCGCCCGCCCGTTCGTCGCCGTCCCGTCCAGTGGATGGTCGGGGTGGCCAGCCCGGTGGTGCGCTGCCATACTGGCCGCCGACCCCCAAGAAGGCCGACCCGACAGACAGGCACCAACCGAAGACGCCGCCCCCACGGCAGGACTCCTGTCATCTCGTCGGGTCATCGCACTCGACGGCTCCCCGGACCGGCTCACTCGGTCCTTCGCCCGGAACGGCCGCTCACCGGACCGCGCCGCGCGACCCGTCCCACGTGCGACCTCGCTCCCTGCCGCCGGCGGCACCACCGACCGTCATCGCGCTCCTCCGCGCGATGTTCCGGCAGAGAGGAGGCAAGAGTCTTGCCGTTCCCGACAAGCGGCGCCCAGCGGGCGTCAGCCACATCCAGGCTCCGCCTGATCGTCCTCCCGCTCCTGGCCATGGTCCTGGCCTTCGGGGCCAGCGCGGGCGCTGCCCAGCCCACCTCGGCCGCGGCCGGCGTCAAGGTCGTGATCGTCGTCGGCCCCGTCGAGAGCCAGACCGCCAAGTACATCAGCGACGCCCGGAGCTACGCCGCGGTGGCCCGCTCGCTGGGCGCCACCGTCGTCGAGGTCTACAGCCCCAACGCCAACTGGACGCGGGTCCGGGCGGCCGCCGCGGGCGCGAACGTCTTCATCTACCTCGGCCACGGCAACGGCCATCCCAGCCCGTACGGCGCGTTCCGCCCGACCACCAAGGACGGGCTCGGCCTCAACAGCGCGCTCGACCACGGCAACTACAACCTGCGCTACTACGGCGAGAGCTACGTCAAGACCGGCCTCAAGTTCGCGCCAGGTGCCGTGGTGATCCTGAACCACCTGTGCTACGCGTCCGGCAACTCCGAGCCGGGCCGGGCCAACCCGACGAAGTCGGTCGCGATGCAGCGGGTCGACAACTTCGGTGCCGGGTTCATCCGGGCCGGGGCGCGGGCCGTCTTCGCCAGCGGCAAGAACAGCGTGGCCTACATCATCACGTCGCTGCTCAACTCGAACCAGACGATCTCGCACATCTTCGCCTCGGATCCCGCCTTCTCGGGGCGGGCCGACTTCTCGTTCGCGTCGAAGCGGACGAGCGGCTATCGCGCCTGGCTCGACCCGTACGCAAGCGGCAAGTACTACCACTCGGTCATCGGCAAGCTGACCATGCGGGCCTCGACGGTCCGGGCCGGCTGACCCCGGGACACGCGGAGGCCCCGGTCCGGACCGACGTCCGGCCGGGGCCGAGGTCTCGTGGATCTGGGCCGCCCGGGTCTCGCCCGGGCGGGGCGGCTCGCTACGCGGCGGCCGCGTGGGCGATGACGCCGAGCATGGCGAGGATCGCCATGAGGACGACCAGCGCGCTCGAGAGGCGGCCGGTGTCGTTCGGCCAGAGCATCTGCTGCTGTGCGGACATATCGGTCGACTCCTTTCCGTCGCTGGCGGCCGTGGTGACCACCTCGCAGGCATGAGTGTCGCCTCGATCGCGCGATGCGCCAGCGGACGAACGCCCGCTTCGCGGGCGCGACGAAGGGACCCGACCGGCATGGACGATCGACGACCTCGCTACCATGCCCGCCATGACCGACACGACCGATCGACTGCCGTTCACCGGCGACGACGCCGCTGACCGCCTGCTCGTCGCCGAGCCGCTGGCCCTGCTCATCGGCTTCGAGCTCGACCAGCAGGTGACGGTGCAGAAGGCGTTCAGCGGCCCGGCCGTGCTCAAGGGCCGGCTCAGCTCGCTCGACGCGGCGACGATCGCGGCGATGGACCCCGCGGCCCTCGACGCGGTGTTCCGCACGCCGCCGGCGCTGCACCGCTTCCCGGGCGCGATGGCGGCCCGGGTCCAGGAGCTGTGCCGGGCGATCGCCGACGACTACGGCAACGACGCCAGCCGAGTGTGGAGCGAGGCGGCCAGCGGCAAGGACCTCGAGGCGCGCCTGCTCGGCCTGCCCGGCATCGGCTCGATGAAGGCGAAGACCCTGGTGGCGATCCTCACCAAGCGGTTCGGCGTCCGGCCGCCCGGCTGGGAGGCGGTCGTCCCGACGCATCCGACGCTCGCCGACGTCGACGGGCCGGAGTCGCTCGCGGCCTACCAGGCGGGCAAGCGCGCGAAGAAGGCCGAGCTCAAGGCCCAGGCGGCCGCGAAGAAGGGCTAGCCCGACGCCGCGGTCGCGGCGCGCCGCATCGCGGGCTCCCGGGTGTGCTATCGTTGCGTACGCAACGACATCGAACCCCCGCGCATCCGGAGCCACAGCACCCCATGGACGACCGAACCCGCCGCGCCCTCAGTCGCGGTCACACCATCGACATCACCACCACCGGGCGGCGGACCGGTCTGCCGCGCCGCGTGGAGATCGTGTTCCACAACATCGACGGCCGGCTCTACATCACCGGCATGCCGCGCTCGGACCGCCAGCGCGCCTGGCTCCTCAACCTGGTGGCGGACCCGCGGATGACGTTCCACCTCAAGGGCGCCGTCAGCGCGGACCTGCCCGCGACCGCCCGGGTCATCACCGATCCGGGCGAGCGGCGCGCCCTGGCGGACTGGGTCGCGGCCAACGCCTGGAAGAACCAGGACCCCGAGGTGATGGCCGCCTGGTCCCCGATGATCGAGGTCACGATCGACGAGCGGGCGGCCGAGTCCCACCCGGCCGCCTGACCGGCCCAGGTCAGCGGACGAGCTTCTCGACGAGGTCGTCGAGCTCGCGGGCCGGGTCGTCCGACAGCCCCGTGTGGACCTCGGACGGCTGGATGATCGTGCTGGCCGGCGAGACCAGCCAGTGGAAGCGCTCCGCGGGCTCCAGCCGGGCGATCGGCCCCGCTGACGGATCCCCCGCGGCGATGCGCTCGATGGCGTCGAGGTGCGAGCGCAGCGTCGCCAGGTCGAGATCGGGGGCCACGGCCGCCACCCGCGCCTCGTCGAGCTCGACCCGCGCCCCGAGGTAGCGCCGGCCGCGGCACAGCAGGATCACGCCGACGTTGAGCTGCTCGCCGCGCTCCACGCGCGGCACCACGCGGATCACCGCGTACTGGAAGACGTCAGGCGGCGGCGCGGGCACGCTCGGCCTCCTCGACGAACGGGCGCGGCGACGCGAGCCGCCGCTCCAGGTACTCGACGTAGAGCCGCCGCTGGGCTGCGGCGTCGCCCGCGACGGGGTCGGCCGGGAGCCACGCATCCGGGATGTCCGCGACGATCTCGCGGATGACCTCGCCGTCCAGCAGCGGAGCCAGGCGCGCATCCGCCTCGACCAGTGACCCCGCGCCCGGCAGCAGCACGTGCCCGGCCAGCCGCTCGAACGGTCGCCGGGCGTGGGCCTCTGGCTCGCGCCAGGTGTGGTGGATGTACAGCGCCGCTCCGTGGTCGATCAGCCAGGTCCGGCCGTGCCAGACCAGCAGGTTCGGGTTCTGGACGGTGCGGTCGGGGTTCGTGATCAGCCCGTCCAGCCAGACGATCGAGGCCGCCGTCTGCGGGTCCATCGCGGCGAGCGAGGTCGCGGCGGCCGGGTTGAACATCACCGCCCCGGGCAGGAAGTCCAGCCCCAGGTTGAGCCCGCCGCTGGCGCGCACGAGGTCCTGGATCTCCTGGTGCGGCTCGGCGTCGCCCAGCGCGGGGTCCAGCAGGACGCCCACCAGCTCCGGCACGGTCAGCCCGACCCGCCGCGCGAGCTCCCCGCCGACCCACTCGGCGACCAGCGCGCGGGGTCCCTGGCCGGCGCCATGGAACTTGACGACATAGAGCCCGTCGTCGTCGCCCTCGACCAGCCCGGGCAGCGAGCCGCCCTCGCGCAGCGCGGTCACGTAGCGGGTCGCGGTCACCGTTCGCATCGGGGGAAGCCTACGCGACGCCCGGCCGTGGCGGCACCTCCGCGGCGGGGACGCCCATGCAGGTCCGCATGGATCGCAGGAGCGGTCGATGGGCGAACGCGACTAGGCTTCGGCGGTGCCGGACTACGACGAGCGTGCGCTCCTCCACGACCTCGAGCCCGAGGCGGGCCGCCTGTACGACCGCCACGCGAAGGTCGCGCAGGAGTGGTTCCCCCACGACTACATCCCGTACCGGCTCGGCCGCGACTTCGACAAGGAGCCCTGGACGCCCGACCAGCCGCGGCTGACCGGTGTCGCCCAGACCGCGTTCGAGGTCGGCCTCCTGACCGAGGACAACCTGCCCTCCTACCACCGCCTCATCCACGGGATGTTCGGCCGCGGTGACGGCGCCTGGATCAACTGGGTCGGGCGCTGGACCGCCGAGGAGGGCCGGCACGCGATCGTGCTGCGCGACTACCTGATGGTGACCCGCAACATCGACCCCGTCCTGCTCGAGCGCGGCCGGATGACCCAGCTCCAGCAGGGCTACGACCACGACTCGCCGGACACGCTCCGCGGGCTCGCCTACGTCGCGTTCCAGGAGCTGGCGACCCGGATCTCGCACCGCAACACCGGCCGCTTCTCCGAGGACCCGGTGGCCGACCGGATCATGGCCCGGATCGCCGCGGACGAGAACCTGCACATGGTCTTCTACCGCGACATCCTGTCGGCCGCCATCGAGCTGCAGCCCTCCGCGGCGGTCCGGGCGATCGTGGCCGAGGTCCTCGCCTTCGAGATGCCGGGCGCCGGGATCCCCGGGTTCATGCGCAAGGCGGCGCAGATCGCGAAGGCCGGGATCTACGACCTCCGCGTCCATCGCGATGAGGTCCTGCTGCCGATCCTGCGGCACTGGCGCATCTTCGAGCTGACCGGCCTCGACGCCACCGCGGAAGCCGCGCGCGAGACGCTCGTCCAGCATCTCGCCGCGCTCGAGGCGAGCGCCGCGCGGTTCGAATCGAAGCTCGCCGCGGCCGGCGTCCAGCGGCTGTCGCCCGCCGGCTGACCCGCTCCGAGGGGCCCGCCAGCCCGTCCGAGGCGACGCCCCGCTATCCTTGTCGGGCATGCCCCAGCCCGCGGACGATCCCACTCCCGAGACGCCGCCGGCCGCGCGCCCTCCCCGTCGGACCCGCAAGTTCTCGCTGCCCGACCACCACCACGAGGAGCAACCGGCCGCGGCTCTCGAGGCCTTCCTCGACGGCCCCACGGCCCGTCGCCGCAGCCAGGGCCGCGGCCACCGGGCCGACCGCCATCGCCCGCTGCAGCTGCAGACCGACGCGGACTGGACGGACATCCTGCGCCGCGAGGCGGCCCGCCAGGCGCGCTACGGCCGGCCGACCGCGATCCTCGTCATCGAGCTCGCCGTGATCCCGTCAGACGCCCGGCCGGAGGCGCGCCGGCGGCTGCTCGACGTGCTCGGCCGCGAGGCGCGCGAGACGGACCGGGCGGCCGCGAACGGCCCCGGGCGCTACCTGCTGCTCCTGCCCGAGACCGACGAGATCGAAGCCGGCCACGTCGCCGACCGCATCGAGCGCGGCTACCGCGGCCGGACCCACGAGCCGCAGGTCGAGCGCGAGATCCGCATCGAGATCGCCGTCGGCGCGGCGCGGCGCCGACCCGTTCGCCGCGATCGACGACGCCCAGCGGCGGCTCGACGGGATCGTCGACGAGGACGACGAGCTCGAGGACGCGAGCTAGCCCGGGACCGAGCCTCAGAGCTGGCCGCTGAAGGTGTCGCAGTCCCCGGCGGACCCGCCCTGATAGCCGACCGTGAACCAGTGCTGGCGCTGCGCTGACGACCCGTGGGTCCAGCCCTCGGGGTCGACCTGTCCGCTGACCGCCTCCTGGATGCGGTCGTCGCCCACCGCGGCGGCCGCGTCCAGGCCGTCGGCGATCTCGGCGGCGGTCAGCGGCGCGAGGATGCCGGCCTCCGCATGGTTCGCCCAGACGCCGGCGAGGCAGTCGGCCTGCAGTTCCGTGCGGACCGAGCCGCCCTGCGCGCCCTCGCCCTGCGCCTGCGCGCTCCCGAGGATGCCGAGGAGGTCCTGCACGTGGTGGCCGTACTCGTGGGCGACGACATACCCCTGCGCGAACGAGCCGCCCTGCGCGCCGTACGTCGTCCGCAGGTCGTCGAAGAACCCGAGGTCGAGGTAGACCAGCCGGTCGCCCGGGCAGTAGAAGGGACCGGTCGCCGCACTGGCCGTCCCGCAGGCGCTCTGCGTCGCGCCCGAGAACAGCACGGTCTTGACCGGCACGTAGCGCTCGTTCGAGGCGGCGAACTCGCCCGTCCAGTAGGCCTGGATGCTGTTGACGTAGCCGAGGATGCGGCAGTCGTCGCGCGTGTTGGCGTCTTGCCCGGTCCTGCAGTCGGTCGCGAGCGCAGAGCTCTCGGGGCCGGTCACACCGCCGGGCTCCAGGAGGGGCCCGAGGTCGTTCGGGTTGCCGCCGAGGAGGGTGTAGGCGAGGAGGAGCACCAGCCCGAGGCCGCCGCCGCCGACGGCGAGGCCGGTCCGACCACCCATGCCGCGGCGGTCGCTGATCTGGCCAGGGTCGAGCTGGGCGCCTGGATCGAAGGACATGGGTCGGGGCCTCCGGGACGGGGGATGGCGTCCATCGTACGGACGGGCCACGGGCTCCGCATCGCGCGGCACCGCCCTCGCGTCAACGCGGCGTTGCGGTCCTCCAGCTGCCGGGGGCTGACGTTCGTCCATGCCCGGTCATGACCTTCGGCAGGTGTCCGGCCCTGTAGGCCAGGCCTACGGTGTGGTCATCGCGAACGGACCGCCGGACAACGAGGATCGACCGGCGGCGCGCTGACCAGACGGCGGGATGCCGGACGGCAGCGGAGCCGGCAACACTGCCCCAACACGGCGGCCCGCTCGCCCTCTCTGACTCCCGTGACGCTTCGGCGGCACGGGAGTCCTTCGTTCGGCCCGGGTCAGCTCGGGGAGGGCTCGGCGGACTCGGACGGCGCCGCCGTCGACGGGGCGACCGACGGGGCGTCCGTCACCGGGGGAAGGGCGGCGATCGCGGCCCCCGCCAGACCGTCGTCGGTGGTCTCGACGTCGTAGATGTTCCCGTCGTTGACGTACCAGTAGATGTCGAGCGAATCGTCGGCGCCGTCGCTCGCGACCGCCTTCGTCACCGCCTTCTCGGCGATCGTGGTCTTGGTGATCGTGAACGGCGGTTCCTGGGCGGCGTAGCTGTCGACCATCGCCTTGAGGAGCGCGTTCGTGTCGACGCCCTCGGCGCGGTACAGCGTGATGCTGAGCTGGCGGGGATCGCCGCTCGGGTCGTAGGCGACCGCGATGCGCAGGTCGTCGTCGGTCTTCTTCGCCTTCGTCAGCTCGGCCCGCACCGCCGTGCTCCAGGCGTCGTCGCCCAGGTAGGTGGACCCGAGCACGCTCTCGGTCGTGAGCGGGATGCCGGCGACCGTGGTCGGCAGCAGCGCCTCGAGATCGGGCGCATCGTGCTGCAGCTCCACGGAGTCACCGGCGCCATCGTCGGTCGGGATGACGTCCTCGCTCGGCGAGTCCGTCGGGGAGGGCGAGACCTGGGCGACTTCGGCGGGCCGGCCGTCGAGGACCATCACCGCGACGGTGGTCCAGCCGGCGGTCGCGGCGACGAGCGCGATGATCGCGACGAGCGGCCAGTGGCGCCACTGGCCGCCGCCGGGGTCGCCGGACGGCCCGTAGGGGCCTTGGCTCGATGGATCCATCATCTCGCTCGCCCGCGCGCGCCGCGACTGCGTTCCCCGTTCCCGCACAGCACCTCCCGTGGGCCGGGGGAGCCCCGGCCGGTCATGTCACGCGCAGCGTACCCGACCTGTCATGAGGGCCGGTCGAGGCACATTCATGACGCTTCTTGACAGGTACGTCTGGGATGCTCCGGTAGACAGGACGGAAGCCATCCCAAGCGTAGCCCGAGGAACCCAAGACCGATGTACATGACCGAACTCCTGATGGCCCTCAAGTCCGATCGAGAGCGTGATCTGGAGGCCGCGATGCAGCGCCACCGCTGGTTCCGGACCGACGAGGACCTCCTGCCGTTTCAGTTCCCCGAGACGCCTCGTCCGACGGTCGCCGACTCCCCGGCTCCCGTCGCCCGACGGCCGTCGCCCGGCCCGTCCGGCCTGTAGCGGGCGAGGACCCGGGTCGCGGTCGCGACGAGCCGCTCTCGGACCTCCGCGGGCTCGAGCACTTCGATGCTCGAGCCCGCCGCCAGGAGCCGCATGTGGACCTCGCCCGGCCAGCTGAGATCGAGCCGTAGCCGAAGCCAGCCGTCGGGATCCGGGTCCGGGAGGCGCTCCGCGGCCTCGAACGCGGCGTGCCCGACCGCGTTCACCAGCGCCTCCACCCGGTCCTCGGCGACCCGGACGACCACCGTGATCCGCGGGATGTCGCGCTCGTAGGCGGCGCTCGATTCGAGCCAGTAGGACGCCAGGTCGAAGCCGGCCGGCCGGTCGACGGTGCCCGCGATCGGCGTCGCCGCCGAGATCCGCGACACCCGGTACGTGCGGATCTGCGCATCGGACAGGGCGACGAGGTACCAGACCCCGCCCTTGAGCACGACGCCCAGCGGGCCGAGGTCGCGGGTCACCTGCCCGCCGCTGCCGCGTTCGTACTCGACGCGCAGGAGCTGGCCCTCCCAGACGGCCTCCGAGACCGCCCCGAGGTACGGCACGGGCTCGCCTGCCTGGAACCAGCCGGCCGCGTCGAGGTGGAACCGCTCCACCAGCCGCGAGGCGCGCGAGCGCAGCTCCGCGGGGAGCGAGGCCAGGACCTTGAGCCGGGCCGCGGCAACGACCGTCCCGAGCCCGAGCTCGGCCGCCGGCCCCGGCAGCCCGGACAGGAACAGGGCCTCGGCCTCGTCGGCGGTCATGCCCGTCAACCGGGTCCGATAGCCGTCGACGAGGCGGATCCCGCCGTGCGGGCCGCGCTCCGCGAAGATCGGCACGCCGGCGGCGCTCAGGGCATCGACGTCGCGATGGATGGTCCGGACCGACACCTCGAGCTCGTCCGCGAGCTCACCCGCGGTCAGGCCGCCGCGGGACTGCAGGATGAGCAGGAGGTTGACCAGTCGGCTGGCACGCATCTGCGCAGCATAGCCAGTCCATGACACTCCATGTCATGTAGCCCGGACGGGCCGGCTCAGCGCTGCGTGCTCTCGCCGCCCCGGTCGCGCAGGAACCGCTCGATGTCCGCGATGAGGTCGTCGCCGGCCGGCAGGCGCTGCTCGTCGACCATGGACTCGAGCCGCTCGACGTACGTCCTGGTCGTCTCCTCGATCGCCGCCGCGGCATCCAGTCGCGTCCGGAGCTGGCGCGCCTCGTCCTCCAGGTCGCCGGCCGGGAGGTGCGCCCCGAGGTGGTGGCCGACCGTCTCCAGGAGGGCGACCGAGGCCGCCGGATACGGTCCCGAGATGTAGTGGGGGACCTGGGCGAAGTAGCCGAGCGCCGGGATCCCGGCCCGGGCGACCTCCAGCTCCAGCGTCGAGACCAGGGCCGACGGCACCCGCAGGATCCCCGACGGTCCCGCCGGGACGTCGGCCTTGAGCAGGCCCGGCGCGGATTCGGTGCCGAGGATGGGGACCGAGCGGGTGTGGGGCACCGCCGCCGGGATCGCCCCGAGGCTGATCCACTCGGCGACGCCGAGCCGATGGGCGAGGTCGATCACCGCGTCGGCCATCGCCCGCCAGCGGTAGTCGGGCTCCGGCCCGACGAGGACGAGGAGGTCGCGGTCGGCGACGCGGGTCCGGCGCAGCACGAGCTCGGGCCAGGTCAGCTCCGC
The DNA here is from genome assembly GCA_963813335.1 of uncultured Chloroflexia bacterium. Lineage (GTDB taxonomy): Bacteria > Chloroflexota > Limnocylindria > Limnocylindrales > CSP1-4 > SPCO01. The sequence goes on from CAWEYL010000001.1 coordinate 29,395, forward strand.
GAGCCGGCCGTCGACGATCTCGAGCGGCGGGCGGCGGGCGCGATAGTCGAAGAGCGCGTCGGGGTCGAAGGTGGCGATGACCGACGCCTCGCCGGCGACCTGCTCGAGCGCCGTCGTGGCCGCCGCGCCGGCGTCCACCCAGCCGTCGAAGGCGGCGAGCAGGGTCGGGGCGACGAGGTCGCCGGGGTCGTCGAGGGTGAACAGGCTCACCGCGACAGGATAGGCCTCGTCGCCACGCTGCCAAGTCCGCGGCCGGTCACGGCTCGGCCCCGGTCAGCGGGCCCGGCAGAGCACCTCGCCGGACGGGACGATGAACCAGCCGTCGGGCCGCCCGGCCCAGCGCTGCCACGCCTCGGCCATCCGCTCCAGCGCCGGCCGATCGGCCAGGCCGCCCTCGAGCGCATGGGCGGCGAACGCCGAGCCGGTCACGCGATCCGCCCAGAGGCCGCCCCACCAGGCGCGGTCCTCTGGCGTCGCGTAGCACCAGGTCGACGCCGAGGGTGTCACGTCCTCGAACCTCGCCTCGAGCGCCCAGGCGAGGAGCTGCCGGCCGGCGTCGGGCTCCCCGCCGTTGCGGCGGGCCACGGCCTCGTAGAGGGCGAGCCAGCGGTCGAGCTCGGGGTCCGCAGGGAACCAGGCGAACGCGGCGTAGTCGCTGTCGCGAGCCGCCACGATCCCGCCCGGCCGGCAGACCCGGCCCATCTCGCGCAGCGCGGCCACCGGGTCGGCCAGGTGCTGGAGGACCTGGTGGGCGTGGACCACGTCGAACCGGTCGTCCGCGAAGCCGAGCGCGTAGGCGTCGCCGACCGCGTACGTCACGGTCCCGATGCCGGCCGCCTGGGCCTCGGCGCGCGCGGTGATCAGCGGCTCCTCGGCGGCGTCGATGCCGAAGACCCGCCCCGGCGCGACGGTCCGGGCGAGATCGAGCGTGATGGTCCCCGGGCCGCAGCCGACATCGAGGAGCTCGAGTCCCGGGGCGAGGTGGGGGAGGAGATAGGCTGCGGAGTTCGCCGCGGTCCGCCAGCGGTGGGAGCGCAGCACGCTCTCGTGGTGGCCGTGCGTATAGGTCTCGCCGCGCTCGCTCATCGACGTCAGTCTGGCAGGCGCTCCGCGCGGACGATGGCCGCGGTCCGCTGGAGCCAGGCCGGCACGTCCGCCCGGTGGTACGGGTGCTCGCTCGCCTCGATCCCGTCGAGGAAACGGCGATAGACGACGGCCTGGCGCGCGGCCGCGATCGGCGCGAGGAGGGCCGCGGCGCGCTCCGGATCGGCGGCCGGCAGCGTGGATCGCCAGGCGTCCGCCCACCGAGCGCGGACCGTCGCCGCGTCGGCGGTGTCGGCGACGCCGGCCAGGAACGAGGGCTGGTCGAGCAGCGGGTGCCCGACGCCGGCGTCGCCCCAGTCGAGCAGCGTGGCGGTCGTCCCGTCGCCGCGGACGTTGCCCGGGTGGAAGTCCCCATGGACGAGCGTGTCGGGCAGGCCGCACGCGTCCACCGCGGCGGTGCGCCCGGGGAGGTCGGCCACGAAGCCGTGCAGCACGTCGCGGTCGTCGCGGCCCAGGCCCGGGCCGTCGCGCTCGACCACGGCCGTGATCGCCCGCGCGAGCGACGGGCCGCGCCAGTCCGGCAACCCGAGGTCGAGCAGCTCCGCGGTCCGGGACGCCCACGCCGCCTGGAGCCGCACCAGCCCGTCCACCATCGCGAGCCGCTCCTCGAGGGGCGCGTCATAGCGGTCCTCGCCTGGGATCTCGTCGAGCAGCAGGCGCGGACCGTCCCGCGCGAGCAGTGCCGGCACCGCGACCGGTCCGCCGGCCAGCGCCTCGAGCAGCACCCCTTCGTGGTCGAAGAACGGCGGGACGACCTTGAGCCACGCCGCGCCGCCGGTGGTCGGGAGGCGCCACAGGCTCGAGAGGTTCCAGGTGCGGTCCTGCCGGGCGGGCCCGGTCCGGGGCCGGTCCAGACCTGCGAGGACCCCGTCCGCCCAGGCGAGGTCGGCGGCCGGGCCGCCCGGCCTGGCCCACGAATGCCGGAGCGGGTCCTCGGCCAGCGTGCCGGTCCACGGTTCGAGACCCGCGATCGGCGTGCCGCCCGCGGCCACCTCGGCCAGGTAGGTCACCCGGCCGCCTGGCGGGTGCGGGTGCTCGGCCGAGAGGAGCCGCAGGACCGCGACGTCGAGGCCGAACCGCTCGCGGGCCGCGTCCCCGACCGGGCCGATGTCCTGCCACCACGGCGTCGCGGCCTCGAAGGCCGGCAGCGCCCCGAGGACGGCGCCGTCGGGCCCGGCCAGGACCAGCGTGACGACCCGCGGCGACGGCTCCCCGCCCGCGTTCGGCGTCTCGTCGATGGCGGTCGGGTCCGTCAGCCGCGGCCCGGCCAGGCCGCCGGACTGGGGTCGTCGTGCGGGCGCTCGTCCCAGTCGGTGCGGAGCGGGGCGAACAGGTCGATCACGACCGCGCCGTCCGGACCCGCGACGGCATCGTGCGGCCGTCCCGAGGGGATCCGCCAGGTGCCGCCGGGTCCCAGGGTCCGGGTCTCGCCATCGACCGTGAAGGTCATCGTGCCGGTGATGACCATCCCCATCTGCTCGTTCTCGTGGCGATGCTCGGGGACCGACGCGTTCGGTGCCAGCTCGACCAGGGCGAGGGTCACCCGCTCGCCGTTGATCGACCGGGCACGGACATCGGGACCCCAGACGTCGAGGGGCGGGACATCGTCGAAATCGACCAGGAACGACACGCTCGGGTCCTCCACCTGCGGGCGCCCCAAGTCTGGCACGGCCGCCCGCCACGAAGGGGGGATGGCGGGACGCACCAGAATGTGAGCGTTGGTGACGTCGAGCAACAGGAATAGGTCCCATACGCGTCGCGAGTTGGTAGGCTGGAAGGATGTCGGCACAGATCTGCAGACGCTGCCACGCTCCCCGGACCGGAGGCTTCCGGTACTGCCGGGAATGCGGCTATGACTTCGATGCCGAAATCGATGGACGCGGCCGGCGCGGCCGCGCGCGCGAAGACCAAGACGAAGGCTGACGCCGCCGCGCGAGATGCGAGGAAGCGTGCCAGCCGCCAGACCGGCCATCCGGTCCGCCGCTACATGTTCCGGGGCTTGATCGCCGTCGAGGTCATCGCCCTGGCCGGCCTCGCGGGCTACGGGATCCTGACGAATGTCTCCGTCAGCGGGGGCATCGCGGCCATCTTCGCCACGCCGCCGCCCACCCCGAAGGCGACCCCGACACCGGCGGTCACCCTGCCAGCGACCGGCTTCGTGCCGACCGGCCCGACCACCGAGGCGAGCGTCGTGCGCGTCGTCGACGGCGACACGATCGTGGTCAAGGTCGACGGCGTGGACCTGTACGTGCGCTACATCGGGATGGACGCCCCCGAGGCGGTCAAGCTCGACACCCCGGTCCAGTTCATGGCCCCCGAGGCGACCCAGGCCAACGCCCAGCTGGTGAGCGGCCAGACGGTCATCCTCGAGCGCGACGTGTCCGAGGCCGACGGTTCGGCGCGCCTCCTGCGCCACGTCTGGGTCGACCGCGACGGGACCCTCTTCCTGGTCGGGCTCGAGCTGGTCAAGGCCGGCTTCGCGCAGGCCACCCCGCTGCCGCCCGACACGAAGTACGCGGCCCGCTACGCCGAAGCCGAGGCCGCGGCCAAGGCGGCCGGTCTCGGCATCTGGGGCGCCCCGCCCAGCCCGGGGACCGAGGCGACCCTGCCGCCGACCGGCCCGACGCCGTCGCTCGGGCAGTTCCTCAGCCTGCAGCCCGTCACCGTGACCTCGGAGCCCCAGCCGTTCCGCGGCGGGATCGGGATCTACGACTGGTCCGCGGTCACGTTCGAGGGCCCCAAGGCGGTCGTCCGCTCGGAGGTCACCTCGTCCTCGCGCGATGGATGCCAGCTCGAATGGTCGCTGGCCGCCCTGGGCGGGGAGCCCGCGACCGGCGGGGCCCAGCTCGACGGCCGGGCCACCAAGAAGGCCCAGGCCACCATCACGGCCCCGACCTCGACCGCCAGCTTGCGGGTCACCAGCACCTGTTCCGACTGGCTGATCACGATGCGCGAGGCCGGCTGACCCGTCGCAGCGGGCGCCCAGCGGCAGGTGCGGCGAGGCACCAGAAGATGGTCCTGGGGGGTGCCGAGCGGTTGACCGCGCAACGGCGCCGTCTAGACTCCCCCGCACTGGCCCACACGTCCACCAGGCAGAGGCGGACGAAGCGCGCGTGTGGCCGGCTGAGGGTGAGCTTCCGATGCTCCAAGAGTTCTGCCCTGATTGCGGGACGCGCAGGGTCGCCCTGTTCCGGTGGTGCCGGACGTGCGGGCTCGACTACGACGAGCTCGATGCACGCGGCGACCTGCCAGGCAGCCCGTACGCGACCGTCGGGGCTGCGGGCGCCGGGTCTCGTCCCGCCGCGGCGGTCGCCCCGCCCAGGGCCGAGCGAGCCGCGCCGCGCATCACGTCGGTGACGATCCCGGCCGCGATCGCGCGCCTGGCGACGCTGCCCGGCCGCGAGCCGTCCGCCGGCCGGGGCCTCTCGGTGGCGACACCTCCCGACCTGTCGTCCGGGGCGCCCGAGCCCGCGCCGGACGGCGCCGTCACCCAGCCGGTCTTCGGCGGGATGTCGATCCTCCGCCGACGCTCGACCCGGCGGCCCATCAGCCGCTCCCTGGCATTCGGCGTCGCGGCGCTGCTGGCGGTCGGGCTCCTGGGCGGCGCCTATGCCGCCGACCTCGGCGGGGTGCAGACCGCGGTCGCGACCTTCGCCGGCGAGCCGGGCGCTGTCGCACCGGCGGCGGCCGCCGCCCCGAACGCGGATCCCACGCCGACCCCAGCGACCGGCTTCGTGCCGACCGGCCCGACCACCGAGGCGAGCGTCGTGCGCGTCGTCGACGGCGACACGATCGTGGTCAAGGTCGACGGCGTGGACCTGTACGTGCGCTACATCGGGATGGACGCCCCCGAGGCGGTCAAGCTCGACACCCCGGTCCAGTTCATGGCCCCCGAGGCGACCCAGGCCAACGCCCAGCTGGTGAGCGGCCAGACGGTCATCCTCGAGCGCGACGTGTCCGAGGCCGACGGTTCGGCGCGCCTCCTGCGCCACGTCTGGGTCGACCGCGACGGGACCCTCTTCCTGGTCGGGCTCGAGCTGGTCAAGGCCGGCTTCGCGCAGGCCACCCCGCTGCCGCCCGACACGAAGTACGCGGCCCGCTACGCCGAAGCCGAGGCCGCGGCCAAGGCGGCCGGTCTCGGCATCTGGGGCGCCCCGCCCAGCCCGGGGACCGAGGCGACCCTGCCGCCGACCCCAGCGCCCGCCCCGCTGCGGCTCACCACCAACGACCCGGTCACGTTCACGAACGGCGTCCGGTCGGACTTCCACGGGGCCGAGGGCAGCTACACCTGGCGCGCCGTGAACCTGACCGTCCCGACGGTCAAGGTGGCCTGGACCGTCGACGGGGCGCCCGGCGCGAGCTGCTCCGTCGAGTGGGCCCTGACGCCCGCCACCGCGGCGCCGGTCGCCGGTCAGGTGGACGTCGCCCGCAAGGGCCACAAGACCGGCAAGTCGAACCACGAGACGCCGTTCCGGCGGGCGATGCTGACCGTGGCCAGCACCTGTCCGATGTGGCGGCTGTCGGTCACGGGCGAGGGCAGCTAGACCGCCACGAGCGGCCCCGCCGAGCGCCACACTGACGGCATGTCGGATCCGCACTGCCCGCGGTGCCAGGCGCCGTCCTTCGAGGACACCCGCTACTGCTGGTCCTGCGGCTTCGACCTCGGCGACCCCGAGACCCGGGTGAACGCAGCGGCGATGGCGCCGCCCGCGACCGACCCCGCGGCCGCCGACCCCGCGGCCACCGCTGCTGCCACTGCCGACACCAGCGGCGCAGCGCCGGGCCGATCCGGGCAGGGGCGGCTGCTCCGCTACGGCGCGGCCGCACTGGTCGCCGTGGTCGCCATCGGGGTCGTCGCGAATCTGCCCGGCCTGACCGGTCCCGCCACGAGCCCGGCTCCGTCGGGTGCCGCCGGCGCATCCGCCTCGACCGCGGCCGCGGCCTCACCCGAACCGTGGGCCTCGCTCGCCCCGACGGGCCGCACCACCGCGGCGACCGTGACGCGGATCGTCGACGGCGACACGATCGTCGTCGACATCGACGGGACCGAGCAGCGGGTCCGCTACATCGGGATGGACACCCCCGAGACCGTGAAGCCCGACACGCCGGTCCAGCCGATGGGCGAGGAGGCGGCCGCGGCGAACGCCGCCCTCGTCGACGGCCAGGCGGTCGTCCTGGAGCAGGACGTCTCGGACACCGACCGGTTCGGGCGCCTGCTGCGCGATGTCTGGGTGCGCCGCGACGGCGTCCTCGTCCTGGCCGGGCTGGAGCTGGTCCGCCAGGGCTACGCCCAGATCAGCACGTTCCCGCCGGACGTCCGCTACGCCACCATGCTGCTGGCGGCCCAGCGGGAAGCGCAGCGGGACGGGGTGGGACTGTGGGCGTCGGCGGGCGCCGGCGGGAGCGCGTCGCCGTCGCCGGCCGCGGCGCCCGGTCCCACCCTGCCGACCTTCACCAGCGTGACGCCCGTGATCGTCACGTCCGGGCACAAGTCGAGCTTCCGCGGGGCGATCGGCATCTACGCGTGGCGCGACGTCCGCTTCGAGGACCCGGCCGTCCGCATGACGTGGGACGTCCATTCGAACCTGGCGTCGGGGTGCCGCATCGACTGGCGGATCCAGCCGCTGGACGGGCCGGCGGTCCAGGGCTCGGTGAAGGTGAAGGGAAAGGGCCGGACCACCGGGAAGCGCAACCTGGCCGTGCCGGCGGGGGATGCGCCGCTGGAGGTGCGGAGCACCTGCTCCGAATGGCTGCTCACGATGCAGGGGAAGGGCGCCTAGCAGCACCCCGGGAATCGAACGACCCGGGTCGGCTGACGACCCGGGTCAAGGTTCACTGGTTCAACGGCGGGTCGACGATCGACCCGCGGGAGTGGGTGGGACTAGCCCCGCTGGCTGCGGAAGCAGTCGCTGCAGTAGACGGGCTTGCCGCTCGTCGGGCGGAAGGGGACCTGAGCCTCCTTGCCGCAGGACGAGCAGGTGGCGCTGAACATCTCGCGGGGGCCGCGATCGCTATACCCACCGGAGCTGTAGCCGCCGCCGCCCGAGCTGTAGCCGGCGCCGGAGCTGTAGCCGCCGCCGTCCGAGTTGCGGGCAGCCTTGCGGCTGGCGCGACAGGACGGGCAGCGACGGGGCTCGGTGAAGCCACGCTGCGCGTAGAAGTCCTGCTCGGATGCGGTGAAGACGAACTCCTGTCCACAGTCCGCGCAGGTCAGGTTCTTGTCGTTGTACACGAAAACGAAAACTCCTCTCGATAGCCGGCGCGAGCCGTCGGGTTTCTCGCGTCAGCCGTGAGAGGAGTCCGAGTTATGCGTCGAGCTATGTTCGTGCCACGGGCTGTCCCGTGGCGATTGCCTTCCCATGGTAGACGCTGGCGCAGGATCTGCCTAGCCCCATGTTCGGTGACGTCGCGCAACGACTTCGGCCGGCACCCCATTCTCACGAATCAGGACCTTCGGCTACGATGCCTGTCCGAATAGTCCTACGTCACCCAATCCGCAACGTGTAAGGGGACACATGCGATCCGCGCGATCCGCACGCCTCAGCCGCCTGTTCATCGGGGCCACCCTCATCACCGGGCTCATCGGCACCACGGCGACATCCGCGCTCGCCGCCAGCGCCGTGACCTTCGGGCTCATCCGCGAGGAGAACCCGCACAACGGGGTCCAGTCGACCGACGTGGTCTTCCGCGACACCGACACCATCACCGGGACCGGCGACACGACGACCGGGATCACGGTCAACCTCTCGTCGACCAGCCCGGCCCACACCGCGTCGCTCACCTTCGCCCCGGAGACCGGCGGGACGATCATCGTCGGGACCTACCCCCTGGTCGGCGCGACGCCGACCGCGCTCCATGCCGGCATGACCCTCACCCTCGACGGCACCGTCTGCGACTCAGGGCCGGCGCTGGTCAAGGTCAACCAGCTGCACTTCGCCGGCACGGACATCGATGCGCTGAGCATCGGCGTCGAGGGGACCTGCCCCGCGGCCGGCCTCGACGAGGTCCACGCCCAGTTCGCCATCGCGGCGACGACGGCGCTCAAGGCCGTCGTGACCGACCCGGCCAACACGCTGGCCATCGGCAACGTGGACGTCGGTGACGCGTCGACCCAGCAGACGGTCACCTTCACCAACATCGGCAACACCGCGATCGACATGAGCACCCTGGCCAAGGGCGGCCGCTACCCCGAGCTGTACACGTTCACTGAGACGTGCAGCGCGACCCTCGCCCCCGGCGCCTCATGCGACGCCAAGATGATCTTCAAGCCCACCACGTACGGCCTCAAGGAGGGGGCGGTCGTGCTGGCCGGCGACGACATCTCGACCGAGGGCCTCAAGAAGGAAGTCCTCGTGACGGCGACCGGCATCGTCATCGACGCGCCGAACGACTCGCCCGCCACCGCCATCGACGTCAACCCGATCCCGACGGCGACCACGCCGTTCTACAGCGGCGTCCAGCTCCAGAACGTCGACCCCAGCGCGGGGAACTGCGACACCGACAACAACGCCGCCGTCTGGTACCACCTCAAGTCCACGACGACCAAGACGTTCGACCTGACCACCGTCGATAGCGACGTGGCCACCAACATCGAGCTGTACACCGGTCCCGTCGGGGCGCCGGTCTTCGTCAAGTGCGGCGTCAACATCGATGCCAACCTGCGCGACAAGCTGACGTTCAGCGCAGCGGCGAATGTCGACTACTTCATCCGCGTCGCCCGGGAGGTCCCGCCCCCCGGTGACTACGCGATCGTGCTCAAGGTGAGCCTCGGCTCGCCCGACACGATGGTCGACGTCTCCGGCTTCATGACCAGCCGCGGGACCTTCTACCCGGTCGTCGACGGCTACCGCGACACGGTCGACATCCGCGCCACCCGCGGCGAGACGGCCTCGGCCTCGATCGCCATCTACAACTCGGCGCGGCACGAAGGTCCGGACCCTGACGGTCCCGTCGGGCGACGGACCCTACAGCGTCACCTGGAACGGCCGGACCTCCGGTGGCACGCTCCTGGCGGCCGGCAAGTACAAGATCATCTCGACCGTCACGGACACCACGGGCAACAAGCTCAGCGATACCCGCTACGTGACGACCTCGCTCAAGAAGCTGGTCACCAAGACCTTCACCCAGACCATCGACGCGGCGAAGTACACCCAGCTCCTCAAGAGCGGGACCGGCGCCGCCTCGAAGACCTCGACGGCCTACACCGGCGGTCTCAAGATGACCTCCGGCTCCAACGGGACCGTCGCCGCGGTGTACTCGTTCTCGGCGCCGTCCGCGATCAGCTACACCACGGTCACGTTCACGGTCATCGGCAAGGGTGCGACCAACACCATGTCCGTCGGCCTCCAGAACTGGACCGTCTGCACCGCCTACTCGACCACCTGTGTCACGGCCATCCACGCGGGACCGCATTCCAGCGGTATCGCGTCGGCCTCGGTCAGCGCCCCGGCGGCGACCACGATCTACTCGACCATCCACCGCATCCGCGGCTACCTGTTCGCCCCGGCACTGCCCGGGACGACCCGGACCATCGATGCACGGGACGTCAAGATCACGGTCACCTACAAGGCACTCGGCTAAGCGCACTCGGCTGCACCAGGAGCGCCGAGCGGGTCCGCCCGCTCGGCGCTCCTGCGTGTCCGCGACCTGACGCGGCGGGGGTTCGGTAGGATCCTCCGATGACGACGCCCGAGGTCGACGCGTACCTCGCCGCCCTGCCGGCCGCCGACCGCGCGGCGCTCGAGCACGTCCGGGCGACCATCCGCGCCGCCGCGCCCGACGCCACCGAAGGGATCGGCTACGGGATCCCGGTCTTCCGCTGGATGGGGTCGCTGATCGGCTATGGCGCGACCGCGACGCACTGCGCGCTCTACGTGATGAGCCCGGCCACGCTCGACGCCTTCCGACCCGAGCTCGAGGGACGGGCGCTCTCGAAGGGCACGATCCACTTCACCGCCGACGACCCGCTTGCCGATGATCTCGTGACCCGGATCGTCGTGGCGCGGATGGCCGAGAACCAGGCGGCCAGGCTCAGGACGAAGGCGGGCCGATGATCGCCTCGATCGGCGCGCCCATGAGCGCGATCTCGAGCTCGGAGCCCTCGCGCAGCGGCATCCGCTCGCCGAGGTCCACGAAGCCCTTCCGCTCGTAGAACGTGACGGCCGCCGTGTTCGTCGTGGTGACCCCGAGGCCGATGAGCGCGTAGCCCGCGGAGCGCGCCCAGCCCGCGACCGCGTCGACCAGCGCGCCGCCGATGCCCTGGCCGCGGACCTCCGGCGCGACCCACATCCCGAACAGCCCGGCGGCCTCGGGATGGTCGGGCGCCGGCGCGCCGACCGCCATGCCGACCAGGCTGCCGTCCGTCGCCTCCGCCACGTACGTCACGGCCTCGGCCGGGTCGGCCGCGGCCCGGCTGCGCCAGCGCTCGTCGTCGTGCTCGATGGCGTCCTCGAGCCGGCCGCCGAACGCATCGGGGTCGCTGGCGAGCGCCCGCAGGCGCAGGGCCTTTAGGGCCTGCCACTCGTCGGGGCGGATCGGCCGGATCTCCACCGGCCGAGTGTATGCGGCGACGCACGGCACACGCCGTTGCCCGCACGCGCCACACCCCTTGACCCGGGGTGCTGGCTCGATGACACTCCGCTCGAACTCGCCAGACAGGACCGACAACACCATATCGAGGGGGTTCGATCATGCGCCGCCCACGCCTGCGCCCCTGGCTCCTGGTCGCCACCCTCGTCGTCGGTCTGTTGCCGACCTCGACCGTCCTCGCCGACGACCCGATCGCGACGGTCGTGTACGGCAGCTGGTTCGCGACCGACCAGCCGCTGCAGGAACACCACGTCATCACCTTGCAGGCGCAGATCCAGGCTCCGTCCGATGGCTGGGCGACGGACGCCACCGTGACGTTCGAGCCGGTCGTCGCCGACGCCGGCCCGACGTGCGTCAGCGCGGTCAACCCGGAGAACGGGACCCTGTGCGAGATCCCGACGATGGCGCCCGGCTACTACCAGTACCACGTGACCTATTCGGGGAATGCCGTCTTCGCGAGCTCGGTGAGCGATCCCTTTGACTTCACCATCGAGCCGGACACGTTCGATGCGACCGGCATCGGCGTCAGCGCTTCGACGTTCTACCCCTACAAGGATTCCTACCTCGACACGGTGTCGATCCGCGGCACGCGGAACGAGCCGATGTCGGTCCTGATCCGCATCTACCGGCCCACCGGCGCCCTCCTCCGGACGATCTCGATCGCGAAGGGCACCGGCGCCTACAGCTTCGCGTGGAATGGCCGGTATTCGACCGGGACCATGCTGGCGACCGGCCGCTACCGGGTCACGCAGACCCTCACCGACAGCGGAGCCTCCAAGTCGTTCACGTCGTACACGACGCTCAGCGCCAAGCGGCTCGTGACCAGGACCACCTACGTGACCAAGAAGGGCAACGCCATCACGGCCAAGGGCACGGACGGGAACGGCTCGATCTCGATCTCCTCGAGCGGCGGCTACACGAAGCTCGTCGGCCGGTACCCGACCGGCACGACCGCCATCGGGTATCAGTTCGCGCTGCCCTCGGCGGCGGTCTACAAGTCGATCTCGTTCCAGGTCTACACGAAGGGCGGGTTGCGGGTCCCGCCCAACGAGATCGGGCTCCAGAACTTCAAGACCTGCCCCTATGTGGCCGGCTCCTGGGACATCAACTGCTTCGACCACTGGAAGGCGTTCCCGAGCTCCGGGAGCTCGGGCCTCTCGTGGACCTCGGCCAGCGGGTCGGCGACCAACGATCGCTACTCGCGGACCGTCCGCGGCAGCGTCTCGGTCATCAACGGCACCATGTACGTCTACACGGCCCGGATCAAGGTCACGTACGGCGTCCTGCAGTGAGCGCGGTCCACGACCTGTAACGCGACTGCGAAGGGCTCGAACTCTAGGCCGCGTCCACCCGTCGGACGTGCATGTACTGGCGGATGCCGAACCGACGTGAGAGGAACCGGATGATGGCCGGCAGGGACGCGTCGGCGACCTCGAGGGGGATGACCTCGGGCTGGTCGATCTCGACGGTGCGGCCGGACTGGCGGAGGCGGCCGCCGCCCGCCGCCAGCACGTTCTTCGCCCACTGGGTGGACTCGCCGAACGGCATCGGGATGAGATAGGCGTCTGAGCGGCGGAGCGCCACGATCGGCGTCTGGTACGGCGTTCCGGACGTGCGGCCGGTGTGGCCGAGGACGGCCCACAACGGGAACCAGCGGGTGCCGGCCAGGGCGCGGGACATCGACCCGAAGCGGATCGACAGGCGGTGCATGGGGCTGCGGCGCTGCGGCGCGGCCGCGTGAGCGGGGAGGGGAGCGGTCGGGGTCGTCATGCCACCGATGATGCCCGGCGCGACGGTCCGGGCGCATCCCCGCCGTCCGGCAGCAGCGCTCACGGAATCCCGTGAGGAGCTCCTCAGGCCAGGCCGTTCCGGATCGCCCAGGCCGTCGCGTCGGCGCGGCCGCGCGCGTCGATCTTGCGGTAGACGTTGCTCACGTGGCGCTCGACCGTGTTGATCGAGATCCCGAGGCTCGCGGCGATCTGGCCGTTCGATCCCCCGGCGGCGACGAGCCGGAGCACCTCGCGCTCGCGCGGCGAGAGCCCGCCGGTGGCGTCGCCACGGACCGGCGCCGACGCGGCCGGACGCGTCGCCATCGATGGGTCGAGCGCGAACGCCGTCAGCAGGTCGACCATCTCGTCGGTGCCTTCGAAGAACAGGGTCGCCGAACGGCCGTCGACGACCTCGAGCCGTCCGTGCGGCATCGCGTCGGCGAGCGCGCGCGAGACCTCGAGCGGGATGACGGTCGCGTCGCGGCGATGGATGACGATGGCCGGCGCCCGGACCAGCGGGGCCGCGTCGGACACGTCGATCTCGCCGGACGCCTGCAGCGTCGCCTTGGCGATGGCCGGGCTGGTCGAGGTCCGGAAGACCTCGGCCGCGAGCCGCCCGTCCTCCCCGCCCGGCCAGCCGAGCCACGCGTGGGTGACCGATTCGACGAAGGTGTCCCAGTCGCGGTCGATGAGGCTGAGCAGCGCCTGGGTGCCCGGTCCGCTCATCAGGTCCCAGCCGCGCAGGGCGCCGCCGAAGAGGGCGAGGCCGCGGACCCGGTCGGGATGCCGCGCGGCCCACGCGACCGCCGACATCGCCGAGTGGTAGAAGCCGAAGAGCACGACATCGCGGGCCCCGGCGGCCGCCAGCACCGCGTCGAGGTCGCGCAGGTCGGCCTCGAGCGAGACGTCGTCGACCTCGCGCTGGCTGCGCCCGGTGCCGCGCCCGTCGTACTGGATGAGCCGGACGCGCTCGCCGAGCCGGCCGTAGGCACGCTGCAGGACCGGGATCCGCCACTCCGCCTCGAGGTTCGAGAGCGGGACGCCCGGCATGTGGACGAACACCGGGCCCGAGCCGACCGCGGACCACGCGATGCGGACGCCGTCGCTCGCGGTCGCGAACTCCATCACGGGGGTCATCGCCGGAGCTACATCTCCATCGGGCTCATGAGCTGGAAGTAGTTGCCGTCGGGGTCGGCGAGCGTCGCGATCGACGTGTTCGTGATCTGCCCGTCCGCGTCGAAGTCGTACGGCTCGCGGACGACGATCGCGCCGGCGGCCTTCATCCGCTCGAAGTCGCCCTTGACGTCCTTGGTCTCGATGTTCCAGATGAGCCGGCCCGGGACGGTATTGCTGCCGTGGACCTCGGAGTGCGGCCCGCACGTGACCCAGCCCGAGCCGACCTGCCAGGCGGTGTACCCGCCGTCCGAGAAGGCCGGTGCGCCGAGCAGCTTCGAGTAGTACTCGACCAGGCGCTCGGGGTTCTCCGTCCCGATCAGGATGCTGTTGAAGTCCATCTGGAGCCTCCTCGGCCGACGTGATTCCTGACAGCCCATGGCAGGTCCGCGGCGTATATCGAGCATGACACGTCAGACATGAAGGAGACGTCATGGGAAGCACCAGCAGCACGGTCCTCGGCATCGCGCCCGAGACCTTCGAGCCCGGCCCGGCCGTCCACGACTTCGACTTCTACATGGGCACCTGGGCGGTCCACCACCGACGGCTCGTCAAGCGCCTCGCGGGCAGCGACGAGTGGGCCGAGTTCGAGGGCGCGTCGACCGCCTGGCCGATCCTCGACGGGGCCGGCAACATCGACGACAACGTCCTCGAGCTGCCCGATGGCGAGTATCGGGCGATCTCGCTGCGGACCTACGACCCCGAGACCGACCGCTGGTCGATCTGGTGGCTCGACGGGCGGACACCCGGCCGGCTCGACCCGCCGGTGGTCGGCGGCTTCGTGGACGGGATCGGCACGTTCATCGCCGAGGACACGTTCGATGGCCGGCCCATCCTGGTCCGCTTCCTGTGGTCCGACATCACCGCCACGACCTGCCGCTGGGAGCAGGCGTTCTCCGCGGACGGCGGCGCGACCTGGGAGGTCAACTGGGTGATGACCTCGACGCGGATCGCCTGAGGGGGTCCTCGCGACCGCCCGCTACGATGGCTGGAGTCAGTCGACTCGAGCGAAAGGGGAGGACCATGGCTTCGTGGCCGGGCGGGATCTCCGCCATCACGCTGTTCGTCGAGGATCTCGAGGCGTCGAAGGCCGTTCTACCAGGACGCGTTCGGCCTGCCCGTCTTCTACGAGGACCCCAACTCGGCCGTGTTCCAGTTCAAGGACACGGTCATCAACCTGCTCGACGTCAGCGAGGCGCCGTCGCTGATCCATCCGGCGACGGTCGCCTCTCGCGACGCCGGCCACCGCTTCCAGTTCACGCTGGCGGTCGACGACGTCGACGCGATGGTCGCCGAGCTCCGCTCCCGCGGCGTCGAGATCCTCAACGGCCCGATCGACCGGCCGTGGGGCATCCGGACCGCCAGCTTCGAGGATCCCGGCCGGCCACATCTGGGAGATCGCGAAGTAGGTCGCTCGGTGCCCGCCATCGAGACGGTCACGTGACGGCCGGGGTCTAGCGTTCCCCAGACCTGCGGGAGGCCAACCATGTTGCGTGTCTTCATCTCATCGACCGTCCGGGATCTCGAGGCCCATCGAGAGGCGGTCATCGACAAGGTGGAGCAGATGGGCGCCACGGTCGTCGCCTTGGAGCAGTTCGGCGCCCGCGACGCGCGCCCAAAGGCCGAGTGCCTGCGCATCATCCGCGAGGAGACCGATGTCCTCGTCGGGATCTATGCCCACCGCTATGGCTTCATCCCGAAGGGCGACGAGAAGTCCATCACCCAGCAGGAATACGAGCAAGCGCTCGTCGCGAAGAAGCCCACGTTCGCGTACATCGTCAAGACGGAGTACGACTGGCCGGCCGACCAGGTCGAAGGCGGCGTGGGTGGCGAGAAGCTGTCGACCTTCCTGACGCAGCTCAAGGAGGATCGCATCGTCGAGCGCTTCACGACGGCCGACAAGCTGGCGGGCTCCGTCGTCGCCGACCTCGGCCGCTACGTCGCCGGCGACCTCTCGCAGACCGTCGTCCGGCACGGGCAGATCCATCGCCCACCGGAGGACTGGGTGTCCGGCGCCAAGCAGAACGCCCTGCCGTACAAGCTCGTGGTCTTCGACTTCGACGGGACGCTCCTTCGGGGCAACGAATTCGATTTCTCGTGGGAGGCGATCTGGAACTCGCTCGGCTTCGCGCAGTCCCAACAGAAGGCACTTCGGGTGGCGTATCGCAAGCGGGCCGCGCCAGGCGTCCCGACCGCCGAGCGGATCGCCGCGTACCAGGACTGGTGCGACAAGGCCGTGGACAAGTTCAAGGCCCGTGGCCTGACTCGGACCCAGCTCCGCGAGCTGACGACGCCGATGCATCTGACCGTCAACTGCCGGGAGGCGCTGACGAAGCTCCGGGAAGCTGGGGTCGCGACGGCGCTGGTGTCGGGCGGGGTGAACACCTTCGTCGAAGATGCGTTCCCCGACTTTCGCGAGTACTTCGACTTCGCCTTCATCAACGAGCTCGCCTTCACGGACGACGGGGTCATCCAGGGCGTTCTCGCGACGGCGTACGACTTCGAGGGCAAGACCGACGCCATGGACCTCATTCGCAAGCGAGTGGGTTGCGCGCGGGAGGAGACGGTCTTCGTTGGCGATCGATTCAATGACGTGGCCGTCCTGCTAGCCGTCGGCCTGGGCATCGCCTATCCCCCGACCGACTTCGAGACGCGCGAGAACGCCAACGTGGTCGTCGAGGATGACGACCTCCTCGAGATCCTGCCGCACGTCTTCGGGACCTGAGGGGGTCTGGCGCCCGGTCCGAACACAAAGACGGCCGGGAGGCCCCAAAAGCCTCCCAGCCGTTCCGAATCCTACGCCCGGGTGGCAAGCACCCTTCGCGCTACGGCGTGGTCACCGTGAAGGTATCGGTGCTCGTGAGATCCGTGCCCCCGACCGTCACCGTCAACGGGCCGGTCGTGGCCCCATCGGGCACTGTCACGGTCAGCTTCTTCGCGGCGTCATCCCAGGCCGGGTCAGTCCCCGCCGCGCCCCCGCCGAAGGCCACCGGGGCGATCCCGGTGAGGCCGCCGCCGGTGATGGCGACCTGGCTGCCGACGGCGCCGGAGGTCGGTGAGAAGGCGATCGGTGGAGGCGCGTCCTTGATCAATTCGCTGCCGGGCTTCTCGGGGGCCAGGATCGTCTCGAACACGGTCTTGAGCTTCGAGGCGGCCTGCGCGCTGAACATGCCCGTCAGGGCCGCGATCGCTGCGAACCCCCAGATATTGCCTTCCGAGCCGTCGACCCCCCCAAGGAGCCCGGCGCGCAGGACCACGTACATGATGAGGGCGATGCCGGCACCCACGAAGGGGATCAGGAAGTATGAGGCGACCCAGCTCCAGACCAGGCTGCGTTCGCCGACGTACTTGAAGAACGAGCGCATGACGTGGACCATCGCGCCGAGGGAGCCCATCAGGGCGACCGTGATCAGGAGCTGCTTGTCGCGGGAGATCGTGAAGGTGTTGCCGAGGAAGTTGATCGTCGAGTCCCCGGCCTGCCCGTCCGCTGGGGCCGTCGGTGGCCAATACGTGATCGTCACGTAGAAGAGCAGGACCGACAGCGCGGCGAAGATCACCAGCAGGACGGCGACCCAGAAGGCGCCCACGGCACCTTTCAGGACGCCGGAATCGGTCGGGGGTCTCTTGGGAACGGACGCCGCCATTGGATCCTCCTTCGCCAACTCGAGGCGGAGCTTTCGGACTCTCGCCCTCAACCGGTGCCACCGCTGCCTCACCGCCCTTGACCCCCTCGGTACCGATCCGCGACGTTGGGTCGATCGATCTGCGATGGGAGCCGATCGCGCGCCAGCCAACACACCTTATGTGGCGGGCGTCACGTTGCCGTCACGACGGCTCACGGCTGCGGATCCGGCGGTGTCATCCGGCTCGGGGTGGACCCAGCCCTCTACACTCGGTCCAATGCGGGCCATGAGCCGACGCCCGCGGAGGGAGAGCGATCCATGTGCTGCCTGATCTCGACGCTGTTCCTGATGGGGCCGAGGGCCGCGATCCTCGTCTGGTGGCTGCTCCAACCGGTGCGCTGGAGCCAGAGCTTCGACACGTTCATCTGGCCGTTCCTCGGCTTCCTGATCGCCCCGTGGACGACCCTGATGTACGTCGTCGTGTTCCCCGCCGGGATCAACGGCTTCGACTACGTCTGGATGGCGATCGCGGTGGTGATGGACCTGATCACCTGGTTCGGCGGCGGCTACTCGAACCGGGGCCGCCTCCCGTCGTCGACTGGGCCGACCCAGCTCTGATCCTTCGAACGCCAGCGAGATCCCCCAGTCGTAGGATGAGTCGCCGACACCGGCGAGTCGCTGCGACAGGGAACTCGGATGCAGAGACGACGGCTACGCGGACCAGCCAGGTACTACGTTGCCGCGCTCGTCGTGGTGCTCGTGGCCGTCGGGCTGGTCGTGGTCGCGCGCACTGTCAGCCAGCCCCCGAGCGCGGCTCTGCCGACCCCCGGCGCGGCGTCGCCACCGGGCGCAGAGTCGCCGCTCCGCCAGGCCCTCGATGGCATCCGCGACGACGGGACATGGTCGAAGGACACCGCGCTCGCCGCGTTCGCGGCCGCGTTCGGTCCGCTCCCCGACGTCCCGGTCCCGCCCGCTGACCCGACCTACCACTCCGGCACGGCGGCGCTCGAGATGGTCGAGGCCAAGTGGTCCGAGTTGACCGACGCCCAGCGACAGGCTATTCGCGCATACCTAGGACCCGTCGCGCCCGAGGTCGTCCCGGCGGCCTTCCATGGTGTGGCGCTCGACACCTACCAGACCCTGGCCGAACAGGCGGCCACCGACATCGCGGCCCATCTCGGCCGACCGCTGGGCATGCCGATCGAGGTGTACCTCTCCGACGTCGAGAACGCCACGGACTGGGCCTGGGCCACCGGCATCTGGTACCAGACCCCGCCGGAGCCGCTTCCCCACCTGTGCAAGGTCTCGATCCCACCGTCCACGGCCAAGGACGCGTCACGCGCGCCCTATCTCCGCTGGCTGATCACCCACGAGATGTTCCACTGCTTCGAGCACACGCTGGTCGACCACGCGACGTCGCTCAAGGTGCCGAGGTGGGTCACGGAGGGCGAAGCCAATTGGGTCGCCGAGGCCATCACTGACGGTGTCGGCGAACCCCCGGGCGTCGATGTGGACTGGGACCGCTACATCACCGATCCCGAGCAGGAAGCTGTACGCCCGCGTCTACGACGGGATGGGGTTCTTCGCCCAGCTCGCCCAGGTCGGGATCGACCCTTGGACGATCCTCGACGCCACGTACAAGGCCGGCACTGGCGGCAGCGATGCCGCCTTCGAGGCCTCCGGGGCGAATACCCCCACCTTCACCGACCGGTGGGGCTCCAGCTGGTATCGCGACGGCGAGTCGACCGCGGCCTGGGCGATGACCAGCGGGTACGGGATCACTGGACTCAGCCACTACGCCACTCCGGGCCAGATCCACCTCGTCGACGGGGGATCTGCGTCGATCAGCGCGGACCCGCTCACGGCGACCATCTCGAACGTCAACACGACCGCCTTCGTCACCCGGATCGAGGTCCCGACCGGGACCGCGCGGGTGGGCGAGCGGCGAGCGGGTGGGCTCGACAAGGTCGTCCGAGGATCCACGCTCGACCTCTGCACGAGCGCGTCGGGCGACTGCACCTGCCCGCAGGGGACGACGGCCCTCAGCTCCACGCCGCAGGTGGCGCCGCAGGACCTGCGACTCGCCGCGACGGGCGAGGAGCACACCACCACCACCGTGGACCTGCGCGGGATCTCCATGGCCGAGTGGTGCACCCCGAAGATCCTCGTGCGAGGCGAACTGCGGTGGAAGCAACGGCGATCCGCACCTGCGCACCGTCGACGGCGTGCGCTACGACCTCCAGGCCGCCGGCGAGTACGTCCTGCTTCGATCTGCCGATGGCTCGATCGAGATCCAGGGTCGCCAGGAGCGTCCGACCGCCGGAGAGAACACCACCATCGACACCGCGATCGCGGTCAAGGCCGCTGGGCACCGGATCGGCTTCTACATCGCGCCGTCGGGCCCACCGCAGGTCCACGTCGACGGGGTGGCGCTCGACGGGGCGACGGCGGGCTCGACCGATCTGGGCACGGGGACGAAGCTCCAGGCCTATCAGCGCGGCTACCAGCTCGACCTCCCGGACGGGACCAGGTTGTGGGCGTTGTCCGTCGGCCGCTGGGGGATCAACCTCCTGGTCCTGCCATCGGACGCGCTGCGGGCCTCGGGTGTCGGCTTGATCTCGCGGATCCCCGATGGGGCGGGCCTGCGCCTTCCGGCCCCGGCCGACGGGTCGCGGATCCCCCTCCCGATCAACCGTCACGAGCGCTACCACGACCTCTATGAGGTCCTCGCGCCCAGCTGGCTCGTGACCCCGGCGACGTCGTTGTTCGACTATGCCTCGGGTCAGACGACCGCATCCTTCAGCGTCGCAGGGTTCCCGCCCGAGGCGGTGCCGGAGACGACCGCGGACCTGCCCGCAGCGACCCTCACGATCGCCCAGGCCGCGTGCAGCGGCGTGACCGACACCGACCTCGCCGACCAGTGCGCCTATGACGTCGCGGTCACCGGTTCGAACGACTACGTCACGTTGTACCAGGTGACCGACGAGCTGCAGACGCAGGGACCGGCGTCGCTGGACCTGCCGCTCCCCACGCCGGGATCGGGCGGCACCGGCGGCACGCCGACCGGCGCCATCGTCGTCGAGGACCACGTCACCGGGACCGGCGGTCATGTCGTGGGTCCGGACGGGACGCTGTACCTCAGCGTCTCCGAGGCCAGCCAGTCGGCCGGCGGCTCGACGGCCATGCTGCTGGCCATCGATGGGGCGACCGGCAAGGTCAAGCAGCGTGCCTCGGGGGCGGACATCGGGGATCTCGCCTGGGCGGCGGGCTCGCTCTGGGCGGGTGAGTTCAGCCGCAAGGATGCGAACACCTGCGAGGTGACCCGGCTCGACCCGGCCACGCTCGCGGTCCAGGCGACCGTCCCGACGACCTGTTTCGGTCAGACGGCCTTCGCCGCGGTCGGCGACGCGATCTGGTTCGCGGACGCGACCGGCGCCGACGCAAGCGGCAGCGGCGGGCACCTGCGACGCATCGACCCGGCCACGAACCAGGTCGATCCGAGCCCGAGCGGGAGTGTCGTGATGCCGTTCGTGTCGGGCACGCTCGCCCTCGGACGGGAGGGCTCGGTCTTCACCTCGACCTCCGAGGGCCTCATCTACGGGGACCGCGAACACGGACTGTTCCGGTTCACGGCGGCCGACGGCGCCTTCCGACCGCTCGGTCAGCCCGGGAACGGCGGGGTGTGGTACCCGGCCGGGCGGGGCGTCTGGACGCAGACCGAGTCGAGCATCTTCGGCGATGCCGAGGGCGTCGCGAGCTTCTTCACCGGCGGCTCGACGCCCGATGCGCAGGTCGGGATCAACGGCATGCTCGTCGGTGCCGACGCGTCATCGGTCTACGCCGGCGGCGTCGTCCAGGACATCACCCAGCCGCAGGACCTGTGGCGCTACCCGGCGGATCGCAGCACGCAGCAGCGGGTCGTCACGAGCGGCGTGATCACGGATGCCTCGGGCGCCAAGCACGGCCTGAGCTTCCAGGACCCGCGGGTGCCGTTGATCGTGACCGACGACCGCGTGATCAAGCTCTGGCTCGTGCCGTCGCCGACGTCGGCCGGGCAAGAGGCCCTGGTGTTCCAGTCGGCCCCGCTCCCGTAGGGGAGGCGCCAAACCTGGCGCTGCGCGTCCGTGGGACCGGCGCGGGGTAGGGGTTCGGCCAGCAAGGCGCGACAGCGATTCGGGCCAACTGTCGCGGGACATCCCTCCGAATCAACAAACGGCCGGACGATAGCGTCCGGCCGTTTGAATAGCGTTCGACTCAGGACTTCACGAGCACCCGCTCGTCGAGCCGCAGTTCAGGCACTTGTAGCAGGACGCCGTTGCGGACCATGATCGAGCCGCAGTCGCGCACATGACGGGGCGTCGGCCTGGGTCTGGAAGCTGACCTTCGTGCCGCCGAGGTTCAGGGTGATCGGCGCGGCCGCCGCCCCGTTCCCGTTGCCTCGGCGTGGCCGTTCGTGTGGCCGTTGGTCGCGACGACCGCGAGCTCGGCCTTCGGGGCCTCCACTGCCTTCTCCGCCACCACCGGGACCGCCGTGGCCTTCGGCGCATCAGCATCGGTGGCCGTAGGGAGGTCGGTGAGGCCGCCCTCAGCGCCAGCGTAGGCGGCCGGAGCCGAGCCTCCCGAGAGGCCACCGGTTTCAGGCAGGGTCGACCGTGGCGGCGCCCGGTGAGGAGGACACCGGGACATCCGCCACGACCGCGGAGCGATCGATGAGGCCGAGGCTCGCCTTGTCGTCGTCGGGCAGGAACCGCGACCCGAGCCACCGGAAGATGTAGTCCACGATCGACTTGGCGATCGGGATCTCCTGGTTGCCCGTGAAGCCGCTCGGCTCGAACCGGACATGGGCGAACTTGTTGACGAGGTCCTTGAGCGGCACGCCGTACTGGAGCGCCACGGACACGGTGGTCGCGAAGGAGTCCATCAGGCCGCTGACCGTGGACCCCTCCTTGGCCATCTTCAGGAAGATCTCGCCGGGCTGCCCGTCCGGGTACAGGCCGACGGTGATGTAGCCCTCGTGGCCGGAGATCTCGAACTTGTGGGTGACCGCCGTCCGCTCCGACGGGAGCCGGCGTCGATGCGGGAGCGCCGCTTCCGCCTGCGCCCGGGCGAGCTGCTTCTTGAGCTTCTCGAGCTCGGCCACGACGGTCTCGGGGACCGCGGCCTCGCCGTCGAGCTTCTTGGTCGACAGCGGCTGGCTGCGCTTGGAGTTGTCGCGGTAGACCGCGATCGCCTTGAGGCCCAGCTTCCAGCCCTCGAGGTAGACCTTCTCGATCTCCTCGGCCGTGGCGGCCTCGGGCATGTTGACGGTCTTGCTGATCGCGCCGCTGAGGAACGGCTGGATCGCGCCCATCATCCGGACGTGGCCCATGTAGTGGATGGACCGCTCGCCGTTGGCCGGCTTGAACGCGCAGTCGAAGACCGGCAGGTGCTGTGGCTTGAGGTGCGGGGCGCCCTCGATGGTCTCGCGCTCGTTGACGTAGGCGAGGATCTCGTCGACCTCTTCCGCGCCGTAGCCGAGCTTGCGCAGCGCGGCCGGGACGGTCTGGTTGACGATCTTGAGGTAGCCCTCGCCGACGAGCTTCTTGTACTTGATGAGCGCGATGTCCGGCTCCACGCCGGTGGTATCGCAATCCATCATGAAGGCGATGGTCCCGGTGGGCGCCAGCACGGTGACCTGGGCGTTCCGGTAGCCGAACTGCTCGCCCAGCTGGAGCGCCTGGTCGTAGACCTCGGTGGCGTGGCGGGCGAGGTCCTTGGGGACGCCGGCGGTCGGGATCTGGTAGGCCGCCGTGCGGTGCTTCTTGATGACCCGCAGGAACGACGACTCGTTGACCTTGTACTCGGCGAACGGGCCGCCGTGGTCGCGGGCGATGATCGCCGACTGCTTGTACGCCTCGCCGTGCATGATCGCGGTCAGGGTGGCGGCGAAGTTGCGGCCCTCGTCGGAGTCGTAGGCCAGGCCGCGGCTCATCAGCAGCGCGCCGAGGTTGGCGTAGCCGAGCCCGAGCGGGCGGAACTTGTGGCTGTTCTCCTCGATCCGCGGCGTCGGGTAGCTGGCGTTGTCGACCAGGATCTCCTGCGCGGTGAGGGTCAGCTTGGCCGCGTAGCGGTAGGCCTCGCCGTCGAACTCGCCGTCCTCGCGGACGAACTTCATGAGGTTGAGGCTGGCCAGGTTGCACGCGGTGTCGTTGAGGAACATGTACTCGGAGCACGGGTTGCTCGCGTAGATGCGGTCCGTGTTGGCCGAGGTGTGCCAGTCGTTGATGGTGGTGTCGTACTGGATGCCCGGGTCGCCGCAGAGGTGGGCGGCCTCGGCCATGCGGCGGAAGACGTCGCGGGCCTTGTAGGTGTCCATCGGCTTGTCGTCGACGACCGAGCGCGTGGTCCAGTCGCCGTCATCGACCACGGCCTGCATGAACTCGTCGGTCACGCGGACGCTGTGGTTGGCGTTCTGGAAGAAGACGCTGCCGTAGGCCTCGCCGGTGAAGGAGGGGTCGTAGCCGGCCTCGATCAGCGCCCAGGCCTTCTGCTCCTCGTGCGCCTTCGAATCGATGAACTCGAGGACGTCCGGATGGTCGGCGTCGAGGATGACCATCTTGGCCGCGCGGCGGGTCTTGCCGCCCGACTTCACGACGCCCGCGAACGCGTCGTAGCCCTTCATGAAGCTCACTGGCCCGCTGGCCGTGCCGCCGCCCGCCATCTTCTCGCGCGATGCAGCGGATGGGGGAGAGGTTGCTGCCCGCGCCCGAGCCGAACTTGAAGAGCATCGCCTCGGTCTTGGCGAGGTCCATGATCGAGGACATCGTGTCCTGGACCGAGTTGATGAAGCAGGCCGAGCACTGCGGCTGCGGCTCGATGCCCACGTTGAACCAGACCGGCGAGTTGAACGCCATCTTCTGGTGGACGATCAGGTGGGTCAGCTCGGCCTGGAAGGCCTGCAGGTCGTCGTCCGTCGCGAAGTAGTGCTGTGTCTCGGCCCAGGCCGCGATCGTGTTGACGACGCGGTCGATGAGCTGCTTGACGCTGGTCTCGCGCTCGGGCGTGCCGAGGTGGCCGCGGAAGTACTTGCTGACGACGACGTTGGTGGCCAGCTGGCTCCAGAAGTCGGGGACCTCGACGTCCTTCTGCTCGAAGACGCTCTTGCCCGATTCGTTGGCGATGCCGGCGGTCCGGTACTCCCAGGTGATCTCGTCGTAGGGGTGGATGCCCGGGCGGGTCCAGCGGCGCTCGAAGGTGAGGCCCTTGGCGCGGGTCTTGCCGTCCGGCTCCGTGCCGTCGAAGGAGGCGCCCCACGGGCCGGCGTGGCGGTGGGGGGCGGCCTTGGGGGTCTTCGCGGCGGGGGCCTTGTCAGTGGCGGCGTCCGCGTCCTTCGCGGAGGCGGCCTTCGCCGTCGGATCCTTGACGTCGACCGTGCTGCCGGTGCCTCGGGCCATCTCTGCCTCTCCTCCAGTTCGCCAGTTGCCGCTGTTCGCGGCAGCTGCCGCGTTCTCCGTGTCGTCGTGCTTGCCGATCATCCTGGGGGCCGCTCACGGACCGGCGGTCTGGGCCGGCGAGGAGCGTGTCGTGGGCGACGCGGTGAGATCAGGCGACCCCTCGAACGTTACGCCTGTCGCGAGGGTGAGTCAAGCCCGAAAACACAAGATGTAGTGGTACGTTCGGGTGGCCCGCCGCTACATGTGGTGGTTTCCGCGTTTCGTGCTCGTCCACGCTCAGCCCACGTTCGGGGCGTGGTTGTCCACGTTCCGGGGGGTGTCGTGCACCGGCTCGTGCGGGGTTGTGCACGCGGTCGTCCACCGGTTCGCGGCGGTTGTCCACGGGTCGTGCACAGTGTCGCATACCGCACAAGTGTTCGGTTCTGGGGCGTCGAGGGAGGGCTGTGGCGCTGGTCCGCCGCGACCTGCGCAGCCCGCGGCGCCTGGCGCTTCCCGGCACTCCCCGGCCCCCGCCGAACCTGGCACAACGACCATGGGCAGAACGTTATGGCCGATCCAGGCCCGGACCCGCCGGCTTCGAGGCCGGACCGCCAGTCCCGCGAGCACGGGGCGGACCGGTTCGGTCGCCGTCCAGGTCCGATTCCGGCGCTCCGGACCCTTCGACCTGCCATAACGTTCTGTGGATGAGCGTCATGCCGGGTCGGGCGCCCGACGGGACCACGCCGAGACGCCCCCGCGACGACCACGACCTAGCCTGACGTCCCGCTCGATACAGGAGGCACGGTCCGATGGAGACGATCGCCGAACCCGACCACGACGACGAGGCACGTCGCGCCGCGACGATGAAACGGCTCGACTTCCTCATCGACTGGTATCGCCGCCACGCCGAGCAGGAGCGGCTGGTGTACCGGGTGCTCAAGGTCCTGTCGATCGGGACGGCCGCGGCCGTCTCGGTGTCGGCGGCCGCTTCGAACCCGCAGGTGGTCACCGCCACACTCGGGGCGCTCATCGTCGTGTTCGAGACCATCCAGTCGGTCTTCCACCTGCACGCCGACTCGGTGTCATACGCGCAGACCAAGGAGCTGCTGATCCGCGAGAAGGCGCTGTATGACGCGAGGGCCGGGGGGTATGCCCGTTCGTCGAACCCCGATCGGTACCTGGCCGAGCAGGTCGAGCGGATCGCGGCGGCCGAGCTCTCGTCCTGGGTCGACAAGCAGACCGACGAGAAGGCCGCGTGACCCGCGGTCGACCGAGCGGCGATCGGCGGGTGGCCGGGCGGTGATCCGCGGTTAACCGAGCGGTGAGTGGCAGGTGGCTGGCCGATACGTGCCGCCAGTCACGATCTCGGTGTCGTGGATGATCAGCGGATCGGGTCGGCCATCCGGTCGGTCCGGCTCAAGCGGCGATGGCGCCAGGCGGACCTTGCGACGGCGGCGGACGTGTCGCGCTCGACGGTCTCGCGGATCGAGCGCGGCCATCTCGACCAGCTGTCGCTCGAGACCCTCCGCACGGTGGCGCGCGCCCTCGATGTCCGGGTCGATTTCGTCGTTCGATGGCGCGCCGGAGACCTCGACCGACTGCTGAATGCCCGGCACTCGAAGCTGCACGAGTCCGTCGCCCGGATGTTCCGAGACGACCTGCCGGCCTGGGCACTCCGGCCCGAGACCTCGTTCGCCATCTTCGCGGAGCGCGGCGTCATCGACATCCTTGCGTGGCATGCCGGTCGCCGCGCCCTGCTCGTGATCGAGCTCAAGACGGACATCGTCGACGTCAACGAGCTGGTCGGAACGGTCGACCGGAAGCGGCGCCTCGCGGCACAGGTCGCGGCGGAGTTCGGCTGGGAGGCGCAGACGGTGTCGGTCTGGGTGATCGTGGCCGACGGCCGGACCAATCGAGCCCGGATCGCGGTCCACAACGCCATGCTGCGCGCGGCGTTCCCGACCGATGGACGGTCGATGCGGTCGTGGTTGCGGGACCCGGCCGAAGCGGTCGCAGCCATGTCGACATGGCACGACGACCATGGGGAGAACGCAATGGCCGATGCGACACCGGTCAGGCGCGTCCGACGGCCCAAGCCGAAGGCGGTCGGTGTGCGATCACGCACGAAACGGAACGACACGATGGCCTGAGTGGCCGTCCCGGGGGTGGTTCCGGGCCAGCGATCGGCCATTACGTTCTGTGGATGAGCGTTGTGCCGGGTCGGCGTCGGCCTGGGCCGCCGGACCCTATCCCGGACCTGGCGCCGCCATCACGCGAGCCAGCACGTCGCTGAACCGGGCCGTCGCCACGCCGATCGACGTGTCCGCGGCCCCGTAGTAGAGGTGCAGCTGGTCGGCCGGCTCGTCGAGGACCCAGCCGCACGGGAAGACGACCTTGCCGACGTCGCCGATGACCTCGTGCGGCGCCGTCGGGCCGAACACCCACTCGTCCATCCGCCGCAGGAGCACGCGGGGATCGGCGAGGTCCAGCAGGGCCAGGCCGACGCGGTAGATCGGGCCGTCGCCGGTCAGGTGCACGCCGTGGTACATCAGCAGCCAGCCCTCTTCGGTCTCGAGCGGTGGCGGGCCGAGGCCGATCTTGTTGGCATCCCACCACGCCCCGTCACGCGCCTCGAGGAGCAGCGCGTGGTCCCCCCAGTGCCGCAGGTCCGGCGACCACGAGAGCCACATGTGGGCGTTGCCGTGCAGCGGCGAGGGCCGATGGATCATCGCCCAGCGCCCGTCGAAGCGGACCGGGAACAGGGCGGCGTCCTTGTCCTCGGGCGGCATCGCCGGACCCAGGCGCCGCACGCTCCGGAAGTCGCGCGTCACCGCCAGCGAGACCAGCGGACCGCGGCGGCTGTACGCGGTGTAGGCGATCGCCCACTCCTCGCGCTCGGGGAGCCACGTCAGCCGCGGGTCCTCGCAGCCCCAGATCTCCTCGGGGTGGTTCGCGGCGTCGGAGCGGAGCAGGGGCTCGGGGTCGAACGTCCAGCCAGTCGATCCCGTCGGCGCTGCGCACGACGTGGAGCTGCGAGATGCCGCGCATGTCTTCGACGCGGACGAGCAGGACCGTCTCGTCGCCGACCCGCGCCGCCCCCGGGTTGAAGACCGAGTTCGCTGGGTAGGGGACATCGGCGACGGTCAGGATCGGATTCGAATCGGACCGGCGGAACAGCATCGCGTCGTCGAGGTGCGTCACCGGGTGGATGTTGGCAGACGTGGACCCATCCCGTGGCTGCGGGCCATCGATGCCGCGGATCGCTGGCGCATCGAGCCGACCACCGTCGTCGTTCGCGGCGCCGGCCAGTCGGTGTCGGGCGGCTCACCGGGTCCGGCGACGACCGGACGGGTCACGCCGGCGGCGCTCGCGGCCGCACTGGCCCGCGCCCACCGGATGTGCTCGAGCGCGACCAGCCACATCAGCGTCGATTCGGCGCCCTGGTTCTGGTTGACCCGGTCGTGTTCGAGGCCATCGAACCCGGCGCCGCGCTGCGGATCCACGACCGGGAGCCCGACATCGTTGTGGCCGAGGAACCAGGCGTAGCAGTGTTCCATGGCGGCAACGTAGCGCTCGTCGCCCGACTCGTCGAGCGCAGCTTCGGCCGCGAGCAGGAGGGCGGTCGCCTCGATCGGCTGCTGGTCGAACCTCGACCGCTCGCCGTCGCGCGGCCACCAGCCGTTGCCGACCGGCGAGAAGTCGTCGTCGCCGCCGGTCTGGATCTCGATGAGCCAGTCGAGCGCGCGCCGGCCGGTCTCGATCATCGGCGTCGAGCCGAGCCATCGGCCGGCCACGATGAGCGCCCGTGGCGGCAGGCCGTTCTCGTAGGTGAGGATGGGTTCGGGCCACGGCCAGGCATCGTCGGTGGCGCCCGTGATGAACCTCGAATGGAGTCGGCGCGCCAGCATCCGGTAGGCGCGGTCGGTCAGGTCCGTCGGGTCCACCCGGATCGCGGCGTCGCAGCCCAGCAGGACTGATGCCTGCGCGCGGATCGCGGTGACGCGGACGGCTTCGGGCAGGGCGTCGCTGAAGAGGGAGGCAGCGAGCGCGACCATCCGGCCGTCCGGCGCTGTCGCGACGACCGTGCCGAGGGCGAGCATCGCCCGGCCCTGGCTGTCCTCGGAGGGGATGCCGTCGACCCACGAGCCGTCGGCGCGCCGGAAGTTGCGGAACGTCCCGGCCGACGGGTCGAAGGCGTCGCGCAGGAACCGGACGTTCTGCCAGGCCCGCTCCGAGACCTCGGCCCAGCCGAGCGTCCGGCCGTGGAGCAGGTCGACCTCGAGGGCGCGGGCGACGTCGTCGGTGCAGGAGCCGTGCGCCGGGTCCGGCGCCGAGAACGTCGCGTGCTGCGCGATCCCGAACGGGCCGGTCAGCGCATCGAGGTGCTCGCGGCTGACCGGGTAGAGCGGCACGAGTCCGGGGACCGGCGCCGGCGCCGGCGCCGCCCGCCCGGACCCGGCCTCAGGCATTGATGGTCGCGAGCTGCCCGGATCGGGTGACGACCGAGGCCGGCGCGACGACCCGCTCGAAGAGGCGTCGATACTCGGCGCCGACCTCCGACCAGACCATGTTCCGGCTGTAGGCATAGGCGCGGCGGCCGAGGGCGTCGCGGAGCTCACTGTCGTCCAGCACGCGGTTCAGCGCCGCCGCGAACTTGGCCGGCGAGCCGGGCGCGACGAGGATGCCGCGGCCGTCGGCCAGCAGCTCGGCCGCATATGCGTACGGGGTCGAGACGATCGCCCGGCCCGCGCTCATCGCGTACGACAGCGTGCCCGAGACGATCTGGTCGAGGTTCGGGTAGGGGGTGACGAAGACGTCGGCGGCTTCGAGCCAGCGCGTCAGTTCGACGTGCCCGACGAACTTGTCGATGAAGCGGACGTGGTCGGCCATCTTGAGGTCCTTGACCCGGGCCACCAGCGCCTCGCGGTACGCCTCGCCCTCGCGCGCCAGCAGGTCGGGATGAGTCGCGCCGACGATGACGTAGACGGCGTTCGGGTGGGCGGCCACGACCTCGGGCATCGCGTCGATGGCGAGCTCGTAGCCCTTGCCCTGGCCGAGCAGGCCGAAGCTCAGGATGACGTCGCGCCCGACCAGGCCGACGGCGGCCTTGATCGATTCGGACGGGACCAGCGGCAGCTCCGGGACGCCATGCGGGATGATGTCGACCCGACTCGGGTCGACCCCGTAGGCGGTCTCGAGGAGCGTCGCGGCGGACCGCGACATGACGACGGTCGCCGTCGCCGCAGAGGTCAGCTCGATGAGGATCTCGCGCTGGCGACGGGTCGGCTTGCGCAGCACCGTATGGAGCGTCGCGACCGCGGGCATGTCGAGCTCGTGGATGAAGCCGAGGACCGACTCGCCGTCATCGCCGCCCCAGATCCCGTACTCGTGCTGGATCGACACGACGTCGACGCAGCGCGAGAGCGAGCGGGCCGTCGAGATGTAGTCGGCGGGCTCGTCGCGGCGGATGCGGTGATGGACTTCCATCGGGTAGGGGACGCCGCGCTCCGGCGAGACGAGCGCGACGACCTCGCGGCCGCTCGAGGCGCGTGACAGGGCATGCGTGAAGGTCGCGATGCCGCAGTGGCGCGGCGGATACGTGGAAACGAAGGCAGTTCGAACGATGATGGGAGTCCTCTCGATCGATCGGCGCGGCTCGGACCGGGGTCGGTCGGGCGCGCCGGATATGAGCCGGAGCCGGGGGTGGGTGAGCGGCTCACCCGTGAGTGGGCCGCTCAGGTCCGGTCAGGCGGGGCGCACCTGGGTGGCGCGGGGACCCTTGGGGCTCTGCTCGATCTCGAAGGTGACGTGCTCGCCACCGACGATCCGATCGAAGTCCATGCCGGCGTCGAGGGCGCCGCGATGGAAGAAGTACTCCTTCTCATCCTCGGCAGCGATGAAGCCGAAGCCGCGATCGGCGATGACTCGTTTGATGGTTCCGGTGGTCATGTGGACCTCCAACACTTCCCGAACAGGGATGGCAGATCGCACGGTCCGTTCGAAAAGGGGATCGACCACGCGGAGCATCGCCACGCAGTGCGGCGAGGTCCCCACCGTAGCACAGATGTTCGAGGCTGCCTCGTGAAACGGGCCGGGAGGGTCGCGGCGGGGGCGTCGTCGCGGACCCGCGGCGGGGGTCGCGGACCCGCGGTGGGCGGTCAGGCGCCGGACCCGGCGGTAGGCGCCGGACCCGCGGTGGGCGGTAGGCGCCGGACCCGCGGTGGGCGGTAGGCGCCGGACCCGGCGGCAGGCGCCGGACCCGGCACGACGCTCATGGACAGAACGTTATGGCCGGTCTCGCGCGGCCGTCTCGGTCCGCCGCCGATCCGGCTCGACCCGCTGAGCACGGATCGAGCGTGAGCGGCCGTCGCTGAACCGCGGATCGACTGTGTCGGTCGCTCCGACGGCTCCCGACCGGCCATTACGTTCCCTGGGCGAGCGTTGTGACAGGTCGGGCCGGGGACGGGTGTCGCGCCAGGGACGGGTGTCGCGCCGCGGGGATCGACCGACTGACGCACGCGGCGCCGCCCTCGGCATCCCAGGCACTGCCCGCCGCGGCCGCCTCCGAACTGCCACCCGCGCGAACTTTGTACGGGGTATTTACAAAGTGGCGACGGCTCGCTAGCATCCGGGCCGACAGGCTTTGCCAACTCTCTGGACAAAGTGCGGGAGGGGGCGGACCGGCGACGGGACCCGGCGACGGGACCCGGCCACGGGACCCGCGGCCACGGGACCCGCGGCACGGACGAGGTCGGCGAGCCACCGTCGGAGGAGGACAGCACGGCGCATGCCACGCATCGAGTACTCCCTCAAGGCGACCCACGCGCAGACCCGTGCCCACAACGCCAGCCTGGTCCTGCGCGCGCTCTACGACCTCGGCCCGATCTCCCGCGCCGAGATCGCCCGCCTCACGGGCCTCACGAGAACCAGCGTCGGCGAGCTGGTCGCGGACCTCGAGGCGGAAGGGCTCGCCCGCGAAGTCGGCCGCGGCCCCAGCACCGGCGGCAAGCAGCCGACGCTGGTCGCGCTCGAGAGTGACGCCCGGACCGCCATCGTCCTCGACCTCGGCGAGCGCACGTTCTCGGCCGCGCTCGCGAACCTGCGCGGCGAGCTCACCCACCGGCACACCCGCGACCTCGAGGGGCGCGACGGCGATGCCGCGCTCGCGCTCGTCCACGAGCTGATCGAGGAGGTCTCCCGCGAGGCGACCAGCCCGATCCTCGGCATCGGCGTCGGGACCCCGGGCATCGTCGACGCCGGCGGCACGATCCGCTGGGCGGTCAACCTCGAGTGGAAGGACCTGCCGCTCGCCGAGCTGCTCCGCGACCGCTACGGTCACCCGACGATCGTCGCCAACGATGCCCGCGCGGCCGCCCTCGCGACGTTCCTGTTCGAGGGCGAGGACCGGCCGGCGAACCTGATCGCGATCAAGGTCGGGCGCGGCATCGGCAGCGGTCTGGTCCTCGACGGCGACCTCTTCGGCGGCGACGGCGACGGCGCGGGCGAGATCGGCCACATCGTCGTCGAGCCCGACGGCGCGGCGTGCCACTGCGGCCGCTTCGGCTGCCTCGAGACGGTCGCCTCGGCGCCCGCGATCCTGCGGGCGGCGGTCGCGGCCGGCCTGCCGCCGAGCACCACCCTCCCCGAGCTGGCCGCCGCGGCCCGACGCGGCGACGAGCGCGCCCTGGGCGTCACGCGCGCCGCGGGCCGGGCGCTCGGCTCGGCCATCGCCAACCTCATCGGCATCCTCGACGTCCGCCACATCGTGGTCCACGGGTCGGTGACGGTCCTCGGCGAGCCGTGGCTCGACGCGATCCGCGACGAGGCCACGCGCCGCAGCCTCGGCCCGCTCGCGCGGGAGACCCGCATCGTCGACGGCGGGACGGGCGAGGACCTGACGCTCGTCGGCGCCTGCGCGCTGCTGCTGACCAGCGAACTCGGCCTGACGGTCCAGCGATGACAAGCCGACCGCCCGCGGCCGCCACCGCGCGCGACTCCCCGGCCGACCGCCGCTCCCCGGCCGACCGCCGCGGCTGCCGCCGCGACCATGACGACCGCCAGCGTCCCGAGCGGCGGCCTCGTCGCGGGGGTCGACATCGGCGGCACCAAGATCGCCGTCCTCGTCGTGAACGCCTCGGGCGCTGTCCTCGGTCGTGCCACGCGATCCTCCTCCGTGGGCGACCAGGACGGTGCCGCCGAAGCGATCGTCGCCTGCCTCGACGACGCGCTGGCCACCTCGAACCTCGACCGCGCCGACCTGCGCGCGGTCGGCGTCGGCGTCCCCGGCCGGGTCGACCCGGCCGAGGGCACGGTCACCCTCGCGGTCAACCTCGGCTGGCGCGACTTCCCGCTGAAGGCCGCACTCGAGACCCGCCTCGGTCGCCCGGTGATCGTCGAGAACGACGCCCGTGCCGCCGCCATCGGCCTGCACGAGCGCGGTGTCCTCGGCGACTTCGACGACCTCGCCTATCTCGCGGTCGGCACCGGGATCGCCGCCGGGGTCGTGCTCGACGGCACGCTCCACCGCGGTGCGCGCGGCCTCGCCGGCGAGATCGGGCACGCCATCGCCGACCGCGACGGCCCGGTGTGCGCCTGCGGCCAGCACGGCTGCCTCGAGGCCTTCGCCTCCGGGCCGGCGATCGCCCGGCGCGCCCACGCGGCGACGGCCAAGGACGTGTTCGCCGCCGCCGCCGCGGGCGACGCGCTCGCCGCGGACCTCGTCGACGACGTCGGCCGCCGGCTGGCCTGGGCGGTCCACCTGCTGGTCATGACCTACGACGTCGAGCGCGTCGTCATCGGCGGCGGGGTCTCCCATGCCGGCGCCGCGTTCGCCGCGCCGATCCATCGCGAGCTGGCGCGACTGCGCGCCGCGTCCGCCTCGGCGGCCGAGCTGCTGCCGGCCGACGTCGTCGAGATCCTGCCACCCGAAGCCGAGGCGGGCGCCTGGGGCGCCGTGACGATCGCCGCGGCCCACATCGGGCTCGAGCCGGTCCGCGGATCGGGACCGAGCCACGGATGGAGGGAGGTGGGCCACGTCCGGGAGTCGTGATGCACCGACATCGACCACACACCGAAGCGCAGACCCGACCAGGGAAGGAACCAGGAGGAGGAGCATGAAGACTCAGCGAACCATCGTCCTCACCGCGCTCATGGCGCTGGTGGTGGGCGCCTGCGGCACGGCCGCGTCGCCGTCGCCGAGCGCGCCGGCGTCCGTGGCCCCGACGGCCGCGGCATCGCCGTCGGCATCGGCCGAGGCGTCGGCCTCGACCGCCCCCGCGAGCCCGACCCCGCTGCCGGTCGACCCCAAGGAAGCGGTCATCCAGGGCGTGGAGCAGGGCGCGACCATCGAGTTCTGGACGTTCTACCTGTCGCCCACGTTCGACCAGTACATCAAGGACACGATCGCCCGGTTCCAGGCGACGTATCCGGGCGTGACGGTCTCGTGGCACGACCACCAGGGCACGTTCAAGGACGACCTCAACAACTCGTTCGCCGCGGGCAACGCGCCGGACGTCATCAACCTCTCGGTCAGCGAGGGCTGGGTCAGCGAGTACGCGGGCAAGGGCCTGCTGCTGGGCCTGGACACCCCCGTCCCGCAGGCCGTCAAGGACATCTACTTCCCGAACCTCTGGAAGCAGCAGCTCATCGACGGCGTCAACTACCAGTTCCCGTGGTACCAGGGCCTCAACGTCGAGCTGCTCAACAAGGCCATCTTCGAGAAGGCCGGGGTCGATCCCGCCGCGTTCCCCAAGACGCTCGACGGGCTCCCGGCCCTGTGCAAGACCTTCCTCGACAAGGCCGGCGCGCAGTGCGCCATCCGCCTGACCGTCAGCGACCTGCTCGCCCAGATGGTCTACGAGGGCAACGTGAAGGTCTTCGGCCCCGACGGCAAGACCTTCGCCTTCAACTCGCCCGAGGGCGTGGCGTGGCTGCAGATGTACGTCGACATGAACACCGCCGGGACGCTCGACCCGACCGTCCTCACCGGCGATGACCGGATCGGCCTCAACGCCTTCTCGGCCGGCGCCGCGCCGTTCTACGCGACGGGCCCGAACCTGGCCCGCCAGGTCAAGGACACCAACGCCACCCTGTACGGCAACCTCGGCATGGTCCCCTCGCCGCTCGGCAAGTCCGGCGTCGCGGGCAAGGGCCTGATGTCGATCTCAGTCAAGAAGGACACCAAGTACCCGAACGCGTCCATCGCGCTCGCGCAGTTCTTCACGAA
The DNA here is from genome assembly GCA_963813335.1 of uncultured Chloroflexia bacterium. GTDB lineage: Bacteria > Chloroflexota > Limnocylindria > Limnocylindrales > CSP1-4 > SPCO01. The sequence continues at coordinate 64,289 of CAWEYL010000001.1, forward strand.
CCCGCGGAGCATGGTCGAGTTCTCCAAGAAGGTCGCCATCTACCCGTCGTCGCCCTCGGCGTATGACGACCCGTTCTTCTCGACCCCGCCCACCGCCATCGAGGATGCGGCCCGCGGCATCGCGAAGGAGACCGTCGCGACCTACCAGGACATCGTCCCGACCGTCCCGAACAAGGCCGACGTCAACGACATCGTCCGCAAGGCGGTCGAGTCGGCGCTGTTCAACAAGGTCGCCCCGCAGGCGGCCCTCGACCAGGCCGTGGCGGACGCGAACAAGCTCACCAAGTAGGCCTCACCGGCCCGCGACCCAGGTCCCCCGGGTCGCACCCGATCGCTGGCCCGTCCCATCCGGGGCGGGCCAGCCTCGTCACCGCGTCGACGACGCCCCCGACGCGGCACCATGCACGGGACAGGACATGACCAGGAAGACCTCGTTCACGCCCTACACGTTCCTGCTGCCGGCGCTCGTGCTGCTCGGCATCTTCGTCGTGTACCCGATCATCGCGGTCGTCTACTACAGCTTCACCGACTACGACATCGCCACCCCGCCGGTCTGGGTGGGCCTCGACAACTTCGCCAGAGCTGCTCGATGACGAGACCTTCCGGCTGGCGGTCGTCCACTCGTTCGTCTACCTGCTGGTCACGCCGATCCTGATCTTCCTCTCGATCGTGCTGGCGATCATCGTCAACCGCCGGATGCGCGGCATCCACATCTTCCGGGCGCTCTACTTCGTGCCCGCGGTCAGCGGCAGCATCGCCATCGGCCTCGCCTGGCGCTGGATCTTCGACCGCAACGGCTTCCTCAACGGGATCCTCCAGTCGTGGGGGATCATCGACAAGCCCGTCTCGTGGCTGACCGAGCCGTCGCTGGTCCTGCCGATCGCGATGCTGCTCACGATCTGGGCGGGCGTCGGCTACTACTCGGTCATCTTCCTGGCCGGGCTCCAGAACATCCCCGAGGAGCTCTACGACGCGGCCCGCATCGACGGCTGCAGCGACTTCCAGAAGCACCGCTACGTGAGCCTGCCCGGGCTGCGGCCGCAGATCGTCTTCGTGGCGGTCATCTCGAGCCTCGCCGCGCTCAAGGTCTTCGACGAGATCTACGTCCTGACCAACCGGACCGGCGGGATCCTCGACAGCGGCGTGACGATGGTCTTCTACCTCTGGAAGCAGGCGTTCATCAACAGCCACGCGGGCTACGCGTCGGCCATCGCCATCGCGCTCCTGGCCATCACCCTGGTCTTCTCGATCTTCAACGTGCGGCTGCTCGAGCGGGGCCAGGAGGGCGAGGCATGAGCCAGGCGCCGATGATCCAGATCGCCCAGCCCGTGGCGGAGCTCCAGCAGGTGCGCCGGCGGCGGGCGCTGCGCCCGAGGGCGATGGCCGGGAGCGCGCTCTGGTACGTCGTCCTGCTGCTCCTCGCGGCCATCACGGTCTTCCCGTTCTTCTGGATGCTGATGACCTCGCTGAAGGGCCCGGGCGACCCGGTCTACTCGATCCCGCCGCAGATCTTCCCGCGCGACCCGACGCTCGCGGCCTACCAGCGGGTGCTCGAGACGCTGCCGATCCCGACGTTCTTCCTCAACAGCCTGATCGTGGCGGTCGCGGTGGGGCTGCTCAACGTGCTGGTCGCCGCGATGGCCGCGTACCCGCTCGCGAAGATGCGCTTCCGCGGCCGCTCGACCATCTTCTACGCGCTGCTCGCGACGCTGATCGTGCCGGCCCAGCTGACCTACATCCCGAGCTTCGTGCTGGCGGTCAACGTCTTCCACTACTACGACACGCTGCCGGCGCTGATCCTCCCGAACCTGGTCAGCGCGTTCAACATCTTCCTGCTGCGCCAGGCGTTCCGGGGCGTCCCCAACGACCTCATCGACGCCGCCCGCGTCGACGGGGCCGGGGAGTGGCGGATCTGGTGGTCGATCCTGCTGCCCATCGTCCGGCCGTCGCTGGCGGCGGTCGCGATCTTCACGTTCGTCACGTCCTGGAACGACTTCCTGTGGCCGTCGCTGATGCTCCATACGAAGGAGGGGCTGACGCTGCCGGTCGGGCTGGCCGCGCTGCAGAGCTTCTTCCAGTCCGACTTCCGCTCGATCGCGGCCGGGGTGACCATCACGGTCGTGCCGATCCTGCTGTTCTTCATCGTGGTCCAGCGCTACTTCGTGCGCGGGCTGGCGGGCGCGGTCAAGGGGTGACGGCCGGGGCGGCAGCCGACGCCGGTCCCGCGGCGGTCCTCGGCCGGGTGATGGTGGCGTTCGACGGCGACCGGCTGCCGGCCTGGGTGGCCGAGCGCCTGGACGCCGCGCCGGTCGCGGGGATGACCGTGTTCCGGCACCTCAACGTCCGGTCGCCGGGCGGGTTCCGCGAGCTGGCCGAGGCCTTCCAGGCCGCCGGGCGCCCCGACCCGTTGCGGCCTCGGCTGATCGCGGCCGACCAGGAGGGCGGCCAGCTCCAGGCGCTCGGCGACGGCCCGACCCAGTTCGCCGGCAACATGGCCATCGGGGCCACCGACGACCCGGCCCTCGCCGAGCGGGTCGGCGAGGCCATCGGGCTCGAGGCTCGCGCGATGGGCGTCAACGTGGTCTATGCCCCGGTCCTCGACGTCGCCAGTGCGCCGGCGAATGCGGCGATCGGGATCCGTTCGTTCGGCGACGACCCGGCCCGTGTCGCGGCGCTCGGCGTCGCGTTCCTGGGCGGGTTGCGGCGAGCCGGCGTGGCCGCCGCGGTCAAGCACTTCCCGGGCCTGGGCGACACGGACACGGACACGCATCACGCGCTGGCGGTCGTGCGCGCCCCGCGCGAGCGGCTCGAGGCGGTGGACCTGCTGCCCTTCCGGGCCGCGATCGACGCCGGCGTGCCGATGGTGATGTCCAGCCACGTGGCGGTGCCCGCGCTGAACGACGGGGCGCTGCTGGCGTCGACGCTGGCGCCGGCGGTCATGACCGGGCTGCTCCGGGGGTCGTACGGGTTCGGCGGCGTGACCATCAGCGACGCGCTGGACATGGCGGCCATCGCGCAGGGCGAGGCGCAGGCGGACGCGGTCCTCGCCGCGGTGCGCGCCGGGGTCGACCTGCTGCTGTGCGGGCCCGACCGCGACGCGCAGCGGCGGATCGAGGCGGCGTTGCTCGCCGGCGCCCGGGACGGCCGGATCGACCCGCTGGCGGACGCCGCGGCCCGGGGCCGGATCGACGCCCTGCGCCGCTGGCTCGGCGAGGCCGGGGCGCCGCCGGACCTGGCCATCGTGGGTGGGGCGGCCCATGCGCGCCCTCGCGCGCGAGCTCGCCGAGCGGTCGCTGACGCTGGTTCGCGACGAGGCGCGGTCGCTACCGCTCGCCCTGTCCGCGGAGGCGACCGTCCTGGCCGTGATGCCGACCCCGACCGACCTGACCCCGGCCGACACGTCCTCGACGGTCACGCCGGGGCTCGCCGCCGCCCTGCGGACGCGGTTCGGACGGGTCGACGAGGTCGTCACGGGCGCGGCTCCGAGCGATGCCGAGATCGCGGCGATCCGCGAGCCGGGTGGGCGCGGCGGATGCCGTGGTCGTCGGCACCATCGACGGCGACCCGCGAGCCGCGCCAGCTCGCCCTGCTCGAGGCGGTCGCGGCGGCGGCCGGTCCGCGGCCGGTGGTCGCGGTCGCGCTGCGGACGCCGTGGGACGTGGCCAGGTACCCGGCCGGGATCGCCGCGGTCTGCACCTACTCGATCCACGCGGCATCGCTGGTCGCGCTCGCGGGCGCGCTCTCGGGCGCCATCCCGTTCGCGGGCCGGCTGCCGGTCGCGCTGGACGGCGGTCAGCGCGGCTGCCCGTCGATGAGCCTCCACGACGAGATCCTCGAGCAGCCGGCGGTCGCGGCCAGGTTCCTCGCGTCGCAGCACGGCGCCATCGACGCGCTGGCCGGCGCCCTCCGCGACCGGCGCGACCGGATCGAGCACGTCGTCATCGCGGCCCGCGGCTCGTCGGACCACGCCGCCATCTATGCGCAGTACGTCCTCGGCGTGCGCCACGGGCTGACCGCCGGGCTCGCGACGCCGTCGATGGTCTCGCTCTACGGCGCCGACCCCGGGCTCGCCCACACGCTGGTCGTCGCCATCAGCCAGTCGGGGGCGTCGCCCGACATCGTCGCCGTCGTCGAGGCGGCCCGGCGCCAGGGCGCGCCGTCCGTCGCGATCACCAACGACACCGGGTCGGCGCTGGCTGCCGCCGCCGACTGGACGATCGATCTGTCCGCCGGCCCGGAGCGACTCGATCGCGGCGACCAAGACGTACACCGCCTCGCTCCTGGCGATCGCCGCGCTGTCGGCGGCGCTGGGGGACGAGGCCGACCGGCGGGCGCTGGCGTCGATGCCGGACGCGATCGCGTCGGTGCTCGAGCTCGAAGGCTCGATGGTCGCCATCGCCGAGGCGCACGCGCACGCCGACCGCCTGCTCGTGGTCGCCCGCGGCTACGAGTACGCGACCGCGCGCGAGTGGGCGATCAAGATCAAGGAGCTGGCGCACGTCTTCGCCGACCCGTACTCCGCCGCGGACTTCCAGCACGGTCCGGTGGCGCTGGTCGAGCCGGGGGTCCCGGTCGTCGTGGTCGTGCGCGCGGGGCCGACGGCGGCCGACCTGGTCGAGTTGCTGGTGCGGCTCCGCGACGACTTCGCTGCCGACGTGACCGTGCTGTCGGACGTGCCCGAGGCGCTGGCCGTGGCGACTCGGCCGGTGCCGCTGCCGGCGGTCGCCGCAGAGTGGCTGGCCCCCATCGCGACGATCGTCGCGGGACAGCTGCACGCGCTGCACCTGACCCGGGCGCGGGGGCTGGACCCCGACGCGCCGCGGAGCATCAGCAAGGTGACCCGCACCCGCTGACCGTCCTGGTGGCTGGCGGGCGGTGCCCCGCGCCCGCCCGTGTCCCCCGGCCCGCTACCCGGCAGAACGACCACGGAGAGAACGCTATGGCCGGTTCTCGGTTCGTCCGGCCGGTCCGACACGGTCGCGGCGCCCCACCCCGGGCACTGTCACGCACGCTCGAAAGGTCCGGATGGCGGTCACGGCGCGAAGCGGGCGTCACGACCGGCCATTACGTTCTGTGGATGAGCGTTGTGCCAGGTACGGGCCGACCCGGGCAGAGCCGAGGAGCCGAGGGCCGCGGCCCGATCGGTCCGGCGGCAGCCGCCCCTGGGCCCTAGAGGCCGCTGTAGGCGTGCAGGCCGCTGAACCAGAGCGACCCCGAATACGTCACCAGCACCATCCCGAACCCGACGACCAGCAGCAGTGCGGCCGGCCGGCCGGCCCATGAGCGCTGGTTGCGGGCGTGCAGGTAGACCGCGTAGATGAGCCACGTGACGAGCGCGGCGGTCTCCTTCGGGTCCCAGCCCCAGTAGCGGGACCAGGCGATCGACGCCCACCACGACCCGAGGATGATCATCGTGGCGAAGATGGGGAAGCCGATGATCACCGACTTGTAGGCGACCTCGTCGAGCACCTTGTGCGACGGCAGCCAGGCGAACCGGTCGCCCTGGCCCTGGACCAGGTACGCGACGCCGGCCGCGAAGCTCGTGGCGAAGATGCCGTACGCGGTGACGGCCATGCCGACGTGGATGGTCAGCAGCGGCGCGTTCTGGAGCGCGGGCACCAGCGGCTTGATGTCGGACGGGAGGCTCGACGCGTACAGCAGCATCGCGAGCGCCACGCCGGTGGGGATGAAGCCGATCGAGCGGATCGGGTAGCGCCGCTGGAGGAACAGGTAGCCGCCGATCATCGAGAACGCGAACGCGACGCTGAACTCGAACATGTTGCCCCACGGCCCGCGACCGACCACGATGGCGCGCGCCAGCAGCGACGCCCCGAGGGCCAGCCAGGCCACGAACGTGATGCCGATGGCGGCCTTGGACAGCGGGCTCGGCGAGGCGAAGGTCGTGGGTCCGCCCGACGCGGCGCGCTCCTGGCTCGAGACGAACGAGCCGGTGACGACGCCGGCATAGGCCGGCTGCGACGCAGGCATGAGGGCCGGGATCGTCCGGCGGCCGTTGGCGAGCATGACCGCGTGGCCCACGAACGCCGCGAAGCCGATGGCGATCAGCAGGGTCCCCACGCTGAACAGCGCTGAGGACAGCTGTGGCAGCACGGTCAGGCGACCGCGGCGCCGCCGGGCTTCGGCCCGACGCTGGAGCGGACCGCGACGGCGCGTGGCACGACCTTGAGGACGAGGCCGCAGTTGGTGCACGTGTCGACGACGGCGGCCCGGCCCAGGTCGCACATCGGGCAGATCACCGCGAGCTCCTCGTGGCACGTGTCGCAGCGGGTCGCGCCCGACGGGTAGACGAGGGCATCGCGGCGGCAGTAGGGGAGGCCCTTGGGGAAGACGGGCAGCCCGCCGGCGTCGAGCTCGGCGACCCGCGGACCTTCCTCGAAGGCGACCTTCACCCGCGGCTTGCGGGCGAGGTAGACCACCGATCCGAGCATGACGGCGGTGATGAACGGCCCCACGACGCCGACGAAGATGAGCACGGGCAGGATGCTGATGAGCCAGCCCCAGTCGGGCATGACGAACTGGGCCGTGATGTCGAGGATCGTCGTCCAGATGCCGTTGAGCGTATCGATCAGGCTCACATCCGCATCCTAGCAGTCGAGGCCGTCAGTCGCGGGCGGCCGACCGTGGCGCCCGCTTCGGGTTCCCCTTCTTGACGGTCGCGCCGCGCCCCGGTTCCCAGCGGCCCGCGTCGGGGTCGTCGTCCTCGGACGGCTCGCGCGGGACCGGCCGCGGCTTCGTCGCCGGCTTCGCCGGCTTCGACTTCGCGCCAGTGGGCGGGCGGCCGCTCCCGACGCGGTCGAGCCGGCCGAGCAGCCAGTCCGCACCGGCCGTCCGCGCGCCCCGGGCGTGGAGGAGCGCCTTCAGCTCGCGGTCGTTGGTGACCACCAGGATCGCCGCGGTCCCGGCCGGCCCGTCGGTGGCGCGGGTCTCCTCGACCAGCGACAGGAGCACGGCGTCGGCCGTGCGCGGCCCCGAGTAGCGGACCCGCAGCCCCGACGCGATGCGCTCGTTGCGCAGCCCCCGCTCGCCGGGCCCGTCGAAGACGACATCGATGGCGACCGCCGGCGGCACGGCCCCGCGCAGCCGGCCGATGAGCGCCGACCCCGGCGCGGCGCCGGGTGCGCGCGACATCGCGAACAGCAGGTTCGTGCCGTCGACCAGCAGCCACTCGGTCTCGGCGAGCGGGTCGGTGGGGCGGGCGGGGCGTTTCGACATCGGAGCCATCGTACGCGGGCGGGCGCCGCGGCCACGAGGCGGACGTCGCCGCCACGGGCGGGCGCCAGCGCCACGGGCGGGCGCCGCCCCACGCCCCGTCGTCCGCGCCGCTACCCTCCGGGGGTGAGCCTCCTCCTGCTGGTCGATCTCGACGGCGTCGTCTACCGCGGCGCCGACCCCGTCCCGGGCGTCGCGGCCGTCCTCGCCGATCGCGCGGCCCGCGGCGACGACGTCGTGTACGTGACGAACAACTCGATGCACTACCACGACGACTACGTGACCCGCCTCTCGGCGATGGGCGCGCCGATCACCGCGGACACGGTGGTCTCGTCGGCCCGGGCGACGGCGATCCACATCGCCAGCCACGAGCCGGGCGTCCGGCGCGTGCTCGTCCTGGGGGCCGGCGGCCTGGAGCGCGAGCTGCGCGACGCCGGCCTCGACGTCGTGACGGCCGGCCACGCGGCAGCCCGGATGCACCAGGAGGGCATCGACGGCTGGACGGCGGCCGGGGCGCCGGACGCGGTCGTGACCGGGCTCGACCCGAACCTCACCTACCTGCGGCTCGCCGCGGCCGCCGACTGCGTCCGCGCCGGCGCCCGCTTCATCGCCACCAACCGCGACCCCGTCTACCCGACGGAGCGCGGCCTGCGGCCGGGGGCCGGGAGCATCGCGGCCGCGCTCGAGGCGACGACGGGCGTCGTCCCGTACACGATCGGCAAGCCCGGGCCGCACCTGCTGGAGCTGGCGGCCGAGGCGGTCGGCCGCGACCCGCGGGACGCGGTGATGATCGGCGACGGGATCGCGACGGACCTCGCCGCGGCACGCGCCGTTGGCGCGAGGTGCGTCCTGATGCTGACCGGCGTGACCACCGCGGCCGAGGTCGCGGCGCTGCCCGAATCCGACCGGCCGACGGCCGTGGCCGAGGATGCGGCCGGACTGGCCGCTGCGCTCGAGGCGCTCACGACCGCCTGACGCAGGACGCGACAGCCAGGCCGGCTAGGCCAGCTCGGCCACCTCGGTCCCGCTCGACGGTCCCGTGGCTGCCACGCCGCCGGGCGCTTCGGCGCCGCCCGGATCGCCGGGCTCGCCGAGCAGCGCGTCGAAATGCGCGACCACCGGAGCGGCCCCGAGCTCGACGGTGATCTCGCGACCTCGCCGGCCGATCGTGCGGATCTCGCCATGGTCCGGTCCCAGGGTCGCGAGCGCGCACCACGCCGTCCACGCCTCGTCCCACAGAACCCCGCCGTCGCGCCATGCGGCCATCGCCGCCCGGAAGCCGGCGATCGCCTCGGCCGTCCGCCCCTCGAGGGCATCGATGCCCGCGCCGATGGCCTGCCGCTCGATCTCGAGGACCTGGCCGCGGACCCCGAGCGCATCGAGCCGGGCGATCGCCTCGCGAGCGCCCGCGGCATCACGTGCCAGCAGGGCCGCCCGTGCCGCGCGCGGCAGCGCGAACGGCGCGTTCGTGTCGCTCGCGTCGGCCTGCTTGAACCATTCGTCGCGGGCCACCGGGTAGCGGCCCTCCACCAGCGCGACCCAGCCGTCGAGGTCCAGCGCGGTGTTCGCGTAGTCGGTGTCGCCGACGAAATCGATGTCGGCGTGGACCTGTTTGACGACGTCCCTCCAGCCGGGAGCCGCGCGCAGGGTGGCGATCACGGCCCCGGCGAATCCCATCGCGACCCGGTGGAGCGACGACAGCTCCGTGTCCTCGAAATGCGCGGCTTGCGACTCGTGCCACGCCCATTCGCCGAGGCGGATGGCGTCTTCCCCGGCATTGCTGATCAGGGTGATCTCGAAGTCGCGTCGCCCGATCCGGCGGGCGAAGGCGATCCCCTCGATCTCCATCTCCCAGGTCGCCCGCACGTCGCGGGTCGCGAGGACCAGCGACAGGCCGGTGATGGCCCGGCTCTCCATCAACGGGAAGCCGTTCTCCTGCGAGACGCGGCGCGCCGTGTCGAGCAGGCTCAGCCCCTCGACCGAGCGGCCGTGCTGGCTCAGGATGTTGCCCTTGGTGATCAGCGATTCGGCGATGACCTCGAACAGCTCGAGCGGCTCGGCGATCTCGAGCGCCCGATCCGCGAGGGCCAGGGCCTCGAAGTAGCGCTGTTCGAGCGAGCGGACCCGCGCCAGGATCGCGATGAGCTGGGACAGGTCCGCGTCGTCGGCGACGCCCGGAGCCTTGGAGACGGCCGGCTCGAGGATGGCCGATGCGCGTTCGGTGAGCCGGCCCGAGAGCAGGCCCTGGGCGAGCGCCACGGTGGTGCGGTAGACCGCCTTGTCGTCGCCGAGCGAGCGGCGGATCTCGATCGCCTCGGTCAGCGGCGGCTCGGCGAGGTCCGGGCGAGCGGCCGACGTCGCGGCGCGGCCGAGCCGTTCGAGGATCGCGGCCCGTTCCGCGGGCTCGGCCTTGATCTCCTTCGCCTGGGTCAGGAACGCGATGGCCTGCTCGGGCGACCCGAGCGCGGTCGCGCGGTCGGCGGCGCCCACCAGCGCGAGCCGGGCCTGGACCGCGAGCGCGTCGCCCTCCGGCCCGTCCGGCACGGCCTCGTAGGCGGCGACGTAGTGGGCGGCGAGGGCGCCGGCCAGCTCGTCCTCGCCGAGCGATTCGAAGAAGCGGGCGGCCGCCAGATGGCGCGACCGCCGGTCGCGCTTGGCCAGCGTCGCGTAGGCGACCTCGCGGATCAGCGCCTGCACGAACGCGTACTGGCCCAGCTCCGGCGAGCGCGGGTCGACCCGCTGGTCGAGGAGCTCCATGTCGCCGAGCGCGCGCAGGCGGGGCTCGATCGCCTCGGGCGGCTGCCCCGCGACGGCTGACAGCCCGGCGAGGGTGAAGCTCTGGCCGAGGACCGCCGCGTCCTGGAGCAGCGCCCGGTCGGCCGCCGGCAGGCCGTCGAGGCGGGCGGCGATGAGCGCCTGGAGCGTCTCCGGCACCGCGAGCTCGCCGAGTTCGCCGATCGGCTCGTAGCGGCCTTCGACCTCGCGCAGGCGGCCGTCGGCGACGAGCATCCGGACGGTCTCGACGGCATAGAGCGGGATCCCATCCGCGCGGGCGACGATGGAGCGCGCGGTCGCGGTCGCGAGCCCCGGGACCAGGCCGGCGAGCAGCTCGAGCATCGAGGCCTCGTCGAGCGGCTCCAGCCCGAGCGCCAGGAAGTTGCGCCGCCCCGCGCCCCAGTCGGGCCGGCGGGTCAGCAGGTCCGGCCGGGCGAGCGTGATGATCAGGATCGGGACGCCGCGGCTCCACTCGAGCATGTGGTCGATGAAGTCGAGCTGGCCGGCATCGGCCCAGTGCAGGTCCTCGAAGGCGAGGACGACGATCCCCGTCGAGGCGAGCCGCTCGAAGAACGTCCGCCAGGCGCGGAACAGCTCGTCGCGCCCGCCAGCGGGCGCCTCGCCGACGCCGAGCAGGGCGAGGAGGGCCGGCTCGATCCAGCGCCGCTCCCCTTCGTCCGGCACGTGCTCGATGACCGTCGCCGCCACCTTCTCCCGGGTCGTCGCCGGATCGTCCGTCTCGATCAGCCCGCAGCGGGCGCGGACCATCTCGCCGAGCGCCCAGAAGGTGATCCCCTCGCCGTAGGCGGGCGAGCGCCCGTCGTGCCACCAGATGCCTTCGACGAGCCCATCGAGGTACTTCTCGAGCTCCCAGGTCAGGCGCGACTTGCCGATCCCGGCCTGGCCGGTGATCGACACGAGCCGGGCGCGGTGCTCGCGCGAGGTCGCGTGGAACAGGTCCTTGAGCAGGCGCAGCTCCGTGTCGCGCCCGACGAACGGCGCTTCGAGGCGGTCCGACCGGCCGCGCCCCTTGCGCTCGGCCACGACGCGCAGCGCGCGCCAGGCCGCGACCGGCGCCTCCTTGCCCTTGAGGACCGTGTCGCCAGCATCCTCGAAGGTGATCGAGGACGCGGCTGCGCGGTGGGTCGCCTCGCCGACGAGCACGGTGCCCGGGGCCGCGACCGACTGCAGGCGCGAGGCGGTGTTGACCAGGTCGCCCGCGACCATGCCCTGGTCGCGCGAGCCCAGGGTGACGGCCGCCTCGCCGCTGAGGACGCCGGCGCGGGCGTGGACATCCGGTCCCAGGCCGCGGACCGCATCCACGAGCTCGAGGGCGGCGCGGACCGCGCGCTCCGGGTCGTCCTCGCGGGCGACCGGGGCGCCCCACACCGCCATGACCGCGTCGCCGATGAACTTCTCGACGGTGCCGCCGTAGCGCTCGATGACGGTACGCGCGAGGTCGAAGTACTCGGACAGCAGCTCGCGGACGACCTCCGCGTCGCGGCCCTCGGCGATCGTGGTGAACCCGACGAGGTCCGCGAACAGCACGGTGACGAAGCGTCGTTCCGCGACCGGGGCATCGATCCCGGCGGGAGCACTCCCGACGGCGACGCCGGCCAGCGGTCGGCTCGCGGCGGCGGCCGCCTCATCGCTCAGGAGGCGGGTCCCGCACTCCCCGCAGAAGCGCGCCTGGGGCGGGTTGCTGCTGCCGCAGGTCGGGCACGCGGCGGCCAGCTTGGACCCGCACTCGTGGCAGAACTTGCGGCCGGCCTCGTTGACCGTGCCGCACGCCGGGCACTGCATCCACGGAATGTAGCGTGCGGCGGCGTCCGCCGTCAGCGCTGCAGTTCGGGGATCTCCTCGCCCCACGCCGCGAACGCCGCCCGGAGCGGCCCGAGCGTCGCCTCGTCCGCGAACGCGACGTCGAGCGCGTGCCGGTCGATGGCCCACAGCTCCGGCAGGGTCAGCCCGACCGCCTCGAGCGCGTTCGCGTACTCCTCGGACAGCGTGATGTCGGAGACCGTGGTGTCGTCGGTCGAGAGCGTCACGGGCACGCCCGCCCGGTGCAGGCGCGCCAGCGGGTGCCCGGCGAGTCCCGCGACGATCCCGGCCTGCATGTTCGAGGTGGGGCACAGGTCGAGCGTGACCCCGCGGTCCGCGAGCTCCGCGCAGAGCGACGGGTCGTCGATCGTGCCCGGGCCGTGGGCGATGCGCTCCGGGTCCATGGCGAGGGCGCGGCGCACCTGCGCCGCGCCGCCCCACTCCCCGGCGTGGAGCGTGATGCGCAGGCCACCGGCCCGCGCGGCCTCGAACGCGGCGGCGTGCTGCGCGGGATCGGGATACGCGGCTTCGGGCCCGGCGAGGTCCCAGCCGACGAGCCCCTGGTCGCGGAAGCCCGCCGCGGTCTCGGCCAGGACGAGGTTCGCGGCGGGGTCGTGCGAACGCAGCGCGGTGCAGATGAGCCGGACGACGGACCCGCTGCGGGCCGCCCCGGCCGACGCGCCGGCGCAGACCGCCGCGATCCCGTCCGCGAGCGACAGGCCGCCGGCCACGTGGAGCAGCGGGCCCCAGCGGATCTCCATGTAGCGGACGTTGTCGGCGGCCTTCGTCTCGACCAGCTCGAGCGTGATCCGCTCCAGCGCCTCGGCGTCCTGCATGAGCGCGATCGGCAGGGCGAACGCTTCCAGGAGTTGCGCCTGGTCGACGCAGGGCATCGGCGCGATCAGCGCGCGCGACATCCCCGTCCAGTCCCGCGGCGCGTCGATCCCGCGCGTCCGTGCCAGCTCGAGGGCGGTCGCCACGCGGAGCGACCCGTCGAGGTGGAGGTGGAGTTCCGCCTTGGGCATCGCCTCGACCAGGCGTCGCAGGGGGGTCGTCATGCCCGGATGCTACGATTCCGCGCGCATGTCCACCATCCTGGTCACGGGCGCGGGCGGGTTCGTCGGCAGCTGGACCATCCCGGCCCTGCTCCGCGCCGGTCATGGCGTCGTCGCGATGGTGCGCACCCCCGACGCCGGCGCCGTCGTCCGCGACCGCCTCCCGCCCGCCTGGCGCGACCGTGTCGAGCCGCGCATCGGCGACGTCACGATGCCGGCCACGCTCGGCCCGGTCCTCGGCGGCGTCGACGCGGTCGTCCATCTCGCGGCCATCCCGCTCGACCGGACGGGCGGCGCCGAGCTGTACCGGGTCAACACCGGCGGGACGCGCAACGTCCTGGCCGCGACGGTCGCCGCGGGGGTCCGGCGGTTCATCCACATGGGCGCCCTCGGCCTGGTCGACGACCCCGCACTCCACTACGCGAGCTCGAAGACGAAGGCCGACGTGGCCGTGCGCGAGTCGGGCCTCGACTGGACGATCCTCAAGCCATCGCTCCAGTTCGGCGAGGGCGACGGCTTCTTCAACATCGTGGCCGACCTCGTCCGACGCTCCCCCGGGATCGTCCCCGTGCCCGGCGACGGCCGGAGCCGGTTCCAGCCGATCCACAGCGGCGACGTCGCGCGGATCGTGGTCCAGTGCCTCGCGGACCCGGGGACCGTTGGCGAGGGGTTCGACCTCGGCGGGCCGCGCTACTGGACCTACCGCGAGATCACCGCGGAGATCGCCCGGGCGCTGGGCAAGCGGCGGCTGATCGTCCCGGTGCCGGTGCCGCTGATCTCGCTCGTGGCGGGCACGGCCGAGACCGTCCACCTGCCGTTCCCCGTCGCCACCGACCAGCTCCGCCAGCTGCGGTCCGACAACATCGGCGCGCTCGACGTCATCGGCCCACGGTTCGGGTTCGAGCCGCGCCCGATGGAGGGCGCGCTCGGCTACCTGCGCGCCAGGCGCCCCGAGCAGCGGACCCGCGGCGACCTCGCCGGACCGCCCGGGCCCCTCGCATGAGCGAGCGGACCGGGCGGGTCCTCGGCGCCGTCCTCTGGGTCGTCGCGGTCGTCGCGATCGGGTTCGGGGCGGCCGGGCTGACCGTCGCGATGCAGCCGAGCCCGGACCGGCCCGCGACCTCGGAGCTCACGGCGAGCGGGGATCGCGCGGTCCAGCCGCACCTCGACGCCGCCGAGGCGTCGGTCGCCGCGCTCTCCGCGGACGTCGACGCGCTCGGCACGCAGGCGCGCGGCGCGCTGGCCGCGATGATCGGCGGCGAGACCGGGACGATGGACGCCGCGATCTCGGAAGGCGGCCGCCGCTTCGAGCGGGTCCGCGCGGAGTCGGCAGCCATCCGCGCCGAGCTCGCCGCTGCGCCATACCTCGGGACCCCGCTTGCGGACCTGTATGTCTCGCCGGCGCTGCAGGCCCGCGCCCGCACCCTCCAGCAGGTGGCCGCCGCGGTGGGCGGCCTGGACCGGCCGTGGGCCCGGCTCACCACCGGGGGCACCGCGGCGGCGCAGCTGTCCGCCCAGCTCGCCGAGCACGACCGGCTGGTCGGGGTCGCCGCCGGGCAGGGACGCGATGCCAAGTACACGGAGGCGATCGCGACCATCGATTCGGCCGCGGCCGTGCTCAAGGCCGCCCACGCGGCGCGCGACCGCCTGGCGAACACCGTCGACGTCAGCACGCTCGACCAGTGGCTCGAGCGCAACGAGAGCTACGACGCGGCCTTGCGCGCGCTCTACGAGCTGACGCCCAACGTCGGCAAGCGGGTGACCGCCCAGCTGAAGGCCGCGATCGCGGCGGAGAAGGCAGCGCGGGCGCGGCTGCCAGCGAACTCCCGCGGGCTCGTCGTGATCATGTCCGACATCGGCCAGGGCTGGATGAACGGCGCGGTCATCGCCATCGAGGAGGCCAAGGCGGCCATCGCCGACGCCCTCGAACCGGCGGCGGCGGCGTCCCCCGACCCGTCCACGCCGTAGGTACACTGCCCGCACTATCCCCACCACCGTCGCGCACGTAGACGCGCGACGTCACGCCTCCGGAGGTTCCAGGGCCCGTGGATGTCCGTGTCGTCAATGACCAGCCGTGGGAAGTCGCCACCGACGTCCTCGCCATCCCGATCGTGGCCGATCCCGCCTTCGATGGACCGCTCGACGAGCTCGACCGGCGCAGCGGCGGCGAGCTGCGGGCGCTCGCGGCCTTCCGCGAACTGAGCGGGAAGCGCTACGCGACATCGCTGGCCGCGGCCGGCGAGCTACCGGCGAGCCGCCTGGTGACGGTGGGCATCGGCGATCCCGAGGCGCTCGACCGCGAGACCGTGCTGCGCATCGGCGCGACGGCGGAGCGACGGCTCGGCGGCCGGGCGGTGGAGCGGCTGGCGATCTGGATCACGCCGCTCGTCGAGGCGCTCGGCGGACCGCCCGAGACGGTCGCGGAGCTGGTCGCGCGCGGGGTCGTCGAGGGTTCCTACGATCCGGCGACCATCTACCGCGAGACCGTCGAGACGTCGCCGCCGGACCTGGTCGAGCTGATCATCGTCGCCCCCGGCACCGACACGGCCGCGCTCGCCGCGGCGGCGGAGCGCGGCGTGATCATCGGCGAGGGCGCCAACATGGCCCGGACCCTGTCCAACCGCGCCTCGAACGACGTGAGCCCGGAGGTCCTCGCCGACGAGGCGCGCTCGATCGCCGAGGAGCACGGGCTGTGGATCGACGTGATCGAGCCGGACCGGGCGACCGAGCTCGGGATGGGCATGTTCATGGCGGTCGGGCGCGGCAGCGACAACCCGCCGCGGATGATCGTCCTGCGCTCTGGCGGAGCGGGGGAGCACGACGCGCTCGACCGGCACCTCGCCCTCGTCGGCAAGGGGGTCTGCTTCGACTCCGGCGGCATCAGCATCAAGCCGGCCGACCGGATGGAAGAGATGAAGATGGACAAGACCGGTGCGTGCACCGTGATCGCGGCCATCGCCACCCTCTCGCGCCTGGCGCCGGGCACCCCGCTGCTCGCGGTCGCGCCGACCGTCGAGAACATGCCCGGACCGCATTCGACGCGGCCCGGCGACGTCGTCCGGGCGCTCAACGGCAAGATGGTGGACATCACCAACACCGACGCCGAGGGCCGGCTGATCCTCGGCGACGCGATGACCTACGCGGAGCAGCTTGGCGCCACGCACATCGTGGATGTCGCCACCCTGACGGGCGCCGTCGCCCGGGCGCTCGGCCACCTCGTCACCGGGGCGTTCGGACGGCCGCAGGCGTTCTACGACGACGTGATGGCGGCCGCGGACCGGGCGGGCGAGCGCTACTGGCAGCTCCCGCTGATCGACGACTACGTGCCCGAGATGGAGAGCTGGTACGGCGACCTGCAGAACTCCGGCGCCCCCGACGGCTCGCTCATCAAGAGCGGCCTGTTCCTGCGCGAGTTCGTGACCGTCCCGTGGGTCCACCTCGACATCGCCGGGACCGGCTATTACCGCAAGGCGCTGCCCTTCGCGCCACGCGGCGCGACCGGCGTCTCGCACTCGACGCTGGTCGAGCTGGCGCTGGCCGGGGCCGGCGCGGACTGACGGACGCCAGACCGCTTCCGGGCGACCCAGGCCGGGCCGGTCGATGGACCCGCTGACCGTCCTGTCCGTCGCCCTCGGTGTCGCGGGCTTCGCCTTCGGGCTCGCCGCCGACCGCTTCGCCACGCGATGGCCGGACCATGACGAGGAGCATCCGCCGGGCCGGCGCGTCGACTGGCGGACCGCCACCGTGGCGGTCACCTCGGCGCTCGCGTTCGGCCTGCTCCCGATCCGGTCTGCCGGCGATCCGCTCGCGTTCGTCATCTTCGGCGCCTGGTTCGTCACGCTCGTCGTCGGGCTTGCGACGGACCTCGACCAGCGGTTGCTCCCGGACCTGCTCACGCTGCCCGTCATCCCGGTGGCGCTGCTGTACGCCCTGAGCGGCCAGAACCCGTTCGTGGGTGGGGCCGTCGTCTGGGCCGTGGCTGCCGCGGTCGTCGTGCCGCTCGTGCTCTACCTGCCATCGATCCCGTTCGGGGCCGGCGCGTTCGGGATGGGCGACGTGAAGCTGCTGGCGGGCGTGGGCCTGCTCGCCGGGGCGGGCCGGCTCCTCTCATCCGTGGTGTTCGCGCTGGTGCTCTCGGGGGTCGTGCTGATCACGCTGCTGGCGCTCAAGCGGATCGGCCGCAAGACGTACGTGCCGTTCGGGCCCTTCTTCATCATCGGCGCGCTCTGGGCCGTGCTGATCCGCGGCTGAGCGGGCTCCTTGGTCCCACGCTCGGCGGGACCATCGTCACGCTCGGCCGCCGAAGGGCGGGCGACTAGACTCCCGGGGGTATGATGCCGGGAAGCCGGTGTCGTCCTGTCGAGGTGCCCGATCGGGACGGTGGTGAACCGGCGGGCGTACCCGTCTGACGTCGACCCGGTGGTGAGACACGGGGGAACGACCCACGGAGATTGCTCGCACGATGACATCGCCAACGTGAAAGGCCGCCAGACCGACCGATCGGCATACCCGATCGCCAACGGCTGGGCGTCCGCGACCCGACGTCGCGAGCCCTCCTGGCGCCGGATCGGGGCCGTGGTCCTTCTCCTCCCGATCGTCCTCGGGCTCCTCGGCTCGCCGAGCGTCGCCCCGACCGTGCGCGGCGACGAGCTGACGGACGCCCGCGCCAAGGCCGCCGAGATGAAGAAGCAGGTCGAGCTGGAGAAGGCGCAGATCGCCCAGCTCAACGCCCTGCAGGCGGGGCTCGCCGCCGACATCGCCTCGACCCGCCACCAGCTGGCCGGCATCAACGCCGACCTGTCGGCGGTCAAGACGAAGATCACCCGGATGACGAACCGGATCAAGATCGTCCAGCACTCGTACAACGACCTCGTCCTCGAGCTCTCGATGCTGGACGTGGAGCTGGCCCGCCTGCAGGGCCAGGAGGACCAGAAGCGCATCGAGCTCGGCGAGCGCAAGGCCCTGCTCGCGGACCGCATCCGGAGCGCCTACGACACGAACCGCACGTCGCTGCTCGAGTCGTTCCTCTCGAGCGGGTCGTTCAGCGACCTGCTCGCGGAGATGAGCTACTACATCGACGTCGGCGAACAGGACAAGGCGCTCGCCCAGCAGGTCGCGCAGGACCAGGAGGACCTGGCGGCGATGCACGAGATCGTGCAGGCCACGCGGTCCCGGACCGACGACCTGCGTCAGACGACCGCCGCCCAGAAGGTGGCCCTCAACAAGAGCCTCAAGGGGCTCAAGGACGCCAAGGCAGAGCTGCGCCGGCTCGAGAAGGAGACCCAGCGCAACCTGGCGATCCAGCGGGCGAGCTACGCGAAGGTGGCGGCCAACAAGAAGGACGCGGCGAAGGCGCTGGCGGCAGCCGCCAAGCACCAGAAGGCGCTCGCGGCGAGGATCGCGGAGATCGTCCGGCGGCAGTCCCAGCAGGGCAACATCCCGTCCCAGTACAACGGCACGCTGAACTGGCCGATGGCCGGCAACGTCACCCAGAACTTCGGGTGCACCGGGTTCTCGTGGGAGCCGCCACTGGGCAGCTGCGCCCACTTCCACCAGGGCATCGACATCGTCGCGCCCTACGGCACCGCGGTCCGCGCGTCGGGTGACGGCGTCGTGGCCTACATCGGCTGGAACTACGCCGATGGCCCGGACCCCGCCTGGATCGTGATCATCGCGCACAGCTCGGGGCTGCAGACGTGGTACGCGCACATGACCGCCGCGTACCCGGGCAACATCCACCAGGGCAGCATGGTGAAGGCCGGCCAGGTGATCGGCCACGAGGGCAACACGGGCCACTCCACGGGCGCCCACCTCCACTGGGCGGTCATGCTCAACGGGGACTTCGTCAACCCGCGCCTCTTCCTGTAGCCCGGCTCGCGGCCGCCTGGCCCGGCCCGGCCCACGCGGCTCCCCGGCCGACGTGGCTCCCCGGCCAGTGCGGCTTCCCAGCCGACGCGGCTCTCTGGCCGGCCCGCGGCCGTGCCCAGCCCCGATCGCGCCTCCGAGTCGCCGACCTGTCGTAACGACCACCGACAGAACGTTATGGCCAGTGCGCGTTCCCGCCGGCATGTTCAGCGAGCAGGATCCTGCGCTCCCACGCACGACCCGCGCCACGCACCGGCTGATCGCGGCCGTCCGGACCCGTGGAGAGATTCGGCAATGGCCATAGCGTTCTGCCCATGAACGTCATGCCGGGTCCCCACCGATGAAGGGCCAGCCCCAAGGCGGTCCGATGTGCCGACCCCCGGGTCGGCCCGCCCGGCGCGCCCCGACCGCGGCCCCGGCCGCGGGCCACCCGCCCCCGCCCACCGCGGCCCCGGCCGCGGGCCACCCGCCCCCGCCCGCCGCGCGGCCCACGCGCGGCGTTCACCCGACGGCAACAGCCCGTTCACGTTCGTTCCGTCGGCCCGTGCTAGCATCGCCGCGGGGCCCGCGCACGGCCCCGGCCACGGATCCTGGAGGCTTGACGGACCGTGAAACGGACCATGGCGGTGATCCTCGCCGGCGGTGAGGGCGAGCGACTGTCGATCCTGTCCCAGGAACGGGCGAAGCCGGCCGTCCCGTTCGGCGGGAAGTACCGGATCATCGACTTCACGCTGTCGAACTGCGTCAACTCCGACATCGACGACGTGGTCGTCCTGACCCAGTACAACCCGCGCTCGCTCAACGACCACATCGGCCTCGGGCGGCCGTGGGACCTCGACCGCAACTACGGCGGCGTGAAGCTGCTCCAGCCGTACATCGCGCGCGGCCGCGTGGCGGAGTGGTACCGCGGCACCGCCGACGCCGTGCTGCGAAACCTCAACGTCATCGAGCACGACTCCTCGGACACGGTCCTCGTGCTCGCCGGCGACCACATCTACAAGATGGACTACCAGCCGTTCGTCGCCGCCCACCGGCGGAAGCGGGCCGACGTCACGATCGCGGTCCGCCGCGTGCCGCTGGCCGAGGCCTCGCGGATGGGCATCCTCGCCCTCGACGAGAGCGACCGCGTGACCGAGTGGCAGGAGAAGCCCAAGCAGCCCAAGAGCGACCTGGCCTCGATGGGCGTCTACGTCTTCTCGAAGAAGACGCTGCGGCGCTGGCTGTCCGAGGACCGCGTCGACTTCGGGGCGAACGTGATCCCGGCGATGCTCGATGCCGGCGCGCGGGTCTTCGGCTACCGCTACAACGGCTACTGGCAGGATGTCGGGACGATCCAGTCGTTCTGGGAGGCCAACATGGCGCTCCTGGCCGACGATCCCGAGCTCGACCTGTACGACAAGGACTGGATCATCCACACCCGGTCCGAGGAGCGCGCCCCGGCCAAGGTCGGGCCGACGGCCCAGGTCCACCGCAGCCTCATCAGCCATGGCTGCGTGATCGATGGGACGGTCGTGAACTCGGTGCTGTCGCCGGGCGTCCGCGTGGGCGTCGGCGCGGTGATCCGCGATTCGATCGTGATGTTCGACTCGGTCATCCGCTCGGGTGCGG
Organism: uncultured Chloroflexia bacterium; assembly: GCA_963813335.1. Classification (GTDB taxonomy): domain Bacteria; phylum Chloroflexota; class Limnocylindria; order Limnocylindrales; family CSP1-4; genus SPCO01. The sequence goes on from CAWEYL010000001.1 coordinate 84,643, forward strand.
TCGTCGACCGCTCGATCCTCGACAAGGAGGTCGTGATCGGGCAGGGCGCGATCGTCGGCGACGGACCCTACGACGACCGGCCCAACAAGCAGGAGCCCGGCCGCCTGAACACCGGGATCACCGTGGTCGGCAAGCGGGCGGTCGTCCCGCGCGGCACCCGCATCGGGCGGAACGTCCGTGTCGCGGCCGACATCCGCTCCTCGGACTTCGTGAAGAAGGTCATCCGCAGCGGCGAATCGGTCGACGCGAAGCCGGGCACGCGCAGCGCCCCGCTGCAGGCCGTGGCCGGGGCGCCCGCTGCGCGCGTCGTCGCGGGCTCGCACACCGCGACATCGAAGGGCAAGGGGCGGCTCCCCGAGGACTGAGCGGGGTCCGGCCCCGCCGCGCCTGGCCCCCGGCCGCGCTCGCCCGCGCCGGCGGCCCGAGTCGGACGCCTCGGGTAGACTCCGCGGGCCATGTCATCCGTCGACCACGGCGCCGCGTCCCCGCGCCCGGCCGACGTCGAGCTCTGGCTTGCCGGACTGGGCCTCGAGCCCGTCGAGCGAGCCGAGCGTGACGGGATCGCCAGCTGGGATCTCGTCCTCGACGGTCGCCGCCGCTTCGATCTTCGCGTCACGGTCATCCTCGATCCGTCCCTCGCCGTCATCGTCTGGGCGCACTACGCCCCGCCGATCGGCGACATGTTCCGCAAGTCGTACCGGAAGCTCCTGCGCTGGAACGACGAGTTCCCGTTCGCCAAGTTCAGCGTCAGCGAGGACGAGCGCCCGGTACTCGCCGTCGAGCTGCCGATCGCGGAGGCGAGCGGCGACGAGCTCGGCCTGGCGCTGGCGCGGATCCTCGGGATCGCCGACCGGCTGCTCGAGGAGACGGCCGGCTGGCTGTGGCTGGGCGGCCGGATCCCCGACCAGGGCGACCGGACCTGCCGGAACGAGGCCCTCCTGGCGCGCTATGAGGCGAGGCTCCCCGAGCTGCTCGGCGCGGAGCCTTTGACCGCCGACGCGGGCACCGGCGCCGAGCCCGTGACCGCCGCCGCCGAGCCGATGACCGCCGCCGCGGCCGCCGGCGCCGAGGACGACGCGTGACCCGCCGCCTCGTCCCGCTGGTGCTGGCGCTGGTCGCCGCGGTCGGGCTGCTCGGCGCGCCCGCCTCGACGACCGAGGTGCGGGCCGCGAGCCCCGACCTGACCATCGTCGCGGACGCCCGCTACGACGTGCAGCCCGCCCAGCGGCGCGTCCGGGTGACGCTGAACCTGACGCTCACCAACCATCTCGCCGACACGAAGACCACGCGCTACTACTTCGACAAGGCGTTCCTCGCCGTCCTGCCCGGCACGAAGGCGTTCGGGCTGTCGTGGGCCGGTTCCGGGACGCCGACGGTCGTCGCGACGAAGGCGACCAAGGACTACACGCTCCTGCGCCTGGGTCTCGCGCAGCGCCTCTACAGCGGCAAGAGTGCCCAGTACACGTTGCGCTTCGACCTGCCGGACCCGGGCGGTGCCGCGACGCGCGACCTGCGCATCGGAGATTCCCTGGCCTCCTTCCCGGTCTGGGGCTTCGGTACCGACTCGACGACCGGCGGCTCGGTCACGGTCGTCTTCCCGAAGGGCTTCTCCGTGAACGTCCAGGCCGGTTCGATCCCGAAGCCGACGGTCGACGCGACGGGCCGGGTCATCTTCCATTCAGGGACCCTGGCCCAGCCGCTGTCCTTCTTCGCCTACCTCGTCGGCGACCGCCCGGGCGCGTACACGACCCGGTCCGTCTCGGCGACCGTCGAGGGCACGCCCGTCTCGATGTCCGTCCAGTCGTGGCCCGACGACAAGGCCTGGGCCAAGCGCGTCGGCGACCTCATGGCCAAGGCCCTGCCGGTCCTCGGCAAGGACGTCGGCCTGCCGTGGCCGCGGGCGGACACCCTGACCGTCCGCGAGGCCGTCAGCCATTCGACCGGCGGCTACGCCGGGCTGTTCGATCCCGCCAAGGGCGTCGTCGAGGTCGCCTACTACGCCGACAGCTTCGTGGTCCTGCACGAATCCGCGCACGGCTGGTTCAACGGCGCGCTGCTCGCGGACCGCTGGGCCAACGAGGGGTTCGCCTCCTACTACGCGCTCCAGGCCGCCGGCGGCCCTGAAGGTCAAGGCCACCGGCGACGTCCTGACCGCCAAGCTCAAGGCGTCCCGCATCCCGCTCAACGCCTGGGGTCCGATCGGGCGGGACACCGGCGCCACCGAGGACTACGCGTACGCGGCCAGCCTCGCCCTCGCGACGGCCATCGGCGACCGGGCCTCGTCCGATGCCCTCAAGGCCGTCTGGGCCGACGCGGCCGGGCATGTCGGCGCCTACCAGCCACCCGCCGGCGGCACGCCCGAGACCGTGGATGGCGCGCCGGACTGGCGCGGGCTGCTGGATCTCCTGGAGGCCGAGGGCGGGGTCCGCTTCGACGACCTGTGGCGGACCTGGGTCGCGCGCGACGAGGACCTGCCGCTGCTCGACGCGCGGGCCGCGGCGCGTGAGCGCTACGACCAGGTCGTGGGCGACGCCGGCGACTGGACGCTGCCGAAGCCGATCCGCGACGCCATGCGCGCCTGGCGGTTCGACGACGCGACGCGGATGCTCGGCGAAGCGAGCGCGGTCCTCGCACGACGGGCGACCATCGAATCGACCGCCGCCGCCGTCGGGCTGACCCCGTCCCCGGCGCTCGAAGCCGCCTTCGAGGGCGACGACGGCTTCGCCGACGCGATCGCCGAGGCCGACGCCGAGGACATCGCGATCGCCGCCTATCGCGACGCCGTCGCCTCGCGTCCGGTCGCCGCGGACCCGCTCATGTCGCTCGGGCTGTGGGGCGTCGACCCGGACGTCCAGCTGGTCGCGGCCAGGTCGGCCTTCGAGGCGGGAGACCTCGTCGGCTCGGCGAAGGCGGCGGACGCCGCCGAGGCGACCTGGGCCGGGGCGACATCCATCGGCCAGGGCCGCGCCCTCGGCATCGCCATGCTGCTCGCCGCCATCGTGCTCGCGATCGTGCTGGCCTTCGCCTGGGTCCGTGGGCGGACCGGCCGCCGGCGCCGGCACCGGATGCAGGCCCACCGGATCAAGCAGTGATGGCCCGCGGCTGGCACCGGGGCGCCCGGCGGGCCGGGACTCATACGCTACACTCGCCGCCACCTCCGGGCCGGTGCCGCCGCCCGTCGAGGCCACACCGCGCGAGGAAGGAAGCACGCCGGACTGATGGGGCTGCAGCGCGTTCGACCCTCGCACGAGATCCTGTCCGGCGACTCGGCCGACGTCTACTTCAGCCGCGCAGAGCACATCCTCGAGCAGGAGGGCCGGGACCCGCTCGTCTCGATGGAGGTCTTCGCCCGCGAGGAGGCGGTGCTCTGCGGGATCGGCGAGGCCAAGAACCTGCTCGGCCACGTCCTGGCCTCCGCCGACCCAGCGGAGACCCACCTCGAGGCGCTCGACGACGGCGACCTGATCGCCCCCAAGGAGGTCGTCCTGCGGATCCGTGCGCGGTATCGCCGGTTCGGGCTGTACGAGACCGCCTTCCTCGGGATGCTCGCCCACTCCACCGGCTGGGCGACGGCCGCGCGCGAGTGCGTGGAGGCGGCTGCGCCGGAGCCGGTCATCAGCTTCGGGGCGCGGCACATCCACCCGGACATCACCGACGTCCTCGACTACGCCGCGATCGTCGGCGGCTGCGTCGGCGCGTCCACGCCGGCCGGCGCCCGGCTGGCCGGACTCGCCCCGACCGGCACGATGCCCCACTCGCTGGTGCTGATCTTCGGCGACACGGTCGAGGCATCGCTCGCGTTCGACCGCCATGTCGGCCCCGAGGTCCCGCGGATCGTGCTCGTCGACACGTTCAAGGACGAGGCCGAGGAGGCGCTCCGGGTCGCCCATGCGCTCGGCGACCGGCTGTACGGCGTCCGCCTCGACACCCCGTCCGAGCGCGGCCGGGTGACCGTGGACCTCGTCAAGGAGGTCCGGGCGCGGCTCGACCAGGCCGGCTTCGGCCACGTCAAGATCGTGGTCTCGGGCGGGCTGACGCCCGACCGGATCGCCTACTTCAAGGAGGCGGGTTCGCCGGTCGATTCGTTCGCCGTCGGGTCCTACATCTCCGGCGCGACGCCGGTCGACTTCACCGGCGACATCAAGGAGATCGACGGCACGCCGATCGCCAAGCGCGGGCGGATCCCCGGACTCACCGACTCGCCGCGCCTGCGGACCGTGGACCTGGCCGCTTACCGCGAGGGCTGAGCCGGAGGTGCCGCGAGGCTTGCTGCGGTCCGCGACCGTCGCGATCGCGCTCGCATGGCCGCGAATCGGGTCTCGTGCGACGATCGACGCCATGGACGACGAACGCGACGCGGGCATCACGAACGAGTCCGGCGGTGAGCCCGGGACCGAGAACGCGTATGACCTGCTCCAGCGCGGGCACGAGCTGCTCGGCGACCGGCACTACGCGCAGGCGGCGGTCGTCCTCCAGCGGGCGGCGCGCCTGGAGCCAGGCCGCGGCTCGATCCTCGAGGCGCTCGCCCGGGCGTTCTACAACTCCGGTCAGTCGGAGGCGGCGCGCGAGACCTTCGAGGCGCTGCTCGAGGTCGACCCGTCCTCGCACTACGGCCACTACGGGCTGGGCCAGAGCCTCAAGCGGCTCGGTCGCCGGAACGAGGCGCGGACGCATGTGCGGCTGGCCGTCGCGCTCAGCCCCGGGACGGCGCTCTATCGGGACGCGCTCGCCCGGCTGGGTCCGGCCCCGGCAGCAGACGACTAGGGCTTCGACTCCCCGCGCAGCCGGGCGAGCCAGAACAGCCCCACCAGCGACTTCGCGTCGACGATCTCGCCCCGTTCCGCCTCGGCCAGCGCGTCCCGCCAGGGGATCCGCTCGACCAGCAGGCGCTCGTCCTCGTCGGGGCCGAGGCGGCCGTCCTCGGCCGCCGCCCGCAGGTCCGTGGCGAGGTAGAGGTGCATCAGCTCCTCGGTGAAGCCCGGCGCCGAGAAGAAGCTGCCGAGCAGCCGCCACGTGCCGGCCTGCAGGCCGGTCTCCTCCTCGAGCTCGCGCCGCGCCGCGTGCTCTGGGTCCTCGGTCGTCCCGTCGTCGGCGACGTCCAGGCCGCCGGCCGGGATCTCGCGCAGGATCCGTCCCGCCGCGAGGCGGAACTGGCGAACCAGCAGGATCCGGTCCTCGTCGTCGATGGCGACGATGGCGACGGCGCCCGGGTGCCCAGCGATGTCGCGCGTCGAGCGGGAGCCGTCGGCACGCTCGATGGTGTCGACGCGGAACGTCAGGTAGCGGCCGTGATGGAGGACCGTCGAATCCACGACGCGCTCGACGAGATCGGCCCCGGAGGGATCCTCCGGGGCCGTCTGGGGTTCCTGGTCCGGGCCGGTGGTCAGCTGACGACCACCGAGGGGGAGTCGCTCGGCGCGGCGTGCGAGGTGATCACCGCCGGGGGCGCGTCCTCGGTCGGGATGAGGTCCGGGGCCACCGTCATGCCGGTCTCGGCGTCGAACAGGTGGACCTTGGTGAGCGGCAGCACGAGGTTGACGATGTCGCCCGGCCGGACGCGATGCTCCGAGTCGACGATCGCCACGATGTCCTTGTCGGCGGCGTTGAGGTGGAGCAGCTCCTCGTTGCCGAGGTACTCCACGACGTCGGCCCGGGCGCGGAACGAGCCGACATCGCTGGCCGGATCGCCGATGTCGAGGTGCTCCGGGCGGAACCCTGCGACGAGCGAGCGACCGGGCACGACCGCGGCGTCCTTGTACTGCCTGGGCAGCGGGATCGACCAGTCGCCGGGGCCGACGAGGCGCGAGCTGCCGGTCGAGTTGTCGAGCGTGACGTCGACGAAGTTCATCGACGGGCTGCCGATGAAGCCGGCGACGAAGCGGTTGATCGGGGTGTCGTAGAGGGTCTGCGGGGTGCCGACCTGCTGGAGGATGCCCTCGTTCATGACCGCGATCCGCGAGCCCATCGTCATGGCCTCGATCTGGTCGTGGGTGACGTAGACCATGGTGGTCCCGAGGCGCTGGTGGAGGCGGGCGATCTCGGCGCGGGTCTGCACGCGCAGCTTGGCGTCGAGGTTGGACAGCGGCTCGTCCATGAGGAACACGGCCGGTTCGCGGACGATGGCGCGACCGAGCGCGACGCGCTGGCGCTGGCCGCCGGAGAGCTCCTTCGGCTTGCGGTCGAGGAGCTTGTCGAGCTGGATGGTCTCGGCGGCTTCCTTGACGCGGCGCTCGATGTCGGCCTTGGGGACCTTGCGCAGCTTGAGCCCGAAGGCGAGGTTGTCGCGCACCGACATGTGCGGGTAGAGCGCGTAGCTCTGGAAGACCATCGCGATGTCGCGATCCTTGGGCGGGACGTCGTTGACGACGCGGTCGCCGATGCGGAGGGTGCCGGTCGTGATCTCCTCGAGCCCGGCGATCATCCGCAGGCTGGTGGTCTTCCCGCAGCCCGATGGCCCGACCAGGACCATGAATTCGCCGTCGCCGATCTCGAGGTTCAGGTCCGAGACGGCGTGGAAGTCGCCGTACATCTTGTTGACGTTCTCGAACGTCACGGTCGCCATGGCACAACCTCCATCCTGACCGTCATCGCGGGTCCATGCATCCGGCCACCGAAGTGGCGTGGACGGACCCCGTACGTGGCGGCGCAGGGCCCTTGCATCGTAGGGTCGCGGACCCCTGCCCGCAACCCCGGAATGCGCCGTCCGCGTCGAAGCCTACGCCCCGTCGACCCAGCGGCCGCCGCGGAGGACGCGGCGGACCCGGAGGTCGTCGTCGAGCTCGACGAGGTCCGCTCGCTGGCCGGCGGCGAGGCGTCCGCGGTCCTCGACCCCGAGCATCGCCAGCGGGTTGCGCGAGGCGGCCGCGACGGCAGCGGGCAGCGGGACACCGCTCGCGACGAGGTTCCGGACCGCCGTGTCGAGCGCGATGACCGAGCCGGCCAGCGTCGAGGTCCCGGCCAGCGTGGCGCGCCCCCCGGCCACGTCGACCTCGAGCCCGCCGATCCAGGCACGGCCGTCGCCGGTCCCCGCGGGCGGGATGGCGTCGCTGACCAGGAGCAGGCGGTCGGCGGGCTTCGTGCGGATGATCAACGGCCAGATGGCCGGGTCGACGTGCTCGCCGTCGGCGATCAGCTCCACGTAGGCACGGTCGTCGACCAGGGCCGCCGCGGCCAGTCCCGGCGCCCGGTGGTCGACCCCGGTCATCCCGTTGAACAGGTGGGTGGTCGATGTCGCACCGGCGTCGTAGCCGGCCCGTGCCTCGGGGAGCGTGGCGGCGGAATGGCCCAGCGAGACGCGGACGCCGAGCGCGTGCAGCCGCTCGATGAGGGCCAGGGCGCCCGGCCGCTCGGGGGCGATGGTGATCAGCCGCAGCCCGCCCAGCAGCGGCCCGATCTCGGCCGGGTCCACGTCGGCTGGGTCGCGCAGCTGCGCCGGGTCGTGGGCGCCGCGCTTCGCGTCGGCCAGGAACGGGCCTTCGAGGTTGGACCCGAGCGGCGCCGCGCCATCCGCGGGCGCGACCGGCATCCAGCCGCGGACCCGCTCCGCGAACTCGGCGAGGACCGGCAGCGGCGCGGAGACCGCGGAGGGCAGGAACGACGTGACCCCGTGGCGCAGCAGCGCGCGGGCCATCCCGTCGAGCGCCGCCGTGTCGCCCATCGCGTCGTGGCCGCCCCAGCCGTGGACATGGACGTCGACGAATCCGGGGGCGATGAGCGGGCCGCCCGCGGCGGCCGGGTCGACCTCGACGGCCGTGATGCGGCCGTCGGCCACCTCGATCCAACCCGGTTCGACCCGGTCGTCGAGGACCAGCCGGCCACGGACGATCACGGCGACCCGGCTCGACCGTGGGCCACGGCGTCAGACGACATATGGCCGCAGCACGTTGCGGGCGAGCAGAAAGCCGCCCTTGACCTTCTCGTCGGTGCCCTCGAAGTCGCGGTCCTCGTGCTCGATGATCACGTCGCCGTCGTAGCCGGCGCGCCACAGCGCGGCGAACAGGACGCCCCAGTCGACGTCGCCCAGGCCGGGGATGCGCGGGATCTGCCAGCCCATGCCCATCGAGAACACGCCGCGCTCGTACAGCCCCTCGCGGTCGATGGTCAGGTCCTTGGCCTGCACGTGGAGGATGTGCGGCCCGAACTCGCGGATGAAGCGCGGGATGTCGATCATCTGCAGGACCAGGTGCGACGGGTCGAAGTTCAGCCCGACCGTGCCGCTCCACTGCTCGAGGATCCGCCGCCACATGCGCGGCGTCGTCGCGAGGTTGTGGCCGCCGGGCCACTCGTCGTACGAGAACAGCATCGGGCAGTTCTCGAAGGTGAGCTTCCGGCCGTGGTCCGCCGCGAAGGCCACGATGTCCGGCCAGACCCGGAGCGCGTCCTCCCAGTTCTGGTCCGGGGTCTTGGCGGCGTCGGCGCCCATGAACGTGTTGACGATCGGGACGTCCATCTTCTCGGCGGCGGTGATCACCTGCTTGAGGTGGCCGATCACCGTCTCGCGATGGGCCGGGTCCGGGTGGAGCGGGTTCGGGTAGAAGCCGAGGCCCGAGATCGTCAGGCCCGTGGCGCGGATGCCCGCCGCCAGGTCGCGGCCGTCGGCCACGGACAGGTTCGCGACGTCGATGTGCGAGGTCCCGGCGTAGCGCCGGGTCGGGCCGCTCGTGCGCGGCCAGCACGCGATCTCGATGCTGTCGAAGCCGTTGGCGGCGGTCCAGTCGACCACCTCGTCGAGCGGCGTCTCGGGGAACGGGGCGGTGAGCAGGCCGAGTCTCATGCGTGCGCTCCTGGGGCGACCGGCGGCCGGGCGACATCGACCCACGCGCCGCGACGGGCGCTCTCCGCGATCGCCTCCATCACCAGCATCTCGTCGTGGCCGTCGGCGAACGTCGGATAGGCGGGTCGGGCGGCGGGCCGTCCCGCGACGACGTCGGCGTAGATGGCCCGGAAGAGCGCCGCGAACGTGTCGGCGAAGCCCTCGACGTGCCCGGCCGGCAGGGCCGCGGCGGCCTGGCCGCCCGGCGACATCAGGGCCGCGTCCTTGAACAGGATCTCGTTGGGCCGCTCGCGGTGGCCCAGCCAGATCTGGTCGGGCAGCTCCGAATCCCAGGCCATCGACGAGTCGGACCCGTCGATCTCCCACTGGACCGAGTTCTTCCGGCCGGCGCTGATCTGCGACACGCTCAACGCGCCCCGGGCGCCGCCCTCGAAGCGGAGCAGGATCGTGGCGGTGTCCTCCGTGCTGATCTCGCGAGTGACGGTCTCGGCCGAGCGCTCGGTCGAGAACGTCTCGACCGGCCCGGCCGGCTGCTGGCGGACCGGGATGAAGGTGGCGAGGTCGGCCATGACCGCGGCGATCCGGTGGCCGGTCACGAAGGTCATGAGGTCGAGCCAGTGCGACCCGATGTCGCCCACGGCGCGGAGCGCTCCGCCGCGGTCCGGTTGCAGCCGCCAGTTCCAGTCGCCCGGGAGGAGCAGCCAGTCCTGGAAGTAGCGTCCCGTCACCAGCCGGACCTCGCCGAGCGCCCCGCCCGCGACGGCGTCACGGGCGTGCTGGTTCAGCGGGTAGTGGCGGATGTTGAAGTTGACGGCGTTGACGCGGCCGCTCGCGGCGGCGGTTGCCACCAGCCGGGTCGACTCCGCGGACGTCAGGGCGAGCGGCTTCTCGCAGACGACGTGGCGCCCGGACTCGAGGACCGCGATCGACTGGCTGACGTGGAGGTCGTTGGGCGAGGTCACATGGACGACGTCGACACTCGGGTCCGCGAGGAGCTCGTCCAGCGAGGCATAGGCCTTCGCCACCCCGAGGGTCTCGGCACGCGCCGCGCCTCGCTCGGCGGTGCTGCCGAGGACGCCCCGGACCTGGACTCCGATGCGGCGGAGCGCCTCCACGTGGACGGTGCCGATGAAGCCCGTCCCGATCACCGCGGTGCCGACGCCCGCGATCCCGCTCGTCATGCCCGGCTCACCTGCGTAGGCTCTCCGTCCGGTGGGGACGTCCCGGTGCCATCATCACCTATCCGCCGCACCCCGCGCCTGCCGGCGCCCGATGGAGGAGCCGCATGACCCCGCCGATCGGTCCGACCGCCGCGCCGCTGACCGACGCCGGCGTCGTCGAGGCGGCGGGCCGGATCCGCGACGGCGAGTGGACGGCGGTGGCGCTGACCACCGCATGTCTCGAGCGGATCGACGCGCTGGATCCCTCGGTCCGGGCGTGGGTCCACCTTGATGCGCGAGCCGCCCTCGCCGAGGCGCGCGAGCGCGATGCCGCCCGCGCGGCCGGGCACGCGCCCGGACCGCTCCATGGCGTGCCGGTCGGGGTCAAGGACATCATCGATGTCGCCGGCATGCCCACCCGGGCCGGCGCGGCGGCCTTCGCGCACACGTTCCCGTCGAGCGACGCGCCGCTCGTGGCCCGGCTCCGCGCCGCCGGGGCGGTCATCCTCGGCAAGACCCACGCCACCCAGTTCGCCTACCGCGACCCGGCCCCCACGCGCAACCCGTGGTCGCTCGGGCACACGCCGGGCGGGTCGTCGTCCGGGTCGGCGGCGGCCGTCGCGGCGCGGATGGTCCCCGGCGCCATCGGCACGCAGACGGTCGGCTCGATCCTGCGGCCCGCCGCCTACTGCGGCGTCGTCGGCTGCAAGGGGGCGTTCGGCGCGGTCCCGCTCGAGGGGGTGGTGCCGCTGTCGCGGCCGCTCGACCATGGCGGGCCGATCGCCCGGTCGGTGGCCGACGTCGCGCTGCTCGAGGGCGTGCTGACGGGCGAGGCGCTCGAGGTCCGGCCGGCCGTCGCGCCGCGCCTGGGCGTGGTCCGCGCCTCCCTCGACCGGGCGGGACCCGAGCTGCGACGCCACCTCGACGAGGTCGTCGCGAGGCTGGCGGATGACGGGGCGCAGGTCGTCGACCTCGCGCTGCCGCCGGCCTTCGACGGCCTGGCCGACGCGGGTCGCGTCCTGCTCGAGGCCGGCGCGGCCGCGGCCCATGCCACGTGGTTCGCCGCCCGCGGGGCGGAGTACGGGCCGACCATCCGCGACCTCGTCCTCGCCGGGCAGGCGCGGACACCTGAGGAGGTCGTCGACGCGGAACGGGTCCGCGCCGCGGCCCGCGAGGCATGGGCCGGGCTCGCGAGCGAGGTGGACGCGCTCGTCACGCCGGTGGCCGAATTCGGTCGCTCCGACCCTCGTCGAGGGGACCGGCGACGGCTCGCTGTGCGCGCCGTGGAGCACGCTCGGCGTCCCGGCGATCTCGCTGCCGACGGGCCTCGATGCGACCGGGCTGCCGTTCGCGGTCCAGCTCGTCGGGACCGTGGACGACCTGCGGCCGCTCCTCGGTGTCGCCACCTGGGCCGAGCGATCGCTCGGGTTCGAGGCGCGCCCGGCCGTCGCGTCTGCCTGACCGCCGGGCTGTCCCGCTCGGAACACGCAGCAGCCCATCCGACGGCCGTCGGATGCCCCAGGCGTCGAACGGAACGTCGGACGAGCCGACTGACGCCGGACCACCCCAGAAGGATCATGCCGGCAGACGTCCGACGTCGGATGGCTCGTGAGGCGTTCCGACGCCGCGGACTCGGGCTAGGCCGCCGGCGGCGCGGTGCTTGGCCGGGTCTACGACGCCGGCGGCGCGGTGCTTGGCCGGGTCTACGACGCCGGCGGCGCGGTGCTTGGCCGGGTCTACGACGCCGGCGGCGCGGTGCTTGGCCGGGTCTACGACGCCGGCGGCGCGGTGCTTGGCCGGGTCTACGACGCCGGCGGCGCGGTGCTTTCGCGGACGACGAGCTCGGTGGCGAGCTCCACGCGGGTCTGGACCGGCGGCTCCCCGCGGGCGAGGGCCAGGACCAGCTCGGCCGCGGCCACGGCCATCTCGAACAGCGGCTGGCGGATCGTCGTCAGCGGCGGCCCGACCCACTGCGCGACCGGCAGGTCGTCGAAGCCGACCACGCTCAGGTCCTCGGGGATGTGCAGCCGCGCCTCGCGAGCGGCCTGGTAGACGCCCAGCGCCTGCAGGTCGTTCCCCGCGATGATCGCCGTCGGCCTGTCCGCCCGGCGCAGCAGCTGGCGACCCTTGCGGACGCCCTCCTCGACCTGGAACTGGCCGTGGCTGGTGAGCTCGGGATCGACCGGCACGCCGGCCGCGTCCATCGCCGCGCGGTAGCCGTCCATGCGCGCCCGACTGCAGAGGATCCAGTCCGGCCCGCCGACCACCGCGATACGGCGGTGCCCGAGCCCCAGGAGGTGGCGAGTGGCGGTCAGCCCGCCGTTCCAGTTGGTGGCCCCGATGGACGGGGTGTCGTGCATCGGCTCACCCGTCGGATCGACCACCACGAACGGGATGCCACGCGTGCGCAGTTGGGTCCGGACCGATTCGTTCAGGTCGCTGAAGACGGCGATGACGCCGGTCGGGTGGCGGGCCAGCGCTCCCTCGATCCAGCCGCGGCCCGGCGTCCGCCGGCCGTGCAGCTCCGAGAGGACGACCGCCATGTGCTGCTGGCCGGCCACCCGCTCCACGCCCCGGACGATCTCCAGCGCCCACTCCGACTCCAATTCGTGGAAGATAAGCTCGAGGATCGGCGCCGCCCGCTGGGAGCGGTCGGACCGGTGATAGCCCTGCTCCCGGATGGCCGCCTCGACGCGGCTCCGGGTCTCGGGCGACACATCGGCCCGGCCGTTGATCACCTTGGAGACGGTCGGCACCGAGACCCCGGCCTGGGCCGCGACACGAGCGATCGTCGGTCGGTCCGCCGGACGCCGCCTCGAACCCGTGTGGGATGTCGTCATGGCGACAGTGTATCGAAAGTTTCGGGCCGTGACGCGTCGAAATGTTGCAGCCGGGAGGTCGAACAGGCTCTTGACGGTACCCCTTCTGGTGCCTAAGGTTCGGTGCCGAAAGTAATCGTCCATAGGACCGAAACTTTCGCTCGCGAATCCGCCTCGCCCGACCGGGTTGGGCGGGTGACCGCCAGGAGGAGACTGCCGAACCAGACATGCGCCGCACCCACCGAGGAGGAGTGTCGAATGACAGGAGGGCGAGTCGTGTCCAACCCTAGGCGAACGCTGGGATTGCTCGGCGTTCTTGCATTGACGATCAGTGCCTGTTCCAGTGGCGGGGCTGCCAGTAGCGCCCCCGCCAGCGTCGCACCATCGACCCCGGCGAGCGTCGCGCCGACGACCGCGCCGTCGGAGGCCGCGAAGCCCGTCACGATCAACTGGTGGCACATCGCGACCGGTGACCCCGGCAAGGCCGACTTCCAGGCCATCGCCGACGCCTACACCAAGGCCAATCCGAACGTCACGATCAAGATCACGGTCACCGAGAACGAGGCGTTCAAGACGAAGCTCGCCGCCACGCCGGGCGACGCCTATCCCGACCTGTTCCAGTCGTGGGGCGGCGGGACGATGGCGGCCCAGGCGGACGCCGGGCTGCTCCAGGACATCACCGCCGCTGTGGCCCCCTGGAAGGACACGGTCAACGCCGGTGCGATGAGCATCTATCAGTACAAGGGTGTCCAGTACGGGATCCCGTGGGACATGGGGATGATCGGCTTCTGGTACAACAAGGACCTCTTCCAGAAGGCCGGCATCACGGCCCCGCCGAAGACCTGGGATGAGTACCTCGCAGACGTCCCGAAGCTGAAGGCGGCCGGCGTGGCACCGCTCGCCATCGCGGGCAAGGACAAGTGGCCGTCGATGCACCTGTGGACCTACCTGGTCCTCCGCAGCGGCGGTGGTGACGCGCTCAGCAAGATGATCCAGAGCGGCGACTGGAACACCGATGCCTGCACCAACGCCGGCAAGGCGGTCCTGGCGCTCAATGCCCTGGATCCCTACCAGAAGGGCTACGCCAGCGCGGACTACAACAGCGAGGCTGCGTCAGTCGGCAACGGCAAGGCCGCCATGGAGCTGATGGGCCAGTGGGCGCCGTCGGTCCAGAAGGACCAGAGCATCGGCAAGGTCGGCCTTGGCGACAAGCTCGGCTGGTTCGCGTTCCCGACCCTGGCCGGTGGCGCTGGTGCTGCGACCGACGGTGTCGGCGGTGGCAACGGCATCGCCGTGGGCAAGAACGCACCGCCCGAGGCGATCGACTTCCTGAAGTTCTTCATGAGCAAGGAGAACCAGAACAAGCTCAACACCGACGGCGTCGGCCTCTCGACGACCGTGGGCACGGAGAGCAGCGTCAGCGACCCGAACCTGCAGGCCGTCCTCGCCGGTCGCGGCGCGGCGACGTTCATGCAGCTCTACCTCGACCAGGCGACCAGCGGGGGCCTGGCCGCGGCCTTCAACGACGCCACCGTGGCGCTGTTCCTCGGCAAGTCCACCCCCGAGAAGGTCTGCCAGACCCTCACTGACGCGGCTGCCACGCAGTAGGCGTCTTCCCGCGAGTGGATCACTCGTAGACTCGGGACCCACGGGCGGGTCGGCTCTGCCGGCCCGCCCATTCCTTCGGAGGCAAGCAGGGACGTGTTTCGAGCCGACCCCCCGGATGCCAGCACGGGCCCGCGGCTGCCCGGGAAGTGGCTGACGATCGGTCTCTTCCTGCTGCCCGCCCTGGCGCTTTACCTCGTCTTCGTCATCATCCCGATCATCCAGGCCGCGCACTTCAGCTTGTTCAAGTGGAACGGTCTCGGCCCGCTCGAGGACTTCATCGGGCTCAAGAACTACCAGGTCGCCCTGGCGAGCGACGTGTTCTGGCAGGCGGTGGGCAACAACATGTTGGTCATCGTCCTGTCGCTCCTCCTCCAGATCCCGTTCTCGCTCGGGCTCGCGATCCTGCTCAACCGGCGGTTCCCCGGACGCGCCATCTTCCGACTGCTGTTCTTCGTTCCCTACGTGCTGTCCGAGGCGATCACGGGCATCGTGTTCAGCCTGCTCCTCCAGCCCGATGCCCTGGTCGATTCGGCCCTGCAGAACGTCGGGCTCGGCGGGCTCATCCAGGATTGGCTCGGCAACACGGAGATCGTGATGCTGACCCTGTTCGTGATCATCTCGTGGAAGTACTTCGGGTTCCACATGATCCTGCTGCTCGCGGGGCTGCAGGGGATCCCGCGGGAGATCGAGGAGGCCGCCCTGATCGACGGCGCCGGGCGCTGGCAGGCGTTCCGCTACGTGACGCTGCCCTTGATCGGACCCACGCTCCGCGTCTCGGTCTTCCTGTCGGTCATCGGGGCGCTGCAGCTGTTCGACATGGTCTGGGTCATGACCGGCGGCGGCCCGCTCACCGCATCCACGACCATGGCCGTCAACATGTTCAAGACCGGCTTCGAGAAGCAGCAGATGGGCTACGGCAGCGCGCTGGCCGTGCTCCTGTTCCTGTGCGCCCTCGTCGTGGCGCTCTTGTACCAGCGGTTCGTGCTGCGTCGCGACATCGACGGCGCCGTGACCGCCTACAACGGATGAGCCGATGACGACCGAGGCATCCACCAAGGTGAGCGCGGAGCCGGCCGCCGTCATGGCCGTGGCCCGCACCAATGCCGCGCGGCGCACGATCTCCGGGACCCTGGCGTACGCCATCCTGCTCGTGGTGGCGGCGGCGATCCTCCTGCCGATCCTGTACGCGTTCCTCGGGGGCTTCAAGGACAACGGCCAGCTGGCCGGGAACCCGGTGGCGCTGATCCCGGACCCGTGGGTCTTCGACAACTACGCCGACGTCCTCTGGGGCTCCAACGCCCCGGCGTTCTGGGGCGAGCTGTTCAACAGCGTCATCGTCGCGATCGTGGCCGTAGGGGTCACGGTCGGCTGCGCGTCCGCGGCGGCGTTCGTCTTCGCCCGCATGCGGTTCCGCGGCCGCGAGGCGATGTACACCCTGTTCGTGTTCGGGCTGCTCTTCCCGACGGCCGTGGCGATCCTGCCGCTGTACATCCTCATCCGCCAGCTCGGGCTGTCGGGCAGCCTGCTCGGGGTGGCGCTCCCGCAGGCCGCCTTCGGGCTGCCACTCTCGATCGTCATCCTGCGCCCGTTCTTCCGGAGCATCCCGATGGAGCTCGAGGACGCGGCTCGCATCGACGGCTGCGGCTCGTTCGGCTTCTTCTGGCGGGTGCTGCTCCCGCTGTCCCGCCCGGCGCTCGCGACCGTCAGCGTCTTGGCGATCGTGACGACCTGGAACGCCTTCATCCTCCCGCTGGTCGTCCTGAACTCCGCGGACCAGTGGACGCTGCCGCTCGGCGTGATGAACTTCGCGACGACGTACAGCTCGGACGCGGCGCGGACGCTCGCCTTCACCGTCGTCTCGCTCATCCCGGCGCTCATCTTCTACCTCATCGCGGAGCGCCACATCGTGAGTGGTCTCACGGCCGGATCGGTGAAGGGCTGATGGCGACCACCGAGACCAGCTACCGCGACCCCGCCCTCCCGGTGGAGGCGCGCGTCGCCGACCTGCTCGCGCGCATGACGCGCGCCGAGAAGGTCGCCCAGCTGGGCTCGCTGTGGGCCTTCGAAGTCGTCCCCGCGACCGGGTTCGACGAGGCGCGGCTGGCGGCGCTCGCCGCCGACGGCATCGGCCAGATCACCCGTCTGGCGGGCGCGACGAACCTGCGCCCGATCGAGGTCGCCCAGACCGCGAACGCGATCCAGGACTACCTCGTCGAGGAGACCCGCCTCGGGATCCCCACGATCATCCACGAGGAGTGCCTGCATGGCCTCATCGCCTGGGCCGCGCCCTGCTTCCAGCAGTCCATCGGCGCGGCGGCGAGCTTCGACCCTCGCGTGGTCTCGGCGATGGCCGACACGATCCGGCGGCGGATGCTGCTGACCGGCGCGCGCCACGCGCTCGCCCCGGTCCTCGACATCGCCCGCGATCCGCGCTGGGGCCGCATCGAGGAGACCTACGGCGAGGACCCGTACCTCGCTGCCGAGCTCGGCTGCGCCTACATCGAGGCGCTCCAGGGCCCCGACCTCGCCGACGGCGTCGTCGCCACCGCGAAGCACATGGTCGGCCACGGGCTGGCGGAGGGCGGGATGAACCAGGCGCCGGCCCACATCGGCGAGCGCGAGCTGCGCGACGAGCAGCTGTTTCCGTTCGAGGCCGCGGTGCGCCGCTCCGGGATCGCCAGCGTCATGCCCGCCTACTGCGACGTGGACGGCGTGCCCTGCCACGCCTCCAGTGAGCTGCTGACCGGCATCCTCCGCGGCGAGTGGGGCTTCGACGGGATCGTCGCCTCGGACTACATCGGCATCGAGATGATCGCCACGGCTCACAAGCTGACGGCCGACCTGGGCGAGGCCGCCCGGCTGGCGCTGGCCGCCGGTGTCGATACCGAGCTGCCGCGGACCGTCGCCTTCGGGGCGCCGCTCGAGGCCGCCCTCGAGGCCGGCCGGGTGCGCGAAGCGGACCTCGACGCGACGGTCGCGCGGATCCTCCGGATGAAGTTCCGGCTCGGGCTCTTCGAGCGACCGTACGTCCAGGTCCCGGACGAGGCCGCGCTCGACGCCCTGGCCGCCGATGAGGCGGTCGCGGCCCGCGCCCTCGCCGCGCGCTCGATGGTCCTCGTCAAGAACGACGGGATCCTGCCGCTCGCCCCCGGGCGACGCCGGGTCGCGGTCATCGGGCCGATCGCCGACAGCGCCCGCGACCTGCTCGGCGACTACAGCCACCTCGTCCACATGGAGACCTTGCGCGAGATGCACGAGGGCGTCGACGCGCTCGGCATCGTCGGCGACGGCGAGGTGATCGCGCCGGCCGACGAGCTGACGGGCCGGCGGACCATCCTCGACGCGCTCCGCTCGTCGCTGGTCGACGCCGAGGTGCGCTATGCGCGCGGCACCGGCATCTCGGCCGGGACCGACGACGAGATCGCCGCCGCGGTCGAGGTCGCCCGGACGTCGGACGTCGCGATCCTGGTGCTCGGCGAACGCTCGGGCCTGACCGACGACTCGACGACCGGCGAGTTCCGCGACCGCTCGACGCTCGGTTTCCACGGCCGCCAGCAGGAGCTCCTCGACGCGGTCCTCGCGACCGGGACGCCGGTCGTGCTCGTGGTCGTCAGCGGGCGGCCGCTCGCCATCGAATCTGCCGCCGGGCGCTGTCATGCGGTCCTCCTCGCATGGGTGCCTGGCGACGCCGGCCCGGACGCGATCGCGGACGTGCTGACCGGGGCGGCAAACCCGGGCGGCAAGCTCCCGATCTCGATCCCGCGGCATGTCGGGCAGGTGCCGGTCTCGTACCGGCACCACCCGACCGGCGGCCACTCGCAGCCGAAGGGCGACTACGTCGACGGCTCCGTCAAGCCGCTCTGGCCGTTCGGATTCGGGCTCTCCTACACGACCTTCAAGCTCGACGGGCTGCGACTCGACTGCGGGGAGCTCGCCACCGACGGCGGGGAGGTCTTGGTCAGCGTCGACGTGACGAACACCGGCGACCGGGCCGGCGACGAGGTCGTCCAGCTCTACGTCCGCGACGACGAGGCCAGCGTGGCCCGGCCGGTCCGCGAGCTGCGCGGCTTCCGGCGCGTGACGCTGGCGGCCGGCGAGTGCCGAACGGTGACGTTCCGGCTCTCCGCGGAGCAGTTCGCCTACACCGGCGCCGAGCGGTGCCGTGTGATCGAGCCGGGCACGATCGGCATCGCGGTCGGGACGTCGGCGGTCGACCTGCCGCTGACCGCGACGGTCACGCTCACCGGCCCGACGGTCCAGCTCCGCGAGCGGCACCGCTACCTGACCGAGACAACGGTTGGGTGATGCCCGGGCGGTGATCGACCCGACCGAGACGGTCGGGGTCGTCGATGAGCGGCTCTTCGGGTCGTTCGTCGAGCACATGGGCCGGGCGATCTATGGCGGGATCTACGAGCCGGGCCATCCGAGCGCGGACGCCGACGGCTGGCGCCACGACGTCATCGACCTCGTTCGGCGGCTCGGGGTCACGACCGTCCGCTACCCGGGCGGCAACTTCGTCTCGGGTTACGACTGGGAGGACGGGGTGGGGCCGCGCGAGGCGCGGCCGGAGCGGCACGACCTTGCCTGGCGTTCCACCGAGCCCAACCTCGTCGGTACCGACGAGTTCTTGGCGTGGACCCGGCTGGTCGGCGCCGAGCCGATGCTCGCCGTCAATCTCGGGACGCGCGGCGCGCAGGCCGCGCGCGACCTGGTCGAGTACTGCAACGCGCCGCTGGGGACCCGGCTCGCCGACTGGCGCGCCGCCAACGGCCACGCCGAGCCGTACGGGATCCGGACCTGGTGCCTCGGCAACGAGATGGACGGGCCGTGGCAGATCGGCTACACGAGCGCCGCCGAATACGGGCAGCGGGCGGCGGACGCCGGCCGCGCCATGCGCCTGGTCGACCCGTCGATCGAGCTCGTCGCCTGCGGCAGCTCCGGATCCGGGATGCCGACCTTCGGCTCGTGGGAGACGACGGTGCTCGAGCTGGCAGGCGATGTCGTCGACCACCTCTCGCTGCACTCGTACTTCGACCCGGCCGCGTACGAGACCGTCGACGACTACCTGGCTTGCTCGGCCGACCTCGACCGGATGATCGGGACGGTCGCGGGGATCGTCGACGGCGTGACGATGCGCCGCGGCGGCGGCCGGCGGATCGGGCTGAGCATCGACGAGTGGAACGTCTGGCACCTGGCCGAACACCTCGAGCGGGAGCGCGCGCGCGAGGCGCGCGGCTTCGAGCGGGCGCCCGCGCTGGCCGAGGACACCCACGACCTGGCCGACACCCTCGTGGTCGGCTGCCTCCTGATCACGCTACTGCGCCACGCCGATCGCGTCTCGATCGCCTGCCAGGCCCAGCTGGTCAACGTCATCCCGGCCATCCGCACGGTCGATGGCGGGCCGGCCTGGCTCCAGGCCTCGGCCTACGCGTTCGCGGACATCGCCCGCTGGGGCCGGGGGACGGTGCTGCGGACCGAGGTCGAGGCGTCGCCGGCGGGTGCCCTCGAGACGACCGCGGTGCACGACACGCGGTCGGGCCGGGTCACCGTGTTCGCCGTCAACCGGGCCGCGGAGCCCCTGGCATTCGACGTTTCGCTGCGCGGCTTCGACCCGATGGCCGTCGAGGGGCAGACCGTGCTCACCGATCCCGACCTTCGGGCGTGCAACACGGCCGCGAAGCCCGAACGGCTCGTGCCGAGACCCGGGAGCGGCGCGACCGTCGGGGACGGGCACCTGTCCGTGCCGCTCCCGGCGCGCTCCTGGAACGTCGTCCGGCTCGCGGCCCCGGCCTGACGAGGCGTCCCGTCGGCTAGCCCTCGGACGGCGGCCAGCGCTCCTCGAAGATGGTCTCCTCGCGCGGGCGCCGGGCGGTGCCCGGCGCGGCCTTCGGTGCCGTCGCGGCCTCGCTCGGATGGCCGAGCGCGACGACCGTCCGGACCATCCAGTCCTCGGGGAGGCCGAGGATCCCGCGCGCCGTCTCGCGGATGCCCGGCCCGATCCAGGCGATCGCGCCGCCGATCCCGAGCATCGTCGTGGCGACCAGCATCCGCTCGGCGGCACGGCCGTCGTCGAAGGCGTTTGAGACCACGCGGTCCTTGGCGGCCGGGATCGCGATCGCGACGGCCGCGACGGCCTTCTGGAGCGAGCGGGTCGAGGGCATCCCGAGGTCCGCCAGCTCGCGGAGCGTTGCCGGATCGCGGATCACGATGAAGCGCCACGGCTGGCTGTTGCTGTTGCTGCCGGACCAGCGCGCGACGTCCGTGATCGCGACGAGCTGGTCGTCGGTCAGCGGCTGGTCGGTGAAGTCGCGGATCTGGCGGGTCCGGACGAGCGGCCGGACGCGCTCGATGGGGGAGGGGTCGGCGGAGTCTGGCATCGGGCACCTGGCGAGAGCGAGCTCGGACATGGTGAGCATGGCACCATCTCTCGAGATGAGCGGCAACAATCGCGAGCCCGGCCGGTCCGTCCTGAACAAGGGGTTCGCGATCCTCAGCGCCCTGCGGACCGCGGAGACCGGCCTGACCAGGCCGCAGCTGGCGCGGCGGACCGGCATGCCGATGACGACCGTGCTGCGCCTCGCGAACGAGTTGCGTGCGGTCGGCGCGCTCGAGTTGGATGACCACGGCGTCTACCGGCTGGGCGGGTGGCTCTGGGAATTGGGGACCCTCGCCGCGAGCCGCTCGACGCTGCGCGAGATCGCGCTGCCGTACATGCAGGACCTCTACGAAGCGACCCACGAGAACGTCCAGCTCGCGGTCCTCGACGGCTTCGACGCGTTGATGGTCGAGCGGATCCGCGGACCGAAGTCCGTGCCGATCCTGAGCCGGCCGGGTGGCCGCCTCCCGCTCCATGCGACGGGCGTCGGCAAGGTCCTGCTCGCCTACGCGGAGCCGGCGTTCATCGACGAGCTGATCGCACGCGGCCTGTCCCGGATGACGCCCTTCACGATCACCGACGGCGCCGTGCTGCGGCGAGGGCTGGCGGAGGTCCGGGAGCGCGGCTACTCGGTGACGAAGGACGAGATGACGCTCGGGGCCGTCTCGGTCGGCGCGCCGATCTTCGGGCCTGAGGAGGGCGTCGCCGGGGCGGTCTCGATCGTCGTGGCGACCCGTGGCGCCGACCCGCCCACCCTGGCGCCGGCGGTCCGCGCCGTCGCAAGCGGCTTGAGCCGGCGGGTCGGCGAGATCTGGGACTCGGGGGTCCGGTCCTGACGATGGACGGTCCCGACCGGCGCCGGCATCGAGCCTGTCCGACCAGTGGACAGTAGGCTTGTCACGCTTCGGGCGGACACGTACGGTCTGACCTTGGGCGCATCCGCCGAGCCCGCGATGCCCGGCCCCATGCTCCCGTCGGGAGAGCCACCGAACGTGCGCAGCGAAGCCATCCGCGAGATCGCGCTCGAGGGTCGGGCGGCGGTCGATCCGCCGTTGCTCTATCCGGACTACGTCGCCAGCCGCCTCCGGGCACCGGAGCGGACGTTCGGGCTGCTCCCTCGCGGCCTCACCGAGCGGACCGGGCCGGTCTTCGACGACAGTCGGATCATGGGCGCGGACGCCGACCTGACCCGCCAGCACGCCGGCGCTCCGCTCGGCGAGCGGATCATCGTCACGGGTCGCGTCACCGATTCCGGTGGTCGCCCTGTGCGTGCCACGCTCATCGAGGCCTGGCAGGCCAACGCGGCGGGCAGGTACGCGCATGAGCTGGACGACCATCCGGCCCCCCTCGACCCGAACTTCACCGGGATCGGACGGTGCCTGACCGACGACGATGGCGGCTTCCGCTTCGTCTCCATCAAGCCAGGCGCGTACCCGTGGCGGAACCATCCGAACGCGTGGCGGCCCGCCCACATCCACTTCTCCCTCTTCGGCCATGCCTTCGAGCAGCGGCTGGTCACCCAGATGTACTTCCCAGGTGACCCGCTGCTGCCGCTCGACCCCATCTACAACTCGGTTCCCGACGCCGCGGCGCGCGAGCGGCTGATCGCCGGGTTCGACCTCAGCCGGACCATCCCCGAGTGGGCGCTGGCGTATCGCTTCGACATCGTCCTGCGCGGATCGGCCGCGACGCCGTTCGAGTCAGACGACGACGACTGACGAGGCGGCCTGAATGCGGACCCGGACCCAGGTGGGGATCGTCGGCGCCGGGCCTGCCGGCCTGTTCCTGGCGCATCTGCTCCATCGGGCGGGCATCGAGTCCGTCCTGATCGAGAACCGCTCGCGCGAGTACGTCGAGCACCGGCTGCGGGCCGGCGTCCTGGAGCAGGGCACGGTCGATCTCATGCGCGAGACGGGCGTCGCCGACCGGATGGACCGCGAGGGCCTCGTCCATCACGGGATCGAGATCCGGTTCGACGGTCGCGGCCACCGGATCCCCCTGACGGACCTCGCCGACGGCCGCTCGATCACGATCTACGGCCAGCAGGAAGTGGTGAAGGACCTGATCGCGGCACGGCTGGCCGCCGGCGCCGACCTGCGCTTCGAGGTCGAGGACGTGCACCTCGACGGCATCGACACCGACCATCCGTCCATCCGCTTCCGCCACGGTGGGTCCGAGGACGTCATCGACTGCGACGTCATCGCGGGTTGCGACGGGTTCCACGGCGTCAGCCGCGAGGCGATCCCGGCCGGCGTCCTGACCGAGTACCACTACGAGTTCCCGTTCGCGTGGCTCGGCATCCTCGCCTCGGTCGCACCCTCGACCGTGGAACTGATCTACGCGCGGCACGACCTTGGGTTCGCGCTCCACAGCCTGCGCTCACCGTCGCTCAGCCGGCTCTACATCCAGGTGGACCCGACCGCGGAACTCGAGGACTGGCCCGACGACCGGGTGTGGGAGCAGCTCCGCCTCCGCCTCGCGACCGACGACGGCTGGACGCTGCACGACGGTCCGGTCATCGAGAAGAACATCGCGCTGATGCGCAGCTTCGTGGTGGAGCCGATGCAGTACGAGCGGCTCTTCCTGGCCGGAGACGCGGCGCACATCGTCCCCGCGACCGGGGCGAAGGGCCTCAACCTGGCGGTCGCCGATGTCTACGTCCTCGCCCGGGCCCTCGACGCCTGGTATCGGACAGGGTCGCGCGAGGCGCTCGACCGATACTCGGACACGTGCCTCGGCCGGGTCTGGCGGGCGCAGGAGTTCTCCAACTCGATGAGCTCGATGCTGCACCGCTATCCGGGCGACGACCCGTTCCGCGACCGGCTGCAACGGGCGCGCCTCGACGCCGTCACCTCGACCGAGGCCGCCGCGCGGGCGCTCGCGGTCAACTACGTCGGACTACCGCTCCCCTGAGCCCTCGACGGTGGCGCCGTCGATCTCGTCGAGCGCCGCCTGGGCGATCTTGAATGCGGCGTTCCCGGCCGGGACGCCGGCATAGACGGTCGTGTGGAGCAGGATCTCGGAGATCTCCTCCCGCGTCACGCCGTTCCCGATCGCGGCGCGGACGTGCATGGCGATCTCGCCTTCGGCCCGGAGCGCGGTCAGGATCGCCAGCGTGATGCACGACCGCGTGCGGCGGTCGAGCCCCGGGCGGCCCCACACATCGGCCCAGGCGGTCCGCGTGATGAAGGCCTGGAACGGCTCGGTCAGCGGCGTCGTCGCGGCGACCGCTCGGTCGACATGCGCGTCGCCGAGGACCTCGCGGCGGATCCGCATACCGTCGCGGAGGCGGTCGTCATCGGTCGTGGACATCTGCCCTCCCAAGGTGCTGCAGGATGGCGCCGGTCACCTCGACCGGGCATTCGACATTGGCCAGGTGGGCTGCGCCGTCGATCACCTCGACCCGCGCATCGGGCATGATCGCCGCCATCTCGCGGGCGGTCTCGGCCGGTGCAGCCGGGTCGTCGGCGCCGGCCAGCAGGAGCGTCGGGGCCGTCACGCGCGGCAGGTCCGGCCCGAGGTCCATCGCAGCGATAGCCTCGCAGCACGCGGCATAGCCCTCGGCCGACGTGGCCGCGAGCATCTCGACGATGAGCCGGCCGATCTCCGGCGCCCGCTCGGTGTAGCCCCAGCGCTCCAGGACGAGATCCTCGATCGCCCGGGTCCCGCCGGTGCGGACCGCCCGGGCGCGATCGAGCCATGCCTGCGGCGACGCCGGCTTCGCCGTGACGCAGGCGGCCACGAGCCGGTCGACCCGGTCGGGGTGGCTGGCGGCGACCTGCAGGCCGACCATCCCGCCGAGGGACAGACCGCAGATCGAGGCGCGCTCCACCTCCAGGTCGTCGAGGAGGCGGATGACGTCACCGGCAAGGTCGGCCATCGATGCGGGTCCGTCGACGACCGGCGACCCGCCATGGCCGCGCAGGTCGACCCGGACGGTCCGATGGCCGTGCTCGAGTGCTCCCGCCTGCGGGTCCCACATCGCCAGTGACGTCCCGATGGCGTGCAGCAGGACCACCACCGGGGCGTCCCCCGGGCCGGCGACCTGGTGGTGCAGCTCGACGGTGGCCATCAGCCGGGCGGCCCGTCGCCATGCGCCCGCAGGGCAGCGTCGACGAGCGCCGCCGCCTCGCCGAGATCTGGCGCTGCGTCCGCGCCCAGGTTCCTGCGCATCGCCTCGGGTCGGACCTCGAGGTGCTCCAGGCAGTCGCGCAGCCATGCCGCGGCCGAGCCGACGGTGAGGAGCGATTCCCGGACCGGTACCCATTCCGCCTGCCAGGCACCGGCAGCCCGCTCATGCTCCTGGGGCATCGCGGCGAGCAGGGTCGAGACGAGTCCGGGCACGCGCATCGCGGCGCTCGAGGCCGCCACCGCCGCGACCGGGTTGCGCTTGTGCGGCATCGCGGACGAGCCTCCGCGCCCGGCGACGCCTTCGGCCACCTCGCCGACCTCGGTCTGGGCGAGGAGGATGACATCCCTGGCCGGCTTGCCGATGGCGCCCGCGGCCAGTCCGAGCGCTCCGGCCAGGGCACCGATCCGGGTACGGTCGGTATGCCACGGAAGGACCGGCGTCCGCAAGCCGAGCTCGCCAGCAAGGGCCGACACCAGCCGACGCCCCGTCCCCTCGAACCCGGCAAGCGTGCCGGCCGCCCCACCCAGCTGCACGGCGAGGCCATCCGCCCCGACCGTCTCGAGCGCGACGATCGCCCGGTCCAGGCCGCTCATCCAGCCGGCGGCCTTCAGTCCGAACGTCGTCGGGACCGCTCGTTGGAGCAGCGTCCGTCCGGCGATCGGCGTCGAGCGGTGGGCGCGGGCCAGCCCGGCTGCCGCATCGGATGCGCCTCGCAGATCGGCGACGATGACCGGCAGCGCCCGGGCGACGACCAGCATGGAGGCCGTGTCGACGATGTCCTGGCTCGTCGCGCCCCGGTGGACCGACGGCGCGACGGCGTCGCCCACCGCTGCGCGGAGCCGACCGACGAGGGGCACCACCGGCGTCCCGGTCGCCCATGTCTCGGCGGCGATCTCGTCGACATCGATCTCGAGGCGTCGAGCGGCATCCTCGATGGCGGCCGCGTCCGATGCCGGGACGATCCCGAGCGACGCGCTCGTGCGCGCGAGCGCGATCTCGACATCCACCATGGCCGCGAGCCAGGCCGCGTCGCCGACCAGTCCGCGGACGCCGCCTCGACCGAGCAGGTCGGTCACCGGATCGGCGCTGTCAGAGCTCGAAGAAGGCCGTCGCACCATCGCCCTGGAGGCGGATGTCGAAGGTGTATCCGTCATCGGTCCGCCTGGCGAGCATCGTGGCCTGGGAGGGGGAGGAGACCGACGATAACACCGGGTCGAGGGCGTTCGACGGGTGGTCCGGAAAGTAGATCCGGGTGACGACCTGCTTGAGCAGGCCACGGGCGAAGACCGCCACGTCGATGTGCGGGGCCTGGACCGCCTCGTCCGTCCCCGCAACGGCCCCGGGCATCACCGTCAGCACGCCGAACCGTCCGTCCTCGTCGGTGGGGCAGCGGCCGAAACCGCGAAACCCCGCCATGCCGCCGGGGCTCGCTTGAGGGAACCGTCCGTCCGGATCGGCCTGCCACGTCTCGACCAGGGCGTCGGGGACGGGTTCGCCGGCGCCGTCGGTGACCCGGCCACGGATCCAGAACGACCCGTCGGTGCCGTCAGGGACGACGAGCGGCCCGTCCGCCCACGGCAACGCGATCCCGAAGTACGGTCCGACCGTTTGCGATGCGGTGGGGAGGAGGAGCGGGTCCGGTTCCACGTCCGAACCGTATCCGGGAGGCCACGTTCTCACAAGGATGGCGTCCACTGGATGGACACATGCCTTGCATCGGCCAGACCGCTTCCATACGGTCGTCGCACCATCGTCGATGGGCCGAATGGCACTTGCGCGGACCGCCGATCGAGGCTTCCGGCGGGTGCTCGAGGAGGAGAAGACCAGATGGCCGAGCACGATTTCGAACAGCGGCCCCCGGCTGTCCCGGAGACGCGTCCTTCAGGCGGCGGCCATGGGAGGCATCGCGACCGGCCTCGGGGCGTTCCTCGCGGCCTGCGGCATCAAGACGTCGAGCCCCTCCGCCTCCGCCGGCGCAGGTGCGTCGACCGCGGCGAGCGTGGCCCCGAGCAGTGTCGCGAGTGTCGCGCCGTCCGCCGCTGAAGCGATCCCCTTCAAGATCGGCTTCGTGAGTCCGCAGACCGGCGCCGTGGCCGGCTTCGGCGAGCCGGATCCGTACATCATCGGCCTGGTGCAGGACAAGCTGAAGGCGGGCTTCTCAGCCGGTGGGAAGAACTACGCGATCACGATCGTCCAGAAGGACGGCCAGTCGGATCCCGCGAAGGCCGCCCAGGCCGCCAACGATCTGATCACGAGCGACAAGGTCGACATGATCCTGGCGACGTCGACGCCGGAGAACAACAACCCTGTGGCGGATGCCGCCGAGGCCGCAGGCGTTCCCTTCATCGGTACGGTCGAGCCATGGGAGGCGTTCTTCTTCGCACGCCAGAAGGACCCGGCCAAGCCAGTCCCATTCAAGTTCACCTACCTCTTCTGCTTCGGTGTCGCGGAGTTCGCCAAGACCTACATCTCGATGTGGGACGACATCCCGACCAACAAGAAGGTCGGCGTCATGTGGCCGAACGACGCCGACGGCAACGCGATCCGCGCGGCGCTCGGCCCGGAGCTCGCGAAGGCCGGATATACGATCGTGGACCCGGGGGCCTACGAGGACGGGACCAACGACTACTCCGCCCAGATCGCCAAGTTCAAGGCCGAGGACTGCCAGATCTTCAACACGTTCCCGATCCCGCCCGATTTCGCGGCCTTCTGGAAGCAGGCGGCCCAGCAGGGATATGTCCCCAAGATCGCCCAGATCGCCAAGACCGGGTTGTTCCCGTCGCAGATCGAGGCCCTCGGCGACCTCGGCCCGGGTCTTGCGAGCGCCGCCTACTGGACGCCCACGTTCCCGTACTCCTCGACGCTGCTTGGCACGTCGTCGGCCGATCTCGGGAGCGGTTACACGGCGGCCACGGGCCGGCAATGGAACCAGGACCTTGGCACGACCACCGCGTTGTTCGATGCCGCGACCAGTGCGATCGCCGGCGCGACCGACCCGAAGGACAAGGTCGCCCTCGCGGCCGCGATCGGCAAGCTCAACATCACCTCGACGATCGGCAAGATCGACTTCACGTCCGGGCCGTTCCCGAACGTCTCGCCGTCGCCGATCATCGGCGGCCAGTGGATCGTCGATCCAACCGGGAAGTTCAAGGTCGACTTCAGCATCGTCGAGAACGCGACGGACCCGAATGTCCCGATCGCAGGGAAGCTCACCCCGTATCGCGCCTAGATCCCCTCGGGCCGAGCTAGGTTGACCAACCAGCCTCCGTCGGACGCGGAGCCGCTCCTCGCGGGCCGCTCGATCAACAAGCGGTTCGGGCGGTTCCTCGTCCTCGACGCGGTCGAGTTCTCGGTGGCGGCTGGTCAGTCGGTCGGCATCGTCGGACCGAACGGGGCGGGCAAGACGACCTTGCTCGACGTCCTTGCCGGGGCGCAGGCGCCGACCGACGGCACCGTCGAGTTCCGCGGCAGCGACGTCACCCAGATGGGTGCCGCGGAGCGCTGCCGCATGGGGATCGGTCGGACGCATCAGGTCCCGCGGCCGTTCACCGGGATGACGGTCTTCGAGAACGTCTACGTCGGTGCGACCGCCGGTGGGGGCCTGCGCGCGTCGGCTGCCGACGAGCGCTGCCTCATGGTCCTCGACCAGGCCGGACTGCTGCCGCTGGCCAACCGTCGCGCGATGTCGCTCGGACTCCTCCATCGCAAACGGCTGGAGCTGGCGCGTGCCCTGGCGGCGAAGCCTGACGTTCTCCTGCTGGACGAGATCGGCGGTGGCCTCACCGATGCCGAAGCCGACGAACTCCTCGTGACCATCCAGGGACTCCGGGATTCCGGGATCACGATCGTCTGGATCGAACACATCGTCCACGTCCTGGTCAGGGCGATCGACCGGCTGGTCTGCATGGACGCCGGCAAGGTCATCGCCGATGGCGCTCCGGCCGATGTGCTCCAGGACGCCAGGGTCATCGACGCCTACCTGGGGCGGCGCGCGTGACGCTCCTCGACGTCGAGTCCATCGTTGCCAGGCACGGTGCGCTCACCGCCGTTCGCGATGTGTCGATCTCGATCGACAAGGGAGCGACGGTCGCGCTGGTCGGTGCCAACGGCGCGGGCAAGACCACGCTCTTGCGGGTGATCGCCGGAGCCCATCCAGCTGCCGAGGGTCGCGTGCTGTTGGACGGGGTCGACGTCACCAGGTTGCGCGCCCACGAGCGCGTCAAGCTCGGCATCGCCCTCGTGCCTGAAGGACGCCGGTTGTTCGCGGACCTGACCGTCGAGGAGAACCTCTCGGCTGCGCGCGGCAAAGGGCTGCCCGGACCGTGGACCGTCGACACCGTCTTCGACGCATTCCCGATGCTGCGACTGCTGGCCAAGCGACGGGCATCCTCATTGTCCGGCGGGGAGCAACAGGCCACGGCCATCGGGCGCGCGCTCATGTGCAACCCGAAGGTCCTGCTCCTCGACGAGGTGTCGCTGGGT
This sequence comes from uncultured Chloroflexia bacterium, assembly GCA_963813335.1. Lineage (GTDB taxonomy): Bacteria > Chloroflexota > Limnocylindria > Limnocylindrales > CSP1-4 > SPCO01. The sequence continues at coordinate 113,993 of CAWEYL010000001.1, forward strand.
CTGTCCCCGATCGCGGTCGACGGTGTCTATCGCAGCCTGCAGGTGCTGATGGCGGACGGCGGCTCGACCGTCCTGCTCGTCGAGCAGGACCTCCGGCGGGCGATGGCCGTGGCGGGGCAGATCAACTGCATGCTCGAGGGCAGGATCGTCCTGGCGGGCGCGGCCGACTCGCTGACGAGGGACGAGATCACGGCGGCCTACTTCGGTCTCGAACGGACGACGGCGAGGCCATCGTGATCTGGGTCAATGCGATCATCGCGGGCGTCCTCCTGGGCGGCTTGTACGCCCTGTTCGCCTGCGGCTTGTCGCTGATGTACGGGGTGATGCGGATCATCAACCTCGCTCATGGTGACCTGGCCGTCATGGGCGCCTACCTGGTCCTTGTCCTGGCCACGTTCCTCGGCGTTTCGCCACTCCTGGTCCTGCCGGTCGCCGTGGTGGTCATGGCGATCCTCGGGTACGTGCTGCAGCGCACCCTGCTCGAGCGCAGCCTGAGGGCTGGTCCGCTCGTGCCCCTCCTCACCACGTTCGGGCTGGCGATCGTCATCCAGAACCTCCTGCTCGAGGTCTTCACCGCCGACTCGCGCTCCATCGACGGCGGCGCCTTGACGACAGCGAGCATCAAGGTCAGCGACCAGCTCTCGATCCCGGTCCTGGGGATCGTCATCTTCGCCCTGGCGGTGGGGTTGCTCGGCGGGCTCCAGCTGTTCCTCGGCCGGACCGACCTCGGGCGCTCGATGCGCGCCACGGCCCAGGATCCCGACACCGCCGAGCTGATCGGGATCGACTCCCGGCACATGTACGGGCTGGCGACCGCGATCGCCGTCGGCACCGTGACGATCGCCGGCACCTTCTTCGGGATGCGCGCGAGCTTCTCGCCGCTGACCGGCCCGACGCAGCTCATCTTCGCCTTCGAGGCCGTGGTCATCGGCGGGATCGGGTCGTTGTGGGGAACGCTCGTCGGCGGCGTCGTCCTCGGCGTGGCGCAGACGATCGGGGCGCAGATCAATCCGCAGTATCCGGTCCTCTTCGGCAATCTCGTGTTCCTTGCCGTGCTGATCGCCCGGAGCAGCCGCCGCATCGGCGGCCTGATCCAGCGGACATGACGGCGCTGGCGTCGAGACCCCACGTCGAGCGCTGGTCGCGCCGGTCGATCGCGCGGACAGCGGTCCTCGGTCTGGCCGTCATCGGCCTCTTCTTCGTGCCCACGACGCTCGACACCAACATCACCCAGAAGCTGACCGGCCTCTGGATCCTGATCCTGATGGCCGCGATGTGGAACGCCCTGGCCGGGTACGGCGGCCTCGTGTCCGTGGGCCAGCAGGCGTTCATCGGCATCGGGGCGTACGCCACCATCTACCTGACCCATGCCGGCGTCGACGGCTACCTCGCGATGGCCGTCGCCGTCCTGATCACCGCGGTCTTCGGACTCGTGACGTCGTTCGTCGTCCTGCGGCTCCGTGGCGGTGAGTTCGCGATCGCCATGTGGGTGATCGCCGAGGTCTTCCGCCAGCTGGTCTCGCTCGACATCTCCGTCGGCGGCGGGACCGGGATCTCATTCACGGGCTTGAGCGGGATCGACCCCGACTACCGCCGTGCCTTCACGTACTGGTGGGCGCTGGCGGCCGCGGTGACGGCCCTGCTGGTGCTCTTCTTCCTCTTGCGAAGCCGCTATGGCGCGGCGCTCCAGGCGATCCGTGACGACGAGGCGGCGGCCTCATCACTCGGCGTCCGTGTCCTTTCGAGCAAGCGGTTGATCTTCGTCCTCACCAGCGCCGGTTGCGGGGCGGCGGGTGCGGCGATCCTGGCGAACACGCTGTTCATCCAGCCGAACACGATCTTCTCGGTCCAGTGGACCGCGATGATGATCTTCATGGTCCTGGTCGGCGGGCTGGGGACCTTCGAGGGGCCGATCGTCGGGGCACTGATCCTCTTCCTCCTCCAGGACCAGTTCGGCAATGGCGGCGTCTGGTATCTGGTCGGGCTGGGGACGACGGCGATCCTGTTCGCGCTCTTCCTGCCGCGCGGGATCTGGGGGACGGTCACGGATCGGTTCGACATCCGATTGACGCCGACTGGGTACACGGTGCGCGGCCTGAGCGCCAGTCTGGGCCTGACGGCAGGACGAGCCGCGACCGATCCGGCCGCGGATACCCCACCTGACCCGCCACCGTCGACCAGCCCGGAGGACAAGGAAGCCCCATGAAGATGACTGCAGCCGTCGTCGACGAGAAGGGCGGACCGTTCGCGCTGCAGGACGTGCAGTTGGGCGGGATCCGCCCGGACGAGCTCCTGGTCAAGGTCCAGGCAGCCGGCATCTGTCACACGGACATCGTCGTCCGTGACCAGTGGTATCCCGTTCCGTTGCCGGCCGTCCTCGGGCACGAGGGCGGCGGCATCGTCGAGCAAGTGGGAAGCGCGGTCGTGGGCTTCGACGCCGGCGATCACGTCAGCCTCAGCTTCAACTCCTGCGGGATCTGTCGCCCATGCCTCACCGGTCGGCCGTCGTACTGCGCCGACTTCTTCGCGCGCAACTTCGGGTCGAGCCGGCCGGATGGAACGAGCGGCCTCTCCCGTGATGGCGGATCGATCAATGGCAACTACTTCGGGCAATCGAGCTTCGCGACGTACGCCATCGCCAATGTGCGTAGTGCCGTGAAGCTGCCGAAGGACATCCCGTTCGAGGTCGTCGCGCCATTCGGATGCGGGATCCAGACCGGCGCCGGCTCCGTCCTCAATTCCCTGCGACCGCCTGCCGGCAGCGCCATCGCCGTCTTCGGAGCAGGTTCGGTCGGCCTCGCGGCGATCATGGCCGCGAGTCTGTCGGGCTGCACGACCATCATCGCGGTCGATATCGTGCCGGCGAGACTCGAGAAGGCTCGCGAACTTGGAGCGACGCACACGGTCGACGGCAAGACAGAGGACGCGGTCGCGCGCATCATCGAGATCACAGGAGGTGGGGCGGATTTCAGCCTGGAGTGCACCGCGTCGCCCAAGGTCCTGCGCCAGGCACTGGAGTGCCTCGCCCCGGCCGGGGTGTGCGGGCTCATCGGTGCCGCGGCATTCGGCACCGAGGTCACGTTCGACATGAACAGCATCCTGATCCTGGGTCGAACGGTGCGGGGTCTGGTCGAGGGGGACAGCGTCCCGCAGCTGTTCATCCCGACCCTCGTAGAACTCTGGCGACAGGGCAAGTTCCCGGTCGACCGGATCGTGTCGACCTACGACTTCGACGCGATCGAGCAAGCGATCCACGACGCCGAAGCCGGCGTCGTCATCAAGCCCGTCCTTGTGATGGCCTAGACAACCAGAAGGAGATCGAGATGGCGACGGCGATCCAGGGCACGAAGTACGAGCATTCGATCGGCGGGACGTGGATGCCCGCCACCGGCGGGAAGACCTTCGACGACCGCAACCCGTACACGGGCGAGGTCATCGCGACCGCGGCGGCCGGCACGCGCGAGGATGCCCGCAAGGCCGTCGACGCGGCGGCGGCGGCGTTCCCGGCCTGGTCGAAGGCGGCGCCCGCCCAGCGACAGCACATCTTCCTGGCGGCTGCGGACATCCTGGAGCGGCGGCGCGACGAGGTCGTGGGCCGGCTCGCGACGGAGACGGGCTGCACGTTCGGCTTCGCGATGTTCCAGATGGGCTTCGTCCCGGGCCTCTTCCGCCAGGCGGCCGGGCTCGCCTATGCGCCGATCGGCCAGGTCATCCCCTCCGACAACCCGGGGACGTTCGCGATGGGCATCCGCCGGCCGGTCGGCGTCGTCGCGGCGATCGCCCCCTGGAACGCTGCGCTGATCCTGTCCGCGCGGGCGATCGCGTCACCGCTCGTGGCGGGCAACACCGTCGTCCTGAAGCCGTCGCAGGACTCGCCGTTCGTGGGCGGCCTGCTGTGGGCTGAGGTCTTCGAGGAGGCCGGGCTGCCGCCCGGCGTGCTCAACGTGGTCACCCATGCGCCCGGCGACGGCTCGAAGATCGGCGACGAGTTCGCCGAGAACCCGGCCGTCCGGCGGATCAACTTCACGGGCTCGGCCGGGACCGGGCGCCGGATCGCCGAAGCGGCGGGACGCAACCTGAAGCGGGTCGTCCTCGAGCTCGGTGGCAGCAACCCGCTCCTCGTGCTGCGCGACGCCGACATCGGCTATGCCGTCGACGCGGCTGCCTTCGGCGCCTACCTCCACCAGGGCCAGATCTGCATGTCGACCCGGCGGATCTTCGTCGAGGCGCCCATCGCCGAGGAGTTCACGGGACGCCTCGCCGCCAAGGTGGCGGGCCTGAAGATGGGCGATCCGCTGCAGATGGACACGATCATCGGGCCGCTCATCAACAAGGAAGCCTTCGACTCGGTGTCGTCGCGCGTGCGCGATGCCGTGAAGGACGGCGCGCGACTGCTCGCCGGCGGGACGTCGGAGGGCCTCGTCTATGCCGCCACCCTGCTGGCGGACGTCCCGGAAACGAGTGACATCGCCAAGCACGAGACGTTCGGGCCGGTCGCCACGGTCGAGGTCGTCGCCGACGAGGACGCCGGCGTGGCGCGCGCGAACGCGACGTCGTACGGCCTGTCCGCCGGGATCATCACCAGCGACGCCGACAAGGGCCTGGCCATCGCCGACCGGATCGAGGCCGGCATCGTCCACGTGAACGACCAGACTGTGGGCGACGAACCGCAGATGCCGTTCGGTGGCGTCAAGGACAGCGGCTGGGGCCGGTTCGGCGGCACGGCCGCCCTCGACGAGTTCACCGAGCTCAAGTGGGTGACGGTGCAGAGCGGCAGCCACCCGTATCCGTTCTGAGCCGGATGGTCACGGCGTCGGGCGCAGGCGGACGCGCTCCGGGCCGAGCTCGGCGACGCTCGAGACGCCGAGCAGCTGCATCGTCCGCATGGCCTCCTTGCGGAGGAGTTCGCCGGCGCGCGCCACGCCGCGCTCGCCACCGGCCATCAGCCCGTACAGGTAGGCCCGACCGACGAGGGCGGCCCGCGCACCCATCGCCACCGCCGCGATCACGTCGGCGCCGCTCATGATCCCGCCGTCCACGAAGACCTCGGCACGGTCACCCACGGCCGCGGCGATGGCCGGGAGTTGCTCCAGCGGGGTGGCGGCGCGGTCCAGCTGGCGGCCGCCGTGGTTGGAGACGACGATGGCGTCGGCGCCGGCATCGACCACCGCCCGCGCGTCGTCGACGGTCTGGATCCCCTTGATCACGAGGGGACCCTTCCAGGCGTCGCGCAGCCAGCCGAAGTCGGCGATCGTGACGGTCGGGTCGAAGACCCGGTTGATCAGGTCGGCGACCGTGCCGCCCGTCTCGGTGAAGACCGCGAACTGGAGGGGATCGGTGGTCAGCTTGTCGATCCACCAGCCGGGATGCCGGCCCATGTCCACGAGGGTCCGGAGCGACAGCGTCGGCGGGATCGTGAAGCCGTTGTGGACATCCCGAAGCCGGGCGCCGGCGACCGGCGTGTCGACGGTCAGCACCAGCGCCGAGAACCCGGCGGCCTGGGCGCGTCGCACCAGGTCGACTCCCGCCTCCCGGTCGCTCCACAGGTAGAGCTGGAACCAGCGGTCCGTGCCAGGTGATGCGAGCGCGACGGCCTCGGGGGACGTCGTGCCGAGGGTGGACAGGACGTACGGGATGCCGAGGCGCCCTGCGACGCGGGTGACCGCGGGTTCGCCCTCCTGGTGCATCAGCCGTGTGAACCCGGTCGGGGCGAAGACCAGCGGCATCGCCGACGGGCGGCCGAGGATCGTCGTCGAGAGATCGACCGTCGAGACGTCGCGCAGCACGCTCGGGACGAACTCGATCCGGGCGTACGATTCGCGCGAGCGCCGCAGGCTCGCCTCGGTCTCGGCGGCCCCGTCGGTGTAGTCGAAGACGGCCCGCGGAACGTGCCGGCGGGCGACGTTCCGGAGGTCCCAGATGGTCGCGGCCGAGGCGAGGCGCCGCTCGACCGGCGCCAGGTGGATCGGACCGGTCCGCAGGTACGGCCGGACCTCGGACGGGCGGGGGAGTCGGCGACGCGTCATCGGATGCCCACGGCGGCAGTATCCCCGATGCTCCGGGCCCACTGCGCGGTACTCGACGTCGGCGAGCTCCTCGCTCGGGCCTAGACCGCCTCGTCGAGCGGTTGCGCGAACTGGGACTCGTAGAGGTTCGCGTAGGCGCCCTTGCGCGCGAGCAACCCGTCGTGCGTCCCCTGCTCGACGATGTGGCCGGCCTCCATCACCAGGATCATGTCGGCGTCGCGGATCGTTGACAGTCGATGGGCGATCACGAACGTCGTGCGCCCCTCCATCAGCTTCTTCATCGCCCGCTGGATGAGGACCTCGGTGCGCGTGTCGACCGAGCTCGTGGCCTCGTCGAGGATGAGCACCGGCGGGTCGGCCAGGAAGGCCCGGGCGATGGTCAGGAGCTGCTTCTCCCCGGCTGACAGGTTGGTGGCGTCGTCGTCGATGACCGTCTCGTAGCCGTCCGGCAGCGTGCGCACGAAGTGGTCGACGTGGGCCGCCTCGGCCGCCGCGATGATGTCCGCCTCGCTGGCGTCCTCGCGCCCGTAGGCGATGTTCTCGCGGATGGTGCCGTTGAAGAGCCAGGTGTCCTGGAGGACCATCCCGAAGGTCTTGCGCAGGTCGTCGCGAGTGAGCTCGCGCGAGTCGATGCCGTCGACCGTGATCCGCCCGCCGTCGAGCTCGTAGAAGCGCATCAGCAGGTTGACCAGCGTGGTCTTGCCCGCGCCGGTCGGCCCGACGATGGCGATCGTGTCACCCGCGTCGGCGACCAGGTGCAGGTCGTCGATCAGCGGCCGTTCCGGCTCGTAGCGGAACGAGACGTCCTCGAAGGCGACCGCACCCTTCGCCCGGCCCAGCACCTGCGGCGCGACGGGGTCGGGGATCTCCTCGGTCTCGTCGAGCAGCTCGAAGACGCGCTCCGCGGACGCGGCCGCGGACTGCAGGACGTTGACGATGCTGGCGGTCTGGATGAGCGGGAACGTGAACTGGCGCGAGTACTGGATGAACGCCACGACGTCGCCCAGCGACATCTTGCCGCTCACGACCTGGAGCCCGCCGATGACCGCGATCGCGACGTAGTTGAGGTTGGCGATGAAGTTCATGACCGGCTGGATGATCCCGGAGATGAACTGGGCCTTGTAGGACGCGTCGTAGAGCTTGTCGTTCTCCGTCTCGAAGGTGGCGATCGCCTCCTGCTGCCGGCCGAAGAGCTTGACGATGCTGTGGCCGGTGTGGCTCTCCTCGACGTGGCCGTTGAGCGTCCCGGTGGATGCCCACTGCTTGACGAACTGCGGCTGCGAGCGCCGGATGATCAGCGCGGTCGCGACCAGCGACAGGGGGACCGCGAGCAGCGAGACCACCGCGAGGAGCGGGCTGATCGTCAGCATCATGATCAGCACGCCGATGATCGTGAACAGCGACGTGATGAGCTGGGTGAGCGTCTGCTGGAGGGACTGTCCGATGTTGTCGATGTCGTTGGTGACCCGGCTCAGCAGGTCGCCTCGCGAGTGGCCGTCGAAGTAGCGCAGCGGCAGGCGGGCGAGCTTGCGGTCGACCTGCTCGCGCAGCCGGTAGACGGTCCGCTGGGTGACCCCGGCCATGATGTAGGCCTGTGCCCAGCTGAAGGCCGCGCTCAGGACGTAGAGGATCGCGAGGAAGCCGAGGATCCGCGCCAGCGCCCCGAAGTCGATGCCGACGCCAGGCGTCAGCGTGAGGCTGCCGAGGAAGTCCGCCAGCTGGTTCTGGCCCGAGGCGCGAAGGCCCGCGATGACCTGCTCCTGCGTCGCCCCGGCGGGGAGCTGGCCGCTGATCGACCCGGCCACGATCAGGTTGATCGCCTCGCCGAGGATCTTCGGGCCGACCACCGCGAATGAGACGCTGACGATCGCCAGCAGGACGACCACCAGGATCAGCAGGCGTTCCGGGCGCAGCTCGCCGAACAGCCGCCGCAGCGCGCCGCGGAAGTCCGTCGGCTTGCCCACGGGCATGCCCATGCCCATCATCCCCGGGCCGCCGCCGGGACGGCGCGGCGGCGCGCCGGGTGGAGGACCGGCCGGGGGACCGCCGGCGCCGGGTCGCCCGCTCATCCCGCGGCCTCCTCGACGGAGAGCTGCGAGTAGACGATCTCCTGGTAGGTCTCGTTCGTGGCGAGCAGCTCCGGATGCGTGCCCACGCCGACGACCCGGCCGTCATCGAGGACCACGATCCGGTCGGCCTTCATGATCGTGCCGACGCGCTGCGCGACGATGATCACCGTGGCGTCGCCGAGCTCGCGGCCCAGTGCGGCGCGCAGGCGCGCGTCGGTCGCGAAGTCGAGGGCCGAGAAGCTGTCGTCGAAGACGAAGATCGGCGCCCGCTTGACGAGCGCCCGGGCGATCGCGAGCCGCTGCCGCTGGCCGCCCGAGACGTTCGTCCCGCCCTGGGTGATCGGCGCCTCGAGGCCGCCCTCCATGGCCTCGACGAAGTCGCGCCCCTGCGCGATGGTCAGCGCCTCCCAGAGAGCCTCGTCGGTGGCGTCCTGGTCGCCGAAGCGCAGGTTCGATGCGACCGTCCCACTGAAGAGGAACGCCTTCTGCGGGATGAACCCGATCTGCCCCCACAGGTCCTCGCGGGCCATCTGGCGCACGTCCACGCCGTCGACCGTCACGGATCCGCCCGTCACGTCGTAGAGCCGCGGGATGAGGTTGATCAGCGTGGTCTTGCCGCTGCCGGTGCTGCCGATGATCGCGGTGGTCTCGCCCGGCTGGGCCGCGAACGAGATCGCGTGGAGGACCGGCTCCTCGGCGCCCGGATAGCCGAACTCGACGTCGTGGAACTCGACGAGGCCGGGCCGCCCGATCGGGGTCGGCTTGAGCGGGTCGGCCGGGTCGGTGATCGCCGGCTCGGTCTTGAGGACCTCCTGGATGCGGCCCGCGGAGACCGTCGCGCGGGGGATCAGGATGAACATGAAGACCGCGGTCAGGACCGCGAACAGGATCTGGGCGAGGTACTGCATGAACGCGGTCAGCGCGCCGATCTGCATCGCCCCGCTGTCCACGCGGATCGCGCCGAACCACACCACCGCGACCGTCGAGAGCTGGAAGATCGCCGAGATCACCGGGATCGTGATGGCGAAGAGGCGGCTGGTCTTGAGCGCGGTCTGGAAGAGGTCGTCGCTCGCGACGTCGAAGCGGGCCTCCTCGCGCGGCGTCTGCACGAACGCCCGGATCACCCGCATGCCCGAGAGGGTCTCGCGCATGACCTGGTTGATGCGGTCGATCTTGACCTGCATGACCCGGAAGAGCGGGACAGCCCGGCTCATGACGAGCCCGATCACCAGGGCCATCAGCGGCAGGATGATCAGCAGCAGCCCCGACAGCGGCACGTCGGTCCGCAGCGCCATGATGATCCCGCCGACGATCAGGATGGGTGCGGAGACCAGGATCGTCAGGCCCATGAAGACCGTCGTCTGGACCTGCTGGACGTCGTTGGTGTTGCGGGTGATCAGCGACGCCGGGCCGAAGTGGTTGACCTCGACCTGCGAGAACGTCTCGACCTTGGTGAAGATGGCCGAGCGGACGTCGCGCCCGAAGCCCATCGCGATGCGGGCGCCGCCGTACACCGCGAGCACCGAGGCGACGCCGAGCAGTCCGGTCACCACCAGCATCAGGGCGCCGACGCGGATGATGTAGTCCGTGTCGCCCTTGGCGATGCCGTTGTCGATGATGTCGGCGTTGAGGTCCGGCAGGTACAGGTTGCCGATCGCGCCGATCAGCAGCAGGACCAGGACGGCCGCCAGCGGCGCCGCATACGGGCGTAGGTAGGTCCTGAGGAGGGCGATCATCGGGGGGTCGCGCTGGGCCGCGCGATATTCAATGTCAAGTGGATAATCTATGTCATCCGTAGCGACGGCGCAACGTCAGCCGAGGGCCGCCCCCACCCGGTCGCGGAGTACTGGATCCGTGAAGACGAGCACGATGTCGCCGCCGGCGCCGCGGACGTCCAGGGCCGGGTCGCCGCTGCGTAGGTGCCACAGCCGCACCCGACGGGCGGCCCCGCCGCGCCGGACGGGCACGGGCCGCTCGACCCCGCCGTCGGCGACCGTGAGCTGGGCGACATCGGGGCCGGGCGTCACGGTCACGATGCATGGCCTCGGTCCGGACAGCGGCGCGTTCTCCGAGCGGATCCAGCCGGCCCACGCCGCGGGCACGCCATCGCTCGGCGCCGGTCGGACCGGGTCGCTCGGCATCGACACCGCCCGTCCGCCGCGCTCCGGGCGAACCACGGGGTAGCCCATCCGCAGGCCGATCGCGATGAGCACGCCCACGATCCCCGGCACGAGGATCAGCCAGAACCGGTCGTCCTGGCGCGGTTCGGCCACGGCGTCGGCGTCGAACCAGCCGATGTAGCCGGTCCCGTTCGGGCCGGTGGCGGAGAGGGTGCCGGTGAGGGTGATCGGTCCAAGCGGCAGTGCGGAGAGGGCCAGGACGTTGACGTAGGAGGTGCCATCGGCCGGGTCGACCAGCTCGTACAGGAGGGGCTGGACCGCGTTGTTGGCCGAGCGCAGGTTTCCCTCGATCCGGAACCACGAGGTCATCGCCGGGATGCGCTGGTAGCGGACGTCGTCAAAGGTGATGTCGGTCGGCCGCTTCGAGCTCCCGATCCAGAGGGTCGGCACCGCGGAGACCAGCAGGAGGACGACGACCAGGGCGCGCGCCCCGGTTCGCGAGCCGCCCATGAGCCCCTGGGCGCCGGCTCCCAGCGCGCCGATGGCCGCGAGCAGTCGGTCGAGCAACGTCATCACCATCGCGGCCCGGAGTCTAGGGCAAACGACAAGGCCGAACGTCCTCCCGTTTCGGGGGCCTTCGGCAGGTGCGGCCGCGACGGCCTGTCGGCGACGCTGATGCCTCGGACGGGCCGTCACGAGCGGCTCGTCCGCGTCATCGCGCCGCGCGACCGGTCGCGGCCACCAGGGGCAGGACATGAGCAAGACCAGGGCCTACCGCACCGCACCGCCGCCGACCCGTCGCTGGCCGTCGACGCTGGTCGTGGTCTCCGCGCTCGCGCTCACCGGCGGCGTGCTGCTGATCGCCCTCGCCATGGCGCTCCGTCCCGCGCCGCCCACCGTCCCGACCGGGTCGGCCGTATCCGCCGCCTTCGGGAACCTCCCGACCCATGGCTACACCCTGGGGCAGGCCGATGCGCCCGTGACCATCGACCTGTACGAGGACTTCCAGTGCCCGGCCTGCCGCAATTGGGGCGCCTCCGTGTTCCCGTCCCTCGTCGCCAATGAGCTCGCGACCGGCAAGGCGAAGCTGGTCTTCCACGATTACCCGTTCATCGGGCCCGAGTCGTACATGGCCGCGCAAGCGGGCCAGGCGGCCGCCCGCCAGGACCGGTTCTGGGACATGTGGTCGACGATCTACGCGAACCAGGGCGCGGAGAACAGCGGCGCGCTCGCCCGTGAGCGCCTGCTCAGGATGGCGCGGGCACAGGGCCTCGACATGGACCGCTTCGTGGCCGACATGGATTCGTCCAGCACCAGTTCGGCGATCGAGGCCTCCGCCGCTGACGCGCAGCGGATCGGGATCCAGTCCACGCCGTCGCTCGTCGTCGACGGGCGGATCCTGGTCGGGGCGTCGTATGCCGACGTCGCGGCCGCGGTCGCCGGCGCCGCCCGCTGACGTGGCGGTCGTCCGGCGGGCCAACCCCCGGCTGCGGCCGGGTCTCGTCCTCATGGCGCTCGACCTGGTCGGGCTCGCCATCGCGGCCTACCTGAGCACCGTCGAGCTGCGCGGCGACCTGCCCTACTGCGGGCCGCTGGCCGGCTGCGAGACCGTCGCGCTCTCCCCGTATGCCCGGATCGGCGGGGTGCCGGTCGCGGTGTTCGGCGTCGCGTTGTCGCTGACGCTGCTCGTCCTGGCGGCGGGCTGGATCCGGACCGGCCGGCTGGCGCTCCTCGCCGCGCACTACGGCCTGTCGCTCGTCGGCGTCATGTTCGAGGTCTACTTCACCTACATCGAGGTCGTGGTCCTCGGGGCCGTCTGCGTCTGGTGCGCGACCTACGGCCTCTCGCTCCTGGCGAGGTTCGTCGTGGCCCTCTGGGTGTGGCTCCGGCGCGACGTCTACGCCGAGCCCTCCTGACCCGACAAGGTCCCCGAAAACAGGCCATTCGGCACGGTGCGGATCTCGCCTTTCCGTCCGAAACTCTGACTACTTCAGTCCATGTTTAGCGGCCCGCGACCGGGCCTCCGACAAAGGAGCCACCCAGATGCACCGTCGACTTCGTTGGATCGCCATCGCGGGCGTCGTCCTGGCGCTCGCCGGCTGCACGACCTTCCCGAGTGGTGGCTGGACCAGCGAGCCGCCATCCACCGCCAAGCCCGCCGACCTGGCCTCCGTCGGCGGCGGGGCCGCGGGATCCCCCACACCGGCCATGCCGATGGCCTCGATGGACATGGGCGGCACGACGACCGCGACGGCGGCCGGCAAGGTCGAGATCGAGGCGTTCGACCTCGGGTTCAAGCCGGCGAACCTCACCGTCCCGGCCGCGGGCACCTACGACGTGTCCTTCCACAACACCGGGGCGATGACCCACGACCTCACGTTCGCCGATGGCACCAAGCTCACCGCCGAGGCCGGCAAGACCGTCGCCGGGCAGGTGGCGATCCCGGCGGCCGGCCTCACCTTCCTGTGCTCCATCCCGGGCCACGCGGCGGCCGGCATGACCGGCGGCGTCACGGTCGGCAGCGGGACGGCCGCCGCGTCGGCGGCACCCAGCAGCGGGACCGGCGCCGCGACCGCGGCCGCCCCGGTCGCCGATCCGAACGCCCCGGCCTACGTGCTCCGGGACGCGACCGCGCCGAAGGTCATGGCGGGCACCGTCCATGACGTCCAGATGCCGATCGTCGACAAGGACATCACCGTCGCCGAAGGGTTCGTCGTCCATGCCTGGACGTTCGGCGGGACCGTTCCCGGGCCGACGCTGCGCGTGCACCTCGGCGACACCGTGCGGGTCCACCTGACCAACACGACCGCCATGAGCCATTCGATCGACTTCCATGCCAGCCAGACGGCCATGAACGACCAGATGGTCGAGATCAAGCCGGGCGGCACCTTCATCTACACGTTCACCGCCGATTACGCTGGCGTCTGGATGTACCACTGCGGCACGGCTCCGGCACTCCACCACATCGCGAACGGGATGTTCGGGATGGTCATCGTCGAGCCCAAGGGCGGCCTGCCCAAGGTCGACGAGGAGGTCGCGCTGGTCCAGAGCGAGTGGTACCTGGGTGCCCAGGGGCAGCCGGTCGACTACGCGAAGGCCGCGGCCGGCGCGCCGTCGCCCGACTTCGTGGTCTTCAACGGGGTCGCCAACCAGTACAAGGACAACCCGGTCCAGGTCACGACCAAGGGGCGGGTCCGGGTCTTCGTGCTCGACACCGGGCCGAACATCGACAGCTCGTTCCACGTCGTCGGGACCATCTTCGACACGGTGACCAAGGAGGGCATCTCGCTGGTCAAGGGCAACGCCGGCGGGTGGGGCTCGCAGGCCGTCGACCTGAGCCCGGCGCAGGGCGCGATCATCGAGTTCAGCCCGCGGGAAGACGGGATGTACCCGTTCGTGACCCACGCCTTCAACTTCGTCGGACGCGGCGCCGTCGGCATCTTCATGGCCGGCGACGGCGACCCGTCGAACTGACCGGCCGACGATGCGTCTCGAGCTGACCAAGCGGGCCGACTACGCGATCCGGGTCGTCCTGGCCCTGGCCGAAGCCGACGACAGCGAGCGCCTCAGCGTGCGGGCGCTCGCGGCCGATCGGAACGTCCCGGCCCAGGTGCTGCCTCGGGTCATGACCGACCTGGCCTCGGCCGGGATCGTCGACGGGCGGACCGGCCGGACCGGCGGCTACCGCCTCGCGCGGCCGGCCGCGACCGTCTCGCTGCTGGACGTCATCCGGGCCGTGGAGGGCGACCAGCGTCGCCGGCGCTGCGTCCTCCGTGGGTCAGCCTGTGGGATCGCCGCGCCGTGCGACGTCCACGAGGTCTTCGCGACGGCCCAGGACGCCCTCCTCGCGGAGCTCGCGCAGGCGTCGATCGCCTCGATCGCCCGGACGGATGGGTGGGGTGGCCTACGGGGCTCGAACCCGTAACCTTCGGAGCCACAATCCGATGCTCTGCCATTGAGCTAAGGCCACCGCGGGTCGCTCCGCTCGACCGTCCGTGACGGTCCCGGGAGCTGTGGGCTGAGGGAGTGTACCCCGAAGCCTGCGATGCACGCGGCGCTGCCAGCCCCGCCCGGGCGGCGCATCATGGCCGTCCGCGGTCGGCGGTTCCGGCCGCCCCATCGGAGCGCACGATGACCGACGAACCACGCGTGACGCGAGACGACCCCGGACCGCTCCTGGCGCGGACCGCCGAGATCGCCACGGACTACCTGCGGAGCCTGCCCGAGCGGCCGGTCCTGGTCGACCAGGACGTCGCCTCGTTGCGCGCCGCGCTCGTGACGGCACTGCCCGAGACCGGCGAGGACCCGATCGAGGTCATCGAGCGGCTGGCCCGCGACGCCGACCCGGGGATCGTCTCGATGGCGGGGCCGCGCTACTTCGGCTACGTCATCGGCGGCAGCGTCCCGGCCTCGGTCGCGGCCGACTGGCTGACCTCGGTCTGGGACCAGAACGCGGGCCTGTATTCCTGCGGCCCGGCCGCGTCCGTCGTCGAGGAGGCCGTGGGCGCCTGGCTCATCGACCTGCTCGGCCTGCCCGCAGGCACCAGTCTACGGGCTGGTCTCGGGCTGCCAGATGGCTGGCTTCACGGGCCTGGCTGCCGCGCGCCACGCGGTCCTCGAGGCCGCCGGCTGGGACGTGGAGGCGCGGGGCCTGATCGGGGCGCCGGAGATCGACGTGATCGTCGGCGCCGAGGCGCACTCGACCATCGGCGGGGCGCTGCAGTTCCTCGGCCTCGGCCGCGACCGGGTCCACACGGTGGCCGCGGATGGGCAGGGCCGGATGCGCCTCGACGCGCTCGAAGGCGGTGCTCGACGGCATCCCGGCCGACCGGCCGCTCATCGTCTGCCTCCAGGCGGGGAACGTGAACACCGGCGCCTTCGACCCGTTCGGGCCGATGATCGACCTCGTCCGGCGGCGGACGAACGCCTGGGTCCACGTCGACGGCGCCTTCGGGATGTGGGCGCGGGTCAGCCCGCAGACCGCGTACCTGCTCGACGGCGCCGAGCGGGCCGACTCGTGGGCGACCGACGCCCACAAGTGGCTCAACGTGCCGTACGACTCGGGGCTCGCGTTCGTGGCCCACCCGCGTGCGCACGCGGCGGCGATGGCGCCGCCCCACGCGGCCTACCTGGAATACGTCGGCGACGAGAAGCGCGACCAGGTGTACTGGAACCCGGAGTTCTCGCGCCGGGCCCGCGGCTTCCCGATGTACGCCGCCTTGCGCAGCCTCGGGCGGTCGGGCGTGCGCGAGATGGTCGAGCGCGGCTGCTGGGTCGCCCGGCGGATCGCCGACCGGATCGAGGCAGCGCACGGCGCCACCGTCCTCAACGACGTCGTCCTCAACCAGGTGCTCGTGCGCTTCGAGACCGACGACCGCGACCCGGCCGCCTCGGACGCCCTGACCCGGGCGGCGCTCCTGGAGATCCAGGAAGAGGGGACGATCTGGCTGTCCGGGACGACCTGGCACGACATGGCCGCGATCCGGGTCTCCGTCTCCAACTGGGGCACCGGCGCGGACGAGGCGGAGCTGGCGGCGGCGACCATCCTGGCGGCCGCGGACCGCGTCCGGGCGAGGGCCTGACCGGCGACGTGACGCACCGTCGCGGGCCACGGCACACCGCCCCGGACCGCACCTGACCGCAGCAGACCGCCCCGGACCGACCCCGACCGCAAGTACCAGCGACCGCGGCCGCCGGGACCATCGCGCGGGTGGCCGCGACGCGCGTCGCGGATAGGGTGGAGGGCACATGTCCCGGCCCATCCCGCGCCTCGATCCCCGTCGCCTCGCCGTGCTCGTCGCGGTCGTCGTCGCCCTCACCTCGGGGGCAACGCTCGTCGCACCTGCGCCGACCTACGCGTGGGCCGCGAACACGTTCTCGTCGGCCTCGGAGAAGCAGCTCGTCGCGCTCCACAACCAGGCGCGGGCGGCGGCCGGGCTGAGGAAGCTCTGCGCGTCGACGCGGTGCTGAGCTCGATCGCGCGGAGCCGCAGCAAGGACATGATCGTCCGCGACTACTTCAGCCACGACATCCCGGGCGGCGGCAACGTGTTCGGGATCATGAAGGACAAGGGCTACTGCTACCGCTCGGCGGGCGAGAACATCGGCTGGAACTAGTTCGAGACGCCCGACTCCACCGCGACCGTCGGCGATCCACTCGGCGTTCATGGGCTCATCCGGCCACCGCGCCAACATCCTGGGCAAGGACTACGACTCGGTCGGGGTCGGCGCCTACCAGGGCGCCAACGGCAAGAAGATGTGGACCGTGGTCTTCGCCGACAAGTGCGGCTCGACCGCGACGGCGAAGCCGAGGGCGACCGTCAGGCCGACCCCCAAGCCGACCCAGAAGGCGACCGTCCGCGCGACCCCGAAGCCGACCCCGAAGCCGAAGCCGACGCCCAGGCCGACGCCTGTGGCCGCCGCGAGCCCGGCCGCGTCACCGGCCCAGGCGGCCGTCATCCCGTCACCGACCCCGACGCCGTCGGGTGACGGGTCGAGCCCGGACGGTGCCCCGCCCGACGGCCAGGACGGCACGGACCCGACCTTCGTCGATGTCGGCAGTGGCCACGGTCTGCGCGTCCTCGATCCGCCCGCCCCCGGCGGCCTCCTCGAGACCATCGTCGGCGGGGTCGCCGGGTTCTTCTTCGGCGCATGACGACCCTCGCGGCCGAAGCCGCCGATGCGATCCTGGCGCGACGCTCCGCCTATACACTCGGCCGGATGCCGCCCATCCTCCAGGCACGCGACCTCGCGAAGTCCTACCCGCTGGGTCAGACGACGGTCGAGGCCGTGCGCGGCGTGTCGCTCGAGGTCGCCGAAGGCGAGTTCGTCGCCCTGATGGGCCCGTCGGGCTCGGGCAAGTCGACGCTGCTGCAGCTCCTCGGCGGGCTCGACCAGCCGACCTCGGGCGAGGTCATGCTCCAGGGCGAGACCATCAGCCACCTCTCGGACGATCAGGCCACGAAGCTGCGCCGGGACCGGACCGGGTTCGTCTTCCAGTCGTTCAACCTCATCCCGCTCCTCGACGTGACCGAGAACGTCGGGCTGCCGTTCACGATCGCCGGCGAGGACCCCTCGAAGGGCGACCTGCGCGACCGGGTCAAGGACGTGATCGCGCTGGTCGACCTGGCCGGCAAGGAGCGCCACAAGCCGGACCAGCTGTCGGCCGGCGAGCAGCAGCGCGTGGCGATCGCGCGCGCGCTCGTGACCCGGCCGGCCCTGCTCTTCGCCGACGAGCCGACCGGGAACCTCGACTACACGAGCGGGTCCGAGATCCTCGATGCGCTGTGGCGCTCGTGCGTCGACCGCCACCAGACCATCGTGCTCGTGACCCACGATTCGAAGGCGGCCGCCTACGCCGACCGGGTGCTGGTCATCGCCGACGGCACGATCCGCGACTCGATCCATCTCGGGCGGCGCGAGTCGCACGACGCCGCGCCCCTCATCGCCCGGCTCGCCCAGCTCGGGCTGTAGGCCCGTGGGTCCACGATGTCCGGGTTGACCCGGCTCTCGCCTGCGCAGCCTGCGCGCGCGCCTCCTGCGGACGACCCTGACGATCGTCGGCGTCTCCCTCGGCGTCGCCGTCCTGTTCGCCGGGCTCGCCACCGACGACGGCATCACCGCGGCCGCGGACCGGACGGTCCAGGCGCTCGTCGGGCGGGCCGACCTGCGGGTCAGCGCCTTCGGCGAGGCCGGGCTGGGCGCGGAGAGCTTCGCGGCCATCACCGCGACCCCCGGCGTCGAGATCGTGGCGCCGGCGCTGCAGCGGCGGACCTACCTCGCCGGGACCACCCCGGACGGGGCACTGCCGCCGTCGGTCACGGTCCTCGGGATCGACCCGGTCGCCGAGCCGCGGCTCCACGACCTGACCCTCAGCGCCGGCAGCCCGCTGACCAGCATCGACGAGCCGAGCGCCCTGATCGACCAGCGCCTCGCGGCAGAGGACGGCCTCTCGGTCGGGTCCTCGCTGACCGTGCTGGGTGCCGGGGAGCCGGCCGAGTACCGCGTGGTCGGCATCCTGGCCGGCAGCGGCCCGCTCGGGGTGTCGGGCGGCCGGACCGTGGTCGTCCCGCTGCGGACCGCCCAGGCCGTCTTCGACCAGGCCGGGCTCACCCGCGTCGACATCGGCCTCGCCGCCGGCGCCGTCCCGGCCGAGGTGGTGACGGGCCTGGAGTCGCGTCTGCTGGTCGAGCCGTACGTGATCTCCTCGCCGCAGGACCTCGCCGACGGGCTGCGCGCCTCGACGGCCGACTTCCAGGCGACCACCGCGCTCATCGCCGCCATCGCGCTCTTCGCGGGCGCGTTCCTCATCGTCAACACGCTCTCGATGACGGTCCTCGAGCGGATGCGCGAGGTCGGCCTGCTCCGGGCCGCCGGCGCGACCCGCGGCCAGGTGCAGCGCTTCATCCTCGTCCAGGCCGCCGTCCTCGGGGTCCTCGGGTCGCTCCTCGGCCTCGTCCTCGGGCTCGTCCTGGCGAACCTCATGACCGCCTGGCTGCGCACGGTCGGCTCGGTGACCCTCGAGGCGCCGTCGCCGTCGATCGGGTCGATGCTGATCGCCTTCGTCACCGGTGTGGCCGTCACCCTCGCGGCCGCCGTCGAGCCCGCCATCCGCGCCTCGCGCATCCCGCCCGTCGAGGCCCTGCGGGCGCGCCTGGACCAGGCGCCCGCCCGTCGTGCCCGCCTGCGCTGGCTGATCGTGGTCTTCGGCGTCGTCGGCCTCGCCGGGCTCCTCGTCTGGCCGCGCGACGCCGGCGCGGCCGGGGCCGTCCGCGCGCTCGTCGTCTACGGCGTGCTCCTGGTCGCGACCCTCCTCGTGCCGTTCCTCGTGCCCGCCCTGGCCCGCCTCGGCGGCCTCCCGTTCCGCCTGCCGTTCGCGCTCGAGGAGCGGCTGGCGCGCGCGACGATGGTGCGCGACCGCAGTCGCGCCACGCTGACCCTCGGCGCGCTGGCGGTGGGCATCGCGCTCGTCGTCGCGCTCGGCGGGGTCGGCCAGCACGCCCGGGCGTCGGCCGGGGCCTGGGTCGGCGAGGTCGTCCCGGGCGAGCTCCTGGTCACCTCGATCCGTCCGGTCGCCCTGGACGAGCCGGCCGCGACCGACCTCGCCGCGCAGCCCGGCGTCGCGCGGGTCAGCCCGATCGCGACCTTCGATCTCGCCGTGAACGGCACCGCCACCGACGGGGCCGCGATGGTCGGCGCGGACCTTGCCGCCGACGGCCGGCTCACGATGGTCGACGGCGACCGCGACGTCGCGCTGGCGGCCCTCGACCGGGGCGGCGCCGCGATCGTGCCGGCGTCGCTGGCCGACCGCCTGCACCTCGTGGTCGACGACGAGCTGACGATCGGCACCGCCGATGCGACGACGATGCACCTGCGGGTCGTCGGAGTCGCCGAGCGGACCCTCCCGGGGCGTGGCGGCGAGGCGGTCATCGTCGGCTGGACCGACGCGACATCCCAGCTCGGGGTCGCAGGTGCCGACGCCTTCGCGGTCACGTTCGATCCGGGCATCACCCCGGCGCAGCAGGAGGACTTCCGCCAGGCGGCCGCCCTGTCGGCCTTCGAGATCGTGACCCTCGACGAGGTCCAGGGCGCCATCGACGACGCGCTCATCCGCGTCTTCGGGCTGTTCGACGTCCTCGCGATCGTGGCGGTGATCATCGCCACGCTGGGGATCGCCAACACGCTGACGATGAACGTCATCGAGCGGGTCCGCGAGATCGGGATCCTCCGCGCCGCCGGGATGACCCGTCGCCAGGTCTGGCGCTCGGTCGTCGTCGAGGCCGGCGTCATCGGGGTCGCCGGCTCGATCGTCGGCATCGTCACCGGGCTGCTGGTCGGCGCCCTGATGGTCGTGCTGGCCGGCGGCTCGACGGCGGTGGCGTTCTCGATCCCGTGGCAGACGGTCGTCGGCTCGATCCTCCTCGGGGTGGCCTTGTCGATGCTGGCGGCCGCCTATCCGGCGGGGATCGCCTCGCGGGTCTCGATCGTGCGGGCCGTCGCCTACGAATGAGGCCGTGGGGCCGGGGCGAGATGCTAGACTCGGGGCCTCGGTCGCTGCCCCCAGGCGACCCCGGACGTGTGGAGCCTCCTTGACGCTCGCTTTCCCGAGACTCGACCGCAGCGGCGCCGGCGACCGAGGCATCACCATCGGCGATTTCCTGGTCCCCATCTCGATCGGCGAGCGCCTCGGGACCCGGGTCCGGCACATCGCCCTCATCGTCGCCGGCGCCCTCATCGTCGCGCTGTGCGCCCAGGTCTACATCCCCGTCCAGCCCGTGCCGTTCACCGGCCAGACCTTCGGCGTCCTCGTCGTCGGCGGGGCCCTCGGCTTCCGCCGCGGCGCGCTCGCGTTGCTGCTCTACCTCGCCATCGGGGCGATCGGGCTGCCGGTCTTCGCCGAGGGCAAGCACGGGCTGGCGATCCTTGGCGGCCCGACGGCCGGCTACCTGGTCGGCTTCGTCGTCTCGGCCGCCATCGTCGGCCGGCTCGCCGAGCTCGGCTGGGACCGGCGGCTTCCCGGGGCGCTGGCCATGATGGCCATCGGGACCGCGATCATCTACGCGATCGGCGTCCCGTGGCTGAAGGTCTCGCTGGGGCTGTCGTGGGAGGACGCGATCTCGGGCGGCATGACCAAGTTCCTGGTGTGGGACACGGCCAAGCTCGTCGTGGCCGCCGCGATCTTCCCGACCGCCTGGTGGCTCGTCGGCCGTCGGCCCGACGACCGGTAGGCCCGGCCTGCTCGGCCCGGCCTCCGAGGCCTGGCGGCTGAACCGGGAGGCGATGCTCCTCCTCGGTGCCGGCCCGCGGGCCCTCCTCCTGCAGATCGCCCATCCGTCGGTCGCCGCGGGCGTGGACGAGCACTCCGACTTCCGCGCCGACCCGTGGCGCCGCCTGCGGGGCACGCTGCGCTCCTACCTGGCGATCATCTACGGGTCCGCGGCGGCCTCGCGGGCGGAGATCCGCCGCCTCAACGCGCTGCACCGCGGGATCACCGGGCCGGGCTACGCCGCACGGGATCCCGAGCTGTCGCTGTGGGTGCACGCCACGCTGGTCGACTCGACGATCGTCGCCAACGACGCCTGGCTCGGGCCGCTCGAGCGTGGCCGCGCCGCGGCCTTCTACGAGGAGACCCGCCCGATCGGCCGGGCGTTCGGCATCCCCGACGGGCTGCTGCCCGCGGACCTCGAGGCCTTCGAGGCGTACCTCGCGGGGATGCTGGCCCCGGACGGGCCGGTGCGCGTCGGGCCGCTGGCGCGGGAGCTCGCGGACACGATCCTGCGGCCGCCACTCCCCGGGGTCCTCGGCACGGCCGCCGACGCGATCGGCCTCCCGCGGTCGGCCTATGCCTGGACGCTGTGGCCCGCCATCGGCCTCCTGCCGCCGAGCGTCCGCGAGGGCTACGGCCTGCCCTGGGACGCACGGCACCGCGTCGTCGCCGAGTGGCTCGTCAGCGGCTGGCGGTTCTGGCGGCCGCTGCTTCCGGCCGCGTTCCGCGAGATGCCGCAGGCGCTCGCCGCGGACCGCCGGCTCAGTACAGCCCGGGGAACCTGACCCGGAACGTCGGCTCGAGGTTCAGCGGCGTCGCGGCGTCGAGCGCGTCGAGCAGGGTCCGGCTGGTCACCAGGCCGTAGCGGTTGGCCGCGACGTAGCCCTTGAGCGCGTTCCACCAGACCGTGGTGCCCATCCGCGTCCGGACGTCGTCGAGCAGGTTGCCGCCCTGGATGTAGACGATCTCGTAGTAGCAGGCCGCGGTGTACGAGTAGATGGAGCGGTCGAGGCGGCCCGTGGCGCAGCGGCTGGCGCGGCGCATCCCGAGGATCTTGCGCGTGACCGCGTCGGCGGCGGCCTCGTCCGCGAACGGATGCCGCGACTGGTCGTTCCCGACCAGCCCGTAGAACCACTGGTGGGCCGTCTCGTGCGTGGTCAGGTAGCGCAGGTTCCCGCTCGGCGTGCCGGTCGGGATCCAGACGAGCCCGGGCGATTCCATGCCGTACGCGCCGGCGGACTGGACGACCTTGAAGGTGGGGTAGGGGTACGCCCCGAGCTTGCCGCCGAGTACGCCGAGGGCATCCGCCGCGGCATCGAGCATGGCCGCGCCCGAGGTGCCCGCCCGGTAGAAGACCTTGACCGTGGTCGCCCCGACCTTGCGCGTGGCGGTCCGGTAGTCGGTGGCCGCGGTCACGGTGAAGTCGCGGACCTGGCGCGCCTCGAAGGTCCGGGTGAGCCCGTCGGCGGAGACCGACACCTGGTCGCCGGTCGTGGCCAGGACCAGCTTGCGGTCGCTCTCGATGGCGACCCGGACGAGCGGGCTGACCGGCGTGACGAACGGGTCGCCGTGGTTCGGGCGGGTGAACGGCACCGCCTTGCTGACCCACGGCAGCCAGCGGTACATGTCGACGATCCCGTTGGCCTTCGTGAACAGCCAGTCCGAGCCGCCGACGCTGGTCCGCAACGTGGCGTAGAAGCGGACCCGGAGCGTGGTCGCGGCACCGGCCGCGAGGACCCCGCCGAGCGGCACGACCAGGGTCTGGTCGCTGACCTTGGCGGTCACGTGGACGCCGTCGACGAGGACCGACAGGTAGCGGATGGCGCCGAGCCGGGCGGCGACGGTGTTCAACTCGATCCGGTCGACCGGCCCGCCGGACGTGTTGGTGATCGCGATCCGGGCGTCGACCTTGACGCGCCGCGGCGTCCAGTCGATGTGGAGCTTGGTGTCGTAGGTCGCCGTCAATGCGAGGCTGGTCCGGTTGACGGTGCCGGGGGTGATGGCACTGGGGGCGGCACGGAACGGCGAGCCGGCACGGGCCGGCGGACCGGCACTGGCCGGCGCACCGGCACCGACCGGGCCGGGCAGCCCCATGGCCAGCACGGCCAGGGCGAGGACCGCGAGCCTGCGCATCGTCCGAATCCTACCCCCGGCCCGTAGACTGCCAGCCATGACCACGACCGCCACCGCGATCGGGCCGCTCGTCGACGCGATCCGCTCCCAGCTCCCCGGGCTGCGGGTGCTCACCGACGAGATCGATCGCGAGTCGTACCGGCTCGACGAGACCGCCTACCTCAAGGCGGGCCTGCCGGGTGCCGTGGTCCTCCCGACCGAGACGGCCCAGGTCGCCGCCGTGGTGCGGCTGGCCGGGGAGTTCGGTGTCCCGATCGTGCCGCGCGGCGCCGGGACGGGGCTGTCGGGCGGCTCGGCCGGCATCGAGGGCGCGCTGACGATGGCCTTCACGGCCATGGACCGGATCGTCGAGATCGACCGCGGGAACCTCGTCGCGGTCGTCCAGCCCGGCATCATCAACGCGGCGTTGAAGGCGGCGGTCGCCGCCGAGGGCCTGTTCTATGCGCCCGACCCGGCGTCGTTCGAGCAGTGCTCCATCGGCGGCAACCTCGGCACCAACGCCGGCGGTCTCTGCTGCGTCAAGTACGGCCAGACGCGCGAATCGGTGCTTTCGCTCGAGGTCGTGATGGCCGACGGGACCGTCATCCGCACCGGCGGCAAGAACGTCAAGGACGTCGCGGGCTACTCGCTGACCCACCTGTTCGTCGGGAGCCAGGGGACGCTCGCGATCATCACCGAGGCCACGCTCAAGCTGCGCCCCACGCCGCCGCCCCGCTCGACGATGCTGGCGTTCTTCCCGACCCTCGACGGCGCCGGGGATGCGGTCGCCGGGATCGCCACCGCCGGGCTCTCGCCGGTGACCCTCGAGCTGCTCGACCGATTCACCATCAACGCGGTCGACGACATGAACGACCTCGGCCTCGACCGGACCGCGGCGGCGATGCTGATGATCGAATCGGACGCGCCGGGCTCGGCCGCGACCGACGAGCTGGCCCGCGCCGAGGCCGTCTGCCGGACGGCGGGGGCGACGGACGTCGTCCGGGCGGCCGATGCCCAGGAGGCCGACTGGCTCCGCCAGGCGAGGCGGGCGGCGCACTACGCGCTCGAGCGCCTCGGCGAGGTCCGCATGGAGGACGTGAGCGTGCCGCGGTCGCGGGTACCCGACATGCTCCGCGAGGTCGAGCAGATCGCGCAGCGTCACCAGGTGCGGATCGGGACGTTCGGGCACGTCGGCGACGGCAACCTGCACCCCGACCTCGTGCTGGAGCGCGGCGACCCCGACGGCGAGGCGAAGACCGACGCCGTGCGCACCGACCTCTACCGCGCCGCGATGGCCCTCGGCGGCAGCATCACCGGCGAGCACGGGATCGGCACCGCCCGGCGGGCCTGGCTCGAGGAGCAGCGCGGCGCCGACGCCGTCCGGGTCATGCGGGCGATCAAGACCGCGCTCGATCCGCAGGGGATCCTGAACCCGGGGCGCGTGCTCTAAGCCGGCCCGGCGCGCGCTCTAGCCGGCCCAGCCCGCGCCCCTGAAGGCGCACTGACCCGTCGGGCACTCGGATATGCACGATTTCCGAGGGGCCCTCTTCGGATTCAGCGTATGCACCTCGGATGCATATGTCCGGCCGGTTCCGGGATCCGTCCTGACTTGCCTGGCACACCGCGACCACCTGGCGATGGCAGACCCGACCGCCGCGCCCCGCCCCTGATATGCAGCCGAGGTGCATCGCGATCGCGGAAGGCAACCCTGGCCGCATTCGTGCATATCCGCCGGCAGCCGCGTATGATGCGCCGACGATGCATGCACATCTGTTCAGTACATCTGTGCAAGGCCCGGACGCGACGCGATGAGCGATTTCGAGCAGCTCGTCCGGGCGAGCCGCCTCTACTACGAGCTCGGTGAGACGCAGAGCGCGATCGCCGAGCTGCTCGGCGTCACGCGCCCGCAGGTGTCGCGTCTCCTGAAGCGCGCCCGCGCGGAGGGCATCGTCGAGATCCGGATCGTCGACTCGACGCACGGTGACAGCCCGGCGGGCGACGTCCTTCGGCAGCGCTACGGCCTCGATGCGGTCCACCTGGCCCCGACCATCGTCGGTCCCGAGGACCTGACCCGCCGCATGGTCGGCCGGCTCGCCGCCCAGGTCCTGCACGCCTCGGTCCGGGCCGGGTTGGTCGTCGGGATCGGCGACGGCGCATCCGTCTCGGCCACCACCGACGCGCTGTGCGACACGCTGGGCGGCGGCCCCGACGAGGCCGCGACCCCGATCGCGGCCACGGTCGTGCCCCTGTGCGGCGGCTTCTGGTCGACCGGTCCCGAGCGGGAGCCGTACCGCCGGGTCGCGCAGGCCCTCGGCGCCCAGGCGCATGGCCTGATGGCGCCCGGCCTCGTCGACGACGCCGCGACCCGGACCGCCCTGCTGGCCCACGCGGGCGTCCGTTCCGTGCTGGAGCTGTGGGACCGCCTCGACGTCGCGCTCTTCGGGATCGGCGGGCCTGGCTGGAACACCACGACGGTCGGCCCCGACATCGCGCGAGAGCTCGACGCCTCCGGCGCGGTCGGCGAGGTCCTGGTCGCCCCGTTCGACCTCGAGGGGCGTTTCGTCTGTCCGGCGCTGCGCGAGCGCGTGATCGCGTTCGAGGCTCCGCGGCTCGGGGGCGTCCCGGCGGCCATCGGCGTCGCCGCCGGCGCGTCGAAGGTCCGGCCGATCCTGGGCGCGATCCGTGCCGGCGTCGTGCGCACGCTCGTGACCGACGTCGCGACCGCGGAGGCCGTCGTGGCCCTCGACGCCTCGACGCCGACCCCGACTGGCGGGCCAGCGCGATGACGGCGGCCCGCGAGCCCGCCATCCTGGGTCTCGACCTGGGGACCAACGAGGTCAGGGCCGGCCTCGTGACGCTCGATGGCCGGCTGCTCGCCCTGGCGCGCGCGGCCTACCCGATGACCGTCGGACCCGAGCCGGGCTGGGCCGAGCAGGATCCCGCCGACTGGTGGTCCGCCGTGGTGCGCGCGGTCCGCGAGGTCGGTGCCTCGGCTCGCGCCGCGGTCGTCGCGATCGGCGTCGACGGCCACGGCCCCACCCTCGTAGCCGTGGACGCCCGCGGCGACGCCACCCGGCCGGCGATCACCTGGCTCGACACGCGATCCACCGAGCAGGCCGCCGAGCTGGCCGCCGCGACCGGGGTCGGCGGCTGGGTGCTGGCCGGGCTGCCCGCCGCGCTGTGGGTCGAGCGCCACGAGCCCACGGTCGCCGCCGAGACCCACTGGTACCTCGCGACCTGGGAGTGGCTGGCGTACCGCCTGTCGGGCGTGGCGTCGTCGCCGCGGACCCCTCACCAGACCGCCGCAGACCCGGCGGTCGTCGCCGCGGTCGGCGTGCCGGCCGACCGGCTGCCGCCACTCGGCATCACGGGAGCGGTCGTGGGGGACCTGACGGCGGCCGCCGCCGAGACCCTCGGCCTCCGGGCCGGCATCCCGGTGGTCGGCGGCACGGTCGACGCGTTCGCGAGCTACCTGGGCGCGGGCCTGCGGGACCCGGGTGACGCCTACGACCCGGGCGGTGCGGCCGGTGGCTTCGGCGTGTACTGGCACGAGCCGGTCGAGGTCGCGGGCGCGTTCGTCACGCCGGCGCCGCTGGCGGGCCGGTTCAGCGTCGGGGCCGCGATGGCCGCCACCGGCCGGTCGCTCGACTGGTATCGAGACGGGATCCTGGCGGGGACGATCGGCACGGAAGCGCTCATCGGCGAGGCGGCCGCGACACCGCCCGGCGCGGCGGGCCTGGTCTTCCTCCCGTACCTGGCCGGCGAGCGCTCGCCCTACTGGGACCCGACGGCGCGCGGGGCGTTCGCCGGCCTGACCCTGGCGCACGGCCGCGGCCACCTCGCGAGGGCCATCCTCGAGGCGTCGGCGCTGGCGATCCGGCACGTCGCCCGTCCGATGCTCGACGCCGGGGTGCGCGTCCATGAGATGCGCGTCTGTGGCGGCCCGGCACGGAGCGACACCTGGAACCACATCAAGGCCGACGTGACCGGCTTCCCCGTCGCCGTGCCCGCCGTCCTCGAGACCGCGGTGCTCGGCTCGGCGATGCTCGGCGCGGTCGGGATCGGCGCGCATCCCGACATCGAGGCCGCCATCGAGGCGATGACCCGCATCGACCACCGCATCGAGCCGCGGGCCGAGCTCGCCGCCACGTACGACGCGGTCTTCGAGGCGTATGTCGACCTGTACCCGGCGACCGCCCCGATCCTGCGCCGCCTCGCCGACCGGGTGGCGCGGTGAGCGGGGATGTCCGCCTGGCGGACCTGGCCATCACGTTCCCGGGCCGGCGGGGGGCCGAATCGCTCGTGGCCCTCGACGGCCTCGAGTTGACCATCGACGGCGGGCGGATCGTGGCGATCATCGGACCGAACGGCTGCGGCAAGTCGACGGCGCTGCGCGCCATCGCCGGCCTCCTCGCCCCGACGCGCGGCCGCGTCACGCTCGACGGCAGCCTCGTCACCGGCCCGGACCCGCGGATCGGCCTCGTGTTCCAGGAGCCACGGCTGCTGCCGTGGCGGACCGGGGCCGCGAACATCACCTACCCGCTCGAGCTGGCCGGGTGGCCGCTCGAAGAGCGGGACGCGCGCCTGCTCGACCTCGCCGAGCTCGTCCGCATCGACGCCTCGGCGCTACTCGCCCACCCCGGGGAGATGTCCGGCGGGGTCCGCCAGCGCGTGGCGCTCGCCCGGGCACTCGCGCTGGAGCCCGAGGTCCTGCTCCTCGACGAGCCGTTCAGCGCGCTCGATGCGCTGACGCGCGAACGCTTCGACCTCGAGCTGCTCGAGCTGGGCGAGCGCTCCGCCACGACCATCGTGATGGTCACCCACAGCATCCCCGAGGCCATCCTCGTCGCGGACCGCGTCGTCGTGATGTCGCCGCGGCCGGGGCGCATCGTGGCCGAGATCCCGATCGACTCGCCGCGCCCGCGCACGATCGAGGCACTCGACGCCGCCGTCGCGGCGGGGACCGCCGCCGAGATCCGCTCGCATCTCGAGGAGGCGGCGTGAGGCGCTCGGCATGGCTCCCGGTCGTCGCCGCGCTGGCCGTCTTCCTGGTGGTGTGGCGGCTCGTGGTGGTGATCACGGGCTTGCCCGAGTTCATCCTGCCGACGCCCGAGGCCGTCGCCGGCCGCTGGGGCACGGCCATGCTCGACGGCATCATCGAACCGCACCTCGCGGCCACCCTCGTCGAGATCGCCCTCGGCCTCCTCGTCGGTGTCGGGTTCGGGCTCGTCGTGGGCTACGGGCTGGCCCGCAGCCAGCTCGTCGAGCGCCTGCTCTCGCCGTACCTCGTCGCCGCCCAGGCAACGCCGATCCTCGCGCTCGCCCCGCTCATCGCCCTGTGGTTCGGCCCGGGGCTGCTCGGCAAGGTCCTCATCTGCGCGCTGATCGTCTTCTTCCCGGTCGCGGTCTCCACGATGGTCGGCATCCGCTCGGTCGATGCCGGGCTGCTGGAGCTCGGGCGCGCGCTCCGGGCGACCCGGCGCCAGGTCCTGACCACGCTGGAGATCCCGGCGGCGCTGCCGTCGATCTTCGGCGGGCTCCGCGTCGGCGTGACGCTGGCGGTCGTCGGCGCGATCGTCGCCGAGTGGGCCGGCGCGGACCGCGGCCTCGGCGTCCTCATCAACCTCGCCAAGGGGTCGCTCTTCGACACCCCGCTGATGTTCGCGACGCTCCTGACCATCGCGCTGGTCGGGATCTCGCTCTATCTCGTCGTGGTCGCCATCGAGCGCCGCATGGTCGGCGCCCGGTGACCGGTCCCTCGCCGAAACCTCAGGAGGTCCTCGTGCCACAGCGTTCCCGTCCCGCCACCCTCGTGATCATCGCGCTGGTCGTCGGCCTGCTCGCCGCAGCCTGCGGCGTGGGTTCCTCGAGCCCATCGGCGTCGCCGGCCAAGCTCGTGGTCGGGCTCGGCTATATCCCGAACGTCCAGTTCGCGCCCTTCTACCTCGCGCAGATCGACGGCTCGTACGAGGCGGCCGGTCTGCAGGTCGAGTTCCAGAACAAGATCGCCCCGGATCTCGTGCAGCTGGTCGGGGCCGGGTCGATCGACATCGGCGTCGCGGACGGGACGGACGTCATCCCGGCGGTCAGCCAGGGCATCCCGATCCAGTACATCACAACGGTCTACGGCAAGTTCCCCTCGGTCGTCTTCGCGAAGGCATCCGCCGGGATCAAGACGGCCGGCGACCTCAAGGGCAAGAAGCTCGGCATCCCGGGCCGCTACGGCTCGTCGTGGGTCATGCTCCAGGCGCTGCTCGCCTCGGCCGGCCTCACCCCGGACGACCTGACGATCGTCGAGTACCCCGACTTCGGGCAGCGGGCCGCGGTCGCCGCCGGCGCCGTGGACGCCGCCACGGGCTTCGCGAACAACGAGCCCGTACTGCTCGGGCTCGCTGGCGAGCCCGTCACGGTCCTGCGCATCGACGACATCACGCCGCTGCCGGGCCCGGGCCTGATCTCGAGCACGAAGACCCTCGAATCGAAGCACGAGGCGATCGCCCGGTTCGTGGCGGTCACGCTCGACGCGATGGCCCAGATCCAGGCGAACCCGCAGAACGGACTGAACGCGGCGTCGAAGTCGATCGACGGGCTCAGCGCGGACGATCCGACGCAGAAGGCGGTCCTCGACGCGACCATCGATGCGTGGACCGGACCGGTCCAGCAGGCGGGCGGGCTCGGCGCCATCGACAGCGCGGGTTGGAAGACCTCGATCGACTACCTCACGAGCCTCGGGCTGACCAAGGCGCCCGTGACCGTCGACCAGGTCGTGCGGACCGACCTTCTGCCACCGCACGGATGACCGTCGCGGGGAGCGAACCCGTCCGGCCGAGCGGGGCCCGCCGATCGTGGTGGCTGCGCGAGGCCCTGGCTGCGGAGGCGGCCGCCGACCCGGGCCTGGCCGCCGGCGGGACCACGCCGCCGCTCCGCGGGACGACCACGGCTGATGTCGTGATCGTCGGCGCCGGATACACCGGGCTGTGGACGGCGATCCGGATCGCGGAGCAGGCGCCCGGCGCGCGGATCGTCGTGCTGGAGGCGGACATCTGCGGCGGCGGGCCGTCAGGGCGCAACGGCGGGTTCGCCACGGGCTGGTGGGACGAGCTGCCGACCCTGATCGAGCGGCACGGCCTCGATGGCGCGGTGGCCGCGGCGGAGGCCATCGACGACGCCGTCGACGAGCTCGGCCGCTGGACCGCCGCGAACGGGATCGACGCCTGGTACGAGCGGCACGGAACGTTGTCGGTGAGCGCCGCCCCGGCCCAGGACGGGACGTGGGACGAGGCCGTGGCCGCCTGCCGCGACGCCGGGCACGGGGATAGGTACGGCGCGCTCGATCCAGCCGCCGTGCGCCAGCGCGTCGCGTCGCCGGTGCTCCGCGCGGGCGCGTTCATGCCCGTGGCGGCGACGGTCCAGCCGGCGATCCTCGCCCGCGGCCTGCGTCGCGTCGCCCTCGAGCAGGGTGTCGTCATCCATGAAGGGACGCGGGTCGAGGAGATCGACGGCGAACGCCCCGGCTGGCTGGGCGGTGTTGGGGCCGGGGGCCGGCGGGCACCGGCCGGACGAGCCGGGCGTCCGGTCCGGGTCCGGACGACATCGGACGCCGGCGCCGGCGAGGTGGTCGCGGGCTCGGCGGTCGTGGCCATGAACGCCTGGGCGGCAGCCTGGCCCAGCTTCGGGCGGCGGCTGGTGACGTGGTCGAGCTACATCGTGCTGACAGAGCCGATCCCGGACCGACTCGCCGAGATCGGCTGGACCGGCGGCGAGGGCCTCGCCGACGCGCGCTTCACGCTCCACTACCTGCGGACCACGCGCGATGGCCGGATCGCCATCGGCGGCGGTGGCGGCCGGGCCGGGTTCGGCGGGCGGATCGGATCCGTGTTCACCGACGATGCGACGGCGGCCGACCGGGCCGCGGCCGGGCTGCGCCGCCTGTTCCCGAGCCTGCGCGGCGTCCGGATCGACGATGCCTGGGGTGGCCCCATCGACATCTCGGCCGACCACCTCCCCAGCATCGGGAGTGTGGCGGGCCGGCCGATCCACTACGCGCACGGCTACTCGGGGAACGGGGTCGCGCCGTCGGTGGTGGCCGGTCGAGCGCTGGCCGGCCTGGCCCTCGGGACCGAGCCGGTCGGCCTCTCAACGCGCGCCGCCGAGGTGCTCATCGGGGGTCGGGCCCGCGCGTTCCCGCCGGAGCCGTTCCGCTATCTCGGTGCGCGACTGGTCCGCGACGCGATCGTGCGCCGCGAGGCCATCGAGGAGCGTGGCGGGACCGCCGGACCGGTCCTCCGCGAGCTGACGCGTCTGCCACGCCGGCTTGGCTACCACCTCTCGCCGGACTGACATGAAGGACCTTCGTCCGGGCGAAGGTCCCCCCATTGGAGTATCCTTGCGGTTCCCCCCGCGCGTTGCGTGCCGGCTGTCCTCCCTCGCCCAGGAGTCTCCGTGAATAGTCGTCCGCCTCTGAAGCCCGCCACCCCGGCCAACGAGCCGTTCAAGCACGTCATCGACGAGTACAAGCACCGCGACCAGACGATCACCTGCACCTGTGGCTGGCACGGCAGCTCGGCGACGATCGACCGCACCGGTTCCGAGTGGACCGCCCACCTCTTCGAGGTCCGCGGCAAGAAGCGCTGACCCGAGCGGGGCCCGCGTGCCCTGCTAGCCTTCCGCGGTGGACCTCTCGACGCTCCCCACGGCCCCGCCGTTCGCGATCCGCGCGCGCCTGCTGACGCCCCTCGCCGGCGGCGGCGTCCGCCACGAACCCGACGGGCTGTTGCTGGTCGACGCGGACGGGCGCCTGTCCTTCGCCGGCGCCGCGTCAGACCGCCCGGCCGAGGCCGACGCCGCCTTCGACCTGCGACCCTGGGTCGTGATGCCGGGGCTGGTCGACCTCCACGCCCACCTGCCGCAGCTCCCCAACGCCGGCCTCGGGGCGGGGCTCGACCTGCTCACCTGGCTGGAGCGCTACATCTTCCCGCTGGAGCGCGGCTTCGACGAGGCCGAGGCGACCCGCCTGGCGCCGCTCGCGTGGCGGGCGTTCGCGGCGGCCGGGACCACGACCGCGCTGGTCTACGGCGCCGTCTACGAGGCGAGCCTCGATGCCACGTTCCGGGCGGCCGAGGCGCACGGGATCCGGGCGGTCGTCGGGCAAGGTGATGATGGACCGGCATCACCTACGACGCCACCATCGACCCGACGACGATCCTCGACCGGACGCTGCGCGAGGCCGCCGACCTCATCGAGCGCTGGCACGGCCGCGACGACGGGCGGTTGCAGTACGCGGTCACCCCGCGGTTCGCGGTGTCCTGCACGGCCGACCTGCTGCGCGAATCGGCGGCCCTGGCCCGCTCGACCGGGGCGTACTGGCAGACCCACCTCTCCGAGGACCGCGGCGAGATCGCCGAGGTCGCGCGGCTCTTCCCCGACGCGATCGACTACGTCGACGTCTACGACCGGGCCGGCGGGCTGGGCGAGCGGACCGTGCTGGCCCACGCCGTGCACCTCTCGGACCGCGAGCTGGCGCGGCTCGTCGAGACGGGCACCCGGGTCGCGCACTGCCCGGCGTCGAACCTCTTCCTCGCGTCCGGGGTCATGCCGCTCGCCCGCTATCTCGAGGCGGGGTTGACGGTCGGGCTGGGCTCGGACGTGTCGGCCGGACCGGACCTCTCGATCTTCAGCGCGATGCGAGTCGGGGCCTACGCCAAGAGCGCGCTGGCGGTCGCGGGGTTCGGCGTCGACCACGCGATGACCCCGCTCGACTGGCTGCGGATGGGGACCCTGGGCGGGGCGACGGTGCTGGGGCTCGCGGACCGGATCGGCTCGCTCGAGGCCGGCAAGGAGGCCGACATCATCGCGGTCGACCCGTCGTTCGTCGCCCCGATCCACGGCGTCACCGACGACGACCCGGACGACCTCATGAGCCGGCTCGTCTACCGCACCCACCCCGACATGGTCCGCGCGGCCTGGGTCCGCGGCCGCCGGCTGGAGGGACCGGGCGCCCGCGGCTGACGTTCCGTGCCGCGTCGGGACTCGCAGCCATCGGTTGAATGACCGATGCGCCCGACCGTTGCGGTGCCCTATATCGCACCCAGGCGAACTCCGTCGCGGACCGATGGGCCGCGAACGAGGGTTCCCGACCTGGGAGAACGAGTATGTTCGCGAATTGTGCATTCGCCGCGTCGCCGCGGAGCGCTCCGGTCGTTGCCGGCGCTGCTCGTCGTCGTCGGATCCATGTGGGCCGCCACCGCCGCGACTCCGGTCCGGGCCGACGGCCTCCCGCCGCTCGACCACGCGGCGGTGATCGCCGCGATGCCAGCCGTCGTCGCCGGTGGTGCCCCGGCCTACCTCATCGGCGGCGTGGACGAATCCGGCACATGGTCCGCGGCCGCCGGTGTGTCCGATATCCGGACCGGGGCGTCGGCCAGGGCGGACGCCGAGTTCCGCATCGGCAGCATCAGCAAGACCTTCGTCGCGGTCGCCATCCTGCAACTCGTCCAGCAGGGGAAGATCGGCCTCGACACGCCGATCGACCGGTACCTGCCTGGGTTGCTGACGCAGGGCGCCACCATCACGATCCGTGAGCTGCTCCAGCATCGAGCGGGCCTGGCTGATTCCACGTTCCCGGACGTCAAGACCGTCTTCGGGGCGATCACCCGCACCTGCGCCACCACGTATGACCCTGTGTCCGTCGTCAAGGGGGCCGACCAGCAGCTATCCGAGCCCGGGACGACGTTCTCCTACTCGAACCCCGGGTACGTCGCCCTGGAGCTCGTCATCGAGAGGGTGACCGGCCGACCGTACGAGCGCGTGCTGGCGGACCAGATCATCCGGCCCCTCGGCCTCACGCACACGTCGTTCCAGGAGGGGGCGCCGCACTGGACAGGCCCGTTCCTCCACGGGTACGTCGACTTCGGGCCCAACGGGCTCGGGACCGGCGTCCGGGATCGGCTCGTCGACGAGACGACCTGCAACACGTCCATCTTCGGCGCATCGGGATCCGGCATCTCGACCACCCGAGACCTCACGACGTTCATGCGCGCGCTGATCAACGGTCGGCTCATCCATCGCGACCTGTTCGAGCAGATGATCGATGCCCAGCCGACGGACTGGGGGCCGAACGTGGGCTACGGCCTCGGGATGGTCCGGGAGACGGTGTCGTGCGGACTCGAGCTCATCGGCAACAGCGGCGCCGTGTTCGGCTACCAGAGTGACCTGCTCGCGACGATCGACGGGGCCCGCACCATGGCGGACGGGTACTCGATCTATCCGGGGTCGAGCGCGACGTGGCAAGCGCTGGCTGACGCCGAACGCCCCGAATTCTGCGGGCCGCCCGCGGCGTAGGTGATGGACCGGGCCGGGTCGCCGTGGCGCCCGGCCCGCATCCGCTCGCACATGTCCGATCGCCGGCCTGCTACGGTCCCGCCATGCCGGACAGCGTCGACCTCCTGATCAGCGGCGGGATCATCGTCGACGGGACCGGCGCTCCCGGTCGGCCGGGGAGCGTCGCCGTCGACGGGGAGCGGCTGCGGATCCTGGACGCGGGCGCGCCGGAGCCCGCGAACGTCGGGCGCCGCATCGACGCGACGGGCAAGGTCGTCGCGCCGGGCTTCATCGACCTGCATAGCCACGGCGGCCTGTGGATCCTCGCCGAGCCGCGCCACGAGCCCAAGGTCCGCCAGGGCGTGACCACGGAGATCGTCGGCGTCGACGGCAACGGCTTCGCGCCATTCCACCGCCGCGCGGACCTGCTCGCCTTCGTCGAGCTCGACAGCGGGCTCGACGGTCGGCCGCCCATCGACTACGACTGGGACTCGGTCGGCTCGTACCTCGCGCGCTTCGACGGCACCGTCAGCGTCAACGTGGGGACGCTCGTCGGCAACTCGGCGCTCCGTATCGACGCCCTCGGCTGGGACGACGTGCCCGCCGACGAGCGGGCCATCGACCGCATGCGCGGGCTGCTGCGCGAGTCGATGGCGGAAGGGGCGGTGGGCCTCTCGAGCGGGCTCGACTACCCACCCGGCAGCTACGCCACGACCGAGGAGCTCGCCGCGCTGACCGCGGAGGCCGGCCGTTCGGGCGGCTTCTATCACAGCCACGTCCGCTACACGCTCGGCGACCGCTACCTCGACCCGTTCCGCGAGGCGATCGACATCGGCCGGCGAGCCGGCGCGCCCAGCCACATCACGCACTTCTACCACCGCGTGACGCATCCCGGGCCGGCCGAGCCGATGCTGGCCCTGGTCGACGACGCCCGCGCCGAAGGCCTCGACGTCACCTTCGACACGTATCCGTCCGAGTGGGCCAGCACGCGCCTGCTGATCCAGCTGCCGGGCTGGATCCAGGCCGGCGGTCCCGGCCCGCTGAAGACGCGGCTCGCCGACCGGACGGCCCGCGATCGATTGCGGGCCGAGTTCGCCGCCCGCGGCGCGGCCTATACCGGGTCCGCGGGCTGGGCGGACCTGCGGCTCGGGGCGTTCACGCGGCCGGACAACCTGCGCTGGGAGTCGCGGACGATGGCCGAGGTGATGACCGAGACCGGTCGCGACGTCGTCGACACGATCTGCGACCTGCTCCTCAGCGAGGACCTCGGCGTGGCCCAGGTGACGAGCGGGCCGTGGTCCAGGACGCTGCCGCTGTTCGTGGCGCACCCGGTCGGGATGGTCGGCACGGATTCCACGTTCCTCGGCGACAAGCCGGCGCCGCGCACCTACGGCTCGTTCCCGCGGATCCTGGGCCAGTTCGTCCGCGACGAGGCGCTGCTCACGCTCGAGGCCGCCATCCACAAGATGACCGGCGCGCCGGCGGCGCGGCTC
This sequence comes from uncultured Chloroflexia bacterium, assembly GCA_963813335.1. GTDB lineage: Bacteria > Chloroflexota > Limnocylindria > Limnocylindrales > CSP1-4 > SPCO01. The sequence continues at coordinate 149,896 of CAWEYL010000001.1, forward strand.
GGCCTCCGCCAGCGCGGCCTGCTCCGCGACGGGGCGATCGCCGACATCGTGGTCTTCGACCCCGCGACCGTGCGCGCGAACGCGACCTACGACGAGCCGCGCCAGTTCCCCGACGGCATCGAGCAGGTCCTCGTGAACGGCACGCCCGTCGTGGACGGCTGGCCGGCACACCGGCGCGACGCCGGGGCGGGGGATCCGGCTCGGCGTCGACTGAGGCGCGAGCGGTCCGCCCTCGCCCCGTCCGGCGCACGACGTCGACATCGTCATTTGCCGGGTTGACATGCGACTTAGTAGTCACTAAGTTAGCCGCCATGACACCGACCACCCGCCTCTCCGCCGAGGAGCGCCGCGACGAGATCGTCTCGGCCGCCATGATCGAATTCGCCGTGACCGGCTACGCCGGGACCTCGACCGAGGCCATCGCCCGCCGGTCCGGCGTCAGCCAGCCCTACCTCTTCCAGCTGTTCGGCACCAAGAAGGACCTGTTCATCGCCGCCGTCCGCCACGGCTTCGGTCGGACGCTGACCGCCTTCGAGGCCGCCGGCCGGGCCGCCGCCCACGAGGATCCGTCGACCCACCACGTCCTCCACGCGATGGGGGAGGCCTACTGCGTGCTGCTCCAGGACCGCGAGCTGCTGCTCTGCCAGCTCCAGGCCTACGCCGCCTGCAGCGACCCGGAGATCCGGCAGGCCGTCGGCGAGGAATGGACGCGCCTGTACCGGCTGGTCCGCGACCTGTCCGGCGCCAGCGAGCCCGAGCTCGAGCAGTGGTTCGCGATGGGCATGCTCATGAACACGGCCGCCGCGATCGGGCCGGAGATGGCCGAGATCGGCCTGTTCTCCTTCGCCGAGATGGGGAGGATCGCCGCTGCTCGATGACGCCGACCCCGACCCGTCCGCGGGCTCCGGCTCGCGGCCCCTTTTTTCGCCCCAGTTCTTAGTGACTACTTAGTCAGCACCGACACACCGACGACTCCCGACGAAAGTGAGGTCAACCCAGATGTCAGCCCGCCGGTCCACGGCCTGGACCTTCGCCATCACCTCGATCGCCCTCTTCATGGTCGCGCTCGACAACCTCGTCGTCACGACCGCCCTGCCCGTCATCCGGGCCGATCTCGGAGCCAGCCTCTCCGACCTCGAATGGATGGTCAACGCCTACACCCTGACCTTCGCGGTCCTGCTGCTCACCGGCGCCGCGCTCGGCGACCGCTTCGGCCGTCGGCGCGTCTTCGCCATCGGCCTCGCGATCTTCACCGCGGCATCCGCCGCCGCGGCCCTCGCCCCCTCCAGCGACGTCCTGATCATCGCCCGCGCGATCCAGGGTGTCGGCGGCGCGATCGTGACGCCGCTCAGCCTGACGATCCTGTCCGCGGCCGTGCCGCCGGAGCGCCGCGCGGTCGCACTCGGTGCGTGGGGCGGCATCGCCGGCCTCGCCATCGCGATCGGCCCGCTCATCGGCGGCGCCATCGCCGAGGGCGTGTCGTGGCACTGGATCTTCTGGCTCAACGTGCCGATCGGCATCGTCGCCGTCATCCTCGCGGCCACCCGGCTGCAGGAGTCGCACGGCCCCGATGGCGCGCTCGACCTGCCCGGCCTCGGCCTCGTCAGCGGCGGCCTGCTGGCCCTCGTGTGGGGCGTCATCAACGGCAACCAGGACGGCTGGACCGATCCGCGCATCGTCGGCGCGCTGCTCGTCGGCGCGGTCCTCATCGCCGCGTTCCTGTTCTGGGAGTCGCGCGCGACCGCCCCGATGCTGCCGCTGCGCTTCTTCCGGAGCCGCGCCTTCACCGCGTCCAACGTCGTCTCGTTCCTGATGTACTTCGGCGTCTTCGGCGCCGTGTTCCTCCTCGTCCAGTTCTTCCAGGTCGTCCAGGGCCTGAGCCCGTTCCAGTCGGGCCTGCGGACCCTGCCCTGGACGGCGATGCCGGCCTTCGTGGCGCCGATCGCCGGCGCGCTGGCGGGCCGCATCGGTGGCCGGCCGATCCTGGTCGCCGGCATGGTCCTGCTGTCGGCCGGGCTGTTCTGGATCGCGGCCGTCGTCACGCCGACCGTCGAGTACCTGCTGCTCGTGCCGGGCTTCGTGATGGCCGGCATCGGGATGGGGTTGTTCTTCGCCCCGATCGCCAATGTCGTGCTCTCCGCGGTCAAGCCGATCGAGGAGGGCCAGGCGTCCGGCGCCACGAACACCATCCGCGAGATCGGCGGCGTGTTCGGGGTGGCCGTCCTCGCCAGCGTCTTCTCGTCGGCGGGCTCGTACCAGACGCCGACCGCGTTCGTCGACGGGCTCCAGCCGGCGGTCTTCGTCGGCGCGGCCATCGTGGCCGTCGGCGCGGTCGTCGCCCTGGCGCTGCCGGGGCGGATGCGGAGCGGGGCGGAAGCCGGGGTCGTGGCCGCAGGCGCGGCCGCGGCGGCTGGCGTCGGCCATCCGGTCTCCGTGGGTCAGGCGGCGCCGACCGCCGGGTAGCCCTCGGCCGTTCGGCCGAGGACACGGATCGAGGCGGACCGGGAACCCGGTCCGCCTCGACGCGCGCTCGGGGTATGGCCCCGGCGGCCGGGCCACGGGCACATGGCCCGCCCCGCCGCCCGTGATCAGTTGTTGAAGGCCGGCTCCATGCCGCCGTTGCCGCCGTTGGCCCGGGTCGCGCCGGGCGGTTCGCCCGGCCCGCTCGACGTCCGCTCGGCCCGTCGGAGCTCGATGAACATGCGGTCGGTCGCGAGGCCCTCGGCGTCGGCCAGCGAGCCGTCCGCCGCGGAGGAGGCCCAGCCCATCGCCATCCGCAGGGCCACGGCCCCGGACTCGAGCCAGAGGTCGCACGCCCGGCGGACGCGCTCGACGTAGTTGATGGCCAGGATCTCGTCGGTCTCGGGCAGGAGCACGGCGAACCGGCCGGACCCGAGGCGGGCCACGTGGTCGGACTCGCGGGCGTCGCGCCGCAGCGTGTCCGCGACGGCGGGCACGATCCGGTCGACGGACGACGGCCCCATCAGCTCGACCAGGCGGTCCAGCCCCTGGAGCTCGACCATGACGATGGTGGCGGGGCGGCGATAGCGCCGGATGCGGGCCTCCTCGTCGACCACGATCCGCGTCCACGCGGCGTGGGTGAGGAGCCCGGTCAGGGCGTCGGCGTTGGTCTCGGCGGGCGGGGCGCTCACGGCGGCCATGCCCCGGCCCCCGCCGGCGGTGCCCACACCGCCCGTGCCCATCGGGTACGCGGCGCCCCCGACCGGTCCGGCCCGGGTGCCCATGGTGGCCGTCCCGGCCGCTGCGGACGGCGTGACGGCACTCGCCGCACGGGCCCGCCGACGGCGGATCTGGGTCCACGCGAGCGCGATGACGACGACGAGGATGTCGGCGGCGAGGACCGCCGCGAGGATGCCGATGAGTGCGCCTTGAGACAGTTCCATGGTCCGCGATGACTCCCGGATGAGCGCGATGACGACGACGAGGATGAACGTGCTGGCGATCGGGCCAAGGGCATCCGACTGTACAGGCGCCCGCCCCCGAATGGGACCCTTTCATGCCCGGTCCGGACGGAATGCCGGTGTCCCACGGCACCGACGCGGGCGGTCTGGTGGGGTCTGGTCGGGAGCGGTGGGCACCGCCCGTCGACGCCCGCTCCGATGGTACGCTCCGAGTCCGAGGAGGGTCGTCCAGCCCACATGACGCCACGTACCGAGGCGCCCGGCGCGCTCGTCATCCCGACCGGCACGACCGCCCCGGGTCGGGCACGCGGGCTGCCGCCTGCCCGGCGCGAGGGTCCCGAGAAGCTGACCGGCGCGGCCAGGTACGCCGACGACCTCGTGGTGCCGGGGGCCTGGTTCGGGGCCACGGTCCGCTCCACCGACCCGCACGCCCGGTTCGTCGCGCTCGAGCTCGACCCGGCGTTCGACTGGACGACCGTCGTGGTCGTCACCGCGGCCGACATCCCCGGCGACAACATCGTGAGCTCGATCAAGGCCGACCAGCCCATCCTGGTCCCGGTCGGCGGCGAGATCCAGCACCACGCCGAGCCGCTCGCGCTCATCGCCGCGCCCGACCGCGCCACCCTGCGCGCCGCGAAGGCCCACGTGCGGGTGCGCACGGAACGGCTCGAGCCGGTCTTCGACCCGCTCGAGTCCGAGCACGTCTTCGCCCGGTACACCATCGAATCGGGCGAGGTCGACGCGGCCCTCGGCGCCGCCGACCTGGTCCTCGAGGGCGAGTACCGGGTCGGCCACCAGGAGCAGCTCTACATCGAGAACAACGCGATGATCGCGACCCCGCGCGACGACGGCGGCGTCACGGTCACGGGCTCGCTGCAGTGCCCGTACTACGTCCACTCGGCGCTCAAGCTCGGCCTCGGCATCGACGACCGGCAGGCCCACGTCGTCCAGGCCGAGACCGGCGGCGGGTTCGGCGGCAAGGAGGAGTACCCCTCGGTCATCGGGCTCCATGCGGCGCTCCTCGCGCTGAAGGCGCACCGGCCCGTGCGCATGATCTACGACCGCCACGAGGACATCGCCGCCACCACCAAGCGCCATCCCGCGATCGTGCGCCACCGCACGGGCGTGACCGCCGACGGCCGGATCCTCGCCCAGGACATCGAGATCGTCATGGACGGCGGGGCGTACTGCACGCTCACGCCCGTGGTCCTGAGCCGGGGCGCGATCCACGCCGGCGGCCCGTACCGCGTCCCGAACGTGCGCATCCGCGCCCGCGCGACGCGCACCAACACGCCGCCGAACGGGGCGTTCCGCGGCTTCGGGGCGCCGCAGGTCGAGTTCGCCGCCGAGACCCACCTGAACCGCCTCGCCGAGGCGCTGCGGCTGTCGCCCCTCGAGATCCGCCGCCGGAACGTCTACCGCCCCGGCGACACCACCCCGACCGGCCAGGTCCTGCGCGACAGCGTCGCCGGCGAGGAGGTCCTGGAGCGTGCCGCCGAGGCGAGCGAGTTCGAGCGGCTCCGGACGCGGACCGACCGCGACCGCGGCCAGCGGGCCGGCTCCGGGACGATCCCCAATTCACCGCTGCGGACGAGTCGGGCGAGGGTCGCCAGCGGGATCGGCCTTGCGCTCGCCTGGCACGGCGCCGGGTTCACCGGGTCGGGCGAGGTCAAGCTGGCCTCGGTGGTGTCGCTGGAGCTGACGGCGGCCGGCGAGATCCGCATCCTGACCGCCTCGACCGAGATGGGGCAGGGGACCAAGACGATCTTCCCGCAGCTCGCCGCGGAGGCCCTCGGGATCCCGTCCGACGATGTCGTCATCGCGCCCCAGGACACCGCCTCCGTCCCCGACAGCGGCCCGACCGTCGCGTCGCGCACCGCGATGGTCGTCGGCGGGATGCTGATCAAGGCCGCGCGCCGGCTGCGCGCCGAGGTGGAGGCCGCGACCGGCGGGTCGTTCGCGGAGACGTACCGCGCCCACGCGACGGCCCACGGCGCGATCCGGGTCGACGAGCGCTTCGAGCCGTACCCCGGCGTCGCCTTCGACGACGAGACCTATCGCGGCGACGCCTACCCGGCCTTCGGCTGGGCGGCGTGCGTGGCCCGGGTCGACGTCGACCTCGACACGGGCGAGGTCCACGTCCGCGACGTCGTGGCCGCCGACGACATCGGCCGGGTCATCCATCCGGTCCTCGCCGAGGGCCAGGTGGAGGGCGGCACGCTGCAGGCGGTCGGCTACGCCACGATCGAGGAGATCAAGCTGCGCGACGGCCGCTACCTCAACGACCGGCTGGCGACCTACATCATCCCGACCGCGCTCGACGCCCCGCGCATCTCGACGATCCTCGTCGAGGCGCCGTTCGCCGGGGTGCCCCACGGTGCCAAGGGGGTCGGCGAGCTGCCGATGGACGTGGGGGCGCCCGCGGTCGTCGCCGCCATCGCCGACGCGACCGGCGCCTGGATCGCCGACCTGCCGGCCAGCCCGGAGCGGATCCTCGCCGCGGTCCTCGGCCGGCCCGCGATCTCGCCGCTCCCGCCGGGCGCCTCCGAGCCCGCCCGATGACCGCCTACCGGTTCACGGTCAACGCGACGCCGCTCGAGGTGGACGTGCCGGGGATGCGCCGCCTGCTCGACGTCCTGCGCGAGGAGCTCGCGCTGACCGGCACCAAGGAGGGTTGCGGCGAGGGGGAGTGCGGCGCGTGCACGGTGCTGCTCGACGGCGCCCCGGTCGATTCGTGCCTCGTGCCCGTCTGCCAGGTCGACGGCGCCGACGTCCGGACCGTGGAGGGCCTCGCCGGCGCCGCGCTCACCGCCGGCGGCCCGCCCGTCCTCGACGACCTGCAGGCCGCGTTCCTGCGCGCCGGCGGCGCCCAGTGCGGGATCTGCACGCCCGGGATGCTCATGGCCGCGCGGGCCTACCTCGATTCCGGCGGCGGCCCCGACGAGGACGCCATCCGCGAGGCGATCGCCGGCAACCTCTGCCGCTGCACCGGCTACACCAAGATCGTCGAGGCCATCGCCATCGCCGCCGGCGGCCGGGGGTAGGGAGCGGTGCCGGTCGAGCCGCCCGTCGTCAGCCCGCGCAGCCTCGCCGAGGCGTTCGAGGCGATGGCCGACGGACGGACCCGGCCGATCGCCGGCGGCACGGACCTGATGGTCGCGCTGACCGGGGAGCTCGGCGAGCCGCCGGAGCGCGTCGTCGACCTGTGGGGCCTCGACGAGCTGCGCGGGATCGCGGTCGGCGGCGACGGGATCGTGCTCGGCGCCCTCACCACCTACACCGAGATCCGCCGCTCGGCGCTCTGCCGCGAGCATCTCCCCGGGCTGGTCGAGGCGGCCGCGACGATCGGGGCGGCCCAGATCCAGAACCGCGGGACGCTCGGCGGCAACATCGCCAACGCGTCGCCCGCGGGCGACACGCTGCCCGTCCTGCTCGCGCTCGATGCGTCGTTCGCGCTCGTGAGCGCCCGCGGGGAGCGCCTCGTGCCCGCCGCCGAGTTCTGGACCGGGTACCGCCAGACCGCGCTCGCCCCGGACGAGCTGGTCGCGCGGATCCACCTCCCGTTCGCCCCCGGGCGCGAGGTCCGCTTTCGCAAGGTCGGCACCCGCCGCGCGCAGGCCATCAGCAAGGTCGTGATCGCCGTCGCGTGGCGGAACGGCTCGAGCACGCACGCGTGGCGCGAGGTCCGGGTGGCCCTCGGGTCCGTGGCCGCGACGCCGATCCGCGCGGCGGCCACGGAGGCGGTGCTCGACGGCCGGGCGCCCAACCCGGAGACGGCCGACCTCGCCGCCGAGACGCTCGCCGGCGAGCTGCACCCCATCGACGACGTCCGCTCGACCGCCGAGTACCGCCGCGTGGTGGCCGCCCGCGTCCTGCACCGGATCGTCCGCGAGGCGGGCGGCTGGTGAGCGCCCCGGAGCGGCCGTGAGCCCATCGGCGCCCCCGTCGATCGACGTGCTCGACGTCCTGTCGCCGGGCATCTTCGCGGCGGCCGTCGCCCCGCTCTTCGAGGGCGCGCCGCGGTTCCTCGGGCGGCTGGCGATGGCCCGCCCGTTCGGCACCCTCGACGAGTTCTACGCCGGCGCCCGGCGGATCGCCCACGCGATGCCCGTGGCCGAGCAGCTCGAGCTGATCGATGCCCATCCGCGGCTCGGGGCGCCGCCCGCCAGCATGTCCGCGCTGTCGTTCGTCGAGCAGGGCCATGCCCCCGAGGTCGCCGCCGCCGAGGCGCACGCCGCCGAGCTGGACCGCGGCCGGGTCGCCGCCGAGCTGGACGCGCTCAACCAGGCCTACGAGGAGCGGTTCGGCTTCCGCTACTGCGTCTTCGTGGCGGGTCGCCCGCGCGACGAGCTGCTGCCGGGCTTCCGGGCGGCCCTCGGGGCCGACCGCGACGCCGAGATCCGGCGGGCCGTCGACGCGGTCATCGACATCGCGCGCGACCGGCATGCCAGACTGACCGCGGGGACAGGGGAGGCCGGCCGGTGATCGAACTCGGTGCCAATCGATACGGCAAGGCGGCGATCCGTCTGGTGCGCGTGCTGCGCGACCCGGGCGGCGACCGCGTCCGTGACCTGACGGTCGCGATCGCGCTCGAGGGTGACTTCACGGCCGCGCACACCGACGGCGACAACGCGAACGTCGTCGCCACGGACACGATGAAGAACACGGCCTACGCGTTCGCCCAAGGGCACCTCGGCGGGGCCATCGAGGCCTACGGGGTGGCGCTCGCGGAGCACTTCCTCGAGTTCCCGCAGGTGGATCGCGCCACCGTGAACCTGCGCGGGCACCACTGGCGCCACCTCGAGGTGGACGGCAAGCCCGCGCCGGACGCGCTGATCCGCGGCGGCGAGGGGACCCGCGTCGCCACCGTCACCGCGACCCGCGGCGCCACCATCGTGGAGGCCGGGGTCGAGGACCTCGTCGTGATGAAGACGACCCGCTCGAGCTTCACCGGCTTCCCGCGCGACCGCTACACCACGCTGCCCGAGGCCGAGGACCGGCTGATGGCGACCAGGATCGCCGCGGTCTGGCGCTACGGCTCGCCGTCGGTCGACTTCGACGAGACGTTCGAGGCGGTCCGGACGACGCTGCTCGAGGTCTTCGCCGAGCACGACAGCCCGTCGGTCCAGACCTCGGTGTGGATCATGGGCAAGGCCATCCTCGAGCGGCACGACGAGGTCGACGAGGTGCGCATGGTGCTGCCGAACCTCCACCACTGGCGGGTCGACACCACGCCGTTCGGGGTCGACGACGACGGCGGGACCTACGTCGCGACGACCGAGCCGCACGGGCTCATCGAGGCGACCGTCCGCCGCGGGGACGGATGACCGTCCCCGACGGCGTCGAGCTGCGCGGACCGGTCGTCCCGGGCCACGACCGGATCCTGACCGAGGCGTCGCTCGCGTTCGTCGCCGACCTGCAGCGCCGGTTCGGGCCGGTCCGCCTCGAGCTGCTGCGGCGGCGCGCGGAGCGGCAGGCCGAGATCGACGCCGGGGTGCGGCCCGACTTCCTCGTCGCCACCCGCGATGTCCGCGAGTCCGAGTGGACGGTCGCGCCGGCCCCGGCCGACCTCGTCGACCGGCGCGTCGAGATCACCGGTCCGGCCGAGCCCAAGATGATGATCAACGCCCTCAACTCCGGGGCGCGCGTGTTCATGGCCGACCTCGAGGACGCCCTCTCGCCGACCTGGGCCAACGTGATCGCCGGCCAGGCCGCGATCGCGGACGCGACCCGGGGCACGCTGACCTTCGACGCGCCCGACGGCAAGGCGTACCGGCTGGACGAGGCGACGGGCGACGCTCGTCGTCCGGCCCCGGGGCTGGCACCTCGTCGAGTCGCACGTGCTGGTGGACGGCACGCCGGTCTCGGCCTCGCTGTTCGACGTCGGGATGTACCTGTTCCACTCCGGGGCGGCGGCGATCGAGGCGGGGAGCGGCCCGTACCTGTACCTCGCCAAGCTCGAGTCGCACCACGAGGCGCGCCTCTGGAACGACGTCTTCGTCCATGCCCAGGCGGCGCTCGGGATCCCGCGCGGGACCATCCGGGCGACCGTGCTGATCGAGACGATCCTCGCCGCGTTCGAGATGGACGAGATCCTCTCCGAGCTGCGCGAGCACGCCGCGGGCCTCAACGCCGGTCGCTGGGACTACCTGTTCAGCGCGATCAAGAAGTTCCGGACCGACCCGCGGATGGCGACCCCCGACCGCGCCCAGCTGACGATGACGGTGCCGTTCATGCGGGCGTATACCGAGCTCCTCGTCCAGACCTGCCATCGACGCGGGGCGCACGCGATCGGCGGGATGGCGGCGTTCATCCCGAACCGGCGCGACCCCGAGGTGACCGAGCGGGCGCTGGCCCGCGTCCGCGACGACAAGGTCCGCGAGAGCGGCGACGGCTTCGACGGGACGTGGGTCGCCCACCCGGACCTCGTGCCGGTCGCGCTGGAGGTCTTCGACGGCGTCCTCGGCGACCGCCCGAACCAGAAGGAGCGGACCCGCGACGAGGTGGCCGTCACGGCCGCGGAGCTGCTGGACTTCCGCGTCGACGGCGGCACGGTCACCGTCGCCGGCGTGCGCGCGAACATCCGCGTGGCGCTCGCGTACCTCGATTCGTGGCTGCGCGGCGTCGGCGCGGCCGCCATCGACAACCTGATGGAGGACGCGGCGACCGCCGAGATCAGCCGCTCGCAGCTCTGGATGTGGATCACCCAGGCGGTCGTCCTCGACGACGGGACGGCCGTCGACCCCGAGCGCTACGCCGCGATCCGCGACGAGGAGCTGGCACGGCTCGGCGGGGCGGGGGAGGGCCGCCTCGCGGAGGCCGCCGACCTGCTCGATCGCCTGGTGCTCGGCGACGACTTCGCCGACTTCCTCACCCTCCGGGCGTACGCCATCCTCGAATGACCGCGACCGCTTGACACGCTCCGCGGATGGGCGTATATATCGGCCATCGATATATCGACCATCGTAACAGCAGGAGTCCACATGGAGCGGAACGCCCCGGAGTTCGGACGGTTCACCGAGCCGTCGCTGCTCATCCTCGTCAGCCTGAGCGACGGGCCGAAGCACGGCTACGCGATCATGCAGGACGTCGAAGCGGGCACGGGCCGGCCGATGGGTGCCGGCACGCTCTATGCCGCCCTCACCCGACTCGAGGCCGAGGGCTTCGTCGAGCCACTGGCGCCGGTCGACCGGCGCCGGCCCTATCGCCTGACCGCGATCGGCGCCTCGATGCTCGCCGAGCAGCTCCGCGGCCTGTCCGAGTTCGCCCAGCAGGGCCTTCGGCAGCTGCACGAGCTCGAACCATGAGAACGCTGCTGATCCGCTGCTATCCCGCCCGGTGGCGGGCTCGCTACGGCGACGAGTTCCTGGCGATCCTCGAGGAGCGCCCGCTCGGCCCGTACGACGTGGCGGACATCCTCCTCGGCGCGCTCGACGCGCGACTCCGGTCGCAGCGAGCCGCCGCTTCGCCCGAAAGGGGTTTTCCCATGTCGCTCCGTCTCGGCGGCATCGCCGCCATCATCGGTGCCGTCCTCTGGGCGGTCGCCGGCCTGCTCTCGATCGGCGTGGCCGGCAACGTCGACGGCGCCGTCCCGGTCGCGATGTTGATGACCGGCATGGTCGTGCTGCTCGTGGCCGTGGCCGGTCTCAGCGCCTTCCAGGCTCGGACCCACCCCGGGGCCATCTGGGTCGCCTTTGCCGTGACCGCGATCGGGACGCTCACGTTCTTCGCCGGCTACATCGGGTCGGTCGTCCTGGCCGAGGACGGGTTCTGGGGCCTGTGGTTCATCGGGGTCATGACCGTCATGCTCGGATCGGGGCTGTTTGCCGCAGTGACGTACCGGACACGGGTCCTGTCGCGCGGCGGTGCCGCCCTCATCGGGATCGGGATCGTGGTCATCCTCAGCGAGGCCGTTACTTCTATCGCGGCCCTGATCCCCATCGGGATGGCGTTGTTCGCGCTCGGGTGGCTCGCGCTCGGGGTCCAGGCGATCCGCGTGGACCGACCGTCCACGGCGACGAGTCCGGCCTGAGCTGGGAGATCGACCAACGACGAGACCGTCGTCAGGCTTCGATCGGCCCTCGCTCGATGAACCGCCCGAACCCGCGCTGACCGACGAAGGCGCCGTCGCGGATGACGGCGGCGCCGCGCACGAAGACCGATCGGACGGCCCCGGCGACCTCCATCCCCTCGTACGGCGTGTAGTCGCTCGTGTGGTGGAGGTCGCCGGCGTGGATGGTCCGGGTCACGCTCGGGTCGAAGAGGACGATGTCGGCGTCCTTGCCGACCCCGAGCACGCCCTTGGTCGCCAGGCCGAACCGGCGGGCCGGGGTCGTGGCGATCAGGTCGACCATCCGCTCGAGGGTGATGCGGCCGGTGGCGACGCCGCGGCCGTAGAGGACGGCGAGCAGGGTCTCGATGCCGGGCGCGCCGTTGCTGATCTCGTTGAACGGCACGCCGCGGGCCGCGTCGCCCTTCTCGACCGCCATCCGGTCCGGGACGTGGTCCGTGGCGACCAGGTCGAGCGAGCCGTCGGCGAGCCCCGCCCAGAGGGCGTCCTGGTCGGTCGCGGAGCGGAGCGGCGGCGAGATCACGTAGCCCGCGCAGCGGGCCGGGTCCGGCTCGTCGTAGACCGCGTCCGTGAACGCCAGGTAGTGGGGGCAAGTCTCGGCCGAGACGCGGACGCCGGCCGCCTTCGCGCGGCGGACCTCGTCGAGCGCGGCGGCCGAGCTCAGGTGGACGACGTGGACGGGCGCCCCCGCCTGCCGCGCGAACGCGAGCGCTCGCGCGGTGGCGACCGCCTCGACGAACGGCGGTCGCGTGGCAGCGTGGTAGCGCGGTAGCACGTCACCACGCTGCAAGGCGTCGGCGATGGCCGCGTCGAGCAGGATCGGGTCCTCGCAGTGGACCTGGAGCATCCCACCGTGGCGGCCCATCACCCGCATCGCCTCGAAGAGCCGCGCGTCGGGCAGCCGGAAGTCGAACACCATGAAGGCCTTCGAGGTCGCCACGCCGGCGTCGATGGTCGCGGGCAGCTCGGCGAGCGGGTCGTCGCAGCGGCCGCTGACCACCAGGCTCAGCCCGACATCGATCGCGCTGTCGCCGTCCGTCGCCGCGCGCCACTCCCGGACGCCCGTCAGCAGCGACCGTTCGGCCGCGGGCGACGACCCGGTGCCCGGGTTGTTGAAGGCGAGGAACGTGGTCGTGCCACCGAACGCGGCGGCAACGGAATCCTGGAAGAACCGGTCGGGCTCGGCGTCACTGCCGACCCGGGTGTGCGTGTGCACGTCGACCGCGCCGGGCAGCAGGAGGAGCCCGCTGGCGTCGATGGTCTCGCGGGCACTCGCCCGGAGGCCGCCGAGGTCGGGCTCGACCGCCTCGATCCGCCCGGCGCTGATGGCGACATCGGCCCGCCGCGACCCGTCCGCGCGGACGACCGTCCCGCCCGTGATGAGGAGATCCGGCGTGCCCGTCACCGGGGCAGGATAGCGGCCTCCAGCACCGGATCCCGGCCGGCCAGCCAGTCCGCCGACGAGAACGGCACGGCCACGTCGGGCGCGATCGTGATCCGCGGGTCGTCGGCGGTGCTCTTGACCCAGTAGCGCGTGGCGACGTAGACGTCGATCGGCCCGAGCGGTCCATAGGGCAGGCGCGTCGGCCGGACGTCGCCGTAGAGGTTCGGGCTGCCGCCCATCGGCTCCCCGACGAAGCGCGCTCCCGTGGTCTGCTCGAGCTCCGTCGCGAAATTGGCCGCGGCCGAGAACGTGACGCGCCCGATGAGGACCGCCAGCCGGCCCGGCCGGTCGATGGCTGGATCCTGGAGGGCCTCGAGCAGGCGTCGGTAGGTGGTGTTGTCGCCGCCGCCGTTGTTGCGCAGGTCCACGACGACCCGGTCGACGCCGGGCTCCTTCGCGCGGGCGAGGATCTCGTCCGCGACGGCGTTGATGCCGCCGCGGACCTCGTTGTACTGGACGTAGAGCGTCCGCGAGTCGGCGAGGAACGTCCACCACAGGGCGTCGTGCTTGCGGCTGAGCCACAGCGGCGATCCCGTCGGCGGCAGCGTGAGCGGGTCGCCGCCATGCCACGCGACGTCGTCGTCGGCCAGGATCGGCGCGATCCGGACATCGCGCGACGGCGCATCGGGTCCCGGCCCGGCGACGGTGAAGGTGGCCGGGCCCGACGGACTCGATGACGCCCAGGCCGGCCAGCAGCTCGCTGGTCCGCAGGTACAGCGGCGCGTACGCCGAGCAGGTTGGACGGGTTGTCGCGCGGCGCGAGCGGCTCGACCGCGGCCATGACGTCGGCGATGGGATGGCCGTCGATGGCTTCGACCCGCGAGCCGACGAGGTCCCCGTACGGCGCCTTCGCCGCGGTGATCACGAGGCCGTCGCTGAACCGCCACATGAGGATCGGGTACACGTGGGTGCCACTCCCCGGAGTGAACGGGAAGACCCCGGTGTGGCCGTCGCGCCCGCCCCAGCCGGGCATCGAGGCGAGGCGGACGACGTCGACGAGGGCGGCGTCGTCGTCGATGGTCGGGATCCGCGCCTTGGCGGAATCGGCCGCCGCGACCCAGGTGGCACGGTCGATGTCGTGCCACGGATCGGGGTGGAGCCGCTCGCGGGATTCGAGCAGCGCATCGATGTCGGCGCGCCAGCCTTCGTCGCGGGTGAGGGCTGCCGACGCCGAGGGCGCTGCCGACGCCGATGGCGCGGGCGCGGTCGTCGGTGCGGGCGTGGCCGTCGGTGCGATCGCCTGGCCGCAGCCGGCCAGGAGGAGGGCGGCGACCAGGGCGGCGGCGCTCGGTCGGCGCATCTCAGGCCGACGCTTCCATGGTGTCGTCGATCAGGTTCGCCTCGGCGGTCGACGCCGCCTCGCCGATCATCCGCAGCGTGGTCCGCGCGGCGTCCCCGTCGAGCGTGAGCGCGGCCATGAACCGTCGATCGGCCTCCTCGAACGCCCGGCTCGCGGACGCATGGGCGCCGAGGCCCTCGTCGGTCAGGGCCAGCTGATAGGACCGCCGGTCGGCCGGGACCGGCTGGCGGATCGCGTGGCCGCGCTCGATGAGCGCCCGGACGTAGTGGGACATCGAGGTCGGCGGCATCCCGACCCGACGCGCGAGGTCCGTCGGCGTCTGCGGACCCTCGTCGAACAGGACGCTGTAGACCGCGTAGTCGTCGGGCGTCAGCGTCGCGTCGGCCATCGCGCGCTGCACCAGCGTGCGCACCCGCTGCTGGGTCGCGAAGAGCTCGAACAGGACCGAGAGGTGCGAGGAGGGCTGCCGCATCGGGGAGATGCTACCAGATGGTAGTATCTCGCGGGATATGCACGAGTTCCAGGGGGATGACCTTCCGAATCATCGATGCACCTCGGATGCATATCGTCGCCCGGATCGATACGCGCTCCGGTCGGGTGCCCGAGCCAGGCCCGCGCGCTCGCCCTTGATGCAGCCGAGGTGCATCACGATTCCGGAAAGGGGTCCCTCGGCGAAACGTGCATATCGCGGGCGCGCGGGCGACCGGGCGCAGCGGGCGCGCCAGACGACCGCGCGGGCGCGCGGCGCACACGAAGCGCTACTCGACCTCGCTGATCCGGATCGGCTGGGCGCCCTCCCAAAGGCAGCGCCGCCCGACCTCGCGCAGGCGGTCGGCCCAGCCGTCGTCGGGCTCGACCGGACGCGAACACGTTCGCGGCCAGCTGGCCCACCTTGGAGGCCGTCGTGCACCCGCCGTACGGGAAGAAGATCTCGCATTCGCTGATGCCGCCCGGATAGATCGCCAGCTGGCCGGGCGCGGGATGCGAGGTGTGGTTCTCGTAGTCGAGCCCGGGCCGGAAGTCCCCGAACGGGATCCAGGTCGACTCGCCCGTCCAGCGGCAGTGGATCAGCTTCGACTCGATCGGCAGCATCCGCCGGATGGCGTCGACGGTCCGCGGGGCCGCCGGGTCCCAGCGGGCGCTAAAGTGCAGGTCACCGACCTCGATGCGCAGCGTTCCCATCCGCGGAGGATAGCGTGGCGGCCCAGCCCGACGAGACGCGTCCCACCATCTCGACGCACGTCCTCGACGCCGACCGCGGCATGCCCGCCGTCGGTGTCCGGGTCGCCCTGCTCCGCCTCGACGTCGGCGATGCCCCCATCCGCATGACCCAGGCCCTCACCGACGCCGACGGCCGGGTCCGCGACCTCCTCGAGCGACCGCTCGCGGCCGGCGACTACCGCATCGAATTCGATGTCGCGCGCGAGGACGGCACGTTCTTCACGAAGCTGTCGGTCGACCTGCGCATCACGGACGTCACCCGCAGCTACCACGTCCCGCTGCTGCTCTCGCCCTATTCGATGACGACCTACCGGGGCAGCTGACGACCGAGTCGCGCCGGTTCGCCTAGCGCATCAGGACGAGCGCGTCGAGGTCGAAGCGGGGATGGCTCCCGCCACCGACGACCACGAGCTTGACCGTGTGCGAGCCGCTCGACGACCACGCTCGGGTGAGCACGACGACGCGCGACTTGGTCGCGCTCGCATGCAGGTCGACGACCCCGACGTAGACCCCGTCCACCCAGGCCTTGGCCTGGCCGCGCGACGGCCCGCGCGTCGCCACGATCCCGAACGCCTGGCCGGTGAACCGCAGCGTGACGCTCGCCCCGGCCTTGGTGGCCGAGCGCTCGCGACCGCCCGACGAGGCCCTGATCGAGGCCGACGACCACGAGCCGCTGTACGTGGCGAACGAGGTGGTCTCCTGGTAGATGCGCGGCTCGAACGTCCGTCCGGTCATCCAGCCGCTGACGTTGCCGGCCCGGTCGCGGGCGCGGACCTCCATCGCGTACGGCGTCTTGAAGGTCAGCGTCTTGTACGCCGTCTGCCCGAGCGTCCCGGCCAGCTGGGTCTGGAACGGGCCGCCGCGGGTGCTGACGGCCGTGTCGTAGCTCTGGATACCGGACATGTCGTCGGTGGCGGCCAGCCACGTCGAGCGGCTGGGGGTCGTGGTGGTCGTCACGACGGAGCCGCTCACGAACCCGAAGACCGTGGCCGGGTGTGCCGTCGGCGGGGTCGCGTCGAGGACCCAGAAGGAGTCGACCATCCGGCCCGAGGCCGTGAGGCCCTTGGTCAGCGGCAGGGGCTTCCCGCCCTTGATGATCTTGGCCCGGAGCGCCAGCGGGTCGTTGGCCAGCGACGGCAGGGCCGAGGCGATCAGCGCGGCCGTGCCGGTCGCATGGGGAGCGGCCATCGAGGTCCCGTCGAGCCAGTCCCAGCCCAGATCGAAGTGGCCGTGGTCGCCGTCGTAGGCCGGCACGCTCGAGAGGATGCCGACGCCGGGCGCGGCGATGTCGACCGAGACCTTGCCGTAGTTCGAGAAGTCGGCGAGCTCGCCGTTATTGTCCACGGCCGCGACCGAGAGGATGTTCGGGAGGTCCCACGAGGCCGGCAGCGCCGGGAACGTCTCCTGGTCGTTGTCGATGCCGTCGTTCCCGGCGGAGACCACAAAGAGCATCCCCGAGTCCGCGATCGCGGCCTTCAGATCCTTCGCGCTGTCCAGCCGGCCGCGGCCGCTCCACGAGTTGTTGGCGATGCGGACGCCGAAGTGCTTGGCGTAGGCGATGGCCTCGATGGCCTGCGAGTCGAAGCCGCACGCGTCGTCGTCGCCGAGGAACTTGAGGGCCATGAGCTTGATTGACGGCGCGACCCCGACCACGCCCTGGCCGTCGAGGGCCGCCGCGATCGTGCCGGCGACGTGGGTGCCGTGGAAGTCGTCGTTGACGTCATGGACGGTGTTGTCGTCGTGGCAGAAGTCCCAGCCGTGGACGTCGTCGACGTAGCCGTTGCCGTCGTTGTCGATCCCGTCGGTCTCCTTGCCGCCGCCCAATTCGCCCGGGTTGGTCCAGGCCTGGGCGGCGAGGTCGGGGTGGCTGAAGTCGATGCCGTCGTCGATGACCGCGACGACGACGCTCGGGTCGCCGGTCGTGACCGCGAGGGCCGAGGCGGCGTCGAGGTCGACATGGGGCTTGCCCTGGGTCCCGGCGACGCCGCCGAACAGCTTCTGCCCGGTGTTCTCCATGGCCCATAGCTCGGGCCAGCCGGGCTCGTCCTTCGGGTCGAGGTCGCGGTAGCGCTTGTGGTCGACGCTGACGCTCTCGACGGACGGTGTCGCGGCGATGGCCGCGGTCGCGGTCGCGACCTCCGCGGGCGTCGCATCGGCGGGGAGGGCCACGACCGCGATCCCGGCCGACGGGACGTCCGCGACCGGCTCGACCGTCGGGGTGGCGGTGGCCGCGGCGCGACGCTCGGGTGCCGACGTCCCCGGGGCGAAGTGGACGATCAGGCGGACGCCGGCGTCGACGGTCCGTGGGTCGGGCCGGTCCCACGCGGGCTGCTCGCCCGCGGGGCGCGGGGCGACGATCGGCCGCGGTCCCGCGGCGGAGACCGTCAGGGTGGCCGAGAGCGCCACGGTGGCCCCGACCACCAGGGCGATCACACGAGATAGGACGTGTGCGCGGGACATGAGCCCTCGGCTACGCGAACGAACGCAGGCGCCATCGTACGACCTCTGGCGGAAACGCTGTGCCAGCCTAGATGTCACGGGTCGGCGCCACCGTTCGGCCCATGGATACCGCCGTCATCCGCCCGCTCCCGTCCAGCCCGGCACCCGCGGAGCCGTCGCCGCTGCCCACCAGGGTCCGCGTCGACGGCGACCGCATCGTGGTCGAGCGTCTCGTCCTCGGCGACGCCGGCCTGGCCGCATATCTCGCCGACCGGCCGGGCGACGACCGACCGGCCATCGTCGAGCGCGCGCTGCGCATCGGCCTGCTTGCGCTCCAGGACACCGGCGTCACGGTCAACGTGGACGTCGTGAAGACCGAGTTCGAGCGGCTCGTCCGCCAGGCCGAGCAGGTCAACGAGCGTGCGGCCGCGGCCCTGGAGCAGACGCTCCGCACCAACTTCGCGGACGGCGACGGCCGGCTGCCGCGCACCCTCGAGCGCTTCCTGGGCGACCGCGGCGCGCTGCGCGGCATGGTCGACGAGCTGTTCGACGAGAAGAAGCGCGACAGCGCCATCGGCCGGATGAGCCGGATGCTCGAGACCTACTTCGACGGCGACGCCTCGAAGCTCGCCACGCTGCTCGACCCCACCCGGCTGCACTCCCCGATGCACCAGTTCCGCGAGGAGATCGCGGCTGGGTTCAAGGGGGTCGAGGAGCGCCTGGTGGCGATCGAGGCGGCGGCCGCCGCCCGCGGTGCGGAACGGGCCCGCTCGGCGGCGAAGGGCGTCGACTTCGAGGACCTCCTCGAGGCGATGCTGGCCGACCTCGCCCGCGGCGCCGGGGACCTCCTCGACCGGACCGCCAACGATGCCGGGGCCGTCATGAAGTCCAAGAAGGGCGACTTCGTGCTGACCGTCGACGCGCGGGTCGCGCGCGGCTGCGACCTGCGCGTGGTGATCGAGGCCAAGGACCGCCCGATGTCGATGCGGGCGATCCGCGACGAGCTGCGCGAGGCCCGCGAGAACCGCGGCGCCGCCGTCGGGCTCGTGGTGTTCACCCCGGCCCACGCACCGGCCGGGGTCGCGCCGTTCAGCGTGGTCGGCGACGAGGTCTACTGCGTCATCGACCCGGAGGCGCCGGAGCCGGCGACGCTCGAGGCGGCCGTCCGCCTGGCGCGGCTGCTCGCCCTGGCCTCCCTGACCGAGCACGAGGTCGAGGTGGACGCCGCGGCCGTCGCCTCGGCACTCACCGCGATCCGCGAGCAGCTGGAGCTGGTCCGGACGCTGAAGTCGCAGCTGACCTCGATCTCGAACGCCACCAAGGCGGTCTGGACCGGGCTCGATTCGATGCGCTCGGCCATCCTCGCCCGGGTGTCCGAGGCGGAGGCGGAGATCCGCGTCGGGACGTCGCCAGGGCCTCACTGAACCGAAGGTCCTATCGGGTCTGGTGGGGTCTGGGCCGGTCGGCGGTGCGTGACCGGGACCAAGGTCGGATTGGCCAAGGGTTGCCAACCGGGGGAGACTAGAGACGAACGAGGCCGATCGTCGCGTCGATCCGCGCCACGTGGTCAAGCCCGGACCCGGAGTGTTCATGCACCGTCGGATCGCCTGCCTGCTGCTCGCCGCCCTGGTCCTCGTCCCCGCGATCCCCGCGGTCGCGGCCGAGCCACCGGTGCCCCCGACCGCCGAGTCCAGCCCCGATCCGACGCCCGAGCCGACCGCCGAGCCCACCGCCCAGCCCACCCCCGACCCGACCGCCGATCCCACAGCCGAGCCGACGGCGGCGCCGTCGCCCTCCGTCGACGCTTCGCCGTCGCCCGATCCGACGCCCGCCGCCGACCCGCTCACCGTCGCCGATCCCGCGTCCGCGCTCAGCCGCCAGACCGGCGGCGTCGACCCGGCCGGCAAGTACATCGTCGTGCTGCGCGCCGGCTCGGACCCCAACGCCGTCGTGAGCCATCACCGGGCGCGCGACCGCATCCAGGCCAAGGGCACGTACATGCGGGCGTTCCGCGGGTTCAGCGCGACCCTCTCGAAGGCGCAGCGGGCCGCGCTCCTCGCCGACCCCAACGTCACCTCGGTGGTGCCCGACGAGCTCATCCACCTGACCTCGCAGACGATCCCCACCGGGGTCTCGCGGATCGGAGCGGGCGTCTCGCCCGTGGCGAAGATCAACGGCCTCGACGAGCGCGTCGACGCCGATGTGGCCATCGTCGACACCGGGGTCTCCTACCACCCCGACCTCAACGTCGCCGGCGGCTACAACTGCACGTCGTCCGACCGCGGGACGTGGGGCGACGCGAACGGGCACGGCACCCATGTCGCCGGCACGGTCGCGGCGCTCGACAACTCGTTCGGGGTGGTCGGCGTCGCCCCCGGCGCGCGCATCTGGGCGGTCCGCATCCTCAACGCCGACGGCTACGGCCTGCTGTCGTGGTACGTCTGCGGCCTCGACTGGATCCTCGCCCAGCGCGACCCCAACGACTCGTCCCATTCGCTCATCGAGGTCGCGAACATGAGCGTGGCCAAGGACGGGGCGGACGACGTCAACTGCGGCCTGACTAACAAGGACATCCTGCACCAGGCGATCTGCCGCGTCGTCGCCGGAGGGATCACGGTCGTCGCGGCGGCTGGCAATGACAAGCGATCCGCCTCGACGAAGGTGCCCGCCGCCTACAACGAGGTCATCACGGTCTCCGCCCTCGCCGACACCGACGGCAAGCGCGGCGGGCTCGGCGGCAACCGCTGCTACTCGTGGGGCGGCTACGACAAGGACGACACCTTCGCCGACTTCAGCAACTACGGCAGCGACGTCGACATCATCGCGCCGGGCAAGTGCATCTGGTCGACGCGACCGGGGAACACCTACGCGTACTCATCGGGGACCTCGATGGCCGCGCCCGCGGTCACCGGCGCCGCCGCCCTCTACAAGTCGAGCCGCCCGAACGCGACGCCGGCCGATGTCAAGGAGGCGCTCCAGTACCTCGGCACGTACGACTGGAAGACCTCGACCGATCCGGACTCGTACCACGAGAAGCTGCTCGACGTCTCGAGGCTCGGGCCGCTCGGGACCTTCAGCCTCGATACGTCGGCCCTGGGCTACACGAACGCCCACGGCGGCACGTCGCTGATCCCCGTCTCGATCGACCGCAGCAGCACGTTCTTCGAGCGCGTGCGCTTCTCGGTCACCTCGCTGCCCTCCGGCTGGACGGCGTCGCTCGCGAGCTCCAGCCTGCTGGGCTGGACCGCCGACCACACGACCATCGCCGTCGACGTCCCCGATCCGGTCCCGGCCGGCACCTATCACGTCGGGATCTCGGCGACGAGCCAGGGCCGGACGGACAGCGGGACCGTCACCGTGGTCGTCGACAACGACAAGCCGACGGTCGGCACCCCGTACGCCAGCCTCCGGAAGGGCACGCTCGGCACGTCGACGGTGCCGGTGACCCTGGCCTGGCCGTTCGGGTCGGACCCCACGAGCTGGGTCGGCAAGTACGAGGTCGAGACCAGGCTGGACGGCGGCGCCTGGGCCGGCCACGCGACCACGGCCGCGACCACCCGCGCGGTGAACCGCACCGCCGCGCTCGCGCGCACGACCACCATCCGCGTCCGTGCGACCGACGGCGCGGGCAATACCGGCGACTGGACCGAGTCGGGTGCGGTCCGCCCGACCGTCGTCGACGAGCGCAGCTCGGCGGTCACGTACCACGGGACGTGGGCGAAGACCACCAGCTCGTCGGCCTACGCCCACACGCTCCGCGGGGCGAAGCAGAAGGGCGCGACCGCGACCTTCACGTTCACCGGGCCGCGGCGTCGGGGTCGTCTTCCCGACCGCCTGGAGCCGCGGCAGCGCGGAGATCTGGGTCGACGGCGTCCTGACGAACGTCGTGTACCTGCGCACATCGGCCAGCCTCAGCCGGCGGATCCTGGTGACGCGCTCGATGGCCAGCGGCACGCATACGGTCATGGTCAAGACCCGCGGCTCGATGCTCGTCCAGCTCGACGGGTTCATCGTCCTGAAGTAGCGGGCGCGGTCGCCCGCCTTGCACCGGTGCGCTATCGTGACCGTCCCGGCGCCCCGGAACCGGACCGCGGCGCCCCGATCTCGATCGAAAGCTGAGGTTCTGCCGTGGCGCGAGCGATGTGGAAGGGGGCCATCCAGTTCGGGCTGGTCACCATCCCGGTCAAGCTGTATCTCGCGACCGAATCCAAGGGCATCAGCTTCAACATGCTCCACAAGGACGACCTGTCGCGGATCCAGATGAAGATCTGGTGCCCGGTCGAGGACGAGCCGATCAACCGGTCCGACACGGTCAAGGGCTTCGAATACGCCCCCGGCGAGTACGTCGTCATCACCGACGAGGACCTCGAGCGCGTGCCGCTCAAGACGGTCCGCTCGATCGAGATCGAGCAGTTCACCAAGGCCAAGCGCGACGACGCCGCGGTCCGCTTCGTCAAGAGCGCCTACTACCTCGAGCCCGACAAGATCGGCCGCAAGGCGTTCTACCTGCTCAAGTCCGTCCTCGAGGAGGACGGCCTGACCGCCATCTGCAAGGTGGTCATCAAGGACCGCGAGGCGCTCGCGGCGCTCGACCCGTTCGGCGACACCATGCTGATGACCACGCTCCACTGGCCCGACGAGATCCGCTCGACCGGCGAGCTGGACCTCCCCGACGAGGACTTCACGTTCAAGCCGGCCGAGATCGCCATGGCCCAGCAGCTCGTGTCCGCGATGACCGGCGAGTTCGACCCGGCGCAGTACAAGGACGAGTACCGCGAGGCGCTCGACGCGATCATCCAGGCCAAGGTCGAGGGCAAGGAGACGGTCGAGATCGAGGCGCCCGAGGAGACCGGCAAGCTCATCGACCTGATGGCCGCGCTCGAGGCGTCGGTCAACGCGGCGAAGGCCGCCCGCGAGGCCGGGTCCGAGGCGCCGGTGTCCGTCGCTGACGCGAAGGCCGCCAAGGCGGCGAAGGCGAGTGCCACCAAGGCCACGAGCGCGAAGGCCAAGGCCGCGGCTGATGCCGAGGCGGCGGCTGAGGCCGAGGCCGACGAAGCCGAGGCCGCTGCCGCCAAGCCCGCCCGGAAGCGCAAGACCGCCTGATCGGCGTGCCGCCGCGCGGCCGGCGCCGCGCCCGCTGCGCGCCGCCCGGGCCGCGCAGACCACCCCGGGCCGCCGTTCGAGCCCGACCTGCCATAACGCTCGCCCACAGAACCTAATGGCCGATTTCGGGCGGGCGATCACGACGTCCGGCCGCGCCGATCGCCCACGCACGGACCACGCTCGATCGCGGCATCCAGGCGGCCGTGTCGGCTCGAAATGGAGCCCAAACCGGCTCATCACCAGCCATAACGTTCCGTGGGTGGTCGTTGTGCCAGGTCGAGACCATGGCCCATGGGGCTCCGGGCGTCGCCCCAGCTCACCCGACAACTCGGCCAGGCGTCCCGGCCATCTCCGTGGATATGCATCCGAGGTGCATCGCGATTCGCGGGACATCCCCCAGCGGGATTCGTGCATATCCGCGGCCGCCTGAGCGCTCGCCCACAGCGCCCACACCGCCCGGCCCAAGGTGACGTTCGGCCCTTTCGCCGGCCCAGCGCCCGGCGCATCGTCGGCCGAGAAAGGGGCCGAGCCATGTTCGATCTCGACATCGCGGAGCAGGCGCAACGCAACTCCTTCTTCCGCCAGGTCCTCTCGACCGGGGAGCACAGCCAGATCGTCGTCATGTGCATCCCGCCGGGCGGCGAGATCGGCGACGAGGTCCACCAGAAGGTCGACCAGGTCCTGATGTTCGTGGAAGGGGTCGGCGAAGCGATCCTGAACGGTGAGCGTGGTCAGGTGCTGCCGGGCCGGCTCGTGTTCGTGCCCGCCGGGACCCGCCACAACTTCATCAACACCGGTTCGGTGGACATGCGCCTGTACACCATCTACGCGCCGCCGGAGCATGCCCCCGGCACCGTCCATCGGACCAAGGCGGAAGCCGACGCGGCAGAGGCGGTGGAAGCCGCCGAGCTGGCCGGTGGAACCCTGATCGGAGCGCGCCGCTAGAACCTGGACCCGCGGGAGCTCGGGCACGCCCCCAGGCCCGGGCTCCCCGCGACTCGGCCGGCATCGGGCACACTGAGCCCGATGCCGCTCGAGGAATACCGTCGCAAGCGCGACTTCGCCCGAACCCCGGAGCCGGCGCCGGCCGCCGTCACCGGCACGACCGGGCGCTTCGTCGTGCAGCGCCACCGCGCCACCCGCCTGCACTACGACTTCCGCCTCGAGATCGAGGGCGTGCTGGTGTCGTGGGCCGTCCCCAAGGGGCCGACCCTCGATCCCGCCACGCGGCGGATGGCCGTCCACGTCGAGGACCACCCGATCGAGTACTTCGACTTCGAGGGCGTGATCCCCGCGAAGCAGTACGGCGCCGGCGACGTCATCGTCTGGGACTGGGGCACCTGGGAGCCGGAGGCGCCCACCCTCGACCCCCGCAAGGCCGTCGCGGACGGCGAGCTCAAGTTCCGCCTCCGGGGCGAGAAGCTCAAGGGCCGCTTCACGATCGTCCGGACCAGCCGCCGTCCGGGCAGCGCCCCGTCGACCGCCTTCGAGGACGACCAGGGCGAGCAGTGGCTGCTGATCCACAAGAAGGACGAGGCGGCGCAGACCGGCTGGGATGCCGAGGACCACCCGCAGAGCGTCAAGACCGGCCGGACCAACGACGAGGTGAAGGCCGACCGCGACGCCCTCTGGATCGGCCAGGCGCCCGCCGCCACCGCCGAGATCGACCTGGCCGGCGCCGAGGCCGCGCCGTTACCGACCCGAATCGAGCCGATGCTCGCCACCCTGGCGTCGAAGCCGTTCGACGACCCGGACTGGCTCTTCGAGATCAAGTGGGACGGCTACCGCGTCCAGGCGGTCGTCGCCGAGGGCAAGGTCCGCATCTGGACACGCAACCTGCACGACGCCGAGACCTACTTCCCGCGCCTGCTCAGCCCGCCGTCCTGGATCGATGCGCGCGAGGCGATCGTCGATGGCGAGGTCGTGGCCGTCGACGACGACGGGCGGCCGGACTTCTCGCTCCTGCAGACCCGGCTCGGCGAGAAGGGCGCGAAGGGCCTCGTGTACCAGGCCTTCGACCTGCTCTACCTCGACGGTCGGTCGCTGCTCGGCGTCCCGCTCGAGGACCGCAAGCGCCTCCTCAAGAGCGTGCTGCGTGAGCATCCGCGCGTCCGCTTCGCGGCCCACGTCGACGGGGAGGGGAAGGCGTTCCACGCCGCCGCCGCGGCCAGCGGCCTCGAAGGCGTCATCGCCAAGCTCCGCCGCTCGCGCTACGAGCCGGGCCGGCGCAGCAACGCCTGGCTCAAGCTCAAGATCCGGCCCGAGCAGGAGCTGGTGGTCGGCGGCTGGACGCCCGGGGAGGGGAACGCCCGCGACCTCGGGGCGCTGGCGGTCGGCGTCTACGAGGACGGGCACCTGCGGTTCAGCGGCAAGGTCGGGTCGGGGTTCACCGGGGCGACGCGCAAGGACCTGCTGGCGCGGCTGAAGTCGCTCGCGATCGAGGAGCCGCCGTTCGACCCGGCGCCGCCGAAGGACTACCGCGGCCGCTGGGGCGGCGACCTGCGCGACATCACCTGGGTCCGGCCGGAGCTCGTGATCCGGGCGGAGCTGGGCGGCTGGTCGCGCGACGGGATGGTCCGCCAGGCCGCGTTCAAGGGCGTCGAGGCCGGCCGCGACCCGTCGACCGTCACCCGCGAGACCGCGGTCGCCACCACCACCGCGGTGAAGGCCGCCGAAGCGGAGACGCCACCGATGCCGACGGAGCCATCGAAGCCAACGAAGGCGCCGGCCGCGCCGGCCGAGATCCCCGCGTCGTGGCGCGTCACCGACGACGAGCTCCGCGCACTCGACGCGCTCGGGCAAGGAGGGCGTCTGGCGCGTCGGGGCCGACGAGCTGAAGCTGACGAACCTCGACAAGCCGCTGTTCGACCCGAAACCCGGCGCCACAGGCGCCGACGCGACCCCCATCACCAAGCGCGAGCTGATCCGCTACTTCGCCCGGATCGCGCCGACGATGCTCCGCCACGTCGCGGACCGGCCGCTCAACCTCCAGCGGTTCCCCAACGGTGCGGCGTCGCCCGGGTTCTGGCAGAAGGACATCCCCGAGACCGCGCCGAAGTGGCTCACCCGCTGGCACGAGACCGGGCGTCGACGGCCGCGCCGACCGCGGCGCCAACGACCATCTCATCGCCGACCGCGCGGCGGCGCTGTGCTGGCTCGGCAACCAGGCGAGCTTCGAGATCCATGCCTGGACCGGCCGCCTCCCTGACGCCTGGCGACCCACGTTCGCGCTCATCGACATCGACCCCGGGGAGCAGACCACCTGGGACGAGACCCTGGTGCTCGCGCGGCTCTACCGGACCGCGCTCGGCCACCTCGGCGTCCGCGGCTACCCCAAGGTCACCGGCAAGCGCGGCGTCCAGGTCTGGATCCCGATCGTCCCGCAAGTACGACTTCAGCCAGACCAGCGCGTGGGTCGAGCGCGTCTCGCGCGCGGTCGGCGCCACGGTCCCGGACCTGATCTCGTGGGAGTGGGCCAAGGAGGCGCGCAAGGGCCGCGCCCGGCTCGACTACACCCAGAACGCGTCGATCAAGACGCTGGTCGCGCCGTATGCCGTGCGACCGGCGGCCGGCGCGCCGGTCTCCGCTCCGATCGCCTGGGACGAGCTGGACGACCCGGACCTGCGCCCGGACCGCTGGACGATCCGCGACCTGCCCGAGCGCGTCGAGCGCGTCGGCGACCTCTTCGCGCCGACCCAGACCGACGCCCAGGAGCTCCCCGAGGTCTGACGCGGAGGCAGTGGTGCGGCGCCGACTGGCCCGCGCCCCACGCGCGTGGCACCATCAGCGGATGCCCGACCAGACGACGCCGATCACGCTTCGGACGCCCACCGCCGAGACCTTCCGCCAGTTCCTCGTGCCCGCGATGATCGCCTTCGGCGAGGTGTGGTCCGAGGGCGAGTTCGAGAACGAGGCCGACACGGTCGAGATGGACCGCATGGTCGGTGCCTTCGAGGGCGACCTCGCCGTCGGCGTGTCGGGCGCGTTCTCGTTCCGGATGACCACGCCGGGCGGCGAGGTCGGCGCCGCGGGGATCACCCTCGTCGGCGTGCTGCCCACCCATCGCCGCCGCGGGATCCTCCGCCAGATGATGACCGAGCTGTACCGCCAGGCGACCGAGCGCGGCGAGCCCGTCGCGATCCTGTGGGCGTCGGAGGGCGCGATCTACCAGCGGTTCGGCTTCGGGATGGCGACCAGGGGCGCCAACTTCGAGGCGGCCAAGGGCAAGATCCGGTTCTCGAACCCGATCGAGCCCGCCGGGCAGGTCCGCCTCGTCGAGCGCGACGAGTTCATCGAGCTGGCGCGGCCGGTCTACGACGCGCGGCGGCCGACGCTCAACGGGGCGCTCGCCCGGGACGACACGCGCTGGCGCCTGGGCGTCGCGCACGACGCCGACTGGGCGCAGTACGGGCGCGGACACAAGGTGCTCGCGGTCTACGAGGAGGGGGGCGAGGTCCGGGGGTACGCCATCCACCGGCGCAAGGGCGACTGGGCGCAGACCGGTCCGCAGCACACGATCACCGTGTTCGAGGTGCTCGGGCTCGACCCGGCCGCCGAGCAGATCCTCTGGCAGTGGCTGTTCTCGCTGGACCTCGTCGAGACCGTGGCCTGCTGGCGCTACTCGGACCCGAACCCGCTCCTGCTGATGATCACCGAGCCGCGCCGCCTGAACATGTCCGTGGCCGACGCGATCTACCTGCGGATCATCGACCTGAAGGGCGCGCTCGAGGGCCGGCGCTACCGCGGGCCGGGGAGTGTCGTGTTCGAGGTGACCGACGAGGACGTGGCGGCGAACGCCGGGCGGTGGCGGCTGACGGTCGGCGGCGGACGGGGCGGGGGAGCTGGTCGCGGCGTCGGCGTCGGACGCGGCGGATCTCCAGCTGGACATCCGCGACCTGGCGTCGGTCTACCTCGGGGCGTACACCTTCGGCAACCTGGCCGGCGCCGGCCGAGTCAGGGAGTGCCACCCCGGGGCGTTGGCCGACGCGGACGCGCTGTTCGCGACGTCGACGGCCCCCTGGAACTCGACGATGTTCTAGGTCGGCGCAACGCCGAATTTGCCCGATCGACGATCTGATCCGATCGATCTAGAGTCGGGTCCATGGGATCGGCGAGTCGTCGCTGGGCACTCAACCTCGTGATCCACGTGCATGGCGCGGAGCTTCGCGAGGAAGTCATCCTCGGCCTGCCCAAGATCGTGCGCCTGGTGCTCGAGCGAGTCGAGCTTCGCCCCGGCGACACGGAGCTCCTTGCTGACGCGATCATCACGGACCTCGACGGCACCGAAGCCGCGTTGGGCGTTGGCTCGTTCACGTTAGATGCGCTCGCGGAGCGATTCCCAGACCTAGGTTTGGCCTGGTAATCGAGCAGGGCGGCCACTACCCTGGCAGACGTGTCAGGCGATGAGTATCCGCTGGCCGACCACGGCTGGAGCTCCTCCTTTCCAGAGTTTCGTGAGGCCGCGGCGCCATACGTCCGGCAGTCCCTGATCGACTTCTTGAAGATCGTTTCGCCCGAGCAATTGCATGCCTGGGATGAGTCGATCCCACCCCTCCAGTCGGAGGTCGGGCAGGTCCTCACCCGCGAACCGTCAGCGACGACGTATTCGGCGATCCTCGAATACCAACTCCCGATGGAGCAGCGGCGCCCGGATGTGATCTTCCTGCTGGGCGGCGCCGTACTCGTCCTCGAACTCAAGGGCAAGGCCGTTGCCGAACTCGCTGACATCGACCAGGCGAGCGCCTACGCGCGTGATCTGCGGGCGTATCACCGCGACTGCGAAGACCGGGACGTGCGACCTGCCTTGGTTCTCATGCGGGCCCGTGGGCGCCAAGGAACGACAGCTGGGGTCCAAGTTCTTGGGCCAGACGCGATCGATGGGCTGGCCGCGGAGATTGACGGGGACCGGCCGCGGCCCGGTCTGACGCGAGAGGAATTCCTTGATCCGGCTGCGTATCGACCGGCACCTACCATCGTGGAAGCAGCGCGCGAGTTGATGGAAAGCGGAACGCTCCGCCGGATCCATCGCGCCGCCGCCGCGACTGAACCGACCCTCGAGTACCTGGCGGAAATCGCGAGAGAGGCCTCGAGGACCAGGACGCGCCGACTCGTCCTAATTAGCGGTCTCCCTGGTACGGGCAAGACGCTCGTTGGATTGCAGCTCGCGCATGCGCGCTTCCTCGATGATCTCGCAGTGCCGCGCGGTGACGAGAAGCCGACCGCGCCGGCGGTCTACCTGTCCGGAAATGGCCCCCTTGTCGAGGTACTCCAGTACGAACTTCGGGCCGCGGGTGGAGGTGGCAAGACCTTCGTCCGGGCCATCAAGAAGTACGTTGACCAGTACTCCCGGCGAGCGAGCCTCGTGCCGCCGGAACACGTCCTCATTTTCGATGAGGCTCAGCGGGCTCACGACGCAGATCAGGTGGCTCAAGTCCACGGATCCAGTGATGGATTGTCCGAGCCTGAACACTTCATCGAGTTTGCCGAACGAGTTCCGGAGTGGTGCGTCGTCGTGGGCCTGCTTGGGTCTGGACAGGAAATCCACGTGGGCGAGGAAGCTGGTGTCGGTCAATGGCGCGCGGCGATCCTCGGCTCGACGCAACGGGGGACCTGGACGGTTCACGCACCACCAACGGTGGAGGCGGAGATGGCAGGCGTGCCGACCCTCGAGGTTGATCCTCGGCTTCATCTCGAGACTGAGTTGCGGTTTCACCTCGCCCAGACTGTTCATCCATATGTCGAGAGTCTCCTAGCCGACGCGACCCTGGAGGTCCTTCGGGCAACCGCGTTATCCCTGGAAGCCGATGGCTACACGCTCCGGGTGACCCGTGACTTGGAGGAGGCCAAGCATTACCTCAGGGACAGATACGACAGCGACCCACAGGCGCGGTTCGGCCTTGTTGCCTCCTCCCGGGATCAGGACCTCGTCAGATTCGGCATTCCGAATGACTGGAGCTCCACCAAACGTTTGAAGTACGGGCCGTGGTTCGTGGAGGGCGACGATGACTCCTTTGGACGGTCCTGCCGCGCGTTGCGGGACTGTGTCACGGAGTTCGGTTGCCAGGGGCTCGAGCTCGACGGAGCACTCATCGGATGGGGGACCGACTTCATACGAGAGGGGGGACGATGGACGAACCGTCATGCCCGCTCATATCAAAGGGTGTCGCGGATCCGAAATCCACTGCAGTTGAGGCGAAACGCCTACAGGGTCTTGCTCACGCGGGCTCGTGATGGGTCGACCGTCTTCGTGCCACCGCTCCCAATCCTCGACGAGACGTTCGCCTACCTGACGGATGCGGGATTCCGGGCACTCCGCTGATGCTCGATGACCTCGACCTCGAGTCGCTGCTCATTGGGGCTGGGGAGAGTCCGCCATCGACCCGGATTGAATTTCGAGATCCGATCGCCCGCCACGGTGCCGAGGGGATCGAGGCCGTTCGGCCCTGGCTCCAAGACCGTTCCCTGGCCGCGTTTGCCATCCGCGTGATCCGTCGGTCGGCTGACTTCGGTGCTCGTGAGCTGGCGATCGCGGTTCTTCGAGCCGCAATGGCCAACCTGGAAGAGCCCGCCCTCTCAGATTGCCGTGTCGCCCTCGATGGACTTGGTGTTGTCGCGACGAGGCCTCGGGCGCCACGCTCTGGCCAAGCGGCCGCGGGACCGGTCATGTCAACGAACGATCTCGTTCAAGGGCGGATCTACAGGCGAAAAGATCTCCATGATCACGGGCTTGGGGGAAACCGACAGAAGGGCATTAGCTACGGAGCCGCGGCCACCGAAGTGTTGCTGCTATCAGATCCAGGGACCCACGCCGAATGGGGATACCGGGACACGTGGCAGGGGACCGATAGCTACCTCTACTACGGCGAGTGGAGCGGCTCCGGAGACATGACATTCACGGGCGGGAATCAGGCGATCCTCGATCGGTCGCCGGAGATTCACCTGTTCACGAAGACGAGTGGCGGTCACCAATACCAAGGGCGCTTCGCGTGCGAAGGCTGGGATCACGTGCCCGCCAGTCGGGATGGGCGCCCATGGCAGGCAATCGTATTCAGGCTCGTTCGCGCGTAGGTCCACCGACCACCACGACGTCTAGCCCGCGTCGAACAGGTCCAGCAGCGTGCTCGCCGGTCGACTGCTTCAGGCCCGCGTCGGTGATCTCGAGGGTCACGGTGTCGTCGTTGGGGTGGTTCGGGTCGTAGATGCGCAGCTTCCGCGTCGTGCCGTCGTCCGAGTAGCCGTAGGCGAGGACCTGGTGGTTCTGGGTCAGCCCGAACGGGTTCCATGACGACTGCCGGATCAGCCCGATGATGCGCATCTTGTCGCCGTCGAGGAAGCCGGTGATCTTGGACCAGTCGCGGTCGACCGCGCGCTCGCCGGGCTTCGGCCGGCGCCACGCCGACAGCGCGTAGAACCGCAGCGGGACCTTCATCCAGTCGAGCGACAGGACCTGCCGCCGGACGATCGCCTGGAACAGCGGCGAGCCGTTGGCCGGCGGCGTCGTGTCCGCCGGGATCGGCTTCTTCGCCTCGAACTGCTCGCGGGTGTACCAGCTCATCCCGCCGCACAGCCCGGAGCTGGCGTCCCCGATGCCGACCCAGCGCGGGTCCAGCGGCCCGAGCTTGACGGTCGGCCCGGGTGGGAACGAGTTCGAGAAGTGGAGCCCGTTGGTGGTCGGCAGGAACCCCGCCACGACATGCGAACCGCTCATGGTCGAAGCCTACGCCGACCCCGTCTCGGGCGCGTCTCGCCGCCGTCTCGACGGGTCCCGTGGCGCCGCCATCGACCTTGACAGGTCATGATGGGTGACTATGATACTCAGCCATGAGAACCGTGACGGCGATGGACATGCGCAAGCGCCTCGGCGAGATCCTCGATGCCGCCTCCGCAGGCGAGCGGATCCTCATCGAACGCGACCATCGACCGCTGGCTTACTTGGTGTCGGTGGAGGATGGGGAGCGGCTGAGCCAGGTAGCCGACGACATCCGCCGCCGCAGGTTGGTCGCGCTGGATCGACTCGAGGCGTTCGGCAAGGAGATGCGCCTGAGGTATCCGCCGCAGCCTGGCGATCTCGACGCCGTCGCATCCGTCCGGCTGGATCGGGACCGCGACGAGCCCGGGAGGTCCGGCGATGACTGACCTGCCGCCCATCGTGGTGGACTCGTCCGTCGCCATCTCCCTGGTCCGTGACGAACCGAGCGCGGCGCTTGTCCGACCGTTCATCCGGGAGTGGGCCGAGGCTGGGCGGTCACTCGTCGTGCCGTCGCTGTTCTGGCTTGAGGTCCTCAACCCCCTCGCGCGACAACATGGCGCTTCGAGCCAGGATCTCCTGAACGCCGTGGACGAGCTGGACGAACTTGCCTTGACCACGGTCGATCCCGACCGTCCGCTGATGCTCCTGACCATCGACCACATCGAACGCTACGGCTTGACGGCATATGACGCGCACTACTTGGCGCTGGCCACGCAGCTATCGGCGAGCCTCGCGACCCTGGACTCCGTGCTTGGAGTCGCGGCAGGCGCCCGCTGGATCGGTTTCGGCGCCGAGCACCGACTGCACGAGACCCCAGCCGTCTACGAACACGACGTCACGTGGCCGAACTACAAGGGCGCCTCGGCCTACCTGGCGAAGCTCCGTGCGGAGGCGCTCCGGCCCACGAGCTAGGCCATACTGGCCGGCGAGC
This sequence comes from uncultured Chloroflexia bacterium, assembly GCA_963813335.1. Classification (GTDB taxonomy): domain Bacteria; phylum Chloroflexota; class Limnocylindria; order Limnocylindrales; family CSP1-4; genus SPCO01. Next base: position 182,576 of record CAWEYL010000001.1, read on the forward strand.
GCGTCAGGAGGGGTCCATGCCGCCGTTCTTCTGGTCCCAGAAGCAGGACATCGGGCCAAGCCCTCGAGCGGGCCACGCGATGGCCCTCGATGCCGTCCGCAAGAAGATCGTCATGTTCAGCGGGGTCTCAGGGGACCAGGCCGTCAGCGACACGTGGACATGGGACGGGTCGCTCTGGACGCAGGCGGCCGACACCGGTCCATCGGCCCGCTTCGGCCATGCGATGGCCTTCGATGCCGCGCGCGGCGTCACGGTCTTGTTCGGCGGTCGCATCCCCGGACAAGGCCCGCTTGGCGACACCTGGATCTGGGACGGCGAGCTCTGGACGCAGGTCGCCGACACCGGTCCCATGGCCCGGTCCGGGCACGCCCTGGCCGACGACCCGGTCGCCACGGCCGTCGTACTCTTCGGCGGGATCGCGGGCGCGCCGCTCGGCGACACCTGGACGTGGGATGGCGAGCTCTGGACGCAGGTGCAGGACATCGGTCCATCGGCCCGGAGCGGTCACGCCATGGCGCCGATCAGCGGTTCCGGACGAGCGCTGCTGTATGGCGGCTTCGGAGGCGACGGCAACGGGCTGGCCGATACCTGGCGCTGGGATGGGGCCACATGGACTGCGGTAGCGGATGTCGGCCCGGGGCCACGGATCGGCGCGACGCTGACGGGCGTCGGGGCGGGCGCGATCCTCTTCGGCGGCGTCGATTCCGTGTCCGCTGGGCCCGCTGATCGCTCGGTGCGTGGCGACACATGGCGATGGGATCCCGGGACCTGGACGCAGATCCAGGACATCGGGCCGAGCCCGCGGTTCGGTCATTCGATGGCGATGGGGTCGGATGGCGCGCGACTGGCGATCTTCGGCGGGTCGTCGTCACGCGTCGTGGCCCAGGACCCAGACGCCGGGACGACCCTGCTCCGGGATACCTGGGAGGCGCCGGTCGAGGCAGGCGCGGTGCCGGGTCAACCGGGAGCCGGCGGCGTCGAGGTCGCCAGCGTCACGATCACCGCCGACAACAGTCTGCATACCAACGCGGCGTTGCCGGTTGCGATCTCGCTGTCAGCCGCGGTGCCGGCTTCCGTCGCCGTGGAGGTCCACATCCACGCGGGCAACGGCGCCGGCCCGCCGATCGACCCTCCGTACGTCGTGTTCCCACCGACGGTGATCGTGCCATCCGGCGTGGCTGTCTACACGTTCCTGCTGTCCGCGGGGCCCGGACTGCCTCCCGGGGGTGCGCGGACCGTCGTCGTGAACGTCCAGGGAAGTGCCGTGAAGAGGAGCGCTCTGTTCCTCTTGCGCGGCTAGGCCATCTCCGCGCCGGACGCCCGGGCCGCGGCCGCGAACATCTCGATCGGCTCGTCGCTGTCGGCGCAGCCGGGGACCAGGGTCATGACCCGGTCGACGCCGAGCGCGGCGTAGTCGGCGAGCAGCTGCTCCACCACGGCCTGGTCCTTCGACATCCCTTCGCCCCAGATGTGGACCGACAGGGCGAGGGTGTCGGGGTCGCGGCCGATCTCCTCGCACCGCGACCGGATCACGGGGAGTGCCTCGGCGACGTCGGCCGGCTCCATCCCGTCGACGTTGAGCTCGTCCGCGTACTTCGCGGCCAGCCGCCAGGTCACGTTGGGCCCGTTGCCGCCGACCATGATCGGGACGCGCGGCTGCTGGATGGGCTTCGGGACGTTCCGTGCGTTCTTCACGCTCGAGTAGTTGCCGGAGAAGGTGGCGTGCTGGTGCTTGTCGCCGGCCAGCATCGCGGTGATGACGCCGAGGTCGTCGCCGAGCCGCGCCAGCCGCTCCCTCGTCTCGGGGAAGCCGTAGCCGTAGGCGTCCCACTCGTCGCGTTTCCAGCCCGCGCCGATGCCGAGGTCCATCCGCCCGCCGCTGATGGTGTCCATCGTCGAGATCATCTTCGCGGTGAGGGCGGGATTGCGGAACGCGGTGCAGATGACGATGTGCCCGAGCCGGACGCGCGTGGTCAGCGCGGCCAGCGCGGAGAGCGACGTGAACGACTCGAAGGTGATCTCGTCGGTCGGCCGCGGGACCGTGTGGAAGTGGTCGAAGAGCCAGACGGACTCGAAGCCGAGGCGCTCGGCCAGGGCGGTCACCTCGGTCGTGCGCTGCCATGCCTTGAGCGAGTCCCACCCGTCGTAGTCGCCGGTCCAGCCCTGCGGCGCGATCACCCCGACCTTCATCGTCCGGCCTCCAGGTCCAGGAGCAGTTGGGCGAGCTCGAGCGCGTTGGTGGCGCCGTAGTTCGCGTAGCAGTTGTTGAACAGGACGTGGGTGTCCTTCGCCTGCCCGGCGGTCTCGCGGACCCGCGGCGCCCACTCGGCCAGTTCGTCCCGATCGTACAGGTATCGGAAGCGCTCGACGGTCTGGATCCCCTGCGCCTCCCAGGTCGCGGTGCGGCGACCGTGGAAGCGCACGATCGCGAGGTCCGGCGAGGTCGCGGCGACGACCGCCGGGACGCTCGACTTGAACCCCTGCGGCCCGTCGACGATGACCAGCGGGATGCGCCGGTCGGCCAGGAAGCCGAGCGTCCGCTCGAGGTTCTTCTCGTTGAACCACGACGCGCTCCGGAACTCGACCGCGCCGGTCATCCCGGCCTCGGCGAGCCGCCCGACCGCCTCCTCGATGGCGTCGCGGTTCTCCGACGAGGTGTAGAACCAGCGCGGGTACTGGAGCAGGATCGAGCCCAGCTGGCCAGCGTCCTTGAGCGGCTCGAGGCCGTCGGCGAACCAGGCCCACACGTCGTCGCGGAGCGCGTCCGGCAGGTCCTTGGCGTACAGGCGCGGCTTGATGGTCAGCTCGGCCGGGAGCGCCTCGCGCAGGTCCTTCGGCAGCCGCTTGGTCTCGGTCGGCTGCCCCGTCATCAGCGCGTGCGCCTTGACGTCGAACGTGAAGTCGGGCGGCGTGCGCTCGACCCAGAGCTCGGCCGTGCGCCGGGATGGGAGGGCGTAGTAGGTCGCGTCGACCTCGACCAGCGGGAAGCGGCTCGCGTAGTAGCCGAGCCGCTCCTCGGCGGTGTCGGCGTCGCGCGGGTAGAACACGCCGGCCGCCGTCATCGTCGGGTCCGTCCACGACGCGGTGCCGAGGCGGACCGTGCCGTCGCCGATGGTGAACGGCTCCGCGGCGACGTCGGGCGGGAGGTCGTGGATCCGGTCGCCGGCCGCGTCGGGCCCAGGATCGTGGGCCGGGTCCAGGTCGGGTGCGTCGGTGCGGACCAGCGCGGGAGACGCCTTGGGCATGCCGCTATGGTGCCGCGTCGACTCCGGTCGTGCTCTTACGCGCCGTGGTCCCACCCGGGCTGCCGTCCGGGACCCGGGGGCGGCATGGCGGGCAGCGACCACGTGGATCCGGATGATCGTGGGCTCGATGCCGACGGCCGCGAGCGAGCCGTGCTCCGGGGTGACGATGTCGAGGACCAGGAGGTAGTCGCCCGGCGCGCTCGGCACGGGCAGCGCGAGGACGGCGTCGGTGGGCGTGTTCGGGGCCAGGCCGGGGGCCAGGTCCGTGCTCACGTCGTGCGGGACCGCCGGGGCGAGCAGGTCGAGCGGGACCCAGTGGCCGATGATCGACGCGGCCGATGCGGGGTCGGTGCCGGCGGCGGCACGGCCCCACGGCGACGTCCCGAGGTTGACCGCACCGATCGGGAGCTGGACCGTCGTGCCGGCGGCGAACGTGGCGCTCGGGGCGACGGCGAGCGCGCCGTCGAGGTCGCCCGTCACCCGGACGACGACGGTCGGCAGCATGGCCTGCGTGGTGGCATCGAAGGCGACGCCGTCGGCGTCGTGGAGCGTGATGGTCAGCCGGTAGTGGCCGGGCGTGGTCGGCAGGGCCGCCGAGAGCGACATGGTCTTCTGGCCGATGGCGAGGTCGGTCGGCGAGACCACCTGGCCCGGCACCTCCGGCGTCACGAGCGCGAGGTCGCCGGCGGGGATGGGCGGGGGCGTCGGGCTCGGCGTCGGATCCGGCGGGGTGGTGGAGACGGTATCGATGCGGGCCCAGCGAAGGCTGGCTTCGAGCGCCGCCGGGAGGCGTCCCCGGTCGCCGATCCTGAACGGGAGGCTCAGCTTCGTGGTGGTGCCTGCCGTCGTGGCGATCGAGAACCGCGGCGCGCCGAAGCTCAGGCCCGTCCCGAGCAGGCTGGCCGGGCCCGGGTCGACGAAGGCGTGCGAGACGCTCGCCGATCCGCGGGCGCCGGCGCGGACGTCGGCGGGCACGAGCCCGGCCTTCAGGACGATCGAGCGCTCGAAGCCCGAGTCCGCGCTCTTGGGATCCATCTGTGCGAGGAAGCCGGGGTTGCGGGCGCTCTCGAACGCGAACGCATGGCCGTTGGCGCTGGGTGCCGCGCGCCAGGTGGAATCGATGGACTTGCCGCCGCCGAGGACCGCCTTCACGTAGCCGGCGGGGCTCGCGTACGCCTCCGCGATGACCGCCGACGCGCCGGCCGCGATGAACCCGGCGGCGAAGTTGTCGACGCGCTGCTCGGCGATCGCGAGGGTGCCCTCGGCGAGGCCCGGCTCGGACAGGCCGCTGGCGTAGCACAGGTGGTGGAGCAGGACGACCGCGTCCTTGGCCAGGTGGATGGAAGCGGCGATCCGCCCCTCCCCGTAGTACTGATGCGTGGCGTCGTCCCCGCCCGCGGACGGGTTCAGGCCGAAGCCGTCCTGGGTCGGCGGGTAGAGCGAGTCGCGGTACGGGCTGGGCCAGCCGTTGCCGTGGCCCATGTACACGACGAGCGACGCGTCCTGGAGCGCGGCCCTGACCGCCGTCCACGTGGCGTTCGGCGAGTAGATCTCGGTGACGTCCGGGGTGTACCGGCGGGCGACAGCCGCGGCCGCCCTCGCCTCCGCGCGGTAGCCGTCCGTGGCGCTGCCCGCCGGTCCGACGATCAGCACGACCTTGGGGACGGGGGCCGTCCGGGCGGCGGTCGCTCCCGGCGCGACGAACCCCGCCGACGCGAGGACGCCGGCGGCGACGAGCGCCGCAAGGATCGAACCCGGCCGTCTCACGGTCGACGGCTACCTCCGATGACAGCCTCCCACCTTTCGGCGGAGGAAGGGGAGCGTACTTCCGTTCGACGGGACCCGACCATAGTCGGTTGCCCCTATCCACCGCTTATCCGGCCGATAGCGGTGCGACGCGTCACCGCCGTGCGCGTCACCGCCGTGCGCCACACTGCGACCATGCCGAACCGCCTCGCCGGCGAGACGAGCCCGTACCTGCTCCAGCACGCCCACAACCCGGTCGACTGGTTCCCGTGGGGAGGCGACGCGCTCGCCCGGGCGCAGACTCCTCGACCGGCCGATCTTCCTCTCGATCGGCTACGCCGCCTGCCACTGGTGCCACGTCATGGAGCGCGAGTCGTTCGAGGACGCGACGACCGCCGCGCTACCTGAACGAGCACTTCGTGGCGATCAAGGTGGACCGCGAGGAGCGCCCCGACCTCGACCAGCTGTACATGGGCGCCGTCCAGGCGATGACCGGGCAGGGCGGCTGGCCGATGTCGGTCTTCCTGACGCCCGACGGCCGGCCGTTCTACGGCGGCACCTACTATCCCGGACGCAGCCGCGCCACGGGATGCCGTCGTTCCGCCAGGTGCTCGACGGGCGTCGCGCGGGCGTGGCGCGAGCAGCGCGACGAGCTCGAATCGGCGGGGTCGCGGCTGGTCGCGGCCCTCGTCGGAGCAGCAGCGGGCGGCGGCGGCGGGCGGGGCGGACGATCCGACGCCCGAGCTGCTGGCCGCAGCCCGCGACCGGCGATCGTCGCGGCGTTCGACGCCGTCAACGGCGGCTGGGGCCGCGCGCCCAAGTTCCCGCAGCCGATGACCGTCGAGTTCCTGCTGCGCCGGCATGGCGGCCGGCGACCCCGAGCCCGTGGCGATCGCCCGGTTCGACCCTCGAGAAGATGGCCGACGGCGGCATCCACGACCAGCTGGGCGGCGGCTTCCACCGCTACGCGACCGACGCGGTCTGGCTCGTCCCGCACTTCGAGCAGATGCTCTACGACAACGCCCAGCTGGCCCGGGTCTACCTGCACGCCTGGGCGCTGACGGGCGACGCGCGGTTACCGCGAGGTCGCCGAGGGCGTGCTCGACTACATGGTCCGCGAGCTCACGACGGCCGACGGCGCCTTCGCGGCAGTCCAGGACGCCGACACGGATGGGGTCGAGGGGCTGACCTTCACCTGGACCGCGGCCGAGATCCGCGAGGTGCTCGGCGCCGACGCCGCGCCGTTCCTCGCCGCGTATGGCGTCACCGACCGCGGCAACTGGGAGGGGACGACGATCCTCTCGCGCGTCTGGCCGGACGCCCACGACTGCCGCCGCCGTCGCGAGCCGACGCCGAGTTCGAGGCTGGCCTGGCGGCCTCGCGGGCGCGGCTGCTCGAGCGGCGCGCGGCGCGGCCGCAGCCCGCCCGCGACGACAAGGCGCTCGCGGCCTGGAACGGGCTGGCGATCGGGGCGTTCGCGGACGCCGGGCGGCTGCTCGGGCGACGCGCGCGTACATCGCGCGCGTCGCCACGCGCGCCGCCGAGGCGATCACCGCCGGTCTCCTCGCCGCCGGACGGCTCGCTCGGCCGCTCGTGGAAGGACGGCCGGGCGACCGGCCAGGGCGTGCTCGAGGACTACGCCGACCTCGCCGACGGCCTGCTCGCCCTGTACGAGGCGACCTTCGACGAGCGCTGGTTCACGACCGCGCGGGCCCTGATGGACCGCGTCCTGGCGCGGTTCGCCGATCCGGCGGGCGGCTTCTTCGACACCGCCGACGACCACGAGCGGCTGGTCGCGCGACCGAAGGACGTGCAGGACAACGCCGTCCCGTCCGGGAACGCGATGGCGACCCTCGTCCTGCTGCGGCTGGCGGCGTGGACCGGCGAGGGCCGCTACCGGGATGCCGCGGAGCGGGCGATGCGGACGGTGACCGGGTTCGTGACGCGCTATCCGACCGGCTTCGCGCCAGTGGCTGTCGGCGATGGATCTCGCACTGGCGCCGGTCGTGGAGGTGGCGATCGTCGGCGACCCGGCGGATCCCGCGACGCAGGCCCTGGTCGCCGAGACGACCCGCGGCTTCCGCCCGAACCAGGTCGTCGCGGTCTCGTCGGACCCCGCCACGTCGGCCATCCCGCTGCTCGCTGACCGGATCGCCATCGGCGGGGCGCCGACCGCGTATGTCTGCCGCGGATTCGTGTGCCGGCTGCCGGTGACGACGCCCGATGCGCTGCGGGCCGAGCTGGCTGCCGCGGCCGCGACCCCATGAGCGACCTGGTCGAGTCGGCGCCGCCGGTCGAGCCGCGCCCGGCCGCGACCCTCGTGCTGTTCCGGCATGGCCTGTCGGGGCCGGAGGTCCTGCTCGGCCGCCGGCCGCCTTCGATGGCGTTCGCCCCGGACGTCCATGTCTTCCCGGGCGGCCGCGTGGACCCGGCCGACGCCCACCCGAGCCTGATCGCGCGCTCCGTCATCTCGCCGGCGGCCGCCGCGGCGGCGCTCGGCGGGGACGTGCCGCCGACGCGGGCGATCTCCAAGTACATCGCCGCGATCCGCGAGGCCTTCGAGGAGGCCGGGGTGCTGCTCGCCGATGCCGACGACGTGTCGTCATCGATGCTTCGCGAGGCCCGCAGCGCGCTCGTCGGCGGTGAGATCCATTTCCAGGCGCTGGCTGCGCAGCTCGACCTGCGGCTTCGCACGGACCTGCTGGTCTCGATCTCGCGCTGGGTGACGCCGCCCTCGATGCCGCGCCGCTTCGATGCGCGGTTCTTCGCCGCAGAGCTCCCGGAGGGGGCGAGCGCGTCCCTGCACGGCGACGAGGTCGTGGAGCAGACGTGGATCCGCCCCGGCGACGCGCTCGAGGCGATGGCCGAGGGCACGCTCCAGCTGTGGCCGCCGACCGCGGCGACGCTCCAGCAGCTGGAGCACGTGACGTCGTTCGACCAGGTCCGCGACCGCCTCGCGACCGGTCCGCTCGGAGCGGTGCATGTCGAGTCGGTGGCGCTCGACACCACCCGCATCCTGATGCCGGCGCCGGCGGCGTCGCGGGGCAGACCGTCGACGCCTACCTCGTCGGCCGCCGGTCGTTCGTGCTCGTCGACCCGGGCGACCCGACCGGGCCGGCGCTCGACCGGGCGGTCGAGCTGGCGGCGGAGCTCGGTGGCACGATCCGGGCGATCGCGCTGACCCACGTCGATCCGGACCATTCGGCCGGGGCGGAGGTCCTCGCCGAGCGGCTCGAGATCCCGATCCTGGTGGGTCCGGGCGGCGGCCGGCTCGCTGCCGTACGAGACCCGCGCAGCTCGCCGACGGCGAGCGGATCGACCTCGCCGACGTGCCGCTGACCGTCGTGACCACCCCGGGTATCCGACCCGACCACGTGGCGTTCGTGGTCGGCGAGGGGACCGCCGTCCTGACCGGCGACCTCGACGGGCGGCGCGGCTCGCGGATGCTCCCCGGCCCGCTCGACACGTCCGCGCTGGCCGCGTCGCGCGCACGCCTCGCGAGCGTGGCGCCCGCCGCGCCACGGCTGTCTGGACACCGAGACGGCGCGGCTATCATCGCCGCGGGAGGGCACGATCGATGACCGACACGCCGGCGGACGAGACCCGGGACGAGGAGACGGGCACGACCATCGACGGAACCCCGTGGGACGAGGCGCGCCCACCGCATCTGCCCGATACGGTGACCGGCACGCCGGCCCCGGCGCTGTTCTTCTTCGCCTGCGCGATCGTCGTGACGATCCAGACGGTCCGGGGCATCGACCTCGGCCCGAATCCGCCGGCATCCACGCTGCTGGCACAGACCTTCGCGGTCGTCCCCTCGGTGGTCGCGTTCCTGCTGCCGGCCATGCTCTTCCTGCGGCATCGCGATGCCTGGAGTGCCCATCGGGCGATCGCCATCGGCGCGATCCTCATCGGCCTGTCGCAGGCGTTCGGGCTGCTGTCCGGCTCGCTCGAAGGCTTCTTCGAATCGATCACGCCGGCCACTGCCGGGACCGCCTACGTCTTCCCGTCGGCGATCGCGTACAGCGTCTTCGTCGCCCTGGTCACCGTGATCGGCGTCGCGTTCATCGGCCGCGGCCTGGTCGACGCCCGCGTCTACGAGGACGTCGGCGGCACCCGGCGCTGGTGGGTGGTCGTGGTGGTCACCGGCTTCATCGCGGCCGCCCTGCGGATCTTCGCCCTCGGCAGCATCCCGACCGACATCGACGCCGAGTCGCTCGCGGCCTACTACTGGGTGACGATGATCGGCGTGGTCGCGAGCACCCTGGCGATCGTCGCCTGGGCGTACCTGACCGGGAATGCCATCGCGGGACGCCTGGCCGGGGAGCGCCCGGGGATCGCGTGGCTGGCGACGGCGACCGCCGGCCAGAGCATCCTCTTCGCGTTCGTCGTGGGCGGGCTGATCTCGATGGTGGCGTTCGTCAGCACGCCGCTGCCGCTCGAGACGTCGCTGACGACCTCGGGGCTGTACGCCGTCGGCCAGCTGCTGCTGCTGGGCGCGTTCGCGGCCGGCCTGCCGACCTCCCACACGCCGGAGCCCGAAGCCGACGACGACGAGGACGCGACCCGACGCCGAGGCGACCGACGACGAGGCGACCGGCGTCGAGCCCGAGGGCACGACCGCCTAGGCCCGGTCCACCGGCAACGACGCCGCGAGGTTCCGCAGCAGGTTCAGGCCCTCGTCGACGGATTCGGTCGGCGCGTACGGGCCCGGCATCAGGAAGCACGGCCGGCCACCCAGCGCGACGCCGGGGAGCTGGCCCCACGGCTCCTCGAGCGGTCGTCCCGCGGCGATCGATGCCGCGCGCTTGTAGATGAACACGACCGCGGCGGGTCGCCAGAGCGCGATCTTCTGCCAGAGCGGGCCGATCCCGGCGGTCAGGTCCGCGTCGGTGGCCTCGTCGCGGGCGGTCGGCACCTTCAGCAGGTCGGTGATGCCGTGGCCGGCGGCGACGAGGGCGTCGTCGGCGGTCTCGATCTCGGTCCCGGGCGGCAGGATGCGGGCCGTGATGAGCCGCTTCCAGAACGTGCGCCCGAGCTTGCCCTGGTGGTAGTGGCCGGCATCGACGCTGACCGGCGACGGGTTCAGCCCCACGAACAGCAGCCGGTCGCGCATCGGCGGCAGGTCGGCGAGGGTCTGGACGCGCGTGCCGGCGATGGTGAGGGTCACCAGGTGGGGTCCCGGCCCCGGCCGCTCCATCAGGGCGGCAAGCTCCTCCGGGGTCACGGCAGCTGGATGCCCGCGGCCGACGACGAGGTCAGGCGGGCGGCTGGGTGCCGGCGCCGGGGCCGGCAGGATCCGAGGGCGCCTCGGGCGACGTGGTCCGCGCCTGGATCTCGGCCTGTGCCTTGGCCGCCTCGGACTTGGCGTCCTTGACGCCCTTGCCCAGGGCCGCGCCCCACTTGGGCAGGGTCTTGGGGCCGCGGATCACGATCACGGCCACGAGGATGATGATCAGGACGAGCAGGATGTCCGACGGTGCCATACGCGGATGGTACGCCCCGCGGCCGTCAGCGCGGGCGGAGCGCGACCGGGATCACCAGGCGGGCCGCGGTGTGCGTCGCCGAGAACGACGCGACCTTGTTGTCGACCAGGCCGGAGCCCGTCGCCGCCGCGATGACCTCGACGTCGCGGAGGGTGGCGGCCTTGCCCTTGCGCGAGATGACCCAGATCGCGCCATTCGGGCGGATGCGGCTGGCGAGGTCGCGGAGGGGCGCGAGCTGCGCCATCGAGTCGGCGCCGAGCAGGACGATGTCGGTGTCGGGCTCGGGCCAGCCCTCGGTGATGTCGGACGTGCGGTCGGCGAGCAGCGGGCGGATCGCCTCGTCGTCGATGTCGATCAGCGCGACCCGCATGCCGGGCCGGACGCCGAGCTTGTCGAGGAGCGGGGTCGTGTAGACGCGTTCCATCGCCGGTATGGTGGCACGCATGCTGCTCGTGTACGGCCCGCGCTCGACCACGTACGACTTCGGGCCGGGCCACCCGCTGACGCCGCGGCGCTTCGGACCGGGCATGGACCTGCTCCGCGCGGTCGGCGGACTCCCCGGGCTGGAGCCGGAGCCGGCGTCGGACGACGAGCTCGCGTGGTGCCACGACGAGGCCTACATCGAGACCGTGAAACGGTTCTCAGCGGCGCCGTACGGCCCACCACAGGCGGGGATCGGGATCGGCGGCGACGACCCGCCGTTCGCCGGGATGCACGACGCCGCCTCGATGGTCGCCGGCGGGTCGCTGCGGGCGGTCGAGGCGGTCCTGCGCGGCGAGGTGGCGCATGCCTTCCACCCGGGCGGCGGGCTCCACCATGCGATGCCGGACCGGGCCTCCGGGTTCTGCATCTACGACGACCCGGCGCTCGCGATCGCGCGGGCGCGGCGGGACGGCCTGCGCGTGCTCTACCTCGACGTCGACGTCCACCACGGCGACGGCGTCCAGGCGATCCACTGGGACGACCCGGGCGTGCTGACGATCTCGATCCACGAGTCCGGGCTCACGCTCTTCCCGGGCAGCGGGTTCCCCGACGAGATCGGGGAGGGGACGGCGGCCGGCACCTCGGTCAACGTGCCATTGACGGCGGGGACGGGCGAGCGGGTCTGGCTCGAGACGCTCCGGACGCTGCTCCCCGAGCTGGCCGCCGCGTTCGGGCCGGACCTCATCGTCAGCCAGCACGGCGCGGACTCCCATGCGTGGGACCCGCTCGCGCACCTGCGCATGACGACCACCGCGATGGGCGAGGCGGCGCGGCTCGTCGACGAGGTGGCGCATCGCTACGCCGGCGGCCGCTGGCTGGCGACGGGCGGGGGCGGCTACGACGCGTACCGGGTCGTGCCGCGGATGTGGTCCCTGGTCTGGCTCGCCGGCGCGCACCAGGCCGTCCCGTCCGAGACGCCGGCCGAGTGGCGCGAGCGATGGGCGACCGATGGCGCCCGGTACGGCCAGGCGCCGCTGCCGCTGGCCTTCGACGACCCGCCGAACGCCGGGCTCGAGATCGACTCGGCGCAGCGGACCGCCGAGATCGCGTCGTCCGAGGCGGCGAGCGCGGTCCGTGCCGCGCTCGTGCCGCGGCTCCTGCGCGTGGCGCGCGACCGAGGGTGGTGGGACCCACTGGCACCGGCGACCGGGCGCGGCGGGCCGGGCGACAACGGCGGGGCGCCGGAGCTCGTCGAAACGGTCGGGGGGCGGCAGATGGACGACCTGGCGCTCGCGCCACGGGTCGTCGCGCCGGTCGACCCCGGCGCGGGCCATGCCATCGTCAGGGCGGCGATCGAGGACGGCGCGCACGTGTCCGCGGCGGTCGTCGGGTCCTCGATCGTCGGTGGCGCGGTCATCGTCGGGCTCGCCATCGCGTCGCCGGACCACGAGCTCCTGGCGCTCGGCGTCGCGCCGGAGTACCGCCGCCAGGGGATCGCCGGTCGACTGCTCGCCGCCAGCGGCGCGATCCGGGCCGAGGCGACTGTCGCGGAGCGCGACCCGTTCGACCCACTGGACCGGGTGACCCGAGCCGCGGTGGCCCGCAAGCTCCTCGAAGGGGCCGGCTTCTGGGTGGGGCCGGCCGACCGCGGCGTTCGCGCCATCGATCCGCTCGCGGTCCGGGCGACGCGCTGATGCCCGGTCACGGCGCGCGGTCCGGCGATCCGGCGGCGCCCGCCCTGCCCGCGACGGACCTCGTCGACGTGCGCCTCTCCGCCGCGTTCGCCGGCGGCGGCTGCCCGGTCTGCGCGGTCCGCGCCCGATCCGAGCGGGCGATGCTCGACACGATCGTCGCGGAACGCGTGCTGGACATCCCGTTCCGCGAATTGCTCGAGCGCACCCATGGCTTCTGCCGCCGGCACGTGGCGGAGCTGGTGCTGGCCGACCGGCGCGGGCCGGGCGGGATCCTCGGGTCCTCGATCCTCTACGGCGCGATGCTCGACCGACGGGTCGAGCCGCTGCGCGGGTCGCTCGGTCGGCGCGGGCGCTCGCTGCGGGCCCGGCTGGCGGGCGCGCGGAAGCGGCCGCCGTGCCTCGCCTGCGAGCAGGGGGCGAGTGCCGTCGAGACCGCCCTGGGCCGGCTCGCGGCACGGACCGGCGATCCCGCCTGGGCCGAGGCGATGGCGACGGCCCCGTTCTGCCTCGACGACCTCGTGGCGCTGTGGACGGTCGCGGACGGGGCGGAGGGATTCGACCCCATCGCGCGCCGCCAGGTCGAGCGGGTCGAGGCGCTTCGGTCGAGGCTGCAGGGCTTCGTCGATCACTCGGCGCACGACCGGCGGCACCTCATGCGCGACGACGAAGGGACGGCGGCCGGCGAGGCGGCCGAGCTGCTGGGCGGGACGCGACCCGACCCGGGAGCGCGGTCGTGACCGGGACGGCCGGTCCGGGCGGTCTGACCCCGCTCGTCGACACCGGCGAGGCCGGACCGTGGGCGCGCGTCGAGGGCGGCGTCGAGTGGCGGCGCGATCCGTATCTGGTCTCGACGGACCCGGCGCGGCTCGACATCGCCGCGACCACCGCGTTCCTTGCCACGTCGGCTTGGGCCGACGGGATCGACGAACCCCTGGTCCGCCGCTCGATCGACGGGTCGATCGCTTTCGGCGTCTACGACGGCGACGAGCAAGTTGGCTTCGCGCGCGTGGTCACCGATCGTGCGACCTTCGCGTGGATCGGCGACGTGTTCATCCTCGAGAGCCACCGTGGCCTCGGCCTCGCGCTGTGGCTGTCGCGCTGCATGGTCGCGCACCCCGATCTGCAAGGGCTGCGCCGTTGGGCCCTCACCTCGTCGGGCGCCCGCGGGCTCTACGCGAGGCTCGGGTTCACGCCGCTCGGCGCCCCGGAAAAGTTCATGGAGATCCACGACCCGGGCGTCCATCGGCGCCAGCGGGCCCGCGAGGGTTAGGCAGGACGGGGTCGCTCACGGCCGCCCCACGGAGACGGTTCGAGGCGGATGGTCGAGGATCGTGGCCGCGTCACCCGACACATCGGCCCAGAGCAGCGCGGATCCCGGCCAACTGGCGTCAGCGGTCGTCAAGGCAGCGAACGCCGCCGACGTCTCGGCTGGGTAGGCCTCGCGAACGACCTCCCCGAACCGCTCGACGATGTCGCGATTTGCGCGGGTGTTCCGGAGGATCAAGAGCTGGTCGATCCGATCCGGTGGCTCAGCGAGTCGCCAGATCGTCGCCGATGCGAGCGAGTCGGCCTTCTCGTGCGACCAGCGGACCTGCTGTTCGAGCCTCCGCAGCTCGGATTGGACCTCGACGACGCCGGCGACCCGGGCCGCTCGGTCGTGCACGACGAGGTCGATGACGCCGCGGGCGGGACGGTAGACCGGAACCTCCAGATGCCGAGTCCAGCGCTGATCGACGATCGGCAGGAGCGCCTCGAGGATCCGCGCCTGGATCGGGTCCCGGATCCGCGGGCCCGTGCCCGGATAGACGCGCACTCGGAGCGAGCCGCCGAGTGCCTGCGAGATTGCGACGAGGACGGCGAGACTCGGCTCGCGGAGCCCACGCTCGATCTGCGACAGGAATCCCGGGTCGATCTCGGCGGCCTTCGCGAGGCGCCGCTGGCCGAGCCCGGCGTCGAGTCGAAGGCGTCGGATTTCCGCGCCGGTGGCGGCCACGAGATCGTGTGTTTGGCGTCCGACGAGGGTCCGCTGGCTATGGCGCGACGTGGTCACGCTCGATACGGAAGCACGTGGCACGTAGCTGGCGATCAACGGGACGCCCGGGGGGTGTCGGTCGAGGCCCCAGGCCGGGTCGTGCGCTGGCTCAGCGCCAATGGATTCGATAGCAGGCCGGACTGGATCTGCGACTTGCTGACGCAGCGCCAACGTTCGCGCGGCGGACTGAGCCCTTCGTGGATGTCTGCTGGCGGCCCGCCAGCGAATGGCAGGGATACGGGCGGCATCCTCCCGATTCACTGGCTCACGGCCAGCAGCGGAGATCAGGGATCGGGGAAACCGATTTCGACCATCTGTTCTAGAACGCGCCGGCGTCCTATACTCGGGGTCCCGTGACCGCGACCAAGCCGAGGCCCGAGACGGACCCCGGTCCCGCCGACGCCCTCGCCCCGTTCTCGCGCCCCGTCCGCGAGTGGTTCGAGGCGAGCTTCGAGGCGCCCACCGACGCGCAGGCCCGCGGCTGGGCGGCGATCTCCGCCGGCCGGCACACGCTGATCCATGCCCCGACGGGGAGCGGCAAGACGCTCGCCGCGTTCCTCTGGACGCTGGACCGCCTCGCGACCCATCCGACGCCGCCGCGGAACAAAGGCGGCCCGCCCGGAACCGTCCGCGTGCTCTATATCTCGCCGCTCAAGGCCCTGACCTACGACGTCGAGCGGAACCTGCGCGCCCCGCTCACCGGCATCGGCCATGCGGCCCAGCGCCTCGGCGAGCCAGCCGCCCACCATCACCGTCGCCAGCCGCACCGGCGACACCCCGTCGGAGGACCGGCGCGAGATCGCCCGCCACCCGCCGGACATCCTCATCACGACCCCCGAATCCCTGTACCTCATGCTCACCAGCCAGGTCCGCGAGGTCCTCCGCGGCGTCGAGCACGTCATCGTCGACGAGGTCCACGCGATCGCGGGCACCAAGCGCGGCGCCCACCTCGCGCTCAGCCTGGAACGGCTCGAACGACTCCGCGCCCCGGACGCGCCACCCCTCCAGCGCATCGGCCTGTCCGCCACCCAGCGCCCGCTCGAGGCGATCGGCCGCTTCCTCGCCGGCACCGGCCCGGGGCGGGAGGTGACGATCGTCGATGCCGGCGCGCGCAAGCCGCTGGACCTCCAGGTGGTCGTCCCGGTCGACGACATGTCGGCCATCGGCGAGGTGCTGCCGCTCGACCAGCAGCCGGGCGGGCCGGCCACGAGCGGCGAGGCGCGCAACAGCATCTGGCCGGCCATCCACCCGCGGATCCTCGAGCTGATCCGGAGCCACCACAGCACGATCGTCTTCACCAACAGCCGGCGGCTGAGCGAGCGGCTGGCGCAGCGGCTGAACGAGCTGGCCGGCGAGGACCTGGTCAAGGCCCATCACGGCAGCATCGCCCGCGAGCAGCGGCTGGCCATCGAGGAGGACCTCAAGGCGGGGCGGCTCCCCGCGCTGGTCGCCACGTCCAGCCTCGAGCTCGGCATCGACATGGGCGCCGTGGACCTCGTGATCCAGGTCGAATCGCCGACGAGCGTCGCGCGGGGGCTCCAGCGGGTCGGCCGGGCCGGGCACCAGGTCGGTGCCCCGAGCAAGGGCGTGATCTTCCCGAAGTACCGCGGCGACCTGCTCGAGGTGGCGGTCGTGACCCGGCGGATGCACGAGGGCGCCATCGAGGCGACCGCCATCCCGCGCAACCCGCTCGACGTGCTCGCGCAGCAGCTCGTCGCGATGACCGTCATGGACCCCTGGACCGTCGCGGACCTGCTCGAGACGGTGACCCGCGCCACGCCGTACGAGACGCTCACCCGCGAGCTGCTCGAGGGCGTGCTGGGGATGCTCGCCGGCGCGTACCCCTCGGACGAGTTCGCCGAGCTCAAGCCGCGGGTCACCTGGGACCGCGTGACCGACGTCGTCGAGGGGCGCCGCGACGCCCGGGTGGTCGCCATCACCAGCGGCGGCACGATCCCGGACCGCGGTCTCTACGGCGTGTTCATGGCCGGCGAGGCCGGCACGCCCGGCCGGCGCGTCGGCGAGCTCGACGAGGAGATGGTCTACGAGCTCCGGGCGGGGATGCACGGCGATGTCGTCGTCCTCGGCGCCAGCAGCTGGCGGGTCGACGAGATCGGCCACGACCGGGTCACGGTCTCGCCGGCGCCCGGCGTCCCCGGCAAGCTGCCGTTCTGGAAGGGCGACGCGGTCGGGCGCCCGATCGAGCTCGGCCGCGCCATGGGCGCCTTCGTCGGCGAGCTCGAGGCGGACCTGGCGAAGGGCGACAAGGGCCGCCGTGCCGCCACCGCCCGACTCCGCGAGCTCCACGACCTCGACGAGCGCGCCGCCGACAACCTGCTCGCCTATCTCGACGACGAGCGCGAGGCGACCGGCTCGCTGCCGACCGACAAGCGGATCGTCGTCGAGCGCTTCCGCGACGAGCTCGGCGACTGGCGGCTGTGTCTGCTGACCCCGTTCGGCGGGCGGGTGCACGCCCCGTGGTCGATGGCGATCGAGTCCCGGCTGCTGGAGCGGCGCGGCCTCGAGGTCCAGACCATCTGGTCGGACGACGGCATCGCCATCCGGCTGCCCGAGGGCGACGCCTCGCTCGACGGCATCGAGGACCTCCTGTTCCCGGACGCGGACGAGGTCGAGGACCTGGTCGTCGGGCAGGTGGCGACGCTCGTCGCTGTTCGCCAGCCGGTTCCGCGAGAACGCGGCGCGGGCCCTGCTCCTGCCGCGACGCCGGCCCGGCACGCGGACGCCGCTCTGGCAGCAGCGCCAGCGGGCGGCGGACCTGCTCGCCGTGGCGTCGCGCTACGGCAGCTTCCCGATCCTCGTCGAGACCTATCGCGAGTGCCTGAGCGACGTCTTCGACCTGCCGGCCCTGCGCGAGGTCCTCGCCGGCGTCGCGCGGCGCGAGATCGCGGTCCACGGCGTCGAGACCCAGCGGGCCAGCCCGTTCGCCAGCAGCCTGCTGTTCGACTACGTCGCGGCGTACATGTACGACGGCGACGCGCCGCTGGCGGAACGCCGCGCCGGCGCGTTGACGCTCGACCGCGACCTGCTCCGCGAGCTGCTCGGCCAGGAGGAGCTGCGCGAGCTGCTCGACCCCGACGCGCTCGCCGACCTCGAGCTCTCCCTCCAGGCGCTGACCGAGGACCGCCAGGCGACGACCGTCGACGGCGTCCATGACCTCCTGCGCCGACTGGGCGACCTGTCGACCGGGGAGGTGGCCGCGCGGGTCGTGGACGGCGGTTCGGTCGCCGAGAGCTGGCTGGCCGAGCTGGCGGCCGGGCGCCGCGCCGTCCGGACCCGGATCGCCGGCGAGGACCGCTGGATCGCCATCGAGGACGTCGCGCGCTACCGCGACGGCGTGGGCGTCTCGGCGCCCGTCGGCATCCCCGAGGCCTTCCTCGCGCCGGTCAGCGGCGCGCTCGACGGGCTGCTGGCCCGCTGGGCCCGCACGCACGGGCCGTTCCTGACGCCGGAGCCCACCCGCCGCTGGGGGCTCCCGGCCGGGATCGTCGAGGACGCGCTGGAGCGGCTGCTCGCGGCCGGGACGCTGGTCCGCGGCGAGTTCCGCCCGGGCGGTGCGGAACGCGAATGGTGCGACCCGGATGTCCTCCGCCAGCTCCGGCGGCGGTCCCTCGCCCGGCTGCGCCGCGAGGTCGAGCCGGTCGACCCGGCCGCGCTCGGTCGGTTCCTGCCGGGCTGGCACGGGATCGCGCCGGCCGGCCGTGCCGGCTCCCCGTTCCGTGGCTCGGCGGCCCTCGAGCGGCTCGCGGAGGTCGTCGACCAGCTGGCCGGCCTCCCGATCCCGGCTTCGGTGCTGGAGCGGGACGTGCTGCCGGCCCGCATCCCCGGCTACCAGCCGCGGCTGCTCGACGAGCTGGGCTCGCTCGGCGAGGTCGCCTGGGTGGGGCGGGGGAGCCTCGGTCGCGACGACGGGCGGATCGCCCTGGTCCGCCCCGGCCGCGATGCGCTGCGGCCCGTGGGCTTGCCCGACGGCACGGAACGGCCGACCGGCACGCGCCACGACGGCATCCGCGACCATCTCGCGAGCCGCGGGAGCATCCTTCTACCGCGACCTCCATCGCGCCGCGGGCGGCGGCCCGGACCGCGAGGTCCTCGACGCGCTGTGGGACCTCGTCTGGGCCGGCGAGGTCACCAACGACACGTTCGCGCCGCTCCGCGCCCTGCGCTGGAAGCGGACCGGCGGTGGCGGCACGCGGCGCGCCCGGCCCGGCCGGTTGACGGCCCTTGGCCCGCCCGAGGCCGCGGGCCGCTGGTCCCTCGTCGAGCCGCCGACCGGGACCCCGACCGAGCGGCTCCACGCCCAGTCGCTCGCGCTCCTCGAGCGCTATGGGGTCCTGACTCGCGAGGCGGTCGCCGCGGAAGGGCTCGATGGCGGGTTCAGCGCGGTCTACCCGGTCCTGCGCGCGCTCGAGGACGCCGGTCGGATCCGCCGCGGCTACTTCGTCGACGGGCTCGGGGCGGCCCAGTTCGCGCTCCCGGGCGCGCTCGACCGGCTGCGTTCCGCGCGCGATGCCGCCGAGCGTGCCGATGCTGCCGAAGTGCTGGTCCTCGCCGCGGCCGATCCCGCCAATCCGTACGGGGCGGCCTTGTCGTGGCCGCGCCGCGACGACGCGCGACCGCCGGCCGCTGCAGCGCGCCGCCGGCGCGTACGTCGTCCTGGTCGACGGCGTCGCCGCCCTCTACCTCGAGCGGGGTGGCTCGACGCTCCAGACGCTGGCGCCAGCCGACGATCCGGACGTGGCGCTGGTCGCCGCCGCGGCGCTCCGCGAGCTGGTTCTCGACGGCCGGCTGAAGGAGCTCGTGGTCAAGCGGGTCGACGGCGAGGACGTGGGCGGGTCGCCGTTCCGCGAGCGGCTCCTGGCCGCAGGCTTCGCGCCCGGGCTACCGCGGACTGGTCCTGCGCTCCACCCGTTGACCGAGCGGTGAGTGCGGCGTGCTAGGATGGCGCCATGGCGAAGCCAAGCCGCGCCAAAAGCGCCACATTGCCGGTCGATGCGGCCACGTCCGTCGGCGTGCGAGAACTGCGCGACCATCTCTCCGTCTACCTTGGCCGCGTCAAGGCCGGCGAAACCCTGACCATCACCGAGCACGGACGCCCCATCGCGACCCTGATCGGTCGGGGTCTGCCACCATCGCTCCTCGCGCTGGTCGCGCGCGGGGAGGCCACGCTGCCGACGCGGCCGCTCTCGGACCTGCTCGCCGTCCGAGGAGTGCCATACGACGGCGACGTCCAGGCACTGATCGACGAGATCCGCGGGTGACCGCCTACGTCGACAGTTCGGCCATCGCGAAGCTCGTCCTGCTTGACGAGTCGGCTCACGAGCAACTGGCCGCGCTCCTCGCGGCCGTGGGGAGCATCGCGTCGAGCCGCCTGACCTATGTCGAGACCCGGGCGGCGATCGCCAGCGCGCGACGAGCCGGTCGGCTGTCGTCACGCGACCACGATGGGGCGGTCGCGGCCATCGATGCCCTGTGGCCGACGGTTGCCGTCATCGATCTGACGCAGGCGGTGGCGCGTGAGGCCGCCGACATCGCGGAGACGTTCGGCCTCAGGGCCGGCGATGCCGTCCAACTTGCGAGCCTTCGGCGACTCGGTCAGGACGTCCCGCTGTTGATCGCCTGGGACGTCCGCCTTCGCGCTGCGGCCGTCGCCAGTGGCTACGACGTCTACCCGCCCGAGGCATGAATGCCTGAGGGCGACACCCTCTTCCGCACCGCAGCCGGGTTGCGGCCGTATCTCGTGGGGCGCCCCGTGACCGCGGCCAGGACGCAAGGCCCCGGACCGGTCCCGCAGGTCCACCGGGTGATCGGCAGGACGATCGAGTCGGTCGACTCGATGGGCAAGAACCTCATCATCCGCTTCGACGGCGGGCTGGAGCTGCGGACGCATCTGCGCATGAACGGCTCGTGGCATCGCTATCGACCCGGCGAGCGCTGGCGCCGCCCGGCGTCGCGGGCGCGGCTCGTCCTCGAGGTCCCGGGCGCGGTGGCGGTCTGCTTCGATGCCCCGGTGGTCGAGCTCCTCGAGACCCGCGCCGAGACGCTCCACCCGTCGCTCGGCCGACTCGGGCCGGACCTGCTGGCGGACGACTTCGACGCGACCGAGGCGCACCGCCGGCTGCGCGATCCGTCGCGAGCCGACGTGGAGGTCGCCGTCGCGCTGCTCGACCAACGTGCGCTCGCCGGCATCGGCAACGTCTACAAGAACGAGGTCCTGTGGATCGAGCGGGTCTCGCCGTTCGCCCGGGTCGCCGACGTCGACGACGCGACCCTCGACCGCCTGATCGCGACCGCCCGGCGGCTGCTGCAGGCCAACGCCGCCACGGTGCGCGGCCCGGAACGGGTCACCACCGACGGCGACCGCGGTGCGCCCGGGCCGCTCTACGTCTACGGCCGGACCGGGCGTCCGTGCCGCCGCTGCCGGACAGCGATCCGCTCGACCCAGCAGGGCGCCGACCTGCCGCGGACGACGTACTGGTGCCCGGCCTGCCAGGGCGGTTCCGTATCATCGGCCGGTCATGTGTGAGCACTACGTGGTCCGCGCCGCGACGCCGTTCCGGCTCGACGAGCTGTGGCCGTTCACCGAGAAGCTCGAGCACTTCGGGCTCGCCGGGTTCGGCTGGGGCGCGTCATGGCTCCAGCCCGACGGCGGCCTCGCCTCCTATCGCGATGTCCGGGCATTCGCCGACGACCCGGGGCGCGAGCGGATCGGCGCGGTCGAGACCACCAGCGCGCTCGTCCACCTGCGCCGGCCGTCGAGGCTCTCGACGCTGACGCTGCCGGACACGCAACCGTTCGACGACCCCGCCGGGCGGTTCGCGTTCAGCCACAACGGCGACCTGCGCGACTACAAGAGCCTGCGAGCGACGTACCGGGAGCAGGGACGGATCCACGGCCGCGCGGACACGGAGGTGGGTGCGCGCTGGCTCGAGGACGCATGGCATCCGGGCGAGCAGGTCGGCCACCTGCTGGCCGCCCTCCACGACCGCTTCGGCGGGCAGGCCAACCTGGCCGTGATCGCCGCCGACGGCACGCCGTCGCACTACGCGGGCAACGGCGAGAACCCGGTCTTCTCGTTCCGGCTCGGGCGGATCGGGGTCGTCTCGACCGGCATCTACTCGCTGGACCGGTCGCTGTTCCGGTTCGTGGCGCCCGGCGCGAGCACGCGGCGGCTGGTCCCGCTCCACACGACGGTCTCCCTCGACGGCGACGGGGCACCGACCATCGAAGCGTAGGATGGTGTAACGACCCTCGCGTCCAGCGCGTCATGGTGGCAGGCCGACGGACGGACCTGCTCGCGACAGCACGAGGCGGCAGGATGCAGAGCCCAGACGCATCCGGACCCAGCGACCTGGCGGCGGACGGCCGGCCCACCGCGCGGCTCCCGATGGGCCAGCTCATCCGGATCTCGCTGTACTGGCTCGGGCTGTCGGCGATCTTCACCGGCCTGAACGTGATCATGACGGGCCGGCTCGTCTTCACCGGCTTGGTCCCCGAGGACGAGGTGGGACGGACGCTGTTCCGGCTCACGGCCTTCGGGGCGCTCATCGCCGTCATCGTCCAGCCGACGGTCGGCTCGATCTCCGACTACACGATCTCCCGGTGGGGCCGACGCAAGCCGTACATCTTCATCGGCTCGGTCCTCGATGTCGTCTTCCTCATCGGCATCGCGACGAGCAACGACCTGGTGGCCATCGCGGCGTTCATCGCACTGCTCCAGTTCAGCTCCAACTTCGCCCAGGGCCCGTTCCAGGGGTATATCCCGGATCTCGTCCCGGCCGCCCAGGTCGGCTTGGCGAGCGCCCTGGTCGGCGTGATGCAGGTCCTCGGCAACGTGTCGGGCTATGTCGTCGGCGGCATCGCGACGGCCACGCACAACTACTCCCTGGGCCTGGTCGCCCTCGGCGTGCTGGAGCTTGCGACGATGCTCTCGGTGGTGATCCGGGTCCGCGAGGGCTCGGTCGCCAAGCCACGCAAGGGCCGGTCGTGGTGGTCGGTCGCCGGCGAGGCCTGGGGCACCGACATCCTGCGCGAACGCAGCTTCCTCTGGCTCGTCGGGTCGCGCCTCGCCATCCTGATGGCGGGGTCGTTCCTCACCCAATGGGCGCTGCTCTACCTCAACCGCTCACTCGGCCTCGGTGAGAAGGACGCCGGGACCATCCTGATCCCGCTCGTGGGCGTGGTCGGGCTCGGGACGCTCGTCTCGGTCGTGCCCGCGGCGAGGATCTCGGACCGCGTCGGTCGCAAGCCGGTGATCTGGGCGAGCTGCGTCATCGGCGCCATCGGTCTCGCGACCACGGCGATCGCCCCGAGCGTTCCGGTCGCGTTCCTCGGCGCGGTGATCTATGGGCTGTCCGCCGGGATCTTCCTGGCCGTGGACTGGGCGCTGATGACCGACATCATCCCGAAGGCGTCGACGGGCCGCTACATGGGCCTGTCGAATGTCGCCACGGCGTCGGCGGGTGTGCTCGCGGTCGCCGTCGGCGGCGTGGTGATCGACCTCGTGGGCGGGGGGCAGGGCGTCCGGGACGCGCTCTGGATCGGCGTCCTCCTGATGGGCGTCGGCGCGCTCCTGCTCAGGCCGGTCGACGAGCGCCGTCGTGAGATCGGCGACGACCCGACACCGGTCGTGGTGCTGTCAGAGGCGGCGACGCCGCTCGCCTAGCTCGCGCTCGGCCTCGGACCCGCGACGCGCGCTCGCGCGATCCCAAACCAGCGGCGCCACGTGGACGGTCGCAGGAAGTCGAACGGGTCGGGCCGGCGGTACAGCCATGGCACGAACGCCCAGAGGTAGACGAGGTAGTCGAGGCGGACCGGCCGCGCCCCGAACCCGAAGAGCACCTGGAGCTGGATGATCGTGAGCGGCAGCGTGATGATGCTGAGCGCGATCGAGACCGCGAGCCAGAGCAGGCCCCATCGCCGCGTCCGCGGCGCGAGGATGAACCAGTGGATGGCCGGGATCCATTTCATCCATGTCGCGAGGGCCCACAGCAGCCCGCCGAGGCGCGGACCCGTGAATTGGGCGGCCCACAGCATCAGCGTGAGTTGCAGGTTGATGTTGCCGGTATCGAGATTGGCCCCGAACGGGAACGCCAGCAGCGCGAAGATGACCGCGGTGGTCAGCGGCCGCTGGCGATACGCCCAGTGGATGGTCCAGAGCAGCAGCAGGATCGTGCCGCCGCGCCACACGAACCAGGCGACGTCCCACGGCAGGATCGCCCACGGCGTGAACAGCGGCAGCATCCACGGGGCGTAGACGTACGGGAGGAACGGGCCTGTCGGGTGGTAGGCGTCGCCGCCGTTCAGCCAGATGCGGACGGCCGCCCAGTAGGCCCGTGCATCGGCCCCGCCGGGCTCGCCGCGTGCGATGAGACCGGCCGCGAGCAGCGCGAAGGACAGGCTGAGCAGCAGGATCGCGGCGATGCGCCGCGGGTCGTGGAGCCGCGACCACTCCCGCCGCAGGGCCCGCCGGAAGACGCCGGCCCGGCGCCTCGTCGGGCGGTCGAGCAGGTCCGAGAGGTCGACCACGATCCGCCCGCGTCCCTGGGCCGAGCCGGGGATCGGGTGAAGACCGGCGGGCTCCTCCTCATCGGTCATGGCGGGGCGATTCTCGCACGCCCGTTGCGCGGCCCGTCTCGGCGTGCGGACCGGCCGAGAAGGTATCCTCTCCGCCAACCACCGTCGAAGTGCCAGGAGGCCCGTGGCCGAGGGAACCGTCATCATCATCGGCGGCGCCGAGGACAAGGTCCGGGACCGGGTCATCCTCAGCCGGTTCGTGGCGCTCGCGGGCGGCGTGGACGCCACGATCGCGGTCATCTCCACCGCGTCGTCGCTGGGGCTGGAGGCGGGCGAGCGCTACCGCGAGGTCTTCGGCGAACTGGGGGTCACGCAGGTCCGGCCGCTGCACGCGGTCACCCGCCCGCAGGCCAACGACGAGTCCGCGGTGCTGGCGGTCCGCGACGCGACCGGCATCTTCCTGACCGGCGGCAACCAGCTCCGCCTGTCCTCGACCATCGGCGGGACGCGGCTGGCGGACGCGATCATGGAGCGGTTCCGCCACGGTGCGGTCGTCGCCGGGACCTCGGCGGGCGCGTCGGCGATGTCCAGCCACATGATCGCGTTCGGGGCGTCCGGGGCGACCCCGAAGCACCGCATGGCCCAGATCTCCGCGGGGCTCGGCGTGCTCCCCGGCGTCATCGTCGACCAGCACTTCCAGCAGCGCAATCGGCTCGGCCGGCTGCTCAGCCTGATCGCCCAGAACCCGTCCCTCCTGGGGCTCGGCGTGGACGAGGACACGGCCGGCGTCGTCGGTCCCGATCACATCATGGAGGTCATCGGCCGCGGGTCGATCACGGTGGTCGACGGCGCGCAGTCCGAGACCGACGCCTGGGAGGTCCATGGCCACCGTCCGCTGATGATCAGCGGGGTCGTGCTGCATTCCCTGCCGGCGGGCTACCGCTTCGACCTGCGCCGCCGCGAGCGCATCATGACCCCGGCCCTCCACGCCCTGCCCGGCGGCGAGGCCGCGTCGAGCTAGGCCGACCGATCCCGTCCGGCCGGGCAGCCGCCCGTGTCGACCAAGGAGGAACCCGTGGCCCAGAGCGCACCAGCGTCGCGCACGAAACGCAGCCCTCGATCGTCGAAGGTGGCGGCGACGGCGGACGCCACGGGGCCGCTGCCGACGCTGCGCATCCTCGAGACCCGGGTCCTGCGCGGGCCGAACTACTGGGCGCGCGAGCCGGTCATCCGCATGCTGGTCGACCTCGGCGTCCTCGAGGAGTACCCCTCGAGCAAGCTGCCGGGCTTCACGGACGCCCTCGTCGCGCTGATGCCGACGCTCGAGGACCATGCCTGCTCGCTCGGTCGGCGCGGCGGCTTCATCACCCGGCTCCGTGACGGGACGTGGGCCGGCCACATCGCCGAGCATGTCGCCCTCGAGTTCCAGAACCTTGCCGGCACGAACGTCCGCCACGGCAAGACCCGCTCGGCGGGGACCACCGGGCAGTACAACTGCATCTACGAGTACGGCGAGGAGACGGTGGGCCTGGAGGCCGGGCGGATGGCCGTCGGGCTGGTCAACCATCTCGTCGCCCCGGACGACCCGGAGGTCTTCTTCGACTTCGCCCCGCAGCTCGAGGCGCTCATCCGGGTGGCCGAGCGGTCGGCGTTCGGCCCCTCGACCCAGGCGCTCATCGACGAGGCGGTCAGCCGCGACATCCCGTTCATCCGCCTGGACCGCCACTCGCTGGTCCAGTTCGGGCACGGCGTCCACCAGCAGCGGATCCGCGCGACGATGACCTCGAAGACGTCGGCGATCGGGGTCGACATCGCGTCCGACAAGAACCTGACCAACAAGCTGCTCGACTCGGCGGGCCTGCCGGTGCCGCGCTCCGAGGTGGTGGACACCGAGGAGGCCACCGTCGCCGCGGCGAAGCGGTTCGGCTACCCGTGCGTGGTCAAGCCGCTCGACGGCAACCACGGCCGCGGCGTCCACCTGGACCTGCGCTCCGAGGAGGCGGTGCGCGCCGCGTTCCACGGGGCCCGTGCCGAGAGCCGTTCGGGTGACCTCGTGGTCGAGACGTACGTGGCGGGCAACGACTATCGCTGCCTGGTCATCGGCGGCAGGATCGCGGCCATCGCGGAGCGCGTGCCCGCGTCGGTCACCGGCGACGGCGAGCACACCGTCCGCCAGCTGGTGGACATCGCCAACGCCGACCCCCGCCGCGGCATCGGGCACGAGAAGGTGCTGACCCGGATCAAGCTGGACGAGGCCGCGGAGGACCTCGCGCGCAAGCAGGGCTACGAGCCCGATTCGGTCCCGCCCGAGGGCACGTGGCTCAAGCTGGCGCTGACCGGCAACATGTCGACGGGCGGCACGTCCATCGACCGCACCATCGATGCCCACCCCGACAACATCGAGATCGCGGAGACCGCGGCGCAGATCGTCGGCCTCGACGTCGCCGGCATCGACTTCATCTGCCCGGACATCGCCACCCCGGTCCGCGAGACCGGCGGCGCGATCGTCGAGGTCAACGCGGCGCCCGGCTTCCGGATGCACACCAACCCGACCGAGGGCGAGCCGCAGTACGTCGCCCGGCCGGTCATCGATTCGCTGTTCCCGCCCGGCGTGTCGGCGCGCATCCCGATCGTGGCGGTGACCGGCACGAACGGCAAGACCACGACGGTCCGGATGATCGCCCACATCCTCAAGCTGATGGGCCGGCGGGTCGGCATGACCTCGACCGACGGCATCGTGGTCGACGGCCGGCTGATCAAGAAGGGCGACATGTCCGGGCCGAAATCGGCCCAGACCGTGCTCCAGAACCCGACCGTGGACACCGCCGTCTTCGAGGTCGCCCGCGGCGGCATCCTGCGCGAGGGGCTGGGCTACGACCGCAACGACGTCGCGGTGGTGACCAACGTGGCCGGCGACCACCTCGGGCTCGGCGGCATCAACACGATCGGCCAGCTGGCCAACGTCAAGGGCGTGGTCGTGGAGGCGGTGCCGCGCTCCGGGACCGCGGTCCTCAACGCCGACGACGGCCACGTCTACCGCATGGGCCGCCACTGCGCCGGGCGGGTCGTGCTCTTCAGCATGTCGACGACGAAGGGCGAGGACGGCTTCGACCGCGTCGACGGGCACACCGGGCGGGGCGGGGCGGCGTTCTGCCTCGAGCCGTCGGCGGAGGGCGAGCTGATCGTCCTCAAGCTCGGGCCGCGGACGATGCCCGTGCTGTACACGCACCTGATCCCGGCGACGTTCGGCGGTCGGGCCCGGATGAACGTGGCGAACGCCCTGGCTGCGGCGGCCGCCGCGTGGGCCGCCGGCGCGCACCTGCACGACATCCGCCAGGGCCTGCGGACGTTCTCGACGTCGTTCTTCCAGGCGCCCGGCCGGCTCAACCTGCTCGACGTCGGCGGGGTGCGGGTCGTCATCGACTACTGCCACAACGTCGACGGGATGCGCCAGCTCGCCGACTTCGTGACCCGGATGATGGAGGAGACGCAGACGAAGGCCGGGCGGATCGGGGCGGCGAAGGCCGCCCAGCGGAACGGGCGCGCGATCGGCGTGCTCGGCATCCCCGGCGACCGGCGCGACGCGGACCAGCGCGAGTATGGCGCGATCGCGGCGACCGCCTTCGACGAGATCATCGTCCGCGAGGACAAGAACCTGCGCGGGCGGGCACCCGGCGAGACGGCGACCAATGTGCTCGACGGCGTGCGCGGGGCCAAGGCGAGCGGCAGCGGGCGCACGACCCGGTCCGACAAGATCCTCGAGGAGATGGCCGCGGTCCGCGCCGCGCTCCGCCGGGCGATCCCGGGCGACCTGGTCGTGTGCTGCGTCGACGACGCGATCGCCGTCTACCGCGAGGCCACGGCCGCCGCCGGCACGTCCCGTGGCGGCACGGCGTTCACCGACCCGGGCGAGTGGACCGCGCCCGAGGGCTGACGCGCCGCCCCGGTTCACCTCCTCCCATCCGGTTCACCTCCAGTGAACGGATGCATCCTCAAGCGCCCGACCGACCGCATCGAGCCTGCGTACGACCCGCACGGTGTATCGTGCTACTCGTGAGTAGCGTGTTCGCGGTCCGGAACGTATGACCCGGCTCCCGGATCTGCGGCGGCGGCCGTGGGTCATGCGGATGCGCTGGGTCGACCTGCTGTTCGCACACTGGGCCGTCGATGCCGATGCCCTGCGCGCGAAGCTGCCGGACGGGCTCGACCTCGACCTGTTCGAGGGGCGCGCCTGGCTCGGCATCGTGCCGTTCGTGATGGAGGACGTCGGGCCGCGCGGGCTGCCGGCGCCGCCGGCGGCCGGGCGGTTCCCGGAGCTCAACGTGCGGACCTACGTGCGCCACGAGGGCCGGCCGGGGGTCTGGTTCCTGAGCCTGGACGCGGCGAGCCGGCCGGCCGTGGAGGGCGCCAGGGCGAGCTTCCATCTGCCGTACTTCCACGCGGCGATGTCGACGGGTCGCGTGCGCGAGGTGATCGACTACCGCTCGGTCCGGGACGACCAGCGCGGGCCGCCCGCCCGGTTCACGGCGCGCTACCGGGCGACTGGGCCGGTCGAACGAGCGGCGCCGGGCTCGTTGGAGTCGTGGCTGACGGATCGGATGCGCCTGTTCGCGGCTGACGGGGAGGGGACGATCGCGCGGACCGAGATCATGCACCGACCCTGGCCGCTGCAACCGGCGGCCGCGCGCATCGAGCGCAACACGATGGCCGAGGCGCACGGCCTGACGCTCTCCGACGAGCCGCCGCACCTGCTGTACTCGGCACGGCTCGACGTCCGCGCCTGGTGGCCGAAGGTCGACCGGACCGAGGGCTGAGCCCGGCGCCTGTCCCTACCGCGGCCGACCCTGCAGCCGCGGCACCAGCGTCGTGAGCTCCGAGGCGATGTCGACCGGCCGCGCCCCCAGCGCGGCCAGCAGCTCGAACACGGCCTCGCGCTCCTCGTGGCACATCAGCACGATGACCCGGGCATCGCCGCGGCCGCCGGTCGGCCCGTGGCCCGCGGCCCCGTTCAGTTCAGCCCGGAGCGCAGCCGTCTCGGACTCGTAGATCGCGACGTCCGCCGCATCCCCGCCGCCGGCGACCACCCCGGCCAGTAGCTCCCCGACGACGGACTCGGCCGACCGCCCGCGGAGGTAGCGGAGGGTCTGCTTGATGGCGACCCGCTGCGCCCGCTCGGCGGCGATCCGCCCGATGCCGCGCAGCGTGTCGTCCGGCCGGTCGCCGGCCGTGCCGATGATCGCGGTGATCGGGGTGGCGCGACCCGCGGCCCCCGCGGCGATCCCTTCCGCCACGTCCAGCACGGCCGAGATCCCCGCCTCGTTGTGGGCGAAGTCGACGATGACGATCCGCCCGCCGAGGCGGAACAGGTTCAGGCGCCCCGGTGAGATGTCGGCGGTCGGCCGGAAGTCGAGGAGGCCATCGCGGACCTGCTCGATCGTGGCGCCGAGCCCGCGCGCCCCGCCGGCCGCCGCGAGCGCGTTCGCGACGTTGTGGCGGGCCAGCCCGCCGATCGTGATCGGGATCCGGCCGACCTCCGCGATCTCGGTCTCGCGTTCGCCGTCGGCCTCGATGAGCGTCCCGCGCCGGGCAATGTATGCGCGCCCGCCCCGGGCGCGATGGCGAACGACGATGGGCGACGCCGCGTCGAGCGCGAAGTAGGCGACCTGCGCGTGCACACGACGGGCGACCGCCGCGACCAGCGGGTCGTCGGCGTTGAGCACCACCCAGCCGTCCGGCTTCGTGATGCGGCAGATGGTCGACTTCACCTCGGCCAGCTCGGGGAGGGTGTGGATCCCCTGCAGGTCGAGATGGTCGGACGAGACGTTGGTCAGCACGCTCGCCTCGTTGGATTCGTAGCCGACGCCGCGCAGGACGATGCCGCCGCGCGCGGTCTCGAGGACGGCGACGTCGATGTCGCGGCGGGCCAGGATCTGCTGCGCGCCGCCCGGGCCGGTCCAGTCGCCAGGATCGACCATCCGCTCGTCGACGAGGACGCCGTCGGAGGTGGTCATGCCGACGTGCCGGCCGGCGCCCATCAGGATGTGCGCGATCAGTCGCGTGACCGTGCTCTTGCCGTTCGTCCCCGAGATCGAGACGACCGGCACGTGCCGCTCGGCGTCGTGGATCCAGGACGGCGGGGTCGCCCGCGCCTCGGCGATCCGGTCGCTCCAGCGCTCCAGCAGCCTGGCCTGGGCGCCGGTGAGGTGGGCATGCCGCGACGGCGAGACGTCCCGATCGGTCAGCGCGAGCGCGGCCTCGGCGATGACCTGCGCCCGCTCCGCCCCGCGCCACGGCACCGTGACGATCCAGTGCCCCGGGTCCGACGAGCGGTGGACGCGCAGCCCGCCGGTCCCCTCGCCGTGCTCGGTCCGCAGGCGGCGCAGCCAGGCCGCCAGCGTCACGATCCCGTACGGCCAGTCGCGGGGCGGCACGGCGGCACCCAGCCGGACGAGCGCATGGCGCGCCGGGTCGCGCTGGCCGTACCAGGTCCGCCGCCGGCCGATGGCGACCTCGAGCTTGACCACCGGCTCCAGCCGGTAGACGTTGGGCCCCTCGAACAGGCGGGTCTCGACCAGTCGCACGGTCCGGGCAGGATAGCAACTAGACTCGGCGCGATGGACGCCCCGACCGCCCTGCCCGACAGCGCGACGCTCGATGCGCTGCGCACCGCCATCGATGCCGACCTGCCCGCCTACCTCGCCGATCTCGAGCGGGTCGTGAACATCGACTGCGGGAGCTACACGCCCGAGGGCGTCAACGTCGTCGGCCGCTGGACCGCCTCGTTCCTCGAGGGGCTCGGTGGACGCGTGGAGACCCGGCCCGACCCGGCCGGCCGGCTGGGAGACACCGTCGTCACGACGTTCGACGGCGATCCGGGCGGCCCGCGGGTGCTCCTGATCGGTCACCTCGACACGGTCTTCGACCCGGGGACCGCCGCGGCGCGGCCGTTCCGCATCGCTGACGGCATCGCGACCGGCCCCGGCGTCACCGACATGAAGTCCGGGCTCCTCGCCGGGCTCTACGCGCTCAAGGCGATCATCGGCACGACCGGCGGGCTGCCGTTCGAGCGCCTGACGTTCGTCGCCAACCCGGACGAGGAGATCGGCTCGCCGACCTCGACCCCGCACATCCGGGCGCTCGCCGCGGACGTCGATGCGGCGCTGGTCCTCGAGTGCGCCCGCGCCAACGGCGACATCGTCTCGTCGCGCAAGGGCATCCGCGACCTGCGCATCGAGGTCAGCGGCCGCGCCGCCCATGCCGGCGTCGAGCCCGAGAAGGGGCGGAGCGCGATCCTCGAGGCGGCCCGCATCGTCCGCGACCTGCACGATCTGAACGGCCGGTGGCCGGGCGTGACCGTCAACGTCGGGGTGATCGCCGGCGGCTCGCGCTTCAACGTGGTCCCCGAGCATTGCCGGCTCGATGTCGACGTCCGCGGCGTCGCCCGGGCGGAGCTCGAGGCGGCCGAGGCGGAGATCCGCCGGATCGCGGCGGCGACCGTCGTCCCGGACACGACGGTCGAGATCCACGCCGACGCCGGCTGGTGGCCGATGGAGAAGCTCGCCCGCAGCGCCCGGCTCCTCGAGCACGCGCAGGGCGTCGCCGGCGCGCTCGGCTTCGACCTCGGTGACGCCGCGACCGGCGGCGCCTCGGACGCCAACACCACCTCCGGCATGGGGATCCCCAGCCTCGACGGGCTCGGCCCGATCGGCGGCAACGACCATTCGCCCGCCGAGTACCTCGAGGTCGATTCGATCGTGCCGCGAACGACGCTGCTGGCCGGCCTGCTCCTGGCGATCGCCCACGACCCGCAGGTCCTCGCCTGGCGCGACGCCCCGGGATGACGGACCGTCGCCTGATCTCCTCGGGCGGGCCGCTCGAAGCGGTCGCCGGCTACAGCCGCGCGGTCGTCGTCGGCGACAGCTGCTGGGTCGCCGGCACCACGGATCTCGGCCCGGACGGGCGGTCGCGCCACCCGGGCGACGTCACGGCGCAGGCGCGGGCGACGCTCGACATCATCGCGGCGGCTCTGGCGGAGGGCGGCTTCCGCCTCGAGGACGTCGTGCGGACCCGGATGTACGTCACGGACGTCGCGCTCGCCCGGGACGTCATGGCGGTCCACGGCGAGGTCTTCGGCGCCATCCGGCCGGCGGCCACGCTGGTCGGGGTCGCGGCACTGGTGGACCCGAGCCTGCTGGTCGAGATCGAGGTCGACGCCCGCCGGGGTTAGCCCCTAGGGCAGCGCCGCCAGTCCGAGGTTGCGGGCCACGACGACCACGATCACCGCGGCGGCGAGCCCGAGGAACAGGTTCTTCCGCCACGCGACCAGGCCGAGGCACACGAAGAGCGCCAGCCACTCCACGCCGACATGGAAGGTGGGACCCGATCCTTCTGACGTCGTGACCATGACGGCGACGGCCGCGAGCGCCGCGAGCACGGCCGGCCCGACCAGCTGGAGGTAATCGAGCACGACCTTGGGCAGGCGGTCCATCGCCGGCGCGAGGAGGCCGAGCGCCCGCGAGGGATAGGTCACCGCGAACATCAGGACCGCGAGCCAGACGAGGTTCGTGCTCATCGGTCCGGGGCCTCTCCGTCCGCTGGGGGGCCGGAGGGTTCGGCGGGCGCGTCGGGCCCGAGATGCGTCCCCGGCATCGAGTAGATCTCCGCCGACGCCTCGGATCCGAGCGGCGCGGTCTCATGGGCGACCCGTGCCGGCACCAGCATCCCGACCAACGGCCCGAGGATGCCGCCGGCGATGATCCCGATCGACGCGCTGGTTCCCAGTGCGACCAGGACCGCGATCGCCGCGCCGGCCAGCGCCGCGACGATCTCGCGCCGGCCGGTGATCAGGCCGACCGCCAGCCCGACCATCGCGGCCGGGAAGATGATGTCGATGCCGAAGCGGGACGGGTCCGGGATCTGCCCACCGAGCAGCACCCCCGCGAGCGTCGCGAGGTTCCAGGGGATGAAGGTCACGAGGATGGCCGCGATCCAGTAGCCGCGGGTGTCGGCCCAGCCGAGACGGCGGAAGTGGGCGATGGTCAGCGCGTACGCCTCATCGGTCAGGAGGTGGGCCATCACGACGCGCCGTCGCCGCGGGACGTCGCGCAGCCACGGGGCCAGCGACGCGGAGTAGAGCAGGTGACGGGCGTTGAGCAGGCCGGTCAGCAGCACGATGCCGGGCCACGGCAATCCGCCGACGACGTAGCCCACGGCCGCGAACTGGGCTGCCCCGGCGAACGCGATCGTGCTCATCGCCATGGCCTCGATCGGCGAGAACCCGGCCTGGCGGGCCGAGAGCCCGTAGACGAACGCGAAGCCGATCGCCGAGACCGCGATGCCGACCCCGTCCGTCGCGAGCCGGCGGCGGCTCGCCCTGACGTCGGGGCCTGCAGCGACGCTCAGCGCAGGAACGTCTTCGCGCAGGTGCCGTCGCAGACCACGAAGACCGCGTGCTTCTCGACCGCGTACCCCGCGGCGTGGAGCAGACCCGGGCAGCCCGGGGTCGGGCACTTCCAGACCCACCAGCGCTCGTCCTCGCCGAGCGGCGTCGTCTCGGCGGCCAGCGTCGCCGCGAGGCCCTCGCGCGCGGCCACGAGCGACGCGATCCGGGCGGCGCGCTCGCCATCGGTCTCGCTCGTGTACGGGTAGTTCTGGCTGACGTTCGAAGTCACCGGCCCCTCCACGGCCCGCCCATCGGACGGCAAGGCCGGTGGCGGCGTCGTGTGAGCGCAGCCTGCCACCGGCGGAGGCGAGTATCGCATATGGCGGAAGCGAACCACCGTGACCGCATGGTCCTGGGGCCCGTCACCAGACGGCTGGCAGCCCGTCGCTGCGAGGGTCCGTGGCGGCCGCGAGCGACCCGTCCTGGGCCGCCGGGCCCCCGCGGACCAGTTCGATGGCGTGTTCGTGGCCGAGATTCGGATCGAAGGGCTCGACGAGCGTGACCGGGTGCCCGAGCGCGGTCAGCGACGGCGCGATCCCGGCCACGTGCCGCGGCTCGAGGCGGACCTCGACCGGCGGATCGAAGTGGGCGAGCGGCTCCACGTACCAGCGCGGCGCGGCGACCCCGGTCGCGACGTCGACGCCGCCGTCGACGAGTGCCGACACCAGCTGCGCGTGGATCTGCGGCTGGGCGTCGCCGCCCATCGAGCCGGCGACCACCCACGGACCCGGCTGGCCGTCCCGGAACAGCATCCCGGGGAGCAGCGTGTGGAGCGTCCGCTTGCCCGGCGCGAGCACGTTGGCGTGCCCCGGGTCGAGGCTGAAGTACGACCCGCGGTCCTGGTAGTGGATGCCCGTCAGCGGGTCCATGACGCCCGAACCGAAGCCGCGGTAGTTCGATTCGATGAGGCTGACGGCATTGCCGGCCGCGTCCACCGTCGCGAGGTAGATCGTGCCGCCGCCGCTCGGGTTCGTGGCGTTCGCGGGGCGTGCCGCGCGTCGCGGGTCGATGCGCGCCGCCAGCTCGGCGGCGTAGGCCGGGTCGAGCAGCCGATCGACGGGGATGTCGCGGAACGCCGGGTCGGTCAGGTGGGCGTCGCGGTCGGCCATGGCGAGCTTCGCGGCCTCGATGCCGAGGTGGATCCAGGCCGGGTCGGTGACGCCGTTCGGGCCGAATGCGCTCGCCGGCGGCGGCTCGAGCTGGGCGAGGATCGACAGCAGCTCCAGGGCGACGATGCCCGAGCTGTTCGGCGGATGGCTGGTGACCCGCGTCCCGCGGTAGTCGATGGCGATCGGCTCGCCCCACGTCGAGGTGTGCCCGCGGAGGTCGTCGAGGGTCAGGAACGCGCCGATGTCCGCGAAGAGGCGCGCCTGCCGCTCGGCGAGGTCGCCCTCGTAGAACGCGTCGAACCCCTCGTCGACCAGGGTCTCGAGCGTCCCCGCCAGGGCGGGGAGACGCACCCGCTCGCCGGGGAGCCAGGCGCGACCCAGCGGCCGGCAGACCGCGAAGAACCCGGCCTCCGGCCCGAGCGTGGTCGCGACGGTCGGGGCGAGCTCCTCGACGGCGTCACTGAACGAGCCCGTCGCCGCGAACCCGTCCCGTGCCAATTCGATCGCTGGACCCAGGATCGCCGCCCGCGACAGCCGGCCGAAGCGCGCGTGGGCGTCGCCCCACGAGCGGACGGCGCCCGGGACGGTGATCGACAGCGGGCCGCGCGCGGGGATCTCCGTCAGGCCGCTCGCCCGCAGGAATGCCGCGTCGGCCCTGGACCCGGCCCGCCCCGATCCGTTGAGGGCGGATTGCCGACCCTCGGCCGCATCCCAGATCAGCCAGAAGGCGTCGCCGCCGATCCCGCAGCTGCTTGGCTCGACCACGCCCAGGACCGCGTTCGTCGCGATCGCTGCGTCGACCGCGGACCCGCCGGCGCGCAGGACCCCGAGCCCCGCCGCGGTCGCGAGATGGTTCGGCGCGACCACCGCACCGTGGGTGCCGCGCGCCAGCGGCCAGGGGCCCTGGACGCGAGCCGTGGTCACGCCGGGTTCGTGCCGATCGACGGGAGCTGGTCGAGCTGATGCTCCTGGGCCCGCAGCCGGGCCAGCGGCACGACGGCGATGCCGAGCAGCGCGAGCGTCGCGATGAACATGCCGTCGATGCCGAGCCAGTCCGCGGCCACGCCCCCGATCAGGCTCCCGACGATCTGGCCGAGCGCAAGGAAGACCGAGTACAGGCCCATGATCGCGCCGCGGTCCGTCGGGAAGCGCTCCGACATGTCGGCGAGCAGCCCGAGTGCGGCGGGCGTCGCACCCGCCAGCACGAACAGCCCGGCTGCCGCGGCCACGCCCGCGACGATCGCCACGACCGGGGCGGCCATCGCGAGGTGGTTCGTGATCAGGCCGGCGATGACCAGGACCGCGCCGCCGCCGACGCCGTAGCCGATGATCGTGGTCCGCCGAAGCGCCTTGAACCGGTTGCCCCAGTACAGCAGGCCGGCCCCGAACACGATGGCGACCGCGATCCCGCCGATGATGATCTGGTTCGCCGAGAAGCCCACCATCAGGGCCTGGTCGGGGAACCGCGGGTCGCCCTTGGCCAGCTGGAAGAAGGACTGGCTCAACCAGACGCCGATCGCGGCGTTGAGCGCGATCCAGGTCGGCGCGAGCAGCCAGACGTGCGAGGTCCGGATCAGGTCGAGGTAGCGGCCGATCCGGACGTGCTCGCCCGCGACGGCCTCGGCCTCCCCGGCCGGATCCTGCACGCCGAACCGGTAGATGAGGAACGAGACCCCGTACAGCCCGGCGTTGATGAAGAACGCCGGCTGGCCGAAGAGCTCGAACAACTTGACGCCCACGATCGCCCCGCCGGCGAGACCGGCGAGCGTCACGCCTTCGAAGCGGGCCGCGGTCTGGCCGCGCAGGAGCTCGTTCCCTGCCGTCGCGAGGGCGATGAAGCCCAGGATCGAGGGCACGCTGGCCGCGCCCGATGCGCCCTCGAGGATCCGTGTCCCGCCGAGGAGGAACAGGTTCGTGGTCAGGGCGGTGAGGATCACCGCGATCGCGCCGAAGATCGGGCCGAAGAGCATGACCCGGTGGTGCCCGAGACGGTCCGACAGGACGCCGAAGACCGGCGAGAGGACGAGCTCGGCGAGATAGAACAGGGCCGCGTAGAGGCCGACCACGAACCCGTCGACCGAGGACCCGCCGTGGTCGGGGAGATGGACGAGGTAGAACGCCAGCATCGAGCCGGTCAGGCCAGTGCTGAAACGGAGCACGAACGTACCGGCCAGGACGGCCCGGAGGGAGCGTTCCATCACCGAAAGCGTAGCGGCTCCACCGGTCGCGGTGGCGACACCGGGCTGGACCCGGCCCGTATCATGCCCGCAACCCTTGGCGAGACGGCAGGAGGAACCACTTGAGCCGCGTCGCGATCTTCACCGATTCCGCGTCGGACATGGACCCGGCCGAAGCCGCCAGCGACGGGATCGAGGTGATCCCGCTGCTCGTCTCGTTCGGCCCCGAGACATTCACCGCCGGGGTCGAGCTGTCCGCGGACGCGTTCTGGGAGCGGATGATCGCCCCGGATGCCCCGTTCCCGACGACCGCGGCCTCGTCGCCTGGCGTGTTCAAGGAGGCCTACGAGGCCGCGTTCGAGGCGGGTGCCGAGGCGATCGTCTCGATCCACGTCGCGGGCACGCTGTCCGGCACGATCAAGAGCGCCCAGGTCGCACGCGACATGCTGCCGGACCGCGAGATCCACGTCGTGGACTCGCTCGGCGCATCGATGGCGGAGGGGATCCTCGCACGGATGGGGGTCAAGCTCGCCGACGACGGCCGCTCCGCCGCCGACATCGCGGCCACCCTCGAGGCGCGTGCGCCGGACATGCGGATGTACGTGGCCCTCGAGACCCTCGAATACCTGCGCAAGGGCGGCCGGATCAGTGGCGCGCAGGCCGCCATCGGCACGCTGCTCTCGGTCAAGCCGATCATCGCCGTGACCCACGGCGTCGTGGAGACGGCCGACCGGGTCCGCACCAGGTCGAAGGCGCGCGAACGGGTCATCGACCTGATCTGCGAGCGGCCGGTCGAATCCCTGGCGATCCTGCACACCGTCACCCCCGACGTCGAGGCCTTCCGCGACGAGGTCGTGGCGCGTGCCGGCCTGCGCGTCGAGGACGTCTCGATCAACCTCGTCGGCCCGTCCGTCGGGCCTCACTTGGGGCCAGGCTGCGTCGGAGCGGCTGTTCTCTATCGCGTGTAGGCGGGGCCCGCCCATCCGAGCCCGTCGCGGCGTTGGGCGCTGCGCGCGCTCGCTCACGCACCTTGGGGTGCGCTCGCTCCCGTGCTCGCGCCCGCCTTGCGCCGGGCCCGCCTTGGCGGGCCCAAGGCAGTTCGTCTTGGCGGCCGGCTGAGCGGGCCCTAGGCAGTTCGGTTCGGCGGCCGGCTTGGCGGGCCCAAGGCGGTTCGTTGCGGCATGGTTGCGGCAACCTTGCGGACCGGTACCATCGAGCAGGCGAAATCCGGGGTAGTCGGGCTATACTTTCGGCCAGATGAGTCGCGCAACGGACCTCCGGCGATCCCGCTGGGACCCGGCCGCTGCGCCCCGTGGGGTCGTCCGGGAGACGACCCGCGATGACGAGGCGGCACGACGTTGCCGCCCGACGATGAGGTTCCCCCTCCGATGACGACCGAGCACGTCGCGACCGCGATCAACCCCTGGGATGTCGCGCAGCGACAGTTCGACCTGGCCGCCGAGCGGCTGAACATGGACCCCGGCCTGCGCCGGGTCCTCCGTGAGCCACGCCGCGAGCTGACCGTCCATTTCCCCGTCCACATGGACGACGGTTCGGTCCAGGTCTTCACCGGCTACCGCGTCCAGCACAACCTCGGGCGCGGCCCCGCCAAGGGCGGCCTGCGCTACCACCAGGACGTCGGCCTCGACGAGGTCAAGGCCCTCGCGATGTGGATGACCTGGAAGTGCGCGGTCGTCGGGATCCCGTACGGCGGCGGCAAGGGCGGCGTCATCGTCGATCCCAAGCAGCTCAGCCAGAAGGAGCTCGAGGGGCTCACCCGCCGGTTCGCCACCGAGATCGAGGTCCTCATCGGGCCGGAGCGCGACATCCCCGCGCCGGACGTCAACACCAACGCCCAGGTCATGGCCTGGATCATGGACACCTACTCCATGCACCAGGGCTACACGGTCCCGGGCGTGGTCACCGGCAAGCCGATCAGCCTCGGCGGGTCGGAAGGCCGCCACGAGGCGACGGCGCGCGGCTGCGTCTTCACGATCATCGAGGCGGCGCACCACCTCGGCATGGACCTGAAGCGCTCGCGCGTCGCGGTCCAGGGCTTCGGCAACGCCGGCTCGATCGCGGCGCGGCTCATCCGCGAGGAGGGCGCCACGGTCGTGGCCGTGTCCGACTCGACCGGCGGCATCCACGACCCGGCCGGGCTGGACATCGCCAAGGTCATCGCCTGGAAGGGCGAGCACGGCACCGTCCAGGGCTTCCCCGGCGCGACGGACATCAGCAACAGCGACCTGCTCGAGGTCGATTGCGACATCCTCATCCCGGCGGCCCTCGAGAACCAGATCACGAGCCGGAACGCCGGCCGGATCCAGGCCCGCCTGATCGCCGAGGCCGCCAACGGCCCGACGACGCCAGAGGCCGACGCCGAGCTCTTCCAGGCCGGCAAGTTCATGATCCCGGACATCCTCTGCAACGCCGGCGGGGTCACCGTCAGCTACTTCGAGTGGGTCCAGGACCTCAACCGCGACCACTGGAGCGAGGCGGTCGTCAACGAGAAGCTCCGCGGGATCATGACCAAGGCCTTCCACGAGACCCTGGTCATCGCCCAGCGCGAGGCCTGCGACATGCGGACGGCGGCCTACCTGCTGGCCGTCGACCGGGTCGCCGATGCGATGGAGATGCGCGGCCTCTACCCGTAAACCGGCGTCCCTGCACCGACGCCACGAAGCCCCGACCGGTCCGACCGGTCGGGGCTTCCAGCTGGCCTGACCATCGGGTCCCATGGGCGCCCCGGACCGGGTGCTAGGATTCCGGCCATGCTGGACCACGAAGAGAAATTCCTGTTCAAGGAGGAGATCCTCCACCTGGCCAACGCGGTGGCGGAGCCGGGCATCCTCGACAACGTCGAGGACCTGCTGACCGATGTCATCACGAGCCCCCGCTTCGACTCCGAGGTCTTCACCCTGGAGCGCAGCCTCCAGGTGATGCTCGGGCCGCGCGCCGGGACCACGCTGGTGGGCCTGCTCACCGTCGCGCCGGAGGTCTTCGACGAGGTCGCCGAGGTGCGCATCCCCTCCGAGGTCCACGAGCGGCTGATCGCCTGGCGGGCCCGCTTCGGTCTGGCCATCGACAACGCGCTGAACTTCCTGAACAACCCCGACGGCATCCAGGGCCACAACTTCGCGACCCAGATCGCCCACGTCGAGGAGCGGCGCGTCCTGCAGGGCCGTCTGACGCTCGTCCGCTACAACAACGAGCCCCAGTTCTTCGTCGCCGACGCGAGCGTGTTCCTCGGCCTCGTCGCCGACATCATGGAGCGCCTCGGCCCGTACCTCGAGCCGGACGCCGTCGACGCCGAGACGCTGTCCCGCCTCCGCGACGCGATCGCGCAGATCGAGCGCAAGACCGCCTCGCGGCCCTGACCCGGGCGCCCGATGCGCCACGTCTACCTGGCCGCCACCGGCCAGAACCGGGGCAAGACCACGGTCAGCCTCGGGGTGCTCGACGGGTTCGGACGGCGGGGGCTTTCGACCGGGTTCATGAAGCCGGTCGGGCAACGGACCATCATCGAGGACGGCGTCCCGGCCGATGAGGACGCGATCCTGATGCGCAGCGTCTTCGACCTGGCCGAGCCGCTCGCGCAGATGAGCCCGGTCCATATCCCGCGCGGCTTCACGCAATCGTTCATCGACGGGCAGGTCGTCGAGGACCTCGGCGCGCGCATCCGGTCGGCCCATGCGGCGTTCGCGGCCGACCGCGACATCCTGCTGATCGAAGGGACCGGGCACGCCGGCGTCGGCGCGGTCATCGACCTCTCCAACGCCACGGTCGCCGCCATGCTCGGCGTCCCCGCCGTCATCGTGTCGGAGGGCGGGGTCGGCCGGCCGATCGACGAGATCGTGCTCAACGCCGCGCTCTTCGAGCGCCACGGCGTGCATGTCGCGGGCGCGATCGTCAACAAGGTCGATCTCGATGCCAAGCCCGGCCTCGCCCGGACGCTGGAGCGCGGCCTCGCCCGCCACGGCGTGCCGCTCCTCGGCGTCCTGCCGTACCGCCCGATCCTGTCGAACCCGACGCTGGCGATGGTCCTCGAGGGCGTCCATGGCGAGACGCTCCACCCCGGTCCGGACCTGGACCTGGTCATCGGCGGCGTCGCCATCGGCGCGATGGAGCCCGAGCACATGCTCGAGCGGATCGGGCCGCGCAGCCTGGTCATCGTGCCGGGCGATCGCGAGGACGTGATCGGGGCGATCGTCGACGCGCGACTGGCCGGGGACGCGAACGGCGGACGTGGCACCCCGGGCGGGGCGGCCGGGCTCGTGCTCTCCGGCGGCTACCGGCCGAGCGACCGGGTGATCGACTCCATCCGGCGGGCCGACCTGTTCGCCACGCTCGTCCCGGAGGACACCTACGCGGTCGCCTCCGAGGTCCATGACCTCCTCGTCAAGACCCATCCGGCCGATGTCGGGAAGATCGAGGAGATCAAGGCCCTCGTCTGGGAGTACCTGTTCATCGACCGGATCCTGGGCGCGGCCACGGAGGCGACCGTCTAGGCTGGGTCCGGCTCGAACGCCGGACGAACCATCCGGCGTCGGAGCAGGTCGATCACGCCGCTCGGACGTCCGTTGGTTCGAGGCCGGGCCCGATCCACGGCGCTAGGCCACTTCCTTCGTCGGATGGCCACCCACCTGATCCAGGGCCGAAGGCCCGCGCCCCGGCGGCGGAGGAGCCGCGCGGCGGCGAGCAGCCCCACGACCGCCAGGATCACCACGGCGCTGGCGGCCAGCCATCCCGGTTCGATGCCGGACGACGTGGTCACGGGCGCCGGTGCGGCCACCGGCGTCGTCACCGGCGGTGCTGCGGTCGCCGCGGGAGCCGGAGCTGCCGCCGTCGGGGCCGCGACCGCGCCGACGACCTTCGCGGCCGCCGGGTCCGAGGACGGTGGTCATCACCGGCCCGACCAGCAGCAGCATGATGTCGTCGCGGAC
Organism: uncultured Chloroflexia bacterium; assembly: GCA_963813335.1. GTDB lineage: Bacteria > Chloroflexota > Limnocylindria > Limnocylindrales > CSP1-4 > SPCO01. The sequence continues at coordinate 224,407 of CAWEYL010000001.1, forward strand.
GCAGGCGCTGCCGGCCGTGCACATCTCGCCGACCAGGCCGATCTGGACGCCGTCGATGCCGCTTGCGGGCACCACGACCTCGGCGGCGTAATGGCCCGAGCCGCTCGGCTTCTCGAATCCACGTGCCTCGGTCGCCTTGCCGGCGCCGGCGGGCAGGAGCCGGATGAAGACCGGCGAGCCCATGATCGGGTCGCGGCGGACCGGGGAAGGCATGAACGCATCCCATTCGACGAGGAGCGTGCTGCCCGGGGTGGCGTCGCGCGGGATCGTCGTCGTGAGCTGCGCCTGGACGCCTTCCTTGGCGGCGACCGGCGCCGCCGCGACCAGCAGCGCGGCGCCGACGACGAGGATCGTCCAGAGCGGGGCAAGGGCACGAGTGCGGGTGGACATCGGTCGGACCTCGGCTAGGGCGGTGGCTGTCGATCCCCATACACCGCCGGCGCGCGTCCGGTTCCCGGGTCGTTGCGGTCGGTGGCCGCCGCCTCAGCCCAGCGGCTCGTTGTCGATCAGGCGCGTCGAGCCGAAACGGACCGCCAGCGATGCCAGGGCCGGCCCGCCGACCGTTGCCAGCTCGGCCAGCGTGGCGGCGTCGGCGACCGAGACGTACTCGACCGCGGCGAGGGGCTCGGCGTCGAGCTCGCGGCGCATCGCGGCCCGCAAGGCGTCGCCCGATCGCTCGCCGGCCGCCCAGGCGTCGTGGGCGGCGCTGAGCGCCCGATACAGCACCGCTGCGGCGGTCCGCTGCGCCGGGTCGAGATGGACGTTCCGCGACGAGAGGGCCAGGCCGTCCGGCTCGCGGACCGTCGGGCAGGCGATCACGTCGGTCCGGCTGGCGAGGTCGAGGGCCATCCGGCGGATGACCATGACCTGCTGCGCGTCCTTCTGGCCGAAATAGGCGTGCTCCGCGCCGACGACCCCGAACAGGATCGCCACGACCGTGGCGACGCCGTCGAAATGGCCCGGCCTGGCGGCGCCTTCGAGCGGAACAGCCAGCGCCCCCACGCGGACGGTCGTGTCGAACCCCGGGACGAAGACCTCCTCGACGGGTGGCGCCCAGACGATGTCGACCCCCTCCGCCTCGCAGATGGCCACGTCGCGCGCCTCGTCACGCGGGTAGCGCTCGAAGTCCGACGCGACGTTGAACTGACGGGGGTTGACGAAGATGGTCACGACGGTCGTCGCGTCCGCGGCCCGTGCCCGCCGCATGAGGGCGCGGTGGCCGTCATGGAGCCAGCCCATGGTCGGGACGAGGCCGATCGGGCGGCCCGCGCCGGCCAGCGCGTCGCGGAGCTCTGCGCGTGTGCGCAGGACGACGGTCACGCGGGCACCCGGGTGCGGCGGACCGAGCGGATCAGAGGTCGCGGTCGAGCGGGATGCCGCCCACCGGGATCGACGCGGCGGGGCGATCCGGGGCGCCACGGCCCAGGACGTCGTCGAGGACGGCGTCGTCCATGCGGACTGTCTCCGCCGGGCCGGGGAATGTTCCGCCGGCAACTTCGGCGGCATACGAGCGTGCCGCCTCGAGGATCTCGCCGCGGATGTGCGCGTACGGCCGGGCGTGCTTGGGGACGAAGTCGCCGAGGCCGATCAGGTCGGTGATGACCTGGACCTGGCCGCTCGTCCCCGCCCCGGCCCCGATCCCGATCGTCGGGATGCGCAGCCGCTCCGTGATGGCCGCCGCGAGCTGCTCCGGGACGAGCTCGATGACCACGGCGAACGCGCCGGCCTCCTGGACGGCCTGGGCGTCGCTCAGGAGGGCCCTGGCCTGGTCGCGGTCCTTGCCCTGGACGCGGACCTTCCCGATCGCGTTGATGGCCTGCGGGGTCAGGCCGATGTGGCCCATCACCGGGATCCCCGCCCGCACCAGCGTCTCGATGATCCGTGCCGTCCGGACGCCGCCCTCGACCTTGACCGCCTGGGCGCCCGCTTCGCGCAGGAAGACCCCGGCGTTCTCGAGGGCCTCGTCGGGGGTCGAATACGAGAGGAACGGCATGTCCGCGATGACCATCGCCCGCGCCGAGCCGCGGACCACCGCCTTGGTGTGGTGGACCATCTCGGCCATCGTCACGCGGACCGTGGTCTCGTAGCCGAGCAGCACCTGGCCGAGCGAATCGCCCACGAGCAGCAGCGGGATCCCGGCCTGGTCGAGGAGCTGCGCGGTCGGGAAGTCGTACGCGGTGAGCATCGGCAGCCGCACGCCGTCGGCGTACTGGCGGGCGATGTCGACGACGGTCAGGCGGCGGGGGGTGTCGGTCGTGAGGCTCATGCTGGCTCCGAAGCGGGTTCCGGGGTGCTCGCAGTCTGCGCGGCGGCGTCGCGCTCGTCCAGCGCGGCGGCCACGAGATCCAGGATCCGGTCCGCGACCTCGCGCTTGGTCAGCTGCGGCAGGTCCGTCCGGCCGCCGTCGGCTGCGAGGATCGTCACCCGGTTCGTGTCCGTCCCGAAGCCGGAGCCGGGCTCGGCGACATCGTTGGCCACCAGCAGGTCGACGCCCTTGCGCCGGAGCTTGTCCGGGGCGCGCTCAAGCGAGCCGGTCTCGGCGGCGAAGCCGACGAGCACAGGACGGGGCCGCAGGTCGCGGGCCGTCGCGGCCACGGCGGCGAGCAGGTCCGGCGTCGATTCGAGCCGGAGCGTCAGGCCGTCGCCGCGCGGCAGCTTGCCCTCGGCGGCCTCGACGGGCCGGAAGTCCGCGACCGCGGCCGCCATGACCAGGGCATCAAAGCCGGCCGTGGTCCCGTCGTCGGTGGTGACGCGCCGCAGCGCGGCCTCGAGCTCGGCCGTTGACACGGCCCGGACCACGGTCAGCTGGGGGTCGTCGGGGAGGGCCACCTCGATGCTGGCGGCCAGCAGCGTCACCCGCGCGCCCCGGTCGAGGGCTGCGCGCACGATCGCGAGCCCCATCCTCCCCGTCGAGCGGTTGCCGATGAAGCGGACCGGATCGATCGGCTCGCGGGTCCCGCCGGCAGTGACGACCAGGTGCCGGCCGTCGAGGTCGGCCTCGTGGCCGGCTGCCGTCAGCGGCGGGCGGGCAGCCGGGTCGGGGGCACGGACCGCCCGGTCGCCGACCGCGGCGACCACCGCGGCCACGAGGTCGGCGGTCTCGGCCAGGCGTCCCACGCCGGCCTGTCCGGAGGCCAGCGGCCCGCTGGCCGGCTCGACGATCCGGTAGCCGAAGTCGTCGCGCAGCCGGGCGACGTTGCGGACGGTCGCCGGATGGGTCCACATGTCGCCGTCCATCGCCGGCCCGACCACGATCGGCGCCGACGTCGCCAGGCACGTGGCGGTCACCACGTCGGCGGCGAGCCCGTTGGCCATCGCGCCCAGCCAGTGCGCGGTCGCCGGCGCCACGATGATCGCGTCGGCCGTGTCCGCGACCACGATGTGGCCGATCCGGCCGTCCGGCAGCAGGTCCATGAGCTCGGTCTCGACCGGGTGGCGGGAGAGCGCCGCGAACGTGAGCGGCCCGACGAACCGGGTCGCGGCCGGGGAGAGCATCACGACGACGTCGGCGCCCTCGGCGCGCAGCGCGCCGGAGCAGCTCGACGGCCTTGTAGGCCGCGATCGACCCCGTGACGCCGAGGCCGACCAGGCGACCTTCGAGCCGGCCACCGCTCATGACAGCCCGAGTTCCAGCCGCTCCCCGCCGACGACCTCTGCGTGCAGGATCGCGAGGCCCTTCAGGGTGAGCGCCGGGTCGATCGCGTCGATCCCCTCGAGCGCCTCGGCCCATGGCGCCGCGGACAGGCCGCCGGTCAGGATCGCCTTGACGTCGGCCGGCGCGACGTCGTTGGCCTCGGCCAGCTCGACGCGGATCCGCGCCAGCAGGCCGGTCGTGAGCGCCTGGTAGCCGAAGACCGTGCCCGCCTGCATGGCCGAGACGGTGTCGCGGCCGATGGCGTGCGACGGCGCCCGCAGCTCGATCCGCGGCAGCTTGGCGGTCCGCGTCGCGAGCGCCTCGAGGCCGAGCTCGAGGCCGGGCGCGATCGCGCCGCCGACGTAGGCGCCGTCGGCGGCGATGCAGTCGAAGGTGGTCGCGGTCCCGAAGTCGACCACCACGGCCGGCGTCCCGTAGAGGCGCTGCGCGGCCAGGGCGTTGACCAGCCGGTCGGCGCCCACCTCGTTCGGACGGTCGACCCGGACCGCCATCGGCATCGTGCCCGGGCGACGCGAGCAGCAGCGGCCGCTCGCGCCGGGCGGCGACCGCGATCGCGGCGGCGGTCAGGGCCGGCACGACGGATGCGGCCGCGATCGCCGAGACGTCGGCGAGCGAGGCGTCGTCGAGTCGCAGGAGGGCGTCGAGGGTCGCCTCGAACTCGTCGGCGGTCGCGTCGGGATGGGTCGCCGCGCGGCGCGTCGACACGAGGGCCCCGGCCCGGAACAGGCCGAGGGTGACGTTCGTGTTGCCGATGTCGAGGGCGAGCAGCATGAGCGCGATGATACCCGTCGCCACGGCTCCGGCCGTGCGGTACCATCGACGCCACCTCGTCCAGTCCTTGTGCCCGGGAGACGACTCGTGACGACTCCGCCGGCCGCCAAGTTCTTCGTGAACCATGGCCTCGTGTCGAGCCGGACGGACATGCTCAACCTCCTGCGGCCGCTGCTCAAGCAGACCGTGACCTATCGCTACCTGCGCGGCCGCGAGGTCGTCGCCCACGGCACGGGCTGGGTCGAGCGGATCGTCACCGATGCCGACGATGTCTCCACCTACTTCACGCCGCTGGCGATCACGCTGAACATCGATTCCTTCGAGCATCTCGAGTTCGAGACCCGGCCCGACCAGCTCCTCGTCTACACCCTCGTCCAGGGCGACGAGCGGGTGGTCGTCGAGTTCGCGCCGGTCGGCCCGGGCACGGACGGGGACCCCTTGTCGCCGTTCGCCCCGACCCAGCTCGAGTTCGAGATGCGGGAGTACGTCCAGATGGAGCTGCTCGGCCTCGACGCCCACGAGGACGAGTAGCCGATCCGGGGGCCGGCACCGAGGCCGGCCGGGGGGAGGCACCGCGACCGACGGAGGGTCGGCCGCGCGACGGGCGGTGGTGGCGCGGCCCGAGCCCGCGTTGGGTCTCGGCGCGTCCCGTGGAGAGGGAGTCGAGCGCGTGGACGCGATCGCGTCGTTTTTCAAGCTCAGTGACCGCGGCACCAACCTGGGCACGGAAGCCAAGGCCGGCCTGACCACCTTCATGGTCATGGCCTACATCATCTTCGTGAACCCGGCGATCCTGACCGGCGGGTTCAAGGATGCGGACCCGGCCTTCACCTTCCCGGCCATCGCCGCTGCGACCGCGCTGGTCGCCGGGCTCGTGACCATCGCCATGGGCGTCTTCGCGAACTACCCGTTCGCGCTGGCCGCCGGCCTCGGCATCAACGGCATCGTGGCCTTCACGCTGACGGCCAAGGGGCTCTCCCCGGCGGGGGCGATGGGCGTGATCGTCATCGAGGGCGTCCTCGTCACCATCCTCGTCCTGGCCGGCCTCCGCGAGGCGATCATGAACGCGGTCCCGCTCGCGCTCAAGCGGGCGATCGGCGTCGGCATCGGCCTCTTCATCCTGTTCATCGGCTTCGCCAACGGCGGGTTCATCAAGGCCGGCAGCGGCACGCTGGTCACGATCCAGTTCCCGACGACGACCGACCAGTTCGTGTTCATCGCGGGCCTGGCCATCACGATCGTGCTCTACGCGCGGAAGGTGCCCGCCGCGCTGCTCGTGAGCATCCTGCTGACGACGCTCCTCGCCCTGCTCGTCGGCTCGGCCAAGCTGCCCGAGACGTTCACCGCGACCCCGGACTTCTCGACCCTCGGGAGGTTCGACCTCGGGCAGGTGTGGACCCTCGGGCCGTTGATCGCGATCCTGACCATCTTCGCGATCATGCTCACCGACTTCTTCGACACCATGGGCACGGTGACCGGTGTCGCCGCCGAAGCCGGCCTGGCCAACGAGGACGGCTCGGTCCCGGGCGTCAACAGGATCCTGCTGGTCGACTCGGTGGCCGCGGCGGCCGGCGGACTGGCCGGGACCTCGTCCAACACCACCTACATCGAGAGCGCGGCCGGCGTCGCCGAGGGTGGCCGGACCGGGCTGACCGCGGTCGTGACCGGCGTCCTGTTCCTCCTCGCGGTCTTCCTGACACCGATCGCCGGCATCGTGCCGGGTGTCGCCACGGCCCCGGTCCTGGTGCTCGTCGGCTACCTCATGTTCACGCTGGTCAAGGACATCCCGGTGGGGGATTTCGAGGAGGGCCTGCCGGCCCTGCTCACGATGATCCTGATGCCGCTGACCTACGACATCACCGTGGGCATCGGCGCCGGCTTCATCTCGTGGGTGCTGATCAAGGTCGTCAAGGGCAAGGTCTCCGAGGTCCATCCGCTGATGTGGCTGGTCTCGCTGTCCTTCGTGATCTTCTTCCTCCAGGAGTGGCTCCCGACGGTCCTGCCCAAGTAGCGCCCTCACCCGGCGATCGAGCGGCGCCCCGGCCAGCGGCCGGGGCGCCGCACTCGTTCCTGTACCATCGAGCCGATGTTCGAACGGACCGCGCTGCCGTCTGGCCCGCGCGTCATCAGCGCCCGGGTGCCCGGCGCGCGCTCTGTCTCGATCGCCGCGTACGTCCTCGCGGGATCCCGCCTCGAATCCGATGCCCAGACCGGCGTCGCCCATTTCATGGAGCACATCACCTTCAAGGGCACCCGCGCGTACCCGACGACACGCGCCATCAGCGAGGCGATCGAGGGGGTCGGCGGCTCGTTCAACGCCGCGACCGACCGCGAGTCGACGGTGTACTGGGTGCGCGTCCCGCGGCGCGAGGCGGCTCGCGCGGTCGACGTCCTGGGCGAGCTCATCGTCCGCCCCACCCTCGCCGACGGCGAGATCGAGAGCGAGCGCGGGATCATCGTCGAGGAGATCCGCTCGTACCTCGACGACCCCTCGGAGTACTGCCAGATCCTGTTCCAGACGGCGATGTTCGGCGACGGGCCGCTGGGCCGCGAGATCTGCGGCGACGAGGACCGCATCCGCGCGCTGCCGGCCGGCATCATTCGCGACTTCTGGCGGACGATGTACCGCCCCGGCAACACGGTCGTCGCCTTGGCCGGCGACCTCGCCCACGACGAGGCGCTGGCGCTGACCGCGAGCGCGTTCGGGACGGGGAACGGCGTCGTGCCCGGGTTCGCGCCCGCACCCGAGCTGCCCGCCGGCCCGCGTGTCGCGCTCGGCAAGCGCGACACCGCCCAGGCCCAGCTCTGCATCGGCGTCCCGGCGCTGCATCGCGACCACCCCGACAGCTGGACGCTGTCGGTCCTCAATACCGTGCTCGGCGACGGGATGAGCAGCCGGCTCTTCCTCTCGGTCCGCGAGGAGCGCGGGCTGGCTTACGACGTCTCGTCCGGGGTCGTCGACTATGCCGATGCGGGGGCGCTCGAGATCTCGGCCGGCGTGGACCCGGCCGGTCTCGGCGAGGCGCTCGGGGCGATCCTCGCGGAGCTCGCCCGGTTGCGCGACGAGCTGGTCCCGGAGGACGAGCTGGCCAAGGCGAAGCGGTATCTCTCCGGCGGCCTGGAGCTGCGCATGGACGACACCCGCCACGTCGCCTCGTGGGTCGGCGGGCAGGAGGCGCTGCACGATCGCGTCCTCACGCTGGAGGAGGCCCTCCAGGCGGTCGACGCGGTGGACGCCGCCTCGGTCCAGCGCGTGGCCGCCGGCCTGGTGCGCGACGACGGCCTGCGGCTCGCCGCCGTCGCCCCGGCCCGCTACCTGCGCGGCCTCGATGCGCGCCTGCGGGTGCCCGGATGATCGAGCCCGACCTGACGGCCGACGCGTCGCTGCCGCCTGTCGACGCTCCCTCTCGTGGTGCCGATCTCGTGCTGGCCGGCCTCCACCTGCGGATGGGCTCGCTGTCGCTCGCCCGGGCGGAACTCGAGTCCATGGCCGGTGCCGGGGCGCTCGACGTGCCCGGTGCCGTCGACCTCGCCGAGGTGCGCTGGCGGACCGGCGACCTGGTGGGTGCGGGGGAGATCGCCGGCGAGGTCCTGGCCGGGGGCCATGAGGCCGTGGTCGTGCTGGTCATCGCCGCGGAGGCGGCCGCCGGGCTGGGACGCCCGAGCGAGGCGCGCCGGATCGCGGGCCGGGCACTGACGCTCGCCGACGGCCCGATCGACCCGGTCTTTGCCGGCATGCCCCGGTCGGCGGTGTGGCCCGCCGACCCGGCCGAGCCCGTACCGTCGACGGCCACGCTGTTCCCGCCGGACCGCGCGGCCCATCCGGGCGACGACGACGCGCCGGCACCGGACACGACGACGGCCGACGACGACGGGCCGCACGTCCACCCCGGTCCGCTCCCCGACGACCCCGGCCTGTGGGACCAGACCGAACCCGACCTCGCGCCGGCCCGGCCGACGTGGCCGGCGCCCCCGCCGACCGACGCCGGCGAGCTGCTCGGCGCCGGCCAGCGCGCGATCGCGGCCGGGGACCTCGCGACCGCGGCGGTCGCACTGGGCCTGGTGGTACGGCTCTCGCCGTCGCTGGCGCCGGCGGTCCTCGACGTCATCGGCGACACCGGCGATCCCGGCCTCCAGCTGGTCCGCGGCGACGCGTTCCGGGCGGTCGGGCACGAGATCGGGGCGATGCAGTCGTACGGCGCGGCCATGGCCGCCAGCCGGGCCCCGCAGGAGCCACCCGGCGGGCAGTGACCCCGTGCGCTCGACCCGCGTCCGGTCGACCCGCGTCCCAGCCGATACGATATCGGGCGTCCAGCACGGAATCCGTATCCAAGGGAACCATGTCAGCCTCTGAACGGACCCTCGTCCTCATCAAGCCCGACGGCGTCCAGCGCCAGCTGGTCGGGCGGATCATCGACCGCTATGAAGAGCGGGGCCTCAAGCTCGTCGGCCTCAAGCTCGTCCAGGTCGACCGCGCCCTCGCGGAGCGCCACTACGCGGCCCACCGCGAGAAGCCGTTCTTCGGCGGGCTCGTGGACTTCATCGTCTCGGCACCGCTGGTGGCGGCCGCGCTGGAGGGCCCGAACGCGATCGCGGTGGTCCGCGCGATCAACGGCGCGACCCGCCCGCACGAGGCGGCGCCGGGCACGATCCGCGGCGACTACGCGCTCGAGACCGCGCAGAACATCGTCCACGCTTCGGACGGGCCCGAGGCCTCGGTTGCCGAGCTGGCCCTCTGGTTCAGGCCGGAGGAGCTGTTCGACTACGAGCGCGACGTCGACCGCTGGGTGCTCGCCCCGGGCGAGTAGGCGCGGTCAGTCGGTCGCGATCGGCTGGAACGAATCGCCGGGGGACGCTTCGCCCGGCACCGGCGACGGGATCTCGAACGACGCGCCCGGCTCCGGCGCCGGCTCGAACGACTCGGTCGGTCCCTCCGCGCCCGGCGCGAACCCGGCGGCCGCGGCGGGTCCGCCCAGGCCGCCCGCCGCCACCACCAGCGAGAGCACCGCGAGGCCGACGGTCAGCAGCGAGGCGAGCGCGGCCCGGTTCGTCGCCCAGAACGTCGCCGCCGACGTGCGCGCATCGGTCAGGTCGAGCGGTGTCCGGCGCGGCAGGCCGCCGCGCCCGACCGGCGCCGGGACCTCCGCGGGCGGCCGCCGGACGCCGATGACCAGCAGCCGCGCCTCATAGGCGAGCGGCGCGAACGTCCCGAGCAGCACCAGTGCGCCGAGCGGCGCGCCGACCGCGAGGTTCACCAGCGAGGCACGCGCGTCGAACGCGGCCATGCCCGGGAGGCCGATCCCGGCCAGCACGATCAGGCCGAAGGCGATCGCGAGGACAGGGGAGCGGACCGCCCAGCCGCGGAGATCCGGGATGCGACCCGTCCCGTACGTGGTTCGCAGCGAGGCCGCCCACGCCGCGAACGCGCTCCGCGTGACGATGTAGGCGAGGATCCAGATCCGGGCCGGCGCCCACGCATCGGGGTCGAGCGCGGCGATGGCCAGCAGCACGACCCCGGCGTCGCCGATGATGGAGTAGCCGACCACGTGCTCGAGGTCGTCCTGGAGCCACGCGGCGAGGGCCGCCAGGACGATCGTGGCGACGGCCACGCCGAGCACGATCGCGCGCTCCGCGTCCATCTCGACGAGCAGCGGCGCCACGGAGGCGTCGGTCCAGGCCAGAGCCACGACGGCGAAGGCCGCGGGACCCCACGCCGTGACGACCGGCAGCGCGGCCTCCGGGATCGTGTCGGTCAGCCGAGCGGCCCAGACATGGAACGGGATCGCGCCGAACCGGATGGCCACGGCCAGCGCGAACGCGAGGTAGGCCAGCCCGAACACGACCGGCTGCGCGACAAGCTGGCTGAGGTCGCGGCCGATCCATGCCGCCGCCGCGATCGCCATCGCGCCGGCCACCGTGAGGGCGCGCAGCTCGAGCGTGCCGATGGTCGCGGCCGCCCGGTCGCCGCCCGGGACGACCGTCAGGAGCACGGCCAGGAGGCCGCCGGCGGTGATGGCCAGGACGGCGATGCGAGGGTCCGCGAGCGACATCGCCAGCGCCGCCGCTCCGAGCGTGCCGAGCGTCACGGCCGGGGCGTCGCGGCGCGACCCGGTCGCGAACCCGATGACCGCCAGCGCCAGCCCGATGCTCGAGCCCAGGACCAGGAAGAGGCGGAGGTACGCCGAGGTCGCGACGACCGTGCCGCCGATGGTCATGTGCTCGGTCGGGTCGATGGCCAGGGCGGCGACGACCGCGACGGCCAGCCCGCCCAGCCCCACGACGGCCGACCCGATCGGGCGGCGACTGACGAGGAGCGCGAGCCCGGTCGCTCCGAAGGTGACCGCGAGGAAGATGGCGAGCGTCACCGTCGGTCGATCGGTCGGGCGTCGGCCGGCCGGACCCCGCGGGGCCGGCCGGGGGTCGTGAGCTCGAAGCCGTCGGCGCCGTCGCGGCTGGCCGACACCGCGAGGATCGCGACCGCCCCGCCGAGCCCGGCGATGAGCCCCGCGGTGACGAGCTGCTCGAGCGCACCGGGGGTGCCGCCCAGGGCGACGCGCACCAGCAGGGCGCCATCGGTCAGCAGCAGCAGGCCGATCCCGACGCGCACGACGTCGCGGCCGGTCCACAGCGGCGCGACCGCGAGCGCCGCGAGGGCGAAGCCGGCCGCCTGGGCGAGCGCGGGACCCTGGCCGACCACGCCGAGTCCGTGCGTCCCATAGCCGACGGTCGCGGCGGCGGCGGCGACGGCCGCCTCGGCGGCCCAGCCGAGCCGGGAGCCGCCGGTCAGCGCCCCGCCCGTCCGCAGCGCGATCCACAGCAGGTAGGCGGCCAGGACCGCCCCGACGACCCGGGCGGCCAGGCCGAGGGTGTCGGCCAGCGGATCGGCCAGGAACGGGGACCCGATGAGGAGGACGGCCAGCCCGAGGACCGCGGCCCGGGCATCCCGGACCGAGACCGCCACGATCGCGCCGATCGTGATGGCGAGGGCGACCCCCGCCAGGGCAGGGTTCACGGCGTGACCGGCACCAACGCTGGGTAGGTGGGCGTCGGGAGGATCCCGAACGTGTCGAGCGGCCAGTAGCGGAGCCACGCCCGGCCGACCACGTTGTCGACGGGGACCGTGCCGTGGGCGCGCGAATCCGAGGAGTTGGACCGGTGGTCGCCCATGAGGAAGAGCTCGCCCTGCGGGATCACCCAGTTCGACTGGTCCGAGTCCGCGGTCGTCGGCTGGGGCGGCCCGCCGGGCACGTCCGAGTAGATGTACGGCTCGTCCAGCGCGGTCCCGTTGACGTAGACCAGGCCGTCGCGGATCTCGACCGTGTCGCCGCCGACACCGATGACGCGCTTGATGTACGGCGTGTCGTCGAACGGGCCCCAGTCGGGTGGCGGCTTGAAGACCACGATGTCCCCGCGCTTGTAGGCGTCCCAGCGGGGGGTGAGCTTGTCGACCAGGACGTACTGGTCGGGCTCGAGCGTGTGCTCCATCGACTGCATCTGCACCTTGTAGGGCTGCGCGACGAAGTTCTGGATGACGAAGAAGATGATGAGCGTGAGGGCCAGGGTCTCGACGATCTCGAAGAGGCACCCGAGCGCGGGCCGTTTGCTCACAAGGCGCGTCGGTGGGTCACAAGTCCGGCAGTATAGGGGCTGTCCGGCACGACCGCCGTGGGCGTCGAGGCCGACTGCATATCGGGCCGATGACGCGGGTTTGACCCGCTCTCCGGCGCCTTGCTACACTCGCCGCCGGCCTGCAAGGTCCCACTCGCCGATGCATGGGACGGGCGGCCGGCAGCACGCATTCCCCGGACATGTCGCCCCAAGGCGGCGCCCATCACGCGCCCGACCGCCCGGGGCGACCAGCCCATTCGTGGAGGACCCTCTGACCTGATGGATGCCAGTGCGCTCCAGCTGATCATCCTGCCCGCAGGTTTGATCGCCGTGCTCTTCGCGATCTACCTCGCCCGCGACGTCCTCAGCCGTGACACGGGCACCCAGGAGATGCAGGACGTCGCCGGCACCATCTACGAGGGCGCGGTCGCGTTCATCCGGCGCCAGTACACGACGATCGCCATCCTGGCGCTCGTCGGGGCCGTCCTGATCGGCATCATCATCACGCTCGTCGAGACCGCGGCGGTCGCAGACGTCCCGAAGCTCGCCGGGCTCCCGATCGGGCTCATGACGGCGTTCGCGTTCCTGGTGGGCGCCGCCTGCTCGATGGCCTCGGGCATCATCGGCATGTTCGTGGCGGTCAAGGCCAACGTCCGCACGGCCTCCGCGGCGCGACGGAGCCTCGTCGAGGCCGTCCAGGTCGCGATGCGCGGCGGCGCCGTCTCGGGGTTCCTCGTCGTCTCGCTGTCGCTCCTCGGCGTGTGGGGCATCTTCACCCTCTACCAGAACTTCGTCGGCGACGTCACCGTGGCCGACGCGCCATTCCTCATCGTCGGCTTCGGCTTCGGCGCCTCGTTCGTGGCCCTGTTCGCCCAGCTCGGCGGCGGGATCTACACCAAGGCCGCCGACGTCGGGTCCGACCTCGTCGGCAAGGTGGAGAAGGGCATCCCCGAGGACGATCCCCGCAACGCGGGCGTCGTCGCGGACCTGGTCGGCGACAACGTCGGCGACTGCGCCGGCCGCGGCGCGGACCTCTTCGAGTCCACCGCCGCCGAGAACATCGGCGCGATGATCCTGGGCGTCGCGGTCTTCACGATCGCGTCCGCCTCGGGCTGGCCGCACCCCGAAGCCTGGATCTTCTTCCCGCTCGTTGTCCGCGCCTTCGGGCTCCTGGCGACGATCGTGGCGATCTTCTTCGTCCGCGGCAAGGAGACCGAGGACCCGATGAACATGCTCAACCGCGGCTACTGGGTCACGACCCTGCTGTCCGTGGTCGGGCTGGCCATCACGACCTCGGTGATGATGCAGACCAACGGCGGCGTCGGGACCATCTTCGCCCTGCCGACCTGGGTCTACTTCTTCTTCGCCGGCGTCGTCGGCCTGGCGACCAGCGTCGCGTTCGTCTACATCACCCAGTTCTATACCGCCGGCTCGTTCCGGCCGGTACGCGAGATCGCCGAGGCCTCCAAGACGGGTCCGGCGACCAACATCATCAGCGGCACCGCGGTCGGCTTCGAGACCACCCTGGTCACCGCGGTCACGATCTCCATCGCGCTGTTCGTGAGCTTCTGGCTCGGCGACCACGCGGGGCTGGTCAGCGCCGACGGCAAGAACGTCGGTGGCATCTTCGGCACCGCGGTCGCGACGATGGGCATGCTCATGACCACCGCCTACATCCTCGCCATGGACACCTTCGGCCCGATCACCGACAACGCCGGCGGCATCGCCGAGTTCAGCCGGGCCGAGAAGGGCGCGCGCGAGATCACCGACCGGCTCGACGCCGTCGGCAACACGACCAAGGCCCTGACCAAGGGCTACGCGATCGCCTCCGCGTCGCTGGCGGCGTTCCTGCTGTTCAGCGCCTACATCAACAAGATCAACGTGATCCAGGGCCGGCGCATCGAGGCCGGCATCGACGGCGCCAAGCTCCTCGAGTCCGTCAACCTCGCCAACGTCAACGTCTTCATCGCGGCGCTCCTCGCGGCGATGCTCGTCTACTTCTTCTCGAGCCTGGCCATCCGCGCGGTCGGCAAGACGGCCCAGTCGATCATCGTCGAGGTCCGCCGCCAGTTCCGCGACATGCCCGGGATCATGGACTACACCCAGCGACCGGACTACGCCCGCGTCGTCGACATCACGACCAAGGCCGCCCTCCGCGAGATGGTCGCCCCGGGGCTGGTCGCCGTCGCGACGCCGATCCTCATCGGCGTCTTCCTCGGCTACGAAGCGGTCGCTGGCATGCTGATGGTCGGGACCATCTCGGGCGTCATGCTCGCGACCGTCCTCAACAACGGCGGCGGCGCGTGGGACAACGCGAAGAAGTACATCGAGTCGGGCCAACTCAAGGACGACGAGGGCAACGTGCTCGGCAAGGGCTCCGACGCGCACGCCGCGGCCGTCGTCGGCGACACCGTCGGTGACCCCTTCAAGGACACCGCCGGCCCGTCGCTCCACGTCCTGGTAAAGCTGCTTGCCACCATCACGCTGGTGCTCGCTCCGCTCTTCATCCGCTGACCCGAACCGAGAATCTCGGCGCCTAGATGGACACCGTCTTCCAGGCCCTCGTGATGGGGATCGTGCAGGGACTCACCGAGTTCCTGCCGGTCTCGTCGTCCGGGCACCTGATCCTGGTGCCCTGGCTCTTCGGCTGGACGGACCCGTTCATCAACTCGCTGGCGTTCAGCGTGATGCTCCACGTAGGCACGCTCGGGGCGCTGCTCATCTACTTCGCGTCGGACTGGATCCGGCTGATCCCGGCCGGTCTGGCGACCATCCGCGATCGCTCGTTCCGCGGCGATCCGGACCGCAAGCTCGCCTGGCTGCTGCTGGCGGCCACGCTGCCCGCCGCGATCGCCGGCTACTTCCTGAACGACATCTTCGAGGAGGCGGTCCGTGCCCCGGGCGTCGTCGCCCTGACGCTGATCGTCGGCGGCGTGATCCTGTGGCTGGCAGACCGCCTTGGCGCGACGACGAAGCGCATCGGCGATGTCACGTTCCCGCTGGCCTTCGGGCTGGGTGTCGCGCAGGCGATCGCGCTGGTTCCCGGCATCAGCCGGTCGGGCATCTCGATCTCGGCGGCCCGGTTCGCCGGGCTCGACCGTGCCTCGGCGACGCGCTTCAGTTTCCTCATGGCCACCCCAGTGACCGCCGGCGCGGCGCTGTTCGAGTTCCGCAAGCTGGTCGCCGGCGAGTCCGGGGTCGACGTCAGCATCGCTCCGCTGCTCGTCGGCCTCGTCGCCGCGTTCCTGTCGGGCCTCGTCGCGATCCGCGTGCTGCTGACCTACGTCCGCACCCACTCGTTCGACGTCTTCGTGGTGTACCGGTTCGTGCTCGCAGGGGGCGTGCTGCTGCTCATCGCGACCGGGATCCGGCCCGCCTAGGCCGGCCATGGAGGTCATGAAGCAGCTCCGCCAGCGGGCCATCCGGGACCTCGTCGAGCAGCGCCCCATCCGGACCCAGCAGGAGCTCGCGACCGCGCTGCGCGAGCGCGGGTTCCGCACCACCCAGGCGACCATCAGCCGCGATGTCGCCGAGCTGGGCCTGATCAAGGTCGCGCGCGAGGGCACCGCCGCCTACGCGCTGCCGCCGCGGCTCATCGAGGCCGAGACGTCCGGCGAGGACCGTCTGCGCAAGCTCCTGTCCGACCTGCCGCTCGAGATCCACGAGGCCGGGCTGCTGCTCGTCCTGCGCACGCTGCCGGGGTCGGCGCACGCCATCGCCGCCGCGCTCGACCGCGCTCGCTGGCCCGAGGTCGCCGGCTCCATCGCCGGCGACGACACGCTCTTCGTGGCGCTCCCGGACCGCGGCTCACTGCAGCGCATCAAGCGTCGGCTCCTGCGCCTGTCCGAGGGCGGGCCGCCGCAGCCTTGACGGGACTGGTCCGGGCCGCATCGGCCGTTTCGCGTGCTTTGACAGCCGAACGGCACCGCACTACCATTCGGGCCCGGTCGGAACTTCAGGTGCGCGGATCCAGTGCCGCGAGCCACCTGGAGTTCTTTCCTTTATCCAGCTTGACCGCCCAGCCCGGTCAGACCACTTGACCACCTGCAGCGCGGGGGCCACAGGACGTGAACAACAAGCCCACCTACCTCTCGAAGGAGGGTCTCACCAAGCTCCGCTCGGAGCTTGACGAGATGATCAGCGTCAAGCGGCCCGAGGTCGCGAATCGGATCCATGACGCCAAGGAACACGGCGACCTGTCCGAGAACGCGGAGTACGAGGACGCCAAGAACGAGCAGGCGTTCGTCGAAGGCAAGATCCAGACGCTCGAGGCGCTGATCAAGAACGCCACGATCATCGACGAGAATCACTCGACCGAGCACGTCCAGATCGGCTCGACCGTGTCGGTCGAGAGCACCGACGGCAGTGAGACCTTCACGATCGTCGGCTCGGCGGAGGCGAAGCCCGGGGAGGGCCGCATCTCCAACGAGAGCCCGGTCGGTCGCGCCCTGCTCGGCAAGCGCAAGGGCGACAAGATCCTCGTGCGCGTGCCCGCCGGCGACTTCTCCTACAAGATCGTCAGCATCACCTAGAAGTAGCCCGCGGAGGGCACATGGACTGGGCGGACGAACTCGCGGCACAGGTCCGCGATCGCGGACCCCAGGTCGTCAACGACTCGAAGACCCCATCGGGGACGGTCCACGTCGGGAGCCTGCGCGGGCCGGTCATCCTCGACACGATCACGCGCGCGCTGCGCGCGAACGGCATCGAGACGACGCTCCTCTACGGCGTCGACGACCTCGACCCGATGGACGCCCAGGCGCTCCTGACGCCCGACGCGGTCGAGCACGAGATGGGTCGCCCGCTGGCGCACGTGCCCGACCAGGCCGGTGACGGCCACGCCTCGTACGCGCGCCACCACGCGCAGGTCTTCATCGACGTCTTCGCCGGGCTCGGCATCCACCCCGACCGCTACTACTGGATGAGCGAGATCTACCCCACCGGCGCCATGGACCCGTACCTGCGCATCGCGCTCGACAGGGCCGCCGAGGTGCGCGAGATCTACCGCCGCGTCGCCAACGTCCAGCATCCCGATGCGTGGCACCCGGCGGGCGTCATCTGCCCGAACTGCGGCAAGGTCGGAACGACCATCGTGACCCAGTGGGACGGCGAGCAGGTCTACTACGAGTGCCGCGCACGCCACGTCGAGTGGGCCACCGGCTGCGGCGCGTCCGGCTGGATCTCGCCGTTCGGCGGCAACGCCAAGCTGCCGTGGAACCTCGAATGGGCCGCCCAATGGTCGCTGTTCGGCGTGACCATCGAGCCGTGCGGCAAGGACCTCTCGACCGCGGGCGGGTCGCGCGACCGCAGCGATGCCATCGCCCGCGAGATCTACGAGCGCGAGCCACCGCTCAACGTGCCCTACGAGTTCCTCAACATCGGCGGCAAGAAGATGTCGACGTCCAAGGGCCGCGGCGCGGCCGCCCACACCATCGCCGAGGTCATCCCGCCGGAGCAGCTCCGCTTCCTGTTCCTGCGTCCGAAGCCCAACCACGCGATCGAATTCGATCCCGACGGGACCGACCAGATCCCGCGCCTCTTCGACGAGTTCGACAAGTTCGCGGCGGCGACCGCGGGCCGCGAGGTCAAGGGCGAGCTGCCGCCCGGATATGCGGCGACGTTCCGCTACTCGCTGCTGGACCCCGGTGCGGACGTGGCCGCCGAAGCCGCCGCGTTCCGTCCCGCGTTCTCGCATCTCGCGCTGCTGGCCCAGGTCCCCGGCGTGGATGTCGCCGCACGCGTCGAGGCGGAGAAGGGGAGTGCGCTCGACGATCGGGAACGCGCGATCCTGGGCGAACGCGTCGCGGCCGCCCGTGCCTGGCTCGACGCCTACGCGCCGGAGCGATCGCTCGTGCGGGTCCACGAGACGATCCCGGCCGAGACGACGGACCTCGGCCCGACCGAGCGCCGCTTCCTCGCATCGCTGGCCGACGCGGCATCGGATGCGCGGCTCGAGACCGGCGATGCCTGGCAGGACGCCATCTTCCGCACGGCCGCCGCGACGGACCTGGAGCCGAGGGGAGCGTTCACCGCCCTCTATCTCGCGTTCCTCGGCCGATCCAACGGCCCGCGAGCCGGCTGGCTCCTGGCCAGCCTCGATATGGCGTTCGTGATCGACCGCCTGCGTGACGCCGGCCGGATCGGCGAGGTCGTGGCATGAGCGTCGGGCTGCAACGGCTCCGCGACGAGCCGGACCTGATCCGCCAGGGCGCCATCGACAAGGGCGAGGACCCGGCCCTGGTCGACCGCGCGCTCGAGCTCGACGCCAGGCGCCGTCAGCTGCTCGGCGAGAGCGAGACCCTCAAGGCCGAGCGCAACGCCGCCTCGAAGCGGATCGGCGAGGCCATCAAGGGCGGCGCGGCCCCCGACGGCGACGAGGTCGCTGGGCTCAAGGCAGATTCGACCGCCGCCGGCGAGCGCATCAAGGTCCTCGACGCCGAGCTCGCGGAGGTCGAGGCCGCCCTCGACGACCAGCTCCTGCGGATCCCGAACCCGGCCGACCCGGACGTGCCGGTCGGTGGCGAGGAGGCCAACGTCACGATCCGCACGTGGGGCGAGCAGCTCCCGCTCGAGCAGCCGCTGGAGGGCGAGGTGGGCGCGGATGCCCCGGCCGGCGGCGCGACGTGGACGCGCAAGCCCCACTGGGAGCTCGGCGAGGCGCTCGACATCCTCGACAACGCGCGCGGCGCCAAGATCACCGGCTCGGGCTTCCCCGTCTACAAGGGGGCCGGCTCCGCGCTGCAGCGCGGCCTGATCAACTGGTTCCTCGACGTCCACACCCGCGAGCACGGCTTCACGGAGGTCTGGCCGCCCGCGGTCGTCAACGCCGACTCGGCGCGCGGCACCGGCCAGATCCCCGACAAGGAAGACCAGATGTACGTCGTCACGCGCGACGAGCTCTACCTGGTCCCCACGGCCGAGGTCCCGGTCACCAACCTCCATCGCGACGAGATCTTCGAGGCGGCCGAGCTGCCGGTCCGCTACGCGGCGTACACCCCGTGCTTCCGCCGTGAGGCCGGGGCCGCCGGGAAGGACACCCGCGGGATCCTGCGCGTCCACCAGTTCGACAAGGTGGAGATGGTCCTGTTCGAGCGGCCGGAGGACTCTTCGGAAGCCCTCGAATGGATGACGGAGCGAGCGGAGATCCTGCTCCAGCGGCTGGGCCTCGCCTACCGCGTGCTCCTGATGAGCACCCGCGAGATGGGCTTCACGCAGGCGCGCAAGTACGACCTCGAGGTCTGGTCGCCCGGCGTGGAGCGCTGGCTGGAGGTCAGCTCCTGCTCGAACTTCAAGGACTTCCAGTCGCGCCGCATGGCCATCCGCTACCGGCCCGAACCGGGCGCCAAGGCCGAGCTCGTCCATACGCTGAACGGGTCCGGCCTGGCCCTCGCCCGGATCGTCGCGGCCATCCTCGAGACCTACCAGCAGCCGGACGGCAGCGTGACGGTCCCGCAGGTCCTGCGCCCGTACCTGGGACGCGACCGGATCGCGTGAACATGGGTGGTGCGTCCGCGCACTGACCCGCATGGGACTCCCGCCCGCGACGAAGGTCCGGTGGGAGGTTGCGGTACAGGCCCGTACGCTCGCGGGATCAACGCTCGTGCGGAGACCTGCCTTTTCCGTGTTCGGCTCCGAGCCGCGGATCCGCCGCCCCGTCCTCCTGCTACTCGTCTACGGCGCCTTCCTCGTGCTGGTCGGCGTCACTGCTTCGGCGCAGGCCTCGATGGTCACGTCCCACTTCACGGACGCCGCGACGAACGCCGTCGTCGGGGGTGATGTCGCATCGGTCAGGGTCCTGGTCGCCGGGGACCTGCTGAAGGGCACCGACCTGGCTGCGACGGGCGTCCCGGATCCTGTTCGGCAGGACCAGCTGCGGGAGGTCCTGGCAGCGCTCAACAGCGACGGCGGGATCCTCCATGCCGAGCTGCGCCGCGCGGATGGGACGCTGTTCGCCACGGACCAGGAAGGCCCCGTGCCCGTGGTCCCGATCGTCGCGATCGACCAGGCCGCCGACGCCGCCATCGTCCCGCTCGCCGCCGCCGGCGCACACGCCGCCACCGGCATGACGGCGCCGATGATCCTCCGTGAGCGGCTGCCGATCATGGATCGGGCCGGCGCGCTCCTGGGCGAGCTGACCCTGTGGCGCGACGCCGGGCCGATCCTGGCGAAGCTCGATGCCGTGCGCTTCCAGGTCGTGCTGGTCACGCTCAGTGCCGCGGCGGTCGCCGCCCTCTTGCTCTTCCTGATCTTCCGCTCGGCACAGAAGCGCCTCAGCCGCCAGACGAAGGAGCTGATCGACTCGACCCGACGGGACCCGCTGACCGGCACCTACAACCACGGGGCGCTGGTGAGCCTGCTCGCAGGACGGATGGAGACCGCGAAGGCCAACGGCGAGCCCATCGCCGTGGCCCTCATCGACATCGACAACTTCACGCTGCTCAACGACCACCAGGGGCACCGGGCCGGCGACACGGTGCTCATGACCGTGCTCGATGTCCTCGATGAGGTCTGCCCGGTGGAGGCCGTGATCGGGCGCTACGGCCCGGACGAGTTCCTGGTCATCGCGCCGCCGAACGACGTCGCCGGGCTCGAGCCCGCGATCGAGGCGGTCCGCGACGCATTGGTAGAGCGCAGCCTCGACGTCGATGCGGCTGACCGGCTGCCGATCACGATCAGCGCCGGGATCTCGACATATCCCAAGGACGGGGCGTCGTTGACCGTCCTGCTGGCGACCGTCGCCGCGACCCTCGGCGCGGCCAAGGCCAGCGGCGGCGACGAGATCAGGGTCACGGGCGATGAGGGGATCGTGGACGGCGGCGCCGCGACCTTCGACGTCCTGCAGGGTCTCGTCTTCGCGGTCGACACCAAGGACCGCTACACGAAGCGGCACTCGGAGGATGTGGCGCGCTACGCCATCTTCCTCGCCCGGCAGGCGGGCCTCGACGAGCAGACGGTCGGTGCCGTCCGACTGGCCGGGCTGCTGCACGACATCGGCAAGATCGGCATGCCCGACCATCTCCTACGCAAGCCAGGGGCGCTGACCGACGACGAGTACGAGATCGTCAAGCAGCATGTCGTCCTCGGCGACCTGATCGTGCGAGACCTGCCCGACACGGACCTGATCCGCGCCGGGATCCGGCACCACCACGAGCGCTGGGACGGGACCGGCTATGTCGACGGACTCGCCGGCGAGGCGATCCCGCTGATCGCCCGCATCGTGTCCGTCGCCGACAGCTTCTCGGCGATGACCACGTCTCGCGCCTATCGCAAGGCGCTCGACATGGACGAGGCGATCCGGCGCCTCAAGGGCGCGTCCGGGACACAGCTCGACCCCCACCTCGTCGAGCTTTTCGTGAGCAGGATGCAGACTGTGGCCGATGCTCCGCAACCCGGGCAGGACACGAGCGCGACGATCCGGCTCTGGGCGCCGAAGGCGGTCGCTTGATGACGGGACGTCGTCGTCGCTCGGCGGTCGTCGTCTCCTCGCTCCTCCTCGTTGGCCTGATCGCGTCGCCTGTTTCCGCCGCGTGGCTCCTCGCAGTCACCAAGAACGATCAGTATTCGACCCCCTACGAGACACGGATCAACGTGCCGGCGCCAGGCGTGCTCGCCAACGACCTGAACATCGGCGTCGGTCGTCCCGAGGTGATCGTCGACGTCAAACACGGGAACCTCACGCTTCGCAATGACGGGTCCTTCCACTACACCCCCGACGACGGGTTCACGGGCACCGACACCTTCACGTATGCGATCGACGACCTCCTGAGCACGACGGCCCTCGTCCAGATCACGGTCGGCGGTCCGGTCGCAACCCCGACCCCGACCCCGACCCCGATGCCGACCCCGACCCCGACCCCGACCCCGACCCCGACCCCGACCCCGACCCCGACCCCGAAGCCGACCCAGGAGCCGACCCCCAGCCCGACGCCCCGGCCGACGCCGCCCGCGATCACGCTGCCGTCGATCCTGCCAAGCCTGCTCCCGACCGTTCGGCCGACCCCAACGCGATCCGCGACGCCGACCCCGACGTCGGACGCATCCGCAGACCCGGGCGACACGCCTGACCCGACCGACACCCCGCCGCCGACGTCGCGACCATCGGCGTCCTCTGACGCGACCGGCCTCGGCGGGGCGACGACTGGCGGCGCATCCGGCGCGACAGGCGGCCCGAACCTGAGCATCGGCCCGACGGGCGACGGCGGCGGCCCGATCTCGGCGAGCCTGGGACCCGTCGAGATGGACCATGGACTGTCGCTCGAACTCGTGGTCCCCAGCGTCGCCCTCGTGCTCCCGGGGCTGCTCCTGATCCTCGCGGTCCTGGCCCAGGGCATCGGCGCCCTCGCCTGGCTGCCCTTCGTGCGCCGGACGCTCGACCGGGACGAGGCCCCGGCCCGTCGCCGGCGCCACACGTTCGCCTAGGGCTCGCCGACCCGCTGGTATCCTGCGCCACGGAGAGGTGGCCGAGCGGTTGATGGCGGCGCTCTTGAAAAGCGCAGAGTCGAAAGACTTCGTGGGTTCGAATCCCACCCTCTCCGCCAGCGATCCGACCCGCCGGCGGGCGGGCTTGACGCATCCGGCGGGGCCCGCCCATACTCCGCCCCTACATCACGAAGAACGGGCTGTGAACGGGACGAGTACCCGTCGCACGTCGACCCAGAGACCCGGTGGCTGGTGCGAACCGGGACGACGACGACAGGGAATGGACCCGGGAGCCTCCGGACCGAACGCGGAACTCCGCCAGTAGGCTCCGGCGCAGAGCGCCAGCGATACAGGGCAGCGCCGATCGGCGATGGTGGCGACACCATCCGACCCGTCGGTCACACGAGTGCGGCATCGCCGAATGAGGGTGGCACCGCGGAAGGCACGACCTTTCGTCCCGGGACGAATGGTCGTTTCCTGATTCCAGAGGCCAACCGCGATGACGACGACGGACCCGCTCAGCCTGGCCCAGGCGAAGCGCCTCGCCACCGAGGCGGACACGATCCTGCTGCGCGCCACCCGCCCGGCCGACCTCGAGACCCCGATCGGGGCGTTCCTGCGGCTCGACGACGGCGGGCCGGCCTACCTGCTCGAATCGGTCGAGGGCGGCGAGCGCCTGGGCCGCTATTCGTTCCTCGGCGTCGGACCGCGACGGCTGCTGGAGGTGCGCGACGGCGTCGCCCGCACGCAGACCCGACCGGTCACGGTCCCGACGTACGCGCCGGACCTGCCGATCGAGACGGCCCCGGCCGCCGACCCGCTCGAGGCGATCCGTGCGTTCGTGCCGCGCCGCCGGGTCCTGCCGGTCGACGGGATGCCGCGGTTCACCGGCGGCGCCGTCGGGGCGCTCGCCTACGACGCCGTCTCCACCTTCGAGCCGACCGTCCCGCTCCCGGGGCGCGACCCCGTCAACGTCCCGCTCGCGGCGTTCATCGAGACAGACCTCGTCCTCGTCTTCGACCACCTCACTCACACGCTCTCGGCCATCGCCTCGCTGCACACCGAGGCACCCGACCTCGAGGGCCGCTACCGGATCGCCGAGGAGGCCATCTTCGAGGCGCTCGATCGGGCCGGGCGCCCGTCCGCCGCGGAGATCGCCGGCGCGGCGCGCCGGACCGGTGGGCTCCCGGCGGCTTCGCCGGCGCCGGTCGACACCAGCCTGGGTCGCGAGGCGTACATCCACGCCGTCGAGGTGGCGAAAGAGGCGATCGCGTCCGGTGAGGCGATCCAGGTGGTCCTCGCCCGCCGCCAGTCGTTCGACCTGCCCGGCGACCCGGAGACGGGCCGCACGCTCGACGGGATCGGGCTCTACCGGGCGCTCCGGCGCGTCAACCCCAGCCCGTACCTGTTCTTCGTCCGCACCCCGACCTTCGAGGTCGTCGGCGCCTCGCCCGGAGCTGCTGCTCCAGGTCGAGGGCGACAAGCTCACGACCCACCCGATCGCCGGGACCCGCCCCCGCGGCGTCGATGCCCGTGAGGACGCGCTGCTCGCGGAGCAGCTCCAGCGCGACCCCAAGGAGCGGGCCGAGCACGTGATGCTCGTCGATCTCGGGCGCAACGACCTGGGTCGCGTGTCGCGGCCGGGGACCGTGACCGTCAGCAAGTACATGGAGGTCGAGCGCTACAGCCACGTCCTCCACCTCGTCTCGCACGTCGAGGGGCGGCTCCGGCCGGACCTCGACGCCCTCGACGCGCTGCGGGCGGTCTTCCCGGCCGGCACGCTGTCGGGCGCGCCCAAGGTCCGGGCGATGCAGCTGATCGCGGCCGCCGAGGGCGAGCGCCGCGGCCTGTACGGCGGGGCGGTGGGCTATCTCGGCTACGACGGCAACCTCGACACCGCGATCACCATCCGGAGCGCGGTCCTCAAGGACGGCCAGGCCCACGTCCACACCGGTGCGGGCATCGTCGCGGGCTCCGTGCCGGAGCGCGAGTTCGAGGAGACCGACCACAAGGCCGCCGCGGTGCGGCGGGCGATCGACCTGGCGGCGGGCGTCCCCGACGCGCCGACCGCCGACGACGACGCCCCGGCCGCCGAACCCGTCATCGGAGCGCGGACGTGATCCTCGTCATCGACAACTACGACAGCTTCACGTTCAACCTCGTCCAGGCGCTGCAGTCGGCCGGCGCGGATGTCCGGGTGCTGCGCAACGACGCGATCGACCGCGCCGGCGTGGAAGCGCTCGCCGACGATCCGGCGGCGCACCTGCGGGGCATCGTGATCTCGCCGGGGCCAGGCGATCCCGACGACGCCGGCGTCTCGGTCGAGGCGATCCAGGCCGCCGCCGCGCGGGAGATCCCGGTGCTCGGCGTCTGCCTCGGGATGCAGTCGATGGCGGTCGCGTTCGGGGCGACGATCGTGCGGGCGCCGACCCTCGTCCACGGCGAGGCGTCCGAGGTGACCCACGACGGCGCGGGGCTGCTGGCCGGCATGCCGCCGGCGTTCATGGCCGCGCGCTACCACTCGCTGGCGGTCGACCCGGCGACCCTGCCGCCCGAGCTCCGCGTCACCGCGATGAGCGAGGTCGACCGGGTCGTGATGGGCCTGCGCCACACGTCGCTGCCGCTCGAGGGCGTGCAGTTCCATCCCGAGAGCGTGCTCACCCCGGAGGGCCCGCACCTCCTCGCCAACTTCCTGCGCCTCGCCGGGGAAGGGGAGGCATCGCGGCTCGACGCGGTGTCCGGTTCGTTCGCGACCGCCGGGATGGCCGAATGAGCGGCCACGTCCGCGCCGCGCTGGCGACGATCGTCGAGGGCGGCTCGCTGTCGCTCGAGGACGCACGGGTCGCCATGGGCGAGGTCATGGACGGCGAGGCCACCCCGGCACAGCTCGCCGCCATGCTGATGGGCCTGCGGATGCGCGGCGAGACCATCGACGAGCTGGCCGGGTTCGCGACCGCGATGCGCGAGCGCGTCGTGCACGTCGATGCGCCCCAGGGCGCCATCGACGTCGTCGGGACGGGCGGCGACGGGAGCGGGACCTTCAACATCTCGACCAGCGCCGCGCTCGTCGCGGTGGGCGCCGGCGTCGTCGTCGCCAAGCACGGCAACCGGGCGATCACCTCGCAGGCAGGCTCCGCCGACGTCCTCGATGCGCTCGGCGTGCGCATCGACCATGACGCCGCGTCAGCGGGCGAGGCCCTCCGGACCGTCGGCTTCGCGTTCATGTTCGCCCCGCGGTTCCACCCGGCGATGCGCCACGCCGGCCCGACCCGCGGCGAGATCGGCGTGCGGACCGCGTTCAACCTCCTGGGGCCGCTCACGAATCCGGCCGGGACCACGCGCCAGCTGCTCGGCGTCGGCGACCCGGCCGCTGCCGCCCGGATCGCCGAGGTCGCCCAGCGGCTCGGGACCGAGCGGACGTTCGTCATCCACGGCGACCGCGTCGACGAGCTGCCGCTCGACGGGAGCGGCGTGCTCTACCACGTCGCCCCGGACGCCATCGTCCGCCACGAGATCGACGCCGCGAAGCTCGGGTTCAAGCGGGTGGCCACGGCCAAGCTCAGCGGCGGCACGCCCGGCGAGAACGCCCGGATGGTCGAGGCGATCCTGCGCGGCGAGCCCGGGGCACGGCGCGACGTGGTCGTGCTGAACGCGGCCGCCGCGCTGCTGGTCGCCGGCGCCGTCGGGTCGATGGAGGAGGGGATCGATCGCGCGACGCTGACGATCGATGCGGGCCTCGCCGCCGATGCGCTCGAGGCCCTGCGCGCCGAACGGCGGGCCGCCGACGCGGCGGCCGCCACCGCAGCCGAGGCTGGCGCGGACAGCACGAAGGCGCCAGCGTGACCGCGACCATCGAGCGGCCGAGGCGCGCCGCACCGCGGAGCGTGGTCGATGAGATCGCCGCGCGTCGGCGCGCCGATGTCGAGCGCGAGCTCGCGACGAGCGGCCCGGCCAGCCCGGCGGCCCTGGCCGCGGCGCCACCGGTCCGCGGCATCGTCGAGCGGTTCCTCGACCCTGGCCTGCACCTCATCGCCGAGATCAAGCGTGCCTCGCCGTCCGCGGGGCGCATCGCCGCCGATGGCGACGACATCGTCGCCCGGGCGCGTGCCTACCAGGCCGGCGGTGCCGCGGCGATCTCGGTCCTCTGCGAGCCGCACTGGTTCGGTGGGTCGGTGGACGACCTCCGCGCCGTTCGTTCGGCCGTCTCGATCCCGGTCCTCGCCAAGGAGTTCGTCGTCGACCCGCGCCAGCTCGAGACGCTGCGGCTCGCCGGTGCCGACGCGGTCCTGCTGCTCGCGGTCCTCCATCCGGGCAAGCGCCGCCTGCGCGATCTCGTCGAGCTGTCGCTGTCGCTGGGGCTGGAGCCGCTGGTCGAGGCGCACGACGAGCGCGAGCTGCGCCTGGCCGTGGATACCGACGCCCGCCTGATCGGCATCAACAACCGGGACCTGCGGACGCTCGAGGTGGACCCCGACCGGGCGAGCCGTCTCCGCGCGCTCGTGCCGGACGACCGGCTCGTCATCGCGGAGTCCGGGGTCCGGTCGGCCGAGACCATCGCCCGCTGGCGGGCGCAGGGTTTCGACGGGGCGCTGGTCGGCGAGGCCCTCGTACGGAGTGGGGATCCGGCCGCGGCCGTGCGCGCATTCGTGGCGGCCGGAGCGGCGCCCACGGACCTGGCCAACGTCGCGCGTCGCCCGTTCGTGAAGATCTGCGGGGTCGGCGACGCGGGGAGCGCCATCGCCGCGGTCTCGGCCGGCGCCGACGCGCTCGGCCTCAACCTCGTGCCGGGCACGCCGCGCGCGCTGTCGCTCGACGAGGCCGCGGACCTGGCCCGGACCATCCGGACCGCGACGGCCGTCGCCGGACGCCCGGCGCTCGTCGCCATCACCGCGGACGCGTCCCCCGCTGAGCTCGCCGCGATCGTGGCCGCGGTGGACCCCGACGCGGTCCAGCTGAACGGCCGTGAGCCGGTCTCGGTCGTGGCGTCCCTCGGGCGCCCGGCCTGGAAAGTCCTGCATCTTCCCGCCGAGCCGCCGTCGGACGTGCCTGCCGCGGCGGCCCGGCTCTCCGAGACGGGTCGTGCCTATCTCGCCGGCGGTGTCGAGCGCCTCCTCCTCGACACCGCCGGCGGGCCGTACCCCGGTGGCACGGGCCAGCGTGCGTCCGTCGCGCTGGCGGCCGCCGTCGCCCGCGAGATCCCGGTCGCCCTGGCCGGTGGCCTGTCGCCGGCGAACGTCGCCGCGGCCCTGCGCGACGTCCCGGCGGTCGGCGTCGATGTCGCCTCTGGGGTCGAGTTGCCCCGCGAGCCCGGACAGCGGCCGCGCAAGGACCCGTACCTCGTCGCCCTGTTCACAAAGCGCGCCCGAGCGGCGCGCGACGACCGCCCCAACCTCGCGTTCGGCCCGACACCCGTCCACGCGGGGCTCATCGAGGCGGACAGCCACGGCCGCTGGGGCATGGAGCGCGACTTCGGCGGCCGGTACGTTCCGGAGACGCTGATGGCCGCGCTCGAGCAGCTCGAGCACGCCTACGACGACCTCCGCCAGGACCCGGTGTTCTGGGCCGAGCTGCGCGAGCTCCTCGCCCGCTTCGCCGGCCGCCCCACCGCGCTCTACCGCGCCGACCGCCTGGCCGAGTCGGTCCGCGTCGAGGCCGCTCGGCTGGCCGGGGCCGCCGCCCGCGGAGCGCGTGCTCGTGGCGCCACCACCACTCGGATCCCCGGGCTCCGCCTCTACCTCAAGCGCGAGGACCTCGCGCACACTGGCGCGCACAAGATCAACAACGCGCTCGGGCAGTCGCTGCTGACGCGCCGGCTCGGGAAGTCCCGGGTCATCGCCGAGACCGGTGCCGGCCAGCACGGCGTCGCCACGGCCACGGCCTGCGCGCTGCTCGACCTGCCGTGCGTCGTCTACATGGGCGCCGAGGACATCGAGCGCCAGGGGCCCAACGTGCTGCGCATGCGCGCGCTCGGGGCGGAGGTCCGCTCGGTCACCTCGGGGACGGCCACGCTCAAGGACGCGGTCAACGAGGCGATGCGCGACTGGGTCACGAACGTGGAGACCACCCACTACGTCCTCGGCTCGGCGATGGGCCCGCATCCCTACCCGACCATCGTGCGCGACCTCCAGCGGCGGATCGGCGACGAGGCCGCGGCGCAGCTCCTGGCCGTCGAGGGCCGGCTGCCGGACGCGGCGATCGCCTGCGTCGGTGGCGGATCGAACGCCATCGGCCTGCTGGCGCGGTTCATCGGCGAGCCGACGGTCCGGCTCGCGGTCGTCGAGGCGGCCGGCGACGGCATCGAGACCGGGCGGCACGCCGCGGCGATCCTCGGCGGGACGCCCGGCATCCTCCACGGCTCGCGCTCGCTGATGCTCCAGGACCGCGACGGTCAGGTCGTCGAGGCGCACTCGGCCTCGGCCGGGCTCGACTATCCGGGGATCGGTCCGCAGCTGGCCGCGCTGGCCGAGGGCGGACGCATCGAAGTGGCGTCCGCCACCGACCGCGAGGCCGTCGCCGCGATGAAGACCACGACCCGGACCGAAGGGATCCTGCCCGCGCTCGAGACGGCCCACGCGATCGCGGCGCTCCCGAAGCTGCTCGCCGGCACGGACGGCTCGAAGGACCCGTGGCCGGACGAGATCCTTGCTCTGGTCGGGTTCTCCGGCCGGGGCGACAAGGACCTCGCGGCGCTCGAGCGCTTCGCCGACGTCGAGCCGTGGGCGGACGAGGGATGACCGTCGCCGCGCCCCGGGCGCTCGGCACGAACGACACCGTCGGCGCCCGGCGGATCGCGGCGGCGTTCGAGCGAGCCCACGCGGACGGCCGCGCGGCGCTCATCCCGTACGTCGTCGCCGGCTATCCGGACGCCGAGACGAGCCTGCGTGTCGCGCTCGCGGCGGCCGATGCGGGGGCGGATCTCCTCGAGGTCGGGCTGCCGTACTCGGACCCGCTCGCCGACGGCGCCACGCTCCAGCGCGCATCGGGTGTGGCGCTCAAGGCGGGCGCGACGCTCGAGGACTCCCTTCGGCTCATCGAGCGCATCGGCGCAGCGCGCCCGGACCTGCCGCTGGTCCCCATGGGCTATGCGAACCAGGTCATCGGCGGCGGGGACGGGGAGGCCGTCGCGCGGCGCCTCGCGGGTGCCGGGGCGGCCGGCCTGATCGTCGCTGACCTGACGCCCGACGAGGGGGCGCCCTTCGAAGCGGTCGCCCGAGACGCCGGTCTCGCGGTCGTCTACCTCGTGGCGCCGACGACGTCGCCGGCCCGTCGAGCGCTCATCGCGGCCAGGAGCGGCGGGTTCCTCTACTGCGTGTCGCTGGTCGGGGTGACCGGGGCGCGCACCTCGCTCCCGCGCTCGGTCGGACGCCTGGTGCGGGACGTGAAGGCGGCCTCGCCGGTCCCGGTCGCCGTCGGCTTCGGTGTCAGCAAGCCCGCCCACGTCCGGGCGATCGCTGCGGCCGGCGCGGACGGCGTCATCGTCGCCTCGGCGCTCGTGGACGCACTCGGTCCCGACGGCCGCGATGTCGAGCGGTCTCGCCAGCCTGGTCGGCGACCTGCGCGCGGCGACGCGTCTCGCCTGATCCGGGCCTAGATCCCGAAGACGGCCTTCGCGGTCCCGCCGCGGATCGCGTCCCGTTCCGCGTCCGGCAGCGCGGCCGTATTCGCCAGTGACCCGGCGATGTCGTGCACCTGGTGCGGCCAGTCCGTCCCGAACATCACCCGGTCCGCCCCGACCACCGAGACCAGGTAGCGCAGGGCGCCCAGGTCGTAGGTGATGCAGTCGTAGTAGATGCGCCGCAGGTAGTCGATCGGGCGCGCCTGCATCCGACGTCGTTCCGGCAGCTCGACCTCGTCGCCTTTGCCGAACCGCCCGACGAGGTACGGCAGCGTCCCGCCGCCGTGTGCCGCGATGAGTCGCACGTCCGGATAGCGGTCGAGGAAGCCGTCGAAGATCATCCGGGTGCAGTGCGAGGGTGGTATCGAACATGAACCCGACCGACCAGCTCAGGTCGTACAGGCCCATGTCCATCAGGTCGGCGCCCGGCGGCTCGCCGGGGTGGACCAGGACCGGCAGCCCGCGCCGGTCGATCTCGGCCCAGATCGGCGCGAACGCCGCCTCGGTCAGGCTCCGGCCGGCGACGTTGGCGAGGACCATCACGCCGACCGCGCCTTCGTCGCAGCTCCAGGCGAGCTCCTCGACCGCACGGACCGGGTACTGCCACGGCAGCGACGCGAACCAGCGGATCCGGCGCGGATAGGCGCGTTGCGCCTCGGCCATCGACGCGTTCGCCTCGCGCGCCACGCTCGTGCTCACGGCCTCGCCGCCCCAGTACACGTTCGGGCAGGTCAGCGACACCACCGAGACGTCGATGCCGGCTTCGTCCATGGTCGCGATGCGGAGGCCGTAGTCGAAGTGGCCGGGCTGCGGGAAGACGACGGGCGTCTCACCGCGGAAGATCTCCTCGCGACCGTCCGGCCGGATGCCGACGCGGTACGGCCCGCCGGACGCCCGCAGCGACTCGAGCCAGCGACGCGTGAACATGTGGGTGTGGACATCGATGATCGCCATGGCGGTAGGGTAGGGGCATGACGGCGAGCGAGCGCGTCGGGATCGGCGTGGAGCGCGGCGCGAAGAAGGCCTTCGCCTGGGCGCTCGACTGGCCGGGCTGGTGCCGGAGCGGCAAGGACGCGGACCTCGCCCGGGCCGCGCTCCTGGCAGCGGCGCCGCGCTACGCCGTCGTGGCCGAGGCCGCCGGCCTGGCATTCCCGACGACGATCGAGCTCGATGTCGTCGACACCGTGGCTGGCGACGGCGGCACGGACTTCGGCGTCCCGTCCGCGATCACCGCCTCCGACCGGCTCCCGGTCACGGCGGTGGAGGCCGAGCGTCTGGCCGACGCTCGTCGAAGCCGCCTGGACCGTCTTCGAGCGGGTGGCCGCCGCAGCACCCGCCGAGCTTCGCAAAGGCCCGCGCGGCGGCGGGCGCGACCGCGACCGGATGATCGAGCACGTCGACGGCGGCGACGACGCCTACGCCGGGGTGATGGGCATCAAGGTGCGCGGGCAGGACCGCGCCGTCCCTGGGGCCGTGGAGGCGATGCGCGCCGCGATGCTCGAGGCCCTGCGCCAGCCGTCCGATGGCTCGCCGATCGCCAGCCGGAAGTGGCCGCCGCGCTACGCCGCGCGCCGGATCGCGTGGCACGCCCTCGACCACGCGTGGGAGATCGAGGACCGGACCGAGCGCTAGCCCGGGTCGGCCTCGGGTGCGGGAAAGAGCCCGGCGACCTCGGCCGCCGCGATCGGCCGGGCCACATCGATCAGCCCGATCGCGGCCGCCGCCTCGCCGATCACCTCTGGCGCACGACGACCCGCGGCGCGGAGCTCGCGGATCCCGGTCGCGCCGTCGGCTTTCGATAGCTTCCGGCCATCCGGGCGGCGGACCAGCCCGTGGTGGGCAAAGGTCGCCGGGGCGTCGCCACCCAGCAGCGAATCGAGGCGGATCTGCGCCGGCGTCGCCTCGAGCAGGTCCCGGCCGCGGACGACCAGGTCGACGCCCTGCCACAGGTCGTCGACGACGACGGCGAACCCGTACGTCCAGTTCCCGTGGCGGTCGCGGATCGGGAGATCGCCGGCGGGCGTCACCTCGCCCTCGCACGGGCCGACGAGGGCGTCCATCCAGCGCTCCTTGCCGGCACCGAGGGCGACGCGCAGCACCGGGCCGTCCAGCCCGCGGGCCTGGCAGCCGCCGGGACACCCGACACCGGACCACGGCTGCCCGTTCGCCACGGCCCAGGCGTCGAAGGTCGCGCGGGAGCAGTCGCAGCCGTAGACCAGGTCGGCGGCCCGCAGCGTCTCGAGCGCCCCCTGGTACGGCGCGTCGTCGTCGGACTGGCGGATCGGCCCGGAGTCGGCCGTGAACCCGAGCCACGCCAGGTCCTCGAGCAGCGCCGCGTCGAACGCCGGCCGGCAGCGCTGGCGGTCGTGGTCCTCGATCCGCAGGAGCACCCGCCCGCCCGCGGCGCGCGCCATCCCCCAGACGGCGATGGCATTGGCGACGTGGCCGAGGTGTAGGAACCCGGTCGGCGCCGGCGCGAACCGGGTGGTCGGCCCGCTCGCGGTGAGCGAGCCCTGGTCGCGTTCAGTCGTCTGGGTGGCTCCCGTCGTGCGTCGCGCGGTCGCGCGCTTCGAGCGCCCGCGTGGCCGTCATGAGCCGACGATAGAGCGCGAGGAGATCAGCCTGCGGCAACGGCCCGGTGTTGGCCATGGACACTCGGAGTAGGACCTCGCGTTCGCGCTCGGCGTCGCGGATCTGGCGCACCCCGGCGGCGTCCTTCGCCCGACCGGCCTGGCGGGCCAGCTCGGCCCGTTCGTTGAGCAGCCCCACGAGCTTGCGGTCGAGGGCGTCGATCTTCGTCCGGAGCCGCCGGACCTCGGGGCTCTCCGGGTGTCGCTCAGGCATCTTCGACCCCCTCGCCGTCGGCCCAGCGGGCGATCGCCTCGAGGGCGAGGTGGTAGCCGCGGGCACCCTGGCCCACGATCGACTCGAGCGCGATGTCGTGGAGGTAGTTGACCTGGCGGAAGGACTCGCGTTGTCCCGGGTCCGAGAGGTGGACCTCGATGAACGGCCGCTGGACGCCGAGGAGGGCGTCGCGCAGCGAGACGCTGGTGTGGGTCAGCCCACCGGCGTTGACGATCGCGACGTCGAAGTCGCGCTCGTGCAGCCGGTCGATCAACGCGCCCTCGTGGTTCGACTGGAAGAAGCCGACCTCCAGCCCCAGCTCGGCCGCGCGCGCTGCGATCCCGGCATGGATCTGCTCGAGCGTCTCGTAGCCGTAGATCTCGGGCTCGCGCGTGCCGACGAGGTTCAGGTTCGGCCCCTCGAGGACCAGGACGACGGTCATGCGGGCACCTCGGTCGTCAGGAGGTCGCGCGCGGCCGCGGCGACCAGCTCGGGCGGGATGTCATCGCGCACGACGACGCCGTCGCCGGTCGGCAGGACCCAGCGCAGCCGGCCGCCGGCGTGCTTCTTGTCCGCCTCGAGATGGTCGAGGACGGTCTCGAGCCGGAAGGGCAGGGGCCCGACGGCCAGGTGCAGCGCGTCTAGGAGACCGGTGATCCGGTGGGCTCGCTCGGGCGGCGTCACCCCGGCCGTGATCCCGATCGCGCACGCCGCGCGGAGCCCGTAGGCGACCGCCTCGCCGTGGAGGAGGTCGCCATACCCGGCGGCCGCCTCGACCGCGTGGCCCAGCGAGTGCCCGAGGTTGAGCGAGATCCGTCCACCACTGGCATCACGCTCGCGCTCATCGGCGAGCACGACGGCCACCTTGGCCATCGCGGCCCGCTCAACGACCTCGGCGACCGCGCCGGACTCGACGGTCGCCTCGTCGCCGCGGGCGATCGCGTCGCCGTCGCGCTCGAGGATCTCGAACAGCCGCTCGTCGCCGAGCGCGGCCATCTTCACGGCCTCACCCAGGGCGGCCCGCCGCTGGCGATCGGGGAGCGTCCGCAGGAACGCCACGTCGATGATCACCGCGAGCGGCTGGTGGAACGCGCCCAGGAGGTTCTTGCCCTCGGGCAGGTCCACGCCCGTCTTGCCGCCGATCGAGGAGTCGATCTGGGCGACGAGGGTCGTGGGGACGTGGATGACCGGGATCCCGCGCAGGTACGTCGCGGCGAGGAACCCGGCGGCGTCACCGAGCGCGCCGCCGCCGATCGCCACGAGCGGCTCGCCGCGCTCGACGCGGAGCCGCGCGAGGCCGCTGGCCGCCGTCTCGACCACCGGGAGGCGTTTGGCGTCCTCGCCCTTTGGGAGCTGCACGCTGACGACCGGCCAGCCGTCGGTGGCGAGCCCTGCGGCGAGGGCCTCGCCGGCGGCCGCCCAGGCTCCCGGCTCGGACACCAGCACGGCCCGCCTCGCCGAGGCGCGCCGCAGCGCCTCGCCGACCGCCGCGCGGGCCATCCCCTCGCCGATCACGAACCGGCCGATGGGCGTCTCTGCCCGCAGCAGCGTGGTGACCCGGCCGATGCCGCCCGGGTCGAGCGCGCCGAGCTGCCGGTCCAGGTCGTCGATGACCGAGCCGACCTCGGCGATCCCCGGGCTGCGGAGGTCCGCCGCCGCGTAGAAGCGCTCGCGCCTGGCCGCGAGGTCGCGCAGCGTCCCGATCGGATCGCGGGCGGCGACCAGGGGACGGACATGCGGAGAGCGGCGGAGCCGCTGGGCGAGGACCTCGGGGCGGCCATCCAGCCAGACCGCGGTCCGACCGCGGTAGAGGGCCCAGCGGTTGCGCGGGTCGACGACGGCGCCGCCGCCCGTCGCGATCACCCGCCTGACCTCCGGAAGGCGGTCCGCCGCGCCGAGCGCGGCGATGGCGTCTCGCTCGAGCGACCGGAATGCGGCCTCGCCGTCCTCCGCGAAGATCGTCGGGATGTCGCGGCCGGTGGCCGCCTCGATCCGCTCGTCGAGGTCGATGAACTCGGCGCGGTGGCGGGCGGCCAGCCGCTTGCCGATGACGCTCTTGCCGCTCCCGGGCAGGCCGACCAGGACGAGGTCCATCGCGGTCAGTCGTCGCCGCCGGAGCCGGCCTCGTCGGTGCCGGTCAGGCCGTGCGCCGGGGCCGCCGCCGCACGCCGGCCGCCCGCGACCGGGGCGTCCGGCGCCCGGCCGATCCGCTCGCGGTAGCGCGCCAGGTTGTCCGTGACCTCCGCCATCGAATCGCCGCCGGTCTTCTCGAGCACGAACGACGCCAGCGTGAGCATCACCATGGCCTCGGCGACGACCCCGGCTGCCGGCACGACGCTGATGTCGCTCCGCTCGTAGTGGGCCTTGTCGACCGCCTCGCCCGTGACCAGGTCGGCCGAGGGGAGCGGCCGGGCCAGCGTGGAGATCGGCTTGACCGCGCCGCGGACGATGAGCGGCTCCCCGTTCGTGACCCCGCCGGTCAGCCCGCCGGCGTTGTTGGTGCGGTGGACCCAGCGCCCGTCGGCGTCCCGGCCCTCGATGACGTCGTGGACGGCCGACCCGAAGCGACGGGTCTGCTCGAAGCCGAGCCCGAACTCCACGCCCTTGACGATATTGATGCTCATCACGGCCGCGGCGAGCGCCGCATCGAGCCGCCGATCCCAGTGGACGTACGACCCGAGCCCGATCGGCAGCCCGTGGACCACGACCTCGAAGACGCCGCCGACCGTGTCGCCGGCGGCGCGAGCCTCGTCGATGCGGGCGATCATCGCGGTCTCGGCGTCGGGATCGGGGCAGCGCAGTGGCGAGTCGTCGGCCTCGTCGCGCTGCCGGGTGCAGTTGGCGGGGTCGACCGCCACGCCGCCGACCTCGGCGGTGAACGACCAGGCCTCGATGCCGAGCTCGCGCAAGAACGCCCGGGCGATCCCGCCCGCCGCCACCCGCGCCGCCGTCTCGCGCGCGGACGCGCGCTCGAGCACGTCGCGCACGTCCGTGAACCCGTACTTGAGCGCGCCGGCCAGGTCGGCGTGACCGGGCCGGACGCGGGTCACCGGGGTCGCCCGTTTGTTCCCGTCCTCGGCCGCCGCGAGCAGCTCGTCGGCCTCCTCGTCGCTGAGCGGCCCGACCTGCATCACCCGCGTCCAGTTCTCCCAGTCGCGGTTGCGCACGAGCAGCAGGATCGGCGACCCGAGGGTCACGCCGTGGCGGACGCCGCCCAGGATCTCGGCGTGGTCCTGCTCGATGGACTGGCGCGCCCCACGGCCGTACCCGCGCTGCCGACGGGCGAGGTCCACGGCGAGCGCGTCCTCGGTGAGGGCCAGCCCCGCCGGGACGCCCTCGACCGTCGCGCCCAGGGCCGGTCCGTGCGATTCGCCCGCGGTCAGGAAGCGGAAGGCGGCCATCATCGACTCCGCGGCGGTCGCGTCCGGACCCGGGCCGTCAGTCGGCCGCGGCGGAGGCGGTGGACGCCTCGGCCTCCGGCTCGCCCGCCGGTTCGCCCTCGGCCGAGCGGAGGCCGCCCGCGCGGGCCTCGGCCAGCTTCTCCTGCATCAGCTCGAGCGGGGCCTTCTGGCCGGTCCACAGCGTGAAGGCGGCGGCGCCCTGGTGGAGCAGCATCAGCTCGCCGTCGGCGACCTGGCTGCCCGCGGCCGCGGCGTCGCGGAGGAGCCGGGTCTTCGCGTAGATCAGGTCGAGCACGAGCAACTCCGCGGGCAGGATCTCCGCCGGAAGCGGGCTCTCGTCGGCGGTCAGGCCGATCGAGGTGGCGTTGACCAGCACCTTCGCCTTCGCCAGTTCGGACTCGATGATCGATTCGTGCCACGGCATGGCCCGCAGCTCCATGTGCGCGGCGCTGCGACCGAAGTGCTTCACCAGCGCCTCCGCGCGATGGAGGTGCCGGTTGAAGACGATGATCCGCTGGAAGCCCTCGGTGATCAGGCCGTAGACCACCGCCCGGGCGCCACCGCCGGCGCCGAGCAGGACGGCCGTCCGCGGCATCTTCTGCTTGCCGACCAGGCGGTCCAGCGCGACCTTGAACCCGGGCACGTCGGTGTTGTGGCCGACGAGCCGCTTGCCCTCGCGGGTGATCGTGTTGACCGCACCCGTGGCGTGGGCCTCCTCGGTCAGGCGGTCGACCAGCGGGACCACCCGTTCCTTGTGCGGGATCGTGACGTTGGCGCCCAGGAAGTCGTCGCCGCGGAGTTCGGCGATGGCCTCGGCCAGGTCGATCGGGGCGCGATCCCACAGCTCGTACGTCGCGTCGATCCCGAGCGAATCGAAGGCGGCCTGCTGCATCGCCCCGGACAGCGAATGCGCCACGGGGTGGCCGATGAGAACGACGCGCTTCGTCATGCCCGCACCCTTTCGAGGTCGTCGAAGAAGCCCGGATAGGAGATGGCCGCCGAGCCGGGTCGGTCGATCGTGGTGTCGCCGTCGGCGATGAGCCCGGCGATCGCGAAGGTCATCGCCAGGCGGTGGTCGTCGAGGCTGTCGGTCGGGGCTCCGCGCAGGCGGGCGCCGCCCTCGATCCGGAGATCGTCGCCGTCGACCTCCACCCGCGCACCGAGCGCGGTCAGGCCCGCGGCGATCCCCGCGATCCGGTCGGATTCCTTGTGGCGGAGCTCACCCGCGCCGCGGATGGTGGTCGTTCCCTCGGCGACGGCCGCCGCGAGGCAGAGGACCGGGATCTCGTCGATCGCCGCCGCCACGTCGGCCGGCCCGATGTCGGTCCCGTGGAGCGACGACGAACGCACGACCATGTCGCCCAGCGGCTCGCCCGTGCCGTCGTCGGTGCCGCCGGCCGCGTGCTCCGCGATGTCCGCGCCCATCCGGCGCAGGAGGTCGATGACGGCCCGCCGCGTCGGGTTCAGGCCGACATCGTGCAGGACCAGCTCGGCATCGGGGTGGATAGACCCGGCGACGAGCCAGAAGGCCGCCGCGGAGACGTCGCCCGGCACCCGCTCGTCGATCGCCTGCACCGCCAACCCTCCTCGCACCGTCCAGCTCACGGGCCCGTCGGGGCCGCCCTCGCGTTCGACCGGCACGCCGCGTGCCCGGAGCATGCGCTCCGTGTGGTCGCGCGTCGCGATCGATTCGGTGATCCTCGTCCGTCCGTCCGCTCGAAGCCCCGCCAGCAGGACCGCCGACTTCACCTGCGCGCTGGGCACCGGGGTGGCGTAGTCGATGGCCGCGAGCGGCGATCGACCGGTCACCGTCAGGGGAGGGAGGGAATCGTTCTGGCGGGCACTGAGCGCCGCCCCCATCTGACGCAGCGGTTCGATGATACGAGCCACCGGGCGCCCACGCAACGAATCGTCGCCGTCGAGCGTGCTCGTGAAGGGCAGCCCGGCGAGCACGCCACTGGTCAGCCGCAGGCTCGTGCCGGAGTTCCCGCAGTCCAGGGTCGCGACCGGCGCGCGGAGCCCGTCCGCGCCCGGCGAGAGCACCCGGTAGTCGACCGTCCGGCCGTCGTCGCGGACCCGCTCGACGGTCGCACCCAGCGCCGCCACGATCCCGGCGGTAGAGCGCACGTCGGCGCCATCGCCGGCGCGCTCGATCCGGCTTTCGCCGGCCGCGATGGCGGCCAGCAACAGCGCCCGATGGCTGATCGACTTGTCGCCGGGCAGGCTCAGGTCGCCACGCAGGCGCCGCGCCGGGCGGACCACCGCGAGATCGGAGCCGGGGGCGGTCACGGCGCTCAATGCTTCGCCAGCCCGGCGCCGTTCCCGACGGACCCGGCGGCGATGGGCTGGCGGCGGCGCGAGGCGACCATCTCGTGGACCGGGACGACCGCCGCCATCAGGTCGCGGAACTGGTCGAGGTCCAGCTGCTGCTCCGCGTCGGACAGCGCGTCGTCGGGCGTCGGGTGGACCTCGACCATGACCCCGTCGGCCCCGACCGCGACGCCGCTGATCGCCAGCGGCGTCACCAGCCAGCGCTTCCCTGTGGCGTGGCTCGGATCGACGATGACCGGCAGGTGGGTCAGGTGGTGGACCAGCGGGACCGCGGACAGGTCGAGGGTGTTGCGGGTGTAGGTCTCGAAGGTGCGGATCCCGCGCTCGCACAGGATGACGTTGGGATTGCCGGAGGAGACGATGTACTCGGCGGCCATCAGCCACTCCTCGACGGTCGCGCCGTAGCCGCGCTTGAGCATCACCGGCCGCGCGACCCGCCCGACGTCGCGGAGCAGCGAGTAGTTCTGCATGTTCCGGGTGCCGATCTGGAGGATGTCCGCGTACTCGGCCACGATGTCGACCTGCGAGGGCTCCATCACCTCGGTGATGACCGGCAGCCCGGTCCGCTCGCGCGCCTCGGCGAGGTAGCGGAGGGCCTCCACGCCGAGGCCCTGGAAGGCGTACGGGCTGGTCCGTGGCTTGAAGGCGCCGCCGCGGAGGATGGTGGCGCCGGCCGCCTTGACCGCGTCGGCGGTCTCGAAGAGCTGGTCGCGGCTCTCCACCGAGCACGGCCCCGCCATCACCGTCAGCGAACCGTCGCCGACGACCGCGTCCAGGACCCGGATGACGGTGTCCTCGGGATGGAACTCGCGCGACGTCAGCTTGAAGGGGCGGCTGATCGGGGTGACCGCCTCGACCCCCGGCAGCGCGGCGAGACGGTCGAGCAGGACCGGCTTGCGCGCCCCGATCTCGCCGACGACCGCGATGACGACGCGGTCGACCCCGGCGTGGTCGTACGGGGTCAGGCCCTCGGCCAGGATCCGGCTCTTGACGCCCAGGATCTCGGCCTCGCTGGCACCGCTGGCCATCACGACGAACATCGCGCTCAGATCTCCTCGTCGGTCGGTCGGGCCAAACAAAAAAGCAGAGGCTTCACCTCTGCTTCGTTCGCCCGGCACGACCCGTGCCCCCGGTCTACTGACCGAGAACCATCATGCCGGGCCTGGAAAGTAGAAGAAGTGGCTCATGCGTAGGCGGAGTGTGGCCGAGCGTGCCGTCGCATGTCAATGCGACTGTGCGGAAGAGCCTCGACCGGTCTCGACAGCGCGATTCGGGATCCACTGACACAATCGCGCCATGACCGGTCCGGCGAACCCTCGGGCGCTGCGCTGGAGCACGGCTGCAGGGGCGCTGCTCCTGCTGGTCGCCGCGTGCACGACCACGGTCCGGCCCAGCCCGTCGGCGCCCACCGCCACCGCCAGTGCCACCGCGAGCGCGCAGGCGTCACCCACGACCGGGCCATCGTCGACCACGTCCCCGACGCCCGTCGCCTCGCCGTCGGCTGCGGCCGGCGCCGACTGCGGCCCCGGGGACCTCACGATGACCGGCGGCCCATGGGGTGGCGCCGCCGGCAGCCGCGGTGCCGACGTCACGGTCACCGCGGGCGCGACCGCCTGCCGGCTGCCGGCGCAGCCGGTCGTGGCGATCGCCGACTCGACCGGCAAGGACCTCATCCACAGCACGCTGCCGCTCACCAACGACGGACCCCTGCTCGAGGCTGGCGCGAGCCGCGTCTTCTCGTTCCGCGTCAGCAACTGGTGCGACCGCACCGCGCGGCTCCCGCTCCAGGCGGTCGGCCTCTTGGCGACCGGGGCGATCGAGATCGGCGGGCTCGTGATGACCGCCGACGTGCTCCCCCCGTGCAACGGTCCGGGCCAGCCGGCCCTCGTCGAGGCGACCGGCTGGCAGTAGGGTCCGGGCCCGGAAGGGCCGGGTGGGACTGGCCCGATGGGGGGATAGCCCGGGTTGACGGCGTCTGCCACGCTTAGGGGCCTTCACCCGAGGTGCCCGTTGGTCGTCGCCGCCCGTCGCTCGCCCCATCCCTGGTCGCTCCCGCTCGTCGCGCTGCTCGCTGTCGCGCTGCTCGGGGCCGCCCTGACGACGGCCGTCGCG
The DNA here is from genome assembly GCA_963813335.1 of uncultured Chloroflexia bacterium. GTDB lineage: Bacteria > Chloroflexota > Limnocylindria > Limnocylindrales > CSP1-4 > SPCO01. The sequence continues at coordinate 265,163 of CAWEYL010000001.1, forward strand.
TCGCTGGTCGCACCCAGCGAGGTCCTCGGGGCGTCGACGGCCGCCAAGGTCACCGCCTGTGCGGGGGTCAACGTGCGGACGACCCCCAGCACATCCGCCCCGATCAAGACGACACTCGGCAGCGGCGTGAACGTGGCAGTCGTGGTGACCGTCACGGGCTCGACGTGGACGGTCTCCTGCGCCGGCAAGACCACCACCGGGCGGAGCTGGTACCGGATCAGCTCGATCGGCGGCAAGACGGTCAAGTCGCTGTATGGCTGGAACTACCTGTATGCCGCATCGGGCCTCTTCAAGCCCGCCCCGACCGTCACGCCCCCGAACACCATCGCCACCGTCAGCACCAAGCTCGCGATCTGCGCGGCCAGCGCACGCCTCGGGCCGAGCACCACCAGGCCGAGCAAGGTGACCATCAAGGTCAACTCGAAGGTCACGGTCACCACGACCATGCTCGGCGGGACGTGGCATGGCACCTGCAACGGCAAGAGCTTCACCAGCGTGCGCTGGTACCGGATCTCGGCGATCAACGGGAAGTCGGTCCGGTCGCTGTACGGGGTCGCCTACCTGTATGCCGCCACCGGCATGTTCCGGACGGTGCCCACGCCGGTCGTGCCGCCCACCAGCGGCCTGACCGAGGGCATCGACATCAGCCACTGGCAGGGAACGATCGACTGGACCCAGGTCGCCGCGGCCGGCAAGAAGTTCGCGTTCATGAAGGCGTCCGAGGACATCGACTACGTCGACCCGACATACCCGGCGAACCGGGCGGCGGCCAATGCCAACGGCCTGCTCATCGGGGCGTACCACTTCGCGCAGCCGGATCTCTCGCCGGGTGATGCCGTCGCCGAGGCGGACCATTTCCTCGACATCGCGCAGATCGCGTCGGGTGACCTTCCGCCGGTGCTCGACCTCGAGATCGCCGGCCCGTCCGGGTCGCCCCTCAATCAATCCCAGCTCCAGGACTGGGTCCGCGCCTACCTCGGGCGGATCTACGAGCGCACCGGGGTCCGCGGCGTCATCTACGCGTCACCCGCGTTCTGGGTGAAGTACCTGGGCGACACCACCTGGTTCGCCGACAACGGCTACAAGGTCCTGTGGATCGCCCACTGGACGACCGCGACGGCGCCCACCGTGCCGGCCGACGCCTGGGGTGGGAACGGCTGGACGTTCTGGCAGTACACCTCGAGCGGGAGCGTCGCGGGCATCAGCGGCCGCGTCGACCTGGACCGCTTCAACGGGACCGACTTCACGAGGGTCCGCATCCCCTGATCCCGGGTCTCGGTGGTAGCATTCGGCCGCTCGGAGAGGTCGCATAGAGGTCTAGTGCAGCGGTTTGCTAAACCGCCATGTGGGGTAACCTGCATCGAGGGTTCGAATCCCTCCCTCTCCGCCACTCGCGCCCCACGTTCGCGGTCGCTGGGGGCGTTGGCTTGTCCGGTCCTCGCTTACGCACCTTGGGGTGCGCTCGCTCCGGTCCTCATGCGCCGCCTTCCCGTCGACCACGCCCGCGGGGCGCGGCGTTCGGCGATCTGACGGCCCTGGCCGCGTTCTCGCCTCCGGTCCTCGCTTACGCACCTTGGGGTGCGCTCGCTTCGGGTGCTCGGCTCGGCCTTGCCACGGACCGCCAGCTCACCGAACGCCTTGCCAGCGAGGACGCTCCGTGCCGCGGCCTTCGACGATCCGACGGTCTCTGGCGGCGTCCCGAGAGGCGGTCTCCCGGCCTGACGCGGTACACTGCGCCGCGTCCGTGCGCTGCCGTGCCGGACCGCGTGCGCCCGTAGCTCAGTGGATAGAGCGTTAGGTTGCGGACCTAAAGGTCGTGGGTTCGAGTCTCGCCGGGCGCGCCAAGACTTCCGTCGCCTTCCGATGTGTGGCTGAGAGTTTGGCCCACCTTGGGCTCTCGGCGGGCACGCGACCACCAATCCCTGCATCACGACTTGGTGATGGTGTAGACGCTCCGACGGCTAGCCAGCCGGAATGAGCCTCCTCGATACCGGCAGAATCATCGCGTCGGGACGAAGGAGCTTTTGTCCGAGGTCGCCGCGGAGTACGGTCGAGAAGTCGGATGCTGACCCGGCCGCGCGGGACATGATCCGATGGATCCGTCGCAGCCCAAGCAGCCATGGAGGCGAGCGTGAAGTGGCCGTTCGGTAGAGGAAAGAAAGACAAATCCGCGCCAGGACCCCAGTGGCTGCAGGGCGACGCGGGTCAGTCAACGGACGATCTGATTGCCCTCGAGGCTGACTACCGGCTCGACTCGCTCGGCTCGGCCGTCGCGGTGGCCGACGGCAAGCGTCATGTCTACTCGATCAGCATCGGCCCCGACGGATCATCTGGCGTGGTCAGCATGGGGACCGTGATCTGCGACGCCGTGGCGTCATTCGACGCGAAGGGCATCCATCCGCTCGACGTTGACCTCGGCGGTGGTGAGAACCTCGCTGATCCAGTTCACCAAGGACTGCCAGGACACTCCTAACGCGCGAGATGCCGTCATCTCTCCGGATGGCACGCTACTGGCCGTGCTCGTCTCCACGGCGGACGGGATTGATGGCATCGGCCGGCTCGACGCCCTCTGGGATCTCATCGTGGTCCGACGCTCCGATGGGTCGATCACCCGTCTCGCAAGTGGACTAGTCGGATGCCCGGGGCCTCGCCTGGTCGCCCGACGGGCGGTGGCTCGTCTTCGGGACCGATAGCGCCGTCCGCGGGCCTACGACGGCGCTGGTTCGGGCGGACGGATCGGACGGACCCCGCTACCTGGAGGTCGAGTCGAGGCTTACCGGCTTCGCTTGGTCGCCCGATGGCGGGGCGATCTTCGCCCTTACTGATCAGCCAGGGCCGGACGACGGGTCGCTGCTGAGGGTCCCGGTGATCATCGATGTGTCGGGGCTGGTCCGTTGATCCATCGGCGGCCTTGAGCAGACCTCGTCCTCGCCCTTCTCGGCGTCGCGATCGTGCTGAGCTCACTTGCGTTGGTGCAAACGGAGCGCCGTCTCGACCCGCGGCCCTCCACGGACGGTGCGATGGCGCAAGGACGGCCGAGGGACACCACCTCCTCATAGTGTCGCGCCGGATAAGCGGTAGATGAGCGTCGCCGACTTGCCTCGCTCCGGCCTCGGCTCCGCGTTCCGGCCGGCGATCGCGCGCGAGATCTTCCGGTCCGGGCCGCCCCACGAGGTACCGTCCCGCCCCGTCCCACGCCACCGGAGTTTCACGCGACGGCTCCGGCGTAGTAGTCAAGCGGATCGTTCGCTTTGGTGGCGATGAGTCCGCCGCTCGCCGGGCGCGCCATCTCCCCGTACTGACGACCACCGCGGATGTCGGCGCCCGACGCGCCGCCCGCGGGATCCAGTCCTCGACGAACCCCGTCCGCGAGGCCCCTCCAGGTGAGCCGCCGGCCCCGCTCCAGCCCGGGGCCGTCGCCGACGCCGGCGTGCAACAGGGCCCCTGTGCGTCCCTGCGGCCGGTTCTGGGCGCCCCGTGAGTCCCGGGATTCGCGCACGAAATCGTCCGTCCGCCCCGGTGGCGACTTGACAGGATGGATTTAGTGCTAAATACTCGGCACATCGGGTCCCAGCACGGACCCAGCGGCATGCAGAGGGCAGGCCGCACATCTTGGAAAGGACACCGATCGACATGAAGCGTCAGCTCCTCCTCGCGGCCGTGCCGCTCGCCCTCCTCGTGGCGGCGTGCAGCAGCACGGCTTCATCGACACCCGCTCCGGCGACGCCGGCGCCGGCCACCTCCGCTCCGGCGGAGAGCATGGCGCCGGCCGGCGACATCGTGGCGACCGCCAAGGCTGCCGGCTCGTTCGGCACCCTGCTCAAGGCCGCCACCGCCGCCGGGTTGGTCGAGACGCTGCAGGGCCCGGGCCCATTCACCGTCTTCGCCCCGACCGACGCCGCCTTCGCCGCCCTGCCCGCCGGCACGCTCGACACCCTGCTGGCCGACCCGGCCGCCCTGAAGCAGGTCCTCCTGTACCACGTGGTCTCGGGCAAGGTGACCTCCGACCAGGTCGTGAGCCTGACCTCCGCGGACTCGGTCGAGGGCGCGCCCATCGCGATCGCGGTGAAAGGACGGCAAGGTCTACTTGAATGGCTCGACGCAGGTCGTCACCCCCGACGTCCAGGCCGCGAACGGCGTCATCCACGTCATCGACCAGGTGCTGCTGCCACCGGCAGCCCAGGCCAGCCCCGTCCCGTCGGCGACCACGGCACCGGCCGGCGACATCGTCGCCACCGCCAAGGCCGCCGGCTCGTTCGGCACCCTCCTCAAGGCCGCCACCGCTGCCGGATTGGTCGAGACGCTGCAGGGCCCCGGCCCGTTCACGGTCTTCGCCCCGACTGACGACGCGTTCGCGGCGCTGCCGGCCGGCACGCTCGACAAGCTCCTCGCCGACCCTGCGGCCCTCAAGCAGGTCCTGCTGTACCACGTCGTGTCCGGCGCGGTCACGGCGGACCAGGTCGTCGGGCTGACGTCGGCGACCTCCGTCGAAGGGGCGCCCATCGCGATCACGCGTCAAGGACGGCAAGGTGTACCTCAACGACGCCGCCGAGGTCGTGACCACGGATATCGCGGCCACCAACGGCGTCATCCACGTCATCGACCACGTCATCCTGCCGCCGTCAAACTGACGGTCGGTCCTCCTCCTCCCTACGGGGGACGGTGCCGGACCTCCGGCACCGTCCTCCGTTCTCTCTGTCTGATTGAGGGATCCCATGCACGCGACCCAGGCCATGAACCCGAACGCCGGCGCCGTCTCGACGCCAACCTCCTTCGCTCGCCCGCTTCGACGCTGGAACATCGCGCTCGGCGCGCTGCATGCCCTCCAGGCGATCGCGATCCTCGCGCTGGCGACCGCCTTCACGCTACCGGTGACCGGAAGCTTCCTGGCCGGTCCCCCAGGCACGCCGCCCGCCGCGCCCGCGACGCTGTTCGAGCTCCCGATCGCATCGGGGGTCGCGCTCTTCCTCCTGCTGTCCGCGGGGTTCCACGCGCTCGTCTCGCTGCCGCGCGTCTCCGACCGGTACCTGGCCGGCCTTGTGAGCGAACACAACTTCTACCGGTGGGCGGAGTACTCGCTGTCCTCGTCCGTGATGGTCGTGCTCATCGCGATGCTGACGGGCATCAGCGACGTCGCGGCACTGATCGCCATCTTCGCGGCGAACGCGGCCATGATCTTCTTCGGCGCCGTCCAGGAGCGCTACGAGTCGCCGGGCGGCTCGCTCTGGCCGTTCTGGCTGGGCTGCGTGATCGGTATCGCGCCGTGGCTGGCGATCGGGGTGTACCTATGGTCGCCGGGCAGCAGCGCGGAGCCGCCCGCGTTCGTCTATGCGATCTTCGGTTCGCTCTTCGTCTTCTTCAACGTGTTCGCGCTCAACATGTGGCTGCAATACCGGCGAGTCGGACGCTGGCGTTCGTATCTCTTCGGAGAGAAGGCCTACATGGTCCTGAGCCTGGTGGCGAAGTCGCTCCTCGCCTGGCAGGTGTTCGCCGGCACGCTCGCCGGATGATGGGCGTCTGCCGGCCGTGGCAGGATGCCCGGATGGGACGCACCCGGTGAGCGACGACGGCTCGGGCCTGCTGACGCTGCATGAGGCAGCCGATCGGCTCGGCGTCCACTACATGACGGTCTACCGGCGCGTTCGACTCGGCATGCTGCCGGCTCGGAAGGTCGGCGGTACGTGGCGCATCGACCCGGTCGACCTGACCGAGCCGCGGTCAGGCTCCGTCGACTCGAAGGCTCGTGGGACGGGACCGTCGCAGCCGCTCCGTGACGGCAAGCCGCGACGCGCTCCGTGGCCCGGGCGACTCCGCGAGCGGATGCTCGCCGGTGACGCCGCCGGGAGCTGGCAGGTCGTCGAGGCAGCCATGGCGTCGGGTGTCGAGCCTGCTGACGTCTACGTCGAGATCCTGACACCCGCCCTCCACGCGATCGGCGCGGGTTGGGAGGCAGGAAGGATCCCGATCGAACGCGAGCACCTCGCGAGCGGCGTGGCTACCGCGATCGTCGGCCGGCTCGGGCCGCGCTTCCGCCGACGCGGTCGCCACCTCGGGAGCGTGATCGTCGCGATGCCGGCCGGTGAGCGCCACGGCCTCGGCGTCGCGATGCTGGCGGACATCGTGGCGCAGGCCGGCTACGACGTCCTCAATATCGGGGCGGATACCCCGCCCGCGTCGCTGGCGTCCGCCATCAGGTCCCGCGATGACCTCCGGGCGGTGGTGATCAGCGTGGTGGACGCAACCAACCTGCCGGCTGCGGCGCGACTCATCGCGGCAGCGCGGAGCGCCGACGGGAGCGTCGTGATCGTCGCGGGCGGGTTCGCCGTCCCGGATCTCGAGAGCGCGACGCGGATCGGCGCGGACGAGTGGGCAGTGGACCCGCGACGGCTTCCCGCGCTGATCGCCGAGCACGCCCGCCTGCGGGCCTGACCACGTCGGCTGCTGGATCGCCGGGCCGCGTCCTCGCCGGGTGCGTACGATGGACGCCATGTCCCTGCTCGCGCAGGCGCTCGCCTTCGTCGCAGCGCTGATCCACGTCTTCTTCTTCTACGCCGAGAGCGTGACGTTCGCCCGCCCCGAGACCTGGCGCCGCTTCGGGCTGCAGACCCAGGAACAGGCCGACGTCGTCCGGCCGATGGCCTACAACCAGGGCTTCTACAACCTGTTCCTGGCGCTGGGGATCGTCGCTGGGCTCGTGCTGGTCACCAACGGTTCCGTCGAGGCCGGGCGAGCGGTCGTCGTCTTCGCCTGTGCCTGCATGGTCGGGGCCGGGATCGTCCTCATCACGACGTCGCGGGCGATGCTCCGCGCGGCGCTGCTCCAGCTCGCCGCCCCGCTGCTCGCGATCGTCGCGACGTTCGCGCTGTAGGCCGACGATGACCGACGACGGCACGACCGACGCGACGCGGGTCGCCTTCCTGGGCCTCGGGACGATGGGCGAGGCGATGGCCGGGAACCTGGCGAGGGCGGGCTTCGCGGTCACCGGCTGGAACCGGACGCCGGGCCGCGGAGCCGGCCTCGCCCAGGACGGCGTCGCGATCGCCGCGTCGGCGGCCGATGCCGTCGCCGACGCCGAGCTCGTCGTCATCTGCGTGTCGGACACGCCCGATGTCGAAGCCGTGCTCTTCGGGCCGGACGGCGTCGTGGCCGGCGCCCGACCCGGCACGCTCATCATCGACTGCTCGACGATCGCGCCGTCCGGCAGCTGGGATTTCGCTGCGCGCCTGCGCGAGCGCGGCCTGGCCATGGTCGACGCCCCGGTCTCGGGCGGCAGCGAAGGCGCGCAGAAGGCGACGTTGACGATCTTCGTCGGCGGCGACGCGGAGGACGTCGAGCGCGCCCGCCCCGTTCTCGCGGCGATGGGCAAGACCATCACCCACGTCGGACCGATCGGCGCCGGTCAGGCGGTCAAGGCCGTGAACCAGGTCATCCTTGCCGGCGCCTACCTCGGGGTCGCCGAGGGCATCGTGCTCGCGATCAAGGCCGGCCTCGATGTCGAGCAGGTCGTCGGTGCGCTCGGCGGCGGTGCGGCCCAGAGCTGGGTGCTCGCCAACCGCAGCGGCCGGATGCTCGACAACGACTATCCACTCGGGTTCAAGGTCGCGCTCCACCGCAAGGACCTCGCGATCGCCCTGGACCTCGCGGGTCAACTCGGCGCGGTGCTGCCGTTGACGGCCCTCGTGGCGCAGCTCGAGACCGGGCTGATCGCCGGCGGCCATGCCGATGAGGACATGTCGGTCATCGCCCGGACCATCCGCGGACTGTCCGGCCTCGAGGGCTGATCCTCAGTCGAGGCCGACCAGCAGCATCGGGTCGCCGAGCTTGCCGTCGTAGCGCGGGCGGAACCGCGCGGCGTTGTACATGACCGGGACGTCGACCTTGCGCGGACCCAGGGCCGGGTCGGGTAGGTGCGTATGCGCGTACTTGCCGTCCTGGATGGCGACCATGCGCCCGGTCGTCCCGGATTCGACGAGGTCCATCGCGACGTTGGCGAATGTCGTCGCCACCAGCGAGTCGACCGAGTCCGGCTCGCCGGAGCGGAGATCGTAGGTCAGCTCCGAGGCGAGCGTCTCGATGCCGGTTCGGGCCTTGATCTCGGCTGCCAGCGCCTCGCCGACGTTGGCCTTGTGCCGGTGGCCGAACATGTCGGCGTCGCCCACGTCCGACATCTGCGCTCCGTGCCAGATCGCGCCCTCGGCCGTGATGACGAAGGCGTAGCGGCTCGGGTTCGCCTGGTGATCGGCCGCCAGGATCCCGGCCAGCGCGTCGAGGTCGTAGGGTGCCTCGGGGATGACGCAGCGGGCGGACGTCACGTACGCGGTGTACAGCGCCGAGAACCCGGCGTCGCGGCCGAAGATCCGGAACACGCCGATGCGCTCGTGGCTGCCCAGGGTCGTCCGCTGCCGGTTGATGGCCTCCTTGGCCCGGGTGATGGCCGTCGAGAACCCGATGCAGTACTCGGTCCCCTGGACGTCGTTGTCCATGGTCTTCGGGATGGCCACCAGCGGGACCCCGGCGTTGACCAGCACCTGCGAGTAGGACAGCGTGTCGTCGCCGCCGATGGTGACGAGGAGGTCGATGCCGAGGGCGCCCAGGTGGTCGAGCACCAGCGGGGTGAGGTCGTAGATCCCGTCACCGGACGCGTAGCCGGCGCGCATGGCCGGCATCCATCCACGGCGGCAGACCGGCCTCGCGCATCTTGCGCGGGTTCGTCCGCGAGGTGTGCAGGATCGTGCCGCCGGTCCGGTCGATCGTCCGCGTGTTGTTGCGGTCGAGCTGGCGGAGATAGTCGGGGTCCGCCCCGAGCTCCGGGCGGATGTGGGTGAGGCCCTCCCAGCCGCGCCGGATCCCCATCACGTCGTAGCCGACCTCGGTCGCGCGGTAGACGACGCTCTTGATGACGGCGTTCAGACCCGGGACGTCACCGCCGCCGGTCAGGATGCCGATGCGCTTCACCTTGGCCACAGCGGCGAATCCTAGCGCGCCGCCCGCATCCCGGCCGGTTGCGGTTCGGTAGCGCCCGACGCGAACCGGCGGTGGGCGTCTGCTAGCATCGTTCTCATGAACTACGAGCTGTTCATGGGCGAAGCGCTCGCGGAGGCACAGCTCGCGCGGACGCGCGGGGAGCGGCCCATCGCCGCGGTCGCCGTGGTCGACGAGGCGATGGTCGCCCGGGCCCATGACCGCGTCCAGGAGACCAACGACCCGACCGCCCACGCCGTGGTCGGCGCCCTGCGCGAAGCGGCCCGCAAGCTGGGCACGCCGAGCCTGGAGAACGTGACGATCTTCGCCACCCTCGAGCCCTGTGCGATGTGCGTCGGAGCCCTCCTCGAGAGCGACGTCGAGGCCCTGGTGTTCGCCATGCCCAACACCCGGACCGGCGCCGCGGGGACCGTCCTGCAGCTGGCGCAGCACGAGGCGCTCGGCCGCCGGATCAAGATCGTCAGCGGCATCCGCCGCGACGAGGCGAAGGCGCTCTTCGAGGTGTCGCCGGTCGCCTGAGCGGCGGCCGTACCTCCGGGCCAGGCGGTCCGCCGGCAGCGGTTTGGTATCCTCTCCGGCGGAGAGGTGTCCGAGTGGTTGATGGTGCCGCTCTCGAAAAGCGGTGTGCGAAAGCACCGCGGGTTCGAATCCCGCCCTCTCCGCCACTTCCCGTCGTCCCGGCTCGGCCGATGCCGGCGTTGGCTCGTCCGCGCGCTCGCTCACGCACCTTCAGGTGCGCTCGCTCTCGTGCTCCTCACCGCCTTGCCCTCGACCGCCCGGGTCGACGGGAGGGCACGATCACGGTCCGTTGCTCGCCGCGACATCGACCACCGCCGCGGTGGGAACATGACCGTCGAGCGCCGCGGAGAGGTCGCCTAGTGGACTATGGCGCCGCACTGGAAATGCGGTTCGGGGCAACCCGTCGCGGGTTCGAATCCCGCCCTCTCCGCCATCTCCCCGATGTCATCGCCGCGGATCGCGGTCCGGCCCGATGATCGAGATCGTCGCGCTCGAGATGGGGACCTTCACGTTCCCCGATGACGAGCCGTGGGCGGGTGAGGAGGGCGTCGCCGTGGCCTATGCCATCCGGCATCCGCAGGGCTTGCTCCTCTTCGATACGGGCTTCGGGTCCGGGGACGCCGACCTCGACGCCCGCTACCACACCGTTCCGCGGCGGCTGCCGGAGGTGCTCGCCGAGGCCGGGATCGCGGTCGGGGACATCACGGCCGTCGTGAACTGCCACCTGCACGCGGACCACGCTGGCCAGAACGCCCAGCTGCCCGGCGTCCCGATCCACGTCCAGCCCGCCGAGTGGGAGATCGCCCACACGACGGACCACACGATCCTCGACTGGATCGACGGGCCGGGCGTGCGTTACGAGCAGACGGCCGGCGATCACGAGGTCGCTCCCGGGATCCGGGTGATCGCGACGCCCGGCCATACGCCCGGACACCAATCGCTGGTGCTCGAGACCGGGGAGGGGCGCACCGTCCTTACCGGCCAGGCGGTCTACTCCGTCGGCGAGTGGACGGGCGATCCCACCGCCCGCGAGGGCCGCTCGTCGGCGCGGGATCGGGATGCGTACGACCGCTCGGTCGAGCGGCTCCGGGGCCTCGCGCCGGCCCGGGTCCTCTTCGCCCACGACCGCGCGGAGTGGCGAGCCTGAGGACGCGCCTCGGGCGGCAAACCGGGTATCCTTCGCGAGCCGTGCTAGGCGGGGAACTAGCGGTGCCCTGTACCTGCAATCCGCTCCAGCAGGGCTGAATCCCCTCCCGAGGTCTCCGTCTTCGAACGCTGCCCGACGAGCGACGTTGAGGACCGGGTCCCGCGCAGCGGCGAACCGCGAACCGTGTCAGGTCCGGAAGGAAGCAGCACTAAGCGATCATCGCCGAGTGCCGCGGAACGGCCTGGTCCGAGCCGCTCGTCATGGTGGGCACGGGGACGACCTGGTCGACGGAGGGTGCACGGCACTTCGATCCAGCGCGCCCAAGATCGGAGCCGCTCTTGACGTCAGCCGTCCCGCACCAGGCCCTCTACCGCCGCTGGCGAGCGCAGACGTTCGCCGAGATCGTCGGCCAGGAGGCCGTCGTCGAGACGCTGCGCAACGCCGTCCGGACGGGGCGGGTCTCGCATGCGGTCCTCTTCGTCGGGCCGCGCGGCACGGGCAAGACCTCGCTCGCGCGGATCCTGGCCAAGGCGGTCAACTGCACGGACCTGCGCGACGGCGACGCCTGCGACGTCTGCCCGTCCTGCGTCGCGATCCGCGAGGGCACGACCCTCGACCTCGTCGAGATCGACGCCGCGAGCAACCGAGGCATCGACGCGGTCCGCGACCTGCGCGAGCGCCTGCCGTATCCGCCGGGCGAGCTGAAGCGCAAGGTCTACATCCTCGACGAGGCCCATCAGATCACGAAGGACGCCTGGAACGCGCTCCTGAAGTCGCTCGAGGAGCCGCCCGACTTCGTGGTCTTCATGTTCGCCTCGACCGAGCCGTCGGGCTTCCCGCCGGCGATCCTCTCGCGCCTCCAGCGCTACGACGTGCGCCGCCTGACGATCCCCGAGATCGAAGGCAAGCTCGCGCGCATCCTCGAGGCCGACGGGCGCACCGCCGAGCCGGCCGCCCTCTCGCTCATCGCCCGCCTCGCTGCCGGCGGGATGCGCGACGCCGAGTCGATGCTCGACCAGCTCTTGTCGGCAGCTGCCGACGACATCGATGAACGGCGGGTCCGCGACCTGCTCGGGCTCGCCGACGCCGACACCGTCGACGCCTTCATCGACGCGCTGGTCGCTGGTGATGCCGCGACCGGCATCGCGCTGCTCGACGCGCTGGAGGAGCACGGTCGGGACACGCGGACGTTGCTCGACCAGACGATCGACGCGATCCGCGCGCGGCTCGTGGCCGACCTCGCGGCCGGCGACGCGGCGGCTGTGCCGGGCCTCGCCGATGCGGCGCGCCGCCTCGCCGCGATCGACCCGGAGCGCGCTGGCGTCGGTGGCCTCCGGCTCCAGCTCGAGCTCGCGCTGTTCACGGCACCGAACGCCGAGGGCCCGCCGGCGGCACGGGCGACCGCGCCCACCGCGGCCGCCGCACCGGCCGTCAAGCGCTCGGCACCGGCAGCCGCGGCAGCCCCGGCACCAGCCACCGAGGCCGAACCGATCCAGGCCGAACCCGCCGCAGAGGCCGAGCCCGAACGGGTCCCGACCGTCGTGGCGCCGGAAGCCGCCGCCGCAGAGCCGACGCCCGTGATGGACCCGCCGCCGGCCAAGCTCGAACCGGTCACGTTCGTCACCGATCCCGATCCGGTGCCGGCCCCCGCCGTGGCGGCCACGGCCGTATCGGCGGAGGTCGGTCCGGACCTGGCCCGGCTGCGCGACGGCTGGCCAGCCATCGTCGCCTCGGTCCAGCCCGCGGTCCGCGCCGTCATCAACGAATGCCGCCCGATGGGCGTCGACGGCAACGTCGTGACCCTCGGGTTCCCCGAAAGCAAGGGGTTCCTCAAGGACATCGCAGAGCGTCGACGACCTGAGCTCGAGGCCGCGATCGGCGGTCTCCTCGGTCGCGATGTCAACGTCCGCACCGTCGCCACCAACCTTGAGCTCGTCCCGCCGGCGGCCGACGACCTCGGTGGCCGAGGCACGGCGGATCTTCGCCGACGACCTCGCCGACGTCGGCGAGGTCCGCTGACCCGCACCACGGGCGTGTCAGCAGCCGACCCGGACTTCCGCCAGACTGACCCGAACACCTGAGGAGGAGCGAGCCCATGGGGATGGCGAATCTGCAGCGGATGGCCCAGCAGATGCAGCAGGAGATGCTGCGGGTCCAGACTGAGCTGGAAGCGACGATCGTCGACGGCTCCGCCGGCGGCGGCGTCGTCACGGCCCAGGCGACCGGCAAGCAGGAGCTGGTCAGCATCACCATCGACCCCTCGGCGGTCGACCCGTCCGACGTCGAGATGCTCCAGGACCTGGTCCTCGCCGCCGCCAACGACGCCCTTCGTGCCTCGCGCGAGCTCGCCGAGCAGAAGATGGCGGCGGTGACCGGCGGGATGCGCATCCCGGGGATGTAGGGCTCGCCCCAACGTGGCCACGCCCCTCATCGAACCTGTCGCCCGGCTCATCGAGTCGTTCGCGCGCTTGCCCGGGATCGGCCCGAAGACCGCCCAGCGCCTGACCTACCACCTGCTGCGGGCCCCAGATGCGGAGGCACGGGCGCTCGCGGCGGCGCTCATCGACGTCCGTGACAAGGTCGTCTTCTGCGAGCGCTGCTTCAACATCAGCGAGGCGGCGCTCTGCGCGATCTGCCGGGATCCTGCCCGCGACCAGACCCGGCTGTGCGTGGTCGAGGAGCCGCTCGACGTGCTGGCCCTCGAGCGCACGGGTGAGTTCAAGGGGCTGTACCACGTCCTGCACGGCGCGATCTCGCCGATCGACGGCATCGGCCCGGACCGACTGCGGATCCGCGAGCTGCTCGCCCGCGCCGACGACGCGAAGCGCGACGGCGACGCCGTTCGACGAGGTCATCGTCGCCACCAACCCGACCCTCGAGGGGGAGGCGACCGCGATGTACCTGGCGGAGCGCCTCGAGTCCACCGTCGGCCTCGTCAGCCGGATCGCACGCGGCCTGCCGGTCGGCGGCGACCTCGAGTACGCCGACGAGGTCACGCTGATCCGGGCCCTCCAGGGCCGGCGGGCGGTCTGACCGCCATGAGCAACCTCGTCTACGAGATCCTGCTCCGGCTCGCCAAGGCCGGGGCCGCCGCGCTCCTCGGCCTCGTCCTCTACCTGGTGCTCACGCGGACCCTTCTCGGTGGGCGGGTCGGCGGAGCTCGCCCTGCTCTGCTGGCTGAGTGGCGCGGCGTTCATCCTGCTCGTGGAGACGAGCCCGATCTGAGCGCGGCCGGGGTCGTTTGACGGAACTCCGGGGCCGCCCCTACCATTCGCCCTCGTGCCACCCCACGGGGTGCGCGCGGAACGGGTCGCCGGTCCCCGGTGGCCCTCGGTCGCTGGTTTGACACCAGGGCCGCCAAGCCCCATCATTCGGGGTCTGCGCCGCAGGCCGTTTCGCCTTGGACGCTGCACCTTAACAACTGAAGAGTGACAGGAAATCCGTGATAAGGATGTGCGAGTGGTCGAACCCTCGGAACGAAGTCGCCATCGCAAGATGGCGCGTTTCTATCGGAGAGTTTGATCCTGGCTCAGGATAAACGCTGGCGGCGTGCATGAGACATGCAAGTCGAACGGACGATCAGGGCTTGCTCTGATCGTTAGTGGCGGACGGCTGAGTAACGCGTGGGTGACCTGCCCCGAAGTGGGGAATAACTGCCCGAAAGGGTGGCTAATACCGCATGTGGTGGTGCCTTCATCGGCACCAGTAAAGCCGCAAGGCGCTTCGGGAGGGGCCTGCGTCCGATTAGCTCGTTGGTGGGGTAACGGCTCACCAAGGCGACGATCGGTAGGTGGTCTGAGAGGACGATCACCCAGACTGGGACTGAGACACGGCCCAGACTCCTACGGGAGGCAGCAGTCGGGAATTTTGCGCAATGGACGAAAGTCTGACGCAGCAACGCCGCGTGAGGGATGACGGCCTTCGGGTTGTAAACCTCTTTTATCAGGGAAGACAATGACGGTACCTGATGAATAAGCCACGGCTAACTACGTGCCAGCAGCCGCGGTAATACGTAGGTGGCAAGCGTTGTCCGGATTTACTGGGCGTAAAGAGCGCGCAGGCGGTCGTTCAAGTCGCGTGTGAAAGCCCCCGGCTCAACTGGGGAGGGTCACGCGATACTGATCGACTCGAAGGCAGGAGAGGGAAGTGGAATTCCCGGTGTAGTGGTGAAATGCGTAGATATCGGGAGGAACACCAGTGGCGAAGGCGACTTCCTGGCCTGTTCTTGACGCTGAGGCGCGAAAGCTAGGGGAGCAAACGGGATTAGATACCCCGGTAGTCCTAGCCGTAAACGATGGACACTAGGTGTTGGTGGTATCAACCCCGCCAGTGCCGAAGCTAACGCATTAAGTGTCCCGCCTGGGGAGTACGGCCGCAAGGCTAAAACTCAAAGGAATTGACGGGGGCCCGCACAAGCAGCGGAGCGTGGGGTTTAATTCGACGCAACGCGAAGAACCTTACCAGGGCTTGACATGACCAGGATCCCGGCGGAAACGTCGGTTCCCCGCAAGGGGCCTGGCCACAGGTGTTGCATGGCTGTCGTCAGCTCGTGTCGTGAGATGTTGGGTTAAGTCCCGCAACGAGCGCAACCCCTACTGTGTGTTGTATCACTCACACGGGACTGCCGAGAGAAACTCGGAGGAAGGTGGGGATGACGTCAAGTCAGCATGGCCCTTACGCCCTGGGCTACACCCACGCTACAATGGCCGGTACAACGGGCTGCGAAACCGCGAGGTGGAGCGAATCCCTTAAAGCCGGTCTCAGTTCGGATTGTAGGCTGCAACTCGCCTACATGAAGCCGGAGTTGCTAGTAACCGCCGGTCAGCATACGGCGGTGAATATGTTCCCGGGCCTTGTACACACCGCCCGTCACGTCATGAAAGCTGGCAACACCCGAAGCCGGTGGGCCAACCGCAAGGAGGCAGCCGTCGAAGGTGGGGTTGGTGATTGGGACGAAGTCGTAACAAGGTAGCCGTACCGGAAGGTGCGGCTGGATCACCTCCTTTCTAGGGAGATCCGAGTCTCGACCTTTTGGTGGGGTCGAGGCGTTGATGGCTCCTAGGGTTGATCGCCCGGTCGCTCGAGTCTTCCCCGCCAGGTGGAGCTCGCTGACCCGGACCGCAAGGTCCATGTCAGAGACCGATCGCGACCTGGAAAGACACCGAAACCCATTCGGACATCCGCGTCCGGAGTTCCTGTCACTCTTCAAGGGTCAAGGTGCAGCTGCCCGCGGCGACCTCGGTCGCCAGGCATCGCTGCCCGCGGCGGGCGTTTAGCTCAGCTGGTTAGAGCACTGCCCTGATAAGGCAGAGGTCTCTGGTTCGAGTCCAGAAACGCCCACCACCACCCACCCCACCGGCGCGGGGACGTAGCTCAGTCGGCAGAGCATCTCCTTTGCAAGGAGAGGGTCAGGAGTTCGAGTCTCCTCGTCTCCACCAGCTCTGACGTCGTGCCGGTGTCGCAAACACGAATAACGAATGATCCCAGCGGTCTCGCTTAGGCGGGCCCGACGCGGATCCAGCACCATCATCGATCCCCTGATCCGTGCCCTGTCGTCTTCGGCAGGCCACCGACCAGCGGAACGCTGGACGAGGGAACGGCTTCGGCCGGCCCTTCGGGAGGTCCGTCTTCGGGCGGGCCGCACCTTAACAACTGGAATGTGTTTCGGCAGATTGAAGATCTTCGATTTCGCCGAGTAGTCAAGGAAATGATCCCGATCGATCCCGTCCGCGACTGACCACCTGGTCAGAGGCTGGAGGGGGTCAAGCTACAAAGGGCACGGGGTGGATGCCTTGGCGCCAAGAGCCGAAGAAGGACGTGGCAGGCTGCGAAAAGCTCCGGGGAGTCGCGAGCAGACTTTGATCCGGAGATGTCCGAATGGGGAAACCCGGCTGGGGTCATGCCCAGTCACTCCTGGTTGAATCAAATAGGCCAGGAAGAGGTAAGCCAGCGAACTGAAACATCTCAGTAGCTGGAGGAAAGGAGACTATTCCCTGAGTAGTGGCGAGCGAAAAGGGAAGAGCCCAAACTCACTCAGCGCGATAGGTTGCCGCCGTTTCTGAGTGGGGGTTGTAGGAGCCGATCATCGGGACCCGGCAAGGTCCCGGCGGAGTTACCAAGTCGATCGCTAGTCGAGCTGCCCTGGAACGGCAGGCCATAGAGGGTGAGAGCCCCGTAGGCGAAAGCGACCGACCTCCGTGATCAGCCACCTGAGTACCACGTGGAAGGTCTCTCATGTGGGAAGCTGGGCGGACCACCGTCCAAGGCTAAATACTCTTGGCGACCGATAGTGAACGAGTACCGTGAGGGAAAGGTGAAAAGCACCCCGGAAGGGGAGTGAAATAGTACCTGAAACCACGTGCCTACAAGCAGTCAGAGGGTGTTGCCGGTTCGCCGGTAGCCTGATGGCGTGCCTTTTGAAGAATGAGCCGACGAGTTACGTGTGTGTGGCGAGGTTAAGTCCGCGAAGGACGGAGCCGGAGCGAAAGCGAGTCTGAATAGGGCGATCAGTCGCACGCAGTAGACCCGAAACCGAGTGACCTATCCATGGCCAGGTTGAAGCGAGAGTAATGTCTCGTGGAGGACCGAACTCACTAGCGTTGAAAAGCTAGGGGATGAGCTGTGGATAGAGGTGAAATGCCAATCGAACTCGGAGATAGCTGGTTCTCCCCGAAATAGCTTTAGGGCTAGCCTCGGGCGTTCAATCACGGGGGTAGAGCACTGGATGGGCTAGGGGGCTTCCCGCTTACCAACCCCAACCAAACTCCGAATCCCGTGATTTCAGAGCCCGGGAGTCAGACTGCGAGGGCTAAGCTTCGTGGTCAAAAGGAAAACAGTCCGGACCGTCAGCTAAGGTCCCTAAATCCAAGCTAAGTGGTAAAGGATGTGGATTCGCATAGACAACCAGGATGTTGGCTCAGAAGCAGCCACCATTGAAAGAGTGCGTAACAGCTCACTGGTCAAGTGGATCTGCGCCGAAAATTCAGCGGGGCTCAAGCTTGGTACCGAAGCTACGGACTCCATGGCCGGTTCGCCGGTCGTGGTTTGGTAGGGGAGCGTTCCGTCAGCAGTGAAGGTCGACCGTGAGGACGGCTGGAGTGGACGGAAGTGCGAATGTCGGCATGAGTAGCGCAATGTGAGTGAGAATCTCACACGCCGTAAGCCTAAGGTTTCCTGAGGAAGGCTTGTCCGCTCAGGGTTAGTCGGGCCTAAGCCGAGGACGAACGTCGTAGGCGATGGACATCCGGTTGATATTCCGGAACCACTAACGATCGTTTGCACCGCAAGGTGTCGCCTGGGGGTAGGAGAACGGAGGTTGGCCGGCGAAAGTCGGTCGAGTCCCGGATCTGATCCCAGGTGAGAGCAATGGCATGACACGGTGTGGTAGTTCGAGCGCGTTTTGGCTATACGCGTCCAAGCCGGTAGGGGGATCGGACAGGCAAATCCGTCCGGTCATTCAACCCCGAGCAGCGAGTGAAAGGGGCATCTGCCTCGATTCGAGTGAGCCACGCTGGCGAGAAAAGTGTCTAGCGAGATCAATGGTGTCCGTACCGCAATCCGACACAGGTAGGCGGGTAGAGCATACCAAGGCGATCGGGAGAACCCTCGTTAAGGAACTCGGCAACATGGCCCCGTAACTTCGGGAGAAGGGGCGCTTCGCGGCTTGCTGCTTGCAGTGGGTCGATCGAAGCCGCAGTGAAAAGGCCCAGGCGACTGTTTAGCAAAAACACAGGTCTCTGCGAAAGCGAAAGCTGACGTATAGGGGCTGACGCCTGCCCAGTGCCGGAAGGTTAAGAGGAGAGGTGCAAGCTTTGAATCGAAGCCCCGGTAAACGGCGGCCGTAACTATAACGGTCCTAAGGTAGCGAAATTCCTTGTCGGGTAAGTTCCGACCCGCACGAATGGCGTAACGATCTGGGCGCTGTCTCAACGAGGGATCCGGCGAAATTGAAGTACCTGTGAAGATGCAGGTTACCCGCGGCAGGGCAAAAAGACCCCGTGGAGCTTTACTGCACCCTGACATTGGATTGGGATTCAGCTTGTGTAGGATAGGTGGGAGGCTGTGAAACTGGAGCGCCAGCTTCGGTGGAGCCGACGTTGAAATACCACCCTTGTTGTGTTTCGGTTCTAACCGCGACCCGTGATCCGGGCGCAGGACAGTGTCAGGCGGGCAGTTTGACTGGGGCGGTCGCCTCCTAAAATGTAACGGAGGCGCCCAAAGGTTCCCTCAGGCTGAATGGAAACCAGCCGAAGAGTGCAAAGGCATAAGGGAGCTTGACTGCGAGACCTACAAGTCGAGCAGAGACGAAAGTCGGGCTTAGTGATCTGGTACCTCCGAGTGGAAGGGGTATCACTCAACGGATAAAAGCTACCCCGGGGATAACAGGCTGATGGTGCCCAAGAGTTCACATCGACGGCACCGTTTGGCACCTCGATGTCGGCTCGTCGCATCCTGGGGCGGAAGTACGTCCCAAGGGTTTGGCTGTTCGCCAATTAAAGCGGCACGCGAGCTGGGTTCAGAACGTCGTGAGACAGTTCGGTCTCTATCCGCCGTGGGCGTAGGGAACTTGAGAGGAGTTGCTCCTAGTACGAGAGGACCGGAGTGAACGAACCGCTGGTGTGCCAGTTGTCCCGCCAGGGGCACCGCTGGGTAGCTATGTTCGGTTGGGATAAGCGCTGAAAGCATCTAAGTGCGAAGCTCGCCTCGAGATGAGGTTCCCCACCGGGTCAACCGGGTAAGACCGCAGGGAGACCACCTGTTTGATAGGCCGCATGTGGAAGTCCGGTGACGGATGAAGCTGAGCGGTACTAATGGTCGAGGGCTTGACCTCTTCAGCAACTGACCAGGGGTCAGTGGCTGGGATGATCGTGATCATCCATCCTTGACGACTCTGAGATCGAAGATCTCCTTGGCGCCCCGCGTGCGTCCCTCGTGGACCTCGCGTCGAGCCGCTGCCGAACACGAACCAGTACGCAGAAGATCCCGGTGACTCCAGCGGAGAGGCCACACCCGTTCCCATCCCGAACACGGAAGTTAAGCTCTCCAGCGCCGAAGATACTGAGAGGGCAGCCTTTCGGGAAAATAGGTCGTCGCCGGGGTTTTTGCGTTTCCGGGGGTCACCACGACGGTCCCGATCGACGGGACCCGCTGGGCCCCTCGGCTATCCTTCCTGAACCATGACCGCCGATCCGCACGTCCCGGATGCGCCTGACGCTGCCGCCGATCCGCCGACCGTGTCCGCCGATCCGGCCACGGCGCCAGCGGCAGCCGTCGCGCGCGCGATCGATCCGGTCAAGACCATCTGCCCGTACCTGCTGTCCGCGGACGGGGCCTGGCGGAGCTCGACCGCGGCCCGCGAGCACCGCTGCACCGCAGTCTCGCCGCCAGCTCCGCTCGCCGCCGAGAAGCAGCGCCGGCTCTGCCTGACCGTCTCCCATGGCGCGTGCGCCACCTACGTCGCGGCGATGGAGGCGCGCACGGACGGACATCGCGAGACGCCGACCCGACGCCCGGTCTCCCGCACGACCCCGGTCGTCCTCGACCACAGCCGCCTGGCCGTCGCCATCCCGGCCATGAGCCGCTCCCCGTCGGTCGGGCAGGCTGCGCTCGTCGCCCTGCTCGCGGTCGCCTTCGTCGCCGTCCTGGTGGCTCGCCTCGCGTCCGGCGGCGGTTCATCGCCCGGCGGGCTCGTGTCGCAGGGGTCCCCGACGCCCGCCGCGCAGGCGACGGAAGGTGCCGCGGCGACCCACGCCGCGACCCCGAAGCCGAGCGCGCGCGCGACCCCCGTCCCGCAGGAGACCGTCGAGCCGAGCCCGACCCTGGTGCCGACCGAGGTCAGCCCGAGCCCGTCCGCCAGCGACCGACCGGCCACCTATATCGTGAAGCGCGGCGACACCCTGAGCGGGATCGCCGCCACCTTTGGGACGACGGTGAAGAAGCTGGTCGCCCTGAACAAGATCGCCGACCCCTCGAAGCTGCACGTCGGCCAGGTCCTGAAACTGCGCTGACCGGCGTCCCGCGCGTCAGCGCTGGCAGCCCCGGCAATACGACGTGATGAACCCGCCCGCGCGGACCTCGGTGATCTTCGTCCCACACCTGGGGCACGCCTGGCCGCCCTTGTCATGGACGGCCAGGAAGTCGCGGACCTGCTTCTCGAACGTCGGCGGGACCCGCGCCCGCAGGACCTCGATCGCCGCGGCCAGGGTCGTCCGCGTCGCGTCGTAGAGCGCGTCCACCTCCTCGGCGGCCAGGCTGGACCGCTTGCGGAAGGGCAGGAGCGCGGCCGCGTGGAGGATCTCGTCGCTGTAGGCGTTGCCGATGCCGGCCACGAACGCCTGGTTCCGGAGCAGGTTCTTCAGCTCGCCGGGGTGACGCCTGATCCGCTCGCGCCAGACCTCGATGGTGAGGGCCGGGTCGTCCGCGTCGGGACCCTGTTCCTCGCCCCCCAGCCCGGCCACCGGCCGGTCGACGCCGGCCGGCTGGAGGTAGACCTTGCCCATCTGGGTCGGGTCTCGATAGCGGACCTCGGGGGTCGCGTCGTCACGGCGGCAGCCAGGCCGCCCCCGACGTCCAGGCGGCCGCGTCGCGTGGACCTCGGACGCGGCCGTCGAACCCGAGCACGACGGCGGTCTTGCCCGGCTGCTTCTCCTTCGGATCGGCGAGCTGGAAGCGACCGGTGAGCATCGGGTTGACGACGATGCGGTCGCGGTCGAGGTCGACCAGCAGGAACTTGCCCCGCCGACGGACCGAGGTCACGCGCTGCCCGACGAGGGCCGCCAGCTCGGCGGGCGTGCCGCGGACCGCGAGCGGGGCGACCGCGGTCGCCGAGCGGATCGTCCGGCCGGCGAGGCCCGCATGGAACGCCTCGGCGACGACCGTCAGGTCCGGCAATTCGGGCACAGTCGGCCGATCGTAGCCGATTGTTGGGCTCGGAAGGCGTGTGCTAGACTCTCCCGGCCCTCGGGGCCACCAACAGCTGAAGAGCGACGAGCCAGCCCTATCGCGCACGAAGGAGCGGACCGCGGAGTCGATCACCACGGACCACTTGATCGGATCGGAGACGGCTTGAGCGTTGCTCGGGCCGTTCGTGATTCTGGGGCCAAATCCATGACAGGAGCACCCATCAAGTTGACCGAAGACACATCGGGCGGGACCGCGCCGCAGCCGGAGGCGATTGACGCCACCGACGAAGCGACGCCAGAGACCGCCGTCGCGGTGACCACCGCCGACGAGCCCGCCACCTCGCCGGACGCCCCCGAAGCGCCCGCCGACCCCGCTCCCGACGCCATCGAGGCTGTCGCCGAGACCCCGGCCGCCGAGCCGGAGGCCGGCGGCTCGCCGAGCCGGAGGTCGTCGCCGAGCCGGAGGTCGTCGCTGCCGAGCCGGAGGTCGTCGCCGCCGAGCCGGAGGCCGTCGCCGAGCCGGCGCCCGAGCCCGTCGCCGAGACCCCGGAGCCGGACAGCGTGATCAGCGCCGACGAAGCCGCCGATGCCCCGGCCGCGGCCGAGGAAGAGGAGCCGGTCGCCGCGGTCCGCGAGCTCGGGCCCGAGCCGACGACGATGGAGGAGCTCCTCGCCGAGCAGGACTCGGACATCAAGAGCTTCAAGCACGGCGACGTCGTCGAAGGCACCGTCGTCCGCATCGACAAGGACGAGATCCTCGTCGACATCGGTGCCAAGAGCGAAGGTGTCGTCAGCAACCGCGAGCTGTTCGGCCGCCATGGCGAGGGCCAGCCCGAGCTCAAGATCGGCGACACCGTGCTCGTGTACGTCCTCCAGCCGGAGTCGCCGGAGGGCCATGTCGTCCTCTCGCTCCGGCGCGCCGGCCTCGAGCGCAAGTGGCGCGCGATGCAGGAGCAGTTCGAGGCGGGCGTGATCATCGAGGCGCCGGTCATCGACCACAACAAGGGCGGCCTCATCGTCGACTGCGGGATCCGCGGGTTCGTGCCGATCAGCCAGATCGTCGACTTCCCGCGCCGACCGCAGAACGACCAGCCGCGCGACGCCGCCCAGGAGATCGCGGAGAAGCTGCAGCCGTTCGTCGGCCGCAAGCTCCGGCTCAAGATCCTCGAGGTCAACCGCAAGGCCAACCGGCTCATCCTGTCCGAGAAGGTCGCCCTCTACGAGGAGCGCCGCGAGAAGCGGGACGAGCTGTTCAGCAGCCTGCAGGTCGGGCAGACCGTCAAGGGCACCGTGCGCTCGATCGCGCCGTTCGGCGTGTTCATCGACCTCGGTGGCATCGACGGCCTGGTCCACAAGAGCGAGCTCAGCTGGAACAAGGTCAACAACCCCGAGTCCGGCTACAAGGTCGGCGAGGAGGTCGAGGCCGAGGTCATCGACATCAACCACGAGCGCGGCCGGATCAGCCTGTCGATCCGCCGCCTGCAGCCCGACCCGTGGCATTCGACGGTCGCGGACTTCAACGTCGGCGACATCATCGACGGCACGGTCACGAAGCTCGTGAACTTCGGAGCGTTCGTCCGGGTCCGCGACGGGCTCGAGGGCCTGATCCACATCAGCGAGCTCTCGCACCAGCGGGTCGCCCATCCGGCCGATGTCGTCCACGAGGGCCAGCAGCTCAAGCTCAAGATCATCTCGCTCGACTCCGAGCGCCATCGCCTCGGCCTCAGCCTGAAGCAGGCGGAGGAGCCGCCGGCCCGCCCGGCGCCCGAGCCGGTCGCGTCCGGGACCGGAGCGCCCGCCGCGCCGCGCGCGGAGCGTCGGCCCCGCCAGGAGCGCGGCTACTCCATGTCGGACGCGATCCAGGAGCCCGAGGGCGGGATCGACAACACCCTGGCCTCGGCCTTCGCCCAGGTCCGCCAGCAGCTCGCGGAAGCCGAGATCGGCGAGACGGCCGACGCCGTGGATGCCGTCGAGGCTGCCGAGGAGACCGAAGCCGCCGCCGCCGTCGACGAGGTCGTCGAGACGGTGGCCGCCGACGAAGTCGCCGAGGAAGCGGCCGCCACCGAGGCGATCGAGGAGATCGTCGAGGCCGTGGTCGCCGACGAGACCGAGCTCGAAGCCGCCGCCGCGGTCGAGATCGACAAGCTCAGCGACGCGGCCGACGCGAACGAGGCCAACGTCGAGCCCGCGTCGGAGGCCGCGACCGCGGTGATCGACGAGGTCGTCGAGACCGAGGCCGCCGAGGAAGCCGCCGCGGCCGACGCGATCGAGGAGATCGTCGAGGCCGTCGCTGCCGACGAAGCGGCCGAGGAGGCCGGCGCGTCGGACGCCATCGAGGAGATCGTCGAGACGGTCGCGGCCGACGAGGCTGCCGTCGAAGACGCCGCCGCCGAGCAGGTCGAGGAGATCGCCCGGGAGACGATGGAGGCGAACACCAAGGGCTGACCTCCGTCGCCCATCCACCAACGACCCGCCGGTCCCCGGCGGGTCGTCGTGATTCCGGGGACAGGGTCCGCGGCAGACCCCGCGCAGGGGAGGGTGCTAGCATGCCCGAAAGCGTCACGCCCGTGACGCTCGGCAAGGGAACAGACGTTCGACCCGATGGATCGCTTCGACAAGTTCACCGACCGCGCCCGCAAGGTCCTGACGCTCGCGCAGGACGAGGCGCAGCGGTTCAACCACAACTACATCGGCACGGAGCACCTGCTGCTCGGCCTCGTGCGCGAGGGCGAGGGCGTGGCCGCGCGCGTGCTCGAGAACATGAACGTCGAGCTCGCGAAGGTCCGGACCGCCGTCGAGTTCATCATCGGGCGCGGCGACCGCCCCGTCGTCGGCGAGGTGGGACTCACGCCGCGGGCGAAGCGGGTCATCGAGCTGGCCATCGACGAGGCGCGCCGGCTCGGGCACAACTACATCGGCACGGAGCACCTGCTCCTGGGCCTCGTCCGCGAGGGCGAGGGGATCGCCGCCGGTGTCCTGGAGTCGCTCGGCGTGAACCTCGACAAGGTCCGCCACGAGGTCATCCGGGTCCTGTCGCAGAGCTCCTCCGCCGGGCCGTCCGCCCAGGAGACGAAGCGCGCGAGCAAGACGCCGACCGTCGACCAGCTCGGCATCAACCTCACGGAGGCGGCCCGCGCGGGCAAGCTCGACCCGGTCATCGGCCGCGAGAAGGAGATCGAGCGGGTCATCCAGATCCTGTCGCGGCGGACCAAGAACAACCCGGCGCTCATCGGTGAGCCCGGGGTCGGGAAGACCGCCATCGCCGAAGGCCTCGCCCACCGCATCATCGCCGGCGACGTGCCCGAGACGCTCCTCAACAAGCGGGTCCTGACGCTGGACATCGGATCGCTGGTCGCCGGGACGAAGTACCGCGGCGAGTTCGAGGAGCGCCTGAAGAAGATCATCGAGGAGCTGCGCAACACCAACGACGCCGTGCTCTTCATCGACGAGCTGCACACCCTGGTCGGGGCGGGCGCGGCCGAGGGCGCGATCGATGCCGCCAACATCCTGAAGCCGCCGCTCGCCCGCGGCGAGCTCCAGTGCATCGGCGCGACGACGCTCGACGAGTACCGCAAGTACATCGAGCGCGACGCGGCGCTCGAGCGCCGCTTCCAGCCGGTCATGGTCGAGGAGCCGACCCTCGAGCAGACCGTCGACATCCTCATGGGCATCCGCGAGCGCTACGAGCAGCACCACAAGGTGACCATCAGCGACGAGGCCGTGAAGGCCGCGGCGGACCTGTCGACCCGCTACATCACCGACCGCCACCTGCCCGACAAGGCCATCGACCTGATCGACGAGGCCGCGTCGCGCGTCCGCCTGCGCCACTCGAGCGCACCGCCCGCCCTGCGCGAGGCGCAGAAGGACCTCGAGCGGATCACCAAGGAGAAGGACGCGGCGATCAACAACCAGGAATACGAGGAAGCCGCGACGCTGCGCGAGGCCGAGGCCACGGCGCGCGAGACCGCGGACGCGCTGCGGACCGAATGGCAGTCCTCGATGTCCGGCGACCAGCCCGTCGTCGACGAGGAGGAGATCGCCCAGGTCGTGGCGATGTGGACCGGCATCCCCGTGACGCGCATCGCCCAGGAGGAGTCGGAGCGGCTGCTCCACATGGAGGACGCGCTGCACAACCGGGTCATCGGCCAGCAGGAGGCGATCGAGATCGTCTCGAAGGCGGTCCGCCGCGCACGCGCCGGCCTCAAGGATCCGAAGCGGCCGATCGGCTCGTTCATCTTCCTCGGACCGACCGGCGTCGGGAAGACGGAGCTCGCCAAGGCGCTCGCCGAGTTCATGTTCGGCAGCGAGGACGCCCTGATCAAGATCGACATGAGCGAGTTCATGGAGCGCCACAACGTCAGCCGGCTGGTCGGGGCGCCCCCCGGCTACGTGGGCTTCGACGAGGGCGGCCAGCTGACGGAGGCCGTCCGGCGCAAGAGCTACGCGGTCGTCCTGCTCGACGAGGTCGAGAAGGCGCACCCGGAGGTCTTCAACATCCTCCTCCAGATCCTGGAGGACGGGCACCTCTCCGACGCCAAGGGCCGCCGGGTCGACTTCCGCAACTGCATCATCATCATGACCTCGAACCTCGGCGCGAAGCAGCTCCAGACGAACTCGAGCCTGGGCTTCCGCGTCACCGGCGACACCGACGCGTCGAAGGCCCAGATCTCGTACGACCTGATGAAGGACAAGGTCAACGCCGAGCTGAAGCAGGCGTTCCGGCCCGAGTTCCTCAACCGCATCGACGCCACGGTCGTCTTCCGCTCGCTGACGGTCGAGGAGATCACGCTGATCGTCGACCTGATGCTCGCCCGCGTGCGCGACCAGCTGCGGGCGCAGCAGATGTCGCTCGAGGTCACCGAGGCGGCCAAGGAGCACATCATCAAGCTGGGCTACGACGTGGCCTACGGCGCGCGACCGCTGCGCCGGGTGATCCAGAACATGGTCGAGGACGTCCTCGCCGAGCACCTCCTGCTCGGCCGCTACGAGCCGGGCACGACGATCGTCGTCGACCGGGACCCGGAAGCCGGCCTGGACATCCACGCTGCGGAGCCGCGCACGCCGGTCGAGGCGCTCTGAGGGTGGGCGCCCGGCGCGCCCGAGGTCGCTGACGGTGGCTCGAGCCGAGAGTCGCTACGTCTGCCAGAGCTGCGGTGAAGCCTTCCTGCGCTGGGAGGGCCAATGCCGTGCCTGCGGCGGCTGGAACAGCCTGGTCGAGACCGTCATCCGCTCGCCGGGCCGCGCCGAGCGTGCCATGGCGCGGGTCACGGGCCCCTCGGACCGCCCGACCCCCACGCCACTGAGCGCGGTCGCCGAGGAGACCGTCCCGCGCCGCGCGATCGGGATCGGGGAGCTGGACCGGGTGCTCGGCGGCGGCCTGGTCGCCGGCGCCGTCGTCCTGCTCGGCGGCGAGCCCGGGATCGGCAAGTCCACGCTCCTCCTGCAGTCGACCGCCGGCCTGGTCGCCGACGCCGGGTCGGCCGGGGCGCTCTATGCGACGGGAGAGGAATCGGCATCGCAGGTCCGCCTGCGCGCGGCCAGGCTCGGGCTGCTCGACGGCGAGGTCGGGGCGCGGATCCGGATCCTCGCCGAGAACGACATCGACCGCGTGATCGAGGCCGCCCGAGCCGAGCCGCCGGCTGTCCTCGTGGTCGACTCCGTCCAGACCGCGATGGTCGCCGAGCTCGATGGCGCGCCGGGCAGCGTCGGCCAGGTCCGCGAGGCGACGCTCCGGCTGATGGCCTTCGCGAAGGGGGAGGGGATCGCGGTGATCCTGGCCGGTCACGTCACCAAGGACGGGTCGATCGCCGGCCCCAAGACCCTCGAGCACCTCGTCGACGCGGTCCTGAGCCTCGAAGGCGAGCGGACGTCGGCGCTGCGCCTGCTGCGCGCCACCAAGAACCGCTTCGGGTCCACCGAGGAGGTCGGCGTCTTCGAGATGGGGGAGCACGGCCTCGCCGAGGTGACCGACCCGGCCCGGGCATTCCTGGCCGATCACGACGAGCCGGCACCGGGCAGCGTCATCGCGCCGACGCTCGAGGGCAGCCGCCCGCTGCTGGTCGAGGTCCAGGCCCTGGTCGCGGCCGCCCGGTACGGCTCGCCGACGCGGCGCGCCAGCGGGCTCGACCCGAACCGGCTCAGCCTCCTGCTCGCGGTGCTGGGGCGCCGTGCGGGCATCGGCCTGGCGGGCCACGACGTCTATGCGAACCTCGCCGGCGGGCTCACGGTCGTCGAACCGGGGCTGGACCTGCCCCTCGCCCTCGCCCTCGCTTCGTCCCTGCGCGACCGGCCGGTGGGTCCGGGGCTCGTCGCCATCGGCGAGGTCGGCCTGCTCGGGGAGCTGCGCCCAGTCCCCGGCCTGGACCGCCGTCTGCGCGAGGCGGCGCGGCTCGGCTTCGGGCGCGCGATCGTGCCCCGGTCCGCGCCGGGCGGACGGTCCGCCACGGCCCCGGACATCGAGGTCATCGCCGTCGCCACGCTCGCCGACGCCATCCGCGCCGCGCTCGGCGCCGGTTCGACGGGGCGTGGCGAGCCCGTGCCGGCGATGCTAGGCTGACGCACCCGTCCGGACCGTTCCGGGTGCGGGGACGCCGGCACACTCCGAGAGGGAGTCGTTGATCCGTTACATCCGTGTCCTGGGCGCCCTGCTCGGAGGGTCGATCGGGCTCGTCCTGGCGACGACCGGCACCGGGCTGTTCCACGACTACGACGCCTCCGGTGCGCTCGTCGCCCTGTGGGTCGTGGCCTGGATGGTCGTCGGGTTCGGCGTGCTCCCCTACCTCACGGTCGTCCCGGCAACGTGGCTGATCCGTCGGGTCGAGGCGCTCTCGACCGCCGAGTTCGTGACCGCGATCGTCGGCCTCCTCATCGGGCTCCTGCTCGGCCTCCTCCTTGGGTTGCCCCTGTCGCGGCTCCCCGACCCGTTCGGGACGTGGCTGCCGCTCGGCGTCTCGATCTTCCTCGGGCTCGGGATGCTCGGCCTGACCGTGGCCAAGCGACAGGACCTCCTGATCGCCGCGGAGGCCATGGGCTTCCTCCGCCGGCCGCCGGCAGAGCCCGCCGAGGGCCGCCTGACCGGGGAGCCGCACATCATCGTGGACACGAGCGCGATCATCGACGGGCGCATCGCGGAGATCGTCGAATTGGGGTTCATCTACGGCACCCTCGTCGTGCCGCGCATCGTGCTCGACGAGCTGCAGCACATCGCCGACAGCTCCGACACGCTCCGCCGCAATCGGGGCCGGCGCGGTCTCGAGATCCTGTCGCGCATGCAGAAGGACCCCGGGACCCCGGTCGAGATCATCGAGGACGACGTTCCCGACGTGGCCGAGGTCGACGCCAAGCTGGTCGCGCTCGCCCGCGCCCGGAGCCGCGTGATCCTGACCAATGACTACAACCTGAACCGCGTCGCCGAGCTGCAGGGCGTCCGGGTCATGAACATCAACTCGCTGGCGAACGCGGTGAAGCCCGCCGTGCTGCCGGGCGAGGAGCTCCGCGTGCGGGTCATCCAGGAGGGCAAGGAGGCCGGCCAGGGCGTCGGGTTCCTCGACGACGGCACGATGATCGTGGTCGAGGGCGGCGCGCGACACATCGACCACGACGTCGACGTGTCGGTGACCCGCGTGCTCCAGACCGTGGCCGGCAGGATGATCTTCGCCCAGCCGCGACTCGATTGAGCGCGGCCGCGCCCCGCGGCCCGGCGGGCGGGTCGCCCGTGGCGGATGCCATCGTCGTCGCCGCCGGCCGCTCGGCCCGGATGGGCGGCACCGACAAGCTGTACGCCCCCGTCGCCGGCCGCCCGCTGCTGGCCTGGACACTCGAGGCGCTCGCGGCCGTGGCCGAGGTCGAGCGGATCGTGGTCGTGACGGCCGCGGACCGGACCGAGGCGGTCCGCCGCGGCGACTGGCTGCCGGCCAAGGTCGTCGCGGTCGTCGACGGCGGCGACCGCCGCCAGGCGTCCGTCGCCGCCGGGCTCCAGGCACTCGATGGCGCGCCTCTCGCGGCGGACGGTGACGCCCGGGCCCGCGCTGCCCGGGTCGTCCTCGTCCACGACGGGGCGCGTCCCCTCGTGTCGCCGGGCCTCGTCCGCGAGGTCATCCGGGCGACTGCCGCGCACGGTGCCGCGATCCCGGTGCTGCCGGTCGCGGAGACGCTCAAGCGGATCGAGGGCGAGCGCGTGGCCGGGACCGTCGACCGCGACGGGCTGGCGTCCGCGCAGACCCCCCAGGGGATCCGGGCCGACGTGTTCCGGGCGGCGCTCTCGCGCTATCCGGCGGACGGGCCCGAGACGTGGACCGACGAGGCCTCCCTGCTGGAGGCCTGTACCATCGAGGTCCATGTCGTGCCTGGTGACCCGAGCAATCTCAAGGTGACGCTGCCCGCCGACCTCGCCCGGGTCTCGCAGGCGCTCGAGCGCGGCGCCGCGCGCCGCACCGGCATCGGCCACGACTCGCACCCGTTCGGACCCGGCGAGCCACTCGCGCTCGGGGGGATCCGCATCGCCGGCGCGCCGCGCCTGTATGGCCATTCCGATGGCGACGTCGCCCTGCACGCGGTCTGCGACGCGATCCTCGGGGCGGCCGGCCTGGGCGATCTCGGGCGGCTCTTCCCGGCCGGGCCATCGACGCCGGCGGGCGTCGAGAGCGCCGCGCTCCTGGCGGACGTGGTCGAACGGGCCGCCGCCGCCGGCTGGCGGGTGGCAGCGCTCGACCTCACGATCGTCGGTGCGCGCCCGCGTCTCGGCGCGCACCTCGACGCGATGCGCGCGGCCATCGCGTCGCTGGCCGCCGTCGAACCGGGCGCGGTCAACGTCAAGGCGTCGACCGGCAACCTCGACGGGTCCGACGGCGCCGGGCGGACGGTGTCGGCGCTCGCGCTGGCCACCCTCGTGGCGGACGCGCGGGAGCGGGCCTCATGACGCTGCGGCTGCACGACACGCTGTCGGGTGAGACGAGGCCGCTGGCACCGCTCGACGGCGAGACGGTCCGCATGTACTCGTGCGGGCCGACCGTCTACGGCCCGGCGCACATCGGCAACTTCCGCTCGTTCCTGTTCGCCGACCTGCTGGTCCGCTACCTGCGCTGGCGCGGCCAGCCCGTCCGCTGGGTGATGAACATCACCGACATCGACGACAAGATCATCCGTGGCGCGGCGGCGGCGGGCGTCTCGATCGGCGAGCTCGCCGATCGCTATCTCGCGGGGTTCCTCGAGGACGCCGCGGCCCTGCGGATGACGACGCCCGACGTCCTGCCGCGGGCGACCGAGCACATCGACGAGATCGTGGCCCTCATCACCACGCTGCTCGACGGCGAGCATGCCTACCGGACGGACGACGGCTCGATCTTCTTTCGGATCGCCTCGTGGCCGGCGTACGGCCGGCTCGCCCGACTCGACCCGGAACAGCTCCGTGTCGGCGAGCGTGTCGAGGCCGACGAGTACGCGAAGGACGACGTCCGCGACTTCGCGCTCTGGAAAGGGCCCAAGCCGGGTGAGCCGAGCTGGGACACGGCGATCGGCCCGGGGCGCCCCGGCTGGCACATCGAGTGCTCCGCGATGAGCATGGCCCACCTGGGGCCGTCCTTCGACATCCACACCGGCGGTGTCGACCTGATCTTCCCGCACCACGAGGACGAGATCGCCCAGAGCGAGGCCGCGACCGGGCAGCCGTTCGTCGCGACCTGGCTCCACTGCGCCCACCTCCAGATGGGCGGCGCCAAGATGGCCAAGTCGCTCGGGAACATCGCCCGTGTCGGCGACCTTCTCGCCCAGGGGATCTCCCCCCGAGCGCTGCGCTACGCGCTCATCGCGGTCCACTACCGCGCCCGGCTCGACTCGTCCGAGGCATCGCTCGCCGCGGCCGGCGCGGCGGTCGCCCGGCTCGATGCGGCACTGGCCGCCCTCGACGCCTACCGCGAGGACCGACCCGACGATCCGACGATCGCCGACCTGCTGGCGAGCGCGCGGACGGCCTTCGCGGACGCGCTCGATGACGACCTCAACATCTCAGCCGGGCTGGCGGCCGTGTTCGATCTGGTCCGCGAGTCGAACCGGCGGATCGAGGCGCGATCGATCTCGACCGCCGACGCGGCCGCGATCGCGGACGGGCTGCGCGACCTCGACCGGGTCCTCGGGGTCCTGCCCGACGGCGAGGCGCTGGATCCGGAGAGCGCCGCGCTCCTCGAAGCGCGGGCCGCGGCGCGGGCGGCCCGCGACTGGGCCGGATCCGACCGGCTTCGCGACGAGCTGGTGGCCCGCGGGATCGCCGTCGAGGACACGCGCGACGGTCAGCGCTGGCGGCGTCTCGAGGCGGTCGGCCGTGGCTGACAAGCCGCGCAACGACGATCCAGACCGCCGTCCGAGACCCAGCGGTGGGGGGAAGGGGCACGGCGGTGCGCCGCGGTCGGGTCCACCCCGCTCCGGCGCGCCACGGTCCGGTCCGCCGCGGTCCGGCCCGCCGCGCTCGGGACCGCCCCGATCAGGGCCGCCCGGTCGCCCGCCTGGCGCCTACGAACCCGATCGCCGTCCGCCCGGCGGCAGCTTCGACGGCCCACCGCGCCACGGCGCACCGCGCCACGACGGTCCGCCGCGGCCGTACGACCGTGGGCCGCGTCGCCCGCCGGGACCCCCGTCGGACCGGCGGCCACCCCAGCATCGCGGCGGCCCGTCCGACGGGCCGC
The DNA here is from genome assembly GCA_963813335.1 of uncultured Chloroflexia bacterium. Taxonomy (GTDB): domain Bacteria; phylum Chloroflexota; class Limnocylindria; order Limnocylindrales; family CSP1-4; genus SPCO01. Next base: position 297,388 of record CAWEYL010000001.1, read on the forward strand.
CGGAGCACCGCGGCCACCGGCCTCCGGACCATGCCGCCGACCGATCGACCTACGACCGGCCGTTCCGCTCGGACGACCGACCGCGACCCCCCGATCGCGACCGACCGTTCGAACGCGGCCGTCCTCCGGACCACCGGCGTCCGCCGGACCGCGGCCGCCCGCCCGGCTACGACCGCCCGCGCGGTCCCGGCCGACCAGGTCCGTGGGCCCGCGACGCGCGTCCCCCCTATCCGGGTCGCGGACCCGGCCCACGGCCGGACCGACCGTTCCAGCCGACGCCGGCGCTGCCCCCGCCCGACCTCATCGGCGCGGATGAGGAGCTGATCGCCGGCCGCCGTCCGGTCGAGGAGGCCTTCGCCGCTCGCCGGGAGGCCCGCCGCCTGCTCGTCGTGCCGCAACGCCGCCAGGCCCTCGAGCGCCTCGTGCTCCATGCCACGAGCCTGCGCATCCCCATCGTCGAGCTGGAGGGCGGGTCGCTGACGGCGCTCGCGGGCTTCGACGGCCATCAGGGGATCGGGCTCGTCGTCGCGCCGCGGCAGTGGGCGACCATCGAGGACATCCTTGCCCGCGCCCTCGAGCGCGGCGAGCCACCGTTCGTGCTGGTCCTGGACTCGCTCGAGGATCCGCAGAACGTCGGGACCCTCCTGCGCAGCGCCGAGGCCGCGGGGATCCACGGGGTCCTCTTCCCGACCCACCGCCAGGCGCCGCTCACCCCCTCCGCGGTGAAAGCCTCGGCGGGAGCGACCGAGCACCTCCTGCTCTGCCCGGTCGATGACCTCGCCGGCGGGCTTGCCGACCTCCATGTGCGCGGCCTGCGGGTCGCGGGCGCCGAGGCCGACGCCGCGCTCACGGTCCGGCAGAGCGACCTTCGCGGACCGCTGGCCATCGTGGTCGGGAGCGAGGGCCAGGGCCTCGGTCCGGCCGTGCGTCGGCGCTGCGACCTGTTCATGCGGATCCCCATGCGCGGGGCGATCGGTTCGCTGAACGCCGCGGTCGCGGGGTCGATCCTGCTCTTCGAGGCCTTGTCGCAGCGAGACCCGGACGGTCGCTCGACGCCGCCGCTGCCCTTCGATGCCCCGAGGATGTCCGAACCCGACGAGGCGGCACGCGTGGACGGCTCCGCCGACGCAGACGCGATCGCCGGCGCGACGGCCGCGGAGGAGGTCGTGGCCGCCACCGTGCCGCCATCGAAACGGACGCGGCCGGCGAAGGCCGCGGGCCCGGTCAGGGTCGAGAAGCCGGCCAGGGCGGCAGCGCCAACCAAGGCCGCGACGGCAACGAAGGCCGAGAAGCCGGCCAAGGCCGAGAAGCCGGTCAAGGCCGACAAGCCACCGAAGGCCGACAAGCCACCGAAGGCCGAGAAGGCACCGAAGGCCGGAAAGCCAGCCAAGGCCGCGAAGCCGGCCAAGGCGACGTCGCCGGTCCACGACGACCTGCTTCCCGGCGAGCCGGCAGCGCCGCCGTCCGCCCCGCCGGCGGCGAGGACGAGGAAGCCGCGCACCCCCCGCGCTTGACCGGTCCCCGCAGGCGGCCATATCATTCCCCGGCGCCGGAATCTGGTCCTCTGCGGTAAGGCCTTGCCCGTCGCGCCGACGTAGCTCAATTGGTAGAGCAGCGGTTTTGTAAACCGCAGGTTCCGGGTTCGAGTCCCGTCGTCGGCTCCAGCGCACATCCAATCGGTGGCCGGATCCACCTCGGGCCGCAGCTCGATCCGGCGCCGCCGCCACAGTGGGTCGGTTGAGCAACGGCGGCTCGCCTGGCTGTAGACCAGGTCCGAAAGGCATGGGGGTTCGAATCCCTCCCGGCCCACCATTTTCGACATCTCTCGCGCTAGCTCCCGGGCCCACATAGCTCAGCTGGCAGAGCACTTCCTTGGTAAGGAAGAGGTCATCGGTTCGAGTCCGATTGTGGGCTCCACCCACTGTCGGCTGAGCCGATCGGGGGAGCCCCGGTCCACAGCGGCATCGCCGCGACAGAAGGAGTACACGGTCACGTGGCCAAGAAGAAGTTCGAGCGCACCAAGCCGCACGTCAACATCGGCACGATCGGCCACATCGACCACGGCAAGACGTCGCTCACCGCGGCGATCACCAAGTACCTCGCCCTGAAGGGCGAGGCGGAGTACCGCGCCTTCGACTCGATCGACAACGCCCCCGAGGAGCGCGAGCGCGGGATCACCATCGCCATCGCCCACGTCGAGTACGAGACGGCCGCCCGCCATTACGCCCACGTCGACTGCCCGGGGCACGCCGACTACATCAAGAACATGATCACCGGGGCCGCCCAGATGGACGGCGCCATCCTGGTCGTGGCCGCCACCGACGGGCCGATGCCGCAGACCCGCGAGCACATCCTGCTGGCCCGCCAGGTCGAGGTCCCCTACATCGTGGTCTTCCTCAACAAGGTCGACATGGTCGACGACCCGGAGCTCCTCGACCTGGTCGAGCTCGAGGTCCGCGAGCTGCTCAGCAAGTACAACTTCCCGGGCGACGACATCCCGGTCGTGCGCGGCAGCGCGCTCAAGGCGCTGGAGGCCGGCGACGACCCGGCCGACGCCGCCTACGCCCCCATCCAGGCGCTGATGGACGCGGTCGACAGCTACATCCCGACCCCCGAGCGGGCGATCGACAAGCCGTTCCTGATGCCGGTCGAGGACGTCTTCGGCATCAAGGGCCGGGGCACGGTCGCCACCGGGCGCATCGAGCGCGGCATCGTCAAGGTCGGCGACGAGGTCGAGCTGGTCGGCGTGAAGGCCACCCGCAAGATCGTCATCACCGGCGTCGAGATGTTCAAGAAGCTGCTCGACGAGGGCCGCGCCGGCGACAACGTGGGCTGCCTCATCCGGGGCATCGAGCGCGAGGAGATCGAGCGCGGCCAGGTCCTGGCCAAGCCCGGCTCGGTCAAGCCGCACACCAGGTTCAGCGCCCAGGTCTACGTCCTGACCAAGGAGGAGGGCGGCCGCCACACCCCCTTCTACAACGGCTACCGGCCGCAGTTCTACCTGCGCACCACCGACGTGACCGGGGCCATCGGCCTGCCCGAGGGGGCGGAGATGATCATGCCCGGCGACAACGTCGAGATGACCGTCGAGCTGATCACCCCGATCGCCCTCGAGGTCGGCCAGCGCTTCGCCATCCGCGAGGGCGGCCGGACCGTCGGCGCCGGCGCCATCGTCACCATCGCCGAGTAGGGACGAGATGGCGAAGGTCGAAGCCCGTCCCACGATCCAGCTCGCCTGCACCGAGTGCAAGGAGCGGACGTACACGACGCGAAAGAACAAGCGCAACGATCCCAACCGGATCGAGCTCCAGAAATACTGCCCACGCTGTCGACGCCATACACTGCACCGTGAGGCCAAGTAAGCCAGGCCTCCACCGCAGGGGTGTAGCTCAATTGGCAGAGCACTGGTCTCCAAAACCAGCGGTTGTAGGTTCGAGTCCTATCGCCCCTGCCACTTCCGCCCGTAGCCGAAGAGAAGAACCACCGACGTGAAGCGCATCCGCCGATACTTCAGTGAAGTCGTGTCAGAACTCCGCAAGGTGTCCTGGCCGACGCTCGAGCAGGTCCGCAACCTGACCGTGCTGGTCTTCGCCATCAGCTTCGTGATCGGGCTCTACATCACTGTCCTCGACAGCTTCTTCCGAGGCGTCGTCGGCATTCTGGCCACGGCCGGCTAGGACGACGACGATGACCGAGATGACGATCGAGACCCGGACGCCGGAGAAGCGCTGGTACGTGATCCACACGTACTCCGGGTACGAGAACAAGGTGAAGGCCAACCTCGAGCACCGCATCGAGTCGATGGGCATGGAGGACAAGATCTTCCAGGTTCTCGTCCCGATGGAGGACGAGATCGAGATCCGCCAGGGTCAGCGCCACACCGTCCAGAAGAAGGTCTACCCGGGCTACGTCCTCGTCGAGATGATCCTCGACCCGGACAGCTGGTTCGTCGTCCGCAACACGCCGGGCGTGACCAGCTTCGTCGGCGGCGCCAACATCCCGGGCGTCCGCAGCGAGCCCATCCCCCTCGACGAGAACGAGGTCAAGCAGATCCTGCGGCACATGGGCGTCGAGACGCCCAAGTTCCGCGTCGCCTTCACCAAGGGCCAGAGCGTCCGGGTCACCGACGGGCCGTTCGCCGAGTTCATCGGCACGGTCGACGAGGTCAACCCCGAGCGCAACAAGGTCAAGGTGCTGGTGAGCATCTTCGGCCGCGAGACCCCCGTCGAACTCGACTTCCTGCAAGTCGAGAAACTCTAGAAAGGAACCGCGAGCCCCGTGGCCAAGAAGATCCGCATCGTCCTGACCCTGCAGCTGCCGGCCGGCAAGGCGACCCCCGCCCCGCCCGTCGGCACCGCGCTGGGCCCGCACGGCATCAACATCGTCGAGTTCACGAAGTCCTACAACGAGAAGACCGCTGACAAGTCGGGCCAGATCATCCCGGCCCAGATCACGATCTTCGAGGACCGCTCGTTCTCGTTCATCCTCAAGACCCCACCCGCCGCGGACCTGCTCCGCAAGGCGGCCGGCGTCGAGAAGGGGACCGGGACCGCCAAGCGCGAGACCGTCGGCCGGGTCACCCGCGACCAGGTCCGCGAGATCGCGGCGATCAAGATGGTCGACCTCAACGCCAACGACGTCGAGGCCGCCGCCCGCCAGATCGAGGGCACGGCCCGAAGCATGGGCATCGAGGTCGTCAACTAGGCGGTCCGCCCGCCAGCGACGCGCGACCGGCCGCGCAGACCAGCCGGACGCCCACCCCGCGCAAGGGGGAGGTCGGGCTCGACCCGACCGCCAGGAGGTTCACATGGCACACGGCAAGAAGTACACCGAGGCGGCGAAGCTCGTCGAGCACGGCCGCGTCTACGAGCCCGCCGAGGCGGTCGAGCTCGCCAAGCAGACCACGACGGTCTCGTTCGACGCGACCATCGAGGCGCACCTGCGGCTCGGGGTCGACCCCCGTCATGCGGACCAGCTCGTCCGTGGCACGGTCGTGCTCCCGCACGGCACCGGCAAGGTCGTCCGCGTGGCGGTGTTCGCCACCGGCGAGAAGGCCCAGGAGGCGCTGCGCGCCGGCGCCGACGAGGTCGGCGGCGACGACCTGGTCAAGAAGATCGAGGCCGGCTGGCTCGAGTTCGACGTCGCCCTCGCGACCCCCGACTCGATGGGCCTGGTCGGCAAGCTCGGCAAGATCCTCGGCCGCCGCGGCCTGATGCCGAACCCCAAGGCCGGGACCATCACCTTCGACCTCGAGCGGGCGATCAAGGAAGTCAAGGCCGGCCGCGTCGAGTACAAGGTCGACAAGGCCGGGATCGTCCACGTGGCGGTCGGGCGCAGCAGCTTCGAGGCCAGCGCCCTGCTCGAGAACCTCGCGACCCTGGTCGACGCGGTCAACCGCGCCAAGCCCTCGGGCGCCAAGGGCCAGTACCTCAAGACCCTCACGATCGCCAGCACGATGGGCCCGGGCATCCGGGTCGACCTGCCGGGCGTCCTGGCCGCCGCGGCGGCCTGACCCACCGGCCGGCGGGTCGCCGGCCACCAGACGCGATGACAGCCGAGAGGCCGGTCATCTGACCAGATAGACGGACCGCCGCAGACAGCCTGCGCCCGCGGACCGCTGACGACTCGAACAGTCGCCAACGGTCGGGGCTTGATCCGCCGGACCGGACCGGGACCCACCCGCAGGGGAGGGGACCGGGGACGACGACGAGCACGCCGAGGCAGATCGGTGCCGCACACCCTCCCGGGTGGGCTGCGCCCCTGCGAGTGGGGTCGACCTCCGCCGAGGAGGTGGACCGGGGCCGTCGCAGGGGCCACCCGACCACGACGTCGGGCGTCCACCGCCGCACGCCGGCTGCGTGCCGCACGAAGGAGGGCCACATGCCCACGGAGGCCAAACAGGCCACGGTCGCCGAGCTGCGCGAGGATCTCGCCAACAGCCGGACGCTGATCGTGTCCGAGTACCGCGGCCTCAAGGTGAAGGAGATCGCCGAGATCCGGCGCGCCCTGCGCAAGCAGGACGTCAGCTATCGCGTGGTCAAGAACCGGCTGATGCGCATCGCCGCCGAGGATTCGGTCGGCGAGGCCCTGAGCCCGCTCCTGACCGGCCCGACCGCCATCGCGTTCGGGAACGACGAAGCCGGGACTGCCAAGGCCGTCCTCGAGGCCACCCGCCCGTACAACAAGATCGTGCGGATCACGGGTGCCGTCCTGGGCGATACGGCGATCGACGCCGACGCCGTCACGCGATTGGCCGCACTGCCGTCGCGCGAGATCCTGCTGGCCAAGCTGGCCGGTGGGATGCAGGCGCCGGTCGCGACCCTGGCCGGGCTCTTCGCCGCGCCGCTGCGCAACCTGGGCTACGCCCTCGCGCAGGTGGCCGAGCAGAAGGCCAAGGCCGGCGACGCGTAGCGCCCCTCACCTGACCCACCACGACACCGATACCCGACCAAGGAGACGACCAGACATGGCTGCCAAGACCCAGGACGAGCTGCTCGACGCGATCGACAAGATGACCGTGCTCGAGCTGTCCGAGTTCATCAAGAAGTTCGAAGAGCGCTACGGCGTGACCGCTGCGGCCCCGGCCGCCGTGGCCGCCGCCCCGGCCGCCGCCGGTGGCGACACCGGTGCCGCCGCCGCGGCCGGCGCCGAGGAGCAGACCGAGTTCACCGCGACCCTGACCGAGATCGGGCCGAACAAGATCCCGGTCATCAAGGTCGTCCGCGAGCTGACCGGCCTGGGCCTCAAGGAGGCCAAGGATCTCGTCGACGCCGCGCCCAAGGCCGTCAAGGAAGGCGTGACCAAGGACGAGGCCGAGAAGATCAAGGCCGCCATCGAAGAGCAGGGGGGCAAGGTCGAGATCAAGTAGGCGGCACTGTTGGTGGCCGGCGGGCTGGGCGGCGCATCCGTGCGTTGCCCGCTCCGCCGGTCGCTCACGCACCTTGGGGTGCGCTCGCTCCCTTGCTCGCTGGCGCCTTCGGGCTGCATCCGCCCCGCCTGCCGGCTTCGCGGTACTGATGAGGAATCAAGCTGGCCGGCTTCGCGGATCTTGCCAACGTCGTATCGACCCGAGCTCCGGAATCCCGAAATGGGCCCCTTTACCAGAACTGGGGCCATTTGACAAGATGAGGAATCGCGATATCCTACTCCTTCTGTGAGCGCGGCCCTCTTCCCCCTTCCTAGCCTCCGTCAAGGAGTGGTGCTTCATGCCGTCTGCCGCTGAGTCGTCGACTCGCGCCCTGACCCCTTCGGGTCGCATCTCGTACGCCCGCATCGACAAGAAGGTCGACGGCGTCAGCTACGAGAAGTTCGAGATCCCCAACCTCATCGAGCTGCAGCTCGATTCGTTCGCCTGGTTCGTGGACAAGGGCTTGCGGGAGCTGTTCGACGAGATCAGTCCGATCAAGGACTTCACCGGCAAGGTGATGGAGCTCCAGTTCCTGGACTACGAGTTCGGCGCGCCCAAGTACTCCGAGGAGGAGTGCCGGACGAAGGACCTGACCTTCAGCAAGCCGCTCTACGTCAACGTCGAGCTCCTGATCAAGGAGACCGGCGAGATCCAGCGCCAGCGGGTCTACATGGGCGACTACCCGTGGATGACCGACCAGGGCACCTTCGTGATCAACGGCGCCGAGCGCGTCGTGGTCAGCCAGCTGGTCCGCTCGCCCGGGGTCTACTACAGCGAGCTCGAGGACCCGGCTTCCGGTCGGATGCTGTTCTCGGCCAAGGTCATCCCGAACCGCGGCGCCTGGCTCGAGTTCGAGACCAACAACAAGGACCAGCTGTGGGTCAAGGTCGACCGGAAGCGCAAGATCGCCGCGACGACCCTGCTCCGCGCCGTCGGCTATGAGCAGAACGACGAGATCGCCGCGTTGTTCAGCGGCGTCGACATCGACGCGGACCACACCTACATCGCCAACACCCTCGACAAGGACCTGACCCACACCCAGGCCGAGGCCCTCATCGAGGTCTACAAGAAGCTCCGCCCGGGCGATCCGCCCACCGGCGACAACGCGCGCCAGCTGGTCGAGAGCCTCTTCTTCAACTTCCGCCGCTACGACCTCGGCCGGGTCGGCCGCTACAAGTTCAACAAGAAGCTCGACCCGGTCGCCGAGCGGCTCAACGCCGAGCTGCCGCGCGACCAGCGGACCATCACTCGCGAGGACATCGCCGCGATCGTCGGCCACCTCATCGAGTGCAACCGCGGACTCCATCCCAAGGACGACATCGACCACCTCGGCAACCGTCGCATCCGCGCCAACGGCGAGCTGATCCAGAACGCCTTCCGCATCGGCCTGCTCCGCATGGAGCGGGTCGTCCGCGAGCGCATGACGATCCAGGAGCTCGACAAGGCGACGCCCAACGCGCTGATCAACATCCGCCCGGTCGTCGCGGCCATGAAGGAGTTCTTCGGCGGCAGCCAGCTCTCCCAGTTCATGGACCAGACCAACCCGCTGGCCGAGCTGACCAGCAAGCGCCGCCTCTCGGCCCTCGGCCCGGGTGGCCTGTCGCGCGAGCGCGCCGGCTTCGACGTCCGCGACGTCCACCACAGCCACTACGGCCGGATCTGCCCGATCGAGACGCCGGAAGGCCCGAACATCGGGCTGATCGGCTCGCTCGCGACCTACGGCCGGATCAACAGCTACGGCTTCATCGAGACCCCGTACCGCAAGGTCAAGCGGACCGTCGGCTTCGACGACGCCGGCCTGGCCGGCTACGAGGCCGGCTCGGACGTCGTCACCAAGGGCGGCGACGTCGTCCTGAAGGCCGGCCAGACCTTCACGAGCGCGGCCATCAGCGAGCTCAAGAAGCAGAAGGCCCACGCCTTCCCGATCCGCCCGATCGTGACCGACGACATCGAGTACCTGCCCGCGGACGAAGAGGAGGAGCACGTCGTCGCGCAGGCCAACGCGCCGCTCGACGACGAGGGCCACTTCACGGCCGAGCGGATCCCGTCGCGCTATCGCGACACCTTCCCGGAGGCCCGCGCCAACCAGATCGAGTACATGGACGTCTCGCCCAAGCAGGTCGTCTCGGTCGCCACGGCGCTCATCCCGTTCCTCGAGCACGACGACGCCAACCGCGCGCTGATGGGTTCGAACATGCAGCGCCAGGCCGTCCCGCTCCTCGAGCCGGAGTCGCCGATCGTGGGCACCGGCATGGAGGAGCGCGCCGCGCGCGACTCCGGCCAGGTCCTCGTCGCCCGGCGCGGCGGCGTCGTCACCAGCGTCACCGCCGAGCGGATCCGCATCGAGACCGATGCTGGCGAGCTCGACGAGTACAAGCTGCTCAAGTTCGTGCGCAGCAACCAGGGCACCTGCATCAACCAGCGCCCCATCGTGGATGTCGGCGCCCGGGTCCTCGACGGCCAGCCGATCGCGGACTCCAGCTCGACCGAGAACGGCGAGCTGGCGCTCGGCCGGAACGTGCTCGTCGCGTTCATGAGCTGGGAGGGCGGCAACTACGAGGACGCGATCGTCATCAGCGACCGCCTCGTCCGCGACGACCTCTTCACCAGCATCCACATCGAGAAGCACGAGATCGAGTCGCGGGACACCAAGCTCGGTCCCGAGGAGATCACCCGCGACATCCCGAACGTCGGCGAGGAGTCCCTCAAGGACCTCGACGAGGAGGGCATCGTCTACATCGGCGCCGAGGTCCGCCCCGGCGACATCCTCGTCGGCAAGATCACGCCGAAGGGCGAGACCGAGCTGACCGCCGAGGAGCGCCTCCTGCGGGCGATCTTCGGCGAGAAGGCCCGTGAGGTGAAGGACAGCTCGCTGCGCCTGCCCCACGGCGAGCGCGGCAAGGTCGTCGAGGTCCGCGAGTTCCGTCGCGAGCTCAACGACGACCTCCAGCCCGGCGTCAACCGCCTCGTCCGGGTGTCCGTCGCCCAGAAGCGCAAGATCTCGGTCGGCGACAAGATGGCCGGCCGCCATGGCAACAAGGGCGTCATCGCCAAGATCCTGCCGGCCGAGGACATGCCCTACCTGCCCGATGGCACCCCGGTCGACATCATCCTCAACCCGCTCGGCGTGCCGAGCCGCATGAACATCGGCCAGATCCTCGAGACGCACCTCGGCTGGGCGCTGCACAAGAAGGGCCTCAAGGCCGCCACCGCGGTCTTCGACGGCGCGACGGAGCAGCAGATCCAGGACGAGCTGCGCGAGGCGGGCCTGCCGATCTCGGGCAAGATCGAGCTCCGCGACGGGCGGACGGGCGAGGCGTTCGACCGCCACATCACCGTCGGCTACATCTACATGCTCAAGCTCCACCACCTCGTCGAGGACAAGATCCACGCCCGCTCGACCGGTCCGTACAGCCTCATCACCCAGCAGCCGCTGGGCGGCAAGGCACAGTTCGGCGGCCAGCGGTTCGGCGAGATGGAGGTCTGGGCGCTGGAGGCATACGGCGCCGCCAACATCCTCCAGGAGCTGCTCACCGTGAAGTCGGACGACGTCCTCGGGCGCGTCCAGACCTACGAAGCCATCGTCAAGGGGGAGGAGATCCAGCCGCCGCGCGTGCCCGAATCCTTCAAGGTCCTGATCAAGGAGCTGCGCAGCCTCGGGCTGAACGCGGAGATCCTGGACCAGAACGACGAGGAGATCCCGCTCGGCGAGGACGACGCATCCGGATACCTGCTCCCCGATCTCGGCGGGATCAACCTCGCCGGGTTCGAGGACTGACCGCCCTGCACCCGTACCCGTCCCTGAACCACCCGCGGCGCCGCGTTTCGGCCGGCACGACGCCGCTCGCTCACGGTCCGCATCGTGTCGCCGAGCCAGACGGCGGCGCGGAGGAGAACCATGCTCGAAGTCAATAACTTCAGCGCGATCCGCATCTCGCTCGCCAGCCCGGACCAGATCCGGGAGTGGTCGAAGGGTGAGGTCACCAAGCCCGAGACCATCAACTACCGGACCCTCAAGCCGGAGAAGGACGGGCTCTTCGACGAGCGCATCTTCGGTCCGACGAAGGACTGGGAGTGCTACTGCGGGAAGTACAAGCGGATCCGCTACAAGGGCATCATCTGCGACAAGTGCGGCGTCGAGGTCACGCGCTCGAAGGTCCGCCGCGAGCGGATGGGCCACATCCAGCTCGCCAGCCCGGTCAGCCACATCTGGTATTTCAAGGGCACCCCGAGCCGGCTCGGCATCCTGCTCGACATCAGCCCGCGCAACCTGGAGCGCATCCTCTACTTCGCGCTGTACATCGTCACGCACGTCGACGAGGACGCCCGCAAGCGCGCCCTGGCCGTGATCGAGGACGAAGCCGAGGGCCGTGGCGGCAAGTCCGGCCAGCGCCTGACCGAGCTCGAGGACGAGCTGCGGGCCGAGCTCAACAAGAGCAAGGACGAGCTCAACGCGGACCTCGCGTCGACCAAGGCATCGCTCGAGGCCGACCGCACGACCCAGACCGAGCAGATCGCCGTGGCGGCCCAGGAGACGCAGGCCGCTCTCGATGCGCTGAAGACAGGGGTCGCCGAGGACACGATCTCGTTCGCCCCGACGGGCGAGGTCGTCGTCGCCGCCGGCGACAAGGGCGGCAAGGATGCCGTCGCGCGGCTCCGCAAGATCGTCGGCGCGGAGACGGAGCGGGTGACCGCCGCCATCCAGCAGCGCGAGGCCGACGAGGCCCGCGTGGTCGAGCAGAAGATCGACGACCTGCGCGCGGCCATGGACGAGACCCTGCAGCACGAGAAGGCCGGCCTCGCCGAGCAGGCCGCTGGCCTCAAGGACGAGCTGCGCAAGCTGCGCGACGAGCTCGAGTCCCTCAAGCCGATGCAGACCCTCGGCGAGAACGAGTACCGCGCCCTCGACGAGCGCTACGGCTCGGGGGCCAAGGGTGGCCGCGTGTTCAGCGCGGGCATGGGCGCCGAGGCGGTCCGCGAGATCATCAGCCGGATGGACCTCGAGGAGCTGGCCCGCTCGCTCCACGTCGAGGTCCGGACCAGCTCCGGCCAGCGGCGCAAGAAGGCCATCAAGCGGCTGCGCCTCATCGAGGCCTTCCGCCGCTCCGGCACGCGCCCGGACTGGATGATCCTGTCCGTCCTGCCGGTCATCCCCCCGGACCTCCGGCCGATGGTCCAGCTCGACGGCGGCCGCTTCGCGACCTCCGACCTCAACGACCTGTACCGCCGCGTCATCAACCGCAACAACCGGCTCAAGCGGCTGCTCGAGCTGGGCGCCCCGGAGATCATCATCCGCAACGAGAAGCGGATGCTCCAGGAGGCCTGCGACGCGCTGATCGACAACGGCCGCCGCGGGCGCGCCATCGCCGGGACCGGCAACCACCGCCTGAAGTCGCTGTCCGACATGCTCAAGGGCAAGCAGGGACGGTTCCGCCAGAACCTGCTGGGCAAGCGGGTGGACTACTCCGGCCGCTCGGTCATCGTGGTCGGCCCGGAGCTCAAGCTCCACCAGTGCGGGCTGCCAAAGAAGATGGCCCTCGAGCTGTTCAAGCCGTTCGTCATGCGCCAGCTCGTCGAGAAGGGCTTCGCCCACAACATCAAGAGCGCCAAGCGCATCGTCGAGCGGGTCCGGCCCGAGGTCTGGGACGTCCTCGAAGAGGTCATCAAGGACCACCCGGTCCTGCTGAACCGCGCCCCGACCCTGCACCGCCTCGGCATCCAGGCGTTCATGCCTGTGCTCGTCGAGGGCTCGGCCATCCAGATCCACCCGCTCGTCTGCACCGCGTTCAACGCGGACTTCGACGGCGACCAGATGGCGGTCCACGTGCCGCTCTCGACGGCCGCCCAGGAAGAGGCGCGGACGATGATGCTCTCGACCGCGAACCTGCTGTCGCCCGCCGACGGCAGCCCGGTCGTCGCCCCCACCCAGGACATGGTCCTCGGCTGCTACTACCTGACGATGGACGCCAACGAGACGAAGGGCAAGAAGGCACGGCAGGCGCCGCGCTTCGCTACCGAGGACCAGGCGATCCTCGCCTACCAGCTGCGCGAGAAGACCGGCGCGACGCTCCACGAGCTCGTCGACGTCGAGGTCAAGGCCTGGGACGCCGAGTCCGGCACCCTGAAGGCCGAGCGCCGGCGCACGACCATCGGCCGGATCATCTTCAACCAGATCCTGCCCGACCAGCTGCGCTTCCACAACGAGGTCATGCGCCGGGTCGACCTCAAGGCGCTGGTCGACGTCTGCTACCGCCAGCTCGGCGCGGACGAGACCGCGCACCTCGTCGATGGCATCAAGAGCGTCGGGTTCGAGTTCGCCACCCGTGGCGGCATGACCATCGGCCTCTTCGACATCGAGATCCCGAAGGACAAGGCCTCCCGCCTCGACGGCGCCGACCACGCCGTCGAGCAGATCGACCGCCAGTTCCAGCGCGGCCTCATCACCGAGGACGAGCGCTACGAGCAGGTGGTCGGGGTCTGGCAGGACACCACCGCCAAGATGTCCGACGAGATGATGAAGTCGCTGGACCCGACCGGTCCGGTGACGATGATGACGGCCTCCGGTGCCCGCGGGAACAAGGGCAACATCGGCCAGCTGGGCGCGATGCGCGGCCTCATGGCCGACCCGTCGGGCCGCATCATCGACGTCCCGGTCCGGAGCAACTTCCGCGAGGGGATGACGGTCCTCGAGTACTTCATCTCCACCCACGGCGCCCGCAAGGGCCTCGCGGACACGGCCCTGCGGACCGCCGACTCGGGCTACCTGACGCGCCGTCTCGTCGACGTCGCCCAGGACGTGATCACCCGCGAGGAGGACTGCGGCACCGAGGAGGGGAGCTGGATCATCCGCAGCGAATCGAGCGAGGAGCGCGACGCCTTCCAGCGCCGCCTCGTCGGCCGGCTCGCGGCGGCGTCGCTGCCCGACCCGACGGTCAAGACCAAGAAGGGCGAGGAGCCCACGTACCTGGTCGAGCGCAACGAGATGATCACCGAGGAGATGGCGGCCCGCATCGACGAGGCCGGGGTCGACGAGGCGCTCGTCCGCTCACCGCTCACCTGCGAGGCCCGCTACGGCGTCTGCCGGGCGTGCTACGGCCGCAACCTCGCCACCGGCGAGATGGTCGGCTCCGGCGAGGCGGTCGGCATCATCGCCGCCCAGTCCATCGGCGAGCCGGGCACCCAGCTGACGATGCGCACGTTCCACACGGGCGGCGTCGCCGGCCTGGACATCACCGCCGGCCTGCCCCGCGTCGAGGAGCTCTTCGAGGCCCGCATCCCCAAGGGCAAGGCCGAGATCAGCCACATCGACGGCATCGTCGAGATCATCCGCGGCGACGGGCCGACCAAGGTCAAGGTCATCTCGACCGAGGTCTACGACACGTCGCTCATCCTGCCGCCGAAGGCGGAGCTGCTGGCCGCGCCGGGTGACGTGGTCGAGCTGGGCCAGGTGCTCGCCCGGACCCAGGTGGACGGGGCGGCGACCGATATCGCCGCGCCGGTCAAGGGCTTCCTCGTCAAGGAGAAGGACGGCCTCGTCGTCCGCGCCGAGGACGTCGTCGAGCGCGAGTACCTCATCCCCCACAACGCCAAGATCCTCGTCGACAACGGCGCGGAGATCCGGGCGGGCGACGCCATCACCGATGGCCCGATCAACCCGCAGGAGTACCTCGACACCCGGGGCAAGGACGCCGTCCAGCGCTACCTGGTGAAGGAGGTCCAGAAGGTCTACCGGAGCCAGGGCGTCACGATCAACGACAAGCACATCGAGATCATCGTCCGGCAGATGCTCCGCAAGGTCCGCATCGACCAGCCGGGCGACGTCGACCTCCTGCCGACCGAGCTCGTGGACCGCCTCGAGTTCGAGGAGCACAACAACCGGGTCCTCGCCGAGGGCGGCGAGCCGGCCACGGCCCAGACCGTCCTGCTGGGGGTCACGAAGGCCTCGCTCAACACGTCGAGCTTCCTCGCCGCCGCGTCCTTCCAGGAGACCACCCGGGTGCTGACCGAGGCCGCCATCAACGGCGCCAAGGACCACCTGATCGGGCTCAAGGAGAACGTGATCATCGGCAAGCTCATCCCGGCCGGGACCGGGGCGCCGGCCAACGTGGCCGCGCGCAAGGAGCGCGAACGACGGGCCGCCCTCGAGGCGCTCGCCGGGGAGGCGCTCGACGACCTCGGCGCCGAGTACAACCCGTTCCTCGAGGACGGGGAGGGTCGGGCGCCCGACGAAGAGGCCACGGAGCTCGTGCTGGCGGCGACCATCGCCGGCGGCTCGGACGACGAATCCGACTTCGCCAACCCGTTCCTGGCCGGCGACGCGGACGCGTCGGCGGCGTCCGACGACGAGGGCGTCGCCGCCTTCGTCGCGGGCGGCAAGGACGCCCCGGCCGAGGCCGATCCCGAGGGCTGATCCGGGGGCCCCAGCGGGCCCTCGCGGCGGCCCGCCGAGCGTTTGACACGCTCAGCGGGCCGCTGATAGACTCCGCCTTCGTGGCCTCGGGAGGGGTCCGCCAGCGGCGTGCGCGCCGCAGACCACCTGACCACAGCATCCTGAAACCCTGAACCGGTCCCCGCCGGTCGCCCCCCAGGCGATCGTGCCTCACCGGACCGGCCGGTCGGCGACGACCGTGACCTGATCACTTCGACGAGAGGAGCAGCGTTTTCGTGCCGACGATCAGCCAGCTCGTGCGACATGGTCGCCAGCGCAAGATCTCGAAGATCAAGGCGCCGGCGATGCGCAAGAACTGGAACAGCCTGCGGCAGCGCCAGGTACCCATCCCCGGCGCCCCCCAGAAGCGGGGTGTCTGCCTGCAGGTCCGGACGATGACGCCCAAGAAGCCGAACTCGGCGCTGCGCAAGATCGCGCGCGTGCGGCTGACCAACCAGATGGAGGTCACGGCCTACATCCCCGGGATCGGCCACAACCTCCAGGAGCACTCGGTCGTCCTCGTCCGCGGCGGCCGCGTGAAGGACCTCCCTTCGGTCAAGTACCACATCATCCGCGGCACCCTCGACGCCGCCGGCGTGCGCGACCGCAAGCAGGGCCGCAGCAAGTACGGCGCGAAGGCCAGCGCGAAGCCGGGGGCCCGCTGACATGCCGCGCCGAACGAGCATCCCGCGCAAGACCAAGTACGAGACGGTCCCGGCCAACCGCCTGACCGCCCGCTTCTCGGCGAAGCTGATGAAGGGCGGCAAGCAGAACCTGGCCGAGCGGATCCTCCGCCAGGCCCTGGCCCGGGCCGAGGCCCAGGCGTCGCGCCCCGGCCTCGAGATCCTCGAGGCGGCGATGCGCAACGCCACCCCCATCATCGAAGTCAAGCCGCGCCGCGTCGGCGGCGCCACGTATCAGGTCCCGGTCGAGATCCGGGGCGATCGCCGCATGTCGCTCGGGGTCCGCTGGCTCGTCCAGGCGGCCCGCAAGCGCAACGGCAAGAGCATGAGCGAGAAGCTCGCCGCCGAGTTCGTCGATGCCATGAATGGCCTCGGCGCCGCGGTGAAGCGTCGCGAAGACACGCACAAGATGGCGGACGCCAACAAGGCGTTCAGCCATTTCAAGTGGTAGCTCGGGGAGCATAGGCACCGTGGCACGGCAGGTTCCGCTCGCGAAGACGCGGAACATCGGGATCATCGCGCACATCGACGCTGGGAAGACCACGGTCACCGAGCGGATCCTTTTCTATACGAAGAAGATCTACAAGCTCGGCGAGGTCCACGAGGGCGCGGCCACGATGGACTGGATGCCGCAGGAGCAGGAGCGCGGCATCACCATCACCGCCGCGGCCACGACCGCGTTCTGGGGCGACCATCGCATCAACATCATCGATACGCCCGGGCACGTGGACTTCACGGTGGAGGTCGAGCGCAGCCTGCGCGTGCTCGACGGCGCGGTCGTCGTCTTCGACGGCGTGGCCGGCGTGGAGCCGCAGTCCGAGACCGTCTGGCGCCAGGCCGACCGCTACGGTGTGCCCCGCTTCTGCTTCATCAACAAGCTCGACCGGACCGGCGCCGACTTCTGGCGCGGCGTCGACTCGATCAAGGACCGCCTCGGTGCCAACGCCGTGCCGATCCAGATCCCGATCGGCCGCGAAGACCAGTTCCAGGGCGTGATCGACCTGGTCGAGATGAAGGCCGTCTACTACCGCGACGACCTCGGCAACCAGATCGACGTCGTGGAGATCCCGGACGAGCTCAAGGCCGAGGCCGAGAAGCACCGCCACACGATGATCGAGGCCGTCGCCGAGATGGACGACGCGCTGACCCACAAGTATCTCGAGGGCGAGGAGCTGACGGTCGCCGAGATCAAGCACGGCCTGCGCCTCGGCACGCTGACCACCCGGATCATCCCGGTCCTGACCGGCTCGGCGCTCAAGAACAAGGGCGTCCAGAAGATGCTCGACGCGGTCATCGACTTCCTGCCGTCGCCGCTCGACGTGCCGCCGATGATCGGCCTCGACCCGCGCACCGGCGCCGACATCATCCGCACCCCGGATGACAAGGAGCCGTTCAGCGCGCTGGCCTTCAAGATCGCCGCGGACCCGTTCGTCGGCAAGCTGGCCTTCTTCCGGGTCTACTCGGGCACGCTCAAGGCCGGGTCGTACGTGATGAACCCGACCAAGGGCAAGAAGGAGCGCATCGGGCGCATCCTCCAGATGCACGCGAACCACCGCGAGGAGATCGACGAGGTCTACGCGGGCGACATCGCCGCGGCCGTCGGGCTGAAGGACACCTTCACCGGCGACACGCTGACCGACCCCGACCACCAGATCATCCTCGAATCGATGACCTTCCCCGAGCCGGTCATCGAGGTCAAGATCGAGCCGAAGACGAAGGCCGACCAGGACAAGCTCGCGCTCGCCCTGCAGCGCCTCGCCGAGGAGGACCCGACCTTCCGCGTCCACACGGACCCGGAGACGTCGGAGACGCTCATCGCCGGGATGGGCGAGCTGCACCTCGACGTCCTCGTCGACCGGATGATCCGCGAGTTCAAGGTCGCCGCCAACATCGGCAAGCCGCAGGTCTCCTATCGCGAGACCATCCGCCGCGCGGCCGAGGGCAACGGGCGGTTCATCCGCCAGACCGGCGGCAAGGGCCAGTACGGCCACGCGGTCATCAAGCTCGAGCCCGCCGAGAAGGGCGCCGGCTACGAGTTCATCGACAAGATCGTCGGCGGGACCATCCCGCGCGAGTACATCAAGCCGGTCGACCAGGGCATCCGCGAGACGCTCGCCACGGGCATCTACGCCGGGTTCCCGGTCGTCGACGTCAAGGTGACCCTCTTCGACGGGTCGTTCCACGACGTCGACTCGTCGGAGATGGCATTCAAGATCGCCGGTTCGATGGCCATCAAGGACGCCTTCTCCAAGGCGGACCCGGCCATCCTCGAGCCGATCATGAAGGTCGAGGTCCTCATGCCCGAGGAGTTCATGGGCGACGTCATCGGCGACCTCAACAGCCGCCGCGGCCAGATCGAGGGGATGGAGTCGCGAGGGTCGACCCAGGTCGTCCGCGCGTTCGTCCCGCTGGCCCAGATGTTCGGGTACGTCACCGACCTGCGCAGCATGAGCCAGGGCCGGGCGACCTCCTCGATGGAGTTCAGCCACTACGCCGAGGTGCCGGGCAACCTGGCCTCGGAACTCGTCCAGAAGTCCAAGGTCTAGCGGGAGCAGCCACGATGGCCAAGAAGAAGTTCGAGCGCACCAAGCCGCACGTCAACATCGGCACGATCGGCCACATCGACCACGGCAAGACGTCGCTCACCGCGGCGATCACCAAGTACCTCGCCCTGAAGGGCGAGGCGGAGTACCGCGCCTTCGACTCGATCGACAACGCCCCCGAGGAGCGCGAGCGCGGGATCACCATCGCCATCGCCCACGTCGAGTACGAGACGGCCGCCCGCCACTACGCCCACGTCGACTGCCCGGGCCACGCCGACTACATCAAGAACATGATCACCGGGGCCGCCCAGATGGACGGCGCCATCCTGGTCGTGGCCGCCACCGACGGGCCGATGCCGCAGACCCGCGAGCACATCCTGCTGGCCCGCCAGGTCGAGGTCCCCTACATCGTGGTCTTCCTCAACAAGGTCGACATGGTCGACGACCCGGAGCTCCTCGACCTGGTCGAGCTCGAGGTCCGCGAGCTGCTCAGCAAGTACAACTTCCCGGGCGACGACATCCCGGTCGTGCGCGGCAGCGCGCTCAAGGCGCTGGAGGCCGGCGACGACCCGGCCGACGCCGCCTACGCCCCCATCCAGGCGCTGATGGACGCGGTCGACAGCTACATCCCGACCCCCGAGCGGGCGATCGACAAGCCGTTCCTGATGCCGGTCGAGGACGTCTTCGGCATCAAGGGCCGGGGCACGGTCGCCACCGGGCGCATCGAGCGCGGCATCGTCAAGGTCGGCGACGAGGTCGAGCTGGTCGGCGTGAAGGCCACCCGCAAGATCGTCATCACCGGCGTCGAGATGTTCAAGAAGCTGCTCGACGAGGGCCGCGCCGGCGACAACGTGGGCTGCCTCATCCGGGGCATCGAGCGCGAGGAGATCGAGCGCGGCCAGGTCCTGGCCAAGCCCGGCTCGGTCAAGCCGCACACCAGGTTCAGCGCCCAGGTCTACGTCCTGACCAAGGAGGAGGGCGGCCGCCACACCCCCTTCTACAACGGCTACCGGCCGCAGTTCTACCTGCGCACCACCGACGTGACCGGGGCCATCGGCCTGCCCGAGGGGGCGGAGATGATCATGCCCGGCGACAACGTCGAGATGACCGTCGAGCTGATCACCCCGATCGCCCTCGAGGTCGGCCAGCGCTTCGCCATCCGCGAGGGCGGCCGGACCGTCGGCGCCGGCGCCATCGTCACCATCGCCGAGTAGGGACGAGATGGCGAAGCAGCGGATCCGGATCCGCCTCAAGGCCTACGATCACCGACTGCTCGATCAGTCGGCGGCCCAGATCGTCGAGACGGCCCAGCGCACCGGCGCGGACGTCGTCGGCCCCGTGCCGCTCCCGACGCGCATCGAGAAGTTCACGGTCCTGCGCTCGCCGTTCATCGACAAGGACAGCCGGGAGCAGTTCGAGATCCGCACCCACAAGCGGCTCGTGGACATCCTGGACCCCTCGTCGAAGACGGTCGACGCCCTGATGCGACTCAGCCTGGCGGCTGGCGTCGACATCGAGATCAAGATGTGATGGGCAACATCGGACTGATCGGCCGCAAGGTCGGCATGACCCAGGTCTTCGAGGACGACGGCACCATGGTCGCCGTCTCCGTCGTGTCCATCGAGCCCAACACCGTCACGCGCCTGCGCACGACGGACCGGGACGGCTACACGGCCGTCCAGCTCGGCACGGAGGTGGCCCGGAAGCTGTCCAAGCCCGAGACCGGCCAGCTCAAGGACCTGCCCAAGGTGGCGACGATCCGCGAGTTCCGCGTCGACGACGTCGGAGCGTACGAGGTCGGCCAGACCGTCGCGATCAGCGACCTGTTCGCCGTGGGCGACGAGGTCGACGTGACGGGCGTCTCGAAGGGCAAGGGCTTCGCCGGCCACATCAAGCGCCACAACTTCCACCGCGGGCCCAAGACCCACGGCTCCGACCACCATCGCGAGCCCGGCTCGATCGGCCCCGGCACCACCCCCGGTCGCGTCTACCGAGGCCTGAAGATGGCCGGCCACATGGGCGACGAGCGGACGACCATCAAGAAGGTGCGCGTCGTGCGCACCGACACCGATCGCAACCTGCTGCTGGTCAAGGGGAGCCTCCCCGGCGCGCGCGGCTCATTGATCCTCGTGAAGAAGGCCTGACGCGATGCCGCAGACCAACCTGTACGACCGGACGGGCAAGACCGTCGGCAGCGTGGAGCTCAGCGACGAGCTCTTCGCTGCGCCGATCAACGCCGCCGTCCTCCACCAGGTCGTGACCGCCCAGCTCGCCGGTCGCCGGACCGGCACGGCCGACACCAAGACCCGCGGCGAGGTCCGCGGCGGCGGCCGCAAGCCGTACCGCCAGAAGGGCACCGGCCGCGCCCGCCAGGGCACCGTCAGCGCCCCGCACTACCGTGGCGGCGGCGCGGTGTTCGGCCCGCACCCGCGCTCCTACGAGCAGCGCCTGCCGCGCAAGATGAAGCGGCTGGCCCTGCGCGGCGCGCTCACCGCCAAGTTCGGCGACGAGGCGATCATGGTCATCGACTCGTTCGGGCTCGAGGCGGTCAAGACGCGCGACCTGGCCGGCGTGCTCGGCGCCCTCAAGGCGTCGGGTCACGTGCTGGTCGTGTCGCCGGCGCGCGACGAGAAGCTCCAGCTGTCGGCGCGCAACCTGCCGACCGTCGAGATCATCCTCGCCGACTCGCTCAACGTCGTCGACCTGCTGAAGGCCGATGTCGTGCTCATCGAGGAGGCCTCCCTGGCCCGGATGCAGGAGGTCTACGCATGAGCGTCCTGACCGCGCCGGAGATCATCCTGCGCCCCGTCATCAGCGAGAAGTCCATCGACGAGTCCGGCCGCGGCAAGTACACCTTCGCGGTGCACCACGACGCCAACAAGATCCAGATCAAGGCGGCGATCGAGGAGCTGTACAAGAAGGAGAAGGTGACGGTCGTCGCGGTCAACGTCCTGACCACGAAGGCCAAGGAGAAGCGGCGCGGCACGCGGCGCGGCCGGATCGTCGGCCACACCACGCCGTGGCGCAAGGCCATCGTCACGCTGGCCCCGGGCCAGAAGATCGAATTCTTCGAGGGGGTCTGACGATGCCGCTTCGCAGTTACAAGGCCACCTCGCCGGGGCTCCGGCAGATGACTCGCTCGACCTTCGAGGAGATCACCACCAAGGAGCCGCACAAGCCCCTGCTCGAGAAGCAGATCCGCGGGTCCGGGCGCAACAACGCCGGCCGCCTGACGGTCCGCCATCGCGGCGGCGGCGAGAAGCAGCACTACCGCATCATCGACTTCAAGCGCAACAAGATCGGCGTCCCCGCCCGGCTCGCGACCATCGAGTACGACCCCAACCGCTCGGCGCGGATCGGCCTGCTCCACTATCGCGACGGCGAGAAGCGCTACATGCTCCTGCCCCACGGCATGAAGGTGGGTGACGTCGTCGTCGCCGGACCGGATGCCGAGGCGCGGCTGGGCAACGCACTGCCGATCTCCAACATCCCGCTCGGCACGACCATCCACAACATCGAGCTGATCCCCGGCAAGGGCGGTCAGATCGTGCGCTCCGCCGGCACTTCGGCCCAGCTGCTCGCCAAGGAAGGCGAGTACGCCCAGGTCCGCCTGCCGTCGGGCGAGGTCCGCCGCGTCAGCATCCGCTGCATGGCCACCATCGGCCAGGTCAGCAACCTCGATCACGAGAACCAGAACCTCGGCAAGGCCGGCCGCGCCCGGCACCTCGGCCAGCGGCCCGAGGTCCGGGGCGTCGTCATGAATCCGCGCGACCATCCGCACGGCGGTGGTGAGGGCAAGTCCCCGACCGGGATGCCGCCCAAGACCCCGTGGGGCAAGCCCGCCATGGGCTATCGCACCCGGCGGTCGAAGACGACCGGACGTCTCATCGTCCGGTCACGGCATCGCAAGTAGCGGGGAGGTAGGAGCCGATGTCCCGTTCCATCAAGAAGGGCCCCTTCGTGGAGGCCCGACTCCTCGGCCGGATCGAGGAGATGAACAAGCGCAACGAGAAGAAGGTCGTCAAGACCTGGTCGCGCGCGTCGGTGATCTTCCCGACGTTCATCGGCCACACCATCGCCGTGTACAACGGCAAGAAGCACGTCCCGGTCTACGTGACCGAGAACATGGTCGGGCATCGCCTCGGTGAGTTCAGCCCCACCCGCAACTACCGCGGGCACGGCAAGCACACCGAGCGGTCGCTGGCGCTGAAGTAGGGAGCGACCTGACCGTGCGTGTTTCCGCTACTGCCAAGTACCTTCGCGGCTCGACCCGCAAGGCCCGACTGGTCACGACCGCCATCAAGGGCAAGCCGGTCGAGGAGGCCGCGGCATTGCTCAGGTTCATGCCGCAGTACGCCGCCAAGGACGTCGCGCGCGTGCTCCACAGCGCGACCGCGAACGCCGAGAACAACCACAACCTGTCGGCCGAGGACCTGATCGTCCTCGATGCCGTCGCCGATGAGGGGCCGACGATCAAGCGCTTCCGCCCGCGGGCGCAGGGCCGCGCGTTCCCCATCCACAAGCCCATGACCCACATCACGATCGTCGTCGCGGACCAGGAGGCCTGACATGGGACACAAGGTCCATCCATACGGCTTCCGCCTGGGTGTCTCGCGCACCTGGACCGCGAAGTGGTACGCGGATGACAAGGAATACACCACCTCCCTCAAGGAGGACATCCTCATCCGCCAGCTGATCGACCGCCGCCTGGCCAACGCCAGCGTGAGCGGCGTCGAGGTGGAGCGCGGCATCAACCACGTGACGGTCACGATCCACACCGCCAAGCCGGGCATCGTCATCGGCAAGGGCGGCGCGAACGTCGAGATCCTGCGCCAGCAGGTCGGCGCGCTGACCGACCGCAAGGTCAAGCTGGAGATCAAGGAGATCCGCCAGCCCGAGCTCGACGCCTACCTGGTGGCCATGAACATCGCCGGCCAGCTGAGCCGCCGCATCGCCTTCAAGAAGGCCATGAAGCAGGCCATCCAGCGCTCGATGAAGGCCGGCGCGAAGGGCGTCAAGATCGCTGTCGCCGGCCGCCTCGGCGGCTCGGAGATGGGCCGTCGCGAGTGGGACAAGGAGGGGCGTATCCCCCTCGGGACGCTGCGCGCCGACATCAGCTACGGGCAGGTCCATGCCCACACGACCTACGGCCGCATCGGCGTCAAGGTCTGGATCTACCGCGGCGACATCGCCCCGGAGCGCGTCCCCGCGCGCGACCTGAACGTGCCGGCCGTCGCCGGGACGGGGGTCTGACCATGCTGATGCCGAAGCGGGTCAAGCACCGCAAGGTCATGCGCGGCCGGATGTCCGGCGTCGCCAAGGGCGGCCACAGCGTGGCCTTCGGCGAGTACGGCCTGGCCACCCAGGAACCGGCCTGGATCACGAGCCGCCAGATCGAGGCGGCCCGCCGCGCGATGACCCGCTCGGTCAAGCGCGGCGGCAAGATCTGGATCCGGATCTTCCCGGACAAGCCCGCGACCAAGAAGCCGGCCGAGACCCGGATGGGCTCGGGCAAGGGCGCCCCCGACCATTGGGTCGCGGTCGTCAAGCCCGGGCGGATCCTGTTCGAGATGGCCGGCGTCGACCATGACTCGGCGATCGAGGCGATGCGCCTTGCCAGCCACAAGCTGCCCGTCGCCACGCGCGTGGTCGTCCGGGACGGGGCGAAGGAGGCGTGACGATGGACATCGACAAGGTCCGCGCCCTCTCCGACGCGGAGCTCGAGACCGCGCTTCGCGACGCGAAGCAGGACCTCTGGGGAGCGCGCTTCGCGCTCTCGACCAGGCAATTGAAGGACTTCAGCACGATCCCGCAGACGCGGCGAACGATCGCGCGGATCCTGACCGTCCAGCGCGAGCGCAAGCTCGGCAAGACGGCGTGAGGGAGATCACGCGATGACAGGAGCAAGCACCCGAGTGGACGGCAAGCGGAAGACCAAGGTCGGACGCGTGGTCAGCGACAAGATGGACAAGACGATCGTCGTGTCCGTCGAGCGCCTCACGCGCCACCGGCTGTACAAGCGGGTCATCCGCTTGAGCACCAAGTTCAAGGCGCACGACGAGACCAACGACGCCAGGATCGGCGACACGGTCCTCATCGAGGAGTCGCGCCCGCTCTCGGCCACCAAGCGCTGGCGGCTCGTCAGCGTGGTCGCGCGCGCCGGTGACAGCGGCACGCCCATCGATCTCATCTCCGAGGAGACCGCGACCTCCGAGGCCATCCACTCGGCGGCCCATCCGGGCCGGGTCCGCGCCGAGGCCGAGGCGGCCGAGGCCGCTGCGGCCGACGCCGCCGGCAGCGATGCCGCGGCAGGGGAGCCCGCGTCGTGATCCAGTCGCAGACCCGCCTCAAGGTGGCTGACAACACCGGCGCCCGCACCATCCAGTGCATCCGGGTGATGGGCCGCTCGCTCAAGACCGAGGCCGGCGTCGGCGACGTCATCGTCGCCAGCGTCAAGCAGGCCATCCCGAACGCCGCCGTCAAGAAGGGCGACGTGGTCCGCGCCGTGGTGGTCCGCACCGCCAAGGAGTACGGCCGCCCGGACGGGAGCTACATCCGCTTCGACGAGAACGCGGCGGTCCTCATCAACAACCAGGGCAATCCCCGCGGCACGCGCATCTTCGGCCCGGTCGCGCGCGAGCTGCGCGACCGCAACTACATGAAGATCGTGTCGCTCGCCCCGGAGGTGCTCTGATGGCCACCTCCACCCGCGCCACCAAGGTGCCCGAGATCCGCAAGGGCGACACCGTCGTGATCCTCGCCGGCAAGGACGCCGGCAAGCGCGGCAAGGTCGACCGGATCATCCGGCGCGAGCCGGCCGGGCGGGCTCGCAGCATGTATCGGCGCGGCTCCACGAAGGGCGGCGTCGGCGTCGTCGTCGAGGGGCTCAACATCGCCAAGCGGCATACCAAGCCGAGCCAGTCGACGAGCTCGAACGACCGGATGCCCAAGGTCCAGGCCGGCGGCATCATGGACATCGCCCAGCCCGTGCCGATCGGCCGGGTCATGGTCGTCTGCGGCAGCTGCCACAACCCCACCCGGATCAAGCACGCCGTGCTCGACACCGGCCGCCGCGTCCGCGTCTGCGGGCACTGCGGGGAGCAGCTGGAGGTCAAGTCGTGACCAGCCGCCTCCAGGAGCGCTACAAGGCGGAAGTCGTCCCGGCGCTCCAGAAGCAGTTCGAGTACGCCAACCCCAACCAGGTGCCGGGCCTCGACAAGATCGTCGTCAACATCGGCCTCGGCGAGGCGCTGACCAACGCGAAGGCGCTCGACGCCGCCGTGGGCGACCTCGCGGCGATCACCGGCCAGAGGCCGATCGTGACCAAGGCCAAGCGCTCGATCGCCCAGTTCCGGGTCCGGACGGGCAACTCGATCGGCGCGAAGGTGACGCTCCGCGGCGAGCGGATGTGGGACTTCATGGACCGGCTGACCACGCTGGCCCTGCCGCGCATCCGCGACTTCCGGGGCATCCCCGGCAAGTCGTTCGATGGGCGGGGCAACTACTCACTCGGTCTGCGCGAGCAGCTCGCGTTCCCCGAGATCGACTACGACAAGGTGGACCGTCTCCGCGGGCTGGAGATCAGCATCGTGACGACGGCGAAGACCGACGAGGAGTCCAAGAAGCTTCTTGAACTCCTCGGCATGCCCTTCGCCTCGTAGGCGCGGGGAGGGAGTCACATGGCCAAGAAATCGTTGATCGCCAAGGCGAAGCGCACCCCCAAGCACAAGGTCAGCGGCTACCACCGCTGCTTCGTGTGCGGTCGGCCGCGCGCCTTCATGCGCCGTTTCGCCCTGTGCCGCATCTGCTTCCGCGAGCGCGCGCTCCGCGGCGAGCTGCCGGGCGTCACCAAGTCGAGCTGGTAGGGAACCGATGAACATCTCCGACCCGATCGCGGACATGCTCACTCGCGTCCGGAACGCCTCGCGCGCCCGGCACGCCGAGGTCGTGGTGCCCGCGTCCCGGACCAAGCGTGAGATCGCCCGCATCCTCAAGGCCGAAGGCTTCATCGCCGACGTGGCCGAGGAGCAGGACGGCAGCGCCGCGGTCCTCCGCCTGACGCTCAAGTACGTCGACGGCAAGGTCCCGGTCGTCTCGGGCCTCAAGCGCATCAGCAAGCCCGGCCTGCGGGTCTACGCCCGCAAGACGGACATCCCGCGGGTGCTCGGCGGCCTGGGCATCGTCATCGTCAGCACGAGCCAGGGGATCATGACCGGCCAGCAGGCGCGTCAGGCGCAGCTGGGCGGCGAAGTCCTGGCCTTCGTCTGGTAGGCGACAGATGTCACGTATCGGACGCCTGCCCATCGCCGTCCCAGCCTCGGTCGATGTGACCATCGAGGGCCGGAACGTCACGGTCAAGGGCCCCAAGGGGACCCTCAGCCGGTCGCTCCACCCGGACATGACCATCACCCGGGAGGAGGCCACCGTCGTGGTCACCCGCCCGACCGAGCAGAAGACCCACAAGCAGCTCCACGGCCTCACGCGGACCCTCATCAACAACATGGTGATCGGGGTCAGCGACGGCTATCGGAAGGGCCTCGAG
Source organism: uncultured Chloroflexia bacterium (assembly GCA_963813335.1). Lineage (GTDB taxonomy): Bacteria > Chloroflexota > Limnocylindria > Limnocylindrales > CSP1-4 > SPCO01. Next base: position 324,491 of record CAWEYL010000001.1, read on the forward strand.
ATCACCGGCGTCGGCTATCGCGCCGCGCTCAACGGGCGGAAGCTCCAGCTGAACCTGGGCTACAGCCACCCGATCGAGATCGACCCGCCCGAGGGCATCAGCTTCGAGGTCGAGACCCCGACCCGCCTCGCGGTGGTCGGCATCGACAAGGAGCTCGTCGGCCAGATCGCCGCGACCGTCCGCGCCACGCGCAAGCCCGAGCCATACAAGGGCAAGGGTGTCCGCTACGCGGGCGAGCAGGTCCGCCGCAAGGCCGGCAAGGCCGGCAAGATCGGCGGCAAGAAGTGATGACACCGACCCGGAAGGAACGAACGCGATGACGCAGGTCGCCAGCCGCGGCGCCGCGCGACGCAAGCGCCACGACCGCATCCGCCTCCACCTGGCGGGGACCGACTCGCGGCCGCGCCTCGCGGTCTTCCGCAGCATCAACCACATCTACGCGCAGGTCATCGACGACTCGTCGGGCCGAACGCTGGCTGCCGCCTCGACCGTCGAGAAGGAGCTTCGTGGCTCCAAGGAGACGAAGTCGAAGGAGGCCGCCGAAGTCGGCAAGCTCATCGCCCAGCGGGCCAAGGCCGCCGGGGTCGAGCGGGTCGTGTTCGATCGAGCCGGGTTCCGGTACCACGGGCGGATCAAGTCGCTCGCCGATGCCGCCCGCGAAGCCGGCCTCGAGTTCTGATCGGAAGGAGCCCCGTGGCACGCATCGACCCATCCAAGCTCGCGCTCGAGGAGCGCGTGGTCCAGATCAATCGAGTCGCCAAGGTCGTCAAGGGCGGCCGGCGGTTCAGCTTCAGCGCGGTCGTCGTCGTCGGCGACGGCGCGGGCCACGTCGGTGCCGGGCTCGGCAAGGCCGGCGAGGTCCCCGAGGCGATCCGCAAGGGCGTCGAGGACGCGAAGAAGAACCTGATCCGCATCCCGATGGTGGGGACCACCATCCCCCACGAGATCCGGGTCGAGTTCGGCGCGAGCCGGGTGATGCTCAAGCCGGCCTCGCAGGGCACCGGCGTCATCGCCGGCGGGTCCGTGCGCGCCGTGCTGGAGGCCGCGGGCGTCCGCGACATCCTGTCCAAGACGTACGGCTCCACCAACCCGGTCAACGTGACCCGCGCGACCATCGAGGCCCTCCGCTCGCTGCACTCGGCCGAGGAGCTGAGCGCCCGCCGCGGCGTCCGCCTGTACAGCCGGATCTCCGGCCAGCCGGCCGTGACCCCGGAGGCGCGCTGATGACGGCCAAGCTCAAGGTCACCCAGGTCAAGAGTGAGATCAGCCACATCGCGCGGAACCGGGCGACCATCCGCGCGCTCGGGCTGCACGGCATCGGCAGCACCAGCGTGATCTCCGACAACGCGGCGACCCGCGGCATGGTCCGCCAGGTCCGCTTCCTCGTCACCGTCGAGGAAGTGACCGTGGCCGACGCCCAGGAGAAGGCATGAAGCTCCACGACCTCCGGCCGCCGGAGGGTTCCCACAAGGCGCGCATCCGCGTCGGGCGCGGCATCGCGGCCGGCAAGGGCAAGACCGCGGGCCGCGGCACGAAGGGGCAGAAGGCCCGCGCCGGCGGCTCCATCCCGCCCTGGTTCGAAGGCGGCCAGACGCCGCTCCACATGCGCATCCCCAAGCTGCGCGGCTTCAAGAACCGCTTCAAGATCGAGTACGAGGTCGTGAACGTCGGCGCCATCGGCGCGCTCGCGGAGCGCGGCGCGTTCGAGGTCGAGGCGCCCAAGGGCGCCAAGGGCAAGGCCGGCACCGCCGGGCCGATCACGATCAACCAGGACATCCTGCGGGCGGTGGGCCTCGTGCGCACCCTGGACAAGCCGATGAAGATCCTCGGCGCCGGCGACCTGGCCACCCCGCTGTTCGTCGTCGCCGACGCGTTCACGGCCTCGGCGCGGACCAAGATCGAGGCGGCCGGCGGGACGGTGAACGTCCTCGAAGTCCCGACGACGGCGATGCCGGCGCTCGGCCGCGAGCCGAAGACCGACAAGGCCGAGGCGCCGGCGGCGAAGGCCGACACGGCCGAAGCACCTACGGCCGAGACGGCCGACGAGCCCGAGGCGACGGCCAAGACGGCCGAAGTACCCGGGGCCGATGCCGAGCCCGAGGCCGCCAAGCCAGCGAAGGCCAAGTCGCGAGCGAAGGCCGCCAAGGCCGACGCGGGCGAGACGGCTGACGACGCGCCGGCGGCGCCGACCGACACCGAGGCCGCAGCCGACGACGCCGAGACCCCCGCGGGCGACGCCTGACCCGTGTTCGAATCCCTGCTGAACGCCTTCCGGGCGCCGGATATCCGGCGGCGGATCCTGTACGTCCTCGGACTGCTGATCGTCTTCCGCCTGCTCGCGGCCGTGCCGGTCCCGGGCATCGACAAGGCGAAGCTCGTGCAGTTCGTGGACGAGAACCCGCTCTTCGGGCTGCTCGATCTCTTCTCGGGCGGCGGACTCGCGACCTTCTCGGTCGTGGCCCTGGGGATGAACCCCTACATCAACTCGTCGATCATCATGCAGCTGATGCAGGGCGTCGTCCCGTCGCTGCAGGCGCTCAGCCGCGAGGGTGAGTTCGGCCGCAACAAGCTCAACCAGTACACCCGCTACCTGTCGGTCCCGATGGCGATGCTGCAGGCCTACGGGTTCCTGGCGCTCCTCAACTCGCGCGGCGTCCTGACCGGCGGGTTCGACCTCGCCAGCTTCACGACGCTCACCCAGATCGCCACCCTCACGGCCGGGGCCGTCGCGCTGATGTGGATCGGCGAGCTGATCACGGAGCGGGGGATCGGCAACGGCATCAGCTTCATCATCTTCGCCGGCATCGTCAGCCGGGCGCCATCGGCGATCAACGGGTTCCTCGCGAACCCCAATCTCGCCACCTTCGCGCTGTTCGGCGTCCTGGCCATCGCCGCGGTCACGGTGATCATCTACATCCAGGAAGGCCAGCGGCGCATCCCGATCCAGTACGCCAGCCGCGTCCGCGGCCGGCGGATGTACCAGGGCGGCCAGACGTTCCTGCCCCTGCGCGTCAACCAGGCCGGCGTCATCCCGATCATCTTCGCGGTGAGCATCCTGCTCTTCCCGCAGCAGCTGGCGTCGTACTTCACCAGCTCCGAGATCCCGATCGTGAAGGACATCGCGACCTGGATCGTGAACTTCTTCAACCCCCGCTCGCCCGTCTACATCCTGATGTACTTCCTGCTGACGATGGGCTTCACGTACTTCTACACGGCATTCACGTTCAAGCCGGACGAGACGGCCGAGCAGCTGCGCAAGAACGGTGGCTTCATCCCGGGCATCCGGCCGGGCCGGCCGACCCAGGACTACCTGTCCCGCGTAGTCACCCGGATCACCTTCGCCGGCGCGCTGTTCCTGGCCATCGTCGCGGTCTCGCCGTCGGTGCTCGCCCTGGCCCTGCCCGACCTCGCTACCCTTGGACTCGGCGGCACGAGCCTGCTCATCGTGGTGTCCGTCGTCGTCGAGACGATGAAGCAGATCGAGGCGCAGCTGATGATGCGCAACTACGAAGGGTTCATCCGATGACCGCGCGGGCCATGGCGCGCTCCCCGCGCGCTGCCGACGGGGCCCGTCGCCCTCGGCCATGATGGTCGTCGTGCTTCTGGGTGCTCCGGGTGCCGGCAAGGGCACCCAGGCCCCGGCCGTGGCCGCGCATCTCGGCGCTCCGATCCTGGCATCGGGCGATCTGCTCCGCACGGCCGTCGCCGCGGGTACGGCGCTGGGCCGCGAGGCCGACCGCTACATGAGTCGCGGCCAGCTGGTGCCGGACGAGACGATCGTGCGCGTCTTCCTCGACCGCCTGCACGCGCCCGATGCGCTCAACGGGGCGATCCTCGATGGCTTCCCGCGGACGACCGTCCAGGCCGAGGCCCTCGACGACGCCCTCGAGGCCGAGGGCCGCAAGGTCGACCGCGCCCTGTACATCGACGTCCCGCTCGAGGACCTCGTCCGCCGGATGGCGGACCGCCGGATCTGCGTCGCGAACGGGCACGTCTACAACCTCGCCTCGAACCCGCCCCGCGTCGACGGCGTCTGCGACATCGACGGATCTGCCCTCCGGCAGCGGGCCGACGACGCCGAGGCGACGGTCCGGGCCCGCATGGACCAGCAGGTCCCGCCGCTGCTCGAGGTCGTCGAGCACTACCGCCGCCGCGGCGTCCTCGCGACGGCCGATGGCCGGCACGGCATCGCCGGCGTGACGGCCGAGCTGCTCGCATCGCTCGACGGTCCGGCCCCGGACCAGGGCTGACCGGTGGTCACCCGCAAGTCCCGCGCCGAGATCGACCGCATGCGCCGCGCCGGACGCGTCGTCGGCGAGGTCCTCGACCTCATCGAGGCGGAGATCCGGCCGGGCGTGACCACCGCCGACCTGGACCGCATCGCCGAGGCCCACATCGCCCGCTCGGGAGCCATCCCGTCGTTCAAGGGCTATCCGGGGATCAATCCGCGCCGGCCGTTCCCGGCCACGGTCTGCATCTCGATCGACGACGAGATCGTCCATGGCATCCCGGGTGAGCGCACGCTGCGCGAGGGCCAGATCGTGTCGGTCGACGCCGGCGCCATCGTCGACGGCTGGCATGGCGACGCCGCCCGCACGTTCTTCGTCGGCGAGCCGCCGGCGGCGGTGGCCGAGCTCATCGACACGACGCGCGCGGCCATGATGGCCGGCATCGCAGCGGCGGTCCCCGGCAACCACATCGAGGACATCTCGGCCGCCGTCGAGGACGTTGCACTGCCGAAGGGCTACGGCATCATCCGCCAGTTCGTCGGCCACGGGATCGGCACCGAGATGCACGAGGACCCGCAGGTCCCGAACTTCCGCACCGGGCGACCGGGGCGCAAGCTCGAGGTCGGCCTGTGCCTCGCGATCGAGCCGATGTTCACGCTCGGTCGCCACGAGGCCCACGTCCTCGACGACGACTGGACCGTCGCCACGCGCGACGGCTCGCTCGCCGCGCACTTCGAGCACTCCATCGCCATCACGGACGACGGTCCGCAGATCCTGACCGTGGCATGACCGGCCGGTTGCCGGCTCGCGCCATGTTTGATACGCTACGCGTTCGTGTGTCGGCCCGACCGGGCCGACACTGCGCGTGAGAAAGGGAAGCACGTAGCCTGTGGCCAAGAAAGATGCGATCGAAGTGGAAGGAACGGTCATCGAGCCGCTCCCGAACACGATGTTCGCCATCGAATTGGAGAATGGCCACCGGGTGCTCGCCCACATCAGCGGCAAGCTGCGGATGAACTTCATCCGGATCCTGCCCGGTGATCGCGTCCGTGTCGAGTTGTCACCGTACGACCTGACGCGCGGCCGCATCACCTACCGCCTCAAGTAAGCCACCACCGACACCACGAGTCCGAGGATCCGTTGAAAGTCCGAGCCTCCGTCAAGGCGCGCTGCGACAACTGCAAGGTCATCCGTCGCCACGGCACCGTGATGGTCATCTGCAGCAATCCCAAGCACAAGCAGCGGCAGGGGTAACCGATGGCACGCATCGCCGGCGTCGACATCCCACGCGAGAAGCGTGTTGAGGTCGCACTCACCTACGTCTTCGGGATCGGCCTGCCGACCAGCCAGAAGATCCTGGCCCAGACGAACATCAACCCGGACACCCGCGTGCGGGACCTCACCGAGGAGCAGGTCAACCGGCTCCGCGAGCTGATCGACCGTCGCTACAAGGTGGAGGGCGATCTCCGTCGCGAGGTGGCGCTCAACATCAAGCGCCTGACCGAGATCGGGTCGTACCGCGGCCTGCGCCATCGGCGCAACCTGCCGGTCCGTGGCCAGCGCACCAAGACGAACGCTCGCCAGCGTCGCGGTCCCAAGAAGACCGTCGGCGTCCGGCGCAAGAAGTGACGAGGGGCTGACCAGGCATGGCGGAACGCAAGAAGGCGGTCAAGCAGCGCCGGCGTGAGAAGAAGAACGTCCCCCAGGGGCACGTTCACATCCAGGCCACGTTCAACAACACGATCATCACGATCACAGACCTCAACGGGGCGGTCATCAGCTGGGGCTCTGCCGGCGTCGCCGGCTTCAAGGGCTCGCGCAAGAGCACCCCGTACGCCGCGGCCCTCTCGGCCGATGGCGCGGCCCGCCGGGCGATGGAGCACGGCATGCGCCAGGTCGAGGTCTACGTGAAGGGTCCGGGCGCCGGCCGCGAGCAGGCGATCCGCTCGCTGCAGGCCGCCGGCCTGGAAGTCAGCGCCATCACCGACGTCACGCCCATCCCGCACAACGGCTGCCGCCCGCCCAAGCGGCGCCGAGTCTGAGCCCCCGAGGACCCATGGCCCGTTACACCGAATCCGTCTGCCGCCTCTGCCGCCGGGAAGGCGCCAAGCTCTTCCTGAAGGGCACCCGCTGCTACTCCAAGAAGTGCGCCTTCGAGCGTCGCCCGAGCCCTCCCGGCCAGCACGGCGTCCGCCGCCGCAAGGTCGGCGAGTACGGGCTCCAGCTGCGCGAGAAGCAGAAGGTCCGCCGCACGTACGGCGTCCTCGAGCGCCAGTTCCGCAACTACTTCGTCGACGCCGAGAACCGGCCCGGCGTGACCGGCGAGAACCTGCTCCGCTCGCTCGAGACCCGGCTGGACAACGTCGTCTACCGGCTCGGCTTCGCGACCTCCCGGGCGCAGGCGCGCCAGCTCGTCAATCACGGTCACTTCGCCGTCAATGGGCGGCCCACCGACATCTCGTCCTACCGGCTCAAGCCCGGTGACGTGATCTCGGTCCGCGAGTCGCACCGGACCCGCGAGCCGTTCAAGATCGCGAAGGAGACCCTCCGCAATCACCAGGCCCCGGAGTGGCTGCGCGTCGATGCCGCCACCCTTGCAGGCACCGTCGTCACCCCGCCCAGCCGCGACCAGATGCCGCTCGACCTCAACGAGCAGCTCGTGGTCGAGTACTACTCGAGGTAACCGCCCCTCATGATCGAACTCGAGAGCCCGCAGATCGAGCCTGTCGAGGAAGCCGGCACGTACGCCAAGTACGAGGCGGGCCCCCTGCAGGCCGGGTACGGCGTCACGCTCGGCAACGCGCTGCGACGCGTCCTCCTGTCCTCGCTCGAGGGCGCGGCGGTCACCAGCCTCCAGATCCGCGACGTCTACCAGGAGTTCTCGACGATCCCCGGCGTCAAGGAAGACGTCACCCAGATCGTCCTGAACGTCAAGAAGCTCCGCCTCAAGAGCTACGCCGCCCACCCCGTCCAGCTCCGCCTCATCAAGAGCGGCGCCGGCGCGGTCACGGCGTCGGACATCGCCGAGTCGGCCGATGTCGAGATCGTCAACCCGGACCTCGTCCTGATGACCCTCGACACCGACGACGTGACGATCGAGCTGGACCTGACGGTCGAGCGCGGCGTGGGCTATCTCGGCGCCGAGCGCGCCGAGGCACTGCCGATCGGCGTGATCGCGGTCGACGCGATCTTCACCCCGGTCCGCAAGGTCAACTACTGGGTCGAGGGCATGCGGGTCGGTCAGATGACCAACTACGACCGCCTCACGATCGAGATCGAGACCGATGGCACGATCACCCCGGAGGAGGCGCTCAGCCGCTCCGCGGAGATCCTGGTCAACCAGTTCCGCCCGTTCGTGACCGTCGGCATGGCGGCCGTCCCGGTCGCGGCGCCCACCGGCGCGGCCGCGCTCCCCTCGAACATGCTGGACATGCCGATCGAGGAGCTGGACCTGCCGATGCGGGCCTACAACTCGCTCAAGCGCAACAACATCGTGAAGGTCGGTCAGCTCCTGCAGCTCAAGGACGACGACCTCCTGCGGATGCGCAACTTCGGCAAGAAGTCGCTCGACGAGATGAAGGAGCGCCTGCGCATGCGGGGCTTCATCGTCCCGGACTCGGAGACCGACGGTCTCGACCTCCCCGACGGCGACGAGCCGTTCGAGGACGACGAGGCGGAGGTCTGAGCCGTGGCCCATCGCATCGCCGGCCGCAAGCTCAGCCGCAAGCACGGCCCGCGCATGAGCCTGTACAAGAACCTGACCGTGTCGGTCATCCGCTATGAGCGGGTGAAGACCACCGAGGCCAAGGCCAAGGAGATCAGCGGTCGGGTCGAGAAGGCCATCACGCTGGCCAAGCGCGGGGATCTCTCGGCTCGCCGGGCGATCGTCTCGCAATTCCCCAATGAGCCGCTCGTCGTGAACAAGCTGTTCGACGAGATCGCCCCCAAGTACGCCGACCGCACGTCCGGGTTCACCCGGATCGTCCGCCTCGGCCAACGCCGGGGCGATGCGGCCGAGATCGTCCAGATCGAACTGGTCTAACCAAAGACTGAACTGCGAGTCGGCGCGTGGCCGAGTCCAGCCGAAGGCGGGACCGAGCACCGGAGCGAGCGCACCCCAAGGTGCGTGAGCGAGGGCGCGGAGGGACCAACGCACGGATGGACCGGCCGGGCGCCGACCATGAACACGGCCGAGAGACCGTGCCGGGGCGCTACCGCGCAACGGTCGAATACGATGGCACGGACTTTGCCGGGTTCCAGGTCAACCCTGGGAAGCGGACGGTCCAGGGAGTCCTGGAGGACGCGCTGCGACGCCTCGGCAACGGGGAGGGGCAGCGGGTCGACGGGGCCGGCCGAACGGATGCCGGGGTCCACGCCGCGGGGCAGGTGATCGCCTTCTCCTACGACGGACGACTCGCGGCCACGGAGCTGGGATCGGCGCTCGAAGCGCTCCTCCCGCGCGACGTGGCCATCCGGGATCTGCGTCGGACGACCGCGAGGTTCCAGCCCCGCTATGCGGCGCGGTACCGGGAATACCGCTACACCGTCTGGAACGGGCCGCGCAGCCCCCTCCGCGAGCGTACTGCGCTCGGGGTCCGGGTCCCGCTCGATACGGCCGCGATGGAGCGAGCCGGGTCGGCCTTCATCGGCCGGCACGACTTCAGCCCGTTCGGGGCCACGGACCGATCCCCGGTCCGGACCGTCATGGCGGTCCGGGTCCGGCGGGAAGGCCGGCTGGTGACGATCGACGTCAGGGCCGACTCCTTCCTCCGCGGGATGGTCCGACGGATGGTGGCCCTGCTCATCGAGGTAGGGCTCGGGAAGATGGACGAAGCAGCGGTCCGGACGGCGCTCAGCGCCGGACGACCGGCCCTCGACGGGGCAGCCGCCCCGGCCAGGGGTCTCTGCCTCAGGCGCGTCGCCTTCGGGCGTCGGCCGGGCGAATCGAACGGAGAACACGAGGAACGATGAACGTCAAGACCATCGCGGTGAAGGAAAGCGAGATCGATCGCCGCTGGTTCGTCGTGGACGCGACGGACGAGACGCTCGGCCGCCTCGCCTCGCGCATCGCGCGGGTGCTCGAAGGCAAGCACAAGCCCTCGTACCAGCCGAACCTCGATTCCGGCGACCACGTCATCGTCCTCAACGCCGCGAAGATCGCGGTCACCAGCGACAAGCTCGAATCGAAGCTCTACTCGCGCCACAGCGGCTACCCGCAGGGCTTCAAGCAGGAGACGCTCGGCCACCTGCTCGCCCGCCGGCCGGAGGAAGTCATCCGCCGCGCCGTCAAGGGCATGCTGCCGCACAACCGCCTCGGGACCCAGCAGCTGCGCAAGCTCAAGGTCTATCCGGGTTCAGATCATCCCCATCAGGCCCAGCGGCCTGAGCCGCTCGCCTGACAAGGGAGTCCGACCGTATGGCATCGCCCGCATTCTTCTCCGGGACCGGCCGTCGCAAGACGGCGATCGCCCGCGTCCGGCTGCTGCCGGGCGAGGGTGAGATCGTGGTCAACGGCCGCTCGCTCGAGGAGCACTTCGGCAACGCGGTCAACGAGTCCGAGCTCCGCTTGCCGTTCCGCGTGACCGGCACCGAGGGCCGCTACAACGCCATGATCAAGGTCGAGGGCGGCGGCGTGACCGGCCAGGCCGGCGCGATCCGCCACGGCATCGCCCGGGCGCTGCTGGAGATCGACCCGGAGGGCCACCGCCTGCCACTCCGCCAGGCCGGCTTCCTGACGCGCGACCCGCGGATGAAGGAACGCAAGAAGTACGGCCTGAAGCGAGCCCGTAAGGCTCCTCAGTACACGAAGCGCTGACACGGCGGCCGCTCCGGCGGCCGATGCGGGCGTTGCCGGACTCCGCCGGTCGCTCACGCACCTCAAGGTGCGCTCGCTCCCTTGCTCGCCCGGCGCCTTCGCCTCGGGCCGCCGGCGCGGCCGCGACTGGGTTCGACGACGGGCGGGGCGACTTGAGCCCGGTCTCGCCCGTTCGACTGGGGGCGCCCCGACCTTCGGGGCACTGCGGGCCGAGTGGGTCGGCCGCTACAGTTAGCGCGTGACCTTCCCAGCCCTGCCCCATGGGTAGCCCGTCGCTGCGCGGGCGCGACCTCCTCAGTGTCGCCGACCTGTCCGCGGACGAGGTCGGGCGCGTCTTCGCCACGACCGCCCGGCTGAAGGCGGAGCTGCGCGACACGGGCCGGCACGTCCCGCCGCCGCTCGCAGGTCGGACCCTCGCGATGCTCTTCCAGAAGCCGAGCCTGCGCACGCGGGTCACCTTCGAGACCGGGATGGCCCAGCTCGGCGGGCACGCCATCTACCTGACCAACGACGTGGTCCTCGGCGCCCGCGAGAGCGTCCGCGACGTCGCCCACAACCTCGCGCGGTTCGTGGACGGGATCGTGGTCCGGACCGGCCCTCACGAGGTCGTCGCCGAGCTGGCCGCCCAGGCGTCGATCCCGGTGATCAACGGCCTGACCCTGCGCGAGCACCCGTGCCAGGCGCTGGCCGACCTGTTCACCATCGAGGAGCGGCTCGGCCGCCTCAGGGGGGTCGTCCTCGCGTTCGTCGGCGACGGGAACAACGTCTACCACTCCCTTGCCCTCGTCGGCGCCGCCATGGGCATGGAGGTCCGCCTCGCCCATCCCGACGGCTACGGTCCGAACGAGCGGATCGTGGCCCGGGCTTCGGAGCTCGCCGGCGCCGCCGGCGGTCGGCTCGTGTTCGGGACGGAACCCCGCGAGGTCGTCCGCGGCGCCGACATCGTCTACACCGACGCCTGGACCTCGATGGGCCAGGAGGCCGAGACCGAGGAGCGCCGTGATGCGTTCCGCGGCTACCAGGTCGACGACGCCATGCTCGACGCGGCCGGCCCGAACGCCCTCGCGATGCACTGCCTGCCGGCCCACCGCGGCGAGGAGATCACCTCCGAGGTCATGGACGGGCCGCGAAGCCTGATCTTCGACCAGTCCGAGAACCGGCTCCACGTCCAGAAGGCCTTGCTCGTCGAGCTGCTCGCGCGCGAGGAGGCGGCATGACCGACGCCTTCGAGCGCTACAAGGACGCGCTCCGCCGCGGGCATTCGGCGGCCCAGCGCGGCCGCTTCGACGAGGCCATCGCCGCCTACCAGGAGGCGGGCACGATCGCCCCGGACCGGGCGATGCCGCAGTCGAGCCTCGGCGGCGTCCTCGCCCGGATGGGCCGGACCACACAGGCGCTGGCCGCCTACGACGCCGCCCTGAGCCGCGCCCCCGAGGACGAGCCCGCCCTGCGCGGCCGGGCCGAGCTCCTCGCCATGGCCGGACGCCGCGCTGAGGCCGCGGACACGCTCGACGGGCTCATGACGGCCCTCGACAAGGCGGGCCGCCTCGGCGACGCCGCGGATGCCGGACGTCTCGCCCTCGAGCTCGCCGAGTCGCGCAGCCGCCGTCGCGCGGTCGAGGTCCTCGCCGGCCGTCTGCGCGAGGCCGGCGACACCGCCACCGCCGACGCCCTGGCCGCGGCCCTCGGGATCGAGGCCGGGTCGGACAGCCCCGCCGCCCCGCCCGAGCCGAAGCGCGACCCCCGCCGCGCGGTCCTGTCCGCCGCGGCCGTCCTGTCCGCCACGGCCGACACCGCGCTCGACAGCGGCGATCGCGACGAGGCTCGCCGCTGCTATCTCGAGGCCGCGGCCGCGCAGCGGTCGATCGGGAACCTGCACGCCGCGCTGGACGCCTGCTACCAGGCGATGGCCGTCTCGCCGGCCGCGGGCGACGTCCACCTCGCGCTCACCGAGCTCTACCTCGACCGCGGCTGGCGGTCCGCCGCCGCGGACAAGCTCGTCCTTCTCGGGCGGTTGACGGACCTGGCCCAGGACGACCTCACCCGCGCCCGCCTGTGCACGATGGCCGCGGAGCGGTTCCCCGAGGACGCTCGGCTGACCGCCTTCTGCGCCTGAGGGCCGAGGTCTCCAGCACGATGCCCGATGCTACACTCGGGCGACGATGACCGAGCTCCTCAGATCGATCCTCGATCAGGTGCGCCTGAGCACGGTGGTCGATGTCGCGATCACCGCGCTCCTCATCTACTGGCTGTTCAGCCTGATCCGCGGGACCCGCGCCGTCCGCCTCGTCATCGGCGTCAGCGTCCTGATCGTCGTCTACTTCCTGGCGGTCGCGTTCAACCTCATCCTGCTCACCAGGATCCTGCAGGGCGGCGCGGTCGTCGGCCTCTTCGCCCTCGTCGTCGTGTTCCAGCCGGAGCTGCGTCGCGCGCTCGAGCGGATCGGCCGCGTCGGCTCCTTCTCGTGGCTGCTGTCGCCCGCCGACTCGCGGGTCGCCGAGCACGTGGCCGACGAAGTGGCGCGCGCGGCTGCGGCCATGTCGGCCGAGGGGCACGGCGCGCTCATCGTCATCGAGCGGGAGACAGGGCTCGAGGAGGTGGCGGAGACCGGCGTGATGATCCATGGCGACGTCTCGGCCGACATGTTGCGCACGATCTTCTCGCCGCGCACCGCGCTCCACGACGGCGCCGTGATCATCCGCGGTGACACCATCCTCGCGGCCGGCGCGCTGCTGCCGCTGGCCGAGATGACCATCCACGTCGAGCGCTTCGGGACCCGCCATCGGGCCGCCCTCGGGATCGCCGAGCAGACCGACGCGCTCGTGGTCGTCGTCTCCGAGGAGAACAACCAGATCAGCCTGGTCGAGCGGAGCCGGATCGTCCGCAACCTCAACCAGTCGCAACTGGCTGCCGCCATGCGCCAGCGCCTCGACCCGGCGGGCGGGCGGCGGAGCGCCCTCGGCTGGCGGCCGACCGGCACCGGTGGGACCGCCGGGCGCGCGCCACGGCTCGGCGACCTCGGCCGGTTCGTGGGCCGTCCGCCGACGGCACCGCCGCCCAGCGCACCGCCCGACGACGACCAGCCGACCACGGCCGCCGCCCAGGCACCGCGGTGACCCGGGTCCTCCAGACCCTCGTCCACAACTGGCCGCTGAAGCTCGCCGCGATCGGGCTCGCGAGCCTGCTGTACGGCGGCGTCGTGCTGACCCAGAACTCGAACACGTTCTCCGGGATCGTGCTCGTCCAGCCGCGCAACATCCCGGATGGAGCCGTCCTGCTCTCGCCGCAGTTCCCCTCGGTGACATCCATCCGCTACTTCGCGCCGAGTGACGTGCCGGCGCCGACGGCGTCGTCGTTCACCGCCTACGTCGACCTGACCGGCGTCGAGCCCAACGGCCAGATCGTCCAGCGGCCGGTCCAGGTCGAGAACGCGGACGCGCGGATCCAGATCCTCGGCGTGACCCCGCCGTACGTGAACGTCCAGCTCGATGCGTTCACCACGCGCACGATCCCGGTCGAGATCCAGCAGGGCGTCCCGCCGACCGGCCTCACCGTCGGCGTCATGGAGGTCGTCCCGACCCAGGTCGACGTATCCGGCGCGAAGTCGCTGGTCGACAAGGTCGTCAAGGCGACGGGCGCGGTCGTCATCCAGGAGCCCGGCATCGACATCGACCAGGACGTCGACATCATCCCGGTCGACAGCGTCGGCAACCGGGTGAGCCCGGTCGACCTCTCCCCGCGCTTCGTCCACGTGACCCTCCCGGTCTTCTCGGACCGGCAGTCGCGGACCCTTCCGGTGAAGCCGGTCATCACCGGGACGCCGGCGCCGGGCTTCGAGGTGGAGAGCGTGACCGTGACCCCCAACGTCGTCACCGTCGAAGGCGACGCCGACCAGCTGAGCGTGCTGCTCAGCGTCAACACGATGCCGGTCTCGATCAACGGCGCGTCCAGCGCCCTCACCCGGAACTCCGACCTCGACCTCCCGGCCGGCGTCGTGCCGATCGGCGACGCACAGGTCGAGGTCGCGGTCGCGTTCCGCCCGATCACCTCGACGCGGACCTTCGACGCCGGCGTGCGGCTCGTCGGCGAACGCGCCGACCTCAGCTATTCGATCGACGTGGACCGCATCCTCGCCACGATCGGCGGGTCCGTGGCGGACCTCGACCGGCTCGAGGGGTCGACGCTGGTCATGGACCTCGACGTCGCCGGCCTCGGTCCCGGCACGACCGCGGTCCCGGTCACGGCGGTGCTGCCCGCCGGGCTGACCCTGGTGAGCGCGAGCCCGGAAACGGTCCTGGTCACCGTCACCGGTCGCGCCTCGCCGTCCCCGGCGGCCGAGGCCCCCTCGCCGTCGGCGGTCGGAGGCTGATGGTGGCCCGCCTCTTCGGCACCGACGGGATCCGCGGTGTCGCGAACGTCGACCTGAAGCCGACGCTCGCGTATGCCCTCGGGCGTGCCACCGCGCACCATCTGGCGCCGCCCGGCAGCGCCCTCGTGGTCGGCCAGGACACGCGCCGCTCGGGCGACATGTTCGTGGCCGCGATCGCGGCCGGGGCCAGCAGCCTCGGCGTCGATGTCCAGGTCGTCGGCGTCGTGCCGACGCCCGCGCTGGCGTTCCTCGCGCGGAGCGGGCCGTTCGCGGGCGGGATCATGGTCTCCGCGTCGCACAACCCCGCCGACGACAACGGGCTCAAGGTCCTCGACCGCGACGGCCTCAAGCTCGACGACGCGGTCGAGGACGAGCTGGAGCAGCTGATCTGGCGAGCCGAGGAGCTCCCCGGCGTCGGCAACGCGTCGCTCGGCCGGATCACCGCCCGGCCCGACCTCGTGGAGGCCTACGTCGAGCACCGCCTCGCCCTCGCGAGCTCGATCGATGCCGCCGGCCTGCGCATCGTGCTCGACGGCGCCAACGGCTCGGGCTGCCTCCTCGGTCCGCGGATCCTGGCGGCCACCGGGGCGACCGTCGAGGCCATCCACGCCGAGCCCGACGGCGTGAACATCAACGTCCGGTCCGGGGCGACCGACCCGGCCTCGCTCGCGGAGGCCGTCGTGGCGCGCGGCGCCGACGTGGGGTTCGCCCTCGACGGCGATGCGGATCGGCTGATCGCGGTCGATGCCGCGGGGCGGATCGTCGACGGCGACCAGGTCCTCGGCATCCTCGCGCTCGACCGGCTCGGGCGCGCCGCGCTGCCCGGCGGCGGCCTCGTGGTGTCCGTGCTCTCGAACGGCGGCCTGCAGGCGGCGGTGGAGGAGGCCGGCGGCCAGGTCCTGCGCACGCCGGTCGGCGACAAGTACATCCTCGAGGGCATGCAGCTGTCGGGCGCGGTCCTCGGCGGCGAGAAGAGCGGCCACGTCATCGTCCTCGAGCACACGACCTCGGGCGACGGGATCGTGACCGCGCTCGAGGTCCTCCGGGTCATGGCCGCCGAGCGCCGCTCGCTCGCGGACCTGGCCGCCCGGATCCCGCTGCTGCCGCAGCAGCAGCGCGCGGTGAAGGCCCGCCAGCGGGACCTCTGGGAGTCCGACCGGGTGCTCACGACCGCCGTGGCGGAGGCACGCGACCGGCTCGGACCACACGGCCGCATCCTCGTGCGTCCCTCGGGAACGGAGCCCGCGCTCCGGATCATGGTCGAGGGGCCCGACGCAAAGGTGGTGACAGAAGTCGCCGACCTGCTCGCGGATATCGCGAGGGAGCGGCTAGACTAGCGGCGGTGCCCACCCAACTCGGTCACCACTGCCTGCCGGCCAGGGACCGGCGGCGGCGAACGGAGGACCTGAGCACATGTGCGGCATCGTCGGCTACACGGGCCCGCGCGAAGCGGGACCCATCCTCATCGAAGGCCTCAAGCGCCTCGAGTACCGCGGCTACGACTCGGCCGGGATCGCCCTCGTCGACGACGCCGGCGACCTCTTCGTCGAGAAGCGGGCGGGCAAGCTCGTCAACCTCCAGACAGCCATCGCCGACCGGACCCCCCACGCGGCGATCGGCCTCGCGCACACCCGCTGGGCGACGCACGGCCGCCCGAACGACCTCAACGCCCATCCCCACCAGGACTGCACCGGCGAGATCACGGTCATCCACAACGGGATCATCGAGAACTTCCGCGAGCTGCGCGACGGCCTCGAGGCGCGCGGCCACACCCTGACGTCGGAGACCGACACCGAGGCGATCGCCCACCTGGTCGAGGAGGCCTACGAGGGCGACCTCGCCGAGGCGGTTCGCGCTGCGCTCCGACGGATCGAGGGCGCCTACGCCATCGTGGTGATGCACCGCGCCGAGGGCGACCGCCTGGTCGGCGCCCGGCAGGATGTCCCGCTCGTCGTCGGCCTGGCCGACGGGGAGAGCTTCCTGGCCTCGGACGTGGCGGCGATCCTCGCCCACACCGACCAGATCATCTTCCTCGAGGAGGGCGACGTGGTCGACCTCCGGCCGTGGGGCGTGGTGATCACCGACAAGTTCGGCGAGGACCGCGAGCGCGAGATCACCACCATCGACTGGACGCCGGAGGCCGCCGAGAAGGGCGGCTACGAGCACTTCATGCTCAAGGAGATCCACGAGCAGCCCGAGGCCCTCGCCCAGTCGATCGCCGGCCGGGTGACCCGCGACGGCCGGATCCACGTCGAGGAGATCGCCGGCATGCTCGGCACGCTGCAGGCCATCGACCGGATCGAGCTGGTCGCCTGCGGCAGCGCCTACTACGCCTCGCTGATCGGCGCAACGGCGCTCCAGGACTGGATCGGGATCCCGGTGCGCGCGACCGTCGGGTCCGAGTTCCGCTACAGTCCGCCGCCGCTCGACGAGCGGACGCTGATCATCGCCGTGACCCAGTCGGGCGAGACGGCCGACACGATCGCCCCGGTCCGCCTGGCGCGCGAGCGCGGCTGCCCGGTCATCGCGGTCACCAACACCGTGGGATCCGCGATCACCCGCGAGGCCGACGCGGTCCTGTTCCTGCAGGCCGGGCCGGAGATGGCGGTGGCGGCCTCCAAGACGTTCGTCACCCAGGTCACGACCCTGCTGGTCCTTGCCGCGGCCATCGCCCGGACGCGCGGGTGCCTGGCGGACGCCGACGAGCTGGCCTTCGGGGAGGCGCTGCGCGCCCTCCCGGCGGCGGCGGCCCGGGCGCTCGAGAGCGCCTCGGCGGGCTCCGCCGAGCTGGCCCGCCGCTACGTCAACTCGCGCGGCTTCATGTTCGTCGGACGCGGCTACGGGTACCCGGCCGCCCTCGAGGGCGCGCTGAAGCTCAAGGAGGTCAGCTACGTCCACGCCGAGGGGTATGCGGCCGGCGAGCTGAAGCACGGTCCCATCTCGCTGCTCGACGCGGAGTGCCCGCTGGTGGCGGTCGCGACGAAGTCGTCGGTCTACGACAAGCTCATCAGCAACGTGATGGAGGGCCGCGCCCGCGATGCCCGCGTCATCGCCGTGGCGACCGAGGGCGACGTCCAGATCGAGCGCTTCGCCGACGACGTCTGCTGGGTCCCCGACACGCACGAGGCGCTTGCCCCGATCCTCGCGATCATCCCGCTGCAGCTCTTCGCGTACCACGTCGCCACCGCTCGCGGCACGGACGTCGACCAGCCGCGCAACCTCGCCAAGTCGGTGACGGTCGAGTAGGGACGGTGAGCTGGCACCCTCCCCAGGGTTCCGGCGGGGAGCTCTCCGAGGCCGGAGGGGAAGCTCCGCGACCCCATCCGCCCGAGGATTCGCCTGGCGACTCGACCGAGGTGCCCGCGCTCGCCGTTCCGCCCGGCACCACGGAGCTGGGCATCGACATCATCAAGGTCGAGCGCATCCGCGAGACCCTCGGCGAAGTTCGGGTCGCGTTTCTCGAACCGGGTCCTGACCCCCGCCGAGCAGCGCTACGTCCGCGACCGTCCGGAGACGCTGGCCGGCCGCTGGGCCGCCAAGGAGGCCGTGTCCAAGGTCCTCGGCCTCGGCGTCCGCGGCATCGGCTGGCGCGACATCGAGGTGGAGCGCCTGCCGACGGGGCAGCCGTCGATCCACCTCCACGGCCGTGCCGCAGCGCGCGCCGAGCAGCTCGGGATGGGCCGGATCGCGGTCTCGATCAGCCACGAGTCGGACTACGCCGTCGCGATCGCTTACGGCGTCCGCACGACGGGCGGCCGGTTCATCTTCCCGCCCGACATCGAGGAGCGGCTGGATGACCGCGAGCGCCGGATCCTGGCCCGGATCGAGCGGCTGCGCGACCTCGCCGAGGCCGGTGGCGCGGCGGCCCTCGCGAGCGACGCGCCCCCCGCGGCGGTCGGCGAGGCCGTCGATGACTGAGCGGCCGGTCGGCTTCGGCGCCCGCGCGAAGCAGGAGACCGCCCCCGCGACCCAGGCGACGGCCGCCCTGCCGGACGGCGCGGTCCGGCTCGACGACGACATCGCCGGAGCGCTGCTCCCGGCGCGCCCGGCACGTGGCCACAAGGGCTCGTTCGGCAAGCTGCTGGTCATCGCCGGATCGCTCGACTATGCGGGGGCGGCGTTGCTCGTCTGCCGCGCGGCCGGGCGGGCGGGAGCGGGGCTCGTCACCCTCGCGGTGCCCGAATCGCTGCAGCCGCTCTTCGCCGCCAAGGTCGTCGAGGCGACGACGATGGCGCTTCCCGAGGACGACGTCGAGGAGATCGACCCGGAGCCGGCGATCGCCCGCATCCTCGACCACGAGCATGACGCGATCGTCGTCGGGCCGGGGCTGCGCCCGGGACTCGCGACGGCCGAGCTCGTTCGCGAGCTGATCGACGCGAGCGGGCCGGACCAGGCACCGATCGTGCTCGACGCCGAGGCGCTCCGCTCGCTCGCGACGATGGACGGCTGGTGGGAGGGCGGCCGGCGTCCGGCCGTGCTGACCCCGCACGCCGGGGAGTTCGCGCGGCTGCGCGCCGGCGCCGGGCGCGATCCCGCCGACGACGGCGACCTGGCCGACGACGACGCCGCCCGGGTGACGGCCGCTCGCGACGCCGCGCAGACATGGGGGCAGGTCGTGGTGCTGAAGGGCGCCGCGCACCGTGATCGCCTCGCCCGACGGCGATGTCGCGATCGCCCCGTTCGAGAACCCGGCGCTCGCCTCGGGCGGGACCGGCGACGTGCTGGCCGGGACGATCGGCTCGCTGCTGGCCCAGGGCCTCGAGCCGTACTCGGCCGCCCGGCTCGGGGTCTACCTGCACGGGCTCGCCGGCGACCAGGTCCGCGAACGGTTCGGCGACTCGGGCCTGCTCGCGTCGGACCTGCCCGACGGCATCGCCCTGGCGCGCAAGCGCCTCGCCGTCGCCGAGGAGCGCCGGGTCGCCAAGGGCCGGCTCGGGTTCGCGCCGACGTGACCGACGGGCGCCGCCCCATCGAGGCGCGGCTCTCGGCGGCCGGGCTCCCGCCGCTGCCGCGGACGGCCTGGCTGGAGATCGATCTTGACGCGCTCGTCGCGAACCTCGCGGCCATCCGCGGCACCGTCCCGCCCGGCACCGCGATCCGGCCGGTGGTCAAGGCCGACGCCTACGGCCACGGCGCGATCCCGATCGCGCAGGCGCTCGACGCGGCCGGCGTCGACGGGCTGTGCGTGGCGGCCTTCGACGAGGCCGTCGAGCTGCGCGCTGCGGGCATCGCGGCGCCGATCGCGGTGCTGTACCCCGTCCCGGCGGCGCTGGCCGCCGAGGCCGCGGCGCTCGGCGTCGCGGTCAGCGTCGGCGATCCGGTCCTCCTGGCGGCGCTGCTCGAGGCGGTCGCCGCGGGCGCCGGCGGCGGGCCCGACCTGGCGATCGAGCTCGAGGTCGAGACGGGGCTCGACCGGGACGGCTTCGACGAGGCGGGTCTCGTCCCGGCGGCGCGGGCCGTCGCGACGAGCCGCGGTGTCCGCCTGGCGGGCCTGTGGACCCATCTCCAGGCGCCCGAGGACCTGCCCCGCACGGAACGCCAGCTGGCCCGTTTCGACGCCGCCGCGGCCGCGCTGCGTGCGGCCGGCATCGACCTGCCTCGCCGCCACGCCGCGGCGAGCGCCGGCCTGCTCCTCGGCGACGTCGGGGCGTACGACGGCATCCGGCCCGGGCTCGCGCTGTACGGTCTCGTGCCCGACGAGATCCTCGGCACGCCGCCTGGCGACGCCGCCGACCGGCTCGTCCGGCCGATCCTGGCGCTCCGGGCCCGCCCGGTGCGCGTGATCGAGCTGCCGGCGGGGTCCGGGATCGGCTACGGCCCGAGCTTCGAGACCACGCGGCCCAGCCGGATCGCGACCCTGCCGCTCGGCTACGGCGACGGCTGGTCGCGCTCGCTCTCGAACCGGGCCGAGGCGCTGGTCCGCGGTCGTCGCGCCCCGATCGTCGGCAACGTCTCGATGGACGCCGTCATGGTCGACGTCACCGACGTCCCCGGCGAGCCGGTGACACCGGCCGACGAGTTCACGCTCATCGGGGAGGACGGCGACGCGAGGATCTCCGTCGCGGACCTGGCGCGAACGCGCACCACGAACTCGTGGGAGGTGGTCAGCGCCATGGCCCGCCGCCTGCCCCGGGTGTACGATGCCGCGCCCGGAGTGGTCGCGCTCCGGACCCTGACCGTTCGGAGACCCTAGGTGCCCCCGACCTTCGCCCCGCCGCGCTCGACCGTGCCCGCGTGCCGTACCATCCGGGGCGTGACCCCGCTGCCGCCCGGACCCGCCGTCCCATGAGCACCCCCATCGAGCTGTCCGACGACGGCCGCGACGAGCTCGTGGAGCAGGTCGCGCGCGAGATCCAGCTGCGCGGGCTCGACGGGACCGGCGGTCCACTTCCTCGAAGCCAGCCGGCCGTACCGGTCGCTGGGCTCCAACGCGATGCTCTTCTTCGACCCGGTGCTGCGCGGCCTGTTCGGCGGTGAGCTCACCTCGGCCAACGAGATCCTGGCCGACGAGGACGGCATCGAGCAGCTCATCGCCCGCCTCGAGGAGCTCGACGAAGAAGTCACCTGGGACGCCTGACGGCGACGCCGCCGCCGGGACTGGCGGGTACGATGGCCCGGTGACCAGCGATCCACGCGCGTTCCTGGCCGCCGACCGACGGCGGTGCGACCAGCGGTGCGGCGCTCATCGGTCGGGTCGGGCACGCCTGGCGATTGCTCGGCTCGGTCGCGCTCCCGGCTGCCGTCGCCGACGACGCCGCCACCCGGCTGGTGGTCGAGCGCTTCGCCGCTGCCGCACCGGGGCTGGCAGCCCGCCTGGGCATCGACCCGGCGCATGTCGACGCGATCCCGGTCGTCCGCGTCCGCTCGGCCCCGGCCCGAACCCTCGGCGTCGTCGCGGCGTCGGAGCGGGCCCTCGCGCCGCTCGCGGCCGCCGCGGCCCGAAGCGGCTGGCGGGTCGTCTCCGCGAGCGCGGCGACGACCGACCCGCTCGCGATGACCGCGCTCCTGCTCGATCCCGCGGTCGACGGCGTCCTGGTCGGGGCCGGCGATCCGCCCGGTGCCGACGAGCGGGGCGCGCTCACGGAGCTCACGTCCCTGGTCGCCGCGGTGGCCGCCCGCCAGCCCGACCGCCTGGTGATCCTGGCCGGCGCCATGGCCGAGGGCGTCGCCGCGTTCGGCGATGCGACCGCGCGCGACGGCGAGACCCTCCTCGCGCCCGCGGCCCATGAGGGGGCCGCCGGGGCGCCGCTGCGCGAGCTCCTGACCGAGATCGCCTTCCCCGCCGACGACGCCCGGCGCGCGATCGGGGCCGCGGCGGCGAGCCTTGCCGAGCTGCTCGACCGCCGGATCGAGGTCGTCGAGATCGGCTTCGACGGCGGCCTGCGCGCCCGCTCCTCCCCGGGCGGGCCGGGGGAGCCGCCGACGACCGACATCGCCATCGTCCCGGAGGCGCGGCTCGTGCCCGCGGACCCCGACGACGCCGCGGTCGACCGGGTCCTCGGCTGGGCCACGATGACCACGGATCGCCATCGCCTGCGCGACCGGATGCGCGAGCTGCGCATCGCGCCGTGGTCGGATGCGACGGGCGACGGGATGGCGTTCCGGCTCGCGGCCCTGCGGGCGGCGCTGGGACGGCTGGCCGATGCGACGCCGGAGTTCGCGGCCGGTCCACCGCCGGACCTCGTGATCGCCGCCGGGGGCGCCTGGTCCACCATGACGCCGGCCTCGACCGCCCTCGCCATCAACGACGTCCTGCGCCGGCCCGGGGCCACGGCCTTCGCGCTGGACCACGCCCGGCTGCTCGGGGCGCTCGGCTCGATCCCCGACGCGGACGAGCGGCGCGCCGTCCTGGCCGACATGGTCGACGACATCCTCGCCCCGATCGGGACGGTCGTGACGCCGTCCGGCATGCGGACCGGCCGAAGCGCCGGCAGCCTGGTCGTCCACGGCGCGGCGCCGGGCGCCGCGATCGACCTGCATGCCGGCGGCCTGCAGGTGGTGGCGCTGCCGTCCGGGAGCGCGGCGGTCGCCGAGTTCCGCTTCCGCGACGGCGTGCGGCTCGGCACCCGCGGCCGCCATTTCGCGGTCGAGGTGGCCGGCGGCCTGGCCGGGCTGATGGTCGACCTGCGCGACGTGCCGCTCCGCCTGCCCGAGCGCAGCGACCGGCGACGCGAGCTGCTCGATGGCTGGCAGGCGGCCGTGTCCGGGGCGCCGAGCCGATGACCTCCGGCACGCTCGCCCTGGTCCCCGCCCGGCGGCTGATCGAGGCCCCGGTCGATGCCACGTTCCATCTCGCCCCGGGCGACCGCGTGCTGGTCGAGGCCGGCGCGTCGGTCGTGGTCGGCGCGCCGATCGCCGAGCGGCTCCGTGACGCGCGGCTCGAGGACCGCAACGTCCCGGTGGACGCCGTCCCGCTCCCCGGCGAGCGCTGGCATCCGACCCAACGGGCCGGCGAGCCGGTGCTGGCCGGCCTGGGCCGTGCGCCGGTCGGCGGCGAGTTCCTGTTCCCGTGGAAGGGCCGCTGGCGGATCGCCACCGGTGACATCGTCGACCCGATCGAGACCCCGGTGGCGGGCATCGTGCGCGAGGTGCGCTCCGGCTCCTCGGTCACGATCCGGGCCGCCGGCCACGGGATCCGCGGCATCGTCGCGCTGGGCGGCTCGACCCGTGGGCGCGTCCGGATGGCCACGGGACCCGATGGCGGTCTCCGCCCGGGCGGCCTCGACGTCGGCCTCGCCGGCTCGATCCTGGTCGTCGACGCCCGGGTCGATGCCGAGACGCTGACGCGGGCGCGAGCGATGGGCGTGCGCGGCATCGTCGTGGCCGGGCTGGCCAGCAAGGAGCGACGCGATTTCCAGGCCTCCGAGGCGCGCCAGCGCGCCGCCCTCCACCGGCTCCCGCCGTATGCCGTGCTCGTGATGGAGGGCGCCACGCGGCGCCCGATGGCCGCGACGATCATGGCCGCGCTCGTCGCGCTGGCCGGCAAGGAAGTGGCGATCGTCGCCGACCCGCCGATGCTCGTCTTCGACCACCCGGGTCTGGAACTGCCGCTGCCCGCCGCGGACACCGTGCGCATCCGCGGCGGTGCGCTGAGTGGCCACGAAGGCCAGTGGATGGGCGCCGCCGGGCGGCGCCACTTCGGCGACGGCCTCGACCTCGAAGCGGGGCGCGTGCGCCTCGCCGATGGCAGCGTGGTGGCCGTGCCGCTCGGCGACCTCGAACGGTTCGCCTGAGACGGGACGATGCCCGTGACCCGTCCGCCTGTCCGCGAGCTCCGTTGCCCGGACCCCGAGTCGACGTCCGCGCTCGGACGATCGCTGGCGACCGCGGCGCGCGCCGGGGACCTCGTCTGCCTGTGGGGCGACCTCGGGGCGGGCAAGACCCACCTGGCGAAGGCGTTCGGCGCCGGCCTGGGCGTGACCGACACCATCGCCTCGCCCAGCTACATCCTGATGGCCGAGTACGAGGGCCGGCTCCCGCTCTACCACGTCGACCTGTACCGCCTCCAGGATGCCGCCGACGCGCTCGCCGGCGGACTCCTCGACGATCGCTGGACGGCGGGCGTCGTGGTCATGGAATGGCCGGACCGGATGGGTGACGCGCTCCCGCTCGAGCGGCTCGACGTGATCATCGACGGGTCGGGCGACGAGCCGCGGACCATCCGGCTGATTCCCCACGGTGCGGGATACGAGCGCTATCTCGAGGCAGCGCCATGAGCGAGGACGCCGTCATCCTCGCGCTCGACACGGCCACCACCCGGATCGTCGTCGCGCTCGGCACGACCGACGGCGCGATGCTCGCCGACGCCTCGTGGCCGGCCGGCTACCGCCACGGCGAGACGCTGCTGCCCGCCATCGAGCGGCTGCTCGACGACGGCGAGGTCGAGCGATCGCGCATCGCGGCGATCGTCGTGGGCACCGGGCCGGGCGCCTTCACGGGCCTGCGCGTCGGGATCGCCACGGCCAAGGGGCTCGCCCACGGCCTCGGACAGCCGATCGTCGGGGTCGCGACGGGCGCGGCGTTGCTCGCGGCGGCCCGCCGGGCGGGTGCCCTCCATGCCGGTCCGGTCGCGCTCCTCCTGCCCGCCGGACCGTCGGACCGGCTGCTGGTCCGCGATGGCGAGCCGGCCGAGCTGCTGCCCGCCGGGACGGACCCGGCGCTGGACGGCGGGACGTCGCTGGTCGCCGTGGACCTCGAGGGGCGGGCGCCCGAGGATGCCGTGGCGCGCGGCGAGGCGGCCCGTGGCGGGCTCGCCGCGGAGCTGCTGGCGATCGGTGCCGGCCGCCTGCGCTCGGGCGACGTCGACGACCTGGCCACGCTCGTGCCCGAATACGTCACGCTGCCGCGCGGGGTGCGCGCCGCCGCCGGGGAGGTGGAATGGTCGCGCGACCCCCGGTGAGGATCCGCATCGAGCCGATGCGCCTCGAGGACCTGCCCCTCGTCCACGCCATCGAGCGGGCCAGCTTCAATGCGCCATGGCCCGCCAACGCGTACCGCAGCGAGCTCGAGTCGAACCGGCTCGCCCAGTACCTCGTCGCCCGCGCCGACGGCGAGATCGTGGCCTACGGCGGGATGTGGCTGATGGTCGACGAAGCCCACATCACGACGTTCGCGGTGCACCCCGACTGGCGCCGCCAGCGCATCGGCGAGCGACTGCTGCTGGCGTTCCTCGACCTGGCCGAGGACAGCGGCGCGCGCGAGGCCACGCTCGAGGTCCGCCTCTCGAACCTGCCCGCCCGCCGCCTCTACGAGAAGTACGGCTTCCGGCCGGTCGGCCTGCGGCCGCGCTACTACAGCGACGACAACGAGGACGCGCTGATCATGACGACCGATGCCCTCGCCGACGCCGGGCACCGGGAGCGGATCGCCCGCCTCCGGGAGGCGCTCGACGCCTCGCCGGCGCCGGAAGCGCCGGACGGACGGTCGTCGCCCGAGCCGGACGGCGACGCGGGGTGAGCGGGCCGCTGGTCCTCGCCATCGAGTCGTCGTGCGACGAGACCGGGATCGCGCTCGTCGAGGGCGGCCGGACGATCCACGCCAACGTGGTCGCCTCGCAGGTGGCGCTCCACGCGGCGTCCGGCGGGATCGTGCCCGAGGTCGCCGCCCGGGCGCACCTGCGCTGGATCATCCCGGTCCTCGACGAGGCGTGGTCCGACGCCGGGGTGGCATGGCCCGATATCGACGCCGTCGCGGTCACGTACGGCCCCGGGCTGGCGGGTTCGCTCCTGGTCGGGATCAACCTGGCCAAGGCGCTGGCCTGGGTGCACGACCGGCCGCTGATCGGCGTGAACCACCTCGAGGGCCACGTCTACGCGGCGTGGCTGGCCGATCCAGCCGTGCCCGACGCCCGGGAGCCGGTCTTCCCGCTGGTCGCCCTGGTGGTTTCCGGCGGGCACACGTTCCTGGTCGAGATGACCGACCACCTGACCTACCGGCTTCTCGGCACGACGGTCGACGACGCGGCGGGCGAGGCATTCGACAAGGTCGGGCGCCTGCTCGGCCTCGGCTACCCTGGCGGGCCGGCGATCTCGCGTGCGGCCGAGGCCGCGACGCTCCACGACCGGGTCTTCCCGCGAGCCTGGCTCGGCGATTCCTACGATTTCAGCTTCTCCGGGCTGAAGACCGCGGCGCGCCGGATCGTGGCCGCCGCGCGGGTCGAGGCGGGCCTCGCGGACGAGCCCGAGGCGCCACTCCCCGAGGCGGTCGTCGCGGAGCTGGCGTGGGGCTTCGAGGACGCCGTGGTCGATGTCCTCGTGACCAAGACCATCCGGGCGGCACGGGCGGCCGGCGCCCGCTCCATCGTGCTCGGCGGCGGGGTGGCCGCGAACCGCGTCCTGCGCGGACGTCTCGCCGGCGAGGCCGAGGCCATGGGCCTCCCGCTGATCGTGCCGCGGCCCGCGCTGTGCACCGACAACGGGGCGATGATCGGCGCCGCCGGCGGGCGACGGGCCGCCGCGGGCGAGCGCTCCGGGCTTGACCTCGACGCCAGGCCGTCGCTGAAGCTGGCGACCCGATGAGCGGCGCGGCCCGGCCGCGCCTGGACGCCGCGGAGGTGCGGGCCACCCTTCGGGCGGCCGGCCTGCACGCCCGGCACTCGCTCTCCCAGAACTTCCTCGCCGACGTCGACGTGCTCGACGCGATCCTCGCGGAGGCCGACCCGGGCCCGGGCCGCGGCGTCCTCGAGATCGGCCCCGGCCTCGGCCTGCTGACGGGCGCCCTGCTCGGGGCCGGCGCGGCGGTCACCGCGGTCGAGCTGGACCGCGGGCTGGCCGCATTCCTGCGCGACCGCTTCGCCGCGGAGCTCGACGCCGGGCAGCTCCGGCTCGTGGAGGGCGACGCGCTCGACCAGGACCTGACCGGCCTCGTCCCGCCGCCCTACGACGTGGTCGCCAACCTGCCGTACCACATCACCAGCCCGATCCTCCACGCGCTGCTCGGGGCGCCGCCGCGGCCGCAGCGGCTCGTGCTGATGGTCCAGCGCGAGGTCGCCGAGCGGATCGCGGCCCCGCCCGGGAAGATGAGCTACCTGTCGGTCTTCGTGCAGTACCACGCCCGGGTCCGGATCGCGGTCCGCGTCCCGCCGGGGGCGTTCGAGCCGAGTCCCGCGGTCGAGTCCGCGGTGATCGTGGTCGAGCCGTACGACCTGGACGACCGGCTCGACCCTGCCGCGGAGGACGAGCTGTGGCGCCTCGTCCAGGCGAGCTTCCGCGAGCGCCGCAAGATGCTCCACAACGTGCTCGTCCGGCAGCTTCCCGTGGACGGCGCGCGGGTGACGGCGGCACTGGCGGCCACCGGCATCGACCCGGACCGCCGCCCCCAGACGCTCGCGGTGGGGGAGTGGATCGCGCTGCGCGAGGCGCTCGGACCGCTCGGCACGGATCGGCGCGGCCGACGGGAGGACGGATGAGCGCGGCGGCCCTGACCCCGGTCGTTCGTGTCGCCCCGGCCAAGCTCAACCTGACCCTCGCCGTGGTCGGGCGGCGTCGCGACGGCTTCCACGACCTGCACTCGGTCTTCGTGCCGCTCGCCCTCGCCGACCGGCTCAGCCTCGCGCCGGCCGCGGGCGCGCACGACTCGCTGTACGCGAGCGGGTTCGACCCCGGCCCGCCGGACGAGAACCTGGTGCTGCGCGCCGTGGCCGCGACGCGGACCGCCGTCGGCGGCGGGCATCCGGGCGGCCCGGGCCCAGCGCCGGCCGTGGCGATCCGGCTGGAGAAGCTGATCCCCGTGGCCGCCGGGCTGGGCGGCGGCTCGTCCGACGCGGCGGCGGCCATCGACGGCGTCCTCGAGGCATGGGGCGCGGAGCTCGCGCCCGAGACGCGCTCGGCCGTGGCCGCGGCCGTCGGGTCGGACGTGCCCTTCTTCCTGGCCGGCGGCCCGGCCCTCGTCGAAGGACGCGGCGAGCGCGTCGCCCCGCTCCACGGCCTGCGCGGCGCGCCGGGCGTCCTCCTCGTGACGCCGTCGATCGCGCTGCCGACCGCCGAGGTCTTCGCCGTCTTCGCCGCGCTCCGCGGCGCCGGCGACGGCTCGGTGCTGATGAGCTCGACCCATTGCGCGGAGGAGCTGCGCTCGGGCCTGTCGGCGTCCGACCTCGTGGCCAGGGCCGGCGTCCTCGCGATGGCCAACGACCTGTTCCCGGCGGCCGCGGCGATCGTGCCGAGCCTCGTGCCCCTCCGCCGCGCCCTGAGCCGGCTGCTCGGGCAGCCGATCGGGCTGTCCGGCTCGGGGCCGACCCTCTGGGCGCTCTATCCTTCAGGTCCCGAGGCCGCCGCCGCGGCGTCGGTCGTGGACCAGGCCATCGGGGCCGGACGCCTCCCGGCGCCCGGAGCGGACCGCCCATTCGTCGCCGCGACGACGATCCTCGCCAGCACGGAGAGCCAGCCATGAGTCGATCGGCCATCGCGACCAGTTCGGCCCCGAACGCCGTCGGGCCGTACAGCCAGGCCATCGTGGCTGGCGACTTCGTGTTCTGCTCCGGGCAGGGCGCGATCGACGCCGCCACCAACGAGATGCGGCATGGCACGATCGAGGAGGAGACCCGCGTCACGCTCAAGAACATCGGCGGCCTGCTCGACGCCGCCGGGGTCGGGTTCGCCGACGTCGTCAAGAGCACGGTCTTCCTCGTGGACATGGACGACTTCGCCGCGATGAACGCGATCTACGCCGCGGCCTTCCCCGACCCGCCGCCGGCCCGCTCGACCGTGGCGGTGGCCGCCCTGCCGAAGGGCTTCAAGGTGGAGATCGAGGTCGTCGCCTACAAGCCGCGGGCCGGTTGACACCCCGAACGAGCCGCCCATACGATGCCGCCACCCTGCTGATGACTGCCCACCCATCCGATCCGGATCCGCCATCCGGGCCGGTCGCCGTCGTGATGGCGGCCGGGCTCGGGACGCGCATGCGGTCGCCGCTCCCCAAGGTCCTCCACCCGATGTGCGGCCGGCCCATGCTCGCCTACGTCCTCGACGCGTGGGCGACGACCGCGGACGGCGCCGCCGGCGGACCGCCGGTGGTCGTCTACTCGCCGCCGGTGGCCGCGATCACCGAGGCGTTCGCCGGCCAGGCTGCGTTCGCCCTCCAGGCCGAGCCGCGCGGCACGGGCGATGCGGTCCGCGCCGCGCTGGCCGCTGTCCCCGAGGCCGCGACGGAGGTCGTCGTGCTGTCGGGCGACGTCCCGCTCGTCACCGGGTCCGACCTCGAGGCCGTCATCGAGGCGCGTCGGGCCGACGACGCGGCGATCGCCCTGGCCAGCGTGTTCGCGGCCGACCCGGCGGCGCTCGGGCGCGTGGTCCGTGGCGACTTCGGGACCGTCGAGCGGATCGTCGAGGCGAAGGACGCCACGCCCGAGGAGCTCGAGGGCAACGAGATCAACGTGGGGCTCTACGCGTTCGACGCCGCCTGGCTGCGGCGGCGGATCGAGACCCTCGAGCCGTCGAGCGCCACCGGCGAGCTGTACCTCACGGACCTGGTCCGGCTCGCCCGGGAGGACGGCCGCATCGTGGCGGCGGTCGGCTTCGAGGACGACGGCCGGTTCGACGGCATCAACGACCGCAACCAGCTGGCGGCCGCCGAGTGGAGCCTGCGGGTCCGGCTCAACGAGGCCCACATGCGGGCCGGCGTGACGATGCGCGACCCGTCCACCGCCTACATCGACTGGACGGTGGACCTCGCCGCCGACGTGACCATCGAGCCCAACGTCATCCTCCGCGGCACCACGACGGTCGGGGCCGGCAGCGTCATCGGCGCGGGCAGCCAGCTGATCGACACGACGGTCGGGGAGCGCGTCCAGGTCTGGGCCAGCATCGCCGAATCGTCGGTCATCGAGGACGAGGCCACGGTCGGGCCGTTCAGCCACCTGCGGGCGGGCAGCGTCATCGGCCGCGGCGCCCAGGTGGGCAACTACGCGGAACTCAAGAACTCGCGCCTCGGCGCGAGGTCGAAGCAGCACCACATGAGCTATCTCGGCGACGCCCAGCTGGGCGAGGGCGTCAACGTCGGGGCGGGCACGATCACGGCCAACTACGACGGCACGCGCAAGCACAGGACCACGGTCGGCGACGGGGCGTTCCTCGGCGTCGACACGATGCTCGTCGCCCCGATCGAGGTCGGGGAGGGGGCCCGGACCGGCGCCGGCGCCGTGGTCACCCACGACGTGCCCGCCGGCAAGCTGGCGGTCGGGGTGCCGGCGCGCATCCGCGAGCCCAGGGCCAAACCCGCCGGAGGGAGCCCCGAGGGGTGAGCGTCCCGTTCGGCGAGCTGCTGGTCATCGTCATCCTGACCGTCTTCGAGGGATTCTTCGTCGCCGCCGAGATCGCCCTGGTCTCCATCCGGCGCAGCCGGGTCGAGCAGCTGGCCGAGGAGGGCAGCCAGGGCGCCAGGCGCGTCCGCCGGTTGCTCGACGAACCCGGGCGCTTCCTGGCCGTCTGCCAGCTCGGCCTGACGTTCATCGGGTTCTTCGCCTCGGCCTACGCGGCGATCAGCCTGTCGGACCAGCTGACCACGCTGTTGGTCAGCGCCGGCATGGCGGAGGGGACGGCGTCGGGGATCGCGCTCCTGATCGTCACGATCCTGCTGTCGCTCTTCACGATCATCTTCGCCGAGCTCGTCCCCAAGACCCTCGCGCTCGCCCACGCGGAGCGGTTCGCCATCACCCTGTCGCTGCCCATCGACTTCCTCGGCCGGGCGCTCCGGCCGGTGATCGCCTTCCTGACCTGGACCACCAGCGGCATCGTCCGGCTCTTCGGCGCGGAGGTCTCGAGCGACGCCCAGATCACGGCCCAGGAGCTGCGCCTGATCGTGGAGCGGGGCGGCGAGCAGGGGATCCTCGAGGCGGAGGAGGAGCAGATGATCAACGCGGTCATCGAGCTCGGCGACCAGCGCGTCCATGAGGTCATGGTCCCGCGCATCCACATGGTCACCCTCACCGCGGACGCGACCCTCGACGACGCGATCGACAAGGTCATCGACGAGGGCCACAGCCGGATCCCGGCCTACGAGGGCACGATCGACGAGATCGTCGGGATCCTGTACGCGAAGGACCTCCTGCCGTTCCTCAAGGGCTCGGTGAGCGAGCGACCGTCGCTCCGCTCGATCCTGCGGACACCGGTCTTCGTGCCCGAGTCGATGAGCGTCGACGACCTCCTCCACGAGCTGCAACGGCGCAAGGTCCACCTCGCGGTCGTGCTCGATGAGTACGGCGGCACCGCTGGCCTGGTGACCATCGAGGACCTCCTCGAGGAGATCGTCGGCGAGATCCAGGACGAGTACGACGAGGAGGAGCCGCTCATCGTGCGGATCTCCGACGACGAGGCGCGCATCGACGGGCGGGCGGCGGTCGACGACCTCGAGGAGCTGTTCGACACCTCGCTCGGGCTCGACGACGAGGACCAGTACGACACCGTCGGCGGACTCATCTACCACCGCATCGGCGGTGTCCCGAAGCCGGGCGACCGGGTCAGCGTCGACGGGTTGACGCTGACGGTCGAGACGACCGACGGCAAGCGCGTGGGCAAGGTCCTCGCCGTGCGCGAGCCGCGTGACGGGCACGGCGACGACGAGGACGACCGGTAGACCTGCCGCCGGTCGGCGACCCGCTGCGGTTCACGACCATCGCTCACGGGCAGCGGTCGAGCCTGGGCCCGGTCTCGGCCGAACGGCTCGAGGCGCTCAGTGGGCGGCTGGCCCTGGCGCCTGGCGCGCGGGTCGTGGAGCTCGGGTCGGGGAAGGCGGCGCTGCTCATCCGGCTGCTCCGCCGCTGGCCGGGTGCCGGTGCCGAGGGATTCGAGCGCAACCGCTGGTTCATGGCCGAGGCCCGCACCGCCGCCGAGGAGGCGGGCGTCGCGGGCCGCCTCTCGCTGGTCGACACCGATTCGCCGGGTGTCCTCCTGGCCGGGCGCTCGGTCGACCTCGCGATCGCGATGGGCGCGACCGGGATCGTCGGGGAGCAGGCGGAGACGATCGCGTTCCTTGCCTCGATCGTCGGCCCGGGCGGGCAGGTCGTGTTCGGCGACGGCGCCTGGCAGGCCGAGCCGGACCCCGAGGGTCTCGCGGCGTTCGGCATGGCCCGTGACGAGCTGGCCGATGGCGCTGACGGGTTCGCCGACCTGGGCCGGGCGGCCGGCCTGGAGCCCGTCACGGTCGAGCTCGTCTCGACCGGGGAGTGGGACGAGTACGAATTGGCGTATGCGGGCGCGATCGACGCGTGGGCCGCGGCGAACCCGGACGACCCGGAGCGTGCCGCGTTCCTGGCCCGCGCCGCCGCGATGCGCGCGAGCTATGCCGCGTGGCGCCGCGCGTCGATGGGCTTCGCGATCGGGGTGTTCCGGACGCCTGGCGGCTGAACCGCGGCGCCTCGCGGCCATTGCGCCGCGGCGGTCACCGGCGTTCCTGCCAGATGATCATCAGGCGGTCGTTGGTCACCGATCTGGACGGATCCTGATCCTCACCGCGTGGAACCCACGCACGGATCCTCGGGCGCCCGGCCCCAAGGCACGGCAGATGACCATCGGGCGATCATCTGGCAGCGCGGGGCTGACCAACGATCGCGTGAGGGACATCTGACGGAAACGGGGTCGGGCCACGGGCCACGCGCCGGGCGCCGCATCCTCGCGGCCACTGAACCGCGGCGGTCGGCCTAGGCGTCGATGGCGGCGACGATGATCTGCTCGAGCCGGTTCCGCGCGGCGGCGCCCAGCACGCCCGCGCCATCGAGCTCGGCCAGCGCTTCGTCGCGGTGGCGGCGGGCCTGCTCGCGGGTGTACTCGCGGGCGCCCGTCCGCTCGAGGATGGCCACGATCTCGGCGACCTCCTCCGGCGTTCGATCCGGCGCCGCGTACAGCGCCTCCAGCCGGGCCCGATCCTCGGGGCCGGCCATCTCGTGCGCGTAGATGACCGGGAGCGTCTGCTTGCGGTGGGCGACGTCCGAGGCTTCCTTGCCGGTGGCACGCTCCGCGCCCCAGATGCCGAGCAGGTCGTCGTTGACCTGGAAGGCCAGGCCGAGGGCCCAGCCGAAGCCGCGATACCGGGCGATGACGGCCTCGTCGTCGGTGGCCAGGAGCGCCCCGGCCTCGATCGAGGCGGCGATGAGCGCCGCGGTCTTGCGGCCGATCATGTCGAAATAGCCGTCGACCGTCATGAGCTCGTTGGAGCCGCTCGCCGCGATGTCGAGGTACTGGCCCTCGCACAGCGCGAGGCACGTCTCGTCGAAGAGGCGCATCAGGCGCAGGACCTTGGCGTCCGAGAAGCCAAGGTCCGACAGCCGATGGAGCGCGATGCGCGAGAGGCTGAACAGCGTGTCGCCGGCGTTGATGGCCTGCGGCACCCCGTGCACCGTCCAGAGCGTGGGGCGGTGGCGGCGTTCGACGTCGCCGTCCTCGATGTCGTCGTGGACCAGGCTGAAGTTGTGCCCGAGCTCCACGGCGGCAGCACCCGGCAGCGCGCGCGCGTGCTCACCCGTGATCGAGGCGTACGCCAGGAGGCCGAGGAGCGGCCGGATCCGCTTGCCGCCGGACGCCCCCGACCCGTCGAGCGCGAGGTGGTAGCGGACCATCTCGTACAGCCCGTGGGTGGACGGATCCCGATCGGCGACCAGCCGGAGGATCTCACCCTCGGTGTCGGCGATCAGCTGATCGAGGTCGATGTCGGTCGAGGTCGTCATCGTCGGTCGAGTGTACACGAAACGTGCGCGCCCGAGGTAGCAGATAGTGCCGGACCCGGCGGCGGGTGGGCTGCGGTGGACGATGCCGCCTGCGGTGCGACGCCGGCGCGGGGGACGCGACCGCACCGGCGTCTACCAGCGATACGCGGGTCGGCCGGGATCGGATGCGCCGGCCCGCAGATGGGTCCGCGCATCGGTGGTACCGTCGCCCCGATGCCCATCCCGCGCCGCTACACGACCGAGGCCATCGTCCTCTCGCGCTTCGACCTGGGCGAGGCGGACCGCGTGCTGACGCTGATCACGCCGGGGGTCGGCAAGCTCAAAGCGATCGCCAAGGGGATCCGCCGGCCCACCTCGCGCCTCGGCGGCAGCCTCGAGCCGTTCGCCGAGCTGACCGTGGCGCTCGCCCGCGGCCGCACGTTCGACGTCGTCACCCAGGTCAGCGTGGGCCATGCCTGGCTCCACCTGCGCGACTCGCTCGAGGGCGCGGCCACGGCGTGGTACCTCGCCGAGCTGGCCGACCGCTCCCTCGAGGAGCGCCACGCGGCCGAGCCGCTCTACGCCCTGCTCCGCCGGGCCTACGAGCTGCTGGACGGCGGGATGGCCCCCGGCCGGGTGGCGCGCTGGTACGAGATGCACCTGCTCGACGAGCTGGGCAGCCGCCCCGAGGTGGACCGTTGCGTCGAGTGCGACCGGGTCCTGGAGTCCGAGGAGCGGTTCCGCTGGGTGCCGCCGCTGGGCGGCGTCGTCTGCGAGCGCTGCCCCGGACCGCCGCACGACCGGACCCGGCTCAGCCTCGAGGCGCTCAAGCTGGTCAAGGCCTACCAGCGGCTCGACATCGAGGCGCTCGCCGAACTGCGCCTGGCCCCCGCCGTCGAGCGCGAGGTCGAGGTCGGCGCTGCGCGAGTTCGTCCGCAACGTCCTCGAACGCGAGGCGCGCTCGCTGCCGTTCCTCGATGAGGTCCGTCACGTCCCGGTCCCGGGCTGATGGCGGCCGTGGAGCTGCGCGACATCGCGACCGACGCCGACCGGGCGGCCGCCGTCGTGCTCGAGGTTGCCCCGGGCCAGGACCAGCAGGAGGCGTCATGAAGGCACTCGACCCGACCAGTCCCGCCGGCGCCCGGATCTCGGAGCGCCTGGAGACCGATCTCACCGGTTGGCTGACCACGGTCAACCCGGACGGCCAGCCGCAGAGCTCGGTCATCTGGTTCAAGTGGGCGGACGGGGTGATCACGGTCTACTCGAACAAGCGTGCGGCCCGGAACGGCAACATCGCGGATCGGCCGCTGGTCTCGTTCAACCTCGACACCGAGGACCACGGCGACGCGTACGTGACCATCGAGGCCGAGGCACGGTTCGACCCCGACGCCGGGCCGGCGTCGACCGACCCGGTCTTCACCGCGAAGTACGCGGCGATGATCGCGAGCTACGGCTGGGAGCCCAGCTGGTACGACAGCGAGTACCCCGTCGTGATCCGGATCACCCCGACGCGCTGGCGCGTCGCCTGAGCGGGGAGGGCCGACCATGGCATCCCGGGCGCTGAACGCGGCGGTCGTGACCACGGCGGTCGGGGTGACCGCGGCGGCGGCCGCGCGCGTGGCCGGCCGACGGCTGGTGGCACGGACCGAGCGGCGGCTCTGCCCGAACCCCACGGTCGGCCGCTATCCCGCCACGGAACGCGCGCGCGCCCTGCACGAGACGCTCGGCGTGGTCGACCTCCACGCCGATTCGCTGCTGTGGGGCCGCGACCTTCTGGAGCGCGGCGACCGCGGGCATGTAGACGTCCCGCGCCTGATCGAGGGGAACGTGGCCCTCCAGGTCTTTGCCGCGAGCACCAAGTCCCCGCGCCACCTCAACATCGACCGCAACGACGACACGAGCGACGACATCATCCTGCTGGCGATCGGCTCCGGCTGGCCGCCGCGGACCTGGCGGAGCCTCCTCGCCCGGGCGCTCCACATGGCGTCGCGAGCCGACGCGATGGCGCGCCGCTCCGACGGCCGTCTCACGATCATCCGCTCACAGGCCGACCTCGCCGCGCACCTCGCGGCGCGCGGGCCGAACTGGCCGGTCACCGCCGGGTTGCTCGCGATCGAGGGCGCCCACGCGCTCGACGACGATCCGGCCAACGTCGAGGTCGTCGCCGACGCGGGCTACCGGATGATGTCGCCGAGCCATTTCTTCGACACCGCCTTCGGCGGCTCCGCGCACGGCATCGAGAAGGGCGGCCTCACGCCCGCCGGCCGCGAGATGATCGAGCGCATGGAGGCCCGCGGCATGCTGGTCGACGTCGCCCACGCCTCGGCCGCCACCGTCGATGACGTCCTCGCGATGTCGACCCGGCCGGTGGTCGCCTCGCACACCGGCGCCCGCGGCATCGCCGACAACGCCCGGAACCTCTCCGACGAGCACCTGCGCGGCATCGCCGCGAGCGGCGGCCTCGTCGGCATCGGCTTCTGGCCGACCGCCTGCGGTGGCGACGACGCGGCCTCGATCGCCCGCTCGATCCGTTACGCCGTCGACGTCGCCGGCGTCGAGCACGTCGGGCTCGGTTCGGACTTCGATGGCGGCGTGCCGGTCCCGTTCGACGCGACCGGGATGATCCGCATCACCGAGGCGCTGCTCGAGGCGGGCCTCGAGGACGCCGCCATCGCAAAGGTCATGGGCGGCAACGCCCTCCGCGTCCTCGGCGAGGCACTGCCGGCGGTCTGACGGGCCGCCGGGTCGCTCAGACGAGCTCGGCGATCATCGCCGCCGCCCGGGCCGCGCCGTCCGCCGCGACGGGACGGTAATCGATCTCACGGTCGATCTCGGATGCGATGGCCTCGGCGATCGCATCGGGGTCCGAGGTCGCGTACTCCATCCGCCGGCCGCCGCCGTAGCGATCGAGCCGATGCGCCACGTGGCGGTTCTGCTCGAAGTGGTTGGCCAGCGGGAAGTAGAGGAACGGCCGCCGCCCGGCAACGAGCTCCATCGTCGTGGTCAGCCCGCCCTGGACGACCGCCATGTCCGCGGCGATCAGGTGCTGGTAGAGGTCCGGGACGTAGGCGCGGACCTCGACGCCCGAGGGCGCCCGGAGCGCCGCGGGATCGATCCGTGGCCCGGCTACGGCGATCATCCGGAGGCCCGGGACCCGGCGCGCCGCCGCCGGGTAGCTCGCGACGACGCGCCGGAGCAGCGCCTCCCCGACGCCCGAGCCCCCGACGGTCACGACCACGACGCGTTCGTCGTCGTGGTAGCCGAGCTCGCGGCGCAGGCCGTCGCGGTTCGCGACGAGCGCGGAGGGGTCGAAGCCGGTCACGTAGCCGGAGAAGGCGAAATGGCGCTCGGTCCACTCGCGGATCCGCGGCAGTCCCGGTCCGAACACGTCGGGGACGATGTCCTCCGGGTCGCCCACGAAGATCGCCCGATCGCGTAGTCGAGGGAATCGCTCGATGTGCTCGATCATCTCGCCGTTGAGGTCGGCCGTCAGGAACGCCTCGCGCTCGCCGCCGGCGGGCATCGGCAGCCAGCCCACGAAATCGGTCATCCAGGCGAAGGCCGTCCGCTTGAGCTCCGGGTTCTCGTGGAGGTAGTAGTCGACATCCCACGCCTCGTCGCCGACGACGAGGTCGTATTCGCCAGCCTCGACGACCTCGTGGAAGACCATGAAGTTGGCCACGAGGATCTCGTCCATCCGGCGTATCGCCTGGAACGCGTTCAGGTCGTGGCCTGCCGATTCGGCGGCGAAATGGGCGGATTCGCTCGCGAGCCAGTCACTCGCCGGGTGGACCCGCTCGCCCCGCGCCTCGAGCACGGTCGTGACGGGGTGCTGGGCGAGCCAGTCGATCTCGAGGTCCGGATGGTGTTTGCGCAGCTCATCGGCGATCGCGACGTCGCGCTGCGCGTGACCCAGTCCGATCGGCGAGGAGAGGTACAAGGCGCGGCGGCGACGCGACAGCGCCCGGGTCCAGGTCGTGGTCATGGCTCGTGCCTCCGGAGGGACTCGACGAAGTCGCGGATGATCAGGTTGGACAGGACGGGGTGGCGGCCCGGGATCATGTGGTCGGCGCCGTCGACGACGGTCAGCGGCGCGCCGGTCAACTCGGACAGGATCCGCGCCCGATCGATCGACTGGCACGAGTCCTCGGTGCCGTGCACGAGGTGCATGGGACATCGGACGGAACGGCAGATCTCGACGACCTCCTCCCGGGAGAAGGGGAAGTCCGCCTCGGCTTCCGCCACCATCGCGGCAGGATCGCCGTCCAGTGCCCACGCGACAGCATCCTCGATCGCCTTCGTCGAGTGCGGCTCGGAGGTGATCTCCTCGAAGAAGAACTGCGCGAAATCGGGATAGTCGCGCAGCCACGCGTGCCGATTGAGCTTGGCCCAGCCGTCATACGAGGGGAGATCCCGATCGAAGTCCATGGCCGCGTACCAGGGGTACGGTGGAGCGAGCCGGGGCACGCCGACGGCGAAGGCGACGATCCCGGCGACCCGATCGGGCTGTTCGGCGGCCAGGCGGACCGCCCGCCAGACGCCGTCGGTGCACAGGCCGACCAGCACGGCGCGCGGCGTGTCGCTCGCATCCATCACGACGGCGATGTCGCCGGTCATCCGGTCGTCGTGGTACGCGGACGGATCGGTCGGGCGGTCGGAGCGGCCGTTGCCGCGGCCGTCGTAGGTAACCACCCGGTAGGAGCGGCTCAGGAACGGGACCTGCGCCTTCCACTGGCGCGAATGGATGATCGGGGCCGACGGCAGGAGGACGATCGTCGGGTCGCCCGTGCCGTACACATCGAAGGCCAACCGGACACCGTCGCCGGCGACGGCCACCCCGGAGCGGTCCGGCAGCCGAGCGCGCCCGCCATCGTCGGCCAGGGTTCGCGCGAGCGGGACCGACCGCGTCACCTGGCCGCCTCCAGGCCGTCGACGAACTCCCGGATCAGCAGGTTGATCCGCACAGGGTCACGCCCGGTCGGGATGTGTCCGGCGCCGCCGAGCAGCACCAGTCGGGCGCCAAGGAGCTCGGCCAACCTCCGGCCGACCGCCGGGCGGACGATCCGATCCTCGTCACCGTGGATGACCAGGCACGGACAGGCGACGCGCGCCGCGAACGCGAGGCCATCGGCCTGCGTCGGGTCGGCGCCGAAAGCAGCCGGCGGCTCCATGTAGTCGACCCGTTCGCCGGCGATGATCACCTCAGGATCCGTCTCGAGCGTCCAGCCGACCGTGTCCTCGATCTGCTTGGTGGAGTGCGGTTCGCTGAACGCCTGGCCGAAGAAGAACTCGGCGAACCCGGCCCAGTCGCGTCGCCAGTAGAACTCGTTGTACTTCGCCCATCCGTCGTCGCGGTCGAGCGGCTGATCGAAGGGAAGGTTCGGCTCACGCGATCCGCCGGGATCCGGTGGTACCCCGACGTCGACCGCTGCGCCGATCAGGACGGCCCCGAGGACGCGCTCGGGATGGGTGGCCGCGAGTCGCAGGGCGTGGCCGGCGCCCATCGACAGCCCGACCGCCACGGCCCGGTCCGTCCCGGTGGCATCGAGGACGGCGAGCGCATCCCCGAGGAAGTTCTCGCCGGTGTACGACTGGGGATCGAGGGGCCGGTCGGACCGCCCGTTGCCGCGTCCGTCGAACGTCACGACACGGTAGTGGCGAGCGAGGTACGGGATCTGGCCCTTCCAGTGCCGGGAGTGGATGATCGACCACGTCGGCAGCAGGAGGATCGTCGGGTCGCCGTCTCCGTAGCGCTCCCAATGGATCCGGACACCGTCTCGCTCCACGATGCCGGTCATGTCGGGCTGCCTCGCCCGCGACTGTTCCGGTCGCGGCGCCATCGAGCCGGCCGGTCGCGACCGAGTCGCTGGATCAGGTGGCTGGGCCGTGACCATCCTGGTACCGCCACAGGACGTTGAGGATCCGCCAGCCGTCCGGGACGCGGACGACGTGGATGTACTCGTAGTACAGCTCCGTGCTGACGACCACGCTCGCGATGTCACCCGAGACATCGACGACGTCGATCGCGACCGTCCGGTCCCCGAGCGCGTCGTCGCGACCCTCGCCGGCCGCCGTCAACTCGATCATCCGCTCGGCCGTGGTCGTCCGGACGGCGTTCACCAGGGTCGGGTCGGCATCCCAGGGACGCTTGGCGAGGCTCGGATGCAGGGCGCGCCGCATGCGCGCGGGATCGGCGTCGTACCAGCCTTCGTAGTAGTCGAGGACGGTGGCTCGGATGGCGGCCTCCACCTCGGGTTCGACCCTCGCGGGGGCGACGGCCACCCGCCCAGGCGCGTCCGCCCCCGTCGGTCGGAGGCTCACGTCGCTGCTCCTTCCGTTCGCTCCTCGAGCATCCTGATCACGATCCCGACCTTGCGCAACGCGGACCGGGCCGGGACGACCGACTCGGGCATCCCCAGCAGGATCACGCTCTCGGCGCCGA
Organism: uncultured Chloroflexia bacterium; assembly: GCA_963813335.1. GTDB lineage: Bacteria > Chloroflexota > Limnocylindria > Limnocylindrales > CSP1-4 > SPCO01. Next base: position 364,478 of record CAWEYL010000001.1, read on the forward strand.
TGAAGGGCATGCCCATGAGCGCGGAGACCTCCTCAGCCGTGAACGGGGCGAGCCCGCCGATCCGGTGGGCGACGCGGTCGGCGACCTCGGCAAGCAGCGTGTACCAGGCGCCCTGGAACGTCCGAACGGCCGCCGCGACCTCCGGGTCGGACCAGCCCGCGGCGGTCATCTCCTGGAGCACCCGGACGTAGCCGGAGGCGAGGTCCTCGTCGAAGAAGTCGCACGCGCGCTCCCACTGCTGCCAGAGCGGTTCAGGGCCGCCGAACATCTCGCGCTGGCGCTCGATGAGCCTGGCGTTCTCCGCCTCGAGGACCGCGAGGATGAGTTGCTGCTTGCTGCCGAAGTGGTAGTGGATCTGGCTGAGCGGGACGCCTGCCGTGTCGGCGACCCGACGGGTGGACAGGCTGGCATAGCCGTCGGCGAGCAGTGTCGCGCGGGCGGCCGCGAGGATGCTCGCGCGGGTCTCGCCCGTGGCCTGGTCGCGGCGCTCGGCTCGGCTGCCGGTCGTCGCCGGGATCGTCTCCTCCACGTGGCGAGCATACGTCCCACGGCTCACGAAGCGACTGCGTAGACCGCGGCCAGGATGAGGACCACGCCGAGCGGGCGCGTGAGCCGCCGGCCGGACGGCAGGTTCTTCTCGATGGCCGTGAGGCCGCCGAGGACGAGCATCGCCGGCAGGCTACCGAGGCCGACCCCGAACATCACGAGCATCAGGGACCAGCAGCACCCGACGCAGAACGCGCCGTGGGCGACCCCCATGGCGAAGGACTCCCGGTACTCGGCGGTCCCGCGCCAGCGGTGGACCACGAAGCCGAGCGGGCTCCGGCACGCCTCGAGGCAGCGCTCGCGCAGGGGGCTGAACTGCCACAGCCCGGCGGCGAGCAAGGTCGTCCCGATGATCAGCTGCGGGTGCTCGGCCAGCCAGGGGAGGGCATCCACGGCCGCGTGGATGCCACGGTCCGCGACCCACGCCCCCAGGCCGAATGCGCCCCAGACGACGAGGTAGCCGAGCAGGAGCAGGACGACGAGCCGGCCCGGCCGCTGGCGGCGGCCGACGAGCGCGGCGAAGGTCATCACGAGCGGCACGCTCGAGGGCAGCATCATCGCGATGATCATCAGGACCCAGCCGACGACGAAGAGCGCCGCCTCGAGCGGCACCGGTCCGACGGCCCCGGCGTGGCTCATGTACGGGGCATAGGGCGAGCCCTGCCACCACCACAGCGCCAGCCAGGCGGCGAGCGCCAGGGAGATGAGTAGCCCGCCCAGGATCGCTCGATCGCGGTGCGGGACGCGAAGGTGGGCGGGCGTGAACATCAGGCGGCGAAGTGGAAATGCCCCTGCAGGGCGTTGTGGCCGGTGACCTTGACGTTCGGCAGGCCGTAGGGATCGCCGTCGCGGTCGAAATGGTCGGCCTTGGAGGCGAAGACGGGCGAGCCCGGGATCGTCGAGAAGACGGTCTCCGACAGGATGGTCGGCTTGCCGGTCGCACCCACGTACGGGGTGAGCTCGGCGTCGGCGGCCGTGCCGACCGTGAGGCGGCCCTTGCCGCCGTCGACCGTGAACGTGATCGGCACGCGCTCCACCGAGACGACCTCGCTGATCAGCCCGGCGAGGTCGGCGATCGCGCCGCCCAGCGACCCGGTGAAGACCTTGAGGAGCTCCGCCTGCTGCTCGTCGGTCGCGCCGTCGTCGACGAAGACGGCCGCCTTCCATGAGCCGGCCAGGACGTTGCCGGGGATGTGGACCGACAGGGCGACCGTTCGGCCGCTGACGTCGACGCCCTCGATGGCGCCGCCGTCGATGTGCCAGGCAAGCGCCGAATCGCAGGTCCCGCCGTCGGGGTCCTCCCCGATCCAGCACGGGCACAGCACGTTGCAGGTGCAAACCTCCAGCAGCTTGCCCTCGATGTCGTACGCCACCGGTCGATCCTCCGTATCGTCGGCTCGGCTCGGTCGAGTGACCGATGTCGGTCGGTCGGCCGAATCTACAACGGCTAGCACCGATGTCAAGCCCCTGCCTTCGGGCGCCTCCATCGTCGCGCCGGCGACCTCTGCTAGCATCGGGTCGTCCATTCCCGCGCGGCCCTGCCAAGGTCGCGTATCAGCGGAGACCACCCTTGACCACCCCTTCGGTCGATCCGGCCGACGTCGCGCCGGCCATCGCCGAGCTCGAGACGATCGTCTCGCTCAGCAAGCGGCGCGGCTTCATCTTCCCCTCGAGCGAGATCTATGGCGGCATCAACGCCGTGTGGGATTACGGCCCCCTCGGCGTCGAGCTCAAGAACAACGTCAAGCGGGCGTGGTGGCGGGCGATGGTCCAGGAGCGCGACGACATCGTCGGCCTCGACGCCGGCATCCTGATGCACCCCCAGGTCTGGGTGACGTCGGGGCACGTGGGCTCGTTCAGCGATCCGCTCGTGGAGTGCGCCACCGACCACCGCCGCTTCCGGCTCGACGAGCTGCCGGGCGCCGAGCACCTGACGGCCACCGAGCTGCAGGACCCGACCATCGTCGAGAAACTTGGGCTGCGCTGCCCGGTGGACGGCGGCCCGCTCTCGGCGCCACGCCGGTTCAACCTGATGTTCAAGACGTTCATGGGCCCGGTCGAGGAGGACGCCTCGGTCATCTACCTCCGCCCGGAGACCGCCCAGGGCTCGTACGTCAACTTCAAGAACGTCCAGCAGTCGTCGCGCAAGAAGCTGCCGTTCGGGATCGCCCAGATCGGCAAGTCGTTCCGCAACGAGATCTCGCCCGGGAACTTCGTCTTCCGGATGCGCGAGTTCGAGCAGATGGAGATGCAGTACTTCGTCCGCCCCGACGAGGCGGCCGGGGCATTCGAGGACTGGCTCCCCAAGCGACGGGCCTGGTACGAGCGCTACGGCGTGACGCCGTCGCGGCTGCGCCTCCGCGAGCACGCCCCCGACGAGCTCGCGCACTACGCCAAGAAGGCGATCGACGTCGAGTACCGCTTCCCCTTCGGCTGGAAGGAGCTCGAGGGCGTCCACAACCGCGGCGACTTCGACCTGTCGCGCCACAGCGAGGCCTCCGGCGAGTCGCTCGAGTACTTCGACCAGGCCACCAACGAGCACGTCATCCCGTGGGTCGTGGAGACCGCCGCCGGCGCGGACCGGGCGGCCTTCACGTTCCTGATCGATGCCTATCGCGAGGAGGAGGTACGCGGCGAGACCCGCGTCTCGCTGGCGCTGCATCCCGACCTCGCCCCGTACAAGGTGGCCGTCCTGCCGCTGCTCAAGAAGCGCCCCGAGATCGTCGAGCTCTGCCACCGGATCAAGGCGGACCTCCAGCGCCACACGATGGCCGTCTACGACGACACGGCCGCCATCGGGAAGCTGTATCGCCGCCAGGATGAGATCGGGACGCCGTGGTGCGTCACGGTCGACGTCGAATCGCTCGAGGACGGCGCCGTGACCGTCCGCGACCGCGACTCGATGACCCAGGAGCGCGTGCCGGTCGAGGGCGTGACCCGCCTGATCCTCGACCGCCTGGACGCCGCCCGCGCCGGGTGATGGCGAGGTGGTGATGGGCAGCGCGCCGGACGACGCCCGGGTCCGCGACGCGATCGTCGCCTGGCTGGGGAGCCTCGATGGGGGGCAGCGGGCGACGGCGACCTTCCCGTTCGACGCGGAGGAGCGCTTCGCCTGGGACTACCGGCCGGTCCCGCGCGAGGGCCTGGCCCTCGCCGACATGCGCGCCGCCCAGCGCGACCTCGCCTGGGGGGTCGTCGACGCCTCGATGAGCGCCCGCGGCGCGGCGGAGATCCGCTCGATCGTCGAGCTCGAGCCCATCCTCGGTGCCATCGAGCGTCGCGAGGGCCGCTCGGACTGGACCCGACGGGACCCGGAGCGGTACTGGTTCGCCGTCTTCGGCGACCCGGCGGGGGCGGCGCCGTGGTCGTGGCGGATCGGCGGACACCATGTCGCGATCCAGCTGACCGCGATCGGCGGGCGCGTCGTCGCCGCCGCGCCATCGTTCCTCGGTGCCAACCCGGCGACGGTCCCTGACGGGCCGCTGGCCGGCCGGCGGGCCCTGACCGGGGAGGAGGGGCTGGCCCGGTCGCTGCTCGCGTCGCTGACGCCCGCGGAGCGCGTCGTAACGGTCGTCGACCCGGTCGCGCCGCCAGACATCCTGAGCGGCAACGGGCGCCGGGCGACGGTCGACCGGATCGCGACCGGGATCCGCCACGACCAGCTGCCGCCGACCGGGCAGAGCGGGCTCGAGGCATTGATCCGGCACTACCTGGACCGGGCGCGCGCCGTCGTCGCCGATGCCGCCTGGGAGCGGATCGCCGCCGACGGGCTCGCTGGCGTCACGTTCGCCTGGGCGGGCCCCGACGCGCCGGGGCGCGGCCACTACTACGCCGTCCGCGGGCCCAGCTTCCTCATCGAGTACGACAACACCCAGAACCGCGCCAACCACATCCACGCGGTGTGGCGCGACCTCGCCGACGACTGGGGCGAGGACACCCTCGCGGCCCACTACCGGGCGGCGCATCCCGTCAACACCTGAGCGGCCGGCGCGCGTCTTCGCGCGCCGAAGGGTCGCGTACACTGCGAGCGCGAACGCCGACGATCGCCTCGCCGAGTCCGGCGTGATCCAGTCGACGCGGTCGCCCTGAGGGAGCGAACGATGGGACTCTTGAACATCATCTTCGGTGCGCTGCTGCCGAGGTTCACGCTGCTCGTGGCGTGGTCGAACGACCAGCCGTACTGGGGCAACCTGTTCGGCTCGGGGGTCTGGTTCCTGGGTGGCTTCCTCTTCTTCCCATGGACCACGCTGACCTACGGGCTGTTCCAGTCGAACGGCATGACCCTCGTGAACTGGATCTTCCTGCTCTTCGCGCTGCTGATCGACCTCGGGACCTGGGGCGTCGGCTTCTTCGCCGGCCGCAAGGAGTACTCGTCCTACCGCGGCTCCTAGCGCTCGGGTGTCAGCCGTCGCCCACGGCTGACACCGCCGCGTTCGCTGTCAGGCCAGGTCTCAGGCGACCGCGCCCGCAAGTTCCCGCTCCGGCTCGCGCTCGGGGCGCCACAGCCCGCTCGCCGCGTACTCGCGGACATCCCTGATCGCGGACTTCTGAGCCGCCCGGCGGATATCGAGCGAGACGTCCATCGGCTGGGCGTTGAAGAACGTCACATCGGTGATGCCGACGAACCCGAAGATCGTGCGCAGGTACGGCTCGACGAAGTCGTACGGCCGCATCATGTCGCTGGAGTAGTCGCCGCCGCGCGACGTGACGCAGATCATCTTCTTGCCGTGGACCAGGCCCTCGGCGATGCCCATCTCGTTGTAGCGGAAGAGGTAGCCGGGCTGGATGATCGCGTCGATGTAGTACTTGAGCACGTATGGGATCCCGAGGTTCCACATCGGGACCGTGAACAGGTAGACGTCGGCGGCCAGGAACTGCTCGATGGTCTTCTCGATCTGGCGCCACGAGTCCTGCGCCTCCTCGTCGAGGTCCTGGCCGGTCATCAACCGGTACTTGGTCTCGATGTTCTTGCCCGCGACCGACGGCAGGTCGGCGTGGAACAGGTCCAGGCTCGTGACGACGAGCTCGTCGTCCTGGTCGTGGAGCGCCTCGAGCAGGCAGTTGGAGACCCGTGCCGTGTTGGATGCCAGCCCCCGCGGGGTGCAGATCACGTGGAGCAGCTGCGTCGCCATCGTCGATCCCACCTTTCACTCCCTGGCGTCCGGTCGGTCCCGCCCTCCGGGATCGAACGCCTGGGCGGCAGGCTGGGCCTGGCCGGGACGGCCGTCATCGGTCGTTCGACCCATGGACCCGGGTGCGCACGACCGATGAGCGGTCAGGCGTCGGCGGCGGCGACCCCGCTCGTGGACGCGGCGGTATCGGCGGCATCGGCGGCGTCGTCGGTCGCGCCGGTCAGCCAGCGCTGGATGGCGGCGGCCGAGCGCTTGCCGTCGCCCATGGCCAGGATCACCGTGGCGGAGCCGCGCACGATGTCGCCGCCGGCGAACACGCCCGGCAGGCTGGTCATGCCGTCCTCGTCGGTGACGATATAGCCCCACTCGTTGACCGCGAGGTCCGGGGCGGCGGCGTGGAGCAATGGGTTCGACCGCGTCCCGATCGCGACGACGACCATGTCGCAGTCGATGACGAACTCGGAGCCGGGGATCGGCTCGGGCCGACGCCGACCCGACGCATCGGGCTCGCCGAGCGCCATGCGCTGGCAGCGCAGGCCGGTGACCCAGTGCTCGGCGTCGCCGAGCACCTCGAGCGGGGCCACCTGGAGCTCGAACCGGATCCCTTCCTGCTCGGCGTGGTGGACCTCCTCCGCCCGTGCCGGCAGCTCGTCGTGGCCGCGGCGGTACACGATCGTGGCCTCGGCGGCACCCAGCCGACGGGCGGTCCGGACGGCGTCCATCGCGACGTTCCCGCCACCCACCACGGCGACTCGCTGCCCGTGCAGCACCGGCGTGTCGCTGTCGGCGCCCCAGGCGCCCATCAGGTTGACGCGGGTGAGGTACTCGTTCGCGGAGTAGACGCCCTTGAGGTTCTCGCCCGGGATGTCCATGAACACCGGCAGTCCCGCACCGACCGCGAGGAAGACGGCGTCGAAGCGCTCCCGGAGCTCGGCGAGCGTGTAGGTCTTGCCGATGATCGCGTTGGTCTCGATGGTCACGCCGCCGTCCACCAGCCGCGCCACCTCGCGCTCGACGATGTCGTTGGGGAGCCGGAACTCGGGGATCCCGTAGATGAGCACGCCGCCGGCGGCATGGAAGGCCTCGAACACCGTGACCTTGTAGCCGGCCTTGGCGAGCTCCCCGGCGGCCGTCAGGCCGGCCGGCCCCGAGCCGACGATCGCCACGGTCTTGTCGACCGGGGCAGGCGTGGTGTGTGCGAGGGCTTCCGGGTGGGTCCCGGCCCAGTCCGCGACGTAGCGCTCGAGCGAGCCGATCGCGACCGGCGCGCCCTTCTTGCCCCGCAGGCACAGCCCTTCGCACTGGGTCTCCTGCGGGCAGACCCGGCCGGTCACGCACGGCAGGGCGTTGTCGTCGAGCAGGGATCCGGCCGCGGCCGCCATGTCGCCACGGCGGAGATGATCGATGAACCGCGGGATGTTGACCCGGACCGGACAGCCGTCGATGCACTTGGGGTTCTTGCACTGCAGGCACCGCTCGGCCTCGAGCATCGCGAGATGCTCGGTGAACCCGAGGTTGACCTCCGTGAACGCGTGCGAGCGCCGGTCGGCGTCGTCCTCGGGCATCGGGACCCGCTCGATGGCCATCCGCTGGCGCGGGTCGAGCGCGACGTCCTCACCCGCGAGGATGCGGCGGACGATGTCCTGGATGTCCGTGGCGGGCTTCGGGTCCGTCATCGGGCGGCCTCCGCCTCGGCGCGCGCCGAGTCGACCGCCAGGGCCGGGATCCGGCAGGCCTCGCGCCTGGCCATCGCATCCTGCTCGAAGGACCGGTAGGTCGTCAGGCGGTCGGCGAGCAACCCGAAGTCGACCTGGTGGCCATCGAACTCGGGGCCGTCGACGCAGGCGTAGCGCGTCTCGCCGCCGACCGAGACCCGGCAGCCGCCGCACATCCCGGTCCCGTCGACCATGATCGCGTTGAGCGAGACGGTGGTCGGCACGCCGTAGCCGAGCGTGAGCGCACTCACCGCGCGCATCATCGGGACAGGCCCGACCGCGTAGACCGCGTCGGCGCCGCCCGTCAGGACGTCGGCCAGCGCGTCGGTGACGAAGCCCGGCCGACCGTAGCTGCCGTCGTCGGTGCAGGCGATGACCTCGCCGCAACGCGCCAGCTCCGGCTCGAGGATCACCCACTCGCGCGAGCGGCCGCCGATGATACTGGTGACGCGCACCCCGAGCCGCTGCAGCCCCTGGGCGATCGGCAGGATCACCGCGGTCCCGACACCGCCGCCGACGCACACCGCGTGGCCGGCCTCGATCAGCTCGGTCGCGCTCCCGAGCGGTCCGGCGATGTCCGTGATGCCATCACCCGGGCGCAGCTCGACCAGGTCGGTCGTGCTCTTGCCGACGGCCTGGATGATGAGCGTGATCGTGCCCGCGACGGGGTCCGAATCGGCGATCGTCAGCGGGATGCGCTCCGCCCCGGGACCCAGCCGGACGATGACGAACTGGCCGGGCTGCCGGATCTGCGCGATCCGCGGGGCCTCGACCACGAGGCGGGTGACGTTGGGCGAGAGCGGTCCGGCTTCGACGATCTGATGCATGTCCAGCCTGGTATCGAGCAGCGGTCCTGGTCGACCGTGGCTCGATCGTAGGCAGACGGCCGACGAGCCTGACCCGGCAGCCGGCCCGTTTCGCCCGGGCCGAATGTCACGAGGGTCCGTGCGTCTCGCCCAGCGTCGGGCGAGACAACCTTGCCCTACGGCCAGGCTCGCCTGCGTGCAGGCGGCACGCCGAGGAAGGTGCCGAACAGCCCTGTCGCCCTTCGTGCCGCCGGGAGAACATCTGACGCGTCCGGTCCATGGAGGGCAACTGTGCGGATCCTCCTCGCCATCGACGGCTCCCCGTCGTCGATCCAGGCTCGCGATGTCGTCGGATCGCTGTCGATCCCGGGCGGGTCCTCCGTGACGATGCTCACGGCGTACGACCTTCCTGTCGCGTGGTTCGGCGAAGCCCTCGCCCCTGAAGGGGCACGGATCGCCGAAGCCGAGGAAGCCATGCGCCGCGAGGCGGACGCCACCCTTGTCCGGTTGGCCGAACCCTACCGCGGCCGTGACTGGACCGTCGATCGACGCGTCATCCGCGGCCGCGCGCCGGGCGTGATCGTCGACGCAGCCGAGGACCTGGCCGCGGATCTCATCGTGCTCGGCTCTCGCGGCCACGGCCCGATCGCATCGATGCTGCTCGGCTCGGTGTCTGCCGAGGTCGTCGACCGGACGAGCCGTTCAGTGCTGGTCGCTCGCGGGCCGAGCGTGTCTCGTCTGCTGGTGGCGACCGACGGCTCGCCGTGCGCGGACCTCATTCCCGACGTGTTATCCAGGTTGGGGGCATTCCAGGGGCTCCCGACGGTCGCCGTCAGCGTCGCGCCGGTCGATTCGCCCGCCTTCGCGTTGATGGTCAGCCTGTACACGCTGGGCAGCCTGTCACTCGAGCCCGACCGCCAGGAACTGCGCGAGCGCCACCAGCGGCATGCCGCGGCGATGGCCGCACGGCTCTCCGAGAAGGGGATCCCGGCCCAAGGGGAGGTCCGGAGCGGGGACGCGGCACAGGAGATCATCGCCGCGGCTGGCGAGCGCCATGTCGACCTCGTCGTGACCGGCTCGCGGTGCCTGCATGGCCTCGACCGATGGCTTCTGGGAAGCGTGGCGCGAAACGTGCTGCAGCACTCGGGAGTCTCTGTCCTGATCGTGCGGCCTGGCGTCACCCCCACCGGAGCGTGACCCGACGTTCCGGGACGCTCGGAAGCGCTGTCAGCCTGCGCCACGGTCCCCAGGTCGGGCGAGGTGCCGCGCGGATCCCTTGACCGACGCTCGCGGTGCCCGGCCGACGTGTGGCCCGGACGTCCGGCGTCCGATCCATTTCTCGACCTCGACGGCTGCGAAACCAAGGGTGGAGGCGACCAGGACCATCGCCAGCTGGGGCAGTGTCAGCGCGACCGTTCCGAAGACCGGCTGCAGGGCCGGGACGAAGATGAGGGCCATCTGCACGACGAAGGTGGCCGCCACCGCGATCGTCAGCGGCAGGTTCGATCGGAGGCCGAGCCGGAAGAAGCTCTCTGTCTCCGACCGGATGGCCAGCGCATGCCCGAGCTGAAGGAGCGCCAGGGTCGCGAAGACCATCGTCTGCCACGGCCAGTCCTGGCCGACCGCGTACGCCTGGACCGCGAGGGCGACGGACGCCATCAGCAGCCCGACCCAGATGGTGTGCTGCCACAGACCGCGGGCGAAGAGCGACTCGGACGGTGACCGCGGCGGCCGGCGCATCGTGCCGCGCTCCGTCGGCTCGACGCCCAGGGCGAGGGCCGGAAGTCCATCAGTCACGAGGTTGACCCACAGGATCTGCACGGCTAGCAGCGGGAACGGGAGGCCAAGGAACGGGGCGAGCGTCATGACCCAGATCTCGGCGGAGTTCGTGGTCAACAGATAGCGGACGAAGCGCCGGATGTTGTCGTAGATCCTGCGACCTTCCTCGACGGCGGCGACGATCGTCGCGAAGTCATCGTCGGCGAGGACCATGTCGGCCGCCTCCTTGCTGACCTCGGTCCCGGTGACGCCCATCGCGACCCCGATGTCGGCCCGCCGCAGTGCAGGGGCGTCGTTCACGCCGTCGCCCGTCATCGAGACGACCGCCCCACGGCGCCGCCAGGCGTCCACGATGCGGAGCTTCTGTTCGGGATCGGTCCGCGCGTACACGGCCACATCGGCCACGATGGCGTCGAAGGCGGGGTCGTCGAGCTGCTCGAGTTCGGCACCGGTGAGGCTGCGTCCGCCGTCGCGCAGGACGCCGATCCGTCGGGCGATCGCGTTGGCCGTCAACGGGTGATCGCCGGTGATCATGACGGGCGTGATGCCGGCCGCACGACAGGCCGCGATCGACGGGGCCGACGCCTCTCGCGGAGGATCTGCCATCCCGACGATCCCAAGAAGGTGGAGGCCGTGCTCGGCGTCGTCGAGCCGGGCGGGGATGTCGTCGATCGCGCGCTCGGCGAACGCGAGCACGCGGTAACCGTCGACGGCGTAGCGCTCGGCCACGCGCTCCGCCTCCCGCAGCAGGTCGGCCTCGGTCGCACCGAGGAGTGGTCCGATCGCCTCCAGGGCGCCCTTCACGGCGACCCAGACCTCGGCACCGGCGGTGTGGATGGTCGCCATCCTTCGCCGCTCGGGGTCGAACGTCAGCTCTTCGACGCGCGGGCATGCGGCGGCGACCGAGTGCGGATCCACTCCGAGCTTGGCGGCGAGGGCGAGCAGCGCCGCCTCGGTCGGATCGCCGCTGATGGTCCACGGGCCACCGGCGGTGATCGGGGCATGGAGCGATGCGTCGTTGCAGGCGGCGGCCACCATGGCGAGTCGCTCAAGGGCGGTGTCGTTCGCGGGCTGGGGATCGAACTGTCCGGTCGGGGTGTAGCCGTCGCCCGTCACGCGATAGTCGCCGATCGGGGTCCAGACCCGTTCGGCGAGCATCCGGTTCTCGGTCAGGGTGCCGGTCTTGTCGCTGCAGATCACGGTCACCGACCCAAGCGTCTCGACCGCCGGCAGCTTGCGGATGAGGGCATGCCGTTGCGCCATCCGTCGGGCGCCCAGAGCCAGGGCGATCGTGACGACGGCCGGCAGGCCTTCGGGGATGGCCGCGACCGCGAGACTCACCGCGGTCAGGAACATCAAGTCGGCGGGCTCGCCACGGGCGACGCCGCTGATGAAGACGAAGAGGCACACGACGAACGCCGCGGCCGCCAGACGCTTGCCGAGCGTCGACAGCCGTCGTTGGAGCGGCGTCTGGCCACTGCCGTGTTCCTCGAGGAGTTCGGCGACACGCCCGAGGGCCGTCTCCATCCCGGTCGCCACGACCAGGCCCAGGCCACGCCCATAGGTCACCGCGGTGCCACTGAAGGCCATGTTCCGCTGATCGGCGAGGACCACCGTGGTGACATCGGAGATCCGCGCCGTCGACTTGCTTGCCGGTTCCGACTCGCCGGTCAGGGCGGCCTCGTTGATGCGGAGGGATCGGGCCTCGATCAGGCGCATGTCGGCAGTCACGACGTCCCCCACGTCGAGCCGCACGAGGTCGCCCGGCACGAGATCGGCCGCCGCGACGACGATCGTGTCGCCGGCACGAACGACGCGTGCCGACGGGCTGGTCATGTGCTTGAGCGCGTCCATCGCCTGCTCGGCCCGATATTCCTGGACGAAGCCGATGATCCCGTTGAGCGCGACGATGACCAGGATGATGGCGGTGTCCTTGAGGTCGCCGATCGCCGCCGTGATCGCGGCGGCACCGAGCAGGACCAGGATCATCGCGTTGGTGAACTGTTCGGCCAGCAGGTGCCAGGCCGGCTTGACGGGGCGCGCCTTCAGCACGTTCGGTCCGCGTTCGATCAGGCGATCGCGAGCGTCATCGGGATCGAGGCCCCGATCCACGCTGGAGCCGAGCGCGGCGACGACCTCCGAAGCTTCGATCGCCCATGGGTCCCGGACGCGGACCACCGCGGGGACGTCCTCGATCTGGACGCCCGAGGATCCGTCGACGCCTGGGAGCACGCTCACGTTGCCGGTTCCGGTTCGTCGCACCTGGCGTGGTCGGGGGGACGTCGGCCGGTACGATCCGAGCGTCACCGCGACGACGACCACGGCGGAAGTGCCGATCGGACCGATCGGCCATACCGGCCATCCCGAATCAGGCCCGGCGCCACGGTCGTGGCTTGGACGGCATGACGCACTCGGCCGGGCGGCCAAGCGAGGACGGACGGCCCGTGCAGCCGGCCCGTTCCGGCCGGGCCGAATGTCACGAGGGTCCGGCGCGTCTCACCCGGCGTCGGGCGTCGCGGTCTTGCCCTTGGGCCAGTAGAGCTCCTTCTTGACGTGGAACTCCGGGAAGCCGTGGTCCATCAGGGCCGATTCCGCGTTGAGGATCATGTCCGGATTGCCGCAGATGTACACCACGGTCTTGTCGGGGCGCAGGTGCAGGTCCTTGCACACGTCGATGACTACGTGCTCGGCACGCCCGGTGCGCCCGGTCCAGCCCGCGTTCCGCGGATCGTCCGGACGGCTGATCGTCGGGACGTAGGTGACCGGGTAGGCATGGCTCCCCTGGAGATCCTCGAGCTCATCGCGGTACCCGAGCTCGTCGACGTACGACACGCCGTTCAGGACCACGGTCTTGCGCGGGGCGCCCGCGAGCATCGTGTCCCGGATCATCGCGATGAACGGCGCGATGCCGGTCCCGGTCGAGACGAACAGGTGCGTGCGCTCATCATCGGGCTCGAGCATGAACCTGCCCTTCGGCCCGATCATCCGCATCCCGTGACCGGGGGGCAGGCGCCACAGGAGCGTGGTGAACCGGATGATGGGGACGAGCCGGACGTACATCTCGTAGCCGCTGTCGCCCGCCTCGCGCGGGGACGACGCCACCGAGTACGGCCGCTGCCAGATCTTCCCGTCGGCGAAGACGCCGATCGTCATGTACTGCCCGGGCTCGAAGGGCGTCGGCTCGCCGTCGAACTTGACCCAGATGCGGGCCAGGTCGTGGGTGTAGTCGATCCGTCGCACGATCCGGGCGTTGTAGCGCTCGTCCTCGGATTCGATCACGCGATCGTCGTCGATCGGCGGCTTCAGGAGTTCGGTCATGGATCCATCGCCTCTGCTGGAGGTTGCAGCGCCGATGGTAGCGGGCCTCGCCCCGCGGGGTCGCCGATCCCTGGTTGCGGCACCGGTTCGCCTGGGTCGCAACGACGCGACCCTCCATGGGTCGAATGACCGATGCCGGACGACGGCGACCGCATACACTTCGACCGCATGACCGAGCTGAAGCCGAACGTCAGCCCGCTCCTCGTCGGTCGTGACGACGTGCTCGAGTTGATCGAGCGGCGATCGGCCGAGGCGGCCGCCGGCCGGGGCCAGTTCCTTCTCCTCGCGGGTGAGGCCGGGATCGGCAAGTCTCGCCTCGTCGCGGCGCTCCGGACCGCCGCCCTCGCTCGCGGGTCCCGGGTCATGCAGGCGGACATCGCTCCCCAGGACCGTGACCTGCCGGCTGCGCTGTTCCTCGACCTGGCGCGCACGGCCGCGGGAACCCCGCCGTTCGAGACCCTGGGTGCTGATCTTCTGGCGCTCCGCGAGGCCGCGGGGGCCGCCGAGCATGCCCGCCGCCGCATGCTGGTCGGAGACGCGGTGGAGTGCATCCGGCGCGCCGTGGAGGCGCCGACGGTGATCGTGTTCGAGGACCTCCAGTGGTCCGACGAGCTGAGCCTGGAGATCATCGCCGAGCTGGCCCGGACCACCCGCGACCGGCCGCTGCTGCTCGTCGCGACCTACCGCTCCGATGAGGCGGCGCCCGGAACCTCGTTGCGCGATTGGCGGTCGCGGCTGGTCACCCAGCGCATCGCCGAGGAGATCCGGCTGGCGCCGCTCGACCAGGCGCAGACCGCCCTGGTCACGACGCTCATCCTCGACACCGGCCTGCCCGCGCCGCGCGAGGTCGTCGCCGCCGTCTACGACCGCACCGACGGGATCCCGCTGCATATCGAGGAGCTGCTCGGCGCCATGAGCGCCCAGGCGCGCGCGGACGGCCGGGCGATCCGCGAGGCCACCGTCCCCGAGACGATCGAGGACGCCGTGCTGGAGCGGCTCGGTCGGACGTCGCCGGAGGCGCAGGCGCTGGCCCAGGCGGGCGCGGTCGTCGGCCGCTGCTTCGTGCCCGACGTGCTCGCCGGCGTCATGGACGTCCACCCCGAATCGCTCGACGAGCCGATGCAGGAGCTGATCGACCACGGCGTCCTCGTGGCCGCCGGCCCGCAGGGTCTCGTCGATTTCCGACACCAGCTGCTGCGCGACGCGATCTATCGGAGCGTCCCGCTCCGCGACCGGCGCCGCTTCCATGCCCGGGCCGGCGAGTTCGGCGCGCAGCTGGAGGGCCAGTCGGAGATCCACTCGTCCCTGCATTTCGAGCGCGCCGGGCTCAGGAACCGAGCGTATGAGACGGCCCTCTCCGGAGCGCGGGACGCGTCGCGGCTGTCGGCCCATCGCGAGGCGTTCGAGCTGTACCGCCGAGCGGTCGACAACATCCCCGACGACCTGCCGCCAGCACTCGAGGCGGCCCTGCTGGTGGCCTTCGCGGACGAGGGCTGGGCGATCGAGGAGAACGAGCGGGCGCAGGCGGCGTACGCACGCGCCGAGGCGGCGTATCGGGCCGCCGGTGATCCGCTCGGCGAACTCAGCGCGCTGCTGCTTCGGTCCGCCAATGGCCGCCGCACCGGGACGCCGGCGTCGGAGCGGCTCGACGTCGCGGCGCGGATCCACGCGCGTCTGGATGCCCTGCCCGCCGGGCGGGACGTCGACGAGGTCCGCGCCGATGTCCTGGCCACGGCCGGCCAGGCCCACGTCGACATCCGCGACCTGTCAGCCGCGCGGTCGGACTTCGACCGTCTCCGACGATTGGGCCAGACCCTCGACGATCCCGAGTGGGTGACGTTCGCGGAGTGGCATCTGGCCCGCATCGCCGTGATCGAGGGCGACGTCCAGCCCTCACTCGAGCGCATCGGCCAGCTGGCCGGCGCCGCCGAGCGGGCGGGCCAGGAGGGAACGGCCGTGTCCGCCTATCGAGACGCGGCGACCCTCGCAGCCATCGCGATGGACTACGGCGCGGCCTCGCGGAACATCGATGCCGGGGTTCGCTACGCGGATTCGATCGAGCAGTCCTACTGCGCTCACGTGATGGCGGCCACATCCGCGATCGTGTCATGGGCCGGGGCGGACTGGGCCGATGCCACGACCCGGGCACGCCAGGCGATGGCTGACCACGGCAGTGCGAGGGGGCACGAGACCGCTCGCATGGCGCTCGCGTCGGTCGAGCTCGGGCGCGGTGAGCTGGCGTCGGCTGAGGCGGGCTTCGCCACCGTGCTCCGGTTCGGCCAGGTCAGCGAGTCGATCGACTTCGTCCTGCCGCCGATGTGGGGCCTCGCCGAGGTCGCGCTCCAGGCGGGAGAACCCGAGCGTGCCGCTGCGATCTGTCGCGAGGCCTTGGAGCGCGCCGTCCAGCTCGGTGAGCGCCTGATGCTGATCCCACTCGTGGTGCCCGGCGTGCGAGCCGTCCAGGCGGCGGGCCGGCCGAGCGATGCCGAAACGTGGCTTGAGGCCTGTTCGGCGCACCTGGCCCCCGTCGCGGGGATCGCCGGGCCAGCCCTTGCCCACGGCCGTGGGCTGGTCTTGCTCGCGAACGGCGCCACCGGGGTCGCTCGGACCGAGCTCGAGGCGGCGGTCCGCGGCTGGGACGATCGCGGTCGCGTCTGGGAGGCGACCTGGGCGCGGCTTGACCTCGCACAGTGCCTCATCCGCTCGAACCGGTTCGCCGAGGCGCTCGCGCTCGCCGTGGACGCGCGAGGGACCGCCTCCGGCCTCGATTCGCCTCCGCTGGCGGCGCGCGCCGACAGCCTCCAGCGGATGGCCCGCGGCCACGTCGTGGACGAGGAGCCGTGGCGCCCGCTCACGGCCCGCGAGTACGCCGTGGCGCGGCTCATCGCCGAAGGACATACGAACGCCGAGATCGCCGACGTGCTCGGCATCGCGCCGAAGACCGCCAGCAGTCACGTCGAGCACATCCTGGCCAAGCTGGGGGCGTCGCGCCGCGCCGAGATCGCGTCGTGGGCGAGCCACGTCGAGCGGAGCGTCCTGGTCAACTGACCGGCCGGCGGGTCAGCGCACCTCCGCCCGGTCGCGGTTCGCACCAGCCCGGCACCCGCGACCGTCCCGCAACCATGGGACCCCGGGCAGCGACGGTACAATCCGGACGCACACGACCGACCCACCTCACGGGCGCCGCCCCGCACGACCGCGGGCCCGTCACCCCGATCCCGGAGGCAACCGATGGCTACCGCGACCCCAGCCGCCGACCGCCCGCATCGCGCGGCGAAGCGCTACATCTACGCCTGGGGCGATGGCCGCGCGGAGGGCAATGCCCAGATGCGCGACCTGCTGGGCGGCAAGGGCGCCGGGCTCGCGGAGATGACCATCGCCGGGCTCCCGACCCCGCCCGGGTTCACGATCACGACCGAGGCCTGCAACGACTACTTCGCCGCCGGCGAGCGGCTGCCCGACGGGCTGTGGGACGACGTCCTCGATGCCGTCCGCGAGGTCGAGAAGAGCACCGGCAAGGGGTTCGGCGATGTCGCCAACCCGCTCCTCGTGAGTGTCCGCTCCGGCGCCAAGTTCTCGATGCCCGGGATGATGGACACGGTCCTCAACCTCGGCCTGAACGAGGCGACGCTGCACGGGCTGATCGCGCTGACCGGCAACGAGCGGTTCGGCTGGGACGCCTACCGGCGCTTCATCCAGATGTTCGGCCGGATCGTGCTGGAGGTCTCCGGCGAGCGCTTCGACCACGCCCTGGACACGGCCAAGACGGCGCACGGCGCGAAGCAGGACACCGACCTGGACGCGGCCGCGCTGCAGGCCCTCGTCGGCGAGTTCAAGGCGATCGTCAAGGCCGACACCGGCCGCGACTTCCCCGAGGACCCGGACGAGCAGCTGGACCTCGCGATCAAGGCGGTCTTCGCCTCGTGGTTCGGCAAGCGCGCCCGCGACTACCGCAAGAACCAGGGGATCGCCGACGACCTCGGGACCGCGGTCAACGTCGTGACGATGGTCTTCGGCAACATGGGCGACGACTCGGGCACCGGCGTCGCCTTCACCCGCGACCCCAACACCGGGGAGAAGGTCCTCTACGGCGAGTACCTGACCAACGCCCAGGGCGAGGACGTCGTCGCCGGCATCCGGACCGCGCCGAAGATCGCCCAGATGTCGACCGACATGCCCGCGGTCTATACCGAGTTCCAGCGCATCGGCGAGCAGCTCGAGAAGCACTACCGCGACGTCCAGGACCTCGAGTTCACCATCGAGCGCGGCCGGCTGTACATGCTCCAGACCCGCTCGGCCAAGCGGACCGCCGCCGCCGCGGTGCGGATCGCGGTCGACATGGTCGACGAGGGCACCATCACCAAGGAAGAGGCGATCGCCCGGATCGAGCCCGCGCACGTCGACCAGCTCCTGCGCGACCAGTTCGACCCCGCCGGCCTGGCGGCGGCGACCCGCGTCGCCAAGGGCCTGAACGCGTCCCCCGGTGCGGCCGTCGGCCGCGCTGTCTTCAGCGCCGACACGGCGGTCGAGTGGGTCGGCCGCGGCGAGCAGGTCGTGCTCGTCCGCATCGAGACCTCGCCCGACGACTTCCACGGCATGGCCGTGGCGCAGGGGATCCTCACCGCCCGCGGCGGCGCGACCTCGCACGCGGCGGTCGTCGCCCGCCAGATCGGCAAGCCGTGCGTCGCCGGTTGCGCCGAGCTCGTCGTCGACTACGGCTCGAAGACCGCGCGGAGCACCGATTCCGGCGCCGCGTTCAGCGAAGGCGACTGGATCAGCGTCGACGGCGCGACCGGCCAGGTCTACCTGGGCGCGCTCCCGACCGTCTCCGCGCGGTTCGAGGACCAGCCCGACCTCCAGCGCGTCCTCGGCTGGGCCGACGGCATCCGCCGGATGGGCGTCTGGACCAACGCGGACAAGCCCGAGGAGGCCGCCCAGGCGCGCAGCTACGGCGCCGAGGGGATCGGCCTCTGCCGGACGGAGCACATGTTCCGCGAGGGCGAGCGGCTCGAGATCGTGCGCGACGCGATCCTGGTCGCCAACGTCGCCACCCGGGCCAAGGCCAAGGCTGCGTCCGGCGAGCCGCTCGACGAGGACGAGGCCGCCGCCGTCACCCGGTTCGACGCGGCGATGGCCAAGCTCGAGGTCCTCCAGCAGGGCGACTTCGAGGGCATCTTCAAGGCGATGGACGGGCTGCCCGTGGTGGTCCGCCTGATCGACCCGCCGCTGCACGAGTTCCTCCCGAACCTCGAGGAGCAGCTGGTCAAGGTCACCCGGGCGGAGATGACGGGCGGCGCATCCGAGGAGGACAAGGAACTGCTCGCGACCATCAAGTCGCTGCATGAGCAGAACCCGATGCTCGGCCTCCGTGGCTGCCGCCTGGGCCTGATGATCCCGGACTTCGTGAAGATCCAGACCCGGGCCATCCTGAACGCCCAGATCGCGGTCGAAGCGGGCCGGCGGCCACCCGATCGCCAAGATCATGATCCCGCTCGTCGGGCACGTGAACGAGCTGGCCGCCACGCGGGCGCTGCTCGAGGCCGAGGCCCGCGCGGTGCAGGCCAAGGCCGGTGAGGCCGGCGCCGGGGTCGACTACAAGTTCGGCACGATGATCGAGGTGCCGCGCGGCGCCCTGACCGCCGACGAGATCGCGAAGGAGGCCGACTTCTTCAGCTTCGGCACCAACGACCTGACCCAGATGACGTTCGGCTACAGCCGCGACGACGCCGAGGGCGGCTTCCTCCTGAAGTACGTGGAGGAGGGCATCCTCCCGGTCAACCCGTTCCAGACCCTCGACGACGCGGTCGCGGGGCTCATGAAGACGGCCGTCGACAAGGGCCGCTCCACGAAGCCCGGGCTCGAGCTCGGGATCTGCGGCGAGCACGGCGGCGACCCCGCCTCGATCGCCAAGTGCGAGCGGATCGGGCTCGACTACGTCTCGTGCTCACCGTTCCGCGTCCCGGTCGCGCGGCTGGCCGCGGCGCAGGCAGCGCTGACCAGCGCGGCCGAACGCGACAAGTAGGCCCGTGGCGCCGGACGCGCCGACCGCGCCGGACACGCCGACCGCGGAGGCGGTCGTCTCGGACGCGCCCGCCCGGCTGCCGCACCGGGTGGTGGTGGTCGGCGGCGGCTTCGCGGGGCTCTACGCCGCGCGGAGCCTGGGCATCGACCCCGAAGTCCGCGTGACCCTCGTCGACCGCCGCAACTTCCACCTGTTCCAGCCGATGCTGTACCAGGTCGCGACGGGCGTCCTGTCGCCGGCCGAGATCGCCCAGCCGCTGCGCGCGATCCTGCGCAAGCGGCGCAACACGACGGTCATCCTCGGCGAGGCCACGGGCATCGACCTCGAGCGGCGCCGGGTGGTCCTGTCCGACGGCGGGCCGATCGAGTACGACACCCTGATCGTCGCGACCGGCGCACGCCACTCCTACTTCGACCATCCCGAATGGGCGATGCTCGCGCCGGGGCTCAAGACCATCGAGGACGCGACCGAGATCCGGCGCCGGATCCTCATCGCCTTCGAGGCCGCCGAGCGGGAGGCCGATCCCGACCGCCGTCGCGAGTGGATGACGTTCGTGCTCGTCGGCGGCGGACCGACCGGGGTCGAGCTGGCCGGGGCGCTCGGCGAGATCGCCCGCCAGTCGCTCCGGCACGACTTCCGATCGATCCATCCCGAGGACGCCCGGATCGTCCTCGTCGAGGCGATGGATCGCATCCTGCCGCCGTACCCGCCGGACCGCTCGGCCTCGGCGCAGCGCCAGCTCGAGCGGCTGGGCGTGACCGTGCGGACGTCGACCCGCGTCATCGACATCGACGAGCGGCAGGTGCGCGTGGTCTCCGCCGCGGGTGAGGAATCGATCCCGACGCGGACCGTCCTCTGGGCGGCCGGCGTCACGGCCTCCACCTTCGCGCGGACCGTGGCGAAGGCCGCCGGCGCGGAGACCGACCGTGCCGGCCGGGTGCTGGTCGGGCCGGACCTGACCCTGCCCGGCCATCCCGAGGTCTTCATCGTGGGCGACGCCGCGGTGGAGCCGTGGCAGGAGGGCAAGCCCACGCCCGGCGTCGCCCAGGGCGCGATCCAGGGCGGCTCGTACGCGGCGAAGGTCATCCGGCGGCGCGTGCTCGGGCGGCCACACGACCCCTTCCGCTACAGCGACCACGGCGACGTCGCCGTCATCGGTCGGCTGTCCGGTGTCACCAACATCGGATGGCTCGGCCCGTTCGGGCGGCAGGGCGGCTTCACCGCTTGGCTCCTCTGGCTGGGCATCCACATCACCTACCTGATCGGGTTCGCGAACCGGATCGTGGTGCTCGTCCGCTGGGGCTGGACGTTCCTCACCCACGGCCGGAGCACGCGCCTGATCACGGGCCAGGCGCTGCTGCCGCCGATCGAGGAGCCGGAGCCGCCGGCGCTGGCACCCCTCGACGAGGAGACCGTGGCCGACCGGGACCTGGCCGGAGCCTAGGCGCCCGGCAGCTCGATCCGGAACGTGGTGCCGGTCGACCCGGTGTGCTCGACCACGATCGTTCCCCGGTTCGCCGCGAGGAGCTCCCGCGCGATGGTGAGCCCGAGGCCGCTCCCGGTCGCGCCGGCCGGTCGCGGGATCGACGGCCCGGGCAGGGTCGGCGCGGTAGAAGCGCTCGAAGACGTGGGGGACGTCGTCCGGCGCGATCCCGGGGCCCTCGTCCGCGACACGGAGCGCGACCCTCGGGTCCTGGTCGTCGACGACCGGTCCGATCTGGCCGGCTGAGACGGTGACGCGACCGCCCGCCGGGCTGTGCGCGATCGCGTTGCCGATGACGTTGCGCAGGACGCGCGACAGGTGACCGGGGTCGACGGTGCCGCGCAGGCCGGCCGGGACCGCGACCACGAGCGCGACCCCGCGCTCGCGGCGGAGCCCGTCGAGCTCCATCTCGACGTCGTGGACCGCCGCGTCGAGGTCGACCGCCGTCGGCTGCGCCTGGAGCGGCGCGGCCTCCGCGCTGGCGAGGTCGTTCAGCTCCGCCACGACGCTGCCGAGCGCCGAGGCGGCCGAGCGCGCGGCCTCGAGGTTCTCGCGGTCGGCCGGCACGACGCCATCGACCATCGCCTGGAGCTGCGACTCGAGGACGGTGGCCGGCGTCGCCAGGTCGTGCGCGATATCGCTGGCTGCCCGGCGCCGGAGCATCTCGGACCGGCTCGAGCCGGTCCGCCATGGTGTTGAACGCGGTCGCCAGCTCGGCGGATTCGCGGTCGCCGCCGCCGGTGGCGCGGGCATCCGGATCGCCCGCCCCGAGCCGCCGGGCGGCGTCGGTCACATCGCGCACCGGGCGGGTGAGCCGGTCCGCGACGATGGCCGACGCCAGCGCGATGCCGATCACGCTGAGGACGCCGCCGAGGATCAGCGCGGCGTTGAACAGCGGCAGGAACCCGCGGTCGCTGACACGCGCCGGCAGGTCGGCCTCCAGCGTCCCGAGCGCGCTCCCGTCCGCCGCTTCGATCGGCGAGGTGAAATGGACGACGTCGCCCTCGGGCGCCTTGCCGAACGCGTACGAGGGTCGTGCCGTCGGGGCTCACGACACGGACCTCGCCACCCAGGTTCGTCGCGAGCCGGCGGACCACCGCCTGGGCGCGGACGGGGCGGTCGAGCCGGTCGGAGAGGTTGGACGCCGCGTCGTCGAGGCGCTGCTGCTGCTGATCCTCCAGGACGGTCTGGAACCCGTTGCTGACCACGCGGTTGACGACGAGCCCGGTGATGAGGAGGACGCCGAGCACGATCGCCCCGAGGATGAGCCCGAGCCGCGCCCCGAGCGACAGGCGGCGCGAGGCCCCGGTCATGCCTCGTCCCGCGTCGCGACCAGCCGATAGCCGACCTGCGGGATCGTCTCGATCAGCCACGGGTCGGCGGCATCGTCCCCGAGCTTGCGCCGCAGGTTCGCGACGTGGACGTCGACCACGCGGTCGTAGACGTCGTCGGGGCGACGCGTGACCGCGTCGAGCAGCTGCTCGCGCGACAGGACCGCGCCGGGATCGCGCGCGAGCGCGCAGAGCAGGCCGATCTCGCCCGGCGTGAGCCGGCCGGTCGAGCGGGCCGTCGGCGGAACTGAGCGTGAAGCGCCGGGTGACCTGGTCGACGGTCACCCGCCCACCGGCCAGCGACAGCGCCCCGGGCGTCGTCGGGCCGGCGCCAGACCGGCTGGTCCGCCGCAGGATCGCGGCGACCCGGGCCGTCAGCTCGTGCGGGTTGAAGGGCTTGGCGAGGTAGTCGTCGGCGCCCATCCGCAGGCCGGCGATGCGCTCGGCGTCGGAGCGCTTCGCCGAGGCGATCAGCACGGGGATGTCCGTCGAGGCCCGGATGGCCTCGAGGACGGCCTCGCCGCCGAGGCCGGGCAGCATCAGGTCGAGCACGACGAGGTCGATGGGCGCGTCGTCGCTCGCGTCGACCGCCTCGATCGCGGCTCGGCCATCGCCGACCACGGTCACGGCATGGCCGTCGCGCTCGAGGTAGAGCCGCAGCAGGTCGCGCAGGCGCGGCTCGTCCTCGACGACCAGGATATGGGCACGTGCCGGCATGGGCGGCATCCTAGCGGGGCGGCTGTTCAGGAGTCGTGAAGACCGGCCCGGGTCTCCACACACGTTCTTGATGGCCGGGTCCGAACCTGTGGCCACGGCACGACCGATCCAGGGTCGTGCGTCGCAGGGGACCACACGAATGTCCAAGCTCCGTCTCGCCGGCTTCTCCGGCGCCCTGGTCGTCGCCGCGATCGTCGGCGGGACCGTCATCAACGCGGTGTCCGCCGCGCCGGGCCACGGTCCCGCCGGACCCGCCACCGTGCCGGCGGCCGCACCGACCGCGCCCACGACCGGCGCTTCCGCCGAGTACTGCGCGACGTTCCGGGCCGCGTTCGCCAAGGAGCTCGGCGTCACCGAGGATGCGTTGCAGACCGCCGCGAAGAACGCCCTCGCCGCCACCATCGACAAGGCCGTCGCCGACGGCGACCTGACCAAGGCGGCCGCCGACCGGCTCAAGGCACGAGTGGCCGCCGCCCCGGCCGACGGCTGCAAGCTCCTCGCCGGCTACCAGCAGCGGATCGCCAAGGCGGCCCGCGGCGCGCTCGGCGTCATCCGCGACGGCTTCGAGGCCGGCGCCAAGGCCCTTGGCATGCCCGCGGCCGACGTCCGGGCCGCGCTCAAGGACGGCAAGACCCTCAAGGACCTCGCCACGACCCAGAAGGTCGACTACTCGACGGTCAGCGCCGCGATCGTCGCCGCGGTGAAGGCGGACCTCGACAAGGCGGTCGCCGATGGGACCATCAAGCAGGCCCGCGAGGACCGGGTCCTCGACCGCCTGACCAAGGCGCTCGCGGACGGGCGCCTGCGGCCGGCCGCCACGCCGGCCGGCTGACCGGCGACCGCACCAGACCGGGGCCGTCGGCACCATTCGACGGTCCCGGTTACGCTACGCACCGGTTCCTCGTCCTATTCCGTTGACCGCCGACCGTCCCCTCATCGATGGTACGGAAGTCCTGGCCGCTCGGCCGGGACGCGGATCGGGGTCGGGGCCCCGATCATCCCTCATCCTCCCTGCCTGCGACGAGACCGATGACCTCCGCCAGACGCCACCTCAGCGCGGTCGCCGCGCTCGCGCTCACCGCGATGCTGCTGCCGCTCAGCGCGAGCACGGTCGCAGCCGAGTCCGGGGCGACCGTCCCGTCCGGGTTCCGCGACGAGCTCGTGTGGGGCGAGCCTGCCCGATCATCCGATGGTGGTGTCCTTCGCCCCCAGCGGAAAGGTCTTCGTGGCCCTCAAGGGCGGGGTCATCAACGAGTACGACAGCCTGACCGACGCCACGGCGACCCAGCTCGTGAACCTGGCGCCCGAGGTCGACAACTACTGGGACCGCGGCCTCATGGGGATGGTCGTGGACCCGCAGTTCCCGACCCGCCCGTATGTCTACGCCCTGTACGCGTACGACCACCAGCTGGGCGATCCGCCCGGTGCGAAGTGGGGCGACGCCTGCCCGACGCCGAACCCTGGCGGCAACACCGACGGCTGCATGATCTCGGGCAAGCTCGTCCGGCTGACGACGAACTCGGCCGGGACGTCGGTCAGCAGCACCAAGACCCTGATCGAGGACTGGTGCCAGCAGTACCCCAGCCATTCGCTCGGCAGCCTGGCCTTCGGTCCGGAGGGCGCGCTGTACGTCACCTCCGGCGACGGCGCCAGCTTCAACGGACCGGACACCGGCGACGAGGGCGGCTCCTTCGGCGGCTCGTCGATCACGCCGGTCAACCCGTGCGGCGACCCGACGAACGAGGGCGGCGCCCTGCGCTCGCAGGACATCCGCACGACCGGCGACCCCCTGGGCCTCGACGGGACGGTCCTGCGCATCGACCCGGACACCGGGCGCCGCCTGGCCGGACAACGCGAACTTCGGGAGCGGCAGCGCCAACGCCCAGAAGGTCATCGCCTACGGCCTGCGCAATCCCTTCCGGATGACGATGCGCCCGAACGGCAAGGTCTGGCTCGGCGACGTGGGGTTCACGAACTGGGAGGAGATCGACACCATCCCGGACGCCAGACGCGGCGCCGCGCAACTTCGGCTGGCCGTGCCGGGAGGGCAACGTCGCCACGCCGCAGTACGCCGGCCTGGACATCCCGCTCTGCACCAGCCCGCCGGCGCTCGCCGGCCCGGCCTACACGTACAACCACGCCGACACCGTCACCAACGACGACTGCGGGACCGGCAGCTCGTCGATCTCGGGCATCGCCTTCCGCACGACCGCGGGCAACTACCCGAGCAAGTACGACAACGGCCTGTTCTTCGCCGACTACACGCGCCGCTGCATCTGGTTCGCCCCGGCCTCGAGCGGGACCGCGAACCCGGACTTCACGTCGATCGAGCAGTTCGCCAACCTGCGCCGGTCGAGCGACACCAGCGGCGGCGCGGTCTACGTCGGCGTGACTCCGGCCGGCGACGTCATCTACGCCGACTACGACCGCCAGGAGATCCGGGCGATCCACTACAACGCCGCGCTGCCGCCCAACGCCGCGTTCACCGCGACCCCCACGTCCGGCCCGGCTCCGCTCGACGTCGACTTCGACGCCAGCGCGTCCAACGACCCGAACGGCGACCCCATGACGTTCGACTGGGACTGGAACAACGACGGCGTGTACGACGACAGCGGCGTGACCCAATCGCACACGTTCACGACCCTCGGCAACGTCACGGTCCGCCTGCGGGTGACCGCGGGCGGCGAGTCACGACACCGCCTCCCGGGTCATCAACGTGGGGAACACGCCACCCACGCCGACGATCTCCACCCCGGCGTCCTCGCTGACCTGGAGCGTCGGCCAGTCGATCTCGTTCTCCGGGACCGCGAACCGACACCCAGGATGGGACGTTGGCCGCCTCGAAGTTCACGTGGACCCTCGCCGTCGAGCACTGCCCGTCGAACTGCCACGAGCACATCATCCAGACGTTCACGGGGGTCAAGAGCGGGACGTTCGGCGCCCCCGACCATGATTACCCGTCGTACATCCGGCTCTACCTCAAGGTCACCGACAGCGGCGGCCTGAGCACGACCGTCTCGCGCGACCTCCAGCCCAAGACCAGCACGATCGACGCCGTGTCGGTGCCGGCCGGGGTCACCCTCGGGATCAACGGCAACACCGGCGACCCGCCGCCGACCGGCACGGGCATCGTCGGGTCGCACCTGACGGTCACGGCACCGTCGTCGGTGAGCTTCGGCGGCGAGGACGTCTACTCGTTCAGCAAGTGGTCCGACGGTGGTGCCCGCAACCACGCGGCCAAGATCAACCTCGCGCCGACGACGCTGACGGCCACCTACAAGAAGACCTCCGGTGACGCCTCGGGCACCTGCAGCGGCGCGACGACGGTCAGCACGTCCGGGGCGTGGCGGACCGGCCTGCTGACCACGGATACCGACGTCGACTGGTACAAGTTCTCGCTGACGTCGTCGGCCACGATGCGGATCATCCTCGGCAACCTGCCGGAGGACGCCAGCCTGAGCCTGTACAGCGGCTGCTCCAAGCTGCTGGTCACGTCCGACCGCGGGGGTACGCAACACCGAGGAGATCTTCAAGAGCCTCGCCAAGGGCAGCTACTCGATCAAGGTGACGACCAAGGGCACCGCGTCGACGGACCCGTACTCGCTGAACATCCGCAAGATGGCCTCCGGCCTGAGCGTCGTGACCAGCTCGTCGCGCGTCGACGGTTCGTCGCTGATCACCGTCGGCGAGGTCTACAACGGCACCTCGGGCGCGCAGGGGCCATCGGTGATCACGGCCAAGCTCTACAACGCCGCCGGCAAGCTCCTCGCGACGCGCACGGGCCGGACCGACATGTCCGTCCCGAAGGGCGCGCGGATCCCGTTCCGGATCGTCGGCAGCGTGCCGGCCGGCTGGGCCAAGACCGTGGTCACGGTCGCTGGCGTGGCCACCAGCCAGACGCTGGTCAACCTGACGTTCTCGGGCGTCACCATGGGCTACGACACGTCGCGCCTCCGGGTGACCGGCACCGTGCGCTCGAGCGTGGCGGTGAGCTCCTACCGGGTGATGATGACCACCTACAACCGCGTCGGGACGGTGGTCGACGTGGCCCGTGCGGCCCTTGGCGCCAGCACGCTGGCGGCCGGTGCGTCGACGACCTTCGACGCCTGGTCGAGCTACGACGGCACGGTCGACCGGGCGACGCTGAAGTCGGTGGGGATCAAGAAGTAACCACCTGGCGGAGGCCGTCACCGGCGCGCAGCCGCTCGAAGCCCGCTTCCAGCTCGTCGAGGCCGATGCGCCGATCGATGATCCGGTCCACCGGCAGCCAGCCGTCGAGGTGCAGCTGCGCGTAGCGCGGCAGGTCGACCGCCGGGTCGGCGAACCCGTAGTTCGATCCCAGGATCCGCCGACTGCCGTCCACGAACGGGTAGACCGCGAAGGACGCCCGCGCGTCGACCGGGGTCATGCCGACCAGGACCGCCGTGCCGCCCAGCGGCAGGCTCTCGATGGCCAGTTCGACCGTCTCGACCCGGCCGATGGCCTCGAAGACGAAGTCCGGGCCGCCGTCCGTCAGCTCGCGCAGCGCGGCGACGGTCGCGGCCGTGTCGGAAGCGGCGAGGATGGCGTCCGTCGCCCCGATCCCGCGTGCCGTGTCCAGCTTGGCGGCGACCCGGTCGATCGCCACGATCCGGGAGGCGCCGGCCAGCACCGCGCCCATGACGCACGACAGCCCCACGCCGCCGAGCCCGACGACGGCGACGCTCGCCCCGCGCGGGACCTCGGCCGTCTTCTGGACCGCCCCGACCCCGGTCGTCACGCAGCAGCCGATCAGGGCCGCGACGGCCGGGTCGATGCCGTCCGGGATCGGGATGGCGGCCTCGCGCGGCACGACCGTCGCCTCGGCCATGGTCGCGATCCCGCAGTAGCTCAGGACCTCGCGGTCGTCCGCGTCGCGCACGACCGTCGCGCCGTCGAGCATCCGGTGCCGGAAGGACGGGGAGTCCGGGCAGGCCCACGGCCGGCCCGCCCGACAGGCGCGGCAGACGCCGCACGGGATCAGCCAGGACAGGGCGACCGGCTGGCCCACGTGCCGGTCGGTGACCCCGGGTCCCACGGCCTCGATGATCCCGGCGCCCTCGTGCCCCATCACCACGGGGAGCGGCCGCGGCCAGTCGCCGTCGCGGACGTGCAGGTCGGAATGGCAGACACCGGACGCGAGGATCCGGACCCGGACCTCGCCGGCGCGCGGCGCGGCCAGGACCAGCGGCTCGATCCGGGCGGGCGTGCCGCCCTCGCGCAGCACCGCGCCGCGGATCCCGATCGGCGCGGCCGCGGCCATCAGATCTCCGTCTCGCGGCGGCGCTCCGCGAGCCTGGCCGGCGCGTAGGGGACGTAGTCCGGCCACCACATCGCCCCGTCGACGGCGGCGGCCAGCGTGTCGTGGTCGGGCGTCGCGATCCCGGCCAGCCCGGCGCGCACCGCCTCCGCGGCGACCACGTGCGCGATCGAGCGCGACACGTCGCGCAGGGCCTCGACCGGCGGGTAGAGGGCTCCGCGCTCGAGCCGGTCGGCCGTGACCGCGTCGGCCAGCGTCCGCGCGGCCAGCAGGAACATCCGCTGGGTGATGCGCCCCGCCTCCGCCACGATCGCCCCGAGGCCGACGCCCGGGAAGATGAACACGTTGTTCGCCTGCCCGATCTCATGCCGCCGTCCGTCGCGCTCCACCGCGTCGAACGGCGAGCCGGTCGCGATGATCGCGCGGCCGTCGGTCCAGTCGAGGATGTCGCGCGGCACCGCCTCCGCGGCCGAGGTCGGGTTCGACAGCGGCAGGACGATCGGTCGCGGTGTGCCCTCGGCCATCGCGCGGAGCGCGGCTTCGGTGAACGCGCCGGCGACCCCGGTCGTGCCGACCAGCACGGTCGGGCGCAGCCGCCGGATCGTGCCGACCAGGTCCGTCGGCCCGGCATCCGGGCCGGGCGCGGGCACCGCCAGCACGCGCTTCATCTCGTCGAGGTCGTCGCGGCCCTCGTGGACGAGGCCGTGCGTGTCGACAGCCGCGATCGCCCGCGCCGCGTCGGCCGGCGACAGCCCGGCCTCGAGCATCGCCAGGCGGAGCAGCCGGTAGATGCCGATCCCCGCCGCGCCCGCGCCGACCAGCACGATCCGGGCGTCCGCGAGGGCGCTGCCCGTCGCGCGCAGCCCCGCCAGCACGCCCGCCACGACGACCGCCGCCGTCCCCTGGATGTCGTCGTTGAACGACGGCACGCGCTCCGCGTAGCGGTCGAGCAGCCGCAGCGCGTTGGTCTGCTTGAAGTCCTCGAACTGGATGATGCAGCCGGGCCAGACGTGCTCGACCCCGGTGACGAACGCCTCCACGAGCGCGTCGTATTCCGCGCCGCGCAGGCGCGGCGCCCGGTGTCCGAGGTAGAGCGGGTCCGCGAGGAGGGCCGGGTTGTCCGTCCCGACGTCGAGGGACACCGGGAGCGTCAGCGCCGGATGGATGCCGCAGGCCGCCGTGTACAGGGCGAGCTTGCCGATCGGGATCGCCATGCCGCCGGCGCCCTGGTCGCCGAGGCCCAGGATGCGCTCGTTGTCGGTGACGACGATGAGCCGGACATCCTCGTACGGGCCCTGGCGGAGCATGTCCGGGATGCGGTCGACATCCGCCGGCGTGATCCAGGTGCCGCGCGTGCGGCGGATGATGTGGCTGTACTCCTGGCAGGCCCGTCCGACGGTGGGCGTGTAGACGATCGGCAGGAACTCGTGGAGGTGCTCGGCGAGCAGCCGGTAGAAGAGCGTCGCGTTGCGGTCCTGCAGCGCGGCGAGCCCGATGTAGCGCTCGAGCGCGTCGTCCTTGCGCCGGAGGTGCTCGAGCTCGAGCTCCATCTGCTCCTCGATGGTCAGCACGCGGTCCGGGAGCAGTCCGTGCAGGCGGAAGGCGTCCCGCTCCTCGTGCGGGAAGGCGAGGTCCTTGGTCAGGAGGCGGCTCCCGAGCAGCGCCGGCCCGGCGAGCCGGATGGCGGCGGGACGGCCGGCGGCGATGTCGTCGTACGGATCGGGCAGTCGGCGCATCCCCTCGAGGATAGCGGTCCCGGTCGCCGCTAGCCCCATCGCGGGGTGGCCATCCGCGCCCGTCCCGGGCATCCTGTGGGCATGCATCCCCGACCCGCCGCCCTTGTGTTGGCCGTCCCGCTGCTGCTCGCGACCATCCTGACGGCCGCCGGAGCGACCGATCCGGCCCCCGCGAACGCCGCCTTCCCGGCCAAGGACAGCCGCTACCACGACTACGCCGAGATGGTCGCCACGATCCAGGCGGCGCAGGCCGCGCACCCCGACATCGTGCAGGTGCAGTCGATCGGCAAGAGCTACCAGGGCCGGGATATCTGGGCGGTCAAGGTCTCGGACAACGTGGCCGTCGACGAGCTCGAGCCCGAGGTCCTGTTCGACGGGCTCCATCACGCCCGCGAGCACCTCTCGCGTCGAGCAGACCCTGGCCATCCTCGGCTGGCTGACCGACGGCTACGGCACCGACGCGGCCATCACCCGCCTGGTGAACCAGCGCGAGATCTGGCTCGTGCCGATGGTCAACCCGGACGGCGGCGAGTACGACATCGCCGGGACCACGTACCGGGCGTGGCGCAAGAACCGCCAGCCCAACAGCGGGACGACGGCGATCGGCACCGACATCAACCGCAACTACGGCTACCACTGGGCGTGCTGCCACGGCTCGTCGGCCACGAAGTCGTCCGCGACCTACCACGGCTCGGCGGCCTTCTCGACGCCGGAGGCGCGTGTGCTGCGCGACTTCATGGCTCAGCCGCCGCGTGGACGGACAGCAGCAGATCAAGGCGGCCATCACGTTCCACACCGCGGGCGAGCAGGTGCTCTGGCCGTATGGCTACACGAAGACCGACGTGCCGGCCGACATGACCGCGCGCCGACCACGCGGCGCTGGTGGCCATCGGCAAGCACATGGCCGCGACGAACGGCTACACGCCGATGCAGTCGAGCTCGCTGTACGTCACCGACGGCGACGAGATCGACTGGGCGTACGGCACGCAGCGGATCTGGATGTACACGTTCGAGCTGTACCCGTCGCACAGCAAGGTCAGCGGGAACGCCCGCTTCTACCCCGCCGGACGAGCTGATCGCCGCGGGAGACCGACCCGGAACAAGGCCGCGATCCTGTACCTCATCGACCACGCCGGCTGCCTCTACGCGGTGATCGGCCTGACCCAGGCGAACTGCGGGCCGTTCTTCGACGACTTCGAGATCGCCCGCGGCTGGACCGTCGAACCCGCTCGGGACGGACACCGCGACGTCCGGGGCCTGGCAGCGCGGGACCCCGCAGGCGACGGCGCGGCAGACCGGCACGGCGATCTCCGGCGTCGCGCGTCATCGCCACGGGGCCGGCGGCCGGCTCGAGCGTCGATGCGAACGACCTCGACGGCATCACCAGCATCCGCTCGGCGCTGATCAACGCTGCCGGCGACGCTCGGCAAGCTGACGTTCCGCTACTACCTCGCCCACAGCTCGAACTCGTCGCCGCAGGACTACTTCCGGGCCTGGGTCGAGCGCGAGGACGGGACCCGCACGCTCGTCCGTCAGGAGCTCGGAGCCGCCAACCTCGACAACCCGCACTGGACCGCGATCAGCGTGCCGTTGACCCCGTGGGCCGGCGAGACGGGTCCGGATCGTCTTCGAGGCGGGCGACGTCGGCGCGTCGAGCACGGTCGAGGCGGCCGTGGACGACGTGCGGGTCACTCGCCCGTAACGAGCGGCAGGGCGAACCGGAACGTCGTCCCGCCACCGGCCGGCGAACCTACCGAGATCGTCCCGCCGTGGGCCTCCACGAGCCCGCGCGCGATCGCCAGCCCCAGTCCGGAGCCGCGCGAGTCGGTGCCCTTGACGAAGCGGTCGAAGACGTGCGGGAGCAGCGCTGGATCGATCCCTGGCCCGGTGTCCGCGACGCTCAGGACGAGCCACGACGCCCTCGACGGCCCCGCCGATCGTCACGCGACCGCCGGCCGGCGTGTGGCGGAGCGCGTTGGCCACCAGGTTCGAGAGCACCTCGCGGATGCGGACGGGTCGATCTCGAGGATCGGCAGGTCGCCGTTGGAGACGTCGAGGCGATCGCCACGGCGGCCGCCTCGGCCGCCGGTCGGAACGAGCGCGACGACGTCGGCGACGAGCAGGTCCGGGTCGGTCGGCTCCGGGATGGAGCGGCAGCGTGCCGGCCTCGGACAGCGCGATCGTGCGCAGGTCGTCGATCAGCCGACTCGAGGACGCGGGTCTCGTCGAGGATCGGCGCGAGGTGGGCCGGCGTCGGGCGGGTAGACCCCGTCGACGATCGCCTCGAGATTGCCGGTGATGACCGCAGCGGCGTGCGCAGCTCGTGGCTGACGTCGGCGAGCAGCGTTGCGGCGCTGCTCCTCGTCGGTCTCGAGCCGGGCGGCCATCGTGTCGAAGCCGCGGGCGAGCTCCTGGATCGGCTGCGAGATCGGACCGCGGTCCGGCCGACCCGGACCCCGTAGTCGCCGTCCTCGACCCGACGGGTCGCGTCGACCATCCGGTCGAGGTCGCGTGCGGCGCCGAGGCGTCCGCGCAGCAGCCCAGCGACGAGCACGATGCACGACGACCGCGACGATGATGATCCCGGCAGCGGCCCGAGGCTCGACGAGGACCGACGCGCATCGCCGCGACGAGCGACCCGACGATGATCGAGGAACAGCAGCGCGAAGAGGCAGCCGAACCCCTGGCGGCGCATGCCACGGCGCCCCGCCGCGGGCGTCCTGGCTCGGGCATAGCGCGCGCGACGGCGCATCTGGCGCGCCCACGGGTCATGGATGTCCCAGTCGGGGTCGTTCCAGGGGCGGGTGCGGCCGCGGTCGGCCCGCCAGCGCGGTCCGGCGGGCCGGGCGGCGTGGTGCGCTCGGGCCGGCGCTCAAGCGGCCGACCCGCGGTCGTCGGCGAACCGGTAGCCGACGCCGTAGACGGTCAGGACGTAGCGCGGCTCGCGCGGGTCTGGCTCGACCTTGCGGCGCAGGTTCTTGATGTGCGAATCGATCGCCCGCTCGTACGACTCGAACGCGACGCCGCGGAGCGCGTCGAGCAGCTGCGAGCGGGTGAAGATGCGGCCCGGGCTGGCGGCCAGCGTCGCGAGGAGCCCGAATTCGGTCGCGGTGAGGTCGACGGTCCGGCCGGCCGACCTCGGCGCGCATCCGCGGCACGTCGAGGACCACGTCGCCGGCGCGGATGATCGTCGGCCGCCGCGGGCGGCCGCGCCCTCGGTCCGACGGAGGACCGCCTTGACCCGCGCGACCAGCTCGCGCGGGCAGAACGGCTTGGTCAGGTAGTCGTCGGCCCCGAGCTCGAGGCCGAGCAGCTTGTCGAGCTCGTCGTCGCGCGCGGTGAGCATGACGATCGGGATGGTCGAGTCGCGGCGCAGCTCGCGGGTGACGTCGAGGCCGTCGAGTCCCGGGCAGGCCGAGGTCGAGGACGACGAGGTCGGGGCGATGGCGGCGGACCGCTCGCGAGCGCGGACGGGCCGTCGGCCGCGGTCAGCACCGCGAACCCGGCGTGCTCGAGGTAGTCGCGGGCGAGCTGGACGATCTTCGGCTTCGTCGTCGACGACGAGGACGGTCTCATGCGCGGCATCGTAGTGGGGTAGGGGAGACGGATGCGCCCCCGGGCCGTGGACCGGGGGGCGCTGGGATGGGAGGTCAGCCGGCCGTGGCCGGCGGCGGTGGCCGGTCCCGCGCTCGCCGGGGTCGGTCGGCGCTCGTCGACCGGGCGGCCGGGTCGTGCGCGTCGCGGTGCCAGTCGTCGAAGTCCTCGTGCGCAGGACGCCTCCCAGCGGTCGTAGCGGCTGCCACCTGGCCGGCCCGTAGCCGGGGCCGCCGGGACCGCACCGGCCCGCCGGGACCCCAGCCGCCTGGCGCCCCAGGGCGGTGCCGGCCGCCGAAGAAGATCGCCCGGATGAGCCCGAAGACGATGAACGAGGAAGAGGAGGGCTCCGAGGAACCCGAAGATCCCGAAGCCGAAGCCGAACGGGTGCCAGCCGTAGCCGACGCCGTAGGCGGGGACGACGACCGGCGTGACGACCGGCGCCGCTGGCGGCCGCGGTGGTGACCGCGGTCTGGAGCCCGGCCTGGTAGGCGGTCGTGGCGATGACGCCCGCCGCCGATCGCGAGGACGGCGATCAGCAGGATCGCGGCGATGATGCGGCGCATGCTGCGCTGCACTCCTTGTCTGTGCGGGTCCACCTCGGACCCTGTCTGCGGCACAGCCTCGCCCGGCGGTGTGGAGCGAGTGTGGAGAGGGCGTGGCGCGCTGGTCGAGGTAGTCTTGACAGTGCAACGTCGCACTGTTAGGATACGGCCAGTGCCAGACGACCACGCTACTCGCTCACCGAGCTCGCCGACCTGGCCGGGGTCACCCCGCGCACGGTCCGCTACTACCTCGCCTCGGGCCTGCTGCCGGCGTCCGGGCCAGTCCGGCCCGGGCGCCAAGTACGGCGACGAGGACCTGGCCCGTCTGCGCCTGATCCGGCGGCTCCAGCGCGGAGCACCTACCGCTCGCCGAGATCCGGCGCCGGATCGAGGGCCTCGACGACGAGGACGTGCGCGCCCTCGCCCTCGAAGCGCAACCCCGCCGACCGACTCCGCCTGGAGTACCTCCGCCGCGTGCTCGAACCCGCCCGCCCCGCCCCGCCGTCCCCGTCGAGCGCAGCGGCCCGACCGGCGCAGCTCCTGCGCCGGCTGGCCAGCGAGGGCCCGCCGTCCGACTGGCGGCCGGCCGCGATGCCATCGCTCGCGGCGGCGTCGCCGCCGTCGGCCCCCACGGAGGTGGCTCGCCCGGCAACGACCGTCGGTCGACCGCTCGCAGTGGGAGCGGATCGCCCTCGCCCCCGATGTCGAACTCCACGTCCGTCGGCCGCTGAGCCGGCTCCAGAACAAGCGGGTGGACCGTCTCGTGACGATCGCCCGAGAACTCCTCGAGGAGGACCGATCATGACCGATCATCACGACCCAGACCTTGGAGGTCCGCCAGGACCGCCGTTTCATCCGACCCGGCAGCCACAGCAAGCGGTTCGTGCGTCGCCACGCGTGACGGCGCCCCGCGCGACCGGCGAGCGCGGCGCCGGCCGCCTGTCAATCTGGCGATCGTGCTCGACCGCTCCGGCTCGATGTCCGGGCCGAAGCTGGCCATCGCGAAGCTCGCCATCGAGGAGGCCATCGGCCGGCTCGAGGCCGAGGACCGCTTCAGCCTCGTGGTGTACGACGACATCGTCGACGTCGTCTTCGAGTCGACGCCCGCCACGCCCGGCGCGCGCCGCGGCGGCGATCGACCGGCTGCGCGACATCGAGGCGCGCGGCAGCACCAACCTCGCAGAGGGCTGGCTGCGCGGCTGCGAGCAGGTCGCCGCGCATCTCGCGGCCGGACGGCGTCGACCGCTGCCTGCTCCTGACCGACGGCCTGGCCAACGTCGGGATCACCGATCCCGACGACGCTGACCGGTCACGCGGCCGCGCTCCGCGCGCGGGGCGTGTCCACGACCACGTTCGGGGTCGGCAACGTACTTCGACGAGGGGCTGCTCCAGGCGCTCGCCGACGCCGGCGGCGGTCACTTCTACTACATCGCCGACGCGCCGCAGATCCGCGACGCCATCACCTCCGAGGTGGGGGAGACGCTCGAGGTCATCGCCCGCGACGTCGTGCTCGAGCTGACGGCGCGCGACGACATCCGGATCGAGGCGATCAGCCCCATGCCGTGACGAGCGGCGGCGACCGGACCAGCGTCGCCCTCGGTGACCTCGGTCTCCGAGCAGATCGTCGAGGTGGTGCTGCGGCTGTCGTTCCCGTACGGGGACGCTCGGCCGCGAGACCGGGGCGATCGTGGCCCTGACCGACCGCGACGGCGTCTTCGCCGGCAGCGGCACCGCGCCGATGGAGCCCGTTCGGCTGACGTGGACCTACGCGGACGACCAAGCCAACGACGCGCAGCCGCGCGACCGCGAGGTCGACCGTGCCGTCGCCCGGGTGTTCGCGGCCCGGGCCCGCCAGGAGGCTGTCGCGAGCAACCGCGGCGGCGACTTCGCCAACGCGGGCCGGGTCCTGGCCGCCACGGCTCGACGCATCCGCGCCTACGCGGGCAAGGACGCCGAGTTGCGCGAGCGTGGCCCGGACGCTGGAGGCCGAGCAGGGCCTCTATGCGGCCCCGATGGCGGAGTCAGCGCGCAAGCAGGCGCACTACGCGAGCGCGAACGCCCTGCGCAGCCGCGACGCGATGGGGCACTCCCGGCGCGAGGCCTGATCACGCACGGAGCGGGCGTTCGGGGCTTGACTGCGCGGTATAGTCCCTTCGTCAGGCCCCGTTCATCCGCACGTGCCCAGCGGCGGGAGCCAGGAAGCGGAGGGTTCGGATGTCCATCGAAGGCGTCATCGTCGGCCTGCTGGCCGTCGTGATCGGTGCGGCCTGGGCGATCTACGGTCTCAAGTTCTTCACGATCCTGCTACCGCTGTGGGCCTTCATCTTCGGCCTGGCCGCGGGCGCGCAGTGGAGCCAGGAGATCTTCGGCCAGGGCTTCTTCTCGACGGTCCTGTCGTGGATCATCGGGTTCGGGTTCGGCCTGTTCCTCGCGGTGATCTCGTTCTTCTGGTACTACGCTGCGGTCGTGATCCTGGGCGGCGCCCTGGGCTACGCCCTCGGTGTCGGCCTGATGGACTGGCTGAACATCGATGCGAGCGTCCTCGGGATCCTCGTCGGCCTGATCGTCGGGGCGGTCTTCGCCTTCGCGACGTTCGTCCTCGGTGTGCCGGTCTTCCTGGTGATCTACTTGTCGGCCATCAGCGGCGCGGCGGCAGTCGTCAACGGGGTGCTGGTCGGGCTCGGGATCGATCAAGCTGGCGGATGCTCGATTCCAGCTTCTTCAATGCCCTCTTCAAGGAGGGCGCCGTCGGGATCATCGCGTGGATCGTCCTCTCGGTGGTCGCGATCATGTACGGCAGCTCCGTGACGTCGGGCGGACGGCCGCCTCGATCGACCGGGCGGCCTACCGCTACTAGCCCATCGGGGATCGCCCCGACCATGCAGCCGCGGTCGCTCGTCGCCGCCATCGACCAGGGGACGACGAGCAGCCGCTGCATCCTCTTCGACCGGTCCGGCTCGGTCGTCGCCAGCCACCAGCTGGAGCACGAGCAGATCACGCCCCGGCCCGGCTGGGTCGAGCACGATCCCGACGAGATCGTCGAACGCGTCCGTGCGTGCGTCCGCATCGCGCTGCGCGACGTCGGGCGCCGACGCCGGCGCGCTGGCCGCCGTCGGCATCAGCGACCAGCGCGAGACGACGGTCGTCTGGGACCGCCGGACCGGGCGGCCCGTCCACAACGCCATCGTCTGGCAGGACACCCGGACGGCCGACGCGGCCGAGCGCCTCGCCGCCGGCGGACCCGGGCGGCATGGACCGGTTCCGCGCGACGACCGGCCTGCCGATCTCGACCTACTCGTCGGCGCTCAAGCTCGCCTGGATCCTCGAGGCCGGCGGCCCCGACCGGCGGGCGGCGGCGGAGGCCGGCGACCTCCTCTTCGGCACCATCGACAGCTGGCTGATCTGGAAGCTCACCGGCGGGCTCCATGGCGGACGTCCACGTCACCGACGTCACGAACGCCTCGCGGACCATGCTGATGGGCCTCGAGACGCTCGACTGGGACCCGGCGCTGCTCGACGCGGTCGGGGTCCCGGCCGCGATGCTGCCGGGGATCCGCAGCTCGTCGGAGGTCTACGGCCACGGCGTGGGGGACCTCGCCGGCGTCCCCATCGCCGGCGATCTCGGCGACCAGCAGGCGGCGCTCTTCGGGCAGACCTGCTTCGCGCCCGGCGAGGTCAAGTGCACCTACGGCACGGGCTGCTTCATGCTCATGCACACCGGCGAGCGTCCGGTCCAGTCGAGCCATGGCCTGATCACGACGGTCGCGGCGCGGATCGGCGATGAGCCGGCCACGTATGCGCTCGAAGGTTCCGTCGCGGTCGCCGGGTCGCTGATCCAGTGGCTGCGCGACCAGCTCGGCATCATCAGCGACGCCTCGGAGGTCGAGGCGCTCGCCCGGTCCGTGCCCGACAGCGGCGACGTCGTCTTCGTCCCGGCCTTCTCCGGGCTGTTCGCGCCGCACTGGCGGAGCGACGCCCGCGGCGTGATCGCCGGGCTGACCCGCTTCGCGACGCGGGCCCACATCGCCCGGGCCGCCCTCGAGGCCACGGCCTACCAGGTCCAGGAGCTCGGCGTGGCCATGGTCGCCGACCTCGACGCGCCGCTCCCGCCGGAACTGCGCGTCGACGGCGGGATGATCCGCAACGACTTCCTGATGCAGTTCCAGGCGGACATCCTCGGCCGGCCGGTCGTCGCGCCGCGGATCGCCGAGACGAGCGCGCTCGGGGCGGCCTATGCGGCGGGGCTGGCGGTGGGCTTCTGGCCGGACCTCGATGCGCTTCGGGCGATGGACCGGTCCGCGCGGCGCTGGGAGCCGGCGATGAGCGAGGCCGAGCGCGCCGCCGGGATCGCGCGCTGGCACAAGGGTGTGGAACGCACGCTCGGGTGGGTCGACCCGGCCGGCTGAGGCGCGCCTGCAAGGTCCCTGCAACCCGAGACCGCTCGCCGGGGGCGCCGCTGCCATCCGCGAGCGGCCAAGGTGGAGCCAGCCCCGTTTCGACACGTGCCCGCGTCGACGGCTCGCGGTACCCCCACCCCATCGACGACCGGACCCTCCGGTCGCGTCCCGACCGCGCGTGCGGCACGTGTCCTCCCCCCGACGGGCATCCACGAAGGAGGACCGCATGCAGCGCAGGCGAATCCTGTCGCTCGGCCTGGTCATGACCCTGTCACTGGTCATGGTCCCGGTCGCGAGCGCCCACGGCGGCTCGCATGGCAGCGACCCCAACGACCACGGCTCCGATCGACCGGGCCAGAAGCATGTCGGCCAGACGCCCCATGGCGCGACCCAGCCGACCGCGCGGCTGGCCGCCTGGAACGAGGCGTCCGCCAAGGCCCGCGCGGCCGCGACCGCGAAGGGGCACGGCGACGCCAGGCACCACCACGCCGCCCCGCTCCCGGCGCGCATCGACCTGCCCGCCGGGTTCCAGCCTGAGGGCATCACCTCCTTCGGGAAGACGCTCTATGTCGGCTCGCTCGTCGACGGCGCCATCTGGCGAGGAAGCGCGAAGACCGGCAAGGGCGAGGTCGTGATCCCGGGCGTCGCCGGACAGTCCGCGGCGGGGATCCACATCGACTGGCGCGGACGCCTGTGGGTGGCCGGTGCGACGGACCACACGGTCCGCGTCTACAGCCTGCGAACGCGCGAGCTGCTCGCCACCTACACGTTCCCGACCGCTGGCTTCCTCAACGACCTGGTGATCACGCGCACGGGCGTCTACGCGACGGATTCGCTGAACGCCCAGCTCGCGTTCATCCCGTTCAGCCCGTGGGCGAAGCTACCGGCGCCCGACCAGGCGACCACCATCGCCCTGACCGGTGCCATGGCCATCGCCGGCGGCTTCAACGCCAACGGCATCGTCGCCAAGGGCGGCAAGCTGATCACGGTCCAGACCAACACCGGCCTGCTGTTCTCGATCGACCCGGCGACCGGTGTCACCACCGCGATCGACACCGGCGGGTACAGCCTGCTCCACGGTGACGGTCTGCTCCTGCGGGGGCGGACGCTGTTCGTGGTCCGCAACCAGGACGACCTGGTCGCCGTGCTCAAGCTGGGCAAGGGCCTGGCCACGGCCACGAAGGTCGCCGAGCTGACCTCCGCCGACCTCGACATCCCGACGACCGCGACCTTCGCGGCCGGCCGGCTGTGGGTCGTCAACGCCCGGTTCTCGACGCCGCCGACGGCGACGACCGAGTACTGGATCACCCGGCTCACCGGGAAGTAGCCGGGCACCAGGCCCGGTCCGGACGACGGGCTGCATCGAGCCGATCCATCCGGCCCTGTACAGCGGTGCGACCATGGATGGATGCAGTCCGACGGACGGGCAGCGCGGAGGACCTCGACATGGGTGGTCCTCCGCGCTGTGCTGGTCTCGGGGCTGCTGATCGGCACGCTGGGCTGTGGCGCGGCCGTCACGTCCGAGGCGGTCCCGGTCGCGCGAGCCCCCGGTGACGGTGGGCCGGGCGTCGCGAACCGGCCGGTCAACATCAACGAGCTCCTGGTGCAGACGATCATGGTCAGCGCCGGCCTGGGATCCCCGTATCGCGTCATCGGGATCCGGCTCGGCGTTTTGGGCGACCTCAAGGGTGTCGCGCTGGCCGACCGGGCAGCGGTCGCTGCCTGGCAGGGCACCGTGAAGACCGACCTCGACCTCACCGCCTGGAAGGTCGAGCTGGTCGGGTCGCAGGCGCGCGTCGACTGCGGGAGCGGGGCATGCGGCGATCGGTTCGCCTACGTCGAGGCGTACCTGACCGGCAACGGGCGCTCCATCCTGGAGATCACGATGCACCCGCTCCCGCCCGGGGACCCGCGGGTCCCACCCGGCGGCTAGCGCCAGCGGGGGAGCGGGGCCAGGAACTCGACGATCGCGCCGGCGAGGCGCTCGGGGACCTCCATGCCGATCATGTGGGCCACATCCGGCCAGACGATGGCGCGCGCATCGGGTGCGGTCGCCTCGAGGTGGCGGGCGGTCTGCGCCACCTCGGACACGTCGAGTGCCCCGGCGATGGCCAGCACCGGGGCGCGCAGCTCCTCGAGCCGCTCGGCGGCGGGTGGATCGAGCCGGATCCGCTGCCCGAAGACGTGGCCCTCGACGTAGAGCGGCGCGTCCCACGACCGGATCGCCTCGCGGATCCAGGACGGGACGCGGGTGGGCGGCTGGCCCGGGCCGTCGACCCAGACCCGGATGTCGATCTCGGCGACCGCGGCCGGGTCGGGCGGGTCGAGCGACTCGAGACGGTCCATTTCGGTAAACAGCTCGACCTCTTCCGGCGTCGCATCGCCATCGAACCCGCCGAGGCCAGCCCCGACCCCGACGACCGCCACGACCCGCTCGGGGTAGGCGATCGCCGTATCGAAGGCCGTCGCGCCGCCGCGCGAGTTGCCGACCAGCGCGGCGCGGCCGATGCCCGCCGAATCGAGCACGGCGACCAGGTCCGCGGGCTCGGCGAAGGCCACGTCCTCGGTGGTCGAGCGGCCCCACCCACGCGCGTCGTAGCGGATGACGCGATAGCCCGCGGCCACCAGCAGCGGCGCGAGGGCGTCCCAGCTGTCCAGGCAGGCGATCCCGGCGTGCACCAGGACGACCGGCGGGCCGGCACCCTCGTCGACGACGCGCAGCCGCCCGCCGGGCACCTCGACGAACGCCATCATCGGTCGTGACCTCCGCGGATTCTCAGGCGGTTCTCAGATGCGACCGACAGGATGACACCCATCCTCCCTCCCCGGCGACACAAGACGCCGGCGAGCCAGCGCCGAACGACGACCTCCTCCTGTCGGACGGCCCGCGCTCGCCGGCGTTCGCCGTTCCAGTCGGCCAAGACCCGGGGCTCGGGGCACCTCGCCACGTCGTCTCCACGCGGGCTCCACAGTCATCGACGGTGGGCCCCATGGATATCGATCAAACCGACCCCATCATCTCGGTCGAGCACATGACCAAGCACCATAAGAAGGCGACAACGCGGCGGCGGTCCTCCACCCGATGTGGCTGGACGCGCTCATCACCGGTGGGTTCTTCCTGTTCTTCATGGTCGTCGGGACGACCCTCTTCGTGCGGGCCGACCGCAACCGCTGACGGACCGGCCCGGACCGCGGACCGCGGGTCTGGACGGGCCTGTCGATTCGCGGCAGGCCCGTTCGTCACTGGTTCGAAGGGCGACCGAGGCACCGTTGACCGAGGTCCCTCAGCAGGAGACGGACCGATGGCAGACGCACGCGTGATCCACTTCGAGATCGTGGGCAAGGACCAGGGCGCCCTCCAGCGCTACTACGGGAACCTGTTCGGCTGGAAGCTCAACACGGACTTCCCGGGCGGCTACGGGATGACCGATCCGGCCCAGACGGGGCTCATCGTCGGTGTCGGCGCCACGCCGGACGGGTCCGCCGGCCACGTCACCGGCTACGTCACGGTCGACGACATCAACGCCACCCTGGCGAAGGCGGTGGATCTCGGCGGATCCGTGATCATGCCCAAGTTCAGCCCGGACGGGAACGCCCAGCTGGCGCTGGTGGCCGACCCCGAGGGCCACGTCCTGGGCCTGACCGAGATGTGATCGTCGCGCCACGACGTGGCGCGACAACGAGGCGATCAGACGGGGCGCCGGCACTGCCGGCGCCCCGTTCCCATGCCCGGGAATCCGGTGCCGCGGCGCCACGAACGGGACCCTGTCGGGACCATCGTCCTATGGCGATCCGACCCCCGCGGAGGACAGTTCAGGGAGTGCGGTCGGGTCGCGTTTCGAACGGTCGAGAGCGGTCCGAGCCACGACGCCCGGAGGACCACCCGGACGGAGACCGTGATCGCCGCGGCGCCCCGAACGCGCGACCGACACGGTCTCCAGGGATCCGTGGGGACGGGCGGGACAAGGCGCTCGGCTCCCTCCGCCGACGCTCCATCCAGATCCTTGGGAGTGCCCCCTGATGGATCCGTTCCAGCAACTTCGATGACCAGGCGACGGACCCCACGCCGCCCGCAGCCGCGCGACCGCGGCGCCCTGCTGGCCTACACGGCCATCACGACCCTGGCCGGCTTCGCCTCGCTCGTCTGGGCGGCCGCCACCTTCCCGATCGACGAGGCGATCTCCCTCACCGCGGCCGGCGGCCGCGAGGGGATCCTGCTCGGCCTGATCTTCTGGATCGCGATCGGACTCCTCGGCGGGACGCGCGTCGAGCGCATGCACGGCCACGGCGTCCTCACCTTCCACCTCCCGTTCATCATCGCGGCCATGGCCGTCGGCGGCCCGACCGCCGGCGCGCTGGTGGCGCTCCTGTCCACGATCGAGCGGCGCGAGCTGCGCGAGGTGCCGTGGTACG
Organism: uncultured Chloroflexia bacterium; assembly: GCA_963813335.1. Taxonomy (GTDB): domain Bacteria; phylum Chloroflexota; class Limnocylindria; order Limnocylindrales; family CSP1-4; genus SPCO01. The sequence goes on from CAWEYL010000001.1 coordinate 407,290, forward strand.
GCACGGTGGCCAACCACGCCCACCTGACCCTGTCCGCGGTCGTCGGCGGTGTCGTCCTGCTGGGGATCGAGCGCTGGCTCGGGGTGCTCCTGCCCGACAAGCCGCAGGCGGTCGCGCTGATCGCCATCATCGGCGGGGGTGGGCTGATGACCCTGATCGCGATCAGCCTGGCTGCGGGGACCGTGCATCTCCGCGACGGTCTCACGCGCGGCGAGCTGCTGCGCCTCTACGACACGGCCTACCGGGCGACCGCCGCCACCGAGGTGGTCCTCGGCTGGATCCTCGCCTACACCTATACCGCGCTCGGCTGGTGGGCGGCGCTCGTCGCGGCGATCCTGGTCCTCGCCGTCTGGCAGAGCCATGACGCCACGACGATCTCGCACCACGACCCGATGACCGGCCTGTTGAACCGCTCCGGCTTCGACGTCCGGCTGGCCCACGCCATCGACGCCTCGCAGCGCCACGACCGCCTCGGCGCGCTCCTGGCCATCGACCTGGACGGCTTCAAGGCCATCAACGATCGCAACGGCCACCCGGTCGGCGACGAGGTGCTCCGCGTCGTCGGCGAGCGGCTGCAGGCCTCGATCCGCCTGACCGACGCGGCGGTCCGCCTCGGCGGCGACGAGTTCGGGGTCCTCCTGGTGGACCTGCCGAACGCCGGGACCGCCAAACGGCTCGCCAAGCGGATCCACGACACCATCGCGAGGCCCATGGACGTCGACGGCCGGCCGCTCCAGGTCGGCGCCTCCATCGGCGTCTACCTGATCGAGCGCACGCGCAAGCCCCCCACGACGGGGCTGGTCCACGAGCTCGCCGACAAGCTGATGTACGAGGCGAAGGTCGCCGGTGGCGGCATCCGCTTCTCGGACCGGGCGGGCGACGCCATGATCGCCGCGAACGAGGAGCTCGCGACACTCATCTGAGGGTGCGACCCGTTTGACGGTTCCGGGCGCAGCCGTGACCCTGTCCGGGTGCTTCAGCGACTCGCGGTCGCGGTCCTGGCGATCCTCCTCGTCGGCTGCGGCCCATCCACCCCGACGCCGAGCGGCGATGCCAGTGCGCCCGCGGATACCAGCGCGAGCCCGGATGCCAGCGGATCGGCGAACGGCCCGACCGACGACCCGAGCGCGCCCGCGACCCCGGTCCCGGCGCCCGGCCACGAGGTCTACGGCTACGTCCCGTACTGGGAGATGGACGGCACCATCGCCGACCACCTCTCGAAGACCACGCTGACCACCCTCGCGCTCTTCTCGGTCACGAACCGGCGGGACGGCTCCATCGACGACAGCCAGAACGGCTTCAAGCGGATCACCGGCCCCGTCGGCCAGCAGATGATCGCGGAGGCGCACGACCGCAAGGTGCGCGTCGAGGTCGTGTTCACCAGCTTCGGGAAGGCGCGCAACAAGCAGCTCTTCGGCGGCACGGTCGCGAGCCAGGACAAGGTCATCGCGTCCCTGGTCGCGTTCGCGCACGAGATCGGCGTCGACGGCATCAACGTCGATGTCGAGTCGATGGACCAGGAGTTCGTGCCGGCCTACGGCGCGTTCGTGGGCCGGCTGCGGGCCGCGCTGCGCGGGGACACGGGGCGGGGACAGGTATCCGTGGCCACCACCGCCCACACCGTCGGGGCGGCGATGGCGGCGGCTGCCGCCGCGGCCGGTGCCGACCGGATCTTCATGATGGGTTACGACTACCACTGGGCGGGCTCCGCGCCGGGGGCCTCGGCGCCCATGGACCGCCGCGACGGCCAGCCGCAGGACCTGCCCTGGTCGCTCGACCTGTACGCGGCGGCCGGCGTGCCGGTCCAGCGGACGATCCTGGGCCTGCCGTTCTACGGCATGTCCTGGCCGGTCACCGGGCCGGAGCTCGGCGACCCGGACACCGGTCGCGGCGACACCTGGATCCCGTCGGACCACCTCTCGACGTACGCGGACAGCTCGCTCACGCCGACGCTCGACCCGATCGAGCAGGTGGACTTCTACGCGGTCCCGGACGGCGCGGGCTGGCAGGGGATCTACGTCGATTCGCCCGCGACCCTCACGCCCAAGCTGGCCCTCGCCGACGCCCGCGGCCTCGCCGGCGCGGGGTTCTGGGCGATCGGCTACGAGCGCGGTCTCCCGGGCTACGCCGACCTCGTCAAGCGGTTCGCGGACGGCAAGTTGGACTGACCCGCCCGGAGGTATCCTCCCGCCGATGGTCGGCCGGTCCCTGGCCGACCCCGATGGAGGCACGATGAGCGACCTGCCGTACACGCTGGTCAAGTACGCCCACGTCCTGGCCGCGATGGTCTGGGTCGGCGGGGTCTTCTATTCGCAGGTCCTCGCCGCGCGCGCCGGCCGGTCCGACGACCCCGGCGAGCTGCCGCGGACCGCCCGGGCGATCGGTGCCCTCGGGCTCAAGCTGTTCCTGCCGACGGCGATCATCCTGTTCGTGGCGGGCTTCACCCTCGTGCTCATGCGCTGGCAGTTCTCGCAGCTCTGGGTCTCCCTCGGGATGGCCACCTGGCTGATCCTCGTCCTGATCGGCGCGCTGTACCTCGGGCCGAACGGGGCCAAGGTCGGCAAGTTGTTCGCGACCGAGGGCCCGACGTCCGTGGCGGCCCGCGCCGGCCTGACCCGGATCTTCCTGGTCACCCGGCTCCAGCTCGTCCTGCTCGCATTCGTCGTGTTCCTGATGGTCGCCAAGCCGTAGCGGATCGGGAGTACCCCACGGGGGCCGGACTCCTGGGGGATGCCGCGGTGCGGTGCGGGGCTGCACCGTCCGGGCATGAAGTTCGTCCTGCGGATCGGCATCATCCTGCTGTTCGTCGGCGGCGCATACGTGTTCCGCGACCGGATCAGCGGCGGGGCCGGCGAGCTCAAGGTCGGCGACTGCTTCGACGTCCCGTCGGCGGTGACCGAGACGGTCAAGGACGTCCAGCATCACCCCTGCGACGAGCGCCACACCGCCGAGGTCATCCTCGTCACGAAGCACCCCGCGGCCAAGGGCGCGAAGGTGCCGAGCGATGCCGACCTGCGGACCTATCTCGCGAACACGTGCGGCGATGCGCTCGACGCGTACGTCGGCACGACGAAGGCCGACCTGTACGACCTCGGGGCGTTCTATCCCGACCGACAAGGACTGGGCCGACAACGAGCGGGGCGTGACCTGCTATCTCACGAAGCTCGACGAGTCCCCGATGACGGCCTCGGCCAAGGTCAAGAAGACCTGACCACTCAGACGAGCGGCGCGACCTCGCGGGCGAACCGCTCGGCGCGCGCGACGACCTCGGCGGCATCGGTCGTCCCGAACGCGAGGGCCAGGTGGGTGACACCGATCGCGGCGAACGCCCGCACCTCGGCCGCGATCTCCTCCGGCGTCCCGCGCATCGAATACGACGTGTCCGCGCTCGGGCCGAAGTCCACGTTGACCCGCGCGGAGAGCGACGGCATGGGTCGCCCGGCCGCCTCCGCAGCCGCCCGGATCACCGGCAGCCGCTCGGCGTACGCCGCCGGTCCGGTGGAGCTCGAGTGGTAGCCGTCGCCCAGCTCGCCGACCCGGCGGAGCGCCGGCTCGGCCCGCCCACCGATCACGATCGGCAGCGGGGACTGGACCGGCAGCGGCTCGAACTCGAAGTCGTCGATCGTGTGGAAGCGGCCGTGGAACGGCTCGCGCGACCCGGACCACAGGTGGCGCCAGAGCCGGATCGTCTCGTCGAGGTAGGCGCCGCGGACGCGCAGCCGCTCGCCCATGCCGAGATTGCCGAACTCCGTCGTGTTCCAGCCGATGCCCACGCCGGCCGTCACGCGGCCGGCGCTCAGGTCGTCCAGGGTGGCCAGCTCCTTCGCCAGCAGCACGGCGTTCCGCTGCGGCACGACGATCACGCTCGTGCCCAGCCGGAGACGCGGATGGCGCGCCCCCACCCAGGCCAGCACGAGGATCGCCTCGTAGATCCGGCCGTACTCGTCGACGCTCGCGTGGTCGACCAGGACGTGGTCGGTCGTCCAGACGGTCGACCAGCCCAGTCGGTCGGCGACCTCGGCGCCGGCCTCGATGCCCTCGGCGGAGGCGCCCGCCCGGAAGTTCGGAAGACACAGTCCGTAGTCCATGCCCGGAATGGTATGCGTCTACACTCACCCAAGTCGGGCGCCCGGATGACGGCGCTGACACGAAGCGAGGTCTTGATGGCAAAGCACTCCAAGTACGAGCGTGAGCAGCGACTCGCCGAGACAGAACGCGTCAAGGAAGTCGAAAGCGCCTGGGTGAAGAGCCTCACGCCGGCGGCCGCCGCGGCCTTCACCGCCTCGGTCCAGGCCGCGCGGGAGCGCCCACCGGCCGAGCGCCGGCCCGACATGGCCCCCGGGACCGCGCCGCGGCCGCCCCGTCCCGGCCACGAGCCGAAGCCACCCAAGGACGCGCCTCGCTCGCGACGGGACTCCTAGGCGGTGCGCAAGCGGAAGGTCACCTATCCGGTGGCCCGCACCAGCCGACGGCCTGCCCCCACCGATACCCCTGAAGTCACCTACGTCCGGCCGAGCGTCGTCGCCATCGACGTGAACGCCCAGAGCGGCCGCGAGGGCATCACCCTGGGCCGCCGCGTCCGGATCATCGGTGGCGGCCTGTACAGCGGCGAGATCGCCGTCGTCGAATCGATGCCGGGCGGGCTCATCCCCTCGGCGCTCGTCCGCACCGAGGCGGGGCGCACCCGACGCGTCCGCACCATCGACCTCGAGCCCGTCGGCGAGGGCGCGACCGATCGTCCGGCTGCGAGCACCCCGCCCCCGAAGCCCGAGCCCGAGGCGGACCGCGCCGACGCCTGACGGTCTGGATCTCCATCTCGAGCTCGCGTCCGACGCGGAGCTCGACGAGTTGCGCCGCGCGCTGCTCAAGGCGCGGGCCGCCGAGCTCTCGGAGGTCCGCCGCCGCGACGTCCGCCTGACCGCGGGCTACGGCGATGCCACGAACCGCGCGGTCATGGACGACGAGGCACGGCGGGCGCAGGTCCGCTACGACGCGCTCACGCGACTGCTCGACGCGCTCGACCGCGCGGAGTCGACTGCCGGGCACGATCCGACCCGCTGAGGCCCGCCATTCGCGGCCCGCAGGACGTTCCCGCGCCACAGGACGATGATTTCGGTCGTGGGGGCAGTGACGATCGGAGGCCACAACATGCGCGTCGAGTTCACGCGTCAGCCGCACCCACGGGTCCAGGAGCGCAAGAAGAGCGGGCCGCCCACGAGAGCCGCCGAGCATGAAGGCGTCAACGGCCGGATCGCGCTGACGCTCACGAACGTCGTCGGCACGATGTGGTGTGCCTACGCCTTCGCGTGCCTGGCGCTGCTGGTCCTGCCGCAGGCGGTCGGCGGCGGGCTCCTCGCGCTCGTGCAGTGGATCAGCCAGACGTTCATCCAGCTCGTGATGCTCTCGGTGATCATGGTCGGCCAGAACATCCTGGGCCGGGCCGCCGACAAGCAGGCGGAGATGACCTACAAGGACGCGGACGCGGCGCTCCACGAGGTCGGCCAGGTCCAGGACCACCTGCAGATGCAGGACGACGCCATCAATACGCTGCTGGCGAAGGTCGAGCAGCTGGAGGCGTCCCTCGCCAAGGCCTGACGCATGGCCGGGTCGATGACCGCCTGGTCGAGATGGACTTCGGTCCGTACGAGGGCTAGTCCGAGGCGGCCCTCGAGGCGGACCCGGGGAGGCGATTCACCTCGCGCCGTCCATCGCGCCGAAGTCGCGTTGGACGCCCAGCGGGCCGACCTCGATCACGTCTCTCTTCAGGTGCGCGATCCGGATACCGAGCTCGTTCCGCGCCTCGACGATCCGATCCCCGGTAGTGGTCGCCGTCAGGATCCGGGCGCCACGACGCCGTGACCGTAGGTCGTCGCGTACTCGAGGACCCAGGCTTCACGGAAGGCCGCCATCCGTGCGGCCAGACCCGTCCCCGTCGGAGTGCCGAGCACGATGAATTCGTCACCGCCATCGCGGATCGCCATCGACTCCGGGATCCGTGCCAGCGCCTGGGCGAACGTCCGCAGCACCTCGTCGCCCTTCGCCATGCCGAAGGCGTTGTTGAACGTCCCGAACCCAGCGAGATCGATGAAGGCCACGTCGATCGGACGCTGCCGCGAGCCCGGGGACGGCCTCGAACAGGCGCTCCAGATCGGCGAAATAGCCGTAGAACGGAAGCCCCGTTCGTCGGTCGCGGTTGGTCACGGCGAGGTGCGGCCAGGCGAACCGGGCAGAGAACGGCAGTGACGACCGACGCAGCCACGCGAGCACCTCGACCGTCAGCCAGGTCGCCTCGGGACCGCATGCCCGCCACCAGCCGTCCGGTCGCTGACGGCTCGCGAAGCAAACGGCCGTCGGCGCAGGGTCGAATGCCGGATCGAGCCCCGCAAGCAGCTCGGCTGCCACGAACGTCGTCAGCTCGTCCGATCCACCGTCGCCATCGCCCCAGCCGCCGTCGTCGCGCTGCTGCGCCCGGACGAATGCGGTCAGGACGCCGGCGAGGTTGGGATGGACTCCGAGCGCGACCAGCCCGGTCGCGAGTTGGGCACTACCCGAGACGAGCGGCACGTCATGGAACGGGAAGCGTGTCCCGAGCACCCGCCGCCCGCCTTCCGGGCGGAGGTGGCGTACGACCCTGCGATCGCAGCCGCGAACGGGTACAGCAAGGTCAAGGCCCCCGGTCGGCGGGCCATCGCCCAGAGCGCCCAGGTGTCCGCCCACGCCCGGAGTTCCTGCACCCAGCCGGCGGCGTCGCGGCGAACCTTGGGGAGCGCCTCGTCGAGGAACGCCCGAGCCAGATCGCCGCTTGCACCCGATCTGCGGGCGATATCACTCAGGAGGTCGAGGCTGTCCGTCAGGATGATCGGTGTGAGCAGGCGCTCGATGTCCTCGAGTGGGCGTGCCGCTCGCTCGGCCCATGCCGTGGCGTCGGCGGTGCGCCATGGTTGCCAGCTCTCGATCGGTCCGATCCACTCGGGGAACGAGCCGGTGAAGCGAGGCGTGATGCCGGGGAAGCGGGGATAGATGCCCCAGCGGTAGCGGATCGCGCCGGTCTCTCGGGTGACGCCCGGGGCCCAGCGCGACAGGAGATCGCCGGCATCGACATCGAGACCTACGTCCCGGCGGCCACGCAGCACGGCAACCGGGAACAGCGGGTCATCATCGGTTCCGGTTCGGGCGATCGCGGCGGACCCGTCGGCGATCGCGCGTTCGATCGAGCGTTCGGTCTCGATCACGCCTGGCTCGTCGCGGTCAAGCGGCGCATCCTGCCCCTCCGTCGCACTTCGCCCTGTCGGGCGAATGGTCGCGCGCAGGGTCCGGTCGGGCGATGACCCGAAAGTCCCGTAGGGGTCAGGCGTACGCTTCCCATGCTCGTCGCTCAAAGGACGGTGGTTGCGTGAAATCGAGGCGATGGGCCCTGGTCCTGCTCGCCACAGTGGTCTTGGTGGTCGGCGCTGCCGTCTGGCTGCTTCCGCCGCAACCACCGGCGCTGCCGGCGACGGCCACGGCACTGGACTTGCGCACGCAGCCGTGGCGGCCGTGGCCGTTCGGTAGTTTCGGCTGTGGGCTTGCGGCGCTGACGCCGATCCGGGGCGAGCATGTCGGAAGCGCGATGGTCTTCGCGGACGAGGCGAGCGGTACCGTCTTGCCGGTCGTGTGGCCCAGCGGCTATTCGGCACGACTGTTGGACGGGCGGGCCGAGCTGGTGCGGCCGGACGGGTCCGTCCTTGCCCGCGACGGGGACGTGATCAGCAACCTGGCGTCCGGTGCCGCAGATAACGGCGACCTCCTCGTCTGCCTGGATTCCGCATCGGCGCCCCTGGTCGAACCGTCACCGTGATGAGCGCTTTCCGCCTGCCATCCGACTCGGATACCCCCACCGGGTATTGACAAAGGGGTTGACAAATCCCGGCTCTTCGGGCATGATTCTCACCAACAGGGCTTGTCAAGACTTGACAGGCCCACAGTCATGTCCGGCGCCTGGCGGGGCGGTCGGACGGGTCGATCGGGCGTTGCGGGGCGGCCGGTCGGATGGGAACCAGGAGGCGCCATTTGGCGGTCGGAGTCGCGGCGGAGGTCAAGAGCAAGCTGTCGGTCGTCGAGGTCGTCGGCGAGACGGTGACGCTCAAGAAGGCGGGCACCACCTACAAGGGCCTGTGCCCCTTCCACGGTGAGAAGACACCCTCGTTCGTCGTCACCCCGGCCCGCGAGAACTGGCACTGCTTCGGCTGCGGCCTGAGCGGCGACATCTTCAGCTTCGTCATGCAGCGCGACGGCGCGACCTTCCCCGAGGCGCTCCGCACCCTCGCCCAGCGCGCCGGCGTCGAGATCGACGAGCGGACCAAGCGCGAGGACGCCCACAAGGCCCGGCTCCGCCAGGTCCTCGACCACGCGATCGCCTTCTACCACGCGGTCCTGACCTCGTCGAAGGCCGGCGCCGCCGCCCTCGACTACGTCCACGGCCGCGGCATCACCGACGCCTCGATCGAGGCCTTCCAGCTCGGCTGGGCGCCGGGCGGCTGGGACCAGATGACCCGCACGCTCCAGGCGAAGCGCGACGTCCGCCCCGAGGAGCTCGTCGAGGTGGGCCTCGCCGCGCCGCGTTCCAACGGTCGCCAGGGCGTCGTACGACAAGTTCCGCAGCCGGGTGATCTTCCCGATCCGCGACGCATCGGGCCACGCGGTCGGCCTCGGCGGCCGCCTCCTCGAAGGGGAGGGGCCGAAGTACCTCAACTCCGCGGCCACGCCGCTCTTCGACAAGAGCCGCACGCTCTACCTCATCGACAAGGCGAAGGGCCCGATCCGCCGCAGCGGCGGCCAGGCCGTGATCGTCGAGGGCTACACCGACGCGCTGATGGCCCACCAGGCCGGCTTCGACAACGTCGTGGCCAGCCTCGGGACCGCGCTGACGCCCGGCCAGGTCGCGCTGCTCACCCGCTACGCGGACCGGATCGTCCTCGCCTACGACGTCGACGCGGCCGGCGAGAAGGCGGGCACGCTCGGGGTCCAGGCGCTCGCCGGGCTGGTCGGCCAGCTCCAGTCGGACTCGTCCGGCGTCAAGCTCGAGGACGTCCGGGTCGCGCGGCTCCCCGACGGCAAGGATCCCGACGAGGTCGTGCGCGAGTCGCCCGAGGCGTGGACCGCGGCGATCGCGGCCGCCAAGCCGCTCGTCGAATACCTGATCGGCCACCACGCGGCGCGCTTCGACCTCAAGCAGTCGTCCGGGCGCGATCGGCTTCGTCGAGGCGGTCATGCCGTCCATCCGCGACATCGCCGACCCGCTCCGCCGCGACGAGGCGCTCCAGGAGGTCCGCCGCGTGTCGGGCGTGGAGGAGAAGGTCCTGCACCAGGTCCTCGAGCGCCGGCTGGCGGCCGCGGGCCCGGGCCGCGCCGGCGACCAGCAGGGCCGCATCACCGCGGACTCGGTCCTGGCCTCGCCGGACGCCCTGCCGATCAACGACATCCTCCGCGCGGTGACGCCAGTCGAGGCCGAGCTCCTGCGCCTGCTGCTCCTCATCCCGGACCTCCAGCTCAAGGTCGTCGACGAGCTCGGTCCGGACCAGCTGCCTTCGACGGTCGCGCGCGAGCTCTTCCGGGCGATCGTGCTCCAGCGCGAGTCCAACGACCAGGGCGTCCACCCGCCGTTCGACGCCGCCGTGCTCCTGGCCGGCCTCGACGATGAAACGGCCGCCCTCGCCCGGGCGTTGTATGCGAAGCCGGGGCCGGACCCGCGGACGCTCGGCGGGAGCCAGCTCGACTACGAGGTCGGCCGCCTCCTCCTCGATCTCGAGGACGAGCGGCTGCGCGAGCGCAGCGACTACAACGAGGCCGCCCAGGGGGAGGCCGACCGGGCCGGCGACGCCGAGGCGATCGCCCGCCTGATGCTCGAACGAAAGCAGATCAACGAAGCGCGCCGGTCGCTCGACCGACGTCGAGACCAGACCCGGCTGCTCGTCAGCCACCGGAGGTAACCATGCCCGCAGATCCCCTCGACAAGCAGCTCGTCGAAGCCGTCCTCTCGCGCCCCCGCCGGGGCAAGGCGGAGCTCGAGGAGGCCAAGCTGGCCGGCCTCCGGCCCTCGCGCGCCACGGCCGCGGCCGTCGCCTCGGACGAAGACGAGGATGAGGATGACGACGACGACCTGGATCTCGGTCCGGAGGCGCTCGCCGACGACCCAGACGCCGTCGTCGGCGTCGTGATCGAGGAGGACGGCGCCGCCGACCCGGCCGCCAAGCTGCCGGTCGACGCCCCGGCCAAGCTCGATGCCGCCGAGCTCGAGGAGCCCTCGGCCGAGGACCTCGAGGCGATCTCCGCCGACATGATCGGGATCGACGATCCCGTCCGGATGTACCTCAAGGAGATCGGCAAGGTCGCCCTGCTGACCGCCGAGGAGGAGGTCGTCCTGGCCAAGGCCATCGAGCTCGGGGAGCAGATGGTCGAGGAGCCGTGGAAGGGCATCGTCTCGCTCCACGAGTGGACCCTCCACGACACCGAGCGCAAGACGCGCACCCAGAAGCCGCAGCACCGGCTGCCCTACGGTCCCGAGGCCCACGAGATGGTGCGGGCAGCCATCTCCGCCAAGGGCGCCAAGGACCTGCTGGTCGCGACGCCGGACTTCCACCTCATCAAGGCCGGGCGCGACGCCCAGTCCGATGGCACCAAGGAGCGCCTCAAGGAGGCCAAGAAGCTCCTCCACACCTACAACGAGGGGCCGACGCCGGACACGATCCTGCCGCTCCTCGACTGGGCGTTCCTCGCGGTCCACAACGGCGACCTCGACTCGCGCGACAACGTCGGGCTGCGGGCGATCTGGGAATGGACGCGCGAGGGCGTGGCCTTCCCGGCCCTCCAGCGCTGGGTGGAGGCCGGTCAGGACGCCGAGCTGCTCAAGCGGATGGGCTACGACCCCGAGGTCCCGACCAACACCAAGCTCCGCGACCGCAAGGGCGACATCGTCGTCATCGGCCGCGACGCGCGCGAGCAGCTGACCTCGGCCAACCTCCGGCTGGTGGTCTCGATCGCCAAGAAGTACATCGGCCGCGGCATGTCGTTCCTGGACCTGATCCAGGAAGGCAACATCGGCCTGATCCGGGCGGTCGAGAAGTTCGACTACGAGAAGGGCTTCAAGTTCTCGACCTACGCGACGTGGTGGATCCGCCAGGCCATCACCCGGGCCATCGCCGACCAGGCGCGGACGATCCGCATCCCGGTCCACATGGTGGAGACGATCAACCGCCTGATCCGCGTCTCGCGCGGGCTCCTGCAGGAGCTGGGCCGCGAGCCGACGGTCGAGGAGATCGCCGAGGCGATGTCCAAGGGCCAGGAGGTCCAGGTCACCCCCGAGAAGGTCCGCGAGATCATCAAGGTCTCGCAGGAGCCCGTCTCGCTCGAGACCCCGATCGGCGAGGAGGAGGACTCCCACCTCGGCGACTTCATCGAGGACCGCGGCGCCCTGGCGCCGGCCGAGGCCGCGTCGCACCAGCTCCTCAAGGAGCAGGTGGAGGCGGTGCTCGACTCGCTGACCGGCCGCGAGCGGCGCGTGCTCCAGCTCCGCTTCGGCCTCGAGGACGGGCGCGCCCGGACCCTCGAGGAGGTCGGCAAGGAGTTCAACGTCACCCGCGAGCGGATCCGCCAGATCGAGGCCAAGGCGCTGCGCAAGCTCCGCCACCCGTCCCGCAGCCGCAAGCTCAAGGACTACCTCGAGTAGGCCTGGCCGCCGCGGAGGCGCCGCAGCGGGTCGCCGGGGCCGCCGGGGCCGCCTCGAGGGCGGTTCCCGGAGGCACCGGAATCGGGCTCGCGCCGTTGTCTGCGGCATAGCCCACGAGTACTATCCGACCCCTTCCCAGGGGTAGGACGAATGTACTCATCCGAACTCGAACCAGCCGGCGCGACCGGCACTCCCGACACGATAGCGGAGGGCGTCACGCTCGCCGCCGTGGCCGATCCGCCGATCGCGCTCGAGGCGCCGCGGCGCAACCGCGGGTTCCTCGACGAGCTCGCCCAGGCCATGCAGTCCGCGGCCGAACGCGAACGCGAGCGGCTGGCGACCGAGGTCGATGGCGTCGCGGGGACGCACGTCGAGAAGGTCCGCGCCCGCGGCGCGGCCGAGGCCGAGGAGCTGCGCAAGCTCGCCGAGGACGACATCACCGGGATCCACGCCTGGACCAAGGCCGAGACGGTGCGCATCCGCGAGGAAGCGGAGCGGCGCATCGGCACCCGGCGCGTCGAGCTCGACAGCTATCTCGTGCGCCACACCGAGCTGATCGACGGCGAGGTGGGGCACATCGGCGGCGCGGTCGAGCAGTACCACCACGAGCTGGACGCGTTCTTCGGCCGGCTCGCGGCCGAGACGGACCCGGCGGAGTTCGCCCGACTCGCCGACGACCTCCCCGAGCCGCCCGACCTCGCGAAGGTGGGCGCCGATGCGCGCGCCGCCGCGGTCGCCGAGCTGGCTCGCGAAGAGGATCCGCCGCAGTCGATCGACCGCGGCGACGGCCCCGGCCCCGCCGCCGGCGGTTCGCAGCAGCTGGGCGCCTTCGACCCCGGCGCACGCGGACCCGAGCTCGTCCCGGTGATGGACGAGGCCAATGGCACGGCAGAGCGGCCGAGCGAGGCCGAGACTCCGGCCGCGGCCGGCGAGCCCACGCTCCCGGAAGGCGCCGTGGCGTCCGTCCGGATGCCGATCGAGACGGTCATCCCCGCGGTCGCCGGTCCGACCCCGCCACCCGCCGCACCCGCCAGGACGTCGACCACCCCGGTGGCCGCCGCGGCCGAGGCGACCATGCGGTTCCTCCGCTCGCTGGCCCACCAGCCTCGACCGGCGTCGCAGCACAAGGACTGACGCCGGCGCGCGTCGGGCGGCCCCGGACGGGGATCAGCGCCGCAGCGCCCAGCGTTCCGGCGTCAACCCGATGGGCTCCGTCGGGGCCGCCGCGCCGAGGCGGCGCAGCCGTCCCGTCATCCAGTCCCGGTACCACGGCGACCACGTCCGGGCACCGGCCCGCCCGCCGTTGCCATCGTGGTACTCGGCGTACGACCGCCCGAACGGCGCCTCCAGCGGATCGCGGGTCGAGGTGAAGTCGCCGGCGTCATGGAGGCCGGGGAGCAGGTCCGGCCCGATCCCCAGGCCGCGGTAGACCGACTCGACCTGGTGGAGCCACTCGTGGACGTAGCCTTGCTCGGGATCGGGGTCAGTGGCGAGCGTCGGCCAGTGGTCGGTCGAGATCGAGCTGAAGCCGGCGCCGAAGGTCGCGTCCGACGGCCCGATCGTGCAGCCCCAGCCGCACTGCGGGACCTCGGGATCGCACGGCCAGAGCGCGTAGACGGAGTCGTAGCGGCCGGGACCGGCGTGCTCCTCGAGCGCGGCACGGACCTCGCGCGGCCCCACCCACCAGTGGCCGCCACCACTCGATGACAGGGACGGGATCGGCCGGCGCACCTCGATGATGTCGAGCGGGGCGAGCTCGGCCAGCCCGTCGCTCCAGCTCCGGACGGTGTCGGGCAGCCGCTCGACGACGCCTTCGACGACCGCGCGCTCCTCGCGGGTCATCACCCGGCGCGCTCGCTTGCGCAGCAGCCCGGAACCCCACCGGGCGTCGATCACCGGGTAGAGCAGTACCAGCGTCCGGAAGCGCTGCGCGGTCGGGGCGTCCGTCATGGACGGAGGGTATCGCGCCCGGCCGCCCGGCTGCCCGAGCCGCCGGGTGGCCCTGCTAGCATCCGGTCGATGGCAGCGAAGCGAACGGCCAAGGCGTCGCCAGCCTCGGGGACAGGACCCGGTCCGCTCGTCGACGTCGCGTGGCTGGCGGCCCACCTCGACGACCCGGACGTGCGCGTCGTGCACGTCTCGCCGGACAAGCGCGTCTACAACAAGCGCCACATCGCCGGCGCGACCTACTCCGACCTGCACAAGGAGCTGGCCCTCAAGGGCCGGGCGCCCGAGACCGGCGACGCCGAGCGCGAGTGGCTGGTGCCCTCGCGCGAGCAGGCGGAGGCCGTGCTCCGCCGCTGGCGGGTCGGCGAGGGCGACCGGATCGTCTTCTACGACGACATCGGGATGAACCGCCAGGCGATCCGCGGCTACTGGCTGATGCGCCTTTACCGCTTCCCGCAGGACCGCCTGCACATCCTCGACGGCGGCATCGAGGCGTGGCGGCGCGCGGGCCAGGCGACGACCACGGAGCTCCCCGAGGCGGACCTCGCCGACGGGCTCCGCCGGCCGGTCGCCCTCGGCGAGCGCGACGATGACCTGATCGCGACCTACGACCAGGTCCTCGCCTGGAGCCGCGAATCGACCGCCGGCTCCGGTCCCGCCGCGGACCGACCGACGCGGATCCTCGACGTCCGGACGGCGGGCGAGTACGTCGGCACGGACCTGCGGGCCGCACGCGGCGGTCATATCCCGGGCGCCCGGCAGCGCTGCTTCGTGGACCTGCTGACCGACGAGGGCACGTTCCGCCCGGTCGACGACATGGTCGCGCTCGTGCGCGCGTCGGGCGCCGACCCGTCCGAGATCCGCGCCACGTACTGCCAGGGCGGCGTCCGGGCCGCGCTGGTCTGGTTCGTCCTCCGCGAGCTGGCCGGCTTCGACGGCGTCCGCAGCTATGCCGGATCGTGGGAGGAGTGGGGGAACCGCCCCGACAGCCCGATCGAGGCACCCTAGCCGCGGCCCGTCCGACCCGCCCACGCCCTCGTGCTATCCTGTCGCGCGGCGTCGATTCGGCGCCCACTCGCGAGCGGTCCCGGCGTCTGCCCGGGGCCCCGCGTCTCCGCTCCGGCGTAGCTCAGTGGTAGAGCGGGCGACTGTTAATCGCTTGGTCGTAAGTTCGAATCTTACCGCCGGAGCCACTCCTTCCCGACCCGATGCCCCGGTCCGGTGCGTCCGGACACCCCTCGACGGCGCCTTCGCCATCGCCGGCCGGCGCAGCGCAGCCGATGGCTGCCAGGCTCCCGGTCGACCGCGCACCGCGGCCCCCTGGGCGGTCCGGTGCGGAGCCGTGGTCCAGGGTGGGTTCGGGCGTCCCGATGGTCACCCGAGCTCGTAGGACTCGGCGGGCCGCCTCGTCGTCGGCAGATGCGGTGACTCCCTGCACATAGGCCGCGGCTGACGAATGGGCCGGTACGTTTCGACGCCCGCGGCGGGTATGAATCACGGGCATTCATCCGCCTCGGGTCCCCCGGGGCAGCCGCTAGTGAGAACGACGCATGCCCGTCCTGCGCCGCCGCCGGGTCGCCGACCGATCGGTCCTCGCCGCCTGGTCCGTGGCCGCCCTCGTCTGGGCAGCGGCGATCCCCCTGGCGACGCCGGCGCTTGCGGCAGGCCACGGCGCCCTGTTCGCGGTCGATGTCGAGCCGGATACCGCCAGCGACGTCACCGGGACGACGTTCGTGCTGCAGGCGACCCTGTACGACGCCGCCAACAACGTCTACGACGGCCCCGGGACCGACACGCACATCCGGTTCATCTGGGACGTCGGCACCCCGAACGAGCAGCCGGAGATGAGCTGCGATACCGGCACGAACGGCACGTGCTCGGTCAGCTACCAGGCCGACAATCCGGGCGAGGACACGATCTGCGTCCAGGCTGATGATGCCAAGTCCAAGTGCGGTCCGGTCGCCAGCCAAGAGCGCAACGACCTCGAAGACTGGATCTGGCGGACCGCGACCGAACCCACGCCCACGCCCACGCCCACCCCGACGCCCACGCCCACCCCCGACGCCCACGCCCACGACCCCCACGCCCACCCCGACCCCCACGCCCACCCCGACCCCCACGCCCACCCCGACCCCCACGCCCACCCCGACCCCCACGCCCACCCCGACCCCCACGCCCACCCCGACCCCCACGCCCACCCCGACCCCCACGCCCACCCCGACCCCCACGCCCACCCCGAAGCCCACCCCGGCCCCGACGCCGAAGCCGACACCAGCCCCCACACCGACCCCGACTCCAACGCCCGAAGCCGTCGTCGCGCCGACCCCGACCCCCACGCCCACGCCGACCGCGACGCCGAATCCCACCCCGACCCCGAGCGCGACGCCTGATCCGTCGCCGTCGCCGGTGATCGCACCCCTCCCATCACCGACCCAGACCCCGACCCCGACGGCGCCGCCGCACAGATCGACCGCGGTCGTCGGCACGACCGGCGCTGGGCCGGTCCCGGGTCCGAGCCCGGATCACGGCGGTCGCAAGCCGGTCGGTATCGTCGACGAGATCAGCGACAACGTCGCCGCCGGTGTCTCGACCGTCGTCAAGCCCGCCGCGGCCGCCGCGGTCGCCACGACCTTCAGCTTCCCGCTGGCCCTGATGCTGATCGTGCTCCTCTTCCTGCTCGTCCAGTCGCGCGTCGACCGTCGCGACCCGCGACTGAAGCAGGCCGTCGGCGCCGGACCGGAGGCGCTCATCGGCTTCGAGGACGAGGAACTCCTGTGACCGCTCGGGCGGCCACCGGTGCGGTGAACCCGCCGCTCCCAGTTCCGGCCGCATCCGCGATCGGTGGCCACGACCAGGCCCACGCGGGCCGCGGGGACTTCACGTCGCTCAGCGACCGGATGTCGCACCTGCTCATCCTGCGGGTGGCGATCGGCGTGATCGTCTCCCTCTGGGCCGTGCTGGCACCCGAGGCGCTGGTCGAGCCGCTCGGGACGATCGGGGCCTGGACCGCCGCCTATCTCGCGTTCGCGGTCATCGGGGAGTGGGCCCGGCAGCGGACCACCCGGTTCAATTACTGGATCCTCACCGGCCTGCTCCTGATGGACGGCGTCTACCTTGCCGCCGCGATGTACGCGACGGGCGGGACGCAGAGTCCGATCCGGTTCGTCGTCTACCTCCACCTCGTGGCGGTCTCGCTGCTGGCCTCGTACCGGACCGGCCTCAAGATCGCCCTATGGCACTCGCTGCTGCTGTTCGTCCTCCTCTATGCGCAGGCCGCCCGTCTCGTTACCGCGATCGAGGTCACTCCCGGGGTCGGCATCGAATTCGACCAGATGCCGGTCCTCAACGTCACGTCCTTCTGGCTGTTCGCGATCGCGACCTCGATCTTCTCCGCGCTCAACGAGCGCGAACTGCGACAGCGCCGCGCCGACCTGCAGGCGCTCGTCGACGTCGGCGCCAAGCTCGACACCGTCGCGGACGCGATCCGGCAGGCCGAGCTCGTGCTCGAGGCCCTCGTCGGACGCTTCGGCTTCGAGCGCGGCGTGCTGCTCGGCGAGTCGGATCGGCGGGTCGTCGTCCTCGCGACGCACGGCACGGCCGAGGCGCCGACGACCTCGAACGACCCCGACTGGATCGTGAGCCGCGCCTGGGAGCGCCGCGAGACCCTGCCCGTCAAACACCTCGACCCGACGCGCGACCCGCTGCTCGCGAAGCTCATGCCCGACGCGCGGAACGTCCTGGTCGCTCCGATGATCGCGGACGGCCGGACGATCGGGGCCATCGTCGTCGAGCATCGCGCCCGGCGCCGGCCCGGCGTCGAGCGGCGCGTCGCGGCGATGCTCGGCCAGTTCGCGGCGATCGCCGCGCTGAACCTGCGCAACGCCGTGCTCCTCCAGCACGTGCAGGACCTCGCCGAGCGCGACTCCCTGACCGGCGCCGCCAACCGCCGCATGTTCCAGCTGGCGCTCGAGCGCGTCCTCGGTGCCAAGAAGGACGCCCATCCAGAGGACAAGGTCACCGCGGTCCTCTTCCTCGACCTCGACGACTTCAAGGTCGTGAACGATACGCTCGGCCACGGGGCCGGCGACGCGCTCCTCGTGGCGGTCACCGAGCGCATCGAGGGGCTCGTCCGCGAGGGTGACCTGGTCGCCCGCCTCGGCGGCGACGAATTCGCGGTCCTCATCGAGGACGAGCCGTCGCTCAGCCGGGCCCGCTCGATGGCGGCACGCCTGGTCTACGAGCTCCGCGCGCCGTACATCCTCGGCGACAAGCACGTGGTGGTGTCCGCGTCGGTGGGCATCGCCAGTGCCCGCGATGCGATCGCGGGCGCGGCGGACCTCGTCCGCAATGCCGACGTCGCGATGTACATGGCCAAGGCCAACGGCAAGTCCGGCTTCTCGGTCTTCGACCCCGGCATGCACGAGGCCATGCGCGAGCGCCACGAGCTCAGCGTCGACCTCCAGCGCGCGGCGGACCTCGACCAGCTGGCCCTGATGTTCCAGCCGATCGTGAACCTCAAGACGGGCGGCTTGGCCGGTGTCGAGGCGCTCGTGCGCTGGCACCACCCGGTGCATGGCCTGATCATGCCGGACCGCTTCATCGAGATCGCCGAGGAGACCGGGACGATCCTCCCGATCGGCCATTGGGTGCTCCGCCACGCGTGTCTCGAGGCCGCGGACTGGCTGGCCGAGGGGCAGGTCCCGCCCGAGACGTTCGTCAGCGTCAACGTGTCGGCCCGCGAGATCCAGCAGCTCGGCTTCGTCGACGGCGTCAAGGCCGTGCTCGGCGAGTCCGGCCTCGATCCGAAGCGCCTGGTCCTCGAGATCACCGAGACCGCGCTGCTGCGCGCCACGCCGACGACGGTCGCCACACTCGAGGCGGTCCGGGCGATGGGCGTGCGCACCGTCATCGACGACTTCGGGACCGGCTACTTCTCGCTCAGCCACCTGCGCCAGTTCCCGGTCGATGCGCTCAAGATCGCCAAGGAGTTCGTGCAGGACGTCGACGAGGCGTCCAAGTCGTCTGCGCTGGCCGGCGCGATCATCGCGATGAGCCGCTCGCTCGGCATCGAGACTGTCGCGGAGGGGATCGAGACGTCCGAGCAGGCGGACCGGATGCAGCGCCTCGGCTGCGCCTTCGGCCAGGGCTACGCGTTCGCGCGCCCGATGGATGTCGCCGACCTGCTGGCGAGCTTCGGGGTCATGCCCGCCGAGATCGCCGCATCCGCCCCGGCGGCCAGGGCCGCCACGAAGCGGACGAAGGCGACTGTCGAGGCGGCGGTCGACGCCACCACGCGACGCGTCGCGGCCAAGGTCGTGCCGCCGACCCGGCCGACGCGCCGACCGGCCGGCGCCTGAGCCGGCGAGGGTCAGGATGGCACGATCCGACTGGGCGCGGCCCGACGTGGCCTTGCCCGACGCGGGACGACCGTGGGACGCCTATCCGTCGTTGACGACGGGCGCCTGGCCGACGAGAGCGCCGTCGGCGAGTTCGCGGACGAGGAGATCGGCGAGGTTCGCGCGCGAGATCGGCGCGACGGTCGAGCCGGTGAGCGGGCCCGCGACGACGCGTCCCGTCCGCGGCCCGTCCGTCAGGCGCACGGCACGCACGAGCGTCCAGTCCGCCGTCGAAGCCCGGATCCGCTCGGCGGTCAGGACGATATCGCGGTAGGCGGTGGGCCTGACGGCGTAGGCCAGCCGGAGCCGGGCACGGTCGCCTCGCCCGAGCCGGTCCGCGGGGTCGCCCACGGCCGCGTGACTGACCGCGACCAGGCGATGCACGCCGTGCTCGGCCATCGCGCCGAGGATCGCGGCCGTGCCGTCCGAGATCGCGTGCGCGTCGCCGCCCGGCTTCGGCCCGAGCAGGCTCACGACGGCGTCCGCCTCGGCGATCGCCCGGTCGATCGCGGCGACGTCGCCGAGCGAGCCGGCCGTGATCGTCAGGCGCGCCAGTCGCTCCAGGCGCGCGGGGTCCCTGGCGTAGGCCGTCACCGTGTGGCCCGCCAGCAGCGCCGCGTCGATCGTGAGCCGGCCGGTCGGCCCGGTGCCCCCGAAGATCGCGATCCTCATCGCTGCGCCACCGTGCCCGACGCGTCCGCTGCGCTCGTCGGCACGCCCCTCGCGTCCGCCGGCGCGTCGAGGTGGCAGTCCTCGTTCCAGGTCTCGATGACCGGACGGTCGCGGTCCCAGCCGAGGATCGACACGGTCGCGGTCGAGAGGGCGAAGAGCCCGCCCGAGGCGCCGGGCATCCCGAGCCACCGCGCGCCGAGGACGCGCAGCAGGTGGCCGTGGCTGAAGAGCAGGGTGTCGCCCCCGATGCCGGACGCCAGGCAGCGGGCGATGACCCGGTCCGCGCGGGCGGTGACGTCGTCGATGGTCTCGCCACCGGGCCAAGGGCCGGACCAGATGGACCAGTCCGGGAACTCGGCACGGATGTCGGCGGTCAGGCGGCCCTCGAGCGCGCCATAGTCCCACTCCATGAGGTCCGGGTCGGGCTCGGCGAGCTCGCCGAACCCGGCGAGCCGCGCGGTGTCGGCCGCGCGGGAGAGGGGACTCGTCAGGACGAGGGCGAACGCGTGGCCCTCGAGCCGCCGGCCGAGGGCCCCGGCCTGCGTTCGCCCGACCCCGGTCAACGGGATGTCGGTCCGACCGGTATGGCGGCCGAGGCGCGCCCACTCGGTCTCGCCATGGCGGACCAGCCAGACCTGGCGCTCGGGTGCGCCCTGCGGCACGTCCGTCATCCGGCGGACCCGGCGTCCGATCCATCGCCCGTGTCCAGCGCCACGTCCGGGCGGGTCGCGGCGGCCGGATCCGGCGTGAAGAAGTCCCGGGGCCGCCAGCCGAGCAGCCCGGCCAGCATGTTCGTCGGGACCTGCGAGATCCTCGTGTTGTAGCGATAGACCTGGTCGTTGTAGAGCTCGCGGCGGTCCGCGATGATCCCCTCGAGGCGCTCGATCTCGGACTGCAGGTCGGCCACGTTGGCCGCCGACTTGATGTCGGGGTAGCGCTCGACCGTCGCGAACAGGGTTCGGATCGCCGCGCTCGTCTGGGCGGAGACCCCGGCCTGCGCGGGGATCGGGGCGCTCGGCGCGTAGGCGGCACGGGCACGGGTGACCTCGGTGAGGACGTCGCGCTCGTAGGTCATCAGGCCCCGGACGGCCTCCACCAGACTGGGCAGCTGATCGTGGCGCTGCTGCAGCGCCACGCCGATGTTCGCCCACGCCTTGTCGATCCGCTGTCGGAGTGCCATGACAGCGTTGTAGCTTGCTACCACGATGTACGCCACGACGAGCACCACGACCCCGATCGCGAAGACGGCCGCGTAGGACGCTGCGTTCACGATCCGAACCCGCCGTCGAGCATGATCGCGAAGACCATCGCCGACCCGATGGCCAGCACCGCCCCGAGCAGCCCGACGAGGAAGCGGTCCTGTTGGCGCTCGGCGGCGGCGCCCGGGCTGCCGTAGGCGATCAGGAGCGGGCCATCGGGCACGGCCGCCACCACGAGCGTGTCGGGCGCGATCGCGAACGTGCGCTCCACCCGCGCCGCCTCCGCGGCGTCCCCGAGCGGCAGCGGGTCGGCCGCGGGGTCGATCGTCGCCGGCCGGACCGGGCGACCGATCCCGAACCCGGGGATCGCGGCATTCCCCCAGGCCTCGGCCGGGTCGTCGGCCAGGGCACCAGCCTCACGCGCCTCGGCGAGGTCCATCGCGACGTCGGGATCGTCCGCCAGGCCGTCCGACCCCAGGCCGACGTCGGCGCCGGCCGGGTCGCCCACGTCGCCGAAGGGGAGCGCCTGGCCGACGATCGTGATGAGGTCGCCCGGCTCGAGCCGCGACTCCCGATAGCCGCGGGCGCGCCCGCCCGTCGTCAGGAACGCGGGATCCGCCGAGCCCTCCGGTACGCGGACCCGCAGCAGGTCCTCGATCTGCGCGGCCGTGTCGGGCTCGGCGGCGCGGAACGCGCCACCGCTGCGCAGCGCCAGCCCGGCCGGCGGCTCGCCGAACGTGCCGGACCTATCGCCCCAGCGCTCGGGCGCATCGATGTGCGCGCCACGTGGGAAGACGCGCAGGTCGCCCGAGCCGTCGCGGATGCGGAAGCCCACGGCGCGCTCCTCGACGAGGCCGCCGCCGGTCGCGGTCCCGTCGTCGCCGTCGTCGATGACCGCGCGGTAGTAGACGCACGGCACGCTCTGGAGCAGCGAGACCAGCGTCACCTCGGCCGGTTCGATCGTCCCGCTGACGCGGACCTCGCCGGCCGCGATCGAGGCGATCGCCGAGGTCGACGTGTCGGCGATCCGGGTGGCCATCCCGCGCCCGCGCATCCCGCGGCCGAGAAGCGCCAGGCCGCCGGCGACCCCCACCGCGGACACCGCCGCGACCGACGGGATGAAGGTGACGTCCACCCGGCCATCGTACGGGAGCGGACGGCCCGGATGGGGCGGTGCGGCGCGGCCCCGGCGAGTCGGCCATCCATGACGCCGCCGCGATCCTCGTGTGCTAGCCTCGGCCCCGGATACGACGAGGGCCAGTCCTCACCAGCCGATGGAGGGTCGCCGATGCGGTTGAGCGAATGGAGCGACGCGGCGCCGCGGCAGAACGCCATGACCCCCAAGGTCACGGCCACCATCCAGAGCGCCCTCGAGCTGCTGGGCGCCGAGCCCGACCCGGAATGCTGGGTCGCCTGGGGCGAGGACCCGACCGTCCGCTACCTCATCTTCGTCGTGACCGCCGCCGGCATCCTGCAGGTCAACGTCCGGGTCAACGTGCCGGGGGAGGGGCCGCGGGCCTCGGGCAAGCTCGTCCGCTGGAACCGCATCCAGATCGGCGAGCTCGCGGTCGAGATCCAGGGCGGTCACCGGCTGCTCAACTTCCAGCTCGAAGGCGTCCTCCTCCGCGGCCAGGACGACAGCGCCGACGACGTCGGCGAATTCGCGCAGGCCGTCTTCTTCGCCATGGACAAGACGGGCCGTTCCGCCGACGGCGCCGACGAGGCCCCCACTCGTCGTGGCCCGCCGCCGATCCCGCAGTTGCCCCCGCCCAACCCGACGTGACCCGCGTCGCCGCGGTCATCTTCGACCTCGATGGTGTGCTCGTGGACTCCGAGATCTGGTGGGACGAGATCCGCACCGGCTTCGCCCGGCGACATGGCCGGGCGTGGACCGGCGAGGACCAGGCGGCGGTGATGGGCGCGAACTCGGCGGGGTGGGCGCGGATCATGCGCGAGCGCCTGGACCTGGACCTGCCCGAGCCGGAGATCGAGCAGGAGATCGTGGACGCCGTCGTCGCCCGCTACCGGACGGAGGGCGCCCCGCGCATCGATGGCGCGGTCGATGCGGTCCGCCGGATCGCGGCGGACCGGCCGGTCGCCGTGGCGTCATCGGCGCATGGCGCGGTCATCGAGGCGGCCCTCGCCGCGACAGGCCTGGCCGAGGTCTTCGAGGTCGTGGTCTCCTCGGACGAGGTCGCCCATGGCAAGCCGGCCCCGGACGTCTATCTCGAGGCGGCACGGCGGTTGGGGGTCGACCCGACGAGCTGCCTGGTGGTCGAGGACTCGAGGAACGGTGTCGCCGCGGCGCGAGCGGCGGGCATGACCGTCGTGCTCGTCCCGAACGACAGCGTCCCGCCGGCGGCCGGCACCGCGGACCTCGCCGACGTCGTCATCCAGCGGCTCGCCGACCTCGACCCCGATGCCGTCGAGCGCCGCGTCGTGGCGGGGCGATGAGCGCCGATCGGCCCCCGGCCGGTGCGGCGGTCCACCCGATCCGCCGCTCGATCCGCTACTACATCGCCCGGATCGCGGCGTCGGCGATGACCCGGGCCTGGATGCGGCCGCGCCTCGAGGGGCGCGAGCGGCTCCCGGCAGGCCCAGCCATCTACTGCTTCAACCACATGAGCTGGTCGGACCCGTTCATGCTGATGGCGACGCTGCCCTGGCGGCCGCGCCTCTTCTTCTTCGGTCCGCGCGAGGAGGACATGCGCGTCGGCGGCCGGAACCGGGTGATGTTCTGGACCGGCACCGCGATCCCGTACAAGCCGGGCAAGAACGACCTCCTCGAGGCGACGCGGCGCGTCGGCGCCGCGATCGAGGGCGGCGGGGTCGTGGCGATCGCGGGCGAGGGTCGGATCCATCCCGGCGAGACCGACCTCCTCCCGCTGAGCGAGGGCGCCGCCTACTTCGCCATCCGCTCGGGCGTCCCGCTGGTCCCGCTCGCCATCAGCGGCACGAGCTGGCTGCGCTTCGGCGGGCGCGTCCGCGTCGTGGTGGGGGAGCCCTTCGCCGTCAGCGGGCGGCCGACCCGCGAGGCCATCGACACCCTGACCGCCGAGCTGTGGACCCGGCTGCACGACCTCGTCCGCGACGCCCCGCCGGTGGCGCCACCGGGCCGCATCGGCCGCTGGCTGACCGAGCAGTTCAACGAGTGGCCCGAGGGCTCCCGCGAGGCGGCCCAGGCGGCCTCCACGCCCGATCGGGCGGACGCTCCCACCGCCGCCTGACGGGCGCGCTCTGGCATACTTCGGGCCGTTGACGCAGGCACAGGAGGGACCGTGGGCGCTACCGGGCTGTCGGGTGATCCGGCCGAATACCGCACCCGCCTCCTCGACCAGAGCGATGGCCAGATCGACGCCTGGGCCGCCGAGACGATGCGCGACGTGGCGATCCGCCGCGGCGTGATCCGCGTCGTCGAGGACTTCCGCCGGGCGGCCCGTCTCGACGAGCCAGGTTTCGAACGGGTGTTCGCTTCCGGTGGCGGCCCGCCAGCGAGCATCGGCCGCGACCGCGACGGCAACCTGATGGTGCCGGCGATCGCCCTCCACGCCCTCGTCCCGGGCATCCATGCCCAGGTCAAGGACGGCCGTGACCGCCTCGTCGAGTACCTCGTCGAGAACTTCGAGGAGATCGTCTACGTCTGAGGCGCCTCGAGCGCCTCGGCCGGGGGAGCCGTCCCTCGCCGGCCGCCTTGCCGGCTGGGTCCGCCTCGCCCACCCGTTCCCGTCGCTGCTCGACGGTCTCGCCACGGCGGCGATCGCGCTGGTGGCCGCCGGGGAGGCCCCGACGGCCGTCCGCCTCGGCGTCTCGATGACGGCGCTGCAGGCGTCGATCGGGATCCTCAACGACGTGGTCGATGCGCCGCGTGACGCCGGGCACAAGCCGTCGAAGCCGATCCCGGCCGGGCTCGTCGACCCGGGTCGGGCCAGGGGCGGGCTCCTGGTCGCGGCCGGCGCAGGACTGACGCTGGCCGTCCCCTCCGGGCCGGCGGTCGCCGCCCTCGCGGCCCTCATCCTCGCGATCGGATACGCCTACGACCTCCGGCTCAAGGGGACGCCCTGGTCGTGGGCGCCGTTCGCGGTCGGCATCCCGCTCCTCCCGGTCTTCGCCTGGCTCGGGGCGACCGGCACGCTGCCGCCGTTCATGGGCCGGCTGGTGGTCGCGGCCGTGCTCGCCGGGGCCGCTTTGGCGATCGGAAACGCACGGGCGGACGCGGAGCGCGACCTCGCGGCGGGTGCCCGCTCCGTGGCGACCGAGCTCGGGCTCGGGCGCTCGTGGTGGCTCGGGCTTGGCCTGGTGGTCGCGATCCTCGCCGTGGCGGTGGGTCCGGTGGCCGACAGCGTGTCGGCCTGGTCCGCCCCGGCGCTTCCCCTGGCCGGGGTCGTCGCCGGAGCAGGGCTCCTCCTCGCCGGGGTCGCCGTCGGCCGTCGCGGGAGCCCCGCCCGGCGAGAACGGGCGTGGGAGCTCCAGGCCGTGGGGATCGCGTTGCTCGCGGTGGGCTGGCTGGGCGTGGTCACCGCCCAGTCCTGAGCGATCAGCCCGGCTCGTCGCTCCGGACCATGGCGATCACGTTCTCCAGCTTGAGCTTGGAGATCGTCAGGTACTTCGCGAGGTTCGCCCGGTCGGTGGACGGGATCGAATGCCGGACCGTCGGATCGCGCAGCACGTCGACCAGCTCTTCCACGGCCTCGCCGAGGCGCTGCTTGGCGTCGACCAGTGAGTTCTCGCCGATCGGCTGGCGGGCCGCGGGCGACCAGTCCTCGGCGGCGGCCGGCGCGGGCGCGGGCGCGGCGGCCGCGACGGGAGCCTCGACCGCCACCTCGTCCCTGACGGTCGCCGGCTCGTCGGCCGGCTCGTCGTGGACCGGCCGGGTGCGCCGGCCCTCGATCTTGTCGCGGAGCTTGATGAGCGTCAGCTCGCCGCGGGCGACCTGGGCGGCCAGCCGTCGTCGCTTGCGCGGGTCGTCGACCTTCATCAGCTCGTAGGCGTGCGACAGCGTGTCTTTGCGCAAGGACACCAGCTCGCGAACCTCGGGCGGGGCGTCCGCGAGGCGCAGGCGGTTCTCGAGATAGCCCTTGTCCTTGCCGAGCTTGTCCGCCAGCTTGCGGATGCTGTAGCCGTGCTCGCGGACCATGCGGTCGTACATCGCCGCTTCGTCGAGCGGCGAGAGGTCCTCGCGCTGGAGGTTCTCGATGATGGCGATCTCCAGCGCCGTGTCGTCGTCGATCTCCTCGATGAGCGCCGGGATGGTATCGAGGCCCGCGATGCGGGAGGCGCGCCAGCGGCGCTCGCCGGCGATCAGCTGGAACCGCGTGGCGTCGAGGGGACGGACGAGGATCGGCTGGAGCACGCCGTGCTCGCGGATGGACGCCGCCAGCTCGTCGAGCGTCGCCTGGTCGAACGCGAGGCGCGGCTGCTCGGGGTTCGGCTCGATGCGATCGATGGCGACGATCCGCACACCGACCGACCGGACGGGTCCGTCGGACCCGAGCAGGCTGATGATGGCGGGGGAGAGCTCCCGATCTTCGGACAGTCGCCGCGCGGCCGCGGCTCGGAAATCAGGCCGGGACAAGGTCGATCACCTCCCGTGCCAGCTCGCGGTAGGTGCGAGCCGCATCGCTCGACGTCGCGTACGACGTGATGGGCCGTCCGACGAGGGGTGCCTCGCCCAGCTTCACCGTGTTGCGGACGATGCTGTTGAAGACGTGGTGATCGCCGACGACGCGCAGCTCGTCGAGCATGTCGCGCGCGAGATTGGTCCGGCCGTCGAAGAACGTCGGCAGGAGACCGAGGATGCGCAGGTCGCGATTCAGCTTGACCCGGATCAGGTTGATCACCTTGACCAGGTTGTTGAGCCCCTTCATCGCGTAGTACTGCGTCTGGACCGGGATGATCACCCCGTTCGCCGCGACGAGGCCGTTCACGGTCAGCAGCCCAAGGTTCGGCGGGCAGTCGATCAGCACGTACTCGTAGTCGCTGACGTGACCGTCGAGCGCTTCGCGCAGGATCTGCTCGCGACCGAGCGCCGTGAAGAGCTCGCCTTCCGTCGAGGCCAGGTCGATGTGCGCCGGTGCGACATCGATCCCGGCGATCTCGGTCGGCAGGATCACCTCTTCCAGGCTGGACCGGCCATCCGCGAGGACGTCGGCCATGGACCGCTCGACGGTGTTGAGGTTGATGCCGAGGCCAGCGGTGAGGTTTGCCTGCGGATCCATGTCGATGCACAGGACCCGATGGCCCTCTTCGGCTAGCGCACCGGCCAGGTTGATCGCGGTGGTCGTCTTGCCGACGCCGCCCTTCTGGTTCGCGATCGCGATCACGTTCGTCACCGGGGCATCACCTCGAATCGATCGTCCGTCGGCATCCCGCGTCAGCGGGGAAGGGGAAGCGTGCGCGCCATCCTACGCCCTTCATGTGGCTAACGCGACCCGGGTTATCCACAGCATCGCAGAGTTGTTCACCGAATCTGTGGATATCCGCCATGTGGAGAACCGGACCCGGATGGCGCCGCCGCGCCGGTATGATGGCGACTGTCCTTGCGCAAAGACGCCAGATGGGAGCGGACCGAGCCGTGTCTGACAACGACGAACGACTCCACCGACTCGACGCGACGCGCCGGCAGTCCATGCTCGGTGGCGGGACCGAACGCATCGAGCGCCAGCACGCCGCCGGCAAGCTGACGGCACGCGAGCGACTCGAGCTGCTCCTCGACGCTGGCTCGTTCGTCGAATTCGACGCGTTCGTCACCAGCCACGACCGCGATCCCGACGCGATCCTCGGCGATGGCGTCGTCACAGGGCATGGGACGATCGATGGTCGACTCGTCTTCGTCTTCAGCCAGGACTTCACGGTCTTCGGTGGGTCGCTGGCGGAAGCGCACGCCGGCAAGATCTGCAAGATCATGGACATGGCGATGAAGGTCGGTGCGCCGATCGTCGGCCTCGACGATTCCGGCGGCGCTCGCATCCAGGAGGGCGTCGCGTCGCTCGGTGGTTACGCGGAGATCTTCCTGCGCAACGTGATGGCGTCGGGCGTCGTCCCGCAGATCTCGGTGATCCTCGGCCCGTGCGCCGGTGGCGCCGTCTACTCGCCCGCGATGACGGACTTCACGATCATGGTGGAAGGCACCTCGTACATGTTCGTCACCGGTCCCAGCGTCGTGAAGGCCGTGACCAACGAGGACGTCGACGCCGAGTTCCTGGGCGGTGCGGTGACGCATACGACGCGCAGCGGTGTGGCCCACCTCGCGGCCCGTGATGAGGCGACCGCGTTCGACCAGGTCCGTGCCCTCCTGGCCCACTTGCCCCAGAACAACCTTGCCGACCCTGTCGTCGTGGCATCAGACGACCCGGCGGATCGCGCGGATGGCGGACTCGACGCGATCATCCCGGCCGACGCACGCCATGCCTACGACATGCACGAGGTGCTGTCGCGCATCGTCGACGACGGGGACCTGCTCGAGATCCAGCCGGGTTGGGCGGCCAACATCATCGTGGGTTTCGCACGGCTCGGCGGTCGCAGCGTCGGCATCGTGGCGCAGCAGCCATCGGTGCTCGCCGGCGCGCTCGACATCGACGCATCGGTGAAGGCGGCGCGGTTCGTGCGCACCTGCGATGCGTTCAACGTGCCGATCGTCACGTTCGTGGACGTCCCCGGCTTCCTGCCCGGCGTCAGCCAGGAGCACGGCGGGATCATCCGCCACGGCGCGAAGCTGCTGTATGCGTATTGCGAAGCCACCGTCCCGAAACTGACCGTCATCACGCGGAAGGCGTACGGCGGTGCCTACGACGTCATGAGCAGCAAGCACATCCGCGGTGACGTCAACCTGGCCTGGCCCACGGCGGAGATCGCCGTCATGGGCGCCGAGGGCGCGGTGAACATCCTCTACCGCGACGAGATCGCGGCCGCGGCGGATCCAGCGGCCGAGCACGCCCGGCTCGCGGCCGCCTACGAGGCGGACGCCCTGGATCCCTACATCGCGGCCGGGCGCGGCTACGTCGACGACATCATCAGGCCGTCCGAGACGCGCTCCCGCCTGGTCCGCGCGCTGGCCATGCTCGCCGACAAGCGCGACACGAATCCCCGGAAGAAGCATGGCAACATCCCGCTCTGACGCGGGGGCGCTCCACGACCCGTCTTTGCACAAAGACGGCCGGCCGTTCCAACGGGTCCTCATCGCCAACCGCGGCGAGATCGCCATCCGGATCATCCGGGCCTGTCGCGAGCTGGGGATCGAGACGGTGGCGGTGTTCAGCGACGCGGATGCCGGTGCGATGCACGTCCGTCTCGCCGACACCGCGGTCAGGCTCGGGCCTGCTCCCGCCGCCGAGAGCTACCTGCGGATCGACGCCCTCCTCGAGGCGGCGGCCTCGACCGGTGCCCAGGCCGTCCATCCGGGATACGGGTTCCTCGCCGAGCGGGCGGCATTCGCCCGGGCCGTCACCGGGGCCGGGCTGGTCTTCGTCGGACCGACCGCCGAGGTCATCGCGACCCTGGGCGACAAGCTGGGTGCGCGGCGGCTCGCGCGCAGCGTCGGGGTCGAGACGGTCCCAGGGACGCTGGACGCCGCGCCGGTCGACCGGCCCGACGCGGTGGCGGCCGTCGTCGCCGAAGCCGAGGCGATCGGCTTCCCGCTGCTCGTGAAGGCGGCCGCCGGCGGCGGGGGACGAGGCATGCGCCGCGTCGAGCGGGCCGTGGACCTGCCAGCCGCGCTGGCGACCGCGTCGGCCGAGGCCGCGAGCGGCTTCGGCGACGGGACGGTCTACCTCGAACGGGAGGTCCGCCCGGCACGACACGTCGAGGTCCAGCTGCTCGGCGACGCGAGCGGAGCCGTCGTGGCCATCGGCGAGCGCGACTGCTCGATCCAGCGCCGCCACCAGAAGCT
This sequence comes from uncultured Chloroflexia bacterium, assembly GCA_963813335.1. GTDB lineage: Bacteria > Chloroflexota > Limnocylindria > Limnocylindrales > CSP1-4 > SPCO01. The sequence goes on from CAWEYL010000001.1 coordinate 437,092, forward strand.
CGTCGAGGAGGCGCCGGCGCCGGGGCTCACCCGCGAGGCACGCCTGGCCCTGCACGACCGCGCGGTCCGCATCGCCTCGGCCGCAGGCCTGACCAACGCGGCGACCGCGGAATTCCTGCTCGAGCCCGGCGGCGCGGTCTGGTTCCTCGAGGTCAACACGCGCCTCCAGGTCGAGCACGGGGTCACCGAGCTCGTGAGCGGGCTGGACATCGTCCGCGAGCAGCTCTGGCTGGCGGGGGGCCGGCCCCTGTCCGAGGCGGCCCGTGGCGCCGCGGCCGGGGCAGGGGACCCGACGAGGCATGCCATCGAGGTCCGCCTGACCGCCGAGGACCCGGGCCGAGGCTTCGCGCCGACGCCCGGCACGATCCGGCACTGGGCGATGCCGTCCGGCCCGGACGTCCGGGTCGACACGGCGGGCGAGGTGGGCGCTCGCGTGCCGCCCGACTATGACAACCTCGTGGCCAAGCTCATGGTCGTCGCGAGCGACCGGCCAGCCGCCATCGAGCGCCTCCGGACGGCGCTCGATGCGACCGAGGTCGCGGGGATCCAGACGACGCTCCCGTTCCATCGGTTCGTGGCTGGCGCCCCGGCGTTCCGGGAGGCGGACCTCTCGATCGACTGGGTCGAGGCGAACTGGGACGGCGAGGCGGCCCGTCTGGCCGCGCTGCGGGCCGCGGTCGACGCGGCCGCTGCCGCCTGGCGCCCCCCGCTGCCCGCGGCGACGCCTCGGGCGGCCGGCTGGCGGGCGGCGGCGCGAACGGATGCCGTCGACCGGTGGCCACGGTGAGGCGGCTCCGGGTGACGGACCGGGCGACCGGCACCGTCCTCGCCGAGGTGGACCCGGTCCGGGCCCCCGCCGGGACCCCGGGCGACCCGCCCCGACGTGCCCTGATCCTCCCGCTCGACGGCGGCGCCCTCGAGGTCGTGCTCGATGGCTGGCGGTTCGAGCTCGTGGTCGAGGACGCCGAGCAGGCGGACCTGCGCGACCGCGCCACGTCCTCTGCGAGCGCCGCGGCTCACGACGGGCCGCTCGACATCCGTGCCATCATCCCGGGACGGGTCGTCTCGGTGGCTGTCGTGGCCGGTGACTCGGTAGTCGCCGGCAGCCGGCTCCTCGCGGTCGAGGCGATGAAGATGGAGAACGATGTGCGTGCTCCGCGCGACGGGCTGGTCGAGCGAGTGGCCGTGGCCGCAGGCGAGACGGTCGACCTTGGCGACCTGCTGGTGATCCTGCGATGAGCGGCCGCGACCGCCCGACCGGCGAGGGGCAGGACGCCGCCCGGGAGCGCTGGCGGGCGACGCTCCGGGCCAAGGCGCTCGGCGCGGCCCCGGAGCGACGCGCGGTCTTCGAGACCTCGTCCGGGATCGAGGTCCGCGACGTCTACACCGCCGCGGACACGGCGGGTCTCGACGAGACCCGCGACCTCGGCCTGCCCGGCGAGTACCCGTTCACCCGGGGCGTCCAGCCGACGATGTACCGGAGCCGGTTCTGGACGATGCGCCAGTACGCCGGCTTCGCCACCGCGGAGGAGACCAACCGACGCTTCCGCTTCCTGCTCGACCAGGGCCAGACCGGGCTGTCCGTCGCCTTCGACCTGCCGACCCAGATGGGCTACGACTCGGACGCCCGCGAGGCAGAAGGGGAGGTGGGCCGGGTCGGCGTGCCGATCTCGAGCCTCGTCGACATGGGCGTGCTGCTCGACGGGCTCCCGCTCGGCGAGGTCAGCACCTCGATGACCATCAACGCCACGGCGCCGATCCTGCTGGCCCTCTACGTGGCCGCCGCCGAGGCGCAGGGCGTCCCGCGCGAGCGGATCAGCGGGACCACCCAGAACGACATCCTCAAGGAGTACATCGCCCGGGGCACGTACATCTTCCCGCCGCGCCCCTCGATGCGCCTCGTGACCGACGTCTTCGAGTTCTGCGCGACCGAGCTCCCCAGGTGGAACACCATCTCGATCTCGGGCTATCACATGCGCGAGGCCGGGGCGACGGCCGCGCAGGAGCTGGCCTTCACGCTGGCGGACGGGATCGCCTACGTCGAGGCGGCCGTGGCGCGCGGGCTCGACGTCGACGACTTCGCCGGGCGGCTCAGCTTCTTCTTCGCGGCCTGGTCGGAGCTGTTCGAGGAGGTCGCCAAGTTCCGCGTGGCCCGAAGGATGTGGGCGACGATCATGCGCGAGCGCTTCGGCGCATCGAACGCCCGTTCGCTTTTGTGCCGGTTCCACGTCCAGACGGCCGGGTCCAGCCTGACCGCGCAGTCGGTCGACAACAACGTCGTGCGGACCACGATCCAGGCGCTCTCCGCCGTGCTCGGCGGCGCCCAGAGCCTCCACACGAACGCCCGGGACGAGGCGCTCGCGCTGCCCACCGAGGAGGCCGCCCGCCTCGCCCTGCGGACCCAGCAGATCATCGCCCACGAAGCGGGGGTGACCGAGACCCCCGACCCACTCGCCGGCTCGTACTACGTGGAATCGCTGACCAACGAGCTCGAAGCCGCCGCCTGGGCCTACCTCGACGAGATCGAGGCGATGGGCGGGACGCTCGTCGCCATCGAGCGCGGGTTCCAGCAGCGCGAGATCCAGGAGGCGGCCTACCGGGTGCAGCGAGCGATCGAATCGGGGGACCAGGTCGTGGTCGGCGTCAACCGGTTCCGCGACGACGAGGTCACCACCCCGCCGATCCACCACATCGACCCCGCCGGCGAGCGCCGCCAGATCGAGCGCGTCCGGCGCGTCCGGGCCGAGCGCTCGGCGCCCGATTGGGAGGCCGCGATGGCAGAGCTCGGCCGGGTCGCCGCGGGCGAGGGCAACCTGATGCCGTCGATCCTCGCCGCGGTCCGTGCCCATTCGACCGTCGGCGAGATCAGCGACCGGCTGCGGGTCGGCTGGGGCGAGCACCGCGAGCTCATCACGGTCTGACGAGGAGCGTACGCTGCCGCCATGCCGTTGACCCATCCCCACGTCCCGCCCCATCTCGGCGGGCTCGGCAAGGTCCACCACGTCGCGCTCGTCGTCCGCTCCATCGAGGACTCGCTGGGCCTGTGGCGCGAGATGCTCGGTCTCGAACTCGAGACCGTGATGGACATCCCGGGCGACCATGTGCGCATCGCCTTCCTCGGGGTGGGCGAGTCCAAGGTCGAGCTCGTCGAGCCGACCGATGACACGACCGGCGTGGCGCGCTTCCTGGCATCGAAGGGGGAGGGCTTCCACCACATCTGCTTCGAGGTCCCCAACCTGGCCGAGACCCTGCTCCGCCTCGAGATCGACGGCATGGAGCTGATCGACAGCGCGCCGCGCCGCGGCGCCGAGGGTCCCGTCGCCTTCCTCCACCCCCGCGCGTGCCACGGGGTCCTCGTGGAGCTGATCGAGGCACCCGGCGGCCCGTCCTGGGCCAGCCTTGGCTTCACCCATGGGAGTGCCCAGTGACCGACGACTTCGCGACCGCCATCGACGCCAGCGTGCCGCCCTCCGGTCCAGGCTGCGTCGAGTGCGAGGCCACGGGCGGCTGGTGGTTCCACCTGCGCCGTTGCGCCAAGTGCGGGCACGTCGGCTGCTGCGACACGTCGCCCTCGCAGCATGCGCGGGGGCACGCCGCCGCGACCGGGCACCCGATGGTGCGCACGTACGAGCCCGACGAGGACTGGTTCTACAGCTTCGTGACCGACAACGCGTACGAGGGTCCGGAGCTGCCGCCGCCGCTGCATCACCCGCTCGACCAGACGGTGCCCGGGCCCGAGGACCGCGTCCCCGACGACTGGCAGGACCACCTGAACTGAGCCAGGCGGGGCGCGACCGGCGCCCCCGGGTCAGCCGCCGGGCTTGCTCGCCCTGAGCGAGAACATCAGCGGCAGCCCGCCGGGGACCTCCGCCGGCAGATACCAGTTCCCGTCCGGGCCTTCGACGAGGAAGTCGGCCGCCCAGGCGAGGAACGGGTGCTCGACGAGGGTCTCGACGCGCAGGCCGGCATCGATCAACGCGCTGACGACCTCGCCGAGGCCATGACCCCAACCGTGCTCGGTCTGCTCGCCGACGTCGGCGTCGGGATCCGCGTAGGACCCCTGCACCGGGAAGACCAGCGGGTCCGGGTGCTCGAAGTACGGGTACGCCAGGCGCAGCTCGCCGGGCGCCACGCCCTCGTTCTCGAAGGCGTTGAAGACCGGATGGGATTCGGTGATGAAGAAGGTGCCGCCGGGCGCCAGGAAGTGCGCCACGACCGCGGCCCAGCCGCGGATGTCGGGCAGCCAGCCGAGCACGCCGCGCGACGTGTAGACGACGTCGAAGGTGCCTTCGAGGTTGGCGGGCAGGTCGTACAGGTTCGAGCAGACGAAACGGGCGTCGGGGAAGCCGAGATCGGCCGCCAGCGCCGTCGCCAGCTCGGTCGCCGCCGGCGAGAAGTCGGCGCCGGTGACGCGGGCACCCAGCCGTGCCCATGAGAGCGTGTCGATGCCGAAGTGGCACTGCAGGTGGAGCAGGGTCTTGCCCGCGACATCGCCGACCATCTCGATCTCGTACGGGCGCAGCCGGACCCCGCCGGCGCGGAAGCCGGCCAGGTCGTAGAAGTCGCCCTCGGCATGGACCCTCGTCCATGCCTCCCAGAGCGAGCGGTTGGCCGCGAAGGAGGCCTCGTGTGAGGTCGGCTCGCCGCTCACCGGAGCGACCACACGAAGAGCACGTCGGTCGACCGGTCGGCGCGCCGGCAGAACGCCACGATGCGGCCCGTCAGCTCGCGGATCCAGGGCTTCTCCTCGCGCGGCAGCGGGCCGAGCTCCTCGCCGACGAGCTCGATCCAGCGGCCGGCGATCGCGTCCAGCGCCGAATCCGGGATGCGCGCCACCGCGTCGATCCAGGACGGGTCGATGCGCTCGATCGTCCGCTCGCCGGCGGCGGCACCGGGGCCGTCGAGCTCGATCCGGGCGTCCAGCAGGTCGACCGGCTCGTTGCTGCCGGTCGCGACCCGGGCCGACTCGGCGAACAGGTCCAGCCAGGTCGGGTCGAGCCCGCCGCCGAGCGAGAGGTGGGCATCGAAGCGCGACTCTGCGCGCTCGAGGTCCGGCTCGTCGAGCCCGAAGACGAGGAGGATCTCGCGGGCATCGCCGGCGACGAGGTCCATGCTCGCGCCCATCAGTGGCGGGTCCCTGGCCGCATCCGTCCGACCCCTAGCCGCGGTAGCCGGCGTCGCGCAGCAGGCCGGGGAGCTCGGTCGGGGAGCCGGCCACGCGGAACCCGGCCGCCTCCAGGGCGGCCACCTTGGACGCCGCCGTGCCGGCGCCGCCCGAGATGATCGCGCCGGCATGGCCCATGCGCTTGCCCTCGGGCGCGGTCCGCCCGGCGATGAAGGCGACCTTGGGGACGTCCTTGAGATGCTCGGCCGCCCACGTCGCCGCCGTCTCCTCGGCCGCGCCGCCGATCTCGCCGATGAGCACGATCGCGTCGGTCTCCTCATCGGCCGCGAAGAGCTGCAGGATGTCGAGGAAGGTCGTGCCGATGATCGGGTCGCCGCCGATCCCGACGCAGGTCGACTGGCCGAGCCCCGCGTCGGTCATCGCCTGGACGGCCTCGTAGGTGAGCGTCCCCGAGCGCGACACCACGCCGACGCGCCCCTCGCGGTGGATGGACGCCGGGATGATCCCGACCTTGGCCCGTCCCGGGGACGTGGCGCCCGGGCAGTTCGGGCCGATGAGCCGGGCGCCGGCCGCCCGGACCATCTCGACCGCCGGGATCATGTCCAGCGCGGGGATGCCTTCGGTGATGCAGAAGATCGTCCCGATGCCGGCTGCGGCCGCCTCCATGATCGCGTCCGGCGCACCGGCGGCCGGCACGAAGATCAGCGAGGTGTTCGCGCCGGTCTGGGCGACGGCTTCGGCGACGGTGTCGAAGACCGGGACGGTGCCGTCGAGGGCGAGCTGGCCGCCCTTGCCCGGGGTCATGCCGGCGACGACGTTGGTGCCGTAGGCCACCAACGCGCGGGTGTGGAACTCGCCCTCACGCCCGGTGATGCCCTGGACCAGGAGCCGGGTCTCCCGCCCGATCAGGATGCTCATGCGGCCGCGCCCCGCGATGCCGCGACGGCCTTGGCGGCCGCGTCGTCCAGGGAGACCGCGGTCTCGAACCGCGCCTCCTCGAGCAGCACGGCGGCCTCGGCCGCGTTCGTGCCGACGATGCGCACGACCATCGGGACGTCGCGGGTCTGCTGGGCCCGGGCCTCGATCAGCCCGCGGGCCACCTCGTCGCCGCGCGTGATGCCGCCGAAGATGTTGACCAGGATGGCGTCGACCCGCGGGTCGTCGAGGATGATCCGCATCGCGGTCGCGACCTTGTCGGCCCGCGCGCCGCCGCCGATGTCGAGGAAGTTGGCCGGCTCGCCGCCGGCCCGCTTGACGAGGTCCATGGTCGTCATCGCCAGGCCGGCGCCGTTGACCATGCAGCCGATCGTGCCGTCGAGCTTGATGAACGTGAGCCCGGCCTCGCGTGCCTCGCGGTCGGCCGGCGCCTCCTCGTCGGGGTCGCGCAGGTCCTCGAGGCCCGGGTGCCGGGCGAGGGCGGAGTCGTCGAGGGTGACCTTCGCGTCGAGGCAGACCAGCCGTTCGACGGTCGTCCCGTCGGGCGCGGTCTCGCGCACGATGGCCAGCGGGTTGATCTCGACGAGGTCCGCGTCGTAGGCCCGCATCGTGGCGACGAGCCCCTTGGCGATCTGCACCGCGGCCTTGACGTGGCCGCCCAGGCCCATCGCGAAGGCGAGGTCGCGGGCCTGGAAGTCGAGCAGTCCGAGGAGCGGGTCGGCGTGGCGCCGGATGATGGCCCCGGGGTTCGTCGCGGCGACCTGCTCGATCTCGACGCCGCCCTCGGCGGAGCCCATCAGCAGGATGCGCCGCTCCGCGCGGTCGAGGACGGCCGACAGGTAGAACTCCTTGACGATGTCGGCGGCGGCCCCGACGAGCACCTTGCGGACGGTCATCCCCTTGATGTCCATGCCGAGGATCGACGCGGCAACGGTCGCCGCCTCGTCGACCGAGCCGGCGAGCTTGACGCCGCCCGCCTTGCCGCGTCCGCCGACGAGCACCTGGGCCTTGATGACGACCTTGCCGGCGCCGGCGTCGAGGAACCGCTCGCGCCGCCTCGCGAGCCTCGCCGACGGTGCGGGCGACCTCCCAGGCGGGGACCGGCAGGCCCTGGGCGACGAGCAGCGACTTGGCGTCGGCTTCCTGGATCTTCACGGGCGGCGACGGCCTCCGGCGGTGGGCGGGCGGGAGGTCGATGGTACCGCGTTCGACCCTCTCCGGCGACCCGCCGGCCTGGGCCGCCGGCGGCGACGTCCGTCGCGTCGCTACAATCGGGCCATGGCCCATCGAGTCACGCTGATCCCCGGCGACGGCATCGGGCCGGAGCTGGCGGAGGCGACCACCCGCGTCCTCGAGGCGACCGGGATCGGGTTCGACTGGGAGCGGGTCGAGGCCGGCGAGGCCGCCATCGCGACCTACGGGACGCCGCTCCCGGACGAGGTCCTCGACGTCGATCCGGCCGCACCAAGGTCGCCCTCAAGGGGCCGATCACGACGCCGGTCGGCGGCGGGTTCCGGAGCGTCAACGTCGGCCTGCGCCAGGCGCTCGGGCTGTACGCGAACCTGCGCCCGGCGCGCTCGATGATGGGCGTCGAGTACGCGCTACTCGGACATCGACCTCGATCATCGTCCGCGAGAACACCGAGGACCTCTACGCCGGCATCGAGCACATGGTCGGCCGCGACGCTGCGGAGAGCATCAAGATCATCACCCGCGAGGCGTCCGAGCGGATCGCGCGGTTCGCGTTCGAGTACGCGGTGGCGAACGGCCGGCACAAGGTCACGGCCGTCCACAAGGCCAACATCATGAAGCTGTCCGACGGCCTCTTCCTCGAGAGCTGTCGGACCGTGGCGGCCGCCTACGAGGGCCGCATCGAGTTCGAGGACCGCATCGTCGACAACATGTGCATGCAGCTCGTCCAGAAGCCGGAGCTGTACGACGTGCTGGTCCTGCCGAACCTCTACGGCGACATCGTGAGCGACCTGGCCGCCGGACTGGTCGGCGGCCTCGGCGTCGCGCCCGGTGCCAACATCGGCACCGAGGCGGCGGTCTTCGAGCCGGTCCACGGCTCGGCGCCCAAGTACGCCGGCCAGAACAAGGCCAACCCGACCGCGCTCATCCGTCAGCGGCGCGCTGATGCTCCGCCACCTCGGCTACCCCGAGGCCGCCGCCGACGTCGAGCGGGCGGTCCGCGAGGTCATCGCCGAGGGCCGAACGGCCACGACGTACGACCTCGGTGGGCCGGCCGGCACGAGCCAGTTCGCCGACGCGGTGATCGCCCGCCTGGCCGACCATCGGGATCGCCGGGTGACGAGCTGGCCGGCGAGCCTGCGGACCGGCCGCCCACCGCGGAAGCCGGTCGGGACCGCGCCACAGGGCTTCGGCCGGACCGCCCGCCGGGACGCCTGGTGGACCTCGCCCCTCGGCGTGGGGTTCTGGCTCGCGGTCCTCGTCCTGTACTCCGTGTTCAGCGCGCTGGTCTGGACGCCCGGTCTTCGGCGCGCCGAACGAGGCCGACGGCTACCTGTCGCCGTTCTTCTTCCCGCTGTTCCGGGACCTCGGCCTGCCGCTCGGCATCTCGCCGGCGATCCTGATCCTGTGGATCCCGATCGGCTTCCGGGTCACCTGCTACTACTTCCGGCGCGCCTACTACCGGACCTACCTGGCCGATCCGCCCGCCTGCGCGGTGGGGGAGCCGCGCATCCATCGGCGCTACCGGATGGAGGCGGCGCTGCCCGTTCATCCTCCAGAACCTCCACCGCTTCTTCCTGTACCTCGCGGTCCTCCTCCTGGCGATCCACTGGGTCGAGGTCGTGGTCGAGCTTCGCGGGACCGGGCGGACCGCGGCTCGGGCTCGGCAGCGTGATCCTGCTCGTCGACATCATCGCTCCTGAGCGCGCTACGTGTTCGGTGCCACTCGATGCGCCACCTCGTGGGCGGGCGGCTCGACTGCTTCTCGTGCACGCGCTCGAACCGGACGCGCCACTCCATCTGGCTGCGCCTGAGCGGCCTGAATGCGCACCACATGGTGTTCGCGTGGGCCAGCCTGCATCTCCATCGTGGTCGCGGACATGTACATCCACGCCCTCGGTCTCGGGCTGATCGCCGACCCGGCCATCCGGTTCTAGGCCGGCCCTGACCGATGGCGGACCCGAACCTCCCCCAGACGCGGCCGCACGACGTCCTGGTCATCGGGGCCGGCGGCGCCGGGCTGCGCGCCGCCATCGAGGCGAAGGCGGCCGGGGCCGACGTCGGCCTCGTCTGCAAGTCGCTGCTCGGCAAGGCCCACACGGTGATGGCCGAGGGCGGGATCGCCGCGGCCCTCGGCCACGTCGATGCCGCCGATTCGTGGCAGGTCCACTTCCGCGACACGATGGTCGGCGGCAAGCTACCTGAACAACCCGCGCATGGCCGAGCTCCACGCCACGGAGGCGCCGGACCGGGTCCGCGAGCTGGAGGCTTGGGGCGCGGTCTTCGACCGGACCCGCGACGGGCGCATCCTGCAGCGCCCGTTCGGCGGGCACACGCATCCGCGCCTCGCGCACGTCGGCGACCGGACCGGGCTCGAGATGATCCGCACGCTCCAGGACCGGGCCGTGGCGATGGGCATCACGGTCTACATGGAGTGCACGATCACCACGGCTCGACCACGAGCGTGACGGGCGTGACCGGCGCCGTCGGCTACTGGCGGACGACCGGTCGGCCGATCGTCTTCCCGGCCAAGGCCGTCGTCCTCGCCACGGGCGGTATCGGGCAGTCGTACGAGGTGACCTCGAACTCGTGGGAGTACAGCGGTGACGGCCAGGCGCTCGCCTACGCGGCCGGCGCCGAGCTGATCGACATGGAGTTCGTCCAGTTCCACCCGACCGGCATGGTCTGGCCGCCCGGCGTGCGCGGCCTGCTGGTGACCGAGGCGGTGCGCGGCGAGGGCGGGATCCTGCGCAACAGCCAGGGCGAGCGGTTCATGTGGAGGTACCTGCCAGAGGATCGCCGCGCGGAGTACGCGGCGACCGACGAGGAGGCCGCGCGCTGGGTGACGGCGGTGTCGCAGGGACGCCCGACCGAGGACCGCCGTCCGCCCGAGCTGTCCACGCGCGACAACGTGGCCCGGGCCATCTACACCGAGGTCAAGGAGGGCCGCGGCTCGCCGCACGGTGGCGTCTTCCTCGACATCAGCTACCTGCCCGCCGACCATGTCCGGCGCAAGCTGCCCTCCATGTACGAGCAGTTCAAGGAGCTCGCCGACGTGGACATCACGGCGGGACCGATGGAGGTCGGGCCCGACGACGCACTACGTCATGGGCGGCATCCGCGTCGATGCCGACACGGGGGCGACGACCGTCCCGGGCCTCTTCGCCGCCGGCGAGGTCACCGGCGGCATGCACGGCGCCAACCGCCTCGGCGGCAACTCGCTCTCGGACCTGCTGGTCTTCGGCGCGCGGACCGGGCGGGCGGCCGGGGACCATGCGCTCGCCGCCGGCGCCGACCCCCACGTGGATCCGCTCGAGGTCAGGGAGGCGATGCGCGCGCTCGATGCGCCGATCGAGCGGCGTGAGGGCGAGGACCCGTACGCGATCCAGCGCGATCTGCAGGGCATGATGCAGCGCCTGGTCGGGATCTTCCGCGAGGACGGCGGACCTCGCCGAGGCCATCCACCAGCTCGATGGACTGCGGACACGACTCGCCGGCGTCCGCGTCGTCGGCGACCGCGACGTACAACCCGGGCTGGAATCTCGTCTTCGAGCTGCGACCACCTGCTGACGGTCTCGGAGGCGATCGCGCGGAGCGCCCGGCAGCGCACCGAGAGCCGCGGCGCCCACGCCCGCCTCGACTTCCCGAATCCCGACGATGCCACGTGGGGCCACGTCAACAGCGTCGTCTCACGCGCGCCGGATGGCTCGATGGCGGTCGGGACGCGGCCGTTGCTCGCGATGTCCGACGAGCTGCGATGCCCTGCTGGGCGCGCACTGATGGGAGGTCGGCGATGGCTGAGGCCCACCTGCGGGTCTTCCGCGGGACGAAGGCGTCGGAGGGTCGCTTCGAGGAGTTCGACGTCCCGGTCGAGGAGGGGATGGTCGTCCTCGATGCCATCCACTGGATCCAGGGACACGAGGCGCCCGACCTGGCGGTCCGCTGGAACTGCAAGGCCGCGAAGTGCGGCTCGTGCAGCGCCGAGGTCGACGGCCGGCCCAGCCTGATGTGCAAGACGCGCCTGTCCGACTTCGACCTCGAGCAGCCGATCACCGTCGAGCCGATGCGCGCGTTCCCGCTCATCCGCGACCTCGTGACCGACGTCTCCTGGAACTACGAGGTCAACAAGACCATCGAGCCGTTCACGCCGCCCGCCGACAAGCCGCAGGAGGACTGGCGCTGGCAGCAGGAGGACATCGAGCGGGTCCAGGAATACCGCAAGTGCATCGAGTGCTTCCTGTGCCAGGACGTGTGCCACGTGCTGCGCAACCACGAGACCGAGAAGCCGTTCATGGGGCCGCGCTTCCTCGTCCGGACGGCCGGCCTCGAGATGCACCCGATCGACGTGGCCGACCGGCGGCCGTACCTCAAGGAGGCCGGCGGGATCGGCTACTGCAACATCACCAAGTGCTGCACCGACGTCTGCCCGGAGCACATCCGGATCACCGACAACGCGATCATCCCGCTCAAGGAACGGGTCGCCGACGAGTACTACGACCCGCTGCGGATGGCGTGGCGATTCCTGCGCCGGGGATCGTCGTCGGCCGCCGGGACGGAGCTCCCGGTGCTGCCATCCGGACCGGGCGGGAGCGATGCGCCAGATCCGGGCCCGCCCGACGATGGCGCGGGCGGAGGACCCGCCTGACGGCCCGCGACCGCGGCGACGTCCCGGACGGGCCGCCGACCCTCTGGACGGACGGCGAGACCGTGGAGCGGCCAGCGACCGCGGCGGCCGCGGCCGAGGCGCCGACCGCAGCGGAGGCCCCGGCCGACGCTGGCGGCCCAGCGCTCCGCCTCCTGATCCGGACCGACGGCGCCGCCCGCGGCAACCCCGGACCCGCCTCGTCCGGGGCGGCGCTCTACGACCTCGCCCGCCCGGATGCACGGAACGACAAGGCCGACCCGGATGCGTCGATCTCGGCGTATCTCGGGATCCAGACCAACAACGTGGCCGAGTACACGGGGGTCGTCCGCGCGCTCGAGCTCGCCCGCGACCTCGGCGCCCGCGAGGTCCATCTCCTCCTCGATTCGAAGCTCATCGTCGAGCAGCTCACTGGTCGCTGGCGGGTCAAGGACGCGAAGCTGCTCCCGCTCTGGTCGGCGGCCCGCAAGACCCTCGCCGGCTTCGACCGCTGGACCGCGGCGCACGTGCCGCGCGCGCAGAACTCCGTGGCCGACCGGCTCGCCAACGAGGCGATCGACCGGGCGCAGGCCGGGGGGCCGGCCACGGTCGTGCGACGGCCGTGAACGCGCGCCGAGGCGCTGGCGTCCCTCCACGGAACCGCACGTCCGTCGACGCCGTCAGGCCAGCCGTGAGGACCCTCGTCGCACCGGTCGTGCTCGTCGCTCTCGTCGCCGCCCTCGTCGCCGCGTGCGGCGGGTCCGGTGCATCGTCGAGCCCGTCGGTCGCCGGCTGGCCCGCCACGCTGGTCGGGACGAACTGGGGCGTGGTCTCGGTCGCGGGCCAGGCGTCGGTGCCGGCCCACACGCCGTTCATCGGGTTCACCGCCGACCGGGCGCAGGGCACCGGGGGCTGCAACTCGTTCGGCGGTCCGTACACCTACGACCCGGCGTCCGGCAAGCTCACCTTCGGTCAGCTGATGATGACGCTGATGGCCTGCCAGGGCCCCCAAGGCGATTTCGAGACCGTCTTCTTCGCGGCGCTCCAGGATCCGCAGCAGGTCACCCAGACCGCCGACAACCTCTTCTTCGACGGCCCCAAAGGCCGGATCGTCCTCGCGCCGGCAGCCCGGGATACCGGCGGCGGGTAGGATGGCCTCGTCAGCGAGGCGGTCGGATGGTCGCGCGGCGGCGGGGCGACCCGCTCGTCGTGAGGAAAGTCCGAGCTCCTCAGCGCAGGGTGGCGGGTAACGCCCGTCCGTCGCGAGACGAGGACCAGTGCCACAGTGACGATGCCGACGGCGGCCCTCGGGTCGCCGACGGAGTGAAACGCGGCAAACTCCACCCGGAGCAAGGCCAAATAGGAGGGCGCAACCCGACGGCGGGCGACCGTCGCCGGGGGAGAGGTGCGCTGCCCAGCCCTCGGGTCGGCCGCATGAGCCGGTAGGTAACCGCCGGCCCCAGATGGATGGCCATCCCCGGCCGGCGCTTCGGCGCCGATCGGGACAGAACTCGGCTTACAGACCGCCTCGCTGACGCTCCACCACCTCTGTTCCGAGGCTTCCAATGGACGGCATCACTGAAGGCCGGGTGGCGAGCGCGGCGCAAGGCGAAGGCGAGCACGAGAGCGAGCGCACCTAGAGGTGCGTGAGCGAACGCGCACAGCCGACAACGCGGCGACGAGCCGCTAGACGGCCTTCAGTCCTCGTCGGGGCGGAAGGTGTGGGGGGCGGTGCAACTGTTGCAGATGGGCGTCGCCGCATCGAGGTCGCCGAGGGGGATCGGCACCTTGCGATCGGGATAGAGGCACTCCACGTCGTAGCACCCGCTCGCCGCCTGCCTCGACCTGGATCAGGCGCCTGAAAGTGCAGCGCCTGATGCGGTGCGGCGCCAGGTGGAAGGCGTCGGGTTGCGGCGGGATGACCGGGAGTGGCAGGGCCATGACGCGGTGATTCGCCTCGATCCGTGCCGGCCGAACGGGCGTTCGGTCGGTTCTGGCGGCGGAGCCTAGCACCGTCGTCGTTCCTACGGCAAGGCACGAAAGGTACTAGACTCCCGGCCGTCCAAGCCACCGACGGTCGAGGAGGGTGCGTGCCAGGCAAGACACCAGCCGCTCCGCCGCCCGACGACTGGACGGCCGAGGAGCTCCTCGCCGACCAGCCGATCGGTGCCGCCGTCGAGCCCGGCATGGCGATCCCGGAGCCATCGAGCTGGCTGCCGCTGGTGGAGGGGCGCTCGTCGAACCCGGTCGTCTGCCCGTTCTTCCGCGCGGTGGATGCCACTGGGGTCGTCGGCCCGCCGATCGAGGCCCCCGACGCCGCGAACCGCTGTGCCGCCCTGGCCGAGGTGGTCCCGCAGTCGCTTCGCCAGCAGCAGCTCGTCTGCCTCGCGAGCGGCCATGTCAACTGCCCGCGCTACCAGCACGGCGCCGTGGCGATGACGCCAGTCCCACCCGCCCGTCCGCGCGCCCTGACGGCCGTGACCCCGGCCATCGCCCTCTCGCTCGCCATCCTCCTGCTCTCGTTCGGCATCTCCGCCGCCTTCGTCGTGGCGAACGGCGGCATGAGCCTCCCGTCGATCGCGATCGCCACCAGGTCGCCAGCCTCGTCCGCGTCGGCGCTGGCCGGGGCGACGGGGGGTGTGGCCGCGACGGTCGCGCCCTCGGCGGTGGCTCCGGCCGCGACGGCGAGCGCGATCGCCGTCACGGCGTCGCCGGCCGTCACGCCCGCCCCGACCCCGGTCGTCACGCCGTCACCCACCCCGGCACCGACGCCGAAGCCCACCGCGAAGCCGACCAAGAAGCCCACCTCGGATCGGTACGCCTTGCTGACGGCATGCCCCGGCAAGCCGGACTGCTGGATCTACGTGATCCGCTCGGGTGACAACCTCGCGAGCATCGCCAACTACTTCGGGGTCTCGCTCCAGACGGTCAAGGCGCTCAATCCCTGGACGAAGACGACCGGTCTCAAGGCCGGCCAGAAGCTGACGATCCCGACCCCGACCCGCTGAACCTGCGGGCGACACCCGCGCGCCGCGCGGCCACCGCGCCCCGACCCAGCCACCTCGAGCCGACCCGGCCACCTCGAGCCGACGCGGCCCCTGACCCGGCACGACGCTCACCCCGAGAACGTTATGGCTGCCCGGGTTGCCCTGACCGGCGCGCCCGCCCGGTTCTGATGCAGATCCGTGCGGGCAAAGGCATACCCGCCCGTTCATCGGTGGGCACATAGCCGTCGAGTGGCTGAGGACCGGCCGTAACGCTCTGGTGGTGGTCGTTGTGCCGGGTCAGGGGCCCGTCGGCTCGAGCGGCGCCCCGACCTGAACGCCCCGGCGTCCGACCCGGCGCCGTCCTGGGCACCAACCTCGGCCACCGCCGCGCCCCGGGGTCCGCGATCGTCCCAACCACCCGGCCATGTCCCCATGTGCAGAAACGGCATTGACGGGAGCCGTTCGACCGCTAGAATGGCCCGAAGTGGCGCGAAGTGGTGAAAAGTGGGGAACGAACGATGGACCCGGCCGACCCGCCGGTGACAGCCCCGCCTCACCACCACTGCCAGCGGCCCGAGCCGCATGTCCGTACCGCACGCGACGTCCGCGACCGCAACCGCAACGACAGGGGAAGCCCGACTGGTGTTCACCGGCGAGTACCGGCACACGGTGGACGACAAGGGACGGATCGCCGT
The DNA here is from genome assembly GCA_963813335.1 of uncultured Chloroflexia bacterium. GTDB lineage: Bacteria > Chloroflexota > Limnocylindria > Limnocylindrales > CSP1-4 > SPCO01. The sequence continues at coordinate 452,646 of CAWEYL010000001.1, forward strand.
CCCCGCGAAGTTCCGCGCCCAACTGGACGCTGGAGCCGTCGTCTCGCGCTGGCTGGATCCGTGCCTCGCGATCCACACCGCCGCCGGCTGGGAGTCCCTCTCGACCAAGGTCGCCGCGCTTCCGTTCACCGATCAGACCGCCCGGCGCTTCACGAGGTTCGTCTTCGCCGGGTCCGCACCAGCAGAACTCGACCGCCAGGGACGGGTCCTCGTCCCGGCGTATCTGCGCGAGTCCATCGGCCTCACGGCTGACGCCGTGGTGGTCGGGACGCACGACCACGTGGAGATCTGGGCACCCGACCGGTGGGAGGACTACCGCCGGGCGCTCGACGACCCACAAGCGCTGGCCGAAGCCTTCGAAGGGCTGGGGATCTAGCGCCACCACATGCGCTTCCAGGATCCGCTCGGGATCCGATCGTTCGGGACGGAGGAGAGATGAAGGATGGGCACATGCCGGTGCTGGTGGAGGAGGTCCTCGTGATGCTCGCTCCAGCGCCGGGCAGCCTTCAGATCGACGCCACCCTGGGCGGCGGTGGGCACACCGAGCGGATCCTGGAGGCGACCGACCCTGATGGCCGCCTCCTCGGCCTCGATGCCGATGGGGCGGCCGTCGCCAGAGTGGACGATCGCCTCCGAGCCCGCTTCGGCGACCGCCTCGTGCTTCGCCAGGCGAACTTCAGCGAGCTGGCCAGCGTCGCGCCGGCGGCCGGCTTCGGGGCGGTCGACGGCTGCCTCTTCGACCTCGGGCTCTCGAGCTTCCAGCTGGCCGACACGGACCGCGGGTTCGGGTTCCGCGCCGGCGGACCGCTCGACATGCGCTTCGACACCAGCCGCGGCGTCCCCGCGGCGACCCTGATCGCGACCCTCGACACCGCCGAGCTGACCGCGCTCTTCCGGCGCTACGGCGAGGAGCCGAAGGCGCCGCGCATCGCCCGGGCCATCGTCGAGGCGCGCAAGACCGCGCCGGTCGAGACCGCCGAGGCGCTGGCCGCCCTCATCGAAAAGGTCGCGCCGCCGAACCCGCGTCAGCCGCGCCGGACGCACCCGGCGACCCGCGTCTTCCAGGCCCTGCGCATCGCGGTCAACGAGGAGCTCGAGGCGCTCCAGGCCGGCCTCTCCGCGGCGCTCGACCTGCTGCGCCCCGGCGGCCGCCTCGTGGTCCTCAGCTACCACTCGCTGGAGGACCGCATCGTCAAGCGCTTCATCGCCACGGAACGGCGTGGCTGCGTCTGCCCTCCCGAGCTGCCGGTCTGCGTGTGCGGCAAGAACCCGCGCCTGCGGATGGTGACCCGGCCCTCCCTGACCCCATCGGCGAGCGAGATCGCCGCCAACCCGCGAGCCCGCAGCGCCCGGTTGCGAGCCGCCGAGCGCCTCGCCGCATAGGGGGGACGGATCGACCGACGACCCGTGAGCCGGCCAGACGCGTCGGCCACGCCAGCAGGAACGGAAGGAGGAGCCCCCATGAGCAAGCACCATCAGTCGAGCCGTCGCAAGTCCTACGGCCGCCGGCAGCACGAAGTCCGCGAGCGCCACGACCGCAACCATCAGCCGGAGGGCTTCGAGGTCGAGTACGGCGAGACGAACAACGCCGTCCCGGTCGATCCGTTCGCCTTCCTCGATCCGCGCGCGCCGCGGCTGCGCCTCATGTCGGCCGACTGAGCGGTGGCTGTCTACGAGGGCGCCCGCCCACGGACCATCACGCTCCCGGGACGTCCGCGCATCGCGGAAGGCCCGACCCTCGGCCGGCGGAAGGTGCGCACGGCGGTCCGGGCGGGACGACGCCCGGGCCACTGGAGCCTCGTCCTCGGCACGATCGTGATCGCCTTCCTGCTCGCCTTCTTCTGGCTCGCCCAGGTCGTCCGCGAATCGGCCACGGGCTACGACATCGGACGGCTCCAGGTCACCCGCGACCGCCTCGATTCGAAGGCGCAGGACCTGCATTCCGACCTGAGCCGCCTCGGGCACGAGCCCGCCATCCGCAAGCTCGCCATCGATGCGGGGCTCGGCCAGCTCGGCGACCCCCTCATCCTGCCGGCCCGCTAGGCGATCGGGCGAACCATGCTGGGTCGGACCGATTCGAGATCGCGGCTGCTGGTGCTGCTGCTGGTCTTCGTGGTGGCCGCGGTCGCGGTCGTCGGCCGGCTCGCCTACTGGCAGGTCCTCCAGCGTGACGACCTGTCCGCCAAGGCCGTCGCCCAGACCACCATCCAGGTCTCGGAGCCCAGCCGGCGCGGCGACATCTACGACCGGAGCGGCACCGTCGTCCTGGCCACCACCGTCGAGCGCGACCGCCTGGTCGCCAACGCGAAGATCCTCACGCCCGAGCAGCGCCAGGCGACCGGCGACGAGCTGGTCCGCATCCTGGCGCTCGACGACACCGCCGGCACGGCACTCCGCGACAAGCTGCTGACCCAGAAGACCTACATCATCCTCGCCCGTGAGATCGAGCCGGCGGTCGCCGACCAGATCCGTGCGGCGGTCGCCGGCCGGGTCCTGACCGGGATCACCCTCGAGCCGGAGCCGCTGCGCGTCTATCCGCAGGCCGGCGGCGGGCGCGACTCCACGCTGGCCGCGCAGCTCCTCGGGTTCGTCAATCGCGAGGGCACGGGGCAGTACGGCGTGGAGCAGGCCTACCAGGACATCCTCGGCGGGGCGCCGCGCATCGCCGACTTCCAGCGCGACGCCCGCGGCCAGCCGATCCCGGAGACATCGAACGTCGTCTCGCCCGGCACGCCGGGCCAGGACGTGCGCCTCACCATCGATGCCGGTCTGCAGCTCGCGGTGGAGCAGGAGCTGCTGGCCGCCCACGTCGCCGACGACGCCAAGAGCGTATCGGCCATCGTCATGGACCCGTACACCGGCGAGGTATACGCGGAGGCCACCTACCCCTCGTACGACGCCAACGACTACCGGGCCATCGCGGCGAAGCACCCGGAGCGGTTCATCGACCCGATCGTCTCCTCGATGTACGAGCCCGGGTCCGTCTTCAAGATGATGACCGCTACCGCGGCTCTCGAGCACAAGACCGCCACGCTCGCGACCAGGATCAAGGACACCGGCACGCTGCGCCTCGACAACGGCAAGACCAAGATCGACGACGCCGACCGGGTCGGGATGGGCTGGATGACGTTCGAGGACGGCGTCGCCTACTCGCGCAACGTGGTCGCCGCGAAGGTGGCGCTCGACCTCGCACCCACGACCCGGGCGTCGTCGGCGATCCTCTACGACACGTGGCTGAAGCTCGGCTTCGGGGCCAGGACCGGCATCGATCTCGCCAACGAGGCTTCGGGCATCGTGCGCGACCCGGGCCTCAAGCCCTGGGCGCAGATCGACCTCGCCAACGGCGCCTTCGGCCAGGGCGTGGCGGTCACGCCGATCCAGCTCGCGACCGCCTACGCGGCCCTGATGAACGGCGGATCCATCGTCCAGCCGCACGTCGTGAAGGCGGTGGGCGAGCGCGAGATCGTCGACCCGCCCAAGGCGCATGTGGTCAGCGCCGGTATCTCGAAGCAGCTCACCGGCCTGATGAACCACGTCGTGACGACGGTCCCGTTCTACAAGGGCCGCACGCTGGTCAAGGGCTATGACGTCGGCGGCAAGACCGGGACCGCGCAGATCTGGGACCCGAAGGCCAACCACGGTCGCGGCGCCTGGAAGGTGGACCTCTTCAACTACTCGTTCGTCGGGTACATCGGGCGGGAGAAGGGCGTGCCGGACCTCGTGGTCGCGGTGCGGATCGAGGAGGGGACCCCCAACGTCGTCCGGGTCGGCCACCTCGAGATGCCGGTGATGTCGTTCGAGCTCTTCCGGCGGATCGCCACGGATGCCATCACGACACCCGACCTGCTCACCGACCGGATGACCGCCGTCGGTCCGGTCGCGGCCCGGTGACCGCGGTCCATGCGAGACTCCCCGCCGTGACCGACGTGGGACCGGGCCTCACCGCGGACGAGATCGTGCGCCTCACCGGCGGCCGCCTGCTCAGCCGCTCCGAGCGGCCCGTCCGCGGCGGCGCCGTGGACTCCCGGGCGGTCCGGCCCGGGAACCTGTTCGTGGCCCTCCCCGGCGAGCGCACCGACGGGCATGCGTTCCTGCCCGCCGCGGTGGCCGCCGGCGCCGCGGCCCTGCTCGTCACCCGCCAGCCGTCGGAGCCGGCCGCGCTGGGCGACGTCACGGTCATCCGCGTCGCCGACGGCATCGCCGCGCTCGGCGCCGTGGCCGCCGGCTGGCGCCGCCGCTTCGACCCGCTCGTCGTCGGGATCACGGGGAGCATCGCCAAGACCTCGACCAAGGAGGCCGTCGCGGCCGTCCTCGGGCGGCGTTTCCGCACGCTCCGGAGCGCGGGGAACCAGAACAACGAGATCGGCCTGCCGCTGACGCTCCTCGAGCTCGGCCCGGAGCACGAGGCGGTGGTGCTCGAGATGGGCATGTACATCGGCGGCGAGATCGCCGACCTGGCGGCGCTCGCCCGGCCGACGATCGGGGTGGTGACGGCCGTCCAGGCCGTCCACCTGTCCCGGATCGGCAGCCTCGAGGCGATCGAGGCCGCCAAGGGCGAGCTGGTCGAGTCCCTGCCGCCGACCGGCACGGCGATCCTCAACGCCGACGACCCGATCGTGCGCGCGATGGCGGCCCGGACCGCGGCGCGGCCGCTGACCTACGGGTTCGCGGAGGACGCCGATGTCGGGGCCGAGGCCGTCGTCTCCGACGGCGCCGCCGGGATGCGCTTCACGCTCCGCCTCGGCGGGGAGCGCCGGCCCGCCATGACGCCGTCGCTGGGCCGCCTGTCGGTCCACAACGGGCTGGCCGCCGCCGCCGTCGGCCTGACCGCCGGCGTCCCGCCGGAGGCGATCGTCGAAGGGCTCGCCCTGGGCTGGTCGGCGCCGCACCGGATGGCCCTCGTCCGTCTTGCGGACATGACCGTGATCGACGACAGCTACAACGCCTCCCCAGGCTCCGTCACGGCCGCGCTAGAGGTCCTCGAGGACCTGCCGGGACGGTCGGTCGCGGTGCTCGGCGAGATGCTCGAGCTCGGCGAGTCGCACGAGGAAGGGCACCGCGCGGTCGGGGACGCGGTCGGTCGGATCGCGGCGCTGCTCGTGGTGGTCGGCTCCGCCGTCGGGGGCATCGCCAGCGCGGCCGCCGATGCGGGGCTTGCCCCCGACCGGATCCATGTCGTACCGGATGCCGCGAACGCGCTGGAGGTCCTGCGTCCGAGACTCCGCGACGGCGACGTGGTGCTGGTCAAGGGCTCGCGCGGGATCGGCCTGGACGTCCTCGTCGACGCGCTGCGGACCGAGCGGGGCCTCGCCCGATGACCGTCGAGCTGATCCAGGGCCTGCTGCTCGCCTTCGCCCTCGTGGTCATCCTGATGTCGCCCTACATCCGGCTGCTGCGCTGGATCGGCTTCGGCAAGCACATCCGCGAGGAGGGCCCCCAGAGCCACTACGCCAAGGAGGGCACGCCCACCATGGGCGGCCTGCTGGTCGTGCTGGTGGTCCTCGCCATCTACTTCTTCCTGAAGCAGCAGCCGGACGCCTCCACCTTCGCGCCGATCGCCGCGCTGGCGATGGTCGGCCTGCTGGGCGCCTTCGACGACTACCTGAACGCCCGGACGGGGGAGGGCATCCGCGCCCGCCAGAAGCTGATCTGGCTGACGGTGGTCGCGTTCGTCGCCGCGTACCAGATCCAGCAGACCTACGACATCACCGCGATCGCGGTCCCGTTCATCGGCAAGGTCCCGATCGACGCCCGGGTCTACGTCCTGTTCGCCGCGTTCGCCATCGTGGCGGCCGCCAACGGCGTGAACATCACCGACGGCCTCGACGGCCTGTCCGGCGGGACGGTCGCCATCGCCTTCGTCGCGTACATGCTGATCGCGCTGCTGAACGTCCCGAACCAGGCCAACCTGGCGCTGCTGTGCGCGCTGATCATCGGCGCGCTGCTCGGGTTCCTCTGGTTCAACGTCCATCCAGCCCAGATCTTCATCGGCGACAGCGGAGCCCTGTCATTGGGCGCCACCCTGGCCGTCACCGCGCTCATCACCGGCCAGGTGCTGGTCCTGCCGCTGATCGGGATCATCTTCGTGATCGAGACCGGCTCGGTGATCCTGCAGGTCGGGTACTTCAAGCTCAGCGGCGGCAAGCGGATCTTCCGGATGAGTCCGCTCCATCACCATTTCGAGCTGGGCGGCTGGGACGAGGAGAAGATCACGATCCGGTTCTGGATCGTGGGGATCCTCGCGGCGCTCCTCGGCGTGACCCTCTTCCTCGCATCGCTGAACCGGCTGGCCTGATGACGATGACCGCCACCCGAACGATCGATCCGGACGCGCTCACGCTGGACGGCGTCCGGGCCGGGTCGCTCCGGGACCAGCCCGTGACGGTGCTGGGCTTCGCTCGCAGCGGCATCGCGCTGGCCCGATTCCTGGCCGATGCCGGCGCGGATGTCACGGTGTACGACGGGCGACCCGCGGCGGAGCTCGGCGCGGCGATCGAGGCGCTCGACGGACGACCGGTGCGCCTGCTGGCCGGACCGGACGTCGACCCCGCGTCCGCCTGGGGCGGGGCGGCGCTGGTGACCTCGTCCCCGGCGATCAACCCCGACTATCCGACGACCGAGCCGCGCCTCCGCGCGGCGCTCCGCGCGCTGGTCGACGCGCGCGCCGCCGGCGACGAGACGGTGCCGGCCCTCGTGTCCGAGCCGGACCTGTTCCTGCGCCTGTGCCCGGCACCGACGATCGGGGTGACGGGGACCAAGGGCAAGACCACGACGTCCTCGCTCGCCGCCGCCATCCTCGCGGCCGACCCCACCCATCCGGCGGTCCTCGGCGGCAACATCGGGATCCCGATCGTCGAGCGACTGCCCGAGCTCACGGCGGGCCATCGCGTCGTCTACGAGCTCTCGGAGCTCCAGCTCCCGACCCTGTCGCGCGGCACGACGGTCGCGGTCTACACCAACGTGACCTCCGATCACCTCGACCGGCACGGCTCGCTCGAGGCATACCGGGCCACCAAGCGGCGCCTGGCCGACCTCGTGGATCCCGCCGGAGCACTGGTCCTGAACCTCGACGACCCGGTCGTCGCGGCCTACGCCGATGCGGGCCGCGCCCGGGTCGTGGCCTACGGCCAGGGCCTGCCGGTCCCGGGCGGGCTCGGCCTGCGCGACGGCTGGATCGTGGCAGACGCGGTGGAACGGCTCGCGATCGCGGGCGGCGGCACGGCCATCACCGGCCCCGAGGGTCGGATCATGCCGGTCGCGGAGCTCGCCATCCCCGGCGCCCACAACGTCTCCAACGCCCTGGCCGCGGTCGCTGTCGGGCTGCTGTTCGGCATCGAGCCGGATGCGATCCGCACGGCCGCCGGGGCGTTCACCGGCGTCGAGCACCGGCTCGAGCCTGTCGCGACCATCGACGGGGTCCGCTTCGTCAACGACTCCCAGGGCACCCAGCCCGACGCGGTGGTCGCGGCGCTCCGCTCGTTCGCGCCGCCGCTCGTGCTGATCGCCGGCGGCCGCGACAAGGGCGTCGACCTTTCCGGCCTCCCGCCGGTCGTGGCGGAACGCGCGGCGGCGGCGGTCCTGATCGGCGAGAGCGGCCCGCGCCTCGAGGGTGAGTTCCGCGCCGCCGGGCTGACGCGCACGGCGCGTGCCGCGACGCTCGAGGAAGCCGTCCGCATCGCCGACGGGCTGGCCCGCGAGGCGCTCGCCGACGGCGACCGCCCCGCACCGGCGACCGTGCTCCTCAGCCCGGCCGCGGCGAGCTTCGACATGTTCGAGGACTACGCCGCCCGCGGGCGGGCCTTCAAGGCAGCCGTGGCCGCGCTCGCGGCCGAGCGAACCGAGGAGACGCCGCGATGAACCTCGCCCCGCCGATCCCTCGGCTCGGCCTCCCGGGCCGCCAGCGCGAGCTCACGCCGGAGGAGCAGCGCAAGACCGCCAACCGCCAGCCTGCCCGGACGCGGACCGGGTCGGTCGTCCAGCGCGAACGGCACCAGGCCGACTACATCATCCTCGTCGTCGTGGTCGCGCTGACCGCGGTGGGCATCCTGATGGTCTACTCGTCGTCGGCCATCCGCGGCTACCTCTCGAACGAGGACACGTTCGCCACCGTCGGCCCGCAGATCCAGTGGGCGGTCCTGGGCATCGTCGCGATGGTCGTGATGATGAAGGTCGACTACCGCTACCTGCGCCTGGTGTCGGTGCCGTTCTACATCGTCGCGGTGGGGCTCCTCATCCTCGTCTTCGTGCCCCAGTTCAACCGCGTGGTCGGGGGCTCGGCCCGCTGGCTCGAGTTGCCGGTCCTGCCGGCCATCCACCCGGCCGAGATCGCCAAGCTCGCGATGGTCATCTACCTCGCCCACTGGTTCGCCAAGCGGGGGACCCGCGTCCGCTCGTTCTGGGGCGGCACGCTGGCGTTCATGATCATCGTCGCCCCGATCGTGGCGCTGGTCTTCAAGGAGCCGGACCTCGGGACGACCATGGTCATCGGCCTGACCGCGCTGACGATGTTCTTCGTCGCGGGCGCCAACCTCGTGCATCTCGGCACCATGGTCCTCGCGGCGCTCCCGGTGGTGGTGCTCGTCGGCCTGCGCGGCTACCAGCTGACGCGGATCCGCTCCTGGCTGGACCCCTGGTCCGACCAGCTGGGCACGGGCTTCCACACGATCCAGGGCCTGCTCGCGCTCGGCGTCGGCGGGCTGTTCGGGACGGGCCTCGGGGCGAGCGTGGTCTCGGTGCCGAACGCGTTCAACGACTTCGTCTTCGCGGAGGTCGGCCAGGAGTTCGGCCTGCTGGGCGCCGGCATCGTCGTGGTCCTCTTCCTCGCGCTCGCCTACTCGGGGATGCGGGTGGCGCTGGCCGCACCTGATACCTTCGGTGCGCTCCTCGCCGCCGGGATCACCGCCTGGCTGTGCATCCAGGCGTTCATCAACATCGGGGTCGTGGTCGCCCTCTTCCCGATCACCGGCATCACCCTGCCATTCGTGAGCGCCGGCGGCTCATCGCTCATCATCAGCTTCGCCGCGGTCGGGATCCTCCTCTCGATCTCGCGCGAGACCGTCGAAAAGGGGACATGGAACGACGATGCGATCGCTGATCGTGGGCGGCGGGACGGGCGGACACATCTACCCGGCTCTGGCCGTCGCCAGATCGCTCCGCGGCCGTCCGGACGCTCCTGAGCTGCGCTGGCTGGGTGGCCACCGCGGTCTCGAAGCGACCCTCGTCCCGCCGTCGGGCATCCCCATGCGCCGGCTCGCGGCGCGCTCGCTGCGCACGACCGGACGCGACGTCCACGCGCTGCTCGACCCCATCCGCCTCGGCGTCTCGGTGCCGCAGGCGACCGCGCTGCTCACGGCCGAGCGCCCCGCGGTCATCTTCACGACCGGCGGCTACGTGGCGATCCCGGTGATCATCGCGGCGGCCGGCCTGCGCATCCCGGTGGTCATGTGGGACGGCAACGTCATCCCCGGCCGCTCGGTCCGCTCGACGGCCCGTCTCGCGACGGCGCTGGCGGTGTCGTTCGAGGCGACCTGCGCCGCCCTCCACGGCCCCGCGCCCAGGGTGCCCTGCTACCTCACCGGGACGCCGATCCGCGATACCCGCGACGTGGACCGCCAGGCGGCCCGCGAGCAGCTCGACGTGCCCGCCGGCGAGCGGGTCCTGCTGGTCTTCGGCGGGTCGCAGGCGGTCCGTCGCTTCAACGCCGCGGTCTCGGGCGCGATCGCGCGGCTCGTGCAGCGCGTCACGGTGATCCACGTGACCGGCGACGAGGCGTACGCGGCCGCCCTGGCCGACCGCGAGGCGCTGCCCGCCGACCGTCGCGCCCGCTACCGTCCCTATCCGTTCCTGCGCGAGGAGATGCTGGCGGCGCTGGCCGCGGCCGACCTCGTGGTCGGCCGGGCCGGCTCGTCCACCCTCGCCGAGGTCGCCGCGCTGGGCGTCCCGATGATCGTGGTCCCGTACCCGCACGCCGCGGGCCACCAGCGCGCGAACGCGCGGGTCCTCGTGGACGCGGGGGCGGCCCGGGTGATCGACGATGAGGCCTTCGATGCGGACGCGCTCGTGGACGCGGCCGGGATCCTCGACGACCCGGCCCGCCACCTCGCGATGTCGGCCGCGGCCCGCGGCCTGGGGCGGCCGGCGGCCGCCGACGCGGTCGCCGACCTGGTGATGGCCGCGGCGGAGCGCCGGCCCCTGCCGGATCGCGACGCCATCGACCGGCGCTCGCGCGGGGTGGCCCCGTGATCGCGGCCTTCGACGCCGTCGCGATCGGCACCGAGATCCAGCGCCGGATCGGCGTCAAGACCTCGCGCGACGAGCCGCTCGGGCGGTTCACCACGATGCGCGTCGGCGGACCGGCGGACCTGTTCGTGACGCCGCACAACCGGTTCGAGCTGCGCAAGCTCGTCCAGTTCGCGCGGAGCCGCGACCTGCCGCACTTCCTGCTGGGGCGGGGGAGCGACCTGGTCATCGCCGACGCGGGCATCCGCGGCCTCGTCATCCAGGTCCGCGCCGAGGGCATCCGCGTCGACGGGGAGCGGCTCATCGCCGAGGCCGGCGTCCAGATGGCCCGCGTCGCGACCGAGGCGCAGAAGGCCGGGCTCACCGGGCTGGAGTTCGGGCTGGCGATCCCGGGCACCGTCGGCGGTGCGGTCTGGGCGAACGCGGGCGCGCACGACGGGGACGTCGCCGGCGTCCTCGAGTCGGCCGGGGTGCTGGCCGCGGACGGCACCGAGGGCTCGCTCGGCGGGGCGGAGCTCGGGTTCGGCTACCGCGACAGCCGGTTCAAGCACGTCGCGCCGGGCGCCCCGCCCGAGCTCGTCATGGACGCGACGTTCCACCTCGCGCCGGCCGACCCGGCCGCCATCGCCGCGAGTCTCGACGAGATCCGGACCTGGCGGCGGACCCACCAGCCGCTCGGGATCCCGTCGGCCGGGAGCGTGTTCCGCAACCCGGCGGGCGATTCCGCCGGCCGCCTGATCGAGGCCGCCGGACTCAAGGGCCTGCGGGTCGGCGGGGCCGCCGTGTCCGAGAAGCATGCCAACTTCATCGTCAACGACCAGCGCGGGAGCGCGGCCGACGTCCGCCGTCTGATGGAGCGCGTCCGCGCCGTCGTGGCGGAGCGCGCCGGGGTCATGCTCGAGCCGGAGATCGAGTTCGTGGGCGACTGGCGCGACTGGGAGCCGGCACCGTGAGCGACCCTCGGGTCCCGGTCGTCGTACTGCTCGGCGGCCCGTCGGCCGAGCACGACGTCTCGATCGTGTCCGGCACGGCGGTCGCCGGCGCGCTGGCGGGGCTGGGCCACCCCGTGCGCCAGGTGCTGATCGATCTCGACGGCGGCTGGTGGTGGCTGCCTCGGGACCACGCCCGGGGCGACCGGCCGGCCGCGGCCTACGACGACCCGGCCGCGCTCGGTGGCGACGGCCCACTGACCGCGGGTGCGGCGATCGACCGGCTCGCCGGCGAGGCGCCGTCACCCGTCGTCTTCATCGCCCTCCACGGCCCGTTCGGCGAGGACGGCACCGTCCAGGCGATGCTCGGCGCGGCGGGACTCACCTACACGGGCGCCGGCGTGGCAGCCTCGGCGCTCGGCATGGACAAGCGGCTGTTCAAGCGGATGTGCCGCGGCCTGGGCCTGCCGATCGTCGACTGGCGGGAGGTCAGTGCCGCGCGCTGGCGGACCGACCCCGCGGCCGTCACGGCCGAGCTCGCCGCGTTCGCGACCGGGGCGTCGGACCCGCGCCTGATGGTCAAGCCGTCGGGGCTCGGGTCGTCGGTCGGGATGACCCTGGTCCACGACCCGGCCGAACTCCCCGCCGCGCTCGAGCTCGCGTTCCGCTACGACACCCACGCCCTGGCCGAGACCTACCTCGCGGGCGCGCGCGACCTCGAGGTCGCGGTCCTCGGCAACGATGTGCTGGAGCTGTACGGCCCCGGCGAGATCGTCTCTGGCCACGAGTTCTACGACTACGCCGCGAAGTACACGCCGGGCCTGTCCGAGACCTCGACCGCGGCCGAGGTCGGCGCGGCCCAGCAGGCGACGATCCTCAAGCTCGCGCGCGACACCTACCGGGCGATCGGCTGCGAGGGGTTCGCCCGGGTCGACTTCCTCGTGGCGGGCGAGCGGATCTACGTCTCGGAGATCAACACGATCCCCGGCTTCACGCCGATCAGCCTCTTCCCGACGATGCCGTCGAGCGGCGGCTATGCGTTCGCGGACGTCTGCGAGCGCGTGGTCGTGCTCGCCCAGGAGCGTGCCGCCGCCGGCGTCGCGGCCCATCTCACCGGAGCGGACCTGCCGCGATGAGCCTCCGTCCGCCGACCCGCCGCCAGACACCGCTGGGGCCGGGCCGCCGGACACCCCGCGTCCGGCGCGCGTCGTCGGCGCGGCTCACGCCCATCCGCGCCGGGGCGGCCCTGGTCATGCTCGCCAGCATCGGGGCCATCTACGGCGTCTCGTCGTCGAGCGCCTTCGACTACGCCCGCGTGCGGCTCACCGAGGCACCCGCCTGGACCGATCCGGCCGCGGTGGAAGCCGCGCTCGCCGGCGCCCGCGGCCAGAACCTGTTCCGCATCGCCACCGGCCCGCTCGAGACGGCGCTGGAGCAGCTGCCGACCGTGGAGCGCGCCCGGATCGGCGTGGAGTTCCCGGACACCCTGGCCGTCACCCTCACCGAGCGCAAGCCGATCCTCATCTGGAAGGTCGGCGACCTGCAGTTCCTCGTCGACGGCGACGGCAAGCTCTTCGCCAAGGTCCCGGACGTGCCCGGGGCGGCCACCGCCGGGCTGCCCGTCATCGACGACCGCCGGTCCGCCTCCGCCGGCCTGATCAGCGGCAGCACCCTCGACCCGATCGATCTCGACGCCGCGACCCGGCTCGCGTCGCTGGTCCCCGCCGACGTGGGCAGCGAGGCGTCGGCGATGTCGATCGTCCTGACCGACGAGAACGGCTTCCTGCTCCGCTCGAGCCCGACCGGCTGGACCGCCGTGTTCGGCATCTACACCCCCACGATCCGCACGCCGGAGCTCATCCCGGAGCAGGTCCGCCTCCTGCGCAGCCTGCTCGCGGGGCGCGAGAGCACCATCGACCGGGTGATCCTCGCCTCGGGTACCGAGGGCACCTACGTCCCCAAGCCGACCCCGACGCCGAGCCCGTCGGCCAGGCCGTCGCCGTCGGCCGCCGGGTGAGCGGCCGACCCGCGGTTGCGCGGACGGTTGCCGCGCCCGCTGGCGGTCGGGTAGCCTTGCCGAAACCCACCGGATCGAGGACGACGACGGCGTGCTGCTTCCCCTGCTCGGGCTCCTCGTGGGCGTCCTGGCGGGCCTCGTCCTCAACGTCAACGTCAGCTTCGAGCTCAGCCGGTACTCTGCGGTCGCGATCCTCGCCGCCCTGGACTCCGTGCTCGGGGCGGTCCGTGCAGAGCTCGACGGGGTCTACGACAATCAAATCTTCGTCAGCGGGTTCCTGGTCAATGCGATCATCGCCGTGCTCCTCACCTTCGTCGGCGACCGGCTCGGCCTGGATCTCTACCTCGTAGCGCTCATCACCTTCGGCCTGCGCATCTTCAACAACGTGGCGCTCATCCGGCGACACTTCCTCTAGATCGACAGCACGGACGGGAGAGACGGACAAGATGGTGGAACGGGAAGCGGTCCTCGTCGGCATCGACGTCGGCACCAGCAAGGTGTGCGCGCTCATCGGCGAGGTGAGCCGCGACGGCCGGCTGACGATCATGGGCCACGGCACCGTTCCCGCGTCCGGCCTCAAGAAGGGCGTCGTCATCAACATCGACCAGACCATCCGCTCCATCGCGGACGCCGTCGAGCGGGCGGAGCGCCTGTCGGGCTGGAAGATCGACCGCGCCTTCGTCGGCGTCGGCGGCCAGCACGTCGAGAGCATCAACTCGCCCGGCCAGGTCGCGGTCACCGCGCACCATCGCGAGGTCACCCGCGAGGACGTCAACCGCGCCATCGAGGTCGCCCGCGCGGTCTCGATCCCGTCGAACCGCGAGGTGCTCCACGTCGAGCGCCGCGGCTTCACGGTCGACGGCCAGGAGGGCGTGAAGGACCCGCTCGGGATGAGCGCGCTGCGGCTCGAGGTCGAGACCCACATCGTCACCGCGTCCGCCACCGCGGTCCAGAACCTGACCAAGTGCGTGTCGGCGGCCGGGGTCAAGATCGACGAGCTCGTCGCCGATTCGCTGGCGTCGGCGGAGGCCGTGCTGTCCGAGACCGAGAAGGAGCTGGGCGTCGCGGTCGCCGACATCGGCGCCGGCACGATCGATCTCGCGCTCTTCCAGGAAGGCTCGCCCTTCCACACGCGCGTCCTCCCGGTGGGCGGCAACAACGTGACCAACGACGTCGCCATCGGGCTCAAGACCAGCCTCCAGGTCGCCGAAGAGCTGAAGATCCGCCACGGCACCGCCGACCTGCGCGCGGTCGAGGACGCCGACGACGAGGAGATCAGCGTCTCGGTCCTCGGCGAGGACGCCGGGCGCACGGTCAGCCGGCTCGAGGTCTGCCAGATCATCGAGGCGCGGATGCGCGAGACCTTCGAGCTGCTCGGCAACGAGATCCGCGCCGCGGGCGTCGGGATGCTCCCGGCCGGGGTGATCCTGACCGGCGGCGCAGCGCAGCTCGCCGGAGCCGCGGAGCTCGGCCGCAGCGTCCTCCAGATGCCGGTCCGGGTCGCCGCCCCGGCGGGCATCGCCGGGCTCGTGGACACCCTCCTCAACCCGTCCTACAGCACAGCCGTCGGACTGCTCCAGTGGGGCGCCATCAGCCTGACCTCGGGCGAGCCGCTGCGCTACGAATCGGCGCCCGGCGGCGGCGGGCTCGGCCGCGTCCGCGACGCCCTTCGGAGCATCTTCCCGTAAGGACCCGCGAGCTCACGGTCCGGACCGGGTCGCGGCCCGGGCTGACGGACCTGACCCGCGAGTGCGCCGCGTTCGTCGCCGACGCCGGCGACGGCCTGCTCTCGGTCTTCGTGCCCCACGCCACGGCGGCGGTGGTGATCATCGAGGTCGGGGCGGGCTCCGACGACGACCTGCTCGCGGCCCTGGAGCGCCTCCTCCCGCACGACGAGTCGCTGTACCGGCACCGCCACGGGTCGGCGGGCCACGGCGCCGACCACGTCCTGCCCCTGCTGGCCTCGCCGTCGGTCACGGTGCCGGTGGCCGGCGGTCGGCTGGGTCTGGGCACCTGGCAGTCGATCTGCCTGCTCGACCCCAACGCCGACAACACGACACGGACCGTCCGGCTCAGCTTCCTGACCGGCTGAGCGGCACGCCGGCACGTCCGGTGCGCCACCGCACCGCAAGCGCGCCGCCACGCGTCGCGCCGCCATCTCGAGGCTTGTCGGCTTCGACGGGGTCGGCGCTATACTCCGGGCTTATCCACAGGACCGCGGCTCTGCCCCAGGAGCTCCAAGGTCCGGCCGAGACGACGCATCGACGCCTGCCGAGGGGCGTCTGGAGGATGACCGATGACGTTGCGTTCCGACTCCGAGAACTTCGCGCTGATCCGCGTCATCGGGGTCGGGGGCGGTGGCAGCAACGCGGTCAACCGGATGATCCGGGCCGAGATGATGGGCGTCGAGTTCATCGCCTGCAACACCGATTCGCAGGCGCTCCTCCAGTCCGATGCGCCGCACAAGATCCGCATCGGCGACAAGGTCACCCGCGGGCTCGGCGCCGGCGGCGACTCGTCGATCGGGCAGCGCTCGGCGGAGGAGGACTCGGAGAAGATCGCCCAGGCGCTCGCCGACTCGGACATGGTCTTCATCACCGCGGGGCTCGGCGGTGGGACGGGGTCCGGCGCCGCACCGGTCGTCGCGCAGATCGCCAAGGAGGGCGGTGCCCTCACCATCGGCGTCGTCACCAAGCCGTTCGCGTTCGAGGGCAACAAGCGCAAGCTGGTCGCCGAGAAGGCGGCCGAGGAGCTCAAGAGCCAGGTCGACGCGCTGATCACCATCCCCAACGACCGGCTCAAGGACGTCGTCCAGAAGAACACCAGCATCCTCGATGCCTTCCGCGTCGTCGACGACGTGCTCCGCCAGGGCGTCCAGGGCATCAGCGACATCATCACCGTGCCCGGGCTCATCAACCAGGACTTCGCCGACGTCCGCGCGATCATGAAGGACGCGGGCTCCGCGCTCATGGGCATCGGCCGAGCGAGCGGCGAGAACCGCGCCGTCGAGGCCGCCCGGATGGCCATCGCCAGTCCGCTGCTCGAACTCGACATCAATGGCGCGCAGGGCATCCTCTGGAACATCACCGGCTCCTCGAACCTGTCGCTCTTCGAGGTCCAGGAGGCGGCCGAGGCGATCAAGGAGGCCGCCGACCCGGAGGCCAATATCATCTTCGGCACCAGCTTCAACGAGCGGCTGGGCGAGGAGGTCATGGTCACCGTCATCGCGACCGGCTTCGACGGCGGCCGCAAGCGCCACTCGACCGCCCGCGAGGCGACCGGGGTCATGGACACGTCGGGGTCGATGCGCGCGCCGCGCGAGCGGGACTTCCTCGAGGAGCTCCAGCGCCAGCGCGACGAGATCCTCGACGGCGCAGTCGAAAGCCTGTCGGTCCGCGAGCCCGAGGCGGCGGTGGTCTCGGCCACGCGCTCCGAGCGGTCGGTCGGCGAGCCGGCCCCCGCCAAGCGCGTCCCGACCTACGACGCGGACGACCTGGAGATCCCCAGCTTCCTCCGCCGGAAGTAGCCGGCCGGTGGTGACGCCACCGGATCACGACCAGTTCGACGACCTGGCGGCCGCGCGGGCGCATGTCCTCGGGCGGATCCGCGCTGCCTGCGAGCGCGCGGGCCGCGACCCGTCCGCGGTGACCCTGGTCGCGGTCTCCAAGACGGTGGACGCCGCGCGGCTGCGCGCCGCGGTCGCGGCCGGGTTCACGCTCCTCGGCGAGAACCGCGTGCAGGAAGGGGAGGCCAAGGCGCCCGCGGTCCCCGGCGCGTCGTGGCAGCTGGTCGGGCCGCTGCAGTCCAACAAGGCGCGGCGCGCGCTGGAGGTATTCGACTCGATCCAGACCGTGGACTCCGTCGCGCTCGCCGAGCGCCTGGACCGGCTGGCCGCCGAGGTCCGGCCCGGCGTGCGCTACCCGGTGCTCGTCCAGGTCAACGTCGATGCCGACCCGGCGAAGGCCGGCTTCGCGCCGGACGTGGTCGAGGCGGCGCTGCCAGCCCTGCTGGACCTGCCGAACCTCGAGGTCCGCGGCCTGATGACCGTCGGGCGGCTGGCGACCGATCCCGCCGACGCCCGGGCGACTTTCACGGGCCTTCGAGTGCTGGGGGAGGGGCTGCGGTCGCGCTGGCCGGCGCTCGGGCCGGAGCTGTCGATGGGCATGTCGGACGACTTCGAGCTCGCGATCGAGGAGGGCGCCACGATCGTCCGGGTCGGCCGGGCCATCTTCGGCGAGCGGCCGCACCACCACGGGCCGGGCGAACCGGAGCATGCGCACTGATACACTCGGGGCACCCCCAGCCGCCGCCCGGGCAGATGCCGGGCCCTCATCGCGTGTCGACCCCGTGAGCCATCCCGATGTCCGTTTCGCCGTCCGCCTGACCCCGCGCGCCGTGACCGACCGGGTCGACGGTGTCCTCGACGGCGTGCTGAAGGCAAGGGTGACCGCCCCGGCCGTGGAAGGCGCCGCGAATCACGCCCTGGTGCGGCTGCTGGCCGATGAGCTGGACGTCGCCCGCGAGGACATCCGCATCGTGGCTGGCGCCACCAGTCGCCAGAAGCTGATCGTCGTCTCCGGGGTCGACCCGGAGGCGATCGTTGCCCGTTGGCCCGGCCTGCGGGTATGATCGGCCGGTTCCCGTCGGGCGCCCGGTGCGGCGCCGCGACCCCTCGGGCGATTGGCTCAGTCGGTTAGAGCGCGCGGTTCACATCCGCGAGGTCACTGGTTCGAATCCAGTATCGCCCACCACAACCTCGTGCCCGCCGAAGGCCGGTGCCAGCCCCGATGGTCGGGCTGGGTAGACTTGCGGACATGGACCCATCGGTCTCGGCGGAGCTCCTGGCCGCCCGCTCCCAGATGGCGTTCACCCTCGGCTTCCACATCGTCCTCGCCTGCCTGGGTGTCGGGCTGCCGACGATCGTCCTGATCGCGAACGCCATCGGCCTTCGGCGCAGGGATCCGGCGGCGCTCCTGCTGGCGCGGCGATGGTCGACGGTGATGGCCGTGACCTTCGCCGTCGGTGCGGTGACTGGGACGGTGCTGTCGTTCGAGATGGGCTTGCTCTGGCCCGGCCTCATGGGCCGCTACGGCGGTGCCTTCGGCATCCCGTTCGCGGTCGAGGGGCTGTTCTTCTTCCTCGAGGCGATCTTCATCGCGATCTACATCTACGGCTGGCGACGGCTCTCGCCGGGGCTCCACCTCCTGTCGGGCGTGCCGGTCGCGCTGGCGGGCATCGGCGGCACCTTCGCCGTCGTCGCGGCGAACAGCTGGATGAACACGCCGTCGGGCTTCGAGGTCGACGCCGCCGGCAAGGTCGTCGCGGTCGACCCGATCGGGGTCATCTTCAACCCGGCGACCTGGTACGAGGTCCCGCACATGTTCCTGGCCGCCTACATGGTCACGGGCTTCCTGCTCGCGTCCGTCTACGCTGTCGGGCTTCTCCGTGGGCGCACGGACCGGTACGTGCGCCTCGGGTTCGCGATCCCGTTCGTGATCGCGGCGATCGCGGCACCGGTCCAGGTCATGGTCGGCGACGTCGCCGCGCGCGGTGTGCTGGAGGATCAGCCCGCCAAGTTCGCCTCGATGGAGCTGATCGTCACGACCGGGCCCCATCAGCCCGAGATCATCGGCGGCGTCCTCGTCGACGGCCAGGTCGTCGGCGGCCTCGCCGTCCCGTCGCTCGCGTCACTCATCGCGGGCTTCTCACCCGACACCGTGATCACCGGGCTCGACGCGATCCCGGTCGACGAGCGTCCGCCGGCGACCATCGTCCACCTCGCCTGGGATGCCATGGTCGGGACCGGGACCGCGCTGGTCGTCCTTGCCCTGTGGGGCCTGGTCAACCGGCTGCGCCGGCGCGACTACGCGACAGCGCGCTGGTTCCTGCGGGCGTCGGCGCTCGCGGGGTTCGGGGCGATCCTCGCCCTCGAGGCTGGCTGGATCGTCACCGAGGTCGGGCGCCAGCCGTGGGTCGTGTACGGCTATCTCCGGACGGCCGACGCGGTCACGCACGCCTCGGGCGTCCGGATCACGTTCATCGGTGTCGTCGTCCTCTACTCGGCGCTCGGCGTCGCGACCCTGGTCGCCTTGTTCGCCCTCAAGCGGCGCTGGGCCGCCCAGGACGCGAGCGCCGACGGTGGCCGCGCGCTCGGCGGCCTGGGGCCTGACGATCACATCCCGTATGGCCCGACCGAGCGCAGCGACGAGGGCCTCTCGTGACGGCCGTCCAGGCGACGGCGGTCGTCCTGTTGGCGGGCATCACGGCCTACGCGGTGTTCGGCGGCGCCGACTTCGGGGCGGGCTTCTGGGACCTCGCCGCCGGCCGGGCGACCCCGGGGCTCAGGCCGCGCGCGCTGATCGCCGACGCGATCGGCCCGGTCTGGGAAGCGAACCACACCTGGCTCATCTTCGACCTGGTGATCCTCTGGACGGCCTTCCCGCCGGCGTTCGCGGCGATCATGACGACCCTGTTCGTCCCGCTCTGCCTCGTGGCTTTCGGCATGGTCCTGCGCGGCGCGGCGTTCGCGTTCCGCCCGGTCGCGACGACGCTGCACGGCCGACAGGCGGCCGGGGCGGTATTTGCGATCTCGTCGGTGTTGACGCCATTCCTGCTCGGGACCGTGGCCGGCGCCATCGCCAGTGGTCGCGTCGTCGCCGCCGACGGGGCTGCCGTCGCGAGCGACCCGTGGACCACCTGGCTGAACCCGACCTCGGTGTTGCTGGGTGTGATGGCCGTCTCGGTCTGCGCCTACCTCGCGGCCGTCTTCCTCGTGGCCGATGCCCGGCGACGCTCGGACGACCACCTGGTGGGCTACTTCAGGCGTCGGGCGATCGCGGCAGCAGTGGTTGCCGGGGCCCTTGCCATCGGCGCCATCCCGGTGCTGGCCATCGATGCGCCGGTCCTCGCCGACGAGCTGACGACTCGGGGCTGGCCACTGGTCGTGGCGTCCGGACTGCTCGGGGCCGCGGCCCTCGCCCTGCTTTGGCGCGACCTGCCGCGCGGGACGCGCGCGTGTGCGGTCGGGGCGGTCGTCGCGGTGATCGCCGGCTGGGGCGTCGCCCAGTATCCGTACATCCTGCCGCCGACGATGACCTTCGCCGATGCAGCGGCACCGGCCGGTTCGCTCGACGCGCTGCTGGTCGTCTTCGTAGTCGCGGCGCTGGTCATCGCACCGTCGCTTGGCCTGCTCTACGTCCTCGACCAGCGAGACCGGCTCAAGGCCCACGGAGTCGGAACCGACATCGACCGCGGACCGGTCAAGACGACGAAGTCAGCCTGATCCATTCGGCAGGTCGGCGAGGAACGCCTGATCGACGTTCCGACGGTCAGCCCCGATCGCCTCCGCTGACGCGGCGGTCGCGGCTGGGTCCAGAATGGGGGCGTGCCACGCTTGCAGACGCGACGCTTCGCGACGCCCGACGAGGTGCGAACGTTCATCCACGGTCATGCCGACGTCATCAGGCTCGATGAGACCGCCGTGGGGCGCGCCAGCTACGAGCCAGGATGGCGCTGGACGACGGACATGCCCGGGATCGCCGGCACGCCGACCTGCCAGCTGCACCACCTCGGCTATTCGATCTCCGGGGCCATGCATGTCGTGATGGCCGATGGGCAGGAGATGGACATCGAAGCCGAGTCGGTCTACGAGATCCCGGCGGGTCACGACGCATGGGTCGTGGGCGAAACGCCGTGGGTCACCGTGGAGTGGACGAGCGCTCGGACATTCGGGGTCGCCCCCGAGGGCCCCGGAGAACGCGTCCTGGCGACGGTCCTCTTCACCGACATCGTGGACTCGACGGCGACCATGGAACGGATCGGCGACGCCGCGTGGCGGGACCTCCTGTCGACCCACAACCGGGTCCTGCGCGAGGAGCTGAATGCCTTCCGGGGGCGTGAGGTCTCCACGACCGGTGACGGGTTCCTGGCCGTCTTCGACGGCGCCACGCGTGCCGTTCGCTGCGGCGCCGCGATGGCTCGATCTGCTGACGCCATCGGCCTCGCGATCCGCGTCGGACTCCATACGGGCGAGGTCGAGTTCATGGGTCCCGACGCGCGAGGCGTCGCCATCCACACCGCCGCACGGGTCATGTCGCTCGCCGGGCCTGGGCAAGTGCTGATCTCGTCGACGACGAAGGACCTGCTCGAAGGCTCTGGCCTGGTCCTCGACGATGTCGGAGCCCACGCGTTGAAGGGCCTGGCTGGGGAGCGCCACCTCTTCAGGTTGGCCGGCCCCGATGGCGCCCGCTAGCTTGAGCCACCTGACGATCCGACCCGCCTACAGCCGCTGGCCGCATTACAACGAGCGCCTGCGCGACCGGGTGGCCTCGATGACCGAGGAACAGCTGGCGACCCAGCCATCGCCGGAGCGCTGGCCGCTCTGGGCGACGATCGGCCATCTCGCCTGCCAGCGCGTGTTCGGGTTGTGCGACATCGCCGGTGAGCCCGGCGCCGAGACCACCCCGTTCACGAACGCGTCGTACGACTGCCCGGGCGACGACGACCTCGAGCACGTACTGAGTGCCGAGGCCCTCGTCGAGGCGCTCGACTCGACGTTCCGCATCATCGAGGGAGCGCTCGACCGCTGGACCCCGGACATGCTCGCCGAGACGGTCCGCCACCGGGAATGGGGAGACGACGAGGCGCAGACCCGCGGCGAGGTCATCCAGCGCTCCTTCGCCCATGACGTCTGGCACATCGCCGAGCTCAACGAGACGCTGTCGCGCGCCGGGTTGCCGCTCATCGACATCTGGGACTGAGGATCTGTTCCGGGCGCGTCACGCCCCGGCCACCTGCCGCGTCTGAGGTTCGAACGCGGTCCTCCTCCCCGCGCAAGCGAAGCCCCCGGCCTCCCCCGGGGGCTTCGCGCTGGTCCGTGGGTTGCCGGGAGCGCGCAATCCGCGGTGGCCCGGTCTGCCGGGGTTCGGCCTAGGCCGCCAGCGCGCGGAACGCGACGATCGAGAGGCCTCGAATCTGCATCCGGAGTCTCCCGACGATGGCCATCGCCGCACCCGCCCCCACCGATATCGGTCTGCTCGTCGCCCAGCAGGGCGCCGACGACGTCATCGAAAGCTACCGGGCGGGCACGCTCGGATCCGGCATGACGCGCGTCGTCGAGAACATGGTCAAGGTCTGTGACGCCACCGGCGCCGGGGCGCAGCAGGTCGCCGACGACACCGTCCGCACCTGTCTCGAGCGCTGGAGCGACGCCACCGGGCACGGCGACGCCCACGCGGCCGCGCGCAACCTGATGCTGGCCTCCTGCACCCTGGCTGGATTCCGACTCCACTCCGAGGCGGCGTCGACCTCGAGCCGTCGCCGGCGCCTCAGCGCCTAGCGCACCCGCCGTCAGGCGTTCGAGGCCGCCAGCCGGCGCAGGACCGTCGGCAGGATCCCGCCGCCATTGAAGACATCCACGTCGATCGGCCCGTCGAGCCGCGCGATCGCCTCGAACCGGCGCTCGCGGCCGTCGCCGCCGGCGGCCGCGTCCGCGACCGCCACGACCGTCACGCCCTGGCGCGGCGACAGCCCGCCATCGAGCCCCACGATCGAGTAGGTCTCGCGCCCGGTCAGCCCGAGCGAGGCCGCGCTGTCGCCCGGCTTGAACTGGAGCGGCAGCACGCCCATCCCGACCAGGTTGGAGCGGTGGATCCGCTCGTAGCTCTCGGCGATGACGGCCTTGACGCCCAGCAGCAGCGGCCCCTTGGCCGCCCAGTCCCGCGAGGAGCCCGAGCCGTACTCGCGCCCGGCGATGACCAGCAGCGGCACGCCCTCGTCGATGTAGCGCATCGCGGTGTCGTAGATGAAGCCGTCATCGCCGGACGGGAGGTGGACCGTGTACGGCCCCTCCCTGGGGGCGACGAGGCCGTTGCGGAGCCGGATGTTCGCGAACGTGCCGCGGGCCATGACCTCGTGCTGGCCGCGCCGTGCGCCGTACGAGTTGAACTCCAGCGGCCCGACGCCGTGGGCCTGGAGCCACTGGCCGGCGGGCGATGACGGCGAGATCGAGCCAGCCGGGGAGATGTGGTCGGTGGTGACCGAGTCGCCGAGGACCGCGAGCACCCGGGCGCCGGTGATGTCCGCCATGGCCGTGCGCGCGTCCGCGACGCCGTCGAGGAACGGCGGCTTGGCGACGTACGTCGAGGCCGGGTCCCAGGCGTAGCGCTGGCCGTCCGGGATCGCCAGCGCGCGCCAGCGCTCGTCGCCCTCGAAGACGACCGCGTAGGTTCGCTGGAAGAGCTCGGCATCGATCGAGTCGGCGATGACCGAGCGGATCTCGTCGGGCGACGGCCAGATGTCGGCGAGGAAGACCGGGCGCCCGTCCGACCCGGTCCCCAGCGGCTGGGTGGTCAGGTCGATGTCGACGCGGCCGGCCAGCGCGAACGCCACGACGAGGGGCGGCGAGGCGAGATAGCTCGCCCGGGCGAGCGGATGGATGCGGCCCTCGAAGTTGCGGTTGCCGGAGAGCACGGCCGCGACGACCAGGTCGTTCGCCTCGATCGCGCCGGCCACCGCCGGGTCGAGCGGGCCGGAGTTGCCGATGCACGTCGTGCAGCCGTAGCCGGCCAGGGCGAACCCGAGCGCCTCGAGCGGCGCCATCAGGCCGGCCTTCTCGAGATAGCCGGTCACGGCCTTGGAGCCGGGCGCCAGGGAGGTCTTGACGGTCGGGGCGACGCGCAGTCCGCGCGCGACCGCGTTCCGTGCCAGCAGCCCGGCCCCGACCATCACGGTCGGGTTCGAGGTGTTGGTGCACGAGGTGATCGCCGCGATCCCGACAGAGCCCGTCCCGATCGTCGTGCGCTGCCCGCCGACCTCGATCTCGACCGGCCGGTAGGCGCGCCGGTCGACGGGGGCGGCGTCGGCGAGGACAGCCGCCGCCGGCGGTGCGGGTTCGGTCCCCGCATCGGCCGAGGCGAAGGCCGGGGCATCGGACGCCGGGAAGGATTCGCCCGACGCTTCCTCGACCTCGGTCTCGGGCTCCGCGGGGGCTTCGAGGCCGTCCGGGTAGTTGGACCGGAAGTTCTCGCGCAGGGACTGGAGCGGGACGCGGTCCTGCGGGCGACGCGGCCCGGCCACGGACGGCTCGACGCTCGAGAGGTCCAGGGTCAGGCGCTCGTCGAAGGTCGGCCCGTCGCCCTGGGCCCGCCACAGTCCCTGCTCCTTGGCGTAGCGCTCGACCAGCCCGACGTGGGCCGGGGTCCGCCCGGTGAGCCGCAGGTACGACAGCGTCTCGTCGTCGATGGGGAAGAGCGTCGAGGTCGCCCCGAACTCGGGGCTCATGTTGCTGATCGTCGCGCGGTCCGCGAGGGACAGGCTGGCGAGCCCGTCGCCGGCGAACTCGACGAACGCCCCGACCACCCCGTGCCGGCGCAGCATCTCGGTCACGACCAGGACGAGGTCGGTCGCGGTCGAGCCGCGCGGCAGCTCGCCGGTCAGGTGGACGCCGACGACGTGGGGCATCGGCTGGTAGAGCGGCTGGCCGAGCAGGACCGCCTCGGCCTCGATGCCGCCGACGCCGTAGCCGAGCACTCCGAGCGCGTTGATCATCGTGGTGTGCGAGTCGGTCCCGACGACCGTGTCGGGGAAGGCGACCGGCCCGTGCGCGTCCGGCCGCTCGGTGACGACCGCGGCGAGGAACTCGAGGTTGACCTGGTGGACGATGCCGGTCCCCGGCGGGACGATCCGCAGGTCGCGGAAGGCGGTCTGGGCCCAGCGCAGCAGCTGGTAGCGCTCGATGTTGCGCTCGTACTCGCGCTCGACGTTGAAGGCGAACGCGCCCTCCGTCCCGAACCGGTCCACCTGCACGGAGTGGTCGATGACCAGGTCCGCGGGCACGAGCGGGTTGACCAGCGCCGGGTCGCCGCCGAGGTCGGCCATCGCGTCGCGCATCACCGCGAGGTCGACGACGGCCGGCACGCCGGTCAGGTCCTGGAGGATCACGCGCGACGGCATGAACGGGATCTCCGCCTCGGCGGCGCGGCCCGGGCGCCACGCGGTCAGCGTCTCGACGTCCGTCGCGTGGACCATCCCCTCGCCGGCGTGGCGGAGGGCGTTCTCGAGCAGGATCTTGACCGTGACGGGGGCGCTGGCGAGGTCGATCCGGTCGCCCAGGACCGCCAGACGGTAGTAGTCCGGCAGGTCGTCGCCGAGGGGTCGTCGGGCTCCGAACGGATCGATCGCTGTCAACGCGCGCATCCTCACTGGCTCGTTACACTCGATGGGTGCAAGCGTACCGCGACCGTCCGACCATCGCGGCCGCCGGCCGATGAGGGCGTGGCGCGAGCCGCCCGAGGACCCCGCGGCGACGGCGCACGCCGAGACCGAAGCCGCCCTCGAGGCGTCCGGCATCGACCTCGACCCCACTCCGCCGGGCGTTCACCGGCATGGTGACGACGTCCACGAGAGCGACCACCAGCACCCCCATCGGCACGCCGAGCCGGGCGAGCCGCCGGTCATCGGGATCATCGGCGCGGGCGCCGTCGGGACGGCCCTCGGCGTCGCGCTGAGCCGCGCCGGCTGGCCGGTCCAGGCCGTCGCCAGCCGCAGCGCCGCCAACCGCGAGCGGTTCCGCGCGACGGTCGACGGCGTCCGGGCCTTCGCCGAGCCGCAGGCGCTCCTCGACGACGTCGAGCTGATCATCGTGGCCGTCCCCGACGACGCGATCGCGCCGCTCGCGGGGACGATCCGGATGTACAGCGGCCAGGCCATGGTCCACACCAGCGGCGCGCTCGACGCGGACGTCCTCGCGCCGGCGCAGGCGGCCGGCACGCAGGTCGGCGCCTTCCATCCGCTGGTCGCCTTCGCCGACACGGAGCGGGCGGTCGCCGCGCTCCACGGCGCCACCGTGGCCATCGAGGCCGACGACCAGCTCGCCGCGCTCCTCGCCGACATGGCCGAGGCCATCGGCGCCCGGCCCGTCCGGCTGGCGCCGGGCTCGAAGGCGGCGTACCACGCCGCCGCGGTCCTGGCGGCGGGCGGCTTCGTCGCGCTGCTCGACGCGATCGCGACGCTCGGCCGGGTGGCCGGGCTGGACGAAGCCGGCTCGCTCGCCATCTACGGGCCGCTCATCGAGGGGACGCTGGGGAACGCGCGCGCCCTCGGGATCGCCGCGGCCCTGACCGGGCCGATCGCCCGGGGCGACCTCGGGACACTCGACGCCCACCTCGCGGCGCTCCGCGCCGACGCGCCCGGCGCCCTGCCGCTCTACCGGGCGCTCGCGGAGCGCGAGGTGGACCTGGCCCTCTCCCGTGGCACGCTGGCAACGGAGCAAGCCGCCGCCGTGCGGGCCGCTCTTGCAAGGCAGGACTGAACCGGTACTATGGGCTCGATGGATCACAGCATCGCCGCCAAGTACGCGGCCCGGCCCGCGGCCCAGTTCGTCCGTGCCTCGGCCCGGGCGCGGGAGCGGCGGATGGGCCTCGTATCCGCGACCGCCTTCCGACCGGCCGTCACCACCGCGACCGTCCTGCGCCGCCCCGACGTGGCGCCGCTGACGAGCCTGCGCGGCCGCTGGCGCTCGATCCGCCCGGCCGGTCCGCGGCCGTCGAGCGGCCGCCCCCATCACGCGGTCGTCATGCACTGGACCCGCTCCGAGCGGTCCGCGGCGACCCGGCGTCCCAGCGCCGCCTCGGCGCCGTGGCGCGGCTGAGGACCTCGACCGCCACTTCCGCCGGCGGGGTCGTCGTTCGTCACGAGGCTGGCCAGCCGTTCCTCGTCGTGGGCTGCCGCCGGCGCGAGCGCGACGGGCGCACGTGGACGCTCCCCAAGGGCACGCCCAAGAGCGGTGAGACCACCGAGGAGACCGCGATCCGCGAGGTGACCGAGGAGACCGGCCTCAAGGTGCGGATCACCGGCCCGCTCGATTCGATCGAGTACTTCTTCGTCCAGTCGGGGACCCGGATCCACAAGACGGTCCACTATTTCATGATGGAGCCCACTGGTGGCGACCTCGCCGACCACGACCACGAGTTCGAGCAGGTCCGCTGGATCCCGTTCACGGACGCGCCCTCGGTGCTGACCTTCGAGACGGAGCGCGCGCTCGTCAGCCGGGCGGCGGAGGTCGTGGCCGGGTCCGCCCCCGACGGCGTCCCGGCGGACGCCTCGTGACCGAGCCGGAGGCGCCCCGCCAGACCCCGCTCCAGGACCGCCACGTCGCGCTCGGGGCCCGGTTGATCGAGTTCAGCGGCTGGCTCATGCCCGTCCAGTACGGCTCGATCCTCGAGGAGCACAAGGCCGTCCGCGAGCGCGCCGGGCTGTTCGACCTGTCGCACATGGGCGAGCTGTTCGTCGAAGGCCCGGAGGCGGGCGCCGGGCTCGCCGCAGCCCTCGTCACGGACCCGCCGTCGCTGGCCGTCGGCCGTGCCCACTACTCGATGATCTGCGCGCCCGACGGCGGCGTCATCGATGACCTGATCGTCTACCGCCTCGCCGACGACCGGTTCCTCGTCGTGGCCAACGCCGGCAATGCGGAGGTCGTGTCCGATGCCCTCGCCCAACGCCTCGACGGGTTCAAGGCGCTCCTCGACGACCGCTCCCTCGCGACCGGGCTGGTCGCGGTCCAGGGGCCGCGCTCGCGCGAGATCCTGGCGCCGCTGACCGACGTCGACCTCGCCGGCCTGCGCTACTACGCGATCGCCGAGGGCTCGGTCGCCGGGATCCCGGCGCTGGTCGCCCGGACCGGCTACACCGGCGAGGACGGCTTCGAGGTGTTCGTCGAGACCGCCCGGACCGGGGAGCTGTGGGACGCGCTGCTCGAGGGAGTGCGCGCTGCCGATGGCGTCCCGGTCGGGCTCGGCGCCCGCGATACCCTCCGGCTCGAGGCGGGGATGCCGCTCTACGGCAACGAGCTGGACCTCGAGACCACGCCCTTCGACGCCAACCTCGCGCGGGTCGTCAAGCTCGGCAAGGCGGGCGACTTCGTGGGCCGGGCGGCGCTCGAGCGGATCGCGACCGAGGGGCCGTCCAAGCGACTCGTCGGCCTGGTCGTCGAGGGCCGCGGGATCGCCCGCCACGGCTACGCGGTCCACGTCGGCGACCGGCGGACCGGGGTCATCACCAGCGGGACGCAGTCGCCGACCCTCGGGGTCCCGATCGCGATGGCCTACGTCGCGCCGGGGGATTCGCAGACGGGTACCATGGTCGACGTGGAGGTCCGCGACGCGCGGATCCCCGCGAGGGTCGTGGACCTGCCGTTCTACCGCCGCCCGGCCTAGGTCCGGGCGCCGATCCGACGCTGGTCGCCTGCGGCATCGCGCCGCGCCAGGAGGAGGTACGCCCGCGATGGTCCCCGATGACCGGCGCTACACCCAGGACCATGAGTGGGTCCGCCTCGACGGCGACGAGGCGATCGTCGGCATCACGGCCTACGCGGCCGAGCAGCTGGGCGACATCGTCTTCGTGGAGCTGCCGGCGGTCGGCCGGAGCCTGGAGGCCGCCGGGACGTTCGGCGTGGTCGAATCCGTCAAGGCCGTCAGCGACCTCTTCGCCCCGGTCGGTGGTGAGGTGACGGCCATCAACGATGCGCTCGGCGGCAGCCCGGAGCTGGTCAACAGCGACCCGTACGATGGGGGCTGGATGATCCGCGTCAAGGTCGCCGATGCCGGCGCGCTCGACGACCTGCTCGACGCGGCCGCCTACGACGCGCTCATCGCCGCGGGCTGACGGCCGAGATGCCCTACGGTCCCCATACCGGCGCCGATCGGGCGCGGATGCTCGAGGCCATCGGCATCGGATCGGTCGACGAGCTCTTCGCCGACATCCCCGAGGGACTCCGCGCGTCCCGCCTGGACCTGCCACCGCCCGAGCCGGAGCTCGAGCTGGCGGCGCGCCTGACCGCGCTGGCCGGCCGCAACCGGACCGACCTGGTCTCGTTCCTGGGCGCCGGCGTCTACCGTCACTGGAGCCCGCCCGCGGTCGACCAACTCCTGCTGCGCGGCGAGTGGTACACGGCGTATACGCCCTACCAGCCCGAGGTGAGCCAGGGCACGCTGCAGAGCATCTATGAGTACGAATCGCTGATGGCCGAGCTGGTCGACCTCGACGTCGTGTCGGCCTCGCACTACGACGGCGCGGCGGCCACGGCGGAGGCCGCGCTCATGACCTGCCGGGCGACCCGCCGCGAGCGCGTCCTGGTGAGCCGCGGGGTCCATCCGCACTACCGCGGGACGCTGCGGACCTACTTCGGCGGCGGCCTCGAGCTCGACGAGATCCCCCTGGTCGCCGACGGCCCGGCGGCCGGGACCACCGACCTCGAGGCCCTGGCGCGGATGCTCGCCGAGCCGGACCGGCCGGTCGCCGGCGTCGTGGTGGCGCAGCCCGACTTCCTCGGCCTCCTCGAGCCCATGCCCGCGATCGGCGAGCTCGCCCACGCGGCCGGCGCGCTCTTCGTGGCGGTCATCGAGCCGGTCAGCCTGGCGGTCCTGGCGCCGCCGGGCGCGTACGGCGCCGATATTGCGGCAGGGGAGGGCCAGCCGCTCGGGATCGCGCCGCAGTACGGCGGCCCGTACCTCGGGATCCTCGCCTCCACCGACGCCCTCGTCCGCCAGATCCCCGGCCGGCTCGTCGGCATGACCACGGACCTCGAGGGCCAGCGGGCATTCGTGATGACGATGCGCGCACGCGAGCAGGACATCCGCCGCGACAAGGCGGCCAGCAACATCTGCACGAACCAGGCCCTGCTGGCGCTGGCCGCCTCGATCTACCTCGCGGTCATCGGCCCGCACGGCCTGCGCGACGTGGCCGCCGGCGGCGCCGCGCGGGCGGCCGAGCTCGAGGCGGCCCTCGCGGCCGTCGGGGCGAAGCGGCTCCACCCAGGCCCGTACCTCAACGAGTTCGCGGTCCGGGTCCCCGACGCCCCGGCCGTGCACCGGCGGCTGCTCGACCACGGCATCCTCGCCGGGCTCGTCCTCGCCGAGGCGGTCCCCGACGACCCGTCGCTCGCCGACGGCCTGCTCGTCTGCGCGACCGAGGTGACCACGAGCGCCGAGATCACGCGCTTCGCGGATGCGCTCGGCGACGTCCTCCAGGGCCGGCCGCCCATCGGCGTCGAGGCCGGCGCCGGGACCGTGGCCGGGATCAGCCGATGAGCGTCACCGGCCCCCGCCTGCAGCCGACCCTGTTCGAGCGCGGCCGTCCCGGGCGCGGCGGCGGCAAGATCCCGCACCCGCCCAAGGACGCGCTGGACCGCATCCCGGCGGCCGCGCTGCGGACCGACGCGCCGGCGCTGCCGGAGATGAACGAGCCCGACGTGGTCCGCCACTACGTGAACCTCTCGCAGCTCAACTTCGCCGTCGATACCGGGTTCTACCCGCTCGGCTCGTGCACGATGAAGTTCAACCCGAAGCTCAACGAGTGGGCCGCGCGCCTGCCCGGCTTCGCCAACCTCCATCCGCTCACCCCCGACGCCGCATCGCAGGGGACGCTCCAGCTCCTGTGGGAGCTCGAGGGTGCTCTCGCCGAGATCTCCGGCATGCGGGCCGTCAGCCTCCAGCCGGCGGCGGGGGCGCAGGGCGAGCTGACCGGCATCCTGATGATCCGCGCGTACCACCGCGCGCGCGGCGACACCGATCGCGACGAGGTGCTGGTCCCGGACAGCTCGCACGGCACCAACCCGGCGACCGCGTCGATGGCCGGGTTCAAGACCATCACGGTCCCGTCCGCCGCAGACGGCGGCGTCGACGTCGAGGCGTTCCGCGCCGCGCTCGGCCCGCGGACGGCCGCCGTGATGATCACCAACCCCTCGACCCTCGGCCTGTTCGAGGCGCGCATCGGCGAGCTGCTCGACGCGGTCCATGCGGCCGGCGCCCTCGCCTACATGGACGGCGCCAACCTCAATGCGATCCTCGGCCGCTTCCGGCCCGGCGAGGCCGGCTTCGACGTCATGCACTTCAACGTCCACAAGACGTTCAGCACCCCCCACGGCGGCGGCGGCCCGGGGGCCGGGCCCGTCGGCGTCGGCGAGCGCCTGATCCCATACCTCCCGACGCCGCGCGTCCTGCGCGAGGACGACGGCACGTACCGCCTCGAGCGCGAGGGCGAGCGGCCCACGTCGATCGGGCGCCTGCGCAGCTTCGTCGGCAACACCGGAGTCCTCGTGCGCGCGTACGCGTACATCCGGGCGCACGGCGGGACGGGCCTCGCCGAGGTCAGCGACGACGCGGTCCTCGCGGCCAACTACCTCAAGCACCGGCTGGCGGCGACCTTCGACATCCCGTACGACCGGCCGTGCAAGCACGAGTTCGTGGCGTCCGCGACGTCCGTGAAGAAGCGCACCGGGGTGCGGACCCTGGATATCGCCAAGCGGCTCATCGACCACGGCTTCCATCCGCCGACCATCTACTTCCCGCTCATCGTCGACGAGGGGATGCTGATCGAGCCGACCGAGACCGAATCGGTGGAGACG
Organism: uncultured Chloroflexia bacterium; assembly: GCA_963813335.1. Classification (GTDB taxonomy): domain Bacteria; phylum Chloroflexota; class Limnocylindria; order Limnocylindrales; family CSP1-4; genus SPCO01. The sequence goes on from CAWEYL010000001.1 coordinate 484,231, forward strand.
CTCGACGCCTTCGCCGACGCGCTGGCCGCGATCGTGGAGGAGGCCGACCGCGATCCGGCGATGGTCACGGGAGCCCCGCACACCGCGCCGGTCCGCCGCCTCGACGAGGCGACCGCCGCACGGCAGCCGAACCTGCGCTGGCGCCCGATGACCGGTGTCCAGACCCCCTGCCCGGACTGACGCCGACGTCCGCGCCCGCCGCCATACGAACGTTCGTTAGGTAGAGGTTGACAGCCCCTCGGGCGCTGTGGATAGTACCGGCAGCGCACCGACCCGAACCGTGCTGCCGCCTCGGCTCGCCCTGAAACCCGATCGAGTGGGAGTCTCGACCCGGTTCAAGAGCGGGACCTACCAGGCGGACTTGCGAAAAGGCATGGGAACGGTCGTGTCTGCGGGAGACTTTCGGGTATCCACCCGTTCGGAGGACAGTTGATGCACAAACGACTACTCGGCCTGCTCGCGGCCGGCGTGATGATCGTGACCGCCTGTGGCGGCGCGACCAGCAGCGCCTCGCCAGCGGCCTCGACGCCCGCGGCGTCCGCCCCGGCTTCGGAAACGCCCTCGGCCTCGCCGAGCGCGGACGCGAACCTGGCGGACGTCCAGTCGCTGCGGGTCACCCTCGGCAACGAGGACCCCGACACGCTCGACCCCAGCAAGGCGTCGACCAGCACGGACATCGGTGTCCTGCATGCCCTGAACCGGGGCCTCATCTATTTCGACAAGGACCTCAACCCGGTCCCGTCGCTGGCCACCGAGCTCCCCAAGATCTCGGCTGACGGCCTGAGCTACACGTTCACCCTTCGCGACGCGAAGTACAGCAATGGCGACCCGATCGTCGCCGGCGACCTCGTCTTCGCCTGGCAGCGCCTCGCCGACCCGCGCACCGCCTCGACCTACCAGGCCTTCCTGGAGCCGGTCGTCGGCGCCGCGGACCTCATCAAGATGACCGGCGCCAAGCCGGCCCCGACGGATGCGGCCATCGATGCGGCCCTCGCCAAGCTCGGCGTCGCCGCTCCCGACGACAAGACCTTCACGATCACGCTGGCCCACCCGGCCGCGTACTTCCTGGACATCGTCGCCCTCTGGGGCGCCGCGCCGATCCAGAAGAAGTGGGTCGAGACCCCCAACTTCACCGAGGCTGCGAACTTCGTCAGCTCGGGCCCGTTCATGATGAAGTCCTGGACCCACCAGTCCGAGATCGTCGTCGTGCCGAACCCGAACTGGTACGGCCAGAAGCCGACCCTCCAGGAGATCCACTTCTCCATCGGCGGCGATCCCACGGCGAACCAGGCCTCCTTCGAGGCCGGCGAGCTCGACATGCTGGCGGCCAACCCGCCTGACGTGCCGCGGATCACGGCCGACGCCGAGCTTGGCCCGCTTGTCACCAAGCAGCCCGTGCTCGTCTTCGACTACTGGGGCTTCGACTGCACCAAGGGCCCGACGGCGAACAAGCACTTCCGTCGCGCGCTCTCGATGGCGATCGACAAGGACACCATGATGGCCACCGTCTACGGCGGCCAGGGTGTCGTCGCCGGTAGCCCGATCCCGCCCGGCATGCCGGGCCACCAGGCCGACATCGGACTCAAGTACGACGTCGCCGGCGCGCAGGCCGAACTTGCGACCGCGCTCACCGAGCTCGGCTACAAGGACGTCAGCGAGGTCCCGACCCTGTCCTTCGGCTTCAACACGGACGCCGGTCACGAGATCACGTCCGCGTACATGCAGGAGCAGTGGAGCAAGAACCTGGGCGTCAAGAGCGAGCTCAAGGGCGAGACGTTCGACCAGTTCGTCGTCGACCGCCCGAAGAACGTGTTCTCGATCGCCCGGAACGCCTGGGGCGCGGACTACCCGCACCCGGACAACTTCCTCCGAGCGCTGTTCCAGAGCGAGAGCGGCAACAACGACGAGGGGTACAAGAGCCCCGAGTTCGACGCCCTCGTCGCCCAGGCCGGCGCTGAGCCGGACGCGGCCAAGTCCATCGCCCTGTACAACCAGGCCCAGGAGCTCCTCGTGGACGACGCCCCGGCGGTCTTCACCCGCTGGCGCATCAGCAACTACGAGATCCGCCCGTGGGTCCAGGGTGTCATCGGCACCGGACAGGACTCGGTCGTCATCGGCGACCTGTTCTACGAGAACATCTCGATCGCAAAGCACTAAGAGCTCTCGGCTCTTGGTACGTCTCGTGGGTGGGGCGCCTCGCGTCCCACCCCGCGACCCGGCCCCTACAGCGCTTCCGGCGTTGCAGGGCCCAGGCCGCGACCGGACCTCACCGTCGGCCAAGTCGCGAAACCAGGACGATCGAGGAAGACGTTGACCAGGTACCTCATCCGTCGCCTGCTGTGGATCATCCCGGTCCTCTTCGCCGTCTCGCTCATCACCTTCACGCTGATGCACGCGGTTCCGGGCGGGCCGTGGGCGCGCGAGAAGGCGCTCCCGGCCAACGTGATCGCCGCCCTCAACGCCAAATACGGCCTGGATGACCCGATTCCCCTCCAGTACGTCCACTGGGTCGGCAATCTGCTCCAGGGCAACCTGGGCCCGTCCTACAAGTTCGTGGACCGCTCCGTCAACGACATCGTCGGCGGGGGGCTCATGGTCACGATCCAGCTCGGGCTGATGGCCTTCGCGCTGGCGGTCCTGGTGGGCATCCCGCTGGGCATCTTCGCCGCCCTCGGCCACAACCGCTGGCCGGACTACCTCTCGACCGGCATCTCGATCATCGGGATCGCGATGCCCAGCTTCGTGCTCGCCATCCTGCTGATCCTCTTCTTCGGGGTGACCTTGCACGTCCTGCCCACCAAGGGCTGGAAAGGCCCGGAGACCTGGATCCTCCCGACGATCGCCCTCGCCGGGTTCCCGATCGCCGTGATCGCGCGATACACCCGGGCGTCGATGCTCGAGGTGACCCGCAAGGACTACATCCGGACCGCGCAGAGCAAGGGCGTCGCCGACGGCAAGGTCGTGACCCGGCACATGATCCGCAACGCGCTCATCCCGGTCGTGACCATCCTTGGCCCGACGCTCGCGTTCCTTGTCACCGGCTCGTTCATCATCGAGACGATCTTCGCCATCCCCGGGGTGGGGCGGTACTACATCACCTCGATCAGCCAGCACGACTACGGCGTGCTGATGGCGATGACGATCCTGTATGCCTTCGCGGTAGCCTTCCTCAACCTCGTGGTCGATGTGCTCTACGCCTACATCGACCCCCGTATCCGCTACAGCTAGGTAGGAGCGACGAGCATGGCGACCCAGGCGGCCCAGGGGACCATCGCGCGACCGCGAGCCTCGACGGGCCTGTGGCGGGAGGCCTTCGGCCGGCTCCGCAAGAACAAGCTGGCGATGGTCGGGCTGGTCTCGGTGATCACCCTGTTCATCGTCGCCATCGTCGGGCCGTACATCGCCCCGTACCCCTACACCGAGCAAGACCTGAAAGCGGTCGTGTCGAACGGCGGCCAGCCGCTGCCGCCGCTCACCGCCGGCCACATCCTGGGCACCGACCAGATCGGCCGCGACCTGCTGAGCCGGCTGCTCGACGGCGCGCGGATCAGCATGACCGTCGCGATCGTCGTCCAGATCGTGGTCCTGACCATCGGCGTGCCGCTCGGCGCCGCCGCCGGCTGGTTCGGCGGCCGCACCGACAACCTCCTGATGCGCTTCACCGACGTCATCTACGCGTTCCCGGACCTGCTCTTCATCATCCTGCTGTCGGTCGTGTTCAAGGAGACCGCATTCGGCAAGGCGATGGACGGCCTTCTGCTCGTCTTCGTCGCCATCGGCCTGACCAGCTGGGTCACGGTCGCGCGGCTCGTGCGCGGGCAGATGCTGGCGCTCAAGGAGACCGAGTTCGTCGAAGCGGCCCGGGCGATCGGCGTCTCGGACAACAAGATCGTGACCCGCCACCTGCTGCCCAACGGGATGGGCCCGATCATCGTGGCGGTGACGCTCGGCATCCCGGCCGCGATCCTCGCCGAGGCGACCCTGGCCTACATCGGCGTCGGCGTCCAGGCGCCGCGGGCATCCTGGGGCAGCCTCGTGGCCGACGGCCAGAAGGTGATCCTCTCGTCACCGCACCTGGTGCTCTTCCCGGCCATCTGCATCGCGATCGCCCTGATCAGCTTCACCTTCCTCGGCGACGGCCTGCGCGACGCGCTGGATCCCAAGCTGAAGGGAAAGCAGTAGTTGCCGACGACCGACGCCGACATCCCCGAAGCCGAACGCCCGACGATCATCGAAGTGACGCCGGGCGTCCTCGAATCGGGCGCGTCGCTCGACCCATCGGGGAAGACCGCGCGCGCCTCCGACATCCTGCTCGAGGTCCGCGGCCTGTCGACCCACTTCTTCACGCCCAGCGGGGTCGTGCAGGCGGTCGATGACGTCAGCTTCGACATGAAGTACGGCGAGACGCTCGGCCTCGTCGGCGAGTCCGGCTGCGGCAAGAGCGTCACCGCCCTCTCGATCGCCCGGCTCGTACCGAACCCCCCGGGGCGGATCGTCGCGGGGTCGATCACCTTCGACGGCATCGACGTCCTGAAGCTCAACAACGACGGCATCCGCAAGCTGCGCGGGAAGGAGATCGGGTTCATCTTCCAGGACCCGCTGACGAGCCTGAACCCGACCCTCACCATCGGCTACCAGATCGCCGAGTCGATCCGCCAGCACATGGGCCTCCCGGACGCGGCCGCGCGCGACCGCGTCGTCGAGCTGCTCTCGAAGGTCGGCATCCCGCGGGCCAAGGAGCGCCTCGGGGACTACCCGTTCCAGTTCTCGGGCGGCATGCGCCAGCGCGTCATGATCGCGATCGCCCTCTCGTGCGACCCCAAGCTCATCCTCGCCGACGAGCCCACGACCGCGCTCGACGTGACGATCCAGGCCCAGATCCTCGAGCTGATCCAGAAGCTCTCCGACGAGTTCGGCACGGCGGTCCTGATGATCACCCACGACCTCGGCATCGCCGCCGGCATGTGCGATCGCGTCAACGTCATGTACGCGGGCCGGATCGTGGAGACCGCCACGGTGGACGAGCTGTTCGAGCAGCCGCGCATGCCGTACGCGTGGGGGCTGCTGGATTCGCTGCCGCAGCTCGACGACGTCCGCGGCGAGAAGCTGCGCACGATCGAGGGGATGCCGCCCGTGCTGATCTCGCCCCCGGATGCCTGCCGCTTCAGCCCGCGCTGCCCGTACGTCCGGGACATCTGCCGCGAGCACGAGCCGATGCTCACCGAGCGCGAGGCCCAGGGCCACCTGGCGCGCTGCTGGGCGACCCAGCCCGACGGGTGGATCGCGTGACCGCGACGGTGACGGACGGGCCCGAGCCGAGCGCGGCGTCCAAGCACGACCTGATCGAGGTCGAGGACCTCAAGGTCTACTTCCCGATCCGCTCGGGCATCTTCCAGCAGGCCGTCGGGTCGGTGAAGGCGGTCGACGGCGTCTCGTTCACCATCCGTCGCGGCGAGACGCTCGGGCTGGTCGGCGAGTCCGGCTGCGGCAAGAGCACGACCGGGCGCGCGCTGATCCGGCTGCGCGAGCCGACGGAGGGCAAGGTCACCTTCGACGGCGTCGACCTGATGAGCCTCAAGTCCGAGGGGCTGCGCAAGATGCGGCGCCGGATGCAGATCATCTTCCAGGACCCGTACGGCTCGCTCGACCCGCGGATGACGGTCGGCGCGACCATCGCCGAGCCCATCGAGACGCACCACCTCGCCGACGGCGATGCCAAGCGGGAGCGGATCGCCGACCTGCTCCGCCTGGTCGGCCTCGACCCCACCTACGTGTCGCGCTACCCGCACGAGTTCTCCGGCGGCCAGCGCCAGCGCATCGGCGTCGCGCGGGCCCTCGCCGTGGAGCCGGAGTTCATCGTCTGCGACGAGCCGATCTCCGCCCTCGACGTCTCGATCCAGGGGCAGGTCCTCAACCTGCTGACGGACCTCCGCCAGCGGCTGGGGCTCACCTACCTGTTCATCGCCCACGACCTGTCGGTCGTCAAGCACATCAGCGACCGGGTCGCGGTGATGTACCTCGGCAAGATCGTGGAGATCGGTCCGCCGGACGAGGTCTATTCGGCGCCCGGCCATCCGTACACCCGGGCGCTGCTGTCCGCCGTCCCGGTGCCGGACCCCGCCGCCGAGCGCCGGCGCCGCCGGGTGATCCTCAAGGGCGACGTGCCCAGTCCCGTCAACCCGCCGTCGGGCTGCCGCTTCCACACCCGCTGCTGGCTGTACGAGCGGCTCGGGCAGCCCGAGACCTGCCGCACGGACGACCCGCAGCTGCGCGTGCTCGCGGGCGACCAGTCGGCGGCCTGTCATTTCGCCGAGGAAGCCCTCAAGACCGACGTCGGCATCGCCCACCTCCTGGACGAGCGGGTCCGCCGCGGGACGCCCGCTTCGGCCCTCGCGTCGCTGGCCGGGACGACCCCGATCGACCCGGGCCTGAGCGCGCCGGCCCTCGATCCGACGGCACTCGAGTCGCCGGCATCGGTGGGCGAGACCGGGGCGACGGAGATGCCCGAGGGTTTCGGCTACACGACGATGCTGCCCGAGTCGCCCGAGACCCGCGAGGACGACGCCGCCCGTTAGGACGCCGGGCCGGCTCCAGCCGCCGCCCCGCCTGGCGCCACCCCGCCGAAGGCCGTTCCGGGCGCGCTGACGCCCCCAGGAGCCAGCGCGGCGATCCCCTGGCCCCGGAAGTGGCAGGCGACGCGGTGATCGCCCGTCTCGGGCAGGAGCGGCGGGACCTCGTCGGCGCAGATCTGCGGTGCCCCGAGCTGCTCGCGCAGCGGGCAGCGCGGGTGGAACCGGCAGCCGGACGGCGGGTTCACCGGGCTCGGCACGTCACCGCGCAGGATGACCCGCGTGCGACGCATCGTCGGATCCGGGATCGGGATCGCCGACATCAGGGCCTCGGTGTAGGGATGGTCCTGCTTCTCGAAGAGGGCCTGGCGGTCGGCGAGCTCGGCGATCCGGCCGAGATACATCACGGCGACCCGGTCGCTGATGTGCTCGACGACGCCCATGTTGTGGGCGACGAACAGATAGGTCAGCCCGAGCTCGCGCTGGAGATTCTTGAGCAGGTTCAGGACCTGCGCCTGGATCGAGACGTCGAGCGCGGAGACCGGCTCGTCGCAGACGACGAGGTCCGGCTCCAGGACCAGCGCCCGAGCGATGCCGATGCGCTGCCGTTGGCCGCCCGAGAACTCGTGCGGGTAGCGCCTGGCCTGGTACTGCGGCAGGCCGACAAGATCCATCATCCGCCGGACCTTGGCGCGGCGCTCCTTGTCGGTCCCGAGCTCGTGGATGCGCAGCCCCTCGCCGATGCTGTCGCCGATCGGGGTCCGCGGGTCGAGGCTGGAGAACGGATCCTGGAAGATGATCTGCATCCGGCGCCGGTACGGCTTGAGCCCCGCCCCGCTGAGCTTGGTGATGTCGACGCCGTCGAACCGGATCGAGCCGCTGGTCGGCTCGATCAGGCGGAGCAGGAGGCGCCCGACCGTCGTCTTGCCGCAGCCGGACTCGCCGACGAGGCCCAGGGTCTCGCCACGGCGGATATCGAACGAGACGCCGTCGACGGCCTGGACCGTGCCGATGACCCGTTGCAGGATGCCGCCGCGGATGTCGAAGTGCTTGACGAGCCCGTGGACCTCGACGAGCGGGCGCTCGGCCGCGCCCGCAGCCGGGGCCATGGTGCTGCCCATGGGGACCGACCCGACCGTCACGGCGCGCCCGTCCCGGCGGCCGGCGTGTCCGGGCGGGGCAGGAGGTTGCCCTCGGCGTCGTGGTAGAGCCAGCAGCGCACCCGATGGTCCGCGCTCAGCGGCCGCAGCTCCGGGTGGAGTTCCGTGGCCAGCTTGACGTCGAACCGCTCGCGGGTCGTGCAGCGCGGGGCGAACCGGCAGCCCTGCGGCAGGTCGATGAGGTTGGGCACGTTGCCGGGGATGACCGCCAGCTCGTCGGTCACGTGGCCGACGACCGGGATGGAGCCGATGAGGCCCTGCGTGTACGGGTGCGAAGGCTGACGGAAGAGCGTCGTGACGTCGGTCTCCTCGACGATCTCGCCCGCGTACATGACCGCGACGCGGTCGCACATCTCGGCGACGACGCCCAGGTCGTGGGTGATGAGGATGATCGCGGTCCCCGTCTCGTCGCGCAGCGCCCGCATGAGGTCCAGGATCTGCGCCTGGATCGTGACGTCGAGCGCGGTCGTGGGCTCGTCCGCGATCAACAGCTCGGGCTCGCAGGCGAGGGCCATCGCGATCATGATCCGCTGGGCCATCCCGCCGGACATCTCGTGCGGGAACGCCTTCAGCCGGCGTTCGGGGTCCGGGATCCCGACCATCCGCAGGAGCTCGACGGAGCGGGCGTGGGCCGCCTTGCCCTTCATGCCCCGGTGGATGCGCAGCACCTCGTCGATCTGGCGCCCGACCGACCAGACCGGGTTCAGCGACGACGTCGGCTGCTGGAAGACCATGCTGATGCGGTCGCCGCGGAGCTTGCGCATCTCCTCGTCCGAGAGGGTCAGCAGGTCGCGCCCGTCGAACTCGATGGTGCCGCTCTCGATCTTGCCGGGTGCCGCCACCAGCCGCATGATCGACAGGCTGGTCACGCTCTTGCCGCAGCCGGACTCGCCGACGAGGCCGACGATCTCGCCGCGGTCCACGCGGAAGTCGATGCCGTCGACCGCGCGGACGAGGCCGTCGCGGGTGTGGAAGCTCGTGTGCAGGCCCTTGATCTCGAGCAGCGGCCGATCGCCCCGCTCGCGCTTGACGCGGCGCTTCGAGGCGGGGACCAGCTCCTCGATGACGGTCTCGTCGAGGCTGGCGCCCAGGGTCGCGACGGCGGGCTCGTCGGGGCTCGTCGGCGTCGTCATCGGTTCAGGCGCGGGTCGAGGGCGTCGCGCAGCCCGTCGCCGAGGAGGTTGAACCCCAGCACGGTCAGGGTGATGGCCATGCCCGGGAAGAAGATGAGGTGCGGCGCCGAGAAGAACAGGTTGCGGTCGAAGCCGATCATGGAGCCCCACTCCGCCTGCGGCTGCTGGGCGCCGAGGCCCAGGAACGAGAGAGCGGCGACCTCGAGGATGGCGCCGCCGATGCCGAGCGTCCCCTGCACGATGAGCGGCGTCAGCGAGTTGGGCAGGATGCGCCGGCTCAGGATCCCCCGCGACGACTCGCCCAACGCGCGCGACGCGGTGACGTACTCGCGCTCGCGCGTGCTGATCACCGAGCCGCGCATGACCCGGGCATAGACCGGGATCGACACGATCGCGATCGCGATCATGGCCTGGTACAGCCCCGGGCCGAGCACGGTCACGATCGCGATGGCCAGGATCAGGGCAGGGAACGCCAGCACGACGTCCAGGGTGCGCATGACGATGTTGTCGGTGCGGCCGCCGGCGAACCCCGCGATGGCGCCGAGGACGGTCCCGATCAGGATCGCGACCCCGACCGTCAGGATGCCGATCTGGAGCGACGCCTGGGCTCCGAAGACGACGCGGCTGAACTCGTCCCGCAGGTTCGAATCGAGACCCATGATGTGCTGCGGCTGATCGGCAGGGCAGCCCAGGATGTGGATGCATGGCGGCTGACCACGCCTCACCCCGGTCTCGCCGGCGTCGAGCATCGACAGGTACGGGTCGAACGGCGCGATGATCGGCGCGAAGACCGCCACGATGACCAGCGAGATCAGGATGATCAGCCCGATCACGGCCGACCGCTGGCGTAGGACGTTCCGGGCCGTGTCGCGGCGCAGGCTGGCGGCGCGCTCCGGGCGCTCCGGCCCGGTCGCGTCGATCGGCTGCTCGATGACGGTCATTCGAGCCGGATCCGCGGGTCGAGGAAGGCGTACGAGACGTCGACCACCAGGTTCACCACAACGTAGATCACGGCGACCACGATCGTCGCGCCCTGGATGACGCTGTAGTCGCGTCCCTCGATCGATTCGACCAGGGTCTGGCCCATCCCGGTCAGGCTGAAGATCGTCTCCGTGAGGATCGCGCCCGACAGGAGCGCGCCGAGCGAGAGGCCGATGACGGTCACGACCGGGAGCATGGCGTTGCGCATGCCGTGGCGGAGCACGACCGAGCGCTCCTTCACGCCCTTCGCCCGAGCGGTCCGCACGAAGTCGAGCCCGAGGACCTCGAGCAGGCTCGAGCGGGTCATCCGGGCGATGATCGCGAGCGGGATGGTCCCGACCGCGATGGCCGGCAGGATGAGGTGCCGGAAGGCGTCGGTGAAGAGCTTCCCGTCCAGCGTGAGGATGGCGTGGAGGATGTACATCCTCGAGATGAAGTCCAGGATCGTCCGCGGTAAGCCGGACCAGTCTTCCAGGCCCCACTGCGTCGCGAGTGGGATCACCGTCACGCCGGGCGTCAGCCGCCCTGATGGGGGCAAGGCGAACGGCGTGCCCTTCAGAAGCACGGCGAACACGAACGCCAGGATGAGGCCGAGGACGAAGACCGGGATCGAGACGCCGATGTTGGCGATGATCATGGTGCCGACATCGGCCGGGGAGTTCCGTCGGATGGCCGAGACCAGGCCGAGGAGCAGCCCCAGGATCGACGCGAAGATGAGGGCGGCCACGGTCAGCTCGACGGTCGTGGGCAGCCGCTCGAGGAGCACGTCGGCCACGGGGCGGCCGAACTTGAGCGACATCCCGAGGTCGCCGGTCAGCAGCCCGCCGAGGTAGACGACGAACTGCTGGTAGATCGGGAGGTCGAGCCCCCAGCGGTGGTTGAAGGCATCGCAGACTTCCTGGGTCGCCTTCTCGCCGTAGGTCGCCACGCACGGGTCGCCGGGGATGACCCGGGCCAGCGCGAAGACGAGCACGACCACGCCGAACAGCACGGGGATGCTGAGGAGCAGCCGACGGACGACGAAGCGGGTCACGGGATCACGGTACCCCTGGACCTGGGCCTGCTAGCAAAGGACCGCCCGGAGCACGTGGTGCCCCGGGCGGTCGGATTACTGGTCGCGGTTACGAAGCGGGCGGGTTCAGGAACCCACCGAACAGGCTCGAGAAGTAGGTGAAGTCGCCGGTCCGGCCCTTGTGGAGCTTGTTGGCGGCGTCCCACTGCACGGCGAACGACGTCACGACGTCATCCGCATCGAACGACGACCCGTCATGGAACGTCACGCCGGACTTCAGCGTGCAGGTCCACTGGGTGAAGTCGGCGTTCGCCTCGCACTTGTCGGCCAGGACCGGGATCGCGGCGGTGCCGCCGATCTCGTAGCCGTACAGCCCTTCCATGGTCTGGTCGCAGGCCCGGAGGGCCTCGCCATCGGTCTCGTCGGCGCAGTAGAGGCCGCCGGGCTCGCCGTTCTGGCTGAACACGAGCTGCGTGCGGTCGCCCGCCTTCATGACCGAGAACTGCTCGTTCGTCAGCGGCGACGAGTGCGCCCCCACGACGTCCGCGCGCCAGGCCGTGGCCGAACCGCCGTGGGCGATCGGGATCATCGGCACGTGCTGCTTGATCAGCTCATTGGCCTTGGTGTACGCCGGCTCGCGCGCGGCGTCGCTGGTGCCCTTGGCACCCTCGTCGAGAGCGGCCACGAGATCCGGGTACTTGTCGCCGAACTGCTTCGACGCGCCGGCCCCGAAGTGGTAGCCCACGAAGTTGGTCTGGTCGGGATAGTCCGCGCCCCAGCCCAGCATCTGGATGCCGTCGAGGAGGCCCTTGGCGGCGCTGTCGAGGTAGGTCGTGTTGTCCTGCGGGTCGAGCTTGACGGTGATGCCGAGATTGTTCTTCAGCTGGGCCTGGATCTCCGTCGCGATGACGGGCGGATCCGGGAGGTAGCCGCGGACCGCCGGGCGGTAGTGCAGCTTGTAGGTCTTGCTGAAGTCGAAGCCGGCGGCGGTGAGCTCGGCCTTGGCCGCGGTCGCGTCGAAGTCGTACCACTTCGGACCGACGCACCCGTTCGGGATGGCGCACGGGGTGAAGTAGTCGGCGACTTCCGAGCCGCCCGGGTAGAAGGTGTCGACGATGCGCTTGCGGTCGATGCCCTTCGCGATCGCCTGGCGGACCTTCTCGTTGTCCCACGGCTTGAACGTGTTGTTGAAGCCGAGGTAGAAGACGTTGAGGCCGGTGCGCGGCTTGAGCGCCAGGTTCGAGTCGCCGCTGACGGTCGCGAAGTCGGTCGGGCCGACGTTGTCGATGCCGTCGACGGTCCCGGCCTGCAGCTCGACGAGCCGCTGGGCCGCTTCCTTGTTCCAGCGCAGGATGGCGGTCGGGGTCAGGGCCTTGGTGCCCCAGTACCCGTCGTACGCCTCATACGTGACGTCCTGGCCGCGGTTCCACGCCTTGAGCTTGTAGGCGCCGGTCCCGTTGACCTCGGAGACGATCTTCTGGCCCTCGGTGACGGCCGGATCGATGTGGCTGGCCAGCCAGCCGGCGTCGTTGATCGCGAACGAGCTGAACGCGATCTTCGAGAGGAACGCCACGTCGGAGCCGCAGAGGTCGAAGATGACCGTGCGGGCGTCCGGGGCGCTGATCTTCTTGAACTCGCCGGCGTACGGAGCCACTCCGCAGGGAGCCTCGCCCGTCTCCGGGTAGTTGATGGCGGTGAACGCCGGCGCGCTGGCGCTGGCACTCGCCGCGGCGGACGCCGATGGGGCGGCGGCCGATGCGCTCGGCGCGGTGCTGGCGGTCGAACCGCCGCAGGCCGCGAAGACGATCGCCGCTGTCGCGGCCAAGACCGCGATCGACGACCACCTCGATGATCGAGTCATCCTCGCTAACTCCTCCTCTGAGCCCCCTTGCCCGGACGCTGCCTCCCTGTCCGGGCTCCTGGGGCGGGGCACGCCCACGCTGGCCTCGTACGAGGCCTTGGGTGCGCGCAGCCTAGCACTGGCGACGAGCCGCGTCACCCCGTCAGACGCGGCGCGTATGCTCCAACGATGCAGCCGTCGCTCACGATCGCCCTCGCCCAGATCGCCCCTCGCCTGGGCGACCTCGACGCGAATCTCGACCGCCACCACGCCCTGCTCGACGAGGCCCGTGCCGGCGGGGCGGCGCTCGTGGTCTTCCCGGAGCTCGGGCTGACCGGCTACCAGTTGCAGGACCTCGCCAGCGAGGTCGCGATGCGCCTCGACGACCCGCGCCTGGCGACGCTCGCGGGGGCGACCGACGGGCTGTCGGCGATCGTCTCCTTCGTCGAGGAATCGGCGGACCATCGCCTGTTCATCGCGGCCGCCCTGCTGGAGGACGGCGAGATCCGGCACGTCCACCGCAAGGTCTACCTGCCCACCTACGGCCTGTTCGACGAACGCCGGTTCTTCGCGGCCGGCGACATACTGCGGGCCGTGCCGTCCCGCCTGGGGGTCGGGATCGGGATCGGCATCTGCGAGGACTTCTGGCATCTCGGCGTGCCGGAGACGCTGGCGCTCGATGGCGCCCAGGTCCTCATCAACGTCTCGTCGTCGCCCGGGCGGGACCTCGCGGCCACGAACGAGGTCGGCCTCGGCACGGCGACGTCGTGGCGGACCCTCATGCGCGCGTACGCCCAGCTGACGACGTCGTTCGTGGTGTTCTGCAACCGCGTCGGGGTCGACGAGTCCATCTCCTTCTGGGGCGGCTCCGAGGTGATCGGCCCGAACGGCGCGCCCGTCTTCAGCGCCCCGCTCTACGACGAGGGCCTGTTCACCGTGACGATCGCGGCGGGGGACATCCGACGCGAGCGCATCGCGCTCCCGCTCCTGCGCGACGAACGCCCCGAGCTCCACGTCCGCGAGCTCTCGAGGATCGTCGCGGAGCGGGCCGGCCTGATGTCCGACCGGACGGCCGACCCCGAGGCCGAGCCAGGCCTCGACGTGGCGCCCGAGCTGCCGCCCCCGCACCCGATCGGCTTCGGGTCCGAAGGGGAGCGGACCGCGCGCCCCACCGGCACGGATCGGTGAGCGCGTCCCGGCCGGCCAAGGCGCCGGCAGCGCCGGCGCCCCCGTTCGAGATGCCCGACGAGCTGGCCATCGACACGACCGTCGCGCGGCGGGTCGTCGGCGAGTTCATCCGCAGCCAGCTCCGTCAGGCGGGGTTCGAGCGGGCGGTCCTCGGCCTGTCGGGTGGCATCGACTCCGCCCTCGTCGCGTACCTCGTCGCCGAGGCCATCGGTCCCGAGCGGCTGCTGTGCGTGCTGCTGCCGTACCGCACGTCGTCGCCGGCGTCGCGGGCCGACGCCGAGGCGGTCGTCGCCGGCCTGGGCGCGCCATCCGAGCTCGTCGACATCAGCCCGATGGTCGACGGCTACTTCGACGGCGACCCGGACGCGAGCGCCCTCCGACGCGGCAACTTCATGGCCCGCCAGCGCATGGCCGTGCTGTACGACCGCTCGGTGACCTGGGGTGGGCTCGTGGTGGGGACCGGCAACAAGACCGAGTCGCTCATCGGCTACACGACGCTCTTCGGCGATTCGGCCTGTGCGTTCAACCCGATCGGCGATCTGTACAAGACCCAGGTCCGCCAGCTGGCCGCGGCGATCGGCGTCCCCGACGCGATCCTGCGCAAGGCCCCGTCGGCGGACCTGTGGCCGGGCCAGACCGACGAGATCGAGGGCGGCTTCAGCTACCCGGAGCTCGACCGGCTGCTCTTCTGGCGCATCGACAAGCGGCGCTCGACCGAGGAGATGACGGGGCTCGGCTTCGACCCCGTCGCGGTCGAGCGGGTCGACCGGATGGTCGCCGGCGCCGAGTTCAAGCGACAGGTCCCGCCGATCGCCAAGCTCGGGCCGCGGACCGCGGGCGTGGACTACCTCTATCCGCGCCGCCGCCCGGGCTCCGCGCGCGGGTGAGCGAACCCGGGGGCACCCTGTACGTGGTCGCCACCCCGATCGGCAACCTCGGCGACATCACCCTTCGGGCGCTGGAGGTCCTGCGGGCCGTGCCGCTGATCGCCGCCGAGGACACGCGGCACACGCAGCGCCTGCTGGCCCGCCACGGCATCGAGACCAGGATGACGAGCTATCACGCGCGGAGCGGACCGGCGCGGGCGGTCGCGCTGCTGGAGCACCTGCGCGGCGGCGCGGACCTCGCGCTGGTCACCGATGCCGGGACCCCGGCCGTCAGCGACCCCGGCGGCGAGCTGGTCGCGGCGTGGGCGGGCGAGGGCGGGACCGTGGTGCCGCTGCCCGGGGCGTCGGCGGTGCTGGCGGCCGTCGCCGGGTCCGGCGTGGCGGGGCCGCGCTGGACGTTCGAGGGCTTCCTGCCGCGCTCCGGTCGCGAGCGCCGCGAGCGCCTGGCGCGGATCGCCGGCGATGGCCGCGGGGCGATCGTGTACGAGGCGCCCGGCCGCGTGGTGTCGACCCTGGTTGACCTCGCCGCGGCCTGCGGCGGGACCCGGGCCGGGGCGGTCTGCCGCGAACTGACCAAGCTCCACGAATCGATCGTCCGCGGGACGCTGGACGAGCTGGCGGCGGCGGCCGCGGACGGGCGCATCCCGGCCCGCGGCGAGTTCGTGCTCGTGATCGGCCCAGGGGACGGTGCGGCCGCCACGGGGGAGTCCGTCCCGGACGGGGTCATGGCCGAGGACGCGCGCCTTGCCGCGGCCCTGGCCGAGGTCGAGCGGCTCGTGGCGGGCGGCGCCGCCCGCGGCGACGCCGCGCGTCGTGTGGCAGCGGCGAGCGGCATCCCCCGGCGCCGGCTCTACAACGCCGAGCGGCTCGGCTAGCATCGCGCCATGACCGCCGCGGCCGGGACCCCAGCGGGTCGCTCCGGGATCCCGATCCTCGGACAGCTCTCGGTGACGGCCAGGCTGGCCGTCCTCGGGACGGTCGCCGTGAGCGTCGTCGCGATCCTCCTCGAGGTCGCCGGTGCCGACAAGACTGTCATCTTCGTGGTGGCCGCGGCCGCGATCCTGGGCCTCGCCTGGGTCGTCGGCCTGTCCACCGAGCGGCTCGGGTCGCTGACCGGGCCGCAGGTCGGCGGGATCCTCAACGCGACGTTCGGCAACATCGCCGAGCTGATCATCTCGTTCTTCGCCCTGCAGGCCGGCCTCATCGAGGTCGTGAAGGCCTCGCTGACCGGTTCGATCATCGGCAACCTGCTGCTCGTGCTCGGCGCGAGCGTGCTGCTCGGCGGACTGCGCCACGGGACCCAGACGTTCAGCCCGAAGATCGCGGGGTCGAACGCGGCGCTGCTCGTGGTCGCGCTCATCGGGCTGTTCGTCCCGGCGGTCTTCGCCGCGACCTCGAGCGACGCCGGCGCGGGGACGCTGACCGAGGAATCGGTGCTGGTCGCGATCGCCCTGATCGTGGGCTACGGGCTGTCGCTGGTCTACCAGTTCTCGAACCCGTCACAGACGCTCGGCGGGCACGGGGAGCCCGCGGGCCATGCCGGCCCGATGTGGACCGGTCGCCAGGCGATCCTCGTACTGCTCCTGACCGCGGCGCTGCTCGCCGTGCTCTCGGAGATCCTGGTCGACTCGATCACGACCTTCACCGACACGCTCGGGCTCTCGTTCTTCTTCGTCGGCGTCGTGATCATCCCGACGATCGGCAACCTGGCCGAGCACCTCGTCGCCGTCCAGCTGGCGCTCAAGGACAAGATGGAGTTCGCGATGGCCGTGACCTACGGGTCCAGCCTGCAGGTCGCGCTCTTCGTCGCGCCGGTGCTGGTGCTCCTCGGTGTCGTCATCGGCCAGCCGATGAACCTGGTCTTCACGCCGCTCGAGGTCGCCGCGGTCGCGGCGGCCGTCGGGATCAGTGCGCTGATCGCCCTCGACGGCGAGTCGAACTGGCTCGAAGGGGCGCTGCTGATGCTCGTCTACGTGATCCTGGCGGTCTCGTTCTTCGAGTTCGTCTGACGCCGACGGCAAAACGGGCCGTGCGCCTCTTGGCGGGGCGCGCCCGACGGCGTATCCCGTCATGTGAGCCGGGAGTCCCCCGGCGCAGCCCAGGCGCCCGACCCGGGCGCCGGTCCCCGACCGGGGACAAGGAGGCACCATGGCCGTTCTCGAGAAGGAGTTCACGTATGCGCCGCCCGGCATGTCCGGGAGCCCGGTCCCGCTCAAGGAGCGGTACGACAACTTCATCGGCGGGCGCTGGGTCGCACCCAAGCAGGGCGTCTACCAGGTCGACCTGACCCCGGCGACGGGGAAGCCGATCACCGAGGTGCCGCGATCGACCGGCGAGGACGTCGAGACCGCTCTCGACGCCGCGCACAAGGCCAGGGTCGCATGGGGCGAGACCTCCACGACCGAGCGCTCGCGGGTGCTTAACGAGATCGCCGACGTCATCGACGCGAACAAGGAGATGCTCGCCGTCGCCGAGAGCTGGGAGAACGGCAAGCCGGTCCGCGAGACCCTCGCCGCCGACATCCCGCTGGCGGCCGACCACTTCCGCTACTTCGCGAGCGTCATCCGCGCCGAGGAGGGGTCGATCTCCGAGATCGACAAGGACACCATCGCGTACCAGTTCCACGAGCCACTCGGCGTCGTCGGCCAGATCATCCCGTTCAACTTCCCGCTCCTGATGGCGGCGTGGAAGATCGCGCCGGCGATCGCGGCCGGCAACGTCACGGTGGTCAAGCCGGCCAGCCCGACGCCGTGGTCGATCCTGAAGCTGATGGAGCTCATCGGGCCCATCGTGCCAGCCGGCGTGATCAACATCGTGAACGGCCCCGGCGCGGAGGTCGGGATGGCCCTCGCGTCGAGCAAGCGCATCGCGAAGGTCGCGTTCACCGGCGAGACGGCGACGGGTCGGATGATCATGGGGTACGCCGCCCAGAACCTCATCCCCTCGACCACCGAGCTCGGTGGCAAGTCCCCGAACATCTTCTTCGAGGACGTCATGGCCGCCGACGACGCGTTCTTCGACAAGGCGATCGAAGGGCTCGTCCTGTACGCCTTCAACAAGGGCGAGGTCTGCACGTGTCCGTCGCGGGCGCTGATCCAGGCCTCGATCTATGAGCCGTTCATCGAGCGCTGCCTGGGACGCATCGAGAAGATCGTCCAGGGCCACCCGCTCGACATCCACACGACGCTCGGGGCGCAGGTCTCGGCGGCGCAGCTCGAGAAGATCACGCGCTACGTGAAGATCGGGCTCGACGAGGGCGCTGAGCTCCTCATCGGTGGACATCGGAAGGTGCTCCCCGGCGAGCTCGCCGAGGGCTACTACTTCGAGCCGACGGTCCTCAAGGGCCACAACAAGATGCGCATCTTCCAGGAGGAGATCTTCGGGCCGGTCCTCGCCGTGACGACGTTCAAGGACGAGGCCGAGGCGCTCGAGATCGCCAACGACACGATGTACGGCCTCGGCGCCGGCGTCTGGACCCGCGACGGGAGTCGCGCGTTCCGGGTCGGCCGGGCCATCAAGGCCGGCCGCGTGTGGACCAACTGCTATCACCTGTATCCCGCGGGCGCCCCGTTCGGCGGCTACAAGTCGTCCGGCGTCGGCCGCGAGACCCACAAGATGATGCTCGACCACTACACCCAGACCAAGAACCTCCTCGTGAGCTATGACCCCAAGCCCCTTGGGTTCTTCTGAGGCAGGACCGAACCCGATGGAGGAAGGCCGGGTCCAGGTGACGCCTGCGGCGCTCGTGGCGATCGAGCGGCTTGCGGCGGAACACGGACCGCTCGTCTTCCTCCAGTCGGGAGGTTGCTGCGATGGCAGCTCGCCGATCTGCGTCCGCAGCGGTGACCTGCCGATCGGGCCCGGCGACGTCCGCGTGGGCGACGCCGGGCCCGCAGCCTTCTTCGTCGATGGCGAGCTGGACGAGCGCTGGGGCAGACCCCGGTATGTCGTCGACGTGTCGCCCGGCGCGGGAGACACCTTCTCGCTCGAGGGGCGCGACGACCTGCACTTCGTCCTGGCAGGCTGAGCACCGGCCCGCCGGCGAGACCGGCCGGGACGGCGACCGAGCGCTGGACAAGCGGCCACGACGGCGCGGGAGGGGGACGCACCGTCGTGGCACCGTGATGGGCGATGGTCAGGCGGCGGCTTCCTCGGCCTCCTCGTCGTCGGCGGCGGCGACCGGCTCGCCGTCGGGGATCGGGTCGTCGGCGCCGGGGCTCTCGCCGAGTGCGTCGGCCTGGGCCGCGAGCGAATCGGCGGCCTGCTGGGCCTCGTAGTCCTTCTTCTTGCGACCGGACAGCATCTCGACGTGCGAGGCGACGATCTCGGTCTTCCAGTGGCGCTTGCCGGCGTCGTCGTCCCACGACCGGGTCTGGAGGCGGCCCTCGATCGCCACCTGCTGGCCCTTGCCGAGGTACCGCCCGGCGATCTCGGCGAGGCGGTCCCAGGCGACCACGGCGTGGTACTCCGACTTCTCCTTGCCGGCGCCCAGGAACTCGTTGCTGGCGACGGTGAAGGTCGTGACGACCTTGCCGCTGGCCAGGCTGCGCATCTCCGGGTCGCGCGTGAGGCGCCCCGTGAGCAGGACCTTGTTCACGGTCCGTTCTCCTTCCCGGTCGGCCGGTCGCACCGGACACGACCCTGCGTCTGCGGGCGGGCAGTCACGGCGGGGCGGAGGGGAGGTCGCCGGCCCCGGCGGCCGGGCCCATGGCTGACGGCGGATCGGCAGGGCCGGCGGACGACCTGGCGGGCGATGCCTACCCTAGCGGGCGGCCCTTACCGGGCGCGTATCCAGGGTCGCACGACGGCTCATCGGCCGCCTGGTCCCGAAACTGGCGTGTGCGCTCAGGGCGCGATCCGGTCACGCCAGATCGTGTCGCTGCCGAAGTTCGGGACCCACAACGAGCCGAATCCGACCGCCGGCCATCCGCCTCCGCCTGCAGCATCCGCCGGGTAGGTGCCGATGATCTTGCCCGTCTTGGGATCGACCCGCGACACGGCGTCGTCGGCGAGCCGGACCCAGACGCTGCCAAGCCCAGTCGCGGGCCAGACGTCATAGAGCTGGCTGAGACCCTTGAATCCCGGGAGGTCGAACGACGTCATGGCCCCAGTATTCGGGTCGATCCGGACAAGACGGCCGTCGACATCGCCCTTCAACCAGATGTAGCCAAGGTCGGCCGTCACGCTCGCGTAGGATCCCGGGTCCGGCACGGTCAGCCGGCTGATCACCTGTCCGGTGCCTGGGTCGATCTTCGCCACCTGACCACCCCAAACGCCCTCGGCGGTTTCGGCGGCAGCCCAGATCGACCCGGCCGCGCTCACCACCCAACCGACGAAACCGTCAGGGAAGACATCGAAGGTCGCAAGCGTCCGATAGGACGACGGATCGATCTTCATGAGCTTGCCTGTCTGGTCCGGGATCCACGCTGCGTCGCTGGTGAAGGCCATCGTGCCGCCGAACGCATCGAAGCTGCCGACGACCTGGTTGGAGGCCGGGTCGACGGCGATCGTCTTGGTGCTCGAGTCGCACGGCCCCAGCCACACCCGCCCGAACCCGATCTCGGGCTCGCCGCAGGATTCCTGCCCCACGTCGATCGAGGCGATCACCGTGTCCGTCGTGGGGTCGATCCGAAAGAGCTGCGTCCCGCGGTGTGTCTCCACCCAGACCGAGCCGAATCCGATCGCCGCCACGGAAGGCGCAAGGCCCCCGTGGCCTCCGTATGTCAGCGGGATCGAGGCAAGGACGCCGCTCGGGAGGGGCGTCGCGCTCGGCGCGGGAGTCGCGCTCGGCGTCAGCGTCTGGCTCGCGACTCGAGTCGCCTGCGCGACCGCGGTCGCCTGCGACGGCACGGCCGCTGAGGTTGAGCCGGACGCGCTCCTGGACGCGGCCGTCTCTCCGCAGCCGGTGCTGAAGAGGGCGAGGAGGACGAAGGGCACGATCCGGCGAAACGCCCGGGCAGGCCCGGACGCACGACCCGATCCTGGAGCCCACCTTCGCCGTTCTCGCTCGCTCGCGATCGGTGACTGCATCGCGCTGATCCCTCCGCTGGCATCTGTCGAACGCACCGTGCGTCGAATTGATGGGGCGAAGATGGCTCGGTCCGGTATACGCTCAGGGTACGCGGCGGTATCAACGCCGGGATGTGCCGAGGTCGGACGGTGCGGGACGTGCAGAAGCCTCGCCGCCAACGAGCCGAGCCGAGCCGTCTCACGATCGGGATCCTCGGGCCGGTAGAAGCGAAGGCCGGCGATCGGTCGATCCCCCTCGGGGGAAGCAAGGCGCGGGCGCTGTTGTCGATCCTCGTCCTGCACGCCAACGAGGCGGTATCCACCGACCGCCTGATCGAGGATCTCTGGGGCGTCGACACGCCGCCGACGGCGCCCAAGATGCTGCAGGTCCTGGTGTCGCGCATTCGCCGGGCGCTCGAACCAGACGACGTGCTCGTCACTCGCGCGCCGGGATACGTCCTCCGCGCCGCACCGGACCAGATCGACCTCGGACGCTTCGAGGCGCAGGTCGACGCTGCCCGGCGGATGCCGCCGACCGAGCCTGGCCGGGCCGCAGATGCGCTTCGCGAGGCGCTCGGACTCTGGCGTGGGCCCCCGCTCTCCGACGTGGCTCGGGAGCCGTTCGCGGTCTGGGCCATCCCGCGACTCGAAGAGCTCCGACTGGCGGTGCTCGAGGAGCGTATCGACCTCGACCTGCGGGCGGGACGCCACAAGGACCTGGTCGGCGAGCTCCGGGATCTCGTCGCCAGGTTCCCGTTTCGAGAGCGGTTCGCCGGCCAACTGATGGTCGCGCTCTATCGCACCGGTCGCCAGGCGGAAGCGTTGGACGTCTTCCATCGGATCCGCGCCCAGCTTGCCCACGATCTCGGGATCGAACCCGGTACTGATCTCCAGCAGTTGCAGATGGCCGTCCTGCGGCAGGATCACATCCTCGACGCGTCCAGTGGGACGGAGCCCGTCACTCCCGATGCAGTGGGTCGTGATCCGGTCGGCAGCCAGCCTGCCGGGCAGCGATCGACCGTCGTCGATCGATCGGTCCGAGCGAGGACCGCGATCCCTGTCCGCATCGTCGGGCTGGTCGTCCTCGCCGTGCTGGGCGGCGTGGCACTCGTGGCGGTCCCGGGTCGCCTTGGCATCGCGTCGTCGAAGGTGGGAGCCGGGTCCTCGGTTCCGGTCGCCGTACCCGACTCGGTTGCCGTCTTCGATCCCGTCAGCCGCGAGCTCGTGGACGACGTTCCCGCCGGTCATGCGCCTGGACCCGTGGCTGCGACCGATAGCGACCTTTGGGTCGGCAGCGTGGATGACCACACGGTCATGCAGATCGACCTCGCCTCCCGCCGCGTGCTCCACACGAATGGGCTGTCGGCAGCCCCGACGACGCTTGTCGCCGCCGACGGCAACGTCTGGATCGGCAACGGATTCAGTGGGACCCTCTCGCGCATCCTGACGGCCTACGATCAGCTGTCGGCACCGTTCTTCCCGGACAAGGCGATACCGGGGTCGCTCGCGATGGCCGCCGCCCACGGCGATCTGTGGGTCGGGCCAGGCGATCAGACGCTACTCCGGATGGATGCCTCGAGCCTTCAGGTGAAGTCGACCGTGTCGGTTCCAGATCGCGTCCTGGCGATCGCGACCAGCGATGATGCGGCGTGGACGATCGATTTCCGCGACCGGCTCGTGCGCCGCATCGATCGCGCCAGCGGGATGTCGAGCACAGGCCTCCCCGTCGATGGCACGCCGACGGCGATCGCGTTCGGTGCGGGCTCGGTGTGGGTCGCCACGAGCGCTCCGGACCGGATCTGGCAGATCGACCCGGTCCGCGACGTGGTCCTCGCCTCGTACCCGGTCCAGGTCACACCCGGTGCTCTCGTCGTCGGCCCGGACGACATCCTGGTGCTCGACAAGGCGCAGGGCGTCGTTGAGCGTCTTGACCCGGCGGGTCGTGCGCTGCCGACGACGGTGACCCTCGGACGGCCCGTTGGCGGAGCCGCCTTTGCGCAGGGCAAGCTCTGGCTGACGATCCGCTGACGCCCGCCGACTCGTGGATCGGTCAGCCCGCGGCGGCCCCGTGCGACGGCGAGTCCTCGTTCGCGGCCGGCGGGATCGCCGAGGTCGGCGCGCGTGACGGCGTGAGGTCCTCGTCGTCGAGCTCCATCTCGCCGCCGGACCCGGACGCCATGGTGATCGAGTCCACCGGCGCGGTCGCGATCTTGGGCCGGGCTGTGCGGCGTGCGCCGACTCGGCTGCCGGCGAGCAGGATCGGCGTCAGCTCGGGGCCGGGTGCGCTGGTCATCGCGAGGACGGCCGGGTCGGGCTGGGGGGCGTGCTGCGCGTAGAGGTCGCAGAAGAGGCTGACGAGCTCCGGGTCGAACTGGGTCCCGGCGTGCCGCCGCAGCTCGGCGATCGCCTGGTCGTGGGTCATCGCCCGCTTGTACGGGCGGTCGTGGATCATCGCGTCGTAGGCGTCGGCGATGGCCACGATCCGCGCGCCCAGCGGGATCTCGTTCGCGCGCAGGCCGTACGGATAGCCGTGGCCGGCGTAGCGCTCGTGGTGGTGGAGGATGATCGGGACGGCATCCTTGAGCGCCGCGGCCTGCTCGAGGATGACCTGGCCGATGCGCGGATGCTGGACGACCGACCGCCACTCCCCGGTCGAGAGCGCCGACGGCTTCTCGAGGATCTCCTCGGGGATGGCGACCTTGCCGACGTCGTGGAGCAGGGCGGCCAGCTGGATCCGGTCGATCTCGCCGTCCGGGAGCTCCAGTTGGCGGCCCATCTCGACCACGATCGAGGCGATCAGCGCCGACGGCTGGCCGCGGTAGTGGGGCAGCGGGTTGATGTACGACGCGAGCGCCGCGGTCGCGGCCATGCGCGCCTGCCGGCCGATCTCCATCGCGCGCAGGCGGCCGGCGTTCGAGATCGGCGCGCGCGGCACGCGGGCGTCGTCGTCGGGCTCGGAGAAGATGTAGGTCTGGTTGCGCCCCAGCGACTTCGCCGAGTACATGGCGGCATCCGCGTCGCGGACCAGGGTGTCGACGCGGAGCTTCGGCCCGGACCCCCCGGCGATGCCGATCGAGATCGTGACCGACAGGTCGGCGTTGCCGTCGACCGCGAAGCGCTGGCGCTGCGACGAGCTGGCGCAGCTTCTCGGTGAGGATGGCCCCTTCCTCGACGTCGGTCTCGGTCAGGATCAGCATGAATTCCTCGCCGCCATAGCGGCCGATCATGTCGCTCGCCCGCAGGTTGGCCCCGATGGTCTGGGCGACGCCGCGCAGGACGACGTCGCCCGAGGCGTGGCCGTAGGTGTCGTTGACGGCCTTGAAGTGGTCGATGTCGACGAAGGCGACCGACAGCGGGCGCTCGTAGCGTCCGGCGCGCTCGACCTCGGCGAAGAGGGCGCCCAGCAGGGCGCTCCGATTGACGACGCCGGTCAGGCGGTCGATCGTCGCCCGGTCGTGGGTCTCCGACAGGGCGGCGGCGACGCCGTTGACGGCCCGCCCGAGCCGCCCCTCGAGGCCGTTGCCCCGAGCCGACACGGTGACCGCGTAGTCGCCGGCGGCGATCCGCTCGGCGGCCTTCACGAGACGCCCGAGCCGGATGCGCATCAAGAGGTACAGCGAGCCCGCCGTGATCGACACGCCGATGGTCGCCGCGGCCACCGCAGCGATCACGGAACGGCTCACGGCATCGACCCAGGAGGCCGCGACCTCCGGGACCGCGACGAGGAGGATCCCGAGTGCGACCGGAGCCGCAAGCGCCAGGACCCCAAGCAGGCGCATCACCTGTCAAAGGCTAGGGCCGAGGCCCGTTTCGGCGGGGTCACCAGCAGTACCGGTCATGGGTCGCCGGTGGTACCGATGCATCCCCGCACCACCCTCGAACGAGGCACCATCGGCCCGCCGTCCGCACGGCTGACGGGCGGTCCGTGGACCACCTCGCTTCGGGCGGCATCGCCGCTGCTATACTCGCCCGGTCCTTCCCGTCGGCGGGGATCGGCCCGCGAACCAGGAGGTCAGCGATCGCGCTTCACTGGCGCATCGGTCGTCCCGTGAGGCGGCCGGGCGACCGCACGATGGCGACTCGTCGAGCGATCGGCGGCGCGACGCGGGAGCAGTCTATCCGGGTCCCGACCAGGGGCCTTTTTTCTTGCCCGGCGATGGTGGCCCCTGATGCCGGCCACGGTGATCGTCGGACTGCAGTGGGGCGACGAGGGGAAGGGCAAGACCACCGACTTCCTCGCGGAGCAGGTCGCCATGGTCGTCCGCTACCAGGGCGGCGACAACGCCGGGCACACGGTCGTCAGCGGCGACGAGGTGCTGAAGCTGCGGCTGACGCCGTCGGGGGTGCTGTACCCGCATATCACCTCGGTCATCGGCAACGGCGTCGTGGTCAACCCGGTCACCCTGATCGGCGAGTTCGACATGCTCGCGTCGCGCGGCATCGACGTCAGCCGGGTCCGGGTCAGCCGCAGCTCGCACGTGATCATGCCGTACCACGTCGCCCTGGACCGGGCGAACGAGGCGCGCCTCGACGGCGCGAAGGTCGGCACGACCGGTCGCGGCATCGGGCCGACCTACGCGGATCGGGCGTGGCGCCTCGGGCTGCGCATGGAGGACCTGCTCGACGAGGCGGTCCTGCGCGAGCGGATCGGCCGGCTGCTGCCGGACAAGAACGTCCTGCTGCATTCGATGGGCGCCGAGACGTTCGAGGCCGACGCGCTCGTCGCCGAGGCGCTCGGCTGGGGCGAGCGCCTGCGGGCGCATCTCGACGACACGACGTGGCTGGTCCAGGCGGCGCTCGCCCGCGGCGAGCACGTCCTGCTCGAGGGGGCGCAGGGCACGCTCCTCGACCTCGACCACGGCAGCTACCCGTTCGTGACGTCGTCGAACCCGGTCGCCGGCGGGCGCCTGCACGGGCGGCGGGATCGGGCCGCTCCAGGTCGACGAGGTCATCGGCGTCATGAAGGCCTACTCGACGCGGGTCGGCTCGGGCCCGTACCCGACCGAGCTCCACGACGAGATCGGCGCGGGGATCGCCGACCGCGGCCACGAGTTCGGGACGGTGACCGGACGGCCGCGCCGCGTCGGCTGGTTCGATGCGGTCCCGCTCCGCTACGCGGTCGCCGTCAACAGCGTCAGCTCGATCATGCTCAACAAGCTCGACATCCTCTCGGGCATCGAGACCATCCGCCTCTGCGTCGCCTACGAGATCGACGGGAAACGCGTCGAGGTCTGGCCGTCGAGCGGTCGGGCGCTCGCCCGCGCGACCCCGATCTACGAGGAGTTCCCGGGCTGGGTCGAGCCGATCAACGGCGTCCGCTCGCTGGCGGACCTGCCCGAGAACGCGCGGCGCTACGTGAGCGCCATCGAGGCGCACGCGGGCGTGCCGATCGTGCTGGTGTCGGTCGGGCCGGAGCGGACCCAGACGATCGAGCGTGCCTGGCGCCCGATGCGCAACCGGACGGGGATCCCCGCGTGAGCACGGCCAGCCTGCTCATGCCGACCCGGATCCTCGTCGTGGGGAGCGGTGGCCGCGAGCACGCGCTGGCCTGGAAGCTCGGGTCCGAGCCGGGCGTCAACGAGGTCGATCGTGGCGCCCGGGAGCGACGCGCATCGCGCGCGAGCCGCGGGTCCGCCGCGCCGACGTCGACCCGCTCGACGGGGCGGCCGTCGTGGCCCTGGCGCGTCGCGAGGCGGTCGAGCTGGTCGTCGATCGGCCCCGAGGCCCCGCTGGCGGCCGGTGTCGCCGATGCGCTCGAAGCCGCCGGGATCGCGGTCTTCGGGCCGACCGCCGCGGCCGCCGCCATCGAGAGCAGCAAGGCGTTCTGCCACGAGGTCGCCGCCGCCGCCGGCGTGCGGATGGCGCGTGCGGCCGCGTTCGGTTCGGTGGAGCCGGCCATCGCCTTCGCCGGAGCGCTCGACGCCGATGGCGCCGGGATCGTCGTCAAGGCCGACGGCCTGGCTGCCGGCAAGGGCGTGACGGTCTGCGACGACCTCGCCGCGGCCGAGGCCGCCATCACGGCCGCCCTGGGCGCGCCCGGTGCCCGGGTCGTCGTCGAGGAGCGGCTCCACGGTCGCGAGGCCAGCCTCATCGCGCTGTGCGACGGGCGCGAGGCGCTCGCCCTCCCGCTGTCGCGCGACCACAAGCGGCTGGCCGACGGCGATCGCGGCCCGAACACGGGCGGGATGGGCGCGTACAGCCCGCTCACCGACCTGCCCGACGACCGGATCCCCGCCCTGGTCGAGGCGTTCCACCGCCCGATCCTCGCCGAGCTGGCCCGCCGCGGCTCCCCGTTCCGTGGCGCGCTCTACGCCGGCCTGATGCTGACCGCCGACGGGCCGGTCCTGCTCGAGTGCAACGCCCGGTTCGGCGATCCCGAGACCCAGGCGATCCTGCCGCGTCTGGCGGTCGCCCTCGGGCCGTTGCTGCTGGCCGCGGCCCGCGGCGATCTCGCCGGGGCGTCGCGGGCGCTCGGGCTCACGGACACGCGGCTCCCGGTCGTCCCGGGGGCGACGGTCGCGCTCGTGCTGGCCGCCGCCGGCTACCCGGACGCGCCCCGGCGCGGCGACGCGATCGCGGGCCTGGACGCGGCCGCGGAGACCGGCGCCATCGTCTTCCACGCGGGCACGGCCGTCGACGCGGATGGCACCGTCCGGACGGCCGGTGGCCGGGTCCTCGCGGTCGTCGGGCGCGGCCCCGACCTGGACGCCGCCCGCGACCAGGCGGAACGCGCCGCGGGCGCCATCACGTGGGACGGCCTCCAGCGCCGCCATGACATCGGCGCGGACGCGCCCCAGGCGGCCCTCGCCGGAGCCGCCCGATGATCCGCCGCTACACGCTCGCCGAGATGGGCGCGATCTGGTCCGAGCAGGCGCGCTTCGAGGCGATGCTCCGGGTCGAGCTCGCGGTCGCGCGCGCGCAGGCCGGTCGCGGCCTGATCCCGGCGGATGCGCTCGCCGCGCTCGAGACGCGCTCGCGAGTCGACGTCGAGCGGATCGCCGAGATCGAGCGGACGACCGACCACGACGTCATCGCGTTCGTCAGCCAGGTCGCGGAGACGGTCGGGCCGGAGGGGCGCTTCCTCCACCTCGGGCTGACCAGCAGCGACGTCGTCGACACCGGTCTCGCGCTCCAGCTCCGGGCCGCCGGCGAGCGGCTCCTCGACGATGCGGACCGGCTCACCGCCGCGATCATCGTTCGCGCCCGGGCCGAGGCCGAGACGGTGATGATGGGCCGCACCCACTCGGTCCACGCCGAGCCGACGACGCTCGGCTTCAAGCTCGCCGGCTGGGCCTTCGAGGTGGAGCGCGGGCGCACGCGCCTCGCGGCGGCGGTCGACGAGATCGGGACCGGCAAGATCTCCGGCCCGGTCGGGACGTACAGCCACCTCGGCCCGGACGTCGAGGCAGAGGTGCTGGCCTCGCTGGGCCTCCATGTCGACCCGGTCAGCACCCAGATCGTCCAGCGCGACCGGCATGCGGCCCTGCTCGCCGCGATCGCGATCCTCGGCGGCTCGCTCGAGCGCTTCGCGACCGAGATCCGCAACCTCCAGCACACCGAGATCGGCGAGCTCCAGGAGCCGTTCGCGGTCGGCCAGAAGGGCTCGAGCGCGATGCCGCACAAGCGCAACCCGATCCTGTCCGAGCGGATCGCCGGGCTGGCGCGGCTCCTGCGCGGCTATGCCGGCACCGCGTTCGAGGACCAGCCGCTCTGGCACGAGCGCGACATCAGCCACTCGAGCGCCGAGCGGGTCGATCCTGCCCGACGCGACGATCGTCCTCGACTACATGCTCGTGCGGATGACCGGGCTGGTCGACGGGCTGCTCGTCCGCTCCGAGCGGATGCGCGAGAACATCGCCCGCGGGCTCGGGCTGCACGCGTCGTCGAAGGTGCTGGTCACGCTCGTCGAGAGCGGGGGCCTCGCCCGCGAGGAGGCCTACGCGATCGTCCAGCGGGCCGCGCTACGTGCCGCGGACGAGCGGGCGCCGCTGCGCGACCTGCTGGCGGTGGACCCGGCCGTGGCGCAGCGCTTGTCGCTCACCCAGCTCGACGCCTGCTTCGATGACGCCTCGTTCCTGCGTCACGTCCCGGAGGTCATCGCCCGGCTCGACGGCCTCGAGGCGGCCCTGGCGGCGAGACGCAGCGCTGCGCCGCACCCCGCGACGGTGTCCGATGCTGGCTGACACGTTCCTCCGCTCCGGCAAGGTCCGTGACCTGTATCGGCTCGACGATGGCCGCATCCTGCTGGTCGCCTCGGACCGGATCAGCGCCTTCGACGTCGTCCTGCCCTCGACGATCCCCGACAAGGGCCGCGTGCTGACGGGCCTCTCGCGCTTCTGGTTCGCCGAGACCGAGTCGCATCGTCGCGAACCATCTCCTTGACACCGATCCGGCGGTGCTCGTCGACACGATCGGTCCACGCGTGGCCGCCGCCGGCGGGATCCGGCCGACCTCGGATCGGTCGAGCGACCTCCGCGGCCGGATCATGATCTGTCGCCCGGCCGCGGTGGTCCCGGTCGAGGCCGTCGTGCGCGGCTACCTCGCGGGCTCGGGCTGGAAGGAGTACCAGGCGAGCGGGACCGTCTGCGGGATCGCGCTGCCGCCCGGGCTCCGCGAGAGCGACCGACTGCCCGGAGCCGATCTTCACGCCGGCGACGAAGGCCGAGGACGGCGAGCACGACCAGAACATCAGCTTCGACGAGATGATCGACCACATCGCCATCGCGCCCGGCGATCCCGGCGCCGGGGAGCTCGCCGAACGGATCCGCGACGAGGCCATCCGGCTCTATCGATACGGTGCGGCCGTGGCCGAACGGCGCGGGATCCTCCTGGCCGACACCAAGTTCGAGTTCGGGTTGGCTCTCAGCGGCGATCCCGACGAACCGGTCGGACCGGTGGAGGAGCGGATCGAGCGCCCACGTCCAGCCGGCCGCCGGCCGGACGTCTTCCCGCCCGGGACTCGCGCCAGCCACCTGCTCCTCATCGACGAGGTCATGACCCCCGATTCGTCGCGGTTCTGGGACGCCGCGACCTACGAGCCCGGCCGCCCGCAGGCCAGCTTCGACAAGCAGTTCGTGCGCGACTGGCTCGAGGCGCAGCCCTGGGACAAGACCGCGCCCGGGCCGGCCCTGCCCGCCGAGGTCGTGGCCGGCACGCGGGCGCGCTACGTCGAGGCCTACGAACGCATCACCGGCGCCAGCTTCGAGCGCTACCTCCAGGAGGATGTCATCGCCCCATGACCAGCTTCCGGTTCGCCGTCAACGTCCTGCCGAAGCCCGGCATCCTCGACCCGCAGGGCCGGGCGGTCGAGGGCAGCCTCGGCCACCTCGGGATCGAGGGCGTCAGCGCCGTGCGCGTCGGCCGGCGCGTCGAGCTGACGGTCGAGGCCGCGGACGCGGATGCGGCCCGCGCCGTCGTCGAGCGGCTCGCCTCGGAGCTGCTCTCGAACCCGCTCATCGAGGCGTACGCGATCGAAGCCCTCGGGGCGACCTCGTCGCTCGCCACGGCCGGGCGGGGCTGAGCGATGGGCGTGCGGGTCGGCGTCGTCGTCTTCCCGGGCAGCAACTGCGATCGCGACACCGTCCATGCGCTCGAGCTGGCCGGCGCCGAGCCGGTCGTGCTGTGGCACGAGCAGGCATCGCTCGACGGCGTCGCCGCGGTCGTCCTGCCGGGCGGCTTCGCCTACGGCGATTACCTGCGCGCCGGCGTCATCGCCCGCTTCAGCCCGGTCATGCGGGCCGTGACCGCGTTCGCCGATGCCGGCGGGCTGGTCCTCGGGATCTGCAACGGGTTCCAGGTGCTCGCCGAGGCCGACCTCGTGCCCGGCGCGCTCCTGCGCAACGCCTCGCTCCGCTTCGCCGGCCAGGAGGTGCGCATCGCGGCGCAGCGCGTCGACACGCGGTTCACCCACGCGCTCGAGGTCGGCCGGCCGCTGCGGATGCCCGTCGCGCACGGCGAGGGCTGCTACTTCGCCGACGACGCGACGCTCGACGCGCTCGAGGCCGCCGACGGCGTGCTCTTCCGCTACGTCGACGCCGCGGGGACCGTCGCCGGCCCCGAGGACCCGGCCAACCCCAACGGCTCGCTGCGGGCGATCGCCGGGGTCGTCAACGCGGCCGGCAACGTCGCCGGGCTGATGCCCCACCCGGAGCGCGCCGCCGAGGCGATCCTCGGCTCCGACGACGGGGCCGGGATCATCCGCTCGCTGGTCGAGAGCGCCGCGCTCGCGGCGAACGGCGACCTGGTCGCGGTCGGCGGGCGATGACCGTCACGGAGCGCGCGGTCGAGCCGCTCCACCGGCGTCTCGGCGTGACCGACGAGGAGCTCGCCGCGATCCGCGACCGCCTCGGCGGGCGCGATCCCAACGACCTCGAGCTCGCGATGTTCAGCGTCATGTGGAGCGAGCACTGCTCGTACAAGAGCTCGAAGCCGCTCCTGCGGACGCTCCCGACCGCGGGTGAGGGCGTCGTCGCCGGTCCGGGCGAGAACGCCGGCGTGATCTCGATCGGCGACGGGCTGGCCGTCGCGTTCAAGATCGAGTCGCACAACCATCCCAGCGCGGTCGAGCCGTACCAGGGCGCCGCGACCGGGGTCGGCGGCATCCTGCGCGACATCTTCACGATGGGCGCCCGGCCGATCGCGGTCCTCGACGCGCTCCGCTTCGGCGATCCGGCCGACGCCCGGACGCGGCACCTCGTCGACGGCGTCGTGCGCGGCGTCGGCGGCTACGGCAACTGCGTCGGCGTGCCGACGGTCGGCGGCGAGCTGGTCTTCGACCCGACCTACGCCGGGAACCCGCTCGTCAACGTCATGGCCATCGGCCTGCTGGAGGAGCGGCTGCTGACGCTCGCGGCCGCGCCCGGCCCGGGCAACCTGGTCGTCCTGTTCGGGTCGGCGACCGGCCGCGACGGGATCGGCGGCGCGTCGGTCCTCGCCAGCGCCACGTTCACCGACGATGACCCGTCCAAGCGCCCCAGTCGGTCCAGGTCGGCGACCCGTTCGCCGAGAAGCTGCTGATCGAGGCCAGCCTCGAGCTCATCGAGCGCGGCCTCGTCGAGGGCCTCCAGGACCTCGGCGCCGGCGGCATCACCTGCGCCACCTCGGAGACCGCCGACCGCGGCGGGACCGGGATGCTCGTCGACCTCGACGCGATCCCGCGCCGGGAGCCCGGCCTCGAGCCGTTCGAGGTGATGATCTCGGAGTCGCAGGAGCGGATGTGCGCGGCGGTCCTGCCCGCCAAGTGGGACGAGGTCCGCGAGGTCTGCACCCGCTGGGGCCTGCCGGTCGCGATCATCGGGCGGGTGACCGCCGACGGCGACATCGCGATCGTCGAGGGCGGCCTGGACGCGGACGGCCGACCGAACCCGGGCGCCCGCGAGATCGCCCGCATCCCGGCCAGCGCCCTGACCAGCGACGCGATCGTCCACGAGCGCGTCGCGATGCGGCCGACCCACCAGCGGGCGGCCCCGGCACCCGGCGCGCCGATCGAGCCGGTCGACCGGCTGCCCGAGCGCGGCATGGACCCCGGCGCCGTGCTGCTGGCGCTGCTCGGGTCGGCCAACCTCGCGTCGCGCCACGCGGTCTTCCACCAGTACGACTCGACCGTCGGCGCGGACACCGTCGCGGGACCGGGCCGCGGCGCCGCGGTCCTGCGGGTCAAGGGGACGACCAAGGCGCTCGTCGCCACGACCGACGGCAACCACGGCGTCGGTGTGGTCGATCCGTGGCTCGGCGCCGCGCTGTCCGTCGCCGAGGCGACCCGCAACGTCTCGATCACGGGCGCCCGCCCGCTCGGCGTCACGAACTGCCTCAACTACGGCGACCCGACCCGGCCGGAGGCCTTCTGGCAGCTGACCGAGGGCGTCCGCGGCGCTCGGCGACGCCTGCCGCGCGCTCGGCCTGCCGGTCACCGGCGGCAACGTCTCGCTCTACAACGAATCGCCGACCGGCTCCATCGCGCCGACGCCCGAGATCGGGGTCGTCGGGCTGCTCGACGACGTCGCCTCGCTCGTCGGGCCGGCCTTCGCGAAGGCGCACGACGCGATCCTCCTCGTCGGCGAGGCGACCCGGGCCTGGCCGGCTCCGCGTACGCCTCCTCGCGGGCGCCGCCGAGGACGACCCGCCGGCCCTCGACCTCGGCCGCGAGGCGGCGCTCCAGGCGTTCATCCGCGAGGCGATCGCGCGCGGCCTCGTCGCCTCGGCCCAGGACGTCTCCGGCGGCGGCCTCGCCGTCGCGCTCGCCGAGGGCGCGATCTGGGGCGGCCTCGGCGCGGCGACCCGCGTCGCGGTCGCGCACTCGCCGGCGGTCGACCTCTTCGGCGAGAGCCCGTCGCGCCTCGTCGTCACCTGCCGCCCCCGGTTCGCGCCGGCGCTCGAGCTGCTCGCCCGCCAGCACGGCCTCCCGGTCGAGATCGATCGGGACGGTCGGCGGCGACCGGCTCGTCATCGAGCTCGCCGGGACCGGCGCCACCGGCGCGGCCGAGGAGCGCGGCAGCCGGGTCGCCGATGCGCTGGAGGTCCCGCTCGCCGACCTCCGTCATGCCTGGGAGCACGGCCTCGCCCGCGCCCTCGGCTGGGAGGGCTGACCCGATGTGCGGCGTGTTCGGGGCGGTCGTGCCGCGCGATGCCGAGCCGACCGATGCGGCCGCGATCGCGACGCTCGGGCTGTTCGCGCTCCAGCACCGCGGCCAGGAGTCGGCCGGCATCGCGGTCAGCGACGGCGACCAGCTGATGCTCTACAAGGACCTCGGGATGATCAGCACGGTGCTCGACGAGCGCCGGCTGCCGAGCCTGCGCGGCGGCCTCGCGATCGCCCACTGCCGCTACTCGACGACCGGCTCGACGATCTGGGAGAACGCCCAGCCCACCTACCGACGCGGGCCCGCGGCGGGCGATCGCCATCGGCCACAACGGGAACCTCGTCAACACCCGCGACCTGCTCGACCCAGCTCGAGGGCGGCCGCGCCCGGCTCCCCGCCTCGACCGACACGGAGCTGCTGACGGCGCTGCTCGCCGACGAGCCCGCCGCGGACACGGTCGAGGCGCTGGTCCAGGTCCTGCCGCGGGTCCGCGGCGCCTTCAGCCTCGTCGTCCTCGACGAGCGGCGGGTCATCGGCGTGCGCGACCCGCACGGGTTCCGGCCGCTCGTCCTCGGCAAGCTGCCGCGGCCGCCGCGCCCGGGCGGTCCGGACGACGGCCTGTGGAGCGACGACGACGCGTCGGCCGGCTGGTGCCTCTCGTCGGAGACGGCCGCACTCGACATCGTCGGTGCCGAGTACGTCCGCGACGTGGAGCCCGGCGAGATCGTCGATCCTCGAGCCGGGGCACGCCCCGCGCTCGGTCCGCTACGCCGCGGCGACGCCGACGCTGTGCGTGTTCGAGCTCATCTACTTCGCCCGCCCGGATTCGTACATGGAGGGCCGCAACCTGTACGAGGTCCGCCGGCGGATGGGCGATGCAGCTGGCCATCGAGCACCCGGTCGAGGCGGACCTGGTCATGCCGGTCCCCGACACCGGCGCCCCGGCCGCCGCCGGGTTCGCGGAGGCGTCCGGGCAGCCGTACCGCGAGGGGATGTACCGGAACCGGTACGCCGGGCGGACCTTCATCCAGCCGTCGCAGGGGCTGCGCCACCGCGGCGTGACGATCAAGCTCAACCCGCTCCGCGAGGTCGTCAACGGGAAGCGGCTGATCGTGGTCGACGACTCGATCGTGCGCGGGACGACCACCAAGCGGATCGTCGAGCTGCTGCGCAAGGCGGGCGCGACCGAGGTCCACGTCCGCATCAGCGCGCCGCCGATCTACCACCCGTGCTTCTACGGCATCGACACCTCCATCGAGACCGAGCTCATCGCGGCGACCCACGACGAGGGCCAGATCCGCGAGTTCATCGGCGCCGATTCGCTGGGCTACCTCTCGATCCGCGGCGTCCTCGCGGCGCTCGACCTGCCCGTACGAGCGGTTCTGCTTCGCCTGCTTCGACGGCAACTACCCCGAGCCCGTGCCGTACGACGCCGCGAGCCGCAAGTTCATGCTCGAGGAGCCCGTGATCGCCGGTGGGTAGCGATAAGGGCGGCGCGGGGGCGCGCGCCGCGTACCGCGCGGCCGGCGTCGACGTCGCCGGCGGCGAGCGGGCGGTCGAGCTCATGCGCGCCCACGTCGAATCGACGCGGCGGCCGGAGGTCGTCGGCGGCCTCGGCGGGTTCGGCGGCGCCTTCTCGATCCCGCCGGGCTACCGCGAGCCGCTGCTCATCGCCTCGACGGACGGCGTCGGGACCAAGACCGCGATCGCGACGGCCGTCGGCCGGTTCGACACCATCGGCATCGACCTCGTGGCGATGTGCGCCGACGACGTCGTGTGCACGGGCGCCGAGCCGCTGGCGTTCCTCGACTACGTGGCCGTCGGGCAGCTCGACCCAGTCGCCGTGGCGGAGCTGGTCGGCGGCGTGGCCGCCGGCTGCCGCGACGCCGGCTGCGCGCTGGTCGGCGGCGAGACCGCGGAGCACCCGGGGCTGTTGCCGGCAGACGCGTTCGACCTGGCCGCCACCTGCATCGGGGTCGTGGAGCGCTCGCGCGTGATCGACGGCTCGGCGGCGAGGGTCGGCGACGTCATCCTGGGCCTGGCGGCTTCCGGGCTCCATTCGAACGGCTATTCGCTGGTCCGGGCACTCGTGGCCCAATGGGGCCTCGACCTCGGCGCGCCCTACCAGGCGCGCCTGCGCCGGACGCTCGGCGATGCCCCGGCGGAGGCGGCGATCGCCGCCGCGCCGCACGAAGCGATGGCGACCCTCGGCGAAGTGCTGCTGACCCCGACGCGGATCTACGCGCGGGCCGTGCTCGCGGCCCGCGAGGCGCTCGTCGCGGACGGCGCCGACATCCACGGTCTCGCCCACGTCACCGGCGGCGGCCTGCCCGGGAATGTGCCGCGCGCGCTGGCGATCGGGCTGGCCGCCCGACTGGATCCGTCCCGCTGGGCGACGCCCTCGGTCATGCGGCTGTTCGCGGCGCTGGGCGGGCTCGACGACGACGAGCTCCGGGCGACCTTCAACGGCGGCCTCGGCATGGTCATGGTCGTGCCGCCGGCGGCGGCGGCCGCAGCCATCGCCGCCCTGGCGGGACAGGGGATCCCGGCCAGCGTCGTCGGCGAGGTCGTGGACGCGGCGTCGACCGGCGGCGCGCGCTACGTCGAAGGGCCCCTGGAGGCGCTCGGGTGAGCGGCCGGATCGCCGTCGGCGTGTCGGGTGCCGGCTCGAACCTGCGCGCGCTCCACGCCGCCGCGACCCGCGGCGAGCTCGGCGGTGACATCGTGCTCGTGTTCGCCGACCGCGCCTGCCCGGCCCTCGACTGGGCGGCGGAGCAGGGGATCGAGACTGCGCTCGTGCCCGGGGGCGACGACGCGACGCTCGCCGCGACCCTCGCCGATGCGGCGCCGGACGTCGTGGTCCTCGCCGGGTACATGCGCATCGTCGGCCCCGCCGTGCTGGCGGCCTTCGCGGGCCGGATCCTCAACACGCACCCGAGCCTGCTGCCGGCGTTCCCCGGCGCCCACGCGGTCCGCGACGCGCTGGCCTACGGCGTGACGATGACGGGCTCCACGGTCCACCTCGTCGACGAGACCCTCGACGGCGGCCCGGTGGTCGCCCAGGACGCGGTCGCGGTGCTGCCCGGCGACGACGCCGAGAGCCTCCACGCCCGGATCCGCGCGGCGGAGCATCGCTTGCTGCCGCGCGCGGTGGCGCTGCTCCTGGCCGACGCGCTCAGCGTCGACGCCGACGGCCGCCATGTCCGCCTCGACCTCGAGCGTGCCGACGCCGCCGTCCCGGTGCCGCGCCGCGCGCTCCTGTCGGTCTACGACAAGACCGGCCTCGTCGACCTCGGCCGCGGCCTCGTCGCCCGCGGATTCGAGCTCGTCTCCACCGGCGGCACGGCACGGACACTCCGCGACGCCGGGCTGCCCGTCTCCGACGTCGGCGCGGTCACCGGCTTCCCCGAGATGCTCGACGGCCGGGTCAAGACGCTCCACCCGCGGGTCCACGGCGGGCTGCTCGCCGACCGGCGGCTGGCCGACCACCGCCGGCAGATCCTCGCCGCGGCGATCGCCCCGTTCGACCTGGTCGTCTCGAACCTCTATCCGTTCGCCGCCGCGCTCGAGCGGCCGGGGATCACCATCGACGGGCTGATCGAGGAGATCGACATCGGCGGGCCGTCGATGGTGCGGGCCGCGGCCAAGAACCACGCCAGCGTCGCGATCGTCACCGATCCCGCGCGCTACGACGCGATCCTCGCCGCCCTCGACACGCCCGAGGGCATCGATGCCGCCCTGCGGCGCGCGCTCGCGCTCGAGGCGTTCGCCCACACCGCGGCCTACGACGCCCGCATCGCCGCCGAGTTGCCCGGTCGCATGGCGGCCGCCGGCCTCGCGCTGCCCGACGAGCCGGGCCTGCCGGGCGCCAGCGACCCGTACCCCGCGCGGCTGACCGTGCCGCTCGAGAAGGTCGAGACGCTCCGCTACGGCGAGAACCCGCACCAGCCCGCGGCGCGGTACCGGCGTCCCGGCACGACGGCCGCGGACGGCCCGTTCGGCGAGGAGCGCGCGCCGCTGCAGGGCAAGACCCTCTCGTACAACAACGTGCTGGACGCGGCTGCGGCGGCCGCCCTCGGGCGGGCGCTGCGCGGCCCGGGCGTGGTCATCGTCAAGCACACCAACCCGTGCGGCGCTGCCGAGCGGGCGACGCTCCTCGAGGCGTGGGAGGCCGCCCTCGAGGCCGACCCGGTCAGCGCGTTCGGTGGGGTCGTCGCCCTGACCCGCCCGGTCGAGCGGGCCGTCGCCGAGCGGCTCGTCTCGATCTTCCTCGAGATCGTGGTCGCGCCGGCCTTCGACACCGCCGCCCTCGAGGTGCTGGCCACCAAGCCGAACCTGCGCGTGCTCCTCGACCCGGCCCTCGCCTCGGACGAGCCCGTGCCGGCCGAGGCCGCCACGCCGACCGGCTCGATCCGGACGGCGGGCGGCGCGGTCCTCGTCACCGCGCCCGACATCGTCAGCGACCTCCCGGGCGTGT
Source organism: uncultured Chloroflexia bacterium (assembly GCA_963813335.1). Lineage (GTDB taxonomy): Bacteria > Chloroflexota > Limnocylindria > Limnocylindrales > CSP1-4 > SPCO01. The sequence goes on from CAWEYL010000001.1 coordinate 522,065, forward strand.
GGACCTGCGCGACCCGGCGTGACCCCGACCGATGCCGAGCAGCTCGACCTCGACCTCGCCTGGCGGCTGGTCCGTGGCGTGACCTCGAACGCGATCGCGCTGGTGAAGGACCGCCGGCTGGTGGGGATGGGGAGCGGCCAGACCTCGCGCGTCGACGCGGCACGGCAGGCCGTGGCCAAGGCCCAGGCGATGCTCGGCCCGGAGTCGACGGTCGGCGCGGCCTGCGGCTCGGACGCGTTCTTCCCGTTCCCGGACGCCGTCGAGGCCTGTCTCGCCGCCGGGGTGACGGCCTTCGCCCAGCCCGGCGGCTCGATGCGCGACGCCGAGGCGGTCGCCGTGGTCGATGCCGCCGGGGGCACGATGCTGCTCACCGGCACGCGCCACTTCCGGCACTGACGAAGGGCTTGTGAGGGCGGTCCGGCCGCACTACGATCGGTCGACCTAGCGGAGGTCACGGTGGACCGGTCCAACGAGGAGGTCGTGCGCGAGTACGCCGCGGCGGCGGCCGCCAACGACCTGGCGACCCTGACGCGTCTCCGCCATCCCGAGTGGATGACCACGTGGCCGCAGTCCGGCGAGCGGGTCGTCGGCAGCGACGCCTTCGCCGCGGTCGTCGCCGGGTATCCGGGCGGCAAGCCGACGACGGTCGTGGACCGCGTCGTCGGGGCAGAGGACCGCTGGGTCGTCACGCCCGGCAACACCGTCGTGCGCGTCTCGGGCAGCGGCGACCACTGGTGGGGCGCCTGGGTGATGACCTACCCGGACGGCGTCGTCTACCACTGCATCGACCTGATCGAGCTGCGCGATGGCCTGGTCCGGCGGGAGACCGTCTTCTGGGCGCCGCCGTTCGAGGCCCCCGACTGGCGGGCACCGTTCGTCGAACGGAGCGATGTGGGCGCCTGAACGGTCCCGGTAGACACCAAAGATTATTTTGCAAAGGTACTTGTGCAAAGAAGTCTTTGCTGTTAGGATGCGCCCATGGACGCATGGGATCGCACCAGGGTCACCGAGGTCGAGGCGCTGCGCGCCATCGCCCACCCGCTCCGGGCGCGGCTGCTCGGGGCGCTGCGCCACGACGGCCCGGCGACGGCGACCGAGCTCGCCGGGCGCTTCGGCGAATCGAGCGGCTCGACGAGCTACCACCTGCGCCAGCTCGAGCGCTACGGCTTTATCGTGGAGGACGAGGAGCAGCGCTCGAAGCGCGAGCGCCGCTGGCGGGCCGCGGCCAAGTTCACCTCCTGGGACGACGCCGACTTCGTGGACCAGCCGGAGGGCCGCGAGGCGTCGGACGCGATGCACGACCTGCAGGTCCACTGGCAGCTCCGCCGCGACCAGCAGTGGCGCTCGCGCCGTCTCGACTGGGACCGCGCGTGGCTCGGGGCCGCCGGGACCAGTGATGTCGAAGTCCGGCTGACGCCCGAGGCGACCCGCCGCTTCTTCGAGCGGTTCCTCGAGCTGGCGCGTGAGGCCGAGGCAGAGACCGAGGCGCAGGGCGACGAAGGCGCCGCGATCGTGTCGATCACCTTGCAGGCCGTGCCCGTCCACCCGGACGACCTCGTCTGATGCCCGCGACCCCGACCGGCCTCGCCCGCCGGTACGCCTTCCTCACCGCGCTCCGCTGGCTCCCGGTCGGGCTGACGATCCCGGTCAACGTCCTGCTGATGCAGGCGCGCGGCCTGGACCTTGCGGCGATCGGCGGTCTCTACGCCGTCTACGGCATCGTGACGGTCGCCCTCGAGCTGCCGACCGGCGGTCTCGCCGACGTCATCGGCCGGCGTGTGGTCCTGGTCGCCGCCGCGCTCGCGACCACCGTGTCGATGGCCGTCGCAGCGTTCGCGCAGGACGTGCCGTGGTTCCTGCTCGTCATGGTCCTCGGCGCGACCGGCCGCGCGCTCGGCTCCGGACCGCTCGACGCCTGGTACGTCGATGCGACCCATGCGCTCGATCCCGACGGGCCGGTGCGCCGCGGCATCGCCCGCGCGCAGAGCGCGGAGGCCCTGGCGCTCGGCATCGGCGCCGTGATCGGCGGCCTGCTGCCGACGCTGGCCAGCACGCTCTGGCCGACGCTCACCTCGGGCGCGCTGATCGCCCTGTCCATCCCCGTGCTGGCGGCCGCCGCCCTGATGTTCGCGAACGCCGTCGCCATCGTCCTCCTGGTCCGCGAGGAGCGGCCCGCCTGGACGGGCGTCCGGGCGATCGTCGGCGGGGTCCCGAGCACCGTCCGCGACGGCCTCCGACTCGGCGCCGGCGACTCCGTGCTGCGCCGGCTCATGGTCCGGGCGGGCCTCCTTGGCGTGGTGCTCGCCGGCATCGAGCTGCTCGCCCCGGGCACCTTCGCCGCGCTGCTCGGCGGCGAGGCCCAGGCCAGCCGGGCCTACGGGGTCTTCGCCGCCGCGGCGTTCGGGGCCAGTGCCGCCGGTGCCGCCCTCGCACCGGCCGTGGCGACGCGGCTCGGCGGCGGCGCGCGGGCCGCTGCGGTGGCCTCGTTCGCGGCCGGGTTCTCCGTCCTGCTCGTCGGCGCGCCGTTCCTCGCCGCGGTCGGGACCGGATACATCGGCGTCTACCTCCTGCTCGGGATCACCGGGCCGCTCACCTCGGAGCTGCTCCACGCCCGCGTCTCCGCGGCGCAGCGGACGACGCTCCTGTCGGTCGAATCGCTCGCACTCCAGGTCGGCGGCGTGGTCGCGAACCTGAGCCTCGGCGCGATCGTCGTCGCGACCTCGCTCGGCTGGGGGTTCGCGCTCATCGCGATCGCGCTGTTCGCCTCCGCGGCGTTGCTCGTCGGTCGGCCGTTCCGCGAACCGGCGGCGGGCGACGTCCCGCGGCCGGCTGCCGCCCCCGAGGCCGGCTGAGCCCCGCCTGACTGCTACCATCGCGCTCCCATGAGCGACCGGCCCCGTTTCTACCTGACCACCTCGATCGCGTACGCGAACAACAAGCCGGGCATCCACACGCTCTACGAGGTGATCGGCGCCGACGCGATCGCCCGCTGGCACCGGATGCTCGGTCACGACACGCGCTTCCTGACCGGCACCGACGAGCACTCGATCAACATCGCGCAGGCCGCCGTGGACGAGGGACGGCCAACCCGCGAGTTCGTCGACGAGAAGGTGGCGCTCTTCCACGCGTCCGAGGCCGCCCTCGGCATCGCCCCGGACCGCTTCATCCGGACGACGGATCCTGACCACGTCCGAGCGGCACAGGAGATGGTCCGCCGGGCCTACGCCAACGGCGACATCTACCCCGGCACGTACGAGGGCTGGTACTGCCCCAACGAGGGCTTCCGCAACGCCACCGACGTCATCGAGACCGCCCAGGGGACCATCTGCCCGAACCACCCCGGCGTCCCGCTCCAGTGGCTGACCGAGCGGAACTGGTTCTTCCGGTTGTCCGCCTACCAGGAGCGCCTCGAGCGGCACTTCGCGGAGCACGACGACTTCGTCATGCCGACGTTCCGGCGCAACGAGATGCTCGGGTTCATCCGCAGCGGCCTCGAGGACTTCTCGATCAGCCGCGAGCGGACGCCAGGGGATTGGGGGATCCCGTTCCCGATCCGCGAAGACGGCTCGCCGTCGCAGCTGCCCGACGGGACGTGGGACCCGGCCGCCGGCAAGATCTACGTCTGGTACGACGCGCTGATCAACTACATCACGGGCGCCGGCTTCCCCGACGACCCGGCGGCGTTCGCGCGCTGGTGGCCGGCCGACCTGCACGTCATCGGCAAGGACATCGCCCGGTTCCACTCGATCTTCTGGCCGGCGATGCTGTGGAGCGCCGGCCTCGAGGCGCCTCGCCAGGTGTGGGTGCATGGCTGGCTGCTGGCGGCCGGCGGCGAGCGGATGAGCAAGAGCCGCGGCAACTTCCTCGACCCCGACGACTTCGTGGCCGCCTTCGGCCAGGACGGCGCGCGCTACGTCGCGCTCCGCGAGGTGCCCTTCGACCGAGATGCCGAGGTCTCGTGGGACTCGTTCGTGCGCCGCTACAACGCCGACCTCGCCAACGACTTCGGCAACCTCGTCAATCGCACGGTCAGCATGGTCAACCGCTACCTCGACGGCGAGCGGCCCGATCCCGTGCCGCCGACCGACGGCCGGCTGTCCTTCGACTGGGTCGCCATCCCTGGGATCTACGGCGCCGAGATCGAGAGCTGCCTGCTCCACGACGCGCTCAGCCTGCTGATCGAGACCTTCGTGCCCGCGGCGAACCGCATGGTCGACGCCGAGCGGCCGTGGGACCTGGCCAAGGCCTGGAAGGCGGGCGACGAGGGGGCGGGCGAACGCCTCCGCGGCGTCCTCGGCGACCTCGTGGAGGCCTGTCGGCTCGTCGGCCTGGCAGTCACGCCGTTCATGCCCGCGACCGGTCCGCGGGTCCTCGCCCAGCTCGGCTACGACTTCCCGTACAGCCCGGACGGTAACGGCGGGCCGCCCATCCTCGACGAGCTGGCCTGGGGCCGCCACGCCGGCGAGCCCGGGCGGGTGACCGCCCCCGAGCCGCTCTTCCCGCGGCTCGACGCGGAGCCCGGGCCGGGCTGACCGCGGGATGCGCCTGGTCGACAGCCACTGCCACCTCAACGCCGACCGCTTCGAGGGCGATGCCGACCTCGTGATCGGCGGCGCCCGGCTGGCTGGCGTCGAGCGGATCCTGGTCCCCGGCTGGAACGTCGCCTCGTGCGAGCGCGCCCTCGCGCTCGTCGACCGCTTCCCGTGGCTCGACGCGGCGGTGGGGGTCCATCCCCACGATGCCGCGAAGGTCGACGACGCCGCCTGGGCGGGTATCGCTGCCCTCGCCACGGACGACCGCGTGGTCGCGATCGGCGAGACCGGCCTCGACTACGACCGGGTCTTCAGCCCCATCGACGACCAGCTCGGCAACCTGCGCCGGAACCTGGCGCTCGCGCTCGAGACGAGCAAGCCGGCCATCCTGCACTGCCGCTCCGGCGACGGCCGGCGGGACGCCCAGGACGCCCTCCTCGACGAGCTCCGCGCGGCCGGCGTCGGCGACGCCCGCTGGGCCGCGGCCTTCGGCGAGCGACCGCCGGCGGTCATCCACTCATATTCGGGCCCGCTCGACTACGCCCGGCAGGTGATCGACCTGGGGCTCGCGGTCAGTTTCTCGGGGCTCGTCTTCCGGGCGGGGGAGGAGGCGTCGGCGGCCGTCGCCGCGCTGGTGCCCCTCGACCGGCTGCTGACCGAGACCGATTCGCCGTTCCTGGCACCACCCGGCGCACCACGGTCGCGCAACGAACCCGAGTGGGTTCACGTCACATCGTCGTGGCTTGCTGACCAACGGCAGGTCACGATAGAGGAACTCGGCCCGTCACTCGTCGCCGCATATGATCGACTCTTCCCGAGTCGTCGGAGGACACCGTGAACCCCACCACGCGCCGCCCCGCCTCTCGGATCGCCGGCGGCCTGCTCACCGCCCTGGTGCTCGTCGTCAGCGCCTGCACCCAGGTCGCGCCGGCCTCGCCCTCGGCATCGCCGTCGGCGTCCCCGTCGGCATCCCCGTCGGCCTCGACCGCCGTGGTGAGCCCGTCGCCTGTGGCGACGGCGACGGCGACCGTCATCCCCTCGGCATCCCCGTCCGCCACGCCCGTCCCCACGACCTGCCCGATCGCCGAGCAGCAAGGCAACCTGCCCTCAGACCGTCTGATCGACATGAAGGTCGCCACGTCCGATAGCGCCGACACGCTCACGTTCGTCTTCGGCAATCTCTCGCTGCCGGGTCCCGGCGGCCAGCCGGTCGGCGACCTGACGGTCGCGACCAAGCCGTATACCCAGAGTGGGAGCGGCCAGCGGATCGTCATGGACGGCGACCGGGTGATCCAGGTCCGGTTCATGAACCTGTCCCTGGCGGCCGACACCGGCGAGACCGTGTACCAGGGCCCGGACTCGGTCAAGCCCCGCCTGCCGGCCCTCCGCCAGGCCACCGTGTACGACGCGTTCGAAGGGCAGATGGGCTACTACATCGGCTTCGACGGACCGGGCTGCGTCACGCTCGAGCGGGTCGGCCAGAACGTCGTCCTGACCTTCGCCCACTAGCCCGCCGACCATCTCGGCCGCCCACGACCGCCCGGAGCACCGACCCGGGCGGTCGTTCAGGTTGACAGCCGGGGCCCGCGTTCGGTAGTCTCCATTTGGCACTCTCCATGCGAGAGTGCCAAGCATCGCTGGACCGTCATCGCACGGTCGTCCGCACAGGCCGCCGGCATGGACCGGCGGGAGGAGCGGGACCGAGCGCGGCAGGATGCCTCAGATGCGTTCACGGGCTGTCCGATCCGACCCCGTTCCCGGCCGGGTCCGCCGCCCGCCAGTCATGCCCGACGGCCGTCCGCCGGCCGCCACAGGAGGAATTGCACGTTGGCCAAAGCCACTGCGACCAAAGCCACCGCGACCAAGCTCAGCCCGCTGGGCGACCGCGTGGTCATCAAGCCCAGCGCCCGCGAGGAGATGACCAAGAGCGGCATCGTCCTCCCGGACACCGCCAAGGAGAAGCCCCAGGAGGGCACGATCATCGCCGCGGGACCGGGCCGCATCCTCGAGGACGGCAAGCGCGAGGCGATGGACGTCAAGGCCGGTGACAAGGTCCTGTACGCGAAGTACGCCGGGACCGAGTTCAAGGTCGACGGCGACGAGCTCCTCATCGTCAGTCAGAAGGACATCCTGGCGATCGTCGCCGACTGACGGCCCGGCCGTCGGCAGCGCCCCCGCCCCACGTTCCTGGAGGGACACACGAATTGGCTAAGCAACTGGTCTTCGACGAGAACGCTCGTCGTTCGCTGAAGCGCGGCGTGGACCGCCTCGCCGACGCGGTCAAGGTGACCATCGGCCCGAAGGGCCGCAATGTCGTCCTCGACAAGAAGTTCGGCTCGCCGACCATCACCAACGACGGCGTCACCATCGCTCGCGACATCGAGCTCGACGATCCGTTCGAGAACATGGGCGCGCAGCTCCTCAAGGAGGTCGCGACCAAGACCGACGACGTCGCCGGCGACGGGACGACCACCGCGGTCGTGCTCGGCCAGGCGATGGTCGCCGAGGGCCTGCGGGTCGTCAGCGCCGGCGCCAACCCGATGGTCGTCAAGCACGGCATCGAGGCCGCCGTCGAGGCGGTCGTCGCCGAGATCAAGAAGCAGTCGCGCCCGGTCGACAACCGCGAGCAGATCGCGGCCGTGGCCGCCATCAGCGCCGCGGATCCGGAGGTCGGCGAGATCATCGCCGAGGTGATGGACAAGGTCGGCAAGGACGGCGTCATCACCGTCGAGGAAGGGCAGTCGCTCGGCCTCGAGAAGGAATACACCGAGGGGATGCAGTTCGACCGCGGCTACCTGTCCGCGTACTTCGTGACCAACCCCGACCGCATGGAAGCGGTGCTCGACAACCCGCTGATCCTGATCACCGACAAGAAGATCTCCAGTGTCGCGGACATGCTCCCGGCCCTCGAGAAGGCGGTCCAGCAGGGCAAGCCGACCGTGATCATCAGCGAGGACGTCGACGGTGAGGCCCTCGCCACGCTCGTCGTGAACAAGCTCCGCGGCACCGTCCAGGTCCTCGCCGTCAAGGCGCCGGGCTTCGGCGACCGCCGCAAGGAGATGCTCCGCGACATCGCGATCCTGACCGGCGGCACGGTGATCAGCGAGGAGGTCGGGCGCAAGCTCGATTCCGTCACGATCGAGGACTTCGGCTCGGCTCGCCGGGTCGTGGCCACCAAGGACGACACCACGATCGTCGACGGCGACGGCAAGGCCGACCAGATCAAGGGCCGCATGAGCCAGATCAAGGCCCAGATCGAGGACACCACCTCGGACTATGACAAGGAGAAGCTCCAGGAGCGCCTTGCCAAGCTGTCCGGCGGCGTCGCGGTCATCAAGGTCGGCGCGGCCACCGAGGTCGAGCTCAAGGAGAAGAAGCACCGCATCGAGGATGCGCTCTCGACGACCCGCGCGGCCGTCGAGGAGGGCCTCGTCGCCGGCGGTGGGACCACGCTCCTGCAGGCGATCCCGGTGCTCGACAAGATCAAGCTCGAGGGCGACGCCCTCGTCGGCGTCCAGATCGTGCGCAAGGCCCTCGAGGCCCCGGCACGACAGATCGCCGAGAACGCCGGCGCCCCCGGCGAGGTGGTCGTGGAGCACGTCAAGGGCCTCAAGCCCGGCTTCGGCTACGACGCCCTCAACGGCGAGTACGGCGACCTCTTCAAGAAGGGGATCGTCGACGCCGCCAAGGTGACGCGCTCGGCGCTCCAGAACGCCGCATCGATCGCGGCCATGGTCCTGACGACCGAAACCCTCATCTCGGACCTGCCCGAGAAGGACAAGGCCGGCGCCGGTGCGGGCCACGACCACGGCGGCGGCGGCGGGATGGACTTCTAGTCCGGACCGTTCCTCTCGAACACATCGAAGCCCCCGGCGTCGCCGGGGGCTTCGGGATTCCGGGCGGCGATCGAGGCGCTCAGTAGGAGGCCTTGCCCTCGACATTGCCCGATGGCGTGATCACGAGCCGGAAGGTCTTCGCGATCGTGCCGTCGAAGTCGGAGTACCAGTAGATCCCGCTTCCATCGCCCGACGCGATCTCGACGGCCTTGTCGGGCGCCGGGAACGGATACGCGCAGTGGAAAGTCTCCTTGCGCATGTTCTTGTTGATGACCTGGTTCTCGTCGCAGGTCATCGGGCGGACCGTGTTGGTCGCCGGGTCCCACCAGCCGGACGCCATGTCCTTCGTGCTGGCGGCGGAGGCCGAGCCGACCGCGGTCAGCATCAGCGCGAGCAGGACGGGGATACCGATCAGTCGTCGCATGAGGCGTCCTCCGGAGGTCCGGTCGACCGGTCGGTCGACGTCTGACGCCGATGGTCGGCGTCACCCTGGAGCCGGTCATCGGTCGAACGACCTAGGGGCCTCCGGAACCACGACCGATGCGCGGACCCCGGCTAGCGCCTGACGTGACGAGGCTTGAACCGCTTGTCCAGCCGCCAGTGGCCCTGGGCGACGCGCGCCCGGGCAAGCTCGAGGTCGTCGGCACCGGGCGTCGGCGCCAGCGCGAGGACGAACGTCTCGGCGATCCTCGACGGGAGCGCGGCGCCGTCCAGGTCCCCGACGGCCACCGGGCGCGGGTCCTCGCCGATCTCGGCGTAGCGGACGACGACCGACAGGCTCGAGCCGCCAGCCGGCAGCGTCAACGTCTGGCGGTCGGGGATGGCGATCTCCTCGCCCCGGGCGTCGAACGCGAGGCCAGGCTCGACATGGAGCCGGTCGCCGCCTGCGGCGCCCGAACGGTCGATCGAGACCTCGAGGCCGGTGACGACCCCGGCGCCGTGCAGCGCCCGGTTCCGGCGGCCCAGGCGCGCCCGGAAGTACGACTGCTCGTCCGCGAGATCGTCGGCGGTGAGGAGCTGTCCCTCGTAGAAGTTCGGTCGGCGGAGGGCGTGCTCCGTTTCGAGCGGCCCGAACGCGGAGAGCGCACCGGCGGCGCGTGCCAGGCGCTCCGCAGCGGTGATGCCGCGCTCGCCGAGCGGCTCCGGCCGCTGCTGCAGGTCCTCGGTCAGGAAGGCGAACAGCTGGAGCAGGGCGATCCCCGGATCGGACTCGTTGGTGTCGGTCCACGACGGCGCGTAGACAGCGACCTCGCGCCACAGGGCGGTCGCGAGTCGCGGCCACTGCTGCTCGTCGATCACGGGCATGCTGCTCCTCCCCTGGGTTCGTGCCCGGGCCGGGCTGCCACGCAGTCTCTCACCGAGTGGGCGGCGGATCACGGGATTTCCGGCTGCTCGCATCGGGACCATCGGCCACTCGGGGCACGGGCGCCGACCCGGCAGGATCCTCGCCGACGGAACGCTATGGCCGAACCCATGCCCGTCTCGGCTGATTTGGCCCGTCACGACGTTCCGTTCGTGCGTGGATGCGGTCGGAAGATGTCGTCGGCCCATCGATTCGGGCCATCTTCTGGCCGTTACGTTCCGCTGGTGGTCGTTGTGCCGGGTACGCAGGTTCGGTGGCGATCTTGGCGACTTGGCCGGGCAACCGTTCGAACGTCCGGCAAGCGGCCGTCGGACCACCGGGACCATCGGGCGTTTGACAGGATCGGCCGCCGCGCCGAGGCTGTCCGCTGTCATCTGTGCTCATCGAAGGAGACCCATGTCCCGCCGACTCCCCGCCGTGTTCGCGCTCGTCGCGGGCGCCGCGATCGCCCTCACCGCCTGCAGCGGCACGCCCGCCGCCCCGGCCCTGTCCACGCCGGACGAGATCATCACCGCCGCCCTCAAGTCCACCGAGACCGCCAAGAGCTTCCACGCCGACGTCACCGTCGACGGCAAGATCTCGGGCGACGTCATGGGGACCGGCGCCGCCCAGTCGTTCGACCTTGCGGGCACCACCGCCTCGGCCGACGTCGACATCGCCAACAAGGCCGTCCATGCCTCCTTCGCCGTCCCGGCGCTGCTGGGCCTCTCGGGCGACGTGATCGCCGTGGCCGGGAAGACGTACGTGAAGACCTCCCTGACCGGGCCCCTGTACACGGTCAGCGACACCAAGGACACGGCCGGCGTCGACCCGTCCGACACGGGCAAGACCATCGACAACGTGGGCGACCTTCTGAAGCAGCCAGGGATCGAACCGACCAAGGGTGACGACGTCGCCTGCGGTTCCAAGCAGTGCTACACCGTCAACGTCGACCTGACCGCCGACGAGCTGACCAAGATCGCTGGTGCGCAGGCCAGCAGCCTCCCGGTGAAGACCGACGGCACGCTCAAGGTCCAGATCCGCGTCGAGAAGGACACGAACCACCTGGCCGGGGCGACCGTCGAGGTCGCGTCGCCGTCCCAGGGCAACCTGAAGGTCGACATCGTCATCTCGAAGTGGGACGAGCCGGTCACGATCTCGGCCCCGCCGGCCGACCAGATCAAGGCCGCCTGACCCGCCGCTGACGCACGACGGCGGGCCGCCGGGCCTGTCGCCGTGCGGGCGCGCAAAGCCGCGCCACCTACAATGGCCGGGTGAGCCCCACCCGTCGCCGACGCCCGGCCGACACCGCCACTGACGAGGCCGCCGCGGCCACCGCGGAAGCGGTCGGCACGGCCTTCGCCGCGCTCGACGACGCCGCCGCCACGCCCGACGAGCCCGCCTGGCTGCGGGACGCTCCCGGCCCGGGCGACGACCCGGCGGGCAGGGCGCCGGCCGCCGATCCGGCCGCTATCGCCGCGCGCCGCGCCGCGCGCATCGAGGAGATCGTCCGGGCCCTCAACCCGGAGCAGGCGCGGGCCGTCACGACGACCGAAGGGCCCCTCCTGATCCTTGCCGGAGCCGGGTCGGGCAAGACGCGCGTGCTCGCCCACCGGATCGCCTACCTCGTGGGGGTCAACGGGGTGGCGCCCTGGCGGATCCTCGCGGTCACGTTCACCAACCGCGCGGCCGCCGAGCTCCGCGAGCGGATCATCAGCCTCGTCGGCGAGCCGGGCCGCGACGTCCAGGCCGGCACGTTCCATGCGTTGTGCGCGCGGGTCCTCCGCCAGGACGGCGAGGCCATCGGGGTCGACCGCCGCTTCGTGATCTACGACACCGACGACCAGCAGTCGCTGATGAAGCAGATCCTCAAGGAAGAGGACATGCCGCTGACCGGCGAGTTCCGGCCGAGCGCGGTCCTCGGCGCGATCAGCCGCGCCAAGAACGAGATGCTGGACCCCACGTTCCTGTCCGAGAACGCCGCGAACCACCGGGAGCGGACGATCGCGCGGCTGGCGTCCCGCTACCAGGCCCGCCTCCGGCAGTCGAAGGCGCTCGACTTCGACGACCTGTTGCTCGAGGCCGTCCGCCTCTTCGACGAGGCCCCCGACGTGCTCGCCAAGTACCAGGAGAAGTGGCGCTACCTCCACGTCGACGAATACCAGGACACCAACCGGCGCGCAGTACCTGTGGGTCAAGTCCCTGGCCGCCGCGCACCGCAACCTGTGCGTCGTCGGCGACGACGACCAGTCGATCTACAGCTGGCGTGGGGCGGACCTGCGCAACATCCTCGACTTCGAGCGCGACTGGCCGGACGCGACGGTCGTCAAGCTCGAGCAGAACTACCGCTCGACGCAGCTGATCCTCGACGCCGCCCACGCCGTGGTCTCGCGCAACAGCGCCCGCAAGGACAAGAAGCTCTGGACGGAGAACCAGGGCGGCCTCCGGATCCAGCGCTTCGAGGCCTACAACGAGGACGAGGAGGCGGAGTGGATCGCCCGCCAGGTCGAGAGCCTCGTCGGGGGACGGGGGAGCGCGCTGACCCGGCGCGCCGACGACGACGAGGCGGACCAGCGCTTCCGGGCGCGCGACATCGCCGTGATGTACCGGATGAACGCCCAGTCCCGCGCGATCGAGGAATCGTTCCTGCGCTACGGGATCCGCTACCAGCTGGTCGGGGGCACGCGCTTCTACGCCCGGCGCGAGGTCAAGGACGCGCTGGCCTACCTGCGGATCCTCCGCTCCGACACCGACAGCGTCAGCTTCGAGCGGATCATCAACGTCCCGGCGCGCGGCATCGGCGACAAGACCATCGAGGTCCTGCGCGCGGCCGCCGCTCGCGAGGACGGCACGACCTGGGGCGCGATCGAGGCCGCCGCGAACGGCACGCTCGAGGGGCTCGCGCCACGCACCCGCAACGCGCTGGCCGAGTTCGCCGCGCTGGTCCGCCGGCTCCGGGCGCGGATCGGCGTGCTGGCCCTCCCCGAGCTGCTCGACGAGGCGCTGGAGGCGTCGGGCTATCGGGCGATGCTCGCGGACGGCTCCGAGGAGGGCGAGGAGCGCTGGGCCAACCTGCTCGAGCTGCGCCTCGTCACCACCCGTTACGACGACCTCGCGCCGGACGACGCGCTCGACCGGCTGCTCGAGGAGACCGCCCTCGTGGCCGATCAGGACTCGTACGAGGGCGATGCCGACGCGGTGACGCTGATCACGCTCCACGCCGCCAAGGGCCTGGAGTTCCCGGTGGTCTTCATCGCCGGCCTCGAGGAGGGGCTCTTCCCGCACAGCCGGGCCCTCGACGACGAGAAGGAGCTCGAGGAGGAGCGCCGCCTCGCGTACGTGGGCATCACCCGCGCGAAGCGGCGGCTGTACCTGTCGCACGCGTGGCGCCGCGCGACCTGGGGGATGGGCCAGGCCGCGGTCCCGTCGCGGTTCCTGCTCGAGATCCCGGCCGAGCTGATGGTCGGCCCGCGGCTCGACGGCGACGACGACCGCGAGCTGGACCTCGACCTCGTCTTCGGGGCGCGGCGGACCAGCCGCTTCAACACGCCGACGCGGGGGAGCGGCGGGCGCGGGGCGTTCCGCGAGGGCAGCGGCCGGCCCGGCGCACCGGTCGCCGGTGAGCCGTTCCGCCCGAGCCGCGACCTCGCCGCGAAGCGCGAGGCGTTCGCCGCCGGGGCGCAGTCCGGCTCGCTGCGCCGTCCGGTCCGGGCCTGGGACGACGACCTCGAGACGCCGGCCGCGGCTCGGCCCGCGGCCCCGGCCGCCCCGCGTCCGGTCATCCCGGGCGAACGCCGGTTCCGCGACGGCGACCGGGTGCGCCACGGCCGCTGGGGCGATGGCATCGTGGTGACCTCGAAGCTCACGCGCAGCGATGAGGAGGTCACGGTCGCGTTCAAGGACCCCGCGGTCGGGCGCAAGCAGATGCTGGCGAGCCTCGCCAACCTCGAGATCGTCGGGTGAGCGACGGGAACACGGGCCTCGAGGGGGTGGTGACCCTGCGCGATTTCGAGCCGCTCGCCCGGGCCGCCATGGACCCGGCCGCCTTCGGCTACGTCGCCGGCGGGTCGTGGGACGAGGTCACCCTCGCCGAGAACGAGGCGGCCTGGCGCCGCCGCCGCTTCCGGCCGCGCGTGCTCGTCGACGTCTCGGCCATCGACCCGTCGACGACGATGCTGGGCGTCCCGGTCGCCATGCCGGTCGCCGTCGCGCCGATGGCGGTCCAGGGCCTGGCCCATCCCGACGGAGAGCTGGCGGCCGTGCGCGGCGCCGCGGCGTCCGGCGTGCCGTACATCCTCTCGACGACCTCGTCGCGCTCCATCGAGGAGGTCGCCGCCGCGGCCCCCGACGCGACGCGCTGGTTCCAGCTCTACGTCCAGTCGGACGTCGCCCGGACACGCCCCTTGGTGGAGCGCGCCGCGGCGTCCGGCTACGGGGCGATCGTCCTGACGGTCGACCTCCCGGTACTCGGCTATCGCGACCGCGATCGGCGCTCCGGGTTCGCGCTGCCGCCGCTCGGCAACTTCCGCGAGGTCGGTGCCACGCACGGCGGCCACGCCGACGGCGAGCCGGAGTTGCAGCACGAGACGGCGCTGACGTGGGCGGACCTGGCCGAGATCCGGAGCTGGTCGAACCTGCCGCTCGTGCTGAAGGGGATCCTCACCGCCGAGGATGCCCGGATCGCCGTCGAGCACGGCGTCGACGCGATCATCGTCAGCAACCACGGCGCCCGGCAGCTCGATCGTGTCCAGCCGGGGATCGACGCCCTGGCGGAGGTGGTGGCGGCGGCCGGCGGCCGGACGGAGGTCTGGGTCGACGGCGGCGTCCGCCGCGGCCTCGATATCGCGATCGCCCTCGCCCTCGGCGCTTGCGGCGTCCTCGTCGGCCGGCCGGTCTACTGGGCGCTGGCGGCCGGCGGGCAGGCCGGCGTCGAGCGCGCGTTCGCGATCTTGCGCGACGAATTCGAGATCGCGCTCGCCCTGCTTGGCGCCCGGACGCCCGCCGAGGTCCGCCCCGAACACCTCGTCGATCAGGGGACGACGCCCGCCTGAGCGATCCCGAAGCGCGACCCCGTCGTCACCGCGCCGGCATCGTCCGCCGGAGCCGTTCCGTGGCAGGGTGGAGGTCGAGTGGTCCGCTTCGCGGGTCCCGGTGACCGCTCCTTCCTCCCCTTGACGACCCTTCGAGGCTTTCCCATGTCCGAACACGCCCGGATGCTCGACCTGATCGAGCGTACCGTCGATCTCGACCCTGCCTGCCCCGCCTGCGGCGCCCCGACCACGGTCGCCGAGCGGGGTGGCCATCTCTTCCTCGTCTGCACGGCGGCCGAGGCCGCCGACGGCCTGGTCGCCCGGATCGAGGCGGTATTCACGCCACACGTCCGACGCGAGATCGTCGACCTCGCGGAGGCCCTCGCCGCCTGACGGCCGCCGGCGGTGCGCGGCAGCGGCGCGTTCGCTACCCTCGCACCGATGGCCATCGACCTGCCTCCCGTCGACCCCGCCCTGGTCGCCTCGGCCGCCGACCTCGGACCGGAGGCGGCCGCCGAGCGGCACGCGTCGCTCGCGGCGCAGGTCGAGCGGGCCAACGAGCTCTACCACGTCGCGGACGCGCCGGAGCTCTCCGACGCCGAGTACGACCAGCTCTTCCGCGAGCTGGTCGCCCTCGAGACCGCGCACCCGGAGCTCGTCACCCCGGATTCCCCGACCCAGCGCGTCGGCGGCACGCCGACCGGCACCTTCGACGAGGTCCGTCACGCCCGGCCGATGCTGTCGCTCGCCAACGCCTTCAGCCACGACGAGCTGCGCGGCTTCGATGCGCGCGTGCGCAAGGGGCTGGGCCTGCCGGCCGCCCCTGAGCTCGCGCCCGAGCTGGCCTACGTCGCCGAGCTCAAGATCGACGGCCTGGCGATCAGCCTGCACTACGAGCGCGGCCGGTTCGTGCAGGGCGCCACCCGCGGCGACGGGACGACCGGCGAGGACGTCACGGCGAACCTCCGGACGATCAAGGTCATCCCGGCCCGCCTCGGGGAGCCCGCCACGCTCGACGCGCGGGGCGAGGTCTTCATGCCCAAGGCCGAGTTCAAGCGCATCAACGAGGAGCGCGAGGAGGCGGGCCTGGCGCTCTACGCGAACCCGCGTAACAGCGGCGCCGGGTCGCTCCGCCAGATCGACCCGGCGGTGACCGCGAGCCGCCGGCTCTCGTCGTGGTTCTACCAGCTGGTCGAGGACGGGACTGCGGTCGAGAGCCAGTCGGCCGCACTCGAGCGGCTCGCGGGGCTGGGCTTCCCGGTCAACCCCGACCGCGAGCCGGGGCTCGACATCGAGGGCGTGATCGCCTTCACGGAGGCGTGGCGGGACAAGCGCCACGACCTGCCCTACGAGACCGACGGGGTGGTCGTGAAGGTCGACCGCTATGACCAGCAGGCGCGGCTCGGCATGGTCAGCCGCGCCCCGCGCTGGGCGATCGCGTTCAAGTTCCCGCCCGAGCAGGTCGAGGCGTACGTCGAGGACATCGTCCCGTATGTCGGGCGGACCGGGACGCTGACCCCGGTCGCCCACATGACCCCGGTCAAGGTCGCCGGCTCCACCGTCTCGCGCGCGACCCTCCACAACCTCGACGAGGTGCGCCGCAAGGACATCCGGATCGGCGACCACGTGGTGCTCCAGAAGGCCGGCGACGTCATCCCCGAGGTCGTCCGTCCGCTGGTCGACCGGCGGACCGGCGCCGAGCGCGTGTTCACGATGCCGGAACGGTGCCCGGTGTGCGACACGCCGGTGGTCCAGGACGAGGGCGCGGTCCGCGTCTACTGCCCGAACACCCGCTGTCCGGCGCGGCTGGCCCAGGAGTACGGGCACTTCGTCGGGCGCGGCGGGATGGACATCGAGGGCGCGGGCTGGGCCGTCCTCAGCCAGCTCCTCGAGCGCGGGATGGTCCACTCGCGCGCCGACTTCTTCCGCCTCCGTGCCGAGGATCTCGAGACGCTCGACCGGTTCGCGCGCAAGAGCGCCGAGAACCTCGAGGCGCGGATCGCGCGGGCGCGGGTCGGGCGGCCGCTGGCGCGCGTGCTCAACGGCCTGGGCATGCCCCAGGTCGGCGAGCAGACCGCCATCGACCTCGCGACGTGGCTCGCGGGTCGGGTCCGCCCGGACGCGTTCCCGCCGCCCGACGGCGAGGCCGTTCCCGATCCGTGGTTCGCGGCCGTGGAAGTGGAGCTCAGTCGCCTGGCGACCGAGGAGCCGGCCACCCTGACCGAGGTGCCCGGGATCGGGCCGACCGTGGCCGCCGCGCTCGAACGCTGGTTCACCGACGAGGCGACCCGCGACGTCCTGCGCGAGCTCGTGGAGGTCGGCGTCGTGCCCGAGCGCCCGGCCGTCCGCCCGGCCGGGGAGGGGGGCGCCGGCCCGCTCGAGGGCAAGACCCTCGTGGTGACCGGGACGTTGCCCGGGTTCAGCCGGCAGGAAGCCGAGGAGGCCATCCGTGCGGCCGGCGGGAAGGCCGCCGGCTCCGTCTCGAAGGCGACGCAGTATCTGGTGGCCGGCGAGAGCGCCGGCTCGAAGCTGGCCAAGGCGCAGGAGCTCGGCGTCCCGATCCTCGACGAGGACGGGTTCCGGCGGCTCCTCGCCGGCGAGCCGACCGCACAGGAGGACGAGTGACACACCCGAACGTCGAGCTGCTCCAGCGCTATTCCGCGGCCCTCCAGGCGGGCCAGGCCGCCGACGCCCTGCCGTTCTATGCCGAGGACCTCGTCCTGCACATCCCCGGGCGGAGTCCGCATGCCGGGACCTTCCACGGCCAGGACGCCGTGCTCGCCTACTACACCCGGCTCTTCCGCGACACGAACGGCTCGCTCGAGGTTCTCGGCGTGGACGACATCATCGCGGGCGACGACCATGCGGTGACCCTCGTGCGCTGGCGGCTGCGTCGCGGCGACCGGACGCTCGACGTCGACCGCGTCGTCGTCTACCGGATCGTCGATTCGCGCATCGCCGAGGTGTGGGTCCATGACCGGGACCAGTACGCCTACGACGAGTTCTTCGCCACCGCCGGCTGAGGAGGATCCGATGACCAGCCCCGACCCGATCCGCGACGCGGCTGCCTACCAGCAGAGCCTGCTGGCCGCGCTCGGCGGCGACGACCCCGCGGAGGTCCAGGCGGCGACGCCCGCGGTGATCCGCGCCCTCGTGGCGGAGGCGGGGCCGGACCTGCGCACGCGGCCCGAGCCGGGCGAGTGGTCGGTGCTGGGGTGCCTCACCCACATCGCCGACGCCGAGCTGGTCATGGCCGGCCGCTACCGCTGGGTGGTGGCCCACGACGAGCCCGAGATCATCGGCTACGACCAGGACCTGTGGGTCGCGCGCCTCCACGAGGGCGACGACCCGGCGGCGATGCTCGCGCTGTTCGAGGCGCTCCGGGCGGCGAACCTGGCCCTCTGGGCGAGGACGTCTCCCGCCGACCACGAGCGGATCGGCCGGCACCGCGAGCGCGGCGCGGAGAGCTTCGACCTGATGTTCCGGATGATCGGCGGCCACGACCGGGTCCACCTCGCCCAGGCCCGGCGGGCGCTCGCGCAGGTCCGCGGCTAGGGCCGCGGCTCGGTCAGCGTCGCCGGACGGCGTAGCGCTCCATGAGCTCGCTCACCGCGGCGCGGGCCGCCGCCCATTCGGGCTGATCGCCGAAGATCTCGCCGTCCGCCCCCCAGCGCCGGAGCTGGGTCATCGCGGTGACGATCGCGTCATGGGCGATCTGGCGCTGCCGGCCCGCCTCGATCTGGCCGGTCACGAGGTAGCGGCGCACGACGTCGAACGGCGCCGTCCAGCGGCCCCAGCGGAGCCGGTCGCCCTCGCGCAGCGTCTCGAGCCACTCGTCGTCGCCGACGGGATGGCGGTCGTGCTCGGCGCGATGGTGGACGAGGTCCACCCGCAGCCCGGGGAGTGCCAGGCTCGGCAGGCGCCCGTCCTCGTCGACCGTGACGTAGCAGACGGGACAGACCGGGAGCTCGGCGTCCGCCCGCGGCGCGGCGCCGTACGGGAGGCCGCAGCGCCGGCAGAACGTCACGTCCGCCCGGACCGCTGGCGTGCCGCACTGGAGGCAGACCGGGGTCGCGGCGGGGATGGTGGAGGTCACCCGGGCAGGATGCGGGCGCGCGCCCGGGTCCTCCAATCACCCCATCGAGGGAGCGACGGTCAGCCAGGAGTCCGGTGCGTCGGCGCCACACCTAGCCGAGGGCATGGTTGAACTGGCCCCAGATCGCCTCGGGCTGCCAGTCGAGCGGCTCGCCGCGGGCCAGTCGCGGCGCTCGCCAGGCCTCGGTCCAGCCGGCGGTGACCAGGCGCTCGAGCCCCGCCGCGTTGTCGGCGAGGACGCCGGCCCGGACGTGGCGGTCCGGCCCGGTGCGGCGGCGCCGCGCTTCGAGGATGGCGAGCGCGACCTCGGGATCAGGGGCGATGGTGGCGCCGCCGCCCCACGGCGCCCGGACCACGAACCCGGCGAGCCCGTCGGCCGGGTCGTCGAGGACGGTGGCCGAGTCTGGCGTCGCGAACGCGCGCAGCAGGTGGGCGCGGTCCTCGCCCGTCGCGGCGCGGTCGAGGCGGGCCATCGCCCCGAGGTCGTCGGGGCGGAACGGACGGACCCGGGGGTCGGGCGGGCCAGCGGCCATGCGACCGCTTGCGTCGGGGCCGGTCCCGGGCGCCTCCACGACGACGATCGAGGTCTGGAGCTCGAAGCCCAGCTTCTCGTAGAGGGGCCGGCCGACCTCCGTCGCGACGAGGACCGAGGTCCGGCAGCCGGCGTCGGCCGCCACGTCCATGACCGCGCCGGTGAGGCGCTCGCCGATGCCTTCGCGCCGCCGGTCGGGGACGACCCAGATCGTGCCGATCCAGGCGACCGGTCCGTTGACCGTGGCGACCGCGCTCCCGAGGCGCCGGCCATCCGCGTCGACCGCGACCACCGGCCGGCAGGCCGGGTGGGTCACGACGAACTCGAACCACGCCTGGCGGGCGCCCCAGTGGTCCGCGGCGATGGCGTCGGCGAGCGGGCCGCTGTCGTCCGCGGTCATCGGCCGGATCTCGATCCCCATGTCGGCATCGTACCGAGCGCCTGCCCGGCCGGTGGCCCGGTATCATCGGGGCATGGCCACCCTGACCCGCGCCGACGTCGAGCACGTCGCCCACCTCGCGCGCCTCGGGCTGACGGACGAGGAGCTCGGCCGTCTCGAGGGGCAGCTCAACCATATCCTCGACCAGTACGCGATCCTCGCCGAGGTCCCGACCGACCACATCGCCCCGACGGCGCAGACCATCGAGCTGGAGAACATCCTGCGCGACGACGTCGTCGTGCCGTCGCTGCCGGTCGCGGACGTCGTCGGCAACGCCGCCGAGCACGAGGGCGACCTGATCGTGGTGCCCGCCATCCTGGGCGGCGACTGAGCGCGATGCCGACCGACCCGACCGGCCTGCTCGCCCACGAGCTGGCCGTGGAGCTCCGCGCCGGGCGCCTGTCCGCACGCGACGCGACCGCCGCCCATCTCGACGCCGCGGAACGCGACAACGGCGCGCTCAACGCCTGGCTCACCATCGACCGCGAGCGCGCGCTCGGCGAGGCCGACGCCGCCGATGCGCGACTGGCCGCCGCCCGCCGCGAGGGGGCGACGGCGCTCGATGCCCTCCATCCGCTGCTCGGCGTGCCCGTCGGGCTGAAGGACCTCGTGTCGGTCAAGGGCGGCCAGTGCACGGCGGGGTCGCGGATCCTCGAGGGCTATGTCGCCCCGTACGACGCGCACATCACCGAGCGGTTGCGCGACGCGGGCGCCGTGATCCTGGGCAAGACCAACATGGACGAGTTCGCGATGGGCTCATCGACCGAGCACTCCGCCTACGGCCCGGTCGCCAACCCGTGGGCGCTCGACCGCGTCCCCGGCGGGAGCAGCGGCGGCTCGGCCGCGGCCGTGGCGGCCCGCCACGTCCCGCTGTCGATCGGCACGGACACCGGCGGCTCCATCCGCCAGCCGGCCGCCCTGTGCGGGGTCGTGGGCCTGAAGCCCACCTACGGTCGGGTGAGCCGCTACGGCATCGTGGCGTTCGCCTCGTCGCTCGACCAGATCGGGCCGTTCGCCCGCGACAGCCGCGACGCGGCGGCGCTGCTCCACGCCGTCGCTGGCCGCGATCCGCGCGATTCGACCTCCTCGCCCGAGCCGGTCCCGGACGCGCTGCTGCGGCTGCCCGCCACCGACGACGAGGCCGGCGCGACCCTCCGCGGCAAGCGCTTCGGTCTCCCACGCGAGTACTTCGTCGCGGGGATGGAGCCCGGTGTGGAGGCGCGGGTCCGCGAGGCGGTCGCCGCGCTCGAGGCGGCGGGCGCCAGCGTCGAGGACGTCAGCCTGCCGCACACCGAGTACGGGCTCGCGACCTACTACATCGTCGCGCCGGCGGAGGCGTCGGCGAACCTGGCGCGCTACGACGGGATCCGCTTCGGCCCGCGGCGCGGCGACGGGACCGATGTCCTCGCCGACTACCTCGCCACGCGCGGCCAGGGCTTCGGCGCCGAGGTCAAGCGCCGGATCATGCTCGGGACCTACGCGCTGTCGGCCGGCTACTACGACGCCTACTACCTGAAGGCCCAGAAGGTCCGCACGCTGATCAAGGGCGACTTCGACGCGCTCTGGGCGCAGGGCTTCGACGCGCTCGTGGCGCCGACCAGCCCGACCGTCGCCTTCCCCATCGGCGCGCGCATGGCCGACCCGGTGGCCATGTACCTCTCGGACGCCTGCACGCTGCCGGTCAACATGGCCGGCCTGCCCGGGATCAGCGTCCCGTGCGGGCTCTCGGACGGCCTGCCCGTCGGCCTGCAGCTCATCGGCGCGCCGTGGTCCGAGGCCGCGCTGCTCGGGCTGGCGCGCGGCTACGAGGCGATCACCGCCGCGGCCGACTGGCGCGCCGTCGAGCCCTCGGCACTGGCGCGCGCCTGATCCACCCGGCCGACATCGGGCCGAGCGGCACTTGGCGGGACTGCCGCCACGCGGCGCAGCATCCTCGCGGAGGTGACACATGCGAGCCCGTTTGATGCTGGCCGGCGTGGCCGTCGGGCGTGGCGGCCGGGATGGCCGTCTCGCAAGCCCGCCAGTGGCGGCGGACCTGGGGGATCGATCCCGATGAGACCACCCGGGCGCTGCCCGGCGACGACGTGGTCACCGATCCCGTCGCGAGCGAGACCCGTGGGATCACCATCGCGGCGACCCCCGACCGCATCTGGCCGTGGCTCGTGCAGATGGGCTTCGGCAAGGCCGGCTGGTACAGCTACGACCAGCTCGACCAGCGCGGCGCGAGCTCGGACGAGATCGTCCCGGCGTGGGGCGAGCTCAAGCTCGGCGACATCATGCCGACCCATCCGGGCGGCGGGTTCGAGGTCGTGGAGTTCCAGCCCGACCGGGCGCTGGTCCTGCGCTCGGACACCGCCCTCGTGCAGGCGCAGGCCCAGGCCTGGGCGGCGCGGACCGGCAGCGAGCCGGTCGAGACGTCGACCCGGGGCGTCGCGGCCTCGGGCGCGATCCTGAACCAGACCCCCCAGCAGTTCTCGGCCAGCTGGGCGTTCGTCATCGAGCCGCTCGAGGGCGGGCGGTCGCGCCTGATCGAGCGCTTCCGCGTCTGGTACGGCGAGTCGGGCATGGCGTCGCACGTGGTGATGCCGGTCGTCGGCTTCGGGGTCTTCGTGATGATGCAGCGTCAGATGACCGGCATCCGCACCCGTGCGGAGCGCCTGGCCCGGACCCGCGTGACGCCGCCGGCGCCGATCCACCCAGAGATCCCGGCCGAGCCACGGCCGGCCGGGGAGCCGATGGCACCAGCGAAGCCGTCGGCCAAGGGTCCGAGCGGCCCCGAGCTTGTCACCGCGCCCGCCGACTGACGACGGGCGCCGATCGGGGAGCGCGCCGGCGGCCGCGAGCCGCCGGCGCGCGGTGGGGCGCCCGGATGCCGTAGGCTCAGGGGCGTCATGACGACCGACCGCCTCGTGCCTCTTGCGGAGCGTGCGCTGGCCCAGCGCGTGCTGGACGTGCCGCCGTCCGGGATCCGCCGGTTCTTCGACATCCTCGCGACCATGGACGACGTCATCAGCCTCGGCGTCGGCGAGCCCGACTTCGACACGCCACGCGCGATCGTCGAGGCCGGCGTCGAGTCGCTCCGCGAGGGGCGCACGCACTACACCTCGAACTACGGCACCCTGGAGCTGCGGCGGGCGCTCTCCGAGCACCTCGAGCGGCGCTACGGCGTCCGCTACGACCCGGCGACGGAGATCCTCATCACGGTCGGGGCGTCGGAGGCGGTCGACCTCGCCCTGCGAGCGACGTGCGACCCGGGCGACGAGGTGATCCTCCACGAGCCCTCCTACGTGGCCTACGTCCCGGCGATCGTCTTCGCCGGCGGGACCGTCCGCCACGTGGCGACACGCTTCGAGGACGACTTCGCGCTGGACCCGGCGGCCGTCGAGGCCGCGATCACGCCGCGCACCAAGGCGCTCTTCCTCGGCTATCCGTGCAACCCGACCGGGGCCGTCCTGCCGCCGGCCATCCAGGACGCCCTGGCCGACATCGCGGTCCGTCACGACCTCCTCGTCTACAGCGACGAGATCTACGACCGGCTGGCCTACGGGACCTACACCCATCGCGCGATGAGCGCGCTGCCGGGGATGCGCGAGCGGACGATCCTGATGGGCGGCTTCTCGAAGGCGTACGCGATGACCGGCTGGCGCGTCGGCTACGTGGCGGCGCCCGCGTCGATCCTCGAGGGCATCGTCAAGGTCCACCAGTACGGGATCATGTCGGCGCCGACGATGGCCCAGGACGCCGCGCTGGTGGCCGTCATCGAGGGCGAGCCGGACGTCGAGCGGATGCGTGCCGAGTACGACCGCCGCCGCCGGCTGATCGTGGACGGGCTGAACGCGCTCGGCCTCGAGACGTTCGAGCCGCGCGGCGCCTTCTACGCGTTCCCGCGGATCACCTCGACCGGGCTGACCGACGAGGCCTTCACCGAGGGCCTTCTCACGCAGGAGCGCGTCGCGGTCGTGCCGGGCAGCGCCTTCGGGCCATCCGGGGCCGGCCACGTGCGCATGTGCTACGCGACGTCGTACGAGCGGCTCGAGGAGGCGCTCCGCCGGATCGGCCGGTTCGTCGAGCGGACGCGAGCCGCCTGACCCGAGGGCGGGCCGGACCGCCCGGACCGCTCAGGCCAGCGTTTCGTCGTAGTCGATCGCGCGGCTGCCGGGCGAGATCGCGCATCCACCACCCGCTGTCCTTGACGACCCGTCGGAGGTCGTCCTCGACGTCCACCCACGCGATCCCGAAGCGCTGCGTGTAGCCGGCCGCCCACTCGAAGTTGTCCAGCAGGGACCAGGCGAAGTAGCCGCGGACGTCGCAGCCGTCGTCGATCGCCCGGGCGAGCTGGCCGACGTGGCCGGCCAGGTAGTCGACGCGGTCGGCATCGTGCACGCGCCCGTCGGCGCCCGGGCCGGTCGGCTCCGCGCACCCGTTCTCGGTGATGTAGATCGGCTTGCCGTAGTCGCGGTGCATCCGCATGACGATGCGGTGGAGCGCCGCCGGCCAGACCTCCCAGTCCATGGTCGTGCGCGGCCCGGTGCCCGGGATCGCGCCGGAAGGCGGAAGGGCCGCCCTCCGGGTCGTGGGCGACGATGACACGGGAGTACATGTTGAGGCCGATGAAGTCGAGCTCGGTCGCCATGGCCGCCATGTCGCCGGGGCGGATGTCCATCGACTCGAGGGCCGCATCCTGGTCGACGAACGCGCCTGGGTACGAGCCCTTCAGGACGGGGTCAAGGAACCAGGCGTTGCGTTGCGCGTGGAAGCGCTCCCCGGCGGCCAGGTCGAGCGGGTCGCTTGAGGCCGGGTACACCGCCTCGACGTCGACCGCCGTCCCGATCCGCGTGCCGCCCGGCGCCGCGGCGCGTGCCGCCCGGACGCCCTCCGCGAGGGCCAGGTTCGCGATATGGCTCGACCCGCATCGCGAGCGCCGGTTCACGGAGCCCGGGCGCATGGGTGCCGAGCTGGTGGCCCAGGAACACGAAGATCCACGGTTCATTGAGCACCATCCAGGTTCGGACCCGGTCACCGAGCGCCCCGACGACCGTCTCCGCGTACCGCGCGAGCTCGCCGATGACCTGGCGGTCCCCCCAGCCGCCCCGATCCTGGATCCATGTCGGTAGGTCCCAGTGGTACAGGGTCGGATAGGGCTCGACGCCGTTCGCGAGCAACTCGTCGACGAGCCGCCGGTAGTAGTCGAGGCCGCGCTGGTTCACGGCGCCCCCGGGCTCCGGGAAGATCCGCGGCCACGCGATGCTGAAGCGGTACCCGCTGAGGCCGAGCTCCCGCAGGATCGCCACGTCCTCGGGGTAGCGGTGGTACTGGTCGCACGCCACGTCGCCCGTGGACCCGTCGACGATGTTGCCGGCGGCGTGGGTGAACCGGTCCCAGATCGACTCGCCCTTCCCGTCGGCCTGCCAGGCGCCCTCGACCTGGTAGGCCGAGGTCGCCGCGCCCCAGACGAAGCCGGACGGGAACGTCCCCTGCCTCACCATGGCGCGGGCTCGTCGATCCGCCGTGACAGCGCCTCTCGCCAGCGCAGCGGGTCGTCCGAGGGGATGTCGCGGACCTCCCAGCGCTCGTCCAGGGTCGTCGAAGCGCCTGGCGCCAGGACGGCCAGCGGGCCGAGGACCTCCAGCTCGATGAAGCGCGAGCCGCAGTAGGTCTCCACGTTGCATCCGAGGTCCGGGTGCGGCGCACCCGGGACGGGCTCGAAGCGGCGCACGATGGCGACCCCGTCCCGGACGTAGGCGACCCAGCCGGAGTCGTCCAGGCAGCCCACCTTGAGGTCGGTCCCGGCGATGGCGTCCACGGTCACCAGCCCGTCGTGGATATGGAGGCGGGGGTCGTCCAACGACGAGTACGGCCACAGCACGAGGGCGCGGTTCGGCCGCGTCTCGTGCCCGGCGACCGCCCAGCGCAGCGGCAGCAGCGCCTCGCCCGCCGAGGGGCAGCTGCGTGATCGACCAGGGTGCCAGCTCGAGCGGGTGCGACCCGAGATTGTCGACCCGGTGGAGGATGGACAGCGACGGCAGGACCGGGTCGAGCCGAACCTCCATCGAGCGGACGCAGCCGGTCGGGGACTCCTCGGCCCCGGTCAGCCGCACGCCGTCGGCGAGGAGCTCGACCGCAAGCCCCTCGGAGTCCGGGACGGCCGCCCGCTCGGAGTCCTCGGGCGCCAGCCACAACCGGTGTCCGCCGAGGAGCTCGTAGCGCCCGAGCGCCGTCTCCCAGCCGAGGTCCGGCGTCTCGGCGAGGAGATTGGCCGGGGAGCCGTGGCGCCGCAGGCCGACGATCCGGGGCCCCGCGGCGGCGAGCATCTCGATGACGATCGCGCCGTTGGCGATGCGCAGGGTCGGGCGCCCGTGGAAGTCCCCGGGCGTGGTCCGGACGCCGATGTCGTCCGACTCGATCATGTGACCAGGACCTCGACGCGGACGCCGGGCGTGCCGGGTGCCGCGAGCGGGATCAGCGTGCCCTCGATCGGCCGCCCGTCGACGAGGACCGACACCTCGGCGGGAGGTTCAGCGGCGGGGCCGTCGGATCCCGCGGCGGGCAGCGCGCGGCGGTCCTGGCGCACGGCGATGTCGTAGGTCGTGCCGCGGAACCGCCGGCTCGCCCGGAACGACGTCCACGATCGGGGGATCACGGGCTCGATCCGCAGCCCGTGGTGCTCGGGCCGGATGCCCAGGATCCACTGGCTGATCGCGACCATGTTCCAGGCCGCCGTCCCGGTCAGCCACGAGTTCTTCGCCTCGCCCGTGCGTCGGCGGCGTCGCGCCCGGCGATCATCTGCGCGTAGACGTACGGCTCGCAGCGGTGCACGTCCGAGATCGCCTCGCGGGCCGACGGGTTGATGCGCAGGTAGTAGTCGAGCGCGCCGTCGCCGTTGCCCGTGATCGCCTCGGCGATCATCAGCCACGGGTTCGTGTGGCAGAAGACGCCGGCGTTCTCCTTGTAGCCCGGCGGGTACGACGAGATCTCGCCGAGCTCGAGGTGGTAGGTCGCGTAGGCCGGCTGCTGGAGCACGATCCCGTGGGGCGTCGCGAGCCGCTCGCGGACGGATGCGATCGCGGTCCGCGTGCGCCCGTCGTCGAGGCCGACACCCGCCATCGCCATCAGCCCCTGCGGCTCGATGAAGATCTGGCCCTCCTCGTTCTCGGCCGACCCCACCGACGTTCCCGACGTGGTCGTACGCCCGTCGGTACCAGGCCCCGTCCCAGCCGTACGCCTCGATCGACGCGGTCATCGCCGCCGCCGCCGCGCCGCAGCGGGCCGCCTCGCGCCTCGTCGCCGCGCAGCCGGGCGATCGCCTCCGCCTCGCGCGCGGCGAGCACGAAGAGGCCGGCGATGAACACGGACTCGGCGACGCCGCCGGGCCGGTTCGGCGCCGTCTGGAAGGACTCGCCGGGTCGGTCGGAGAAGACGTTGAGGTTGAGGCAGTCGTTCCAGTCGGCCCGCCCGATGAGCGGCAGGCCGTGCGGCCCGAGCTCGCTCGAGCGTGAAGTCGATGCACCGCCGCAGGTGGTCGTGGAGCGGCGTCTCCGAGCCCTCCTGCGTTGTCCCACGGCACGGGCTCGTCGAGGATCGCCAGGTCGCCGGTCTCCTTGAGGTAGGCCGCGACGCCCAGCACGAGCCACGCCGGGTCGTCGTTGAACCCGGAGCCGACGTCGTGGTTGCCGCGCTTCGTGAGCGGCTGGTACTGGTGGTAGGCGCCGCCGTCGGGCAGCTGGGTCGCGGCGATGTCCAGGATGCGCGCCCGGGCCCGCTCCGGGACCATGTGGACGAAGCCGAGCAGGTCCTGGTTGGAGTCCCGGAACCCCATGCCCCGCCCGATGCCCGACTCGAACATCGACGCCGAGCGCGACAGGTTGAACGTGACCATGCACTGGTAGGGGTTCCAGGTGTTGACCATGCGGTCGACGTGCGGGTCGCCGGTGGCCACCTGGAGGGCGCCGAGACGATCCGTCCAGGTCGCGCGCAGGCGCGGCGAGGTCGTCGTCGACCTGCCCCTCGCCGCCGGTAGCGGTCGATCACCGCCCGGGCCCGCGTCGTGTCCGGCCGGCCGGAGCCGGGCGGGTCGAACTTGGCCGTCGGCCGGGTTCTCCGTGTAGCCCAGCACGAAGGTCACGTCGCGCGACTCACCCGGTTCGAGCACCAGCGTCGCCTGGAGCGCCCCGACCGGCTGCCAGCCGTGGGCGATCGAGCCGGCCATCGCGCCGCGTCTCCACGGCGACCGGCCGGTCCCAGCCCCGGTAGGCGCCGAGGAACGCCTCTCGCGACGTGTCGAACCCGGCCACCGGCGCCGAGCACGCGAACCAGGCGAAGTGGTCGCGGCGCTCGCGGTACTCGGTCACGTGGTAGACGACGCCGTCCTCGACGAGGACCTCGCCGGTGGACAGGTTGCGCTGGAAGTTCGTGGCGTCGTCCTGGGCGTCCCAGAGGCAGAACTCGACGGCGCCGAACGAGCGACAGCGCGCGCCGGCGTCCGGCCGCTCGTTGGTCACGCGCGTCCGCCAGACCTCGAGCGTCTCCCCGGGCGGCACGAGGTAGGTGGTCTCGGCGCGGATGCCGCCGCGCACGCCGGTGATGACCGTGTACCCGAGGCCGTGGCGGCAGGCTGTAGGCGTCGAGCTCGCGCTGCGTCGGCTGCCAGCCCGGGTTCCAGTAGTCGCCGGTGTCGTCGTCGCGCAGGTAGAGGAAGCGGCCGCCCACGTCGAGCGGGGCGTTGTTGTAGCGGTAGCGGATCAGCCGTCGCAGCCGTGCATCGCGGAAGAAGGAGTACCCGCCGGCGGTGTTGGAGACGAGCGCGAAGTAGTCCTCGCTGCCCGAGGTAGTTGATCCACGGCAGCGGCGTGTCCGGGCGGGTGATGACGTATTCCCGCCGCTCGTCGTCGAAGTGGCCGAAGCGCAACCGAGATCTCCTTCGTCCGGATGTCAGGGACCCGGTTCCGTGCTGGCGCTCGGCGGCCCGAGCCTACTTGTCGACGCCGGTGACGACGACGCCGCGCATGAACGCCCGCTGGGCGAGCAGGAAGACCACGATCGGGACGACCATCGTCATGAACGCAGCCGCCTGGATCAGCGTGGGCTGCGTGGCGTACAGCGCGTTGTACTGCTGGATCCCGAGTCGACAGCGGCTGCAGGTCGGGCTTGCTGGCCAGATAGAGCAGCGGCACGAAGAAGTCGTTCCAGGCGAAGAAGAAGTGGAACAGGCAGACGGCGGTGATGGCCGCGACGGACTGCGGGACGATGATCGAGCGCAGGATCCGGAACGGGCCGGCCCCGTCGATCATCGCGGCCTCGTCGAGCTCGCGCGGGATCGACATGAAGTACTGGCGCAGCAGGAAGACGTTGTAGGCGTTCGCGAAGAAGTGCGGGATGATCAGCGGGCAGCCACGTTCCGTTCCAGCCGAGCCAGGTGAAGATCACGTAGGTCGGCAGCAGCGTTACCTGGAACGGCAGGATGATCGTGGCGATCAGGATGATGAAGAAGGCGTTGCGCCCCGGGAACCGGAACCGGGCGAAGCCGTAGGCCACCAGGATGGACGAGAAGATCGCGCCGATCGTGCTCAGGACGGCGATCCCGACGGTGTTCCGCAGCAGGAGCGGGAAGTTCATCTGGTTCCACGCCTGGGTGTAGTTCTCGACGAGCGGGTCGAACTTCCAGGCCTGCTCCAGGGTCCGCCAGCGGCCGACCCATTCGAATGCCGTCGCCGTCGGGTCGTTCGGGTCGACGACGATGCTCGACTCGCGACCCTTCTCGACCAGCATGAGCTGTTTCGTGGTGCCGTCCGGGAGCGGGACCGCGTAGATCGGGAACTGCTCGCCCTGGTAGGTGCCGGTCAGGGGCGATGCCGGATAGATCGGCGCGCCCGGCGTGGCGACTCTGGCCCGGCTGCTGCAGCGAGGTCGTGAGCATGTACAGCATCGGCAGCAGGAGCGTCGAGATGATGAGCAGGGCGAACATCGTGATCGACGCCTTGCCCAGGAACTTGCGGTAGCTCTTGGCGACCGGGCTGCGGTCCGCGAAGGCTCGCTGCGGGAGCGCGGCGGTCTTGCTCACCGCTCGCCCCCGGCGTAGTAGACGCGGTTCCGGGCGAACGCGAAGAGCAGCAGCGTCAGGCCCAGCACGATCACGAAGAGCAGCCACGCGATCGCCGCGCCGTAGCCCATGTGGCCGAAGGCGAAGGCCTCGTTGTAGAGCAGCAGGTTCACGAACAGCGTGGCGTTGTTCGGGTCGCCCCGCCCGTTCGACAGCACGTAGATCTGGGTGAAGTACTGGAACGTGCCGATCATGCAGATCACGAGGTTGTAGAGCAGGACCGGCGACATCAGCGGGATCGTGATCCGGCGGAAGGAGGTCCAGAACCCGGCGCCATCCATGCGCGCCGCCTCATACAGCTCCGTCGGGACGGACTGGAGGCCGGCGATGTTGATGAGCATGAAGTTGCCGATGCCCCACAGGCCGATGATCGACAGCGCTGGGTAGATCCAGACCTCGCTGTTGATCCAGTCGGGACCGGGGAGGCCGAACGCCTTGAGGATGGCGTTCATCCAGCCGGTGTCGGTGTTCAGGAAGCCGATCCAGACCAGGGTCGAGGCGACCAGCGGGATCATGATCGGCATGTACACGAGGGCCCGCATCGGGCCGCGCCACGCGAGTCTCGGGCTATTGAGCAGGAGGGCGAACCCGAGGCTCGCGATCATCGTCACCGGGATCGAGATCAGGGCGAACCGGAAGGTGGCGCCCAGCGACCGCGCGACCATCGGGTCGTCGAGCATCCGCGTGTAGTTGTCGATGCCGATGAACTTGGTCGACTCCGGGTGGACCAGGTCGAAGTTCGTGAACGACATGAGCAGCGAGGCGATCATCGGCCCCGCGGTGAAGAGCAGGAGCCCGAGGAGCCAGGGGCCGATGAAGACGTAGCCCCACATGGCCTCGCGGACCCTCGGCTGGCGGAACCAGCCTGAGAAGCCGGGTCGGAGCGGTGTCGTCACGGGCAGCGCCTGGGTGGACTCGGTCATGACGTGTCCGGGCTCCGGTGGTGGTGGGGACCGATGGTACGGGAGTGGAACGCCTCCCGGGCGGGCGGGACACCCGCCCGGGAGGGTGAGGAGGAGGAGCTACTGCGCCGCGTCGAAGATCCCCTGCAGGGTGGTCTTCAGGGTGTCGAGCTCAGCGTCGATATCGACCCCGGTCGACGTGCGGTACTTGTTCTGGAATGCCTGCCAGCGCCTTCTTGGACTTGGCATAGTCGGGCACCCAGGCCTGGTGGTTGGGAACGTCCGGATACGACAGCATCGCCTTCGGCACGTCCCAGTTGAGCGTGATGCCCGGGAACTGCTTGTTGATGGTGTCGATGAACGGCTGCTGCAGGGCCGGGTCCGCCGGCAGGGCGCCGTAGACGGCGAGCAGCTCAGGCGAGTTCACGAAGGCGGTCAGGGCCGCGAACGCCTCGTCCGGGTGCTTGGTGGTCTTGAGGATGCTGAACGTGTCGGCGTGCAGCTTGGCGGTGGTCTTCGCCGTTGTACGCCGGGGCGACGGCCCAACCGAAGTCCGTGACGATCGGCTTGGCAGGCGCGGCCGGGGCCGTGCAGCAGGTGAACCACGTGTGGGTCTCGTTCATCGCGAGGTTGCCGGAGGCGAACTCGCTGCCCTTGGCGAGCAGATCGCTGTTGATCTGGTTCGCGTTCGGGATGAAGTGATCCTTCCAGACGCCGTCGTTGAACCACTTCTCGCCCACGCGGACCGGATCGCCGATCTGCGCGGTCTTGCCGTCAGCCGCAACGAACGAGCTCGCCCCGAAGAGCGACGCCTCGGCCAGCGGGCTGTTGTCGGCGTACTGCATGTCGAAGCCCCACTGCTCGACGCTCGCGGGGTCGAACGAGGCGCTGGTGGCGTCGTTGCCGTTCTTGTCGACGGTGAGCTTCATGCCCAGGGTGCGGACCGCGTCCATGTCCCAGGGCTTGCCCTCGTACAGGTCGCCGACCTTGGTGGGCGGCAGCGGGAGCTTGGCTTCCTTGAACAGCCTTCGTGTTGTACCAGAGCATCGACGGGTAGGTCGCGAACGGCACACCGATGGTGGCGCCGCCCTCGCCCAGCTTGAAGAAGTCCACCAGCGCCGGGTCGTACTTGCTGGTGTCGAACCCGCTCTTGGTGATGAGCGGCGCCAGGTCGAGCAGCTGGTCGCGGAAGATGTTCAGGCCTTCCACGCCGACCGGCCCGATGATGTCGGGCGCGTTGCCGGCGGCGATCTGCGTCGCCAGCAGGCTGGCCGCGACGTTGTTGTTGTAGATCTCGAGCGAGATGTAGACCTTGTTCTTGGCTTCGGCCGAGTCGTTGAACTTCTGGACGAACGCCTGCTCGGCAGCGAACTGCTGCGGCTGGCCGCCCGCGCCGAGGCCGACGAACCAGCGGACGACGACGCCGCCGTTGGGACCGGGCTGATCGGCGGGGAGCGGGACCGGCGTGACCGCCGGGGGCGGGGTGGGGCTTGCGGTGGCCGCCGCGCTGGCCGCAGCCTGGCTGGCGGCAGTCGTGGCGGATGGCGACGTGCTCGCCGTGCCGCACGCGGTCGCCAGGATGGCGACGACGCCGGCGAAGGCGATCAGGGCGCGCGGGCCGGATCTGGTTCTCATCGCGATCAACTCCTCCTTGCGAGATCCTGTTCGATCTCTACCTCGGATTGAGGCCGAAAGTGGGGTGGGCTCCGACCCGGGTGGGCCGGGGCACGCCGGTCGCCGGCCGGCTCAGGGCATGCGCCTCCCGGCGCTCGAGGCGCGACGAATGAGTTCGGTGGCCAGGATCACGCGCCGTGGCACGGGATCCGAACCCTCGATGAGGTCGATCAGCAGGCGGGCCGTTTCATGGCCCATCTCCTCGATCGGTTGGCGGACGCTCGTGAGCTGCGGGCGCACGGTCGTCGCGACGGGAGAGTCGTCATAGCCGACCACCGCGACGTCCTCGGGCACCCGGCGCCCGGCGGCGGCGAGGACCGCGATCGCGCCAGCGGCCATGAGGTCGGAGGCGACGAAGACCGCGTCGATGTCGGGCCGGGCGGCAAGGAGCTGTTCCATCGCCGCGGCCCCGCCATCCTGGGTGAAATCGGCATTCGCCTGGAGGCTGGGGTCCGGCCCCAGGTCGGCCTCGGCGAGGGCGTCACGATAGCCCGAAAGGCGATCCAGTGCCGCCACCATGTCCGACGGCCCGGCGATCGTGGCGATCGTCCGCCGCCCGCCGGAGATCAGGTGGTCCGACGGCGCTGCGCGCGCCACCGCGGTTGTCCACGTCGACGTAGCTGGCGGCCGTGCCGCGCGGAGGCCGGCCGACCACGACCATCGGGATGCCGGCCGCCGCGATCCGCCCGGGGAGGGGGTCGTCGCGATGGAGGCTGACCAGCAGCGCGCCGTCGACGTGGCCCGCGGTCAGGTAGTCCGCGGTCCGGTGGGCATCGCCGCTCGAGGCGGGCATCAGCAGGACGAGCTGGAGGTCGCGGGCCGAGAGCGACGCGCTGATGCCCCGGAGGAGGCGGGGGAAGAACGGGTCGGTGAACAGTCGGCCGGCCGGCTCGGTGATGACGACGCCGATGGAGCCGCTGCGGCGGGTGACCAGGCTCCGGGCGGCGCGGTTGGGGACGTACCCGAGCTCGACGATCGCGGCCTCGACGCCGCGCCGGATCTCCGGGCTGACCTTGGGGGAGCCGTTGACGACACGCGAGACGGTGGCTCGAGAGACGCCCGCCCGGGAGGCGACCTCCTCGAGTGTCGTTCCGTTGCGGCGATCCCGAGTGATCGAGTTTGCCACCGAAACTCCCTGGCTCTGTGAGAGCGCTCTCACGCTCAGTACGCACCATATCACCCCCTGTCAAGAGAGCGCTCTCACGCTGTTTCCGTATCGTCTCGGTACGGTTCGGTGACGAGCCGGCCGCCCCGTCCGGCGGTCCGCCGTCGTATGCGAAACTAGCCGCATGGTCGATATGGCGACGCCGGGCGTGACCGCGCTCGAGCGCTACGAGGCGGTCATCGGGATCGAGGTCCACTGCCAGCTGCGGACGGCCTCGAAGATGTTCTGCGGCTGCTCCACGGCGTACGACGGGGCCGCGCCGAACAGCCACGTCTGCCCGGTCTGCCTTGGTCTGCCGGGTGCGCTGCCGGTGATCAACCGGCGCGCGGTCGAGCTCGTCCTCGCGACCGGCCTGGCGATCGAGGCCGAGGTCCCGCCGGCGACCCGCTGGGATCGCAAGAACTACTTCTACCCGGACCTGCCCAAGGGCTACCAGATCAGCCAGTACGACCTGCCGCTCGCGTCGCGCGGCCGGCTGACCTTCGAGACCTCCGACGGCCCGTTCACCGTGACCATCACCCGCGCCCACCTCGAGGAGGACACGGCGAAGCTGGTCCACCAGGCCGGCGCGGACGGTCGCCGCGTGAGCCTCGTCGACTTCAACCGCTCGGGCGCCCCGCTCATGGAGATCGTGACCGAGCCCGAGGTCCGCACCGCCGAGCAGGCGCGCCGCTACGCCGAGGAGCTGCAGCTGCTGCTCCGCTCGATCGGCGCGTCGGATGCCGACATGGAGCGCGGCCAGATGCGGGTCGAGGCCAACGTCTCGCTCCGGCCGCGCGGGACGGAGCCGTTCGGGACCCGGGTCGAGGTCAAGAACATGAACTCGTTCCGCGCCGTCGAGCGGGCGGTCGAGTTCGAGATCGAACGCCAGGCCGCCGCCCTCGACGCCGGCGAGGCGCTGCTCCAGGAGACCCGCGGCTGGTCGGACGAGCGCGGCGAGACCTACCGGATGCGGGTCAAGGAGACGTCCGACGACTACCGCTACTTCCCGGAGCCGGACCTGCCGCCGCTCCACGTCGAGACGGCCTGGCTGGACGGGATCCGGGCCGGGCTGCCGGAGCTCCCCGGCGCCCGCCGCGCGCGCTACCGGTCGGCGCTCGGGCTCTCCCCGTACGACGCCGCGGTCCTGGTCGCGGACCCGGATGCGAGCGCCCTGTTCGAGGCGACCACCGCCGCGGCCCCCGCGCTGCCGGCCAAGTCGGTCGCGAACTGGGTCAGCGGCGACTACCTGCGGATGCGGAACGCGGCCGCGGGCGGCGTCAGCGTCCGGCCGGCCGAGCTCGCGGCGATCATCGCGGCCGTCGAGGATGGGTCGATCTCGCGCGCCAACGGCCGCGAGGTGCTGGAGGCGCACGCCGCGACCGGCGACCCGGCGGCGGCGATCATCGGGGCGCGCGGGTTCCGCCAGATCTCCGATGCCGGCGCGCTGGCGCCGGTGGTCGAGGCGGTGCTGGCGGCCAACCCGTCCGCGGTGGCCGACTACCGGGCCGGCAAGGTCCAGGTCGTGGCCTTCCTGGTGGGCCAGGTCATGAAGGCGACGCGCGGGCAGGCCAACGCGGCGATGGCCGGCGACGCGGTCCGAGCGGCGCTGGACGCCGACGCGGCAGGGGAGGGCTGACCAGGATGGGGCCGATCAACATCGTCCTGTGGGTGGGCGGGGTCGTCCTGATCGCCGTGGGCTATACGCGGGCGAAGGCCCCGTGGACGCGCTACCAGGCGCTCAAGGAGCAGGACGCCAACGTCGCGCGCTACGAGGCGTGGCGCGGCGGGGTGCGCGACGACGGCAAGACCGGCGCCTCGGTGGCGATGGCCGTCCTCCGCCGCCAGGCGCAGATGGGCGGGCTCATCGCGATCGCCGGCGTCGTGCTGCTGTTCTTCGGCTTCCTCATCAAGTAGCAGCCACCCGGCTGACGCGGGCTGCACGGCGCCGGGGCGGTCCGTCGCGCCCGCTACGCCGGCAGCCGGGCCCACTCGATCGCGGTGCAGCGGTCCATCACGACCGACAGGCCCGCCTCGTGCGCGATCCGCGCCGCCTCCCAGTCGACGACGCCCAGCTGCAGCCACAGGCAGCGTGCTCCGGCTGGCGACCGCCTCGCGAGCGTGCGGGACGCACAGCTCGGACCGGCGGAAGACGTCGACGATGTCGAACGGACCCGTCGCGTCCGCGGCGTCGGCTAGCGTCGCGAAGGCGGGCACGCCGTGGACCGCGGCCACGTTCGGGTTGATCGGCACGCAGTCGAGGCCGCGCGCCAGCAGCGTCCGCATGACCCCGAACGACGGCCGCCAGGGGTCGGCCGACGCCCCGATGATCGCGATCCGGCGGGTCGACGACAACAGCGCCGCGATCCCTTCATCGTCGAGGACCGGGACCGGCCCGCGGCCCTCGTCGAGGTCGATGATGGCCCGCGTGCGCTCGCGGTCGGCGCGGCGCTCCGCGGCCGCCCGGGCGGCGGCCTCGTCCTCGGCGGTCAGCCGCGCGCCTCCTTGTCGTACGGGATCCCGTCGGCGGCGGGCGGGATGGCGCGCCCCACGACGCCGGCTAGGACGACGATCGTGAAGATGTAGGGCAGCATCCCGAAGATCTGCGGTGGGATGGTCGAGATCACTTGCCCGAGGTCGCCCGCGGGCGGTGAGATGCGGACCGCCAGCTGCATCGACTGGACGGTCCCGAACAGGAGCGCCGCGCCGTACGCGCCGAGCGGCGTCCAGCGGCCGAAGATCATCGCGGCCAGGCCGATGAAGCCGACACCGCCGGTCATGTTGTCCTGGAACGAGTTGAACTGCTCGAGGGTCAGGTAGGCGCCGGCCAGCCCGGCGAAGACGCCGCCGAGGATGACGCTCCGGTAGCGGGTCCGGATGACGTCGATGCCGACCGTGTCGGCGGCCTTGGGATGCTCGCCGACGGCCCGCGTGCGCAGGCCCCAGCGCGACCGGAAGAGCAGGATCTGCAGGCCGATGACGAAGACGATCAGGCTCATCGCGATCGGGCCCTGGTTGAAGAGCCCATTGATGATCGGGCCGATCAGCGGGATGTGCGCGATCTCGTCGGGGACCGTGAACCGCGGCAGGGTGGCGGTGCCGGACAGCCCCGAGGTCGAGACCAGCAGCTGGTTGAAGTAGGCCGTGCCGCCGAGGGCCAGGATGTTGATGACCGTGCCGCTGATGATCTGGTCGGCCTTGATGGTGATCGATAGCCAGGCGTGGAGCAGCGACAGGAGCATCGCCGAGATGATCGCGATGCCGATGGCCAGGATCGCCGCGGTCGGCGCGCCCACGACCGGGTCGAGGTAGGCGCCGCTCAGGAACGCCACGAAGGCCGCCGTCAGGATCATGCCCTCGATACCGATGTTGGTGACCCCGGAGCGCTCGCACATGACGCCGCACAGGGCGCCGAAGGCGATCGGCACGGCGTACTGGACGATGAGGTAGCTCAGCGGCGGGACCCGGTTCACCAGCCAGTCGACGAAGCTGCCGAGGTAGGGGATGTCGAGGTAGAGGGCGAGGGCCGCGAGCAGGACGACCGCCAGGAAGCCGCCGATCCACATGACCCGGGGATCGCGGCGGGAGACGGGCGGGAGGGCGACGGCGGTCATCTCGTCCTCCTACGCCGCGACCGCAGCGGCCGGCTGCGCGGGGCGGCGGCGGGAGCGCCACCGCGGCAGGGCGTGGTCGATGACGACCTGGGCCGCCACGAAGAGCAGGATCATGCCCTGCACGATGCCGATGATGTCGACCGGGATCTCGGTCGCGCGCTGCATCGCGCCCGCGCCGGCGCGCATGATGCCGAAGAGGAGGGCGGCGCCGACGACGCCGAACGGGTGCGCCCGCCCGAGCAGGGCGACGGCGATGCCGTCGAAGCCGTAGTTGACGATGTACTCGGCCGGGTAGTTCTTGGTGATCCCCAGGATCTCGACGCTGCCGCCGAGGCCGGCCAGGCCGCCCGCGATGCTCATGGTCAGGATCGTGATGAACGCCGGCCGGATGCCGGCGTAGCGGGCGGCGCTCGAGTTCGAGCCGACCGTCCGGATCTCGAAGCCGAGCGTCGTCTTGTAGATCAGGAACCAGATGAAGACCGCGGTGAGCAGCGCGATGACGATCCCGAGGTGCAGTCGGGTGTCCGCGAGGATGATCGGGAGGGCGGCCTCGGGCGTGATGTCCGGCGTCCGCGGGAACGTCGCGTTCGGGTCCTTGAAGATCGTGCTGGCCACGAGGTTCAGGAACAGGTAGGCGATGCTGTTGAGCATGATCGTGGTGACCACCTCGTGGGCACCGCGCCAGGCCTTGAGGGCACCCGGGATGAAGCCGTACGCGGCCCCGCCGAGCGCCCCGGCCGCGAGCGCCAGGATCATCGCGATCGGGAACGGGATGCCGGCGATGGTGCCGACGATCGCGGCGCAGAACCCGCCGATCAGCAGCTGGCCGTTGGCCCCGATATTGAACAGGCCGGCCTTGAAGCCGATCGCCACCGACAGGCCGGTGAAGATGAGCGGTGTCGCGGCATTCAGGGTGTTGGCGATCGCCTTGGGGCTGCCCAGGGCGCCTTCCAGCATCGCGCGGTAGGCGGTGAACGGCAGCGTCAGGTCGAGCGTGTGGCTGGGTCCGATGAGGCCCGAGATGACGATCAGGATCGCCCCGGCGAGCAGCCCGAGCAGGATGGCGATGACCGTCACCACCAGCTGGCGCCCCAGGGTGCCACCCTGGCCGAGGCTGGTCGGGTCGACGTTCATGCCGGTCGCCCCGGGGTTCACGGCCTCGGTCATGCCGGCATCCCCGCGGGGCCTGCGGCATCCGCCGCGGCCGTGGGCTCCGCCTGGCCGGTGGCCATCATCAGGCCGACCTGCTCCTTGACGGCCGTCTCCCCGTCGAGGATCGCGACGAGCCGGCCGCGGTACATCACGCCGATCCGGTCACTCAGCTCGAGGACCTCGTCGAGCTCGGCGGAGACCAGCAGGACGGCCGTGCCCGCGTCGCGCTTGGCGACGATCTGGTTGTGGATGAACTCGATCGACCCGACGTCGATCCCGCGGGTCGGCTGGTCGGCGATCAGCAGCGTGAGCGGGCGGCTGAACTCGCGTGCCACGATCAGCTTCTGCTGGTTGCCGCCGGACAGGGTGTTGGTCGGGACCGCACCGGACGGGGTGCGGATGTCGAACTCGGGGATGAGCTCGCCCGCGCGCTTGGTGATCGCGCCCTCGTTGATGACCCCGTAGCGCGAGTACGGCGCGTCGTGGAAATCGGTCAGGACGAGGTTGTCCTCGATCGGGAAGGCCAGGACCAGGCCGTAGCGGTGCCGGTCACCCGGGACATAGGCCACGCCGCGCCCGGACAGGTCGCGCGGGGAGTGGTTGATGACGTCCTCGCCGGCCAGCTTCACGACGCCGGACAACGCCTTGCGCAGGCCCATCAGGGCCTCGACGAGCTCGGCCTGTCCGTTGCCGGCGACACCGGCGATCCCGAAGATCTCGCCGGCACGCACCTCGAAGCTGAGGCCGTCGACGACGGTCGTGCCGCGGTCGTCCGCGACGGAGATGTCGGCGACGTCGAGCACGACCTCCCCGGGCGACGCCGGGCCTTTCTCGACGACCAGCGACACCTCGCGCCCGACCATCATCTCCGCGAGGTCCTCCTCGGTCGCCGTCTTCGGGTCGGCCTGGCCGACCACCTTGCCGCGCCGGATGACGGTGATCGTGTCGGCGATCTCGAGCACCTCGTACAGCTTGTGGCTGATGAACACGATGCTGGTGCCCTCGGAGGCCAGCCGCCGGAAGACGAGGAAGATCTCGGCGGTCTCCTGCGGGGTCAGCACGGCCGTGGGCTCGTCGAGGATGAGGACCTTGGCCCCGCGATAGAGGGCCTTCAGGATCTCGATGCGCTGCTGGATGCCGACCGACAGGTCGCCGACCAGGGCGTTCGGGTCGATCTCGAACCCAAGCTGGTGCGCGAGGTCGCGGATACGGCCGTCCGCCTTCCGGGTGTCGAGGAAGACCGGGTTCGCCATGGTCTCGTTGCCGAGCACGATGTTCTCGGCCACGGTGAAGACCGGGACGAGCATGAAGTGCTGGTGGACCATGCCGATCCCGCGGGCGATGGCGTCGGACGGGCCGGCGATGGCCGTCGGCGCGCCGTCGAGCAGGATCTCGCCCGCGTCCGGGGTGAGCAGCCCGTACAGGATGTTCATCAGGGTGCTCTTGCCGGCGCCGTTCTCGCCGAGCAGGGCGTGGATCTCGCCGGGCTTGATCTGCAGGTCGATCCCGTCGTTGGCGACGACACCGGGGAAGCGCTTGGTGATGCCGCGCATCTCGAGGCTGGGTGCCGCGCCGGCCAGGACCTGCGGGTCGATGGTGATCCCGCCGCGCGCCCGCTCGGCGGCGACCTGGGCGGGGGTCGGCTCGGCTGCCGTGATCGAGCCTTCGGGGTGCGGGACGGGCGGGACCTCGGCCACAGGCGCCTCCAGACGATGCCTCGGTCAGCGAAGGATAACGAGAGCGGCGGGGCCCCGGAAGGCCCCGCCGCGACGGTCGTGCGTGGTGCGACGACGAGTTACTTGGGCTGCTGGTCGACCACGACGTTGGTCTTGATGGACCCGTCGGCGAGGCCGGCATAGGTCTTGTCAAGCAGCGCCTGGATGTCCGGCGTGATGAGCGCCGCCTGGTCGTGGAACGGGGCGAGCTTGATGCCGCCGGTCGAGGCGTCATCGGTGTGGAACCCGGCCTTGAACTGGCCGGCCGCGATGCGGATCAGCGAGGCCTGGACGGCGCCCAGGACGTTCTTGGTCGCGGAGCTGACGATGCACTTGGAGACGCTCGGCAGGGTCAGGAACTGGTCGGTGTCGACACCGATCGCCCAGGTGCCGGGCTTCTTGCACGCCGCCTCGAGGGCGCCGTTGCCGGTCAGGCCGCCGGCGCCGAAGATGATATCGGCACCCTTGTCGATCATCTGCGTGGCCGCGTTGCTGCCCTGGGGCGGATCGGTGAACGACGTCGTGTAGACGTGGTCGACCGTGATGTCCGCCTTGACGGACTTCGCACCGGCCTCGTAGCCCTCGACGAACCGCTCG
The DNA here is from genome assembly GCA_963813335.1 of uncultured Chloroflexia bacterium. Taxonomy (GTDB): domain Bacteria; phylum Chloroflexota; class Limnocylindria; order Limnocylindrales; family CSP1-4; genus SPCO01. The sequence continues at coordinate 562,765 of CAWEYL010000001.1, forward strand.
ACCGGCGGGACGACCAGCAGGCCGCCGACGACGCCGATGTGGTTCGACTTGGTGAGCGAGGCGGCGAGGACGCCGGCCATCCAGCCGGACTGGTCCTCGGCGAAGAACAGCGACTCGCCGTTCGTGGCCCAGCTCTCGTCGTGGCCCTTGCTGGGCACGCCGTCGACCGAGATGAACTTGACCTTCGGGTTGAGCTTCGCGGCGTCGCCCAGGGCGTCGCCGAGGAGGAACCCGACGCCGATCACGATGTCCGAACCGGCATCTGTGAATTCGGCGATGTTCTTCGCATAGTCGCTCTGGCTCTGGGTCTCGATGTACTTCGTGTCGAAGCACGTCGGGGCCACGGCCAGGGCGGCCTGCATGCCCTCGTAGGCAGACTGGTTGAAGCCCTTGTCATTGATGCGGCCCACGTCGGTGACGAGGCCCACCTTCAGCTTGGTCGTGCAGGTCGCGGCCGCCGGCGATTCCGACGGGGCGACGCTGGCCGGCGCGCTCGCCGAGGGGGCGACCGATGCCGGCGCGCTCGCCGAGGGGGCGACCGATGCCGCCGGGCTCGCGGAGCTGCCGCCGCTGGAACACGCCGAGACGAAGATGGCGAGACCCGCGAACAGGGTCAAGCCGAGGCGCTTGTGCATGTGTCCTCCTCCAGACCCTCGAGCCCCGGCCGAGTCGCGCCGGTGGCCGCGAGGGATTCCGAGCCGACCGCGAGTCCCGGGTCGGCGCCGATAGGCCATCCTACCGCACCGCAGGGGACTTGGGCATACTCCTTCGATGACCGAACGGATCCCGTTCATCCTCGACTGCGATCCCGGGCACGACGACGCCCTGGCCATGATCCTGGGGATCGCCCGTCCGGAGCTCGAGCTGCTGGCGGTCACGACCGTCGGCGGCAACGCCCCGCTGGCGGCCACCACCGACAACGCGCTGCGGGTCCTCACGCTGGCCGGCCGGACCGACATCCCGGTCGCGGCCGGTGCCGCCGGTCCGCTCATGCGACCGCTCCACGTGGCGAGCGATGTCCACGGCGGATCCGGTCTCGGCGGCGCCGACCTGCCGGATCCGACGGTCGGCGTCCGCCCGGAAGGGGCGATCGAGCTGCTGCGGGCGACGCTCGAGCGGGCCGACCGGCCGGTCACGATCGCCGCCGTCGGCCCACTCACGAACATCGCGCTGCTGCTGCGGACGCATCCGCACCTTGCGGAGCGCATCGCCAGCCTGCGGATCATGGGCGGCGCGATCACCGAGGGGAACACCACGGCGTCCGCCGAGTTCAACATCTGGCAGGACCCGGAAGCGGCCAGGATCGTCTTCGAGTGCGGCCGGCCGATCACGATGATGCCGCTCGATGTCACCCACCAGGCGCTCTTCACCGACGCCGATGTGGAACGCCTGCTCGCCGTCGGCACGCGGCCGGCGCGCATCTTCGCCGACCTGCTCCGGTTCTTCGCGCGGTTCCACCGTCAGCGCTACGGCTGGGACGGCTCGCCGATCCACGACGCGGTGACCGTCGGCCATCTCGCGGTGCCCGACCTCGTCGAGACCGTCGCCTACCGCGTGGACATCGAGACGGTCGGCGAGCTGACCCGCGGCCGCACCGTGGTCGACCTGCACGGCCTCACCGGCCGGCCGCCGAACGCCGAGGTCGGCGTCGCGATCGACCGACCCCGGTTCATCGACATGCTCATCGCGGCGGTCGCCTCGATCGAGGATCGAGCGGGGCCTGCAGGAACGTGAGCCGGCTGGCCGCCGACGGACGCGTGCTCCGCTACGTCGCGCTGGGCGACTCCTACACCATCGGCACCTCCGTGGCCGCCGACGAGCGCTGGCCCGACCAGCTGGTCGCCGCGCTCGGATCCGGCCGGCCCCGGCTCGACCTGGTCGCGAACCTCGGCGTGAACGGGTATACGTCCGCCGACGTGATCCGCGACGAACTGCCGCCCCTGGCCGGCCTGCGACCGGACCTCGTGAGCGTGCTGATCGGCGTCAACGACGTCGTCCAGGGCGTCCCGGCGGATGTGTACGAACGGAACGTCGTGCGGATCCTGGACGCGGTCCTGGAGCTCGTGCCGGCCCGCCGGATCCTGACCGTGGCGGTCCCCGACTACACCGTGACCCCGGCCGGTGCCGACTACGGCGAGCCGACCGCGCGGCGGGCCTCGATCGTCGAGCGCAACGCGACGATGGCGGTACTCGCCACCGGGCGGGGGATCGCCTTCGTCGACATCTTCGACCTGTCGTCGCGCGCCGCCGTGGACCGCTCGCTGGTCGCCGCGGACGGCCTCCATCCCTCGGCCGCCCAATACGCGCTCTGGGTCGAGCGGATCCGCCCGGTCGTCGAGGGCCTGCTGGCCAGCTAGCCCCGGCGCCCGTCCTGCAGCTCGTGGAGCCGTGCGTCGCTGATCCCGAAATGGTGGGCGATCTCGTGGTGGACGGTATCGGTCACGCCGGCCGCGAGCGCGTCGGGCGTCCGGTACGCGCGCAGCAGGGGACCACGGAAGATCGTGATCTTGCTGGGGACGGCTACCTGGTCGGCGCCGTAGGCGGTCCGCGGGATGCCGTAGTACAGCCCGAAGAGCCCACGCGCCCCGACCGAGGCGAGCTGGTCGGCGGTCGGCTCCTCCTCGATGACGATCGCGACGCTCCCGAGTCGCTCGGCGAACGCCGGCGGCAGCGCCTCGAGCGCGTCGATGACCAGTCCCTCGAGGTCGGGCTCGGGCTCGGGCGCCAGGTCGGATGTCATGGTCGGCGCCATGGTACGGGCGATCCGCGACCCGGTCGTCGCACGCTGTCCAGGCCCGGGGCGGCCTGCTGGTCCGGTTCAGCTCGCGTCGAGGATCTCCAGCACGGGCGCCATCGCCTCGAGCGCGGCCGGCGTCTGCGGCCAGAGCATGCACTCGACCCGGGTGAACCCGGCGGCATGGAACGTCAGGAGCGCGTCGGCGATCGCCTCGGCGCTCCCGTCGATGGCGCCGCTCGACGCGTCGGACCCGCCGCTGGCCACGAGCGGGGCGACCTCCACGCCGGCCGAACGACCGATGGTCGCCGGGTCCCGCCCGACGTCCGCGCACGCGGCCAAGAGGGCCTGGAGCCGCGGGCCGAGTTCCGTGACATCGCTCTGACGCTCGGCGTAGCAGCTCCAGATGTCCGCCAGCAGGGCAGCATGGCGGACGCCCTTCGGCCCATGGCCGGCCAGCATGATCGGGATCCGGCCCGGGCGAGGCCCGACCGGACGTTGGTCGAGGTGGGCGGCGAAGTACGGACCGTCATGATCGGCGCGACCGCCGCGGAGCAGCGGCACGATGACCTGGAGCGATTCCTCGAACCGCTCGTAGACGTGGTCTTCGGGCAGCCCGAACGCGTGCGCCTGGCCGGGCCAGGCGTGTCCGGCCCCGAGACCGAAGATGAAGCGGCCCCCGCTGATCTCGTCCAGTGTCTCGACGGCCTTGGCCGTGATACCCGGATTGCGGTGCAGGGCGGCGGTCACCCAGGTCCCGACCTCGATCCGCGAGGTCACGGCCGCGACCGCGCCGGCCATCGCGACGCCTTCCCAGAAGCCCTGGGCCGGCTTGTCCTCGCGGAGCCACAGCAGCTCGTCGGGCGTCCAGACGGTGTCGAAGCCCATCGCCTCGGCACGAAGCGCGAGGTCGCGGATCTCGGCCCAGCGGGCGACCCGCCGCGGTTCGTCGATCTCGCCCGTGATGAGCGTGACGCCGACCTTGAACGGGCGCATGGGAACCTCGGGTAACGAGACGGACGCGACGGAGTCTAGCGACCGGCCGGCTCACCGGGATGGTCGACACGCTTGCCGTCGTGCGATGAGCGCCGGCGGCTCGGTGTGAACAGGCGGCCAGGCCGCCCGGCCGAAGCCTGATGGGCCTGTAACAGCACCCCCGTCGATCGCGTCATCTGGTTGCGCGAGGTGACCATGTCGCGACGACGAGCGCGGAGCCTGATGACGCAGCTTCTGCTGCCGGTCGTCGCCATCGTGTCGATCGTCCTGACGGGGGCCGCCTGCGGAACGGCCACCTCCTCGGCCGTACCGTCACGATCGCCGGCCATCGAGCCCACGGCACAGCCATCGGCGGCCACGACGATCACGCCAGCACCGACGCTGGCTGACGACTGGCGGCCCGTCCCGGAGCAGGCGTCGGTCCAGGGTGTCCAGTTCCACCACGTCGTCTGGACGGGAACCAGGTTCGTCGCCACGGGTGGCGCCCTCGACGGTGACGGCGCGTTCCTCGACTCCGCCGATGGCCTCGTCTGGCATCGGCAGCCGGGTTCCACGGCGGCTGCATTCCCAGACGCGCTTGCGGTCGGGCCGACCGGCGTCGTCGCGGTGGGGACGATCGACGACCATCCGGCCAGCTGGTTCTCGCCCGACGGTCTGACCTGGAACGTCAAGGCGGATGCCTTCCCGATGCCTCACCTCGGCACCGACACGGCGAGCGTGACCAGTGTCGCGTCAACCCCGGCAGGCTGGTTGGCGGTCGGGGTCCAGGATCCCATGTGTCACGTCAACTGCGGGCTGACGCCGGTCCGGGCGCTGGTCTGGACCTCGAGTGACGGACTCCAGTGGGTCCGGGTCGCGGACCAGGCATCGTTCGACGGAGCGGGCATGAGTTCGGTCGTCGAGGGGGGACCGGGGTTCGTGGCGGCTGGCTCCAGCGCCGGGCACGCCGCGATCTGGACGTCCGCGGACGGCTCGACGTGGTCTCGTGTCGCCGACGATCCGATGTTCCACGCGCGGCACGGCACGGACCCGTCGTACTCGACCGCCGTCAGCGGGCTGGCGACCGGCCACGGGTTGAACGTCGCGGTAGGCATGGACGCTGCCGCGGGTGGTGGCGAGGGCGGGGCGGTTCGCGCCTGGTGGTCCGCCGACGGACGGACGTGGGCGGAGGCGACCGGGGACCGCTTCCAGTCGGGTCAGGTGTTCAGCGTCGCGACGACGCCAGAGGGATTCCTGGCGACCGGTCCGTCGGGTGAGCAGAGTTGCCTTGGGGGCATCTGGGCCTCGAGCGACGGGCGCGATTGGTCGTGCGTGGCCTCAGACTCGATGTTCGCTGGCTTCGGTCCATATGCGGCGGCCGCATCGTCGTCGTGCGAGGTCGCGGTCGGCCTCGAGTCCCTGGCGGATCCACCGCCGGCCGGACTGCCAGGTGCCGTCTGGCAGCGAACGCTCCCATGACGCTCGGTGGGACCGCCCTGCCCGGCCACCGCTGAAAGCTCCCAGGCTCGAGGCTCACGCGTGGTCGTCGGGCCCTGCCGGCGGCTCTGGGGCTATCCTCAGTCGTCAGACCAGCTCGACGCGAAGATGAGGCGAGCCATCGACAGGGGACCTTCGCTCCGGCAACGCCTCCAGATCGCCGTGACGCGGCTGATCTCGATCGCCGACCTGTCGACGGATGACGACGACGCTCGTCTCCGAAAGCGCGCCGGTGTGGTCGCCGGATACGCCACGATCGTCGCCCCGCTCGCCCTGCCGCTCGAAGGAGGGCTCGTCGGCATGGCGCTTGGCGTCGGGTTCTCGCTGTTCAGCGTCGGCAACCTGGTGGTCCTGGCCCGAACGAAGCGCTTCGATCGGTACGTCATCGCCTTCCTCGCACTCGGGCCGGCGTTCGTCCTGGCGGCGAACGTCCTCGCCGGCGGGGTCACGACGAACAGCGGCAGCCTCGTCTGGGCGTTCCTCGCGCCGGCCTACGCCCTGCTCGCACTCGGACCCCGACGCGCGAGGCCGTGGTTCGTCGTCTTCCTCGCAGCCCTGCTGGTCGCGGTCGTGACGGACCCGCTCGTCCGCGGTCTCTTCGCGCCACCGCCATACGTCATCCAGCTGATCTTCTACGCGCAGAACATCGGCGTCCCGCTGACGATCACCTTCCTCCTCCTGCTCTACACCGACCTGCGACGACGCGCGGCCGAGGCGCGCTCCGACGAGCTCCTGACGAACGCCATCCCGGCATCGATCGCGACCCGCCTCAAGCACGGCGAGGACAGCATCGCCGAGACCTACCCCGCGACGACCGTGGTCTTCACGGATATCGTCGGCTTCACGCCATGGGCGCAGCGGACCGGCCCGGCGCGCATCGTGGCGCTCCTCGACGACCTCTTCAGCCGATTCGACACGGTCGCGGCCGAGCTCGGCATCGAGAAGATCAAGACCGTCGGCGACGCGTACATGGCCGCCGCCGGCGCCCCGCAGGCCCGCGCGGACCACGCACAGGCCGCGGTCGCCTTCGGGCGGGCGGTCCTCGCCGAGGTCGCCGCCTGGCGATCGGCCAATGACCTGGCGCTCGAGGTGCGGGTCGGCGTGGCCAGTGGCCCGGTCGTCGGCGGCGTCATCGGTCAGCGGCGGATCGTCTTCGACCTCTGGGGCGACACGGTGAACACGGCAGCGCGGATGGAGTCGTCGGGCGTCCCCGGGCGGATCCACCTCGCCGCCGCGACGCGGGATCTCCTGGGTGGCGACGGATTCGAAGCGCGACAGGTCGACGTCAAGGGCTTGGGGATGATGACGACCTACCTCGTGGCCGACGCGTAGCGTTTCGCGTAGCGTTGCCGCATGAGCCGGGAAGCCGAGGAGATGAACCGCCACCTCCTTCGCGCGCGCGACGCCATGGACCGCGCCTACGCCGAGCCGCTCGACGTCCGCGCCGTGGCCGCGGTGGCCTGCGTCTCCGAGGCCCATTTCAGCCGCAGCTTCCGGGCGGTGTTCGGCGAGACGCCGCACCGCTACCTCCAGCGGCGGCGGGTCGAGCGCTCGATGTTCCTGCTGCGCGAGACCGACCGGAGCGTCACCGACATCTGCCTCGACGTCGGCTTCACCAGCCTCGGGACGTTCAGCCGGACGTTCCACGAGATCGTCGGCGAGACGCCGTCCGGCTACCGGATGGGCCATGGCCCGATCGTCGCGCCCAACTGCGTCCAGCTGGCGGCCATGCGACCGCAAGGCCGGTCGGGCTGAGGATGCGATCGAGCAGGTTCGGAGAAGCCGCGACCGAGGCGGCTGCCTAGGATCAGCGTCACGCCGATCGAATTCGCACCGGACAGGAGATGCCGTGATCACCAGGCTGAACGTCGCGTCGATCTACGTCCTCGACAAGGAGGAGGCGCTCGACTTCTACGTCAACAAGCTCGGACTCGAGGTGGGCAACGACATCCGGCAGGGTGACTACCGCTGGCTGACGGTCCGCGTCCCCGGCGAGCGCGCGACCGAGATCTCCCTCGAACAACCAGGCCCGCCGCTGCACGACGAGGCGACCGGCGCGCAGCTCCGCGAGCTGATCACCAAGGGCGCCCTGGGTGGGCTCGTCTTCATCACGGACGACGCCCGAGGCCTGTACGAGACCCTCAAGGCACGCGGCGTCACCGACTTCACCCAGGAGCCCACCGAGCACTTCTACGGCACCGACATGGGCCTGCGCGATCCCTTCGGCAACGCGATCCGAATCCTGCAGCAGGGGAAGGTCGCGCAGCGCACGACCGCCTGACGGATCCCGGACAGGCGCCACGACAGACGGACGCGAGGCACCAGGTTCGAGTCCGTCACGGATCGCCTGGACCCACGGCGAGCTGCGCGAGATCGGGCGCCACCAAGGCCAGGAGCTCGATCGCATCCTGTCGGACGGCCTCGCGGATCTCGTCTGGTCGCTCGCAAGGGTCATTCGCGATGGTCGCGACCAGTGTCTGGATCGCCTTGCGGGTGGCCGGACCGTCGAGCACCAACAGGTCCTCGGTCGACGACCATTCCTCGATCCAGCCGAGTGGATCGTCCTCAGACCGCACGGTCTTCAGCCGGACGCCGTCCGGGGTCCGCCACCAGGTTGCCGGTGACTGGATCGGGCCGCGGACCACTCGCCCGAGGTCGAGCGCGAGGTCCTTCGGGGTCGGGGTGCGGCAGGTCTGCCGCCACCTGACGAGCCTGCTCCAGACCCCGACGCGTGTATGTATCGACGGCCTCCGCCATCCGCTCATCAAGGAGCCGGCGCGCAGCGGATGCCACCTCCTCGAGCGCCGCCGTCCCCTGGGGAGTGGGCCGGACGACTCGGTCCTTGTCGATCGCGACGAGGGCAGACCCAGGGTAGTGCGGATCCTCTCCGAACCAGTCGCCGGTGTCCGGGTCCTCGAGGACCGAAACGCAGACCACCTCAGCGCCCTGAAGGGCCAGCTCCGGGACGAGCACGACGATGTCTCGGCGGACGAGCCCGTGGCCGGTGGGCTCGATCCGGATCGGCGGGCGTCGCCGGGGAGCGGGTAGGTCACCCCAGCTCTTCATGCGCTCGACCGTCCTTTGCCCGTGCTACGCGGTGTCATCGATACGGCCGCGGCATCGGCGGGTCCTGCGCTCCATCGAAGAGGAGGCGGCCGCGCAGGGGAACGGCGAGGTAGACGTCGATCCACTCCACGTCGAAGGAGTAGCTCTGGAACCGGCTCGAGCTCGTTCCGGAGGCCGGCCAGCACCTGTCGCGGTCGAATGTCGGGCCGGCCGGGAGCGAGATGGTCACCGACGTCGGCGTGTCGATGACTTCGGGGGCGAGGTGCCAGACCCGGCTGTCCCAGTGGAACGAGCTCGTGCAGTAGGGCTCGCTGGCATAGATGCGGATGACCGACGCGGACGGGTCGGTGGGATGCTGGTCGTCGAGACCCCACATGATCAGGTGCGACCGATCCGTCGGCGTGATCGACCCTGGCGCGCTGGAGCCGAGTCGGCCAAGGAGCAGAACGCCAGCCAGGACCAAGAGCACGACGCCGGTCCCGATGAAGATGCGCGACTGCTGCATGCGCCATCGATCACACACGCATGGCCGCAGCGCAAGGACTCGAAGGTCGTGCACCAAGCGGAAGGTTGACCAGGCGCACCGGCGGCGTGTCGTCGTTTCGCTGACGTCGGACGGTTGGTCGGCTCAGTCGTCGGCTGGCTGACTAATCCCTTTGGCCGCGTGGACCGGATGGCCGGCGAGCCGGGCGCGGTACCGGGCGTCGTCGGCGACGATGGCGGCATCCATCGGATCGCCCGACACAGCGACGACGCAGATGCCGATGGTCGAATCCACGGCTGGGAGGCCGTCGTCAAGTTCCCAAACGACGGCATCCAAGAGGGTCCGCTGCGCCTCCTCCCGCCCGACGTGCCCGGGTATCTCGATCGCGAACTCGTCGCCGCCGAACCGAAATACACGCCAGGGCGAGAGGACCTTGATGAGATGAGCGGCGCAGGCTCGGAGTACTTGATCGCCGATGTCATGCCCGTGCAGCTCGTTGACTGCCCGGAAGTCGTTGAGATCGACCACCGCCACCAAGGATCCGGACTGGATGTGGCGGATCGAGTCGTGACTGAACGCCCCGGTGAGCGGATCCTTCGCGAGAGGGTGGTCAACGTGCATGTCTGATCCTGACGGGCTTCCCGGTTCAGGCGCAAGGCGGATGACGTGCTCGTTCGGGTCCGTGCTCATGGTGTCGGCAGTCCAAGCGAGGGACCGACCGGTGGTCGCGCCGGACGCACTGCTGGGAGCGCAGGACGCCTTGACCGTGGTTGATTTCCACCGAATGGCCCTCACCAGACGCAGGCATCGAAGCCGACATGCGTCCCGAGGATCAGGTGCTCCGTCGGCGACCTCGGGCCACCCGTACGCGAAGAAGCCGTAGTCCCACGGGGCGCGGCGCAGATCCGCTGCTCCCGGCCGAAGACTCGACGACATCGCGGCCAGGGCCACCCGGCCGTGCTCGCACCCTCGAGGGAGGTACCGGTACCGCGTTCACGGCGACGGGGTCGCCTCACATTTCGTGACGACCATCGCCCCGGACGACTTCACGCAGCGCGACCGTGATGGCCGGGCCGACCCTGAGCCGAGCGTAAGGCTGCGTCGACCTGACCAAGACGCTCGGCCGGGACCATCGTCGGATACACCGGTTGGGGACCGGAACCATACCCTTGGCGCATGCGCCCGCTGCCGCGAGGAGACCTCACTTGACCTGGGTCGGGACGAACCTGGAGGGTCTACCGGCCTGGCCGCGCCAAATCCCGCTATTCACTGGTGAAACGGAGCTCGCGGCTTATCGCACCGAGTGTGCGCGTGTCGGTGGCGTGTGGTTGATGGACGTCACGGAGGTTCGAGTCCTCGGGCGTCCTGGCCTTCGTCTCGGCGTAAGGCCCAATGGAGGTCCGGTCGAGACCCTGTGGCTTGTCGCCAGCACCGTGGACGACCCATGTCGATCCGATCTCCGCCCGAGCTACCTGTTCATGCGGGATCACGCCGATGCCGTGCTGCCCACGCGCTTCGCCCAGCGAACGGCCGTGGCGATGCGAATCGAAGACAGGCCAAATCAATACCGATCAGGAGATCGACCCGACCGAGGCCGTCGCCTTACCGCGGAATACCGCTTCACGGACCCGTACAGACTCGCTGCCACCTACTGGTACCCGGTCGACGCATCCATCACCCGACTGACCAAGGATCATCCCTCAGGCCGAAGTCATACGACACCAAACCCGCCGGAGGAGATCCCGACAGTATTCGCCGAGCTCGTGCGACGGACAGGTGTGGGACACCTTGAGACGAGCGCTTGGGCGCACGGCCCGTTCCGCGGGGTTCGAGCACGGTTCCCGGTTCGCGGTGAGCTGTCCCAAGACCACCCTGCCGTCACGGTTTGGGTGGGCTGGGCTCCCTCGGACCACGCGATGGTGACCTTCGACTGGGAGGACGGCGAATCACCCACGGCGTTCGCGTGGCGTCATGCGCAGAGCCGCACCTCGCACAAACAAACGTCGATCCTAGAACTCTGGAAGGACCTGGGTCCGATCGTGCAGGCGATCGCCCCACCCTGGGCGGACTGTGACACCGAGTGGCTGTTGGGCCAGCTCGGCGAGGCATCGCAGCCGGACGCGATTCGCCCGCTGCAATCGGAACTCGAGCGGCTCGGCTCAGATCGCCTGTTCGGCAGCTTGCGCACCTTGGCCCCCGTCGAGGAGCAGTGGATGTCGCTGCTGCACTCCTCTTACCGGCCGCCTGTTTACCGGCCGCCTGTTCCGATCGTCGCACTCTCTCATGGGCGTGGGGCTCTTGACCGACTGCGCGTTCCCCTTCTGCCTCGCCATACGCGTGACCTGATCGATCCTCGTGACCTGGTCGAGGAGCCGCTCCTGACCGAGCTCGCCCGCACCGCGCACGAGTCCGTTATCCGTGTGACGGGTTGTCGATCAATCTGGGGTCCCTCGGGGCGCCTCACGGCGCGGGTCATCGCCGGCTTTGTGGGCGCGCTTGTGCCTGCAGCCTCGCCGGGCGCGGATCTCTGGGCGGGGCTCGTTCGTGAAGCGGATCGGGCACCGAGCGGCGCCCGCGCCGACCGGGCCTTTGATCGCGACGCCGTCTCCCGCGCCGTCGAGGCCTGGGCGAGCGACTCGCGGTGGCCATTGCCGTTGGGTCAGGAGGGGCGCGATCTGCTCGCGCGTGCCTACTCGGTCGACTTCCAGATGGCGGGCTGGCTCAATGAGGCGTTCGACGATACATACGATCTCGCCGGGCCCGAATCAGAGCTCCGTTACGATGTCGCCGTCGAAATCGGTCTTGAGCCCGGCTCCTGGGGGAAGCCGATGCGCAAGGCGCTCGTAGCGCGGGACGGCTCCCGCACCGACCTGTGGGGAGTGCCGCACTGGGCACTTGAGAACGCGGTCGTAGCCACGATGCCGGGGCTCGATCCGGCGATCCGGGAGCGCCTGGCCAAGCCCTGGCGAACCTACGAGCGATGGATCGGCATCTGGCGGCGGCGTGGTCCGGACTGGTACCGCCAGCCGTGACGAGTTCGGGCGAACGCGTCGCGGCGTATCGAAGCTGGTCGTGACTGCGACCACGAAGGCGAGGTCATACGGGCCTTGGGACAAGATGACAGGTGATTCGCCGAACCACTTGACCACACGGGACCGCTACTCTTCGGATTCGGCGGTACGCCTCGACTGGACGGCAGTCTCGAGGTTTCGGGGATGAGCTTCCTGCGAAGGATCGCGGGTCGCGACGCTGATGGCGCTCCCGAGTGGTGCGCCCCGCTGGGCGGCGACGGATACCGGCTTATGGTCGAGATCGTCGCGCGCCAGCTCGGCAGCCGCGACATGCAGGGCACGCCCGCCGAAGTGTGGTGGCCGCGCGAGGCAGCGGAGACGCTCGCCTTGCCCAAGCTCGCTGCCGGGCTGGCGAGCCTGCCCCGGGCGCAGTGGGAGCCCGCGATCCGGGCGTTCTTCGGCCCGAGGGTGGCCCAGCGCGAGGCGGGCGACCGCGCCGAAGCTGCTGCGCGAACGCTCGACCTCGCCAGTCCCATGCTTCGGTTGATCATGATGCCTGACGCGTCCGCGCCCCCCGGCGACGTCCGGTTTCCCGGTCCGCTGCCCGGGACGGTCGTGGTGCTTGCCCTCGACGCGAAGACGTCAGACCGGTACGTCAGTGAACGGCTCGCTGTCAGTTGGGGCGAGTCGCTCGAGCGCATCCACGAGGTGGCAGAGGCCCAGGTGCTGGCATTGCCGATCGACGAGGCCGATCGCGCCCACGCCGGTCGGCCCGCGGTCCGCAGCTACTCCCTCGAGCGCCACGGCGCGTACATCGGGCCGGTGATCGGCCACCTCGCCGAGCGGCTGCCGGATGCCATGGGGCCGTTCGGGGCGTACGTGGGCGTGCCGACCCCAGGTGGGCTCATCGTCCGCCCGCTCGCCGAAGGGCTCGATCTGCGTGGCGACCTCGGCGAGGTGGCCCTCCTGTGTCAGACCGTGTGGGAGAAGGCGGCAACGCGCATCGAGCGGGTGCCGTTCTGGGTGCGGCCGGACGGCAAGATCGTGCCCGGGCCGCTGTCCTTCGACAGCGCCGGCGCGACCGGATCATCGATGCCCGGCCTCGCCGGCGTCCTGTCCGCTCTCGACCCCCGCGAGCTTCTGCCGGTCGCCGGTTGGGCACAGGGCAAGCTGACGCCGGATCAGTACGTCCGGTTCGCGGGGTGCGTCTCCGCCGAGCTCGGGTATGCGGCGCCTGAGGAGGTCGCGAAGCTCGGATCGGGGCTCGGCCTCGCCTCGCTCGCGGAGGCCTGCGGGTCGGCCCCGTTTTCGGCGTGGCTCGGCACGATCCGAGAGCACCTCCGCCGAGAGAAGGTCGGGGCCGCCGACGTGCGGGGACTGGCCACCGGCGAGGTCGATGACCGCGAGTCCGCCCTGGCCGCGCTCGTGACCTGGATCGACGCGCCGGCCGCAGACTCCACCGCCGAGGTTACACAGCCGGTTGGCGACACCGGCTTCGTGGAAGTCCTCGGCATGATGGCGAACGGCCTTGCACGGGTCGTCAAGCCGACGGCCGCGGCGGCGCTGGGGTCGGTCGACGCCCTGTTCGACCGGGGCCGCGAAGCGATCCGCGCGTCGCTCTCGGTCGCTCCGTCTCCCGCGGAGCACCTATCCGGAGCGGCGACCCGCGTCAGCGGCCACCCGTCGCCGACTGCCGCCATCCCGCACCTCATGACCTGGCTGCCGGACACCGTCGGGCCGTACGGAGCGCTGGTGGCCGTCGGCGATGCCTGGTCGCTCGAGGTCCTCCCGATCTACGACGCGTCGGCCGTCCTCGACCTGCCGGAGCTGCTGGGTCACGCAGCCGGCGCAACCGCGATCGCGGAGTGGCCGGTGCCGCCGTCGGTGTTCTGGGTACGACCCGATGGGCTCGACGTCCTGCGCGTCGAGGTCGAGGACGGGGTCCTCACCGGCGTGACCTCGTCGGCGGACCTCGCCGCGCTGGTCGCCCGCCTCCCGGCGGGTCCGCGCCGCCTGCCGCCCGGCCTGGCCGAGATCCTGGGCGAAGAGGGCGGGCGTCGGTTCTACGGTGTGCTCCATGCCGCGGTCGTCGAACGCCTCGGCACCGACCCGGCCGGCCTCGCCGAGCTCGGGGTCCCGAGGATCCGCGGGATCGCCGGCCGATGCCGGGCCGCTCCCGCCGGCGGACTGGGCGGCGCTGATCCGGGCGTGGATGGACGAGATGGCCGCGCCGCGCCGCGAGCTCGACCGGATGACGCAGGCTACGGACTACTCCGAGGTGGAGCCGGCCCTGTGTCTCAGGGTGGCGCGCCGTGACAACTCGGGCTCCCGGCTCGCGCGCGACGCGGGTGGCGGGCTGGTCGTCTTCCCCGTGATCGGGGCCGCGGGACGCTACCGGCGGGTGACCCACGCGATGCTCGAACGTTGGGGCGTGGACGATGAGCGATGCCACCACGATGCCGCGGTCCGCACGGCGCTGGCCCCGGACCTCGTCGACGAGCCGATGTACCCGGACCAGCCGTCGGTCCGTCAGGTGTACGGGCGGGAGCTCGAGCGCGAGGCGGCCGGTCTCTGCCTGCACCTGCGGTACCCGGGCACTCGGCGTGGGTTCGTCGTCTCGATCACCCACGGCAGCCGCGCTCACTACGTCCGCCTGGACGACCCGGGAGCCATGGCGCTGCTGCCAGTCTTCGCACACGTGATCGCCGGGATCTACGCTAACGCCGAAGCCGCAGCCGACGCGCACAGCCCGTGGCTGATCTGGCTGACACCAGACGGGCGCGTGATCGATCTGTTCGACGTCACGAAGCCGCTCCCGCCGCCGGACCGGCTGCCCGATGACCTTCGCGCGATGATGGACGCGGCCACGACGACCCGACTCAATTGAACGGCGTGACGGACCATCGAAGGATTGCCCCGCGGAGCTCGCCGGCGAGCCGTCGGCCTGTGGAAGGCCGCGACCCGAGGCTGCCGGCGCTTATCGACCACGCAGCGATGTCGTGATGCAGCCTGAGCCTGACTCCACCATGGCGCGGCCGACCGTCGCTCGTCCTCTATCCGAGGCGATCGATCGCGCCCGCCGGCTGACGGCCGAGGAGATCACTGCCCTCGACGGGGTCTTTCGCGACACCGCCGCCATCGGGCCAGCCTGGTCGTGGGCGTATGGCGGTTGGGTGAAGCATGCGAACAACTATGACTTTGAGGCCCTTTGGAACGGGATCGACGCGTTGAATTCCGACCTAGACGAGGCTCGCGCAGCCGTCTTTGCCGCCGCAGTGGTGGCCCATGTTCCCGGCAGCGACGATCCCAGACACGCGGAACTCACGCGCCGATGGACGAGCGTGCGACTCAACGCGACCCCGGCACGTTGGTCTGAGGCGGCTGCCGTAGTCCTGGCCGCGCCTGGTCCGACTTGGGGTGCGGCGTTGGCCGTCGAGGCGGCAGTCCTCGCCTTTGCCGGCGGGCATCTCGATCCTGACCGTGCCCTGATCCGGCCGTGGGAACTGGTGATCGAACCACTCCCCACATGGCTGCCGCAGTCCTTCTGGCCGTGGTCCTGGTGACGGTCGCCCGGCCTGCCGGCCGGACGCTATCTGTCCCGCGGGTCTGGAACCGGGTGATCGATGGCCTCGAAATGTGGGTGTTCCGCGATGAGCGGGCCATGGTCGTCGTGGACCGTCCCGTGAGTGACCTCGATGATCATGTCGGCTCTGGCTGAATCCAGAACCTGATACCGCCCGACCGAGGAGAGGAACGGACCAGCGCAGGTCCACTCGAGGTACTGGGCGAGCTCGAGACGACGGAGCAACGTCCCGATTTCGAGCGTGACACCAGCGGGGTACGTCTCGCTGCCAGAGACCCGGCGGCGAACACGATGCGTTGGTCGAGAGAGGTTGTCGTCGCGAGGGGCCGCTTCCATGTGAGGAACGTATGCAGTCCACGCGCCCGGCGCCAGATGACAGACGTCCTCCTCGCGGGCAGGTGGCCATCGCGTCGCGGTGCCCATCCTCGGGCTACCATTGACCTCCCGTGACGACCCTCGCCCCGAACGACTTCACGCACCTCCACGTGCACTCCGAGTTCAGCCTGCTCGACGGGCTGGGGCGGATCACGGACCTGGTCGACGCGGCGGCCCACCAGGGCATGGATTCGATGGCGCTGACCGACCACGGGGCGCTCTACGGCGCCGTCGCGTTCTACCAGGCGGCGAAGACCAAGGGCATCAAGCCGATCATCGGCATCGAGACCTACGTCGCCCGCCGCTCGATGACCGACAAGGAGGGCAAGGCCGACAGCCAGCCCTTCCACCTGATCCTCCTCGCCCAGGACTGGCAGGGCTACCAGAACCTCTGCCGGCTCGCGACCGACGCCCACCTCGACGGCTACTACTACAAGCCGCGCATCGACCGCGACCATCTCGCCAAGCACAGCGCCGGACTGATCGGGCTGTCGGCCTGCCTGAGCGGCGAGGTCGCCAAGGCCCTCGAGGTCGATGACTGGGAGCTCGCCCGGACCGTCGCGGGCCAGTACGGCGACATCTTCGGCAAGGACCGCTTCTTCCTCGAGCTCCAGGACCACGGCCTGCCCGAGCAGCGGCGGCTCAACGAGCAGCTGCTCCGACTCGCCCCCGAGGCCGGGCTGCCGCTGGTCGTCACCAACGACCTCCACTACGTCCGCCAGGACCAGTCCGAGGCGCACGACGTGCTGCTCTGCGTGGGCACCGGCAACAACCTCGACACGCCCAACCGCATGAAGTTCGACAGCGCCGAGTTCTACGTGAAGTCGGCGGCGCAGATGGCGGCGCTCTTCCCGGACCACCTCGACGCGATCCGCAACAGCCGGCGCATCGCCGAGATGACCGACCTCTCGCTGCCGCTCGGCCAGTTGCGCATCCCGCACTTCCCGGTGCCTGACGGGTTCACCACCGAGACCTGGCTTCGCGCCGAGTGCCAGCGCGGCCTCGAGCGCCGCTACGGGACGGTCACGCCGGCGCTCCAGGAGCGGCTCGACTACGAGCTGGGCGTGATCCTCTCGATGGGCTACGCCGGCTACTTCCTCATCGTGGCCGACTTCATCGCGTTCGCCCGCGAGCAGGGGATCCAGACGACCTGCCGGGGCAGCGCGCCGGGCAGCATCGTGACCTACACGCTCGGCATCACGCCGGTGGACCCGATCCTCTACCAGCTGCCGTTCGAGCGCTTCCTCAACCCGGACCGCGTGACGATGCCCGACATCGACGTGGACTTCGAGGACGGCCGCCGCGATGAGGTCATCGCCTACGTCGGGCGCAAGTACGGCCAGGACCACGTCGCCCAGATCATCACGTTCGGCACGATGCTGGCCCGGGCCGCCATCCGCGACGTCGGCCGCGTCCTCGGGCAACACCTACGGCGAGGTGGACCGGATCGCCAAGGCGATCCCGAACCAGCTCGGCATCCGGCTCGACGAGGCGCTCGCAGGTCGCGCCCGCGCTGCGCGAGCAGGTCGATGCCGACCCGGGGGTCAAGCGGATCATCGACTTCGCCCGCCAGCTCGAGGGCGTGGCGCGGAACGCCTCGACCCATGCCGCCGGCGTCGTCATCAGCCGCGAGCCGCTGACCGAGCTGATGCCGCTCCAGAAGGCGACCAACTCGGACGGGCTGATGACCCAGTACGAGATGCACGCGATCGAGGCGCTCGGGCTGCTCAAGTTCGACTTCCTCGGGCTCTCGAACCTGACGATCCTGCGCCAGGCGGTCGACATCGTCCGCGCCGAGCGCGGCACCGTCATCGACCTCGACGAGATCCCGCTCGACGACGCGACGACCTTCGAGCTGCTCGCCTCCGGCGAGACGACCGGCATCTTCCAGCTGGAGTCGGCGGGGATGCGCCGCTACATCCGCGAGCTCCGGCCGACGTCGGTCTACGACCTGGCCGCCATGGTCGCGCTCTACCGGCCCGGCCCGATGGACAACATCCCCGCCTACATCCGGCGCAAGCACGGGCAGGAGCCGGTGACCTACCTCCACCCGCTCCTCGAGCCGTACCTGGAGAAGACCTACGGGATCTTCGTCTACCAGGAGGACATCATGTCCGCGGCCATGGCCCTCGGCGGGTTCACCGGCCCGGAGGCGGACACGCTCGGCTACGCGATCCGCAAGAAGAAGTCCGCGGTGCTGCGCGCCCAGAAGGAGAAGTTCGTCACCCAGGCCGCCGAGCGGGGGGTCGCGCCGGCGGTGATCGACGCGGTCTTCACCGCCTTCGAGCCGTTCGAGCGCTACGGGTTCAACAAGGCGCACGCCACCTGCTACGGCCTGATCGCCTACCAGACGGCGTACCTCAAGGCGAACTACACGGTCGAGTACATGACGGCGGTCCTCACCGCATTCCGCTCGAACGAGGAGAAGGTGGCCGCCGCGGTCGCCGAATGCCGGCGGATGGGCATCGAGGTCCTGCCGCCCGACGTCGTGACCAGCCATCTCGAGTTCACGGTCGAGGGCGACGCGATCCGCTTCGGCCTGCTGGCGGTCAAGAACGTCGGCCAGGGCGCCATCGAATCGATCATCGCGGCGCGCGAGGAGGGCGGGCCGTTCCGCTCGCTGACCGACTTCTGCACCCGCATCGACCTGCGGCTGTGCAACCGCAAGGTGCTCGAGGCGCTGATCAAGGTCGGCGCGCTCGACTCGATGGGCCACGCGGCCCAGCTCCTGCTCGGGCTCGACGACGCGATCGGCGCGGCCCAGGCGACCCAGCGCGACCGGATCACCGGCCAGACGTCCCTCTTCGACATGACGGTGGCCGACGCCGAGGTCTTCGAGCGGCCGCTGCCCGTCGCCACCGAGGTCCCGATGCGGGAGCGGCTGCGCTGGGAGAAGGAGCTCCTCGGGCTGTACCTCTCGGAGCACCCGATGGGCGAGGTCGCCGAGCAGGTCGGGCGGTACGTCAACGCCTACTCGGGCGACCTCAAGGACGAGTCGCTCGACGGCCAGCGGATCGTCGTCGGCGGGATCGTCACCGGCGTCCGGACGGTCGTCACCAAGCGCAACGACACGATGGCGATCGTGACCATCGAGGACCTCCAGGGGACGATCGAGGTGGTCGTCTTCCCGCGCCTCTACGAGACCAGCCGCGCCGACCTGGCGCGACGGCGCGATCCTGCTCATCGCCGGCCGCGTCGACCATCGCGGCGAGGAGGCCTCGGTGCTCGCGGACCTCGTGCAGGACTGGGACGAGGCGGTCACGCTGGGTCCCGAGGCGTTCGCCCGGGACGTCGCCGCGGGCGACCGTGGCTCGCGTGGCCGGGCCGGCCAACGGCCGAAACGGGAACGGGAACGGCAACGGCGCGCCACGGCCCATGGTGGCCGTCGGCCCTGGCGCCGCGGCGGTGCCGGTCGTCGCCGGCGTCGGCGTGGAGCCGCCCGCCGTCGCGTTCGTCTCGCCGCTCCGGGTCGACATGGCGCCGCCGATGTCAGGGGCGTCCGGGATCTCCGCGCTGCCGCCGATCGCCCCGGCCGAACCGGTCTCCGCCTACGTCGAGGCCGACAGTGTCGCGGCGCTCGCCCCCGACCGCGACCAGGAGCCCGCGGTGCCCGACGAGGCCCGCGAGCGCATCGTGGCCGCCGCGACCGACGACGCGCCGCTCGACGCCGGTCCGGACTCGATCCTGCACGTGCGGTTCGCGGGGTCGGCCGGCTCGGAGCGCGTGGTCTCCGCGATGGAGCTGGTCAAGACGCTGTTGCGCGACCGACCCGGTGCCACGCGCGTGGTGATCCACGTTCCGGCGAGCGGGGCGGGGGAGGCCCTCCCCATGGAGCTGCGGCGGGGCGTCGCCTACGACGCCGAGCTGCTCGCGGAAGTGCACCGCCGCCTGGGCGACGGCCTGGTGGAGCTGCGCCTGGCCCAGGCCTGACGGCCCGGACTCCGCCTACTGGGTCCCGGCGACCCGCCGGACTTCCTGGACCGCCGAGAGGTTCTCGTGGTAGTCGGCGCGGACCGCGTTGACGGTCGCCGGGTCGAGGTCGAGCTCGCGGGCGATCTCGTTGAGGACCACGTTCTCCTCCGCGGAGATCGTGTCGTTGACGGCGGTGATCGCGAAGCACGCCCGCAGGACGGCGATCCGCTGCGGCTCGGTGGCAAGGTTGCGGAACTCGCGGGTCACGACGTAGTCCTCGGTGCTCCCGACGGTCCTCGCCTGGAGCTTGGCCATCTCGGCCACCAGGATCGAGGTCGGCTCGTCGATGGCGTCGTGCGCCTGGAGCTCGGCCTCGATCGCCGCGGTCTCCTCGTCGCTGATCACGAGGTCGGCGTTCGCGGCGCGGGCCAGCGTGTACGCCGCCGACGCGACGAGGCGGGCCTGGTCCGCGGGCATCGCCTCGAGGCGGGCGACGATGCGGCGCACGGTCTCGGTCTCGCCGGCCGTCGTCGGGGCGCTCTGGAGCGCCGTCTCGGCCTGCACGGCCGCCTGCGCCTTGTCGGCGCCGAAGATGCGTCGGAACATGGATCCCTCGGGTCGGATGGGTGTTGGCTGTCGAGGGGAGGATGTCACAGGTGGCGCGGCGTGTCCCGCCGACGCCCTACCGCTTCAGGATGTCGGACACGTCGGGCTCCGGACCGCGCCAGCGGACCACCTCCTCGGTCGCGAAGCGCCCGTAGTAGTTGACGAAGTGCGCCTCGTGGCGCTCGAGGATCGGACTGCGCGGCCGCCTTGGGCGCGTCGCCGCGCACGCGGACCATGACGACCGCCCGGCCGTCGCGCAGCGCCCACTCGTACCAGGCGAAATCGACGAGCTGGTCCATCAAGGTGAATTCCAGCGCCCGCCGGAGGCGGCCGATCAGGCCGGACACGCTGCCGGTCCCGTCCATCCGGTCCGCGCCCGCCTCGCCTCGCAGCACCTCGAGGTCCTTCGTCGCGATCCCGCTCGCCTTCAGCTCGGCCATCGCCGCGGCGGCCGCGGTCGGATCGTCGATGACGGCGAGCAGGCGGTTCGTGGGGTAGTCGATCGAGCGTCCGGTGGACGTCACGGGTGGATCCTCGGGTGCCGGCGGGCGTGGTCCCGGAGGAGGGAGTCGAACCCTCATGCCCTTGCGGGCGGCCGATTTTGAGTCGGCTGCGTATGCCATTCCGCCACTCCGGGCTGGCCCGCAGTGTAGGCGAGCGGCCGCCGTCGGAACCCCGGATGCGAGCGACGCGTCTCGCCCGGGACCGATGCTAGACTCGCCCAGCCTCAGAATCGCCGTCCGGAGGGACCCCCCGATCGTGGAGGACCTTCGCTCGACCACGGTCTCCGACGACCCCGTCCAGCGCCGCGACCTCATCCTGCTCGAGCAAGCCCGCGACGGGAACCTCGACGCGTTCAACGACCTCGTCACGCTCTACCAGGACCAGCTGTTCGCGCTCGTCGTGCGGATGGTGCCCGACCGCGACCAGGCCTCCGACTGCGTCCAGGAGGCGTTCTTCTCGGCCTTCCGCAACCTGCGCTCGTTCCGCGGCGGCAGCGTGAAGTCGTGGCTGAACCGGATCTGCGTCAACGCGGCGATGGACACGCAGCGGGCGCGCAAGCGCCGGCCGGTCCAGCCCTATCCGGAGCTCGACGACGAGAGCTGGCAGCCCCCGACCGGTCCTGACGCCGATCCCGAGCGGACCGCCGTCGGCGCCGAGCGGACCCGGGCGCTGTCCGCGGCCCTCGCCAGCATCACCGACGACCAGCGGACGGCCATCGTGCTGTTCGACGTCGAGGGCTACGACTACGCCGAGATCGCCGCGATGACCAACGTGTCATTGGGCACGGTCAAGTCGCGCATCCACCGGGGCCGGCTGGCGCTGCGCGACCTGCTCGAGGACCGGATGGAGCTCTTCCGTGGTTGACGGCCACGCGGGCCACGACCTCGAGCTCGTCGCCAGCCTGCTCGACGGCGACCTCCGCCCCGAGGACCGCGCCCGCGCCGCCCGCCAGGTCGCGAGCTGCGCCGACTGCGCGGCGATCCAGCGGGACCTCCTGGCGCTGTCCGCGGCCACGCAGGCGCTGCCGGCACCGGCCCGGACCCGCGACTTCCGGCTCACCGCCGCCGATGCGGCCCGCCTCGCGGCGGCGCCGCCGGAACCGGCCCCGTCGTCCGCCCGTCCTGTCGGTGACATGACAACGACCGACCACGCCACCCACGACCTCGAGCGGCTCTCCGCCGCCGTCGACGGCACCCTCCCGGCCGCCGACCTCCCTGCCATCGACGCCCAGCTCGCGTCGTGCGCCGAATGCGCCGACCTCCACGCCGACCTCCTCGCGATCGTCGCGGCGAACCGCGCGCTCGCGACGCCACCCCGGCCGCGCGACTACCGGCTGACCGACGCCGACGCGAAGCGCCTCCAGCCCGGCGGGCTGCGTGGCTGGCTCGCCCGGGTCGGATCGCCGAAGGACCGCGTTTCGCGCCCGCTGGCCATCGGCCTGACGACGCTCGGGCTGGTCGGGGTGCTGGTGGGGACGGCGCCATCGCTGCTGCTGTTCGGCAGTGCCTCGTCGTCCGGTGCGTCGGCGGGCGCACCCACCCGCGACAACGCCGCTCAGGCCGGTGGCGACGTGGCCAGTGCCGCGCCGAGCGCCGCCGCCAGTGCGGCCGCGGCGGCCCCGGTTCCCGAAGGCGCATCGGAGCCGCCGGCCGCCGCCGTGGCGTCGTCCGCGCCGGTCAAGGTCCAGGTCGACGGCGCGTCCCCGGGTCAGCGCGATCCGAACGCGAGCGTCGGCAGCGACGCCCAGGCCGGCGCCGGGCAGCCGGACCTCGCCGCCCCGCCGGCCGGCAGCCCCACGTTCGAGACCCTGACCGCCGATCGGGCCAGCGACACCGGCCCGTCACTCGTCCTCGTGGCGTCGCTCGCGGCGCTGCTCGCCGGGATCGCCCTCTTCGTCCTCCGGCTCGGGGCGCGACGCGGCCGCGGCGTCTGATCGCCGGGCGACCGGGACGTCGCCCCGCTCGCGGCCACGGGTACACTGGACTCCCACACCCTCGTCCCGTTCGGACCGACCCCGAGGCCTGCCGATGGACCGCCTGATGCTGCTCGACGGCAACGGGCTCATCTACCGCGGATATTTCGCGCTCCCGCCGCTGACGACGTCGAAGGGCGAGCTCGTGAACGCGGTCTTCGGGTTCTGCAGCATCGTCCTGCGCGGGATCCAGGACATCCGCCCGGACTACGTCGCGGTCGCCTTCGACCTGCCCGGCCCGACCTTCCGCCACGAGCAGTACGCCGAGTACAAGGCCACCCGCCAGCGCATGCCGGACGACCTGCGCGACCAGTTCCCCAAGGTCCGCGAGGTCGTCAAGGCCCTGCGCATCCCGGTCTACGAGCTGGCCGGCTACGAGGCCGATGACGTCATCGGGACGATCACCGTCGACGCGGAACGGCGCGGCCTCGACACGACGATCGTGACCGGCGAC
The DNA here is from genome assembly GCA_963813335.1 of uncultured Chloroflexia bacterium. Classification (GTDB taxonomy): domain Bacteria; phylum Chloroflexota; class Limnocylindria; order Limnocylindrales; family CSP1-4; genus SPCO01. The sequence goes on from CAWEYL010000001.1 coordinate 585,938, forward strand.
CTCGACATGCTCCAGCTGGTCACGGACCACACGCGCCTGATGACGACCCGGTCCGGCGTCGAGAACACGATCCTCTACGACCCGGCGAAGATCTTCGACCGCTTCGAGCTGGTGCCCGGGCCAGATGATCGACTACAAGGCCCTCAAGGGCGACCCGACCGACAACATCCCGGGCGTGCCCGGCGTCGGCGAGAAGACCGCGGCGAAGCTGATCCGCGAGTTCGGCACGCTCGACGCGCTGTACGAGCGGATCGACGAGGTCAAGCCCGACAAGCTGCGCGAGAAGCTCGTCGAGCACCGCGAGTCGGTGTTCATGGGCCGCGACCTCTCGACGATCGTCCGCGACCTGCCCGGTCGAGTTCGACCTCGAGGCGGCCCGCCTCGGCGACTACGACCGCGAGACCGTCATCCGGCTCTTCCGCGAGTACGAGTTCCGCTCGCTGATCGAGCGCCTGCCGGCGATGACCGGCGAGACGGCCGGCGACGCGGCCGAGGCGCTGCGCAGCGTGGCATCCGACGGCTCGGTCCCGGCGGCCCGGGTCGCCGGCGCGGCCCGTCCCGCCGGCTGGGGTTCGGCCCGCCCGGTCGCGCCGCCGTCGGAAGGCGGCGGACTCCAGCTCTCGCTCGATTTCGATGCCGTCGCGCGGCCCGCCGCGCCCGCGGCTCCCGCGGTCGATGCCGCGGCCGAGGTCGCCGCCCAGCCGGCCCGCCCCGCCGTCGAGGTCGACCCGGGCGACCTGCCCACCGCGCTGGCCGCGGCGATCGCCGACCCGAGCCGGATCGAGGTCCACGCGGGGCGAGGGGATCGCCGCCCTGGAGCCGTGGCTGGCCGCCCAGCCGGCCGTCGGCGTCGGGCTGCTGCTCGACGACCCGCGACCGCGGCGCGGCGCGCCGGTCGCCCTCGCGCTCGCGGGCGCGGACGGCCGGACGATCGCGGTGGAAGGCCCGGCGGACGCCGCGGCGCTGCGGCTCGCTGCTCGAACGGCTGGCCATCCCCGTCGTCGCCCACGAGGTCAAGCCGCTGCTCGTGGCCCGGATCGGCGACGACCTCGACGCGCCCGCCGACCCCGGTCGCGTTCGACACCCAGATCGCGGCGTACATCCTCAATGCGTCGCTGCGGAGCCAGTCCATCTCGGACGTCGTCGCGGAGCAGCTCGACCTGATCCTGCCGCCGGTCGCGGAGCTCGACAACCTGGCCCGGGCCGGTCTCGAGGCGCTCTCCGCGATCGCCGTCCGCGAGCCGCTGGAGCGGCGCCTCCGCGACGAGGGCCTCGACCGCCTGTACGCGGAGATCGAGCTGCCGCTGATCGCCGTCCTCGCGCGGATGGAGGCGACCGGCGTCGCACTCGACCTCGACGCGCTCGCATTGCTCGCCACGGAGTTCGGTGCCGAGATCTCCCGACTCGAGGCCGAGATCTACGCGGACGTCGGCCACGAGTTCAACCTCGGCAGCCCCAAGCAGCTCGAGCAGATCCTCTTCTACGAGCTGAACCTGCCGAAGGGCAAGCGGACGAAGACCGGGTACTCGACGGACGCCTCGGTGCTCGAGGACCTGCGCCCCGCCCACCCGATGATCGACAAGCTGCTCGAGTGGCGGACCTACACGAAGCTGCGCTCGACCTACGTCGAGGCGCTGCCGTCGCTGCTCGCGTCGGACGGGCGGCTGCACACGACCTTCCACCAGGCCGTGGCCGCCACCGGGCGGCTGTCCTCGTCGGATCCGAACCTCCAGAACATCCCGATCCGGACGCCGCTCGGGCGGCGCATCCGCCGGGCGTTCGTGGCCGGCGCGCCGGACCTCACGCTCGTGGCCGCCGACTACAGCCAGATCGAGCTGCGGATCCTCGCCCACGTGTCGGGAGACGAGCACCTGCGCGACGCGTTCGCGCGTGGCGCCGACATCCACCGCGAGACGGCGGCCCGCGTGCTCCACAAGGACCCTGCGGACGTGACGCTCGGCGAGCGCTCGATGGCCAAGATGGTCAACTTCGGCATCGCCTACGGGATGAGCGACTTCGGGCTGTCGAGCCGGGCCAACATCCCGCGCGCCGAGGCGCAGGACTTCATCAACACCTATTTCGCGACCTATTCCGGGATCTCCTACTACATGCTCGCGATCAAGGAGCAGGCGCGGACCCAGGGCTACGTCACGACGCTGCTCGGACGCAAGCGCCACATCCCCGAGCTGGCGGCGCGCAACCCGACGCTGCGCGCGGCGGGGGAGCGGATGGCCATCAACATGCCGATCCAGGGGACCGCGGCCGACATCGTCAAGATCGCGATGATCCGCCTCGACGAGCGACTGCGCGACGGCGGGTTCCGGGCGCGGCCGCTGCTCCAGGTCCACGACGAGCTGCTGCTCGAGGTGCCACGGGCCGAGGTCGACCGGCTCGTGCCGGTCCTCCGCGAGACGATGGAGAGCGCCCTCCCGCTCGACGTCCCGCTGACCGTCGACGTGAAGGTCGGCGACGACTGGGATTCGATGACGCCGCTGACGCGTGCCGACGCGATCGCGGCCGAGGCGGCCGAGGCGCCCGACATCGCGCTCCCGATCGCCTGACGCCGCGGATCGTCAGGGATGCCCGAACTCCCGGAGGTCGAGACCGTCGTCCGCGACCTGCGACCCCACCTGGTCGGCGCCACGATCACCGGTGCCCGCAGCTCCTGGGGGCGGACGCTCAAGACGCATGACGGCGACGCATTCGCCGCGGCGATCGACGGGACGGCGCGTCGAAGGCGGTCAGCCGGCGCGCGAAGCAGATCGTCGTCGAGCTGTCGGGCGACGCCGCGATGACCATCCATCTCAAGATGACCGGCCAGCTGTTCGTGGTGCCGGCCGGCGCCGCGGAGGACCCGTACATCCGGCTGGTCCTGGAGCTGGCCGACGGGCGCGAGCTGCGGTTCCGCGACATCCGCAAGTTCGGGAAGATCGGGCTGTACGGGCGCGACCCCGTCACCGGCGAGCTGGTCACGGAGGTCGGCGGTGCCGCGCTGTTCGCGCAGATCGGCCCGGAGCCGCTGGACCCGGCGTTCACGCTGCGCGACTTCCGGCGGCGCATCCGACGCCGCTCCGGGCGGCTCAAGCCACTCCTCCTCGACCAGTCGTTCATCGCGGGCGTCGGCAACATCTACGCCGACGAGGCGCTGTGGCAGGCGCGGCTCCATCCGCTCCGCACGGCCCCGACCCTCCGGCCAGCGGACGAGCGGCACCTGTTCGACGCCGTCCGCTCGATCCTGACCGAGGCGGTCGAGCGCCGCGGCTCCTCGATCGACGACTACACGGCGCCGGACGGCGACGGCTCGATGCAGGAGCACCTCAACGTCTACCAGCGGACCGGCGAGCCGTGCCCGCGCTGCGGCCGGCCGATCAAGCGCATCGTCATCGGGGCGCGGAGCACCCACTTCTGCTCGTGGTGCCAGCGGCTGCCGGCGAGCGATCGCGCCGGCGCCAGGGCGATCCTGCGCGGGATGACCGGCGGCGTGCGGCGGACCGGCCCGCGCTGGTCGGACCTGACGGATCGGACGAAGCAGGCCGCGGCCACGCGGCGAGCGGCGGCACGGCGAGCGGCCGGATCCGCGCCGGGACTCTGCGGTCCCGCCGGTGCCCGCGACGGCTGGAAACCGCTGATGTCCATCGTGCGGCTGAACGCCGTCACCCGCGAGGTCGGGACGTTCGTGATCCTCGACGAGATCGTCGCGGCGATCGCGCTCGGCGACCGGATCGGCCTGGTCGGCCCGAACGGCGCCGGCAAGACCACGCTCCTGCGCCTCATCGCCGGACGCGACGAGCCCGACAGCGGCGAGGTCTCGCGCAAGCGCGGCCTCACGCATCGGGCTGCTCTCGCAGGAGGCCCATCTCGACGCGGTCTTCATGGCCTGCGCCGGACCTGCGCAGCGCGGTCCGCGCCGGGGCCGCGCACCTCGACCGGATGGCCGAGACGCTGGCCGCCTTCGAGCGTGACGGCCGGGCCGGCGAGCACGCCTACGCCGACCTCCAGCACGAGTACGACGCGCTCGGCGGGTACACGCTCGACCTCCGCGTCGACTCGGCGCTGAGCGGGCTCGGCTTCGCGAAGGACGAATGGGCGAAGCCGCCGGCGGCGATGTCCGGCGGCGAGCAGACGCGTGCCTCGCTGGCCCGCCTGGTCATCGCCGACCCGGACCTGCTGCTGCTCGACGAGCCCACCAACCACCTCGACCTCGACGCCCTCGAATGGCTCGAGGACCACCTGCGCAAGCGTCGCGGGTCGCTGCTCGCCGCCTCCCACGACCGGGCCTTCCTCGACGCGGCCGTGACCCGGATCTGGGAGCTGCGCGACCGCAAGCTGACGGCCTTCCGCGGCGACTACAGCGCCTACCACCGGCAGCGCGAGGAGCGCGACGCGCGGGCCGTCAAGGACGCCGACATCACGGTCGAGTCGATCGCCCGCGAGCGGGAGCTCGTCCAGCGCTACCGCAGCCATCGCAAGTTCTCGAAGATGCACGAGCACGAGGCGCGCCTCGAGAAGCTCCTCGCCGAGAAGCAGGAGGCCCCGAAGGCGGGGCGGAGGCTGGCGATCCCGACCGCGTCGCTCGCCGGCGCCGGCCCGACGCGCTCCGGCGAGATCGTCCTCCGCATCGAGGGCCTGGCGGTCGGCTACCTGCCCGGCCGCGGGGCGGTCACCGCCGACGGGAGCCCGGCGACGGAGCCGCGGACGGTCGCCCGGGCGCCGTTCCTCGCCGCGCAGCGCGGCGAGCGGATCGGCATCGTCGGTCCGAACGGCGCCGGCAAGACCACGCTCCTGCGCACGATCGCCGGGGAGCTGCCGCCGCTCGACGGGACGCTGACGTTCGGGAACGCGGTCCAGCTGGGCTACCTCGCGCAGCTCCGCGGAGCGGCGATCCCGGGGACGACCGTCCTCGACGCGCTGACTGAGGCGATCCCGGTGACCGCCGGCGAGGCGCGCTCGTACCTGGCCCGCTTCCTGTTCCGCGGCGACGACGTGCTGAAGGAAGTCCGGATGCTGTCCGGCGGCGAGCGGTCGCGGCTCGAGCTCGCGCTGCTGGGGATCCAGCCGTCGAACCTGCTGCTCCTCGACGAGCCCACGAACCACCTCGACATCCCGGCGCGAGAGGCGATCGAATCGTTCATGGCCGGGTCGCCGGCGACGCTGCTGGTCGTGTCGCACGACCGGCGGCTGCTGGAGACGGTGTGCGAGAAGCTGTGGGTCGTCGACGGTGGCGCGGCGGCGCCCTTCGACGGCGGCTATCGCGCCTGGCGGACGGCGGTCGCGGGCGGGTGGACGGTCGAGGGCGCCCTCGAGGCCGAGGCGAAGCGGCTGCACGGCGGGGGCTCCCGCGCCGTGTCGGCGATGAAGGGGACCGTGACGCCACCGACTGACGTCGACGAACGGCACGGGTCGAACGCCGGCGACGCCGACCGCCGCGCGGCCCCGGGGCACGCAAGCTCGAGAAGCTGTCGAAGGACGCCTACCGCAAGCAGCGGGCGGCGCTCGACGCCGAGCTGACCCGGCTCGGGCTCCGCAAGAACCACCTCGAACTGGCGATGGGCGACCCGGCCGTGGCCGCCAACTTCGTCGAGCTGCGCCGGGTCACGAGCGAGCTGGCCGACATCGACGTGGCGCTCGCGGCCGCCGAGGATGCCTGGCTCGAGCTCGAGGAGCGCGCGCCGTGACCGTCTCGCCGGGTGCGCCGGAGAACCGTCGGTACCAGTGGATCCTGCCGTTCGGGGGATGTCCGGGCGCCGCGCGATAGTCCTACGGTCCTAGTCGACCTGCCCGTGCGCGCTGATGCCGGGATCGGTCCGCTCGAATGGGGCGCTGGAAAGCCACGTGCGTGCAGCTCGACTCGCCGCGATCGTCCGGCCCGTGAGATCGCGATCCCAGCAGTTCGTCGCCGGGACATCCGGCTCGACGAGGGTCTGGCTCTTCACGGCGTTCCTCGCTGCGATCGCGGCTGCGCTCGCGGTGCGGTTCGTCCCGTCCGAGCCTCCCCTCGACATTCCCATCGAGATCCCAGTGTGGCTGCTCGCCGGCGGGTTCTACCTGGCCGAGGCGAAGGTCATCCACCTCCACATCGGGCGCAGCGCGCACTCGTTCTCGATGAGCGAGTTGCCGCTTGTCGCCGGACTCTTCCTCATCTCCCCACCGGCGTTCATCGTCGCGCGCGTCGTCGGTTCCGGCCTGGCACTCGCCTTCCACCGCCGCCAGCGCTCGGTCAAGCTCGCCTTCAACCTCGTCCAGTTCAGCCTGGCCTCGGTGGTCTCGGTCGCGATCATCCACCTCGCGATCGCACCGGACGCCGTGTTCGGGCCGGCGGTCTGGCTCGCCGTCCTGATGGTGGCGCTCGTCGAGAACGTCATCGGCGTCCTGGCGGTCAGCACCGCGATCTCCCTGGCCGAGGGAACGGCCCAGTACCGACGGATCCCCGAGATGCTCAAGATCGGGATCGTCGTCTCGCTGACGAACGCGAGCATCGGCCTGATGGGCCTTACGGTGATCCTGTCGAACCCGGAGTCGGTCTGGCTCTTCGTCCTGCCGACGGTGACCGCGACCCTGGCGTACCGCGCCTACATCTCCGAACGGCAACAGCACGAGAGCATCGAGCTGCTCTACGAGTCGACCCGCATCCTCCAGCGCAGCCCGCAGCTGGACACCGCCCTCGTCTCGCTGCTCGACCACGCCCGGAAGATGTTCCGGGCGGACGTCGCCGAGATCCGCCTCCTGCCGCGACACGAGGGCGACGACATCCTTCGGTGCCAGGTCGGACCGGGCGAAGCGGTGGAGGTGATGCAGCCGGTCAGGCCGGCGCTCGACGATGCCGTCCTCGAGCGCGCCGTCACCGAACGACATGGGCGCATCGTCGATCTGCCGGTCGACGCGGAGATCGACGGGGCAGGACGCCGGCGCGTCCGGAAGGCCCTCGTCGCCCCACTGCTGGGAGAGTCGACGCTCATCGGCACGCTACTGATCTCCGACCCCCTCAACGACATCAGCACGTTCGAGGCGGAGGATCTCAAGCTCTTCGAGACGCTGGCGAATCACACCGCGATCGCGCTCGAGAACGGACAGCTGGAGCAGTCGCTCGAACAGCTCGGCCGGCTCAAGGAAGAGCTGCACCATCAGGCATCGCACGACCCGCTCACGGGGTTGGCGAACCGGTCGCTCTTCACCCAGGTCGTCGCCTCGCGCCTCGAGGCGCGGGACCCCGGCGGCACGGTGCCGATCGTCCTGTTCGTGGACCTCGACGACTTCAAGCTGGTCAACGACAGCCTCGGGCATGCCGCGGGCGACGCACTCCTGGTCGCGGTCGGCGACCGCCTTCACTCCGTGCTGCGCACCACCGACATGGCGGCCCGCCTCGGCGGTGACGAGTTCGCCGTGCTCCTGCGCGACACGCCGGACATGAAGGCGTCGATGCGCGTGGCGAACCGGCTGACGGCCGCCATGGGCCCACTCTTCGAGATCGAAGGTCGCGACGTCAACGTGCGGGCGAGCGTCGGCGTGGCGGCGGGCCGGCCGGGCGTCGAGACCGCGGGCGACCTGTTGCGCAACGCCGACGTCGCGATGTACTCGGCGAAGGCTCGCGGCAAGGGTCGCGTCGTCGTCTTCGAGCCGTCGATGCATGACGCGGTGATGGCGCGCGCCCAGCTGTCGGCAGACCTCGAACATGCGATCGCCGCCCGCGAGTTCGTGCTCCAATACCAACCCATCGTCGAGATCGCGACGGGTCGCATGGTCGGCGTCGAGGCGCTCGTGCGCTGGGAGCACCCGGAACGCGGCAGGATCGGCCCCGACGACTTCATCCGGGTGGCCGAGGAATCCGACTCGATCCTCGAGATCGGGCGCTGGGTGCTGAGCCAGGCGTGCCAGCAGCGGCATGCCTGGCAGCGAACCGTCGGTTCGGAGCCATTCACCGTGAGCGTGAACATCTCTGCCAGACAGCTGGTGCAGCCCGATTTCGTCGACGAGGTGCTGACGATCATCCGCGAGGCCGGCGTCGAACCGACGGACATCGTCCTGGAGATGACGGAGACGTCGATGCTCCAGGACAGCGCGGCGACTCGCTCGAAGCTGCAGGACCTCCGCGATGTCGGGGTCGGTGTCTCGATCGACGACTTCGGCACCGGCTACTCGTCGCTGAGCTACCTCCAGCGATTCCCGGTGACGACGCTCAAGATCGCCCGGGACTTCGTCGACGTCGACGGCGTCGAGGCGGACGCCTGGGAGCTCGCCAATGCGATCGTGGCGCTGGGCCGCGCCCTCCGGCTGTCGGTCATCGCCGAGGGCGTGGAGCAGTGGTCGCAGCTCGGCCGGCTCCGGACGCTCGGCTGCGAGTTCGCCCAGGGCTTCTACTTCGCTCGACCGCTCGACCCAGCCTCGATCGAATCGCTGCTCGTTCATGGCAGGGTCCTGAGCGGAGACCCGGACATCGACCCGGCGTTGCCCGTCCGGGCACCGGGTCGCGCCGTCGAGGCCGGCTGACCGCCGGCCCGAGACTCGCCCGCCGGCAACTCCGGTTCCGGCGGGCACCGAATAGGACCATCGTCCTATTGGCCCGTGGGCCGCCGTCTCGCATCGTCGCGGCAGATGACGGCATCCGCATGGGTGCCGCTGGTACGGTCTGCAAACTCGGCAAACCCGTCGAGAGGCGGGGACGCAAAGCCAGGGATCTTCCGGAGACCGCCTCCGAAGACCGCCCGGTTGCCAGGCACCGCACATCGACCCGACCAGAGGGTGGTATCGATGATGCAGGTGGATCGTCCCGATGGGGGCAGCGCCTCCCCGACGCGCCCTCGCGCAGACCGCGGCTGGAGCCTCGATCTCACAGCGTCAGGTCGCCTCGCCGCGTCCCTCGCCGCTGTCCTCGTCGCCGCGGCCATCGCGCCCGTCGCCGCCCTCGCGTCCGGCTACGACCCGGCCGACGACGCGAACTCGATGTACAACACGACCGCGTACACCGGTGCCACGGCGTGGTGGAACGCCGGCTACACCGGCGCGGGCGTCGACGTCGCCCTCATCGACACCGGGGTCAGCCCGGTCCAGGGTCTCGCGACGCCGGGCAAGATCATCTACGGCCCGGACCTGTCACTCGAGTCCCAGTCGCCGGAGCTGAAGAACCTCGACACGAACGGCCACGGGACGTTCATGGCCGGGCTCATCGCCGGCAAGGACGGCGACCTCACGGAGCCGTATGCCGGACGCCCCGGCGTCGGCCTACCGGGGGATGGCTCCAGATGCCCGGATCGTGTCGGTCAAGGTCGGCGTCGCCGACGGTGGGACGGACGTCAGCCAGGTCATCGCCGCGATCGACTGGGTCGTCCAGCACAAGGACGACAACGGCCTGAACATCCGGGTCATCAACCTGTCGTACGGGACGAACACGCACGCAGGCCTCCGCGGTCGACCCGCTCGCGTACGCCGCCGAGCAGGCCTGGAAGGCCGGCATCTTCGTCGTCGCCGCCGGCGGCAACAACGGCTACCAGAGCCGCAGGAGCCAGGCCCCGGCCCTGGCGAACCCGGCCATGGACCGCTACCTCATGGCGGTCGGCTCGTCGGACTCGATGGGAACCACCACCGTGGAGGACGACCGGGTGCCGGCGTTCTCGCCCTGGCCGAGGCGCGGGACCGCGCGGAGCGTCGACCTCGTCGCCCCGGGGGTGCACATCCAGGGGCTGCGCGTCCCGAACAGCTTCATCGACATGAACCACTCGGGGGGCCAGCTCGACGGACCGCTACTTCCGCGGCAGCGGGACGTCCGAGTCGGCGGCGATCGTCTCGGGTGCCGCGGCGTTGCTCCTCCAGAAGTACCCGACCGCCACACCCGACCGGATCAAGGCACTGCTCTCGCGCACCGCCTACGACATCAACGGGCCGTCGCAGGCCATCGGCGGCGGCGAGCTGCAACTCGGGGAGGCCCTGACCACGGCCCTTCCGCACTCGACCCAGACCTGGCCCTCCTCGACCGGCACGGGCTCGCTCGAAGCCGCCCGCGGCGATGATCACCTGACGCTCGACGGCGTCGTGCTGACCGGCGAGCAGGACATCTTCGGAGCGGCGTTCGACTCGGAGGCGATGGCCCAGCTCGAGGCTGACGGCAGCAGCTGGTCCGGTGGGACGTGGAACGGCAACTCCTGGTCTGGCAGCAGCTGGTCGGGCAGCTCGTGGAGCGGCAGTTCCTGGTCTGGCAGCAGCTGGTCGGGCAGCTCGTGGTCCGGTTCGAGCTGGTCCGGCGAACTCCTGGTCCGGTTCGAGCTGGAGCGGCAGCTCCTGGTCGGGCAGCAGCTGGAGCGGAAGCTCCTGGTCGGGCGACAGCTGGTCCGGGGCGGACTGGGAGTAGCAAAGAGGTCCACCTGCGGGACGAGGTTCACCTGCGCTCGGGGGCCGTACACTCCGAGGCGTGACCCGGAGTGCCGCGAACCGCCGCGCTGGACCGCTCCGCCTCGGACTGACAGGACCGATCGGCTGCGGGAAGTCGACGTGGCCGGATGGCTCGGCGAGCGACCCGGGTGTCGTCGTCATCGACGCGGACGACGTCGTGCGCGGCATCGTCGAGCCGGGTACCCCGACGCTCGACGACATCGTCAAGCGATTCGGTCGGGAGGCGCTGGCCGAGGATGGGACGCTCGACCGGGCGAGGCTCGGTCGGATCGTCTTCGGCGATGCCACGGCGCTGGCCGACCTCGAGGCGATCACCGGACCGCCGGCACGGGCGCGGATCATGCGGGCGATCGAGGACGCCGAGTCGCACGGCGCCACTGGCGTGGTCATCGAAGCGATCCGATTGCTCGATGGCGGGTTGGCGACCGCCTGCGACGAGGTCTGGCTCGTCACCTGCGATCCATGGGTCCAGGTCGAGCGCCTGGCAGGACGGGGGACCGACCCGGAAGACGCTGCCCGCCGCATCGAGGCGCAAGCCGGACTGGTGGAACGGGTCCGGCCGGCTGCCACGCGGGTCATCGACACCTCGGGATCGGTCGAAGCGACGAGGGCCGACGTCGACGCCGCGTTCGATGCGGCCGTTCGCTGAGACTTCGCTGTCAGTGAACGGATGCAGGCTGTGGGCGGCGATGGACCCGCCCCGAGCGTCGATCGGTCGGATTCGTTCGCCGTGGATGAAGCGAATCAACCTCAAGGCGGTCTGAATCGCCCAACGGAGCGCTTCGGCCTGCTTTCGTTCGCCCGCAGTGAAGTCGTCGACCGTCCGCTCCCCGCGAGGCCGCAACGAAAACCAATAACGAACACTTGTTCGCACGGGTCCAACGGCGTATCCTGAGCACCCCATGCCCGACTTCAAGTTCGTCGCCCCCTTCGAGCCCACGGGTGACCAGCCGGCCGCGATCGAGCGCCTGAGCGACGGCCTCGCCAAGGGCGTCCGGCACCAGACGCTGCTCGGCGCGACCGGCACCGGCAAGACCGCGACCCTCGCCTGGACCATCGCCCGGCACAACAAGCCGACCCTGGTCCTCGCCCACAACAAAACGCTCGCGGCACAGCTGTACGCGGAGTTCCGCGAGTTCTTCCCGGAGAACGCGGTCGAGTACTTCGTCAGCTACTTCGACTACTACCAGCCGGAGGCGTACCTCCCGCGCTCGGACACGTACATCGAGAAGGACTCGTCCCGCAACGACGAGATCGACCGGCTCCGCCATGCGGCGACCCACGCGCTCTTCGAGCGGCGCGACGTGATCATCGTGGCCAGCGTCAGCTGCATCTACGGCCTCGGCGCCCCGGTCGACTACGGGGCCACCGTCCTGAAGCTCCGCGTCGGTGGCCAGTACCGGCGCGACGCGGTCCTCCGCCACCTCGTCGACCTCCAGTACCAGCGCAACGACCAGGCGCTCACGCGCGCCCGGTTCCGCGTCCGAGGCGACACGCTCGAGCTCCAGCCGGCCTCGGAGGAGACGCTGATCCGCGTCGAGTTCTTCGGCGACGAGGTCGAGCGCATCACCGAGCTGGACCCGCTGACCGGCGAGCTGCTCGCCGAGCGCAAGGAGACCAACATCTATCCGGCGACCCACTACGTGACGCCGCAGGACAAGCTCAAGGAAGCGATCGTCGACATCGAGGCCGAGATGGAGCTCCGCGTCGGCCAGCTGGAGGCGGAAGGCCGGGCGCTGGAGGGCGCGCGCCTCCGCCAGCGGACGACGTTCGACCTCGAGATGATGCGCGAGCTCGGCTACTGCACCGGCATCGAGAACTACTCGCGCCACCTGTCCCGCCGCGAGGCCGGCTCGCGGCCGTGGACGCTCCTCGACTACTTCCCGCCCGACTGGCTGCTGGTCGTCGACGAGTCGCACATGACCATCCCGCAGGTCGTGGGCATGTACAAGAACGACCGGACGCGCAAGGAGATCCTCGTCGACTTCGGGTTCCGGCTGCCGTCGGCGCTGGACAACCGGCCACTGACCTTCGAGGAGTTCGAGGCGACCGTCCACCAGGCGGTCTACATGAGCGCGACGCCCGGCCCGTACGAGCTCGAGCGCAGCGAGCGGGTCGTCCAGCAGCTCATCCGTCCGACCGGCGTCGTCGACCCCGGCATCACGATCCGCCCGACCGAGGGCCAGATCGACGACCTCCTCGAGGAGATCCGGGTCCGGGCCGAACGAGGCGAGCGGGCGCTGATCACGACCCTCACCAAGAAGATGGCCGAGGACCTGACCGACTACCTCAAGGAGCTCGGGATCAAGGTCCAGTACCTCCACAGCGAGGTCGACACGCTGGAGCGGGTCGCGATCCTGCGCGACCTCCGGCTCGGCGTGTTCGACGTCCTCGTCGGCATCAACCTGCTGCGCGAGGGCATCGACCTGCCGGAGGTGACGCTCGTCGCGATCCTCGACGCCGACAAGGAGGGGTTCCTGCGCTCCGCCTGGTCGCTGATCCAGATGATCGGCCGGGCGGCCCGGAACATCGGCGGCGAGGTGATCATGTATGCCGACCGGGTCACCGAATCGATGCAGGTCGCCCTCGACGAGACCGACCGCCGGCGGACCATCCAGGTGGCCTACAACGTCGAGCACGGCATCGAGCCGACGACGATCGTCAAGGGCATCCACGACATCAACCAGCGGCTGCGCGCGGTCGCCGAGTCGACGCAGGTCTACACGTCGGAGAAGGGTGGCGAGCTGACAGAGGCGGACCGCCGCAAGGTCGAGGCACTGGTGGCGCGGATGGAGGCGGAGATGAAGGCGGCCGCCAAGCAGCTCGAGTTCGAGCGGGCGGCGGCGCTGCGCGACGAGATCCAGCAGATCCGCTTGCGCGTCCTCGAGCAGGACGCGTCGATCACGGTCGGACGGGCCGCCGAGCGGGCCGCCCGCGAGGACCACAGCCTGACCGGCGCCGCCGACCGGGCCCGTGGCCGTCGGGCGGCCGATGCCGCGTCGCTGGCCCCGGTGATGGAGGTCACGAGCGTCACCGTCCTGCCCGCCGACGAGGAGCCGGCTGCGAACCTGGACGGCGAGCCCGGCGAGCCCGGCATCGACGAGAACACGATCGCCGACTGGCTGCCGGGCATCCGCGACGAGCACGACGACGACCCCGGCACCCGGGGCCGCTGGCAGGACCGCCCGACCTGGGACCGCAGCGTGACACCCAACGTCCGCAAGCGGACCGGCCAGCGCCAGGGCGCGTCGCTTCTGCGTCTGGATCAGCGCCCGGTCCTCGGGTGACATTGCCGCGAATCGCCGCCGGCGGCCCTGTAGCAGTACCAGGGTGCCGATGATGAGCGTCGCCGCGCAGACCAATAGCGCGATCAGGATGGTGTGCTGGTCGAACTGGCGGCCGACGACCCTGAACGTGCCCCACACGACGGCCGAGACGATCCCGAACCCAGCCATCGGCGCGAGCCAGACGCGCCGCAGCGACTTGCTGACACCGGGGCTGAACGGCGAGATCCGGGACGCCTCGGCGTACGCAGCGGCGGCTTCCGCGTGGCGGCCCTGCGCCTCGAGGGCGCGGCCGAGGGCCAGGCGGGCGGGGACGTAAGAGGGGTCGCGCGCGGTCGCGGTGCGTGCCATCGTTTCGGCGTCGCCTGGTCGCTTGGCCTTGAGGGCACTGTCGGACCGGCGCACGAGGTCGGTGGTCGCGGGGTCGGAGGCGGCGTGCTGGTGTTCGACGAGCATCCGGTCCCCCTGTCTCCGCGGTCGGTCGCATCCTACGGCTGGCGACCGCCTCGCGCTTCCCGTACGGCCGTACTAGTCGAGCCTGGGGTCCGGTGCCTAGGTCCCCGTGCTGCCGATGACCGACAGGCAGAAGCCGATCGCGGTCGCGACGCCGGCGAGGGTCTTCCCGCGATCGAACGCGAACGGCATCAGCGAGTTCGTCAGCATCGCCAGCAGCCCGCCGGCCGCCAGGGCTGCGGCGCGGTCGCCGGTGACGTCCGGGGCGAGGTTCGTGGCGATGTAGCCCAGGGCCGCCGCCACGCCGCAGGCGAGGACGACGATGCCCCACAACTGGGCGAGCCGGCGCGGCCCCCAGCCGCTCGCGGCGAGGTCGGCCGACGGCGCGATGGCCTGGGGGACGTTGGAGACCATGACGGCGGCGAGGAAGCTCGGGCTGATCGCCAGGCCGGTCCCGATCTGGATGCCGAAGATGACCGACTCGGGGACGCCGTCGACGACCGAGCCGACGACGATGCCCATCGCCCCGCCGGCGCCCTCGCTGCCGAACCGCTGCTCCACGACCCAGTCGCCGGCGATGAAGAGGGCGACGCCGACGAGCATCCAGGTGGCGAACTCGGCGGCCGGCAGCGCCTCGGCCTGGAGCACGAGGTCGAAGGCGATCGCCGCGATCATCGCGCCGGCCCCGAAGCCGGCGAGGACGCCGACGACGCGGGCGGGCACCTTGACCCAGCAGACGATCAGGCCGGCGACGAGTAGCGACGACTGGGCGACCAGCCCCAGGGCGAACGCTTCTAGCAAGCCCGTCCCCCGTCGCTACGGCTACGACCGACGATGCACGGTAGCACGGCGTCGAACGCCGGAGCGGCCGGTCCCGACCCGCATGAACTGGTGCGTCGGCGCGCCACGAACCGGGTGCGGACTGCTGCGGACGGGAGCGGTCTGCCCTAGATTCGAGTAGTGATGGCCGGAGTGGTATCGGTGCTCGCCGCTCAGTCGCTCGACCTCGTCGGCCTGGTCGCGGCGGTCTGTCTCCGTGTCGCATCCGTCGGCTTCCTGCGGTTGGCGACGCTGGCCCTGGCCCAGGCGATCGACCTCGCGACGTTCAGCGTGATGGTGACCCGCCACGGTGCCGTCGCCGAGGCGAACCCGATCGTCAGCAACCTCTTCGTCACCCTGGGATTGCCGGCGGTCGCGCTCGCCAAGCTGGCGCTGGTGGTGCTCGTGGGCGCGCTGTTCCTGGCGTCGGCGGCCCGCGGGGGGCGTGGCGTCTGGTCCCTGATCGGCGGGCTGCCCCTGGCCCTGGCGATCGCGGCCGGGATCATCGGCGGCATCACGAACACCGCGGTGCTGCTGGGCTGACCGCTCAGTAGGCCGGCGGCGGGACCTCGAGGCTGGGCGATGGCTTGCCGAGCCCGTCGGACGGGCCGGCGATGGGGTTCTCGACGGTGGGTGCGGGGTTCTGGTCCGAAGGACTCGTCGGCCCGATCGGCGTCGTCGGCACGGGGCTCGCGCCGGTGGTCGGCCCCATGCAGCCGGCCAGCAGCCGGCGAGGCGACCAGAGGCACGGCCGCGAGCTTCAGGCTGCGCATGGACCCAGCCTACTCCCATGAAGAAAGCCCGCCGGTCTCCCGGCGGGCTTTCCGTTGCGGCCAAGGTGGCGGAGCCACCACGGCGTCCTAGTGCTTGAACTTGACCTCGACGGTCATCCAGTTGCCCTGCTGGGCGAGGACCCGGATGGTCGTCCCGGTGTTCGGCACCGGCACGCTGGACCACCCGAAGTTGCCGATCGCGGCATTCGGGGCGACCCAGTAGCTCACGCTGTCGTCGAAGACGGGGTTGGCCGGGAGCCCCCCGTAGGTCTTGGCCACGCTGTTGAGGTGCAGCGTGATCTTGTCGGTCTTCTGCAGCCCGAACGTCGAGTCGTAGGACTGGATGCGCGGGCGCCAGACCTTGCCATCCGGGCGGATGAGCAGGTTCGGGTGGGCATCCACCGGCAGGAAGAACCCACCGCAGTTGCCCGCAAGGCAGTAGTCGCCGACGTTGTTGTCGGGATGCGAGTAGTCGAGGTACCAGACGAGGAGCCCGTTCTGGTAGGGGAAGTGCTCGACCCAGTTGCCCAGGGCGGGGTTGTCGAGGAAGCCGAAGTTGTACGGGCCGGTCTTCAGGGACTGGTCGTAGCCCCAGTAGACGCGGTTCTCCGCGATGTAGTAGTTCTCGTAGGCCTGGGTGATCGACTGGGTGACATTGGCGAACCCATCGAAGGTCCACGCCGGGGCGCCCGCTTCGGCGCCATCGGTGGGATTGCCGGTGATGGCGATGTCGTCGATCAGCGCGCCCTTGGGGGCGACGCCGCCGTCGGTGATGTACTCGAAGGCGAGACTGACCGTCTGGCCGGCGTAGGCGCTCAGGTCCGCGTGGAGCGGGACGTAGACGCCGCCGCTCGTGTCCGTGATCCCTTCATTGAAGCCGGGGTCGGACAGGTTGGTGTGGACCGGGGTGCCGTTGACGGTCAGGTACAGGTAGTCGTAGCCCGTCTCGATGTCGTAGTTGATGAACGCATCCAGGCTGACCGTGCCAGCGGGGAGCGTCACGGACCTCGTCATCGAGTTGTCGAGGTTGTTCCCCGACCCGGAGTAGTACTGGTGCGTGCCGCTATGCGGTGCGCCGATGTCGGTCGTCACCTCCTTCGGCGGAAGCGTGACCACCAGCTGCTGGGTCTTGGTGGTGTTGTACTCGGCCGGGCCCATGTGGACCCGGGTCTTCGGTGCGCCGTAGCCGACGATCTCGTAGTTCGACCAGCCGAGGAAGAGCTTTTCGTAGGCGCTCATGTGGACCGGCTCGGTGCCGATGCCGTCCTTGGGCTTGCCGCTCGAGCCGTACGAGCCGCTCGAGTACAGGGTCCAGAAGCCGGTCGAGTTCTCGGCACCACCGGTGTTGCCGCTGGTGTCGTAGAGGTCCGGCAGGCCGAGGTCGTGGCCGAACTCATGCGAGAAGACGCCGACGCCGCCGTCCTCGGGCTCGACGGTGTAGTCGCCGATCCATACGTTCGAGTCGCCGATCTTGACGCCACCGAGCAGGTTGCCGGCCGGACCGGCGGACCCGATGAGGTTGTAGAAGGCGTACCAGCGGTGGCTCCAGATGGCGTCCTCGCCCTGGGCGCCGCCGCCGGTCTCCTCGCCGGAGCCGGCGTGGATGGCCTGGAAGTGGTCGATGTAGCCGTCAGGCTCGTTGAAGTTGCCGTCGCCGTCGTAGTCGTACCGATCCCACTTGTCGAACTGCGACAGGTAGGCGGCGATCTCGGCCGGCGTCTTGCCGGCGGCCACCTGGCCGGCGTACCAGGCGTTGACCTCGTCCTGGACGAAGCGCCAGACGGTGGAGCAGACGATGTCGCCGCACGCGTTGGTCCCGTAGCGGGCCTCGTTGTACGGGACGGTGACCCAGTCCTCTACGGTGCCGTTCACCGTGTAGCGGCCGGACGACTGCTCGAGGTAGAAGTCGCGCATCGAGACGGCGTTCTTCTTGTTGCTGAACAGCAGGCTCGTGTAGTAGGCCTGGTTGAAGTCGGACGCCCAGATGCTGGTGTTGTCGACCGAGCGGTCCGGGGCCGGGATCTGGTTGTGCACCGGGCCGGTCGTGCCGCCGTAGGACGGGTGGACCGTGTCGCCGAACTGGCCAAGGACCGTCCAGATCGTGTCTTCGCCCTGGCGATCGAGTTCCACGAACTTGCCGCGGCGGACCTGGACGACTCCGTTGTGTCCGTGCTTGTCGAGGTGGCCGGACAGGTAGCCCTGCAGGCCCTGTGCGCGAAGCGCGGACTGCTCGGATCCGAGCGGATGGGGCATGTCGTCGACCGGCATCGAATCCGGCGTGGCCGGCGGAGCCTTGGGCTTGGCCGCGAAGGCGGTGCCAGCCGTGAGCGAGAGCAGCATGGTTAGGGTCGTCACGACGACCAGGAGTTTCCTCAAGACCGATCCCTCCTCAATGGGCATGTCGAGGCTGATGGGCGCGGGCGTGAGACAGCCAGAGACACCTCCTTCGGCGGCTGTCGGAGCCTGGGGCAAAGGGGTTGCGAGCACTCTCCCGTGTGCTGCGCGCTGGGCGCCAACCATAGCCCGGCCGCAGGCCGCCTCGCAACCCGGCGACGGAGCGTCTGGCTTCGGAGCGTTGCCCGGACGCACCGGACTTCTGGCCCCGGGCCGCAGAACCCCACCGGTCGCCGCCGTCAAGAACACCTGTTCCATATGACGGCAGTCCGCTACACTGGGGCCGTGCCCCAGGATCAACTCGTCGTGCGCGGCGCGCGCGAACACAACCTCAAGGACGTCGACGTCGCGTTCCCGCGCGACCGGCTCGTCGTCATCACCGGGCGTCAGCGGCTCGGGCAAGAGCAGCCTCGCCTTCGACACCATCTACGCCGAGGGCCAGCGGCGCTACGTCGAGAGCCTGAGCGCCTACGCCCGGCAGTTCCTCGGCCAGATGGAGAAGCCGGACGTCGACCAGATCGACGGGCTGTCGCCGGCCATCTCGATCGACCAGAAGGGCGCGTCGCGCAACCCGCGCTCGACCGTCGGGACGGTCACCGAGATCTACGACCACCTGCGCCTGCTCTTCGCGCGGATCGGCATCCCGCACTGCCCCAACGGCCATGCCATCGAGCGCCAGACGGTCCAGCAGATCGTCGACCAGGTGCTGGCCCTGCCCGAGGGCACCCGGCTCCTCGTCCTCGGCGCCGCTCATCAAGGACCGCAAGACCGAGGGCGACCGGATCATCGAGGCCGCCCGGCGGCAGGGCTACGTCCGCGTCCGCGTCGACGGGGAGATGCTCGACATCGGGGACGTCGCCCAAGCTCGACAAGTACAAGCGCCATTCCATCGAGGTCGTGGTCGACCGCTACGTGGTCCGCCATGCCGAGGCGCCCGAGGGCGCGGCCCGCGCCGAGGACGGCCGGCCGATCGACCCGGAGACGGGCCTCGCGATCCCGGACCCGGACGCCGGCCGCCTCGCCGACTCGATCGAGACCGCCCTGCGCCTCGGCGAGGGCGTCGTCCTGATCGCGCCGTCGCCGCGCGACGGCGAGGCCCCCGACTTCGAGGAGCAGCGCTACAGCGAGAAGTACAGCTGCCCGTACGACGGCTTCACCGTCGAGGAGCTCGAGCCGCGGACGTTCTCCTTCAACTCCCCGCACGGCGCGTGCCCGGCCTGCACCGGCCTGGGGACCCGTCTCGAGATCGACCCGGACCTCGTCATCCCGGACCGTTCGAAGAGCCTCGCCACCGGGGCGCTGGTGCCGTGGGCGCGGATGCCGACCGACGCGTCGTGGCGGCTCAAGATCCTCGAGGCCATCTGCGCGTCGCACGGCTGGGACTACACCGCGCCGATCGCCGACCTGCCGGCCGAGGCGGTCGAGTACGTGCTGCGTGCCGCCAAGAACGAGAAGGTCGTCGTCCGCTACCGCCACGAGCGCGGCGAGAACACCTACAACGCGACCTTCGAGGGCGTCGATCACCAACCTCGAGCGGCGCTACCGCGAGACCGACTCGGACTACATGAAGACCGAGCTCGAGAAGTTCATGGTCAGCCGGCCCTGCCCGACCTGCGGCGGGAAGCGGCTCCGGCCCGAGATCCTCGCGGTCACCATCGGCGACCTCAACGTCTGGGACGTCTCGACGATGTCGATCACGGCGGCCCTCCGCTGGGCCACCGGCCTGGCCGCGACGCTGACGGAGCGCGAGCGGACGATCGCCTACCAGGTCGTGAAGGAGATCGCGGCGCGGCTCGGGTTCCTGGTCGACGTCGGGCTGGACTACCTGACGATGGACCGGACCAGCGTCACGCTCTCGGGCGGCGAGGCCCAGCGGATCCGCCTGGCGACGCAGATCGGCACGACGCTGATGGGCGTCCTCTACATCCTCGACGAGCCGTCGATCGGCCTCCACCAGCGCGACAACGCCAAGCTCATCGCGACCCTCACCCGGCTGCGCGACCTCGGCAACACGGTCCTCGTGGTCGAGCACGACGAGGAGACCATCCGGACCGCCGACTGGGTCGTCGACATCGGGCCCGGGGCGGGGGAGCACGGCGGCGAGATCATCGCCAACGGCCCGCTCGAGGTGGTGCTCGGCGAGCCGCGCTCGATCACCGGGGCGTACCTGCGCGGCGAGCGGGCCGTGCCCGATCCCCAGCGAAGCGGCGGACGGGCAACGGCAAGCAGCTCGTGGTCCGCGGGGCACGCGAGCACAACCTGCGCGACCTGGACCTGCGGGTCCCGCTGGGCACGTTCGTCGCGGTGACCGGGGTGTCGGGCGAGCGGCAAGAGCACGCTCGTGACCGAGGTGCTCTACCGGGCCCTGGCCCGCGAGCTCAACGGGTCGCGCGAGCCGGTCGGCGCCCACGACTCGCTCGAGGGCGCGTCCGCACATCGACAAGATCATCGAGATCGACCAGAGCCCCATCGGGCGCACGCCGCGGTCCAACCCGGCGACCTATGTCGGCCTGTTCACGCCGATCCGCGAGCTGTTCGCCGGCGTCCCGGAGTCGCGCGTCCGCGGCTACACGCCGGGCCGCTTCAGCTTCAACGTCAAGGGCGGCCGCTGCGAGCACTGCAAGGGCGACGGGATCCTCAAGATCGAGATGCAGTTCCTGCCCGACGTCTACGTGCCGTGCGAGGTCTGCAAGGGCAAGCGCTACAACCGCGAGGCGCTGGAGATCCACTACAAGGGCAAGTCGATCGCGGACGTCCTGGAGATGACGATCGCGGAGGCGCTCGACTTCTTCGCCGCGGTCCCGAACGTCCGCGCCAAGCTCCAGACGCTCAACGACGTCGGCCTGGGCTACGTCCACCTCGGGCAGCCGGCGACGACGCTGTCCGGTGGCGAGGCGCAGCGGGTCAAGCTCTCGACCGAGCTCTCGCGACGGGCGACCGGGCGCACGTTCTACGTCCTCGACGAGCCGACGACCGGGCTCCACTTCGCCGACGTCGAGAAGCTCCTCGAGGTCCTCCACCGGCTGGTCGACGGCGGCAACACCGTCCTCGTCATCGAGCACAACCTCGACGTCATCAAGACCGCGGACTGGATCGTGGACCTCGGGCCCGAGGGCGGCGACCGCGGCGGGCAGGTCATCGCCGAGGGGACGCCCGAGACCGTCGCGGCGGCGCGCGGGTCGGCGACCGGCGAGTACCTCGCCCGGGTCCTGCGCGGCGAGCCGCTCGTGCCCGCTGTCGGACGTGACGTTCGCCGACGAGGCCGGCCGGGGGAGCCGGAACGGCAACGGCAACGGCCGGCGCCCGGTCCCGACGATCACGCCCACGCGCAAGCGCGCCGCCGCCCGGGCGCGCTGAGCGCCCGGCACCGGCGTACCATCACGGGCCATGCCGGAGATCGATTTCGCGTTCCTGGCCGACGCCGCGGAGACGATCCCCGGCCAGAAGTTCCACGTGCTCGGCGGCGGGGTCGCGCGGATCGGTGGCCGTCGCTTCCCGCTGCGCCACCCGCACCTGGCCCTCGTGATCGGCCTGCAGGTGACGGCGCCGGAGACCGAGCGTGAGCACGAGATCCGCTTCGTGCTGCTCGACCCCGACGGTGCCGAGGTGGCCGGCGCGACCGGCAGCGTGGTGGCCCGCAGCCAGCGCGACGGCCGGGACGCCATCCTGACGTTCTCGATCGACCTCTGGAACCTGACCTTCCCCGCACCCGGCGACTACTCGTTCCGGATCCTCGTCAACGGATCGGAGCGCAAGCGCCTGCCGCTCGTGCTGCTCAAGCCCAGCGACGGCAACGGCGAGTCCGGCACGGCGGGCGCGCGCTCGCCGGATGACTGAGCCGGGGGTCGCCTGGACCCTGCCGTCGCCGGGCCGCCACGAGCGTCCGGTCATCGACGCGGCCGGCCTGGAGGCGGCGCGCCACGCCGACCGCCTGCTGGCCGCCGCGCGCGACCTGGGCCTGACCCGCTGGGCGGCCTACCTCGAGCCGCTGCCCGAGCACCTGCGCGACGACGAGCTGGCCCCGCTCCGCCGGACGGCGCTGCGGGCACGGGCCGCCTACGGCCCGAAGGACTCGGTGCGCGACGCACTGCCGGAGTCGCTGACCGAGCCGTTCCTCGTCGCGATCGACCGGCTGATCCGCGAGCTCAACCGCGAGGCGCACCGGGCCAGGGGATGAGGCGCCGGGTCCGCGTCCGGTACGCCGGATAGTCGGGGAACCGGTCGACGAGCCACGCTTCCTCGCGCATCGACTTGACCGTGAAGAACCCCCAGACGACGGCCGCCATGACCAGCGCCGGGATCGACGCGGTCACCAGCGCCCAGCCGAGGGACGCCAGGACGATGCCGCCGTAGATGGGATGACGGACCCACCGGTAGACACCGGTCTGGACGAGCGCCGCGTCGGCGCGCGGATGGGGGAACGGGGTCAACGCGTTGCCGAGGTCGAGCGTGCCACGGATGGCGAGGACGGCGCCCGCACCGATGAGCGCCGCGCCCAGGACGGCGCACGCCACCCTGGCCGCGCCGTCCCACGCGGGGCCGAGCGACCCAGCGGCGGCCGTCAGGACGAGGAGCACCCCCTGGGCGACGACCCAGCCCTCACCGCGCGAACCAAGAGCTGGGAGCCGGGACATGCCGTCATCCTAGCGACCGACCGCCGGCGGGATCTGCATCGTGGAGCGGTCCTCCCCGATCCCTAGCTCGTCCGGGCGAGAACGCCTCCAGCAGGAACGGCGACGGCGCCGCGGGGTCGTACAGGAGCGTCAGCGACCGGCGCGCCCGCGTCCACGCGACGTAGGCGAGGCGTCGCTCCTCCTCGTACGCCCGCAGCGGGTCGGCGGCGGCCTCGACCGCACGGGCGCTCGGGAAGCGGGCGGCATCCATGCCGAGGACGACGACATGGTCGAACTCGAGGCCCTTGGTCGCGTGCGCCGTCGCCAGGGTCAGGGGCGCGTCGTCCCGGCGCAGGTCGGCCAGGCGCCGTCGGCCATCGTCCACCGCCGCGCGGAACGCCTCGAACCCGGGGTACGCCGCTGCCCAGGCCAGCATCGCGGTCGCGAGCCCGAGGTCCGGCGACGCGGTCGCGGCGGCGCGGTCCCGGAGGACCCCAAGCGCGGGGAGGAGCGGTCGGCCGGCGGCGACCAGCGTCCCCGCCTCCGTCAGCAGTCCATCGAGCGCCGGGTCCTCGAGCGGCAGCGCGAGCCGCGGCGCCCGGAACGGGCGGTCGAGCGCGATCGCCACCACGACCGCGGGGATCAGCTCGCGGTTGGTCCGGGCGAGGACCGCCTGGGTCGAGGCGTCGTCGGGCCACGACCCCATGACCCGCTGCAGCCGGACGGCGTCGTCGTCGCCGTCGGGTGCCAGGACGAGCCGCCCCTCGGCCGCCGGCCCGGCCCGGATCCGCTTGGCGAACCGTTCGCGGTTGCAGGCGACCAGGCGGACCGCGCGCTCGACGACCGGCGCCGGGCAGCGGTAGTTGACCTCGAGGTCGATGCGCCGCAGGCCCGCCAGGTGCGCGTCGAGTCCGAGGACGCGCCGGACGTCGGCGAGCCGCCAGCCGTAGATCGACTGGTCGTCGTCGCCGACAAGGAGGATCCGGTCGGCCGGCGCCGCGAGGAGGAGCGCCAGGCGCAGCTGGGCGCGGTCAACGTCCTGCACCTCGTCGACCAGCAGGTGGGCGCAGCGGTCCCGCCAGAACGCGAGGCGAGTCGCGTCCGCCTCGAGGAGCGCGATCGCCCGCAACACGAGGTCGTCGAAGTCCATCTGGCGGCGGGCGGCCATCGCCCCCTCGTAGGCGACGAAGGTCCGCGCGGTCGGTCCCGCACCTGGGTCGGCGGCGACGTCGCCGGCCGACACCTCCAGCTCGATCTTGAGGCGCGAGACCGCTCCGTCCAGCTCGACCAGGCGGGCCTCGTCGGCCTCGGGCTCCAGCTCGCGCAGCAGCGCCGCTCGATCGGCCAGGTCGACCTCGACCCCCGCGTCGCGGAGGATCTCCAGACCGAGGGCGTGGAACGTGCGGACGCGGACCGTGCCCGGCTCCACGCCCAACGGCGCCAGCGCGACGTCGAGGCGCTCCGCCAGCTCGACCGCGGCGCGCCGGTTGAACGTGATCGCCGCGATGGTGTCGGGCGGGACGCCGCCGTCCACCAGCCAGGCGATCCGCGCGACGAGGGTCGTCGTCTTGCCCGATCCGGCTGGCGCGACGACGAGGACCGGACCCGGCGGCGCGGTCGCCGCAGCCCGCTGGTCGGGAGCCAGTCTCGCCAGGCGGTCCGCCACCGACGCGTGGGTCACGCCGCGCAGTGTCTGCGGCCACGCTCATCGCGTGCTTGCGCGCACATCAACAGACGGTCAACGGATGGAGTTGTAACGCGTCCGAAAGGTGCGCAGGGGTTCACGGCCCGCTATCGTGGGCGGCCTACGGTCGCGACGCGCACGGGTGGGAACCGCGTCTCCGTCCCCGCCCCTCGCGCATCGGTCCGTCGTCGGTTCGAGTCGCGGAGGTGCCCACGTGTCCCGATCGTCCCGCCTGTTCGTGCTGCTCAGCACGGCACTCCTGATCGTCACCCAGCTCGGCCTGGCGTCGGCGGTCCTCGCCCATCACGACGAGTCGCCCGGGAGCGACCACGCGATCTTCTTCGCCGCCGATGGCATGCGCCAGGACGCGGTCAAGCGCTACGCCGACCAGGGCGTCATGCCCACGATGCGCTCGTTCCTGCGCAACGGCACCTACGCGTCGGGCAACGGCCTGCTGACCCAGGCGCCGCCGAACACCGGCGCGGGCTGGTACACGCTCGCGACCGGCGCATGGCCGGGTATCGCGGGCTCGACCAACAACACGTTCCACAAGTCGGGGCAGCCGTTCGCCAACCGGACGGCCGCGTTCGACCCGGGGACGCTCCAGGTCGAATCGATCGCGCAGTCGGCCGAGCGCGGCGGCCTCAAGGTCGCCCAGGTCGAGTGGGCCGGCGGTCGGAACGCCACCATCTCGGGGCCGACCATCGACTACCAGAGCTTCCTCTCCGGTCGCGGCGTCGCGACCAACTTCATCGGCACCAGCTCGGACCCGCTGTTCGATGATGTCGGGCTCATCTCGGGGCTCGGCCTGCAGTTCGACCATCCGTCCGGCTACGCCGGGCAGGCGCCCTTCCCGGGCGCGGCCCCCACCGACGCCGCCGGCTGGACCGGTGTCCCGATCTCGTACAGCCCGCCGAAGGAGATGCGCCTTCGCGTGCTCGACTTCGGCGTCGACAAGTACGGCCTCAACGCCTACATCTACGACCGCACGAACAACGGCAAGGTCGACTACGACCGTGTGCTGTTCTCCGCGTCCAAGAACGGCGCCGAGGCGGTCGCCACGCTCAAGCCCGGCCAGCTGGCCGACGTCAAGGTCAAGATCGTCGGCGGCGCGCTCGCCGGCAAGACGGCCGGGATGCTGATCAAGGTCGAGGAGCTCTCGAAGGACCTCTCGCGGGTCCGCCTGTTCCACACGTCGGTGACGCGGGCGATCGCGTCCTGGCCGACCTGGCCCGGCGAGCCGGGCTTCACCGGCGACTTCGAGGAATACCTCGCCCAGACGTTCCCGACCGCGACCGCCGCGGACTTCGCGGTCCTCGAGGCCGGCATCGTCAGCGAGGACACGTACGTCCAGCAGGGCCTCTACTGGGCGACCGGTCACCAGCCGATGCTCAAGTACGTCATGCGGACCTACAAGCCCGACCTGCTGCTGGCCGGCTTCCCGACCACGGACGAGTTCCAGCACCAGTTCCTCGGCCTCGTGACGAAGACGCTGCCCAATGGCGCCGACAACCCGTCGTACGACGACGTGAACCTCGACGGCATCAAGGACCACCGCGTCGCCGAGCGCTCCGCCTACCTGCGGCGCGCCTACGCGGGCGCCGACGACACCCTGACCCTCGCCCGGAACCTGATGGGCCACGACCCGACGACCTTCGTCGCGTCGGACCACGGGTTCGCCCCGCAGTTCCTGGCCATCGACGCCAGCAAGGTCCTCGTCGACCTCGGCCTGCTCTCGAAGCCGCAGACGTCCAACTGCCGCCCGGCGACGGGCGAGACCATCGGCAAGGCCAAGGCCTGCTGGGCCGGCGGCACGGTCCAGATCTACCTGAACCAGGCCGGCCGCGATCCCGCCGGCGGCGGGCTCCAGCAGGTCGCCGCCGGCGACGCCGCGGCGACGGTCGCCACGATCAAGGCCGCCTTCCTGGCCCTCAGCGACCCGAACGACTGGACCCACGACAAGAACCCCGAAGGCTGGAAGGTCATCGACCGCGCCTATACGCGGGCCGAATCCAGGTACATCCCCAACGGGCCCGGCTCGACCGCGGACATGGCCCATCCGACGCGGACCGGCGACCTCGTCGCCTTCTCCTATCCGCCCTACCAGTTCGACGCGGAGACGCCGGGGACGCTGATCGCGCCCTCGAAGTTCTTCGGCCAGCACGGCTACGTGCCGGACGTCCAGGACCTCGACAGCAACACCAACATGCGCGCGACGTTCCTCGCCGGCGGCGAGGGGGTCGACCGCGGTTCCGTGAAGGCCCGCTCGATCGACCTGGCGCCGACGCTCGCCTACATGCTCGGGATCCCCGAGCCGCAGTACAGCCAGGGCAAGGTCCTGCTCTCGATGCTCAAGGGCGGCTCGTCGGTGAAGCCGATCTCGATCGTCGGGCTCAGCGACTTCCACGGCCAGCTCGACCCGACCACGATGACCTTCGACGGCATCGCGTCACCCGTCGGTGGCGCCGGCCAGCTGGCGACCATGTTCGACGAAGAGCTCGCCGGCCTCCCCGGACCGGGGTTGCTCCTCGCCGGCGGCGACAACGTCGGCGCGTCGCCGCCCAACTCGGCGCTCCTCGAGGACAAGCCGGCGATCGACGCCGAGAACGCCTGGGGCCTCGATGCGACGTCGTACGGCAACCATGAGTTCGACTACGGGGTGACCCGCCTGCTGGCGCAGCAGGCCCAGGCGCATTTCCCGTTCCTTGCCACGAACATCGTCGAGACCGCGACCGGCAAGGCCCCATCGTGGGTCACGCCCTCGGTGGTCTTCACGGTCAACGGCACCAAGGTCGGCGTCATCGGCGCCGAGCTCCTGAACACGCCGGAGCTGGTCTCGGCCGGGAACACGGTCGGGCTCAAGTTCCTCCCGGAGGCGGAGCGCATCAAGGCCGAGTCGGAGCGCCTGCGCAAGCAGGGCGTGAAGGTCCAGGTCGTGGTCATCCACCAGGGCACCAACGTCGGGACGAACACGCTCGGGAACACGCCCGGGACGCCGTGGGTCGGGCCGATCATCGACATCGCCAACGCCCTCCAGTCGACGACCGTCGACGCCATGATCGTCGGCCACACCCACCGGGTCTCCAACCTGATGGTGGGCGACATCCTGGTGACCGAGGGCATCAACGCCGGGGCCACCTACTCGGTGCTCCAGCTGATGGTCAAGGGCGGCGACGTCGCCTGGGCCGGCGGCGCGACCCGCGTGGCGAAGGACCTCGGCGTGACGCCGCGGGCCGACGTCCAGGCGATCGTCGACGAGGCGAACGCCGACACGGCGGTCCTCCGCAACAAGGTGATCGGCACGCAGCCGATCGATATCCGGCGCGCCCCCGACCGGCTCCACGAGTCGGCGATGGGCAACATGGTCGCGGACGCGATGCGAGCCAAGTACCCGGGGGTCGACGCGGCCTTCACCAACTCCGGCGGCCTGCGACAGGACATCCTCGTCACCCCGCCGCTCGGCGGGCGAGGCCAGCCGGCGAGATCACCTGGGGCGAGGTGTTCGCGGTCCTGCCGTTCGGCAACCGGACCGTGATCGAGACCCTGACCGGGGCCCAGATGACCACGGCGTTCCTCAACGGGTTCACGCCGTTCTGCGATCCGGCGTTCGCCGGCGGGACCGGCCGTTTCCCGCAGATCTCCGGTCTGCGCGGTCCAGTTCCACTGCACCGGGACGACCCCGGTCATCGACGGGATCTGGAAGACGCCGGGCGGCGCGGGCGATCCGGGGACGCTGGTCGGCCCCGCCGACACCATCCGGTTCGTCACCAACGACTTCATGTTCACGGGCGGCGACGGCTACACCGTCTTCGCCCAGGGCACGAACGTCCTCCAGCCGGGCGACGCCCTGCTCGACGTCTCCATCGAGTAGATCACCGCCCATTCGCCGGTCGCGCCGGTCGTGGACGGCCGAAGCATCGTCGCGGCCCGTGATCGGTCGCTCCCACCGTTCCGCGCCACGCCGGACCCGGGCCACGCCCGGGTCCGGCGTTCTCGTCTAGCATCGACGGGTGACCCCCGCCCTCGAAGCCACGCTCAAGGGACTCCCCGACCGGCCCGGCGTCTACCTCATGAAGGACGAGCGCGGCGACGTCGTCTATGTCGGCAAGGCGCAGAGCCTGCGCAACCGGGTCCGCTCGTACTGGCAGAAGGCGACGCCGGCCGGCGAGATCCACCGCATCCGCAGCGTCATCGACCGCGTGGCGGAGGTCGAGTACACGCTGACGGACTCCGTCTCGGAGGCGCTCCTCCTCGAGGCGAACCTCATCAAGCGCTTCAAGCCGCGCTTCAACGTCCGCCTCAAGGACGACAAGAGCTACCCGTACATCAAGGTGACCCTCGGCGACGACTTCCCGCGGGTCGAGCGCACGCGCAAGCTCCCCAACGACGGCAGCCGCTACTTCGGGCCGTACGCGTCGGCGACGAGCGTCGACGAATCGATGAACCTGGTCCGCCGGCTCTTCCCGTTCCGCACCTGCACCATCGACATCAGGGACGGCGAGCGCGCGCTCCAGCGGCCCTGCCTGCTGTATCACATCAAGAAGTGCCAGGGCCCCTGCATCCAGGCGATCTCGAAGGACGACTACCGCGCCGACATCGCCCAGGTGGAGCTGTTCCTCGAGGGCCGCCAGGAGACGCTGGTGACCGCGCTCCAGCGCGAGATGGCGGCGGCCGCGGAGCGGACCGACTACGAATCGGCTGCCGCGCTGCGCGACAAGATCCGCGCGATCGAGCGGACGATGGAGAGCCAGAAGATGGCCGCGTTCGCGCGGACCGAGCTGGACCTCGTCGGCCTCGCCCGGCAGGACAACCAGGCCGCCGTCCAGCTGTTCGCGATCCGGGCCGGCAAGCTGGTCGGCCGCGACGTCTTCCTGCTCGAGGCGGTCCGCGAGGCGGCCGACGCGGAGGTCGTCGCCAGCTTCCTCGAGCAGTACTACGCGCGCGCGACCTCCATCCCGCGCGAGGTCTACCTGCCCACGCTCACCGAGGACGTGGCCGACCTCGAGGCGTTCCTCGCCGATCGCCGCGGCGGGCCCGTCCACCTCAAGCTCGCGCAGCGCGGCGAGAAGCGCGAGCTGATGGCCCTTGCCACGCGCAATGCCGCCGAGACGCTCGCGAAGGAGCAGGCGCGCTGGCTGGTCGACCAGGGCAAGACGCTGGCGGCGCTCGAGGAGCTCGCCGACGCGCTGGGCCTGCCCGGACCGCCCGCCCGCATCGAGTGCTACGACATCAGCAACTTCCAGGGCAGCGAATCGGTCGGCAGCATGGTCGTGTTCGAGGACGGCAAGCCGCGCAGCGGCGAGTACCGCCGGTTCCGGATCAAGACGGTCGAGGGACCCAACGACTTCGCCAGCCACCAGGAGGTGCTCCGCCGCCGGTTCCGGGCGAGCCGCATCGGCCAGGAGGGGAGCGAGGAGGAGCGCCGCTGGGCGATGCCGGACCTCGTCGTCATCGACGGCGGACGCGGCCAGGTCGCGGCGGCGAAGGTCGTTCTCGACGAGCTCGGCCTGCACGATCTCGCGGTCGTCGGCCTGGCCAAGGAGCGCGAGGAGCTGTTCCTGCCCGGCCGGTCCGACCCGGTCGTCCTCGCCGCCACCTCACCCGCGCTGTACCTCGTGCAGCGGCTCCGCGACGAGGCGCATCGCTTCGCGATCACCTATCACCGCGACCTGCGGGCCAGGCGGACCGTCCGCTCCGCGTTCGACGACCTGCCCGGCGTCGGGCCGAAGCGCAAGCGCGAGCTGCTCAAGGTCTTCGGCTCGATCAAGCGCGTCCGCGAGGCCCCGGTCGAGCAGATCGCCGCGGTCCCGGGCATCGGCCGCTCGCTCGCGGAGCGGATCAAGGCGACGCTCGACGCCTAGGACTCCCCGGCGGCGTCCTCGGGACGTTCCGTGTACCATCCCGCGGACATGCGAAAAGCCGGCCCCATCCTCATCGTCCTGATCGGCGTCATCGCCCTCATCATCAACTTCTTCCCGAACCTGACCGTCCCGGACAGCACGTCCGCGAGCGGGAGCCGCCCGATCGAGACGAAGCTGGGTCTCGACCTGTCCGGCGGCCTGCGCGTCGAGTACCAGGCGCAGACGGTCAACGGCACGTCGCCGACCGGCGCGGACATGGCGATCATCAAGGACATCATCGAGCGCCGGGTGAACACGACCGGCGTCTCCGAGCCCGTGGTCGTCACCCAGGGCAGCGACCGGATCGTGGTCGAGCTGCCGGGCGTCACCGACCCGGACGCGGTCCGTCGCCTCGTCGGCCAGACCGGCCGCCTCGACTTCGTCCCGCTCGGCCAGGCGACCGCTACCGAGGGCCAGGTCCTCGACCTCGCGAAGACGCCGCCGCTGTTCAGCGGCGACCAGGTCGCGTCGGCCTCGATCGGCAACGACCAGCAAGGCGGGCTGACCGTCAACTTCGTGCTCAAGGACGACGGCGCCAAGCGCTTCGCCACCTTCACGAGCGACCACGTCGGCGACTACTTCGCGATCACCCTCGACTCGGCGGTGATCTCGGCGCCGCGCATCAACGAGGCGATCCCGGGCGGGAATGTCCAGATCACCGCCGGCGGCATCGGCGGGTTCCCCGCGAAGGAAGCGAACAACCTCGTCACGATCCTGAAGTTCGGCTCTCTGCCATTCCCGATCCTCGAGCTCTCGAGCGAGCGGATCAGCGCGACCCTGGGATCCCAGTTCCTGAACCAGAGCCTGATGGCCGGCGCGCTGGGCATCCTGATGGTGATGCTCTTCATGGTCATCTACTACCGGGCGATCGGCCTGGTCGCCTGCTTCGCCCTCGGCTACTACACGCTGGTGGTGCTGGCGATCTTCCGGCTCATCCCGGTCACCCTCACGCTCGCCGGCATCGCGGGCTTCGTGCTCTCGGTCGGCATGGCCGTCGACGCGAACATCCTGATCTTCGAGCGGATGAAGGAAGAGCTGCGCCTCGGCAAGTCGCTGCCCTCCGCGGTGGAGGCCGGCTTCAACCGGGCCTGGAACTCGATCCTCGACTCGAACGTGTCGAGCCTGATCACCGCCACCATCCTGTACGCCTTCGGCTCGTCCACGATCCGCGGCTTCGCGCTGGTCCTGATCATCGGCGTCCTCACGTCGATGTTCAGCGCCATCGTGGTGACCCGCTCGATCATGCGGGTCATGGTCCGCCAGCCGTGGGCGAGGCGCGCCTCGTTCTACGGCCTGCGCGACGAGGAGTTCGTGACCCGCGAGCCGATGGGCCGGCCATCCAGCCGCCGCGGAGCCGCCGGTGTTTGACGTCATCGGCAAACGTCGGTGGTTCTACGCGTTCTCACTGCTCCTCACGATCCCGGGACTGATCTTCATCCTCCTCACCCCGATCTCCGACGCCGGCCTGCAGTTCAGCATCGACTACACCGGCGGGACCAAGTGGGAGATCAAGTTCGAGGACCCGACGGTCACCCCGGACCAGGTCGAGGCCGTCTTCGCCGAGCACGGCCTGGAGGCCAGCGCGATCACGACGGGCTCCGGCTTCATCGAGATCCGCACCGTGGTGCCGATCGGCCTCCAGCCGCAGGCCCCGCAGGCCACCCCGGTGCCGACCCTGGCCCTACCGAGCGCGACCCCATCGGGCTCGGCGTCCGCGTCCGCCTCCGCTTCGGCTTCCGCGTCCGCGTCCGCCTCCGCCTCGACCGCCGCGAGCGCCAGCGCCAGCCCGGCCGCCTCGGCCAGCGGGAGCGCCGTCCCGTCCGCGAGCCCGGCGCCGTCGGCCACGCCGGCGCCCTCGGCAAGCCCATCCGCGAGCCCGTCGGCCGGCGCCTCGCCCTCGGCGTCGCCATCGGCCGCACCGGCCGGCACCATCGAGCTGCCGACGACCGGCCCGCTCGGCGAGGTCCGCACCGCGCTCGAGGCCCAGCTCGGCAAGATCGCGGCCCAGAACAGCCTGACGACCATCGGCGCCGTCGTGAGCTCCGACCTGATCAGCCAGGCGCTCATCCTGATCCTGGTCGGGTCGATCGGGATCCTGCTCTGGATCACCTACCGCTTCCGCGACGTGAAGTTCGGGGTCACGGCGCTCGTCGCGCTGCTGCACGACGTCATCCTCGTCGTCGGCTTCTTCGCCCTGCTCGGGACGTTCTTCAACGTCCAGATCGACGCCCTGTTCGTGACGGCGATGCTGACGATCATCGGGTTCAGCGTGCACGACACGATCGTGGTGTTCGACCGCGTCCGCGAGAACCGCGCCCGGCATGCCGGCGAGCCGTTCGCCGACATCGTCAACCACTCCATCCTGCAGACGTTCGGGCGCTCCATCACGACCAGCCTGACCGTCGTCCTGACGCTCCTCGCCCTCCTGCTGTTCGGCGGCTCGGCGATCAACGACTTCATCCTCGCGCTGCTGATCGGCATCGTGTCCGGGACGTACTCCTCGATCTTCGTGGCCAGCCCGCTGCTCGTGGACTGGCATCTCTGGGAGGACCGCCGGCGCGGCCGCGTCGCCACGACCCGCGCCCCTCGACCCCGCCGTTCCGTTTCCTGACCCGACCGATGGAGGCGCCCGTCAAAGCCGCGGTGCAGCGACGGATGTCAGACTGATGGACGTGCTCGAGCCGCGTTTCCGCTGGGTGTTCCCGGACCACGCCGAGGTCTCGGCCGACGCGGCCGCCGCCGCGACGCGGCACGGCCTGTCGGCGCGCGTGGCCAGCCTCCTCGTGGCCCGTGGCGCGCCGGACGGACCCGCCATCGACGCGTTCTTCGGCGATCCCCTCGACGGGCTGCACGACCCGGCCCTGCTCCCCG
Source organism: uncultured Chloroflexia bacterium (assembly GCA_963813335.1). Taxonomy (GTDB): domain Bacteria; phylum Chloroflexota; class Limnocylindria; order Limnocylindrales; family CSP1-4; genus SPCO01. The sequence continues at coordinate 619,109 of CAWEYL010000001.1, forward strand.
ACATCGGGATCCTGCTGGGACGGCTCGCGCTCGCGCGCGAGCAGGGTGAGCGCGTGCTCGTCTTCGGCGACTTCGACGCGGACGGGCTGACCGGGCTGGCGATCATGGTCCAGGCCCTCGAACGCTACGGGCTGACGGTCGAGCCATACGTCCCGAGCCGCCTCGAGGAGGGCCACGGCCTCTCGATCGCGGCCCTCGACCGGGCCCAGGCGGTCGGGGCCACGGTGATCATCACGGTCGACTGCGGTGCGACCAGCCACGCCGAGATCGCCGAGGCCGGCCGCCGCGGGCTCGACGTCATCGTCACCGACCACCACCGCGTCCCGCCGGTGATGCCGCCGGCGCTGGCCGTGGTGGACCCGCACCGCGCCGGACTCGGTCTACCCGGACCGGCGGCTCGCGGGCAGCGGCGTCGCCTTCAAGATCGCCGGCGCGCTCCTGGCCGACCTGCCCGGGCGGCCCGGCGGCGGCGCTCGCGCTGGCGGACCTCGCGACCATCGGGACCGTCGCGGACGTGGCGCCGATCGTCGGCGAGAACCGGGCGATCGCCCGCCTCGGGCTGGCGATCCTGCGCGCCGCGCCGCGGCCCGGCATCGCTGCGCTTCTGGAGCGGGCCAACGTCGCGCCCGCCGCCGTCGACCTCGAGACCGTCTCGTTCGCGATCGCCCCCCGGCTGAACGCCGCCGGCCGGGTGGGGGAGGCCGTGGAGGCCGCGCGCCTCCTGCTGGCGACGACGAGCGAGGACGCGAACCGCCACGCCGACGCCCTCGAAGCGGCCAACCTCGAGCGTCGCGACCTGCTCAAGCGGGCGCTGGTCGAGGCGCGCGCCGCGGTGGACGTCGGCGCGACCCCGCCTGCCACCCTCATCCACGGGCCGTGGCCGGTGGGCATCGTCGGGCTCCTCGCGGCCAGGCTGGTCGAGGACCTCGGGCGGCCCGCCGTGGTCGGATCGGAGCAAGGCGACACGATCCGCGCGTCGTGCCGCAGCGACGGGTCGATGGACCTCGGCGCCGCGCTCGAGCGGTGCGGCGACCTCTTCACGCGGTATGGCGGCCATGCCGGCGCCGCCGGCTTCGAGCTCCCGACGGCGGACTGGGACGCCTTCTGCGCGCGGTTCCTCGTGCTCGCCGAGGCGACCGCGCCGGTCGACCCGCGCGTCCCGTTGCGGATCGACCTGGTCGTGTCGGCCCTCGAGGTCGACTACGCCTTCCTGCGCGAGCTCGCCGGGCTGGCGCCCTACGGCCCGGGCAACCCGGACCCGCTCGTGGCGGTGCTCGGCATGACCGTGACCCGCGTCCGGGCCGCGACCGGTGGGCACAGCCAGCTCACGCTGCGCCGCGATCGCGACGTCCTCGACGGGATCGCCTTCGGCCGGCCGGACCTCGCCGAGGTCGTCCGGGAAGGGGACCGGCTCGACATCGTGGCGCGGCTGGTCAGCCGCCAGTTCGGCGGCCTCGAGACGCTCCAGCTCGAGATCCGCGACGCCGCGCCGGCCGGCCACCACGTCGGGCTGCGCGCCGCGGCGCAGCCCCTTGGCGGCTCGCTCGCCGGGGTCGGGGCATGACCGGCTCCGCGCGCCCGCCGCGCGCCTCCGACCCGTACGGCGTCGGGCCGGTCCGCTCGCTCATCGCCCCGGTCGCGTCCGTCGTCGGCCTGCTGGTCGTCGCGTTCGTGACGCTCAGCCTGCTCAACGGGAACGTGCCGCTGGTCGGGGCGCCAGCCGCAGGGCCAGCCGGCTCCGGCGGTACGGTCCCGGGGGTCGCGCAGACCGCGGCCCCGTCCAACGTGATCGTGGTGGAGCCTGAGGCCGCCTTCCCGGGCTCGATCGTCTACGCGAAGGCCGGCAACATCTGGATCCAGTCAGGCAAGGACGTCAAGCAGCTCACGAACGGCGGGACGGACTCGATGCCGTCGTGGTCCCCCGACGGCCAGCAGGTCTACTTCGTCCGGACCATCAACGAGATCGGGACGTGGCCGTCGCAGGGCAAGCCGTCCCACTACCTGATGACCGTCCCGAGCGTGATGGTGGTCAACGCCGATGGCAGCGGGTCGCCGTCGCGGATCATCAACGGCAAGATCCACAAGGGCAGCCTCGAGTGGTTCACCTGGCTCCGCCAGCCGGTGTCCTCGCCGAACGGCAACACGCTGGCCCTCGTCTCGGACGCGCCCGATCCGACCAAGTCGGACGTGATCCTGCAGCTGTACGACCTCGCCAAGAAGAAGTCGACCATCCCCGACGTGACCGAGGTCGCGCCGCTCGGTCACCAGGACCCGGCCTGGAAGCCGGATGGGCTGACGCTGCTGTATGTCCGCAACGCGCGCGACGGACCCAAGGGTGCCGCGGCGATCTACCGCTACGACCTGAAGACCAAGAAGGGCACGCCCCTGACAGGCCCGGGCTATCTCGAGCCCAACTACTCGCCGGATGGGCGCTACATCACCGCGACCAAGTCGGGCACGTTCGGCTCGGACATCGTGGTGCTCGACGCGTCCCGCGGCCGCGAGCTCCTGCGGGTCACCAACGACGGCGGATCCTGGGCACCGGTCTGGTCGCCCAAGGGCGACGCGATCGCGTTCCTCCACATCGAGGGCCAGATCGTCGACCTGCGCATGGCCACGCTCGGCGGGAGCGCGCCGGACTGGACCGTCACGTCGGTCAAGCCCCTGACCGAGGTCTCGGGCCTGGACGGGGCGTCCCGACCGGATTGGTTCATCCCCGCGAGCGAGCTGCCGATCCCGACGCCGGCGCCGACGCCGAGCGCGACCACCGTGCCGTCCGCCAGCCAGAGCGCGCCCGCGCCGTGACGACGACCTACCTCGAACGGCTCGCGGCACGGTCCGCGGCGACCGGCACGGTGCTCTGCCTCGGGCTGGATCCCGACCCGGCGACCATGCCGGACGGGTTCTCCCGCGACCTCGCCGGCCTCGAGCGGTTCGCGACGCTGGTCGTGGAGGCTGCGGCACCGCATGCCGCGGCCATCAAGCCGAACCTCGCCTTCTTCGAGGCGTTCGGGTCGGCCGGGATGGCGGCCCTCGAGCGCATCCGGGCGCGCCTCCCGGGGGACCTCCCGGTGCTGGCCGACGCGAAGCGCGGCGACATCGGGTCGACCGCGGCCCGCCAGGCCGTCGCGCTGTTCGACGTCCTCGGCGCCGACGCGGTGACCGTCAACCCGTACCTCGGCGCGGAGGCGATCGCGCCGCTCCTCGATCGAGCAGACCGGTTCGCCTACGTCCTGTGCCGGACGTCCAATCCCGGGGCAGGGGAGCTCCAGGATCTCATGGTCACGGAGGACCTCGACGCGGGCTTCCCGGCCGAGCCGCTCCACCGACGCGTGGCCCGGCGAGCGGCGACCTGGGGCCCGGGCGGCACCGTCGGACTGGTCGTCGGCGGGACCGCGCCCGCCGAGCTCGCCGGCATCCGCGCGACGGTGCCCGGCCTGGCCTTCCTCGTGCCCGGCGTCGGCGCCCAGGGTGGCGAGGCGGACGCCGTCCTCGAGCACGGGATGGCCAGCGCCGCACCAGCCGGGAGCCGCGCTGGCCGAGGCCTGCTGGTCAACGTGTCGCGCGCGATCGCCGACCCGCCGACGGTCGCGGGGACGGGCGGTCCGACCGACCCCTTCGAGCGTGTCGCGCACGCCGCCGCCGAGTGGGCCCGAAAGCTCCCTGTGCTACCCTAGCCGGCGCACCGGACGGTCCCCGCGCCTCGTCCCCGAGCGACGTGGCGCATCCCTGAAACGACCTTCACAGGAGCACGACGATGCCGAACATCGGAGCCCCGGAGCTCATCATCATCCTGGTCATCGCGCTGCTGGTCCTCGGCCCGGGCAAGCTTCCCGAGGTCGGCAAGTCGATCGGCCAGAGCATCAAGGAATTCCGGAAGGCGTCGACCGACGTCCAGGAAGGCATGAACCTCAACCCGACCCCGGCGACGCCGGCCGCGGGCGCGGTGGCCCGCGGCGCGCCGGTGGCCCAGGTCGAGGCCGCCCCGGTCGCCGCAGCGCCGGTGGCCGCCGCCGTCGCTGCGCCTGCCACCGCTCCTGAGCCGGTCGCGGCTGCGCCCGCCGCCAGCGAGCCGACGGCCCCGAGCAACTGACGCTCCGCGTCCTGGTCCGCTAGATGGCCGACGCCGACGCCCTGCGCGACGCCGGCGTCCCGGCGATCCCGGTGACGCCCGGGTCGACGCCGCCCCCGGACGCCGCGCCGCCCAGCGCGCCCGACAGCTCGGTGATGACGCTCATCGACCATCTCGGTGAGCTGCGCACTCGGCTCTTCCGCGCGATCCTGGCGGTCGCGGTCGGCAGCGCCATCGGGTTCTACTTCGCCAGGGACATCCGGAACCTCCTGATCGCGCCGCTGCCACCGGACCCACTGACGGGCCACCCCAGCGTGCAGGTCCTCGGCCTCGGCGATGCCTTCGTCATCCAGCTCAAGATCTCCATCGTCTTCGGCATCATCGTGGCGATGCCCGTGCTGCTCTACCAGCTCTGGGCCTTCGTCGCGCCTGGCTTGACCCCATCGGAGAGGAAGACGGTCCGGCCATGGATCCCGTTGGCGCTCTTCTTCTTCGCCCTCGGCGTCGTGATCGCGTACTTCATCCTCCCCTACGCGGTCGCCTTCCTGCTCGCGTTCACCGACGAATACCTGACACAGGGCATCGCGGCCGGCCCGTACTTCGAGTTCGTGACCACGATGTTCCTGGCGTTCGGCCTGGTGTTGGAGTTCCCGATCGTGATGGTCGGCCTCTCGAAGGTCGGCATCCTGACGTCGGAGCGGCTGAACGGCACGCGTCGGATGACGATCCTCGGGATCGCGATCTTCGCGGCCGTGGCGACCCCGGGCGGCGACCTCGTGAGCCCGTTCGTGCTGGGGCTCACGATGTACCTGCTCTACGAGCTGACGACCTTGTACATCAAGCGCACCGGGCGGTGACCGGGCGGCCGGAGGGCGGCGCGGTCGGCGAGGCCCTGCCCGGACCCGCGGTCGTGATCGTCAGCGGCCTGTCCGGTGGCGGCAAGACCGCCGCGGCCAAGCTGTTCGAGGACATCGGCTACACCGTCGTGGACAACCTGCCCGGTGAGCTGCTGCCCGAGCTGGCCGAGCTCGTCTCGTCCGACAGCGAGCGCTTCGCTCACGTCGCGATCGTGCTGGACGTGCGGGCGGGCGACGCGGCCATGGCCTTCGGGGCGATGCGCGGCGCGCTGGAGGGCCGCGGCATCCAGCCCAGGGTCGTCTTCCTCGAGGCGCGCGACGAGGTCCTCATCCGCCGCTTCAGCGAGACCCGCCACCGCCACCCGCTCGGGGACCAGCGCGGGATCGCGAGCTCCATCGCCGAGGAGCGCCGCCTCCTCGACCCGGTCCGCTCCGAGTCCGACATCGTCCTCGACACCTCGGACCTGTCGCTGCGCGAGCTGCGCGAGCGGCTGTTCGCGGAGCTCGGCACGACCAGCGGCCCGGACCAGCTCGCAGTCCAGCTCATCAGCTTCGGGTTCAAGTTCGGCGTGCCCCTCGAGTCGGACCTCGTCTTCGACGTCCGGTTCATGCAGAACCCGTACTACGTCGCCGACCTGCGCCAGCTGTCGGGACTGACCGAGGCCGTCCGCGAGTTCGTCCTCGCGCAGCCCGTGGCCGGCCGCTTCCTCGCCTTCCTGCAGGATTTCCTCGACTTCGCGGTCCCGGCCTACATCGCCGAGGGCAAGACCCGGCTGACGATCGGCATCGGCTGCACCGGCGGCTACCACCGCTCGATCGTCATCAGCGAGGAGCTGGCGGCCTGGCTGCGCGAGCGCGGGTTCGGGCCGGTCGCGGTCTTCCACCGCGAGCTGGAGCGGGCGTGAACCTGCGCCGCTGGCTGAGCCCGGGGATCGGGGTCAAGCGCTGGCTGCTGGTCGTCTTCGCCGGGCTGCTCCTGCTCGCGCTCGGCGTGGCGCACGTGCTCCGCCAGGTCACCCGCGACTTCGCGCCGGTCGGCCCGCTCGGCGCCTTCATCGACATCCTGACCCTGCAGTTCCTGCCGTACCCGTTGCGCGGCCTGATCGCCGGCGGCGTCGGGTTGATCGTGCTGGTCATCGGCGCCGTCCAGGTGATCCGTGCCTTCATGGGGCCCTTCCGCACCTCGGACGCCGACCAGCCGCCCCTCGTCGAGCTGATCTACCAGAAGCGGTTCCTGGCCCGCGGGCCGCGGATCGTCGCGATCGGCGGCGGGACCGGCCTCTCCACGCTGCTCCGCGGCCTCAAGGAGCACACCAGCAATCTCACGGCGATCGTGACGGTCGCCGACGACGGCGGATCGTCCGGCGTGCTGCGCGAGTCGCTCGGGATCCCGCCGGTCGGCGACATCCGCAACTGCATCGCCGCGCTGGCCGACGCGGAGCCGCTGATGAACGAGGTCCTCCAGTACCGCTTCCCGGCCGGGGAGGACGCCGGCGGCGACCCGTCGGGGCTCGCCGGGCATCCCGTCGGCAACCTCCTGATCGCGGCGATGACCGCGATCGAGGATGGCGACTTCGAGGAGGGCGTCCGGCAGGTCAACCGGGTGCTGGCGGTGCGCGGCCAGGTCGTGCCGGCGTCGGGGACGCCGCTCACGCTCCATGCCGAGCTCGGCGACGGGTCCACCATCCACGGCCAGTCGCTGATCATGCGGACCGCGGGGATCGGCCGGGTCTGGCTGACGCCGGCCGACGTCCGCCCGTCGGAGGACGCCCTGACGGCCATCGCCGAGGCGGACCTGATCGTCCTCGGGCCTGGCAGCCTGTACACGAGCCTGCTGCCGAGCCTGCTGATCCCGGGCATCCGCGAGGCGCTGCTGGCCAGTCACGCGCCGCGGGTCTTCGCCTGCAACGTCGCCACGCAGGACGGTGAGACGGCCGGCTATGACCTGGCCGCCCACGTCGAGGCGCTGGTCGCCCACACCGCCCCGGGGATCATCGACATGGTCCTGGCCAACAACCGGTTCGAGGCGAAGGTGCCCGAGGTCTGGCACGCGGAGCCCGTCCGGCTCCGCTGGCCGGCGGCGGTGACGCCGCTCCCGCGCCTCGTCCTCGACGACGTCGTCGACCCGGCGAACGCCCACCACCACGACCCCGAGCGCCTCGCGCTGGCGCTCCTCTCGATCGTCGAGCGCGAGACGGGCGCCCGACGGAAGACCGTCGCGCGGACGGCCTGAGCGTGCCCCTCGTCCCCGGTCGCCGACCCGCCACGACGCTTGCCCCATGACCCGCTCCGAGCGCGACCTCGTCCTGAGCCTGCGCGCCGAGCTGGCCGGCATCGACCCGTCGCGCGCCTGCGACCGGCTCGCGGAGGCCGCCGGCCTCGGCTCGAGCGCGGTCCGGCGGGAGGGGCCGGTCGCGCGGCTGGCCGTCCGGCTGCGCCGCGGCTCGGATGGCGCCGGGCGCCCGGCGGTGGCCGGCGAGGGCCCGGCCAGCGCCCCCGCCGCGTTCGACTGGGACGGCGCCGCCGAGCACTGCCGGACCGCGTGGCTGCGGGGCCGGTTCCTCGCCTGCGGCTCGCTCAGCCTGTCGGGCGGCCGGACCCACCTCGAATTCGTCGTCGATCCGGCGGACGCCCCGGTCCTTGCCGCACGCCTCGCGGACATCGACCTGCCGGCCTCGTGGCGGATCCGCCGCGGTCGCGGCGTCGTGACCTGGAAGAGCGGCGAGGCGGTCGGCACGTTCCTGCGCCGCATCGGGGCGGCGGGCGGCCTGCTGGAGCTCGAGGCGCGCCAGGTCTCGCGTGCCCTGCGCGGCGACCTCAACCGCGTCCTGAACGCCGAATCGGCCAACCTGCAGCGGGCCGTCAGCGCCGCCGGCCGACAACTCGACGCCATCGCCGTCCTCGAGGCGGACGGCCGGCTGGCGCGCCAGCCGGAGGTCGTCCGGATGGTCGCGGCGGCACGGCGCGAGACCCCCGAAGCCACCCTGTCGGAGCTGGCGGAGCGGCTGCACCTCCACCGGTCCGCGGCCCAGCGGGCGCTCGAGCGCATCGAGGATCTCTCCCTGCACGGTGACGACGCCCCGGTCGAGCGCCCGGCCCGCCGCCGCCGGTCGCCCGCTCTGGCATGATTCCGATGATGCGTGACGTGATCGTGGCCGCGAACTGGAAGATGAACACGACGCCGGCCGATGCCGGGGACCTCGCCCGGACGATCGCAGCGCGGACCCGCGAGCCCGGCGTCATCCGGGTCATCTGCCCGCCGTTCGTCTGCCTCGCCGCCGTCCGCGATGCCCTGGCCGAGAGCGACCCCGACGTCGCCGTCGGCGCCCAGACCGTCCACCACGAGCTGGCCGGCGCCTACACGGGCGAGGTCTCCGCGCCGATGCTGGCCGGCCTCGCGACCTGGGTCATCGTCGGCCATTCCGAACGCCGCCGCGACGCCGGCGAGACCGACGAGCTGATCGGCCGCAAGCTGACACGGGCCGTCGATGCGGGCCTGCGCCCGATCCTGTGCGTGGGCGAGCAGCTGGCCGAGCGGGACGCCGGGGCGCAGGAGGGCGTGGTCGAGCGCCAGCTCGCCGGTGCCCTCGCGGCCGACGACCCGGCACGCCTGGCGGCGGCCGGCCTGGTCATCGCCTACGAGCCGGTCTGGGCGATCGGCACGGGCCGCAACGCCAGCGGCCAGGACGCCTCGGCGATGGCCGACGCGATCCGCGCGGCGCTCGCCGCCGCCGGCCTCGGCGCGGCTGCCGAGGCGATCCCGGTCCTCTACGGCGGCAGCGTCACGTCCGCGAACATCGGGGAGTTCCTCGCGGAGCCCGCGATCGACGGCGCGCTCGTCGGCGGGGCATCGCTCAAGCCGGACGAGATGGCGGGCATCGTCGCCCGCGCCGGCCTCACCGCCCGCGCACGCCGCGCCGCGGCGTGACCGTCGCGCCCCGAGGCCGGCCCCGCCCGATCGTCCTCGTCGTCCTCGACGGGTTCGGGATCGGGCACGACCCCGCGGCCGACGCGATCGCCGCCGCGCCGATGCCGACCTGGCGCGGCCTGCTGGCACGCTGGCCGCACGCATGCCCTGGGCGCCTCGGAAGGGGACGTCGGGCTGCCCGCGGGCCAGATGGGCAATTCGGAGGTCGGCCACCTGAACCTCGGCGCCGGCCGACCGGTCCTCCAGGACCTGCCACGCATCGACGCGGCCATCGCCGACGGCTCGTTCTTCGAGCGCCCCGCGCTCGTCGCCGCCTGCCGCCGGGCCGTCGAGCGGGGCGGGACGCTGCACCTGATCAGCCTGGTCGGCCCGGGCGGCGTCCACGCCAACGACCGGCACCTGGTGGCCCTGGCCGAGCTGGCCGCCCGGACCGGCGTCTCGCGCGTCCGCGTCCACGCCCTCCTCGACGGCCGCGACACGCCGCCCTCGTCCGCGCTCGGGTTCGTCGCGGACCTGGAACGGCGCCTCGCGGCGGCCCATCCGGACGCCCGGATCGCGACGGTCGGTGGGCGCTACTACGCGATGGACCGCGACGGCCGGTGGGAGCGGGTCGAGCGCGGCTACGACGCGATCGTCCACGGCGAGGCGGAGCACCGCGCGCCGAGCGCGACGGCCGCCGTCGAAGCCGCCTACGCCCGCGGCGAGACCGACGAGTTCGTGGTCCCGACCGTCATCGACGGCACGGACGCGGCGGTCCGCGACGGTGAGCCGGTGATCCACGCCAACTTCCGGGCCGACCGGGCACGCCAGCTGACGCACGCCCTCGCCGACGGCCCGGGGTTCGCCGGCTTCGAGCGGACCTCGCCGGCGGGCCGCCCCGCCCCGACCGGCCTCCTCGTCGTGACGATGACCGAGTACGAGGCCGGCCTCCCGGTCGAGGTCGCGTTCCCGCCCGAGATCGTCCGCTCGCTGGCCGACGCCGTCGCGGATGCCGGCTGGCGGCAGTGCCACGTCGCCGAGACCGAGAAGTACGCCCACGTGACCTACTTCTTCAACGGTGGCGTCGAAGCGGTCCACCCGGGCGAGGACCGGCGCCTCATCCCGAGCCCCAAGGTCGCGACCTACGACCTCGCCCCGGCGATGAGCGCCGTCGGGGTGACCGACGCGCTGGTCGCCGCGATCACCGATGGCGACTACGACGTCATCGTCGCCAACTTCGCCAACGCCGACATGGTCGGCCATACCGGCGTGTGGGACGCGACGATCGAGGCGCTCGGCGTGGTGGACGGCTGTCTCGCCCGGATCGTCGCGGCGATCGAGGCCGTCGAGGCCCGCGACCCCGACGGGCCAGGCGCGCTGCTCGCGATCACGGCCGACCACGGCAACGCCGACGAGCTCCGCGACGCACAGGGACGGCCGGTGACGGCGCATTCGCTGAACCCCGTGCCGTTCGTCCTCGTCGGCCGCGCGGCGGCCGGCCTGACGCTCCAGGACGGGGTCCTGGCCGACGTCGCCCCGACCCTGCTCGAGTTCGCGGGTCTCCCGCGCTGGGACGGCATGACGGGTCGGTCGCGCATCCTGTGATAGCATCCGTCGCCGTACCGCACTGAGGCCACCGACCCGTGGATCCGCTCCTGGCATTCGGCCAGATCATCGTCTCGATCGCGCTCATCGTCTCCATCCTGCTGCAGGCCCGGGGCACCGGCCTGTCGGGGACCTTCGGCGGCGATTCGGCCGTTTACCGCAGCCGTCGCGGCGTCGAGCGCCGCCTCTGGCAGTTCACGATCGCGCTGCTGGTCCTGTTCATCCTGTTCTCGCTGGCCTCCTTCGTCCTCGCCCCCGTCGCCTGACGGGAGCCCCGCGCCGACCTCCCGCGGCGACCGATCCGCACGGAGCCTCATGACCCGGACAGAAACCACCGTGGTCGGGGCGCTGGTCGTCCTGCTCGCGCTGATCGCGGGCCTCGTCGGCATCCCAGCGCTCACCGCGACCACGGCGACGCCATCGCCGACCGGCCCCTCGTACGCGTCCGCCCGCGCCTACCGCGAGGGCGTGGTCGGGCACCCGGTGTCCGTCAGCCCGCTGACCGCGCGCACGCAGGCCGACCGCGACCTCGTCGCGCTGGTCTTCTCCGGGCTGGTGCGCAACGGCCCCAACGGCACGATCGTGCCGGATCTCGCCTCGAGCTGGACGGTCGATCCGACCGGCAAGGTCTGGACGTTCGACCTGCGGCCCGACGCACGCTGGCATGACGGCGAGCCGGTGACCGCCGACGACGTGGTCTACACGATCCAGACCCTCCAGGATCCGGCCTACAAGGGCCCGGCGTCGACGTCGTGGAGCGAGGTCTCGGTCGAGGCCCTGTCGCCGCTCGAGGTGACCTTCACCCTCACCACGCCGCTCGGCGGCTTCCTGCAGGCCGCGACCCAGCCGATCGCCCCGGTCCACCTGCTCGGCGAGGTCCCGGTCGACCTGCTGCCCGACCACCCCTTCGGGCGCCAGCCGGTCGGCTCCGGGCCGTTCGCGGTCGTCACGCTCGACGACGATCACGCCGACCTCGTCCCGGCCGAAGCCGTCCAGCCGGCAGCGGCCGCATCCGCCGACCCGTCGGCTATCCCGACCGATTCGCTCACGACCGCCCGGCCGACGGGGCGGCCCGAGCGGCCGACGCCCTACCTCGCCGGGATCGACATGCGCTTCTACGACACCGCGGACCAGCTGGTCGCGGCCTACAAGTCGGGCGACCTCGACGCCGCCGCGGGCCTGCCGCCGGCGGCCGGCACCGAGCTCGCCACGGCGTCCGACAGCCGGCTCCTGCGCTATCCGGGCTCGACGCTGACCGCGGTGCTGCTCAATCTGCGCCCGACCCACGCCGAGTTCCGCGATCCGGCCGTGCGCACGGCGCTCCTCCGGGCGATCGATCGGGCCGCGATCGTCGGCACCGTGTTCGCGGACGCCGCGGTCGTGGCCCCCGACCCCATCCCGCCGAGCTCGACGCTCTTCGACCCCGCCGCGGACCCTGCCGTCGCGTTTTCGCGCACCGAGGCGAAGAAGGCGCTCAAGGCCGCCGGCTGGACCCAGGAGAACGACGGCTGGCACCTGCCCAAGACCAAGGCGCCGTTGGCCATCGAGATCGCCAGCCCGGACAAGGCCACCAACCCGGTCGCGTTCGCGGTCGCCGCGGCCGTGGTCAAGGACTGGAAGGCGATCGGTCTCGACGTCAGCCACGAGGCCCTGCCCGCGGCCCAGTTCGTCATGGAGCGGCTCTCGAGCGGGACCTTCTCGGCGGCCGTCACCGACGTGACCATCGGCCTCGACCCGGACCTGTACCCGCTGCTCGCGTCGAGCCAGACCCGGACCGGCGGCTCGAACGTCGCCGGCGTCCAGGACCCGGCCCTCGACAAGCTGCTCACGAAGGCCCGCGCGCCCGGCAGCCAGGCCGACCGCGAGGCGGCCTACTCGGCCCTCGAGAAGGCGCTCGGGACCGGCCGCTACCTCCTCCCGATCGCCTTCGCGGACGAGACGGTCGTGGTCCGTGACACGGTCCAGGGACCCGCCGCGCGACAGGTCGCCGACCCGGCTGACCGATTTTGGGATGTGCTAACATGGCGCCTCGCCGACGGCCGGTAACGGTCGAAAGGGTCCATCGCCGAGGTGGCGGAACTGGTAGACGCGCTAGCTTCAGGAGCTAGTGTCCGCAAGGGCGTATGGGTTCAAATCCCTTCCTCGGTACCAACCCCTCCGTGATGGACCCGAGCCCGGTGCACCTGCCCAGGTGGCGGAATTGGTATACGCGTACGTTTGAGGGGCGTATGAGGCAACTCATCCGGGTTCAAGTCCCGGCCTGGGCACCAACCTTCGAGCGACCTGACGACCGTCCCACGCGGACGGTCGTCATACTGTCCGCGGGCGGTTAGCTCAGAGGGTCAGAGCGCCCCGTTTACACCGGGGAGGTCACTGGTTCGATCCCAGTACCGCCCACCAGTCCCGCGCATGGCCCGACGGTCGGCGCGCGGGACGCGTCCTGCTAGACTCGATGGCGACGGTCGCCGCCCCAGGACGGCCTGATGGAGGACACGGATGAACTGGCCCCTGATCATCATCATCGCGATCGTCGTCATCCTGGTCGTCGGGCTGATCGCGCTCTACAACGGCCTCGTGCAGCGGCGCCTGCGCGTCGACGAGGCGTTCGCCCAGATCGAGGTCCAGCTCAAGCGCCGCCACGACCTGATCCCGAACCTCGTCAACGCCGTGAAGGGCTACATGGGGTTCGAGCAGAAGGTCCTGACCGACGTCACCAACGCCCGGGCCAACGCCGTGGCCGCCGGGGCCCAGGGCCCCGCCCAGCAGGCCGCCGCCGAGAACGCCCTGACCAGCACGCTCCGCTCGCTCTTCGCCACGGTCGAGAACTACCCCGAGCTGAAGGCGAACGAGAACGTCCTCTCGCTCCAGGAGCAGCTGACCACGACCGAGAACCAGATCTCGTTCTCGCGCCAGCACTACAACGCCAGCGTGCTCGACTACAACACCAGCATCGCCACCTTCCCGAGCGTCCTGATCGCCGGGATCTTCGGCTTCGTCAAGCGCGAGTTCTTCGACGCCGAGCCCGAGGCCCAGACGGTCCCGAACGTCGACCTGACGCTGGGCTGACCGCCCGCTCGCGGGAGACCCGGTGGCCGGCTCGACGTTCTATAGCCAGATCTCCGCGAACCGGCGGAACTCCTTCCTGCTGGCGCTGCTCGTCGTCGCGATCTTCGGGCTGCTGGGCTTCAGCATCGGCTACGCCTGGACCGGCGGCCCGGCCGGGGCCGTCGCGATCGCGCTCTTCGCGCTGTTCCTGGGTGGCCTGAGCGGGGTCGGCAGCTATTACGCCGGCGACAAGCTGGTCCTTGCCGCCAGCCAGGCTCGTGAGGTCGACCCGACCGCCGCGCCCCAGCTCATGAACGTCGTGCAGGAGATCGCGATCGCGGCGAACGTGCCGATGCCCAAGGTCTACATCATCGACGACACGGCACCGAACGCCTTCGCCACCGGCCGGGATCCCAAGCATGCCTCGGTGGCGATCACGACCGGCCTGCTCGAGAAGCTCGACCGCGAGGAGCTGCAGGGCGTCCTCGGCCATGAGCTGTCGCACATCCGCAACTACGACATCCGCTTCGCGCTGATCGTCGGCGTGATGGTCGGCGTCATCGCGATCCTGGCCGACTTCTTCCTCCGCTTCACGTTCTGGAGCGGCGTCACGGGACGACGTCGCGAGAGCGGCTCGAGCAGCTCGGGCGGCGGAGCCCAGGCCATCTTCATGGTCATCGCGTTCGTCCTGGCGATCCTCGCGCCGATCATCAGCCGCTTCATCCAGCTGGCCGTCAGCCGCCAACGTGAGTACCTCGCGGACGCGTCATCGGTCGAGCTCACCCGCAACCCGGTCGGGCTGGAGCGGGCGCTGGCCAAGATCGCCGGCGACCAGGAGGTCCTCGAGGTGGCCAACCGCGGGACGCAGCACATGTACTTCACGAACCCGATCAAGAAGTTCGAGGATCGCTCGTCGGGGCTCATGTCGACCCACCCGCCGATCATCGACCGGATCAATCGCCTGCGCGAGCTGACGGGGGAGGGGCCGCTCGCGCCGAGCGACGCGGCGAGCCTCGCCGGCCTCGACTAGCGCGTCCCGGGCGCCTGGCCGCCTCCGGCGTCGGCCCGGCTGCTCGTGGTATCCTGCCCACCGCCGACGGACAGCCCCAGGCTGGTTGGCCATCGGGCCGAGATAGCTCAGTTGGTAGAGCACGCGACTGAAAATCGCGGTGTCGCCAGTTCGAATCTGGCTCTCGGCACCACCGCTCGCGGTGGTCGCGCTCCGGGCGGAAGTGGCTCAGTTGGTAGAGCATCACCTTGCCAAGGTGAGGGTCGCGGGTTCGAGTCCCGTCTTCCGCTCCAACCCCCTCGTCGTCGACCCTCGTTCGCCGCGCCCCGTGCCGTGGACGGGCTCCTCGGGCGTCCCGGCTGCGCGGTTCGTGGCGCATGGCACTTGTGAAACGCAGCCAGGACGACGACGATTCGATACGAACGGCGTCGGTGACCACCGAGCCTTCGCCCGGGTCACGGCCGTCGAAGTCGCCGAGACTCGATGTTGGCACGCACGCTCCTCGGATCCGCCCTGTCGGTGATGCTGGTCGCGGCCTGCGCCGCGCCGGCGGCCGAGCCTGCCTCATCGGCCCCGTCGCCGTCCGTCGCGCCCACCCCGACCGCTACAGCCGCCGTCGTGAGCCCGACGCCGGTCGCAGCCTGGCAGCTCGCCACCATCCCGCCTGCCGTCCATGGCTGGCTCGCGACGCCGATGGCTGTCGCCGTGGGCGGCGGACACCTCGTCGCCGTCGGTGGGGTGGTCTCCCGGCATCCCTTCGCCGAGGGCCCCTGGTACGGCGGCATCTGGACGTCAGTCGACGGGCTCGTCTGGACCCCTGCCAGTCTCGACCCGGTCCTCGAGGTCGGCAACCTCCAGCCGACAAGCGGTCCACAGATCGGGCTCTCGGACGTGGCCTACGGTCCCGGCGGGTTCGTCGTGCTCGGTCACACGGGGTTCCCGGGCAAAGGCGTGCGGGTCGGCCTGTGGCGATCCTCCGATGGTGAGACGTGGGAGCGTACCGATCTACCGGACGCACTGTTCGCAGGAGCCCGCGTGGCCGCGTTCGAGCCGGAGGCCCGGGCTATCTGATCGTCGGCGCCGTCCTGGATCGTGAGGCGCCGTCGAAGGGTGCCGTCCCGCCAAAGGCGGCGGTCTGGACGTCGCGTGACGGGATCACCTGGACACGAGTCGCCGACCAGGAGGCATTCGCCGTCGGCGGCTACATCGACACCGGCGAGGCGCCCGAGTCGGGCGGGATGCTCGACGTGACGGCGTCGGACACGGGGTTGACCGCGGTCGGACGGCAGTGCCCCACGACGGACCTCGGGCAGTTCGTGGGATCGAGCGGGATGTGCCGGCCGCTCGTCTGGACATCCGCAACCGGTGAGACCTGGACGAGGATCGACCCCAAGGTCGCCGGGCATCCGGGCGACGTGACCTCGATCGCGGCGGTCGCAGGCATGGTCGTGGCGGTCGGCGGTAGCACAGGCGACGCCCCGGCGCGGTACACGCTGCGCTCCACCGATGGCGTCACGTGGCAATGGGCGGAGGTGTCGGGCCTGCCTCGCCTCGATGCCATCACCGCGACGGGCGGGGGGTTCGCCGCCAGCAGCCACGATGCCGGGCACGTGGACGTGTGGACCTCGGTCGACGGCCGCGCCTGGCGCACCGTCCCCGACCTGCCGGCCATGGCCGGCGACGCCAGCGTGCGGGCCACGGACCTGGTGGCGTCGGACGATCGACTGGTCGTTGTCGGCTGGCGCGAGACCCACGACGAGCCCGATGCGTCAGGCTTCGCGCTGGTCGGTCCGCTCGGACCGTAGGACCGACGCCGCACGCTTGACAGGAACCGGCAGCGCGCCACACCCTAGACACACGGAATTGGCATTCGAGCCGGTGCCCGGAGCACGGATGACAGCCTGCAGAGGCGAGTCGGAGACGGGGCCTCGCCACGGTGAGGCTCATGGGTTCGAGTCGCGTCGTCCGCTCCATCCCTCCCTCGAAGGTCCCCGCTGCCCCTTCGTCTAGTGGTAGGACAGCGGACTTTGGATCCGTGAACCGAGGTTCGAATCCTCGAGGGGCAGCCAGACAACCCGGGACGGCCCGGGCGATCGCGGCGACGTGGTGAAGTGGCTCAACACGGAGGTCTGCAAAACCTCTATTCACCGGTTCGAATCCGGTCGTCGCCTCCACATCCTGAGCACGAAACGACCCGCTGGGTGACCAGCGGGTCTTCGTTTGGTCGTGAGTTCGGGCCGTCCCCTCTCAGCCTCGACGTCTGAGTCGACGAGGGACCGTCCCTCGTGACGAATGAGCGTCCCGCCGCTGCGCCCGGCGTAGCCCCGGAGCTGTCGCCGCCCATGCTGGCGGCCTGGCGCGCCAGGACCGGGCCTCAGAAGCTTGTTGAAGTGAGGGAGGGCCTACCGGCGCGAGACAGACGGGGGTCTGGAAGGTCCGGGCGGGGCGCACGCTCCGGGGCGAACTAGGACATTCGGGGAATGGCGAGGCGACTGACTCCGTGCGGAGATGAGTGACAAAGCACGGAGTAGCTCGATCGTGCGCGAAGCCCCATCGCCGTCATCGTCGGTGCTGTTTGATTCCGATTGGCCCGCGGGCATCGGCAGCATCGCGTTCGCCCTGACGCACCATCGGGTCCCCGATCAGCGCTACGGTCCGAACACGGCGGCGGTCATCTACTTCCTGCGTGCGGATGTGATGGCGGCGACCGAGGCGAGTGTGCAGCGCATCACCGCGAGCGCGGTCACCGACCCTCAGCACCTTGCCCGTCACGAGGCCAAGCTCCTGAGCACTGCCCGAAGGGCCGGCCTCGAGGACGCTGCGCGGCACGCCTTTAGCGACGGCGCCCAGCTCGCTCTCAGCTCGATCAACTTCGGCATGAACGAGCAGGACCAATTCTTCGTTTCGAGGCCAGACGGGCTCGAGGAGACCTTCGCGTGGGCGGCCGGGCTCGCCGCCACGGCCACGGCGCTCGATCCAGCCCTGTCGCCCTCGATCGCGGCCGGCATTCGCGACCCTTGGCTGCTCGCTTCGGCCGCGACGCTGCGGGTCGCTAACACCAACGACGAGCAATGGGGTGCAGGCGGTGAGCCGCTGGGACCGCCAGCGCGGTTGGCCCGATGCGGGCGATGTGGGGAGCCGCCCGCCGGCTATCAGGCCACGCGCGCAGGCGGTCCGTTCCCCCTCTGCAAGAGACACCTTGAGCAGGAGGCCGCGTCCTGGGCGGATCACCCGGACGGTCGTGCGCCGATCCTCGCTCGGTACTGGGCCGAGCCGGGCGAGATCCCGTGCCAGTGCGAGTGTGGCTGCACTCGTGCCGACGGCGATACCCTCATGGATCCCCGCTATGGCCTCCCGTTCCGCTGCGCCTCGTGCAGCCGCGACCAGCACCCAGAGCCGGGGTAGCGTTGGCCCGTCCCGAGTCCCGACCCGTTCTTCATGTCCGGACTTGGTGTCCATCGGCACTTGCCGGGAGACGTCGAGCCGACGACGCTAAGCAGTTGCGGGCGGACCTGCGAATTCGCCCGTGGACGAGGAGGCATGGATCCATGGAGTACGACCTTGGATCGCAGGGCCTGGCGCTGCTGATCGTCCCGGCCCTTCTCTTTGGCTTGCTGGCACAACTCGTCGTCTGGCGGAGTGCCACGCATTGGATGTGGCTGATCGGGACTGCTGCGTGGTTCCTGGGCGGCCTGTTCGCGAGCGAGGTCCTCTACGGCTCCGAAACGACCGAGGAGAACTTCCAGCCACTGATCGACGGGCTGCTCTGGGATGAGGCGCTGCTCGGCGGACTGGTGGCCGGCCTGGTCGCGGTCATCGTGACCTGGTTCGCGACGAGGCACCACGTGACGGAGCCGATGCCGGCCCACTGACGACGCAAGACCGCCCGACGCCAAGGATGGGTACATCCTTCCTGCCATGCGACAGAAGACCCGCCTCAGCCTCCGGTCTGAGAGACCGATCAAGGACGATCCCTCGCCGATCGACCTGGGTGACACGGCGCGCCAGATCGGCCTGTTCGAGACGGGGAACGGCTGGCAGCACAGCATCTTCGGCATCCTGCTCGCGTTGATCGTCGCCTTGCTGTGGCTGCCGATACGCGCGTTCCTGCGCTCCGGGTGGCGGGACGGCGCCGAGCCACCGGCGAGACCGACCCGGGAGAAAGGGGAAGACCGTGGATAGGCTGCGGAGCATCGATGTCGGAGCGATCCTCCTCGGGCTGCTGGTCCTCGGGGTGGGGATCTACTACACGCTCGTGAACGTGTTCGGCCTCCAGCTGGCTGAGCTGGACTGGGACATGATCTGGCCGCTTGCCGTGATCGCGCTCGGGATCGGCATCCTCTGGGGTGCCTGGAGTCGGATGACCCCGCGCGGGCACGGACCGACCGGCACCTGATCGAGCGAGGTCAGTCGCCCACTGGCCGCGGCGCGACAGGCCCGCGGTCCGTCTGGCCGAGCCCGTGAGGCGGGCGCTACCCTTGCCTGGCACCGGAGTGGCGGAACGGCAGACGCAGCGGTCTTAAACACCGCGGCCCGCAAGGGCGTCCGAGTTCGAAATCTCGGCTCCGGTACCAGGCGGACAGACATGACGAAGCCCGCCGAGGAGGTCATTCGTCCCTCGGCGGGCTTTGGTCCGGACCGCCCCCGATGCCGCTTGCGCGGAACCTCGATCCGTGCCTCGAATGGTTCCACAGCCGGACGCCGCCGGAAGCCGACGATGGTCCCGGTAGTGCCAGACCATCGGATCGGGCGCTGTTATGCATCTGTAATGCGCTGCCGCGGCGGCGCTGCGCCGACGTAACGCGGCGGGCCGGCGCCTCGCTACCATTGGCTCCGGCGAGCGGCCCGTCGCGCGTGACGGGGCACTTGACCGCAAGGGTGACGCCATGGGCGAGTCCACCGAGGCGCGTGCCCGCGACCTCGAGCTGGAGAGCTGGAACGACGACGTCCGGACGCTCCGCGAGCTGCACGAGCGACGGAGCCGGACGCCGCGCGACGATCCCGAATGGGACGAGCTCCAACGCCAGGAGCAAGCGCTCCGCCTGAAGATCCGGGGCTGGGTCACCGGCTGACGGCCGGTCATCGTCCCGCCCGGCGCGCGACCACGGCCGCGGTGGTGCGTGCCCGCCACAGACCCAGGTCCGGCCCGGGACGAACGTTCGGACCATGGCGCGGGCACCTGCCGCGGCCCGACTGTCGGGTCGGCCCCAGGGTGCTCTTTCGGGGAAGGTCCAACGGAGCACCTGGGGGCCGCCAAACCCCGCCCGGCGCAGCCCGGGTCAGGCCCGGCGGCGAAGCCCGAACCGGCCCGACCGGCGTTCTGGCCCTGCGTCTGGGACGGTGTAGCCGTCCTCGCCGAAGGCGCTCATGCTCAGCTTGTTCAGCCGGTCCGCGGCCGCCGACTTCGGCGCCCCGATGACGACCGGGATGCCCTCGTTCACGGCCTTCAGGTAGAGGAACGGGTCGTACGGCAGCTCCGCGCCGACCTTCGAGCCCAGCGCGCTCTCGACGTCGCGCGGCTTGAGGATGTCCCTGGCGAAGACGTTGTTGAGGATGAAGGTCGACTTCTGGGTGATCGAGCCGACATCGTTGAAGTAGTCGATCAGGTTGTGGACGGCCCGGAGCGCGGCGACCTCCGGGTAGACCGGCAGCATCACCGCCTCCGCGGCCTCGAGCGCGGTCATCGACCGCTCGTCGAGTACCGCGCCCGCGTCGACCACGACGTAGTCGTAGCCCTCGAGGAGATTCTTGAGGATCCGGGCGACGTGGTCGGGGGTGACCAGGTCCGCGCCCTCGGGCGTGCCGGGCGCGGCCAGCACGTGCAGCCCGGAGTCGTGGCGGATGGCGTAGGGCCGCATGATCTCCGGCTCGCGCATGGCGATCTCGTCGCGGACGAGGTCGGCCAGGGTGCCGCGCGTCTCCAGGTTGAGGTGGCTCGAGACGCCCCCGAACTGCAGGGCGAGGTCGACCAGGACCACCTTGTCGGGCCGGCGCAATGCCGCGGAGACCGCGATGTTGGTCGCGATCGTGGTGGTCCCGACGCCGCCCTTGGGGCTGAAGACCGCGATGGTCCGACGGGCGCGGGCCATCGTCAGGCCATCGGCGGAGTAGACCGGGCTGAGGCCGCCCGAGCGCTGGAAGCGGAGCAGCAAGGCCTCGACCCGGGCCTCCAGCTCGCGGCCGTCGAAGGGCTTGGCCATGACGTCGTCGGCACCGGCCACCAGGAAGGCGATCCGCTCGTCGACGTCGTCGGTCTGGCTGACGCAGACGATCGGGACCTCGCTCATCGCCGGCGTCGCCCGCATCCCCTCGCAGACCTCGATCGGCGTCATCGGGCCGGTGACGAGGTCGATGATGACGAGCTGGTGGTCCGAGGCCCGGGCGATCGCGTCGGCCGGGTCGGCGGTGACGGTGACGGTGTAGCCGACGCTCGTCAGGGTCGCCGAGATGGCCTCGGCCGACGCCGTGTCGGCATCGAGCAGGAAGATGGAGCTGGCGGGCACGGAGCCTCCGGGAGCTGGATCGCAACGCGCGTCTTGGGGGGTGGCCAAGAGCATACAACGGCCCGGCGGGACGCCGGCGATCCGCCGCCGGACCATGTCCGCGGGGTGGCGCGGGACCACGTGCTAGACTTCCCGCTCTGATCCTTTCTGCTCCGTGCCGGCGCGCCGTCAACGGGGCTTCCCCATCGGAAGGAGTTGCTGCGCGTATGCGCCGATATGAACTGATGCTCGTGGTCCGCCCCGACGTCGCGGACGACAAGAGCCAGGCGGTCATCGACCGCACCACCCGCCAGATCGTGGCCGCCGGTGGCCAGATCGTGAAGGTCGCCCCGTGGGGCCGCCGTCGGCTGGCCTATCCCATCGACCGACACCGCGAGGGGTCGTACCACATCGTCCTGTTCGAGGCGCCCCCGGAGGCGATCACGGAGCTCGAGCACAGCCTCCTGATCACCGAGGAGGTCCTCCGCCATCTCGTGACCCGCGCCGACCGGCCGACCAAGCCTGGCCGACCCGACGACGAGGGCGACATCGATGTCGACGACGAGTCGATGCTCCCGTCCGGCGAGGACGAGGATGACGAGGACGACATCCCCGAGCTCATCGACGAATCCGAGAGCGAGGCGGCCCCGGCCGCCATCGATTGACGGAGGCCCACGATGGCGTTCTGCAAGATCATGCTCATCGGCAATCTGGGTCGTGACCCGGAGATGCGCTACACGCCGAACGGCCGGCCGGTGACGCAGTTCAGCGTCGCGGTCAGCAACAGCAAGCCCGACGGCCAGGGCGGCTGGGTCGACGAGGGCACCGACTGGTACCGCGTCAGCATCTTCGGCGACCGCGCCGAGCGTGCGGCCGAGCAGCTCCGCAAGGGCAACCGCGTGTTCGTCGAGGGTCGCTTCAAGACCCGCGAGTTCGAGGGCAACGACGGCCAGAAGCGCACGTCGCTCGACGTGACCGCCGACAACGTCATCAGCCTCGACCGCAAGGGCCGCGACGACGACGCCGCATTCGCCGGCGTCCCGACCGCCGGCTCGGCCGTGCCCTCGGGCGGTGGATCGAGCCGCCCGCCCGCCGACGACACCGACCTCGACGACCTCCCGTTCTGACCAGGAGACCCACGACCCATGCCTCCCGTCCGTTCCAAGAAGCGCGATGACTTCTATCGCGACCGCCGTCGACGCAAGGTCTGCGCGTTCTGCGCCGACAAGACCGCGCAGATCGACTACAAGGAGGTCAACCGCCTCCGCCGCTACCTCTCCGAGCGGGCCAAGATCGAGCCGCGCCGCAAGACCGGCACCTGCGCCGGCCACCAGCGCGAGCTGGCGGTCGCCCTCAAGCGAGCCCGCCACGTCGCCCTGCTGCCGTACGCGCCCCAGCACCTCCGACCCTGATCGGCGTTGCTGACCGGACCGGCCGGCGCACCGCCCGCCAGCGACAGCTTCTGAGGTGGTCGTCGGCCTGTTGATGGTCGGCGGGGGAGCCGCGGCCGGACTCTTCGGCTCACTCCTCGGCCTGGGCGGCGGCGTGCTGCTCGTGCCGCTGCTCACGCTCGGCTTCGGGCTGCCGCTGCGCGAGGCCGTCGGCGTCTCGCTGGTCGCGGTCATCATGACCAGCGGCGCGGCCGCGGGCGTCTACCTCGAGCGGCACATCGCGAACCTGCGGCTGGGAATGTCGCTGGAGCTGTTCACCGCCATCGGCGCGCTCATCGGCGGGACCATCGCGTTCGCCCTCGACGTCCGGTTGCTCGAGGCCCTGTTCGCGGGCCTGATGGTGTACGTCGCGATCACGATGCTCCGGCGCGGCGTAAGCGACGAGGCACCGCCAGAGCCGCTCGACGATGGCGCGGCCCCGCTCGAGCCGGCTGGCCGCCGCGGGTCGGTGCTCGAGCGGCTCTCCGGGGAGGGCTACCGGGTGCGCCGGCTGGGCCTCGGGGTGGTCGGGGCGACCTTCGCCGGGATCGTCTCGGCACTCCTCGGGATCGGCGGCGGGATCGTCAAGGTGCCGCTCATGAACGTCGGGATGGGGGTGCCGCTGCGCATCGCCACCGCCACCAGCAACCTGATGATCGGCATCACCGCCGCGGCCAGCGCGATCATCTACTTGCTTCACGGCGGCATCGACCCATACGTCGCGGCCCCGACCGCGATCGGGGTCTTCGTGGGGGCGACCGTCGGCTCGCGCGTGGGCCACCGCATCGACCTGCGGGTCCTGCGCTGGCTGTTCGTGATCGTCCTGCTCTACACGGCGTTCGAGATGCTCCAGAAGGCCCTCTCGTGAGCGCCGCGCCGCACGGGCACGACTTCGAACGGGCCATCGGCCGGCTGCTGATCGTGATGACCTACGTCGCGGTCGCCCTGCTGATCGTGGGCGTCGTCCTCATGCTGGCCGCCGGGACCTCGCCGCTGAGCGGCGGACCCGCGTTCCACCTCGCCGACGTCGTGCCCGATATCCTCGCCCTCCGGCCGGAAGGATTCATCTGGCTCGGGCTGCTCGTCGTCCTCTCGTCCCCCGTCGTCCGCGTCGTCGTCGCCGGGTTCGGGTACGGTCGGGATCGCGAATGGCCGATGGTCGGCGTCGCGATCGGGATCCTCGTCGTCATCGCCGTGGCGATCATCACCGCCTCGATCACGGAGATCTAGATTGGACCTGCTGACCCTGCTCGTCGCCTTCGTCATCATCCTCGCCGGGGCCGAGCTCTTCACCAACAGCATCGAGTGGTTCGGCCGCAAGCTCGAGCTCGCCGAGGGAGCGGTCGGGTCGGTCCTCGCGGCGGTGGGCACGGCGCTGCCGGAGACGATGATCCCGATCATCGCGATCCTCTTCGCGTCCGGCGCCTCGTCGCACGAGGTCGGGGTCGGGGCCATCCTGGGCGCGCCGTTCATGCTCGCCACCCTGGCCATGTTCGTGACCGGGGTCGCGGTCCTCGTCGTGGCGCGCCGGCGGACCACGAACGACGACATGCTGGTCGACACGCACGTCCTGTCGCACGACATCCGCTACTTCGTGATCGCGTACGCGCTGGCCATCGGCGCCGCCTTCCTGCCGCTGGAGCCGGTGTGGCTGAAGTGGATCGTGGCGGTCGTGCTGATCGGCATCTACGGCTGGTACGTCAAGGGCCATTTCGAGGCCGACCCCGATGTCGACGCCGCGGACCTGGCGCCGCTGCGCTTCCACCGGCTCGACCGGCGCGCCCACCGCACCGACCCGGCGGTCCCGCGCCTGCGCATCGTCAACGTCCAGGTGCTGTTCGCCCTCGGCCTGATCGTGCTCGGGGCCGTCTTCTTCGTGGATTCGGTCGGGCACCTCGCGACGTCGCTCGGCGTCGACAGCGCCCTGCTCGCGCTGGTCATCGCCCCGATCGCGACCGAGCTCCCCGAGAAGTTCAACTCCGTGATCTGGGTGCGGGCCGGCAAGGACACCCTGGCGATGGGCAACATCACCGGCGCGATGGTGTTCCAGTCGACGATCCCGACGGTCGTGGCGCTGGTCTTCGCATCGAGCACGTGGCAGGTCACGCCCGACAGCTACATCGCGTTCGCGTCAGCCGGGATCGCGTTCCTGGCGGTCGCCGCGATCTTCATCCCGATGGCCCGCTCCGGGCGGCTGCGCGGCCGGAACCTGCTGGTCGGCGGCGCGTTCTACCTCGTCTACCTGGTCGTGGTCCTCGCCACCATCTCGGGCGCCTGAGCGGGCCGGGCACGCGGACCTGACGGGGCCGCTTGCTATACTCGGCCGACCGCATCCGATGCAGGAGCCGACCCGCATGCTCACCGACCAGAAGGCGGCCGGCTCGCCGGCCCAGACCCCCCACCACGCGCCGACGCCCGACGCCCTCGACCAGCTGATCTGCTACTTCGAGGGGCAGTTCGTCCCGATGGCGGACGCGAAGGTCAGCATCATGACCCACGCGTTCATGTACGGGACCGCGACCTTCGAGGGCATCCGCGCCTACTGGAACGAGGACCAGGGCGTCCTCTACGGGCTCAAGCTCCGCGAGCACGTGGAGCGGCTGCGCCAGTCGTGCCGGATCCTGCTGATGCGCGACGTCCCGTCGGTCGACGAGCTCACCGGGCTGATCGTCGAGACCGTGCGGCGCAACGGGTTCCGCCACGACGTCTACATCCGGCCGTCGTTCTACAAGTCGACCCGGGCCATCGGCGTGCGCCTGCACGACCTCGACAACGAGCTGTACATCATCGCCCTGCCGTTCGGGAACTACATCGACACCGAGGCCGGCGTCCGGATCATGACCTCGTCCTGGCGGCGCAATGCCGACGAGGCCCTGCCGGCGCGCGGCAAGATCGTCGGCGGCTACGTGAACATGGCCTTCCAGAAGACCGAGGCGGAACTCAACGGCTACGACGAGGCGCTCGTCCTGACCGCCGGCGGCCACGTGAACGAGGCCTCGGCGGCCAACCTGTTCGTCGTCCGCGACGGCGTGGCGCTCACCCCGCCGGTCAGTGACGACCTGCTCGAAGGCGTCACCCGCAAGGCCATCATGGAGATCCTCAAGAACGAGGGGATCCCCGTCGAGGTCCGCTCGATCGACCGCTCCGAGCTCTACGTCGCGGACGAGGCGCTGCTGTGCGGCACCGGCGTCCAGATCTCACCGGTGATCGAGGTCGACCATCGGCCCGTCGGGGCCGGGACCATCGGGCCGATCGCCCGGATCATCAGCGAGCGCTATTTCGACGCCGTGCGCGGACGGCTGCCCGAGTACGCGCACTGGCTCACGCCGATCAAGTAGCCGGCTGCGCGCGAGCCGCTGCGGCAGCGCCGGCCGCCGGTCAGGCGCCGAGGATCAGGGACCGACCGGGGCGCTGAACTTGGGCGTGGCGCGCCCGATCGTGACGATGATGTCGGTCCGGATGGCCGGGTCCGTCGCCGTGGTGGACTGCACCTTGAAGCGCGACTCGAGGTACGCGATCGTGTCCGGGTACTTGTCCGCAGCGCCGTTGTAGACCACGATCTTGGTGTCCGCGGGGACCGTGCCCGGCGCGCTCTGGCGTGGCGCGGACGCGGCGAGGCCGGCGTACTCGAGATACCCGGCGAGGTCCGCCGGCTGGGTGCGGTCGCTCAGGCCGCTGAGGACCCAGACCGCGGCGCCCTCGTTCGCGAGCTTCTCGCGCAGCGCCTCGTCCGCCGGGTTGGTCTTGAAGGCGTTCTTGACCGCGGTGCGGATCTTCGGGACGTTCGGCACGATGATGTAGCCGCGCGAGCTGTTGGGGAACTCCGTCTGGTAGAACGGTGGCGCGAACACGTACGAGCGGATGTCCTTGGTGTCGACCGACGAGGCCAGGCCCAGCAGGTCGTCGAGCTGGCTGACCGGGATGTCGGTGCGGACGGCCGACTTGAGCGCGGTCACGAGGTCGGTCAGGTGCGGGATCAGGAGCTGCGGGTCCGCCTGCTCGCGGAGCGACAGCAGGAGGCGCTGCTGGCGCTGCCCGCGGTCGAAGTCGTTCGACGAATGGCGTGAGCGGGCATAGCGCAGGGCCTGCATGCCGTCCATGTGCTGGATGCCGCTGGGGATGTAGACCCGCTCGAGCTGGCCGCCGATGCCCGGGTAGCGGTCGTCGGAGACCGGGACCTGGACGTTCACGGTGACGCCGCCGAGGGCGTCGACGACCTTCATGAACCCCTGGAAGTTGACCTCCACGAAGTACTTGATGTCGAGGCCGTAGAGCTCGCCGAGCATCGCCTTGAGGCCGTTGTAGCCGCGGGTCGTGTTCGTGCCGGAGTAGAGGTCGGGGCGGTTGCGGATGGCCGAGAACCAGCTGTTGACCTTGCCGCTGTAGGCGGACCCGAAGACGCTCCGCGCCGGCCCGGCGGGGATCGGCACGTCCACCGTGTCGCGCGGCAGGCTGAACATGGCGACCTGCTTGGCTCACCGGGTCGATCGACACGACGATCAGGGTGTCGGTGTTGTAGAAGCCCTGCTTCGGCCGCTGGTCGGCGCCGATCAGCAGGATGTTCAGCCGCGCCTTGCCGTCCCACGGCGGGATGCTGACCTGGGGCAGGGCGGAGCCGATCGCCGTCGGCAGCGGGGTCGGCGTGGGCGTGGCCGAGGCGTCGAGGCTGTCGCTCGCGCCGATCGAGTCGCTCGTGTCGGCCGACGAGTCCGGCGAATCGGAGGCATCGGCGGAGCAGACCGCGTCCGTGTCGCCGCCGACGAAGATGCACGGGCTGTCGAGCACGTCCATCGCGAGCACGTCGTAGCGGGCGACCGCGACGTGCGTGCCGGCCATGACCAGGATGACGGCGAGCAGCCCGGCGATCGACAGGGGGTTGCGCCGCAGTCGTCCGGGGCCGAGCCGGCCGTCGCCGCTCGCGTCGTGCGCGTTCAGGAACTCCGTGACGCGGTAGGCGTCGACGATCGCCACGATCCGATAGAGCAGGGCCAGCAGGTTGACGACGAAGACCGAGCTCAGGAAGAACGGGTTGAGCACGAGGCCCAGCAGGGCGATGCGATCCATCCGCAGGAGCAGCCCGGCCCCGAGCGCGATGGCGAGGATCGGGAACGCCGCGAATGCCAGCGCGCGCGCGAAGGCACCGGCGTAGGCGTGTCCGAGGCCGGGGAAGATCAGGGAAAGGAACGCGGCCGCGAACGGCGACCGGGCGCGCGGTCGCGCGTCCTTCTGCGTCTGTTGCATCGCGGGTAGGATACTCGGACCCGCCGAATCGAGCGCCCGTCGGCCACTGGCGCGCCCGCCCACCCCGTCGCACCCGGAGATCGATGTTCAACGCCGTCAGCTCGAAGCCGGATCTCGTCGCCCAGGAGCACGAGATGCTGGCCCTGTGGCGGGAGCGCCGCACCTTCGCGCGGCTCCGCGCCCAGAACGCCGACGGCCCGCACTGGAGCTTCCTCGACGGCCCCATCACGGCCAACAACCCGATGGGCGTCCACCACGCCTGGGGCCGCGCGTACAAGGACCTCTACCAGCGCTTCCACGCGATGCTCGGCGAGCACCAGCGCTACCAGAACGGGTTCGACTGCCAGGGCCTCTGGGTGGAGGTCAACGTCGAGCGCGACCTCGGGTTCACCTCGAAGCGCGACATCGAGGCCTACGGCATCGACCGCTTCGTGACGCTGTGCAAGCAGCGGGTCCTGACCTACGCGGCCCGCCAGACCGAGCAGTCGGTCCGCCTCGGGATGTGGATGGACTGGAACGACCCCGACGAGCTGCGCCGGCTCCACGACCTGCTCGGCGACGACCCGACCCGGGTCACGACCATCGAGGGCCCCGACGGCCCGGTCACCGACACCGTCGAGATGCTGGTCGGGCGGCTGGGCATGCCCGACACCGGGGGCTCGTACTTCACGTTCAGCAACGAGAACAACGACCTGATCTGGGGGTTCCTCGCCGAGTGCCACCGGCGCGGCTGGCTCTACAAGGGCCACGACACCATGCCGTGGTGCGGCCGCTGCGGGACCGGCCTCTCGCAGATGGAGCTCAACGAGGGCTACCAGGACCGCGAGGACCCGGGCCTCACGGTCCGTTTCCCGCTCACGGATCGGCCCGGCGAGGCGCTCCTCGTCTGGACGACCACCCCGTGGACGCTGACCTCGAACGTCGCGGCGGCCGTCGGCGCGGACCTGCGCTACGTCCGCGTCCGCCAGGGCGACGACCGGTTCTGGCTCGCGAAGGGGACCCTCAAGACCGCGCTGCAGGGGCCGTTCGAGGTGGAGGACGAGGTCGCCGGCTCCGACCTCGTCGGCTGGCAGTACATCGGCCCGTTCGACGAGCTGCCGGCGGTCCGGGCCGCCTTCGCGGCGGGCACCCGCGACGACCCGTCGACGCCGTACAGGCACCGCGTCGTCGCCTGGGACGAGGTCGGCGAGGACGAGGGGACCGGGATCGTCCACGTCGCCCCGGGTTGCGGCGCCGAGGACTTCCAGCTGGGCAAGTCGCTCGGCCTGCCGGTCGTGGCGCCGATCGACGAGTCGGGGATCGTGGTCGAGGGGTTCGGGTCCCTGTCGGGCCGCGACGCCCGCGACGTCGCGGAGCCGATCGTCGAGCATCTCAAGCGCGAGGGCCGCTTCTACCGGCTCGAGCCGTACCTCCACCGCTACCCGCACTGCTGGCGCTGCGGGACGCCGCTGCTGTTCCGCCTCGTGGACGAGTGGTACATCAGCATGGGCCCGGTCTACGACCAGCCGCGCGAGACGCTGACCCCGGAGCAGGTCGACGCGAGCCTGCGCTACCAGATCATGGACGTGGTCGACACCATCGACTGGATCCCGGGCTTCGGGCTGGAGCGCGAGCTCGACTGGCTGCGCAACATGCACGACTGGATGATCAGCAAGAAGCGCTACTGGGGGCTGGCGCTGCCGATCTACGACTGCCCGGCGTGCGGGACCATCGAGGTCATCGGCGGCCGCGACGAGCTGCACGAACGGGCGGTCGGCGGCTGGGAGGCGTTCGAGGGGCACACCCCGCACCGCCCCTGGGTCGATGCGGTGACCATCGCCTGCCCGTCGTGCGGCGGTCCCGTCGAGCGGATCCGCGACGTCGGCAACCCCTGGCTGGACGCCGGGATCGTGCCGTTCTCGACGCTCCATTTCCGGGAGGACCAGGCGTACTGGGCGAAGTGGTTCCCGGCCGACTTCATCACCGAGAGCTTCCCCGGCCAGTTCCGCAACTGGTTCTACTCGATGCTCGCGATGTCGACGGTCCTCCGCCGCGAGCGGCCGTTCAAGACGATCTTCGGCTACGGCCTCGTCTTCGGCGAGGACGGCCGGCCGATGCACAAGTCGTGGGGCAACGCCATCGACTTCGACGAGGCCGCCGAGCGGATGGGTGTCGACGTCATGCGCTGGATGTTCGCCAAGGCGCGTCCCGAGGAGAACATCCTCTTCGGCTGGCACGCCGCGGACGAAGCCCGGCGCGAGCTGCTGGTGCTGTGGAACGTGTACGCGTTCTTCGTGACCTATGCGCGGCTGGCGGGCTGGACCCCGGGCGACGGCGATGCGCGGCCGGTCGCCGAGCGCGGCGCGCTCGACCGCTGGATCCTGTCGCGCGCCGCCGGGACCGCGGCCGCCGTCGGGGAGCACCTGGCCGCGTTCGACGCGGTCGCGGCGACCCGCGAGCTCTCGGGCTTCATGGACGGCCTCTCGACCTGGTACCTGCGCCTGTCCCGCGAGCGGATGCGCCGCAACGACGACCGGCGCGACCGCGCCGCCGCGTTCGCCACGCTGCATGAGGCGCTGCTGGGCACCGTCGGCATGCTCGCGCCGATCCTGCCGTTCCTGTCCGACACGATCTACCGGAACCTCGTCGGCGACCTGGCGGAGCGACCCGAGTCGGTGCACCTTGGCCCGTGGCCGGCGGACGGCCTGGCCGCCCACCGCGACGTGCGGCTCGAGCGCGCGATGGCGGTCGCCCAGGACGCGGTCGACCTGGCCCGCACGCTCCGGAGCTCGGCCCGCATCCGCACCCGCCAGCCGCTGGCGCACGCCTGGCTGGCGCTCCCCGATCGCGGTCTCGACGTCGGGCCGGAGCTCCTCGCGATGATCGCCGACGAGATCAACGTCAAGCAGGTCTCGGTCATCGCCGACGACTCCGATCTCGTGGAGCGACGGGTCAAGCCGCTGCTGCCCAAGATCGGCAAGCGGCTCGGCTCCGCGATCCCGGCCGTCATGGCGGCGGCCCGCGACGGCTCGGCCAGCTTCCACGCGGACGGATCGGTGACCCTCGCCGGCGTCACGCTCGCGCCTGACGAGGTCGAGATCCAGGCCTCGCCGCGGCCCGGCACGGCCGTGGCCGACCAGGACGGCCTGGTGATGGTCATCGATACCGAGCTGACGCCCGGGCTGCGCGCCGAGGGCGACGCCCGCGAGCTCCAGCGCTCGATCCAGGACCTGCGCCGCGACGCCGGCCTCGAGCTCGACGACCGGATCGACCTGTGGATCGACGGGCTGGCGCCGGCCGTCGCCGCGCACCTTGACGCGGTGCTGCGCGAGACGCTGGCCGTCGCCGTCGACGGTCCGGTCCCGCCGGACGTCACGGCGCGGGCCACGGTCGACCTCGAGCGGGCGCCGGTGGCCCTCGCCTTGCGCCGTCGCGTCGGCGACGGGTAGGCTCATGACGGTCGAGGGTTCCGACCAGGGAGGCGATCTGCTGGAGCACGGGGAGGCGACGGGCACCACAGCCGCGCCGAGCGCGGCCGCCCCCGAGCGGACGGCCGCGCCCCGCGGGACTCCCCGCTGGCCGGTGTTCATCGGGCTCGCGGTCGGGATCGTCGTCCTCGACCAGCTGAGCAAGGTGTGGCTGGTGTGGAGGTTCTCGTCCCTGGATCCGGGCGAGGCCATCCAGGTCATCGGCGACTACCTGCGCCTGGTCTTCAGCCACAACTCCGGGGCGCTCTTCGGGATGTTCCGCGATCAGGCCCTGCTGTTCGGGCTGGTCTCGCTCGGGGTCGTGTCGCTGATCGTCTGGTACCACGCGCAGTCGGGCCGCAGCCTCTACATGTCCATCGCGCTCGGCCTGCTGCTCGGTGGCGCGATCGGCAACCTGCTCGACCGGTTCCGGCTCGGCTACGTCGTCGACTGGATCGACATGGGCATCGGCGACATCCGCTTCTGGACGTTCAACGTCGCCGACGCGGCGATCAGCACGGCGATCCTGCTGCTGATCGCGATGGCGGTCTTCCCGGCGGTGCTCCGGCTCGGCGGCGACGGGTCCGAGACGGCCGATGCCTGACGGCGCCGTGGCGGCCGGGCCCCGGACGCTCCGCGTGCCTGACGGCAAGGCGTCCCGCGTGGACCGCGTGGTCGCCGACGCGACCGGCCTGTCGCGGAGCTACGTCCAGAAGCTGATCTCCGACGGCCGGCTGACCGCCGACGGGCTGGCCCTCAAGTCGAACGCGATCGTCCAGCCGGGGGCCGAGCTGCGACTCGACGTCCCGCCGGTCAGCGTGCCGGAGATCGCCCCGGCGCCCGAGATCCCGGTCCACGTCGTCTACGAGGACGACGAGCTGCTGATCGTCGACAAGCCCTCCGGACTGGTGGTGCATCCTTCGCCGGGACACGCCGCGGACACGCTGGTCAACGCCCTCCTGGCCCGCGCCGATGGCTCGGAGTACGGCGGGATCGCCGGCGTCGCCCGGCCGGGGATCGTCCACCGCCTGGACCGTGACACGAGCGGGCTGCTGATGGTGGCCAAGGGCGATACCGCGCAGGCGTCCCTGATGGCCCAGCTCAAGGCGCGACGCATCAAGAAGACGTATCTCGCGCTGGTCCGCGGCTCGGTCTCGGCGGCGGCCGGCCGCATCGAGGCGCCGATCGGCCGCGACCCGAAGCACCGGACCCGGATGGCCGTCGTGACCGACGGACGGCCCTCGGTCACCGGCTACCGTGTCCGCGAGCGCTTCGAGGGCTGGACGCTCCTCGAGCTGGACCTGGTCACGGGCCGGACCCACCAGATCCGCGTCCACCTCGAGGCGATCGGCCATCCGGTGGCCGGCGATCCGGTCTACGGCGGGGCGATCTCGCGGCGCGGCCCGGACGGCCTCGGACGGCTGTTCCTGCACGCCTGGCGGCTCGAGCTGGCCGCGCCGTCTGACGGGCATCTCATCCGCGCGACCGCGCCGCTCCCGCCCGAACTCGAGGGCGTCCTCGAGGGGCTTCGCGCCCAGACGGGGCCGGGCCGTTGACGGTCGATCCGACGTCCTCGACCGGGCCAGCGCCGACCGATGTCGTCGCCGGTGCGCCCGGCGCCCAGCTGGTGATCATCTCGGGGCCGAGCGGGGTGGGGAAGGACACGATCATCGAGGCGCTCCGCGAGCGGCCGCGGGACCCGGACTACCACTACGTCGTCACCTGCACCACCCGCGCCCCGCGGCCCGGCGAGATCGACGGCGTCAGCTACCACTTCATGGACCGCGAGCGGTTCCTGGCCCTGCGCACCGCGGGCGGGCTGCTCGAGGCGAACGAGGTCCACGGCAACTGGTACGGCACGCCGCGTCAGGAGGTCCGCGACGCGCTCGCCGGCGGCCACGACGTGATCCTCAAGATCGACGTCCAGGGCGCCCAGCAGGTCAAGGAGCGGGTCGATGAGGCGCTGCTCGTCTTCATCGTCCCGCCGTCGATGGAGACGCTGTTCGGTCGGCTGCGCGCCCGCGCCACCGAGAGCGCCGATGAGCTCGAGCTGCGCCAGCGGAACGCCGCCATCGAGCTCGCCCGACAGGAGGACTACGACCACGTCGTCGTCAACGAGGACGGCCAGGTCGAGCGGACCGCCCAGCGGATCGACGAGATCATCGCGGAGACGCACGCGCTCCATCCGGCGCGACGGGTCCGCGTCTAGGCGCGGGGCGTGACCCTCGGTCTCGCGGCCGACCTCCCGGCCCGGGCCTCCGGGCCGCGGCTGGTGGAGGTGGCCGTGGACGCGGCCGGGGCGGGCGGTGACCGGACCTACACCTACCTCGTGCCGCCGGACCTCGCCGACCTCGAGGCGGGTGAGGCCGTGCTGGTCGAGTTCGGCCGGCGCCAGGCCCTGGGCGTCGTCCTCGGCGAGGCGGCGCCCGCTCCCGGGGTGACGCCCAAGCCCGTCGTGGATCGCGTCCGGGCGGACGGCCCGCTCCTGCCGCCGCTCGGCCTGGCCCTCGCCCGCTGGATCGCCGTGCACTACCTCGCCCCGCCGGCGCTCGTCCTGCGGGCGATGCTCCCGCCCGGGATGCTCGAGCGGCTGGAGCTGGTCGCGGAGCTGGCGCCCGGGTCCACGGACGGCGACCCCGCGCGCTCGGCCGCGTCGCTCACGCCCGTGGACCTGGACCTCCTCGACCAGCTCGCGGGTGGGCCCCGTCCGGCCCGGACGCTGGCCGCGCCCGAGGGCCGGGCCGGGCTCACGCGCCGGTTGCGGGCGCTGGCCGCCGTCGGCCTGGTCTCGCTCGAGTGGACCCTGCTGGGCGCATCCGCCGGACCGCGCTACGAGCGTTGGATCCGCGTCACTGCTGCGGGCCGCGCGGCGGCGGCCGCCCTGGCCGCGGGGGATCGGCTCGCCGGCCGGCCGCTCGGCCCGAGGCAGGTCGCGGCGCTGACCGAGATGACCGCCGTGGACGCGGACGCGGCCGGCGCCCCCGGCGCCGAGGTCGCCGGGCGGCACGGGTCGTCCGCGGTCGCGGGGCTCGTCCGCCGGGGCCTGCTGGACGTGGAGATCCGCGAACGGCCGCGCCGCCCCCTGGCCGGTCGGCCGGTCGGGCTGCGCGGGGGCCGGCCGCCGGCCGCGGACCTGCTCCCGGCCCAGGCCGCGGCGGTGACCTTGATCCGCGACGCCCTGGCCGCCTCCGACCCCACGCCGCTCCTCCTCGACGGCGTGACCGGCGGCGGCAAGACGGCGGTCTACACCGAGGCGATCGCGACGGCGCTGGAGGCCGGCCGGCGCGCATTGGTCCTGGTGCCGGAGATCGCGCTGGCGCTCCCGCTCATCGACCGGCTTCGCGCCGACCTCGACGCCCGGGTGGCGGTCGTCCACTCCGGGCTGGGCGACGGCGAGCGCGCCGACGAATGGCGGCGGATCCGAGCCGGCGACGTCGACATCGTGGTCGGGACCCGGCTGGCGGTGCTGTCGCCGCTGCCCGACGTCGGCATCGTCATCGTCGACGAGGAACACGACGCGGCGTACAAGAGCGACCGGACGCCGCGTCTGCAGGCCCGCGACGTCGCCATCGAGCTCGGCCGGCTCGCGGGCGCGGCGGTCGTCCTCGGCTCGGCGACGCCTGCCGTCGACAGCGTGGGGCACGCCCGGGCCGGCCGGTACCGGCACGCGGTCCTCGTCGACCGCGCGGCCGGGCGCCTGCCGAACGTCACGGTCGTCGACCTGCGGGCCGAGCTGGCCGCCGGGGAGCGCGGCCTGCTGTCGCGCCCCCTCGCCGGTGCGATCGCCGGGCTGGACACCGGCGCCGGCGAGCAGGCGATCCTCGCGCTCAACCGGCGGGGGAGCGCTTCGGTGGTCCTGTGCCGCGACTGCGGCTATGTCCAGGCGTGCCCGGACTGCGAGCGACCGCTCGTCTACCACCAGGCGGGGATGACGTTGCGCTGCCACCACTGCGGCCGCGCGACGCCGCTGGCCACTCGCTGCCCGAACTGCGAGTCGCCGCGCATCCGCTACCTGGGCGGCGGGACCGAGCGGCTCGAGCGCGAGGTCCGCGAGCGGTTCCCGGGGCTCCGCGTCGGCCGCCTCGACCGCGACGTCGTCGAGCGGCGCGGCGCGGCCGAACGGGTCGTGGACGCCTTCTCTGAAGGCCGCCTGGACGTGCTCGTCGGGACCAGCCTCGTGACCAAGGGCCTCGATATCCCGTCGGTGACACTGGTCGGTGTGGTCTCGTCGGACGTGGCGCTGAACCTGCCCGACGAGCGCGCCGCCGAGCGGACGTTCCAGTTCCTCAGCCAGGCCGTGGGACGGGCCGGCCGCGGCGACCGACCGGGTCAGGCCATCCTCCAGACCTACCAGCCCGACCACCCGGCGATCGTCGCGGTGGCGACCGGCGATGCGGCCGCGTTCCTCGACGCCGAGCTGGAGCTGCGACGGCGCTTCGGGTCGCCGCCGTTCGGTCGCCTCGTCAAGCTCACCATCGGGCTGACCGACCGGCTGGCGGCGGAACGCGAGGGGGCCGCGCTGGCGGAGCGCCTGCGCGCCCGTGCGGCGGAGCGGGGGAGCGATACCGCGATCGCCGGGCCGGCGCCCGCCTACATCGCCCGTCGGGCCGATCGCTGGCGGTTCAACGTCGTCCTGCGGGGGACGGATCCGGTCGTCCTCCTCGACGGTAGCGTGGACGCGCCGTGGTCGGTCGACGTCGACCCCGAATCGCTCCTCTGAGGGACCCCGTCCCGTGACGTTCGGCAGGGATGACCGCCGGCGCGGTTCGTGCGACCATGGCGCCCCAACAGGAGGACCCCACGATGACGGATCCCGCAGCCACGCCGCCGCCCGGCGACGAGCACGCCGACCACGCGTCCACCGGACCCGCTGACGCCGCCGATCGGGCGAAGGCGGCCGGCGAGGCCTTCTCCGAGACCGCCGGCGGGATCGTCGAGTCGATCCGCCATGCCTTCGACGACCTGGCCGAGAAGGCGACACCGGCCGTCCGCGAGGCCTCGGCCCGGGCCGCGGAGCTGACCTCGGTCGCCGCGACCAAGGCCGTGCCGCTGGCCCGCAAGGCCGGCGAGGCCACCGCCGGCGGGGCCGGCAAGCTCGCCGAGAAGTCCAAGGCCTGGGCCAACGACCTGCGCGCCTCGGCCAACGGCGGCGGCCAGGCCGCGTCCGATGTCTCGGAGGCGGCCGGTGCGGCCGGCGATGCCGCGTCCGACGCGGCGAAGGCTGCGGGCGATGCCGCCACTGCCGCG
The DNA here is from genome assembly GCA_963813335.1 of uncultured Chloroflexia bacterium. GTDB lineage: Bacteria > Chloroflexota > Limnocylindria > Limnocylindrales > CSP1-4 > SPCO01. Next base: position 655,450 of record CAWEYL010000001.1, read on the forward strand.
GCGGACACGGTCTCGGAGGCGGCCGATACGGTCGCCGACGCGGTCGACGACGCGACGCCGCCCGTCTGACGCCCGCTCCCGGCCGGGCCGGGTGCTTCGATATACTTCGCGGCCATGAGCGTCCGACCCATCGTCCTCCTCGGCGACCCGCGGCTGCGCCTGAAGGGCCTGCCCGTCGACAGCTTCGGCAAATACCTGCATGAGCTGCTCGACGACCTCGCCCACACCATGCGCGACGCGCCAGGGGTCGGCCTCGCCGCGCCGCAGCTCGGCGAGGCGCTGCAGGCCTGCGTGATCGAGGTGGAGAACCATCTCTACGAGCTGGTCAACCCGCGCATCGTCCGCTCGAGCGGCGACGACCGCGACCTCGAGGGCTGCCTGTCGATCCCGGGCTACGTCGCCTACGTCACCCGTCGTGAGAAGGTCTGGGTGGTCGCCCAGGACCGCCAGGGGCGCAAGATCAAGGTCGCCGGCTCCGGGCTGCTCGGCCGGGCCCTCCAGCACGAGCTCGACCACCTCGACGGTCGCCTCTACATCGACTATCTGGACTCGATGGACGAGCTGATGGCGGTCGGGGTCGGCGACGAGGACGACGCCGAGGTCCGCGAGGCGACGAGCGCCCTGGCGTGACCCGGACCGGGTCGAGCCCGAGTCCAGCGCGGACCGTCTTCTTCGGCAGCGGCTCCTTCGCCGTACCGATCCTCGAGACCCTGGCGGCGATGCCGACGCTGGTCATCGTCGGCGTGGTGACCGCGCCCGACCGGCCGAGCGGGCGATCCGGCACGCTCACCCCGACCCCCGTGGCGGTCCGGGCCGCGGCGCTTGGCCTGCCGGTCCTGCGCCCCGAGCGCGTCCGGACGCCTGACACGGTGGCCGCGATCGCTGCCCTGACGCCCGATCTCGGGGTCCTCGCCGACTACGGCCGGATCGTCCCCGCGTCCATCCTCGAGCTGCCGGCCCACGGCATCCTGAACGTCCACCCGTCGCTGCTGCCGCGCCATCGTGGCGCGACGCCGATCCCGGCGACGATCGCGAGCGGCGACGCGTCGGCCGGCGTCTCGATCATCCGCATGGACGACGGCATCGATACCGGCCCGATCGTGGCGCAGGCGGCGTGGCCCCTCGAGGGCACCGAGCGTGCCCCGGACCTCGAGGCGACGGCCGCCCGCCGCGGGGCGGACCTCCTCCATCGGACGATCCTGGGCTGGCTCGCGGGCGAGCAGCCGGCGGTCGCCCAGGACGACGCGGCCGCGAGTTCGACACGGCCGTTCCGCCGCGAGGACGCCCGGCTCGATCCCGCCCGGCCCGCGTTCGAACTCGAGCGCCAGGTCCGGGCCAACGCGCCGTGGCCAGGCACCTTCCTCGAAACGACCGAAGGGCGGCTCGGGGTCCTGTCCGCGTCGGTCGCGCCGGCGGGCGGGCTGGCGCCCGGGACCCTGACGGCCGACGGCCTCGAGACCGTCGATGGCCTGCTCCGGCTCGACCAGGTCCAGCCGGCCGGTGGCCGGCCCATGGCATGGTCGGCATACCTGCGCGGTCGCCCGGGCATCGTCGGCAGCGCGGTGACCGGTCGCTGACCGGGCTGCGCTAGCATCGACCCGTGACCCACGACGATCGTCCCGGCCTGTCGGGCGTGACCCCGGCCGAGCTCGAGGCCTGGGTCGTCGAGCAGGGCCAGCCGGCCTACCGGGCGCGCCAGGTCGCCGACGCGTTCTGGAACGCCGGCGGTACGACCGACCCGGCCACGATCGCGCCGCTGCCCGCGCCACTACGCGCCGCGCTGGCCGCGTCGTTCCGTTTCGACACGGTCGGCGAGACCGACGTGCGCATCGCCGACGGCGGCCTGACCGAGAAGGCGCTCCACCGGCTCGACGACGGGGCGCTCATCGAATCGGTGCTGATGCACTACCCGGCCCGCGCCGGCAGCCGCGAACGGCACACGCTGTGCATCTCGAGCCAGGCCGGCTGCGCGGTGGGCTGTCCGTTCTGTGCCACCGGCGAGCTCGGGTTCACCCGGGACCTCGCCACTGCCGAGATCGTCGACCAGGTCCGCCACGCGGCGCGCCGGCTGGCCGCGAACGGCCAGCGGCTGACGAACATCGTGTTCATGGGCATGGGCGAGCCGCTGCTCAACCTCGACCGCGTCCTCGCCGCGGTCGAGGCGCTCAACGACCCGGCTCGCTTCGGCCTCGGCGCCCGGCACATCACGGTCTCCACGTCCGGCGTGGTGCCCGGGATCCGGCGGCTGACCGCGCTCGGCCCGCAGTTCACGCTGGCCGTCTCGCTCCATGCCGCCCGGGACCCCCTTCGCGACGTGCTCGTCCCGCTGAACCGGCGCTGGCCGATCGCCGAGGTGGTGGCCGCCGCGCGCGACCACGCCCACGCCACGGGCCGGCGGATCAGCTACGAGGTCACGATGATCGGCGGCGTGAACGACACCGACATCGACGCCGAAGCGATGGCCGACCTGCTGCGCGGCGACCACGCGCATGTCAATCTCATCCCGATGAACCCCGTGGCCCACACGCCCTGGACCGCCAGCCCGATGCCGGTCATCGAACGGTTCGCCGCGACGCTGCGGGCCGCCGGGATCGGCACGACCATCCGGCGCAACCGCGGCCAGGAGGTCGGAGCTGCCTGCGGCCAGCTCGCGGCCGAGCGGGCGGGTGAGCCGCCGGCGCCGGCGGTCGCGCGTCGGCGCGAGCGGCTGATCGTGGCCAGCGCCAGCGCGCTGCGCGGCGAGCGCAGCCACGAGCCGGCGCCCGCCGGGACGGGGGAGTAGCGGTGGGCACCGGGCGGGCCAGGGTCGCGGCCAGCATCCTCGACGCCGACCTCTCGAACCTCGCCTATGCCGTGCGCCGGGTCCAGAAGGCGGGCGCGGACCGCATCCACCTCGACGTGATGGACGGCCATTTCGTCCCGAATCTCACATTCGGGGCGAAGACCATCAAGCACCTGCGCCGGCGGACCGAGCTGCCGTTCGATGCCCACCTGATGATCAGCGAGCCCGGCCGCTCCATCGAGGAGTACCTCGATGCTGGCTGCGACTCCATCACGTTCCACGTCGAGATCGAGGAGCCCATCGAGCCGACGCTGCGGGCGATCCGCGACGCGGGTCGAGCGGCCGGCCTGGCCGTCCGCCCCGGGACGCCGCTGTCGGCCCTGGAGCCGTACCAGGAGCTGCTCGACATCATCCTGGTGATGACCGTGGAGCCCGGCTTCGGTGGCCAGTCGTTCATGAAGGACGTCGCCAGGGAGAAGATCCTCCCGGCCCGCGACCTGCTCCGCCACAAGGCGCACGGCGCCGAGGTGCATGTCGATGGCGGCATCAACCGCGAGACGGCCGAGTTCGCCGGGGCGCAGGGGGTCGACATCCTCGTCGTCGGGTCTGCGCTGTTCATCAAGGGCCACGACATGGGCCGCGAGATCCGGCTGATCCGGGCGCTGGCCGACGAGGGCTACCAGTACGGCCTCAACGGCGGCGAGCCGCCGATCCCGCGCGACCGCATGGTCCGCTTCGCCTCATTGCCGAAGCCGTTCGCGCGGAGCCTGATGGACGAGATCGAGGCCGGCGGCGTCCCCGTCGTGATGCTCCGCAGCGACGGGACGATGAACCCCGACGGCGTGCGCGACTACGACCTGCTGGTGCCGGCATCGGTCGAGACGCTCGTCGTCGAGCGCCACGCCTCGTCGCGCACGGAGTACGACGCCAGGGCCGAGGCCTGGCGCGAGGCGTACATCCGCGAGCACGGCGTCAGCGAGCCGCCCGGCACCCCGTGAGGGCGCTGCTCCAACGGGTCGCGCGGGCGGCGGTCCTCGTCGAGGGAGCCACGGTCGGCGAGATCGGCCCGGGGTTGGTGGTCCTGCTCGGCGTCGGGCCGGACGACACGGAGGCGATCGCCGACGGCCTGGCGCGACGAGCCATCGAGCTGCGCATCTTCCGCGACGACGAGGGCCGCACGAACCGGTCGCTCGTCGACATCGGCGGGGCCGCGCTGGTCGTGTCGCAGTTCACGCTCTACGCCGACACCACGCGCGGTCGCCGGCCGGGGTTCACGGGCGCCGCGCCGCCGGAGCAGGCCGAACGCCTCTATGAGCGGTTCGCCGCGGCGATCCGCGCCTCGGGGCTGACCGTGGCCACCGGCTCCTTCGGGGCGGAGATGGCGGTCGAGCTCGTCAACGACGGCCCGTTCACGATCTGGCTCGACAGCGCCGACCGCTGAACCCGGGGCCCGGAAACGACGAAACCGGTCGTCGGGCGACGACCGGTCGGGTGCCTGGAGCGGCGCCGGAGGGCGCCGCGAGACCTAGCGGGACGCCTTCGACAGCGTCCGGCGGCAGCGGGTGCAGACGAGCGTCTTGGTGGGGACGCCCTTCTGGTTGTCGATGACGAGGGGCTGGAGATTGGGCTGCATGCGACGGTGCGCCCGGACGCGGTTCATCCCGACCGACTGGGGGTTGAAGCCAGCCATCGAGGTCTTGCCGCAGATCGCGCAGGAGCGGGCCATGCGTGGTCCTCAGGAGGTGGTGTCTGACAGGGTCCAGCCGCGAACGGCCCGGACGGAAGCGGTAGGATACCACACGGCCTCCGACGCTCCAGCCGGTCGCCGCCCGACCCGCCGTGCGAGGAGGACGTCGTCCGCGTGCCAGCCAGTCAGACGCCGGGCCGATCGCTCGTGACCCGCCGCGCGATCACCGATGTGGTCCGCGCCGCGACGCTCGGCTCTTACGGGGTGACCGGCCTCGCCGGCAGCCCGCTCGCCCGACTCCTCGCCCGCGTCGACCTCGCCCAGCCCGGGGTGGTCGTGCGCTTCGACGACGGCCTCGACGTCGAGCTCGACCTGGACGTCGCGCTCGGCGTGCCGGTCGCCGAGGTCGCCCGCCAGGTCGATTCGGCGGTCCGCTACGCGCTCCGGCGGTCGTTCGGCCTGGAGGTCCGCCGGCTCGTCATCCACGTCGGCGGCCTGCGGGTCCAGCCCGGCGGGGCGCCGCCGGTCGTCGCCCACGAGGACCCGACCCAGATCCGGACCCGCGACCTCGCCGACAGCGGGACGGACGTCGCCTGATGGTCCGCCGGGCCTGTGACGGGGCCGGCCTGCTGGCGGCATTCGGGGCCGCCGTCGTCAATCTCGAGGCCCACGTCGACGAGATCAACGCCCTGAACGTCTACCCGGTGCCCGATGGCGATACGGGCTCGAACATGGCCGCGACCGTGCGCGCCGCGCTCGAGGAGGCCGAGAAGGCCGCCGGCCAGCCGGTCGACCGCGTCGCCGCCGCGATCAGCTTCGGGGCGCTCATGGGCGCCCGCGGCAACTCGGGGGTCATCACCAGCCAGATCTTCCGCGGGATGGCCGAGGGCCTCGAGGGCAAGAAGCGGTTCAACGGGCTGGACCTCGCGCACGCGCTCGCGACGGGCTCGAAGACGGCCTATGCCGCGGTGGCGAAGCCGGTCGAGGGCACGATCCTGACGGTCATCCGCGAATCGGCGGACGCAGCGGTCGCGGCCGCGGAGCACAGCGAGGACCTCGAGGTGGTCCTCGCCGCGACGGTGGACGCCGCGGAGAAGTCGGTGGCGCGGACGCCGACCCTCCTGGCCGTCCTGCGCGAGGCCGGGGTCGTGGACTCGGGCGGAGAGGGCCTGTACCGGCTGTTCCAGGGGGCGCTCCTCCATCTCGTGGGACAGGCGCCGGCGGCCGCGGCACGGGGACGTGGGACGGACGGCATGAAGCCGTCGGCGCTCGTCGCGCACGCCGACGAGGGGTTCGGCTACGAGACGATGTTCCTGCTGCTGGCCGAGGGCTCGCACCTGCTCGACGTCGATGCCATCCGCATCCACCTCGGATCGATCGGGGAGTCCGTGCTCGTCGCCGGCGACCCGCGCGCGCTCAAGGTCCACGTCCACAACGAGCGCCCGGACCTCGTCATCGGATATGGCCTGACGCTCGGGTCGCTGAGCCGGATCAGCGTGGAGAACCTCGACAACCAGACGCGCGACGTCCGCGAGACGCGGGCCGCCGAGTTCACCACGGGTGACGGCGGGCGCACCGGCGGCGCCCCCGCGCCGCTCAGCCTCTCCCTCGCGGTGATCGCCGTGGTGGCCGGCGATGGCCTCGCGGCGATCTTCCGGGATTTCGGGGTCGCGGCGGTCGTGCAGGGCGGGCAGACGTCCAACCCCAGCACCGGCGAGCTCCTCGAGGCCGTCTCGAAGGTCGACGCGCGCGAGGTCCTGATCCTGCCCAACAACCCCAACGTGGTCCTCGCCGCGCGACAGGTCGCCGCCATGGCCGACCGACCGGTCGCGGTCGTGGCCAGCCGGAATGCCGCCGAGGGGTTCGCGGCGCTGCTCGCCCTCGACCCGACGCTCGGCGCCGAGGCGAACTGCGGCCCCATGACCGAGGCCGCCCGGGCGATCCAGAGCGTGGTCGTCACCGAGGCCGTCCGCGACGCGACGATCGGCGGGAAGAAGGTCAAGCGAGGCCAGACGATCGCCCTCGATCCCGACGACGGGCTCATCGCGGTGGACGGCGACGGGCCGAATGCGGTCCTCGCCGCGGTCGCCGCCCTGCAGCCCGGCTACGAGCTGCTGACCGTCTTCTACGGCGACGGCGCGGACCTCGAGGAGGCCGAGGACATGGCGAAGCGGATCGGCGCCCAGGTGCCCGGGATCGAGGTGGAGGTCCGCCACGGCGGCCAGCCCTACTACCGGTACCTGATCTCGGCGGAGTAGGGTGGCCAAGGCCAGCGCCCCGGTCCCGCCGCCGCCGGTCGACCCGGTCGAGCTCCTCGACACCCCGCTGGCCCGCTCGGGCCTGGCGGCGGGCGCGACGCTGCGTCGAGCCGGCATGCGGCTTGACGTCTACGACGTCCGAGACCTCCTCTTCTTCCTCCCGCGTCGCTACGACGACCTGCGCGAGATGCACCGGCTCGGCGACCTGCGCCTCGTGGAGCCCGGGACCGTCGTCTCGGCTCGCGTGCGGGTCGCGGACGTCAAGGTGCTGCCCTCGTTCCGGCGCCGCGTCCAGCGCACGGTCGCGCTCCTCGAGGACGACAGCGGCCGGATCGAGGCGACGTGGTTCGGCCGGCGCTTCATCGAGCGGCGCCTGCAGGTCGACCAGGAGGTGGTGGTCTCCGGTCGGGTCAAGTGGTTCGGCCGGAAGCTCACGCTCGACAACCCGGAGTTCCAGGCGGTCCAGGGCGACGACGAGGTCCTGCACGCGGGCCGCATCGTCCCGGTCTACCGCCTGACGGCGGGGCTGACCGCGGCCAGGCTCCGCCTGGCGATCCGCGACGCCCTCGACCGTGCCGGCCCGACCTACCCCGAATACCTCCCGGCGGCCATCCGCCGCGAGATGGACCTGCCCGGGATCGCCGCGACCCTCGAGTCCGCCCATTACCCGCTCACGTTCGAGGCCCGCGATGCCGCCCTCCGACGGCTGGCCTTCGACGAGCTGCTCGCGCTCCAGCTGGGCATGGTCGCCCGCCGGCGCCAGCGGGCGCGCGCCGCCGCGGTCCCGATCGCCATCGACGACGCCTCGGACGCCGACGTCCGGGGCGCGCTGACCGACGCGCTCGCGGCACGGGTCGGGCGGGACGTGGCGCTGACCGACGACCAGGCGGCGGCCACCGCCGACATCCGGACCGACATCGCGGGCGAGACGCCGATGCTGCGCCTGCTCCAGGGCGACGTCGGGTCGGGCAAGACCGCGGTCGCGGCCTACGCCCTCGCGGCCGTCGCGCGGGCCGGGTTCCAGGGGGCCCTCCTGGCCCCGACCGACCTGCTCGCCCGCCAGCACCTCGAGACCATCGGCGCCCTCCTCGAGGCGCTCGGCATCGGCGTGACCCTGCTGACCGGCTCGCTCAAGGCGGACCGCCGCGCCAAGACCCTCGCCGACATCGCCTCGGGGCAGGCCGCGGTGGTCGTCGGGACGCACGCGCTGATCCAGGAGTCGGTCTCGTTCCGCGATCTCGGCCTCGTCGTGATCGACGAGCAGCACCGCTTCGGCGTCGACCAGCGCGACGCGCTGGAGGGCAAGGCCAGCGGCCGCTCGCCGCACGTGCTGCTGATGACGGCCACCCCGATCCCGCGGACCCTCGGCCAGCTGGTCTACGCCGACCTCGACGTGTCCGACCTGCGCACGCCGCCGGCCGGCCGGGTCCCGATCCGCACCGGGATCCGCCGCCCGGACGACCTCGACGGCACGTGGCAGAAGGTCCGCGACGAGGCGGCGCTCGGCCACCGGACCTTCGTGGTCGTGCCGCTCATCGACGAATCAGGCGTCGAGACCGAGGGCGCGGTCGCGGCCGAGTCCGAGGCGAAGCGCCTCGCCGAGGTGCTCGCCCCGCTCCGGGTCGGCCTCGTCCACGGGCGGCTGAAGGCCGCCGTCCGCGATGCCGAGATGAGTCGGTTCCGCGACGGCGAGCTCGACGTCCTCGTCGGCACGACCGTCGTCGAGGTCGGCGTGGACGTGCCGGCGGCGACGATGATGATCATCGAATCGGCCGACCGGTTCGGGCTCGCCCAGCTCCACCAGCTGCGCGGCCGGGTCGGCCGCGGCACGGTCGAGTCGTACTGCGTCCTCGTCTCGGATTCGGGCGACGAGGTGGCGCAGGCGCGGCTCAAGGCGGTCGCCGAGATCCGCGACGGTTTCGAGCTGGCCGAGCGCGACTTCGAGCTGCGCCGCGAGGGCGATGTGCTCGGCCTGGCCCAGAGCGGCCTGCCGCGGCTGCGCGTCGCCTCGCTGCAGGAGCCGTCGCACCGTGAGCTCGCCGTCCAGGCGCGGGCGCACGCGGAGGCGCTCCTGGACCCGCGCGGCGCGCTGGTCGACGGGGTCGACGCCCTCCGCCACGAGCTCGAGGCGGGCTGGCTGCGGCGGATCTCGTCGGGCGAGGCGGCGGACGATGCGGACGACGATGGCTGACGCGGGCCGCGTCATCGCGGGCCGCGCGCGCGGCATCCGCCTCGCCGGCCCGGGGGAGGGGACCCGGCCGATGGGCGACCGCGTCAAGCAGACGCTGTTCGCCATCCTCGAGCCGGACCTGCCGGGCGCCGCGTTCCTCGACCTGTTCGCCGGGAGCGGCGCGGCGGGCATCGAGGCACTGTCGCGCGGAGCGGCGTCGGCGACCTTCGTCGAGCGGGACGGGGCGGCGATCAAGGTGATCGGCGCCAACCTGGCGAGAACGCACCTCGGCGGTGCCGCCGCGCGGATCGTGAACGAGGAGGCCGTCCGCTGGCTTGGCTCGCCGCGTCGCGCCGGCGAGGGACCGTGGGACGTCGCGGTCGCCGACCCGCCGTACGACCGCCCGGAGCTCCTGGTCGCGACCCTCGCCGCCGTCGCGCCGCTGCTCGCCGTCGCCGGTCGTGTCGTCGCCAAGCACGCCAGCCAGTCGCCGCCGCCGGCCCGCATCGGGCTGCTAGCATCCGAGCGGGAGCGGCGCTTCGGCGAGACGACGCTGACCTTCTATCGGCGCGTGGAGGATCGATGAACACGATCGCGGTCTACCCAGGCTCGTTCGACCCGATCACCAACGGCCACCTCGACGTCATCCGCCGGGCGGCGGCCGTGTTCGACCGCGTCGTCGTCGGCGTGCTGGCCAACCCGCGCAAGAGCCCGCTGCTCCCGGTCGAGACGCGCATCCGGGTGATCCGCGACGCCCTCGCGGCCGGCGGCGCGCCGCTCGGCGCGATCGAGGTCGACTCGTTCGACGGGCTGACCGTCGACTTCTGCCGCGCCCAGGGGGCGGGCTCGATCGTCCGGGGCCTGCGCGCCATCAGCGACTTCGAAGTGGAGATGCAGCTCGCGCACAACAACCGGGTGCTGGCACCGGACGTCGACACCGTCTTCTTCATGACCTCGGTCGAGCACGGCTACGTCAGCTCGAGCCTGGTCAAGGAGATCGCGGGCTTCGGCGGCGACGTCGCATCGATGGTCCCCGCGGCCGCATTGGCGGCCCTCGACGAGGCACTCCGGAGGCGCTGACGGCGACGTCCGCGTGCCATACTTGCCGGAACGCGTGCCAGGGCCAGTCCGCCGAGCCGGGAGGGAACTCCGATCGACATCATCTTCCTCGTCGAGCGCCTCGAGTCGCTGATCGCCAACGGCAAGAAGCTGCCGCTCACGACGAACGTGGTCGTCGACCAGAACGCCGCCCTGGGGCTCATCGACGAGCTGCGCGTCGCCGTCCCCGAGGAGGTCCGCGCCGCCAAGCGCATCAACGCCGAGGGCGAGCGGATCATCGAGAAGGCCCAGATCGAGGCCGAGCGGATCGTCGCCAAGGCCCAGGAGCAGGCGGCCTACCTGATCGACGAGCGTGGCCTGACCCAGCAGGCCGAGGGCATCAGCCAGCGGGTGATCGGCGAGGCGCACCAGGACGCGGACGAGATCCGCCGTGGCGCCGACGAGTACGCGGTCGGCGTCCTGGTCGGCCTCGAGGGCGACGTGGTCAAGACGCTCCAGAGCATCAAGAAGGGGATCGCGATGCTCGACGAGCGGCGGGCGGACCTCGTCCCCGAGGACGCCGCCGTCGAGGACGCCGATGGCGGCTGGGCCGACGAGCCGGAGGACGCGGCGCAACCGGCCCACCCATGACCGCCCGCCCGCCGGACGGGCCCCTCATCTGGAACGTCGCCGGTCTCCTGGCCGATGCCGTCGGGTCCGACCGCCAGTACGCGGTCCGCGACGTCCGGCCCGACCTGCCCGATGGACTCGTCCTGACCGCCCCGGTCGAGGGCGCCGTCCGCCTGTCGCGCACGAACCGCGGCGTCCTCGCCGATGCGGAGCTGACGGCGGCCATCGCCGGCGAGTGCAGTCGCTGCCTGAAGGAGCTGGCGATCCCGCTCGCGCTGGGGATCCATGAGGAGTACCTGCCGTCGATCGACCTCGCGAGCGGGAAGCCGGTGGCATTCGACGACGAGCCGGACGCGCTCCGGCTGACCGACCACCACGAGGTCGATCTCGAGCCGCCGGTCGTCGACGCCATCATCCTGGCCGAGCCGATCGCGCCCCTGTGCCGGCCCGACTGCCCGGGTCTGTGCATCGTCTGCGGCCAGCCGCTCGAGACCGGCGATCACGTACACCCGGACGACGACATCGACCCGCGACTCGAGGCGTTGCGGGCCTTCCGGGCGGACGACGGATGAGCCGGGGGAGACGAGCGGCCGGATCATGCGGTAGACTCCGCCGTCGGCGTGGCGCCGCGCCCGGACCCGGGACGGTCGAGCGGCCACGCGACACGACCGACCTCTGACAAGGAGCCCACGACCCCATGGGTGTACCCAAGCGCCGCGTCTCGCACGCCCGCCAGGGCGAGCGCCGCGCGCACCTCGCCATCGAGCTGCCGAACCTCGAGGAGTGCCCGCACTGCCACGAGCAGAAGCAGCAGCACCACGTCTGTCCGAACTGCGGCTACTACAACGGCCGCCTGGCGGTCGCGCCCAAGCCCGTCGCCGACGACGCAGCGCGCTGATCGCGTGACGGACCCCGCACCGACCGGGAGCACGGCGGGCGGCGTCCGCGTCGCCATCGACGCGATGGGCGGCGACCACGGTCCGTCCGAGGTCGTGCCCGGGGCCATGGCCTACGCCCGGTCCCACCCCGCCGACCGACTGATCCTCGTGGGCGACGAGGCGGTCGTCGCGGCCCTCGCGGGTCCCTTGCCCGCCAACGTCACGATCGTCCACGCGACGCAGGTCATCGGCATGGACGAGCACCCGGCCATGGCCCTTCGCGAGAAGCGCGATTCCTCGATCCTCGTCGCCACGGACCTGGTCAAGCGCGGTGACGCGGACGCGGTGGTGACCGCCGGTCACACCGGCGCCGGCATGGCCGCCGCGGTCCTCCGCCTCGGGCGCCTGCCCGGCGTCGACCGGCCGGCCCTCGCCGTCCAGATGATCACGGACTCCGGCCCGATGGTGCTCCTCGATATCGGCGCCAACCCGGATTCGACCGCGGAGAACCTGGCCCAGTTCGCTCGCATGGGGGCGATCTTCGCCGAGCGCGTGATGGGCATCGCGAGGCCGCGCGTCGCGCTGCTCTCGATCGGCGAGGAGCGCGGCAAGGGCGACGCCCGGATCCAGCGTGCGACCGAGCTGCTGGACGCGTCGGACCTCCGCTTCGAGGGCAACGTCGAGGGGAAGGACCTGACCAAACACCAGGCCGATGTCGTGGTCTGCGACGCGGTCCTCGGCAACGTGGTCATCAAGTTCTTCGAGGGCCTGTCCGGGTTCATCTTCGACCTGTGGCGGACCGAGTTCAAGCGCGGCGTCCGCGGCCGGCTCGGCGCCGTCTTCATGAAGCCCGGGATCGACCGCATCCGCGGCGTCTTCGACTACGAGAAGGTGGGCGGCTCGATCCTGCTGGGGGTCCGCGGCACGGTGATCATCACCCATGGCCGGGCACGCAGCCGGATGATCGACTTCGCCTGCGATGTGGCGGCCACGACCGCGCGGACACGGGTCCCGGCGCTCATCGGCGAGGCCCTCGTCTCGCACGCCGCGGGCGCCGCCGCCGAGGCCGAGCGTGCCGCCGCGCCGGCCGAGGGCATCGCGTCGTGAGCGGCCATGAGCTGACCGTCGGTCCGTCCGTCATCCGCGAGCTCGTCGGCCTGGCGGCCCTCGAGGTGCCCGGCGTGGCGCGCGTGGGCCGCGGCGGGGCGCCATGGCGGCGCTGGCTCGGCGGCCGCGCGGTCACCGTCCGCGTCCTCGAGGAAGGCGTGACGGTCCGCATCTGGATCGTGGCGCGGCCCGGCCAGGCGATCGGGCCACTGGCCGCGCAGGTCCGGACCGCGGTCGCGGCCACGGTGGAGCGCCTGCTCGGGCTCGACCTCCGCGCCGTGACCGTGCTGGTGGACGGTGTCGGGGGCTGACCGGGTCCGAGGGCGGCGCACCGGGCGCCGCCTGGCACTCTCCGCGGTCTTCGAGGCAGACTTCGGGCAGCACACCGCCGAGGCCGTCCTGGAGCGCCATCTCGCCGAGTCGGAGCGGGATCCCGCCGCCGCGGAACTGGCCCGCGAGCTGGTCGGCGCGGTGACCGCCTACCGCGATTCGATCGACGCGGAGATCACCCGGCGGGCGCCGCAGTACCCCGTCACGGGGCTGGCGCGGATGGACCGCGCCCTCCTCCGTACGGCCATATCCGAGGTGCTACACTCCGGCACGCCGGCCCGGGTGGCCATCGCCGAGTGGGTCGAGTTGGCACGCATCTACAGTGGCGACCCGATGCGCCGCCTCATGAACGGGGTGCTCGGGAAGATCGAAGCGGAGTCCAACGGCACCCGGCCGTCGGCCTAACCCAACTCCGAGGAGGGAGTCAGTGGCAACCACCTACGAGCGCCTCAAGAAGATCGTCGTGGAGCAGCTCGGCGCCGACGAGGATGAGGTCAAGCCCGAGGCCTCGTTCGTCGACGACCTGAACGCCGACTCCCTCGACCTGGTCGAACTGATCATGAGTCTCGAGGAAGAGTTCGGGACCGAGATCTCCGACGAGGACGCCGAGAAGATCCGGACCGTGCAGGACGCCGTCGACTACATCGACGAGCGGTCGTCCTAAGACCCCCGGGCGGCGGGCCATCGTGCGCCCCGCCAGGGCCTTCGCGACCCGTCTCGGCGTCCCGATCCGCGACCAGGGCCTGCTCGAGCAGGCCCTCATCCATGCCAGCTGGCTGCACGAGCATCCCGATGAGGCCGCCGGCCAGAACGAGCGGCTGGAGTTCCTCGGCGACGCCGTCGTCAGCCTGATCGTCTCCGAGGCGCTCTACGCGCGCCATCCCGAGGACGACGAGGGCGACCTGTCCGCGCGCCGGGCGGCCATCGTCTCGACGACCGGCCTGGCCCGGCTGGCCAACCGGATCGATCTCGGCTCGGTGCTGATGCTCGGCGAGGGCGAATCGCGCCGCAGTGGCCGCCGCCGGCCGACCCTCCTGGCATCCTCCTTCGAGGCGCTCGCGGGCGCGATCTACCTGGACCAGGGGTTCGACGTCGCCCGGGACTGGCTGACCGAGCTCGCGGCGCCCGAGCTGACCCAGGACGGCCCCATCGTGGCGCTCAAGAGCCCCAAGAGCCGTCTCCAGGAGTACACCCAGCGGCACTCGGGCGGTCGCCCGTCGTACCGGCTGGTCGACGTGACGGGCCCCGACCACGAGAAGACGTTCCGCGTCGAGGTCCACGTCGACGGCCAGGCGCTGGGCGTCGGCGAGGGGCCGTCGCGCCGCGTCGCCGAGACCGCCGCGGCCGCCGAGGCCATCGAGCACCTCCGCTCCCACCTGCGGCCCGAAGCGGTCGGCGAATGACCGCGCCGGGCGGGCCGGGTCGCCTCCTCGCCCCGTCGCGCCTGCTCGCGCTGCGCCTGCAGGGCTTCAAGTCGTTCGCCGAGCGGACCAGCGTCGAGTTCGGCGGCGGCATCAGTGCGATCGTCGGGCCGAACGGCTCCGGCAAGAGCAACCTGGCCGATGCGCTCCGCTGGGCGCTGGGCGAGCAGGGCCGGGCGCTCCGGTCGCGCAAGGCCGAGGACGTGATCTGGGCGGGTTCCGACAAGCGCGCCGCGCAGGGGATGGCCGACGTCACGCTGGTCATCGACAACGCCGACGGCCTGCTCCCGGTCGACTTCCAGGTCCTCGAGCTCGGCCGGCGGCTGTACCGCTCGGGCGAGAACGACTACCTGCTCAACAAGCAGCGCATCCGGCTGCGCGACCTCGTCGAGCTGCTCGACGCCGCGCACCTCGCCGACAACGCGTTCCTGTTCATCGGCCAGGGCATGGTCGACCAGGCGCTGGCGCTGCGCCCCGAGGAGCGCCGCCCGCTCTTCGAGGAGGTCGCCGGGGTCCGGCGCCACGAGCGCCGGCGTCGGCGCGCACAGGAGCAGCTGGTCGAGTCCGAGGCCAACCTGGCCCGTGTCGAGGACATCGTCGCCGAGCTCCGGCCGCAGGCGCGCCGGCTCGCGGCCCAGGCCGAGCAGCAGACCAGCCGGCAGACCACGGCCGACGAGCTGGCGGCCGCGATCCTGCTTTCGGCGCATGCCCGTTGGTTCGAGGCGGCCGCGCGCGTCGGGGAGACCCAGGGTCGGCGGGCGGCCGCCGGCGCCGAGGCGGACCGCGCCATGGCGGACATGACGGCGGCGGAAGTGGCCGCCTCGGGCGTGGCCGCGGAGCTCGGCGTGCGCGCGCTCGCGGAGCGCGACCGGCGGGAAGCCCATGACGCGGCGCGGGCGACGCTGACGGCCGCCCAGCTCGGCGAGGGACGCGTCGCCTCGGAGATCGCGGCCATCGAGCGGGACCGCACCCGCATCGCCGCGGACCGATCGGCGGCGGAGGCGGAGCTGGCGGCTGGACGACGGTCGGGAGCCGTGCCCGTGCCGCCGCGCGACATCGATCTCGAGGCCGCGTTGACCGAGGCCGAGCGGGAGACGGCCGCCGCGCTCGCGGAGCTCGGGGCCCTGCGTGCCGAGCGCCAGGCCCAGGGCGAGGAGCTCGCCGCGCTCCGTCGAGCCGAGGCGGCCCGACAGGCCGAGCTCGAGACCGCGCGACGCCGCGCCGACGAGGCCGCCCGACAGGCGGCCGGGGAAGGGGAGCGGGCCACCGCCGCTGCCGCGAGGCGGGACGTCACCGCGGCCCTGGCGACCGCCGCGCACGAGCGCCGAGCCGCGGCGATCGAGGCCGAGCGGACCGCGACCGCGGCCCTGGAGACGGCACGTGCGACCCTCGACGCGGCGGAGGCGGAACGGTCCGCCGCCGAGGCGCGGGCCGTCGCGGCCGAGGCGGACCTGGCGGCCGTGCAGGCCCGCGCCCGCTCGCTCGAGACGCGGCTGGCCGAGGAGGAGGGCCGCGGGATCGCGAAGGCGGCGCGACGACATGGCGGACGTCGCGTCGATGAGGAGCTGGTCATCGACCCGGGCCTGCGGTCCGCGGTCGAGGCGGCGCTCGGCGAGGCGACCCGGGCGTACCTGGTCAAGGGCAGTGCGGTCGCGGACCTTGCCCGCGAGCGCGGCGCGCTGATCGTCGAGGAGCGCGCGTCGGCCACGGCCCCGCCCGCCGACGCACGGGAGCGGCGGTTCCTCGACGCGGTGAGCGCCGCGGGCGGCGGGCTGCTGGCCGATGCGGTCCAGCGCGACGGGAATGGCGCTGCACGCCGGCTGCTGGCGCGGGCGGCCTGGGTCCCGGACCTCGCGGCATGCCTCTCGGTGCAGGCGGTGCTGCCGGGCGGCTGGATCGTCGTCCCGCGCGACGGCTCGGCCGTGGTCGGTGAGCTTGCTGTCGCGCTCGGCGCCGGCGAGTCGGTGCTACAGCGCCGGGCGGAGGCGACCGCACTGGCCGCGGACGTCGAACGGCTGGCGGCGGCGGCGACGACGGCGAGGACGGCCGCCGCGACCGCTTCGGCCGGTGCCGCGAGCCGCGCGGACCGCGCTGGAGGCGGCCCGGACGGCCGAGTCCCGCGCGGCGACGGATCGCCGGTCCGCCGACGACGCGGAGCGCGTCGCTGCACGAGACGCTGAGGCCGCGGTCCGCGAGGCCGCCTGGGCCGAGGCGCAGGCCGAGCGCCTGCGCGCCGACCATGCCCGTGCCTCGGCCGCGCTGGCTGCGATGCAGGGCACCGCCGACGCGTCCGGTTCCGCCGCGGACGGTGGCGCCGCTCCGACCGAGGCGGCGATCAGCGCGATCGAGGCGTGGGAGGCCCGCGCCGCCGAGATGCGGGCGCGCCGGGACCGCCTGGCCGAGCAGGCCGCGACCGCCGACGCCGCCCGCCGCGAGGCGGAAGCGCGACGGACGCGTGCCGAGACCGGCATCGCCCTGGCTGAGGAGCGGATGGCTCGGGCCGACCGCGAGCTCGAGGGTCTCGACCTTCGCGCTCGCGACCTCGCCGCCGAACGCGATCGTCTGCGCACGGACCTCGCGACCGCCGTCGTGGCCGAGGCGGCCGCCAGGCAGGCGCTCGCCGAGCTGCACGCCGCGGATGCCGCGGACCGGGAGCGGCTGGCGACCGCGGAGCAGGGCGCGTCCTCGGCCCGGGAGCGGCTCCGTGCCGCCGACGACCGGTTGCGCACCGCCGATCGGGCGGAGCTGGAGGCCCGGCTGGGGCTCGATGCCCTGCGCGAGAGCGTGCTCGTCGACCTCGCCGGCCTCGGGGCGCCAGGACTGCTGCATCTCGCCGCGGTGACCGGCATGGCCGTGCCGGCAGCTCCGGTCGCCGGTGCCGCATCGGACGCCGACGCCGATCCGGAGGCCGAGGTCGAGGTCGAGATCGACGGCGGCGGCGACACCGCCGCCTTCGAGGCCGCGCTCGACGCGGCCGCCGAGCGCTGGGCTGCCGCCGCGCCGACCGGGATCGCGCCCGGACCGGCCCGCCTGGGCCAGCTCCGCCGCCGGTTCCACGAGCTCGGCGCCGTCAACCCGTACGCGGTCGACGAGTACGCAGAATTGAAGACCCGGCTCGAGACGCTCGAGACGCAGGCGAGCGACCTGCGGACCGCGATCGTCCGGACGCGCGAGCTCATCGCCGAGCTCGAGACCATGATCGCCGACCAGTTCCAGACGACGTTCCGCGCCCTCGAGGTCGCCTTCGCATCGCGCTTCGAGCAGCTCTTCGGCGGCGGCTTCGCGCGCATCTCGCTGACCGATCCGTCGGACCTCGGCTCGACCGGCGTCGAGATCGTCGCGCGCCCGCCCGGCAAGAAGGCCCAGGCGCTCGCCATGCTGTCGGGCGGCGAGCGCGCACTGACGGCCGTCGCGCTGCTGTTCGCGATGCTCGAGGTCCGTCCCGTCCCGTTCTGCGTGCTCGACGAGGTGGATGCCGCGCTCGACGAGGCCAACGTGGGCCGCTTCGCCGACGCGCTGCGCAGTCTCGCCCACCAGACGCAGTTCGTGGTCATCACCCACAACCGGGGCACGATCGAGGCGGCCGATGCGCTGTACGGCGTCACCGTCGGCGACGACTCGGTCAGCCGCGTGATCAGCCTCCGGCTCGACGAGGCCCAGGCGCTCGCCGACCAGGGTCGCGGCGAGCTCGCGCCGGCCCGCTGATGCCGTTCTGGCGCCGGAAGAGCGAGGAGGCCGAGCCGGCCGAGTCCGAAGCCGAGGAGGCGCTGCCGAGCCCGGAGGACGTCGAGCCCGGCTGGGAGCCCGATCCCGCCGACTTCGATGACCCGGCCTCGGCGGGCGGACCGACCGGCCCGGAACCGGAGTTCGCACCGACCGCCGAGACGGCGTGGTCGATCGTGCAGCCCGGGCTCGTCGTCCCGGAACCGGTTCATGAGCCCGAGACGGGGAGCGCGGCGTCCGCGCCCGAGCCGATCCCGCCGTCGGCGGAGCCGCCGGCGCCAGAGCCCCGGGCCGTCTGGATCGCGATCCCCGAACCCGTCTACCCGTCCCCATCCCAGCCGGTCGTGCCCGCCACGGGACCCGAACCGGCGCACGAGGCGCCGCACGAAGGCTCGCTCGATGCGGGCCTCGAGCGGACTCGTGGCGGGTTCATGTCGCGCCTGCGCGGCTTCCTCGCCGGCGGCCCCGAAGGCCCGTCGTGGGACGACGTCGAGGAGACGCTGATCGCCGGTGACGTCGGGGCGGCGCTCGCGATGGACGTGGTCGAGCGCGCCCGCCGCCGGCGCGATCCGGCCGGTGCCGAAGCGGCGGTCCGTGCCGAGCTCGCCGCCCTCCTCGTCCCGCGCGACCCGGCCTGGGCGCCGCGGCCCTCGGTCGAGGGCGGGCCCGCCGTGATCCTGGTCGTGGGCGTCAACGGGACCGGCAAGACCACCAGCATCGGCAAGCTCGCCAGTCGCTACGCCGGGGAGGGCCACCGGGTGATCCTCGCCGCGGCCGACACGTTCCGGGCCGCGGCCATCGACCAGCTCCGCATCTGGGCCGAGCGGGCCGGGACCGAGATGGTCGCCCACGCCCCGGGCGCGGACCCCGGTGCGGTCGTCTACGACGCCCTGGACGCCGCGGTCGCCCGCGGCGCGGACCTGGTGATCGCGGACACGGCCGGCCGGCTCCACACGAAGTCGAACCTGATGGACGAGCTTTCCAAGATCCGCCGCATCATCGACAAGCGCCTGCCGGGCGCCGCCCCGGAGACGTTCTTCGTGCTCGACGCCACCACCGGCCAGAACGGCCTGGCCCAGGCGAAGGCGTTCCACGAGGCGGTCGGCCTGACCGGGATCATCCTGACCAAGCTCAATTCGACGGCCAAGGGCGGCATCGTCTTCGCGATCGAGGACGGGCTGCACATCCCGGTCCGCTTCGTCGGCGTGGGCGAGCAGGCCGGCGACCTGATCGCGTTCGAGCCGGACGCCTTCGTCGCGGCGCTCTTCGCCTAGCCGCCGATCGGGCGGTCGCGCTCGATCTCCTCGACGGCGCCGACCGTCCCGGCGTCGAGCACCACCGGCAGCTGCCGGAGCTGGCGGACGGGCGAGAACCACAGGATCAGCACCCCGATCGCGCCGAAGAACGGGGTGATCCACATCGTCGCGCGAAGGCCGATCGCCACGGCCAGCACGCCGGCCAGCAGCGTCGTGATCAGCTGGGCGATCCCCGAGGCGACCACGAACGTCGACGAGACCCGGCCCAGCGCCCGGTCCTCGACCAGCGTCTGGCGCACGACGACCTCGGAGATGTCGTAGACCTGCAGCGAGGAATCGCCGAGGAGCTGCGCGAGGACCAGGAACGTGATCGCGACGAGCGGTGCCCCCACCGGCGCCAGCGGCACGAACAGGTTGCTGATCGTCGAGAGGACGAGCGCCGCGATGACCACCGGCCCGACGCCCCAGCGCCGGGTGACCGGCCCCGTGATGAGCGCGCCCACGAGCGACGAGACCCCGCCCACGGCGGCGACCACGCCGAGCGCCCCGGGCCCGAGGCCCAGCTCGTCCACGGTGAAGAGCCACCAGGTCGTGCCGAAGATGCCCCAGATCATGGAGATCGCCACCTGCGAGCCCGCGAACGCCCGCAGGATCGGGTCGTGCCGGACGAGCCGGATGCCATCCCGGATCTCGTCGATCACCGGGGACCGGTCGGCGCGCGGTGGCGAGGGTGGCTCCTCCTTGTGGATCGTCCCGAGCAGCACGGCGGAGACGAGGAAGGTCACCGCGTCGATGGCGATCGTGACTGGCGCGGTCAGCACCTGGACCAGGACGCCGCCGAGTCCGAAGGCGAGGACCTCCGAGGCGGAGCCGCTCGCCGACAATGCCGCATTCGCATCGGTCAGCTGCTCGCGCTCGACGACGGTCGGCAGGTACGCGTTGTCGGCCGAGTCGAAGAAGACGGTCAGCACGGCCGCGATGCCGGTCACGACCAGCAGGTGCGGGAACGTCAGCACCCCGAGCGCGAACGCGACCGGGATCGAGCCCAAGAGCACGGCCCGCCCGAGATCGGCCCAGATCAGGACCGGGCGGCGGCGCAGCCGGTCCACCCAGGCGCCCGCGACCAGCCCGAACACGAGGGCCGCGATCAGGTCGAGGCTGCGCAGGATCGACATCTCGACCGGCCCGGCGCCGAGGACGAGGATGGCGACGAGCGGCAGCGCGATCCTGGTGACCAGCGAGCCGAAGACCGAGACGGTCGACGCGGCCCAGACACGGCGGAACGCGCTGTTGCGCCAGAGCACGGATTCGAAGGGGTTGCGCACGACGGCGGAGCATAGTCGGTGCGCGACCCGGACCATCGTCCCAACGGCGGGCGCGCGGAGGCTGCGCTACACTTCGGCACGCCTCGGTGCGTCAGAACCCGCGCACCACCCGGTCCGTCCGCGAGCGATCGTCGACCGGCCGGTCGAACCACCTGCTGGAGTCCCCACCCGGACCATGTTCGACACCCTCAGCGAACGGCTTCGCAAGACCCTCGGCACCCTGACCGGCCGCGGTCGGATCAGCGAGGCCGACGTCGATGCCGCCATGCGCGAGGTGCGTTTGGCGCTGCTCGAGGCCGACGTCAATTTCAAGGTCGTCAAGGACTTCGTGGCCCGGGTCCGCGAGAAGGCGGTCGGCGCCGACGTCCTCGAAAGCCTCACCGCCGGCCAGCAGGTCGTGAAGATCGTCAACGACGAGCTCGTCGAGCTGCTCTCGGCGGGCGACCGGACCTTCCACCTCTCGGGCAACCCGGCGGTGGTCGCGATGGTCGGCCTGCAGGGCTCCGGCAAGACGACATCCACCGCGAAGCTCGCCCGCCACATCGTCAAGCTGGGCCGACGCCCGATGCTGGTCGCCGCGGACCCGTACCGCCCGGCGGCCGCGGACCAGCTCGAGACGCTCGGCAAGAGCCTCGACATCCCGGTCTTCCGCGCCCCGCCCGGCACGAGCGTCCCGGACATCGCCCGCCTCGGCGTCGAGGCCGCGAAGCGCCAGGTCCGCGACGTGGTCATCCTCGACACCGCCGGCCGGCTCACGATCGACGAGGCCCTGATGGCCGAGATCGCCGCCGTCAACGCCGCCGTCAGGCCGGTCGAGACGCTGCTGGTGGTCGATGCCATGACCGGCCAGGAGGCCGTCGCGGTCGCGCAGGCGTTCGTCGCCGCCGTCCCGGTGACCGGCCTGATCCTGACCAAGATCGACGGCGACGCCCGCGGCGGCGCCGCGCTCTCGATCTCGGCGGTCACCGGCGTCCCGGTCAAGTTCCTCGGGACCAGCGAGAAGACCGACGGCCTGGAGGTCTTCTACCCGGACCGCCTCGCCGGGCGGATCCTCGGGATGGGCGACATCCTGACGCTCGTCGAGCGAGCCCAGGAGACCTTCGACACCAACCAGGCGGCCAAGCTCGAGGAGAAGCTGCGCAAGAACAGCTTCACGCTCGAGGACATGCTCGAGCAGCTCCAGCAGGTCCAGAAGATGGGCCCGCTCGGGCAGATCATGTCGATGATCCCCGGGATGGGCAGCATGGCCGGCGAGGCGCAGGCCGCCGTGGACCGGGGCGACCTCAAGCGGACCGAAGCGATCATCCGGGCGATGACGCCCGTCGAGCGGCGCGATCCGACCGTCCTCAACGCCTCCCGGCGACGCCGCATCGCGGCGGGCTCCGGGACCACCCTTCCCGACGTCAATCGTCTCGTGAAGCAATTCGCCGAGATGCAGAAGGTCATGAAGCAACTTTCCGGGGCTGGCGGTCGGCGGGCCGCCATGAGCGCCCTGTCCGGCCGCCGATGACCAGGCTCGAAGCAGAGGGGACAGACCGATGACCGACCAGCCCAACGACCCGGGGGACCCGACGACCGTCGTCCCGACACCCGCGGTCCCGACGCCCGACGCGGCGCCGCAGCACGAGTTCGTGCCCGCCGAGCCGGCGACCAGCGCCGCGCCGCTGACCGCCGTCGACGCACCCGCAGGCCCCAGCCGTCGCCGCTGGGGCGTCGCCCTCGCGGCGATCGCGGTGGTCGTCGCCATCAGTGCCGCGGCCGTCTACGCGCTCACCGGTGCCGCACCGAACGCGACCGTCCTCGGCTACGTCCCGTCCGGCAGCGTCATGTACGGCGAGTTCCGGATGGACCTCCCGGGCGGGCAGGACCGCAAGGTCGCGGAGTTCCTCTCGCACTTCCCAGGCTTCGCCGACCAGTCGTCGATCCAGACGAAGGTCAACGAGACGCTCGACCAGATCGTCGGCAAGGCCTCGGACGGCAAGCAGACCTACGCGAAGGACGTCGAGCCGTGGTTCAGCGGCCAGATCGCCTTCAGCGTCGGTGAGCTGCCCGATCCCAAGACCGTCGCCGGCGGCAGCGCCGGCTCCGAGACCCACGCCCTGCTGCTGCTCTCGGTGAAGGACGCCGCCCTGGCGCAGGCCTGGTTCGACCAGCTCTTCGCCGACGGCAAGACCGCGGTCACCACCTCTGACTACTCGGGCACGACCATCACCGCGCCGACGACGCAGGGGACGCCGCCGGCCGGCATGGCCATCATCAACGGCAAGGTCGCCGTGATCGGCGACCTTGCGTCGGTCAAGTCCGCGATCGACACCAACGGGGCCGGCGCCTTCGCCAACGAGCCCGGACCCAAGGCGGCCTTCGCGGCCAGCGACAGCGCCCACCTGGGCCTCGTGTACATGGCGCTCGGCCCGCTCTACGACTGGTCTGCCTCCATGCAGTCCGCGATGACGAGTGCGCTCCCGAGCGCCGCGCCGACCATCCCGGGCTGCCAGCCATCCGACCTGAACGCGATGGTCGCCGACCTGCTACCCGACTGGGCGAGCTTCACGGTGAAGGCCGACTCGGACGCCCTGGTCTTCGAGACCGTGTCGCCGCCGCCGGCCAAGGCCATCGGCCCGACCGCGGATCGCACCTCGGACCTCGTCAAGCACATCCCGGCCAGCGCGATCGCGCTCGCCGTCGTCAACGACTACGGCGCGACCCTCCAGCAGGGCATCGACCTCTACAAGGCGCAGCCGTGCTTCAAGGACGCCATCACCCAGCTCGAGAAGTCGGCCGACCTGGCCGGCGGCCTCGACGCCATCCTCGGCTGGATCGGCGACACCGCCATCGTCGTCAACGGCACGGATCCGCTGCCCGAGGCGGGCATCGTGGTCAAGCCGACCGGCAAGGATGATCCGGCCAAGCTGCTGACCAGCCTCAAGGGCCTCGTGTCGCTCGGTGGCGGCCAGCAGGGCCTCACCGTCCGGGAAGAGGACCACAACGGGGTCAAGATCACGATCATCGATGCCGGCCCCATCGACAAGCTCACCGGGTCCTCGATGACGGCCGCCCCCGGCGTCAAGCTGCCGAGCGGCGACGTCGAGCTGGCCTGGGCGGTCAAGGACGACCTCGTCGTCATCGGCAGCGGCCCGGACTTCGTCAAGCACGTGCTCGACACCACCGATTCCACGTCGCTCGCGAATGACAGCCGCTACAAGTCCCTGGCGGGACGCGTCGGCGACGGCACCGGGATCACCTTCGTCGACCTCACGGAGATCCGTGAGCGGACCGAGGCCCTGATCTCGTCGGTCCAGCCGGCCGCCCTCAAGACCTACGAGACCGATGTCAAGCCGTACCTCGTCCCGTTCGACGCCTTCGTCGCATCAGGCTCGGTCGCGGGCGACATCGACCACTCGAAGGCCATCATCGTCGTCAAGTAGCGAAGACCGGGGTGCCCCCAGCACCCCGGCTTCGGAATGCAACTGGAGGAGATGCACCGATCATGGCAGTCCGCATCCGGCTGACGCGCGTGGGCGCGAAGAAGCAGCCGACCTATCGCGTCGTCGTCGCCGACGGTCGCAGTGCCCGCGACGGCCGCGCCATCGAGACGCTCGGTCACTACAACCCGCGCTCCGAGCCGGTCGAGTTCCAGGTGGACGAGGACAAGGCCAAGGCCTGGCTCGCCAAGGGAGCCCAGCCGTCCGAGACGGTCAGCCGACTCTTCCGTCAGGCGGGCATCCTGCCCGCCGCCAAGTAGGGGACCGAGATGGCCGCCAAGGACCTGGTCGAATACGTCGCCAAGGCGCTCGTCGACGATCCCGACGCCGTGACCGTCGAGCTCGTGCGCGAGGAAGGCGCCACGGTCATCGAGCTGCATGTCGCCGAGGACGACATGGGCAAGGTCATCGGGCGCAACGGCAGCGTCGCGAAGGCGCTGCGCACCCTGCTCAAGGTCACGGCCGCCCGTGACGGCGAGCCGGTCCAGCTCGAGATCCTCTGAGCGTCGACGAACGGCTCGTGGTCGCCCTCGTCCGAGGGGTCCACGGGCTGCACGGCGCCGTCCGGGTGGAGGTCCTGACCGACCATCCGGAGACCCGCTTCGTGCCGGGGACCGTGCTCCATCGTGAGGGGCGCGACGAGCCGCTGACGATCGCCTCCGCCGAGGCGATCGCCGATGGCCCCGGCTGGCGCGTGCGCTTCCGCGAGGTCGGCTCACGCGATGCCGCCGACACCTTGCGTGGCGCCTACCTCGAGGCCGTGGTCGTGCCCGAGCTGGAGCTCGGGCGGGGCGAGTACTACTGGCACGAGGTCGTCGGCGTGGCCGTGCGCGGCGTCGACGGCGCCGAGCTCGGCACGGTCCGCGACATCTACCGCGTCGGCGAGAACGACGTCCTGGTCGTCGATGGCGGCACGGTCGCGCCGTTCGACCTGCCCGCGGTGCGGGCGTTCATCCGGGTCTTCGCGCCTCGCCGCGGCGAGATCGTGGTCGACGCCGAGTCGCTCGACCTGCGCCCGGCCAAGTCGAAGACGCCCGACCCGGACCGCCCGAAGGCGCCGCGGCGGCGCAGCCGGAAGCCGGCCACGACGGCCCCGCCGGCGACCCCGCCCGGCGACGCCGCGACGGCCACGACGGAGTCGGCCGCGACGGAGCCGGCCGCGGCCGAGCGGCCCGCACCGTCTCGGCCATGACCCTCGAGATCGATGTCCTGACGCTGTTCCCGGCGATGTTCGCAGGGCCGCTCGGCGACAGCATCCCGGGCCGGATCCAGGAGCGGGGCCTGGCCACGATCCGGATCCGCGACCTGCGCGAGTGGGGCCTCGGCAAGCACCGCTCCGTGGATGACGCCCCGTACGGTGGCGGCGCCGGCATGGTGCTCCGGCCGGAGCCGGTCGCGGCCGCGCTCGACGACCTGCGCCGGCCCGACTCGACCACGATCCTCATGGACCCCGCCGGGGAGGTCTTCCGCCACGCCCGTGCCGCGGACCTCGCGACGCGCAGCCACTGCATCTTCGTGTGCCCGCGCTACGAGGGCGTCGACGAGCGCATCCGCTCGCTCGTGGACCTCGAGCTCTCGATCGGCGACTACGTCCTCTCGGGCGGGGAGCTGCCGGCGCTCGTCGTGATCGACGCGGTGCTGCGCCTGCTCCCCGGGGCCATCGACGACGCCTCCACGGCCGAGGAGTCGTTCAGCGCGGGCATCCTCGAGTACCCGCAGTACACGCGCCCGGCCACCTTCCGCGGCATGGACGTGCCGGCGATCCTGTCATCCGGCGACCACGCGGCCGTCCGTCGCTGGCGCGACGAGCAGGCACTCGCCCGCACCCGGGAACGGCGGCCCGACCTGCTCGAGCCGCCGGCCGCCGACGCCGACGCCGACTGACGACGGAGGCGCCGACTGAGCGCCTAGACTCCGCGGCATGCCGGGTGAGCCGCTCCTGCTCGAGATCGCCGCGCTTGCCGTCGTGGTCGCCGGGTTCACCGCCGTGACCGCCGTGCTGGTGCCGACGGGCGGATCGTGGCACCCGGCCATGCGGATCCGGCAGCGGGCCGTCGTCTCGACGAGCTTCAACGTCATGTTCGAGGCACTCGCGCCGTCGATCGCGTTCGCCTGGCTGGGCGACGCGCATGCCGCGCTCGTCGTGGCCAGCGCTGGCGTGGCCGTGTATGCGACGGGGATCGTGATCTGGCGCGCACGCCAGTTCCTGCGAGCGGGTGGCCCCTGGACGCGAACGACGGTCGTGCTCTTCAGCCTCGGCCCGATCGCGGTGCTGCTCTTCTGGGCGAACGCGCTCGTGTTCGCCTCGGTGGCCGTCTACGCGCTCGCGCTGTGCATCCAGCTCTCGGTCGCGGCGGTGAGCTTCTACTCGCTCGTCTCGGCCTCCCAGAGCTGACCGTGCGCTGAACGCCTGACGACGCTCCCGGACCCGCCCGGGGAGCGTGCTATACTCCGCGTCCGGTCGCTCCAGGCGACCATCCCGACGCCCATCCCCGCAGCCACGGCTGCCCACCAGACCAAGGAAGCGCCGCGTGAACGTGCTCGACGAGATCGTGAAGGACCAGCTCCGGTCCGACCTGCCCGAGCTTGCCTCGGGTGACACCGTCAAGGTGTCGGCCAAGGTCGTCGAGGGCAACCGCGAGCGCATCCAGGTCTTCGAAGGCACCGTCATGCGCCTGCGCGGCGGCGGGATCACCCGCTCCATCACCGTCCGGCGCATCGCATCCGGCGTCGGTGTCGAGCGGACGTTCAAGATCCACAGCCCGCGCATCGAGAAGATCGAGGTGGTCCGCCACGGCGTCGCGCGCCGGGCACAGCTCTACTTCCTGCGCGACCGCGTCGGCAAGGCGGCCACCCTCCGCGAGCGCCGCCAGGGCTAGTCCGGGCCTGTTCGACCGCCAGACACCCACGACCCCGCCGACCGGCGGGGTCGCTTCGTGTCCGGGGCGCTACGCTAGACCCCGATGGCCGTGATCGTCCCCACCCTCCGCTACGAGCGCCGCTTCTGGAACGAGGGGCTCGTCCGGGTGGTCGGCGTCGACGAGGTCGGCGTCGCCCCGACCTGCGGCGCGGTGGTCGCGGCGGCCGTGATCATGCGCCCCGGCTGCCACCGCATCCCGGGCGTGCGCGACTCCAAGACCCTCTCGGCGGCCCAGCGCGAACGACTCGCGCCGCTGATCCGGGATCGTGCCGTCGCGGTCGGCGTCGGAGCCGCGTCGGTCCGCGAGATCGACCAGCTCAACATCTACCACGCCACGCACCTCGCGATGCGCCGGGCGATCGCCCGGGTCGGCGGGCACGAGCACGTCCTCGTGGACGGCAACCGGATCGCCGGCTTCGAGGCGCAGGTCGGTCCTTACACCAACATCGTCGACGGCGACGCGAAGGTCTACTCGATCGCCTGCGCGTCGGTCGTCGCCAAGGTCGTCCGCGACCGGATGATGGAGCGGCTCGCGTTGCGCTATCCGGGCTATGGCTGGGAGCACAACCAGGGCTACGCGACGCGCGACCACCGCGACGCGATCCGGGCGATGGGCCTCACGCCGTTCCACCGGCGCTCGTTCCTCGCCCTCCAGCGGACGCTCGCCGGCGATCAGCTCGAGCTCGACCTGCTCGCGGACCCGGCCGCGTCGCCCGAGACCCACGACCTGCTGGAGCGCGAGCTGGTCCCGGTCATGGCCGACGACGCGGCGCTCGACGCCCTCGACCTCGCCGTCCTCGAGCGTTCGCCCGCGGGAGCCTGAGCCGGGTCAGAACGCCGCGCGGTGATGGCGGATCCGCGGGCCGGCCGTGCCGCTCCCGGGTTCCACGACCACCAGGTCGAAGCGCAGCGGGAGACGGGGGAGCGATGCCCCGTCGGCGAGCTCGCCCCGCTCGAGCAGCCCGTACGCGGCCGCCCGGACGCGCCGCCGCTTGCGATGGTCGACGGTCTCCTCGGGCAGGCCGAAGTCCCGGCTGACGCGCCAGCGGACCTCGACGATCACGAGGGCTGACGGCGGTCCCGGGTCGATCGCGACCAGGTCGATCTCGTGTCGTCCGACGTGGACGTTGCGGGCCAGGATGGTCCAGCCAGCCGAGGTCAGCCGCGCTGCGACGAGTCCTTCGGCCGCGTCGCCGGCGCGCTGCGCCGGCGTCCGACGAGGGTCGCCCGGAGGACCGTCCATCGGTCGCATCCTGACGAGCGCCCCTTATCCGACGCGTATCAGGCCATCGCGGGCGACCCCTCAGCATCCTCCCGCCACGCGGTCAGACCGAGCGCGACGAATCCGCCGAAGAGCAAGAGCCCGCCCGCGAGCGCGATGAGCGCCCCGACGGTGCTCGTGAGGTGGTCATCGGGCGACACCCCGGCGATGAGCGCGCCGACCGGGAAGCCGAGCATCCCGGCCAGCACCAGCGAACCGATCGACCGCGGACCTCCCGGTCGTCGCACGAGGGACAGCGCGGTCAGTAGCAGGCCAACGAGCGTCCCGATCGCGCCGATCAGGAGCCCGAAGATGATCGGCAGGCTCTGGGCGGTGTTCGTGCCCTCGGGGATGGGCAGGTTCGTGGCGAAGACATACGAGGCGAGGCCAAGCCCGAGGGTCGCCAGACCCACCCGGACCCCGCGGCGCTCGGCCGGAGGCGCGCCGGCGATGGCCAGCAGGATCGTGCCGATCCCGAGGACGGCGAGCGTGGCCGGCCCGATCAGGTGCTCCACACCCGTTGCGCCGCCGGACTGTCGGTCGCAGCCGGACCACTGCCAGCAGGCCTCCGCCCAGCGGACCTGGCCACCGAAGGCGGCGATGGCGACGGCCAGGATCCCGAGCAGGCCGCCGACGGCAACGAGTGCTCCACCGACGCGGCCGATCGACATGCGAGATCTCCAGGGACGGGGCGGTCGATGCTACCCCCGACGCGTCGCGGGCCCGTTCGTTACGACGGATCGCGACCTCGTGCTACACTCCGCCGGCTTCGACGGTCGAAGCATGCCTGCACCACGACGGTGCGGAGCCCACACGCGGACCATTCCGACCGGGATGGTGCCGGCATCCGAGCCCGATGCGGCGAGGACCGGTTCCCGGCGACGAGATCCGCGGAGGAACGAACCGAACAGGAGGTCGCTCACCGTGCCGTCCGTTTCGATGCGGCAGCTGCTCGAGGCCGGAGTCCACTTCGGTCATCAGACCCGCCGCTGGAACCCCAAGATGCGCCCGTTCATCTTCGCGGAGCGCAACGGGATCCACATCATCGACCTGGCCCAGACCGTGCAGCGGCTGGACGTCGCCCTGGAGGCCGTCCGCGAGACCGTCGCCCGCGGCGAGCTGGTCCTCTTCGTCGGGACCAAGAAGCAGGCCCAGGAGCCGATCGCCCAGGAGGCGACGCGCGCCGGGATGCCCTACGTCAACAAGCGCTGGCTCGGCGGCATGCTGACCAACTTCGTGACGATCAAGAAGCGCATGGGCCTCCTCGAGCAGCTCGAGGCCCGCCAGGCGGCCGGTGACTTCGAGCGGATGACCAAGAAGGAAGCCGCGAAGCTGACCGAGGAGATGACCAAGCTCCAGGGCACGCTCGGCGGCATGCGCAAGATGAAGCGAGCGCCGGGTGCGATCTTCATCGTCGACCCGCATCGTGAGCGGATCGCCGTGACCGAGGCCAACAAGCTCGAGATCCCGGTCATCGGCACGGGCGACACCAACGTCGACCCCGACGAGCTCGACTACATCATCCCGGCCAATGACGACGCGATCCGCGCGATCCGCCTCCTGTGCGCGCTCGTCGCGGACGCCGCGATCGAGGGTGCCCGTGAGCGCACGGCGCGCGCCGCGAGCGAGCCCGAGGCCGTCGAGGCCGTGGCGATGCCCGAGGCCGAGGACGAGGAGTCCGGCGCGTCCGACGAACTCGTGGCGGCCCTCGCCGGCGGTGCGGCGCTCACCTTCGAGCCGGACATCGACGAGGACGAGGACCTGCTGCCGGGCGACCGGGCGGCCCGCGTGCCCGAGGTCGCGGTCGAAGCCCCTGCGGAGGCCTCCCCGGAGGACATCGCGGCCGAGCTCGCCCGCGAGGCGGCCGAGAAGGCCGACGACGAGAACGCGGGCGGCGTCCCCGCCTGATGCCCGAGCGGGCCGGGTCACCCACCCGGTCCCGATCGATCGACGATCAACCACGCGGCGTGCGGCGACGCATGCCGACACCACAGGAGCGATAGACACCGATGGCGGACATCTCGGCCGAGCTGGTCAAGGAACTGCGCGAGCGGACCGGGGCCGGGTTCATGGACTGCAAGAAGGCCCTCGCCGAATCCGGCGGGGACCTCGAGAAGGCGACCGCCCTGCTGCGCGAGCGCGGCGTCGCCCAGGCGGCCAAGAAGGCCGGCCGCGACGCCCGCGAGGGCCTGATCGGCAGCTACATCCACACGGGCGGCCGGTTCGGCGCGCTCGTCGAGGTCAACTGCGAGACCGACTTCGTCGCCCGCAACGAGCAGTTCCAGCAGCTCGTCAAGGACCTGGCCATCCAGGTCGTGGCCCTGCGCCCCGACTACCCGACGATCGAGGCCATCCCGGCCGACGTGCTCGCCGCGAAGAAGGCCGAGCTGCTCGCCGATGAGTCGGTCCAGAAGAAGCCCGAGAATATCCGCGAGCAGATCGTCGACGGCCAGCTCCGGAAGTGGTATCAGCAGGTCGTGCTGACCGAGCAGCCCTTCCGCGACACGGACCAGACGGTCGGCCAGCTGATCACGGGCGCCATCGCGACCATCGGGGAGAACATCCGCGTGCGGCGCTTCGTGCGGTTCGAGGTCGGGGAGGAACTGTGACCGACGACGCGACGACCGCCAGGCCCGGAGCGTCCGGCTCGCCGCTGCGCTACCGCCGCATCCTGCTCAAGCTCTCCGGCGAGGCGCTGCTCGGCGACCGCGCGTATGGCGTCGACCCCGCCGTCTGCGCGTTCATCGCCCGCCAGGTGGCGGTCATCCACGGCCTCGGCGTCCAGATCGGCATCGTCGTCGGCGGCGGCAACATCTTCCGCGGGCTGGCAGCCTCCGCGCGGGGGATGGACCGGGCCACCGGCGACTACATCGGCATGCTGGCGACGGTCATGAACGGCCTGGCCCTGCAGGATGCCCTCGAGCGCGCCGGCGTCCCGACGCGGGTCATGACGGCCATCGCGATGAACGAGATCGCCGAGCCCTACATCCGCCGCCGGGCCATCCGCCACCTCGAGAAGGGCCGCGTGACGGTGTTCGTCGCGGGGACCGGCAATCCGTACTTCACGACCGATACCGCCGCCGCCCTGCGTGCGGTCGAGATCAACGCCGAGGTGCTCCTCAAGGCGACCAAGGTCGACGGCGTCTACGACAAGGACCCGGTCACCAACCCCGATGCGCAGCGCTACGCGACGCTCGGCTACGCGGACCTGCTGCGCGACCAGCTCAAGGTGCTCGACGCGACCGCGGTGAGCCTGTGCATGGAGAACGACCTGCCCATCGTCGTGTTCGACCTCAACCAGCCCGACAACATCACGCGAGTGGCTGCCGGGGAGTCCGTCGGGACGCTCATCTCGGGCGCGACGGCCGCCTCGGGGACCGCCGGAGGTGCCAGCGCATGACCGCCCAGATCATCGCCGACGCCGACCAGAAGATGGCCCGTGCCATCGAGGCCATGGAGCGCGACTTCCAGGGGATCCGGACCGGCCGCGCCTCGACCGCGCTCGTCGAGCGGATCCACGTCGAGTACTACGGCACGTCGACGCCGCTCAACCAGCTCGCCGGGATCAGCGTCCCCGAGCAGCACCAGATCGTGATCCAGCCCTGGGACCGCGGCGTCCTCGGGGCGATCGAGAAGGCCATCACCAAGAGCGACCTCGGCCTGATGCCGAACGTCGATGGGACCGTGGTCCGCCTCAATATCCCGCCGCTGACCGAGGACCGTCGCAAGGACCTCGTGCGGGTCGTCCACAAACGGATGGAAGAGGCCCGGGTCGAGGTCCGCAACACCCGGCGGGACGCCGCGGACCTGCTCAAGAAAGAGGAGCGCGACGGCACGGCCGGGGCCGACGAGGTCCACCGCCAGCTGGAGTCGCTCCAGAAGACGACCGACCGGCACATCGCCGAGGTCGATCGCCTGGGTCTCGCGAAGGAACAGGAGATCCTGGAGGTCTAGTGGCTCGCGCACACCTCGACCCGCACGTCGCCGACCGGCCCACCGTGGCCGCGCGCGGCGCGTCCGAGGCGGATGCCGGCGCCGACGGGTTCGATATCGCCGAGGCCGACCTGCCGCGCCACGTCGCGATCATCATGGACGGCAACCGGCGCTGGGCCCGTGAGGCCGGCAAGGACGAGGCCGAGGGCCACGCCGCCGGTGTCGAGGCCATCCGGCCGATCGTCCGCCACGCGGTCCGGCGGCGGATCCGCGCCCTCTCGCTCTTCGCGTTCAGCAGCGAGAACTGGTCGCGCTCGCCCGAGGAGGTCGGCGTGCTCCTGGGTCTGCTCGAGATGGCCATCCGCGACGAGACCCCGGAGCTGCGCGAGCAGGGCGTCCAGATCCGCCTGCTCGGCCGGATGGACGAGCTCCCGACAGCCACCCGGGAGTCGATCGAATTGGCGCTCGCCGAGACCGCGGACGGCGACCAGCTGATGCTCAACGTCGCGTTCAACTACTCCGGCCGTCACGAGATCGTGGATGCCGCCCGACGCTGCGTGACCGACGGGCTGACCGCCGACGAGATCGACGAGGAGGCCATCGATTCGCGGCTCTATACCACCGGCCTGCCGCCGCTCGACTTGCTCATCCGGACCGGGCGAGAGCACCGCATCAGCAACTTCCTGATCTGGCAGGCGCAGTACGCGGAGCTCTACTTCACGGACCTGCTCTGGCCGGATTTCGGGCCGGCCGCCCTGGACGCCGCGCTCGTCGAGTTCGCCACGCGCCACCGCCGGTTCGGGCGCTAGGGACGCGGGCGGGACAGCCGATGCGTCAGCGCGCGATCACGGCCGCCATCCTCGTCCCCGTCCTGCTCGTGGTCCTCGCGATCGGCGGGCCGCTGCTCGCCGCCGGCGTCGCGGTCGTCACCGCCCTGGCCGCGCTGGAGGTCTTCCGCCTCCTGCGCAGCGCGGGCTACCCGACCTTCGCCCTGCTCGGGACGGCGCTGGCGCTCGTCGTCGTCCTCGAAGCCGCGTTCCCGACCATCCTCGATGGGAGCGGGCTCCTCTTCGTCGCGGTCGGGATCGTTCTCGTAGCGGTCGCCGCCTTCAGCCGCACCGATCCCCGTGAGGGGCTCTCGACGTGGATGGCGACCGTCTACGGCGCGCTCTACGTCTCGCTGCTCTCGTTCGTGCTGCGGCTCGGCGATGCCGTCCCGGCCCTGCCCGGCAGCTCGCCGATCGCCGGTCTCGGCCCGGAGCGGGCGTGGATCCTGCTGCTGATCCTGTCGGTCTGGGCCTACGACACCGGCGCCTACCTCGTCGGCAAGCGGTTCGGGCGGGCCAAGTTCCTGACCCACATCTCGCCGTCGAAGACCTATGCCGGGCTCGTCGGCGGCATCGTCGCCACGACCGTCGTCGTCGCCCTCGGCCTGTGGGCGGTCGGCGTGACCCCGCTCCACGCTCTCGTGCTCGGGCCGCTGACCGCGCTGTCCGCGCAGGCCGGCGACCTCGCCGAATCCGTGCTCAAGCGCGCCGCCGGGGCCAAGGACTCCGGGACGCTCATCCCGGGGCACGGCGGGATGCTCGACCGCGTCGACTCGTTCCTCTTCGCGGCGCCCGTCGTCACCCTCTATGTCGTCGCCTTCATCGCCTGATCGCGGGGCCGACCCGCAGGCGCCCCTTCGCGTCGCCCTCATCGGCTCGACCGGCTCGATCGGCCGGCAGACGGTCGACGTCCTCGCCGGGCACCCTGAGGCGTTCGAGGTGGTCGCCCTGGCGGCCGGGACGGACGCCGCGACGCTCGCCGAGCAGGCCGCACGGCTGCAGCCGCGGGCGGTGACCCTGGCCGACCACGCGGCCCTGGCCGCCATGGACCTGCCCGGCGGCACCGAGCGCGTGGCGGGCGAGGATGCCCTCGAGATGCTCGCGGTCCGCGACGACGTGGACATGGTCGTCGTGGGGACGAGCGGGGTCGTGAGCCTGCGGCCGGTCCTCGCCGCGCTGCACGCCCGCAAGGTGGTCGCGACGGCGAACAAGGAGACGCTCGTGGCGGGCGGCCACCTCGTGATGCCGCTGGCCCGGGCCCACGCGACGGCCGTCGCGGCGATGGCGCCGCTCGACCCGTTCGCGAGCCCGCTGGCCTGGCTGCGGCCGATCGATTCCGAGCACTCCGCGATCTGGCAGAGCCTCGTCGGCGAATCGATGGCCGACGTGGCTGCGCTGATCCTCACCGCCTCGGGCGGGCCGTTCCTCGACGCGAGCGTCGAGACGCTCGCGGCGGTCACGCCGCAACAGGCCCTCCGACACCCGACGTGGGCGATGGGCGCCAAGATCACGATCGACTCGGCGACGCTCGCGAACAAGGGCCTGGAGGTCATCGAGGCACACTGGCTGTACGATGTCGGCTACGACGCCATCGAGGTCGTCATCCACCCGCAGAGCGTCGTCCACTCCGCCGTGCGGTTCCGCGACGGCTCCCTGAAGGCCCAGCTGGGTACCCCTGACATGCGACTCCCCATCCAGTACGCGCTGACGTACCCGCGCCGCCTGCCGTCGCCGGCGGCGGCCCCGGACCTCCCGGCCATCGGTCGGCTCGAGTTCCGCGCCCCCGACGAGGACCGGTTCCCGGCACTCCGCATCGCCCGCGAGGCGGGACGCCGCGGACCGCGCGCCTCTGCCGCGCTCATCGCGGCGGACGAGGTCGCCGTCTCGAGGTTCCTCGACGGCACCCTGTCGTTCACGGGCATCCCGGCGTTACTCGAGGCCGCGGTGTCGCGCTTCGGCGACGACGGCGATGCCGAGCCTGATGTCGAGGCCCTCGTCGAGCTCGATCTCGCCGTCCGGGCGGCCTTCGCGAGCGGCCCGGTGGGAGCCGGCGCATGACCGGGTTCGTCCAGTCGGTCATCACGATCGTCCTGTTCGTCCTCATCCTCGGGGTGCTCGTGGTCATCCATGAGCTCGGCCACTTCGTGACCGCGCGCCTCGCCAACGTGCGCGTCCTGGAGTTCGGGATCGGCTTCCCGCCGCGGGCCAGGGTCCTGCGCTCGAAGGGGGAGACCCTCTACACGCTCAACTACCTGCCGCTGGGCGGGTTCGTCAAGCTCGACGGCGAGGACGGCGACGCCGTCACCGACCCGCGCTCGTTCTCCTCGAAGTCGTTGCCGGTCCGGCTCTGGATCCTGGTCGCGGGCGTGCTGATGAACGTGCTGCTGGCCTTCGTCATCTTCACGGCGCTGGCTTTCCACGGCGATCCCACCTTCGGTCTCCAGGTCGGCACGGTCCAGCCGGACTCGCCCGCGCAGGCAGCCGGCGTCCAGAGCGGCGACGTGGTCGTCTCGGTCAACGGGGCGCCGTTCGGCGCGTTCGACACGGCCGGCCCGAGCGAATCGCTCGCGGCGCACGCGGGCGAGACGGTGGCCGTCGGGTTCGAGCGGCCGGGCGCCGCGGACTTCACGCTCGACGTCACCCTGCGCACCCCGGCGGAGATCGTCGCCCACCCGGGCGCCCTCGGCGTCAGCGACTCGAAGGTGGTCCTGACCGAGAACGTGATCTCCTACACGCCCGTCGAGGCCATCCAGGTCGGCGCCCAGCGGACGGTCGCCGCGCTCGGCCTGATCATCGGTGGGCTCGGCGCGCTGGTCCACTCGGTCGCGACGAACCCCACCGGAGCGCCGCCCGTCTCCGGTCCCGTCGGGATCGCCACGCAGATCGGTGACGTCTTCTGGCAGCTCGGCCCGCTCTTCACGCTCTATGTCGCCGCCGTGCTGTCCGCGAATCTCGCGGTCGTCAACGTGCTGCCGTTCCCGCCGCTCGATGGCGGCCGGATGCTCATGATCACGCTCAAGCGCTTCTTCGGCGCACGGATCAGCCTCCGCGCCGAGCAGATGACCTACGTCGTCGGGTTCGTGTTCCTGTTCGGGTTCATCATCTGGGTCACCGGGTTCGACATCGCCAGGATCGTGACCGGCGGCCGGACATGACCTCGCCCGACCAGCTGCGTCCTCGGCGCCAATCCTCCGACCGATGCGCTCCACCGAGCGCGCTCGGACGTCGGAGCGGCCGTGGTCGGTAAGCCGATCCGTCGGAGTTCCGTCAGCGTCGACGTCGGCGGGGTGCTGGTCGGCAGTGCGCACCCGGTCGTCGTCCAGTCGATGACCAACACCGACACCGCCGACGCGGACGGGACCGCGCTCCAGGTCGCCCGGCTGGCCCACGCCGGCTCGCAGCTCGTCCGCGTGACGGTCAACACGGAGGAGGCGGCCGCAGCGGTCCCCGAGATGGTCCGCAAGGTCCGCGGCCTCGGCGTGGACGTGCCGATCGTCGGCGACTTCCACTACAACGGCCACCAGCTGCTGGTGGCGTATCCGGAGACGGCCCGCCTGCTGGCGAAGTACCGGATCAACCCCGGCAACGTCGGCGGGAAGCGCCACGACGAGCACTTCGCGACGATCGTCAAGGTCGCCATCGACAACGACAAGCCGGTCCGCATCGGGGTGAACTGGGGCTCGCTCGACCAGGCCGTCCTGACCGAACTCATGGACGCCAACGCGACCGCCCCCGAGCCGCGCGACGCCCGCGACGTGATGATCGACGCCATGCTCGAGTCCGCGATGCGCTCGGCCGAGCTCGCCGAGGCGACCGGCATGCGCCACGACCGCATCATCCTCTCGGCGAAGGTGAGCGGCGTCCGCGACCTGGTCGATACGTACCGCCGGCTGGCCGCGCGCTCCGACTACCCGCTCCACCTCGGGCTGACCGAGGCCGGGATGGGCGACAAGGGCGTCATCGCCTCGACCGCGGGGCTGTCGATCCTGCTCAACGAGGGGATCGGCGACACGATCCGCGTCTCGCTCACGCCGGAGCCCGGCGCGCCGCGCGAGCGCGAGGTCGAGATCGCCCAGCAGGTGCTCCAGTCCATGGGGCTGCGCTCATTCCTGCCCCAGGTCAGCGCCTGCCCGGGCTGCGGCCGCACTACCAGCACGTTCTTCCAGGAGATGGCGCAGCAGATCCAGGGCTACCTCAAGGACCGGATGCCCGTCTGGCGCGAGACCCATCCCGGCGCCGAGGACCTGCGCGTGGCGGTCATGGGCTGTGTGGTCAACGGCCCGGGCGAATCGAAGCACGCGGACATCGGGATCTCCCTGCCGGGCACCTTCGAGGAACCGGTCGCGCCGGTCTTCATCGACGGCCGGCTCGACCGGACGCTGCGCGGCGACGGGCTGGTCGACGAGTTCATCGGGATCCTGGAGGCGTACGTCGCCGAGCGGTTCCCGACCCCGGTCACGACCCACTGACGCGGCTCGTGTCCGCGACGTCCCGACGCCGCGACCGCGCGTGGCCGTGGCTCGCCCTCGCGCTGATCGTGCTGGTCGGCGTCGGCCTGCGGGCGATCCCGCTCCTCCGCTCCGGCGGGCTCTTCTCCGGCATCCAGTACGACGACGGTGTCCACCTCTGGGGTGCCGCCCTGCTCGCCGGCGGGCACCTGCCGTACGCCGATTTCACCTTCCTGCACCCGCCCGGCATCATGCTCGCCATGGCGCCGTTCGGGGCGCTCGTCGACGGCGGGGATCCGCGCACGGCGCTGGTCCTCAGCCGCTGGCTCGTGGTGCTCGTCGCGGCCCTGAACATCCTCCTGATCGCGGACCTCGGGCGCCGCTGGCGCGGCTGGCCGACCGGCCTCCTCGCCGCGAGCCTGTATGCCGTGAGCCTGGGGGCGCTGATCGCCGATGCGACGATCCTCCTCGAGCCCTTCCTGAGCCTCGCCTGCCTTGCCGCGCTCGACGTCTGGCTCGCCGGCGAGCGCAGTCGCCAGACGGCGCTCCGCTGCGTGGTCGTCGGCGCGCTGCTGGCGATCGGGCTCGCCTTCAAGCTGTGGGCCGCGGCCTACATCGTCGTCATCGGCGGGGTCTTCCTGCTGCGCGGCTCGTGGCGCGAACTCGCATGGACGGCCGTCGGTGGCGTCGTGGCCGGGGCCGTGCTGATCCTGCCATTCGTGGCGGCGGCCCCGGCTGCCTTCGTCCAGCAGGTCCTCGCGGTGCAGGCTGCCCGGTCCGCCGACGGCATCGACGTCCCCGCGGACCGGCTGACCGCGATGTTCGCCTTCGGGCCGGTCGGGGTCGGCGGGCAGGCGGTGGTCGGCGTGGCCGCGGCGGTCCTCGTGCTCGCGCTGGCCGGCGTCGTCGCCTGGCGCGGCGGGATGTTCGGCGCGGTCCTGGCGGCGCTCCTGGCGCTCATGACCGCGATGTTCATCCTGTCGCCGAGCTTCTACGACCACTACCCGGCGTTCCTCGTGCCGATCGCCGCGCTCGTGATCGCGGGCGCGACGACCCTTGCGCTGGAGGCGCTCGGCCGGCGCGCACCGCGGCCGGCGACGACCGCTGCCGCCCTGCTCGTCGTCGCCGTGCTGGTCGGGGTCGGCGGGGTCCGGGCCATCCGCCAGACCATGCTCGGTCCCGGCCCGGAGGACCTCGGCGCGCAGATCGCGCGACTCGTCCCGGCCGATGCCTGCATCACCGCGGATGACCCCACCTGGCTGCTCGTCGCCGGGAGGTCACCACGTCCCGCTGCCGGCCAGCGACCGGTCGCCGACCTCTTCGGGGAGCGGGTCTTCCGCGCGACCGCCGGTGGCACGATCCGGTTCCCGACGACCGGCGAGCTGCTGCTGGACGATGCCAGCCAGGATGCCCTTGCGAGCTACCTCGAGAGCTGCCCGTACGTGGTGCTCGGGGACGTCAAGGACGACACGTGGGCGGAGGACCGCTGGGCGGCCTTCACGGCCAGTCATCGCCTGATCGCGGACTGGACGGCCACCGGCGGGCCGCAGGTCTGGCAGGCCGCGTCCTGACGCGGTCCCGGGACCGGTCTCCCGATTGAGCGTCCACCCATCCGGGTGTATACTCCACGTCCAACTGAACGGCCGCTCCGTGACGTGGGTGACCCCCACGTTTTGTTTTGAGCGGCGCGCGAATACCGACTACAGCGAAACGGAGGCCATCGTGAGTCGAGACTTCGTCGGTGCCCTCCTGCAACTCAACGCCGAAAAGCAGATCTCCCGCGAACAGCTGATCGGCGCCGTCGAGGACGGCATCCAGTCCGCCTATCGCCGCGTCGCCGGTGACGAGGACATCCACGTCCGGATCGATGCCGAGACCGGCAAGATCCGGGTCTACCGCGCCCGCCGCGTCGTCGAGGAGATCGAGGACGAGTTCACGGAGATGACCGTCGACCAGGCGCAGGCCTTCGACAAGACCGCCAGCGTCGGCGATCTCGTCGAGACCGAGCAGCTCGACGGCGACGTCTTCGGCCGGATCGGCGCCCAGACCGCCAAGCAGATCGTCCTGCAGCGCATCCGCGAGGTCGAGCGCGACCAGGTCTTCGACCAGTTCGCGAACCGCGAGGGCGAGCTGATCACCGGTACCGTCAACCGTGTCGAGCCGCGCGGCCTGATCCTCGACGTCGGCAAGGGCGTCGAAGCGGTGCTGCGACCGTCCGAGCAGAGCGCCCTCGAGCATTACCGCATCGGGCAGAACGTCAAGGCGTTCGTCCTCGAGGTCCGCCGTGCGACGCGCGGCCCCGAGATCCTCGTGAGCCGTACCCACAAGGGCTTCCTCAAGCGCCTGTTCGAGCTCGAGGTCCCGGAGATCCACAGCGGCACGGTCGAGATCAAGGCGATCGCCCGCGAGGCGGGCAGCCGCTCGAAGGTCGCCGTCGCGTCCCGGCAGGACGGCCTCGACCCGGTCGGGGCGACGGTCGGCCAGCGCGGCGCGCGCGTCCAGGCCGTGGTCGCCGAGCTGTCGGGCGAGAAGATCGACGTGATCCCCTGGAACGACGACGCCGGCGTCTTCGTCGCCAACGCCCTGAGCCCGGCGCAGGTGATCTCCGTCGACATCGACGAGGAGCACCGCATCGCGAGCGTCACGGTCCCGGAGCGGATGCTGTCGCTGGCCATCGGCCGGGAGGGCCAGAACGCCCGGCTCGCGGCGCGGCTGACCGGCTGGCGCATCGATATCCGCAGCGACGTGTCCGTCGCCGAAGCCCGCGCGGCCGCTGACGCGGCCCCGGTCGTCGTGGACGAGGTTCCGGCCGTCGCGCCCGCCCCCGATGCCGTCGAGGCGCCGGCCAAGCCGAAGCGGGCCACCAGGAAGGTCGCCGTCGCGGCGGATGCCGCCGACGCTGCCCCGGCGGAGACGACCGTCGATGCGCCCGTGGCGCCCGAGACGCCAGCGGCACCCGCCAAGCCGAAGCGCGCCACCAAGAAGGCCGCCGAGACGACCGAAGCGGTCGCCGAGATCGCGGTCGCCGAGACCCCGGCCGCGGCACCCGCCAAGCCGAAGCGCACCACCAAGAAGGCGGCCGCAGCGGACGAGGTGACGTCGTAGGCGCGGCCGCCCGCGCGTCGGCTCCCCGGCGCGTCCCGAACCGCTCCTGCGTCGTCTGTCGGACGGTCTACCCGAAACGGGAGCTGTTGCGTATCGTTCGGACGCCGGACGGCTCGGTCGTGGCCGACCCGACCGGCCGACTGGCCGGGCGCGGCGCCTATGTCTGCCACCAGGAAGCCTGCCGTTCGCAGGCGATCAGCAAGGGTGCCCTGAGCCGGGCACTCCACACCGCCGTCCCGAGCGACGTCAAGGCGACGCTCGAGGCAGCCATCATCACCGACACCACCGAAGGAGGAGCCCGTGGCCAGGAGTAGGAGCGGCACGCGCGGCCGGCGCGGGCCCCGCAAGCCACCGCGTCGAGACGGCGCATTCAATGGCGGGAACGTCCAGGTCGCCGATCCGCGCGAGCGCGGCGCGATCGAGCTGCCGGGCACCATCACCGTCAAGGAGCTTGCCGAGCTCCTGTCGGTCAACCCGGCGGACGTCATCCGCGAGCTGATCAAGAGCGGCATCTTCGCGACCATCAACCAGCTGATCGACCGCGACACCGCGTCGCTGGTCGCCGGCGAGCTCGGCTACGAAGTGGCCGAGACCGTCGCGGCGACCGCCGGCGTGGCCGACGCCGACGGCGAGGCCAAGGTGGACGCCGCGACCAAGGAGGTCCTCTTCGAGGAGGACGATCCCTCGGAGCTCCAGCCGCGAGCCCCGATCGTGACCGTCATGGGCCACGTCGACCACGGCAAGACCAGCCTGCTCGACGCGCTCCGCTCGACCGAGGTCGCCGCCGGCGAGCGTGGTGGCATCACCCAGCACATCGGGGCGAGCGAGGTCACCCACGACGGCAAGCGCGTGGTCTTCCTCGACACGCCGGGTCACGAGGCGTTCACGGCCATGCGCGCCCGCGGCGCGAAGGTCACCGACATCGCGATCGTCGTGGTCGCCGCGGACGACGGGGTCATGCCCCAGACGCTCGAGGCCATCAGCCACGCCAAGGCGGCCAAGGTGCCGATCATCATCGCGCTCAACAAGATCGACAAGCCGGATTCGAACCCGGACCGTGTGAAGACCGAGCTCACCGAGGCCGGCATCGTGGTCGAGGAGTACGGCGGCGACGTGCCGCTCGTGCCGGTCTCGGCCAAGAGCCGCCAGGGCCTCGACGAGCTGATCGAGATGGTCCTGCTGGTCGCCGACCTCCAGGAGCTCAAGGCGAACCCGAAGCGGAGCGCGGTCGGCACCATCGTGGAGGCGGAACTCGACAAGGGCCGCGGCCCCGTCGCGACCGCCCTCATCCAGACCGGCACGCTCAAGGTCGGCGACATCATCGTCGTCGGCGAGACCTTCGGCCGCGTCCGGGCGCTCGAGAACGACAAGGGCAAGCGCGTCACCAAGGCCGGACCCGCCTCGGCGGTGGTCGTCCTCGGCCTCGCCGACGTACCCCAGGCCGGCGACATCCTGCGCGTCGCCTCTGACGAGAAGGAAGCCCGCACGCTCGTCGAGAGCCGCAAGGCCGAAATCGGCGGCGCGGGCCGGCGACGGCAGCGGGCGCGCGACCCTCGAGGACCTCTACCGCCAGATCCAGGCCGGCCAGGCCAAGGAGCTGCGGATCATCCTCAAGGCCGACGTGTCCGGCTCGCTGGGTGCCATCACCCACGCGCTCGAGCAGCTCGACCAGGACGAGATCCGGGTCAACGTCCTGCTCGAGGGCGCCGGCGACATCACCGACAACGACATCATGCTGGCGACCGCGTCGGACGCGATCGTGGTCGGCTTCAACACCAAGATCACCGAAACGGCCCGCCGTTCCGCCGAGGCGGAGGGCGTCGACGTCCGGCTCTACGACATCATCTACAAGCTGACCGACGACATCGGGGCGGCCCTGAAGGGCCTGCTCGAGCCCGTCGTCGTCGAGGTGGTCGAGGGCCGCGCGGAGGTCCGCCAGATCTTCCGGGTCGGCAAGAGCACGGTCATCGCCGGCTGCTACGTCACCGACGGGCGGATCGTCCGCGGCGGCGCGCGCGTCTGGCGCGGCGGCAAGATCGTGGCGACCGACAAGATCGAGTCCCTGCGCCGCTTCCGCGACGACGTCCGCGAGGTGCTCGCCAACTACGAGTGCGGCATCGGCCTCGCCGATTACCACGACCTCGAGGAAGGCGACATCATCGAGTGTTTCACCTCTCAGACCGTTAGCCGGGCTGTGACCGGCTAACGGGGTCGCCGCCCCGAACGCCCACGCGTGCGTTGCCATCTGCGCTCCTCGCTCACGCACCTTGGGGTGCGCTCGCTCTGGTGCTCGATGGCGCCTTCGTGTGGACGCCCGGCATCGGCGACGGCTAGGTAAGGACCGTCGATGACGCAACGCACGAACAAACTGGATCAGCTCCTGCGGGAAGAGATCGGGTCGATCGTGAGCCGCGATGTCGCGGATCCGCGCGTCGGGTTCGTCACCATCACTAGCGTCGAGACGACGCCGGACCTGCGGCATGCCAAGGTCTGGGTGAGCGTGATCGGGCAACCGGCGGAGCGGACCGCGGCCATCGCCGCGCTCGGTCGGGCCATGCCGTTCGTCCGCCGCGAGCTGGGCGTCCGGCTGCGCCTCAAGCGCATCCCGGACCTGCACGTCCACGAGGACGACACGGCGGAGCGGGGGACCCGCGTGCTGCAGCTGCTCAACGACCTCGAGCGCGGCGAGGAGCCCGCCGTCGACCTCGCGACCGGCGAATCGCTGCCGACCCCCGTCGCCCGCCTGCCGCACGACGGCGACCTCGGCGAGGAGCCGCCCTCGGCGGTGCGCCCGCCGGTCCGCCGGAAGCGGTCGACCTCGAAGGCGCGCCGGTGACCGTCGATCTCTCGCCATATCTGGACGCGGTCCCGGACATCGTCGTCGAGCGGCTGCGCGCCGCGCGGCGCGTGCTGGCCGTGGGCCACGAGAACCCGGACGCCGACACGCTCGGGGCCAGCCTCGCGATCGTCCATCTCGTGGAGGCGCTCGGCGGCGCCGCCGACCCGGTCACGTCCGACCCGCCGCCCCCGCTGTACGACTTCCTGACCGGCGTGGACCGCGTCCGCCGTGACCCGGACCCGGCCGCCGACTACGACCTCGTCGTGATCTCGGACTGCGGCTCGCTCGAGCGGGTCGGGTCGGTCGGGGTCCGCCATGCGGACCTGTTCGCGCGGGTGCCGCGCATCGTCATCGACCACCACGCGTCGAACCAGGTCG
Source organism: uncultured Chloroflexia bacterium (assembly GCA_963813335.1). Lineage (GTDB taxonomy): Bacteria > Chloroflexota > Limnocylindria > Limnocylindrales > CSP1-4 > SPCO01. Next base: position 699,248 of record CAWEYL010000001.1, read on the forward strand.
AGGGAGACGCCGACTGGGTGGACCCCGACGCCGCCGCGACCTGCGAGATGGTGACGCTGCTCGCGGTCCGTCTCGGCATCCCGCTCGACATCGACGGCGGGGCCATGGCGACCGCCTTGATGGGTGGCATCGTGATGGATACCGCGACCTTCGCCCACCCGAACGCCACCCCGCGCACCCTGGCCGTCTCGGCGGCCCTGGTGGCGGCCGGCGCCCCGCTCTCGGACATCTCGAGGCGCCTCTATCGGACCAAGCCGGACACCCAGCTCCGCCTGTTCGGGCTCGTGCTGGGACGCATGCAGAGCGTGGACGGCGGGCGGATCGTCTGGTCGACCCTCGAGGACGGGGACCTCGTCGAGACCGGCACCCAGCCGCCGCACTCCGAGGGCATCATCGACCTGCTCGCCCAGGCCGAGGACGCCGAGGTGGCCATCCTGTTCAAGGAGGACGCTCGCGGCACGCGGCTGAGCGTCCGGACCCGGCCCGGCGGCGTGGACGCGACCGTGCTCACCGGGACGTTCGGCGGGGGAGGGCACGCCCGCGCGGCGGGAGCCACGCTCGCGATGCCGATCGCCGAGGCGCAGCCGGTCGTCCTGGCCGAGGCGAAGCGGCTCGTGGCCGACGTCCGGCGCTGACGATGGCCCACCGATCGCTCGGCCCGGGGCTCGACGGCATCCTCGTGATCGCCAAGCCTGGCGGACCCACCTCGCACGACGTGGTGGCCCTGGTGCGCCGTCTCGCCGCCACCAGGCGGGTCGGCCACGGCGGGACCCTCGACCCCTTCGCGTCGGGGGTGCTGCCGGTCTTCCTCGGCCACGGGACGCGGGTCGTGGAATACCACTCGGGCGACCGGAAAGGCTACCGCGCGACCGTCTGCTTCGGGGCCTCGTCGTCCACCGACGACCTCGAGGGCGAGCTCGTGCCATCGAGTGGGCCGGCGCCGACGCGCGAGACGGTCCAGGCGGCCCTGGCCGCGTTCACCGGCGCGATCTCGCAGCGCCCACCGGCGTTCAGTGCCATCAAGGTCGGCGGGCGCCGCGCCTACGCGCTGGCTCGCGCGGGCGAGACCGTCGTGCTCGCCGAGCGCGAGGTCACCATCCACGAGCTGACGATGCTCGAGTGGGACGGCAGCGACCCCGATCGCCCGATCGCGATCCTCGACGTCAGCTGCTCCGCGGGCACGTACATCCGGGCGCTCGCGCGCGACCTCGGCGATCGGCTGGGGACGGCCGCCTACCTGGGCTCGCTCGTGCGGACGGCATCGGGGCCGTTCCGGCTGGATGCCGCCATCCCGCTCGACGCCGTGCGCGACGCGGCTGCGGGCGGTCCGGCGGGCCTCGTGCCGCTGCTCCAGCCGATCGACACCGGCCTCGAGGCCTTCCCCGAGGTCGCATTGACCGCCGAGGAGACCCGCAGCGTCGCCCGCGGCCAGTTCGTCTCGCCTGCGGCGGGCCTGCCCGGCCCGTCCGACCACTACCGGCTGCGCGGCCCGGACGGCGCGCTCGTCGCGATCGCGAGCTCGTCCGGCGGCCGCCTCGCCCCGGACAAGGTCTTCGCGAGCCCGGCGCCGGTCGTGGCCGCACGGGCCTGACGAGCGACATGCGGGTCGTCAACGGCGTCGATGCGCTGCCGGCCGAGGTCAGTCCCGTCTTCGTCGTCGTCGGCGTCTTCGACGGGCTCCATCTCGGCCATCGCTACCTGCTCGAGCACCTCGTCGCCGAGGCCGCCCGCCGCGACGCCACTCCGACCGTCATCACCTTCGACCACCACCCCGACGAGGTCCTGACCGGAAGCGCGCCGCCACTCCTGATCGACCCCGATGAGCGCCTCCAGCGGCTCGATGCGGCCGGGATCGCGGTGACTGTCGTCCAGCACTTCGACGACGCCCTGCGGCACACCCCGTACGACGCGTTCGTCGAGCGCATCCGGGCCCGCGTCGCCCTGAGCGGGTTCCTGATGACGCCCGACGCGGCGTTCGGCTTCGAGCGACGCGGCACGCCGCAGGCGCTCGCCGAGCTGGGCGCGCGCGACGGCTTCGATGTCGTCGTCGTGCCGCCGTTCACGCTCGAGGGCCGGCCCGTCCGCAGCACCGATGTCCGCGCCGCGATCGCCGGGGGTGATCTCGACACGGCCGGACGCCTCCTGGGGCGGCCCGTGAGCCTGACCGGGGCTGTCGATGGGGCGGGTCACCTCCGGTTCGAGCTGCCGATAGCGCTCCCGCCCGACGGCACGTACCAGGCGGTCCTCGGCGGCGCGACAGCCACGATCGACATCCGAGACGGCGCCGTGCGCCTTGGCGATTTCATCACCGCCCCACGCGTCACCCTCGAGCTGCGCGAGCGCTAGGCGCGAGTCGGTATCCTCTGGTCATGGCTCGATCGATGGAACTCGCCCAGCTCAACGTCGGCCGCATGCTCGCCCCGCTGGACGCCCCGGAGATCGCGGGGTTCGTGGCGGAGCTCGAGCCCGTCAACCGACTCGCGGACGCAAGCCCCGGCTTCGTGTGGCGACTCCAGACCGATCAGGGGAACGCGACGGCGATGCGCCCGACCGATGACGCCCTGTTCCTCATCAACTTGAGCGTCTGGGCTTCGATCGAGGCCTTGCGCGCCTTCACGTATGACACGGCCCATATGCAGGTCCTGCGGCGGCGGCGCGAATGGTTCGAGCGGCTCGCGACGGCCCATCTCGTGTTGTGGTGGGTGCCCGTCGGTCACCGGCCGACGATCGAGGAGGCGCTTGCCCGCCTGGACCTCTTGCGGCGAGACGGCCCGACCCCGGCGGCGTTCACGTTCCGCACGCCGTTCGAGCCCGATGCGCTGGGGCCCGGCGATCCGCTCGTCGACGCGGAGTTCTGCTGGCCCGAGTTGGCGACGACCCCGGTCTAGCCGCCCGGCCGCCAGAGTGGTTCGGCGACGCCGCGCTCGTGGTTCTCGTAGCGCGCCATGACGAAGAGCGCGTCCGAGAGCCGGTTGAGGTACGCGAGCACGTGCTCGCCGATCGCCTCGTCGCGGCCCAGCCTGACGGCCTCGCGCTCGGCGCGTCGGCAGATGGTGCGCGCGACGTGCAGGTGCGCGGCGCCCGGCGCGCCGCCCGGCAGGATGAAGTTGGTGAGCGGCCCCACGACCTCGTTGAACTCGTCGATGAGGCGTTCGAGCTTCTCGACGTGTCGCGGTTCGACGGTCGGGATCCGCGCGCGTCGAGGATCGTCAGATGGCCAGCACAGGTCCGAGCCCAGGTCGAACAGCTCGTTCTGGATCAACGTCAGCTCGATCGTCAGCCGCTCGCACAGACCAACGGCGATCGTCACGCCGATTTGCGAGTTGAGCTCGTCGACGGTGCCGTACGTGACGACCCGCCGGGCGTCCTTGGCGACCCGCTGGCCACCGCCGAGCCCGGTCATCCCCTCGTCGCCGGTCTTCGTGTAGATGCGATCCAGGTTGGGCATCGTCGCGCTCCGTGTGGTGGCAGGCACGACGTAGCGTACCGGTCCGAGGAGGACCTCCGCGCTCACGGCATGGCGGCGAGCACCGCCTTGGCCACCGCGACGGCGTCGTCGGTGCGGTCCGGACTCGACGGGTCGACGATCTCTACGTAGAGCGAGCCTTCGTCGGGCGTCAGCAGGACCGTCAGGTAGACCTCGCCGGGGTCGCCGCTGTTGAGGTGCTCGGCGTACGCGCCGGCGTCGAACCCTGACACCGTCGGCGCCCCGGTCGGGCGGCCCGTATCGTAGGCCCCGAGCGTGACTTCGAGCACCTGCGTGCCGTTGCTGATCGTGCAGCGGAACGGCGGGAAGGTCTGGGCCTGTGGTGCTGAGGCGTTCGGGACGATCGCGGCGGCGAGACCCGCCGGGATCAGCGGGCAGACCTCGGTGATGGCCTGCGCGGCTGCCAGCACGTCGCCTCCGCCGGCCGCACTGGAGGCGGCCCCGCTGGAGCCGGCCGCGCTGGAGCCGGCCGCGCTGGAGGCGACGCCATCGGTCGACCCGCCGGCCCCGGTCGCTTCGGGCGCGGTCGACGCTCCGCCGGCGGAACACGCTACGAGTGCGGTCACGACGGCCGCCATGCAGACCACCCGCTTCATCTCTCCAGCCTCCCATCCACCGAACTTGCTGGGCACCCCAGCTTGCCGAGTCCTTACGCCGTGTCGAGGTCCGCGTCGGGCAGCCAGGACGCGATCACGAGGTCGAGCTCGACGATCCGGTCCAACGGGAACCCGGCGTCGGCGTTGGCGACCGCGACCGCCGCCGGATCGGCAGCCTCGAACACCGACAGGCACGTCTCCTCGTCGGCGACGAGGATCGTGACGAGGTGGCGGGCGGGCACATCGACTGGCCCCACGAGACGTCGAGCAGCCGATGCCACCGACATCGAGCTGATCGACGGAATGTAGCGCTCCACGAGGAAGAACCGCCGCCGACCCACCTGCATCGCCCGACCGTAGGAGGAGCGCCATCCGGCGGCATCCGTGGAACCACGGGACTTTGCCCGAGGATTCGAAGTGCCGAGCTCGAGATCAGCCGATGGACGGTTCGCTGGCGGCCGCCAGGGCGTCACGCAGCTGCGATCGCGAACGGATATCGAGCTTCCGGTAGACGGCCGACAGCTGGCTCTCGACGGTCCGGACGGAGACCACGAGTTCCGCTGCGATCTCGCGATTCGCGTGACCGGCGGCGGCGAGCTCCGCCACGGCGCGCTCGGACGCGGTCAGGCGGATGCCGTCGGAGGTCCGACCGCCGATCCGGCCAAGCTCGCGGGTCGCCCGGGCGGCCCAGGCGCGTGCGCCGAGCCCATCGAAGGTCGCCAGCGACGCACCGACGTCCGTGCGCGCCGCCCGGCGGTGTCCGGCCCGCCGCTGGACGGCGCCACGAGCCAGCGATATCCGCGCTCGTTCGAAGGGCATCGGCAGTTCGGCGTCGAACACGCTGAGCGCGTCGCCGAATGACGCCACCGCACCGGCGAGATCTCCCCGAGCGGCCAGGAGGAAGCCGCGGCCGCGGGCCGCCATCGCGCGCACCCACGGCAGCGGCAGTCGGGCGCCCGGCTCCTCAAGGTCCTCGCGCAGCACCCGCTCGGCGAGATCGAGTTCGCCGGCGAGCACCGCCGCCTCGACCAGGTCCCCGAGGAACCGGAACTGCGTCGGCAGGACGACGTGCATGGCCTCGGCGTGTTCCTGGGCCTGGCGGAGGTAGGCGAGTGCGGCTCCTGGATCGGGGACCGAGAGCTCGATGAATCCGAGCAGTGCGCAGAAGATCGCGCTTTCCCAGCGATCGCCCGCGGCTTCCTCGCGGCGGAGCCCGTCGACGGCGATCGCCCGCGCGGCATCGAGGTCGCCTGAATATGCCAGGATCCGGGCCCTCGCCGTGAGCGCCCGCTGTCGCCACGTCTCCTCGCCCTGTTCGACGAGCTCCAGGCATTCGGCGGCATACCGGCGAGCGGCGTCCCAATCGCCGCTCATCAGGCAAAGGACGGAGAGCGACTGGTCGAGGGGCGGCAGGAGCCCGACCTGACCCAGCTCGGTGAGTCGGCGATGGTCCGCCTCGTCGAAGGCGATGGCCTCCGGCAGCCGGCCGAGATGGAACAGGCACCGCTCGGCCAGCTCCTGGGCGCGCCGAGCGCCGAACGAGGTGCCACCGCCACGCATGAGGGCGATGCCCCGATCGATGTCGTCCCCCGCCACGCGGTCGCCGGCGAGGAGCCAATGGAACGCTCGGTCGAGCAGGGCGCAGGCGAGCTGGTCGGTGTCGGCTTCCAAGACCGCCCCTTCGAGGAGGTCGACCGCGGCCATGGCGCTGCGGTAGCCGGTCGGCGGGTCCATGTCGGCCATGCTCGTGATGTGGGCGTGGACGAGGGCCTCGAAGATCGGATCGCCGTCGGTGTGCTCGAGCGCCTCGAGGAGCTGCGGCAACGCGTCGTTGGGCCGCTCCACGTAGGTGATCTCACCAAGGGCCAGCAGGGCCTCCCCACGGCGCCGCCCGGCCGGCACGGTCGCGAGCACGGCATGCAGGCCGGCCTCACCGCGTCCCGGGTCGCCGGCGGCCACGGCCGCCTCGGCCGCCTCGACGAGGAAGCCGCTCCGGTCCGGCTCCACAGCCAGGCTCGCGGCTCGCTCGAGAAGGTCCGCGGCCACGCCGGGCGCGCCGCGGGCACCGGCGATCCGCGCCGCGCCGGCGAGGGCGGCGGCGACGCCAGCGTCGGGTCGCTCGACGGTCGCCGCGAGGTGGATGGCGCGCTCGACCGGGTCGTCGGCGGCGGTGGCGAGCGCGCCGCGCAGGGCTCGACGTTCGCCCGGTGGCGCATCTGCGTAGGCCGTCGAGCTGAAGAGCGGATGGGTCGGCCGGATCCGTGACCCGTCGAGGGTGAGGACGCCGCGCTCGAAGGCCTCGTCGAGTGCCCGGTCGCCGGGCGCGCCGAGCACGCTGCGGATCAGGCTCGGGCTGGGCTCCCCGGACATCGCCACGATGACGACGGCACGGCGCGCGTCGCGGCTCAGCGTCGCGAGGTGGTCGCGCACGAGCGGACCCGCTTCGGGAGGCACGGGGAACGGTTCGCCCGGCGCGGGATCGAGACCCCGCCCCTTGAGCGAGCGGCTGATCTCGAGGCCGAGGAACGGGTTGCCCGAACACGCTTCGTGGAGCCGGGCGAGCAGCGGCCTGGGATGGGCCACGTCGAGGCGTTCGTGGATGAGCCGGCCGAGGGCGCCCACCGACAACGGGCCGACGACGATCCGCGTCCGGTGCTCGACGGCGGTATCCAGTGAGGCGATCGGCGCGAGGGTCGCGGACAGGTCTCGTCGGTCCGGCGGCCGTTCCGGCGACGCGTAGTCACCGGGTGTCGTCTCGTCCTGGTCGGCCTGGACCGGTCCGGTGCGTCGCGCGAGGACGACCGCGACCGGCTCGGACCTGAGCCGCCGTACCGCGAAGGCGAGCGCGTCCTGGCTGGCCCGATCGGCCCACTGGATGTCGTCGATCGCCAGGACGAGTGGGCGATCGCGAGCGAGGTCCCGCAGGACGTCGGCGACGGCGAGGCCCACGAGCGACGGGTCCGAGTGGGTGCCGAGCGACGCACCTCGGCCCATGGCCGCCGAGATGGCCGCCCGCCGGGGGCTGTTCAGCAGCTCGATCGCGGCCTCGGCGGCAGGGTCGTCGAGGAGGGCGGTAAGGGTGGCGAACGCCAGGTCGCGCTCGGCGATGCTGGCGCGCCAGGCGAGGACGCGGTCCGCGCGCGTCCGGGCGACGGCGACGGCATGGAACCAGAGAGTGGTCTTGCCGATGCCGGCTTCGCCTTCGATGAGCAGGCAGGACGGCCGCGCCTCCTCGAGCCATCGCGCGATCGCCGATCGCTCCGCTTCCCGCCCGACGACGATCGTCCCCGGCATCACGACGTTCGCCAGATCCGGTGCATCGACCACGCCTCCGCGCCGATGGTACCGAAGCCGCGTCAGTATCTTTCGGTGGTCGCACGGATGCGATGACCCGACGGTTTCGGGCGACGCACGATCGTCGAGCGGCCCGCGTTTGCCGCAACCGGCCGAGCCTGCTACCATCCGCCGGTCATAGATCGGAAAGAAACAGCACATCGCCGTGTTCGGAGGAACGAGTGCCGCTCGCGCGGGAATTGAAGCAAGAGATCATCACCGGGTATGCCACCACTGAAGGTGACACCGGTTCGCCGGAAGTCCAGATCGCGCTCCTGACCGAGCGGATCAAGGACCTGACCGGGCATCTCCGAAGCTTTCCCAAGGACAATCATTCGCGCCGCGGCCTCCTCAAGCTCGTCGGCCAGCGCCGCCGCCTTCTCGCGTACCTGATGAAGAAGGACAGCGCGCGCTACCGCGTCGTCATCGGACGACTCGGACTCCGCCGCTAGCGACGCCGCTCCCGGACCCCGGTCATGCCGGGGTCCTCTCGCGTTCGACGCCAGATGGCCGAGTCGGCCGACCTGCCGCAGGTCGCCAGCCTCCTCCACGGTCAAGGAGGATCGATTCCCTTGTCTCACACGTTCGAGACGCAGATCGGTGGTCGCACGCTGACCATCGAGACCGGCAAGCTCGCGCGCCTCGCCGGCGGCGCCGTCACCGTCCGCTACGGTGACACCCTGGTGCTCGGCACCGCCAACCGCTCGGATCCCCGCCCGGGCCTCGACTTCTTCCCGCTCACGGTCGAGTTCGAGGAGCGCATGTACGCCGCGGGCAAGATCCCGGGCGGCTTCATCAAGCGCGAGGCGCGCGCGTCGGAGGCGGCCACCCTGGCCGCCCGCCTGACCGACCGCCCCATCCGCCCGCTCTTCCCCGAGGGCTACAAGGACGACATCCAGCTCGTCATCACCGTGCTCTCGACCGACCAGGAGAACGAGCCCGACGTGCTCGGCACGACGGCCGCCTCGGCCGCGCTGAGCATCAGCGAGATCCCGTTCGCGGGACCTGTCGGCGCCGTCCGCGTCGGCCGCATCAACGGCGAGTTCGTGGTCAACCCCACCTACAGCGAGCTCGCCGAGTCGGAGCTGGACCTGATCGTCTCCGGTACCCGCGACGCGATCATGATGGTCGAGGCGGGCGCCAAGCTCCTGCCCGAGGACGTGATGGCCGAGGCCATCCTGTTCGGCCATCGCGCGCTGCAGCCGCTCATCGATATCCAGGAAGAGCTCCGCGCGGCCGTCGGCAAGGCGAAGAGCACCCCGTACCTCGAGCCGGGCACCGGCTCGGTGCTCGACTACACGAAGGCCGTCGCCGCGGGCGATACGTTCGTCGTGGTCGACGTCGAGACCACCGGCACGGACCCGAAGATGGCCGACCTCGTCGAGATCGCCGCGGTGAAGGTCCAGGGCGGCAAGATCGTCGACCGCTGGTCGACGCTCGTGAACCCGGGCCGGCCGATCCTCGGCCACCAGATGCACGGCATCACCGACGCGGACGTCAAGAAGGCCCCCAAGCCGGCCGACGCCGCGAAGGACGCCCTCAAGTTCATCGGCGACTCGCTGGTCGTGGGGCACTCGGTCGGGTTCGACCTCGGCTTCATCGAGGCCGCGCTCGGCGACGGGACGCACTTCGAGCAGGGCCGCTACCTCGACACCCTGGTCCTCGCCCGCGAGGGCTACCCGGACCTCGAGAACTACAAGCTCGGGACGCTGTCGAACTTCTTCGGTATCGAGCTCGCCCAGTCGCACCGGGCCGGCCCCGACGCCGAGGCGACCGCCAACCTGCTGATCTGGTTCGGGAACGACCTGCCGGGCCGCATCGCGGCCCTCAAGGCGGGGATCGCGGATTCGGTCCGGGCCAACCGGACCGGCGGCGACCCGAAGGCGATCCTCGAGGCCGCCCGCCGCGAGGCCCGCGTCTCGAAGGGCCTCTACAACCTGCTCTTCAAGAAGACCTGCCGCGAGCTGGCCCTCGACGAGGGCATCCGGATGGACGGCCGCGGCCTGACGGAGCTCCGCCAGATCTCGGTCGAGGTGGGCCTCCTCCCGCGGGCGCACGGCTCCGGCCTCTTCACCCGCGGCGAGACCCAGGTCATGACGATCGCGACGCTCGGCGCGTCCTCGGACGTGCAGCGCATCGACACGATCAGCCCCAAGACCGAGAAGCGCTACATCCACCACTACAACTTCCCGCCCTATTCGACGGGTGAGAACAAGCCGATGCGCGGCCCCAGCCGGCGCGACATCGGGCACGGCAACCTCGCCGAGCGGGCGCTCGTCCCGGTCCTCCCGGACCACGACGAGTTCCCGTACGTCATCCGCCTCGTGTCGGAGTGCATGTCGTCCAACGGCAGCACCTCGATGGCCTCGACCTGCGGCTCCACCCTCGCCCTCATGGACGCGGGCGTGCCGATCAAGGCACCGGTCGCCGGTGCGGCGATGGGCCTCATCAGCGAGCCGGACGGCCGCTTCGTCGTCCTGACCGACATCCTCGGCAAGGAGGACTCGGTGGGTGACATGGACTTCAAGGTGACCGGCACGCGGGACGGCATCACCGCCCTGCAGATGGACATCAAGGTCCAGGGCATCAACGAGGCGATCATCCGCAACGGCCTCAAGCAGGCCCTCGCGGCGCGCCTCGAGATCCTCGACAAGATGACCTCGGTCATGCCCGAGGCCCGTGTGGAGATGAGCGACTTCGCGCCGCGCATCATCACCATCAAGATCAACCCGGAGAAGATCCGCGAGATCATCGGCAAGGGCGGATCGATGATCCGCAAGATCCAGGAAGAGACCCAGACCGAGATCAACGTCGAGGACGACGGCACCGTGGAGATCGCGGCCGTCTCCGGCGAGAACTCGCGCAAGGCGATCGACTGGATCAACAGCCTGACCCGTGAGGTCGAGGTGGGCGCGCTCTACATGGGCAAGGTCACCCGCATCATGGGCTTCGGCGCCTTCGTCGAGATCATGCCCGGCAAGGAAGGCCTGGTCCGCATCGGCGAGCTCGCCGACTACCACGTTCCCACCGTCGAGGACGTCGTGTCCGTCGGCGACGAGATCATGGTCGTCGTGATGGAGATCGACCGCCAGGGCCGCGTCAACCTCTCCCGCCGCGCCGCGATGCAGCGCCACCTGGCGAAGGATCCCGCCTAGCCAGCAGGGCTCGGCTCCGGATCGCATCGAAGGGCCGTCCACGGACGGCCCTTCACCATGTCCGGACACGATCGACCCCCGGGTCGAGGCCCTGACGCGCGCGCTATCCTCCGCTGGTGCTCCCCCGGCTCCGGGCGGACCATCCGCGGGGTGACCGAGTGACCGAGCGATCACGCGGGATCGTGAGTTCGCGTCTCAGTCCGGTCATGGTCGGGCGAGACGCATTCGTCGACCAGGCCGAGCACCTCCTCGGGAGTGTCCTCGCCGGTGACGGCCGCTTCCTGCTCCTCGCGGGCGAGGCTGGCATCGGCAAGACACGCCTGGTCGATGCGATCGAGCGGCAGGCTGCCGCGATGGGCTTCCGCCACATCCGCGGCCAGTCGTTCCTGGAGGATCGGGAGGTACCGGGGGCGCCGTTCCTCGACCTGGCCGGTGCGATGTCCCGCGACGCGGGATTCGCCGGCACGGGCGCTGACCTGGCGGCCCACCTCCGGCTGATCGAGGCGGACGAGGACCTCACCGGCCCGCGTCGTCGTCGTCAGCTCGTCCTCGACGTCGTCGACGTGCTCGTGTCGGTCGCACCGCCGCCTACCGTGATCGCCATCGAGAACCTGACGGACGCCGATGAGCTGAGTCTTGAGATCCTCGCCCGCCTCGCGCGGCAACTCCCCGGTCGCCCGCTCCTGGTCGTCGGCACCTATCGAAGCGACGAACTCTATCCGCGCGTCCCGCTGCGCGATTGGCGGGCGAGGCTCCTCACTGGTCGTCTCGTCGAGGAGATCCAACTCGGGCGGCTGTCGCGCGCGGAGACCGCCCAGATGACCAGCGTGATCCTCGACCAGGCTGCGGCCCCCTCGAGCGACATGCTCGACGCGGTGTACGAGCGGACCGACGGCATCCCGTTACACGTGGAGGAGTTGCTCGGGGTCATCCTCGAACAGCATCGTGCCGACCACGATGCCGTCCTGGCCGCAGACGTCCCGGACACGCTCGACGAGGTCGCACGACAGCGCATCGACGCCCTGTCGGTCGACGCCCAGCGCCTCGTCCGGGCCGCGTCCGTCATCGGGCACGACTTCGACCTCGATCTCCTGGCCGCGCTGGTACGGTCGACGGTCGACGAGGTCTGGCCAGCCGTCGCCGAGCTGCTCGACCAATTCATCCTCATCTCGGCCGGCGCGCAGGACCGCTATGGGTTCCGCCACGCATTGATCCGGGACGCCATCTACCAGGAGGTTCCCGTCCCGGACAAGGTGCGGCTCCATCGCCTCGTCGCAGAGCTGCTCGACGAACGAGGCGATGCGTCCGATGCCTTCCTGTCACATCACTACGAACAGGCTGGCGTGCGCGAGGAGGCATTCCACGCCGCCATGCGCGGAGCCAGGGCCGCCGCGGCGATCTCGTCCCACCGTGCGGCGTTCGCGCTCTATCAACGTGCCCGTCGTCAGCTGCCGAATGACCTGCCGCTGCCAGAACAGGCGGCGATCCACGCCGCCCTCGCCGCCGAGGCGGCGGCGAGCGATGACAACGCGGTGTCGTCGGAGGCCTATGCCGCGGCGCGCGAGCGATACGTCGACGCGGGCGCGATCCTCGAAGCGGCGAGCTTGATCAGCCCGATGGTCGCGGTCCGACACCTCCTCGGCGACAGCCTCGATGTTCGGCTCGAGATGCTCCGCCAGGCGATCGCCGACGTGGAAGAGCTGCCGTCCGACGTCGAGACGACGCGCGTCCGGGGGCGTCTGCTCGCCAGTCTGGCCAACACCCACATGTACGACCTCCGCGTCGTGGAGGCTCGGCGGTACGCGGAGGAAGCTCGGGCGCTTGCGGATGGGGCCGCTGACGCCGCGACCGGCCTCGATGCGCGAATCACCATCGCGAATGCGCTGTTGTTCGAAGGGCGGGTCGGCGAAGGAACGGAGTTGGGATGGTCCACCATCCGTGACGCTCGTTCGGCCCAGCTCGAGGTCGAGGCCTCGCGCTGCTATCGGATGCTTGGCTCGTCATCCTCGGAGGTCGTCGAATACGAGCGCGGCGAGCGGCTCTTCCGTGAGGGGATCGAATACGCGGAACGAGTCGAGCGCTGGAACGACCGCCACTACATGGCTGCCCACCTCGGACTCATCCTGTGGGCGACCGGTCGCTGGCGCGAGGGCTGGGACCTCGCCGAGCGGGCCCTCGTCGATGGACGGCCGGGCATCACCACGCGGATCACGGCGTCGTATGTCCTCGGGTACATCGCCATGGGGCGGGGCGACTGGGAGCGGGCCAGGCAGCTGCTGCAGGGATCGCTGGAACTCGGCGAGCCGATGGGCGAGATCCTGCGGACCTCGCTGGCACGCTGGGGTCTCGCAGAGACCGCGCTGCTGACCGGCGATGCACGAGCGGCCCTCGAGCTCGCACGACGAGGCCGCGCGGCGTCAGAGGCCGTCGGGGATGCCGCGCTCCTGTTTCCGTTCCTCGTGACCGGGACACGGGCTCACCTTGCCGTCGCGGATCCGGCCGGTGCCGAACGATGGGTCGATGAGCTTGAGAGCGAACTCCGTCGGACAGCCATCTCGGGCACGCTCCCGGCGATCGACCATGCCCGAGGGCTGGTCCTGGCGGCGGCGGGCGCGACGACCCTGGCGCGAGAGGCGCTCGAGGTCGCGGTTCGCGGATGGGACACGGCAGGTCGCGTCTGGGAGGGGACCTGGGTCAAGCTCGACCTCGCGTCCGTCCTGTTCCGGATCAACCGGGTCGCCGCCGCGGTCGCATTGGTGGAGGATGTCCGCTCCATCGGTGACCGCCTGGGCAGCCGCCCGCTGGTCGAGCGGGCGTCGGAGTTGCTGCGCGCGACCCGAGCGCGCCGGGGCGCCGAGGAGCCGTGGCGTCCCCTGACGGCTCGGGAGTTCGAGGTCGCCAAGCTGATCGTCGCGGGGCGGACGAACGCCGAGATCGCCGTCGAGCTGGACATCTCCCCGAGAACGGCGAGCTCCCACGTCGAGCACATCCTCACCAAGCTCGGCGTCGCGCGCCGTACCGAGATCGCGGTCTGGGCGTCGGCCGTGTTGCGGCAGGACGGAGGACCGTGAGCCGGCCCACGGTCTTCGGTGCGGGGCAGGGGACGACGCGCCTTGGCGTTCGTGGTGACCGCTTGCACCGGTACGTCGACGCGCTTGCATGACCGGGCCGGCCGGAAAAGGCCCGCTGGTATACTTCCCCCGTGCCCTGACCGAATGACCGTCCCTGCGGAGCCATGTCCTCGATGAACCCGAACGCCCTCACCGTCGCCGTCGTCGGCGCCACCGGCGTCGTCGGCCGGACGATGATCACCGTCCTCGGCGAGCGCGAGTTTCCCGTCGGGGAGCTGCGCCTCCTCGCGTCGGGCCGCTCGGCCGGACGCACCGTGTCGGTCGACGGCCGGACCATCGAGATCGGCGAGGCCGTGCCCGACGCCTTCGACGGCGTCGACATCGCGCTCTTCTCGGCCGGCGCCGACGTCTCGCGCGAGCTCGCGCCGGCCGCCGCCGCACGAGGCGCCACCGTCATCGACAACTCGTCGGCATGGCGCATGGACCCATCGATCCCGCTGGTCGTCTCGCAGGTGAACCCCGACGACCTCGAGGGGCACCAGGGCATCATCGCCAACCCCAACTGCTCGACGATGCAGCTCGCGCCGGTGCTCATGGCCCTGCGCGACAGCGTCGGGCTGGAGCGGGTCGTCGTCGACACCTACCAGTCGGTCTCCGGCACCGGCGCGGAGGCCATCGCCGAGCTGGAATCCCAGATCCGCGCCCATGTGACCGGGGAGCCGCTCCGGGCCGAGGTCTACCCGCACCCGATCGCCTTCAACGCGCTGCCCGAGATCGACGTCTTCCTCCCCAACGGCTACACGAAGGAGGAGTGGAAGGTCGTCAGCGAGGACCGCAAGATCCTGGGACTGCCGGACCTGCGGATCTCGTGCACGGCGGTGCGCATCCCCGTATTCGTGAGCCACTCCGAGGCGGTCCACGTCGAGACGCGCGACCCGATCTCCCCGGAGCGCGCCCGCGCGCTGTTCGCCGCCGTCCCGGGCGTGGTGGTCCAGGACGAGCCGGCCACCCACGACTACCCGCTCGCGACGGGCGCCGCGGGGCGCGACGAGATCTTCGTCGGGCGCGTCCGCCGCGACCCCTCGATCCCGCACGACCGCGGGCTCGCGCTGTGGATCGTCTCCGACAACCTGCGCAAGGGCGCGGCCACGAACGCGGTCGAGATCGCCGAGATCCTGGTCGCGCGGCACTGGGTCGAGCACGCGTCGGCACGAGGCGCCCGTCCGTACCGGGCGCTCGAGCCGGTGGGGGTCTCCGGGGGGAGCGGAGGGTGACCGACGCCGAGCGCCAGGCGGCGCTCGAGGCCATCGCGGCCGAGGTCCGCGACTGCACGCGCTGCCGGCTCCATGTCGGCCGGACGCGGTCCGTGCCAGGGGAGGGGAACCCCTCCACGGAGGTCGTGTTCGTCGGCGAGGGCCCGGGCTTCAACGAGGACCGCCAGGGCCGGCCCTTCGTCGGGCGGGCCGGCGACCTGCTGGTCAAGCTCCTCGGCTCGATCGGCTGGCGTCGCGAGGACGTCTTCATCACCAACATCGTCAAGTGCCGCCCGCCCGACAACCGCGACCCGGAGCCCGACGAGATCGCGGCCTGCGCGCCGTACCTGGTCCGCCAGCTGGAGATCCTCGATCCGGCGATGGTCGTGACCCTGGGCCGCCACTCGATGGGCCGGTTCATGCCCGGCGCGCGCATCTCGCAGGCGCACGGGACGGTCCGACCGGCCGATCCCGGGACCGGCGCCCGGGACGCGCTGGTCGTTGCGATGTACCACCCGGCGGCGGCGCTCCGGACCCCGGCCATCGAGCGCGACGAGCTACGCCGACGCCGCCACGATCCCGGCCGTCCTGCTGGACGCGCGGGCGCGCAGGGCGGACCATGCGAGAAACGCCCGTCAGGAGCCCATCACCGAGCCGGTGCCGACCGGCCCGCTCGACGAGACGACCACGGTCGTCGCCCCGCCGCCGCCCGATCCCGCGACCGCGACCGCCGACGCCGACCAGTTGACCTTGTTCTAACCCGCTACAGGAACCGAATGCCACCACCACCGACGAGAATCCGCTCCGCATCATCCCGCTCGGCGGGGTGGGCGAGATCGGCAAGAACATGTACGTGTTCGAGTACCGCGACGAGATCGTGGTCATCGACTGCGGCCTGATGTTCCCCGACGAGGAGATGTTCGGCATCGACCTCGTCATCCCCGATATCAGCTACCTCAAGGAACGCCGCCACATGGTCAAGGCGTTCCTCATCACCCACGCCCACGAGGACCACGTCGGCGGCCTGCCGTACGTGCTCCCCGAGTTCCCGGGCGTGCCGGTCTACGCCTCGACGCTCGCCCGCGGCCTGCTCGGCAACAAGATCAAGGAGCACAAGCTCCACAACAACCCGGTCCTCGCCCTCGACCCCGGCGAGGAGCTGGACATCGGCGCGTTCCACGTGATCCCGTTCCGGGTCGGCCATTCCATCCCGGACGCGATGGGCATCGCCCTGCGCACGCCGGTCGGGACCATCGTCCACACCGGGGACTTCAAGTTCGACCACACCCCCGTCGACGGCAAGCTGTCGGACTTCGCGATCCTGGCCCGGCTGGGGCAGGAGGGGGTCATCTGCCTCCTGTCGGACTCGACCCGTGCCGAGAACCCGGGCTACACGCCGTCCGAGCGGACGGTCGGCGACGCGTTCCGCGAGATCATGGAGCCGCTCGAGGGGCGCGTGATCGTCGCCACGTTCGCGAGCAACATCGCCCGCGTCCAGCAGGTCCTCGACGCCGCCAGCGACATGGGCCGGAGCGTCTCGGTCATCGGCCGCTCGATGGAGCAGAACTTCAAGATCGCGACGGACCTGGGCTACCTCAAGTACGACGCGTCGATGATCGTCTCGAAGGACAAGATCAAGGACCACCCCGACGCCCAGCTCGTGATCGCCACGACCGGCGCCCAGGGCGAGCCGATGGCCGGCCTGGCGCGGATGGCCAACCGCGACCACCGCTTCGTGGAGATCCAGCCCGGCGACACCGTCATCGTCAGCGCGAGCCCGATCCCCGGCAACGAGGAGTACGTCTCGCGGACCATCGACAACCTGTTCAAGGCCGGGGCGAACGTCTACTACCACACGATCAAGCGCGCGCACGTCTCCGGGCACGCCAGCCAGGAGGAGCTCAAGCTGATGCTCGGGCTGACCAAGCCCAAGCACTTCATCCCCATGCACGGCGAATTCCGGATGCAGGTCCAGCACGGGCGCCTGGCGATCGAGACCGGGGTCAAGCCGGAGGACGTGTTCATCATCGAGAACGGGACGCCGATCGAGCTCTTCGCCGACGGGTCCGCCCGGCGCGGGAGCCCGGTCACGGCCGGGTACGTCTTCGTCGACGGCCTCTCGGTCGGCGAGGTCGGCGAGATCGTCCTGCGCGACCGCCGGTCGCTCGCGAACGACGGGATGTTCATGATCGTGGTGACCGTCGACAAGCAGACGGGCTCGGTCGTCGGGCGGCCCGAGATCGTGACCCGCGGCTTCGTCCACCTCAACGAGAAGGACCCGATCATGGCCGAGGCCGTCGAACGCGTGATGAGCGCCATCGACACGCCCGGCGACCACATCAGTGAGATCGCCCTGCTCAAGACCCAGGTCAAGGACGCCGTCTCGCGCTACCTGTACGAGCAGACCAAGCGGCGGCCGATGGTCTTCCCCGTCGTGGTGGAGGTCTAGGCGTTGGCCACGCGCAAGCGCGCCCCCAGCCGCAACACGACCGGCTCGCGCAGCCGTCGCCGCAGCGGCGGCGGGCTCGGGAAGCAATTCACGCCCGACGTCGTCCGCTCGATCATCGGGATCACGTTGCTGGTGCTGGGGGCGATGACGCTGATCGCACTGCTGCTGCCCGGCAAGGGCGCGCTCACGAGCTGGTGGACGGGCGTGTTCGCCCCGTGGTTCGGGGCGATGCGCTGGCTGCTGCCGTTCCTCCTGCTGGCGGCCGGCGGCTACCTCGAGTGGCGCCGTCCGAAGGGCTGGGGCCTCACCCTGCTCGGGATCGCGATCATGTACGCCGGGCTGCTGGGCATCGTCCAGGTCGTCTTCGCCAGCCCCACCTTCGCCGGCGGCGGCCGGGTCGGCCGGTTCCTGGCCAACATCCTCGAGCCGCTCCTGACCGCGCCGGGCGCCATCGTCGTCCTGCTCGCGATGGTCGTCATCGGGTTGATGCTCGCCTTCGGCCTGCACCTCGACGAGATCTTCCGCCCGTTCGTCTCGGCCGGGAAGTGGTCGAAGACGACCGTGGCCGCGTCGCTCGCGCGCCCGCCGGCGACCGGGGCCGCAGCCAGGCCGGCAGCGGCCAAGGCCGGGGCGAAGTCGCCGGTCGCGGTCCCGATCCAGCCCGGCTCGGGCGACCCGGCCGTGCCGAGCATCCTCGACGGGCCGCCCGCGCCCGCCACCAGCCAGGCGCCGATCAGCCGGACGGTGTGGACCGGCGAGGGCGCCGCGCCCATGCCGGCCGCGAGCGCCGCCGTCGCCGTCGCCGCCCGCGCCGCCGTCGCCGTGGAGGAGGCGGACGGGCTCGAGTCGATCGCCTGGACGCTGCCCTCGATCGACCTGCTCCAGGCGCCCGTCCCGACTCGCGATGCCGGCCAGATCGACCACGCCGCGAACATCCGCCGGATCGAGGAGAAGCTCCAGCACTTCGCGATCCCGGCCAAGGTCGTCCACTACAACACCGGGCCGGTCGTCACGCAGTACGAGGTCCGGCCGGCTAACGGCGTCAAGCTGTCGCGCATCGAGGCGCTCAGCGACGACCTCGCGATGGCCCTCGCCGCCCGCTCGATCCGCATCGAGGCGCCGATCCCCGGCAAGGACCTCGTCGGCATCGAGATCCCCAACACGGTGGGCGAGGTGGTCGCGTTCCGGCCACTCGTCGAGGACAGCAACATGCTCGGCGCCACGAGCCCGCTGACCTTCGCCCTCGGGCGCGACGTGTCGGGCAAGGCGTGGGCGGTCGACCTCGCCAAGATGCCGCACCTGCTGATCGCGGGCGCCACCGGCTCGGGCAAGAGCGTCTGCGTCAATGCGGTCATCACGAGCCTGCTGATGCGGGCCAAGCCGGACGAGGTCCGCCTGATCCTGGTCGACCTCAAGCGGGTCGAGCTGGCGCCCTACGACAAGCTGCCGCACCTGCTCCAGCACGTGATCGTCGAGGCCAACGAGGCGAAGGCGATCCTCAACTGGGCGGTCCACGAGATGGAGGACCGCTACAAGGCCCTCGCCTCGCGGACCGTGCGCAACATCGAGGGCTTCAACGCCCTGCCCGAGGAGGTCCGCGGGGAGCGGCTGCCGTACATCGTGCTGATCATCGACGAGCTGGCCGACCTGATCATGCGCGAGGGCCGCAAGGTCGAGGACCCGGTCGTCAAGATCGCCCAGAAGGCCCGCGCGGTCGGGATCCACCTGGTCCTCGCCACGCAGCGGCCGTCGGTGAACGTCGTCACGGGGCTCATCAAGGCCAACGTGCCGTCGCGCATCGCGTTCGCGATGGCCTCGATGGTCGACTCGCGGACCGTCCTCGATTCACCAGGCGCGGAGGACCTCATCGGCCGCGGCGACATGCTCTACCAGCCGGTCGACCTGCCGCGCCCGGCCCGCCTGCAGGGCGTGTTCGTCAGTGACGCCGAGGTCAACGCCGTCACCCACCACTGGCTCGCCCAGGCCGAGGGCCGGACCTTCTACGAGGAGGCCATCCTCGAGTTCAGCGACGGCGAGGGGAACGGCAATGGCGAGTTCGCCTGGCTGGCCGCGCTCGACGTCGACGAGATGACCCCGCACGCGGCGGAGCTCGTGATGCGCGAGCAGAAGGCGAGCACCTCGCGCCTGCAGACGAAGCTCAAGCTCGGCTTCTCGCGGGCGAGTCGGGTGATGGACGAGCTGGAGCGTTACGGCATCGTCGGTCCACAGGACCCGCGCAACCCGGCGACCCCGCGGATCATCTACGGGCCTGACAACTGGCTGCGCTCGACAGACGACGTCGACCGGGACGATTGAGGGTGTCCGCTCGCCGTCGGCCGGCCGTTCGGGACGCGTGGGGTATGCTGACCGGCCTGAGGCGAACCCGGATGGCCGCCTCGCGATCGACGCCGACGGACCACCGATGACGACACAGGACCGAACGAGGCGGACGACGTCGGGAGACCGCCCCGACGCGCCCAAGCCGGCCCCGGACGCCGCCACGAGCCTGCCGGAGCGCCTCTACGAGGCGCGCGAGCGCAAGGGCGTCGACCTGTACCGCGCCGAGCGCGACACGAAGATCCGGGCGCGCTACCTCGACGCCCTGGAGCGGGGTGACTACAAGGAGCTCCCCGGCGCGGTGTACACGAAGGGGTTCCTGCGCAACTACGCGCTCTACCTCGGCCTCGACGCCGACGAGATCCTCGAGCAGTGGCGGCGCGAGCGCGGTGAGCCCAAGGATGCGCCGGCGGTCATCTCGGTGCCGCGCCCCCTGGCCGCCCCGCGCCAGGGCCTGACCTTCTCGCCGTTCATCGTCGTCCTCGCCCTCATGACCATCGGCGTGCTGGCGTTCGGGGCCTACCTGGGCGTCCAGCTCCTGCGCTTCGCGAAACCGCCGACGATCTCGGTCACGGACCCGGCGACGGCGGTGGTCCAGGTCGACGACACCGCCACGTCGTACACGCTGCGCGGCGTGACCCTGCCGAACGCGACCGTCAACATCGACGACGGGACGCCCGGTCGCGACCCCTACCAGGTGACCGCCGAGGCGACCGGGCTGTGGTCGGCGAGCGTCGACCTGCGCCGCGGTCGCAACCAGTTCGATATCAGCGCCATCGACCCGGACACCGGCAAGCACTCCGAGGACACCATCCCGATCTACATCACCGTGCCGTTCCCGACGGTCGAGGCCCCGACGCTCACCGTCGACCAGCCGGCGGAGGGAGCCACGTACGAGAACGGGGCGATCCCGGTCCAGGGGATGACCACGAACGCGACCTCCGTGGTGATCACGGCGGCCTACACCGGTCCGGTCCAGCCGACCGGGGCAGGGAAGCCCACGCCGCCGCCGCAGAAGGCGCCGGCCCCGCAACCGGCGACGATCGCGGACGACGGGACCTTCGCCTCACCGCTCGAGCTGACGGGCGGTCACTGGGCGATCACCATCACCGCGTCGAGCGCGGAGGGCAAGAAGACCGCCCTGACGCGGAACGTGACCGTCGCCTACCAGGGCGTGAACGTCGTGGTGTCGATCCAGAACGGGCGCGCCTGGGTCAAGGTCTGGGTCGACGGCAAGGTGTCCGACGTCACCGGGTCGGCGGGTCGCGTCTTCGCCCCGGGCAAGGTCCTGACCTTCAACGCCGAGCAGTCGGTGGAGGTCCGGACCGGCAAGTCCAACGCCACGTACTTCACGGTCAACGGGATCGACCTGGGCCATATGTCCGCCTTGGGCAACCCCGAGACCTGGCTGTTCGCGCCGCCCGACGACCCGAAGCAGACCGACCGGCGCTGACCGGTCGATGGATACGCCGCCCACCTCGCACGCGGACCTCACGGACCTCGCCAGCCGGCTCCAGGCGGCGTGCCTTGCCCACGGCCAGACCGTCGCGACCGCCGAATCGTGCACCGGCGGCCTGGTCGCCCACGCCATCACCGCGATCCCCGGCGCGTCCGGTTACTTCCTCGGCTCGGTGGTCAGCTACAGCGACGCGGTCAAGCGGGACCTGCTGGACGTGCCCGCCGAGCTGATCCGCACCCACGGGGCGGTCAGCGCGCAGGTCGCGCTCGCGATGGCCGCCGGCGCCCGGTCCCGCGTGGGGTCCGACCTCGGGGTCGGCATCACCGGCGTCGCGGGACCCGACGGCGGCACGGACGAGAAGCCGGTCGGGCTCGTCTACGTGGCGGTCGCCGACGCGGAGGGCGCCGAGGTCCGGCGCTACCTGTGGACCCGGGACCGGACGGGCAACATCGTGGAGAGTGCGGCGGCGGCGCTGCGGGCGCTCGTCGAACGGGCCGAACGACCCAGCGAGGTCGCCAGCCGGTGACGCGCACCTCCGAGGAGATCGGACGCGGTCTGGCGGCGCCGCGGCCGGGTCGGCCCATCGTGCCCGGCACCAGGATCCATGTGGTCGGCGTCGGGGGCGCGGCGTCGTCGGGGGCGGCCCTCCACGCCGCCGCGGCGGGAGCGGTCGTCAGCGCGTGCGACACGGGCGGGCCGGACCCGCTGACCGCGGCCGTGACCGCGGCCGGGATCCCGATCGCCTGGGAGCACGACGCAGCCCACGTCCGCGCGCCCGACGGCTCGCGGCTGGTCGACCGCGTCGCGGTCACGAAAGCCATCACGTCGGTCGATCCCGACCACCCTGAGCTGGTCGCCGCACGCGAGCTCGGGATCGAGCCCGAGAGCGTCCAGCAGGTGATCGCCGATGCCGCCGCGACCGGAGGTCGACGCCTGGTGGCCGTCACCGGCACCCACGGCAAGTCGACGACCTCCGGCTGGATCCTGGACATCCTCGCCGAGGCGGGCGCGGACCCCTCGGGCTTCGTCGGGGCGATGCTGCCGGCCGCGATCGCCGGCCCGCAGCGCGGCGCGGCGCGGATCGGGGCCGGCCGCGACTTCGTCGTCGAGGCGGACGAGTACGCCGGGAACTTCGACCCGTACCGCCCCGACATCACGGTCCTGATCTCCGCGGAGTGGGATCACCCCGACGTCTTCGCGGACGAGGCGGCCGTGGTCTCGGCCTTCGCCGCCTGGATCGGCCGGGCCGGACCGGCGACGGGTGGGACGCCCACGCTCGTCGCCAACGTCGGCGATCGCGGCGTGCGCGCGGTGCTCGCCGCGCTGGAGGACTGGCCGGGCCGGCGCATCGGCGTCCAGCTCGTCGCCGATGCCGGCGAGGTCGCGCCCGGCGCCGCGATCGTCGGGACGATCGTCGGCGAGGACGGCGACGGAACGGACCTCTCGGTGACCGGCCTGCGCGGCCCGGGAGCGGCACCCGACCGCGTCCGCCTGCGGCTCATCGGCCGGCACATGGCGATCGACGGCCTGATGGCCGCCGGCGGCGCGTACGCGACCGGCCTCGATGCCGACGCGATCCTGGCTGGCCTGGCGTCGTTCGAGGGCGTGGGCCGCCGCTTCGAGCTGAAGGGTGAGATCGGCGGCGTCACGGTCCTCGACGACTACGCGCACCACCCGACCGCGATGCGCATGACCTTCGCCGCCGCGCGGCGGCGCTACCCCGGCCGCCGGCTGTGGGCGGTCTACGAGCCGCTGACGTACCACCGCACCGCGGCGATGCTGGACGAGTTCGCGGCAGTCCTCGCCGAGGCCGACCGGGCGGCCGTCATCGATATCTGGGCCGTGCGCGACCCCGACCTGACGATCACCTCGGCCGCGGCGCTCGCCGCGGCCACCAGCGCGCGCAGCGCGGTCCCGGTCGAGGCGATCGGCAGCCCCGAAGCCGCGGCGGCCTGGCTGGCCGATGCCGTGGTACCTGGTGACGTGGTGCTGATCATGGGCGGCGGCCGGTCGTACGTGGCCGCCGAGCAGCTGGTCGAGCGACTGCGCGCCCGCGCCGGCGCCTAGCCGGCCGCGGTCGCCGCCTCCCCCTCCGCGGCACGGTCTGCGTCCTCGGCGCGGGCGCCGACCGGGCGCGCGTAGAGCGGGTGCCCGTCCGAGGTGATGCAGGCGCCGGTCGCGAGCTCCCATTGCCAGCCGTGCAGCGCGCAGGTCATCACGCCGTCCTCCTCGGACGCGAACCGGGTCAGGTCGGCCTTCATGTGGGGGCAGCGCCGCTGGACGTCGTAGCCGGCGAACTCGAAGGTGCCCTGGGTCGGCCCGTGCTCGGCGTAGAAGCCCTCCGCGTACTGCAGGCGCTCGACGTTGAGGCACTTGAACCAGGTGTAGACGTAGTCGTTGTACGGGCCGCGCCGGCGCGCCCGGAAGCGCATCGAGAGGAACAGCTCGTTGACCCAGTCCTCGACGTGCTCGCGGACGAGGTGGTCGACGAGCTCGCGCTCGATGAAGAACTGGTAGCGCGGGTCCTCGTCCTCGAGCGGCCGGCGGACCTCCCGGGTCGCGAAATCGATCACGAGCCGCTCGTCGCCGACGTCGAGGAGGACCGGCTGGTCGATGCCGGCGCAGATCATGTCGGCCTGCTCGAGGAGCGGGTCCCACCACGCCTTCAGCTCCGGCAGCAGGTCGACCCGCGCACCCTTCCACGCGGCGCGCTCCGCCGCGATGACGGGTGCCTTGCGCGCCTGGTAGGCCTCGAGGTAGGCGCGCTTGTCGGCGAAGATCGCGGCCGGATCCACCGGGTGGGTGACATCGAACCGGCCCTTGCCGACGTCCGCGACGCTGCCCGGCAGCATCAGCCGGCCGCCGTGCCGGCCGTGCTCGGCCAGGTAGTCGAGGAAGGTCGGCTGGTCCGGGAACGTGTTCCACTCGTTGCCGTGGAGGTCGTTGAACTCGAACAGGTCCGGGTCGAGGAAGCATGGTGGCCCCGCGGACGGGACCACGAACGCCGGGTCGAGCACCTCGACATAGCGGAGCGCCCGCGCCGACTGGGCGACGCGCTTCTTGTGACCGAGCACCTGCTGCGCGTTGTCGGGGTAGTCGTAGACCATCGGATACCAGATCGCGCCCGAGAACTGGAGGAACGCGGCGTCCAGGGGCCCGCCCGCCAGCAGCAGGTCCGGCTCGGGCGGCCGCGAGTCGTTCATGTTCAGGACGCGGACCTCGCCGTCGTCGATGAGCAGCGCGGAATCGCCGATCGGGCCGTCGGTCGGGGCCACCAGCGCGTGGATCGTCAGGGTCAGCGGCCCGGCCTCGAACGGCTCCAGGTCCACGCTCTCGATGAAGCGCTCGAAGCCCAGACCGCGGAGCGCCTTCTTGAGGTCGTCGAGCGGGTAGGCGGGCAGCAGCACGGTCGTGCCCTTGTCGACATGGTCGCGCAGGAAGCGCGGGTCGAAGTGGTCGTGGTGCAGGTGCGAGACGTACAGGAACGTCGGATGGCCGATCTGCTCGGGATCGATGCCGTCATTGGCCGGGAACGGGTACCACGACCCGAAGAACGAGGGGTTGAACCACGGGTCGCACAGGATGCTGACGCCCCTGGTCTCGACGAACAACCCGGCCTGGCCGAGGAAGGTGATCTGCACGGGGGAAGGATACCGGCGGGGGAGGCCCGGCCGCCGACGGGCGCCCCGCGGGATGGTGGCCTACCATTGGTGGACCGCAGCACGAGGAGCACGGCTCGCCCATGTCCGTCGACTACGCCACCGCCGGGACGATGCTCGAGACCTTCGGTCGCGCGTGGGCGACCTTCGATGGCGACCTGATCGTCTCGATGTTCACCGACGATGCCGAGTATCACGCCGACCTCTTCGCGCCGCCGATGGTCGGGCACAACGCGATCCGGGCGTACTGGCTCGACGGCTCGACCACGACCGGGGATGTCGAGTTCGTCCCGGAGCGGCACTGGGTCGCGGGCGACACCGTCCTGACCGCGTGGCATGCGAGCTACCAGGAGCTGGCCACCAGGGCGCGCGTGCACCTCGTGGGCTTCATGACCTGGGAGCTGGCGCCGGACGGACGCATCGCGAAGCTGCGCGAATGGACGCTCCAGGCCCCGTCGGGCGGCGCCGCTGGCCTGGGCAGAGGAGGATCGGATGGCCGGTGAAGTCTCATTCGACGTCGTGAGCGATTTCGACGAGCAGGAGCTGCGCAACGCGCTCGACCAGGTGCGCCGCGAGGTCCAGCAGCGCTACGACTTCAAGGGCGTGACGGTGGACCTGACGCAGGCCAAGGACGAGCTCGTCCTGGTGACCGACGACGAGTACCGAGCCGCCGCGGTGAAGGACCTGATCGAGTCGAAGGCGATCCGGCGCAACCTGTCCCTGAAGATCTTCGACTGGGGGACCGTCGAGCCCGCCGGCGGGAACAAGGTCCGCCAGGCGATCAAGCTCCGGCGCGGCCTCGGCGAGGTCGTCGCCAAGCGGATCACGAAGCTGATCCGCGACGAGTTCCCGAAGGTCAAGTCGCAGATCCAGGGCGATGCCGTGCGCGTATCGGCCAAGAGCAAGGACGACCTCCAACGGGTCATCGCGCGCCTCCGCGAGCTCGACGAGCCGGTCCCGCTCCAGTTCGAGAACTACCGGTAGGTCCGGGATGCCAGGAACGCGCCTCGCCCAGGCGGTGATGCTCCTCGTGGCGCTCGTGATGGTGCTGGGGCTGGTGCTCTCCGCCATCGCCGTCCCGCTGGCATACTGACCCGCCGCACGAAAGACGACCCGACCATGACCGAGCCCGATCCCGTCCTGCCGCTCGACGCCGAGCCGGCCGGCGATACCGCGGCGGTGGACGCCCCCACGGCAGCGCCGGCTGAGGCACCCACGCCCGGCCCGAGCCCGAGCCCGCGCCCGAGTCCGCGCCGGAGCCGGACGCTCCGGAGCCCGCCCCCGAGCCGGAGCCCGCGGAGTCCGCACCCGAGCCGGAGCCCGCACCCGAGCCGGAGCCCGCGCCCGAGGAACCGGCAGGACCGCGCACGGTCGGGCGGTTCATCGCGGACAGCCTGCGCGCGGCCGGCGTGCGCTACGCGTTCACCGTGCCCGGGGAGTCGTTCCTCGGGCTCCTCGACGCGTTCGCCGACGCCGGGATCCGGGTCGTCGCCACCCGCCACGAGGGCGGCGCCGCGTTCATGGCCGAGGCGCACGGGCAGCTGACCGGCCGCCCCGCCGCCAGCCTCGGGACCCGCGCGGTCGGCAGCGCGAACCTGGCGATCGGCATCCACACCGCCCGCCAGGACTCGAGTCCGATGTTCGCCCTGGTCGGCCAGGTCGAGCGCGCGTTCCAGGGCCGTGAGGCATTCCAGGAGATCGACCAGGTGGCCACCATCGGCGGCCTCGCCAAGTGGGCGGCCGAGCCGCGCCAGGCCGCCGATGTGCCGGGCGTGATGGCACAGGCGGTCCGCGAGGCGCTGTCCGGGCGGCCCGGGCCGGTGCTCCTCTCGCTCCCCGAAGACCTGCTCGACGAGGTCGTCCTCCTCGAGCGGGCCGAGGCGGACCGTCCGGGGGTGCCCCGACCCACGCCGGAGGAGCTGCGGACCGTCATCGACCTGCTGGCCAGCTCCCGCCGTCCGGTCATCCTCGCCGGCGGCGGCGTCCTGCGGGCCCGGACCTCGACCGAGCTGCTCCGGTTCGCCGAGCTGCTCCACGTGCCGGTCATCGCCGCGTGGCGCCGCGCCGACGTGATCTCCAACGACCACCCGCTGTACCTCGGCATGGCCGGGCTCGGGGCACCGCAGGCCGTGCGTCGGCGGCTCGACACGGCCGACGCCATCCTCGTCATCGGCTCGCGGCTCAATGAGGCGACCAGCTACGGCTACACCGTGCCCGCCGAGGGGATCCCGTGGGCGTACGTGGACATCGAGCCGGGGCACGTCGCCGGGCCGGCACCCGCGACGGTGCGCGTGGTCTCGGATGCCCGGTCGTTCCTGAAGGCCGCCAACGAGCGGCTCCTCGCCGGCGCGGTGCTCGACGCCGAGCGGGTCGCGACCCGGGACGCGAACAACGCGGAGGACCGCGCCGCGTGGGAAGCCGCGACGATCGTGGACGCCACGCCGTGGGACGGCCCGGGCGTCCACCCGGGCCGCGTCATCACCACGCTCCGGCGGGTCCTCGCCGACGACGCCATCCTGACCACCGATGCCGGCAACTTCGGCGGCTGGGTGGCCCGCGGGTTCCGCTTCCGCCGGCCCGGGACCTTCCTCGGGCCGACGTCGGGGGCGATGGGCTACGGGCTGCCGGCCGCGATCACCGCGGCGCTCGTCCATCGGGACCGCCAGGTCGTCGCGATGGTCGGCGACGGCGGACTGGCGATGACGATGGGCGAGCTCGAGACCGCGGTCCGCGAGGGCGCGCGGGTCGTCGTGGTCTGCTTCGACAACGAGCGCTACGGCACGATCCGCATGTGGCAGGAGCGGCGCGGCACGGGCCAGGGCGTCGCCACCGAGCTCGGGCCGTTCGATTTCGCGGCAGTCGCCCGGGCGGCCGGCGCGCGTGGGGTCCGGGTCGATGCGGACGCGGAGTTCGAAGGGGCGCTGCGGACGGCGCTGGCCGCCGATCGACCGACGGTCATCCAGCTCGCGCTCGACCGTCGTTGGGTGTCGGTGGACGACCCCGCGACGCCCGAGTGACCCGCCGGACGTTCCACCTTGCCCCGGTCGAGGCCTGGACGGCTGCGGTCGCCGGGTTCGCCGACGGCCGGGGCTACGAGGCGGCATCCCTTGCGACCGAGGGATTCATCCACTGCACCGATGGCGTCGAGGCGCTCGGGGCGACCTTCGACCGCTACTACGCCGTCGATCCGCGCGCGTTCGTCGCCTTGACCGTCGACCTCGACGCGCTCGACGTCCCGTGGCGCTACGACGTCGCGGATTCGCCGTACCCGCACATCTACGGCCCGATCCCGGTCGGCGCGGTCCTGCGCGTCCAGGCCGTCGAGCGAGCCGCCGACGGGCGGTTCGACGGCCTCGGGGAGACCGTCGCCTAGCGACGACGCCGTCAGCGGCTGACGGGCAGGTCCGTCTTCTCGCGCAGGTGGAACGACACCCCGTACACCTGGCCGGTCTCGGGATCGACGCGCGGGGCCGCGGTCATCCGCCACGCCTCGTCGTCGCGGTCGATCCAGCGCGCCAGCGGCTTGCCGCCGACGAAGACCGCGTCCAGCAGCTCGAACGCCGCCGCCGGGAGGCCCAGGATGCCCTCGCGGGCCGGCAGGCCGACGGAGACGTCCCCGAACGCCGCGCGCAGCGCCGGGTTGCCGTACACCACCATGTGACCAGCGCCGACGCACATGCCGGCCGGTCGCTGCGGCTCGGACGCGCCGCGGCGGGCCCCCGTCACCGCTCGCCCCTGGTCGCGACGACCGAGAACGAGAGGGGGATGCGGCCGCGATCCTCGTCGCGGACGTCGCCGTGGCCGCCCCACCAGTCGACGGGATGCTCGGCGACCGCCTCCAGGCGCAGTCCGGCACGCAGCATCGCCGTGATGACCTCGCCGAGCGTCCAGGCCCGGGCGAACTTCCAGCTCTGGTCGTCATCGTCGATCGAGAGGTGGTCGATGTAGCCGGGTGCCCAGCCCTTGGACGCCTCGGGCCCGGCGAAGTAGTCGTAGTCGGTGGCGATCCAGCGCCCCTCGTCGTCGACGTCGAACAGCCACTCGGCCGGGTGTCCCTCGAACAGCACGAGACGGCCCGCCGGGGCGAGCAGCCGGACCAGCACCGCCGCCCACGCGTCGAGGTCCTGGAGCCAGATCAGCGAGCCACGCCCCGTGTAGAGCAGGTCGGCCGTGCCGTCCAGCTCGTGCGGGGTGTGCAGGACGTCCGCCTCGAGCCAGCGCGCCGGCGCGCCGACCGCGCTCGACAGCCGCGTCGCGAGCTCGAGCATCCTGGGGCTGATGTCGACGCCGACGACCTCCTCGGCACCGAGGTTCCAGAGCGAGAGGCTGTCGCGCCCGCCGGCGCACTGGAGGTGGATCGCCCGGCGGCAGCGGCCGTGCAGGTCGCCGATGAGCTCCTCCTCGACCGGGAACAGGTTCGAGCCGCCCGAGCGGATCAGCTCGATCGCCTCGGGCAGCCAGCCCTCGTAGCGTTCGGCTGCCTCGTCCCACGCCGCGCGGTTGGCGGCGTGCATCAGCGCGACATCGGCCCGCTCCTCGGGCGTCGCTGGACGGACATGGTCGTGCTCGCGGTCGTCGGCGGTCATGCCCCGGCATCCTAGCCGGTCGGCGCGGGGTGCCGGATGCTATCGTCGAGGCGATGGCCATCGAGATCCGCCGGGTCCGCCCGGACGAGCTGGGCGAGAGCGTCGAGGCGCTGACGGCGGCCTTCCTCGAGCGCCCGCGCATCGACGACGTCGTCGCGGAGCTGAGCCCCCACTGGGACCTCGACCGCGTCTGGATCGCCCGCGACGAGACGCGCGTGTGCGGCACGTTCCGCTCCTGGGCGACCGAGATCACCGTCCCCGGCGGTGCGCGCCTGCCGGCGGCGGCCGTCTCCGGCGTGACGGTGCTCCCGACCCACCGACGACGCGGGATCCTGCGCTCGATGGTGGCCGCGGAGCACGCTGCGATCCGCGAGCGCGGCGAGGTGATGGGCTTGCTCCACGCGGCCGAGTACCCCATCTACGGCCGCTTCGGCTACGGCCCCGGCACGCTCGAGGCGACGTGGACGCTCGACACGCGGACCGCGACGGTCGTCCGCCCGGCGACGGGGCGGGTGGCGTACGTGAAGCCCGGGCCGGAGAGCCTGGCGGCGATCCGCGACGTCTACGAGCGATACCGCGAGGGGCAGCCCGGCGAGATCCGCCGGCTCGACTACCGCTGGGAGGGCGAGCTCGGGCTGACGCCGGCCGTCTGGGGACCGACGTGGAACGGGTTCCTGGTCCTCCATCACGACGAGGCCGACGCGGTCGACGGCTACGCCCGGTTCACCCGGAGCGAGGACCGCTGGGACGGGAACCGTCCGAACAACGTCCTCACCCTCGACGAGCTGCACGCGCTCACGACCGACGCCTACGCCACGCTCTGGCGGTTCCTCGCCGAGATGGACTGGGTCGGCAGCGTGAAGGCGCCGCGCCGGGCGCGTGAGGAGCGGCTGCCATGGCTGCTGGGGGACGCGCGCGACGCCCAGCTGACCGACCTGACCGACGGGATGTGGGTGCGCCTCTTCGACGTCGCGGCGGCGCTCGGTGCGCGGACGTATGCGCATGAAGGACGCCTGGTCATCGAGGTCGTCGACGCGGAGCGTGCGGCGGGGCGCTACCGCGTCCGCCTGGATGCCGGCCCGGACGGCGCCACCTGCGTCGAGACGACCGAGGCAGCCGACCTGACCGTCCCGATCGAGGCGCTCGGGGCCGCGTACCTCGGCGGCGCGAGCCTTCGCAGCGCGGTCCTCGCCGGCGGCGCCGACGAGCACCGCTCGGGCGCGCTCGCGTCGCTCGATCGTCTCCTGCGCACGCTCGACGAACCGTGGAGCTCGACCTTCTTCTAGGAGCCGCGGTTCATGCCACGTTCCGACCGGACCGCGCGCGATGATGGCCGCATGGACACGATCCCACCTGAGGCGCTGCTCGCCTTCTATCCGGCCCCGATCCGCTTGGTCGCCGAGACGCTGCGCACGGTCGTCCGCCGCGCCCTGCCCGATTCCATCGAGGCGGTCCGGCCCGGTTGGCGGCTGATCGGATACGACATCCCGTCCGGGCGCAAGACCGCGTTCTGCGCGTTCGTGTGGGCGGAGCAGGAGCACGTCCACCTCGGCTTCCAGTACGGCGTCTTCATGCACGACCCGGACCGCGACCTCGAAGGGGAGGGCATCACCCAGCGTGCCCGCTGGCTCACCTTCGAGCCCGGCGACCCGATCGACGAGCTGCGGATCGCGACCCTGGTCCGCGAGGCGGCCCGCATCACGCGCCTGTCCCGCGAGCAGCGATTCGCGGCACTCCTCGACCAGCCGGACCCGATAGCATCGGGCGGGTGACCGACTCACCTCGTCGATGGCCGCCCGCGGCCGGTTTCCTCGGTGCCGCGTCGTACCTGCTCATCGGCTGGAGCGGCCTGCTGATCCCGTCGCTGATCCGCTCGGTGAAGGAGGGCTTCGACCAGTCCGACGCGGGGATCGGCCTCTTCTACTTCGTCTACGCCCTGGTCTACGCCGCGGGCGCGCTCGGCGGCGGGCTGCTCACCGAGCGCGTCGGACGGCGGACCGTGCTGTCGCTCGGAGCCGTCCTCCACGGGGTCGGGCTGATCGCGCTGGGCGTCGCTCCGTCTTGGGCCGTCTTCCTGCTGGCTGCGCTGCCCGCGGGCCTCGGGGTCGGCGTGCTCGACGGCGGCGGCAATGGCCTGTTCCTCGACCTGTTCAGGACCGAGCGCGGCCGCGCCCTGAACCTCCTCCACCTGTGCTTCAGCCTCGGGGCCCTGACGGCACCCCTCGTGGTCGGCAGACTCATCGAGGGCGGCGCGGCGTGGCAGGCCATCCTCGTCGGGACTGGCGTGGCGGCGATCGCCGTGGGGGTCTTGTTCGCGATCGTGTCGATGCCGTCCGGGCGCCGCAGCGCGGGAGCGGGAGCCACGGCTGTCGACGCGGATGGCGCCCCGCTGGCACAGGGGCGCCGCCGCGTGCCGACGCCGCTGCTCCTGCTCGGGGTCGCGATCGCCTGCTACGTGGCCTCGGAGGTCGGCGTCTCCAACTGGCTGGTCCGGTTCCTCGAGCCAGCGCCGCTGACGCAGGCTACGACGGCGCTCGCGCTCTTCTGGGGCGGGCTCGCGCTCGGACGGCTGACCGCGGCGCGCTTGGCCGACCGCTACGACCACACCCGGTTCGCGATCGCCTCGGCCGCCGCGACCGGGGTCGTGCTCATCGGCGCGATCCTCATCCCGTCGCTGTCGGTCTCGATCGCCCTCTTCGCGCTCGCCGGGTTCGTGACCGGGCCGGTGTTCCCGATGATCATCGTCATCGGCGGCGACCGCTACCCGCAGCGCTCGTCGGCCGTGTCCGGCTTCCTCGGCGGGTCCGCGGTGGTGGGCTCGATCGTCTACCCCCCGGTCATGGGCTTCCTGTCGGTGGCCGTGGGCCTCACAGCGGCGATGCTCGGCACCGTCGTCCTCGCGTTCGCCTGCGCCGGCGCCCTGCTGCTGGTGAGCCGGCAACCGGCCGACGAGCCGGTACCCGCGGGCGGGTAGACTCGGCGCGATGCGGTTTCGAACGACGATCCTGGGCACCGGCAAGAACGCCGCCGGCATCGAGATCCCGGACGAGGTCGTCGTCGCGCTCGGCAAGGGCAAGCGGCCCCCGGTCCGGATCACCATCAACGGCTACAGCTACCGCAACACGGTCGCGGTGATGGGCGGCGTCTTCATGGTCGGCGTGAGCGCCGAGCATCGCGCCGCAGCAGGCCTGGCCGCCGGCGACGAGGTCGACGTGGACATCGAGCTCGACACCGCGCCCCGCGAGCTCGCCGTGCCCGAGGACTTCGCCATGGCGCTCGACGCGGACCCCGAGGCCAGGCGCACCTTCGATGCCTTGTCATACAGCAATCGCTCCTGGCACGTCCTCTCGATCGAGGGTGCCAAGACCGCGGAGACCCGCCAGCGGCGGATCGAGAAGTCCATCGCCACCCTGCACGAGGGACGACCCCGATGATCACGACCGATGAGGCCCGGGCCGCCTTCCCGGGTGGCTGGATCCTGCCCGGCGACGCCGACTACGACGAGGCGCGCTCCACCTTCAACGGCACGATCGACCGGCGCCCGGCGGTCGTGATCCGCCCGACCACCACCGAGGAGGTGTCCGCGGCGGTCCGCTGGGCCCGGAGCGAGGAGCTTGCCATCGCGATACGCGGCGGCGGCCACAACGTCGCGGGTCACGCCACCGCGGACGACGCGGCCGTGATCGACCTGCGCCACATGCGGGAGGTCGTCGTGGACCCGGAGCGCCGTCGCGCGCGGGTGGGCGGGGGCGCGATCTGGAACGACGTGGACGCGGCCACGGTGCCCCACGGGCTCGCGATGACCGGCGGCACCTTCGGCGACACCGGTGTCGGAGGGCTGGCCCTTAACGGCGGCCTGGGGTTCCTGATGGGCACGAACGGGTTCACCTGCGACCACCTGATGCGCGCCGAGGTGGTGACGGCCGATGGATCGATCGTCATCGCCGGCGAGGGTGGCGATCCGGACCTGCTCTGGGCGCTCCGTGGCGGTGGCGGCAACTTCGGGATCGTGACGACGTTCGAGTTCGCCCTGCATCCCGTCGGCCTGCTCCACTCCGGGTACCTGACCTATCCGATCGAGGCGGCACGCGACGTCCTGGAAGGCGTGGCCGCGCTGGCCGCGGTGATGCCGCGCGAGATGGTCCTGTTCGTGACGGGCCCGCACCTGCCGGACGACGACCCCACGCCCGGCGGTCCGCTGACCATGAGCGTCACGGTCGTCTTCCAGGGATCGGCGGAGGACGGCGACGCGCTGTGCGCGCCGTTGCGCGCCATCGGACCCGTCGAGGACGACATCGGCCCGAAGAGCTATCTCGACGTCCAGGCCGCCAGCGGCCAGCTGCCGTTCGGCCTGCGGCACTACTGGAAGGGCCACTTCGTCCGCGGGCTGGACGCCGAGGTGATCGATGCGACGCTCGACGCGATGGCGTCGCGGCCGGGCGTGGTCTCCTTCGTGCTCATCGAGGCCATCAGCGGCCGGGCACACGACGAGCCGCCAGGTGGCGCGGCGTTCGGCCAGCGCGCGGCGGGCTGGAACATCAGCGGGATCGCGATCTGGGAGGACCCGGCCGAGGACGCCGAGCAGATCGCCTGGACGCGGCGCTACGCGGACGCCCTGCTGCCGGCGTCGTTCAGCGGGGCGGGCTACGCGAACTACGCCCCCGTGGACGAGACACCCGACCGGGTGCGCGCGGCCTTCGGTGACGAGCGCTACCGCCGGCTCGAGGCGATCAAGCGCCGCTACGACCCGGACAACGTCTTCCGCTACAACCTGAACATCAAGCCGGGCTAGCCGGCGTCCGGGGTCCTCGTCTCCGGCTTCCTCGCGTCGGTCCCCGGGATGCCGCGCTCGGTCAGGGCCGCGCCGAGGCCCTCGAGGTCGTCGACGGTGACGTACAGCGCCGGGATCCGGAAGGGTCCGAAATGGACCTGCTCCCGGAAGTCCAGTCGCACGCCGCCATGCGGCGATCCGCCGAAGGTCACGTCGCCGTGGCGGATGCTGCGGCGCACGCCGATGGCCGTGACCCACCGCCACGGACCCTCGATCCGCCACGAGGAGATGTTGGTGATCGAGGTCCGGATGGACGAGGCGCCGAACCGCGCGTCCAGCACGCCGCCGTCGATGTCGACATAGGCCGTCTCCGGGCCGGTGACCCCGAACAGCCGCAGGAGCGGCTTCGAGCGGGCGCCGAGCCGGATCGGGAACGTCTGAGGGGTCACCCGCGGAGCCTAGCGCGGCCGGCTTGGCGGCGTCGGGGAGGTACGATGGCCCGACCCCATGTTCGAGCAGCTGGACTACGTGTACATGCCGAGCCGCGACGTCGCTGCCGACGTCGCCTGGTTCACCGAGGTCCTGGGCGGGCGGCTGGTCTTCGCGATCGACGGGATGGGGACCCGGGTCGCGATGCTCGAGCTCAGCGATGGCCCGCCGCAGCTCTTGCTGGCCGGCCATCTCGAGGGCGACGTGCCGGTCCTCGTCTATCGCGTGGGCGACCTCGATGCCGCCGCCCGCGACCTCGCCTCGCGCGGCTGGGCAGAGGATCACGCCCTCGAGATCCCGCAGGGACCCGTGCGCGCGTTCGTCGGGCCCGGCGGCCATCGCCTCGCGATCTACCAGCTCACCCGGCCGGGCGTCGTCGAGACGTTCGCCGGGCGCCGCGACTTCTGAGCACGGACCGCCCTATGAGCGCGGCGCACGGCGGCGGCACGGCCACCGGCCTGACCAACTGGGCGGGCAACCACGCCTACGTCGCGCGGGCGCTCCACGAGCCGGGCTCGGTGGACGAGCTCCGCGAGATCGTGCGCCGCGGACGCTCGCTTCGGGTGCTGGGCTCGCGACATTCGTTCAACGACATCGCCGACACGACGGGCGAGCTGATCTCGCTCGCCCATCTCCCGCGGGTGTTCGAGCTCGACCGGGCGGCGAGCACGGTCACGGTCGATGGCGGCGTGCGCTACGGCGAGCTGTGCGGACCGCTGCACGCCGCCGGCTTCGCGCTCCACAACCTCGCCTCGCTCCCGCACATCTCGGTCGCCGGCGCCTGTGCGACGGCGACCCACGGATCGGGCGACCGGAACGGCAATCTCGCCACCGCGGTCACGGCCCTCGAGCTCGTGACCGCCGACGGGGGACTGGTGGCCGTGTCGCGGGCCGGCGACCCGGACACGTTCGCGGGGACCGTCGTGGGGCTGGGGTCCCTCGGGGCCGTGACGCGAGTGACCCTCCGGCTCCAGCCGACGTTCCAGGTCCGCCAGGACCTGTATGAGGACCTGCCGCTGAGCGCGGTCGCCGACCACTTCGACGAGATCACCGCGCTGGCCGACAGCGTCAGCCTGTTCACCGAGTGGAAAGGCCCGGTCTTCGAGGAGGTCTGGCTCAAGCGCCGCGTCGAGCCGGGCGACGCCGTCGAGACGCCGCCGACGCGGTACGGGGCGAGGCGCGCGACCGTCCCGATCCACCCCATCCGGCGCATGGCGGCGGACGCCTGCACGGAGCAGCTCGGCGTCCCCGGGCCGTGGCACGAGCGCCTCCCGCACTTCCGGATGGACCACACGCCGAGCGCCGGCGCGGAGCTCCAGACCGAGTACCTCATGCCCAGGGGCTCCGCCGTCGACGCGCTGATCGCCGTCGACGGCCTGCGCGACCGGATCGCCCCGCTCCTGCAGGTCTCCGAGGTCCGCACCGTCGCCGCCGACGACCTGTGGATGAGCACGGCGGTCGGGCGCGAGTCGGTCGCCCTGCACTTCACCTGGCAGCCGGACTGGGCGGGCGTGCGCGAGCTCCTGCCGGCGCTCGAGGCCGCCCTCGCGCCGTTCGAGCCACGGCCGCACTGGGGCAAGCTCTTCACGATGGCCCCGGACGCGGTCCGGGCCACGTACTCGAGACTGCCGACCTTCGTCGCGCTGGTCGACCAGTTCGATCCCGGGGGCACGTTCCAGAACGACTATCTGCGCCGGGTGGTGCTCGGGCGATGAGCGCGCCGGCGGACCTCCGCATCCGACGGCTGTCGACCGCGGACGTCGGCCGCGCGGACCTGCTCGCCGCCCGCAACCTCCTCGTCTCGGCGTTCGGGCCGGGTCTGGAGGAGCGCTTCACGACAACGGATTGGGACCACTCGCTCGGCGGGATGCACTTCCTGGCCGACATGGGCGGGTCGATCGTGGCGCACGCCTCGGTCGTCGAACGCTCGATCGAGATCGGCGAGCTGCCGCTCCGCACCGGCTATGTCGAGGCGGTCGCGGTCGCGCCCGATCGCCAGGGCCAGGGGATCGGGTCCAGGCTGATGGAGGAGGTCGGCGCGTTCATCGACGAGCGGTTCGAGTTCGGTGTCCTGGGGACCGGCCGGCACGCGTTCTACGAGCGACTCGGCTGGACGACGTGGACGGGCCAGGCGTTCGTGCGTACCCCGTCCGGTCCGAAACGGACCCCGGACGAGGAGGGGTTCATCCTCGTCCGCTCGACCGCGTCCACGCCATCACTGGATCGAAATGCGCCCATCAGCTGCGACTGGCGCCCGGGCGATGTCTGGTAGCAGGAGAGGATCGTGACCGTGTTCGTGCCCGACCTTCCGCGGCGCATCGGGGCCATCGCCGTGCCCCAGGACGATGTCTCGGCCGCCACCTGGCGGTGGGCGCACCGCGCCCTCCCGGACTACCTGCTGACGCACTCCGTGCGCGCTTACTGCTGGGGAGCGGCGATCGCGGCGGGCGAGGGCTGGGCGTTCGACGCCCAGGTCCTGTGGACGGCGTCGCTGATGCACGACTACGGGCTGACCCGGATCCCCAGGAACACGATGTGTTTCGAGGTCGAGGGGGCAGAGATCGCGCGCCGGTTCCTCGAGAAGGCCGGGATGGACCCGGAGGCTGCCGACCGCGCCGCGATCGCGATCATCCTCCACATGGCGCCGGGCGTCGACCTGTCGGACGGCGTGGAGGCGGTCCTGCTCGACCGCTCGACGGGACTGGACGTCCGGGGCGACGGATACGACCTGGTCGACGCGGTACGCGAGGGGGTCATGCGCGAGTTCCCGCGACGCGCGTTCGATCGCCGCTTCCTCGCGGCCATCCGGCGCGAGGCCGCGCTCCGCCCGACCTGCCAGAGCGCGCGACTGCTGCACCAGGCCGATCTCGCCGGCTGGATGGCCCGCTCTCCCTGGGCGGCCGAACGGCGCTAGCCCACCGACCGGTGCACAATGGCGCGCGATGAGCGAGGCCACCTCTCCCGTGGACGACGCGACCGGTGATCTGCTGAAGGCCGGACGGGACGCGCTGGTTCGGCACGAATGGGCCGAGGCATACGACCGGCTGACCGAAGCGGACGCCGCCGGCGCGCTGTCCGGCGAGGACCTGGAGCGCCTCGGCCAGGCCGCGTTCTTCGTCGCCAAGGCCGACATCGAGCGCGAGGTCAAGGAGCGTGCCTTCAAGGTCTACGAGGGGGCGGGCAACCAGATCCGCGCGGCCTACATCGCCCTCGATCTCGCCCGTGACTATGCGTTCTCGGGCAACCACGCCATCTCGACGGTCTGGGTCCGGCGGGCCGAGCGGATCCTCGGGCCGGACGGGGACACCTACGCCCACGGCTACCTGGCCCTGATCAAGAGCCTCGGCGCGGGCAGCAGTGGCGACATGGACGCCGCCGTCGCCCTCGCCGAGCGGGCGATCGAGATCGGTGAAGGCGCCGCCGACGCCGACCTCAAGGCGTTCGGGCTGATCAACATGGGGTCGCTCAAGATCGCCAACGGGGATACGAGCGATGGCATCGCCCTCATGGAGGAAGCATCCATCGCCGCG
Organism: uncultured Chloroflexia bacterium; assembly: GCA_963813335.1. Classification (GTDB taxonomy): domain Bacteria; phylum Chloroflexota; class Limnocylindria; order Limnocylindrales; family CSP1-4; genus SPCO01. The sequence continues at coordinate 737,423 of CAWEYL010000001.1, forward strand.
GTGAACGGCGAGCTGTCGCCCTTCACGACCGGGGTCACGGCCTGCTCGATGATCAGCGCCTGCCGCGACCTCAACGACTACCGGCGGGCGAACGAGTGGATCGAGGCGACCGAGCGCTACTGCCATCGCCAAGCGCTCTCCGGCTTCCCGGGCATCTGCAAGATCCATCGCGCCGAGATCGCGGCCGTCGGGGGCGCCTGGGAGCGGGCGGAGCAGGACCTCGAGAAGGCCACCAGCGAGCTCGGCGCCTTCAACGCCACGCCGCCGCAGGCGGACGGCTTCTACGCGATCGGCGACATCCGCCGGCTGCGTGGCGACTTCGCGGGCGCCGAGGCGGCGCTTCGTGAGGCGCATGCCCGGGGCCGCTCGCCGCAGCCCGCCCTCGCGCTGATCCGCCTGGCCGAGGGCAAGGTCAAGGCGGCGATGACCGCCATCGATGCCGCGGTCGCCGAGCGCGGCTGGGACCGCTGGGCGAAGGCGCGCCTCTACCCCGCGCAGGCCGAGATCGCGATCGCGGCCGGCGACCTCGCCGTCGCACGGGTCGCGGTCGATGCCCTCAACGAGACCGTGGCCTCGTATCCGTCGCCCGCGCTCGAGGCCGGGCGGCAGGCGACGCTGGGTCGCGTGCTGCTGGCGGAGGGCGACGCCGCGGGGGCCGCCGAGGCGCTGCGCAGCTCGATCCGCGGCTGGCGCGAGGTCGGCTCGCCGTACGAGGTCGCCCGCGCCCGGGCGGTCCTGTCGCGGGCGCTGCGGACCGTCGGCGACGACGACGATGCGGAGCTCGAGCTCGATGCCGCGCTGGACGACTTCCGCCGGCTCGGGGCCCGCGTCGACATCGAGACCGCGGAGCGCGAGCTGCGCGATGCCGAGGACCGGCGCAGCGGCCCGGTCTCGGCGCGGATGACGTTCATGTTCACCGACATCGTCGGGTCGACGAACCTGGCAGAGGCGCTCGGCGACCAGGCCTGGGAGCGGCTCCTGCGCTGGCACGACGACATGCTCCGCAAGGTGATCACGGCCGGGGGAGGGGTCATCGTCAACTCGACCGGCGACGGGTTCTTCGCGGCGTTCACCTCGGCCAGGGCCGCGGTCGATGCCGGGATCGCCATCCAGCGCGCCCTTCGCGAGCAGCGCGACGCCAGCGGCTTCGCCATCGCCGTCCGCATCGGGCTCCATACCGCCGACGCCAACCGTCGCGGCGACGACTACAGCGGCAAGGGCGTCCATGTGGCCGCGAGGGTCGCGGGGGAAGCCACGGGCGGCGAGATCATCGCCACGACCGACACGCTCGACGAGGCGGGCGACGTCCGCGCCGGGCCGCCGACGCCGACCGCCCTGAAGGGCGTCACCGAGCCGGTCTCGCTCGCCCGCATCGACTGGAGCTGACCGGTCCGCATGCGCGCGGGCCGGTCGCGGGCGATCGCCATCGCCTCCATCGCCGTCGCCGTCGCCGTCGGCTGCGCGCCGGTGGACCCGAGCCCGGCGCCATCCGCGCCATACGCGCCATCCGCGATCCCTAGTACCCGTCCGTCGCCGTCTGCCGCGCTCGCATCGCCGTCGCCGTCACCGAGCGCCCGGTCCACCGCGCCGACCGTGGCCCAGCTGATCGGTCAGAAGCTGGTGATCCGGATCGGCGGCACGACCGCGTCGCCGGCGGTCCTCCAGCGGATCCAGCGCGGCGAGGTGGGCGGGGTGATCCTCTTCGGGCCGAACATCGGCACCCCGGCCGCGCTGCGGGCGCTCACGGACGCCCTCCAGGCGGCAGCCGCCAAGGGCCGCCAGCCGCCCCTCCTGATCGCGGTCGACCAGGAGGGTGGCGAGATCACCCGGATCCCGTGGGCTCCGCCGACCCTCACGCCCGCCGAGATGGGACGCGACGGCCGTCCCTCGGTCGCGCACGACCAGGGGCTCGCGACGGCGACGGCGCTCCACGACCTCGGCATCAACGTGGACTTCGCGCCGGTGGCCGACGTCCCGACCGGTCCGACCTCGTTCATGGAGGCGGCCGGCCGCACGTTCTCGATGTCGTCGGCGACCGTCTCGGACCTCGCCGACGCCTTCGCCGCAGGTCTCGAGGAGGGCGGCGTCCTCCCGTCCATGAAGCACTTCCCGGGGATCGGCCCGGCGACGCGGAACACCGACGATGCCGTGGTCGTGATCGATGCCTCGGCGGAGGAGCTGGACGCCGGCCTGCTGCCGTACCAGACCGCCATCGGCGAGCGGATCCCGCTGGTCATGCTCTCGAACGCCACCTATCCCGCGTACGACGCGGATGACGCCGCTGGCTGGTCGCGCGCCATCGGCATCACCCTCCTGCGCGACGAGATGGGCTTCGCGGGCGTGACCATCACGGACTCGCTCGACGGCACCGCCAAGGCGCGCGGCCTCGCCAGCGCGGACCTGGCCGAGCAGGCCGCCCGTGCCGGCACGGACCTGTTGCTGCTGACCGGATCGGAGGCGACGTCGGCCGGCACCTTCCAGCGGCTCGTCCGCGAGGCGACCGCCGGCGACATCGACCAGGCGACCCTGCTGGCGTCGTACGACCGGATCCTCGCGCTGAAGGCGGGGCTGTCGCCCGCCTAGCTCGAGCGGAGCGGGTCCGCGACCGTATCCCGGGCGATCCGCACGACCGCCCTCGACATGCGGCTCATCCATAGCCCACGCTCAAGCGCGCCGACATGCCCACGATGACGCGTCTTGGGAACGGCCGCGACCAGCGTCTCCCGCACGAGTCACCGTTGATCGGCCGTCGGGCGGGTCGGATCGAAGGCTTATCGGATCCGTTCGCCAGATCTCATGAATGGCAGTCATATCCGTCGAGCGAAGGGATGTCCAGGCCCGCGGATGACCCCGGGCATCCGCCGCTGACTGGCCGGGCGCTGCTGGCGTCGTACGACCGGATCCTCGCGCTGAAGGCGGGGCTGTCGCCCGGCTAGCTGGAGCGGAGCAGGTCCTCGAACGGCACCGGGTCCGTGAACGGGTCGCGCGGCGCGCCGGGCACCGTCGCGGCCATCGCCGCGGCCAGCTCGCGTGCCGCGCGCTCGATGCGGTCGACGAGGCGACCGTCGGCGGCCACGGCGCCTTCCCCCCAGTCCTCGGTCGCGGCGTAGACCGCCGTCGGGACCGTGGCGGCGTTGAGGTACGCGAACAGCGGTCGCACGGCGTGCTCGAGGGCCAGCGAATGGCGGGCCGTGCCGCCGGTCGCGGCGATCAGGACGGGCTTCCCGGCGAACCCGCCCCGCTCGATCACGTCGAAGAACATCTTGAACAGGCCGCTGTACGAGGCGCTGAAGATGGGTGTCACGGCCACCAGCCCGTCTGCCGCCAGGACGGCGTCGGTCGCCGCCCGCAGGCTCGGGCTCGAGAAGCCGGTCAGCAGGTGATCGGTCAGGTCGTGCGCATGGGCGCGCAGCTCGACCACCTCGACCACGGGCTCGATGCCCGCGGCACGCAGGTCCCGCTCGGTCGCGGCCGCGATCCGGTCGGCGAGCAGCCGGGTCGAGGACGGCTGTCCGAGCCCGGCGCTGACGACGACCAGCGAGCGGTGCCGACCGTCGCTCATGCCGGGACCGGCTCCGCGAGACGGTCCGCCGCATCGGCCCCGACGACGGGGGCCGCGACGCGCGGATGCAGCGGCGCGTCGGGGACGTGCGCGGGGCGTCCGATCGCGAACTCCCGGCGCAGGACGGGGACCACGAGCTCGCCCAGCATCTCCAGCTGGTGGAGGGCCTCCTCGAGCGGCAAGCCCGCGTGATCCACCAGGAAGAGCTGGCGCTGGTAGTCGCCCACGACGTCGCGGAACGCGAGCGTGCGGTCGATGACCTCCTGCGGGCTCCCGACGGTCAACGGTGTCTGGGCCATGTAGTCCTCGAGCGAGGGTCCGCCGCCGTAGACCGGGGCGTGGTCGAAGTATGGCCGGAACGTCCGGATCGCCTCCTGGGAGTCCGCGCGCATGAAGACCTGGCCCCCGAGGCCCACGATCGCCTGGTCGGCCGGCCCATGCTCGTAGTGCTCGTAGCGCTGGCGGTACAGCGCCACCATGCGCTGGACGTGCTCCTTCGGCCAGAAGATGTTGTTGTGGAAGAACCCGTCGCCGTAGTAGGCCGCCTGCTCGGCGATCTCCGGACTGCGGATCGAGCCGTGCCAGACGAACGGCGGGACGCCGTCGAGCGGCCGTGGCGTCGCGGTAAATCCGGTCAGCGGCGTGCGGAACTTGCCCTGCCAGTCCACGACGTCCTCGCGCCACAGGCGGTGGAGCAGGGCGTAGTTCTCGTAGGCCAGCGCGATCCCGTCGCGGATGTCCTGGCCGAACCACGGGTAGACCGGGCCCATGTTGCCGCGACCCAGCATCAGGTCGACCCGGCCGCCGGCCAGGTGCTGGAGCATCGCGTAGTCCTCGGCGATCTTCACCGGGTCGTTGGTGGTGATCAGGGTCGTCGCGGTCGAGAGGACCAGCCGCTCGGTCTTCGCGGCGATGTAGCCCAGCATCGTCGTGGGTGAGGAGGGGACGAACGGCGGGTTGTGGTGCTCGCCGGTCGCGAACACGTCGAGCCCGACCTCCTCCGCCTTGAGCGCGATGGCGACCATCGCCTGGACGCGCTCCGCATCCGTCGGCGTTCGACCCGTGAGCGGGTCCATCGTCACGTCGCCGACCGTGAAGACCCCGAATTGCATCTGTGCCATGCCCGGAGTGTACACGATTGATAGTTGCATGTGCAACTACTTGCGTCCGACCACGACCCGGGGTGGTCCGAAGGTCCGGCTGGTCAACGGGACCGGCGACGCGCGACCATGACAGCCCGCCGCTGCGACCCCCATCCCTGTCTGCTGGAGGAACCCCCGATGATCCGAGGACCACGGAGCCTGGGTGACCCGTTCGAAGGCCGAGGGGCGCAGCGCACGCGCGTCCGCCTGCGCATCGAGGGCGTCATCGCGTTGACCCTCGCGGTCGCCGCGTTCAGCATCGCCCTGGCCCTCTGGGTCGGCACGCTCGCGCCGTTCGTGGTCCGCCTCGCGCACTGACGGCCGTCGGGCGCGGCGCCCACGCCGGCCCGCGTCAGACCCGTGCGAGATGGCGAGGCGTGCCCGAGACGCGCCATGACGCCGCCGTCGTACCGTGGAGCGGACCGGGACGGACCGGATCGCTCGCGGAGGGGAGACGATGGCTGGTGAATTCGACATCGTTGGCTCGAACGCGGCCGCGCGCTTCAGTCTGCGGGTGCACCGCGGCGAGGGGATGGCCCTGCTCGCCATGGACTGGCGGAACGGCCAGCCGCCGGCCGACTTCGTCGGGTTCTCGATCGAGTATCGACCGCCCAGCAGCCTGTCCTTCTTCGCCCTGAGCAACCGGTTGGCCTTCACGACCGCACCGGCCAACGTCGGCCCGAACCCGAAGTCCACGCTGTTCGCCCCGATCCAGAAGTTCCGCTGGGTCCATTTCCCGTATGACCCCGAGCAGACGGGCGCGTATCGCTACCGGGTCCGCCCGGCATTCATGGACGCCGGGCGCACGATCACCTGGGGCGACGCCCAGGAGGTCGACATCGAGCTGCGTCGGGAGACCTACCCGGGGGTGCTGAACGTCGCCTTCGCCCGGGGCTTCGTCTCGTCGCAGGCGTTCGTCGACCGCTACGAGAGCGCCGGCAAGATCTCGACCCTGCTGCCGTCGACCGCGGCCAAGGGGCTGACGTTCCAGCCGACGCATCCGAAGACCGCCGACGCGCTCGCATGGATGGGGTTCGAGGCGCGGAGCGCGATCCTGCAGGTGCTCGACGAGGCGATCGCCGACGTCAGCGCCGAGGTGCGGGTCGTGGCGTACGACCTGAACGAGCCGGAGATCGTCGGCCGGCTCGAGCAGCTCGGCGCGCGGCTCAAGGTCATCATCGACGACGACGGCGACCACGGCGCCGCGGGGTCGGCCGAGGACCAGGCGGAGGCGAGGCTGAAGGTCAGCGCCGGATCGACCCACGTCAAGCGCCAGCACATGGGCAAGCTGCAGCACAACAAGACGATCGTGGTCCAGGGCGACAGCGTCCAGGCCGTCGTCTGCGGCTCGACGAACTTCTCCTGGCGCGGCCTGTACGTCCAGGCCAACAACGCGATCGTCCTGCGCGGCATCAAGCCGGCCAAGGTCTTCCGGACGGCGTTCGACGGCTACTGGGCGAAGGGCGTGCCCGCCACGTTCGGGGTGACCCTCTCGACGAGCTGGCGCGACCTGGGGCTGCCCGGCATCGACGCGAAGGTCTCGTTCTCCCCACACGCCTCGTCCAATGCCCGGCTCAAGGCGGTGTCGGACGACATCGGGCTCGCCTCGTCGAGCGTCCTCTACTCGCTGGCGTTCCTGTACATGACGACCAAGGGGCCCGTGTTCGACGCCATCAAGAAGGTCACGGACGACCCCGACATCTTCGTCTACGGCATGTCCGACAAGAAGGTCGGCGGCGGGATCGACATGCAGCTCCCCGACGGCAAGGTCGCGCCGCTGAGCCCCCAGGCGCTCACCGAGCACGTCCCGCAGCCGTTCAAGCGCGAGCCGAGCGCGGCCGGCGGGGTGCGGATGCATCACAAGTTCGTGGTCATCGATTTCGACAAGCCGACCGCCCGGGTGTACACGGGCTCGTACAACTTCTCCGGCGCCGCGGATCTCGACAACGGCGAGAACCTGGTCCGCATCCGCGACCGGCGGATCGCCGTCGCGTACATGGTCGAGGCGCTGCGCCTGTTCGACCACTACCACTTCCGCGTGAAGCAGCTCGACGCGGCGACGGCGGCGACGACCCTTGAGCTCAAGGAGCCGCCGACCGCCGGGAACGCCGCGTGGTGGCTGGAGGACTACACGGACCCGGTCAAGATCCGCGACCGGAAGACGTTCGCGTGACGGCGTCGCTACCCTGCGGGCGCATGACGATCACGGCTTCGAGGTACTCGCTCGACACGACCATCGTGCCGTCCTCCGCGCGGTTGAACTGGGCGATGAGGTCGACGATATCGGCCTCGAGGCCGGCGTAGCCCACCACGCCGACCGCCTCGAACGCCTTGAGCGTCGGTCCGTAGTAGCGGCGCCAGTAGTCGACGAACGCCGCGGGCGACCGATCGCGGAAGGTGAGCGTGCGCGTCTCGGCGCGCAGCTCGGCGATGCTGTCGCCGAACAGCTCCTGGAGCCGCTCCTCGGTGCCCCACTGGATCGGCGAGCGCAGGCCCGCCGGCGGCGGGACGTGCCGGCCGATGGTCTTGAAGAGCTGGCCGATGAACCCCGACGGCGTGTGGGCGACGAGGCCGATCCGGCCGCCGGGCCGGGTCACCCGCACGAGTTCGTTCGCGGTCTGCTCCTGGTCGGGTGCGAACATCGCCCCGAAGACGGAGCTCACGACATCGACGCTCTGGTCGGCGACGGGGAGCGCCTCGGCGTCGCCCTCGAGGAACTCGATCTCGAGGCCCTCGGCGGCGGTCCGCCGCCGCGCCCGGTCGAGGAGGGACGGCACGTAGTCGACGCCGACGACGTCACAGCCACGCCGCGCGGCCGCGAGCGCGGCGTTGCCGCTCCCGGTCGCCACGTCGAGGACGCGCTCGGTCGAGCGGACGTCCAGCGTCTCGATCAACAGCTCCGCCACGATCAGGATCTGCGTCCCGACCATGTGGTAGTCGCCGCTGGACCACGTCGCCTGCTGGCGCTGCTTGATGGCGGCCAGGTCGGGCCGCGCTGTCATGACGGTCATGTGTCGCTCCTTGTTCGGAAGGGTCGGTGTGGATGTCGCTGTCGGGCATGCGCGGGCTCGGCGGCCTACCGCCGGAACCCGTCCCGCGTGTCGACCCCGAGGACGACGGCGAAGATGCCGAGGACCGCGAGGGCGACGAGGACTGCGAAGAGGACCATGAGAAGACTCCTCTGACCTGGGTCAGTGCTGGCTGGTATGCCCACAGCCTCGGGTCTTTAGGGGCAGTGGCACATCGGGAGGAGTGGCTATTTCTCCGGTCCGCACCCTTTAGGGCCGCCGTGGCGTGCCATCATCGCGATGACCCGTGGACTGAAGGAGACGCCTTGGCCGGACCCGCGACCGTCGACGACTACCTGGCCGCACTCCCGCCCGAGCGGCGGGTCGGCGTCGAGGAGCTGCGCCGCGCGGTCAGGACCGCCGCTCCCGAGGCCACCGAGACCATCGCCTACCAGATGCCCGCGCTGCGCGGCCGCGGCGGGCAGTTCCTGGTGTCGTACGCCGCGTTCAAGCGGCACTACAGCCTCTTCCCGGCCAGCGGCGCGGTCATCGAGGCGCTGGGCGACGAGCTGACGCCCTACCTGGCGGGGAAGGGGACCATCCGGTTCCCGGCCTCGGAGCCGATCCCGACGGACCTCGTGACGCGGATCGTCAAGGTGCGGCTGACCGAGAACGCCGAGCACGCACCGCGGTGAGCTCCGTCCTCCTCGTGATGTACCTCTTCGTCTGGGTGTGGACGATGGGGTTCCTGATCACGGCGATGTATCTCGGCGCCGGGATGGCATCGATCCGCCGGCAGCTCCCGATGCTCGCCCTGGTCGCGGTCGGGACGCTGGTCACGATCGCTGCGGTCGCGATCCTGCCCGGGATCGTCGGCGAAGGCGGCATCTTCCTGCTGCTCATCGCAGCGAACGTGATGTTCTTCGTCTGGAGCCGGTCCCGCCGGAGCAGGCCGGTCCCCGCGGATCCGGAACGCCTGGCGCGGGCGAGGCCGGCCCTGCGCGGACTCGCGATCGTCTACGTCATCGGCCTCGCGGCGGCCATGGTGATCGTGATCGTCGAGACGTCCAGGCCGGTCGGCTAGCCCACCCGCAGGCCGAGCGCCTCGGCGATCGCCACCGCCTGCTCGATATCGATCTTCGCGCCGACGATGTCCACGTTGAGCGGGTCGAGCGAGGAGAGGTCGCTGCCGCGCAGGTCCGAGCCGTGGAACGACGCCCGATGCAGCCGGGCGCCCGACAGGTCCACGTCGCGGACGGTCGCGCCATCGAACCGCGCTCCGGACAGGTCCGCCTCGCGCATCCGGACCGTGCGGAAGGTCGCCTCGGCCAGGTCGGCCCCCGGCAGGCCGACGAGGGACCAGTCACCGCCCTCGACAGCCATCAGCTTGTGGTCGCAGCGGTCGAACTGGCTGCCGACGAGCTTGCAGGTCGTGAACGCGACATCGAAGAACGAGCAGTGGACGAACGTGCAGTTGGTGAAGGCCGTGTCGATCAGCTTCGACGCGTTGAAGCGGACCTCGCGGAACGTGCAGTCGGCGAAGAGGGCGCCGCGCACGACCACGTCCGACAGGTCGACCCCGTCGAACAGGACGGCGTCGTGGTGCGAGCCCGACAGCGGCGCCTCGCCCCATGCCGCCGCATCGAACGTCGAGGTCGTCGGCGGGCGCGGGTCGCCAGTCGAGTGATCGGCCATCTGCCAATCAAACCATGCGGCGGTGCCAGTCGTAGGCACCGACGAGGGATTCGTGCCATCGTCTCCCTGACGACCCGCGGCGTGCCCAGTCCGCCGGCCTATCACCGCGACCCCGCGAAGGAGCTCCCCCTTGACGGACACTGCCGCACCGACCTTCGAAGACCGCGTCATCGCCGACATGCGCGCCCACGATGGGAACGTCACCAGCGGACCGCTGGCCGGACATCCGCTGCTGATCATGACGGCCGTCGGCGCGGTGTCCGGGCTCCCTCGTCGCTCGCTCCTCACATGGTCCCGCGACGGCGACGACTACATGGTGGCGGGCACGAATGGCGGGTCGCGGACGGATCCCGCGTGGGCCCGCAACATCGTCGCCAACCCCGACGTGACGATCGAGGTCGGCAACCGCGAGTTCGCGGCGGCCGCGGCCATCGTCGACGAGACCGATCGCCCCCGCCTCTGGGACGCGCACGTGGCCGCCCTGCCGTGGTTCGCCGACTATCCCGCCAAGTCCGGCCGCGCTATCCCGATGGCGCGCATCTCGCTGAAGGCCCGCTGACCGCCCGCCGCGGTCCTGTCACGCTGCGACGATGCGAACGGAACGCGTCTTCGGGATCGTCGGTGGGACCGGTCCGGAATCGACCATCGACTACTACCGGTCGCTCGGCTCGACCTGGCGGCGGCGCCGCCCCGACGGCACGCACCCGCGGGTGATCATCGACAGCGTCGATGGCGGCACGGTGATCCGCCTCCTCGGCGAGGGCGAGTACGCCACGGTCGGCCGCGCGTTCGGCGCTGCCGTCGCGGAGCTGGCGGCCGCCGGCTGCGGTGCGGCGCTGATCGCCTCGAACCTCGGTCACATGGCGTTCGAGCACCTCGATCCGCCCCCGGCCATCCCGCTGATCCACATCGTGGACGCGGCGCTCGCGGCCGCAGTCGCCGGCGGCTATCGGCGGGTCGGCATCATCGGTACGCGGTTCGTGGTCGAGTCGCGGCTCTACCCGGACCGCTTCGACCCTGCCGGCATCCGGATCGTCCAGCCGACGGCCGCCGAGGAGGACGTCGTCCACGGCATCTACTACGGCGAGCTGCTCGATGGCGTGATCCGCGACGAGAGCCGTGAGCGGATCGTGGCCGTCATCGCGGCGATGCGCGACCGCGACCGCATCGACGCCCTGCTCCTCGGCGGCACGGAGCTCGCGCTGATCCTGACCGAGCCGTCCTATGCCGGCGTCCCGGTCCTGAATACCGCCCAGATCCAGGTCGACGCGGCCGTCGACTGGCTGCTCGGGGAGTAGCGCGGGACCGGCGCCGAACCCCTACTCTCGACGCATGACTGACGAACCCCTCGACTCCCCCCTCTACCGGTTCACCGACAGCGCGCTCGCCCGGCCGCTGCATCCGGCGCTCGCGGGCGCCCGGGCCGATGTCGTCGCCGCCGCGCGCGACCTGCTGGCCATCCCCGAAGCCGCCCTGACCCGCCCATGGGCCTGGATCGGCGGCAGCGAGGAGGAGGTCCGCTACGGCGCCTACCGCGCCGCCGAGGCGCTCGAGCTGGCCGAGATCGAGGCACGCTCAGCCGCGTCCGCCGTCGATCCGGACGAACGGCGGGCGGCCAGGCTCATCGGTCCGACCACGGCGGCGCGCTGGGACCTCCACGGCCTGCTCCTGCCCCTCGACGACACGCTGCTCGACGCCGATCCCGGGGGAGGGGAGTGGTCGATCCGTCTCACCATGGGTCACATCATCGGCGGCCAGCGCGGGTACGGCGGCGGATCGGCCTGGTGGCTCGCCCAGGGGTTCGCGGCCGGCGACCCGGCGATGCCGGGTGGCGCTCCCGACTCGCTGTGGGCCGACCAGCCCGACGAAGCAACGACCGAGGCCGCGGGCACGGTCGACGAGCTCCTCGCTCGGCTCGACGGCATCACGGACCTCACCACGGAGCGGCTGGCCGGCATGACGGACGAGCAGGCCGCGCTGGGCGCCACCTGGGCCGGCTTCCGGGTCACGCTGGCCTTCCGGTTCGGGCGCTGGTCGTCGCACATCCGCGAGCACGCCATCCAGATCGAGAAGACCTTCGCGATGGTCGGGCACACGCCCGACGAGCGGGCGCGGCTGGTGCGCAACCTGCTCGCGGCCTACGGACGCGCCGAGTCCGTCGTCTTCGGCCGGGTCGGCGTCGATGCCGCCGTCGAGCGCATCGTCGCGGGCGCCGCCGAGGCCAGGGCGGCCGTCGCATCGGCGAGGGCCGCGGCGGGCGGCACCGGCTGACGCCTGGACGCCGATGGCGCAAGGTCCTGCTGATCGACCCGGCGCTCGCCACGTTCCGCGAGCGGTTCGGCGCCCGCCTCCCGGACGGGGTCGAGGTCGTCGCGGTCTCGAGCTTCGATGCCGACGAGTTCGCCCGGCTCGCCCTGGACGCCGAGATCTTCGTGAACGCCCGCCGCCCGGTCGATGCGGCGCTCCTGGCCATGGCGCCGGACGTCCGCTTCATCCAGCAGATCGGGGTGGGGACGGACCCGATCGACCTGGCGGCCGTCGAGTCGCGTGGCCTCCTCGTGGCGTATAACCCGGGCGTCAACAAGACCGGGGCCGCCGAGCACGTGGTGATGCTCATGCTGGCCTTGCTCAAGCGACTGCCGGACACGGAGCGTGCGACACGCGCCGGACGCTTCGAGCCGTCCGAGGTCATCGCGGCCGGGATCGACGACATGGCGGACGCGACCGTCGGGCTCATCGGGCTCGGGCAGATCGGGCAGTCCGTCGCCGAACGCCTGGTCCCGTTCGGGCCGCGGATCGTCTACTCCGCGCGTCACGCGGTGCCGGAGGCCGAGGAAGGCCTCGGCGTCGAGCGGCTGGCCATCCCCGAGCTCCTGGCGGCATCGACGATCGTCAGCCTGCATTTGCCGCTGTCGTCCGAGACGCGCAACCTGATCGGCGCGCCCGAGCTCGCGCGGATGCCGCGCGGCAGCTACCTCGTCAACACCGGCCGCGGCGGCCTGGTCGACGAGGGTGCGCTCCGCGAGGCGATCGAGACCGGCCACCTGGCCGGCGCCGCGCTGGACGTCATCGAGCGCGAGAACGAGGGCGTGAACCCGTTCGCGGACCTGCCGAACGTGCTCGTGACGCCGCACATCGGCGGCGGCAGCCGGAACAGCATGTCGAACGTCGTCGAGCGCTGTACGGCGAACATCCGCCGCTACCTCGCCGGGGAGCCCGTCCTCGACGCCGTCGTCACTTCGGCGGGGTGACGGCGACGCCCTTGACCGTGACGTCGAAGACCGTCTTCGACACGCCGACCGGGACGGTCTTCTTGATCTTGAGCGTGCCGCCATCGCCGTCGATGGTCATCACCCCCAGCAGATCGATGAAGTCTCCTGTGAACCCGTTCGGGCCTGACTGGGCGACCTGCTCCAGGGGGATGCCATAACAGTCGCCAGAGGTCGTGAACTTGCTGCCAGGCGCGAGCGTGATGAGCCATTTCGGCGGGGTCGCCGGGTCTTCGGCCGCTCCGCGCGTGGCCCGCAGCATCACCGTCCCCTTCTCCTTGAATGCGGCTGGGCACGGGATGTCCCCGAGCAGCTGGATCGACGTCGTCGCCGGCGCCGAACCCAGGTATGACCCGTCGGGCTGCCTCGCGAGCCGGAGCTTGGTGACCTTGACCGTCGTCCGATAGGAGGCACCGAGCGCGCTCGTCGTCGAGCTGCCGTCGACGGTCACCTCGAGTTCCTTGCCCCCGACCGTGAACGTCGCCGTCGTCTCGCCGATCCCGCGGTTCGAGACCGACTTGAAGGTCACGATGCCGGCGTCCTGCGGACTCGGTCCGGCGCTGTACTTGAACGTCGCCGGTGACGGCACCTTCGTCCCCGATGGCTCGATCGACTTGACGCCCGTCATCGTGGCCTGGACCGGCTTGTCGAGTTCCGTGTTCTCGAACTTGTGGCGGACCTTCGCGGTCACCGTCATGGTCGAGCCCGCCCCGACATCGCCGCCGTTCGGGTCGACCGCGACCTCGATGCACTTCCCCGACCGCCAGAACTTCTCGGCGGCTTTCCCCGTGACGTGGACGGCGAGCCCCACGACGTTCCGCGAGCCCTTGCTCGCGTCGGCGATCTCGGCCATCGTCGTTCCATGCCCCTCGAAGGTGCTCTCGCCCATCGTGAAGACCCCATCCGGGCCAAGCGTCGCTCCGGGACTCTTGGTGGAGATCGCGACGTCCCTGAGGTCGGTCTGACCCGCTCCCGGAGCCTTGGTTCCGCCCTTGGACGTGTGGTCGGTGGTCATGCTGACGGAATCGTGGTCCAGCTCGGCCTGATCGTTCGCAAAGATCTGGACGTCCGCCTTGTCGTCGTCCTGCCACGAGTTCCCGATGCGGCCGCCGTCGCCTGAGACGAAGTACAGCTCGCTCGCCGAGAACTCCATGCTGGCGTTGGAGACGCCGCCTGCGTCCGGGCAGGCCTGGACCTCGATATGCGCGTGACCATTCCCGTCGATCCGGAAGATCAGGCGGCCGTCCGCGTCGCTCACCTCGCCCTTGGTCTTCGTGGCGACGTCGACGACGACGCGGCTCCCGGAGGGTGTGACCGAGACGGTGCTGTCGGTCGTGACCGTTCCCTTGCTGGGACCCAGCTGGACCGCGCTCTCATCGTGCGACGACTTGGAGTACGCGCTTCCGGCCCCCAACCGGCTGTCCACGAGCATGACCGAGGCGATCCACGGTCCGAGGTACGACATGCCCGGCGGTGGGATCGACGCCACACGCGGCTCGGAGCGCGGCAGGCGGACCGAGGCGAGGATCGCGGTCGGGCCGCGGGACACGACAACCGCCGTCGCGTCATCGACGATCGCCCAGAGCTGGTCCGATCCCGCCTGGTCCAGCGCCGTCGCGACGGTTGCCGCGTCCGGCCCCAGCGCGTCGGCCATCGCTGCCTTGGTCCGGCCGGCCGCGCGGACGGCGTTCTCCTGCGCGGCTGCCGGGATCCGGAAGTCGCCACTCGTGTCGAACGCGATCGGGTCGCCCGTGAGCGCACCGCTCGGCGGCGCCGGCGCACCATCGCCAGCCTGGCTGGCCGGGACAGGCGTCGCGGCCGATGTGCTCGCCGCCGGCGGCCCGCTCGTCACCGGCGTCGTGCCACCACAGGCCGTCGCGACCAGGACGATCGTCGGCAGCAGGATCCGCCATGACGATCGGCTGCTACCGGCCACGGTCGCCCTCCGGATCGGCGACCGCCCGGGTCGTCCGCGGATCGGGAGGGATCCCGACTCGGGCATTGTGACCCTCGCCGACACGCGACGTTCCGTCATCCGCCGCGGCGTAGCATGTCCCGTCATGGCGAGCCTTGCTCGGATCGAGCGGTTCGACGTCGCGGTCGTCGGCGGGGGCGCGGCCGGCTGCGTGATGGCGCGCCGTCTCGCGGAGCGAGGCGATCGATCGGTGGTCCTCCTCGAGGCAGGACCGGACCTGCGCCACGCCACGCCGGCCGAGTGGCGGGATGGCTGGATCCTGCCCGTCCCGCTCGACTGGGGCTTCGCGTCCGAGCCCGATGCCGCCGGGGCGACCGGCAAGCTCCGGCGCGGCCGGGTGCTGGGCGGCACCTCCTGGCTGACGCGCTTCGCCGCCCGCGGCGCGCCGGCCGATTTCGACGCCTGGGCGGCGCGAGGCAACCCGGGCTGGGGCTACGCGGACGTCCTGCCGGCGTTCCGTCGTGTCGAGGCCGACGCCGAGTTCGGTGGCGATCCCTGGCACGGCCACGAGGGGCCGATCCCCATCACGCGCTACCCGGGACTGGCGCGGTCGGACGTCCATGCCGCGGCGGTCGACGCGCTCGTCGCGATGGGCTGCCCGGCCGTCGCCGATCACAATGCGCTGGACGCGGTCGGCGTCGGACCGTTGCCGATGAGCACGCGCGACGGCGTGCGGGTCACCTCGGTCGACGCGTTTCTCCCGCTCGACCCGCAGCCGGCCGGCCTCGAGGTCCGCGGCGACTCGCCGGTCGCCAGCGTGTCGACTCGATGCCGGGCGTGCGACGGGCGTGCGACTCGTCGACGGCACGAGTTGCAGGCCGGGCTGGTGATCCTCGCCGCCGGGACCTACGGCAGCCCGCCGATCCTCATGCGCTCGGGCATCGGTCCAGCGGACCATCTGCGCGACATGGGCATCGAGGTCACGGTCGACCTGGCGGGCGTCGGCGCGAACCTGGCGGACCACCCGGGCGTCGATCTCGACACCGGCTGGCACGGCCCCGCCACGACCGGGCCGGTCCTCCATTCGATCGCGACACTGCGAAGCAGCAGCGCCACGTCCGGCGGCGCCCCGGACCTGATGTTCTGGGTCAGCGACCCCGCCGGGACGGAGCCCGGCTTCTACGTCGACCCCATCCTGCTCAAACCCCGCTCGCGCGGCACCGTCCGACTGCGCTCGGCGGAGCCGACGGCGACACCCCGGATCGCGCTGCCGAGCCTCGAGGACCCGGCCGACGTCGACCGACTCGTCGAGGGCTACCGGATCGGCGTGGAGCTCGCGAACCGGCCGGAGATCCGGCGTCTGGCGACTGGAGCCGCGCCGACGCTGCCGGCCACGCCCGGGGAGATCCGGGCCAGGGTGCGCGAGAACGCCTACTCCATCCCGCACGTCGTCGGCACGTGCCGGATGGGGCCGTCACCCGATGACGGCGACGTCGTGGATGCCCTGGGCAAGGTCCACGGCGTCGACGGGCTGCACGTCGTCGACGCGTCGATCATCCCGGACGCCCCATCCGGCTTCCCGCACCTGATCACGATCATGCTGGCCGAGCACCTCTCTGCGCGACTCGCCGCGGACTGACGGCCGCTACGGCTGCTCGGCCGCGAACGCCGCGACGTAGGAGCGGTTCAGGTAGAGCAGGGTCCCGCTCCCGTTGGTGGTCTTGACGTTCGCGTTCAGCGTGACCGCGAAGGCGCACTTCTTGTCGGCCCCGAGCAGACCGCCGAGCGTCGTGTTCGAGTCGACGTACGCCGGGGCGGGCGGCTTGCCCCGCTCCGCGAACTCGCCCATCGAGTACGGCGTGCCACCGCCGATGCCCTTGACGATCGACATCGAGTAGCCCGCCAGGAACGACGGATCCGTGGAGCCGTGCACGTGGGGGTGATATGCCCGGTAGAGGATCGAGACGTGGTCGCCGGCTGCGCCGTCGAGGAACTGGCAGGTCGGCGTGCCACTCGACCCGGACAGCTGGATCCCCTCGATGACCGCGCTTGCCGGGCGGTTGTCCCACCACAGCGCGTGCGTCAGGGCTGAGAACGGCACGTTGTCGGGCGGACCGGCCTGGACCCGCCAACGCCCGAACGTGAACGCCTTCTGGGTGCCGGTGCCGGTCGAGCCGGTCGGCCGGATCTGGTTCCCGCCGCCATCGAAGACCTCGATGCGCACGAGGTACTTGCCGTCGGGACGCTGGGTCGTGTCGAGGATGGCGTGGAACTGGTTGTCGTCCCATTGCTCCATCGCGCTCAGCAGCCCGCCCGTCTCGTACGGGATCTCGAAGAGGCCGCTCGAGTTCGGACCGAGCGAGTGCTGTGCCCGGATCCAGCCCGTGCCGAACACCCACTTCCAGGATGTCCAGGCGGGGATGGCGACCGGCGTCCAACCGCCGACCGGATCGCCGTGGGCGTCGGCGGCGGCAACGTCCACACGGAAGTAGCGGGCGAGCGACTGCATGCCGGGGCTGAAGAAGTAGCGGAGCCCGAGCGAGCCGCCGAGCGGCAGGTTGACGCCGGGACCGTCCACGGCGGAGGGGCTGAGCAGCCCGTCGGTCGTGCCCAGGTCCAGCACGGAGTCCGGCGAATCCTGGTTCGGGGTGCCGAGGTTCCAAGTCTGGGTCGATCCGATCGAGTGCAGCAGGACCGTCGCGTCGCCGGCACCCGGGACCACCGGATCGCTGCCGCACGACACGCCCGCCAGGCTGTACGACGTCAGGGTGGGATGCGCCCCGGCCGCGAACCACTGTCCGGCGGCAGGGCCGTCGTAGATGGTCACGGTCACGCCGTTGATGACCTGCTTGACCTTGTAGGCGTACTCGTCGCTGCAGTTCGGGAGGTAGATCCGCGGGAAGTCGCGCCAGCACGCCGTGAACGTCCCGTTGTCGGCGATGAGCCCCTCGCCGACCTTCGTGCCCACCCCGCACGTGCACCACAGGTACGGTCGCAGCTTGATGTACTCGGACAGGCGGTCGCCCTTGAGGGTGCGCAGGGCGAAGGTGTCGCGTTCAAGGTTCAGCTTGCGGATGTCGAGCGCTCCGCCGCTGGCGACCTGCTCGAGCATGGCGAACGGCGCCGGATCCGGGCCTGGACCGGGTGGGAACGGCCCCGGATCGGGGTCGGGCGGGAAGGGCACGGGGAAGGGGGGATCGCCGGGTGGCGGCCAGTGCGGCGGCCACTCCACCGGTCCGTCGTACCAGTCGCCCGGGTCGATCACGATCGGGGGCTCGCAGCAGCAGGTCCGCCGGTACACCTCCACGATGCCCTGGCAGACGGTGGCGCAGCGGTAGGGATGGAAGACGGAGACCGGATCGACGAGGGAGACGTCGACGAGCTTCGCGGCCGAGGTCTTGGCCGACAGCGTCGAGAGGGCGCCGATCGTCGTCGAGGCCTTGACGTAGTCGATGAGGTGCCAGTAGGGGAAGCAGCGGCGGACGCTGCCGGAGACGCACTCGGTGAACCCGTACCACGGACCCCACGCCCCTTCGGGCAGGCGCAGGGCGTCGCCCTGGAAGAGCTCGCGCGCCTCCTCGATGCGGTATCCGAGGAACTGGTCGCCGCCGGCCGAGGGGTCGGCCGAGGCATCCCCGATCACGATCTGCGACGCCTTGTCGAGCGCGCTCGCGGCCAGCGTGAACTTCCCGTCCGCGGCCACCTTGGCGGACCCGACGACCTTGCCGTCGGCGGCCAGCGCGTGCACCGCGATCGCCGGTCGCTCCTCGCGCCCCTCCGCGCCCACCAGCTCGATGCGGCCGCTCAGCCCGGCAGTCTTCCCCTCGGCCATGACGCCCCTCTTCCCGGCTCAGGTGACCTGCGCATGGGCAGGTCGATCGACGACGAAGTCCGGCCGGGAGCCTGACAGCCGGGCCATCACCGCCTCGCCACGGGGCGGTCACATGGGCGTCACCGCTGCGTCACGGGTGTGTCAGCCGGAAGTCCCGGGGCGCCCGCCGAACGTTTGCTTGACCGGCCGCCGCCGACCGACGCAGACTGGCCGGGAGGGCGCGGGGAGCGCGATTCCGCCGCATCGCGGTTGGGGACACGATGGGCATGCGAGGCGCCAGGAGGCCTGCGGGCGTGCGATCCTGGCTTTCATTGACCGACGAGTTCGAACTCGTCGTCCACGGCCGCGAGATCGGGCTGCCGCATAGCGTCGAGCGCGTCGTGGCCTACATCGGCCTCTCGACGCAGCCGGTCCACCGGCTGAAGCTGGCCGGTACCCTCTGGCCGGATGTCGCGGAGGTCCAGGCCGCGCGCAGCCTGCGAACGGCGCTGTGGCGCCTCCAGCGGGGCGGGGTCCGCATCGTGGACGCCCACGAGGATCGCGTCGCCCTGCTGCCGATGGTGCGCGTCGACGTGATCGAGCTGTTCGACCTCTGCCGCGAGCTGCTCGACGACCGCGACGGCCAGGCGCTCGGACGGGTCAGCGACCTGATCGACAACACCGAGCTGCTGCCCGACTGGGACGAGGAATGGGTCGTGGCCGATCGGGAGCGCTATCGGATGCTGCGACTCCAGGCCCTCGAGTTGGCGGCGGAACGGCTGATCGTCCGCGCCGAATTCGGGCGGGCCATGGAAGCCGCGCTGGCCGCGACCATCAGCGACCCGCTGCGCGAGAGCGCCCGGCGCCTCGTGATCCGGGTGCACCTCGCCGAGGGCAACCTCGCGTCCGCGCTGCGCGCGTATGACGACTATCGGACCCTGCTGGACCGCGAGATCGGGGTGGAACCGTCGCTTGCGATGCAGCGGCTCATCGGCTCGCTGGAGGCCGTGCCCGTCAGCTGACCGTCAGGGGCTCCAGAACCCGATGTCGCCATCGAGCGGATACGGGTCGCCGCCGTCCGGGAAGAGGACGTCGGTGTGGGTGTCGCCGGCCGCGTCGACCTGCGGGACGAGGATCGACGAGCTGTCGGGCGCCCACATCCGATGGCTCAGAGCGTACTGGTCGAAGTAGGTCAGCACCTGGTTGGTGTAGCGCTCGGCGGGCGCGACCTCGGGGTTCGACCGGATCGCGCCGGACGCGACATCCACGAAGACCATGTGGACCTCGATCGAGCCGCTCGGTGACGCCGACGGTGCGGGGCTGCTGCTCGCGGTGGTCGCGCCGGCCGGGACCGGCACCACCCGGATCGCCGCGATCGTCTTGCCGTCGGGCGACCAGGCGAAGCTGACGACCTCGCCGTCCAGCAGCGTCCGCACGTCGCCCGACGCCGCGTCGATCAGGCGCAGCGGGCCGAGCGGGACGCCCACCGCGGACGCGACTCCCGTGGTCTCGCCGATGGAGGCCAGCACGTCGCCCGCCGGCGAGAAGTCCAGGGCGGCCAGGCCGACCACCGGCATCGAGTGCTCGTGGGTGCCGTCACGGGTCGCGACGACGACCGCGTCCGTGCCGGTGGTGCCCGCGCGGACGTAGCCCACGTAGGCGCCGTCTGCGCTCACGTCAGGCGAGCGGAAGCTGCCGGGTGTCGCGATCGCGGGGGCGACGGCCTGGCCGTTCATGGCGAGCTCGCCGAGGAACGCGTCGGCACCGGTGCCGATGTGGGCGAGCAGCCGGTCGGACCCGCTCCAGTCGTAGTAGAACGGCGACCCGCTGCGGATCAGGGAGCCTGGGCCGCTGCCGTCGACCGCCGCGCTCCCATCGGAGGGCGCGATCCGCAGCGAGATGCCGCCGTCCTCGTCGGACAGGAACGAGACGGCCTTGCCCTCGGGATGCCACGAGAGGTAGAACGGCCCGACGCCCGCCTTCCGGAAGATCACGCGCGGTGGCACGGGGGACCCGGACGTCGCCAGGCCCACGTCGATGACCACCACCGACGTGTCGGTCGCCGTGGTGCGGATCGCGGCGATCAGCCGGCCATCGGGCGACCAGGCCGGGAACCCGTAGGTGCCCGTCGACGCATCGACGAGTGGCGTGCTCGCGCCGTGGGCGTCGACCAGCGAGAGCGACCCATCCGCGTGCGCCAGGGCGATGGTACCCGCGCCCGCGAACGGCCGGATGTTCGGCGCGGTGCTGGTCCCGGGCGTGACGCCCGGTGTGGCAGCGGGCGAGGCGGTCGGCGGGAGGAGCGGCCCCAGCGTGACGTCGGCGGCGGGGGACGGCCGATCCGGCGTGGCGGGGGCACACGCGGAGGCGATCAAGGCGGCGGACACGAGCAGGCCGGCAGCCCCCAGGGTCCGGGTCCATGCTCGGGCGCGTCCTGCCTCCATCACCGCACGATACGCGCGAGGGCCGCCGATGGATGCGTCCCTGGCGCGTTCGCGCCCTAGACGATCGGGTCGACCTGCTCGTCCTCGGGGATAACGCCGGGCTTGGGCGGCGTCTCCTCCGGCTCGATGTCGTCGTCCTCATCGCGGCCGTCGACGTCGGGGTCGTCCACGAGCGGCGGCCCCATGGGTTCCTGCGGGTCCTGCGGCATGTCGGAGTCCCCCTACGCCGGATCGATGACGGAGCTGTGCATGAACCGCGCACCGGCGCGGTCCACCTGGTGCCAGACCCGGCTGCCACCCACGCTCTGGCCTTGCCTGGTCGTGCCGAAGACGCGGATCCGCGCGCCGTTGCGGCGCCGGTCGACCACGTTGCCCTTGCCCGGGACGCCGCCAGGCTTCGAGCGCACGAGCGCGACGGGCACCGTGACCACGTACTCGCCCGAACCGGAAGACGTGGCGCCGAACGTGAACTTGACGGGCGCGACTGCCTGGACCGGGTGCCCGGGCGCGACGCCGACCGGGTGTCGCGTCGGGAAGACCGCGGCATAGGCTCTGCCCTGGCCGACCGTGCCGTGGGCCAGCTCGAGGGCGCCGGCGGCCTGGCGCAGCAGCGCGGTCGGGACGGGTTGTGGCGCCTTCGCGATCCCATGGAAGCGGTGGTCGTCCAGCGGGTCGTAGACATCGCCGTTGGGCAGCCACAGCACGATGTGACCGTCCTCGAACTCCTTGCTGCCGGCGAACGCGGTGCCCAGGAACGGCTTGTACTTGAGCTGGAGGGCGATCGCGTGCCCGTCCTGGCGGAGGTCGTCGAGCTCGTCGAAGTCGATCGGCGTCTCGACGTCGATGGTGATGCCGTGATGCTTGAGCACGGCCCGGATCTGCCGCAGGTTCAGCCCCGGCGACCCCGAGTCGGGCGTCGGCTCGTTGCTCTCCTTGCGGACCTGGGTCCCGGTGATCTTGACGCCGCTATCGAATTCGGCGCCCATCGCGGCGACGAACGCCGTGCAGTTGACCCAGCCCTGGAACACCTTCTTGCCCTTCGCGTTGATGAAGGTGCTCTTGTCGCCGCTGATCGCCGGGTTCTGTGCCTGGAATGTGACCGTGCCGCCTGCCATCTCGAACCTCCATCGGCTTGCGTCGGCCGACTCTAGGCGGAGGCCGTCATGGTCGCGTCACGCCGACGTCTTGACCACGCACGCCGATTGGTATCCTGCCGCCGGTGCGACTCCTTCCGGCCCGCGCCGTCGACGCCGTCTCCCCGCCGCGGCTCGGGGGGAGCTTCAGGTGGCTGCTCACCGCCGAGATCATCACCAACCTCGGCGACGGCGTCGCCATCGCCGCCGGCCCGCTCCTGGTCGCTTCGCTGACGCATGACCCGTTCCTCGTCTCGATGGCGCTGCTGAGCGAATACCTGCCGACCCTGCTATTCGGGGTCGTGGCCGGTGCGGCGGCGGACCGCTTCGACCGACGCCGGATGGTGGCCGCGGTCAACGTCGTCCGGGCGATCGTCCTGGCCATCCTCACCGTCACGATCGCCACCGGTGCCGTCGAGATCGCGATCGTGCTCGCGGCGCTGTTCGCGATGGGCACCGCCGAGGCCTTCGCCGATACCGCGGGGAGCTCGCTGGTCCCGAACCTCGTACAGCGCGAGGACCTCGGGACGGCCAACGCGCGGCTGGAGGGCGCGTACATCCTCACGAACCAGCTCATCGGCCCGCCGGTGGGCGCCTTCCTGTTCGTCGTGGGCATGGCCCTCCCGTTCGCCACGAACGCGGCGTGCTTCGCCCTGGGCGCGCTGCTGGTCATGCGCGTCGCGACGAGCCAGCCGGCCGTCGAGGCACCGGAGGAGGGGTCGAGCCTGGTCGCGGAGATGCGCGAGGGGTTGCGCTGGCTCATGGGCCACGCCCCGATGCGGACGCTCGCCCTGACGATCTTCGCGTTCAACGTCACCTATGGCGCGGCGTTCGCGGTCCTGGTGCTCTACGCCTCGGAGCGGCTCGGGATGGACGCCTTCGGGTTCGGGCTCCTGACGACGGCGGTCGCCATCGGCGGCATCATCGGCACGGCCTCATACGGGTCCCTCGAGCGGCGCTTCCGCCTCGCCGATATCATGCGGGTCGGCCTGGTCATCGAGACGCTCACTCACCTCGTGCTCGCCCTGACGACCTCGGCCGCCGTCGCGCTCCTGACGATGGGCATCTTCGGCGCCCACGCCTTCGTGTGGGGCACGACGTCGACGGTCGTCCGCCAGCGCGCCGTCCCCGACGCGATGCTCGGCCGGGTGACCGGCATCTACCACGTCGCGCTCGTCGGCGGCCTGGTGATCGGGACGCCGCTCGGCGGGCTCCTGGCATCGACCTACGGGATCACGGCTCCCTTCTGGTTCGGGTTCATCGGCTCCGCGCTGCTCGTGGTCATCCTTTGGCGCCAGTTCGACCTCATCGTGCATGCTGGCGACACGGCAGCGAGGTAGGTCATGAAGGCAGCGATCCGCACGCGGTACGGCTCACCCGACGTGGTCGAGCTTCGCGACGTCGACCGCCCGACGCCGACGGGCAGTCAGGTGCTGGTGCGCGTGGTGGCCGCGTCGGTGAACCGCGCCGACCTCGACCTGATCGAGCCGCGACCGCAGGTCTCCCGCGTGTTCCTCGGCCTGCGCGGTCCGCGCAACCACCGCCTTGGCATCGACGTCGCCGGCGTCGTCGAGGCTGCCGGTCCGGACGCGAAACGCTTCAAGCCGGGCGACGCGGTCTTCGCGGACCTGTACCCGTTCGGGAGCGGGAGCTTCGCCGAGTACGCCTGCGCGCCGGAGCGGGCCTTCCTGCCGATCCCGGCCGGGATGTCGTTCGAGACGGCCGCGACGCTGCCGCATTCTGGGACGCTCGCGATGCAGGGCCTCCGGCGCCGGAACGGCCGCACGCTCCGTCCCGGCGACCAGGTGCTGATCGATGGCGCATCGGGCAACGTCGGCCCGTTCGCTGTCCAGGTCGCGAAGGCGCTGGGCGCCGAGGTCACCGCGACGGCCAGCCCGGCCAAGCTCGACTTCGTGCGCTCGCTCGGGGCTGATCACGTCCTGGACTACACGGCCGTCGACTACACGCGAGCGGGTGCGCGCTACGACTGGATCCTGGATACGGACTCGCACCATCCGATCTTTCGCTGCCGGCGCGCGCTCAAGCCCGGGGGCACGTACGTGACGCTCGGTGGCACGGCGTGGCCGCTCCTCATCGGGCTGACGATCGGGCCGCTCGTCTCGCTCGTCACCAGTCGCTGGTCGGGCCTGATGCTCTGGTGGAAGCCGTTCGGCCGGGCGGACATCGAGGCGCTGTCGGCGCTCATCGCCGATGGCAAGGTCGTCCCGGCCATCGATCGGCGGTTCTCGCTCAGCCAGGCCGTGGACGCGCTCCGCTACGTCGACCAGAAGCAGGCGAAGGGCAAGGTCCTGATCGTCATCGACGGATGACGATGCCCAGAGTCGACCGACGTCGGCTGGCGCGGCGCGCTCGACGCGCCACGCTGGGCGGATGATCACGCAGAACCCGCCGGCCAAGCGCCCGCTCTCCCTCGTCGACTTCGGCTCGCTCCTCTTCCTCGGTGCCGTCTGGGGTGCCGTGTTCCTGTTCATGCGCATCGCTGCGCCCGAGGTGGGCCCGGTGTGGGCGGCGGAGATCCGGCTCGCGATCGGCGCCTCCGTGCTGGTCGTCGTCGCCGGCCGGCGGACGTGGACCGCGGCTCGTGGCCGGCTCGCCAGCTTCCTCATCGTCGGCGCGCTGTTCTCGGCGGTGCCGTTCACACTGATCTCGTACGCCACGCTCACGCTGCCGGCCGGCTTCACCGCGCTGCTCAACGCCGCGACCCCGCTGTTCACGGCGGCCATCGGCGTCGCGTTCCTCGGCCAGCGGATCGGCCCGCGGGTCGCGGCCGGGCTCGTGGTCGGGGTGGTCGCGGTGATCGTTCTCGTCGGCTTCTCGCCGCTCGAGCCGGGACCGACGACGCTCCTCGCGGTCGCCGCGGGCCTCGGCGCGCCGCTCAGCTACGCGTTCGCGGGCAACTTCGTCCGCGCCCGCCTCTCGAGCGTGGCGCCACTCGAGCTCGCGACCGGCATGCTCGTCGCGGGCGCGTTCGAGGCGCTCCCCGTCGCCATCCTGACCGGCGCGCCCGGCACGCCCTCGACCGAAGGGCTCGTCTCGCTCATCGCGGTGGGCACCCTCTCGACCGCCGTGGCCTGGCCGATCTTCTTCCGCGTCCTCCGGCGCACGACGCCGACCGCGGCCAGCACCGTGACCTTCGTGGTCCCTGCGTTCGCGCTGACGTGGGGCTCGCTCGTCCTCGCCGAGCCCATCGAAGCGAGCCTGATCGCGGGCTTCGGCCTGATCCTCGTCAGCCTCGCGCTGGTCCTCGGGATCGTGCCCGCCGCACGGCCCGCGGTCCTGGCGCGGGCTCGGGCGTGGGTCGGCGCGACCCTCGGCTAGGTCCCGAGATCCCGGTCCTCCAGCTCCCAGGCGTGGTCCATCGCGTGGTGGCCGGTGCGCCGCACGAGGAACTGGATCGGCCATGACCGGGCCGCCTTGCCCTGCTCGTTGTAGGCGCGGATGGCAGCGAGGTACGCCTGCCGATGCGCGGCGAGGCCCTCCGGCGTGAGGACGAGGTCGAACGGCGTGCGGACCTCGACCTTGCGCGAGAACTGGTCGGGCTCCGTCAGGTAGACGTGGCGGATGATCTCGTCGCGGCTGCGCCCGCCGCCGCGGGACCCCGGACGGAGCTCCCCCGAGACGCGCGCGGCCACCGCGTCGAACTCGGCCCAGCACGCGCGCAGGAGATCGAGTCGCCGTTCCAGGTCCGCGGGCGCGAGGACCGCGCGCTCGACCTGCGACGGCACGTGGGCGACGCCCCAGAAGTCGGTCGAGCTCGAGCCGGCGACCCGTTCGACGACCTCCAACCCGCGCGAACGCGCGAACTCGGGGCCCATCCCGGCCCGCTCGGCGACGCCCGCGTACCGGGGCGCGTAGGCGAGCAACCGCGCGATGGCGTCCTCCTCGGATGTGCCCCAGCGGTCCAGTCCCGGCCAGTCCGTGGCCCCGGCCACGACCCGGCGCGACTTGCCGAGCTCGAGGATCACCCGCAGCGGATCGGTCATGGCGGACAGCCTAGTCGAGGCGGCACGTCGGCATGAGCGGGCCGCTTGGTCGGTCCATCACGCGACTTCCGGCCCTAGTGCCCGGTGGCTGGTCACGGCACGCTCGCACCCGGAGGTACGCCATGAAGATCCTTGTCGCCTATGCCAGCCGCCACGGTTCCACCAAGGGCATCGCCGAGCGCGTCGCGCAGACGCTCGAAGGGACCGGACTGGACGTCACGCTCCGGTCGGTCGAGGAAGCCGGCGCCGTTGACGACTACGACGCGTTCGTCATCGGGAGCGCGGCCTACATGGGCGGCTGGCTCGGCTCGGCGACCGCGTTCGTGCGCCGGAACCGCGACGTCCTCGCGGGCCATCGCGTCTGGCTGTTCAGCAGTGGGCCCATCGGGACCGAGCCCGTCGACGCCAAGGGCCGGGACCAGCTGGTGGCGGCAAGGCCCAAGGAGTTCACGGAATTCGACCGGACCATCCGCCCATACGGTGAGCGGGTGTTCTTCGGCGCGTACGACCCCTCCGCGGAGCCGACCGGCCTGGCCGAGAACCTCATGAACCGGTTCATGCGCCTGATGCCCGCCGCGCGCGATGCGCTCCCGATCGGCGACTTCCGCGACTGGCCGGCGATCGAGGGGTGGGCGACCGAGATCGCCCACCACCTGCAGCCCGTCGGCGTGCCGGCGTAACCGGGGCTCAGCCCTCGGGGAGGACCTCGCGCAGCCTGGCCGCGAACGCGTCGGGCTCGCCGGTCTGGCCGTACTCGCCACCGAGGAAGCCGCCATGACCGCTCGGGAAGGCGGCGACCGTGGTGCCGAGCCGCTCGGCCGCGGCCTCCGCGCCCCGGTGGGCCATCTCGCCGTCGGACTCGGCGCCCGCGGCGAGCACGATCCGGGTCGGCGCGGCCTGCAACGCGGCGAAGTCCGGCTGGTAGTGCGTGCAGGTCACGATGTTCTGGAAGAGCAGCGGGTCCGTGCGGTTGCCGTCGTCGCCGGCCGGTAGACCGAACATCGCCGGGTCCGGGGCCGGCTGCGCCGCGAGCTCCGCGGTCATCGGCCCCTTGTGGCTCACCGCCACGATGAACTGGGCCATGGCCGGACCGAAGCCCTGCCGCTCGTAGGTCTCGCCGATGGCCGCGGTGAACGCCATCGCGCCGTCGCGGTCAGGCAGGATCGAGGCGAGCGGCGGCTCGTGGGCGACCAGCGTCCGCACGTCCTGCGGGTGCGCGGCCACCAGGGCGAGCGCGTTCACCGCCCCGCCGCTGCTGGCGAACAGGTCGACGGGACCGCCGCCGACCGCGGCGATGATCCGATGCAGGTCGTCGGCGTGCTGCTCGGGCGTCGAGCGGCTCGCCGGGTCCGCCTTCACGCTGCGCTCGACGCCGCGCGGGTCGTAGGTGACCACCGTGCGGTCCGGGAAGTGTCCGGCCAGCGTCGCGAACCCGCCCGCGCCCATCGGCGACCCGATCAGGAACAGGACCGGGGCGGGGGAGTCCGCCCGCCGGACGTCATAGGTCAGGACGGCGCCGGGCGCCTCGATCGTCTGCGTCGTGGGCTCGGTCATCGTGGTCATCGCGCACCTCCTGCGGCCGCCGCCGTCTCGGCGAGGATCGCGTCGATCTGGCCGACCGCCTGCGTGAGGCCCTCCTCCATGCCCATCGCCAGGACCTGCTCCATGGCTTCGACGGTGCGGGAAGTGGCTCTCGATCTGCATCCGCGTGCGGGTGGCGTCGATCGGCTCGATCGTGACGATCCCCTCGCCGCGCGGGAAGTCGTCATTCGGCGTCCCGTCCTCGTTCGCGAACCCGTCGATGAAGACGAGTCGGCGCGGCGGATCGACCTCGACGATATCCCAGAAACCGTGCGGCTGGTCGCCACTCGGGCCGGTCATGTGGTACTCGACGTGGCTGCCGACCGCGAGGTCGTGCTTCGTGAAGGTGGCGGGGTAGGTCGGCGGACCCCACCAGCGCTCGAGCTGGCGCGGATCGGCCCACAGCTCCCAGACGCGTGCGGGCGACGCGTCGAACTCTGCGGTCAGGGTCATGGTCAGGGCCTCGGGGTCCTTGCGGACAGCGGTCACCGTCATGCGATGGTCTCCTCCGTGCTGCTGATGAGGGCCGTCATGCGGTCGACGCGACCGCGCCACAGCGACTCGTACTGGTCGAGCAGGCCGCGCGCCATGCGGAGCCCCTCGATGTTCGTGCGCACGACCTTGCGGCGGCCGGTGCGCTCCTTGGTGATGAGGCCGGCCCGCTCGAGCACCGCGACGTGCTTCTGCACGGCCGCGAAGCTCATGGGGTAATGCCCGGCCAGTTCGGCGACGCCCTCGCTGCCAGCCAGCGCCCGCAGCACGATGTCGCGCCGGGTGGCGTCGGCAAGGGCGGCGAAGACGTGGTCGGCGTTGAGGGCGAGCTGCATTGATACAACCATACGGTTGTATGACGGCCACGTCAAGCCCCAGGCGATGCGGGTAGGCTCCCGTCGTGCCATCCATCGACGATCTCGTCCCGGGTGACCGTGACCAGCTGGACGGTGTGGTCGCGCTGCTGCGTGCGGTCCTTGACGACGGTGCCCTGGCCGTCTACCTGTATGGCTCGGCCGTCCGCGGCGGCCTCCGCGCCGACAGCGATCTCGACATCTTCGTCGTCACGCGGCGCCCGACGACGCCCACCGAGCGGAAAGCGCTGATCGACGGCCTCATGGGACGGTCCCGGTCATCGGAATCTCCGGAACGACGGCATCTCGAGGTGACGGTCGTCGTGCTTGCCGATGTCCGACCGTGGCGGTATCCGCCGCCGCTCGAGATGCAGTACGGCGACTGGTGGCGGGACGCGTTCGGAGCCGGCGACCTCTCGCCGTGGACGTCACCGAGCGCCGATCTCGCCGTCCTCCTGGCGTCCGTCCGCGCCGAGGGCGTGCCGCTGTTCGGCCCGCCGGTCGTCCAGTTGCTCGATCCGGTGCCGCGCGAGGATCTCGAGCAAGCGGTTCGAGAGGTCATCCCGGAACTGCTGCCGGGCCTGGGTCAGGACCACACGCGGCACGCGCTGCTCACGCTGGCCCGGATCTGGTACACCCTGGCGACCGGCGAGATCGAGTCGAAAGCCACAGCCGCCACGTGGGCGATGGCGCGCATGCCCGCCGGGACAGGTGACGGGCTTCGCCTGGCCCTCGCGGGCTACCTTGGCGAGACGCCGGACACGTGGGATGAGCCGGCGCTCGCGGCCGCACGAAGCGACTGGCAGGCGATGCTCGCTGCGCTCGGACCCGACGACGCCGGATCCCCGTAGCCCGTCGACGTCGAAGCAGGGCGTCGTCGCAGTAGCGATACGAGCCATACTCGGGTCAGGCGGGGCCGTGATCCAAGGAGGCATCCCAGTGGCGAACTTGGTCGTCCATTTCGAGATCCAGGCGTCGGAGCCGCAGCAGCTGATCGACTTCTACTCCGAGCTCCTCGGCTGGCGGTTCACCCAGTTCGGCGAGGTGCCGTACTGGTCGATCGACACGGGGGAGGGGGCCATCGGCAATGTCGCCGGCTCGGCCGGGCACGGCATCAACGGCGGCCTCAACCTTCGACGCGGGCCGAAGCCGGAGATCGGCGCGCCGGTCATGGGCTGCAACATCGTCGTCGGCGTGGACGACGTCGATGCCCTGATGCTTCACGCGGTCGAGCTCGGGGGCATGGAGGCGCTCGCCGCCCAGGACATGCAGGGCGTCGGTCGCGTCGGCTACCTGCTCGACCCCGACAACAACGTCTTCGGCCTGATCTCGGCGGTCATGTCCGACGGCACGGTCGGGATGGGCGGCGGGAGCTAGCGTCGTCGCGCGCCATCGACCGCCGGAACGGTCGATCGCGGGCGCGCCATAATCCGCCGAGGCCGTGGATACGACCGGGCCGCTCCCACACGAGGTGAAGGTCAATGGCCACCCAGCGCTTCGAGTCGTCGGTCACGGCGGTCTCCTGGATCCCGTCCGAGGCCATCAGCGGCCCGTCGAAGGTCCCGTTCGAGTTCGGCGTCACCCACTACGACGAGCCGCCACCCGATCGGCTGGAGAGCCTCGAGGCCCTTCGAACGAGCGACCGCTTTCGCGAGGCGAACGAGCTCCGGGCGTTCATCGAGGTGGAGGACGGGCGGATCGTCAGCGCCGGACACCTCGGCCAGGGCCATATCGGCGCGACGACCGTCCGGGTGGGCCCGGCAGCGCTCCGGTTCCCGGCGGTCCAACTGCCGGACATCCAGTCGGACCCCGAGATCGGTGCCTCATCGGCCCGCTTCGTGCAGACGATCGGAGGTCGGATGGGCCTGCCGACGCCGCGCCCGGTACGGCACAAGCCATTCGTCCAGTTCTGGCCGTCGATCGCGTGGACGACCCTGGCCCTGACGATCAACACCGACGGGACGTCGAGCCACGAGCTCGTCGGCGCGAGCCCGTTCCCGCGTCACTGGGTCTACGACGACGATGGCCGACTCGTCGAGAAATCCGGCGTGATCGACTTCGGAAAGTGGTTCAACGAGTCCTACGGCGACCGGACCCCGTGGGGCGAGCAGGATTCCCCAGCGGTGGTCGCCGCCGTCGAATCGGCCCTGGAGCGATCGCTCTCGAGCGCGATCATGAGCGGCGGCGAGAAGCCGAAGATCCGCTCGATGACCGAGGGCGAGACCCTCGTCCGCCAGGGGGATCCTGGCACCGACGTCTTCCTGATCCTGGACGGGATCTTCGTCGTGGAAGTCGACGGCAACGCGGTCGCCGAGATCGGGCCCGGAGCGGTGGTCGGCGAGCGCGCCAGCCAGCTCGCCGGCAAACGGACGGCGACGCTGTGGGCTCGCACGAAGGGCCGCGTGGCGAGCGTCCCGCACGAGACGCTGGACCTGCAGGGACCTTGGCCGCCTCGCCGCCACGCGTCAGCACGCGGAGCTGACCTCGGTCCACGGACCGCCGAGGGCTAGCGCGTGACGCAGATGCCGGGGGGCTCGGGGGTGTCGTGCGCGGCGCCCGCCGGGTACTTGCGCGTCCACGCGTAGAGGTCCGACAGGTCCTTCCCTGTGCCGAGCACGCCGATGTAGGCGTTGCCGCAGGTGACGCGGACGTTGGCGATGCCGTTCTCGTTGCGGAAGCACCCGTTCCGGCTGGGGCTCATGGGCGAGTTCTCCCAGTTGAAGACGCCGGGATCGTCCCAGTTCCCGACACCGTCACCGGGCGCCCAGGCCGCGTCGCCCGGCTTGTCGTGTTCGCAGTCTCCCGTGGCCAGAGGGATGTCGTACGAGGCGAGGCGAGTCATGTAGGCGTACGTGGCCTCGTTCTCCGTCGGGAGCCAGTAGACGCCGACGCTCGCGACGAGCGGGTCGTCGGGGCGGCACTCGATGGCGTCGAGGGTGTTCTCGGGCAGGTCGCTCCGGCGCGGCACGCAGTCGATCGCGGCGTCCGGGCGCAGCAGGGCGACGAGCTTCCGCTCGGCGGCGGTCATCGCCGACGAGGGCCGCGGCGTGGGGGCCGGCGTGACTACCGGAGCGGGCGTCGCGGCGGGGGACGGTGACGGCGTGACCACCGCGGAGGGCGCCGCGGTCGCGACCGGCGTACCCGTCGGGGCGGGGGAGGCCGACGGGCCCGACGACGTGGCGCAGGCGGCGACGAGCACGAGCACGGCGGGCAGGAACGCGAGACGGCGCATCGATATGGTGCCTCTGAGGTTGCAGATCGACGAAGGATCTGCCGCTCAGGATGCGCGTCCACTGCCACCGAGTCGCGTGACGGGCGTCCTCATCCCGGCATGGACGATCGTCCAGCCTCCGGGCCGGCGCGCCTGCGAAGGGACGCCCGGTCCCAGGGCGGGTCCGCGATGGCCGCGCTCGCCCCGGACGCCTCAGGGCGGGATCGAGGGATCGTCAGACGACGTTGATGGTCCCTTGAGCGTCCAGAGGACACGGGAGAGACGGATCGAACGTGATGTGGATCGCGCTCGCGACGAAGAACCCGCCGATGTGCTGCGCGGCGATCTCCGGTGGCGTGCCTGGCTGTGTCAGGTTCACGTCCTGCGCGAAGACGTAGACGCGCCACAGTCCGTGGACGTCGAGGTGATGCTTGAGCAGGAGTCGATACGCCCCCTCCAGGTCGAGCGAGCCGGCGTAGACGCCGTCGTTCGCGCCAGGATCGAATCCGAGCCCGTCGTCGGTCAGGGGGACCACGAAGTACAGGCTCCCGGGCGAGCGGAACAGGGCGAACGAATACAGGTCGGAGCCCTTGAACAGGCTGCCCCCCGGCCTGTGGAACTTCGCCCGGACCCAAAGCGGGTCGAATGGGTGGACGGTCGCCGGCGTCTCGACATCGACGCCGTCCGACTCGTGGATATTGGTCTGGGTCTCGCTGACGGAGTACTCGTACGTCTGACCCGTCGTGAACCGTGTATAGGTCCAATCCACATCGGCGGTGTAGGGCTTGCCCGCGTTCGGCGCATCGGGGAGCGTCCACTCGGCGATCACCTTCTCGCCGATCGTCAGCTCGGCCGCGGCCGGTGGGGTCTTCTCCTGGCCGCGCCAGAACGGGTCTGCAGCATCTGAGAGCGCGACGGCCGCAGCGACGGTCGCGATCGCCGACGCGACGCCCGCGACCGTGTAGTCGCGTTCGGGGCCAGCGCCGGGATCCGGCGTGCAGCACGAGACGGACGGGTCCGTCTCCTCGAAGGTCCCGCTCGCGCCGAACGACGCCGTGCCGGCCCCCAGCGCGGCAGCCACGATGGCGACGATGGCGGCGATGATGGCGATGATGATCGCCAGGATCTTCCACCAGGGGTCCGAGAATGGAAGGTCGCCATGGACCCCGGTGAACGCCGGGTTCGGGGCCCATGCCAGGGTCATCCCGGTCGGCACCCACGGCCCGCCGTCGGGCGGGCAGTCGCACTTGCCGTCACGACGACTCCCCCAGGTCGGCTTCTGGAGGATGGCGCTGATGTCGGACGCTGTGAGCGTCCCTTCCTCGACGGTGCAGGTGTAGGAATTGGTCGTGCTGTCGAAGCGGGTCTGCGACACGAAGATCTGCTGGATGGTGCGCCGCGACTCGAAGCCGTCGGCCTTGGCCACGAAGCTCACGAGACGCTTGCCAGGGGTCGCGTGTTCGAAGTTCGCGTCCCACATCACCTGGACCGATGCGCCGGCCGGGATCGACGCGAACGAGACGGTCTTGGCGACGGGTGCGATGCCGGGGTCGCCGACGCTCTCGAGATAGATGCTGACGTTGCTCAGCGCCGAGGTCGACGTGTTCGTGTAGTGGCAACCGATCCGGAGGTTGTAGAGCGCGTTGTCGAAGATCCCGTCGGGCAACATGATGTTGGTGACGGGCTCGATGGCGAATGGCCGGGAGAGGACCTGCATCGGAGTGGCGCTCACGACTGCTTCTCCTTCCGCTCCGTCCGCTTGGCCTTCTGGGCGACGACCACGAACCCAAGCCCGCCGAGGACCCTGTCGCCGTCGCGCTCGACGATCCTGACCAGCTCGTATTCGTTCTCGGGCAGGCCTTTCGCCCGGACGGCAAGGTGGACGGCCGTCGAGGTTCCGCGAGGCACGGCCAGCTCGAGCCTGTCCTTCCCGATCGGATCCTTCGCTCCGACGCAGCGAGCCTCGAGGTCGAGGCCGGCCTCGGCGCGAGGTCGCTTGGCCGGCCGCAGCCCGCGAAGGCCCAGGCCGGCCAGGGTCCGGGCATCGAGCTCGCCGCCGACGTCAGCCGTCAAGGTCACCCGCTTGTCGGCGCGCAGCAGCCCCGACACCGTGAGGATGAGCGACATCGCCTGGCCGCCCGCCACGAGGACGGTGAGGTTCTTCTGCGCCACCTGTCGGTAGGTCGGTGGGTCGAACGCGTCAGGCAACGGGTTCGGAAGGGGATCGCTGGCGTGGTTGGCGACCGCCACCAGGCACTCGTGGCCGCCGTTCACCATCACGGGGGTCCATGGGACCAGGCACAGGGCGTCCTGGGCCCCGCCGGCCGGCAAGTCCGCGTAGGCCGATCCGACGAACGTGGCGTTGCTGCGCGTGACCTGCAAGGCCGGGTTCGCCCAGTAGAAATCGAGCCTCACGCCGTTGGCGTCCGAGCTACCGAGGTTGGCGACGTGGGCCCAGAGGTACGCCGTCTCGCCGGCGGCCGGACTGCCGGGTGAAGCCGTTGGATCGCTCCCAGGGACCACCCAGATATCCGGACTCAGGTACCAGTCCGGGATGCCATCGCGGATGAGCAACTGGACGGACATGGCCGACCCCCTCTGGCGATCGTCGTGACGACCTGAGGTGGAACGCCCCAAGGCCGAGGCGAGAAGATTGCCCTCAACGGCGTCACCAGCTCGTCACTCGAGAGTCACCCGAGAGTCACGGATGGACGTCAGGTCGCCTCACCGAAGACGACCTGGAACGCCGGCACCGCCGCGGCGGTGCCCTCAGCGGGCGGCGACGGGTCGGACCAGCCGCAGGAGCTCACCCACCCGGGCGATCTGCTCCGGCGTCCGGTAGATCGCGTTGTTGAAGGTGAACCCGGTGAACCCGGCCTCGATGTACTCGCCGAGGGTGTCGACGACCTGCTCGGGCGTCCCGGCGACGACATACGGCCGCCGCTCCACCGGCATGAGCTCCAGGAACGCCTTGGCCTCCGCGTCCGAGCCGACCACGACGACCGGCGCCCCGATCGTGCGCTCGATCGTGGCCGGATCCCGGTCGATCTCCTCGCAGTAGCGGACCAGCAGCTCGTCCTTGTGGCGCAGGGTCGGGAGCCCGAGCGCGAACCAGTGCGTCATGTCGGCGAACCGCGCGGCGATGCGCAGCGTCCGCTGCTCGCCGCCACCGCCCACGAGGATGGGCGGGCCGCCCGCCTGGATCGGCCGCGGGCTGTTGAGCGCCTCGTGGATGCGGTAGTGCTGGCCGTGGAAGGTCGGCCGCTCCTCGGTGAACATCAGGGTGGCGATCGTCAGCGCCTCCTCGAGGCGGTCCATCCGCTCCTTCAGCGGCGGGAAGTCGATCCCGTAGCCGATGTGCTCCTCCTCGTTCCACGCCGCACCGAGCCCGAAGATCGCCCGGCCGCCGGACACGCACGTCCAGCGTGGTGACCTGCTTGGCGAGCATGGCCGGGTTCCGGTACGTGACGCCGGTCACGAGCGTCCCCAGGCGGACGGTCGAGGTCTCGCGTGCGAGCGCGGAGAGGACCGACCAGCCCTCGAGCATCGGCTCGGCGATCGAGCCCACGCCCTGGATCTGGTACAGGTGGTCCATCACCGTGACGAGCTCGAAGCCGGCCGCCTCGGCGGCCTTCGCCTGCTCGACGACACGGTCGAAGAGGCGCTCCGGCGGGACGTCCGGGTGGCTGTAGCTGGGGAGGTGGAGACCGAACCAGGGGTGGCGCGAGGCCGTCGCAGTCGTCATCCGGGAAGGATGCACCCATCGCCGGGATGGTGCGGGGAGTCGGGCGCGGGACGACGCCCGCCCGATATGCTCACGGGGCGGCATGGATGGACGGCCGTGCGAGCAGGGGAGGGACCCGACGATGGCGCTGGCACCGAGCGTCCTGACCGGCGAGCAGCTGGCGGGGCTCCGTGCGGCGTTCGCCGGCCCGATCATCACCCCGGACGACGGTCACTACGACCAGGCGCGCCACCTGTGGAACGACGTCCACGATCGCAGGCCGGCCGTCATCGTCCAGCCGCGGTCGAGCGCGGAGGTCGCGACCGCCATCCGGTTCGCCCGCGAGCACGACCTCGCCCTGGCCGTCCGGTCCGGTGGCCACAGTCCCTCGGGCCACTCGACCTGCGACGGCGGTCTCGTGGTGGACATGTCGCAGATGCGCGGCGTGACCGTCGATCCGGCGACGCGCACGGCCAGGGCCAACGGCGGCGCGCTCCTCGGCGAGCTCGACGTCGCCGCGCAGGCGCACGGGCTCGTCTGCCCCATCGGCGTCATCGGCCATACCGGCGTGGCCGGGCTCACCCTCGGCGGCGGCGTCGGGCGGCTCCAGCGGCACTTCGGGCTGACCATCGACAACCTGCGCGCGGTCGAGCTCGTGACCGCCGACGGCCGGTCCGTCCGCACGAGTGAGACCGAGGAGCCCGAGCTGTTCTGGGGCATGCGCGGCGCCGGCTGGAACTTCGGGATCGCCACGGCGTTCGAGTTCGGGCTGCAGCCCTTCGGCCCGGATCTCCATCGAGGGGCGCTCGTCTATCCCGCCGCGGCCGCCCGCGACGTCTGGGCGGTCTTCGAGGACTACGCCGCGAGCGCCCCGGAGGCCGTCTCGATGATCTACTCGCTCGCGCCGGCCGACGAGGAGACCGTCGCCCGCGCGAACGGCGTGGCGCTCGGCGACCCCATCGTGGTCGTCTCGTTCAACCACAGCGGCCGCGCCGAGGACGTCGAGCGCGATACCGCCGGCCTGCGCCGCGGTCCGGAGCCGGTCTCGGCGAGCAACGGCAGCGAGCCCTACCTCGAGGTCCAGGCCGCCCACGACCTCGTGCTCGGCTGGGGCCACCGCTCGTTCATCAAGGGCCTGTACGCCGACGTGTTCCGCCCCGAGGCGCTCGATGCACTTGTCGACCACGTCGCCGACGGTCCGGCCGGGGGTTCGTTCTCGGTCACGGCGCAGGGCGGCGCGATCGCCCGGGCGGAGGAGGGGTCGGCGGCCTACGCCGGGCGGGCGGCCCGCTTCGACCACAGCGCCGACGTCGCCTGGGAGGACCCCGCCGACGACGACGCCAACCGCGCCTGGACCCGCCGCGCGATGTCGTTCGTCGAGGCGGACGCCATCGAAGGACGCTACGCGAACGAGAACGCCGACGACGGCCCGGCTGAGTCGCGCCTCATCTACGGCGACGCGAAGCTCGCCCGCCTGGCCGCGCTGAAGCGGACCTGGGACCCGGACAACGTCTTCCGACTGAACCACAACGTGGCGCCCGCGCCGGACTGACCGGGGGTCAGCCCGACGCTGGACGCTGCGACGTCCCCGGGATCAGGGGGCCGGTTCGTACACGAGCGTTCCGCCGTCCTTGAGCGTGATGGTCAGCCCACCACCGTTCACGATCGCGTAGCTGGCGCTGTTCGTGAGCGCGAGGATGTACAGGTCCGATTTCGACCCCTCGCCGCAGAGGACGATGCTCGACGGCCCAGGCACGATCGACAGGCCTCCGGTCGCGGTCGCCGTCCAGGTACCGATCAACACGTTGCAGTCGGCCGTCGCGCTGAAGGTCCCGGCCGCGGCGAATGAGACCGTGTACTTGAAGCGCTCGGCGGCCGGGACCTCGCCGCCGGCCACGGGCTCGCGCGTGGTGAACGATGCGAGCTGCCAGTTCGTGTCCACGAGGTCCCCGCCGGCCGGCGGCGTCGGCGTCGGCGTCGGCGTGGGCGCAGGGGTCGGCGTCGGTGCCGGGGTCGGGGTGGGTGTCGGCGCAGGAGTCGGTGCTGGCGTCGCGGTCGGCTTGGCCGTCGGGCCAGCGCTCGGTGCCTCGGATTCCGGCGGCGTGGGGGACGGGGTCGGGGTCGGCGTCGGGCTGGGCGTGGGCGACGGACTCGCGGTCGG
The DNA here is from genome assembly GCA_963813335.1 of uncultured Chloroflexia bacterium. GTDB lineage: Bacteria > Chloroflexota > Limnocylindria > Limnocylindrales > CSP1-4 > SPCO01. The sequence continues at coordinate 774,928 of CAWEYL010000001.1, forward strand.
CGTCGGACTCGGCGTCGGGGACGGAGAAGGCGTCGGACTCGGACTGGCCGTCGGGACCGCCGTCGGGACGACGGGCGCGGTCGCGGAGTCCACGAACGTGCCCGTCCCGCCTTCGGACGTGGTCAGCGTCAGGTGAGCTCCCGAGACCGCCCACGTCTCCACCGTGCCGAGGGAATGCGCGAACAGGCTGCCGTATGAGCCCTCCGGGCAGGCCACGAGCGTGCTCGGGCCGGGGGTGATGGTGATGCCATCGGTGCGAGAGGTCGAGTAGGTGCCACTGACCGCGTTGCAGTCCGCCCGCGCGGCGAAGGTGTCATCGGTCGCGAACGTGATCGTGTAGCGCGGCTGGTCGGCAGCCGGGACGACGCCCTGGAAGGCGGGCGTCTGCCCGGTGATCGCGGCGAGCTGCCATGTCCGGCCGGTCAGCGACCCGCTCTCCGATCCTCGGTTGACGAACGCAAAGAGCAGCAACCCGGCGACGATCACGCCGACGACGATGAGTGCGATGGTCGTGGTCTGCGGACGCTCTTCTTCCATGGGATCCCCCTGACGATCGGGAACCGCCAAGACGGGACGGGCGGCAGGCCCAAGATGCTAACGGAACTGCCGGTCGCGTACCCTGTGGCCATGTCGCAGGTGATCGATTACATCGAGTTCGCGGTCGACGACCTGGAGCAGTCGAAGGCCTTCTACGCGACGGCGCTCGGCTGGACGTTCAACGACTACGGCCCTGACTACGCGGGCGTCAAGGACCCGCGGACCGGCGGGGAGTTCGCCGGGCTCAACCCACAGCCCGTCGCCTCGCGCGGCGAAGGGGTGCTGGCGCTGATCCGCACCGACGATGCCGACGCGGCCCTGGTCAGCGTGCTGGAGGCGGGTGGCCGGGTCCACGTGGCGATGCACGACTATCCGGGTGGCCGTCGCTTCATGTTCGCGGATCCCTCCGGGAACGTCCTCGGCGTCTACGAGCCCGCCGAGTAGCGGCGCGTAACGTCTGAGGGGCGCTCCGCGTCCCAGTCTCGCCGGCCGAGACGACCGCGGCGTGACAAATTCGCGTGCACCAGCGAAGATGTCGCGGCCGCCGGGGACGAGGCCCGGCGCCGGCCGACCGCACATGAGCATCTGATGACCGACTTGCCCAACAACGAAGCCGACCAGGCTGCCAACGCCTCAACACCCGACGACGAGACGCCCGCCGGCGTCGCCACGCCCGACGACGAGACGCCCGCCGGCGTGCCGCGCCCGCCGGCGACCCTGAGCTCGCGGCGCTCGTGGGGGGCGATGGGGCGCCTGCCGATGACGAGACGACCCAGGCCGCCCCGGATGATGCCACCGCGGATGATGCGACCACCGCCGACGTCGATGCCGTGCCGGTCCTGCCCGTCGCGGCCGCCGTGACCGACGGCGAGCCCCCGGCACGGCCTCGGCGCCGACGGTCGCTCGTCCTCCGCTTCGGCGTCTCGTTCGTCCTGGGCTTCCTGCTCGCCGTCGGCATCGGCACCGGCGTCCTGTACGCGTGGGGCCAGCAGTACGACGGCCGGGTCCTGCCCGGCGTCCGCGTCGGCAGCACGGAACTCGGCGGGCTCACCCGCGAGCAGGCGGAGGCGGAGATCGCGAACGCCTATGGGTCGCTCGGCACCGGGCAGATCACGCTCACCGGCCCGGACGGCCAGACGACGACCATCAGCTACGCCGACGTCGGCCGCGGCCCCGACACCTCGGCGCTGCTCGACGCGGCACTCGCGGCAGGCCGCCAGGGCGAGCCCCTCGCGAACCTCATCGGCGCACCCCAGGCCGCGATCCACGGCGTGACCCTCGACTCCGCCGTCGCCTACGACCGCGACAAGCTGGCGGCCGCCGTCGAGACCCTCGCCACGACGATCGACCAGACCCCCGCGGACGCCTCCGTGTCGGCCGGCCAGGGCGGGACGTTCAGCGTCTCCCCGGCGAAGGACGGTCGCGCCGTGGACAAGGCGGCCCTGCTGACCGCGCTCGACCAGCAGCTCGCGGCGCTCGACACGCCGGCGTCGATCACGATGGCCGTGCCGGTCGTGTCGTTGGCACCCGCCGTCGCCACCGCCTCGGCCGAGGCGGCGAAGGCGGCCGCGGATCGAATGGCCGCCGACGTGGTCGTCGCCCGGGGCGAGGACAGCTGGACGATCGCCGGCACGAGCCTCGCGCCGCTGATCTCGTTCTCGACCGCGGCCGACGGGAGCATCACCCCGGTCTTCGACGAGTCGGGCCTCGACCCGATCCTCAAGACGCTGGCCAAGAATGTCAACCAGACCGCGCGGGACGCGGGCCTCAAGCTGGTCGGCGGACACGTCGTCGCCACCGGCACCAGCCGCGAGGGCCGAACGCTCAACGCTGACGGCATGAAGGCCGCGATCATCAGCGAGATCGGGGCCCGCCAGGCGGGCGCGGCGGCATCGCCGGTCGAGGCCGTCGTCAAGGCCGTCGACCCGAAGCTGACCATCGGCCGACGCCAAGGCGTTCGCCGCCAAGATGCGGCCCATCAGCTCGTACAGCGTCTTCTACTGGGTCATCGTCAACAACCACTGGGGCGGGAACATCGAGGCGCCGGCCACGAAGATCAACGGCACGGTCGTGCCGGCAGGCGCGACGTTCGACTTCTGGAAGGTCGTCGGCGACCTGCGCAAGCTCCCGGGCACGGGCCCCGGCAACGCGATCGAGGGCGGGAAGATCACCGTCACCGGCGCGTTCGGCGGCGGCATCTGCACCACGTCCACGACGCTGTTCAACGCGGCGTTCCGGGCCGGCATGGTGCCGCTCGCCAAGCAGAACCACAACGAGTTCATCACCCGGTATCCGCCGGGCCTCGATGCCACCGTGTGGATCGTCGGCAACACCAAGCAGACCATGAGCTTCAAGAACGACACCAAGTACCCGATCCTGATCACGCGGACCGTCACCCAGGCCGGCAGCAAGCGATGGCTCACGTTCAAGATCTGGAGCGTGCCGAACGGCCGGACCGCCAAGGTCAGCAACCTGGTCATCCAGCACGGCCCGACGCGCGATCCACACGGATCGTGAAGGATCCGACCAAGCCCGTGGGGTACCGGTTCTTCAACAACGCCCCGGCGGACGGCGCCAAGGTGTGGGTCACCGTGTCGATCTACGACCACGGCAAGCTCCACTGGACGAAGCGGTACTTCTCGAACTACCCAGCGGTCGACGGCGTCACCGTGGTGGGAACCAAGAAGACGACCTGACGCCCGTCTGGCTGGCGCTGGGGGAGGGGGATCAGCGCGACAGATCGGGGTGATCGCCCCTTTCGTCGAGCGGGCGTCGTCGATAGCGTCCGGCGCATGGACCGTCAGGGCGTCGTGCCACCTCGGACACAGACCTTCCTCCTCGAGACGGTACCTGGCCAGGGGAGATCCCGTGAACCGACTTCGTGCCGTCCTGATGTCCCTGGCCGTCGTCCTCGTCGCATGCAACGCCACGACGGGCGGCTCCTCCGGCCCGTCCGAGGCCGCCGTCGCGTCGCCGGTCGCCGTCTCGAGCCTGACCGCGACCGACACACCCGAGACGTCCGCGCCGACCAGCGCGCCCAGCCCGAGCCCAAGCCAGAGCGATGTGCCCGTCGTCGGGGCGTCGGCCACGCCCGGCGCCTCAGCCAGCCCCGGATCGATCGACCCGTGCACCCTGCTGACCGCCGCCGAAGCATCGAAGGTCATCGGCACCAAGGTGGGCGCCGGCGTCAGCGCAATCCGCTGATCCGCTCCGGGTCTGCACGTTCAAGGGGAGCGGCCAGACGGAGCTGAAGGTGTTCCTGGCGGCTCCGGCCCCAGACGCCAAGACCGCGAGCGGCTACTGGGATGGCCAACGCGCCGAGGTCCCGGCAGACATCCCCATCAAGGACCTGACCGAGTTCGATCGGTCGGCCTACGGCACGGGTGCCTCCGTAGGGCTGCCCATCAGCGCCCTCTTCGTCCTCGACGGCAGGTACTTCTTCGAGGTCTACTGCGGGTTCCCGGCCTGCTCACAGAAGGCCAGCCTGGGCGCCGCCGACCACATCGCCGGCCGTCTGCCCTGATGCGACGGCGCGCGTCGAGGCCGTCCTAGACGTCGGCCTCGGGCGCCTCCATGCGCTCGAGGAGCGCCAACGTCGTCTGCCAGCTGCGGATCGTCATCGACTTGTAGGCCGGCGTCCCCACGATCTTGCTGAGGCGGCTCTTGGTCCGTTGGGCACTCAGTCGCTGCGAGTAGATCACGCCGCTTCCGGGCCACACCTCGTCGACGCCGGGCCGCGGGTCGAAGACCTGCATGGCCGTCGGCGCGTCGATGTCGATGAGGAACACCGCGTCGCTGTGGTACGTCTCCGGATGATCGCCGAAGCCCTTCGGCCGGTTCCGGACGACGGCGCGGAGCTGGTCCAGCGTCAGGATCAGCACCGCGATCAGCTCGCTGTCGAGCTTGAAGGTCTTGGGGAGCGCCTCCTCGAGCTCTCGCTTGATCGCGGTCGCGGACTGGTCGGAGCTCAGGATCACGTTGCCGCTGGCGATGTAGGTGGAGACCTTCGTGTGGCCGTGCGATTCGAGGAGGTCGCGCAGGGCCGCCATCGGCACCTTGTTCCGGCCGCCGACGTTGATCCCGCGCAGGAGGACGAGGTATCGGGTCACGCTCAGCGCTTCCCGAACCCCGGGATGGCCGTGGCCTGCTGCATCCACGAGGCGATCTGGCGTTCGTCGATGTCGTCCAGGGAGGCGAGGTCCACGCCGCGCGTGGCCTTGCCCATCCCGATCGGCGTCACCGGCGGTTCGGGCTGGAGGGAGGTGCCGCGCCCGAACGCGAGCTTGACGTGGCCTTCGAAGCCGCCGCACGAGAAGCACCAGCCGTCGCCGACGCCATAGAACGCCATGCCCCATTTCACGGCGCGCTGCAGGTCCGGCAGCGTCTCGGCCGCCAGGGCATCGACGCGCTCGGCGATGGAGCGTTGCGGCTGCGGCAGGCTGGCGATGTAGGCGAAGACCGGCTTGTCGCCGACCGCGGCCTTGGCGGGGCTGGCCCTGCCCGTCATGGCGGCCGGCAGCGTCGTGAGGACGTTGCCTTGCTCGGCCGTCGGCTTCTGGCTTGCCATGACGCACCTCCTCGTGCCGCCGGCGATGGCGGCGACGCATCATACGAATGATGCCGAACTCGACGGAGCGACCGAAGGCCACGAACGTCGGGTCGGATCCTGGAGCAGGGAAGGGGACCCGTGAAGCTTCTCCTCACGTCCGGCGGCGTCACGAACGCGAGCATCCGCGACGCCCTGGTCGAGCTGCTGGGCAAGCCGATCGAGGACGCCGCGGCGTTGTGCATCCCGACGGCGCAGTGGGGCCACCCGATGTGCGACCCGACCTCGGCGCGGGGCTTCGTCACCGGCCTGCCCCCGTGGGGTGGCATGACCTCGATGGCGTGGAAGTCGCTGGGCCTCCTCGAGCTGACGGCCCTGCCGACGATCGGCGCGGAGCGCTGGGTCCCCTGGGTCCGCGAGGCCGACGTCCTGCTCGTCGACGGCGGCGACGCCACGTACCTGTGCCACTGGATGCGCGCGTCCGGGCTCGCGGACCTCCTGCCATCGCTGCCCGACACGACCTGGGTCGGGCGTGAGCGCCGGGAGCATGGTGATGACCCCGCGGATCGGCGACTTCTTCGTGGAGTGGCCGTCGGCGCCGGACGACCGCACCCTGGGCATCGTCGACTTCGCGATCTTCCCGCACCTGGACGTCTTCCCGACGAACACGCTCGCCGCGGCCGAGCGCTGGGCGGCCGACATCGGCATCCCGGGCGTACGTCATGGACGACCAGACCGCCATCCGGGTCGTCGACGGCAAGGTCGACGTCATCTCCGAGGGGACCTGGAAGCTGCTCGGCAGGTAGTCTCGACGGGCCGGGCCCCGGGGGAGGGGACCGGCCCGTCGTTCATTCAGCGCTGGTAGTGGTCGCGGTCGCCGTCAAAAGCTGCCACTGCTGAGGCAGCAGGCCGCGTAGCGCTTGCCCGACCCGCATGGGCAGGGATCCTTGCGACCGAGCTTCTCGATGGAAGCAACTCCTTGTCGCCGTGCACGACGCGGTCGCCGCGCTTGACGTTCGTCTCCGACGGGAACCCGCGGCGACGCTTGCTAGTGGGCTCGAAAGCGCACCTGCGCTTCGAGGTCTCGATCGTGGCGTGCCATGACGCACCTCCTCTGGAGCTGGGTGCGACCGAAGCACCTCGGCGCTGCGGGACTATGACACCCGAGGTGACACCGCGCTCGCGCACACTCGCCGCGTCATCGGCGAGACGGCCGTCTCCTACACTCGCCGACGCTGTCCGCCGATCGAGCCGGAGGGACGTGAAGCGTTGATCACGAGTCCACCGACACTGGTCTATCGCGCGATCAGCCGAGCGAGCCATGCCATGGGCCGACGTTGGCCGAGCCTCGACGTTCCGGTGAAGCCCCAGCGCTGGAACGGCGAGGCCCAGCCCACCATCTATGCGTCACTCGAGCCTGAGGTCGCCGCGGCCGAGAAGCTCGGCCACCTCGCGTCGTCCAGCACCTTGGCATCAGCACGCGCCTTCTGGGGCTCTGCTCCTGCGATCCACGAAGTGCTTGTCGTCTCATTCGTGCCTGACCTGTTTCGCACGAGCCTCGTCGACCTGAGCGGCCTGCCCGATATCGGTGACTTCCTGACACCGAATTTGACCGCCAGCCAGGGGTTGGCCGCGGTTCTCGTCGCGAGCGGGGCGACGGCACTACGCGTCCCGTCGGCGGTCTTCTGGCCCGACGTCCGGCTGAATGAGGTCTACTTCGTCACGCTTGCCGGCCAACTCGGGCAAGCGGATTTCCCAGCCGTCACAGAGCACGGTTGGTACATCGGTGCCGCTTGACAGTGGGATAAGGGTGGGATACGGTCGGGATACGCATGGGAGACGGACATGTCCGCCGTCATCGAGTCCATCCAGGTCGTCCAAGGTGCGACCGACCAAACCTCTCTGTTGACCGTTGCGCGCTTCTTCCGGGTCCCGCCGACGGGCGAGGTCATGCAAAAGCTGACCGGCAAGGGCAGTTCGGTCCTGGAGCGCGTCAAGAATGGCGGCAAGCTCGGATCGGCGGATGACCGGGCGCACTTGGAAGTCCTGGCAGCGTTCGTGCGCGAGTTGGGCGGCTACCTTGCGCGCGCGATGGGGCCCAGGGATGACTCTGGATTCGGGATGGAACGTTGGCTCGCCGGCGGGCAGGTCGAGGTCGGCGCCCGTATCTACCGGCCGATCGACGCACTTTCCGATCGCGACCTGGCGGTGGGCGCCTTGAATACGCTTCGAGCGACACTGGATTGATAAACCATCGGGTCAAGTCCAACGAGGGCCGTTGATGCACCTCTATCAAGGCACGACCGACCAATTCATTGGCGACGCCACCCAGGCACGCATCGCCAACTACTTGTCTGACCGGTTCTTCGAGGAGTTCCGGTATCGGCCGGGGCAGTCCGAGGTCAATTCGTGGCGCAACTCGCTCGCCGCGATGGCCAATGTCCTCCAATCTGCGGACCTTACGGACCAGGGGATCCTCGTCGAGCTGAAGCTCCCGCTGTCTTCGAAACGCCTCGACGTGATGATCACGGGCTCCAACCCGGTCACCGGGGACTCCGCGGTGATCGTCGAGCTCAAGCAGTGGACGGACGTCGGCCGCTCGAACGTCACCGACTGCGTGACGATCGACTACGGCGGCCGGGCGCGAGACACGCTGCATCCATCGCGGCAGGTCGCCCAATACCAGCGGTATCTGCTCGACACCCATCCAGCCTTCGGCGACGATCCGGCCATCTCCCTCGACGCCTGCGCCTACCTGCACAACGCCGAGCGCGACCCGAAGTCGCCGCTGAACCTTCCTGAATTCACTTCCCTCATGGCCTCGAACCCGGCTTTCACCGGGAGCGAGCGGAGCGCGCTGATCGACTTTCTCGAGGCGCGAGTGGTCGGGCCCGATGACGGCTCGATCCTCGATCGTGTCGCGAGCACGGCGTTCCGCCCGCACAAGCGTCTGCTCGACCATGTCGCGCGAGTCATCAAGCAGGAGCCGGTCTTCACGCTCCTGGACGAGCAGCAGGTCGCCTACAACGCGATCATGGATTCGGTCCGGTCGGCCGGCCAGAACCAGCAGAAGGTCGCGTTCATCGTCGCGGGCGGGCCTGGGACCGGGAAGTCGGTCATCGCGGTCAACCTGGTAGCGGAGCTATCCGGACTCGGCCTGCGGACCCTGCACCTCACGGGCTCGAAGGCCTTCACGGAGAACCTTCGGAAGATCGTCGGGCCGCGTGCCAGCGCGATGTTCAAGTACTTCCGCGACACGGCGACCGTCGACGAGCCACTCGATGTAGCCATCCTCGACGAGGCTCATCGGATTCGGACGATCAGCACGAGCCGCTTCACTCCGGCGAAGGCCCGAACTGGCAAGGCCCAGATCGACGACATCCTCGACGCGAGCCGAGTCACGGTGTTCTTCATCGATGACCTGCAGGTGGTTCGTCCAGGCGAGGTCGGCAGCACGGACCTGATTTGCGAGTCGGCCGCCAAACGCGGCCTCGAAGTCCGCGAGTTCGAGCTCGAGGCGCAGTTCCGCTCGAACGGCTCCGACGCCTTCATCCAATGGGTCGATAACACGCTTGAGCTGGCGCGAACACCGCAGGTCCTTTGGCCGATGGACGATGACTTCGACTTCCGAATCGTCGGCTCGGTCGGCCAACTCGAGCACATGATCCGTGCCAAGGCGGGGGAGGGGTCGACCGCTCGCCTCGTCGCCGGGTTCTGTTGGCCCTGGTCCGACCCCGACGACACGGGCGACCTTGTGCCCGACGTCAGGGTGGGGGAGTGGTCGATGCCCTGGAATGCCAAGGACGGCGTCGGTCGGCTCGGGTCAGGCATTCCGAAGTCAGACTTCTGGGCGAGCGCGCCGGAGGGGATCAACCAAGTCGGCTGCGTCTACACGGCGCAGGGCTTCGAGTTCGACTACGTCGGGGTCATCTTCGGCCCGGATCTCGTGCTACGGACGATGGAAGGCGGGTGGCTCGGCCAGCGCGACGCAGTCGCACGACCGAGTCGTCCGCCGTGGCGTCACCGATCAGGAATTCACCGAGTTCGTGAAGAGCACGTACCGCGTACCTGCTGACGCGGGGCCTCCGCGGCTGCTACGTTGTACTTCATGGACGCCGCGACGCGGGACTTCCTTCTTAGCCGCTGTGAGCGCATCCTACCCGCCGCATTGAACGCGGCTGAGACTGCTCGGGAATTCGAGCCGACAGAATGAGTCGAGCTACCGGGGAACCCGATTTCGATCCAGCCGACGCGGCGGGTGAACAGCCCGAGCGCATCGCCCCTGAGACAACAACGACCGGAGAAACGAACCCGCTTATCGCAATGTCCGCACGGGTTGACCCCTGGCTGCAGGACCTTATTCGTCGTGCCTACACGCAGGGGCGTTTGAGCGCCGCAGATATCTCGGCGGGCCTGGACCTGCTGAAGAGGGACAAACACATCGACATCGGGGCTGGTGGAATTGAGGCCGAGCCGCTCACGGCTGCGCACCTCCGGCCGACGACAACGACCGCGCTGCCAGTTGTGCTGAACGCGCTTGCGGAAGCTCGGTCCGTGAACAGGCTCGCAGATGATCAGGAGCTCAACTTCGCCGTAACCGGGGTAACGGTGATCTATGGCGACAACGCGAGCGGGAAGAGTGGCTACACCCGCCTCTTGAAGAGGCTTTGCCGGACGCGGTCTGGGGCTCGTGAGCCGATACTCTCGGACGTCTTCGCCACTGTTGGCGGATTCAGGCCCCGGGCTGAGGTCCGTTTTACGATCGGAGGAGGCGCAGTCCAATCCGCGATATGGCAAGAAGGCGACGACCCTCCGGCAGACCTCTCGAGGCTTTCGGTCTTCGACGCGAGGTCGATTCCCATCTACGCGGATCAACACAATGAGATGGAGTTTCTCCCTTATCACCTAGACGTTCTCCCCGAAGTCGCCCGTGGCATGCAGCACATGGCGGAGCTTCTTGAGGTCGAGATACTGGCGTCGCGTCGAGTCCTCGAGCGAGCATTCCCTGTCGATGTGCGCGAGACATCTGCCGAAGCGCGCGTCCGCGGACTGACGACCGAGGCGCCGGCGGATGAGTTGGCGACCGCAGCCGAAATCACCGAACTCGCCAGCTTGTCGGTGGACGAGCGCGAAGAACTTCGCGTCCTGCGCCTGGCGCTAGCTGAGCATGATCCTCGTGCGGCCGGCGCCAGACGGACTGAGGCAACTCGTTTCCGCGCGATCGCCGAGCGTCTGATCCCCGCCGAACAACTCCTATCAGACGAGGCGATTGGACGGCTCTCCGCCCTCCGAGATGAGGCAACGGCCGCAGCAATGGCCGCGGATATGGCTGCCTCAGAGGCGTTCAGTGGAGGAACCGTTTCCCGGAGCGGGAACCGACGCTTGGCGAAGAATGTATGGGTACGCCGGCGCACTTCTATCGTCAGGCGGACCAGCAGACGAATTCCCGCCGTCGCATCAGGGGGCTGTCTGTCCCCTGTGTATGCAGGAACTCGGGCCGGATGCCGTAGATCGCTTCGCGAGATTTCAACGATTTGTTGTCGATCATGCGGCCGCCGAAGCACGCCGCCTTCACGGCTTAGTGGAGGAGGCATTGGTCCTGATCAGGGACCTCGCTCTCCCGTCACCTGAGTCCGTTTCCGGACTACTTGGTGGGGGAGAGGAGCTTCCGGGACCTGACCCCGCAGGTTCATTTGTCGAGGCGTTGGTTCAGCGGCGAGCCCTCGTGATCGACGGGCAAGGAGCCGGCGAGCCCCTGGCTCCGCTTACTGGATCCGTTGCCGCCAGCGCGGAAGCTCGAGCCGCGACACTCGACAGCGAAGCGGCCGCAATTGATGCGAGTGTCGACGACACCCAAAGGCGCGTGGTCGAAGGCCGAGCCAGAGACTTGAGCGCGCGCGAGGCCCTCGCCGCGCACCTCGACGACCTCCTGGACCGACGCGAGCATGCCGATCGACTTCGTGGACTGCGGCGTGCGCGGAGCGACTGTGACACCACGTCCATGTCGCGGTATGCCACAGAACTTCGGCGACAGTTCGTTACGCGCGACTACGCGGATTCGCGCTCAGGACTGAAGCCGCCGCCGTTGGATTGGGATACCTACCCCTTCGTATCGACGACCGTACCGAACACGGCGTTAGGCCACATTCGCGTAGCCCTCGACGCTCCGGCCAGCCCAAGGAACCGAGAGGTCGTAGCGGCACGGTGAGTACCGGGGGCTCGCGCTCGCATGCTTCCTCGCAGAGCTGTCCGACGCGCCCGGTCACTCAGGCATCGTTGTAGACGATCCAGTGTCCTCGCTGGACCAAGCTCGAACCATCGCAGTGGCGCGACGCCTAGTTCGGTGAGGCAGCTGACGGCCGCCAGGTCATCGTATTCACACACGATCTGGTGTTTCTCGAAGCGATCCGAGCAGCTGCCTCCGCGACGCAAGTACCGTACCTATCGCATTGGCCGACTCGAGGCGCCGATGATCGGCCCGGCGTGGTGCGGCCCAATCAGGAGCCTTGGCAGGTTCGCAAGGTACGCACTCGACTTGGCGACCTAAGACAGAGCCAAGCTCAGCTTGCGAGACCCCAGGACCGGTCATCCGATTTCTATCGCCAGGAGGTGACAGCGTTCTACGCTGCCCTCCGCGAGACATGGGAACGACTGGTCGAGGAACTCCTGCTAAACGACGTGGTCGGGCGATTTCAAGTCTCCGTCGCCACTCAGCGTCTCAAAAGGCGTCGAGGTGGGAGACCCTGACTACGCGGCGATATTCCACGCAATGGCTCGTGTCTCCACATTCTCAGGACACGACACGGCCTTAGCTCGCCACATCGCCCTTCCATCAGCCGACGAGATGCTCGTGGATATCACTGAGCTCGCCACCTATGTCGATTTCATCAATGCACGTCGCGGACCGCTGGAAACCAGGCGAAGGCGACTTGAGGAGCCACCAGCAGGTGCGCTGGCTTAAGGAAGGGTTCGCGGCGTAGACATAACTCACCTTATCGGAAGTGACATATCCCTGCATGCGCGGTCCCGCGGCATGTGCGTCATGTCCAGCCGAACAACGTGGCCGGCGTCCCCGGTGGTGGCCACAGCACCGTCGCCATGACGAGCGCCGCGACCGTTGATCCAGAGAGCGACATGACCAGGTCCTGGATCGTGTTCTCGTACGTCAACTGGAGCCCGGACGAGCCGCTCTGCATCATCGCGAATTCACCGACCTCCCAGAGGATGTCGACGACGGCCCCGAAGCCCAGGACGAGGCCGAACAGGATCCAGCGCTCGCCGACGAGCGGCGCGATGGCCAGTCCGAACGCGATGCAGAGGCAGAACCAGCCGACCGAATGCGGGATGGCGTCGAAGCCCTTGATGGCGAACAACCCGAGGACATTCGCACCGGCGTCGAGCGCGAACGGGATCCCGAGCGCGATGTCGGCCGCGAACGGGTATGGGCCGGGTCGACCGCCGGCCAGCCAGACGAGTGGGATCAGGACCGTCGTGGCTGGATACAGGACCGCCCGCACACCCATGGCCTTGCCGGCGAAGCGGGAGGGATCCGGCCGGACGATCGGGTAGACCGACAGCGCGATCACCATCGCCTTGACGATGACATCGATGACGAGACCGATGCTCATCCCGTCAGTATCGCGCCGTCAGGCGGGGGCGGGAACATGCCGTTCCTCAGCTCGCCCGACACGCCAGGTACGCGTACAGCGGCAGGTCGAGCGCGATGTGCCACAGCATCGGCAGCAGCAGCGAGCGGGTCCGCAGCGTGATGACGCCCGCGATGAAGCCGCCGAGGCCGAGCGCCGCCATCAGCACGATCGGCGAGCCGCCGACGTCGGGGCCGCCGTGCGCCAGCCCGAACACGACGGCCTGGGCGATCAACGCTGCGTAGCTGCCGGTGACCCGTCCCGTCCATGACATGAGCGCGCCGCGGTAGGCCAGCTCCTCGGACGCGCCGTTCGCGATCGCGAACACCAGTGCCGGGATCAGGAACCACAGGTTCCCGAGCTCGAGCGAGAACGTCCCGAAGAACGGCCGCGCCAGCAGGGAACCGACGAGCAGCCCGATCGGCCCGAGCACGATCGCCCCCACGACCGCCCAGCGCACGACCGACCGCGACGGCCATCGGAGCCCCAGGTCCCTCCCCTTCGCGCGCAGGACGACCGCGAGGACGGCCAGCACGCCGATGACGAGCACGCCCTCGGCCAGCCGCCAGACTGCCGGCGGCGACCCGAACGACGTGCAGTCGCCGCCTCCCGGGTCAGCGACCGGCGGCGGCAGGAGCCCCCAGGTGAGCCCGACGGCGACCGGGATCGGCGCTGCCCAGGCCCAGCGGACCGGTGCATCGCGGCGCACCGCGACCACGGTCCCGCCGACGAGCACGGCCAGCACGAACGGGCGCGTCTCGCGCACGGCCGCCGCGAGGACGATCAGCGCGAGCGGGACGAACGAGCGGGCGAACTCGGCCGGGTCCGCTGGCAGTGCGCGCAGGCTCCGCACGGGTCCCCTTCCCTGCTCCGGGCGAGCGTCTCCGGGTCATCGCGCGCACGAAAACGCCCGAAGGAACCGCCGATCAACAGTCGACCCCACCAATGCAAGCACCGGCGACATCGCTCGTTGTTCAGGGCCCCTTCGGGCAAGACCTACGATACCCGGGCGGACCGGCCGACTGGAAGGGTGTTATCCACGAGTTTGCGAGTTGCTGCCGCCTATCCGCGATGGTTATCCACACGCTGTCCACGACGGGCGCCTAGACGTTGCTCCCGGTGATGATCAGGAGCGCGGCGCCACCCGTCACGGGGCGCTGCAGGGCGGCCGCCCATGACGCCGCCGCGGCCCCTTCGACGGTGATCCCGAGCTCGCTGGTCAGCTCGGCCTGCGCCTCGTGCAGCGCCGCCTCGGAGACCAGCAGCATCTCGTCGACGCGGCCGGCCATCAGCTCGACGGACTGCGGCACGGCGACCCGGGCGGCGATCCCGTCCGCGTAGGTCGTCACGCTGGGCGTGTCGATGGCCCGGCCGGCCCGCCAGCTGAGGGTCATCGCGGGCGCCCCTTCGGCCTGCACGCCGACGACGGCGCAGCCGGGCGCCGCCTCCTTGAGCCACGCCCCGACGCCGTTGATCAGCGCACCGTTGCCGACCGGCACGAACGCGGCGGCCACCTCGGGGAGGCGTCCCGTGGCGACCGCATCGGTCACCTCGAGCGCCATCGTGGCGGCGCCGGCCGAGATCGAGGGGTCCTCGCCGTCGACCAGGAACTCGCCGCCATGCTCGGCGGCGTAGGCGCGGGCCGCGGCCACCGCCGCATCGAAGTCCTCGCCGACCTGGTGGACCGTGGCGCCGAGGGTCCGCATCCGGACGATCTTGCCCGGGTTCGCGTGCAGCGACGCGAAGACCACGGTCGAGACGCCGACGTAGCGCGCGGCATACGGGATCCCCTGCCCGAAGTTGCCGGCCGAAGCCACCACGATGGGCCGGTCCGGGCCGATCCTCCCCTGCCCTGCCAGGCGGTGCACGGCGACCCACGTCCCGCGGCCCTTGAACGAGCGGATGGGGTTGTCGGTCTCGACTTTGACGACGACGGGCGACCCGAGCCGCGCCGAGAGCCCCGGGTGCACGTACTGCGGCGACCCGGTGAACGCCGGGTCGATCTCCGGGTGGACCGCCCGGATGGCGTCGGCCTCGAGCTCGGGGACGCGGATCATGGTTCCTCCAAGGTATTCGGCTCGTGATCGGTCTGGCGCCACCGGTCGGCGAGGACCTGAACGGGGATGATCAGCAGCCAGCTCAGCTCGACGCCCGGCGGCCCGATCAATGGCAGCAGCACGAGCGACGGCAGCATCACGATCGGGACGGCCATGCCGCGAAGGCTGGACGACCGGACGTGATGTCGCGACAGGCCCGGCACCGTGAGGCCCGCGCGGTCGGCGTACAGCCACGACACGGTCCCCATGATCCCGGCCGCTGAGAGCGTCACGGCGTAGAAGACGACGGCGGCCGCGGTATCGCCGTACTCACCGATGACGCCGGTCGGGAACGGGATCAGGGCGACGAAGCCAAGGAGCAGGAGGTTGATGGTGGCCAACCGGAAGTCGATCCGCTCGACGACCTGGTAGCGGCGCCAGTGGGCCAGCCAGTAGGTGCCGATCGTGAGGAAGCTGAGGGCGTATGCGAACAGGCGCGGGGCCTGCGCCTGCAAGGCCCGCAGCACGTCATCGCTCGTCGCATGCTCGCCGAGATCCGGGAGCCGGAGCTCGATCACCAGCAGCGTGATGGCGATCGCAAAGACGGCATCCGAGAAGAAGAGGACCCGCTCGAATGCGAGTCCATCGCCGACGGACTCACGTGACGACCGCGATCGCACGTCAGGCCTCGAGCGGGTCGACGCGCTCGTCGTGGAGCTGCGGGACGCCGTCGGCGTCGATGGCCACCACGACCAGCGGGATCGGGCTGGCGCCGTCGACGATCGACACGCGGGCCGCGCCGTCGATGACGACCATCCGCAGCGGCGCGCCCCGATCCGAGCTCGTCTCCTGCCACGCGGCGGCCGCGGCGGCGATGACCGACTCGTCGATGAGCACCGGGCCGTCGGGGTCGAACGCCACGCCCGTGATGTGCTGGATGCCGTCGCGGTCGACCCGGTTGCCGTGGAGCGTGCCGTCCGGCTCGGGGTGGAGCGTCAGGAGCACGCCGCCCGTCGACAGCTCGAGGTGGCTGAAGCGGCGGTCCGGGCCGGTCTCGAGCAGCAGCGAGTGGACGATCGCCCCGTCGCGGGTCACGACCTCGCGCCAGCGCCGGCCGCGCCGGCCCTCGGACATCGTCCAGACCACGGTGCGGTCGCCCCAGCGGCCGCTCCCGGCCAGCCGGCGTGGCGCCGTCGTCGCTCGTGGCCCGGTCATCGGTCTGCGGCGACCGCCGCCGCTTCCGCCACCGCCCCGGTCCAGGCGTCGGCCACGGCGAGCAGCTCCCCGGCCAGCGACGGCGCGACCCGTCCGACGATGCGGACGTCGCGCTCGCGGTACTCGACCTCGACGGTCCCGCGCTCGCGGACGCGCGCCAGCAGCTCGCCGGCCGTGTACGGCAGCGTGACGTCGATATCGACCCAGAGCGACGCCAGCAGCGCCGCGGTGGCCGCCCGGAGCGTCTCCATGCCGTAGCCGGTCATGGCCGAGACGAACACGGCGCCCGCGATCGACGGCGCCGGCGTCGCGCCGTCGGCCGAGCGGTCGAGCAGGTCGACCTTGTTGAAGGCCACGAGGCGCGGCTTCTCCCCCGCCCCGAGCTCGTCGAGGACGGTCTGGACGGTCGCGCGGTGCTCGTCCTTGTGCGGGTCCGACGCGTCGACCACCTCGATCAGCACGTCCGCGCGGTTGACCTCCTCGAGCGTCGCCCGGAACGCGTCGACCAGCTGGTGCGGGAGCTTGTGGATGAACCCGACGGTGTCGGTGACGATCGCCGTCTGGCCGTCGCCGAGCTTGACCTGACGGCTCGTCGGGTCGAGCGTCGCGAAGAGCTTGTCCTCGGCCAGCGCCACCTCCGAGCCGACGAGCGAGTTCAGCAGCGTTGACTTGCCGGCATTCGTGTAACCGACGATGCCGACGGTCGGCCACAGGCGGCGGTCCCGGCCGCGAGCCGCCGTCTCGCGCTGCTGGCGGACCTGCTCCACGCGCTCCTTCATCTTCGCGATGCGCGTGCGGATGATCCGGCGGTCGGTCTCCAGCTGGCTCTCGCCGGGACCGCGGGAGCCGATGCCGCCCTGGGTGCGCGAGAGGTGGGTCCACATCCGGGTCAGGCGCGGCAGCTGGTACTCGAGCTGGGCCAGCTCCACCTGGAGCCGGCCCTCGTGGGTCTGGGCATGCAGCGCGAAGATGTCGAGGATCAGCCGGCTGCGGTCGATGACCTTGACCTTGAGGTGCTCCTCGAGCGCGCGCTGCTGGGCCGGCGAGAGCTCGTCGTCGGCGACGAGCAGGTCGAAGTCGGTCTCGCGCTTGGCGGCGACGAGGTCGTCGGCCTTGCCCTTGCCCACGTACCAGTTGGGGTCGATGTGACGGCGGTTCTGCCACTCGGCGCCCACGACGTCGGCGCCCGCCGTCGTCGCCAGGTTGGCGAGCTCGGCGAGCGACTCCTCCGCGGTCCAGCCGTCGTCCCCGCCGGTGTCGACCGCGACGAGGAACGCCTTCTCGACGGGCGTGCTGAGGTCGATCAGGTCCTTGGGCATCGCCGAAGGATAGTCGCTGGACGTCGCGGCGTACCGTTGGGGCGTGCTGAGGACGCGGTCACTGGGCCTCGGGATCTGCCTGCTCGTGCTGGGATGCGGGAGCCCGCCTCCGTCATCCCTGCCCGGCGTGCCCGCGCATGCCGAGGTCCGCGATGGCCGGTTCGTGCTCACCTTCGACCTGCCCAAGGACACCTATTCGGCGGATGAGCCCATCGACGGCGCGGCGACCCTGGCCGTGGATGGCGGCGCGGCGGTGCCCTACGGCGCGTCGGGCCTGGGAGCCATCGGGTTCGGGTTCGCCGAGGTGAACGGGCCACGGGCGATGGGGCCCGCCTTCACCGCCGACTGCCGCGCCGGCGTGCTGGTCCCGGGGACGCCGGTCACCTCGCCCATCACGAAGTCGGGCGGCTACACCGAGGACGACCCGCTGGCGCCCTTCTACCGGTCGTTCTTCGCCGACAAGGTGGTCCACCTGCCGCCGGGCGACTGGAAGATCACCGCGCTCGCGTCGTTCGTGGAGCAGCGCGACTGCGGCGGGGACGCGCACGACATGACCGCCACGGTCAACGTGCACGTCAGGACCGGTTCGAGGCTCCCCTGCTGCCGCTCGCCGGCGACGGCGTACGCGGCGAGGACGGACGGCGCGAAGATCGGGATGGCGAGCATGTACAACAGGAGGTGCCACCCGCTCACGGTCGCGACGGACGCTCCCGATGACCGGAAGACCACGAACAGCGGCTGGATGAGGAAGACGAGGGGGAAGACCGCCGTCGCGACGAGGACGGAGCCGTGCCGCCGGTACTCGCGAAGCTCCTTGCGGGTGATGGCCAGCACCCGCCTCCGGCTCATCCCCTTCACGGCGCGGTCCTCCTCGTCGTCGATCAGCTCGAGGTAGACATCCTCGAGCGAGTGGCGTGACTCTTCGATCGCGAGGACATCCGCGCCAGCGGCCACCAAGGCCCGGGTGACGTGCGGCGCGGCGAGGGCGGGGTCCGAGACCGTGAGCACATAGACCGTCGGCCCATCCTCTCGCCACGAATTCGACACCGGGAAGGTGACCGAAGGACGCGGTCCGGCGTGTCGAGCGGCGCCACGGTCCTGACGGTGAGCGCCCGGGCGAACAGCTGGTCGCGAAGCTCCTCGGGCCGTCCGATCGAGCGCAGGGAGGTGTTCAGGATCGCGACGCGGTCGCAGAGGCGCTCCGCCTCCTCGAGACGATGGGTGGTCAGGAAGATCGTCACGCCGCGACGCCCGAGTCCCACGATCAGCTCGTGGACCTCCCGAGCCGCGACGGGGTCGAGACCCGCCGTGGGTTCATCGAGGAACAGCACCTCCGGTTCGCTGAGCAGCGCCCTGGCGAGGGCCGTCCGCTGACGGAGCCCCTTGGAGAGCGTCCCGCACAGGTCATGCGCGCGGTCGGTCAGGCCCATCGCGCCAAGTGCGCCCTCGATGCGAACCTCTGGGTGGGCCACCTCGTACAGGTCGGCGAAGCATCGGAGGTTCTCGAGGACGCTCAGGCGGAGGTACAGGCCCGGAGACTCAGGCATGACCGCGATCCGTCGGCGGATCTCCACGCCGTTCCCGGGCATCAACGCGATCCCGGCGACCGTTGCCGAGCCAGAGGTGGGGGCGATAAGCGTGCCCAGCGCGCGGACGGTGGTCGTCTTGCCCGCGCCGTTGGGCCCGAGGAACCCGAAGATCTCGCCGCGCGCCACGTCGAACGAGATGTCGTCGACCGCGAGGCGATCACCGAAGCGCTTCGAGAGGTTCCGCACCGACAACGCGGGTGCGACACCGTCATTTCCCGGCAGCTGTCCGACGACCTCGCCGCTCATCACGGCGGTAGCGTAGCGCGAAGACGCCGGATGCCCCGACGGGCCGAACGGGGGCCCACGGCGCGACGGTCAACCGCCGAGGATGCGGGCGAGCGATCCGGCGGCGATGAGGTCCGAGGCGGCCAGCCGACGGTCGCGGTCGAGCCCGCGCGTCCGGGTCGGATCGGCATCGAGCCAGGTGATGTCCGGCTCCGACCGGAACCACGTCGCCTGGCGTTTCGCGAACGCGACGTTGCGGCGGATATCCTCCTCGAGGGCGTCCTCGAGCGTCGCGTCACCGTCGAGGACCGACCACGCTTCGCGGTAGCCGATCGCACTGAAGGCCGGGAGGCCGGGGTCGAAGCGCTCGCGGAGGGCCCGCGCCTCCTCGATGAGCCCGGCGTCGAACTGGGCGCGCGCCCGGGTCGCGATGCGCGCACGATGCGCCTCCGATCCGAGACGGAGACCGATCCAGGCGACCGGGCCCGGGTAGCCGCGCGCTGGCGGGCGCGGCGCGTCGCCCTGCAGTTCGGCGATCTCGAGCGCGCGCACGACGCGCCGCGGGTTGCGCAGGTCTACGTCCGCGGCGAGTTCAGGCGCCAGTGCCTCGAGACGGAGGACGCTCGCCGCGAGGCCGTCGTGGGCCAGCGTTGACTCCATACGGGCGCGGACGGCCGGGTCGCTGGGCAGCGCGTCGGTGTCGATGCCCCGCGCGACGGCGCGCAGGTAGAAGCCAGTCCCGCCGGCGAGGATGGCGACCCCGTCTCGGGCGGCGAGGTCGTCAAGGACGCTGCGGGCGTGCCTGGCGAAGTCGGCGACGCTGAACGGCGCGTCCGGGTCGACGAGGTCCAGGCCGTGATGCGGGACGCGGGCACGCTCCTCGGGGGTCGCCTTGGCCGTGCCGATGTCGAGGCCGCGGAACACCTGGCGGGAGTCCGCGGAGATGATCTCGGCGACGCGACCGCGGGCAGCCAGCGCCTCGGCCAGCTCGATCGCGGCCGCGGTCTTGCCGGTCGCGGTGGCGCCGGCGATGACGACCAGCGGCGGGGCTCCGGTCACGAGGCGACGACTGCGCCTCGCAGGGCATACGGGCCGGCGTGGTCGATGCGGACGGTGACGAGCCGCCCGACGAGATCGTCGCCGCCGCCGAGGTGGACCAGCTTGTTGCCGCGCGTCCGGCCGGTGAGGCCGGCCCGCGCACCCGCCCCGCCCGACTCGTGCTCGTGGGAGCGCGGCGCCCCGACCGCCTCGACCAGGACCTCCAGCTCGCGGCCGAGCCACGCCTGGTTGCGCTCGAGCCCGATCCCCTCCTGCAGCGCGAGCAGCTCGTTGAGGCGGCGGCGCTTGGTCTCGGGCGGGACGTCGTCGGGGAGCCGGGTCGCGGGCGTGCCCGGGCGCGGCGAGTACGCGGCCGCGAAGACCTGGTCGTAGCGGACGGCCTCGAGGAGCCGCAGGGTGGCCTGGAACTGCTCCTCGGTCTCGCCGCAGAACCCGACGATGACATCGGTCGAGACGGTGATGCCGGGGACCGCCTCGCGGATCCGCGCCAGGCGCTCCTGGTAGTGGTCGATCGTGTACTGGCGGCCCATCCGCCGGAGCACCGCGTCGTCGCCCGACTGGACCGGCAGATGCAGGTGCTCGCAGATGCTCTCGCAGTCGGCGAGGGCCGCGATCAGCCGGTCCGAGAGGTCCCACGGGTGCGACGTCACGAAGCGCAGCCGCCCGATGGCCGGCCGCCCGTCCACGGTCCGCAGGCCGTCGATGGCGCGGAGGAGCTCGGCGAGGTCCGGTCGCCCGTGCAGGTCGAGCTGGCGGCCGGCCCAGCGCGCGTCGTCGACGTGGCCGAAGCGCGGGTCGGGCGCGAGGTCGTGGCCGTAGGAGTTGACGTTCTGGCCGAGCAGCGTGACCTCGTGATAGCCGGCGGCGGCGAGCGAGCGGGCCTCGGCCACGATCTCGTCGAACGGGCGGCTGCGCTCCGGGCCGCGGCTGAATGGCACGATGCAGTACGTGCAGGTCTTGTCGCAGCCGTAGATGATCGGCAGCCAGGCGCTGATCGTCGAGCCGCGCGCGACCGTGCCGGCCCCGACCGCCGTCGCGCGCGTCGCCGCCAGGCCGTCCGCGACGCCGACGGTGGTCCGATGCACGACCGTCGTCCCACCCACGGCGCCGATGGGCGCCTGCGCCGACGCCAGGCCGAGCCGGTCGACGAGCTCGGGCTCCTCGTCCGGCCGCAGGAACAGGTCGACGGCCGGGTAGCGGCGGCGGAGGCCGTCGCGCTCGGGCTCGCGGACCGCGCAGCCGGTGAGGACCACGCGCAGGCCCGGGTTGGCCTGCTTCAGCTTCCCGAGCTGGCCCTGCCGGCCGATGATCTTCTGCTCGGCGCCCTCACGGATCGCGCACGAGTTGATGACGATCAGGTCGGCGTCGTCGAAGCCGCTCGCTTCCGCGCAGCCCGCCTGGAGCAGGCGCCCGGCCATCTCCTCCGAGTCGCTCCGGTTCATCTGGCAGCCGAGCGTCCACAGGTGGAAGCGCGGCAGGGCCCGGCTCTCCGGCAGGTACTCGGCGAGCCGCTCGTCGTCGGGCGTGGCCGGGCGACGCGGGTCGGCAACCGTCGGCGGCGGCGCGATCTCGAGCATCGGCAGGGCACGGTCGAGCGTGCTTCGTTCGGTCATGGGCGTCCAGCCGACTGTACGCCGAGCGCGGCGCGCACGCCATCGGCCACTGACGGCGGGATCCACAGGTAGGCGTGGGCGTCGGCGTAGCTCCCGAGGTCGCCGTGGTAGTCGCTGCCGCCGGTCTGGACGAGGCCGAGCTCGGTCGCCACCTTGCGCACGGACTTCGTGGTGGCGGCGTCGAACGAGCGGTAGTGGACCTCGAGGCCGCGCAGGCCGCCGTCGACGAGCTCCTGGACGACCTCGATGCGGGCACGCGCCTCGCTGAAGTGGGCCAGTGCCGCGAAGCCCCCGGCCGCCCTGATGACGTCGATCGCCTCCTGCGGACCCAGGCCCTCGCGCTGGATGTACGCCGGGCAGCCGTGGCCGAGCAGCCGCCGGAAGGCGTCCTCGACGCTGCTCGCGTGGCCGGCGGCCATCAGCGCCCGCGCGATCGTCGGCCGGCCGAGCGCATCGTCGTCAACGGTCCGCAGCGCCTCGACCTGCGCGTCGATCGCGAGGCCGAGCTCGCGCAATCGCTCGACGGTGCGCTCGAAGCGGATGCGCCGCCGGTCCCGCTGCGCCAAGAGCGTGGCTTCGAAGGCGTCGTCGCCGGGGTCCATGCCGAACCCGAGGATGTGGAGCTCGCCCTCCCACAGCCCGAGGTCCCGGGTGACGAGCGCGTTGATCTCGACGCCCGGGACGAGCTCGAGGCCCGCCGGGACGGCCCCCGCCGCCACGACCTCGCGATAGCCGGCCAGCGTGTCGTGGTCGGTCAGGGCCATGAACGTCACGCCGACTGCCGCAGCGGCCGCGACCAGGTCGGCCGCGGCCATGACGCCGTCCGAGCGGGTCGTGTGCGTATGCAGGTCGACGGTCGAGGGGAACGGCGCCGGGCTGCGGCCCTGCCACGCCGCCAACGGGTCGTGGCGCCGCCGACGAGCGGGCGTCGCCACCGTCAGGCCTCGACGAGCCGCTGGATCCGCTCGATCTGGAGCGCGCGCCCGGTGGCGGGGTCGATGTCGATCTGGGCGGCGTTGAAGATGACCGGCCCCTCCCCCACCTCGAACCTGGTGGGCAGGGCGTTGATGAACCGCGGCAGCACCGTCCGCGGTGCGAACCCGATGACGCTCCAGAGCGGCCCCGTCATGCCGAGGTCCGTCTGGTAGGCGGTCCCGTTGGGGAGGATCCGCTCGTCGCCGGTCACGATGTGCGTGTGCGTGCCGACGACCGCGCTGACCCGCCCGTCGAGGTGCAGGCCGAAGGCGTTCTTCTCCGAGGTCAGCTCGCAGTGGAAGTCGACGAGGCGGACCGGCGGCAGCGGCTCGGATGATTCGTCGAGCAGCCGGTCGGCGTCGGTGAACGGGTTCTCGATCTGCTGCATGTAGGTGCGGCCCTGGAGGTTGATGACCGCGATGTCGGTGCCGTCGAGGCCGCTGTAGACGCCCCAGCCGCGGCCCGGGACCTCGTGCGTGCCGTAGTTGAGCGGCCGCAGGACGCGGTCGTTCGCCTCGAGGAACGGGTAGATCTCGCGCTTGTCCCAGATGTGGTTGCCCGACGTGATGACGTCGACGCCGGCGGCGAGGATGGACTCCGCGGTCGAGGGCGTGAGGCCCATGCCGCCCGCGACGTTCTCGCCGTTGGCGGTCACGAAGTCGATGCCGCGCTCCTCGCGGAGGCCCGGCAGCAGGGCCTCGACCGTCTCGCGGCCGGGCTTGCCGATCATGTCGCCGATCATCAGGACGCGCAGGGCACCCTTGGGCCGCGGGGCGTCCCCGTTGGCAGGGTTCCCGAGCCGCGTCCGCCCGATGGGCGCGGTTACTTCGCGTACTCCACGGCGCGGGTCTCGCGGATGACCGTGACCTTGATCTGGCCCGGGTAGGTCAACTGCTCTTCGATCTTCTTGACGATGTCGCGTGCCAGGCGCGTCGCCGTCAGGTCGTCGATCTCCTCGGGGCGGACGAGGATGCGCACCTCGCGCCCGGCCTGGACCGCGAACGAGCGCTCCACGCCGGTGAAGCTCTCGGCGATGGCCTGCAGGTCCTCGAGCCGCTTGACGTACGTGTCCATCGATTCGCCGCGGGCGCCCGGCCGCGATGCGCTGATCGCGTCGGCGACCTGGACGATCGGCGCCTCGAGGCAGGCGTACTCGACTTCCTGGTGGTGGGCGGCGATGGCGTTGATCACCTTGAACGGCAGGTTGTGCCGCTGCGCGATCGCGGCGCCGATGGCCGCGTGCGCGCCCTCGACCTCGTGGTCGACCGCCTTGCCGATGTCGTGGAGCAGCCCGCCCATCTTGGCGACCTGGACGTCGGCGCCGATCTCGGCCGCGATGACCGCTGCCAGGTGGCTGGTCTCGACGACGTGGTTGAGCACGTTCTGGCCGTAGCTCGTCCGGAACTTGAGCCGGCCGAGGAGCTTGATGATCTCCGCGGGGAGCCCGGGGACACCGGACTCGTAGGCGGCCGTCTCGCCGGCCTGGCGCATCACGAGGTCGACCTCGGCACGTGCCTTGGCGACGACTTCTTCGATGCGGCCGGGGTGGATGCGCCCGTCGGCGATGAGCTTGGTGACCGCGATCCGCGCCACCTCGCGGCGGACCGGGTCGAAGCCCGAGAGGATGACCGTCTCTGGGGTGTCGTCGATGATCAGGTCGACGCCGGTCGCCTGCTCGAGCGCCCGGATGTTGCGGCCCTCGCGCCCGATGATCCGGCCCTTCATCTCGTCCGACGGCAGGTGCACGACCGAGACCGTGTGCTCGGCGGTGTGGTCCGCGGCCACGCGCTGCATCGCGGTGACCACGATGTCGCGGGCCTTCTCCTGGGCTTCCTCGCGCGCGGCGCGCTCGATGGCGCGGCCGAGCTTGACGGCATCGTGCTCGGCCTCTTCGCGGACGGCCTCGAGGAGGACGCCCTTCGCGTCCTCGGCCGACATGCCGGAGACGCGTTCCAGGGCGACGACCTGCTCCTGCTGGGCGCGGGCGAGATCCTCGCGGGTCTTGTCGAGTTCGCGCTCGCGCTCGAGGAGCTTGCGGTCGCGCTGCTCGAGCATGTCGGTGCGCTGGTCGAGCGCCTCGTCGCGGGAGAGGAGGCGGCGTTCGAGCCCGGCGAGCTCGTTGCGCTTGGCGCGAGCCTCGTCCTCGGCTTCGCCCTGCAGGCGGAGCTTCTCGTCCTTCGCCTCGAGGATGAGCTCCTTCTGGCGGGCGCGAGCCTCGGCTTCGATGCGGCGGGCCTCCGACTGGGCGGCCTTCATCGTCTGCGATGCCCAGAGGCTCCGGACGAGCACGCCGAGTACGGCTCCGCCGGCGGCGGCCAACAGGGCCACCGCCACGACCTGTGCGTCCATCAGTGAATCCTCCCATCCGACCGATCGATTCGATCGGAGGTCATCTGTACGGGTTCGGTCGGCCTCGACCGCGAGAAGGGGGCCCAGGGACGCTCGGATGCGTCCTTGATCCCCGGTGGGCCGCGATCGAGCCCGGGCTGGGTCGCAACGCCGCTCAGCGGCGCTGTTGATGTCTGCTGCGTAGCCTACGTTCCGCGGCGCAGAGGGTCAACCGAACGCAACCCCGCGGCGATGGAGTGCCGGTGAGGCCAGGCTGCCGGGCCTCGCTCGGCGGTGTTCCCCGGATGCTGGCGTCAGCGACCGCGCCAGGCCGGGGCGACAACGCTCGACCCGACGGAACGGTCTGAGGCCGGTGACGTCACCCGTGACCCAACGGACGCGGCTGCGGGTTCCGTACGACCCCGATCCACGATCCTGACCCGCGACGAGACCGTGGCGCAGGCGCGATGCCGTGCGTGGGCGGATGCAGAGGTCGCCTCGCGTCGCGGGTTCGGCCGTGCGACGTGGTCCCGGTATCGGCCATAACGATCCACGCATGAGCGTCGTGCCGGGTTCCGTGCCGCGCTACGAGTCTGCGACGGCCGCAGTCACGATCGTGCCCTGGTGGTAGAGGATCACCCACCGGCCGTCGCGCCGCTGCCACACGGTCAGGCGGCGCGTGACCCGGGCGTCCTGGCGGAGCGTGTACGTCAGGAGGTACGTGTCCGGCGCGACCTCGCGGCAGTCGAACCCGCTGGTCCCCCACGCGTCGCTCGCCGCGTACTCCGGTTCCGCGTAACGCGCCTCGAGCACGCTCCACACCGTCTCGCGGTCGTAGATCGCCCCCGAGGCCCCGACCTCAAAGAAGTCCGGCGCCGTCTGCGCCTCGAAGTCGGCGCGGCTCGTGCCCAGCTCGAGCCGATGAAAGATGGGCTCGCGCGCGATCAGCTCCGCGAGGACGTCGTCGGGCCGCGAGTCGGTCATCGGAGAGCCGGACATCACCGCCTCCCTACGGCAGGAACGTGATCTCGCCGCACGTCTGCCAGGTGGCCGGCGCGACCTCACCGCCCCCGATCGCGACGTGGTCGCCGACCTTGGCGATCCGCTGGCCGTTCTCGTTCGTGACGAAGGCCGGGTCGCCGGTGACGCCGACGAAGCCTGCCGGCCAGATGATCGCGTACCGGGTTCCGTCGCCGTCGCTGACGATGCCGATCCCCGACCGCTCCTCCCGGACGAGGACGCCTTCGAGGAGCGCCGTCATGCACGCCGGCGGGGAACCCGGACCCGGCGGCTCGGCCGTCCGGAGCGAAATCGTCGGGACCGGATCGACCATATAGGCACCACAACCCAGGAGGCTCGCCGCCAGCACCCCGACCAACGCGCCGCGGACGAGGGCCATCATCCGGGATCCCCCTCCCCGATCTCGTCGAGGTCGCCCACGGTCGCGGCCAGCTCGCGGCAGGTCTCCGGGTCGAACCCGTTCCGTGCCAGCAGCGCGTACGCCCGCTGCCGTCGCTGCCGGGGGTCGACGACGCGGGCCAGCGCCCGGGCATGCTTCCGGATCAGCCGTTCCGCGGCCGTCCGGTCCGGCGAGTCGCCAACGGAGCCGTCATCGGCCGGGGCCACGGCCTCCCGGCGCTCCCCCAGGACGAGGTCGACCGTCGTGCGATCGATGCCCTTGAGCCGGAGCTCGTCGCGGATCGCCCGCTCGCCGCGCGGTCGGGCGCGGTCGCGCGACTCCACCCAGGCCCGCGTGAACGCCTCGTCGTCGAGCATCCCGAGGTCGAGCAGGCGGGCGATCGCGCCGTCGACCAGGTCCGTCCGATAGCCCGCCGACGACAATCGCCGCCGGACCTCGGCCACCGATCTCGAGCGTGCCTCGAGGAAACGCGCCGCCGCCTCGAGCACGACCTGTGGGTCGTCCACCTCGGCACGGCGCGCCCGCCGCTCCGCGTACGTTTCGCGGGGTGCGCGCGGCTGCCGGCGACGGCCGTCTGCCCTGACCTGCCGGTCGCCTTCGCTCAGAACGGCTTGGCCAGCATCAGACACAGGATGACCGTGACCGCGCCGAGCTCGTAGAGGTGGGCCGCGCGGGTGACCGGGTCATGCCAGGCGAGCTGGAGCTCCGGTGTGACGACGCCCTGCCGCTCCGCTTCCGCCAGTGCCGCCCCGAAGACCCTGCCTCGAGGAAGGAAGACGAGCGGGATCAGCGGCATGATCGAAAGGAAGAGCAGCAAGGACACGAACAGCCAGTCAACGCTCCCGCCCGTGATCGGCCCGAGCACGGAGCGACCCTCGGCGAAAGCCGCCACGATGCCGAGCACGAGGACGACGCTCGAGCCCACGATGACCAGCTGCTCGAACGGGCCGGCGGCTGCGGTCAGGGTCTTCATCGTTGGGAGATCGGCCGACCTGGCAGCGGCGCCCAGGATCATCCAGCGGCCGACGAGACCGACGATGAACCCGACCGCGACCAGGGCGTGCGCGAGGACGATGACCGTGGACAGACTCATCGACCCGAACCTCGCCTACTCCGCCTCTTCGATGCCCTCGACCGGGATCTTCACGTCGTTGATCTTGCCGCGGATGCGGCCCTCGATCTCGTCGGCGACGACCTTGTTCCCCTTGAGGAACTCCTTGGACGCCTCACGGCCCTGACCGAGCCGCGTCTCCCCGAAGTTGAACCAGGCGCCGGTCTTGCTGACGACGTCCATCGCGACGCCGACGTCCAGCAGCCCGCCCTCCTTGGAGATGCCCTCGCCGTACATGACGTCGAACTCGGCGACGCGGAACGGCGGCGCGACCTTGTTCTTCACGACCTTGACGCGGACCCGGTTGCCGACCGACTCGGTGCCGGTCTTGATGGTCTCGACGCGGCGGATGTCGAGCCGCACGGACGCGTAGAACTTCAGCGCCCGGCCGCCCGGGGTGGTCTCCGGGTTGCCGAACATGACGCCGATCTTCTCGCGCAGCTGGTTCGTGAAGACCAGCGACGTGTTGGAGCGCGACACGGCGCCGGTCAGCTTGCGCAGCGCCTGGCTCATGAGCCGGGCCTGGATGCCGACGAACGAGTCGCCCATCTCGCCCTCGATCTCGGCACGCGGCACGAGGGCCGCCACCGAGTCGACCACGACGATGTCGATGCCGCCGGAGCGGATCAGTGTCTCGGTGATCTCGAGCGCCTGCTCGCCGGTGTCCGGCTGGCTGACGAGGAGCTCGTCCACGTTGACACCGCAGGCGCGCGCATAGCCCGGATCGAGCGCGTGCTCGACGTCGATGAACGCGGCCACGCCGCCGCGGGCCTGCGCCTCGGCGATGACGTGCTGGCAGACGGTGGTCTTGCCCGACGACTCGGGGCCGAAGATCTCGGTGATGCGGCCGCGCGGGATGCCGCCGACGCCGAGCGCCAGGTCGAGCGCGATCGACCCGGTCGGGATGTGGTCGATCTCCTGCTGCTCGCGCGAGCCGAGCTTCATGATCGCCCCGCGCCCGAACTGCTTCTCGATGCTCAGCAGCGCCGCATCCACGGCCTTGCTGCGTTCGCTCAGCGCCCGCTCCGCTGCTCGCTCGGTGTTCCGCTCGTCGGTCATCGCCATCAGTCCGTCACGCTCCTCATCGATCCGTGCGACCGGTCATCGGAGCGGCCGCGATGGCGTCCGTCCTGTCGGTCAGGCTTCCTCGTCGTAGTCGACGACGGCCGGCTTCTCCTTGCGCGGCTTGCGGATCACCTCGACGTTCTGTGGCGGGTCCGCGAGCGGCGACAGGCTCGGCTGTCCGCTCTTCGCCTTCGGCTTCTTCTTGGCCTCTTTGCCAGGACGGTTCCGCGAGCCCATGGCTGTGCCTCCGCGTCGAGATGCAGGCTACCGGTCGACCCTTCACGCGGACTTATCGGCCCCTTCACCGTCGCTCATCCGGCCCGCGCGAGCACGCAACTCGGCCATCGATGCGGGGAAGGTCCCGGCCCTGATGGAGGCCCTGACCCTGGCCATGAAGTCTAGGGTGAAGGTCAGGTTGTGACAAGTCGCGAGCCGGTACGCGAGCAGCTCCTTGGCCCGGAACAGATGGGCCAGGTACGCCCGCGAGAAGCGGCGGCAGAGCAGGCACGGACAGTCGTCCTGGACCGGGTTCGGGTCGTCCATGTAGGCGCGGTTGCGGATGTTCAGGCGCCCGCCTGGGATCCACAGCTGGCCGTTCCGCGCGACCCTCGCCGGGAGCACCGAATCGAACAGGTCCACGCCGCGGTGGACGGCCTCCAGCAGGTCCGCGGGCGACCCGAGCCCCATGAGATAGCGCGGCCGTGGATCGTCGTCGAGCAGCGGGACCGCGAGGTCGAGCGTCGCGTCGCGCTGGGCGGGCGTCTCGTCGCCGGCCAGGCCGCCGAGGCAGATCCCGTCGAACGGCAGGCTGGCGATGAACTCGGTCGATGCGGCGCGCAGCTCCGGGTCGAGCCCGCCCTGGACGATGCCGAACAGCGCCTGGTCCGCCCGGCTGTGGGCCGCCAGCGAGCGCTCCGCCCAGCGGTGGGTCCGCTCGGTCGCATCCGCCACGACGGCCCGCGGCGAGCTCGGGAAGACCGGCTGGTCGAACGCGACCGCGATGTCCGACCCGAGCGCCTCCTGGGCGGCGATGGCGACCTCCGGCGTGAACCGGTGGGTCGAGCCGTCGAGATGGCTGCGGAAGGTGACGCCATCCTCGTCGACGACGCGCAGGTCGCCCAGCGAGACGACCTGGAACCCGCCCGAGTCGGTGAGGATCGGGCGGTCCCAGTCCATGAACCGGTGCAAGCCCCCGAGCCGGGCCACGCGCTCGTGGCCGGGCCGCAGGTAGAGGTGGTAGGTGTTGGCCAGGATGATCGAGGCGCCGGTCTCGCGGATCTCGTCGGGCGAGAGGGCCTTGACCGTGGCGTTGGTGCCGACCGGCATGAACTGCGGCGTCTCGACGACGCCGTGGGTGAGCGTCAGCGTCCCCGTCCTGGCGCGGGTGGCCCCGCTCCGCGGCGGCGGGGTGCTGACCTCGAAGCGCGCGGCCCCGCCGGCGGGCGCCGTCACGCCTCGGGTCCGGGCAGCGGGTCGTCCCACAGGCCGGGCATGCCCGGCTCGGCTCGGCGCGGCGGCGGGATCTCGTAGCCGAGGCCCGAGAGGTGGGCGCGTGCCAGGTCCGTGGCGATGCGCCCCTGCGGCGTGCGGTCGATGAACCCCAGGCGCAGCAGGAACGGCTCGTAGACGTCCTCGATGGTCTCGATCTCCTCGGACAGGACGGCGGCGAGCGCCGCCACCCCGACCGGCCCGGAAGCGAACTTCTGGACGATCGCGGCCAGCAGCTTGCGATCGGTCGAATCGAGGCCCTCGTCGTCGATCTCCATCGCGCGCATGGCCTCGCGCGCGGTCGCCTCGTCCACCCGGCCGTCGCCGTGGACCTCGGCGTGGTCGCGGACGCGCTTGAGCAGCCGGTTCACGATGCGCGGCGTGCCGCGGCCGCGCCGCGCGATCGCCCGTGCCGCCGACGGCTCGATCTGGACGCCCAGGATCGCCGCCGACCGGTCGACGATCGCCATCAGCTCGTCGTCCGTGTAGAAGTCGAGTCGGTACGTCGCGCCGAAGCGGTCGCGCAGCGGTCCGCTGATCCGGCCGGCACGGGTGGTGGCCCCCACGACGGTGAACGGCTTGAGGCTCAGCCGTAGGCTCCGGGCGCTGGGGCCCTTGCCGATCATGACGTCGAGCGCGTAGTCCTCCATGGCCGGGTAGAGGATCTCCTCGACGGCGCGGTTCAGGCGGTGGATCTCGTCGATGAACAGGACGTCGTGGTCGTCGAGCGAGGTCAGCACCGAGGCGAGGTCGCCGGCCCGCTCGATGGCCGGGCCGGAGGTGTAGCGCACGTTCACGCCGAGCTCGCGTGCCACGATCGTCGCGAGCGTGGTCTTGCCGAGCCCCGGCGGGCCGTACAGCAGGATGTGGTCCGCGGCCTCTCCCCTGCCCTTCGCGGCCGTCAGCAGGACCAAGAGGTTGGCCTTGACCTCGCGCTGGCCGATGTATTCGTCGAGGGTCCGCGGTCGAAGGGTGCCTTCGACGACGAGGTCCGCCTCGTCCGCTGGCTCCGCCGACAGGATGCGCGAAAGGTCGTCCGCCATACCCCCGGAATATAGCACAGGACGACGGCAAATCGCACGCATGTTCTACACGCGCTGACGGCGCTCCGAACTCCGAGTACGAAGGTAGGGCTTCGGCGCTACGATGCCGGCATGCGCCTCTCCCGCCGCTCCGAGTACGGCCTTCGAGCGCTCACCGACCTCGTCCGCCATGCCGACGGCGGACCGATCGCCCTCGCGACGCTCGCCGAGCGGGAGCGGCTCCCGGTCAAGTTCCTCGAGCAGATCATGGCCTCGCTCAAGCACGCGGGCATCGTGCGCACCACGCTCGGCGCGCACGGCGGGTACGCCCTGGCGGTGGACCCCGCGTCTGTCTCGCTCGGCCGGGTCATCCGGCTGCTCGACGGGGCGCTGGCGCCGGTCGGCTGCGTCTCGCTGCGCTACTACGAGCCGTGCTCCTGCCCGGACGAGGCGACCTGCGCGCTGCGGGACACGATGATCGACGTCCGCGACGCGATCCTCGAGATCCTCGACCGCCAGTCGCTGGCCGACCTGGCCGCGCGGCCGGGTCGGGCACCGATCGACCCGCTCGGCGTCCATGCCGACGCGCTGGCGGGCATGCGGCCGTAGCGGCTGCCTGACGTCGTCCCGGTGAGCACCGCCACGCCCGGCACGCTGCTGCGCCTCGCCGCGTTCACGACCGACCCCGCCGGCGGCAATCCGGCCGGTGTCTGGATCGGTGACGACCTGCCGCCGGCCGCGGAGATGCAGCGGATCGCGGCCGAGGTCGGCTATTCGGAGACCGCCTTCCTCGCGCCGGACGGGTCGGGCGAGCCAGGCCGTCTACGGGTCCGCTACTTCAGCCCGCTCGCGGAAGTCCCGTTCTGCGGCCACGCCACGATCGCGGCGGGCGTGGCCCTCGCGGCGGGCGGGTTCGCAACGCCTGGCGCCACCGCTGCCGATCCCCGGCAGGTCGTCCTGACCACCAACGACGGCGAGGTCCCCGTCGGCGTCACGGTCGATGGAGACGGGCTCGCGACAGCGACCCTCACCTCGGTCGAGCCGTGGGTCCGCGACGCGCCGGCGGCCCTCGTCGACCGCACGCTCGACTTCCTCGACTGGCGCCTCGACGAGCTGGACCCCTCGCTCCCGCCGGCGATCGCGTTTGCCGGCGCGAAGCACCTGGTCCTCGCGGTCGCCGACCTCGAAACGCTGGGCCGGATGGCGTACCCGTTCGAGCTGATGAAGGCGCTGATGCACGAGCATGACCTGACCACGATCCAGCTGGTCTGGCGCGAGGGGCCGCGGCGCTTCCGGGCGCGCGACCCGTTCGCGGTCGGCGGCGTCGTCGAGGATCCGGCGACCGGCGCGGCCGCCGCTGCGTTCGGCGCGTACCTGCGGCACGTCGGCGCGATCGAACCGCCGGCGACCTTCGAGATCGTCCAGGGCGTGGAGATGGGCCGTCCGAGCCGCCTCACGGTCGAGGATCGTGACCGGCGACTCGCGGGTCCGCGTCTCCGGCACCGCGGTCGCGATCGCGGGCTAGGTCGGATCCTCCAGGCCCGCGCGGACGAACCCGGCTCTGACGGCTGGGGCTCGCTCCCGGACAGTCGGGTCCATGAACGACGGTGGCGCGTCCAGGCCCATCATCGACGCGCGCTCGGGATCCCGCTGGTGGTGCTGTCGGAACGCGGCGGCGGGCTGCGGACAGGTCGATCGGATGACCGGTCGAATACGTCTACAACTCACCGGGACGCCGGTCACGATCTCCTACGTCGACAGGGGCCAGTACGCGCCAGATCTCAGTGCCGATCGCGGCCAGGGCCGTGCGATCCTCGGCTCGTTCGACGGCGGGTGCTCGATGGGCGTGCTGCTCGCGGCCGATCCACCGGGCCGCGAGGTCACGCGGCTCGACACGCCGCTGTGCGCGGGCGACTCCTGGGAGATCGGGACGCGACCTGACCGCGTCGCCGTGACCGCGCTCGGGCGGAGCCTCAGTCCCGTGACGAGGCTCCGCAGCGCGGCCTTGACCCGCTCCTCGAGCGTGCTCGCCACGCCGACATCGGCGAGCGCCGTCGCGCGACGCCTCGCGCGCCTCGCCGAGCGAGTAGCCGAGCGCCTGCAGCGCGGCGACGATCTCGCCTTCGCTCGGCTGCCCCGCCAGCCACCGACGGTCCCTGCGGCGGCCACGCCGGCGGCGGTCACCTTCTCCTTGAGCTCGAAGATGATCCGCTCGGCCAGCTTCTTGCCGATCCCGGGGATCGCCACGAGCACGGCCTGGTCCTGGGTCATGATCGCGAGCTGGAGGTCGGCGGTCGGGCGGCTGCCGACGATCGCGAGGGCCACCTTCGGCCCGACGCCGTTGACGGTCAGCAGCAGCGTGAAGAAGCCCAGCTCGTCGGCGCTGCGGAAGCCGTACAGCGCCTGCTGGTCCTCGCGGACCAGGTGGTAGGTGTGGAGCTTGAGCCGGCCGCCCGGCACGGCCGCAGGCGAGGATCGCGGGCGACGCGAACACCTGGTAGCCGAGCCCGCCGACCTCGATGACGACCGAATCGAACGCGACCGCGCCGACCGTGCCCTCGACCGACGCGATCATCGCGCGCTCGCGCCGGCCTAGGACGCGCTGCGCTTGGCGGCGCGCGCCGCGCCGCGCTCGGCGGCGAGCGCCTCGCGGACGGCCCGGTCGTAGCTCGACTCGCCGCGGCTGATCGGCGCGACGGCGGCGCGGTCGAGGACCGCGGCACTCGGCGACCACCCCGTCGCGCTCGGCGTTGGCCGCCCAGGTCGCGATCGCGAGCGCGTCGGCGGCGTCGTCGGGTCGTGGCAGGTCGCTCATCCCGAGGACCAGCTGGACCATCCGCGCGACCTGCGCCTTGTCGGCGGCGCCGTAGCCGGTCACCGCGACCTTGACCTCGCTCGGGGTCGCCTCGCGGACGGCGGTCCCGTGCTGCGCGGCGGCGAGCAGGACGACGCCGCGGGCCTGGCCGACCGCGAAGGCCGTCTGCGCGTTGCGCGAGAAGAAGAGGCGCTCCACGGCGACGAGATCCGGCTGGTGCAGCCCGATCAGCTCGTCGACGAGGGCATGGATCCGCAGGAGCCGCTCGGGCATCGAGAGGTCCGGGCTCGTGACCAGGCACCCGTGGTCGACCTCGCGCAAGCGCCCGGCGGACCGCTCGACGATCCCGTACCCCAGCGCGGCGGTCCCCGGGTCGATCCCGAGGACGATCACCCGGCGACCTCGGCGAAGACGTCCTCGGGGATGTCGAAGTTGGCGGTGACCCGCGAGACGTCGTCGAGGTCCTCGAGCAGCTCCACGAGCCGCAGGGCCTGGCGCGCCTTGGACGAATCGAGCTCGACGGTCTGCTTGGCGATCATCGTCGACTCGGCCGACTCGACCGGCACGCCCGCGCCCTCGAGCGCCTGGCGCACGGCCTGCAGCTCGGCGGGGGCGGTGTAGATCTCGATCGACTCCTCGTCGTCGGTGTCGACGTCCTCCGCGCCCGCGTCGATCGCCGCGAGGGCGACCTCGTCGGGGTCCTGGCCGGCCTTCGTGACGGAGATCAGGCCACGCGGCTCGAACTGCCAGGCGACCGCGCCGCTGCCGGCCAGCTGGCCGCCGGACTTGGTGAACATCGAGCGGACCTCGGCCGCGGTCCGGTTGCGATTGTCGGTCTGCGCCTCGACGAGGACCGCGACGCCGCCGGGGCCGTAGCCCTCGTAGACGATCTCCTCGTACTGGTCGGCCTCACCGGCGCCGGTGGCCTTGTCGATCGTGCGCTTGATGTTGTCGGCGGGCATGTTGACCGAGCGCGCCTTCTCGATCGCGAGGCGGAGCCGGTAGTTGGCGTCCGGGTCCCCGCCACCCTGCCGGGCGGCGACGCTGATCTCGCGCGCGACCTTGGTGAACAGGGCGCCGCGCTTGGCATCGGTGATGCCTTTCGCGCGCTTGATCGTGGACCACTTGGAGTGACCTGACATCGCGGGCCGGAGTATAACCGCACTATGATGGCGAGAGCCCCTCGGCCCGAGTCACGACCTCCGACTACCCATGCCGACCAGGAGGACCGTCGATCCCGATGACGATGAAGAGCGTCGATCTGCCCCACCTTCGCAGCGTCGTCCTGGCGGGCCACGTCGGCTCCGGCAAGACGACGCTCGCCGAACAGCTGCTGTTCAACGCCGGGGCGATCCCCAGGCTCGGCCGGGTCGATGACGGCACGGCCCACCTCGACTTCGAGCCCGAGGAGCAGAAGCGGCGCGAGTCGCTGAGCCTCGCGGTCGGCACCTTCGAGGCCGACGGGACGCGCATCTCGCTGGTCGACACGCCCGGCTACCCGGACTTCGTCGCCGACGTCATCGAAGGGTTCGCGGCGGCGGACGGCGCCATCTTCGTGATCGATGCCTCGGGCGGGGTCGAGGCGGGCCTCGAGCAGGCCGTCGCGCTGGGCCGCTCGACGGGCCGGGCCGCCTGCTTCTT
This sequence comes from uncultured Chloroflexia bacterium, assembly GCA_963813335.1. Taxonomy (GTDB): domain Bacteria; phylum Chloroflexota; class Limnocylindria; order Limnocylindrales; family CSP1-4; genus SPCO01. The sequence continues at coordinate 810,578 of CAWEYL010000001.1, forward strand.
CATCAACAAGAGCGACCGCGAGAACGCCGACCCGACCGCCGCGCTCGACGCCCTGCGCTCGTCGTTCGGCGACAAGATCGCGCCGCTGCAGCTGGCGATCGGCGCCGCGGAGTCGTTCAGCGGCTACGTCGACCTCGTCCACCGCAAGGCGTACCAGTGGGACGGCTCGAAGGAGGTCGAGATCCCCATCCCGGACGCGATGACCGCCGAGGTCGCCCGCCGCCGGGACCAGCTCCTGGAGGCGGCCGCCGAGGCCGACGACGACGTGCTGACCAAGTACCTCGAGGGCGAGGAGATCGCCGACCACGAGCTCGAGGTCTGCCTGCGCAAGGGCGTCAAGGACAGCATCCTCGCGCCGGTCCTGGTGGGCAGCGCGGTCAAGGGCATCGGGCTGCGCGGGCTGCTCGACGCGATCGTCCGCTACCTCCCCTCCCCGGCCGACGAGGCGCCGGTCAAGGCCGCCGACAAGGCGGGCTCGACCGTGGAGGTCGCCGCCGACGAGGCCGGCCCGCTGCTCGTCCGCGTGTTCAAGACCACCGCGGACCCGTTCGTCGGGCGGCTGACCTACCTGCGCGTGCTCTCCGGCACGCTCCACTCGCAGGCCCACGTCTGGAACGCGACGCACGGCGAGGACGAGCGCATCGGCCAGCTGCTGCTGCTCCACGGCAAGGAGCAGGAGCCCATCGGCGAGCTGAAGGCGGGCGAGATCGGGGCAGTGGCGAAGCTCACGGTGACCGAGACCGGCGATGTGCTCGGGGCGAAGGAGCGGCCCCTGACGCTGTCGCCGCTCGAGTTCCCCTCGCCGTCGCTGGTCGTGGCCATCGAGCCGCAGTCCAAGGGCGACCTCGACAAGATGGGCCCGGCGCTGCAGCGCATGCTCGAGGAGGAGCCGACCGTGCGCCTCGAGCGGACCGCGCTCGGCGAGCAGGTCCTGCGGACCATGGGCGAGGCCCACATCTCGGTCATCACCGAGCGCCTGAAGCGCAAGTTCGGGGCGGCCATCATCACCCACACGCCGAAGGTCCCGTACAAGGAGACGATCCGCGGCAAGACCCAGGTCCACGGCCGCTACAAGAAGCAGACCGGCGGCCACGGCATGTTCGGGGACGTCTGGCTGGAGCTCGAGCCCAACCCGGACGGCGGCGTCGAGTTCGCCGAGCGCGTGGTCGGCGGCTCCGTGCCCAAGGGCTTCTTCGCGGGCGTCGAGAAGGGCATCCGCGAGGCCGCGGCCGAGGGCGTCGTGGCCGGCTATCCGCTGTCGGACTTCCGGGCGACGCTCTACGACGGCTCGTTCCACCCGGTCGACTCGAACGAGCTGTCGTTCAAGATCGCCGCGTCGATGGCGCTCAAGGACGGCGTCCACCAGGCGAAGCCGGCCCTGCTCGAGCCGATCATGACCGTCCAGATCCGCGTGCCCGAGGCGTACATGGGCGAGGTCAACCGCGACCTCAACGGCCGGCGCGGCCGGGTCCTCGGCATGGACACCGAGGGCGGGATGCAGATCGTCACCGCGCACGTGCCCGAGGCCGAGCTCTTCAACTACGCGACCGAGCTGCGCTCGCTGACCCATGGCCGCGGCACGTTCAGCGCCACGCTCGACCACTACGACGACGTGCCCTCGCACATCGCCGACAAGGTGATCGAGTCGCATCGCAAGGAGCTCGAGGCGAGCGGCGGCCACGGCGGGCACTGACGACCCGGCCAGCGACGAGGGGGCGGACATCACCGACGGCGCAGCGCAGGAGCTCGCCGCCCCGGACCCCGCGCTGATCGAGACGGCCGCGCCTCCCGGCGCCGCGCCGCCCGACGTCGTGCCCCGCGAGCTGGTGCCCGCGCCGGCACCGGGTGCGCGGCGGCTGCGGGTCGTCCTGTCGCTGGTCGCCCTGCTCGCGATCGCGGTCGTCCTGCTCGCGGTGCGGACCCGCGTCGCCCTGGCGCGCGACCTGGATCCCGACCTCGTCACGGTCCCCCAGGTCACCGAGCTGGAGCAGGTCGCCGGGCTGGTCCGCATCGGGCTGCTGGTCTCGATCGTGGCGGGGTTCTGGCTGTGGCGCCGCTGGAGCCGCGCCGTCCGGGCGAACCTCACCGCGCTCGCGGCTTCGGGGTCGTGGACGCCGACGGCGGCGACCCGCTGTACGCGCCGGCGGGCAGCGACGAGACGAGCGCGACGTGGTTCCATGCCCGGGTCGGCTCCGGCCGGCGCCTGGCGCGCGCGGTGGCCGTGCTGTCGGCGATCGCCCTCGTCGTCCTGGTCCCCGGGCTGCTCGCCTGGGCCCTCGCGGGCTCGCTCGCCGTCGTGCGGGTCGCCACGGTCGTGGCGACCCTCGGAGGCGTGCTGACCGTCGCGGCGGCGGGACTGGCACTCGGCCTCGTGGACGACGTCGAGCAGCGCGAGGCCGTTGCGATCGGCGCGGTCGCGCGGGTCGCCGTCGCCGGCTCCCCGCCGTCGATCCCGTGGGGCCGCCCGGTCATCGCGGTCCTCGCCACGGTGGCATTGGCCGTCTCGATCGGGTCCACGCCGGCCGCCGACGATGAGCGGAGCTGCCCGCTGGCCGACGCGACCTGTCACGTGCTGACCGTGCAGCGCGACCAGGTCGCCGCGGATCCGCGCGGGGCGACGCTGGACATCACCTATGCGGTCTCGCCGGCGACCGGCGACCGGCTCGGCACCCTGCTCTTCATCACCGGCGGACCGGGCGAGAGCGGGCTGCTCGACGCCAACTGGTTCGTCGACGGCCTGCCGGACGCGGTGCGCCAGCGGTTCGACGTCCTCGCGTTCGACCCGCGTGGCACCGGCCGCTCCGAGCCGCGTGAGTGCCCGGCCAACCTGGCCCGCCTCGACGCCGGGGGCGATGCCAGCACGACCGACGTCTCGGCCGACTTCGCCCACGGCTGCGCCGTCGAGGCGGGCGTCGATCCGGCCTGGCTCTCGACCTACGGCTCGGAGCACATCGCCGGCGACATCGAGGCGATCCGGGCGACGCTCGGCATCGACAAGCTGGCGGTCTACGGCGTCAGCTACGGGACGGTCATCGGGCAGCGCTACGCGAGCGCGTACCCCGACCGCGTCAGCGCCCTGATCCTCGATGGCCCGGTCGACCCCGCGCACGGCTCGCAGGCCGACTGGGTGGAGGCGGACATCGCGTTCGAGCACACGCTGACCCAGGTCCTCGACGCGTGCCGCGCCGACGCGCGGTGCTCGACGGACCTGCCCGACCCGCAGGCGGGGCTCGACACGATGCTCGCGCATGCCGACCAGGGCGGCATCAAGACCGCCTTCGCGGACGCCACGGGGCACGTCCAGGAGGTCACCCTGGACCGCAACTCGATCGTCAACGCGATCAGCGACGCGCTGTACGACCCGACCGGACGGGCCCTGTTCCTGCACGCGCTGGCGTCCGACGCGGTGGGCGACGAGATCCCGCTCGGCCGCCTCGCCGCGCCGGCGGGCTATGCCGGCGCCGAGACGTCGTCATCGCAGTTCGCCTACTACGCAACGTTGTGTGCCGACTTCGCGGGGGACACGGCGGCGGACGCCGCGGGGTATGTCGCGGCCGGGCGGGCGGCGGGCGCGCTGGCTGGCACGCTCCGGTCCGTGTACTACTCCGGCTTGCCCTGCGTGGAGTGGGGCGGGCGGACCCGCGGGCGGCCGACGCCCACCCCGCTCACGACGACCCCGTTCCCGGTGCTGGTGCTGAGCGGGGGCGCCGACCCGATCACGCCCCCGGGCCAGGCCGCCAGGATCGCCGCGCGGCTTTCGGACGGCTACCTGTTCACGACGCGCGGCGGCGGCCACGGCTCGTTCGGCAACGGCGCGCCGTGTCCGGACGACGCGGTCGCGGCGCTGCTGGTCCGGGACGAGCGGCCGAGGACCCGGTCGATCACCTGCGACGGGGACCTGACGAACCCGTACGTAGCACCGTTGCCGGCCTTCGCCGGCCTGGCCCCGATCGAGATCGCGCGGGCGATCGACGACGAGCTCTGGACGGACCCCGACCTCGTCTATCCGCCGCCGAACTCGAGCGAGAACAACATCGGCTGCCGGGCCGGTGGTCACATCGAGGTCAAGGACGAGGACGACGGCCTGCGGCTAACCTTCCGCGACTGCCAGATCTTCGCGGAGGAGCCGATCAACGGGACGGCCCGCTACGCGGATGCGGGCAGCGCCACCTTCGAGCTGCGCCTGCCGGACGGCCCCCTGTCGTACTCGTTCGACGACCGCGGCCGCGAGACGATCAACGGCCGCGACGCCGGCGGGCTGCCACCGAAGGACTGACGCGGCGGGAGAGGGCGGCAGCTCGGGGGTCGACCGGCCCGCCCTGGGTGGCGGGTCAGCCCGGCCGAGCCTCGGCGAGCGCCTCCGACGCCCCGAGGGTCCCGTCGTACAAGGCGCGGCCGACGATCGCGCCCCGGCAGCCGACCTCACGGACCGCCCGCAGGTCCGCGGCGCTCGCGATGCCGGCCGACGCGATCACGTCGCCGACCCCGAGGCCGACCATCTCCCGGTAGAGCGCGAGGTCCGGCCCGCGCAGCAGCCCGTCCTGCTCGATCGCGGTGACCTCGAAGGCGGTCACCCCGGCAGCGGCGAGCGTCCGCACGGCGTCGGCGGCATCGATCCCCGCGTCGGCGGCAGCCCACCCGTGGCCGACCGCACGGCCGTCGCGGACGTCGATGGCGACGGCGATGCGGGCTGCTCCCAGGGTCGACACGAGGCGGCCGGCGAAGTCGGGGTCGCGGAGGGCGGCGGTCCCGATGACGGCGCGCGCCGCGCCCATCGCGAGGACGGCCTCGACCGATGCGGCATCGCGCAGGCCGCCGGCGACCTCGACGGCGGTCCGCTCCCCCACGGCCGCGACGATCGCGGCGATCACCTCCGCGTGGGCCGGCGTCCCGGAGCGAGCCCCGTCGAGGTCCACGACGTGGAGCCAGGTGGTGCCCGCATCGGCGAACCGCCGCGCGACCGCGACCGGGTCGTCGTCGTAAGCGGTCTCCTGAGCGAAGTCGCCCTGCCGCAACCGGACGACGCGACCGCCGCGCAGGTCGATCGCCGGCAGGACGTCGAAGCCGCTTGTCATCGTCACGGCACCATGATAGCGTATTAGCACGCTACTACGTTAGCACGGCAACATGAGGCAACCGAACGATGGCGGACGACTGGCGGACCCAGGACGTCGAAGCGATGTTCACGGCGATCCTGACCCTCGAATCGCGCGACGAGGCGGAACGATTCTTCCGCGACCTCTGCACGCTCAACGAGCTCCGCGACATGGCCCAGCGGTGGGCCGTCGTCCGCCTGCTCGACAGCGGGATGCACTACGCGGAGATCTCCCGTCAGACCGGGGCCAGCACGGCCACGATCACCCGTATCGCATCGTGGCTCAACCACGGCGAGGGCGGCTATCGCGCGATGCTCGACGCGCTGGCAGCCCGATCCAGGGCCGGCACCATCCCCTACCCCGCGGGCGGCGAGCGGTGAGGGAGCGCCTCCGCCTGGCCATCCCGAACAAGGGGCGGATGGTGGAGCCGACCCTCAAGCTGCTGCACGACGCAGGCCTGGTCTTCGACGAGCACGATCGGAGCCTGGTCGCGCGGGTCCAGAACTACCCGCTCGACGTCCTGTTCGTCCGGACGAACGACATCATCGAGTTCGTCGGCGACGGCGTAGCCGACCTCGGGATCACGGGCATCGACCTCCTGAGCGAGACCGGCGCCGAGCTGCCGCGGGTCCGGGAGCTCGGCTACGGCCGCTGCCGGCTGGCCGCCGCGGTCCCCAACGACGCGCCGCAGCAGACCGTCGAGGACCTGGCCGGCCTGCGCGTCGCCACCGCCCACCCGAACACGGCGCGCCGCTTCTTCGAGGAGCGCCGGATCCCCGTCGACGTCATCCCCATCTCGGGTGCCGTCGAGGTGGCCCCCCGGCTCGGCCTCGCCGAGGGCATCGTCGACCTGGTCTCGACGGGATCGACGCTCGTGATGAACGGGCTGCGCCAGATCGGCGACGTCCTCGCATCGGAAGCGGTCCTGGTCGCCAACCCGAACGCCGACCGCGAGCGCGCGACCGAGCTCGCCGCCATCGACACCATGCTGACCGCGGTCATCGCGGCCCGCGAGCGCAAGTACCTGATGATGAACGCCCCGTCGGCCAAGCTGCCCGAGCTCGAAGGGCTGCTGCCGGCGCTCGAATCGCCGACGATCATCCCCCTCGCCCACACCGGGATGATCGCGATCCACTCGGTCGTCGGCGCGGACGAGGTGTGGGGACTGCTGCCACGTCTCAAGGCGGCCGGCGCGTCCGGGATCCTCGTGCTCCCGATCGAGAAGATCGTCCCATGAGCACCGTCGCCCTCCGCCTCGAGCGCCTCGATCTCGCGGACGTCCTGCGCGGCGACCCGGACGCGATCGCGGCTCGGACCGCCTTGACCCGTCGCGGCGCGGCACCTGACGCCACCATCCGCGACGCCGCCCGGGCGACCCTGGCCGATGTCCGCCAGCGGGGCGACGACGCGGTCCGCGAGGCGAACGAGCGCGTCGGTGGCGGCCGGCCCGACGGCCTGCTCGTCCTCGACCGCGATGATCTCCGCGCTGCCCGCGACGCCCTGACGCCCCGGATCCGCCGCGCGCTCGACCAGGCGATCGCGAATGTCCGCCGCTTCGCCGAGACCCAGCGCCCGGCGTCGACACGCACGACCATCCTGCCCGGCATCGAGATCGAGCGGCGCTGGACCCCGCTCGCCTCGGTCGGCGCCTACGTCCCCGGCGGGTCCGCCCCGTACCCGTCGTCGCTGGTGATGACCGTCGTCCCGGCGCGCGTCGCCGGCGTCGAGCGGATCGTCGTCGCCTCCCCGGCCGATCGGGACGGCGCCACCCATCCGGTCCTGCTCGGTGCGGCCGGCCTGCTCGAGGTCGACGCCCTCGTGGTCGCCGGCGGCGCCCAGGCCATCGGCGCGCTTGCCTACGGCCTGCCCGACAGCCGCGTCTCGCCGGTCGACCGGATCGTCGGCCCGGCAACGCCTGGGTCACGGCCGCCAAGATCGAGGTCTGCGGCGACGTCGGGATCGACCTGCCCGCAGGCCCGTCCGAGGGGACGGTCCTCGCCGCGCCGCCCGCCGACCCGCGCCGCGTGGCCGCGGACCTGATCACGCAGGCCGAGCACGGCCCCGACTCCCCGGCGATCCTGGTCACCACCGACGCGGCCTTCGCCGACGCGGTCGAAGCGGCCGTCGGAACCCTTCTCGCGGCGGCCTCCCGCCGCGACATCCTCGAGCGGGCGCTGCGCGACCACGGTCGGATCGTGCTCGCGCCGACCATCGATGCCGCCATCGACTTCATCAACGACTACGCCCCGGAGCACCTCTCGGTCGATGTCGAGCCACTCGAGCCGACCGTCGCCCGGCTGCGCAACGCGGGCTCGCTGTTCGTGGGGCCGTGGGCTCCCGAATCGGCGGGCGACTACGCCACCGGCGCCAACCACGTCCTGCCGACCGGCGGGCTCGCGCGGGGCGCCGGGGGGCTGGCCGTCGAGGCGTACGGGAAGTTCGTGCAGGTCCAGCGCGTCGATCGCGAGGGCCTCGCCGCGATCCGCGAGACCGTCACGGCGCTCGCCGAGGCAGAGGGCCTGCTGGCGCACCGCGACGCCGTCGAGATCCGCTTCGAGGGGACCGACCGATGACGCCGACCCCCGTGACCTTCACCTCCCCGACGGCGCCCAGCACCTACTCGTGGGAGGCGACCGACGACGAGGTCGCCGAGCGCTACGGCGTCGAGCGCGACTCGATCGTGCGCTTCGACCTCAACACCTCCCCCGCCCCGCCCGAGCTCGCGGCGCGGATCCTCGCGGCCGGGCGCTTCGACACCAGCATCTCGGAGTACCCGCCGTCCGACTATCGCCGCCTCGTGGCCGCTGCGGCCGCGCGCTACGGCGTGACGCCGGCGGAGCTCCTGGTCGGCGCCGGAGCCGACGAGATCCTCGACCTCATCGCCAAGGCCTTCCTCCGGCCCGGCGATCGCGCGGTCGTCCCGGTCCCCACGTACACGATGTACCGCGTGCTCACCGAGCAGCGCGGCGCCGAGGTGGTCGCCGTGCCGCGGCGCGGTCGGGCCGACGGCTGGGCGCTCGATCCGGATGCCGTCCGCGCGGCCGCGGCGACCGCCGCCGTCGTCTGGCTGTGCAGCCCGAACAACCCGACCGCGCTCCCCGAGCCCGACGGCGCCATCGAGCGCCTGCTGGCCGGGCTCAGCGCCGACGCGATGCGCGACGGCCGCCAGCCCCCGATCGTCGTCCTCGACGAGGCGTATGCGGAGTTCGTCGGGCGCTCGCTCCTCGCTCTCCGCGCGGCATACCCGAACCTGATCGTGGTTCGCACCGCCAGCAAGGCCTACGCGCTCGCCGGCCTCCGCGTCGGCTTCGCCATCGCCCAGCCCGGAGATCATCGGCCGGCTCAATCCATACCGGCCGCCGGGCTCGGTCTCCACGGTGTCGGTCACGGTCGTCGCCGCCGCGCTGGCGGACGACACCGTCCTCGACGCGAACCTCGAGCGGGTCCGCGTCGAGCGCGACCGCCTCACGACCGCCCTGCTGGCGGCCGGCTGGGCCGTCGGCCCATCGGTGACCAACTTCATCCTCGTCGACCTCGGCTCGCCGGAGCGGGCCGCGGCGACCACGGAGGGCCTGCTGCGCCGCGGCCTCGTCCCGCGGACCTTCCCCGCCGGCCACCCGCTCGCCGGCCACCTCCGGCTCACGGTCCGGGCCGCGCACGAGAACGACCGGATCATCGCGGCCGCCAACGAGATCGCCAGGGAGACCAGCGCATGACGACGCCGCTCGGCGAGCTGACCATCGGGCCCCGCGAGGACCGTCGGGTGACGGTCGCGCGCACGACCAACGAGACGGACATCACCGTCACGCTCGGGCTCGACGGGTCCGGCCACGCCGCCATCGACACGGGCATCGGCTTCTACGACCACCTGCTGGGCTCCTTCGCCCATCACGGCCTGTTCGACCTGGCGGTCCATGCCGACGGCGACCTGCAGGTCGACGAGCACCACACGGTCGAGGACGTCGCGCTCGTGCTCGGCGCCGCGGTGGCCGAGGCGCTCGGCGATCGAGCCGGCATCCGCCGCTTCGGCGACAGCGCCGTCCCGATGGACGAATCGCTCGCGACCGCGGTCATCGACATCGGCGGGCGCCCGTACGCGGTCATCGACCTGCCGTTCCACGGCGAGCGCGCCGGCGGGCTGCCGCTCCAGCTCGTCGAGCACGCGCTGGAGTCGTTCGCGCGGACCGCCGGGGCGACGCTCCACGTCCGCGGCAGCGGGCGCAACGACCACCACCTCGCCGAGGCCGCGTTCAAGGCGCTCGGCCGCGCGCTGCGCGAGGCGGTCGAGCCCGACCCGCGCCGCAGCGGCGTGGCGTCGACCAAGGGCTCGCTCGGGTGAGCGGCGTGCCGCGGGTCGCGGTCGTCGACTACGGCGCGGGCAATCTCGTGAGCATCGACCAGGCGTTCACGACCGTCGGGGCCGCGGTCACGATCGTCCGCGACGGCGAGATGCTGCGCGATGTCGACGCGCTGGTGGTGCCCGGCGTGGGTGCCGCGGCGCCGGCGATGGCGCGCCTCGACAAGCACGGCCTGACCCGGCCGATCGCGGCCTGGCTCGCCTCCGGACCGGCCGTTCCTCGGCATCTGCCTCGGCCTGCAGCTGCTGTTCGAGGCCAGCGACGAGGACGGCGCCATCACCCTTGGCGCGCTGGCCGGCCGGACGGTCCGCCTCGAGGACGCCCCGACCCTCCCGCACATCGGCTGGAACCAGGTCGAGCGGACGCGCCAGCACCCGCTGTTCGACGGCATCGCCGACGGCGCCGACTTCTATTTCGTCCACTCGTATGCCGGCGAGCCGGTGGACGCCGACGCGCCGGCGGTCCTCGCCCGGACCACGCACGGGCGCCAGTTCGTGTCGGCGGTCGCGCGCGGCCCCGTGCAGGGCGTCCAGTTCCACCCCGAGCGGAGCGGCGCCGACGGCCTGCAGCTCCTCGCCAACTTCGTCGCGATGGCGCGGGCCGCCTGATGCTCCGCCATCGCGTGATCCCCTGCCTCGATGTCGCCGACGGGCGCGTCGTCAAGGGCACCCGCTTCGTGGACCTCGTCGACGAGGGCGACCCGCCCGAGCTGGCCGAGCGCTATGCCGCGGAAGGCGCCGATGAGCTGGTATTCCTCGACATCACCGCGGCACCCGAGCGGCGCGGCACGCTGCTCGAGATCGTCGAGCGGACCGCGCGCCGGGCCTTCATCCCGCTCACGGTCGGCGGCGGGGTCCGGAGCGTGCACGAGATGCGCGACGTCCTGCGCGCCGGCGCCGACAAGGTCTCGCTCAACACCGCAGCCGTCGCCGAGCCGACGCTCGTCAGCCGCTGCGCGGCCCGCTTCGGCCGGCAGGCCGTGGTGGTCGCCATCGATGCGCGACGACGCCAGGGCGAGGCGCCCGCCTGGGAGGTCGTCGTGAAGGGCGGCCGCGAGACGACCGATCTCGATGCGATCGCGTGGGCCGAGCGGGTCGTCGACCTGGGCGCCGGCGAGCTGCTGGTGACCTCCATCGACCGCGACGGCACCGGCGCCGGCTTCGACACCGAGCTGCTGCGGGCGATCGCCGACCGCGTCCATGTGCCCGTGATCGCCTCCGGTGGTGCCGCCGGCCCGGCCGATTTCGTGGCCGCGATCGTCGACGGGCACGCCGATGCCGTGCTGGCCGCCTCGATCTTTCACCGCCGGATCCACGCCATCGCCGAGGTCAAGGCCGCGATGGCGGCCGCCGGGCTGCCCGTCCGGCTCGTGCCGCAGGCCGTCGCGTGAGCGTACCGATCGCCCGGGGCGCAGCCGCGCCGCAGGTCGCGTTCGGCCCGGACGGGCTCGTGCCGGCGGTCGTCCAGGACCGCGCCGACGGCCGCGTGCTGATGCTCGCCTGGATGGACGCGGAGGCCCTCGCGGCCACGCTGGCGACGGGCGAGGTCCACTTCCACTCGCGCTCGCGCGACCGCCTGTGGCGCAAGGGCGAGACCAGCGGGAACGTGCTGCGGCTCGTGGAGGTCGCCGTGGATTGCGATGAAGACGCCCTGCTCGTGACGGTCGATCCGGTCGGCCCGACCTGCCACCGCGGGACGCGGAGCTGCTTCGACCCCGATGGGGCGCCCGCCGAGCGCTCGACGCAGGGGTTCGCCTGGCTCGAGTCGCTCTGGTCGACCATCGCCTCGCGCGCCGCTGAGCGCCCGGCCGGCTCCTACACGACATCCCTGCTTGACGGCGGCGTCGACGCCGCCGGCCGCAAGGTCACCGAAGAGGCGACCGAGGTCCTGATGGCCGCCAAGGACGACGCCGCGGCCGAGGCGTCAGGCGCCGACCGCGCGGCGACCCGCGACGCGCTCGCGGGCGAGGCGGCCGACCTCGTCTACCACGCGCTGGTGCTCCTCGCCGAGCGAGGCGTGCCACCGTCCGCGGTGGTCGAGGTACTGCGGAGCCGCCACTCGACCTGAAGATGCCGGCCCCGAACTGGCACCGCCCGGAGTTCCGTCAGATGGCCACCACGCGGTCGTTGGTCAGGGCCCGTCGGTCCGGTCGCCCCGCACTGTGCGTGGCCGCCTCGGCGCCACGTGCGAGATACCGGCATCTGACGCGGTGGGCAGTCATCTGTCAGCGAGTCGGTGACGAGCGACCGCCTGGGTGACATCTGCCGGGATCACGGAGGCAGGCGCCCGGCGGTCAGCCCGCGCGGCGGCCGATCTCGCGGCGGCGCTTGCCGATTCGGACGTCCAGCCACTCCCCGTCGATCGGCTCCGGGACGGTGGCCGGGTCCGAGACCCGCACCCCGTTGAGCGTCACCCCGCCGGCCGCGATCATCCGCCGCGCCTCGCCTCGCGAGGCGAAGAGCCCCGCCTCGCTCAGCAGCACGGCCACGCCCTGCGCCAGCCACACCGGGTCGAAGGTGAACCCGCCCGCCGAGGCATAGGTGTCCGCCAACGTCGCCGCGTCGACCACCGCCTCGCCTGAGAACCGCGCCGCGGAATCGGCGATCGCCTGGTCCGCCGCCGCCTCCCCGTGGGTCCGCACCGTGATGTCCCGCGCCAGCGCGCGCTGCGCCGGCCGGCCTTCGGGGGCGCGCGCCGCCTCGGCCTCGAGCGCCTCGATCTCCTCGCGCGAGAGCTCGGTGAACCAGCGCAGATACGTGCCGACATCGCGATCGTCGGTGTTGAGCCAGTACTGATAGAAGGCGTAGGGCGAGGTGCGGGCCGGGTCCAGCCACACGGACTCGCCGCTCTCGCTCTTGCCGAACTTGGTCCCCGACGGCGAGAGCAGCAGCTTGTACGCGAGCCCGTGCGCGGGGTCTGCGGCCTCGCCGCCGTCAGCTTCCCCCGCTCCGCTGGTCCGCCGGATCAGCTCGAGTCCCGCGGTGATGTTGCCCCACTGGTCGGCGCCGCCCATCTGCAGCTCGAGGCCGATCGTCCGGTGCATGTGGGCGAAGTCGTACGACTGCAGGAGCATGTAGCTGAATTCGGTGAAGGAGAGCCCGCGATCGAGGCGCGACTGGACCGAATCCTTGGCCAGCATGTACGGCACGGTGAAATGCTTGCCGGTGTCGCGCAGGAAGTCGATCAGCGACAACTCGCCCAACCAGTCGAGGTTGTTGAGCAGGATGGCGCCCGACCCGGGCGTGAAGTCGAGGAAGCGCTCGAGCTGGACGCGGATCGCGTCGGCGTTCGCGGCCGATGTCTCGCGGTCGAGCAGGTTGCGCTCGCTCGAGCGGCCCGACGGGTCGCCGATCATCCCGGTCCCGCCGCCCACCAGGGCGACCGGCCGGCCGCCGTGACGCTGCAGCCGCAGCAGACCGAAGATCGGGACCAGGTGCCCGACGTGGAGCGACGCCCCCGACGGGTCGAAGCCCACGTAGCCCGTGATGGATCGCCCGGTCGCCAGGCGGGCCGGCAGCCCGGGCGTGGTCGCGTGCAGGATGCCGCGCCACTCGAGGTCGGCGAGGAGGCCCTCCGGACCGGCCGCCGGGGCGTCCGTCACAGCGTCGAACGTCGAGCCGTCTCGACCCACCGGGAGGCGCTCGTCCGTTCGTTCACGCCCCCTATGCTATCGTGCGGCCACAGATGCAGACCAGCCTCGCGCGGCGCCAGCGCCATCGAAGAGCGCTCCAGGGCCGCCCCAAGGGGCGTCGTGGCTCGATCATCGGTCGAGTCGCCCTCGTCGTCCTCATCGTCTTCCTGAGCACCGCCGTGCTGACGGCCGGTGCTGGCCTGGTCGTTGCCGTCGGCGCGTACAACCACTACTCGGCCAACCTCCCCGACCCCGCCGCCGCCCTCCAGAACCTCGAGTTCGACCAGCAGACGCGGGTCGTCGACCGGACCGGCAAGATCGAGCTCGCCAAGCTCGGCTCGCTGCGCCGCGAGGTCGTGACCTACGACCAGATCCCAGGCGAGATGATCGACGCGACGACCTCGATCGAGGACCAGGGCTTCTGGCAGAACGCGGGCTTCGACCCGGTCGGCATCATCTCGGCCGGCGTCGACACGATCTCCGGCCGGCCGCGCGGCGCCTCGACGATCACCCAGCAGCTCGTCCGCGCGCGGCTCCTCCCCGACTGGGCGTTCGAGGGCTCGACCTACGAGCGCAAGTTCCGCGAGATCATCCAGTCCGTGCGCCTGACCCAGGAGTTCCCGGGCCAGTCGGGCAAGGAACAGATCATCACGGCCTATCTGAACCAGAACTTCTACGGCAACAACAGCTACGGCGTGAAGGCGGCGGCCCGCGGCTACTTCGGCAAGGACCTGAAGGACCTGACGCTCGCCCAGTTCGCGATCCTTGCGGCGATCCCGCAGTCGCCGACGAAGTTCGACCTGGTCAAGAACGCCGACGAGATCTGCCGGACGACCGTGGCCGATGACGCCGACTGCCCGGCGTTCGACCTCATCGTGCCCGACACGGCCGAGGTCGTGCTGCGGCGCAATCACATCCTCGACCTGATGAAGACGAACAGCACGCTGACCGGGACCAGGCACACCCTCTCCGAATACGACGCCGCCAAGCTGGAGCCGGTCGTGCTCAGCCTGCCCGCATCGGCGACGTGGAAGGCGCCCCAGTTCGTGTGGCAGGTCCGCCGGGCCCTGTCGGAGATCCTCTGCCCCGATACCCCCACCGACTGCCCGCAGGTGGACACGGGCGGCTACACGGTGACGACCACGCTCGACTACAACATGCAGAAGGTCGCCGAGAAGTGGGTCTACGCAGCGGCGCGCGCTCCCAACGCGTCGGACCCGCGCGCCGTCCTGCGACAGCGCAAGATCCCGACCAGCGCCTGGAACTGGATCCTCGGCCTGCGCGGCCACAACATCAACAACGCCGCAGCGGGGGTCATCGACTACCGCACCGGCGAGGTGCTGGCGTACGTCGGCAGCGCCAGCTACACGGCGAAGGGCAACAAGAAGTTCCAGCCCCAGTTCGACGTCATGGCCGACGGGTGGCGGCAGCCGGGCTCGGCGATCAAGCCCGTCGACTACTCGATCGGGATCGATGACGGCACCCTGACGGCGGCGACCATGTTCATGGACGTCACCACGGACTTCGGCGGCGGCTTCCTCCCCATCCAGGCCGACAAGGCGGAACGCGGCCCGGTCCGGCTCCGTTCGGCGCTCCAGTTCTCGCTCAACGTGCCCGCCATCAAGGGCGCCATCATGATCGGCCTCGATCACCTCTACGACCGGACCAAGGACCTCGGGCTGACCTACCCGAGCACGGCCGTGCCGGTCAAGTCGATGGGCATCGGCACCCTCGAGGTCCATCCGATCGACCTCCTCGGCGCGTACGGCGCGATCGCCAACAACGGCCTCAAGATGCCCCGCCAGTACATCGCCTCGGTCGAGGACTCGAGCGGTCGCATCATCTGGCCGCTCGCCACCGAGAAGCGCCAGGGCGAGCAGGTCCTGAGCCCCGGCGCCGCCTACATCGTCACCGACATCCTGGCCGGCAACACCGACATGAAGATCAACCCGTTCTGGGGCAAGTTCGCGATCAAGGACGGCTCCAAGCGGCGCCCCGCGGCCTACAAGACCGGCACCACCAGCGACAACCGCGACGTCGCCGCCTACGGCTACGTGGCGCCGCCCAAGGACCCGAAGGCGCCCGCTCTCGCGGTGGGCGTGTGGATGGGCAACAGCGACAACTCGCCCAACGACGGCAAGCTCTCGCTCGACACGTCCGCGCCGCTGTGGTCGGCGATCCTGACCGAGGTCAGCAAGGGCGACCCGATCGCCCAGTTCAAGCAGCCGCCCGGCCTCAAGACGGCCACCGTCGATGCCTTCACGGGCATGAAACCCGGGCCGTTCACGACGAAGACGTTCAAGGAGCTGTTCCTCCCCAAGACGATCCCGACCCAGACCGCATCCAGCCGGATCGTGCTGGACATCGACAAGGCCAGCGGGCTGCTCTGGCGGGACGGCTGCGTCGGCCCGATGGTGACCAAGGGCTTCTTCGACATCGGCGAGGTCGATGCCGCCTACCCGTCGTGGCAGAAGGCCGACCGCAACTGGGCGTCACGCGCGGCCAGGGGCGCCGGCGTTCGCGGGACGCCGAAGGGCACCCACACGGCGTACTTCTATGGCAGTGGCTTCTACCCGTTCGGGCGGTCGTGGGGCGCGCCCTTCGCGCCGTCCAAGAGCTGCCCGCTGGCCCCGGTCGAGCCGCCACCGGTCTGCGACCCGCTGCTCGATCCGCTGTGCACGCCGGTCGAGCCCTCGATCCCGCCGCCCCCCAACCCGTAGGCGCCGACCCGGCTAGAGGGTGACGATCGTCGCGCCGTCGCCGCCCTCGCCGCGCTCCCCCGGCCTGACGGTGCGCACGCCCGGATGGTCGGTGGCATGGCGGCGCACGGCGTCTCGCAGCGCCCCCGTCCCGAGCCCGTGGATGATCGTGACCTGCGGCATGCCGGCGACCGCGGCGTCGTCGAGGTAGTGGGCCAGGGCGTCGAGCGCCTCGTCCACGCGGGCGCCGCGCAGGTCGAGCGACGACGCGACGCTCCGGGCGTGCTCGAGGCGCAACGCGCCCGCGTTCGACGTCGGTGACGCTGCCTGGGCCGCGGTCGCGGACCCTGCCCCTGATGGCGACTGCGCGAGGACCAGGTCGTCCACGTCGACCGTCACGCGCAGCCCGCCGGCCTCCAGCGTCGCGCGCTGACCGCCGCGCTCCAGGGCGGCCACGCGGCCTTCCCAGCCGCCGGACACGCTGCGAGCGCGCTCGCCCACCTGCCACTGGCGCGGGACGACCACGGCGACCGCCGGTGCATCGTCCGCGGCCTCGGGCAGCTGCTCGGCGATCGCGGCCGCGCGGTCCACCGCCGAGTCGAGGCTCGCGGCCGTCACGGTCTCGCGCTCGAGGGCACGACGGGTGTCGCGGACGGTGTCGCGCAGGGTCTCGAGGATCTGGTCGGCCTCGTTGCGGGCTGCCCGCGTCGCCTCGTCCCGCTCGCGGCGCGCCCGTCGGCGCTCCTCGTCCGCGACGCGCAGGGCGTCGGCGGCGCGCAGCTCGGCCGCGCGCGCCCGGTCGAGTGCCTCGCCCGCCTCGCCCTCCGTGGCCTTGATGGCGGCGAGCGTGGCCTCGAACGAGCGCTGCGCCTCCGACAGCCGCGACCGCGCGTCGCCGACGATCTCGGGCGGCAGGCCGAGCCGCTCGGCGATGGCGAAGGCCTGGCTCCCGCCGGGCAGGCCGATGGAGAGCCGATAGGTGGGGCTCAGCGTCTCGAGGTCGAACTCGACCGAGGCGTTGCGGGCGCCCTCCGTCGTGTGGGCGTAGGCCTTGAGCTCGGCGTAATGGGTCGTCGCGGCGATCATCGCGCCCGCATGCATGAAGTGGTCGAGCAGTGCCTGCGCGAGGGCCGAGCCCTCGGTCGGGTCCGTGCCGGCGCCGAGCTCGTCGAGCAGCACCAGCGTCCCAGGGCCGGCGGCGTCCACGATCCGGATGATCGAGCGCAGGTGCCCCGAGAACGTCGAGAGCGACTGTGCGACCGACTGCTCGTCGCCGATGTCGGCGAAGACATCGCGCCAGACGGGCAGCCGGCTGCCGGCCGCGGCCGGGACGTGCAGCCCGGCCTGGTGCATCAGGCTGAGGAGCCCGAGGGTCCGCAGCGTGACCGTCTTGCCGCCGGTGTTCGGGCCGGTCACGACCAGCGCCCGGATCCCCTCGCCCAGGCGGATGTCGATCGGCACGACCCGCCCGGTCAGCCCCGGGTGGCGCGCCGACAGCAGGATGACGACGGGGGCGTCGGCCGGCCCGGTGTCGGTCTCCGCGCGCACGCCGTCGAGGTCCGCGGCGAGGCTCGCCTTGGCGGCCCAGAAGTCGAACCGGGCCAGGGCGTCCAGGGTGTCTCGCAGGGGCCCGGCGTTCGCCGCGACGAAGGCCGAGAGCTCGTCGAGGATGCGCGCGACCTCCTCGGCCTCCGCCACCTGCGCCTCGCGCCAGGCGTTGCCCAGCTCGACCGCGACGAGCGGCTCGATGAACAGCGTCTGGCCGCTGCCCGAGGCGTCGTGGACGATCCCCTTGACCCGCGCCCGCGCCTCGGCCTTGACCGGCACGACATAGCGGCCGTTGCGCAGGGTCACGATGGGTTCCTGGAGCGCATTGCCGAGCTCGGCGCCGACGAGCGAGTCGAGCCGGCGGCGGAGGCGGTCGTACGCGACGCGGACCGCCGAGCGCAGGCCGCCCAGGCGAGGCGACGCGGTGTCCAGCAGCTCGCCGACCGGGTCGAAGCTGCGCGCCAGCGTGCTGCGCAGCGACGGCAGGGGGTGGAGGTCGGCCGCGAGCTCGCGCAGCAGCGGACGCCGCTCCTCGGAGAGGGCCGTCGCCAGCCGGGCCGTCGCGTCGAGCGTCTCCGCCAGTTCCAGGAACTGGCCGGGCTCCAGCCGGCCGCCGCGGGCGGCCCGCTCGATCGAGGGGCCGATGTCGCGGGCGGCGCCGATCCCGACGCCCGGACGGTCGGCGATGAGCGCCCGGGCCTGGTCGGTCTCGTCGAGACGGCGCGCCACGACCACCGGGTCCGCCGACGGTTCGAGCGCCTCGGCGAGCCCACGCGAGGGCGGGAACGAGGTGGCGTCGGCCAGGCGGTCTCGGACGAGCAGGAACTCGAGGAGCGCGATCGAGCGCTGGTCCATCGCGCTCAGCCCCGGGGAGGGCGGCCAGAGACCGACGGATCGCCCGCGACGACGAAGCGCCAGGGCATATCGGCCCAGGGCGGCCCGGCGTACCCCACGCCGACCCGCGGGCCGGTCGCGATCGCATCGTCAGGAACGCTCCCGAGCGGCCCCTCGAGGCGGAGCGGGGAGGACGGATCGCACAGGTCGACGCCGGTGGCGGACCGGTCGATCGCGAACGCCGCGCCGACGAGTCCCGGTCCGCTGGCCAGTCGCGCGTCGGGGAGCCGGGCCAGGCGCGCTGCCTCGCGTGCCGCCGCGTCCGGGGCGATCGCCCGTCGGTGCGCCGCCAGCCAGGCCAGCCGGTCCGCGCGCATCAGCTCGATCCCGTCGGTCGGCGCGACCGCGCGGATGAGCAGCGCGCTGGCGGATCCGGCCGGACCGGTGACGACGTTCAGGCAGTCATGCATCCCGTAGACAAGGTACACGTAGGCGATGCCCGGTCGCCCGAACATGACCGCGTTGCGGGTCGTCCGCCCGGCCCGGGCATGCGACGCGAGGTCCTCGGGGCCGTTGTAGGCCTCGACCTCGACGATGCGACCCGCGCGCCGGCCGCGCGCGTCCTCGTGGACGAGCGTGGCGCCCAGGATCGCGCGCGCGGCGTCGACCGCCGGCTGGTCCAGCGCCGCGCGGTCCATCCCGCTAGATGTAGCGCGACTCCAGCCAGTCCGGGATCAGGAACCCGAAGACCGCGAAGAACGCCGGGATGAGGGTCTCGCGGAACAGGACCGCCGCGTTCGAGCCATCGAGCGCCGTCCAGAACTCGCGCAGGAACGGCAGCTCCTGCGGGTCCTCGGCGATGCCGTGGACGGTGAAGAACGAGTCGAGGATGATCAGGACGGCGCCGAAGATCAGCGCGGCCTGGACCAGGCCGAGGATCCCGCCGATCAGCTCGTCGGCGAAGCGCGCCTTCGGGAAGAGCGGCGACGACTTGTAGAGGCCCTGGGCGACCAGCGCGAAGGCGATCGCGGATGCCAGGAACACGGTCCCGAACCCGATCATCGTGCTGTATTCCTTGGAGAACTGCGTCCAGTTCTGTCCGAGGTACGCCCCGAGGGGTTCGGCGATGTTGGCGGCGAAGAGGAACGAGAACAGGATCGAGGCGATGCCGATCAGGCGCCGGATCGTGCCCTGGGCGAACCCCAGCACGAAGAACGCCATGAAGTACAGGAAGATGAGCAGGTCGACGGTGCTGATCCCGCCCAGGAAATTCCCGAGATCCACCGGTGCTCCTTCTAGTCCGAACGTACCGGCCGGCGCCGGAGCCGCGCTAGGTTAGCAGCGGCTCTCCGCGCGCCGCAAGGGGACGGATGGGTGGTCGGATGGGTCCGCGAAGGTCCGGTCCGGTCCGGGGTGGACCGGTCAGGTCCGGAGGCGTGCCGCGACGTCCGCCGCCAGCCCGGCCGTGACCTGGGCGACCACCGCGTCCACCTCGGCATCGGTCAGCGTGCGGTCGTCGTCGCGCAGGGTCAGCCGGTACGCCAGGCTCTTCTCGCGCTCGGCGAGCGGACGGCCGCGGTAGACGTCGAAGAGGGCGACCGCGCGCAGGCGTGGCCCGGCGTGCTGGCGGATCGAGGCCTCCACCTCCGCCGCGAGCGTGGCCGCGTCCACGATCACTGCAAGGTCGCGCTCGACGGCCGGGAAGCGTGGCGGCGGCAGGACCCGCGCGTCGGGGAACCGGCCCCGGGCCAGCCCGCGGATCGCGACTTCCGCCACGATCACGCGATCCGCTCGGATCTCCAGCGCCTCGATCGCCGCCGGATGCAGCTCGCCGAGCCGGCCCACGATCCCGCCGCCGGCGTCGATCCGCGCGGCGCGGCCCGGGTGCAGGTTCGCATCGTCGGTCAGCGCGCTCCAGGCAGGTGCCGGAAGTCCGGCCTGGCGGGCGACCGCCTCGAGGATGCCTTTCGCGTCATCGACGTCGTACGTCCGCGCGGCCCGGTTCCAGGCCGGCGGCTCGGCCGGCCCGGTCAGGGCGAATCCCAGGCGCCACCATTCGTGCGTCGGCGAGGCATCGGCCGCACCGTCACCGGTCGCGCCGTAGCCCTTGCCGATCTCGAAGATGGCGATCTCGGGGTGGCCGTGGCGCAGGTTCGTGGCGACGACTTCGAGCAGGCTGCCGAGCAGGCTCTGGCGCAGGACCGAGTGCTGGCTGGAGAGCGGGTTGGTGACGACGACCGGCCGTCCCGCCGGACGCTGCTCCGGCTCGCCCGCGGGTGCACCATCGTCGTGGAACGGGAACCGCTCGACCATCCGCGGCGAGACGAGCGCGTACGTCACCACTTCGCTCAGGCCGGCGCCGCTCAGGGTCTCGCGGATCGCGTCGCGTGCGTCCAGCGGGCCGTGGCGATAGGGCGGCATCGGCGTGTGCGGCAGGACCGGGGGGATGGTCTCGTAGCCGCGCACGCGAATGATCTCCTCGATGACGTCGGTCTCGACCGCGAGGTCGCGCCGCCACGTCGGCACCACGGCCTCCAGGACGGCGACGTCGGGCGCCGGCTCGATGGTGAGCGGCCTGGTCCCTGTGGCGACCGGGACGGCCGTGCCCGCCGGGGCGACGGCGGTCTCGATCCCGACGCGCGCCAGCAGCACCCGCTGCTCCGCGGGCTCGAGCGTCACGCCCAGCAGGCGGTCGGTCCGCGCCGGGCGGAACGCGACGCGGGCCGGCTCGGGCTCGTCGGGGTCGGTGTCGACCGCACCGGCGTGGAGGGTGCCGCCGGCCCATTCGAGGATGAGTCGCGCCGTGCGATCGGCGCCCAGGCGGGCCATCCGCCATTCCTGGCCCTTCTCGAACAGGAGGCTCGCCTCGGAGCGGAGGGCGTAGCGCGTCGCGGTCCGCCGGATGCTGACCGGGTCGAAGATCGCGGACTCGACGACGACGTCGGTCGTCTCCGGCCCGATCTCCGACGCCGCCCCGCCCATGACGCCGCCGATCGCGATCGGCCCGTCCGGGTCCGCGATCACGACCGTCTCGGGATGCAGCTCGCGGTCGACATGATCAAGCGTCTCGAGCCGCTCGCCCGGGCGGGCGCGGCGGACGATGATCCGGCCGCCGTGGACCGCCGCCGCGTCGAAGGTGTGGATCGGCTTGCCGAGCTCGAGCATCACGTAGTTGCTGGCGTCGACCACGTTCGAGATCGGCCGCTGGCCGGCCGCCAGTAACCGCATCTGGACCTGGTCGGGCGACGGACCGATGGTCACGCCCGAGATCCAGCGGCCGACGAACCGCGGGCACAGGTCGGGATCCTCGACCTCGACGGCGAGGCTCGCCGACACCGGCGGTCCGCTCTCGACCGCGTCGGTGGGCGGGAAGCGCAGCGGCGAACCGGTGAGGGCCGCGACCTCACGCGCGAGGCCGACGATCGAGAGGGCGTCGCCGCGGTTCGGCTTCACGTCGACATCGAGCACGGTGTCGCCGTAGAGCGCGGTCAGCTCGGCGCCGAGGGTCGTGCCTGCCGGCAGGATCAGGATGCCGTCGGCATCGACGGTCAGCCCCAGCTCGTCGCCGGAGCAGAGCATCCCGTTGCTGACCACGCCCATCTTCTCGGTCCGCTCGATGCGCCGGTCCCCGGGCAGGACGGCGC
This sequence comes from uncultured Chloroflexia bacterium, assembly GCA_963813335.1. Taxonomy (GTDB): domain Bacteria; phylum Chloroflexota; class Limnocylindria; order Limnocylindrales; family CSP1-4; genus SPCO01. The sequence goes on from CAWEYL010000001.1 coordinate 832,388, forward strand.
CGGGCAGGGCCACGGGCACCCGCTGGCCAGGGGCGATGTTCGTCGCTCCGCAGACGATCTCGAGCGGCTCCCCTGCCCCGACGGATACGGTGGTGAGCGACAGCCGGTCGGCCCGCGGGTGCTTCTCCACGGTGAGCAGCTCGCCGACGACGACGTTGCGCCAGTCGGCGCCCCACGCCTCGATGCCCTTGACCTCCATGCCGAGCATCGTCAGGCGCTCGGCGAGGACCTCCGGGGCCAGATCGACGTCGACGTACTCGCGTAACCACGAAAGCGGGACTCTCATGCCATCACGACCTCTCCGAGGTCCGAGGCGACGCTCCTGCGAGCCATCGGCCCGAGGATCTCATCGGAACTGCTCCAGGAAACGCAGGTCGTTCTCCATGTACAGCCGCAGGTCCCCGACGTTGTGGCGCAGGTTGGAGATCCGCTCGACACCCATCCCGAAGGCGAAGCCCTGGTAGCGCTCCGGGTCCAGTCCCGCCGTACTGGAGCACGACCGGATGGACCATCCCGGCGCCGAGGATCGTCATCCAGCCGCTCCGCGAGCAGGCCGGGCAGCCGCTGCCGCCGCACACGAGGCACTCGACATCGAACGCGACCGACGGCTCGGTGAACGGGTAGTAGCCGGGACGGAAGCGGGTCCGCTTGTCCGCGCCGTAGAGGGCTCTTGCGAACTGGTCGAGCAGGCCGCGCAGGTCGCCCATCGTGGTCCCCTCGTCGATCATCAGGCCCTCGACCTGGAAGAACTCCGAGGCATGGCTGGCGTCGATGGCCTCGTAGCGGTAGGTGCGGCCCGGCAGCAGCGCCCGGATCGGCGGCGCGCTCTCGTGCATGACCCGGATCTGGCCGGGCGAGGTGTGGGTCCGCAGCAGCTGGCCCTCCACGTCGACGTAGAACGTGTCCCACAGGTCGCGCGCCGGGTGGTCGGGCGGGATGTTGAGCATCTGGAAGTTGCGGAGGTCGTCCTCGATCTCGGGCGCCTCGTACACGACGAAGCCGAACTGGCCGAAGACCTCCGCGATGGCCTCGATGGTCGTGTTGATCGGGTGGAGGGTGCCGCGACGGATGGGTCGGCCCGGCGTCGTCACGTCCGTCGTCTCGGCGGCGAGCCGGTCCGTCAGGGCCGAGCCGCGCAGCACCGCGCCGCGCTCGGCGAGGGCCGCCTCGATGGCCGTCCGGACGGCGTTCGCGACCGCCCCGACCCGCGGCCGGTCGTCCGGCGGCAGCGCGCCGATCCCGCGCAGCACCGACGTCAGGCGGCCCTTCTTGCCCAGGACGTCCAGCTCGAGCGCCTCGAGGGTCGCGACGTCGGGGCTGGCCGCGGCGGCGGCCAGCGACGCATCGCGCAGCGCCTCGAGCTCCCGGGTCAGATCGGCGAGGTCCACGAACGTCCTTCCTGCTGGGCGGGAATCACGAGCCCTCGAGCGTCAGCGACGTCGAGGGCTCATCGTAGGGGCTCGGTCGGCGGTCGACCGACCGGTGTCTAGGCGCCCTTGGCGAGCTCGGCGATCCGGCCGAAGGTGGCCGCGTCGCGGATCGCCAGGTCGGCGAGGATCTTGCGGTCGATCTCCACGTCGGCGCGCTTCAGGCCGCTGATGAACTGGCCGTAGGTGAGGCCGTTCTGGCGGGCCGCGGCGTTGATGCGGATGACCCACAGCTGGCGCATCTGGCGCTTGCGCTGCTTGCGGTCGCGGGTCGCGTAGGCGAGCGCGTGGAGCAGCGCCTCGCGGGCTGGCTTGATCAGCCGCGACTTGGTGCCCTTGCGGCCTTCCGCGTCCTGGAGGAGGCGCTTGTGGCGCCGGTGGGCCGTGACGCCCCGCTTGACTCGAGCCATGGTGGTGGTATCGCCTTCCTACAGGTACGGCAGCAGGCGTCGGACCTGCTTCGCGTGCACCGCTCCGATCACGGCCTTGCCGGCGTAGCGCCGGGTGCGGCGGGAGGACTTGATCTCGAGGTGGTGGCCGCTCCACGCCTTGACGCGGATGACCTTGCCGCTGCCGGTCACGCCGATGCGCTTCTGGGCGGCCTTGTGGCTCTTGATCTTGGGCACGTCGCCTTACTCTCCTGTCGCGGCCGGCGTCGCCGGCGCTTCTTCGGTCTTCCTGGCCGCCGACGCGGCGGTGCTGGTCTTCGCGGCCGGGGCCTTGGGGGCCGCGGCCGGCTTCGCTTCCGTCTTCGGTTCGGCCTTCGCCTCGGCCTTCGGTGCCGGCTTCGCGGCCGGTTCGGCCGGGGCGCTGGCGTCGGTCTTCGGTTCGGCCGTCGCGACCGGCTGGGCCGGGGCTGCGGCGGCGGCTGGCGGCGTCGCGACCGGCGCGGGCGTGGCGGGCCCATCGGCTCCGTCGTGGTCGCCCGCCCTGGCCGGTGCCTCGTGGCCCTTGGGCTTGTGGGTCGACGCCATCGTGATGTACATCGACTTGCCTTCGAGCAACGGGACCCGTTCCGGGACACCGTGGTCCTTGACTCGGTCCGAGAACCGGGCGATGAGGTTCCGCCCGATCTCCGGATGGGTCAATTCCCGACCGCGGAAGCGCACCGTCACCTTGATCCGGTCGCCATCCTCGAGGAACTCGATGGCTCGATGGACCTTGGTGTCGAAGTCGCCTACGCCGATCTTCGGCGAGAGGCGGACCTCCTTGAAGGTCACCGAGCGCTGCTTGCGCTTGGCTTCCTTCTCGCGCTTCGTGAGTTCGTACTTGTACTGGCCGAAATCGAGGAACTTGACCACCGGCGGCGACGCCAGCGGAGCAACCTCCACGAGGTCCAGGCCGCGTTCCTGCGCCATCTCGAGCGCCCGTGGCGTGGGCATCACACCCAGCTGGGCATTCTCTTCATCGATCACCCGGACCTGAGGGATCCGGATCATCTGATTCACACGCAGGTCTCGGCTGATGGTTCACCCCTCGTCCGCTACGGATCGATCGTCCAGTCCGGTCCGACACGCGCGCTCACGCGCCCGTTCCGGGCCGAGGGCGGAGGATAGCACACGGGTTCCCAACGCGACAACGACGAGGGGCATCCTCAACCCGCGCCGCGGGCCGCGGACTCCGCGGCGAGCCGGTCGGCGAAGGCCTCCCACGCCTGCGGCTCCTGCTGCTCCCCGGCGCGCGTCCGAGGCGACGCGGTCCGCGCCTCCACCTCGCGGTCGCCCAGGACCACCATGTACGGCACCTTCTGCTCCTGGGCCGCGCGGATCTTGTATTGCATCCGGTTCGAGGAGTCGTCCACCTCGACCCGCAAGCCCCGGCCGCGGAGCAGGCCGGCCAGCTCGGTCGCCGCCTCGATGTGGCGGTCCGCGATGGGGATGATCGTCGCCTGGACGGGTGCCAGCCACAACGGGAAGGCGCCCGCGAAGTGCTCCACGAGGATCCCGATGAACCGTTCCAGCGAGCCGTAGATGGCGCGGTGGATGGCGATCGGGCGCTGCGGCTGGCCCTCCTCGTCGATGTAGGTGAGGTCGAACCGCTCGGGGAGCATCACCAGGTCCGCCTGGATGGTCGCCATCTGCCATTCGCGACCGAGCGCGTCGTCGATGTAGATGTCGATCTTCGGGGCGTAGAAGGTGCCGTCCCTGGGCTTGACGACATAGGGCACGCCCGATCGCTCGAGGGCCTCCTTGATCAGGGCCTCGGCGCGGTCCCACAGCGCCGGGTCGCCGATGGCCTTGTCCGGCTTCGTGGCGAAGGCGAAGCGCGGCTCGAGCCCCACCCAGCCGTACGCCTCGCGGACCTCGCCCAGGAGCGCCTCGATCTCGGCGGCCAGCTGGTCCGGCCGCACGTAGATGTGGGCGTCGTCCTGGATGAACTGGCGGACCCGGGTCAGCCCGGACAGCGAGCCCGAGCGCTCGTTGCGGTGGAGCCGGCCGTACTCGTTCAGGCGCAGCGGCAGGTCGCGGTACGAGCGCAGCCGGCTGCGGTAGATGAACGTCGACTCCGGGCAGTTCATCGGCTTGAGGCTGAACAGCTGGTTCTCGGCCTCGACGATGAACATGTTCTCGGCGTAGTGGTCCCAGTGGCCGGACTGCCGCCACAGGCGGTCGGACACGAGGATCGGCGTGCTGACCTCCTGGTAGCCGCGCCGCTCCTGGAGCTCGCGCATCGCCCCCTCGAGCGTGCGCCAGATCAGCTGGCCCTTGGGATGCCAGAACGCGGATCCCGGCGAGACGTCGTGGAAGCTGAACAGGTCGAGCGCGACGCCCAGCTTGCGGTGGTCGCGCTTCTTCGCCTCGGCGCGCCGCCACAGGAACTGGTCCAGTTCCTCCTGCGTCGCCCAGGCCGTGCCGTAGATGCGCTGGAGCATCGGGCGCTTCTCGTCGCCGCGCCAGTACGCACCGGCGACCGCGAGCAGCTTGAACGGCCCCACGTTGCCGGTGCTGGCGATGTGCGGCCCGCGGCACAGGTCGATGAACGGGCCCTGCTGGTAGAAGGTCGTCGGCGGCATCGGCGTCCCGTCGCGCTCGGAGTCGGCGACAAGGTCGTCGACGATCTCCACCTTGAACGGCTGGTCGCGCTCCACGAGGAAGGCGCGCGCCTCGGCCGGCGTCTTCTCGCTCAGCACGAAGGGGTGGTCGGCGGCGATGCTCGCGCGCATCCGCGCCTCGATGGCCTCGAGGTCGTCGGGCGTGAACGGCCGGGCCGCCTGGAAGTCGTAGTAGAACCCGTCGGTGATGACCGGCCCGATCCCGAGCTTGGTGCCGGGGAACAGGTCGAGCACCGCTTCCGCGAGGATGTGCGCCGCGGAATGGCGCATCGGACCGAGCTCGCCGGTCGCCCCGTGCTCGAACAGCTCCTCGGCCGAGCCGCGCTCGGGCGCCTCGAAGCCGACCTCGTCCTCGACGACGCCACGTCCGCCGGTCCCTGCTCGCTCATCGGTGTCACTCCCTGGAGAATCACGAAACCCCTCGTCCAACGACAGGACGAGAGGTTCACTCCCGCGGTCCCACCCGCCTTCGCGAGCCGACGGCTCGCGCGCTCGTGGTCGCGCTAACGGGCGACGCCCGGGCCGGTTCGCCGGCCGCTCACGGGTGGTGCCGTTCCGGGTCGATCGTCGAGCTTGCAGCGGATGCTCGACTCTCTGTGGATCGCTGGACCGTCGGCGCGTCCCGATCGACGCTCATCTTCGAAGTACCGCATGCGACCCGATCTGCGCGAGTCGCGAGGGTAGTGTAGGTGATGCGGCAAGGTGTCTGGGTGAGTGGGTTCCGGCCATGACGGACGACGAGCTGATCGCGCTCGAGCACGAGAACTGGATCGCGTACCTGACAGGCGTGGTCGGCTGTGCGTCGCACGCCACCGTGACGCGCGCCGACGGGGTGGTCACGATCCTGACCGGCCTGCCGTTCGACTGGTTCAACCAGGTCCTGGTGGAGCACGAGGGGGCGACGCGAGACGGCGTGCTCGCCGGGGTGGCCCGGGCGCGCGAGCGGGGTGACCCCTTCGTCGTTCGCCTGCGCGACGGCACCGATGATCGTTTCGTCCGGACCCTGGCCGACGCGGGGCTGGAGCCGGCGAGGGAGCCGTCGACGCCCGGCATGATCGCGTTCCCGATCGACCACGATCCGATCGCACGACAGACGGCTCCCGAGCTCGAGGTCCGCCGCGTGACGGACGCCACCGGTATCGAGGTCCATCGCCAGGTCGTGACCGCCGGGTTCGGTTCGGATCGCACGGTCGCCCTGGGAACCGCGTGCCCGGACCTCCTCGATCGGCCGGAGTGCGTCGTCTACATCGGCTACGCGGCCGGCACCCCGGTCGCCTCGGGGCTGGGCTGGCGCAGCGGGCGGACCATCGGCGTCTACAGCATCGCGACCATCCCGTCAGCGCGCCGACGCGGGCACGGCGCGGCGATGACGGCACACGTGGTGGCCGACGGCGTGGACGCCGGCTGCGACGTGGCGGCGCTCCAGGCCAGCGAGATGGGCCGCCCGATCTACGAGCGCGAGGGCTTCCGGACGGTCGTCAGCTATGTCGCCTACGTCGATCGCGCCGCGCGTCACGACACGTTGACCTCACGTGCGCATTCGGTGGTAGTGTCCACGCCGGGAGGAAGCGGATCGGCCCCCGGCGAGGACATCGGACGAGCTGCCACATGACCCCCGATTGCGATCACGTCGAGCCCGACACGCGCGTCGGCGCGCCCCTCCAGGTCTGCTCCGCGTGCGTCGAGATGGGCGGCACATGGGTCCATCTCCGGCAGTGCCTCACCTGCGGGCTCACGGCCTGCTGCGACCTGAGCCCGAACCGGCATGCGACGGCCCATTTCCGCGAGACGGCCCATCCGATGATCCGGACGGCGCAGCCCGACGAAGACTGGCGCTGGTGCTACGAGGACGACCGCCTGTATCAGCCCGCCCCAGCCAGCCGGAGAGAGGTCCCATGACCGAGAGTGTCGCGCCCGGCCCGCACGGTCCGCTGGCCAGCGTCCTGGATGTCCGCCGGGGGCCGGATGATGCGCACAGCGGGGGCCTCGAGCATCGGGAGGCGCTGATCTACGCGCTCGGCAAGGGCGCCGAGCTCGAGCACCTCGTGATGCTCCAGTACCTGTTCGCGGCGTTCTCGCTCAAGCAGCAGGTCGAGGAGGGTCTGACACCCGAGACGCTCGTCGCCGTCCAGCGCTGGCGCAAGACCCTCCTGGAGATCAGCGAGCAGGAGATGCTCCATCTCGCGCTCGTCCAGAACCTGCTGACGGCGGTCGGCGCGGCCCCGCGTCTCGCCCGACCGAACTTTCCGATGCCCGCCTACGCGTACCCGGCCGGCGTCCGGATCGAGCTGGTGCCGTTCGGCGAGTCCGCCCTCCGCCACTTCGCCTTCCTCGAGCGGCCGGACGGGATGGACATCGAGGATGCCGAGGGCTTCGAGGCGATCGCGCAGGCCGTCGCGCTGCCGCACGACGAGCACGACGAGATCGTCCCCCACCTGCAGGAGTTCGACACCATCGGCCAGCTCTACCGGTCCATCCAGGCGGGCCTCGAGCACCTGGACGAGCGGCTCGGCTCGGAGCGCCTGTTCATCGGGCCCGCGCGCGCGCAGGCCACCGCGGAGCATTTCCGGTGGCCGGAGCTCGTCGCCGTCACCGACCTCCGATCCGCGCAGCAGGCGATCGACACCATCGTCGAGCAGGGCGAGGGAGCCCGTGGCGAGTGGCGCGACGCCCACTTCGGTCGCCTGTTGGGCATCCTCGACGAGTACCTCGAGCTCAAGCACCGGGATCCGGGCTTCGAGCCCGCCCGGTCGGTCGTGGCGGCCAACGTCCGGCCGCAGCCGAGCTGGGGTCATGGTGCCGCTGATCACCGATCCCGGGACGACTCGCGCGATGGACTTGCTCAACGTCACCTACGAGGTGCTGCTCCAGCTGCTGTCGCGCTACTTCGCGAACACGGACGAGTCGCCGGAGCAGCTCGAGGTCCTGGCCGACGTGTCGGTCGGGCTGATGTACACGGCCATCAAGCCGCTCGGCACGGTCGTCACCACGCTGCCGGTCGGGCCCCATCTGCCGGGCGTGACCGCAGGCCCGGGCTTCGAGCTCTTCTACCAGGTCGACTACCTGCTGCCGCATCGGGAGGCTGCCTGGGTCCTGATGGAGGAGCGTCTGCGAGATGCCGCGGCGTTCGCCGTCCGGTGTGGGCAACTGTGTACCCCCGCCTTGATGGAGCCACTCGCCAAGGTGGCTCGGTCGCTCGAGAAGTACGCCGACCAGCTCAAGGCCGCGACATGAGGTCGCGCGATCTCGGCCGAGCGCCGCGGCGTCATAATCCGCCGCATGCTGGAAGGATCGCCGTCCTCGGAGTACGGCACGGCCCCGCGGGTGGCCGACGTCAGCGTGCTCGATCCCCTCGTCGGCTCCCAGTGCTCGCTTGCGGTCCAGCTGCGCCGGGCGACGGGCGCGGTCATCGGACGGAACGCCGAGCTCGACGCCGTCGCCCAGGAGTTGCGCGAGGCCTCGGGCCGCCTCGCCGCGGTGACCCTGGAGGGCGAGCCGGGGATCGGCAAGACCCGCCTGTTGCTTGCCGCCAGCGAGCTCGCGTCGGCGAGCGGGTTCGCCTGTGTCGCGGTCACGGCCGATGAGGAGATCCGCGGCCCGTTCCTCGTGGCTCGCAGCCTGTTCGCCTCCAGCGCGATCCAGCAGATGGCGGCGGGGACGCCGGCGGAGGCCGCCGTCAGGCGGGTGGTCGAGGCCATCTCCGGGCGTGACGAGCCCGGGTTCGAGGCCCTGTCGCCGGACGCGAAGCTCCTCCGGGCCTTCGACCTGGCGGGCGTCGCGGTCTCGACACTCGCCGGGATCCGCCCGCTGGCCCTGCTCATCGACGATGTCCAGTGGGCCGACGACGACTCCCTCCGGCTCCTCCGCTACGTCGTGCGCAGCGACGCCGACCGGCCGGTCTTCCTGTTCCTCACGATCCGGCCGGATGAGTTCGCGTCGGCCACCGAGGCGGTGAACTTCGTCGCCGACATGGAGCGGATGGGCCTCGTCCGACGATTGCGGCCCGGCCGGTTCAGCTCGGTGGAGACGGCTGAGCTCCTGAAGCGTGTCCTTGGCGGTCCGGTCGAGGCCGCATCCGCGGCCGCCCTGCAGGCCCAGTCGGAGGGCGTGCCGTTCATCGTCGAGGAGCTGGCCCGTACGCACCGCGAGGCCGGCACGTTCCAGCAGATCGCGGGACAGTGGCGGCTCAGCCGCAGCGCCGCCCGACTCGTCCCATCCGCGGTCCGGACGCTCATCGACCGCCGCGCCGCGCGGCTCCCGGCCCGGACGCGGGCGTCGCTGGGGGACGCGGCGATCCTCGGCCGCAGCTTCAGCCTTCGAGACCTCAGGGCGATCCGGATGCGGGTGGGTGACGGCGAGGTCGCCGCGGAGGCGGCGAGTCGCGACCGCACGGCACCGGTCGAGGCGGCTGCCCAGGGCGGGGTGGCGGGGCCGGGCGACGATGTCGACCCACTCGCCGACGATCTCGCGCCGGCCGTCCGGGCGGGCCTCCTGCTTCCGCAGGCACAGGGCGAGCCCGCGGACTACACGTTCACCCACGAACAGGTCCGCCAGTTCGCCGCGAGCCTGCTGACGGCGGCCCGTCGCCGGCAGGTGCACGCGGCCGTCGTCGACCTGCTGCTCGAGGGTGGCGAGCCTTCGGCGGCGGGCTTGCCGATGCTCGCCCAGCACGCCCTCGCGGCCGGCGACACCGGGCGGGCCGCACGGTTCTCGATCGACGCCGCGACGGCGGCCCTCGCCTCGAATGCGCCGGAGGAGGCGCTCCGACTGGTCGAACAGGCGCTTCCGGTCGTGTCGACGCCGGCCGACCGACGGGTCCTCCTCGCGACCCGCGACGACGCGTTCGCCGTCCTGCGCCGGACGGGCGAGCGGCTGGACGGCCTGACCGAGCTGGCCGCCCTGGCGGAAGCGATGCGCGATCCGAACGTCGAGCTCGACGTGCAGCTCCGGCGTGCATCCGCGCTCCGGATGAGCCACGACGAGGACGCCGCCGCGGAGTTGGCTCGTCGCGTCCGCGACCGCGCGGCCCAGCAGGGCGACGCCGCACTGGAGCTCCGGGCGTCGCTCGAGCTGGGCCAGGCGCTCCTGCGCAGCCCGCTGGGCGAGTCGTTCGGCGGCGCGGCTGCCGAGGTCGACCTCGACGGTTCCGAGCAGGCCTATCGCCGCGCGATCGAGCTGGCGGAGCAGCTGGGCGACGAGCGCAGCCTCGCAGCCGCCCTCCGCGAGATCGGGATGATCGACTTCTCGCGCGGTCGCGCCTGGTTCGGCGGAGAAGTCCGCGCCGGTCGTGCGAACGAGATGCTCGCGATCCTCGCGACCGGCACCAGCGTCGAGGAGATGATCCTGTCGACGCCGATCGGACCGCTGTTCGTCGAGGCGACCCAGGTCCTCGAGCGAGCACTGGGCATCTTCGAGCGGCTCGGCGACCGGACGGGCGTCATGTCCACGGTCATCGCCATGGCCTACATCCAATACGGGCCGGTCATGCACCTGTCGTCCTCGGCGCGACATCTCGAGGAGATCCGGCGCGTGACGAGCCGCCTGTCCGAGCTCGTCACGGAGAGCGAGCGGGCCCGCCTCGACCTCCAGATGCTGTTCGGCGTCCACGTGTACTCCATGGCCAAGGTGGTGCCGGACCTCGCCCTCTCCCGCGGCGAGGACGCCTACCGGGCGGCCAGGCTCCAGGGCGACCGGACGATCGAGTTCCTCGCCGCCGGCGGGGTGGCGATGAGCCTGCTCGAGCTCGGCGACGTCGTCGAGGCGGAGCGCTGGATCGACCTGGCCGCCGCGGCGGCGTCGATGGCGCCGTCGCGACCGCGCGCGCGACAGCTCGAGACCTGGCGCGGGATGGCTCGAGCCGGAGCGGGCGACGTCGACGGGATGCGCCGGCATCTCGAGCGCGCCGTGGTGCTGGCGACCGAGGGCGGACGGGCGTCCGCGCGGTGCGAGGCCCTGGCCCGCCTCGCCCTCGAGGCGGCGCGGCTCGTGGCGGTCGGCTCGTCCGATGGGGCACCGCCCGACGACGGCGCACCGGATCCGGCGCTGGTGGAGCTTGTCGAGCGGTCGGCAGCGCAGGTCAAGGAGCTCTTGCCGCTCCTGCCCGGACACGCGTCGTGGGGCGCCCAGGCCGACGCCGCACTCGCCACGGTCGCCCTCGTGCGCGGCGACATCCCGGGCGCCGCCATGGCCGGCGGTGCGGCCCTCGAGGCGCTCCAGGCCGGGCTGCACGAGGACGTCAGCCTGGAGATCGTGATCCCGGCCGCCCGGGCACTGCTCGCTGGAGCGCCGCCGGAGGTCCAGGGGACCGTTCGGGGCTTCCTGCATTCGACGCTGTCCAGGATCGCGCAGGGGACAGCGGACGAGGCGATCCGCGTCCGCTGGCTGAGCGGGCCCGTCGGGCGCGATCTCGTCGAGCTGGCCGGCCCGATGGACGGGCCGGCCCATGGAGACGCCCGTGCCGGCGAGACCGGCCGCGCAACGCCAGGGTCGGCGGCCGCGGATGCCGGGTCGAGCCTCGACGCCGTCGAGCGCCGGCTGCTGCAGCTCCTGACCGAGGGGCGGACGAACGCCGAGATCGCTGCAGACCTGGGCATCGGCGAGGACGACGTCGCCCAGCGCCTGGCGCGCCTGCAGGCGCAGCTGGGGACCTCGAGCCGCGCCGAAGCGACCTCGCTGGCATTCCGCGGGCTCGCCACGGTGGGGTCGCGCTGATGGCCATCCGGGCGCGGGTCGACCGCCACAAGTGCGTCGGCGCGGGGAACTGCATCACCATCGCCCCGACGGCCTTCGACTGGCTGGCCGGTGACTACGGCAAGAGCGATGTCGTCGGGGAGGACACGGTCGACGAGGAGGTCCTGCGCGCCGCCGCGTTCGCGTGCCCGACCGCCGCCGTCATCCTCGAGGACGTCGCGGAGCTGCTGCCATGGCAGTCTGCGGGGCAAGGACGGCCCGCCCCGACGGGTCCTCCGGACCTTCATGTTCACCGACATCGTCGGCTCGACGAATCTCGTCGAGGCGCTCGGCGATGAGGCCTGGGACACCATGCTCCGCTGGCACAACACCGTGCTCCGGGAAGTGTTCACGGCCCACGGCGGCGAGGAGATCTCCACGACCGGCGACGGGTTCTTCGTCAGCTTCGATTCGCCCGACCTTGCCGTGGCGACGGCGATCGCGATCCAGCGGCGACTCGCCGAACACCGCTCGACGCAGGGCTTCGCCCCCCAGGTCCGGATCGGCCTCCACGCGTCCGACGCGACGCAGGTCGCCGGCGACTTCCACGGGAAGGGCGTCCACGAGGCGTCGCGCATCGCGGCACTCGGCGGGGCCGGCGAGATCGTCGCGAGCGCCGGCACGGTCGGGGCGTCACACAGGACGTCCGGTCTCCGAAGCGCGACGCTCAAGGGCCTGTCCGAGCCGATCGAGGTGGTCAACGTCGAGTGGCGCTGACGGCGACGGGAGGCGGGTGCCGTGGGGCTCCGCGCACGGATGTGCGGGATGTGGTGGGCGACACTGGACTCGAACCAGTGACCTCTTGCATGTCAAGCAAGTGCTCTAACCAGCTGAGCTAGCCGCCCGAGCGTCGCCGGTCCCCCGCTCTCTTGATCCCGACAACGTTGGCTCACGAGGTGTTCCACGTCCCGTGACGATGTCGCGACCGCCTGATCGAGGAGCCAGCGGCGGACGGCATCATACCGCAGGGCGTCCAGCCCTGGCCGTGACGTATCCTTCAGCGCCCTGATGCCAGCTGACCCTGAGTACCGCCTCATCGACCTCGGCGGCGCGGCGCGTCTGGAGCGCTTCGGCCCGTACGTCGTCGATCGGCCCTCGCCGGGCGCCCTCGGGGAGCGACGGGATCCGTCCGCGTGGCGCGCCGCGAGCCTCCGCTTCGAGCGCGACCGTGGCTGGCTGGGGCCCGCCGCAGGCGCCGATCCATGGCCGATCGAGGTGGACGGGCTGACGATGGAGCTCCGGCCGACGGATGCCGGCCAGGTGGGGCTGTTCCCGGAGCACGCGGCGATGCTGCCGTGGCTCCGCGAGCAGGGCGCCAGGCATACGGTCCTGCACCTGTTCGCCTACACCGGCCTCGTGACGCTCGCGATGGCCGCTGCGGGCGCGTCGGTGACACACGTCGATGCCGCCCGCACCGCCGTCACCTGGGCGCGGCGCAACGCCGAGCTGTCCGGACTGGCGGACCGGCCGGTCCGCTGGATCGTCGACGACGCCGTGGCCTTCGTGCGGCGAGAAGCGCGGCGCGGCCATCGCTTCGACGGGGTCGTCCTCGACCCGCCGTCCTATGGCCACGGGGCCGGCGGTCGGACGTGGCGGTTCGAGGAGGACCTGCCGGCGCTCCTCGATGCGCTCCGCGGCGTCCTCGCACCGGGGGCGTTCGCGCTCATGACGGCCCACACGCCGGGCTTCGACGGCGACCGGCTCGGCGACCTGCTCGCGAGCGGCCTGCGCCGGCGTGCGGCCCGACCCGATGTGGGCGACCTGGGCCTGGACACCGTCGACGGACGGCGCCTGGCGCTCGGGTCGTTCGCGCGGATCGGCCGGGAGGCATGATGGCGACGATGCGCTCCCCCACCCCGCCCGACCTCACGAGCCGCACGAACCCGCGCGTCGCCGCCGTGGCGGCGCTGCGCGACCGGCGCGAACGCGAACGACAGGGGCTGACCATCGTCGATGGCGCACGCGAGGTGCGCCGGGCGATCGAGTCGGGCGCGGAGGTCGTCGAGGCCTACGTGTGCGAGCCGCTGCTGGCGGGTCCCGACGCCCGTGGCGCGCTCGATGCGCTCGCGAACGCCGGCATCATGCCGACGACCACCAGCGACGGCGTGTTCGAGAAGCTCGCGTTCGGCGACCGCGCGGAGGGACTCCTCGCCGTCATCCGCGTCCCGGACCTGTCGCTCGGCCGCCTGGCCCTGCCGGCGGATGCCCTGGTCGCCGTGATCGAAGGGGTCGAGAAGCCCGGCAACATCGGCGCGGTGCTGCGCTCGGCCGACGGGGCCGGCGCGGACGCCCTGGTGGCGGCGTCGCCGCGGACCGACCTCTACAACCCGAACGCGGTCCGGGCGAGCGCCGGCACGATCTTCCGCGTGCCGCTCGCCGCCGCGCCGTCCGCCGACGTCCTCGCCTGGGCCCGCGGGGCAGGCCTCCGGATCGTGACCACCCGGGTCGACGCCGACCGCCCGTACACCGACGCCGACCTGCGCGGCCCGCTCGCGATCGTGCTCGGCGCCGAGGCCGACGGGCTGACCACGACCTGGACCGCCTCCGACATCGAGGCCGTCGCGATCCCCATGCGCGGCATCGCCGACAGCCTCAACGTATCGGTCGCCGCGGCCGTGCTGCTCTTCGAGGCGCGCCGGCAACGCGACCGTCATACGGGATCGGCAGACTGACGCGATGGACACCTTCGACTTCGTCATCATCGGCGCCGGACCGGGCGGCGAGGCCGCCGCCAACAAGGCCCGCGAGCTGGGGGCGTCGGTCGCGGTCGTGGACGCCCGGTGGTTCGGCGGCAGCTGCCCGCACATCGGCTGCGTGCCGTCGAAGGCGCTGCTCAACAGCGCCACCCGCCACGCGGCGAACCCGGCGGCCTACGACTGGGCGCGCGCCTCGGCCCGCCGCGACTACATGATCAACCGCGCCGCGGACGCCGCCGAGCCCGACGACACGGGCCATGTCCGCGCCCTCGAGGCGGTCGGCGCGGTGACGTACCGCGGGGTCGCGCGGATCGTGGGAGCGCGGCCGGGTCGCCGTCACCCACGATGGCGTGACCCATGCCCTGCGGGCGCGCAATGTCGTCGTCGCCGTCGGATCGCACTCCAAGGCGGCGCCGATCGAGGGCATCGACGCGATCCCGGTCTGGACAAATCGCGACGCGACCCTCGCCCGAGCCCTGCCGGCGAGCCTGCTGATCCTCGGCGGCGGGCCGACGGGCTGCGAGCTCGCCCAGGTCTACGCCCGCTTCGGCGTCCCGACCATGATCGTCCAGTCCGGGCCGCGCCTCGCGCCGACCGACCACCCACGCAACTCCGAGGCGGTCCGCCAGGCGCTCGAACGCGACGGGGTCACCGTCCGGCTCGGGGTCCGTGCCGTCCGCGCGACCGCGGCGACGGCGACCGGCGAGCCGCACACCGTCGAGCTTGACGATGGCACCACGGCGACCGGCCACGCGGTCATGCTGGCGGTCGGGCGCTCCTTCCCGATCGACGACCTCGGGCTCGAGCACTACGGCGTGGACACGTCGGGCCGCACGATGTACCGGCGCGATGGACGGCTGCGCGTCGCGGACGGCCTCTGGATCGTCGGCGACCCGGCCGGTCCCGAGCTGCACACCCACCAGGCCCACTACCAGGGCGAGCTGGCCGTGCGGATGGCCCTGGGGGAACCGGTCCAGCCCGACTACCGCGCCCTGCCGCGAGCCACCTACACCGACCCGGAGGCGTCGTCGGTCGGGCAGACGCTCGACGACGCGCGGGCGGACGGACTGGACGCCTTCGAGCTCGTCGCGGACTTCCCCAGGACCGCCAAGGGCTACTCGGTGGAGGCCACCCTCGGCCACGTGACGATCGTGATCGACCGCGGCACCCGCGAGCTCGTGGGGGCCGCGATGGCCTGCCCCGACGCGTCGGCCGCGATCCACGAATGCGTCCTCGCGATCAAGGCGCGGGTCCCGGTCGACGTGCTCGCTGAGACCATCCACGCGTTCCCGTCGACCTCGCGGATCCTCAACGGGCTCTTCGCCGACGCCCGCCGCGAGCTCGATCGCCCGGGGAGCGTGATCAAGCCCGACGCCTAGCTCCCCTCGAAGACGACCTCGCCGTCGAGGAAGACCAGCGACGGACGGGCCGTGGCGAGCGCGCCGCCCGGCTCCACGGGATCGTCGAGTGCAGCCGCCGGGATGACCACGATGTCGGCGCGCTGGCCCGGAACCAGCCGCCCGCGGTCGGTCTCGCCCGCGGTCACGGCGGCATCGATGGCGTTGGCGCGCAGCGCGCGGTCCAGGGTGAGGGCCTGCTCCGGCCCGAACGGGGGCGTGCCGGGCTCCCAGCGCGGGTCCTCGCGGCGGACCGCGAGCGCGAGGCCCGGCCACGGGTCGAACGCTTCGACCGGCGCGTCCGTGCCGAAGGCGATCACGGCGCCGGTGTCGGCGATCGCCTTCCAGGTGTAGCCGCTGGCCTCGGCGCGGGTGCCCCACAGCCGGCGGGCCTTCTCGGCGTCGGAGCCGACATGCAGCGGCTGGACGCTGGCCGCGATCCGTCCCGCGGCGAAGCGCCCGCGGTCGGCCGGGTCGAGCAGCTGGACATGCTCGATCCGCGGCATCAGCGGCAGCTCCCGCGGCATCGCTTCCAGCACGCCCAGGGCGGCGCGGACGGCGGCGTCGCCGATCGCGTGGATCTGGGTGCTGATCCCGCCCGCGGCCGCCCGACCTGCCTGCTCGGCCAGCTCCGGGGCGGGCGTCACCCACACGCCGCGTCGCTGCGACGGCGGCAACTCCGCGGCGGCCGCCGGCTCGATGTCGGCGAGCAGCGCCGCTGTCCGCGACCCGAGCGAGCCGTCGGCGAAGGTCTTCTGCCAGCCGATCCGCGCGCGGCCGGCCGGGTCCTCCCCGAGCACGTCACCGCTGCGCAGGCCGCCTGCGAGCGCGGTGTCGAGCGCGTCCGCCCGGAGCGACGCGTGGACGCGCATGGGCAGGCGACCGGTCTCGGCGAGATGCGCATAGGCGGCGAACGAGTACGCCAGCTCCGGATCCGGGGCCAGCGGGCCCGGGTCGTGGCAGGCCACGACGCCGAGCGCCAGGCACTGCCGGGAGACCGTCGCGAGGTCGGCCTCGAGGTCCGCCTGGGCCGGCGCCGGGAGGTGGACGGTGACCAGCCGCGTGGCGGACTCGTACAGCACCCCTTCGGGGGCGCCCGTGTCGTCGCGGCGGATCACGCCGCCGGGCGGGTCCTCGGTCTCCGCCGTGATGCCGCCGGTGCGTAGCGCGGCATGGCTGGCGAGCAGCGCATGGTGGTCGTGGGCCCACAGGATCACCCGGCGGCCGGGCGCCACCGGCTCGAGGTCGTCGGCCGTCGGCCAGCCGCCCCAGCGGTCCGCATCCCAGCCGTGGCCGTCGATCCAGGCGTCCGGGTCCGCGAGGGCGGCATGGGCGGCACGGACCGCCTCCATCCCCGCGGCCAGCGTGGCCACCGCAGACAGGTCGACCTGCCGGAGCGCGCGAGCCGCCTGGGCGAGATGGAGGTGCGCGTCGGTCAGCCCGGGGATCGCGACCTCGTCGGGCTCGAGCGAGAACCGCCGCGTGAACGGGTCCGCCCGGGTCTCGAGCGCCACCTCGGATCCGGCGAACGCCACGCGTCCGGCGCGGATGCCGATGGCCTCCACCCAGCCGAAGCCGGCGGGGCCACCGAGCGTGGCGATGCGACCGGTGATCAGCGCGTCGAGGGGCACGGGTCAGTCGCGGTCGGCCGGGTCGGCGGGTCCGGGCAGGTCGATCGGCACCGCAGCGACGGGGGCGGGCACGGCCGCGGTGGGTCCGGCGCCGCGGCGGGCGGCGCGAATCGCTCCGTGGGCGACTCCGGATCGTGCCAGGTGGGCCGGTCCGCCCCGAGGGCCGAGGCGATCGGGTCGACGATGCCCGGGTCCGCCGCGGGGCCATCCCTGGTGGTCGACGGGACGCGCCACAGGACCGACGCCAGGCCGGCTACGAAGATCGCGACCGCGACCGCGACCAGCACCGCCGTCGTCCCGACGGCGTCCGAGATGGTGCCGACGACGATGATCGGCACGAAGCTGGAGACCGAGACGAGCATGCCGAGCACGCCGAAGACCCGGCCGCGGACATCCTCCGGCAGATCCTCCGACAGCTGGGTCTGCGATGGGATGGCGACGGCCGCGTACGCGATGCCGGCCAGGAGCGCGATCAGCACGACCACGCTGAGCAGCGACGTGACCCCCGACAGGTCCAGGCCGCCCGGGGCGTCGGCACGCTGCAGGAGCTTGCTGATCGATCCCGCGACCGAGAGCAGGGCCAGCAGCAGCCCGAGGGCGATCAGGCCCCCCTCGATGACGCGACGGCGCGGGAGGTAGCGTCCGTAGGCGTTGAGCAGCAGGATCCCCAACACGATCCCGAAGCCGAGCGGCAGGACGACGACCGCGAAGTCCTTGGCGCCGAGGCCGAGCGTCTCCCGCGCGAGGTCCGGCCCCAGGACGCCGAGCACGCCCACCAGTGACGCCGTGATCCCGAGGTAGAGGATCGACCAGCCGATCGAGCGGTTCGAGCGGATGAAGGCCAGGCCCTCGCGCAGCTGCCCCAGCGTCGAGCCCATGGCCTGCTCGGCATCCGCGACGCCGAGCCCGTGAGCATCGGCGTTCGGCGGCGACTTCGGGAGCGTGAAGCAGAAGACCGCGGCCAGCAGATACAGGAACGCCACGACCAGGATCACCGCCCCCGGCGAGGCGAGGTTGACGACCAGCGGCCCGAGCAGGGCGAAGCCGATCGCGAATGCGCCGTTCAGGGTGAGCGTGAAGATCCCGTTCGCGGCCAGCAGCTGGCGGCGCTCGACGACCTCCGGGATCATCGCGGCCTCCGCCGGCGCGAAGAACACGGTCACGGTCGAGACGAAGACGTTCAGCAGCAGGATCAGCGCGATGTTCGTGCCGATCAGATACAGGGCGATGTAGGCGAGGCCGCGCAGGATGTTGGTCGCGACCAGGATCGTCCGCCGGTCGATGCGGTCGACATAGACGCCGGCCACCGCCGAGAAGAGGACCGCCGGGACCAGGAAGCTGAGGATCATGAGGCTGACCGCGGTGTTGGAGCCGGTCGACTCCACCACGATGACGGTCAGCCCGAACAGGACCATGTTGCCGCCGATCTGGGTGGCCGCCTGGGACAGCCAGAGTCGCAGGAAGGCGCCGTTGCGGAAGACGGCGAGGGCGCTCTCGCCGGGCGGGACGTCGCTCGGGGCCTCGGTGGGTGGGGCGGCGCTCTCGGCGGCCGTCACTCCTGCGATCCCGGGCGGACCGGTGTCAGCGCGGCGCTCAGGGCGGGATCGCCCCGCTCGATGAAGCCCGCGAGGCGCCGTTCGAGCGTCGGGCGCTCCATGAGGACGTGCCGGCCGCAGCCCCGGCAGCGCAGTCCGATGTCCGCGCCGAGGCGATCCACCAGCCACGTATCGCTGCCGCAGGGGTGGACGCGACGCAGTCGCACCACATCGCCCACGTACAGCTGGAGCACGGTCTGGTCGCTCATCGGCGGGTCAGCGTATCAAAGCCGGGGGTGGCCGTTGACCGGCACGAGGGCATGATCCGTCGCCGGCAGCTCCAGGCGCTCCATCGGGGTGACCGTCAGGACAACGTCTTCCTGGGTCGCCGCCAGCTGGGCGATGACGCCACCCGAGCGCGTGAGCGAGCCGGTCAGCTGCTCCGACGCCCCGATCGCCTCGATGTCGAAGGCCTCGTCGATCGGCACGCCGTCGACCTTGACGTCGCCTGGGCCGCCGGTCATGACCACGCCGGGCACCAGGCGGACGCCGTCGACCGCGATCGCCTCCGCGCCGGCATTGCGCAGCTCGTTGGCCAGCTCCTCCAGGGCCGTCCCGTCGATCGGCCCGCTGACGGTGATGGTGACCCCCGGGCCCGTCACCGGGTCGAGCCCGGCATACGCTCGGACGCGACGCAGGTCCGCCCGGATCTGGTCGACCGCCTGGGCGCCGCGCGCCTGGCCGGAGGTCAGCGTCTCGAGCTCGCGGTCGAGCGAGGCCACCTCGTTGCGCAGCTGGTCGTTGCGGGCGTTCACGTTGGCCACCAGCACGGTCAGGTCCTGCGTCGAGAGCTGCTCGAGCCCCGTCGTGCCGGCCTGCGCGCGGAGCTGGACGACCACGAGCAGCCCGAGCACGAACGCCACCGCCGCGATCGTCAGTTGGTTGCGTCGCACGTGCATGGTCGTCACCCGCCCGGACTGGCTGACGGGACGACCGACGGCCCGGGTGCGGGCGTCGAGATCGGCTTGGAATAGCGCAGGGACACCGTGCCGGCGAACGCCGGCACGTCGACCGACGACGGCTCCGCGAACGACACCCGGATGCCGTAACGCTGGGCCCGCGCCCGCACGAAGTCGATGAACCCGGGCGCGGCGCTCAGCCGCGAATAGAGGTCCTTGGGGCCGATGGCAGTGATGCGGTACGGCGGGACGAGATAGGCCGAGTTGGCCAACACGGTCGAGCCGACGTCGATGACGGCACTGGTGGGGGTCATCCGCTCGCCGTTCACCGCGACGGCCTCCGCGCCGGCGAGCCACAACTCCTCGACCACGGTCCGGATGTCACGGGCCCCCACCAGGTAGTCGTCCGCGCTGTCGCCCTCGGCGACGGGCTGCTGCGAGTCCTCCATCTGGAGCACGATCCCGGTCCCGGTGAGCGGGATCAGGCCGGCCGCCAGGCGGGCCTGCTCGAGGTCGTCGTTGAGCTGCTTGACGGTGGCCGCCGATCCGTTGCTCGGCCCCCTCCAGCGCGGTGATCCGGGCACGCAGGTCGAGGATCTGCGCCTTGAGGTCGTCCTGCTTCGCCTGGAGCTCGGCCGCCGTCGCCAGCAGCGGCGGCCGCTCCTGGGAGGTGTACCGGACGCGCGGCCCCTCGCTGGCGAGCTGGGCGGCGATGAGGAAGCCCAGCCCGAGCAGGGCCACACCCAGCGTGATCTGCCAGCTGGGGATGCGGCGGAGCCGGCCCATGACGGTCATGCGCCTGGGCGCGGCCGGCGGCGGGCGTACACGACCAGGCCGAGGACGGCGGCGAACAGGGCCACCACGACCACGATCACGAGGGCGACCGGGGAATCCGACGCCGCCCCATCCGGGCTCGTCGCGGGGGCGTGGCTGGCGGCCGGGAACTGGCTCGCGCCCGGTGCGGGCGAGGGTCCGGGCGCCCAGCCGGCGGGCAGCGGTCCGGCCGGCGCGGGTCGCGGTCCCTGGCGGACCGGGGTCTCGGCCTGCAGGTCGGCCAGCCAGGCCGCTTCGAACCCGTCGACGTCCGCGCCGATGGCCGCGGTGAACGCCTCGTCGTCGGTCCGGCCGTCGGCATACGACGAGATGAGCTTCACCAGCGCGTCCTGTCCGTACGTGCGGACGAAGAAGTCGACCGCCGATACGCTCTCGCCGTAGGCGAGCCGGAACCGGTCCTCGCTGGTCGGGAACTGGCCGACGAGCCCGGACAGCGGGATCAGGGTCCGCTGCCGGGCGGCGCCGACCACCGCCGAGCGGTAGTCGACCGGATAGCCCTCGCTCTCGTAGACGGCCAGGCCCTCGTTGAGCCAGCGCGGCGGGAAGTGGTACGGGTTGTGGACCGCCGTGTCGAACACGAGATGCGTCAGCTCGTGGGGGATGACGGTGCCGACCCACGCGTCGTCGATCTGGGCCGGCGGGATCAGGGCGAACAACGTCCGGATCTCCGCGTCCGCCTGACCCCCGACGTTCTCGCGCGTCGACGGTCCCAGGGCGTCGTAGAACGAGGCCTGGTCGGCGTAGATGAAGAAGTCGACGGGCTCCTCCTCGGTGACGCCGAGCAGGGTCGCCGACTTCTCGATGCCGTCCTCGCCGATCTTGAGCGCCCGCGCCCCGAAGGCGTCCGAGCCCTCGTACCAGTGCACGCGCACGATCGACCCGCTCTTGGTCTTCCACGTGAACCGCTCGTCGGCGTAGACGAGGCTGGCCTGCGGCCCGGTCACCGGCGCGGAACCGTCCATCGCCGTCACCCGCCACTGGCCGCGCACCGGGGTGTTCGGCAGCAGGTGATCCGTGCTCGTATCGACGTGATAGGTCAGGGTCTGCGCCCCGGTGCCGGCGGGCGCGTCGACCTCGATGACCTCGGGGCCGATGGCGCCGTCGACCGTCAGGAGCAGCTCGACCCGCTGGAGGGCGCGGCTCACGGTGACCGGCTGCGTGAAGACGATGTCCTTCCCGAACGACCCGCTGACCGTCGGGGTCCCGAACTCGACCGGGTCGGCGGCACGCACGGGCCCGGCGAGCGGCACGAGGCCCAGGGACAGCAGCATGACCGCGCCGAGCGCCGCGCGGGCGCCGGCGCGGGCGAGGGCGTCCCGTGGTCCGCGCACCACCGTCAGTCCGCCCATGCCAGCCCGGCCATCCGCAGGTTCCCCAGCCCGTTCTGTCCGGCGCCGAGCAACCCGTCCCGGGACAGCGCCCAGCCGGTGCCATACGCCATCGGGAAGACGGGGACCTCGCGCCCGACGATCGCCTCGGCGCGGTCGTAGGCCGCGTTGGCGGCGGCCGCGTCGGTCGCGGCGCCGGCCTCGGCGATGGCGGCATCGAACTCGGGGTCGTGCCACTTGCCGAAGTCGTTGGTCGAATCCTTGCCGAGCAGCACGCCGAGGAAGTCGTTGCGGCTCGGGTAGTCCGCCACCCAGCCCAGCGACCAGATGGCCGGCGGGTCGGCCAGGATCCGCTGGTAGTAGTCGCTGAACGCCATCGTCTCGTAGGTGACGGTGATGCCGAGCTCGCGTTTGAGCTCGCCGACGATCGCCTCGTCGAACGAGCCGCCCCCGGTCAGCATCGTGATCGCCGGGAAGCCCGCGCCACCCGGGTAGCCGGCCTTCGCCAGCAGGGCGCGGGCGGCGTCGGGGTCGTGCTTCGGGAACGCGTCGACATCCGAGCGTCCCGGGATGCCCGGCGGGACCATCGAGGTCGGCGACGGGTCGTCGCCGGTCGGCGATCCGAGGACCGAGATGCGTCGCCAGTCGACGGCCATCGCCACCGCCTGGCGTACCTCGGCCTTGTCGAACGGGGGCCGGCTCGTGTCGAAGCCGTAGTACTGGACGACGAACTGCGGGACCTCGCGGAGCTGCGGGCCGAGCGTCTCGTCATAGCCGATCCACGAAGCATCCGATCCGTCGATCGGGGTGTAGTCGAGATCGCCGGCCTCGAAGACCTCGACCGGGCTGCGGCCGGCGATATCGGTCACGAGCTCGATGGTCGTGATGGCCGGCTTTCCGGCCCAGTAGTGGTCGTTCGCGCTCAGCGTCATGCCGGTGTCGGAGGTGGCGGTCGCGGTGTACCCGCCGCTGCCGACGAAGCCGTTCCCCGGTCGGAAGGCGGCGGCCCCGCGGTCCGCGCTCGACGGCACGATCCCGAACGACGGACTCGAGACGACATCGACGAAGTCGGCGGCGGGTCGGACCAGTCCGACCGTCACGTTGCCGCTGGCGTCGTCGGCGTGCAGGGCCACGGACGCGGGATCGGCGACGGCGCGGGTCATGTAGGCCTGGGCGCCATCGATGACCAGCGCGAGGGACGCGAGCGGCGACGGATGCGCCGGGTCGATCAGGCGCAGCCAGCTACGGACCACGTCGCTCGCGCGGAGGGGGGTGCCGTCCGAGAACGAGAGGTTCGGGCGGATGTGGAACACGATCTGCTTCCCGTCATCCGCGATCTGCCACGAATCGGCGAGCGCCGGCTGGAGCTGGAGGTTGCCGTCGAACGTGGTCAGCGTCTCGAAGAGCTGCGCCGTGACGGCGGCGCTGTCAGCGTCGCCCTGGGCGGCCGGGTCGAGGGTCGCGGGCTCGCCGACGAGGATCCTGGCCGGCCGATCGGCCCCGACGGCCGCGGCGGACGACCCGACGAGCACGGCTACCGTGACGGCGAGTGCGACGAGCGGCGAGAGGAAACGGGACCGGCGGCGCATCGGCGGGAGTATACGGGCGGGTCGCCGAGAGCCCTTCCGGGCGGCCGGGCGCCCTCGCGGTACGATGGCCGCCGGTCCCTCCCAAGCGAGTCAGCCCCGTGCCCCTCAGCCTGCGCGACACCCTCTCCCGATCCATCCGCCCCGTCGAGCCGCTCGAACCGGGCCGCGTCCGCATGTACACCTGCGGGCCGACGGTCTACCGCTACGCGCACGTGGGGAACCTGCGCAGCTACCTGCTGGCCGACCTGATCCGGCGGACGCTGCTGTACCACGGGATCGAGGTCTTCCACGTCAAGAACATCACGGACGTGGGGCACCTGCGCGACGAGCGCTTCGACCGCGGCGAGGACCGGATGCTCGTCCAGGCCGGCCTCGAGCACAAGACGCCGGCCGAGATCGCGGCGGCATACGAGGCCGCGTTCCACGCCGACGAGGCCCTGGTCAACATCCTGCCCGCCAACGTCTTCCCGCGGGCGACGGAGCACATCCCCGAGATGGTGGCGCTCGCCGAACGCCTCGAGGACGCGGGCCACGCCTACGCGAGCGCCGAGGGCAACCTCTACTACTCGGTCGCGTCGTTCCCCGACTACGGCCGGCTCTCGGGCAACACCCTCGACGAGCTGCGCGCCGGCCACCGCGGCGAGATCGAGCCGGACAAGCGCGACTCGGCCGACTTCGCGCTGTGGAAGGCGGCCGGCGAGGGCCGCCTGCTCAAGTGGGCCACCCCACGCTGGGGCGAGGGCTACCCGGGCTGGCACCTCGAGTGCTCGGCGATGGCGATGCGCTATCTGGGCGACCGGTTCGACATCCACACCGGCGGGATCGACAACGTCTTCCCGCACCACGAGGACGAGATCGCCCAGTCGGCGCCGTTCGTGGGCGGGGTCCCGGCCAACCACTGGGTCCACGGCGAGTTCCTGCTGATGTCCGGCAAGAAGATGGCCAAGTCGGCCGGCAACTTCCAGCGCGTCACCGAGCTTGCCGAGCGCGGCATCGACCCGCTGGCGTTCCGCTATCTCGTGCTGACCTCGCGCTACGCGCACAAGCTCGACTACTCGGACGAGTCCATCGACGGCGCCGCGTCGGCGCTTGCTTCGCTGCGGTCGCGGCTGCGGTCGCTCGGTCCGCCGCCGGCCGACGGCGTGTGGCGGGCGCCCGCCCCGCTCCGACCGGGTGCTGCCGGCGACCGCCCGGTCGGCATCGCGCCCGGTCCGTTGGGCCATGGCAGTGCGGACGGCACCCTGGACCGGGTCGATCGCGCCACCGCACCCGATGTCCCGCTCTCGGATGCCGGGCGGACGCTGCACCAGCGCTTCGTCGACGCCATCGATGACGACCTTGACCTGCCGACGGCCCTGGTCACGGTCCGCGAGGCGCTGCGGTCGGACCTCCCGGCCGATGAGCGCCGCTACCTCGTGCTCGATGCCGACCGGGTCCTCGGACTCGACCTCGACCGCGTCTGGGACGAGCCCTCGGGCGCGGACGCGGTCCCCGACGACGTCCAGGCGCTGGCCGACGAGCGGGCGGCGGCTCGTGCGGCGCGGGACTTCGCCCGGGCCGACGCGCTGCGCGCCGAGATCGAGGCGGCGGGCTGGGAGGTCGTGGATGCGGCCGACGGCTCGACCGTCCGGCGCAGGGCCGGGAGGCCGAGGTCTAGCGGGAGCTGACGAGCAGGTCCCGCCGCGGGCCGAACCGGTCGATGATCCGGTAGAAGTTGCGCTTGCTCTGCCGATCGCGCTCGTCGTCGGGGAGGCTCGTCCAGCCGCGATGCTCGTGGCGGGCCAGCGGGAGGCCCTCGAGCGCGACCGCTCGGCGCGGCGTCTCCCCTGCCCCTTCGTCGCGGAGCACCAGGCTCCACCAGATGTCCAGGTTGCGGTAGAAGCGGAACTTGGGGTCGAACGGGCCGCGATCGCGGTAGTCGTCGCGGCGGAACGCCTGGACGTAGCCCTCGATCGCGTCGACGTCGCCGAGCGGCGCGTCGCGGAACTTCCGCAGGTCGTCGGAGACGATCCCGAAGGCGCCGGCGACCGCGATCGTCGGGTCCTCCAGGGCTCGACGCAGCGGGGTGACGAGGTCGCCGGTCGGTTCGACACTGGTGTCCGCGACGATGACCACGGCGCCGGTCGCGCGACGGAGCCCGATATCGAGCGCCTCGCCGTGGCCGAGCCGCGTCCCCGTCCAGGTGACCTCGAGCGGCCGGTCCGGATCGGCGGGCTCGCCTTCGAGGGCCGCCAGCCGCGCCGCCTGCTCCTCCGACGGCGCATCGGCGACCACGACGAGGCTCGTGCCGGCCGGAGCCTGCGCGCGCCACGCGGCGAGGGCGCGGTCCAGGTCCGCCGGCCAGTCCGTGGCGACCAGCACGACGGTTGCCTCGCCGACCGACGGCTCGTCCAGCCGCGACGGGACCGAGCGGCTCGACCCGTAGCGGATCCGCGCCCCCTCGTCGACGTCGGGGGCCGCGATCGGCGACAGCGCGAAGTCGGTCCCGCGGTCCACGACCTTCCAGCCGGCGGCCTCGATCTCCGCACGGAGCGCGTCGGCGCGCGCCCAATCGCGGTCGGCGCGGGCCTGCGATCGGGCATGGGCGGCGGAGAGGATCTCGTCGGGGATGCGCGTCCGCGTCATCGGGGCAGGATAGCGGCCGTTAGCATTCAGGCCGTGGACGACATCGCCGACCGGAAGGAGCTGATCCGGCATCCGGGTTACGAGCTCTTCATCCTCGGGCTCTCCGTCTTTTCGATCTTCAACATCTTCATCGCGCTCCTGGCGAACGATCCGCAGATCGTCTCGATCGTCGAGATCGTCGACGCCCTGTCCTGCATCGTCTTTCTTGGCGATTTCGCCTACCGGCTGATCTCGGCCCCGGACCGTCGGGCGTACATGAAATGGGGCTGGCTCGACCTCCTCGGGAGCTTCCCGTTCCCGGGCTTCCGCCTGCTCCGGACCGTCAGGATCTTCCGGGTCGTCCGGAGCATGCAGTTCGTCGGCGGACCCGCGATCCTGCGCACCCTGCTGCGCGATCGGGCCGGCAGCGCGATCCTCGCGGTCTTCCTGATCACCATCATCGTGCTCGAATTCGCGGCGATCTTCATGCTGATCGCGGAGCGCGGCGACCCGGCCGCCAACATCAAGACCGGCGGCGACGCGCTGTGGTGGGCGCTCGTGTCGGTCACGACGGTGGGCTACGGCGACCGCTACCCCGTGACCGTCGGCGGCCGCTTCGTCGGCGCGGTCACCCTGATCGTCGGAATCGGCCTGTTCAGCACGATCACCGGCTTCCTCGCCACCAAGCTTGCCAACCGGGCCAGCGATCAGCCCGTGCCACCGCCGCCGCTCGCGCACGAGGCTCGCGAGGCGGAGGGCGTCGTCGATCGCAGCGGGGCGGCCGACGGTCCGTCGGCCCGTCCGTAACGAGGCTGCAAGCCCGACGACCGCGCAGGGTTCTCGCCGCCGTGATGGACGCGCGCCTACGCTCCGGGCGGCGACGCCCCGCGACCCTCGTGGTCAGCAGCGTACCGACCTGACCCGGCCGGCGACGGCGGGTCCCCGCGTGCCCCGGCCGATCCGTCCGACGCCGGCCGGGGCATGTGCCACCGCACGTCCCACCGAGGTGACCCCATGTCGACCACCCGGCCGGTGCCTCCACGCTTCGAACGCGCAGCAGATGCGGCCACCCGCGCGCTCGGCTCGATGCCCGCGCTCGTCGGCTCGGTCCTGCTGGTGGTCGTGTGGGCAGCCACCGGACCGCTCTTCCAGTTCTCGGACACGTGGCAGCTGTTCATCAACACCACGACGACGGTGGTCACGTTCTGGATGGTGTTCGTGATCCAGAACAGCGCGAACCGCGAGGCGAAGGCGACCCAGCTCAAGCTTGACGAGCTGATCCGGGCGCTCGGCGACGCCCGCGACGAGTTCGTGCTCGTCGAGCGCGAGTCAGCCGCGGAGCTCGAGGCGCGCGAGAAGGGGTTCGAGCGCGTCGCCGCCGAGGGTCGGTCCGCCCAGGCCTGACGTGCGGCGGTCCCGCGCGGTCAGGCCCCGGGCTCGAACCGCTGCCCGTCGAAGGCCATCGACGCCCGGATGACGTCATCGATCACGGCCATGTCGACGTCCGCGTTGCGCTTGAAGCGGATGCAGCCGCGGCCGAGGCTGGCTTTCGGCAACCGGTCCGCATACGCCTCGACGCCCATCGGGCCCGCATAGAGCGAGATGTACGCCTTGTTCGAGGCAAGCGCGACGCACATCCACTCGCCGGTCCGGCCCGACGCATACCGGTAGCCATAGCGCCCGTAGCTCAGGAACCCGTGGTCGACGTACCGCCGGGCATCCGGGGCGATCGCCCGGATCCGGGCATCCAGCTCCTCGAGCTGTGGGCGGCGGACGTCGTCGAGGGCCGCCAGCCAGGCGTCCGCTTCGACTGGTGGCGTCGCGCGTTTGCCGTACATCGGCCCATCCTATCGGGCCGTCGCAAGCGCTAGCGGCCCACCTGGATGACGCCATTCCAGAGGACGTAGTGCGTTCGATACGTGTCCGAGTGGATGACCTTGCCGCCCTTGCGGACGACGCGCGAGACCGAGACATCCATCCCGTTCGCCGGGAACTCGGTCTGCAGACGCACGCCCGGCCGCAGCGTCGAGACGTAGTCGATCGAGGTCGTCGCCTGCCGGACGTTGGACACCGAGGGGCTGCTCAGGCCGACCGTGCGTCCGTCCGGGATCCCCCAGATCTCGTAGCGCACCCAGCCCCGCCCGCCGGCCGTGTACCGGTACGAGCGGATCACGATCGGGTTCTTCATGTCGTTCGTGAACGACATCGTCTGGGTGCCGCCACCGCGGGTCTTCGACACGGTCGCATCGAGGCCGAGCGGGTAGCGATAGATGTAGTACTTGTGATTCGAGCGCGCGCCCATCTGCAGCCCGGCCCGCAGCGCCGCGTTGAACAGCGTCGTCGAGCTCGAGCACATGCCACCGCCGAGGGCGCCCGTCGGTTCCGTGTGGTCCCCGGCGATGAACCCACCCGGGCCGAAGCCGCGCGACGGCGTGACCGGCCCGACCGCGCTCCACCACTCGAACTTCTGGCCGGGCCGGAGGACGGTCCCATCGATGATCCTGGCCGGGATCCAGATGTTGGCTCCGAAGAAGTTGTGGTCGTTGACCGGGAACCAGGTCTTCCACGTGCCCAGGATCTGCATGACCGGCGCCGTCTTCGCCGCCTGCTCGGTCGTCAGCTTCGGGGCCACGGCCGCGAGCTTGACCTTGACGCTCGGCACCTTGGCCCCGCCCGCCCGGCCGTCGAGCACCTGCATGATGGCGGCCGAGGTCGCCACCGGGTCGAGCTTGCGACCGGGCTTGTCGGGCGTGACCCCGACGATCTTGCCGTTGCGCGCCTTCAGGTAGGAAGCGGAGACCGCCGGGATCTTCACGGCCTTGGCGACGTTCGTCAGGGCCTTGGCGATCGCGGTCCGGTCGACCACCGGCCAGGGCGAGCCGTCGGCCTGCGTTCCGAACTGGATCCAGCTCCGGACGACGGCGGCCTTGATGGCCCATCTGTCACTGCCATGCGTCACCACGATCCCACGGGCCATCCGCTCCGCGGCGTACTTCGCCGCGAGCGTGTCGACCAGGCCGTGCGCCGGCTGGATCGTGACGCCATCCGCCTCCACCACGAGCTCGTCCGGTGCGTCGGTCCGGCCGAGTGCGGCCACGGCCGTCGCGGCGGCGGTCGTGCCATCGAAGGACCGGCCGGTCTGGCTTGGCGTCACCGTGATCGTCTTGGGACCCATGACCACATGGCTGTCAAGCGCCGGCCGTGTCAGCCGAGCGAGTCCCGCGTCGATCTTCGCGGTGAGCGCCGCGGGGTCCAGCGACAGCCACGGCTCCAGCGTCAGTCCCGTGGCCGCCATGCGGACCTCACCGACCGCCCGCTCCAGGGGTGTCCCGGCGCGCCCGGTCGCCATCGCCGCATCGACCATCTCGTCGACGCTCGCGCGTCGCGAGAACTCGGCGTACGGGATCGTGACATCGCCCGCACTCGTCCTGACGACGAGGCGTCCGGCGCCATAGCCCGCGAAGGCCGCCTTGAGTGCCGCCGTCGCCTGCGCCCGGTCCATGCCCGACAGGTCGGTGCCACCCACCCGGACACCGGGAAGGACGCGGCCCTCGTAGCTCGCATCCGCGGCGAACAGGCCCGCGCCGGCCAGGGCGACGCACAGCGCGAGCCCGAACACGAACCCGGTGAGCATGCGGAGCCAGATGCGCGGCGCGTGACCGGCCGCGGCCGTCCCAGCCGGAGCCTCGGCGACCGGGGTCTCGGTCGCCACGGGAAGCGCGTCGTCGATGGTCGTGGTCATGGAGGTACGCATGATGCACCGCCGGCGTTCCGGGTCAATCCCACCTTCGACAGCGGTCGGTCAGGGGGTAGGCGGTGCTGTGACGCGACGGAGGCCGGCGATGTTGCCGACGAGCTCCGACGTCTGCGGGCTAGATCGACGCTTCCCAGCCATCGAACTCGCCGCCAAGCCGGCTGGCGATGCCCTCGAACAGGTCGTCGGAAGCGCGGACGAAGCCGATGTCCAGCACAGCATCGTGGCGCTCACAGCGCAGGCGCCACTGGCCCGGATACGCGGGCAGTGGCTCGCCGACCGTGCATTCGAACCCGGCGGACGTCGCCTGGTCCGCAGCGGAGCGCGCGGCATCCTCGCGGTCGAAGTAGAGGTAGTACAGGACGTGGCGCGGCTTGGTCAGGTCGGCGCCGTTCTGCATCATCTGGCCGAGCAGCGCGATGTCCTTGTACTTGAGACCCGTCTCGGGCGAACGAGCCTCCATGTCGACCGGCTCGTCATCCGCCTTCTTCTTCCGGAGGAACCCGAACACCGCCACCTCCAGGATGTGCGCCGCCTCGGCCAGCATACCCGCCGCGGTCAGCGCGGCACGAGTCGCAGCGGTCGATGGTGGCCAGCTCGTCCGGGGCCCAGGCGGTCACCGGGAAGCCGCCGCTCACAGACCGGTCTTCGCTTCGAGGGCCGCGGGGTACCGCGCCCCCTCGATCGTGATGCTCGCGGCGGCCGCCTCGATGTCGCGGAGGTCGTCGGGCGTCAGCTCGATGGAGGCCGCACCGACGTTCTCGTCGAGTCGTCCGAGCTTGGTCGTGCCCGGGATCGGCACGATCCACGGCTCCCTGGCGAGCAGCCAAGCCAGGGCGATCTGTGCAGGGGTGGCGCCGTGCCGCCCGGCGATCCCGCGCAGGAGATCCACGAGCGCGACGTTGGCCTTGCGTGCCTCGGGGGTGAACCGCGGCACGATCATGCGGAAGTCGGAGCTGTCGAAGGTCGTGTGCTCGTCGATCGCGCCGGTCAGGAAGCCCTTGCCGAGCGGGCTGAACGGGACGAACCCGATGCCCAGCTCCGCCAGCGTCGGCAGCAGCTCCTCCTCGGGGCGCCGCCACCACAGTGAGTATTCGCTCTGGACAGCGGTCACCGGCTGGACGGCATGCGCGCGGCGGATCGTGCCGACGCCGGCCTCGGACAGGCCGAAGTGGCGGACTTTGCCTTCCGCGATGAGGTCCTTCACGGCCCCGGCGACATCCTCGATCGGGACGTCCGGGTCGACCCGGTGCTGGTAGAACAGGTCGAGGGCGTCCACCCGGAGCCGTCGGAGCGAGCCCTCGGCGGCCTCGCGGATGTGCTCGGGCCGGCTGTCGAGGGCGGTCCAGCGCGATTCGCCGGGGTGCTCTGGCCGGAACCCGAACTTCGTGGCGATGACGACCTGGCCGCGGAACGGCTCGAGGGCCTCGCCGACCAGCTCCTCGTTGATGAACGGCCCGTAGACCTCGGCCGTGTCGAAGAAGGTCACGCCGCGCTCGACCGCCGAGCGGATGAGCGAGATCATCTCGCTGCGCTCCGGGAACGGCGCATAGGAGAAGTTCATCCCCATGCAGCCGAGGCCGAGCGCGGAGACCGTGAGACCGTCGGTTCCGAGGGTTCGCTGGCGCATGGTCACACCGCTCCGATCATCAGGGGGGTCGCGGGCTGCGCGCACGCGACCGAAGACACCGGGTCGCTCGTCGCTGCGGCGCGCACGGGCCGCGTGATCAGGATGATGCGCGGCTCGGCGCCGACCCAGGACGGCCGCCGGTGGCCGCGGAAGGCGGGATGTTCGACGATCTTCACGGGGACCCGAGTCGCGCCGATCGACTCGCCGTTGCCGGGAGTGGTGGGGTTCGTCATGGCCTCATGGAAGCCGGCGGCGCCCGACCGAGGAAGGCACGGGTGTTAGGGGTACCCGCAGTGCCTCCCACGTCGCGGCTACCGGGCCTACCGTAGCGCTGACATGAGCAACGCCGACGACATCCGCGAATTCCTCACCACGCGCCGAGCGCGCCTCACCCCGGAGCGGGCCGGCCTGCCCAGGTACGGCCTCCAACGCCGCGTGGCCGGGCTCCGGCGCGAGGAGGTCGCGCTCCTCGCCGGGATCAGCGTCGAGTACTACACGCGACTCGAGCGCGGGAATGCGCGCGGCGTCTCCGAGGGCGTGCTCGACGCCGTGAGCACCGCTCTCCAGCTCGACGAGGCGGAGCACGACCACCTCATCGACCTTGCCCGCACGGCCAACGCCGAACTGGCGCCGCGGCGGGCCGCTGCGGCGCAGAAGGTGCGGCCGACCATCGCGCGGATCGTCGATGCCATGGTCGACATGCCGGCCGTCGTGCGGAACGCGCGCCTGGACATCCTGTATGCGAACGACCTGGGGCGCGCGCTCTACTCCGAGTTGTATCGCGACCCGCGCGGCCCCAACACGGCCCGGTTCACATTCTTCGATCCGAGGTCGCACGCGTTCTGGGCGGACTGGGAGCGTGCCGCAGCCGACACCGTGGCGATCCTGCGCGCCGAGGCGGGGCGCAACCCCTACGACCGGGCGATCTCCGACCTCGTCGGCGAGCTGTCGACCCGCAGCGACGAGTTCCGGGTCCGCTGGGCCGCCCACGACGTGAAGAACCACCGCAGCGGCATCAAGCGCCTGCACCATCCCCTCGTCGGCGACCTCACCCTCACGTACGAGGTGCTGGAGCTGCCGGCGGACCAGGGTCTGACACTGCTGACGTACGCGGCCGAGCCGGCCTCGCCGTCCGAGGAGCGGCTGCGCGAGCTCAAGGCCTGGGCGTCGACTCGCACGAAGCTCGTGGCGGTCCACCCAGCAGGGGACGCCACCACCTGACGTCCTCGGGTCCTTCGGCACTCGTCAGGTCGACGTTCGGACGCCATCCTCGGATCACGCGGAGGAGGACGTCATGTCTGGCACCACGATCGACCAGCTGGCCCCGGACCGGGTCGCCCGGATCACCGGGGGCCTCTATGTCACCTACATCCTCGCGGCAGTGCTGGCGGACGCCCTCGGCCATATCGGGCTGGGGAGTACCGAGCAGATGTACCAGTCGATCCTCACGGAACCTGGGTCGTTCCGGCTGGGCCTGGTCGTCGCCCTGGTCACGGGGTTCCTGTTCGTCATGGTTGCCTGGGGCCTCTACGTCCTGCTGCGACCGGTCCACCACACCCTGGCGCTGCTCTTCCTCCTGCTGAATGCCGTCGGGGTCGCCATCCAGGGCGCGGCCATGCTGGGACTGGTGTCCGCGCTGCTGCTCGGGACCGGGACGACCAGCGTGCAGGCGTTCTCGGCGCCACAGGTTGAGGGACTCGCGTACCTCTCGCTCGACGCCTACAAGCTGGGCTGGGTCACCGCCCAGCTGTTCTTCGGAACGTGGCTCTTCCCGCTGGGGTACCTCGTCTACCGGTCCGGCTTCCTCCCACGGTTCCTCGGCGTCCTCCTTGTGCTGGACGGCATCGGCGTCATGGTCTGGTTCCTGCAGGCCCTGCTCTTCCCGGACTACCACGCGATCATCTACCCCGGGCTGGCGGTGAGCTTCGCCGCCGAGGTCGGACTGGCGCTGTGGCTTCTGGTCAAGGGCGTCAAGGCCAGCGAGGCCGGTCCGCGGCCGGCCGGG
The DNA here is from genome assembly GCA_963813335.1 of uncultured Chloroflexia bacterium. Lineage (GTDB taxonomy): Bacteria > Chloroflexota > Limnocylindria > Limnocylindrales > CSP1-4 > SPCO01. The sequence goes on from CAWEYL010000001.1 coordinate 865,558, forward strand.
CTGGTCCCGCGACCCTTGACGTAGGCGCCGTCGGGCCTCTCGCCCCCGATCCGGCCCAAGGGACTACGCGAAACGGGCCGAATGGCCGATGCCCGGCCCGTTCCTGCCATCCGAGACTGGACCGTTGTGTTCCGGGAGTAAGCGCCGCCTCGCGCGGCGGCTAGGGGAGACGATGACGCTCGAGATCCACGGTCTCCGGAAGCGGTTCGGCGACGTACAGGCCCTCGACGACGTGACATTGACCGTCACGCCGGGTCAGGTCTTCGGGTTCCTCGGGGCCAACGGCGCCGGCAAGACGACCACGATGCGCGTCGTCCTGGGGTTCCTCCGCGCCGACGAGGGCACGGTCACCTGGAAGGGTCGCGAAGCCCACACCTGGCCGCGTCGCACGTGGGGATACCTGCCCGAGGAACGGGGCCTCTATCCACGGATGCCCGTCCTCGAGCAGCTCGTGTTCTTCTCGTCGCTCTATGGCATCCGGCGCGACGTGGCCCGCCGCCAGGCGCTCGACTGGCTGGCGCGCTTCAGGATCGGCGAGTACGCCGACCGGCGGGCGGACACGCTCTCGAAGGGCAACCAGCAGAAGGTGCAGTTCATCGCCACGATCCTGCACGACCCGGACGTGCTCCTCATGGACGAGCCGTTCAGCGGCCTGGATCCGGTCAATGTGGCCATGCTCAAGGACGCCTTCCTCGAGATGCGCGACCGGGGCAAGACGATCATGTTCAGCACGCACCAACTGGACATGGCCGAGGAACTTTGCGAGTCGGTGGCGATCATCGACCACGGGCGGATCGTCGTGTCCGGTCCCACCCGGGACGTCAAGCACGCGACCGGTCACCAGGTCGTCCGGGTCGCCACCTCGACCGACGGCGACGCGAGCTGGCTCATGTCGCTGCCGCACGTGACGGTCACCCGGCCGGGCGAGGACTACACGGAGCTCCGGGTCGACGAGGGCACCGACCCGCAGGTCGTCCTGCAGGCGGCGTTCCAGCATGGCGGCGACGTCTTGCGCTTCGAGGTCGCCGATCCGTCGCTCGAGGAGGTCTTCGTCGAGCGCGTCGGCGCCCTCGACAAGGAGGAGCGCACCCTGGCGGCGGCAGGTGCCACGGGAGGCGACCGATGAGCACGGTCTCGAATGTCTACGCCGTGACCCGGCGCGAGTTCCTGACGAGGGCGATGTCGCGAACGTTCGTCGTCTCCACGGCCCTGCTGGTCGTCGGCGTGGTGGCGATCGCCCTCGCGCCGGTGATCATCCGCTACGTCGACCGGACGGACGCGCAGCGCATCGCCGTCTGGACCGGTGCGCGCGACCTCGGCATCGACCCCGCCTCGTCGATCTCGGTGCTCCTCAACGCCCGATCGACGGCCGATACCCCGCCGGCGGATGCGGAACCCGATTTCACGGTCACTGCCGTTCCCGACCTCGCCGCTGCCCGGGCCGCCGTGACGCGCGGCGACTACGCGGCGGTCCTGGCCATCGAGCGTGGCGTTGGCGGCGATCTCGCGTTCACCCTCTACACGAACGAGGGCGCGACCGGACGGGCCCCGGCGCTGATCCGCCAGGCGTCCACGACGATCGCGATCAGCGACCGTCTGGCTCGCCTCGGCGTGGCGCCGGCCAGCCAGGCCGGTGTCTTCCAGCCCGCGCCGTACGAAGTGATGTGGCCGGATCCGACCAGGGCGGAAGCGCCGCGCAGCCTGTCGGACGAGACCGCCAACGGCCTGCTCGGATTCGGGATGACCATCCTCGTCTACATGATGATCATCATGTACGGGAACTGGGTCGCGAGCAGCGTCGTCGAGGAGAAATCCTCGAGGGTGATGGAGGTCATCCTCAACGCGGCGACACCGTTCCAGCTGCTGTCCGGCAAGGTGCTCGGGGTGAGTGCCGTGGCGCTCCTGCAGTACGCCGCGGTGCTGGTGGCGGGCTCGATCGCGCTCGCGGCGCAGGCATCGGTCGCGTCGGCCGCCCTGGGCGCGGGTTCCGCGAGCCTCTCGCTCCCGGCGGGCCTCACGTTCGGGATGCTCGCGATGCTCTTCGTCTATGGCGTGCTCGGCTTCGTGCTCTATGCCGTGCTGTTCGCGGCCGCCGGCTCACTCGTCAGCCGGCAGGAGGACGTCAACACGGTGGTCATGCCGCTGACCCTCATCTGCACGGCCGGCTATTTCGTCGGCGTCTACGCGGGGATCGGCCTGCTCGACATCCGCTCCGCCTGGATGCCGGCCCTGTCGCAGGTGCCGTTCATGAGCCCGTTCATGATGCTGAGCCGCATCATGGTCGGGGGCGTGGAACCGTGGGAGATCGTCCTCTCGATCGCGCTCCTCGTCGCAGCGATCGTGGCGGCGCTGTGGGTCGCCGCAAGGATCTACGCCGTGGGTGTCCTGCTTTATGGGCAGCGCCCGGCGCCCAAGGTGGTCTGGCGGCTGGTCCGGTCCGGGATGTGACGACGCCACCACGCGGGCCGGCCACGAGTGGCCGATCGGGTGGACATTGCCCGATCGCCGTCGTCCTGGTCGCTGCGCTCGCGATCACCGCCCTGGCCCTCAGCGCATGCGGCGGCACCAGCCCCTCAGGGTCCTCGCCAGTGGCGAGTCCCGCAGCGCCGGCAGCGACCGTCTCGATGGCGCCCGCCCCGTCCCCAGTCGGCTCGCCGGCCACCGCGCAGACCATCCTCGACACGGCGCGCCAGACATACGGGGCGCCGGGCGCGCTCGCGGTGATCCGGCACGGCAACGAGCGGACCTTCCTTGGCTCAGGCGCCGCCGACACCGCAGGGACGCCCATCTCCGAGACGACCCGCTTCCGCATCGCCAGCATCACGAAGCCCATCGTGGCGGCGCTGGTCCTGGACGCCGTCGCGCGAGGGGAGATCGGCCTCGACGACGTGGTCGGAGATCTCCTGCCCGGCGTCCTGCGGCCCGAGCCGCCCGTCACGGTCCGCCAGCTTCTCGACCACACGAGCGGCATCTTCGACGAGAGCAACGGCGTCGCGACGCAGGCGGAGATCGAAGCCGACATCGCGAAGCTGGACGACCCGGCGCTCCGCGACGAGGCGGACGCGACCCTGCGACAGGTGCTCGCCGGAAAGCGGTCCATCGCGTCGGACCGCGTGCTGATCGCGCTCTCGGAAACCCACGATCGCCTGTTCGCGCCGGGGACGCAGTACGCGTACAGCAACATCAACTACCAGGTCGCGGCGATGCTCCTCGAGCGACGCACCGGGACGTCGCTCGCCGACCTCCTGCAGGCCAGGCTCGTCGAGCCGCTCGGGCTCCAGCGGGTGTCGATCGCACCGCCGGACACGGCGTCCCCCGAGTTCCGCGGCTACGGGACGTCCACCGCCGACGGATCGCTCGTGGACATGACCGACGACCTGGGCTGGTTCGGCAACGGCGGGAACGGCGGGATCATCTCCACCCCCGATGACCTGCTCACCGCCATGCAGGCGATCGTCGGAGGCAGGTACGTGCCCGCCGGGCTGACCAAGGCGATGCTGACCCTGGGCCAGGGCTCATACGGGCTGGGGATCGGCGGCTATCCGTTCGCCTGCGGCACCCTCTACGGCCATCAGGGCGGGGTGAACGGCACCGCATCCATCGCCGCCGCGTCCACCGACGGCAAGGACGGCGTCGTCGTCGCCTTCAACCTGCGCAGCGCCGGCGATCCCGACCTGGTCGGCCTCGCGGAGGACCTGCTCTGTTCGAGCAGGTAGGCACGGCTGTTCGACAAAGCGTCAAGACGTCACCCGTGGACGCACCGTCGCGCCCCCGGACGGGTCCTCCAGGCGCCGGAGGGCATCGAGGACCTCCGCGACGATCCGGGCCATGGGCGTGAACGACGACGCCACGCGGATCGTGGCGGACTGGCTCAGCATCGCGTTGTAGGAAGCGCCGCCGCTTGCCTGGCTCCGGATGTCGGTCCGGATGAGCACGATCGGCTTCTTGCCATAGGCGTAACCGCACTCCCAGGCAGTCCCCGAATCGGGATCCGAGCCATCCATGATCGCGACGAGGGCGTCCGCCCGATCGATCCCGTGGACATCCGTGGCGAAGATCCCTGCGGCGTCCATGCCGGGTTCCTGCTCCTGGGGCAGGAAGACCTCGTGTCCCCCGTCGCGAAGGGCTGCCGCGAGCTCGTCATTCCAGGCCCGCTCCGCGGCCGAGAAGAGCGGCGCGGCGAAGTACACCTTCATCGCCTTCCAGTATCGCTGAGGGCCGGTCTCCATCGTCGGCCGATCCCACGCCGTGTGCCCTCCGGCACTGGCGCTGAAGCCCTGGGCAGCAGGACCATGGTCGCGGCTGCTGAGCACAGACTCGAAGGAGCGACACGACCATGGTCAGCGAGACGATCAAGAACATCCCCAGCCTGTCGGAAGAGGGCGGCAACGGCTTCGAGAAGGCCAAGGCGGAAGCCACGAACGCGGTCGGCTCCGGGCCGCTTGACGAGGCGATCGCGCGCATCGTCGAGAAGATCGGCGCGAAGGCCGGTGTCCAGGCGGCATTCGGTCAGCCGGTCACGAACGGCGACGTGACGGTGGTGCCCGTGGCGCGCGTGCGCTGGGGCTTCGGCGCCGGCTCGGGCATGGGTCCGGATCCGAAGACGTCGGCGGACAAGGGCGCCCCGACATCGAGCGGGTCGGGTGCCGGCGGCGCGGTCGGCGTCACGCCCGTCGGATATCTCGAGATCCGCACGAGCGGGGCCGAGTTCAAGCCCCTCTCGCCGGTCACGCCCAGCCCGCTCTTCGTATTCGTGGGCGGCCTGGCCGCGTGGCTTGTCTTCCGCGGCATCGCGGGCATCATCCGCGCCGCTCGCTGACCGCCAGGCGACGAACATCTCCCGACCACTGGAGGACATTGATGCGTCGCCGATCCAGCCCACTGTGGATCCTGATCCTCGGTGGGACCGTCGCCGTCGCGATCGTCCTTGGCGCCGTTTGGGCGGTGGCTCCGGCGGACGCGCGCGGACTGTTGATGCTTGCCGGCGGGGCGTTGACCGTGGCGGTGTACGTGGTCCTCTACGCCATCCAGCGGCGCCGCCACTGGGGTTCGTGATCCGGTCGACGCTCGTCGACTGGGTCGCCCTGGAGCGCCGCCCACACCCGCCCCGAGGTCATCGGGAGCTCGCGGAGGCGCACGCCCGTGGCCGCCGCGATCGCATTGGCGATGGCCGCCGGGGCTGGGAGGACCGGAGCCTCGGCCATGCCGCGCGCGCCGAACGGGCCCTCCGGCGCCGGGATCTCCAGCCAATGGGTCTCGATCGGCGGGAGCATCGACGCCCGAGGCAGCGCGTAGTCCATCAGCGTCCCGGTGAGCAGCTGACCGGCGTCGTCGTGCACAAGCGCCTCGACCAACGCCCGGCCGATGCCCTGGACGACGCCGCCGACCATCTGGCCCTCGACAAGCGCCGGGTTGAGCGCCCGGCCGACGTCTTGCACCGCAACATAGTCCAGCAGCGTGACCATGCCGGTCTCCGAGTCCACGCGCACATGGACGAGGTGCGCCGTGGCGGTGGGGGCTTGCTCGGTGTGAGCGGTGGCGCCGTGGCCCTCGACCGGCGGATGCGGCGACGCCCAGGTCGTGGCCAGCTCGTGCGCCAGATCCGCGACGACGATCCCCGACGACGAGCCATCGCTGGGCCGGATCACCCCATCGACGAGCTCCAGGTCGCGCGGGTCGATCTCCAGGTCCTCCGCGGCGATCGCAAGCAGTCGATCCCGGGCATCCTTGGCGGCCGCCCGGACGGCAGGCCCGACCGCATAGGTGATCGCGCTCGCGTTCGTCGCGGGCGTCGGCGGCGCGCTGTCGGTGGACGGGACCACCACGCGCACCGCCTCGAACGGGATGCCGAACTCCTCCGCGGCGATGGCGCCGAGGATCGTCAGGCTGCCGGCCAGGTCGACGACGCCAGTGACGACCGTGAGCGTGCCGTCGGGCTCGAGCCGGCACGTCGCCGCCGCCGGCTGCATCGAATTGCGCCACACGCCGACTGCCACGCCGACGCCCTCGCCTGCAGGGAGCGCGTCGCGCCCCACCCACAGCGGATGGGCTCGGACCGCCTCGAGGCACTCGACGAGACCGATCCGGGGCCATCGGTCCTCCGCCGATCATCGGGTCGCCCTCGGCGACGAGGTTGCGCAGACGAAGATCGATGGGATCGACGCCGAGCGTCGCCGCAAGCTCGTCGAGCAGGGACTCGAGGGCGAACAGGCCCTGCGGCCCGGAGGGAGCACGGTAGTTGCCGGACCCGAATCTGTTCGTCCGGACGCCCGCCGAGCGCACGTCGATCGCAGGCCATCGGTACGGGCCTGAGATCAGGCCCGCAGCGAACCACTCCCACGAGGCGTCGGGAAACGCTCCCGCGTCGTAGACCATGTCGGCCTGGAGGCCGGCGAGCCGGCCGTCGCGTCCGGCGCCGATCCGCAGCCGGGTCGTCACCGCCTGAGCGGGGTTCGTCGCCGCCATGTCCTCGCGACGGGTCAGCACCAGGCGGACGGGCCGGTGGAGACACAGCGCCGCGCCCGCCACGAGTGGCTCGATCAGCACCTCCTTGGAGCCGAACGCGCCGCCGATCGGCGGCGCCGTGACGCGGACCCGGCTCGGCGGGAGGTCGAACAGCGTCGCGAGCGTGTCGCGGGCGGCGAACAGGCCCTGCGTGCTCGATGCGACCACGAGGGTGCCGTCGTCATCGATCCACGCCGTCGCGGCGTGCGGCTCGATGTAGCCCTGGTGGACCCACGGGGCGGCGAAGCGGCCGTGGACCACCACGTCTGCGGTGGCGAGCGCGGCGGCGGCGTCGCCGTCAATGACGTGGTACCGCTCGAGTACTTGGTCGCCGCCGGCATCGGCGACGGCCTCCGCGTCGAGGATCGGCTCGAGCGGCTGGGCATCGACGAGGACCAGATCGGCGCCATCCGTCGCCGCCGCTTCTGTGCGTGCGACGACCAGGGCGACCGGCTGGCCCGCGAACACGGCCACGTCCCGTGCGAGCGGCACGGCGCGCCGCCCCTCGCCAGCCGCGACGCGGAAGTCGTTCGCGGTCAGGACCGCGACGACGCCGGGCACCGCAAGGGCGGCGGAGGCGTCGATGGATCGGATCTGTGCGTGCGCGTACACGGACGGCACGATCCGCGCGTGGAGGAGCCCAGCGGGCGCCGTCTGGTCTGCGGCGAAGCGTGCGGTGCCTGTCACCTTGGCGAGCGAGTCGGCGCGTGGTCGAGAGACCCCGATGACGCGGTAGGCTGCGCCATCCCCGCGACCTTTTGCCATCCGCGCATTGTGCGCCGTACCGCGCGCGTGATCACCTGGCGACTCGCGAAGATGGAACAAACCGGTTCGCTCCTGCCCCAGACTGGACAGAGTGGTCAGACGACCGCCGCGCCGAAGGTTGACCGATGCAGCGAGACCTCGTGGTTCGGGCGCAGGCAGGAGATCTCGATGCCTTCTCGGCATTGACGGCCGGCACGACCGATCGGCTCTTCGGGGCCGCACGGCTCATCCTCCGCGATGACGAGCGCGCCGCCGATGCCGTGCAGGATGCGCTCCTCCAAGCCTGGCTCGATCTACGCGGTCTGCGTGACTCGGACCGGTTCGACGCCTGGCTGCATCGCCTGCTCGTCCGGGCCTGCTACCGCGCCGCGAAACGGGGCCGACAGCGGGAAGTGGTCGAGCTCGCCCTCGACTCGACGCTGGAGCCGATGACGCCCGACGCCCAGCGCGTCGTGGCCGTGCGTGACCAGCTCGACCGGGGCTTCCGGCGCCTGTCGCCAGAGCAGCGGGCCGTGATCGTCCTCCACCACTACCTCGGCCTCTCGCTGGCCGAGTCCGCCGAGGCGCTGGCGATCCCGCTCGGCACGATGCAATCCCGTCTCAGCAGGGCGACGCAGGCGATGCGGGCGGCCCTCGAAGCCGATGAGCGACCCGCCGTGGGCGCCGTGGAGGTGGCCCGATGAACCCGAATGCACAGTTCGAACGGGACCTGGAGCAGTGGCTCCAGGCCGAGGCGCCCGCGAGTGCGCCGGCAGGTTTCCACGCCACGGTCATGGATCGGGCCCGGACCATGCGCCAGCGGCCCGCCTGGGCCACCTCGTTCCCGGCCCGACGGTTGGGCCGGGGTCGCGGCATGACGCTGCTCGCGGCCGCAGCCGTGCTGCTCGTCGGTGGGGCGGTGGCGGCGGGCTCGGGACTGGTGCGGCCGGCGGTCGTCCCGCCGGCGCCTGCCCCATCGTTCGCTGTCGTCGCCACGGCATCGCCGGACGCGACGTCCCCCGGCCCGAGCGAACCGGCGGCACCATCGGGAGGTTCGACCGTCTCCCCGGTCACGAGTCCGACAGGAGTCTGGATCCCCACCGGGACGATGAACACCGCTCGCGAGGGCGGCACCGCCGTGCGGCTCCTCGATGGCCGCGTGCTCGTGGCGGGCGACCGATGGAACCAGGGCTCCGCCGCCGCGACCTCCGCCGAGCTGTACGACCCGGCCAGCGGGACCTGGTCATCCACCGGGGCGATGCTCCATCCCCTCGACGTCTTCCCGGCCACGTTGCTGCGCGACGGCAAGGTGCTGGTGGGTGACGTCACCGACGGCGACACGAACCACCCAAGCTTCGGCGCCGAGCTGTACGACCCGGCTACCGGGACCTGGTCATCGGCGGGGAGGCTGGCTACTGTGGGAGCGCTAGACCATCCCGCGACCCTGCTGGCTGACGGGAAGGTGCTGGTGTCGGGTGGGGAGCCCTCCGAGCTGTACGACCCCGACAGCGGGACTTGGACCGCTACGGGAAAGATGGTCACCACCCAATGGAATCAAGCGGCCACGCTGCTGCCCGATGGCAGGGTGCTCGTGGTGGGCGGCGAATTCCCGAACGTCAAGGCCCAGCTCTACGACCCCGACACGGGGAAGTGGACTGCGACAGGGGATCTGCTCGAGCGCCATTCGGGACATGACGGGGACGGCCCCGAGGCCACCCTGCTGAAGGATGGCACGGTGCTCGTGGCGGGCCTGGGCAGGGCCGAGCTGTACGACCCGGTTACCGGAACGTGGAGCGCCACTCGGGAGAAGCCGCTGGATCGGAACGCGATCTATCGGTCGGCCACCCTCCTGTCGGATGGCAGGGTGCTGCTGGCGGGTCATGGGGACGCCGAGCTATACGACCCGAGCACCGGGTCCTGGACGAAGGCCGGGGCCATGCTCCACGACGCACCCTCAGCCACGCTGCTGCTCGATGGAACGGTCCTCGTCGCGGGTGGCACCATCGACGGCGTCGTGACGGCCTCGGCAGAGCTGTACGTCCCTGCCGGCGTGTCGCCGCCAGCCGCGGTGGTCGCCCTCCCCACGCCGGCCCCGACCCCGACACCCACACCGACCCCGACCCCGACAGCGGTCCCGACGCCGTTCCCGCCAGCGGCCGGTCCCGTCCCGACGAACGCACGGTCCTGGACCGTCACCGTCACCAATACGAGCTCAGGACCCGGGACGTTGTTCCTGGCCGAGGACGGCGAGAACGGCATCGGCCGGCTGTGCGGGTCCGTGACCCCCAACGTCGTGGCAGCCGGCGTCACCGCGAAGGTGACCTTCCTGCTCCCGCCGAAGCGGGTGACGGATTGTTGGATCTGGGTGAACCCGGTTCCGGGCCTGGGTGGATCGATGTTCCAGACGTCCGACGCACCCATGGCGGGCAAGTTCGTCATCATGGACGGCGAGAATGGCCCCCAGGGAGCCTGGGGAGGCCAGTAGGCGACGTTACCCCATCCGCTCGACCCACGCGGCTCGCCACGCGGGGGCATCGTATGGCGGGGCGAAATACCACGTCTCGCGATACACCTTGCCGCCTCGAAGCTGGATCAACCCGGAGAGGAACCAGGTCGAGCCATCGGGGTAGACGCTCGTCCCATCGAAGAACCAGAAGTCGCCGCTACCGATGACGCGGTGGATCGTGTTCATTGGTGTCGCGATCCATTGGTCCTCGCTTCCGACGACACGGACCGTCAAGTCGCTCGGCCGCCCGCCTGGCCAGTTCTCCATGATCGCCCGGTCGTTCGCGCTGCCGCGAACCAGCTCGCCCGACTGGGGCCACTCGCACGACCAGTCGAGGTCGCGCAAGGCTTCGGCCGAGTCGTAGTCATGGGCGGCCCGCGCCTCGTTGTAACGACGGACGATCTCCTCGTTTGATGGGTTCGCCACACTCTCTCCTCTGGCGCGCTGAGAAGCAACCGTGATGCCGCCGGTCCGCTTGGTCAAGCGTTCATCTTGGGGGTGAGGTGAGGTACCGTCGGGATCGGATGACGCGCCCTCCCTGCTGTCAGGAGGATCTGGTCGGGCGTATGGATCAGCACCGGTCCACGGGTCCGGTGCGGCCGTTCGTCGACGCGGCTCGCATGGAGCACTGGCGCCCCCGGACGGATTCGGGCAGGCGAGACTCCCTTACCCCGCTCGCGGGACGTCCTGGTCGGAACGAGATGCCCTGCCTGCCTTCGTCGCCTTCTACGATCAGCGCCGCCCGCACCGCGCACTGGGCGGATGCCTCATCCTCGGCCGTTGTCAACAACGTCCGTGGTGACCACATCTAGGTCTGGGCCGGAGCTGTGTCGGCGATCCTGGCAAGGTCGAGTGCCTGCTTGATCGTCAGCCGACGGCCGATCTCCGTCGCTCGAGCGACATCCACATCCGACAGCGATGAGCGTTGCCGGGTCCGGTCGTTGTGCCCGATTTCGAACTGGTAGTCGCCGGCGTCGCCCCCTGGCGACGTCTACCGCAGCTCATCGTTGGCGCAACCACGTCCCGCGCGACGTCTTGACGCTCGGGGCGCCTCGCCCAAGATCGCAGGTTGGGCAAGAGGTGGCGCCCCCGGACGGACGCCGGGGCACACGAGGCAAAGCGAGAGACCCGCTCGCGTGGTATGCCAGCACCTGAGGAAACCGTGGTGGGAGGCGAACCTGGCGCCGGACCTTCGATCTGCCTGCGCGTCCTGTTCCGATCCGACCCCAATCCCGGCTTGCGGCGCGGCCTGCGACGGCCCTGACGTGCTCCGTCCTCGCGAGGTGTCTGTGACCTCCGCCAGGTCCGGGGGCGCTTACCGGCGCTGGCGGCCGAGGCTCACGGGGGCCCCCTGATCCGGCCCCGGTCTCAAAGCCTCCCACGTTTCGATGGAGGCGACGAGGGCGCGGAAGCATCGGGCATCCCGGTTTAGCGAGACGTAGGCTGTTGTACCAGCAGTAGGAGCGTCGCATGCCTGACTCGCCGTTGCCGCCGGGCATCCGCCGGCCCGTCGCCCGATCCGCCTCGCAGCTCGATGAAATCCCTGCGCAGCAGACGCCCGGCATCTGCCGCCGCCAGGCGTTCGCCGGCGACGACCGCTGGGTCGGGTACGTCCAGACCCAGCTGGGCGAGTGGAGCGGCTGGCACCACCACGGGGAGACCGACACCTACATGTACGTGCTCTCCGGCGGCCTGGAGTTCGAGTTCGGTCCCGCGCGCGAGCAGCTCCTCGTGGGTTCCGGCGACTTCGCGCTCATGCCGGCCGGTGTGGTCCACCGCGAGCGGACCACACCCGGAGCGCCCGGCGAGATCGTGCTGGTGCGCATCGGCCCCGGACCAGCCGTCGTGAACGTGGACGACCCACACGACCCGGTCTGAACCCAGCGCATCGTGAGTGAACTGGAGCTCGCCTACGACCTTGGACGCCGCGGACGTTGTCGTCGGCGGGCGCGACGGCCCGGGGTTGTACGGATCCGCGGGCTCGCCGACCGGATCCGGCCCCGCCCGAGGCTCGACACGCACTGGCTCTCGCACAACCTCTAGGGTTGGACGGGAACCTGGCGCCCCCGGACGGATTCGAACCGCCGACGCAGGCCTTAGGACGGCCTCGCTCTATCCACTGAGCTACGGGGGCGCGGCGTCCATCGTACCGCGGGTTTCCGCGGCGTCAGCGGGCCAGGGAACCGATCCGGGGCGCATCGCGTCTTGCGGCGCATGGCCGCCGCACCTCCCTGCGGCGGCCTGCTTCGTCCCGAAGCGGGCGACATCGCGGCCCTCACCTACAATCCGGGACGCGATGACCGCTCCCCTCCCCGACCTGATCCTCTACAGCCGACCCGGCTGCGGCCTGTGCCGCGAGACCCGTTCGCTGCTCGAGGCGCTGCTGCGGCAGCGAGCGACCGAGGGACGCGCGGTGCCACGCCTCCTCGAGCACGACATCGACACCGACGCCGAGCTCCAGCGGGCGTTCTTCCTGGTCATCCCGGTCGTCGAGCTCGGGGATCGACGGCTGGAGCTCGCCACGAGCGCGTCCGCGCTTCGCCGCCTGCTCGCGGACGTCCTCGACGCCGAGCCGGTGAACGGCTGACCCGATGAACGGGACCGACCTCACGATCCTGGTCGCCCTCGCAGCCGGGGTCATCAGCTTCCTGTCCCCGTGCGTCCTCCCGTTGGTCCCTGCCTACATCGGCCAGCTGACCGCGATCGCGGTGGCCGCCGGCGAGCCCGGCGCCCGGCCATCGCGCTGGATGGCCGTCCGGCAGTCGCTCGCGTACGTGGCCGGGTTCGGGGCGGTGTTCACGATCCTCGGCATCACGGCCACCTTCATGGCCGGCCCGCTCGCCGACTACCTGGGGGCGCTGCGCATCGTCGGCGGCCTCCTCCTGATCGTCCTCGGCCTCAACCTCGCCGGGATCCTTCACGTGCCGATCCTGGAGCGCACCTGGCGGCCACTCGAAGCCGGTGCGTCGGGCTCGCTCGCGACCGCCACGGGGACGGTCGCGCTCGCTTCGGGCGGCGCGGACGGATCGGCGGGTGTCGGCGACCGCGTGGGCGCCCGGATGGTCAGCCCCCGCGGCGGCTGGATCGCCTCGTTCGGCCTCGGGGCGATCTTCGCCATCGGCTGGACTCCGTGCATCGGGATCATCCTGGGCGCGATCCTGACGATGGCCGCGACCTCGGGCACGACCGCCCAGGGCGCGATCCTGCTGCTTGCCTACACCCTCGGGCTCGGGCTGCCGTTCATCGGCATCGCGCTGGTCTACGATCGGGCGCCCCGCCTGGTCCGTCCGCTGGTCCGGCATGGCCAAACGGTCTCGCTCATCGGCGGGCTGCTGGTCGCCTTCATCGGCGTCGCGATGGTCTTCGACCTGCTCGCGTTCCTGCCGCGCTACTTCACGTTCAACACGGCCATCTAGGTGAGCGATCGACCCGAGTTCACCCACCAGCGCGAGCGCCACGGCCTCGTCGGCCCATTCAGCGGCCGGCAGATCCTCGCCGCGTTCCTGGCGATCGTGGCCGCCGCGATCATCCTCGTCGGGATCACCACACCGCTCGGCAATACCGGCGGTCCGGCGCTCGTCGACCCCCGGGCCACGCCGTTCGTCATCGCCTCGCCGACGCAGGGCCTGCGCCCGGGCGACCTGGCCCCCGAGCTGACGATCCCGCTGCCCGACGGCACCACCTACCAGCTGACCGACCTCGACGGGAAGCCGATCCGACTCGCCGATCTGCGCGGCAAGGTGGTCTGGCTCAACTTCTGGGCGAGCTGGTGCCCGCCGTGCCAGCACGAGACGCCGATCCTGCGCGACCTGTCGGAACGGTACAAGGAGCAGGGCCTCGAGGTCATCGGCGTCAGCGTCCAGGAGACGACGGTGGACGACGTCAAGGCGTACGCCGAGCGCTACGACCTGCACTACACGATCGGCTTCGACGCCTTCGGGTACGTGTTCCACACGTACAAGGTCTTCGCGCTGCCGACGCAGTTCTTCATCGACGTGAACGGGGTCATCCAGCAGGTGGCCAACGGCCCGGTCGACGAGGACGCCGCTGCGGCCCTGATCGAATCGATGCTCCCGCCCGCGGCGAGTGCTGGCCCTGGCTCGAGCGCGAGTCCCGTCTCGGCGGCGCCCTCCCCTTCCCCGTCCTAGACCGGTTCGTCGCAGTCGTGCGGCCTGTTCGATGCCGCGCCGAGCCCGAATTCCCGTCAGATGACCATCAGGCGGTCCTTGGTCAGCCGCGGACCCGGGCGGTCGATCCAGGTCACGCTCGCTGAGGCACCGACAGGACGCACGTTCCTGTCAGATGACCATGTGGCGCGACATCTGGCAGGAAGTCGCTGACGAGCGACCGCCTGAGTCACATCTGTCAGAAGTCGGCGGGCGAGACGGGGCTCGGCCCGGGCTCGGGGGCGCCGGCGACCTCCCCTTCCCCGTCCTAGACCGGCTCGTAGCGGAAGCGATCGCGGTCGCGGACCACGCGGCCGATCGGCTGGCGGGCCTCGTGCGAGAGCACGATCAGCCAGTCCTCGTCCGCGGCCTGGGCGAACAGCTCGCCCTTCCGCACGACCGAGTCGAGCGGGAAGTCGTCGAACGCGGTGACCCAGCGCGGGTTGGCCGCCCACGGCCGCATGAACAGGTCGCCGAAGAAGGCCAGCGTCCGGGCGCCGTCGCCCTCGCCGCGCACGACGATCGCCTGGTGCCCCGTCGAGTGGCCGCCGGTCGGCACCACCGTCACGCCAGGGACCAGCTCCTTCTCGCCGTCGGCCCAGCCCTGCGCACCCCAGTCCTTGACCAGCGTCAGCTCGGGCTGCACGTACGAGGCGACCAGCCGCGGGTTGTCGCCGAGCGCGACCTCCCACTCCGCCTTCTGGGCGACGATCTTCGCGTGCGGGAAGGCGCGTTCGCCGTCCGCGCGCAGCAGCCCGCCCGCGTGGTCGAAGTGGAGATGGCTCATCGCCACGACGTCGATGGTCTCCGGGAGGACGCCCGCCGTCTCGAGGGCGGCGACGACCCACGGCCCCTCGTAGGCGCGCATCGCGCGGGTCTTCTCGTCGACGCGCTCGCCGATGCCGGTCTCGACCAGCACGCGCCCCGACGGTGTCTCGATGACGAGGCAGTTCAGCGCCTGGAGGAGCCGTCGCTTGTCGTCGACCTCGTCGGCGACGAGGCCGCCCCACAGCACCCACGGCACGGGGCCGAACAGCGTGCCGGCATCGGAGCGGAACGTTCCCGCCTGGATGAGCGCGACCCTCGTGCCGCCGCCGAGGTCGGCCTGCCAGTCGACCGCGTCGTTCAGCGCCATCGATCGCTCATGGGGCCGCGGGTCAGGACTTCTCGAAGTCCTGGTGGAAGGCCGAGGCGGTCGGCTCCTTCTGGCCCTGGTAGCGCGAGCGCAGCTCGGGCGAGCCGTACGGCCGGTCGACCGGCGACGACATCTTGAAGAACGAGATCTGGCCGATGCGCATCCCGAAGTAGAGCGCGATCGGCAGGTTCGCGACGTTCGACAGCTCGAGCGTGAGGTTGCCCTTCCAGCCCGGGTCGACGTAGCCCGCCGTGGAGTGGATCAGCAGTCCGAGCCTCCCAAGGCTCGACTTACCCTCCAAGCGGGCGACGAGGTCGTCGGGCAGCTCGACCCATTCGAGGGTCTGCCCGAGCACGAACTCGCCGGGATGGAGGATGAATGGCTCGTCGGCCTCCACGGTCAGCAGCTCGGTCAGGTCCGGCTGCGGCGCCCGGACGTCGATGTACGGGTAGCGGTTGTTGCGGAAGACGCGGAAGCTGTGGTCGAGGTGGAGGTCCACCGAGGACGGCTGCAGGTCCTGCGGGTCGTACGGGCGGACGGTGACCGCGCCGGACTCGAGGGCCGCGCGGATGTCGCGGTCGGAGAGGACGCTCACGCGTCGAGCGCGTCGGGCGTGCCGCGCTCCTCGTACAGCGAGTCGACCTCGCGCTTGAGTGCCTCGAGGTCCTCGTAGCTCTGGTACACGCTGGCGAAGCGGATGTAGGCGATCTGGTCGATCGCGCGGAGCTGTTCCATCGCCATCGCCCCGACGCGCGACGAGGGGATCTCCGATGCGCCCGACGCGCGCAGCTCGGCCTCGATGGCGTCGGCCGCGGCATCGGCCGCACCGGCGGGCACGGGGCGGCGAGTCAGCGCCTTGCGCAGCCCCGAGACGAGGCGGTCGCGATCGAATTCCTGGCGCGAGCCGTCGCGCTTGATGACGACCAGGCGGGCAGCCTCGACCCGCTCATAGGTGGTGAACCGCGTCGCGCACGCCGAGCACTCGCGGCGGCGGCGGATGGTGGCGGAGTCATCGAGGTCCCGGGAGTCGACCACCCGGGTCTCGCGCTCTCCGCAACTGGGGCAACGCATCGGGCTCCTGTCGGGTACGTACCACTAGGTCTTGTGGTATGACCGCAGGATACCACTACATGGTGTGGTCGGCCTGCTTCAACTCGTCGGCCAGGACCGCCTGTCGCGCGATCGCCTCGCGGGCGTGGATGAGGTTCAGGTACCCGCGCTTGATGGAGGTCTGGGCCTCGAGCTCGCGCGCGCCGCCGCGCACCGACGCGAGGATATTCGTCCCATGCTCGACGGTCGAGAGCGCCCGGCCGGCACGCTCGAGCCCCAGCACCAGGTCCTCGCGGATCGGCGTCGCGCTCTTGGGCGCGTGCAGCGCCTTCGCCTCCTCGAGGTACTGCTCGACGGCATCGGAGGCGGCCGTCAGCGTGTCGCCCAGCGCCGCCGGCTCGAGGGCGTGATGGCGGACCAGGTCGATCCGCCCGGCGGCGCCGGTGAGCGACGCGTCGACCCGCGCGGTCAGGTCGCGGATGGCGGAGCGGAACGACTCCACCTCGCGCGTCTTCGCGACGATGCGGCCGGTCCCCCGGAAGACCACGATGAGCCCGGCCGCGAGCGCGACGAAGGCGAAGATCGGCAGGAGGATGATCCAGTCCACGCGGTCGCCCCGGCAGCCGTCAGGTCGCGCGAGCCCGGAGCGCCGCCAGCAGCGCCCGGCCCACGTCGAAGAGGTCCCCGACCACGAACAGATCGGCGAAGTCGGCGATCGGCGCATCCGGGTCGCGGTTGACGGCCACGATCGTCCCCGACGTCTGCATCCCGACCTTGTGCTGGATCGCCCCGCTGATCCCCAGCGCGAGGTAGAGCTGCGGCTTGACGATCTTCCCCGTCTGGCCGATCTGCTGGCCGTACGGGATCCAGCCCGAATCGACGGCCGCGCGGGTCGCGCCGACCGTGCCGCCCAGGGCCGCCGCGAGCTCGCCGACGAGCGCGAACCCGTCCGCGCCGCCGACCCCACGGCCGCCCGCGACGATGACCTTCGCTTCCTCGATCGGCGCGGCGGCCGCCTCGGCGACGATCCGCTCGACCACCGCGGCGGTCGGGCCGTCCGGCGCCGCCGGCGCGGCCGTGGCCTCCACCACGCCGGGCGTCGCCGCCGCCTCGGCGGTCACCACGTTCGGGCGCACGGTGACGATGCCGCGGCCCGCGGTCAGGACACTCCGCGTCGTGAGCTTGCCGCCGAAGACGCTGTGCTCCGCCTCGGGGCCGCCGTCGGTCCACGAGACCGCGGTCGCGTTGGCGAGGACGCCGAGACCCGTCAGCGCGGAGACGACGCCGGCGAGGTCGCGCCCCTCGGGCCCCGCTCCGGCGAGCAGGACCAGCGGCTCGTGCTGGCCCGTCGAGACCGGCCAGGCGGCGCGCCACGATGGTCCCAGCGGCGTTGTCCGCGGTCGCGGACTCCGACGATCGCGATGACCCGCGGCACGTAGCGCGCGAGCTCTGCGGCCGCGGCTCCAGGCGCGGACCCGACGACGACCCCGGTCACCGGCTCGCCGGACTCGTCGCCCAGCGCCCGCGCGATGGTCGCGACCTCGGTGCTGATGCGGGCCAGCGACCCGTCGCCGGCCAGCTCGCCGTGGACCCAGATCCCGCCCATCAGATGAGCCGTCGCTCGGCGAGGAACTCGACGACCTGGCGGGCGGCCTCGTCGGCCGGCTCGCGAACCACCCTGGTGGCGCCACGCGCCTCCGGGGCCTGCGAGCTGGTCAGCCGCGTCGTCGCGACGCCGCCGCCCACCGTGGCGGCGTCCAGGCCGATGTCGGCGAGCGCCACGGTCGTGATCTCCTTCGAGCGCGCGGCCATGATCCCCTTGAGCGACGGGTAGCGCGGCTCGCCGAGCGCCTGCGTGCAGCTGATCAGCGCCGGCATCGGCGCCTCGAGGACGTCGTAGCCCGACGGCGTGATCCGCCGCACCCGGACCGAGCCCGCGACGGGGTCCGGCTCGATGGTCGCCGCGTACGACAGCAGCGGCAGCCCGGCGAGCACGGCCACGCCCGGCGCGACGACCCCGGCGCCGCCGTCGGACGTGTCGACGCCGGCCAGCACGAGGTCGAACGTCATGGTCGCGAGGGCCGCCGCGAGCACGCGCGTGGTCGAGACCGTGCAGGAGCCCTCCAGCGCCGGGTCGTTGACCAGCCGGCCGGCCGCGGCGCCCATCGCGAGGGCCTTGCGCATGGTCTCGGGCGCGCTGGCAGGCGCCATCGACAGGAGCGTGACCTCGCCGCCGTGGGCCTCGGTCAGCTTGAGCGCCGCTTCGAGCGCGTATTCATCGTTGCCGTTGACGACCGCGGGCACGACGCCGCGATCCAACCGGCCGTCCGGACCCAGCCGCTCGCCCGCTGACGCGGGGTCCGGGACCGGTTTCATGAGCACGACGATGTGCAACGGGACGTGAACCTCCCTGCGCGGTCAGCCGCTCTTGCCGAGCAGCGCGCGCGCCAGGACCAGTCGCTGGATCTGCTGGGTCCCTTCATAGAGCTGGGTGATCTTCGCGTCGCGCATCATCCGCTCGACAGGGAACTCGTCGATATAGCCGTATCCGCCCATGACCTGCACGGCATCGGTCGTGACCCGCATGGCGGCGTCCCCGGCGACGAGTTTACACATGGCCGCCCAGCGCCCGGCATCGGGCGCTCCGGCGTCGATCTCGGTGCAGGCCTTGTACAGCAGCTGCCGGGCAGCCTCGGTGGCCGCGTCCATATCCGCGAGCATCGCCGACACCATCTGGAAGTCGCCGATGCGCTGGCCGAACTGCTTGCGCTCCTTGGCGTACGCCGTCGCGACCTCGAGGGCGCCCTGGGCGATGCCCACGGCCTGCGCGGCGATGCCCGGGCGGCTGCGCTCGAACGTCTGCATGGCGATCTCGAACCCGTCGCCCTCCTCGCCGATGCGGTTCGACGCCGGGATGCGCACGCCATCGAAGGCGAGCTCGGCGGTCGGGCTGCCGCGCAGGCCCATCTTGTGCTCCAGCCGGGCCACGCTGAACCCCTCGGTCGGCACCTCGACGACGAACGCGGTCAGGCGGCGGTGCTTCGGGGCGCTCGGGTCGGTGACCGCGAAGACCGTGACGAGGTTCGCCACCGAGCCCTGGCTGATGAACCGCTTCGAGCCGGTCAGGACGTACTCGTCGCCATCGCGGACGGCGCGCGTCCTGGCGGCGGCGGCATCGGAGCCGGCCTCCGCCTCGGTCAGGGCGAAGGCGATCAGGTGCTCGCCGCTGGCGAGCTTCGGGAGCCAGCGGGCCTGCTGCTCGGGCGTCCCGCGGTGGACGATCGGCAGCGAGGCCAGCTCCTGGACCGCGAGGATCAGGCCGGTCGTGGCGCAGGCGCGGCTGAGCTGCTCGATGACGAGGCAGACGCTCAGGAGGTCGCCACCGAGACCGCCGTGCTCGACGGGGAACGGCAGCGCCAGGATGTCCTGCTTCGCCAGGAGCTCCTTGATGTCCCACGGGAACTCGGCCGTGCGGTCGATCTCGGCCGCGCGCGGCGCCACCTGCTCGTCCGCCAGCACGCGAACGGCGTCGCGCAGGTCGCGCTGGGCCTCGGTCAGGCGGTAGGCGGGGCTCGGGTCGGTCGGAATGGTCACCGACAGCATCGTACCGGCCGCGGAGCCCGTCGGCGCCGCCGCTGGGCGACGCGCCCCGCGTCAAAACGAGGCGGTCCGGTGCGGTCCAGGGCCGTTGGCGGCGGCGCGATCCAGGGCTACGCTGTCTGACAGGCGCGAGACGGGACATCCGCGCCGGATCGGGGACGACGATGGACGAGACGACGGGCCTGATCATGCTGATGGCGGCCGCCGGGGTCGGGGCGATGGCCACGCTCGCGATGCTGCGCCGGCAACGGATGCAGATGGCTGGGCCGCACGAGAGCCAGTACGCGGTGAGCACTGAGGGGATGAAACGCTGCCCGGCGTGCAATACGGGCAACCTCGTGACCGACGCGAACTGCTCCAACTGCGGGAAGCACCTCCCGGGCTGATCCCGGGGTCGGAGACCGGCCTCAGAGGACCGCCAGGCGACGGTCCTCCGGTACGGCCGCGAGCCGGGCGGCCAGGACCTCGCTGATGTCCATCGAGGCAACCGTGCCGGCGCCCGGCGACGCCGCGATGCCGTCGGACAGCATGACCATGCAGAACGGGCAGGCGGTCGCGACGGTCGCGGCGCCGGTCTCGAGCACCTGCCGGGTCCGCTCGGCGTTGATGCGCGTCCCGCGGTCCTCCTCCATCCACATCCGACCGCCACCGGCCCCGCAGCAGAAGGTCGCGCGCCCGGACTTCTCCATCTCGGTGACGGCGATGCCGGCCGCACCGAGCACGTCCCGCGGCGCGGACACCACCCCGTTGTAGCGGGCGAGGTAGCACGAGTCGTGGACGGTGACGCTGCCCGGCCGGTGCTCGCCGCTCGACGCCTGGGCGTCCTCCGGCATCGTCTGCAGCCGCCCGGATGCCAGCAGCTCCGCGAGGTACGTCGAGTGGTGGACGATCCGGTACGAGCCGCCCAGCTGGCCGTACTCGTTGCCGATCGTGTTGAAGCAGTGCGGACAGGCGGTGACGATCGTCCGCTGTCCCATCCCGTATCGGTCGAGCGTCGCGACATTGCCCGACGCGAGGATCTGGAAGACGTAGTCGTTGCCCATCCGCCGGGCCGGGTCGCCGGTGCACGACTCCTCCTGCCCGAGCACGGCGAACGACACGCCCGCCGCGTGCAGGCAGGTCGCGACCGCGCGCGCCACCTTCTGGTTGCGCGGGTCGAAGGCCGCCGCACAGCCCACCCAGTAGAGGACCTCGAGCTCGTCGAGCCGACCCGCTGCTGACACCGCCGCGACCGTCGCGACCTCGAACTCGAGCGGCTTGGCCCAGTCCAGCCGCGCCGAGGCGGGCTGGCCCCACGGGTTGCCCTGGTTCTCCATGGCCCGGAAGGCGCCGGTCAGCTCCGTCGGGAAGCGGGCGTCCTCGAGGACCAGGTTGCGGCGGAGCCCGACGATCTTGTCGACGTGCTCGATGAGGACCGGGCAGGCCTCGACGCAGGCCCCGCAGGTGACGCAGTCCCACACCGCGTCGTAGGGGATGGCGGTGTCGACGATGGCGGTCGCGAGGGCCGCCGTGCCGACCGTGGTGTCGTCGAGGCCGTAGGTCTCGCGCACGATCGGTGAGTTCGGGATGATGTCGATCCCGTGCTCGGCATCGACCGACATCTCGCGGATGCCCATGATGAAGTGCTTGGGGTTCAGCGGCTTCCCGGTGTTCCAGGCGGGGCACGCCTCCTGGCAGCGGCCGCATTCCGTGCAGGTGAAGCCGTCCAGCAGGTCCTTCCAGCCGAGGTCCTGGAGCGTCCGCAACCCGAACGCGGCGTCCTCGGCCTCGAGGTCGAGGGCCGGCAGCTCGCCCCGCGGCCGGAGCTTGCGGTACCAGATGTTCGGGAAGGCCGTCGCGATGTGGAGGTGCTTGCTGAACGGCAGGTAGCAGAAGAACGCCGCCACCAGCGCGATGTGGCCCCACCAGAGCAGCGCGAACAGCGCCTCGAGGACGGCCGCCGGGAGGGCACGCAGCGGGACCGCCAGGGCCGCCGCCACGAAGGCGCCCGGCTGGTCGCCGTAGCGGGCGAACTCCACTGCCTGGGCAAGGAGCTCGGTGGCGACCACGCCGCCGATCATCGCCAGGATCACGAGCGCGTCGCGGTTGAGGGTCAGGCGGGCCGGCTTCGTCACCAGCCGGCGCACGAAGGCCCAGCCGATGGCCGCGAGCACGATGACCGCGACCACGTTCTGCATCGCGCTGACCGCGGTCCAGAGGGCCCCGTCGAACGGGATCGAGACGACCGCCTGGATGATCCCGCCGGTGACGATGTTCGCCGTCCCGATGGTCAGCAGGATGAAGCCCCAGAAGATGCCGGCGTGCATCACGCCGGCGCGGGGGTCCTTGAACATCTTCGTCTGGACGAAGGCGTAGCGGACCAGGCCGGCGAAGCGCAGCGGGATGTCCGCGAATGGGCTGGGGCCGGCGGCGCGCACCGCGGCGAAGACCCGCAGATGGCGGGCCATCGCCAGCACGAAGAACGCCGCCGCGCCCCAGAACACCGGGAAGACCAGCGGGTAGGCCGGGACCTCGGCGAACGTCTCGAGCACGGCCGTCAGCCGCCGCGGCCGTGGTCGAACGGGCCGGCGAGCGTCTCGAGCGCGTGGTCGAGCACCGGCTCCACGGCCCCGAACGACTCGATGGCCCCCTTCGGGCTGCCGGGGACGTTGACGACGAGCGTCCGGCCGATGACGCCGACGAGCCCGCGCGACAGGTCGGCCAGCGGCGTGATCGGCGCGGCCCGCCGCGCGGATCGCCTCCGCGAGCCCCGGGACCTCGTAGTCGATGGCCCTGGCGGTCGCCTGCGGCGTCACGTCCCGCGGCGTCAGCCCCGTCCCGCCGGTGGTGACGATGAGGTGGTGCGACGGGGCGCCGTCCCCGAGCGCGCGCTCGATGGCCGCGGCATCATCGGGCACCAGCCCGCGGTCGACCTCGAAGCCGAGTGCCGCCAGCCGCTCTGCGAGTGCCGCGCCGGACCCGTCCTCGCGAACGCCGGCCGAGACCCCGTCGCTGACCGTGAGGACGAGTGCCCGCCTCATCCGCCGCGGGGACGCCGGCTCGGCGCCTTCGGCTTGCCCGAGGCCTTGGGCCGCCCGTGCGACCCGGGGTTGATGCGACCCGCCGACCGGTCGCCGGGCTGGCGGACCGCTGACGCTGCGGCGGACCCGGCGGGACGCATCCACTCGCCGCTCTTGCCGCCGGTCTTGCTGAGCGAGGTGGATCGCGCCGATCTCGACGCCACGCTCGACGCCCTTGACCATGTCGTAGACGGTCAGCGCGGCCACGGACGCGGCGGTCATCGCCTCCATCTCGACGCCGGTCTGGCCGGTCGTGGCGGCCTCGGCGCGGATGCGCAGCACCCCGGCCCCGCGGTCCGGCGTGATCGAGACCTGGAGGTCGGTCAGGGCCAGCGGATGGCAGAGCGGGATCAGCTCGCTCGTGCGCTTGGCGCCCATCACGCCGGCGAGCTCGGCGACCCCGAGCACGTCGCCCTTGGCGCCGCCGCCATCGATGACGAGGCTCATCGTCTCCGGCGAGAGCGCGACCGTGGCCTCGGCGACCGCGCGGCGGGCGGTGACGGGCTTGGCCGAGACGTCGACCATGCGCGGTCGGCCGGTCCGGTCGACGTGGGAGAGGCGCCGGCGCTCGAAGCGCGGGGCGGGCTTCTGGTCCATGCCGTCGAGGATAGCGGCCGCGGTCAGGCCCGGTCGAGCCACCACAGCTCGACCTCGGCGCCCACGGGCAGCTGGTCGTGGGCCTCCGGGATCACCGCCAGCGCGTCCGCGGCGGCCAGCGCCGAGATGACGTGGCTCCCCTGCCCGCCCGCCAGGCGGACCGGCACGCGCCCCTGCGCGTCGCGCACCGGCGTGCCCGAGGCGTCGCGCTCGGCGATCACCCGCTGGTAGCCGCGCCGACCGGGGCTCTTGCTGACGGCGTCGACGAGGACGGCCCGGTCGACCGGCCGGTGCAGGTCGTCGTCGCGATGGCCCCCGAGCCGGCGGAGCGCCGGCCGCACGAATAGCTCGAAGGTGACGAAGGTCGAGACGGGGTTGCCGGGCAGGCCGAAGAGCAGCACCGACGAGCCCGAGTCCGTCGCGGTCGCGGTCGCGGTCCCGAAGGCGAACGGCTTGCCCGGCTGGACCGCCACCCGCCAGAGGTCGATCGACCCGATCTCCTCGATCGCGCTGCGCACCACGTCATATGGCCCCACGGAGACGCCGCCCGACAGGATGACGGCATCGACGCCGGCAGCGAGGCCGGCTTGCAGCCGTGCGCGCACGTCCTCGAGCCGGTCGAGCGCGATCCCGAGGCGGATCGCCTCGGCCCCCGTGGCCTCGACGAGGGCGGCGAGGCCGGGGCCGTTCGCGTCGGGGATGCCGGCCGGGCCGAGCGGCTCGCCAGGCGATCGCACCTCGTCGCCGGTGGCCAGGATCGCGACCCGCGGCCGGCGGTAGACCGCGACGCGGTCCAGCCCGGCCCCAGCCAGGAGCGAGACCACCGCCGGCGTCACGACCGCGCCGGGACCGACGAGCGCCGCGCCCTCCGTGAGGTCGCCCCCGGCCCGCCGGATCGAGCCGCCTGGCCTGACCGCCTCGTGGACGAGGCACGCGGCCGGCAGCGGACCCGTGGCGTCGCGGCCGCGCGGACCGGCGCTCCCCGCCGCGTCGATCGGCGTCGTCGCCTCGACGGGCACCACCGCGTCGGCACCGGCCGGGACCGGGGCGCCTGTCGCGATGCGGACCGCCGTGCCCGCGCGGACCTCGGTGCCCGCCGGATCGCCGCCCGCGCGGACCTCGCCGACGACCTCGAGCCGGACCGGGGCGTCGTCGCCCGCTCCGGCGACATCCGCGGCCCGGATCGCGTACCCGTCCATCGCCGAGTTGTCCCACGGCGGCAAGGCGGTCCGGCTGTGCGCCGTCACGGCCACGATCCGTCCCAGCGCGTCGGCAAGCGGGACCGTCTCGGAGCCGACCGGGCCGGCGATGGCCGCCAGGACGCGGCCGAGCGCCTCCTCGACCGGGAGCAGCCGGTCGGCGGTCATCGGGCGGTCGCGCCACCGGTCGTCGGCGCGGTCGCCGCGACCGCGCCGTCGGTCTCGTCGTCGTCCGCCTTCGTGTCGGCGACCCAGGCGACCAGCAGCGCAAGGACGATGGCGGCGACCCCGAGCACGATCGCGGTCTCCTGCCAGAACTGGAACGGGAAGAGCTGGACCAGCCGCTCCGTCGCCGGGTCGAAGGTGTACGAGCCCCCGGCGAAGAAGAGCTCGTGGAAGACCTCGAAGAGCGTGTCGAAGGCCACGAACGACACGAGCCCCAGGGTGACCAGCGTGGCGATCAGCCCGACCGCGCCGCCCCAGACCGCCCGCCACGAGGCGGCGCGCGCCGCTCCACGACGGCGTGCCGCGATGACGAGCGCGACGACCCCGAGGACCACGGCGAGGGCGAAGAAGCCGATGAAGACGCCGCGGACGTCGCGCATGTGCTGGCGTTCCTTCTCGTCGAGCACCGGCGTGCCGGCGACGGACACCGCGAAGTCCGGCGGACCGATGACCAGGTCGCTCAGGATGCTGCCCGTGGCGGCGCCAAGGTCGGTCTCGCTGAAGCCCGTCCAGGCGGCCGCCTCGGCACGACCCTGCTCGAACGACACCCACAGCGGGTTCAGGAACAGCGGGATCGTGACGGCGATGATCACGAACGCGGTCGCCACGGCGATGAGGAGATCGGCGGCGCGGCCGGCGAGGCGGTTCACGGCTGCATCGTAGCGGCTCGGGCCCGAGACCCCGGCCGGCGCTGGATCGCCTATTCGTCCTCGAGGGTCTTCGCCTGGTCCCACCAGCCCTCGATCGTGAGGTCGGTGGGCGGGTCGAGCTCGAGCTCCTTCGCGCCCTGGCGGATCCGCGCACCGAAGTCGTCGAGCGGCAGCTCGAGGATGTCGTGCAGCCCCTCGATCCGGGCCTGGATCATCATGAAGTGCTCGTCGGGGCCGAAGCTCGCGAGGTTCAGCATCAGGGCCTCGTCGCGCCACATCAGGACGTCGTTCGTGGTCGGCGCCGACCTGGTCGGCGAGCGTCTGGCGGCGGGTCGGGGTCTCCGATACCTCGAGGAGCAGGCCGGTGGTGAAGATCCCCTGGTGGTCGAGTCGGTCGAGGTGGACCGGCTCGATGCGCGTCAGCTCGTCGATGGGTGGCATGGCACGGATGATGCCACGGGCCGATGGGTCCCCGCCCGACGACCGTCCGGGCGTGGCGACGGATCCTCTCAGCCGGTTCTCAGGCGGCGCGGCATACCGTGGGCCGCAGCAGCCACGACCACGGACGAAGGACCACGCCATGACCGACCTGATCGACCGCCCGTTCCTCTACCAGGAGCCCCCCGACGACCAGCCCGACGAGACCGATCGCGGCCTCGTCTACGACCTGGGCACGCTGGACCGCCGGCGGATGCTCCAGCTGCTCGGCTTCGGGGGCATCTCGGCGGGCATGTTCGTCATCGCCGGCTGCACGCCGGGTGCAGGCGCGTCACCGTCCGCGAGCCCCAGCGCGGCGGCGAGTGCCGCTGCGGGCGCCAGCCTGCGCGGTGATCCCCGAGGAGACCGCCGGCCCCTTCCCGGGCGACGGCTCGAACGGCCCGGACGTGCTCAACCAGAGCGGGGTCGTGCGCAAGGACATCCGCTCGAGCTTCGGCTCGTCGACGACCACCGCGCAGGGCGTGCCGCTGACCATCCAGCTGACGATCCAGGACGCCGGCGACTGCGCCCCGATCGCCGGCGCGGCCGTCTACCTGTGGCACTGCGACCGGGACGGCAACTACTCGCTCTACTCCCAGGCGGCCGCGAACGAGAACTACCTGCGCGGCGTCCAGGAGGCCGACGCCAACGGCGTCGTGACCTTCGAGAGCATCTTCCCCGCGTGCTACTCGGGACGCTGGCCGCACGTCCACTTCGAGGTCTATCCGAGCCTCGACATGGCGACCAACGAGCACGAACAAGATCGCGACCTCGCAGATCGCGTTGCCGAAGGACATCTGCGACCAGGTCTACGCCACCGACGGCTACGGCCAGAGCGTGCAGACCCTGAGCCAGGTGTCGCTGACGACCGACATGGTCTTCCGCGACGACGGCGCCGCCCACCAGCTCGGGACGATCTCAGGCACGGTCGCCGACGGGCTCCAGGTCGCCCTGACGGTCCCGGTCGGGGCCTAGTCGCTCGGTCGGGTCGGTCCTCGGGTCGGTCGCGCCGATGCCTCGCGGGCTTGTCGTCGCATCTCGATCCGCGCCGCGCACTACGATGCCGACCTCACTTCGCGACCCGCCCGGTCGTCGTCTGGAGGCTGCCGTGACCGAGACGCTCATCCCGCCGATCGAGGAATTGCTCGCCGACCTCGACCGTCTCGATCTCCGAACGAGGATGTTCATCGACGGTGCGTTCCGCGATGCGGCCGATGGCGAGCGGTTCGTCACCGAGAACCCGGCCACCGGCCGCCCGATCACCGAGGTCGCCGAGGGCGGCCCGGCCGACGTGGATCTCGCGGTCGCCGCAGCCCGTCACGCCGCCGACGACGGTCGCTGGTCGCGCCTGGACCCGGGCGCCCGCAAGCGGATCCTGATCGCGTGGGCGGATCTGATCGAGACGCATGCGCGCGAGCTGGGCTTGATCGAGACCATCGATGCCGGCAAGCCCATCACGGACACGGTCGGCCTCGACATGCCGGAGACGGCCGCCTGCATCCGCTGGCACGCCGAGGCGGCCGACAAGCTGTACGGGCAGGTCGCGCCGTCGCCCGAAGGGACCGTCGCCACCATCACCCGCGAGCCGTGCGGTGTCGTCGGGGCGGTCATCCCCTGGAACTACCCCGCGCAGATGGCCGCGTGGAAGCTCGGCCCGGCCCTCGCGACCGGGAACACGGTCGTGATCAAGCCCGCCTCCACGACATCGCTCAGCCTGCTGCGCATCGTGGAGCTCGGCAGCGAGGCCGGCCTGCCCGACGGGGTCGTCAACGTCGTGACCGGCCCGGGCGGCGTGGTCGGCGAGGCGATCGGCCGCCACCCCGACATCGACTGTGTCGCGTTCACGGGGTCGACGGAGGTGGGTCGCCGCTTCCTCCACTACGCGGCCGATTTCGAACCTCAAGCGCGTCCTCCTCGAGCTTGGCGGCAAGAGCCCCCAGATCGTCTTCGGCGATGTGTCCGATCTCGGCGCGGTGGCGGCCAACGTGGCGATCGCGATCTTCTGGAACATGGGCGAGAACTGCAGTGCCGGCTCGCGCCTCATCGTCCATCGCTCACGGAAGGCCGCCCTCCTGGAGGCGATCGAGGCCGAACTCGCCTCGTGGCCGGTGGGCGACCCGCTCGACCCGGCGACCCGTATCGGCGCGCTCATCTCGAAGGACCAGATGGAGCGGGTCCTCGGCTACATCGACATCGGACGCCAGGAAGGCGCGCGCGTCGTGACCGGCGGCTCGCGGATCCTCGAGGAGACCGGCGGCTGGTTCGTCCCGCCGACGGTCTTCGACCGCGTCACGAACGACATGCGCATCGCGCGTGAGGAGATCTTCGGTCCGGTCCTGTCCGTCATCGAGTTCGACACCGAGGCCGAGGCGGTGGCGATCGCGAACGACACGCCCTACGGCCTGGCCGCCTCGCTGTATACGCACGATCTGGACGTCGCCCATCGCGTCGCCCGCGAGGTGCGGGCGGGCGTGGTCGGCATCAATGCCTATTCGGAAGGGGACATGACGACCCCGTTCGGCGGCTACAAGCAGTCCGGTTTCGGCGGGCACGACAAGTCCCTTCACGCTCACGACCAGTACACGGAAACCAAGACCACCTGGATCCAGCTCCGGCCGCCGGCCTAGGTCACGGACGAGGCGCGGGTGTAGCGGAGCGGCTTGATCGGCCGGCCGGCCGCCGAGTCCTCGAGGAGCGACGCGAAGCGCCGCTCGCGGGTGGCGGCCTGCTTGGCCCCGGCCAGCCAGCCCAGGACGGTCCGGCGGTACGACGGCGGTCGGCGTTCCCAGTCCGCCCAGGCCGCGGCGTCGGCCCGGAACCGTGCCTCCTCGTCCGGTGTCAGCGCCCCGGGCGGGCGCTCGTAGGTGTAGACCGCCGTCCTCGCGTCGGTCCGGGCGTCGAACGCGGCGAGGCCGGCGGGCCGCATCCGCCCCTCCGCGGTCAGTGCCGCGACTTTGGCCACGTTGATCGCGCTCCAGTTGCTCCCCTTGCGCCGCGGCGTGAACCGCTGCGCGTGGGAGTCCTTGTCCAGGCTGTACCGGACGCTGTCGATCCAGCCGACGCACAGGGCCTCGTCGACGGCGAGGGACCACTCGATGCTCGGCCGGCCGGTCGACTTCTTGTAGCCGCCCAGCCACAGCTCCGTGGCGGTGTCGGCGTTGGCGTCGAACCAGTCGCGCAACCCCTCGGGCGTCTCGAAGAACCGGACGTCGCGCGGCTCGGGCTTCACGGCGCCTGCTGGGCGACGGCAGCGTGGCGGAGCAGCGCCCAGGCCCGCTCGAGGTGGCGCGGCTCCGTCCGCAGGTTCCCGACCGACACGCGGATCGTGAACCGGCCGGCGAGGCGCGTATGCGAGAGGAAGACCTCGCCCGTCCGATTGACGGCATCCATGATCGCGGCGTTCGCGTCGTCGAGCGCCTCGTCCGACCCGCTCCAGTCGCGCGGGTGCCAGCGGAAGCAGACCGTCGAGAACGGGACGGGCGCCAGCCGCTCCCAGTCCGGGTCGGCGTCGACCTGGGCCGCCAACCACGCCGCCATCGCGAGGTGCTCGCGGATCCGCCGGCGCAGCCCTTCGAGCCCGAACCAGCGCAGCTGGATCCACAGCTTGAGTGCGCGGAACCGGCGGCCGAGCTGCGGCGTGTAGTCGGTGTAGTCGCGGACCGGCGCGACCCGGTCGAGCGTGCGCAGGTACTCCGGGTGGAGGCTGAACGCCGCGTGCAGCACGTCCATGCGGCGCGTGAGCAGCAGCGATGCGTCGAGCGGGGTGAACAGCCACTTGTGCGGGTTCACGACGATGGAATCGGCGCGCTCCCAGCCCGCGAACGGACCGCGGCACTCCGGCAGCAGGGCGACGGCGCCGGCATAGGCAGAATCGACGTGGAGCCAGAGCCCTTCGGCCTCGGCGATGTCGGCGATCGCGGCGACCGGGTCGACCGAGGTGGACGAGGTCGTGCCGACGGTCGCGACGATCGCGATGGGCCGGTGGCCGGCCGCCCGGTCGGCGGTGATCGCGGCGCGGAGCGCATCCGGCTCGAGCTCGAAACGGGCGTTCGTCGGGATCCGCACCAGCGCGTCCCGCCCGAGGCCGAGCGTCATGCACGCTTTCTCGATCGAGCTGTGCGCCTCGGCCGAGGCATAGACCCGGAGCGCGGGGAGGTCCGCGCGCCCCGTCAGGCCCTCCTGCGCGGCGTCGATCCCGGCCGCCTGGCGTGCCGCCGCCAACGCGATGAGCGACGACGTCGAGGCCGTGTCGGTCAGCAGGCCGTCGAAGGCCTCGGGCAGCCCGAAGCCCTGGCGCAGCCAGTCGACGACGACCCCCTCGAGCTCGGTGCCGATCGGCGAGGTCCGCCACAGCATCGGGTTCTGGCCGAGGGTCGCCGTGAGCATCTCGCCGAGGATCCCGGGCCCGGACGCGGTCGTCGCGAAGTACGCGAGGAAACCGGGGTGCTGCCACCCGGTGGCGTTCGGCTCGATGAGCCGCTGGTAGTCGGCCAGGATCGCGTCGATGGGCTCGGGGCCCTCCGGCGCGCTCGCCGGGAACAGCGGCCGCAGCGATCCGGGTTCGATCGACGGGAAGACGTCCCGCGTCTCGATGGTCTCGAGGTAGTCGGCCATGATGTCGACCACGGCGTGCGCCGCGGCACGGAACTCGGCGGGCGACATGTCGCCGGTCGGCGGGCGGGCGGGGTCGTCGGGTCGCTCGTCGGTCACGCGCCCGAGTGTACCGAGCGGCGTCCTCTAGATGGAGTCGCCGACCCGCGAGAGGATGTCGATGACCGGCGCCGCCGAGGAAGATAGGCCGACGATCCCGATGATGAAGAAGACCAGGATCAGCCCGATGATGACGGCGCAGGCCATCGCAAGCCCGCGCGACCCGGCGCCGGCGGGGCGGACGAGCGCGGAATTCGCGAACTTGTCGTGGAGTCCCTGTTTCGTCGGGCTCAACGCGGTCGAGACCAGCAGCGCCAGCCACCACAGCAATTGGACACCGCCCAGCCAGGTCTGGTTCGGGGGCAGGACCAGCTCGAACACCGAGAGGAACAGGCCGAGCCCCACCCAGCGCTTGACCGCCTGCTCGGTCGAGAGCGGCTGCCCGTCGAAGGCGTTGCCGACCTGGATCCCGAAGATGCGCTGGCCGATCGTCGCGCGACGGCCGCCGGACCAGCAGAACACGAAGTAGGCGAGGCTCAGGACCACGATCGGCACGGTGAACGCAGCCCCCGAGACACGATAGGCGTAGTCGAACCGGCCTGTGGTGATCGTCGCCGTGGCCTCCCCGAGACCGATGATCGAGGCGATGATCCCCGCCACGATGCCGATGAGGATGAGGTCGACCACGTAGGCGATGAACCGCGAGACCGTGTCGGCGAAGGCGAGGCCCGGCGCGACCTCGCGCGGCGGGGGCGGGGGTGCCCAGCCGACCGTCGCCCCGGTCGACGGCGGTGGCGGAGGCGTGCCCGCGGCCGGCGGCTCGGCCGGGGCGCCCCAGCCGACGGGTCCGGCCGGGGGCGGCGGCGCGGTCCATCCGACGGGCGCCGCCGAGATCAGGCCGGGCTGGGCCGGCGGCGCGGGCGTGACGGTGGTCGGATCGGTCGGGGCGACCGGTGGCGTCGGATCCGATGGTGTCGCTGGCGGCGCGGGCTGGTCCGGCGTTCCCTCGGTCATGCGCGCATCCTACGCGACTTGTCACGCCCGCGAGGACCCGTTCGCCGAGCGTGCCCATGACGTTCGGGTGACGGACGAGCCGGCCCGGCCGCGGGCACG
The DNA here is from genome assembly GCA_963813335.1 of uncultured Chloroflexia bacterium. Taxonomy (GTDB): domain Bacteria; phylum Chloroflexota; class Limnocylindria; order Limnocylindrales; family CSP1-4; genus SPCO01. Next base: position 897,233 of record CAWEYL010000001.1, read on the forward strand.
CTGCCGCCATGCGAGATCGCGGCTTCTGCAACCAGTGCGGCACCGTCTACGAGCCTGGTGACGCCTTCTGCACCCGGTGCTCCAGCCCGCTGTCAGACGTCGCCACCCATCGGCGTCTCGGGCGTGCCGAGATGGCCTGGCTGGTCACGATGGCGATCCTGTGCGTCTTCGCCGTCGCCTATGTCGGGCTGATGGAGCACGGCCGGATCTAGTGGGTCGTCCCGGTGCTATCCGGGCTGCGCGGCCCGCCGCCGGATCGCCAGCACGGCACCGGCGAGCGACACGATCGCCAGGAACGCGGCCGGTCCGGTGTCCGACCCTGACACGGGCGTCGGGCCGGTCAGCGCATCGGTCGGCGGCGGCGTCGGAGCCGGGGCGGGCGGCTCGGTCGGCCCCGGGGCAGGCGGCTGGGTCGGCCCGGGGTCGACCGGCGGGGGCGGCGAGGTCAGCACGAACGACACGGCATCGATGAGATTGCCCACGGAGTCGTTCCCCGTGGCCGTGCTGACCGCACGGAACGCGAAGCGCGTGCATGTCTGGCCGGCAGGCACGACGTAGTCCGCGGTGTGGGTGCCCCAGGCGCCGACGCCATCGGTCAGAGGCCCGGAGTCGAAGTCCCACCCGGTCGTCCCGGTGACGTCGGCGGCGTTGGCGTCGCCGATGAGGACCTGCATGACGTCGTCGCCTTCCCGGCCATGATGGGCCAACGACCATGTCATGGTGGCGCCGGGCGTGCTGACCACGTCCTGGTAGAGCGTGCCGGCCGAATTGGCGTTCAGTTCGGCGAACGCGTTGCCATCATTCGCCGGCACCCCGAGGAAGCCATCGCCCCAGATCTCGATCTGCCCGAGCGTGTCCGTGGTCTGCCACGGCGGCACCAACGCCGCCAGGAGCAGGGAGTAGGTGTTCGCCGTGACGACGGGTGTCTCGAAGGACCCGTTGCCGAGCGAATCGGACGAGCCGTCGCAGACTGCCGCCATCGCGGACCCGGCGCCGGCCAGCCAGCCGAATGCCAGGACAAACGGAAGAGAAAGGGCGCACACACGCTTATCGCGCATCGCGGTCACGCTCCTTGAGGCCCCCCGTCGGCCCCCAGCGCTCGAATGATGACATAGGGCGCAGGCCGGATCGGGCCGTCCCGGCACCTCGACGCGGCTCGATCGGCCGGTTCCGGCGCCGATGGTCAGCCGGCCGGCACCGCCGTGAGCGCCTCCGCGATCGAGGTCGCCCACTCGCGGATCGCCGCCCAGTCGCGATGGTCCCCGTACGGGTTCTTGACCATCCGAAGGACGGTGCGCTCGGTGAAGCCGAGCGTGACCTTGTCCGCCTTGCCCGCGAACACCCGGTGGTCGCGGGCTCCGACGAGCGCGAGGAGCTTCATCCCCTCCGCGGCGTCGGCCGGGTCGGCGATGTCGCGTCCCATCGGTCCGCTCGAGAACAGCCACACCGGTCGCGTTCGCAAGCGCATCCGCGGAGCGGTTCACCAGCTCGCGAGCCGGACCCATCCAGCGACCCATGTGGAGCGCGCTGCCGACGATGACGGCGTCGTAGTGGTCGACGGCCCCGACATCCTGGGCGTCGGCGACCTCGACCTCGATCCCCGCGTCACGGATGGTCGCGCCGATCGACTCGGCGATCTCGCGGGTACTGCCGTGCTTCGAGGACACGGCGATCAGCAGCGTCACGGCGCTCTCTCCTCTCGGCTACGCGACCGGCACGCGAGCGCGGGCGAGCGCCGGGTCGCGCATCGCCATGAGCGACACGCCGATGCCGTACGTCAGGAACCGCCCCTCTGGCTCGAGCTCGATGATGACGCTCGTCTCCTTGCGATCCTCGGGGACAAGCTTGGCGAGCTCCTTCGACACCGACCGCACGTCGAGCGAGCCCGCCGGGTGGACGGTCGCCGTCGCCCGGAACGTGATCGTGGCGGGCGGGATGGGCACCAGCAGCGACAGGAGGCCGCCGCGTCGGACGGGCACGGTGACGGAGACCTCCTGACCGGTCTCGATCTGGCGTGCCTTCCAGCCGTCCGTGGCGACCGCCAGGTACAGCCGACGATCGACGACCCCGTACACGACCCCGCTGGAGCGCGGCTCGCCGGCCGCGTTGACGTGGCTGACGACCGCGAACGAGGCGTGCGCCAGTGCCTCCCAGACCGCCTCACGGCTCAGATAGACCCGGTCGGTCCCAGCCTTGCTCGCCGCCTTGCCGGACGTGTGCGCCGGCCGCACGGTCATGCCCTTGGTGTCCATCGGCGTCTCGCCTCCCGTCCGGGCCAGCGTGGCCAGATGGTGCCGGCGCCGCCAGAGGCATCGGTCATGAAGTCAAGGGAGCCGCTTGACGACCCGTTGCTCGGGTCGATCTCCGGTGGACCCGGTACTGCGTCAGCCTGCCGCCGCTGTCGATGAGGCTCTACGCCTCTCGAGCACCGGGACCATCGACCCATGGAACACACATGAACCCAGCGCGAGGCTGGTGCTTCAACTGCGATACGCCAACCGCCCTTCGGCAGACCGGGTGGCGGTCATCTTGGGCTTGGGAGCTGCAGTGGCTCCCGACCCTCAAAGGAGGTCGCCTGATGCGATCCCGTTTCGTCGCCCTGGCCACCTGCGTGCTGGTCGTGGCTGCCTGCGGCGCCACGGCTCAGCCCTCGGTTTCGACACCTGAGGCGTCCGAAGCAGCCGGAGCGACCGAGCAGCCAATCGTCGAGTCCGCCAGTCCGACGGCCTCTCAGTCAGCGTCGCTCAGCCCGAGCCCGTCTTCCGAAGCTACGCCTGAGGCCACTCCCGAGGCCACTCCGGTCGTCACGCCCGTCCCCGCGGCGAAGCCGATCGTCCTGAAAGGCTCGGGAACGCGGAAGACGAAGCCCTTCGTCATGGTCAGCCCGGCGACAGTCGACCTCGCATACAGCGGCTCGGGCAACTTCATCAGTCACATCGTCCCGGTGGGTGGCGGCGTCTTTGACGGCGTGAGCCTCTCGAACACCATCGGCAAGACGAAGCTGAAGACCTACGTGTACGACGGCGATATCGACCAGGTCCGGTCATATGCGGACGTCCTCGCCGGAGGCGGCTCGTGGACGATCACGATCACGGCCGGCGTCCCCAGCCCGCTCCAGGCACCGGCCTCATTCAGCGGCAAGTGGGGCCTGAACACGCGCCTCGTCCACCTGTCCGGCGACTACACGGTGACCTTCAGCCACGCCGGCAGCGGGAACTTCATCGTGCACTTGACCCCGCCCGGCGGGTCGGTCTTCGACGGCGAGTCGGTGGCCAACGAGATCGGCAAGGTGAAGAGCTCGACCGAGGTGTACGGCCTCGATGGCGACTACTTCTTCGATGTCACGGCGGATGGCGCCTGGACGATCTCGATCAAGCCGCAGTAGTACCCAAGGCGACAGTGAGGCCCCGGCGGACGACCGCTCGGGGCCTCGGTGTGTATCAGGAGATGGTCGGGGCGGCCGGATTTGAACCGACGACCACCAGTCCCCCAGGCTTGCCAGTAGGGTCCGCCAAGGTCCGCTGACGCCGGTTTCGTGCGTGGATTGGCCAGATGCGGGCCTTCGCAAACCGTCGACGTTCGCCCCTATTGCTACCAGCGTTGCCACCAGACCGGACAATCGCAATACAGTCCCGTTCTATGCTGTCGTCTGACTTAGGGATCGTCCTAGGAGCGCCGCCTGATGACTGACCGAGAAATCTCTGTGGTGCTCGATGGCCCGCGAACCGAGAATCATCGGGTACCCCTTGATGACTACCTTCGGATCGGGCAGCACCTCCAAATCGCGATCAAACGCGCGGGCCTCGCGGCCATCGGCGACCGAGAACGTCTCCTCGGCCGGTTGCCAAAGGACGTCGAACAGGTGTGTTCGCTCGAAGTCGGGCTGCCAGCGGCGGGCTCGTTCTCTGCAACCTTCTACCTTCCGGAGCCACCCGCCTCATTGCAGACTGTTCGGGGACATCGGAGCGATTGCGGCCAAGCAGGTGATCGATGGCGTTCAGTCGCTCGTGATTGGCGAGGGCTGGCCGAGCAACTTGGGCCAGGACGTTCGCGCGGAGGTCGCCGAGATTGCCAGGGTGCTCGACCACGGCATCACCAGCCTTTCGATCTCGACGAGTGATGCGAAGGCGCTCGTCACCACTGAGAGCCGGCCTCGACTAGCACTCGGGCCTCGCGAGATCGCCAACGCCGAAGCGGTCATTGTCGGCAGGCTCATGGAGACCGACTACCACGACCTGACGTTGGAAATCCATCCGGCAGCAGGGCCCGTGGTAAAGGCTCACTACAGCGACGAAATCGAACGCGACGTAAGGGAACACGCAAAGAACCTCGTCTCCGCTAGCGGTTGGGCGAAGCGCGACTCTGCCGGCCGAAATCACCCACTTTGACGTGCGAACCCTCATGCCGGTCCGGCCAGCTCCCGGCGCGCGGCAGGAGCGAAACGCCCCCCCCTTCGCGTCATCCACGATGTCGACGCAGCGTTCTCGGGGTACCCGGATGCCCGAGACGAGGACGAAATCCTGGCGGTCCTAGCAGAAATCCAGGTAATGGCAGACGACCCTTCTCGCCTGGTCATCGATACGAACATTGCGATCTTCCTGACCAAAGGCTCGGACAACGGCCGACGAGCCCGTCTCGCCGTCGAGTCGTACGCCATCTCTGTCAGCTTCTACACGGCCGCTGAGCTATTCCTGACCGCGAAGAAAGCAGCCGACCCGGAAGCGACACGAGACTATTGGGCGGAACGGTTTGACGACGGGCGCATCTCCGTCCTCTGGCCGGATCTCGACATGTGCCAGACCTGGGCCGATGTCTATGCCGAGTGCAAGGACGCCAAGTACAACCCGTCCTTGTCCGATCTGTGGGTCGCTGTTACGGGAATCCACCGACGGTCTCCCGGTCTTAACTCACAACGTCAAGCACTTCGAACACTTCGAACGCCTTGACCTGCGAACTCTCGGGCCATTGCCGAAGCAGCGGACTCCTAGGCGGGCGCTCGGTCGCTACGGCGCCCGCGAGCTCCTGGCGACAGCGGATCAGGGACGGACCAGTCCTCGGCCAACACCTCGGCGAGCAGGACGCCGCATTCGGCCGCAGAGCGAAACCGAGCCGGCTGGCGACGATATGAACGGTAGGCCCCGGCGCCGACGTTCGGACGGGCGCGATAGACCTCGACGTCAGGCATTGGAACTCACCTTACGGCGGACGTCCCCGATCAATGACGCCTGGAAGCCAAAGGAGCGTCTGGGTCGTCAGGGATTTTGACGGGTTTGGGCCGCGGGCGGGTCGAACTCCTGGCCGCAGTGGCGGCAGACGAGCGCCGGCGGACTTGATGCGCTCGGCGCAACGCGGGCAGACCTGCGACGAGCCCCGCCGGTTCGCGATGAACCGCCAGGTCATGTAGATCGCGAGTGGGTAGACCACGATCGTGCAGACGGCGACGACCCAGACCACGATCAGGCTCGTCACGCTCGGTTCGGTGGATGGACCACGTCGCGCTGCCCGGCGCCCGGACGGCCGAACACGTACCGCAGGATCATGCTGATGCCGATGACGCCCGCGGGAATCCCGACGAACGGGATGAGGGTCAGAAGCGCAGCAGACCGCGATGCCCACGAAGCTCGGATATTCGATTCGCTCGGCAGGGGGCGTCAGGGTCAACGGGCAGGGGCCGAAGGGTGGCCCACGGCTCGGGGGTTGGCTCTGACGACATCCAGCGGTCCCCTGCATCGAGTCGTCGAGTCCCAGGCTGAGAGCCCGACAATCACTCTCGGACGATGGCCCAGCCCTATGGGTGCCGAAACTAACCGAAGGTACTGCCACACAGCGAAGCCCAGGTCGCTCCGGCTCGGCTGGCCGCTTGCGCGGGATCGCCGTCCGGACGCGGACCCGGGGTGGAGTAAGGGTACCCGCCGGTCGTTATCCGCCGGTTGCGCGTTGGGCCGCGCGACCTACCCGCTGCGGCGGCGGAAGGCGGAGGATAGCCACGATCGGCCGCCCGACCGCTTGGCCGCCCGCTGCGCTTGTTTGTCTTGTTCAGCGGCATCGTCCACCAAGCGCTCCCAGCCGGACGGGAGATCCGCCGAGGCGAACGCCTCCCGCCACATGCGCACCCGTGCCCGGTCATCCTCGGCCATGACGTACGCGTGCATCGCGTCCCCCTCCTGTGCTCCGGCGCAGAAGCCGCTGTCGAATCCGGCGGAACTCGGCGCTGAACGCTGCGAGGTAGGCACTCGCGGCATCGACGAAGGCGTCCGGTGACGCCACAGGTCCCGAGAGCGCGCCGATGCGAAAGCCGGCGAGGACCCCTAGGGCGGCATCGAAGGTCTCGTCCCATCCCCAGTCGCCGGCGTGGAATAGCGCGTTCGCCAGGCGCAGACCCGGCCACGGCCGCGCGGCTTTCGACTGCGAGGCAAGCACCGCCATGTAGACCATATGGGCCGCCCTGGCCTCGACGCGTGCCTGCTCTTCGGTGGGCACTCTGGAATGCACTCCGGACATGGACGGTGCGCCCAAGTTATCCCTCGTTGGAGATCGTGTTGTTGGATATCGTGTTGGAGATTGATGCCTTGCCGATCGCGGCGAAGTCAACCGAAGGTACGGTCCGGATCGTCACGGATGGGTGACATGATCCCCCCGAGGTCCCGGCCTCCTCCGACGAGGTATCTGTCACGTAACTCGCGCTACGCTCGCCCAATGGCACGACGGGGCGCCTCCGTGGAACGACGACGCGCCGCCGCGATACAGGGTGGCCAGCGGATGATCGCGACCGGGGTCCGGCCGCTGTATCGGGTCACGATCGCGCAGGACGGCTCGTGGGCGGTCGAAGGGTGCCCGTGGCTCTCCGGTAAGGCGACGAGCCGCCACGAGGCGCTGGCGACTGCACGCGCGGCCGTGGCCGCGATGCTCGAGGTCGACGAGGATCGGTTCGACGCGGAGCCCGCAGGCTAGGCAGGTCCGCGTGAGGACAGCGTTGCGCTGAGCCAGTCGTATCCTTCGTTGTGGCGTCGACTCAAGGGAAGGTCACCGGAGGCGGGCCATGGGTTTCCTGCGACGGTTTCGGGGGAAGCAGAACGCGAGCATTCCGGCGGTCACCGAGGGAGAGATTCCACTCTCCTCGGCGGCTCGGAGGACCTCGAGGTCGTCGGCGAGTCGTACTACCAGGACGCCCTTCGATCGCTAGCAGGGGCGCCGGCCGGTCGGGTTCGCGCCCACGTGACCGCCGTCCTCGTACCTGAGACCGACAACTCATACGACGCGAACGCGATCACCGTCGCGGTTCAGGGAATGCGTGTCGGCCGGCTGTCACGGGAGACGGCCGCGATGATGCGGCCTGGGCTGATGTTCCTTGAGCAGAAGCTGGGCACTCGGGTGGCACTCGCCGGGGTGATAGCTGGCGGCGGGCCATACGACACCCTTGGGATCTTCCTGAACTACAACCCAGCGGATTTCGGGCTGGAGGTAGTGTCGGACCGGCTGCCGTCCATCAAGCTGATGGTTCGATGCGAACGGGCTTCGGCGCAGCCATCGACCGCGACGCCGCTGACGAGAGGTATGACCTCGGGTGGGTCTCGGAGCTGCCGGCGGATCCGGCCGGGATCTTGGACTTCGTCTCGGCGCGTCTCGAGACCGAAACAGTATCCCGCTCAGCGCCACTTCCTGTGGACGCAGGCCGAGGAGAGCGTCTACCGGCTGCGAGACTCTCCGGGAGCCCTTGATCTCTTCGATCAGGCGTGCGGCGAACACGACAGCGAGATGTCCACGATATCACCAGCGCTCATTGACGTATTCGGCGGGCTGCCACTGCTTGAGGTGTACAAGCAGGCATCGATCCGTCATCAGAAGGCCCACGATTGGGAGCGAGCGGATTGGTGGGCGCGCCGGGGCCTGGAGGTCTATGGCGCCAGCGCACTTGACCCAGCCAACGTCAGCGACCTCAGCGAGCGAGTCGCGAAGATCGCTGCACGAGTCGACCGAGAGCAGCACGCCGTCGCGCGGACGCCGCCGCGCGCGGCGGGGCAGCATCAGCGCACCGTCGACGTACACACAGGTGCTCACCTGCACGGAGTGCGGGGTCGTCTGGGAACGGCCGCCAGTTCGCGGGCGCCCCCCGAAGTCGTGCCCGACCTGCCAAGCGACCGCCTCGACGCCAACGTAAGCACGGTTACGCTCAGAGCAAAGCACGCTTTCGCGCCGCCCGCCGACCGAGTCGCCGCGGCTCCGCCCGTGCCCGCTCCGGATAGGTCGCCCAGTCGGCCAGGGCAGCCGCGCAGGCCGCGCGAAGCTCGCCGGTCGGCTCGCGGCTGCCGCGCCACCTTTCGACCGAGCGGTCGCGAGTCGCCGCGGCACGAATCGACAGTCTGTTGAAGCGGCGCGATGCTACGGATGACAACGTCGGACCCCGTGCAAGTGGTTGGCTAGCTCTTGGAGACGACTCCATGGCCGTGTTCAGAGACCTGAGCCTCTCACTAGATGTCGCCGACTTTGACGGCGAGTGGGTGCTCGTCGGCGCCGAGGAGCGCTTGTTCATTCGCGACGTCCATGTATTGAATGCCACTAGGATCACGGCCGCCGAAACGACAGTGACCGTCGCCGACGCTCAATTCGTCAATCTGCCTGGCGTCGTGATCTCCCGTGAGGATGTTAATCGGCTATACACGCGGCTTGATCTAGCCTTGACGTCCCTCGCCCGATCAAATTCGCGATGGACCTTTAGGGAGGGGATCCTTTCGGAGCGTCTCCAGTGTGTTCGCGACAGTCTCTTCATTCCGGGGCATTTTCAGCGGGATCCCCGTTTCAGCGACGACCACGCAACAGGCGGAAGGGCCATGCCCAGGTCGTCGAGCGGCGGTCGGTCTGCATGGGATTTCCCGTCAGGCTTGCCTGGCCTAGGCAGGGCGTCGCTGACGCGCCGTCCCAGCCCTTGGCGCGCAGCAACTGCGGTCAGCAACTGCGGTCAGGCCCCGGTCCGCTCGACGCGGCCGGGGCCTCTTCACGCTCGGAGATGGTCGGGGCGGCCGGATTCGAACCGACGACCACCAGTCCCCCAGACTGGTGCGCTACCAGACTGCGCCACGCCCCGACAGGGGTCGAAGTCTAGCACCCGACCGCGCGGACGCCCCTACCCCGCCGTGCGGCCCTCGCGGGCCAGCCAGCGCTCGCGTCGGCGAGCTCGTCCTTCGACTCGCGGGCGAGCAGGTCGACCAGGCAGCGCTGCACGCTCTTGCCCTCGAACAGCGCGCGCTCGACCTCGCGGGCGATCGGCATCTCGACGCCGTAGCGGTCGGCCAGCGCGAGCGCGGCCTGGACCGTGTAGGCGCCCTCGGCCGTGCCCGGCAGCGTGGCCTCGATCTCGGCCCAGGTCCGGCCCTTGGCCAGCTCCTCGCCCAGCCGGTGGTTGCGCGACAGCGCGCGAGCCGCACGTGGCGATGAGGTCGCCCATCCCGGCCAGGCCCGCGAACGTCAGCGGGTTGGCGCCGGCCGCGATCCCGAGCCGCGTCATCTCGGCGAGGCCGCGGGTCAGCAGCCCGGCCTTGCCGTTGTCGCCGAAGCCGAGCCCGTCGGCGGCGCCGGCCGCGATGGCGACGATGTTCTTGAGCGCGCCCGCACAGCTCGACGCCGAGGATGTCCTCGTTGACGTAGAGCCGGAAGCGCCGCCGCGCGAGCCGCGCGACGATCCGCTCGCGCGAGCTCGAGGTCCGGCGAGCCGCGACCACGGCCGACGTCGGCAGGTTGCGCGCGACCTCGGCGGCGAGGTTCGGCCCCGACAGCGCCGCGATCCGCACGGGCGGCAGCCCGCTCGCCTCGGCGATCACCTCGCTCATCCGGAGCAGCGTGCCGCCCTCGAGCCCCTTGACCACCGACACCATCGCCGCGGAGCCCGACAGGTACGGGGCGCACACGCTCGGTGGTGGCCCGCAGGTGGGCCGATGGCGCCGCGAACACGACCAGGTCGGTGGCCGCGGCCAGCGACTCGGGATCCGCGGTCGCGATCGACGGTCTTCGGCAGGTCCACGCCGGGCAGCCGCGCCTCGTTGCGGCCCGTCTCGCGGATCCGTGCCGCCGTCTCCGGGGAGTGGCACAGGAGCGTGACCGGCTCGACCCGGGCGACGAGCCGGGCGAGCGTCGTCCCCCACGCGCCGGCGCCGATGACCGCGACGCTCGGGGCGGCCATCAGGAGCGGCGGGTCTTCGCTTTGCCGGCGCGTCCGTCGTGCCGGCTTCGCGCCCGCGGCCGCGCCGGCCTTCTTGCGGCGGGGCAGCTTGACCGAGGCCCGGTCGCGGAAGACCAGCTTGATCGGCGTGCCGTCGAAGCCGAAGGTCTCGCGCAGCCGGTTCTCGAGATAGCGGCGGTAGCTGAAGTGGACCGCCGACGCGTCCGAGGCGAAGAACACGAACGTCGGCGGCGCCACCGCGGCCTGGGTCGCGTAGAAGAGCTTCGGGCGGCGGCCGCGGACCGGCGGCGGCGGCGTCCGCTCGGTCGAGGCGGCCAGCATGCGGTTGAGCTCGCCGGTCCCGATCCGGCGGCGCCGCTCGGCCCAGATGTCGACCGCCGCCTCCAGCACCCGCCCGACCCGCTGGCCGGTCTTGGCGCTGATCGAGAGGATCGGGGCGAAGTCGAGGAACGGCACCTCGTTGCGGATCCACTCCACGTACTGGTCGAAGGTGCGGTCGGTCTTCTCGGTCAGGAGGTCCCACTTGTTGACCGCGATGACCAGGCCCTTGCCCTCCTCGACCACGTAGCCGGCGACGTGCGCGTCCTGGGCGGTGAGCCCCTCGACGGCATCGATGACGAGCACCGCGACGTCGGCGCGCGACAGCGCCTTGAGCGCGCGCAGGGTCGAGTACTTCTCGGCGGCGGGCCCCGACGCGACCTTGCCGCGCCGGCGGATCCCGGCGGTGTCGATGAGGACGACCTCGCTGCGGCCCCAGGCCAGGCGCGTGTCGATCGCGTCGCGGGTCGTCCCGGGCACCTCGGACACGATCGAGCGCTCCTCGCCGAGGAGCGCGTTGAGCAGGCTCGACTTGCCGACGTTGGGCCGGCCGACGAAGGCGATCGCGGCGGGCTCGGCATCCTCGGCGGCCATCGCGGCGTCCCAGTTCGCCGCCTCGGGATCGATCGCGGCGAGGTCGATGTCGGGCTCCTCGTCGTCGCCGTCGGCCGCCGTCGCGCGTCCGGCTCGTCGCCCGACGACGAAGGGCTCGAGGCGACCCGCGGCGACCTCGTCGGCCCACGCCTCGGCATCGGCCTCGCGCGTCTTGCGCGCGAGCTCGCGCTCGCTCTCGGGCGGCAGCGACCAGACGATGGCGTCGAGCAGGTCCCCGGTCCCGCGGCCGTGCGCGGCGGAGATCGCGTAGGTCTCGTCCCAGCCCATGGCGTGGAACTCGGCGCCCTCGAGCTCGCGCTTCTCGTTGTCGGCCTTGTTGACCGCCACGATGACCGGCGCCTTGGCCCGCCGCAGGATGTTCGCGGCCTCGCTGTCCGAGGCGGTCATCCCGGTCGAGGCATCCACCACGAAGACGATGACGTCGGCCTCGGCGATGGCCAGCCGGGCCTGCTCCTGGACGCGGGCCTCGATGGGGTCGTCCGGGTCGAGCTCGAGGCCGCCGGTGTCGACGATCACGAAGCGCCGGTCGTTCCACTCGGCGTCGCCGTAGAGGCGGTCACGGGTCGTCCGGGCGCGGTCCTCCACGATGGCCGTGCGCCCGCCGACGATCCGGTTGAAGAGCGTGCTCTTGCCGACGTTGGGACGCCCGACGATGGCGACGACCGGGAGCCCGTCCGTGCTGCCGGCCACGGGTCAGGCGGCGCCGGGTGTGGCGATCCGGCCCGGGGTCGGGAGCGAGGTGGTCCGGCCGGCCGGCGTGGCGGCCCCGGCGAGGGCGGCGTCGGCGAGGCGCGCGGCGTCGGCCGCCACCTCGGGCGTGCCGGCGTTCGCGTAGGATCCAGCGCACGACGTCGCGCAGGTCCTCGATCGGGGTGGACGTGCCGCCGGTGACGCCGACGACGCGCGCGTCCGCGAAGACGGACGGGTCGGTCAGGTCGGCGACGCCCTGGATCTGGATCGCGCGCGTCCCGACGATCTCGCACAGGCGCGTCAGCTCCTTGGTGTTGGCGCTGGACCGGCCGCCGACGACGACCATCAGGTCCACGTCGCGGGCCAGCTCGACCGTGTCCTCCTGGCGGCGGATCGTGACCGGGCAGACCGTGTTGACGATCTTGAGCTCGTGCGAGCGCGAGACCATCAGCGCGGCCAGCTTCTCGAACTTCCAGGGCGGCTGGGTCGACTGGCTGATGAGCGCGAGCTTCTTGCGCCGCGGGATCGCGGCGTCCCACTCGGGCTCCTCGTCGACGACGATGACGTCCGGGGCGAAGCCGAGCAGGCCGACGACCTCGGGGTGGTTGGGCGTGCCGAGGAGCACGATCGTGTAGCCCTCGTCGACCAGCTTGCGCAGCTCGCGCTGCTCGGCGATCACCCAGGTGCAGGTCCCGTCGATGACCTCGAGGCCGCGCGCCTCGGCGCGGGCCAGCACGTCCGGTCGGACGCCGTGGGCGCGGATGACGACCGCGGCGCCGTGGTCGACGTCGTCGAGCGCCTCGACGGTCTCGATGCCGAGGTCCTGGAGCTCGCGGACCACGCCGTCGTTGTGGACGACCTGGCCGAGCGTGTGCGTCGACTTGCCGGCCGCGGCCGACTCCTTCGCCTTGTCGATCGCCTCGCGAACGCCGTAGCAGAAGCCGGTGCGCTTGGCGATGCGGACGTCCTGCACGGTTCCCATGGACCGATTATCGCACGGGGTCCCCGTTCGACCCCCCGTACACGCCCCGCTGGGCCGGCGGCAGCAGCGCGGCGATGCGCCGCATGATCACGTCCGTGGCCAGGCCCTTGGCGGTCTTGCGGTCCGTGTCCGGCGGCAGGACGTCGGCCAGGCGGAACGCCTCGCCCACCCGCACCGTGACCTTGCCACCCGGGTGCGGCAGCTTCTGGCCGCGCGGCCAGACCCCGTTCGAGCCCGAGACGCCGATCGGCACGATCGCCGCTCCGGTGCGCAGTGCGAGCACCGCCACCCCGTCGCGCGCCTCCTGGAGCGCGCCGTCGGCGCTCCGGGTGCCCTCGGGGAAGACGAACAGGACGTGGCCCTCGTCGAGGATCCGCTTGGCCAGGCGGAACGCCTCGACGTCCGCGGCGCCGCGGTCGACCGGATGGACCCCGCCGTGGCGCGCCACGTAGCCGACGACCGGCCAGTCGAACAGCTCCTTCTTGCCGAGCCAGTGCATCCGCCGGCCGAGCGCGGGCGTCAGCCACGCCCCGAGCACGACCGGGTCGAAGTTGGACGCGTGGTTGGCCGCGATGATCACCGGCCCCTCGCGCGGGATCGCGGCCAGGTCGCCCTCGATGTGGATCCGCGACATCCCGCGGGCGAAGATCCGGGCGCCGAATGCGACCGTCGCGATCAGCGGCGTGATCGAGCTCTCGAGCGGGGCCGGCGCGGCGGGTGGCGTCGGCAGGGCGCTCGGCGCTGCCGGGGTCGACTCGTCCAGCTCGGTCATCGGCGCGCCGCCGCGTCACGGATCGCGTTGACGACCGCGGCGACCGTGTCCTCGAAGCGGTTGCCGTCGGTCGAGATGATGCGGGCGTCCTCGGCCGGCCGGAGCGGCGCGATCGGGCGACTCTTGTCGAGCTCGTCGCGGCGGCGCAGGGCCGTCAGGATCGCCTCGGCGTCGGCCCCCGCCGGGTCGAGGCCGCGCTCCCGTGTCCGCCGGCGGGCCCGCTCCTCGACCGACGCGTCGAGGAACAGCTTGAGGTCCGCGTCGGGCAGCACGACCGTCCCGATGTCGCGGCCGGCCATGATGATCGCGCCGTCCCGGGCGATCGCGCGCTGCCGCGCCAGGAGCGCCGCGCGGACCTCGGGGACCGCGGACACGGCGGACACGGCCGCGTCCACCGCCGGCCCGCGGACTTCGTCCGTGTGGTCGACGCCATCGACGAGGACCCGCGACAGGCGGCCCTCGGCGTCGGGCGAGAGGAAGACCTCGTCGACCAGGGCGCTCAGGTCCACTGGGTCGTCGACCTCCACGCCGCGGTCCTCGGCCAGCCAGGTCACGGCGCGGTAGAGCAGGCCGGTGTCGCAGAAGCGGTAGCCGAGCGCGCTGCGCCGCGGCGGCCCCCACGCTGCTCTTGCCCGACGAGCCCGGCCCGTCGAGCGCGACGATCAATCCGTCCATGGCGGCAGGATAGGCGGTCAGCGTCCGGCGGCAGCAGGCGGCTTCGCGGGCCGGGCGCCCGTCGCTGGTCGCCGGCTGCTCCCGCCGCCGCCCGCCAGGCCGCGGATCTCGGGCGCCTTCAGCGGCCGCACGGAGCCGCTATGGAGACCGTCGATGCGGACCGGGCCGATGCGCACCCGGACCAGCCGCTCGACCGGCGCCCCGACCGCGCCGAACATCCGGCGCAGCTGGCGCTTCCAGCCCTGCGCGAGTGTCGCCCGGTACCAATGCAGCTCCGGCGGCGCGGGGCGGATCAGCTCCACGAGCCGGGTGGTCTCGAAGCCGCTCATCGCCCGCAGGTTGGTGACCTCGGCGAGGCCCTCCTCGAGCGGGATCCCGGCCCGCAGGGCCGCCACCTGGTCGCCGTCCAGCGGCGTCCGCAGACCCAGCGCGTATTCGCGCTCGACGCCGAACCGCGGGTGGAGGACCCGCTCCGACCAGTCGCCGTCATTGGTCAGCAGCAGCATCCCCTCGGAATCCTGGTCGAGCCGGCCGACCGGGTACAGCCGCGCGCCCTCCGGGACGAGTGCCGTCGGCAGCAGGTCGAGCACGGTCCGCGGCGCGTGCTTGTCGCGGACGGTCGAGGCGACGCCCATCGGCTTGTGGAGCAGCAGGTACGCGAGCACGCCAGCACCGCCGATGACCCGCCCGTCGACGGCGATGATCGAGCGTTCCGGGTCGGCCTGGTCGCCGACCCTGGCGACCTTGCCGTCGACCGTGACGCGGCCCTCCGCGATGAGCGCCTCGCTCGCGCGGCGGGACGCCACGCCGGCCGACGCCAGGACCTTCTGGAGCCGCTCGGCCGGCATCAGCCGGGGTCGTCGGTCGCGGCGATCGCGTCGTCGAGGGTGAGGCTGTCGGCCTCGGGCGGCCGCGGTGGCGGCTCCGCGCCCTCCTCGGCGAGGCGGGCCGCGACGTCCGCCTCGAGGGGCGGCAGCTCCTCAAGACTGGTCAGCCCGAACCGCTCGAGGAAGTCGAACCCGGTGCCGTACAGGAACGGGCGGCCCGGCGCATCGGAGCGGCCGAGCTCGGCGATGAGCCGGCGGTGCAGCAGCGACCTGATCGTGTAGTCGGAGTCCACGCCGCGGATCCGCTCGACCGCGGCCTTCGTCACCGGCTGGCGGTAGGCGACGATCGCCAGCGTCTCGAGCGAGGCCGTCGAGAGGCGGACGGCGTCGGCGCCGACGTAGCGGGCGACCAGCGCCCCGGCCTCGGGCGACGTCGCCAGCTCGACGCGGTCGCCGTCGACCAGCAGGCGGATCCCGCGGGCACGGAGCGAGACCTCGAGGTCGCCGAGGCGCGCGTCCACGGTCTCGCGGTCGGTCACCGCGAGGGCCGCGATCTCGCGGCGCGTGAGCGGTCGCTCGGCCACGAACAACAGCGCCTCGAGCGCGGTCTCGGTCAGCTCGATCGGCGTCGGGACGGCCTCCTCGGGGACGCCGGCGGCCGCAGCGAGCCGGTCGATCGCGGCCTGGTCCTCGATCGCGATCTCGCGGGTCTCGTCGTCGATCACGCGAACGACTCCAGCGACTCGTCCAGCGGGGCGTCGACGGCATCCTCGGTCACGCCGGCCTCGGCGCGCTCCTTTGCCGTCGTCGCTCGGGCCACGATCGGGCCCCACGGGGCCGCCTGGGTGACCACGATCTCGCGCCGCTTCATCAGCTCGAGGAGGGCCAGGAAGGTGACCGCGATGACCGTCCGGTCCCGGACGCCGTTCAGCAGGTCCTGGAGCACCACCGTCGGCGCGTCACGCAGGGCGGCCCGGATGATGTCCGCGCGCTCGGTCAGCGTGATGACCCGCGGCACGACCTCGGGCGGGAGCTCCACCACCGGCGCCAGGACCACGAGGCGGTCGAGCACCTGGGCGAGCCGCCACGGGTCGATGGTCGGGGCGTCGGACGGCCGGGCACCGGCGAGCGCGGCCGCATAGGCCGCCGACGGCTCGCGCCGGAACAGCCCGATGCGGCGCGTGGCGCCCTCCATCAGGCGCAGCCCCGCGTCGCGGTGGGCGCGGTAGAGGATCAGCCGGGCGCGCAGCTCGGCCTCGGGGTCGGGCGCCTCGTCGCCGGCCGTGCCCGCCTCGAGCGCCGGCGGTCGCGGCAGCATCGCGCGGCTCTTGATCAGGATCAGCTGGCCGGCGATCGCGACGAACGAGCTGACGTTGCCGAGCCGGTCGGCCTCGAGGCCCGCCAGCGCGTCCAGGTACGCGTCGGCGAGCGCCCCGAGGGGCACCGTCAGCACGTCGAGGCGGCGCGCCTCGATGAGCGAGAGCAGCAGGCCCAGCGGCCCCTCGAACTCCGCGACCTGGACGTGGGTGGCCGCCTCGGCCCGCCGGCCCTCCGCGATGCGCACGGCCATGACCGGCGTCCCGACCATCAGTTCGCCTCGTCCGCGACGCGCAGGGCGGCGCCCGCCACCGGGTCGCGCGGGTCGTCCTGGTAGCGGATCAGGTCCGCGGCCCGGGCCGAGCAACCGGCACGGAGCGCCAGCGCGGCCGAGGTCTCGGCATGCGTCCGCAGCCGCTCGAGCGCGGCGGCGAACCCCGGCAGCCGCCGGCCCACCGACGAGATCCGCGTCCCGTAGTGCTGTCCCAGCGAGTAGACGACCCGCGGCCAGATGCCCGTGTCGCCCTTGCCGGCGTCGTGGAGCAGGCCGGCCAGGAGCAGGTCCGGGTCGGTCGCGCCCTCGGCGCGCAGCGAGGCGACCACGTCCAGGCCGTGCCGACGGTCGGCGACGTGCATCGTGTCGAAGAGCGCGAGCTGCGCCGGTGTGGTCCAGGCCGCCAGCTCCGCCCGCTCTCCGGGCGACACGCTGGCCCGCAGGTGCGTCCGGAACTGGCGGACCTTACCCGCCCACCAGGAAGCCATAGATCCCGTCGATGAGGGGGAACAGGAGGCGACCGCCGATGGAGTTGCCGGGCGGCAGGAAGAAGATCGCGATGAGGACCAGGAAGCCGTACTGCTCGAGGACGGGGCGGATGCGGTACTCGGTCTGGCGGTCGAGCGCCGCGAACAGCACCTTGGAGCCGTCGAGCGGGGGGATCGGGATGAGGTTGAAGAGCATCAGGACGATGTTGATGTAGACGAACAGGTGGAGGACCTCGATGACCATCGGGGCGTTGAGCTGGATCTCAGGGTTCGCGAGGGCGAACCGCAGCGGGATGGCGCCCGCGAGGGCCAGGACCAGGTTGGAGAGCGGCCCCGCCGCGGCCACGACCGCCTCGCCCTGGCGGCCGCCCTGCAGATTGTTCGGGTTGACCGGCGTGGGTTTCGCCCAGCCGAACCCGAACGCCCCCTGGGAGGCGATGAAGGATGCCGCCAGCAGGACGCCGCCGATCGGGTCGAAGTGGACGATGGGGTTCAGCGAGAGGCGGCCGAACAGCTTCGCCGTGCCGTCGCCGAGCCGGTACGCCGCGAAGGCGTGGGCGAACTCGTGGACGGGAAAGCCGACGAGCAGCATGATCGCCACGACGATGACGATCGGGATCAGGTCATCCAGGGTCAAGCGGCACCTCGTGACGGGTCCCGCGTATGGTAGCCGCTAGAGCCGCCCCAGCAGGTCCGCCTTCTTCGCCTCGTACTCCTCGGTGCTGATCGCGCCGCGTTCGTGCAGGTCCGCGAGGGTCGTGAGCGTGCGCGCGACCTCGTCCGGATCGGTCGCATGCGGGGCCGCCGCGGCGGGGGTCGCCGCCGCGGCCGGAGCCGCCATCGCGACGGTCGCGTCCGCATCGGCATCGCCGCCGGCCGCAACGGCATAGGCCTCGTCGCGGATCGGCGGCGCCGGCCGGAACCCGCCGGCCATGTCCAGCTCGTATTCGTGCTTGGCGTTGAGGATGGACTTCTTGAAGCCGATCGGGTCGATGATCATGTGGAACTTGCTGATCGCGGAGTCCGAGGCCGTCAGGATCTCGAGGTCGCCGAAGCCGAAGATCCGCCCGAAGATCGACTGCGAGAGCGCCGCGTCGTTGATCTTCTCGAGCCCCGAATCGAGGACCGTCTTGTTCAGGACGCCCTGGATCTGGATGACGCGGCGCGAGGTCAGCACGTATTCCTGGTTCAGGTAGCGCAGGGTGGTCCAGCCGAGGACGGCGAGCCCGCCGAAGAACAGGACCACGGTGACCCATTGCAGGAGGGTGCGGAGCGCGCCCGCGGCGCCCTCGCTGCCGACATCCCGCTGCTCAGGATCGCCACGACGACCGCGATGACGACCGCCAGGATCGTGAACCGCGCGCCCGCCACGAAGACGAACCAGTGCTGCTTCTTGCGCGCGACGATGCGCTCGCCGTCCGACAAGAGCTCCTCGGCATAGCCCATCGCGCGTCGCTCCTCCTGTCAGGCCCGCGGATGGGCCTTGCGGTAGACGTCCCGGATCCGTTCGCCGGTCACGTGCGTGTACAGCTGGGTCGTGGAGATACTCGCATGGCCGAGCAACTCCTGGACGACCCGCAGGTCGGCGCCGCCCTCCAGCAGATGCGTCGCGAACGAATGGCGGAGCGTGTGCGGGCTGACGCGCTCGGCGAGACCGGCGCCCGCCGCCGCGTGCTTGACCGCCGCCCAGGCCTGCTGGCGTGCGAGCCGGCGGCCACGGTCGCCGACGAACACCGGGCCGCCGCGTGGCGCTTCGACGTCGGCGAGCGCGACCATGGTCTCGCGCGGCCCGTCGATCCAGCGGCCGAGCCAGTCGATCGCGACGTCCCCGACCGGCACGAGCCGCTCCTTGTCGCCCTTGCCGATGACGCGCACGAAGCCGCCGTCCATCGAGAGGTCCTCGGCATCGAGGCGAACGGCCTCGCTGACCCGGAGCCCGGCCGCGTAGAGCAGCTCGAGCAGGGCCCGGTCGCGCAGGTGCCGCGCGTGGGCCGGCTCATCGGGGTCGTCGCCACCGGCCGCCTCGAGCAGCGCCTCCGTCTCGGCGACGGTCAGCGTCTCGGGCAGCAGCCGCGACTGGCGCGGCAGGTCCAGGTGCGCCGCGACGTCGACGGCGATCAGCCCCTCGCCGTAGGCGAAGCGGTAGAAGCCCTTGAGCGCGGCCGCGCGACGACGCAGGCTGGTGGGCGCCAGGCCGGGCTCGCCGGGCTGGCCGCGCCTGGCCCGGGACGGCCAGGTAAGCCACCACCGGATCGGCCGACGCGCCCCACGAGCGCGCCACGCCCGGGCTCCGGGCGAAATCCGTGAGATCGGTCCGGTAGGCCCGGACGGTCGCATCCGAGAGGCCCCGCTCGACGGCCAGGTGCGAGAGGTACTCGTCGATGGCGGCCTCGAGCGTGCCGGACGGGCTCATCCGGCCGTCGCCGACGCTCCCCGCCATGCCTCGGCCCGGTCGAGCAGCTCGCGTGCGGCCGCGAGACCGGCCGCCGCCCCGCTGACCGCTGCCCAGCATCTGGGCGAGCTCGACGATGCGGCCCTCGCGGTCGAGCCGCTCGACCTCGGTCACCGTGCGCCCGTCCCGCTCGCGCTTGCTGATCCGGAACTGGGCGTCGGCGTGGGCCGCGATCTGCGGCAGGTGCGTGACGCACGAGGACCTGGTGGCGCCGGGCCAGCGTCCAGAGGCTGCGGCCCACGGGGTCCGCGCTCCGCCCGCCGATCCCGGTGTCGACCTCGTCGAAGACGAGCGTCGGGGTGTCGTCCGCCTCGGCGAGGACCTGCTTGATGGCCAGCGCGACCCGTGACAGCTCGCCGCCCGACGCGATCCGCGCGAGCGGCCGGAACGGCTCGCCGGCGTTCGGGGCGAGCCGGTAGACGACCTGGTCGATCCCCGCGGCATCGAAGGCGACCGCGTCGCCATCGACCTCGACCGCGGCCTCACCCGACCCGGCCGTCCGGCGACCCAGCGCGACCTCGAAGACGCCGGCCGGGAAGCCGAGCTCGACGAGGACATGGCCCACGGCCGTGCTGAGCGTGGCGGCCGCGTCCACCCGGGCGCTCGAGAGCGCCGCCGCCGCCGCGCCGACCGATCCGAGCAGGCGCGCGTCGTCGGCCTCGCGCCGGGCCCGCTCGCCATCGACGCCCTGCAGCCGCTCCGCCTCGGCCGCCGCCCGCTCGCCGTGGGCGATGACCGCCGCCTCGTCGTCGCCATAGCGGCGCTCGAGGCCGTAGATGACGCCCAGCCGCTCCTCGAGCGCGGCCAGGGCCGCCGGGTCGTGGTCGATGGCCTCGGCCAGGGTCCTGGTTTCCGCGGCGGCGTCCTCGAGCTCGGCCTCCAGGCCGGCGAGCCGCTCCGCCAGGTCCTCGAACCGCCCGTCGAGCCGGGCGATCGCCCGCGCCTCGTGGACGGCGCCGGCGACCGCCTCGCGCGCCCCGCCGTCGGCGGTCAGCGCCCCGTGGACCGCGGCGGCACCCCGGGCGATCGCCTCGCCGTGCTGGGCGGCGGCGAGCCGGGCGCGGATCTCGTCGGCTTCGCCGGGCCGCAGACGGGCCGCGGCGATCTCGCTCGCCTCGTACTCGAGCAGCTCCAGTCGGCGGGCGAGCTCGCGCGGGTCGGCCGTGAGCTCGTCGAGGGCGGTCCGGTTCGCCCGCCACGCGCCGACCGCGGCCGCCACCGCCCCGCGCAGCCCCGCATGGCCGCCGAAGCCGTCGAGCAGGTCGCGCTGCCAGCGCTCGTCGAGGAGGTGCTGCTGGTCGTGCTGGCCGTGGATCTCGACGAGCGGTCCGACCTCCTCGGCGAGGCGGGCGGCCGTGACGGTGTCGTCGTCGAGGCGGGCCGTCGAGCGGCCGCCGGCCGCCACCTCGCGGACGGCGATGAGCGGTTCCGGGAGCCGGTCGAAGAGGGCCTCCACCCGGGCGCTCTCGGCGCCATGACGGACGAGCGAGCTGTCGGCGCGCGCGCCGATGGCCAGCCCGAGGGCGTCGATCAGCAGGCTCTTCCCCGCCCCGGTCTCGCCGGTGATCACGTTGAACCCGTCGTCGAGGTCGAGCCGGACGCGCTCGATGACCGCGAGGTCGGTGACGGTCAGCTCGAGGAGGCGCCCGGTCACGACGGCAGCAGCGCCACCTTGCGGCGCAGGAGGTCCCAGAAGGGCTGCGCCCCCGTGGGCTCGATCAGGCGGATGGGCCGCTCGACGGCGCGCACCTCGACGACGTCACCGACCGCGGCCGGGATGTCCTCGCGGCCGTCGATCGAGACCAGCGCCTCGTGCGCGTCGACCACCGTGCAGCGGACCGTCTGCCGCGGGCTGACGACGACCGAGCGGATGGCCGAGAGGTACGCGGCGATCGGGGTCACGACGAGGTTGCGGCTCACCGGGTCGAGGATCGGGCCGCCGGCCGAGAACGAGTAGCCGGTCGAGCCGGTGGGGCTCGCGACGATGAGGCCGTCGGCGATGAACGTGGCGAGGTGGGTGTCGTCGATGGAAACGTCGAGCCGGCACACTCGGGCGAGAGCGCCGCGAGCCACGACGATGTCGTTGAAGGCGACGTGGCGGACGACGTCGACCGGCTGCCCGCCGCGCAGGATGCGGCCCTCGAGCGCCATCCGCTCATCGATGCGGTAGTCGCCGGTCGCGATCTTGCCGAGCACAGCGTCCAGCTCGCCGGCCTCCGCCTTGGAGAGGAAGCCGACCTTGCCGAGGTTGATGCCGAGGATCGGCACGTCGACCTCGGCGACGGCGCGGACCGCGCGCAGGAACGTCCCGTCGCCGCCGAGCACCACGAGGGCGTCCGTGGTCGGCAGCTCGCGGACCAGGCCAGCCAGGTCGTCCGCGGGCAGCTGCCAGTGGTCGATCGAGCGGACCTGGCACCAGCCCGTGGCGCGCGCGCTCAGCTCGATGGCCGGCTCGATCGTGGGGTTGTAGGCGAAGCCGATGCGGGTGACGGTCATGGCCCGGTCACCGCGGTGATCCGGGCGTCGATCTCGGCACAGCCCGGCCCCGGCGCCAGGTGCAGGAGGAACTCGCGGTTGCCTTCCGGTCCGAGGATCGGCGAGGCGATGACATCCCGCGACCCGAGGCCCATCGCGCTCGCTGCCGCCACGACATCGCGCAGGACCTCGGCGTGGACGCCCGGGTCGCGGACGACACCGTGGTCGGTCCGCCCCTTCCCCACCTCGAACTGCGGCTTGACGAGCGCGACGATCGATGGCCGGGCGCCGAGCGCCGAGGCGATCGGCGCGAGCACCTTGCCGAGCGAGATGAACGAGACGTCGACCACGGCGAGCGTGGCCGGCTCGGGCAGCGTCGTCGCGGTCAGCGCCCGGGCGTTGGTGCGCTCCAGCGAGATCACGCGGGGATCGCGGCGGAGCGCGTCGGCGAGCTGGCCGCGTCCCACGTCGAGCGCGTAGACGCGGCTGGCGCCGCGCTGCAGCAGGACGTCCGTGAAGCCGCCGGTCGAGGCGCCGACATCGAGGCAGACGAGGCCCGTCGGGTCGATCCCGAAGGCGTCCAGCGCCGCCGCGAGCTTGTGGCCGCCGCGGCTGACATACGGTTCCGGCGCATCGACGCTGACCGGTGTCGCGGCATCGACCAGGTCGCCGGGCTTGCGGTCGAGGCGGGCGGCATCGCCCTCCCCCACCCGCACCTTGCCGGCCATCACCAGCGCCTGGGCGCGGCTGCGCGACTCGGCCAGCCCGCGCTCGACGAGCAGCTGGTCGAGCCGGATCCGCTGCGCCTTCGCGCCGGGAGCCGAGGTCGACGTCACCCGCCTATCGTGGCACAGCGCGCTGCACCCGGACGTATGCCCGGGCGGGCGCGGCCGCGAGTCGGGCAGCGCGATCATTTCACGGCACATGGCCTGGCAGACCCGAATCCTTGCCCGATGGTCCGGGGTCGACCGGTCAGGGTCGCCTCATGCCGGTCCCTGGGGTCCGGGAGTCCGCATTCGATGTGCGGGGGGTTGACCGCGGTGCCAACCAACGGGCGGACGCAGGCATCGTGGCATCCTGGTCCGCCCATGGGCGCGTCCCGAGCGGCTGATAAGCGGCAGATACGCGACGGCTGCTTCCATCGATCCCATGCCGTTGGGGCCAGCCACCATCAAGCGCGAATCTGTCCGACGGTTGTCGCATCTCGAGCGGCAGGCTGGTGACGACGTCCGCAGGATGCGCCTCGATGCGAACGTGACCTTGGCGGAGCTCGCTCGGGCGACCATGTTGGACCCTCGTTACCTCGCCCGGATCGAAACGGGGACCGTCCATCCGAGCAACGCCGTCCTCGTTCGCGTCGGCGTGGCGCTGGGTGCCGACCTCAGCCTGAGGTACTTCCCCGGCAGCGGCCCGCGGATCCACGACCGCTTCCAGGCGCCGATGATCGAAGCGCTGCTGCGGACGCTGGATCAGCGGTGGCAACGCGAGCTCGAGGTCCCGGTCCTCCGACCCAGCCGCGGTGTCATCGACCTCGTGCTTCGCGACCCGCTGACCATCGTTGCCACCGAGGTCTATTCGGATCTCCGTCGGCTCGAGCAGCAAGTCCGCTGGAGCGCGGAGAAGGCCGACGGCCTTCGCGTCCGACTCGATGAGCTGGAGCGGATCGGCGCACCGCACCAGGTCTCTCGGCTCCTCGTTCTTCGGTCCACGGTCGCGACGAGATCACTCGCCATGGAGTACCGCGAGACCCTTGCCGCCGCATATCCAGCGCGATCCGCGGCGATCCACGCGGCCCTGACCATGCAGGACGTCGCATGGCCCGGCCCTGGCATCCTCTGGATCCACCTCCACGGGAAGACGGCGACGGTCATGCGACATCCGCCACCCGGAGTCACACTCGGTCGCTGACGCGGTCCCTCGGTCCGGTTTCTCTGCTTCGGCAAGTCTTGAGCGGCGCATCGAGGCGCGTGACTCATGGTGCGGGGCTCGCCAGACCCGAACGACCGCGCCCTCGAGGATCGCGAGCGCGTCCTGCTTCCGTCATGCACGAGAACCGGACTCACCAGCCAGTCGGGCGCGATGCCTCGCAGGGCACCCGAGCGGGCGCGGGCTCAGTCGCCGATCGGCGCCTTCGAGCGCCCGGGCGCGGCCTGCAGCGACGCGAGCGTCTCGCGCACCTGCGCGGCGAGCCCCGCCGCGTCGAGGCGCAGGACCCGGCGCAGGTCCGTGACCGAACCGTGGTCGACGAAGCGGTCGCCCGGGATGCCGATCGCGTGGACGGCGACCTCGCGCAGCGCCGGATCGGTCAGCCGGGCATCCTCGAGCAGCTCGAGCACGCCGCTGCCGAAGCCGCCGGTGACCACGCTCTCCTCGAAGGTCACGACCAGCGACTTGCCGCGCGCGCCGTCGAGGATCAGCTGGCCGTCGAGTGGCTTGGCGAACCGCGCGTTGATGACGCCGACCGACCAGCCCTCGGCCGCGAGCAGGTCCGCGGCCTCCATCGCCCGCGCCACGATCGGCCCGAAGCCGACGAACAGCAGGTCGCGGCCCTCGCGCAGGACCTCGCCGCGGCCGATCGGCAGGATCGCCGGTTCGACCGGATCGAGCCCGAAGCCCGCGTCGCGCGGGTAGTGCAGGGCGAACGGGTGGTCCTGGGCGAAGGCCGTGCGGACCATCGAGCGCAGCTCCTGCTCATCGCGCGGCGAGGCGATCACCAGGTTCGGGAGCTGCCGCTGGGCGGGCAGCGTGAACATCCCCTGGTGGCTGGTCCCGTCCTCGCCGACGAGGCCGGCCCGGTCCACCGCGATCACGACCGGCTGGTCGTTCTGGCAGACGTCGTGGACGGTCTGGTCGAAGGCGCGCTGCAGGAAGGTCGAGTACAGCGCTACGACGGGTCGCAGCCCGCCGAGGGCGAGGCCGGTGGCGAACGTCATGGCGTGCTGCTCGGCGATGCCGACATCGAAGAAGCGGTCCGGGAACTCGGCCTGGAACCGCGACAGCCCCGTGCCGGTCGGCATGCCGGCCGTGATCCCGACGATCCGCCGGTCCGTGCGGGCGAGGTCGATCAGCTCCGCGGCGAAGACCGCGGTGTAGTTCGGGAGCTTCTTCGCGGCCGCGGGGAGCTCCGAGGGCGGCGCGGCGTCGTCGGCCATCGACTCGGTCGGCAGGATCGGCGCCATCGGTGGCAGCGCGGCACCGTGGAAGCCGACCTGGTCGGTCTCGGCCGGGCGGTAGCCGCGCCCCTTCTGGGTCCGGACGTGGACGATCGTCGGTCCGGGCAGCGCCAGGGCGCGGCCAAGGGTCTCGACCAGCGCGTGCAGGTCGTGGCCGGGCACGACCCCGATGTAGGTGATGCCGAGGTCCTCGAACAGCTGCCCGGGCTGGGCGAAGCGCACGACCGAGGCGCGCAGGCGGCGCGACCACTCGAGCAGCGTCGGGCCGGCGACCGGGATGCGCTCCACGGTCCGGTCGTAGGCGCCCTTGCTCTGGCGCCACGCCTGCGACAGCTTGATCTGGCTGAGGTACCTCGAGAACGCGCCGACCGTCGGGCTGATCGACATCTCGTTGTCGTTGACCACGATCAGCATCTGGGTCTGGCGCTGGCCGATGTCGTTGAGGGCCTCGAGCGACAGGCCGCTCATCAGCGCCGCGTCGCCGACGACGACCGCGATCCGCTCGAGGCCGTGGCGGATGTCGCGGGCCTCGGCCAGTCCCTCGGCCACCGACAGCCCGGTGCCGGCGTGGCCGCCGTCGAAGACGTCGTGGGGCGACTCGGAGCGGCGAGGGAACCCGCCGATCCCGTCGAGCTGGCGCAGCGTCCCGAAGCGCTCGAGCCGGCCGGTCAGGAGCTTGTGCGGGTAGGCCTGGTGGCCCGTGTCCCAGACGATCCGGTCGCGCGGCGACTCGAGGAGCCGATGGAGCGCGATCGTGAGCTCGACGACGCCAAGTGACGAGCCCAGGTGGCCGCCCGTGTGGGCGACGGTCGCGATGATCGTCTCGCGGATCTCCAGCGCGAGCTGGGCGAGCTGGACCTCGTCGAGCCCGCGCAGGTCGGCGGGTCCGCTGAGGCTCGGCAGGATGGGCACGGTCGGAGGACTCCTTCAGCTCGTGACGCGCGGAGCGAGTGTAAACCTGTTCCCTGCAGGTCGCTTGTTTCCGATGGGGGCGCGACCGACGCCCGCGGGGCCGGGCGCGTCACCGAGACGCAAGGGCTTGCAGCTTCGTGACGGTATTCCAGTTGCGGGCCGTCAGCGTCGCGCCGAGGCGCTTCTCGAGCACGTCGATCGTGAGCTTGGAGCGGCCGATCCCCTCGCGATACCAGAGATAGACGACGCCGTCACCGAGGCGGACGACCTCCGGGCCGAATGCGCTCGGGTCGAAGGCGGCGATGGTCGCCGCCGGCAGCGGGGTCACCAGGAACGCGACGAGCAGGTGCGCCGGGTCGGCGAGGGCCTCCGGCAGCGGGTTGGCGGCGATGACCCGGTCGAGCTCCGTCGCGCTGCGAACGGCGACCCGGACCTCGAAGCCGTGGTGCGCGGCGATGGCGGCCTCGATCGCCGCGGCGCTCGACATCCCGTCGCCGTCCGGCGCGTCGAAGACGGCGTTGCCGCTGTTCAGCAGCGTGACGACGTCCCCGTAGCCGAGCCCGGCCAGGATCGAGCGCAGGTCCGCCATCGCGACCCGCTTGTGGCCGCCGACGTTGATCCCCCGCAGGAACGCGATGGACGTGGTCAGGCGCCCGGCTCCTCGACCGGCTCCTCGGCGCTGACGGTGCGGACCTCCAGGGCCCCGCCGGCGCGCTGGACGAGCTGCTCGACCCGCAGCTGCGCATCGGTCAGGAGCTGCTCGCAGCGGGCCTGCAGGGCCACCCCGCGCTCGTACAGGGCGATGGCGGCCTCCAACGGCTGGCCGCCGGTCTCGAGGTCCGCGACCGTGCGCTGCAGCTCGGCGAGCGCGGCGTCGAACGCGAGCGTCTCGATGGCGGGTTCAGGCGTCGTCACGTGGCTCCTCGGCGCGGGGCGGCTCGCTGGTGTCCGGCGGTCCATCGACCGGCTCGTCGTCGTCGCGACCCGCGAGGCGCCCGACCGATGGTGCCACCAGCATACCCAGCCGGACGCCCCCGACCGCGACCACGAGCGCGACCACGACCAGGATCACGAGGTCACCCATCGCGCTCGGCCGGCCGCTGATCGGCGGTGGCGGGCAGCTCGCCGTGGGCGACCCGCAGGACGAGCGAGGTGCCGGGGACCGCGTCGGCCGGGGATCGGACGATCGCCCCGTCCGCGGTGCGGCTCACGATCGCGTAGCCGCGCTCCAGTGTGGCCTGCGGACCGAGGACGGCCAGGGCGGCGGCGGCGGCGTCCAGGCTGGCGCGGGCATCCGCGCTCCGGCGGGCGATGAGGGCCGGCAGCCGGTCCGCCCGACCCACCCGGGTACGCCCGTCGGCGAGCCGCACCGTGACCGCCCGCGTCGCGCGGTCCAGGAGCAGGCCGACGCGCTCCCGCGTCGCCGCCAGCTGCGCCGCCGGACCGAGGCGGTCGAGCGCCCGGCGCTCCACGGCGAGGTCCCGTGCTGCCGCACCCACGCGGGCGGCGGTCGCGGCGGCGAGACGCGATCCGGCCCGCCGCAGGGCGCCGAGCATCTCGGCGCGGTCGGGCACGACGATCTCGGCCGCGGCGGACGGCGTCGGTGCCCGGACGTCGGCGGCGAAGTCGGCCAGCGTCACGTCGACCTCGTGGCCCACCCCGCAGACCACCGGGATGGGGTGGGCGACCACCGCGCGGACCACTCGCTCGTCGTTGAACGGCCAGAGGTCCTCGAGCGACCCGCCGCCCCGGGCGAGGATCGTGACGGCCGGCGCCTCGCTCCCCCACCCCGCGTCCTCCAGCTCGGCCCGGTGGCGCTCCAGCCGGCGGAAGGCGGCGACGATGCTCGCGGGCGCGTCGGCGCCCTGCACCTGGGCCCCGACCAGGACGACGCGGACCAGCGGCCAGCGTCGGGCGAGCACGGTCGCGATGTCCTTCCAGACCGCGCCGGTGGGGCTGGTGATCACCGCGATGGTCGCGGGACGCGAGGGCAGCGGCCGCTTGCGGCCGGCGTCGAAGAGGCCCTCGGCGGCGAGCCGGGCCTTGAGCTCCTCGAAGCGGAGCGCCAGGTCGCCCATCCCGGCGGGCTGCAGCGACTCGACGTAGAGCTGGAGCGCGCCCTGCGGCTCGAACAGGTCCATCCGCCCGTGGACCACGACCCGGAGCCCGGACTGGGCCTCGAAGGCGGAGCGCAGCCGGTCGTCGCGGAACCAGACGCACTGGAGCTGGCTCTTCTCGTCCTTCAGGGCGAAGTAGGCGTGCCCCGCGGACGACACGGTCACCCGGCCGATCTCGCCCTCGATCCACAGGTCCGCGAGCCTTGGGTCCTCGCGGATCGCGCCGCGGACCGCCCGCGCGACCTCGGTCACCCCGAGGATCCGGACCCCGAAGGTCCCGGGCGCCGATGGCGCGGCTTGTTCGGTCGGCGACGGGCCGTCCACCTCAGACGCGGGTCTGGTACTCGCCCGTTCGGGTGTCGACCCGGATCGTGTCGCCGATCTCCACGAAGATCGGCACGACCACGACGAGGCCCGTCTCGGTGGTCGCGTTCTTGCGCGCCCCGGTCTGGGTGTCACCCGCGAAGCCCGGCTCCGTGTCCGCGACGACGAGGTCCACCGTGACCGGGAGCTCGACGCCGATCGTCTCGCCCTGGTAGCTGGTCCGGTCGAGGGTCATGCCGTCCTTGAGGTACAGGGCGGTCTCGCCGAGCTGCTCGGTCGTCAGGACGAACTGGTCGTACGTGTCGTTGTCCATGAAGTGGTGGTCGGCGCCGTCCGAGTAGAGGTACTGGACGGGCCGCTTCTCCATCGACGCGCGAGGCCACTTCGTGCCGGCCTGGAAGCTGCGCTCGACCGTCTGGCCCCGCTTGATGTTGCGCAGGGTGATGCGGACCTGGGCGGACCCGCGTCCCATCTTGATGTGGTGGTAGTCGAGGATCTGCCAGAGCTCGCCGTCGAGCTCGATGGCCACGCCCTTGCGCAGTTCGCCGGTGCTGATCATGTCGTGGTGGGCTCCTGGGGACCGCTGGGCGCGCGCACGCGGGGCCGCTGGGTCGGTGGGTGATGTCCGCGCATTCTAGCCCGCCGTCCCGCCCGGGGTCCGCGCGGGTCGCCGCCCGCCCGCTACCATCGCCCGACGATGGCACGAGACCGAGCTGGGACCACCACGGCGGTTGGCTTCGACGCCGTCCTCGCGACCCCGCGTCCGGCGTTCCCGCCAAGGGAGGCTGCGGCGATCGCGGCCCGCACCTTCGGCATCGCCGCCGCCGACGCGCGCGACCTCGGCAGCGAGCGCGACCAGACGTTCCTGCTCCTCGACGCCGACGGCCGCGGACTGGGCATCTGCAAGCTCTCCAACACCGCCGAGACCCCGGCGATCCTCGACATGGAGGCCGCGGCCGTCCTGCACGCCCGGCGGGTCGACCCGGACCTGCCGCTCGCGGTGCCGTGGCGCGTCCCCGGCGCGACCGACGATGGCCCAGCCTCGCGCCGGGCCCCTGTCGAGGGACCGACCGGGACCCATCACGTCCGCTGCTACGACCTGCTGCCCGGCCGCCAGCGGAGCGACCCGCGCGACCTGTCCGACGCGGCCCTGGTCGCCTGGGGCGAGACCACCGCCCGGCTGGGCCGCGCGCTCCGGGGGTTCGCCGACCCGGCGCTCCTGCGCACGATGCTCTGGGACATCCAGCATGCCGCGCGGACGCGCGAGCTCGCGCCGGCCATCCGCGATCCCGGCCAACGAGACCTGGTGGAGCGCGTGCTCGACCGCTTCGAGGCCGTCGTGGTGCCCGCCTGGCCGGGCCTCCGGGCACAGGCCGTGCACACGGACCTGACCACCGACAACGCCCTCGTCGACGACGCCGGGCGCATCAGCGGCATCGTGGACTTCGGGGACATGGCGTACTCGGCCCTGCTGGTCGACCTGGCCGGTGCGCTCGATTCGGTGCTCGACGACCGGCCCGGCGACGAGGTCTTCCGGGTGACCCGGCTGGTGCTGGACGGCTACCAGCGGTTCACCCCGCTCGAGCCGGTCGAGCTGCGCCTCCTCGGCGAGTTCGTGGCGACGCGGGCCGCGGTGACCATCGCCATCTCGGCCTGGCGGTCGGCGCAGGGCCTCGAGGATCCGGGCTTCGCGGAGCGCTACAACGCCAAGGTGGCGCGCACGGCGACGATCCTGCTCGAGACCGGCTGGGACGAGGTCGCCCGCCGGCTCGGCGCCGATGTGCCGACGACCGGCGTGGTACGCCTCGCCGAACGCCGCCGCGCCGCCCTCGGTCCGGCGCTCGAGGACCTGTCCTACGTCGAGCCGATCCACATGGTCGAGGCGAGCGGCGTGTGGATGACGGACGTCGACGGGCGACGCTACCTCGACGCGTACAACAACGTCCCGTGCGTGGGCCACGGCCATCCGCGGGTGACCGAGGCGATCGCCCGGCAGTCGCGCCGGCTCAACACCAACCTGCGCTACCTCCACGAGTCCGCCATCGTGCTGGCGGAGCGGCTGATCGCGACGTGCCCGCCCGGCCTCGACACGGTCTTCTTCGTCAACTCCGGCTCCGAGGCGAACGACCTCGCGTGGCGCCTGGCCACCACCGCTACCGGGCGGCGCGGCGGGCTGTGTACGGCGTTCGCCTACCACGGCATCTCGGAAGCGATCTCGGCATTGACCCCCGAGACCTGGCCAGGCGGCCGGACGCCGGCGCACGTCTCGACCTGGCAACCCCCGGACGCCCTCGCCGGCACGGACCTCGACGGCCGGGCCTTCCAGGACGCGCTCGACGTGCTCGACGCCCGCGGGACGCCGGCCGCCGCCGTGATCCTCGACGGCGTGCTGACGAGCGACGGCTACCCGACCCTCGATGCCGACCTCGCGGAGACCTGGCTCGCGGCGGCCCGTCGCGCCGGCGCGCTGTGGATCGCCGACGAGGTCCAGGGCGGCCACGGCCGGACCGGCGACGCCATGTGGTCCTTCGGGCACCTGGGCCTGATCCCCGACATCGTCACCATCGGCAAGCCGATGGGCAACGGCCACCCCGTCGGCGCCGTGATCACGCGGCGCGAGATCGCCCAGGCCTTTGCGGACCAGACCGTGTTCTTCAGCACGTTCGGCGGGAACCCGGTGGCGATGGCCGCCGCACTTGCCGTGCTCGACGTCATCGAGGACGAGCGCGTCGTGCCCAGAACGGAGCGGGCCGGGGTCGCCCTGCGCCAGGCGCTCCGCGACGCCGCGGCGGGCCACGACGCGGTCCGGGACGTCCGCGGGGTCGGGCTCGCCATCGGCGTGGCCTGTCGCGACGGGGCGACGGCGCGGGCGATCAAGGAGGCGATGCGCTCGCACGGCGTGCTCGTCGGCTCGAGCGGGCGCCACGGCGACGTCCTGAAGATCCGGCCGCCGCTGGCCTTCACGACCGAGGAGGTCCCCATCGTGGTGACCGCGTTCGCGGAGGCCCTCGACACGGTCGGGAACGGGACAGCGGCCGCGGGTTGAGCCGCAGCCGCTGTCGCTGATCGGGACGTATGGCCTAGTCGAACTGGACGGAGTCGACGATCTGCTGGATCTCGTCGGAGACCTCGGGGCTGGTGCCCTTGTACGTCTCGGCCTCGATGAAGACCCGACCGGCGGGCGCGTCCACGATCCAGATGGCGATGGTCTGGCCAGCCTCGCTGGCATAGCGCCAGCACGGGCCGGTGTCACCGCCGCATCCCGGCGCGTTGGACTCGAACCAGAGGTTGAACTTGTCGGGTGCGCACCCGAGCGTGTCGGGGAGCCTGAGCACGAGGTGCTTCGCGGGACGCCCGCCCACGGTGACGTCCGACGGGCCGGTGACGACCGTGACCTTGGGGATCGCGGCCACGGCGGCCGCGAGATCGGCCGCCGACGATCCCGGCGCGGTCGCCAGCGCCGTCGTGGTGCAGGGCACGGCGTTCACGTTGTCGACGTCCCAGAGGATGAACCACGAACCGGTGAGGGGCCCGTCGGCGGCGGCGGCGCCCCGGTTCATCGTCGACGGCACCGCGCCGATCGTGGTCCAGCCGGGTGCCGGGACCGCGAGCGAGAGCGGGACGCCGTTGACGATCCAGGGGTACCTCGTCCCGACCTTGAGGTCGGTCTCGCGCGGATAGTCGTTGGCGACGGGCGTCGCGGCGGGGGTCGGGACGGGCGTCGGCGACGGCGTCGGGGCGGGCGTCGGCGATGCAGTGGGCACGGCGCCGCCCCCTCCGACCCCAGCGCTCGCCGGCATCAGGTTGATCCCGACGACCACGACGACGACCACGGCGGCCGCGGCGACCAGGAGCTTGGCGTAGGCATTCATGTCGGCGATCCTCCGCGCCGGCCACCAGGAGCGGCGCTGTGGGGTCGTGTCCAGCAGGGCGAGGACGTGTTCCAGGACGCGGTCCGCGGATTCGTGCTCGTCCGTGCGCAGCCACGACCGGACGACGCGCGTGATGTCGGGATCGGCGCTCATCAGATGACCTCCCGTACGGGTGGCCGGGAATCGGCCTCGAGCGCCGCGCGCAGCGCGCGCATCGCGTGATGCAGTCGGGAATGGGCCGTCCCGACCGGGATGCCGAGGATGTCGGCGACCCGATCGAGGGGCAGGTCGAGGTAGTGATGCAGGACCACCACGGTGCGGTGATCGAGGGAAAGGCGATGGAAGCCGCGGTCGAGCTGGTCCCGATCGACGACCGAGCTCAGGCCATCGTCCGCGACCACCTCGTCGCTCGGCAGGAGCCGGAGGTTGGGCGCCCAGCGTCGTTCCTTCCGGCCCTCGGCGTAGCAGGCGCGCACGAGGAGTCGGTACGACCAGGCCTCGAAGCGGGCCGCGTCGCCGAGTCGCGGAAGGTCCCGCCAGATGGCGAGCAGCGCCTGCTGCGTCGCGTCCTCGGCGAGATCGATGTCGCGCAGGATCCTCCGCGACACCGCGAGGAACCGGTCGGCGACCGCGGTGGCCAGGAGGGTGTAGGCCTCCTTGTCACCTCGCTGGGCACGGACGACGAGATCGGTATCCACGGTCCCTTCCATCCGACGTCATCGGCTTCGTCCGATGCGCGTCACCTGGTATGGGTCGTCCGGGTGTCGTTCTTTGTCAATCTTCCGTCGGCGATCCCGCCTGCGGAGCGCCGTGCCTGCGGATCGTCCGCTCAGTCGTCCTCTTTGAGCGCCCGCAGCCGGACCTGGTATTCGGTGGGGTCGATCTCGCCGCGGGCCAGCCGCGACTTGAGCTCCGCGACGGCCGGGTCCTCGCTCGCGGGGGCGCTCCGCCGGATCGCCCACACGATCACGCCGATCACGACCCCGGTGATGACCAGCGGCAGGATGATCGTGACCGCCATCGTGGCCACGATGAAGCCGCCGACGTCGAAGGGCAGAGGGTCCATGGCACGCCAGCCTAGCGGCCGGCCGGGGCGCTGTCAGCCCCCGACGACCAGCACCTCGCGAGGGAACCGGGTCAGGCGCTCGACCCGCTGCGCCTCGACGTCGAGCAGGACGAGATCCTCGATGCGAACGCCGGTCTCGCCCTCCAGGTAGACACCCGGCTCGACCGAGAAGACCGTGGGGCTCGGGAGCGGGCTCTCGGACGCGGCCTTGCCGAGGCTCGGCGCCTCGTGGGTCGCGAGGCCGATGCCGTGCCCGGTCCCATGGCCGAAGTGCTCGGCATGGCCGCCCGCGGCGATGACCGACCGGGCGATCGCGTCGGCGGCCCGGCCGCTGATGGTGGTGCCCCCGGCCACGGCCGCCTCGAGCGCCTCGATCGCCGCCGACTGCGCCCGCGCCACGAGCTCGTAGACCTCGAGGTCGCGCGCCGTGGGCTCGCCGACGAACAGCGTGCGGGTCATGTCGCTCCGGTAGCCCTCGACCTGCGCTCCGAAATCGAACAGCAGGACCGCGCGATCGAGCACGGGTCGGTCGCCCGGCGACCCGTGCGGCAGCGCGGCCTCCGGTCCGGCGAGGCAGGCGACATCGAACGCCAGCGCCTCCGCCCCGCCGGTCCGGATCAGCCACTCCAGCCGGAGCGCGAGGCTGTGCTCGGTGACACCGGCGCGGATCTCGGGCAGCAGCGCGGCGAGCGCGCGGTCGGCGACGGCGCATGCCGCGGCGACGCGCTCGAGCTCGGCCGGCTCCTTCGTAGCGCGGTCGGCCTCCAGCCAGCCCTCGACCGGGACCAGTTCGACGTCCGGGGCGGCCGCCGCGAGGCGGGTCCAGGTCGCGTGGGAGACGAACCCGGCCTCGACCGCGACCCGGCGCGCGCCGATCGAGCCGACGAGGTCCGGCCAGCGCTGGTCGAGGTTGCCGTAGACGTCGGTGATGCGGGCGTCGGGTGCCTCGCGGCGGGCCTGGATCGCGTAGCGCGAATCGGCCAGGAGCACGACCTCGTCGGCACCCACGAGGAACTGGCCCGACGTGCCGGCCGACTTCTCCTCGCCCTCGCCGAAGGCCAGGCCGGTCAGGTAGCGGGCGTGCTCGGGCCGCACGCCGAAGTAGGCGTCGACGCCGGCCGCGGCCCAGCGAGCGCGCAAGCGGGCCAGCCGGGCGGGCCGGGCTGCGCGGTCAGCCGCCGCCCATCCGGCTCGTCGCGTCGCGTCCGGCGGCGGATCGAAGTCCGCGTGGACCGGCCACGAGCCGGTCATATGTAGCCGTACTTCTTCAGCAGCTTCTGGAACGCGGCGTTGTCCTTGGCGAAGGCGTGCGTGCCACCGCCGTCCGGGATGGCCACGAAGTACAGGTTCTTGTCCTTCGTGTCGGGCTCGAGGGCCGCGTCGATCGACGGCAGCGTCGGCGTGGCGATCGGCCCCGGGACCAGCCCCGGGTTGAGGTAGGTCTGGTAGCCCTGCAGCTCGGGCGGCAGGACGACCTCCTTCATCGGCACGTCGGGCAGCGTCCAGAAGACGTACTTCTGCCACTGGTCGAAGTCGATCTTGCCGAGCTCGACCGTGTCGTTGGCGTAGATGACCGTCGGGTCGGCGTTGAGGATCTTGTTCTTGATGCCGGGCAGCCCGTCGATGCGGTTCTGGTAGACGCCGGCGATCAGCGCGCGCTCGTCGTCGAGGACGGCCTCGCGCTCGACGATGGAGGCCAGGGTCAGCACCCCGTAGAAGTCGAGGCCGCGCTCCTTCGGGACCGCGAGGCGCTCCGGGCCGACGTTCTTGATGAAGTTGTCCAGCATCAGCCGGACGAGCTCATCGGCGGTGGTGTCCGGGAGGACCTTGTACGAGGCGGGCCAGAGGAAGCCCTCGAGCGAGACGCCGGGATGGTCCTTGAGCACCGCCTTGAGCCACGGGTAGTCGTCCAGCAGCGCCTTGGGCGGCTTGGTGACCTCGTCGTAGAAGTCGTGCGGGTCCATCTGGAGCGGCAGCGTCTGGAGCTTGGCGGTCACCTGCTCGAGCCGGAGACCGGTCCGCAGCGCGATGTCGACGTACGGGACCGCGGGCGGGTCGAGGAGCGCCGTGACGAGGTCGTTGGGGATCATGTTCTTGCGCAGCAGGAAGGTGCCGGCCTGCAGCGCGTTCTCCTTGCCGCGATCGCTCGCGAGGAGGACGAAGGCCCGCGCGTCGCGGAGGAGCCCGTCGTGCTGCAGCCGGGCCGCGATCGTCGAGGCCGTATCGCCCTGCTCGACGACGAACTCGACCTGCGCCGGGTCGCTGGCCGCCGGCTGGGTGAGGGCGGGACCGAGGTCGTCGCGCACGATGTCGTGGACGAACGGCAGCTCGAGCGCGGCGGGATTGTCGGCCGCCCAGCCCACGACCGCGCTGGTGACCAGCGGGCGGAGGGCGGTGATGGCGAGGATGAGCACGATCCCGGCGAGCACGAGGGCGAAGAGCAGGAAGCGCAGCAGGCCGCCGACGCCGTGGCCGCCGCCGGGGCCGCGATCGCGCCGGCCGCCGCCGCCGCGGGTCGGCTCGACCCAGGTCGGCTCATCGGCGGTGGCGTAGGCGTCGGGGTCATAGGGATGGGCCTGGGTGCCGCGGCCATCCCGGGGGCGTCCGCCGGAGCGGATCGTCATGTGCTGGTCTCCGGTGCGTCGTCGTGGGTGCGGGGCATGGACGAACGATGCCCTGCGCGTGTGTCGAGCTCGTCCTGGAGGATGATCGCCGCCGCTTCCCGATCCACCCGTGCCCGGTAGGCGTCGCGCTGGGTCTTCGAGGGCGGCCCGCCCGACCGTCCGCGCTGCATCGGACCGAGGCGGTCCTCCGCGAGCTGGCTCGTCAGGCGCTCGTCGCGAAAGGTTAGCGGCAATCGCAGATCCGCGGCGACGGCGTCGGCCCAGGCGATCGTGATCGCCGCCTGGCGGCCGGTCTCGCCGGAGGCCTCCAGCGGGAGGCCGACGACCAGCTCGTCGATCCCGTGGGCATCCACGAGCGCCCGGAGCGCGGCCACGTCGCCGGCGAGGTCACGGGCACGGCGCACCGTCGTGAGCGGCCGTGCCGGCACGCCGTCGCCATCCGAGATGGCGATGCCGACACGGCGCTCCCCGAGGTCGACCCCCAGGAGCCGCGTCACTGGCTGGGCGATGGCGACGGAGCCACCACCTGGACCGGCTCGTTGATCGTCAGCTGGACCCGTCCCTCCATCGTCGGGATCGTCGTGACCCAGTCCGGCCAGGTCTCGATCGTGACCGTGCCGTAGGCCTCGAGCGTCGCTGTCGCCTGCTCGACGGACTGGCCGAGGACCATCGCCTTGAGCGCATCGGGGTCGAGGATCGCGATCTGCGTCGCGCTCGCCGTGGCCGGGAACGAGACCACGCCGTCCTTGACGACCGCCGGGGACACGTCCACCTTGATCGAGCCGTCGACCAGCTCGTGGTCCGCGTCGATCGTGGCCATCAGGTGCGCCTCGGCGACGGCCTCCACCGGCTCCTGGTTCACCGCGGTGGCGGTCCCGGTCGCGGTCAGGCCCAGCTCGAAGGTGTCGACCTCCTTGTTGAGCAGCGTCGCCGGGTCGACGGTCGGGGTCGCCGGGCCGAGCACGCCGGTCTCGGGGAAGACCGTGGCGCCGGCCGGCGCGATGGACGGATCGGACAGCTTCGCCGTGAACTCCGCCTGCAGCGCCGGCTGGAGGGCCGCCAGGGCGGCA
Organism: uncultured Chloroflexia bacterium; assembly: GCA_963813335.1. Lineage (GTDB taxonomy): Bacteria > Chloroflexota > Limnocylindria > Limnocylindrales > CSP1-4 > SPCO01. Next base: position 934,450 of record CAWEYL010000001.1, read on the forward strand.
TCGATGTCCTTCTGCGTGACCTTGAGCGTCTCCACGTGGGTCCCACCGGTCGTGGCGTCGGGATTGAGGACGTCGAGGGCGATGGGGTCCTCGCCGCGCGGGATGACGGTGATGGTGTTCGGCTCGACGTTGCCCTGCGTCCCCTTCTCCACGGCGGTCACCTTGACGGTCGCCGTCTTGGGGAAGACCGTCACCCCCACGATGTCCGCCCGGCCGACCGTGATCGTCTGGGCCGTCCGGAAGCGGACCCCGGACGGGGTGCTGACGATGCTGCCGCCCGGGATCGTGTTCGAGGACGTGAAGTCGCGGTTGCGGAACCGGACGGTCCCGGTCGCGGCGGTCTCCTCGACGCGCTTGCCGGTCGCCGGGAAGGTGTCGGTCGTCGTGACGTCGACGTCGATGATGTCGGCGGGCACGACGCCCTTGACCGGGTCGGGCGTCGTGACCGACGGGTCCGCCACGATCGTCATCGGGATGGGGCCGACCGCCTCGTGCTTCGGCGTGACCACGATGGTGGCCGAGGGCAGGAACAGGTAGGCCGCCACGCCCAGGACAAGGACGAGCAGCCCGATGACGAGCGCCCCGACGATGAGCGGCGTCCGCCCGCCGGGTCCGCCGCCGGCGGCGCTGACGGGGCGGGTCACGGTCGTCGGCGGGGGCGGCAGGCCCGCGGCCGGCGGGGCCGGCTCGCGTGGCGGCGCCGACCAGCCCGCCGGCGTGGCCTGGGTCCGGGCCTCGGCCTGGAGGGCCGCCGCGGCGGCCGCCAGCTCGGCCGCCTCGGCCTCGTCGAGCGTCTGCTGGAACGATGTCTGGGATGGCGGCGCGGCAGCGGGCTGCTTGCGCGGTCGCCCACCGGCTCGCGGCGAGGTCGTGCCCGCGGGTGGGACCGGGACGGACGGCCCGGGACCGGCGGCTGCCGCGCCGAGGGCGGCCGCGCCAGCGGCCGCGGCCCCGGGGGCGGCGGCTCTCCCGCCCCCGCCATCGCCCGGCCCGGCCCGTGCGGCCGGCGCCTCCTGCGAGCCCTCGTATTCCGCGACGGTCGCGAAGACCGGCAGCCCGGCCGAAGCCGCGAGCGCCCGCGTGGCCGGATCGCCGGCGATCACCGACAGCCGCTTCTCGTGGGTCAGCGCGTCGCGGGCCAGGAGGCGGAAATTGATCCGCGAGGTCGCCACCCGCGACCCGTGCGGCAGCACGACGGCGACGCGGCGGCCCTCCGCCGCGCGGACCCGCGCGGCTGCCGAGGTGATCTCGTCGTCGATGTCGAGGTAGATGACGCCGCTTGCCATCGTCAGACCTTCATCGCGCGGAGGACCCGGCGCAGCGCGGCATCGAGCGCGTCCTCGGTCGTCTGCAGCTCGATGGCCTGGTAGGCCAGCCCGAGCGGCGTGACGTCCTGCTGGTCGACCAGGAGGTGGGTCGCGTCGGAGATCGTCTCGATCTGGTCCGGCGCCATCACGACCACCTCGGGCGGCCGCGCGAACGGCAGCCCCTTCCAGAACGCCTCCGCCCCGAGGGCGGCCTGGATCTCCGGCAGCCGCGAGCCGCCGCCGCACAGGAAGATCCGATTGGGCAGCAGGTCGCCGCCAGACAGCTCCTCCATCACGAGCTCGACGCCCGCCGCCCACACGCGGACGTCGTCCCCGATGATCGAACCGACCGTGTCGCGGTCCTCGACCGGCAGGCCGCGGGCGTAGTCGACCTTCAGCGCCTCGGCTCGCGGGAACGGCAGGTCGAGGCGGTCGGCGAGGCTCTTGGTGAACGCCCGGCCCCCGAGCGCGAACATGCGCGTGCCCTCGATCCCGCCCTGGCGGACGAGCGCCACGTCGGTCGTGCCGCCCCCGACGTCCACGAAGAGGGCGCCGGACTGGCGGATCTGGTCGTTGCCGAGGACGCGGGCCACGGCGTACGGCTCGGCGACGATCTCGAGCAGCTCGAGGTCCAGCTGGCTGGCGACGCTCTGGAGCGCCCCGAGGTGGACGAGCGGCGCGAACGCGTTGAAGATGCCGATCTTGACGTGACGGCCCTGGAACCCGACCGGGTTGGTCAGGGCGTAGCCGTCGATGGACGCGCCGGTCACCGCCGCGTGGACGAGGCGCACGTCGACCTGCGGCAGGCCGGTCTCCCAGGTGATGGCCCGCTCGGCCTCGCGCAGCGCCGCCCGCTGGACGTTGTCGATGAGCTTCTGCAGCTCGCTCTCGGTGATGGGCTGGTCCGGCTTCTTGCGCTCCTGGGCGTGGGTCGTGGTGAAGCCCTTCACCAGCTCGCCGGCGATGCCGATGACCACCTGGGTCGGCCGGAAGCCGGCCATCTCCTCGGCCTCCTGGAGCGCGACGGCGCAGTTGTCGACCACGGCGGCGATGTCGGCGACGGTGCCGGACTGCATGTGCGACAGGCCCTGCCGCTTGCGACCGACGCCGCGGACCGTGCCGTGGCCGCCGCTGTCGATGTCGAAGACGAGCGCCTTGGCGAACTCCGTCCCGACATCGAGCGCCGTGCAGGCGACGAGGCTCTCCTGGCCATCGCGCTGCCAGATGCGGCGCCAGAAGGCCATCAGGCCTTCGCTTGGACGGCGGCGCGCACCGCGTCCAGGGCGGCCGGCAGCCCGTCGCGCCGGCGGCCCGCTCCCTGGGCCATCTCGGGACGCCCGCCGCCCCGGCCGTCGAGCGCCGGCATGGCGGCGCGCACGAGGTCGCCGGCGGCGATCCCGCGCGCGACCAGGTCGGACGACACGGTCACGAACAGCTGCGGCTCGTCCGCGTCAAGGGCGAGTGCGACGACGCCCGACCCGAGCGCCTTGCTGACCGAGCGCGCCGCGCCCTTGAGGGCCTCCATGGACTCGTACGGCGCGGCGTGCGCCACCACCCGGACGCCAGGCCCCACCTCGACGGCGTCCGCGGCGAGCTGCTCGGGTGCGGCGATGGCCGCCCCGCCGCCGGCCTTCAGCCGCTTCCTCGCCTCGCGAAGCTCGTCCTGCAGGCCGCCGATCCGCTCCGGGACCGCCTCGAGCGACTGGGCGCCGACCGCCTCGGCGGCCCGCTCGAGCGTGTCCAGGCGGGCGCGGATGAGCGCGTCCGCCCCAGCGCCGGTCACGGCCTCGATCCGCCTGGTGCCGGACCCGATGCTCCGCTCCGAAGTGATGACGAAGGCGCCGATCTGGCCGCTCGCCCGGCAGTGGGTGCCGCCGCACAGCTCGAACGAGTAGTCCTGGACGCGGATGGTCCGGACGGTCTCGCCGTACTTCTCATCGAAGAAGGCGTCCGCGCCGCCTTCGATCGCCTCGGCCATGCTCATGAACGCGATGGAGACGGGCCGGTCCTCGCGGATGATGCGGCGGACCTCGTCCTCGATGGCGCGGCGCTCGTCGTCGGTCAGCGCCCGGTCGAACGGGAAGTCGAAGCGCAGGCCCTCCGGGGTGACGAGCGAGCCGGCCTGGCGGGCCCGCTCGCCCACCACGTTGCGGAGCGCCCGGTGGAGCAGGTGCGTGCCCGTGTGGTTGCGCATCGTGTGCGCGCGCCGATCCGCGTCGACCTCGGCGCTCACGGTCTCGCCGACGCGCAGCCGGCCGCGCAGGGTCCCCCGCTGGACGATGAGGCCGCCGAGGGGCTTCTGGGTGTCCTCGACGTCGAAGAGGACGCTGCCGCCGCCCGGCTCTCGCAGGACCCCGCGGTCGCCGACCTGCCCGCCGCCCTCGGCGTAGAAGGGCGTCCGGTCCAGGATCACCTCGACCGCGCCGTGGCCGGTCAGCTCGTCGAACTCGGTCCCGTCGCGCAGGATCGCGACCACGCGGCCGTCGGCGGTCGTGGTGTCGTAGCCGAGGAAGGCCGTGTCGCCGGCGCGGGCGTGGACGGCCTGGTAGATGGCGGTCAGGCCGGCATGCTTCGAGAGCTCGGCCTTCTTGCCCGAGCGCGAGCGGTCGCGCTGCTCGGCCAGCGCGGCATCGAACCCGGCGCGGTCCACGCCGACCCCGTGCTCGGCGGCCAGCTCGATGGTCAGGTCGATCGGGAACCCGAACGTGTCATGCAGCTTGAAGGCCACCTCGCCCGACAGCTGCGGCACTTCGGCTGGCAGGTCCTCGGGTCGCCGTCCCACGATCCGGTCGCTGGTCGTCAGGCCACCCAGCGCCTCCTCGAGCAGCCGCGAGCCCGCGCCGAGCGTCCGGGCGAACTGCGCCTCCTCGCGGGCGACGACCGAGAGGATCTCGTCCCGCCGCTCCACGAGATGCGGGTACGCCCCGCCCATGACGTCGATGACGACCCCCGCGGTCTCGGCCATGAACGGCGCCTGGCGGCCGAGCAGCCGGCCGTGGCGGACGGCCCGGCGCAGGATCCGGCGCAGGACGTAGCCGCGCCCTTCGTTGGAGGGCAGGACGTCGTCGCCGATCAGGAAGGTCACGGCCCGGGAGTGGTCGGCGATCACCTGGAAGCTGAAGCGCTCGGCCTCGAACGCCTCCGGGTCATGGCCCAGCAGCTCGCGCATCCGCTCGTGGATCGGCGCGAAGAGGTCGGTGTCGTAGTTGGACGGGACCTGCTGGATGACGCTCGCGAGGCGCTCCAGGCCCATCCCGGTGTCGACGCTCGGGAACGGCAGCGGGACGCGGCCGTCGGGCCGCTGGTCGAACTCCATGAACACGAGGTTCCAGATCTCCAGCCAGCGCGGACAGGTCTCCGAGTGGTCGGGCACGCACTCGGGGCCTTCCGACAGATGCGCGCCGCGATCGAAGTGGATCTCGCTGCACGGGCCGCACGGGCCGGTCTCGGCCATCCGCCAGAAGTTGTGGTCGTCACCGCGGTCGACGTCGCCCCAGGCCGCCATCCGCTCGGGCGGGATGCCGATCTCGTCGCGCCAGATCGCCCGCGAAACCTCGTCGTCCGTGTAGGTCGTGACGGCGAGCCGATCGCCGGGGATGCCGAGGTCGCGGGTCAGGAAGTCCCAGGCGTACTGGATCGCCTCGCGCTTGAAGTAGTCGCCGAAGCTCCAGTTCCCCAGCATCTCGAAGAGCGTGTGGTGGCGCGGAGACCGGCCGATCTCCTCGAAGTCGTTGTGCTTGCCGGCGACGCGCAGGCAGCGCTGGTAATCGACGGCGCGGGTGTACGAGCGGGTCTCCGCCCCGGTGAAGACCTCCTTGAACTGGACCATCCCGGAGTTGGTGAACAGCAGGGTCTGGTCGCCCGCCGGGACGAGGCTGGCGCTCGGGACGGCGGCATGCCCGCGCTCGGCGAAGAACTCCACGAACCGCCGACGGATCTCGGCGGCCGGCAGGGAGACGATCCGCGGATCTGGGGCCTCGGCGGGTGGCATCGGGCGCAATGGTACCGAACGCAGCGCCCGCGGCGGCTCAGGTCGGCGGTATGGGCAGGAACGACATGTCCGCGCCGGCGGCGAGCTCGACCGGTTCCCGCCCGTGACGGAAGATCCGCACCGTCTCGGGGCCGAGATAGCGGACGGTGCGGTCGTCCACGCGGAACATCGTCCCCTCGCGGAGACCGGTGACGATCACCTCGGGATGCAGCTCCAGATACTCGAGGATCCGCATCTCGCGGGTCTCGCCCTCGAACCCCGGCGGGTTGCCGTGGACGTAGTGCGGATTGATCTGCCAGCCGATCAGGCGCAGGGCGTCCATCCCGCGCGGATCGCTGATCGGCATGTCGTTCGTCGTGCCGATCGTGGGACAGGCCACGTTCGCGCCGGCGCTCCAGCCGATGTACGGGACGCCGCCGAGGACCTGCTCGCGGATCACCGGGAGCAGGCCCGCCCCTCGGAGCGATCGGAGCAGCTCCCAGGTGTTGCCACCGCCCACGGCGATCGCGTCGGCGGCGCGGATCGCCGCGATCGGGTCACCGTCCTCGAGGATCCCGCGGACCGATCGCCCGGCGCCGCCCAGGACCGGGGTCACCGCCTCCAGGTACGCGTCGTACCTGCGCAGCACGGCGGCGTACGGCACGAAGGCGACGGTCCTGGCGTCGGCGAGGACCTCGTCGATCTCGGCGCGTGCGTGCGCAAGCGGCGCCTGGCCGGCCTGCTGGCCGTTGCTCAGCAGCAGCAGGCGCACCCGTCAGGCCTTGCGCTCGAAGGGGCCGAGCACGGCGAGGACGCTGACGATCGCGATGCCCGCCCACGACCCGATGAGCGCGGCCAGGAGGCGGAAGTCGCCGATCGAGAGCACCGTGATCCCGAGCCGGTCGCCGAGCGTGTCGCCGGCCCACGCCCCCAGGATCGCCGCCCCGACCAGCAGCGGCAGCCGTCCCCCCGCCGTGCCGCGGACGAGCACGTACAGGGCGACGTCGAAGACCCCGACCAGGACCCCGAGGATCAGCGCGGGATCGATGCTCACGCCGAGGCCGCGAGGACCGCCGGTCGGGCGATCCGGCCGCCGCCGAGCACCTCGTCGCCGTCGTACAGCACCGCGGCCTGGCCCGGCGACACGGCCCAGACCGGCGTGTCGGTCGTCACGGTCCAGCGCCGCTCGCCGGCCGGACGGACGCTGGCCCCGACCGGCGTGGCCCGGTGCCGGATCCGGATGCTCGCCCGGAACTCGCGATCAGGGGCCGCGCCGGCGACGAACGAGGCGCGTTCCAGCTCGACGGTCCTGGTCTCCAGGTCCTCGCGCCGGCCCAGTTGGATGGTGTTCGTGAGCGGATCGATGCGGCTGACGTAGCGTGGCTGGCCGAGGGCGACGCCGAGGCCCTGGCGCTGGCCGACCGTGTAGCCCGCCGTCCCGCCGTGCTCCCCGACCCGCTCGCCGTCGACGTCGAGCAGCGGGCCGGGCTCCGGGCGCCAGCCGGCGCGGTCCCGCAGCGCGTCGCGGTAGTCGCCGCCCGGCACGAAGCAGATCTCCTGGCTCTCGGGCTTCTCCGCGGTCGCGAGGCCCAGGCGGCGCGCGATCGCGCGGACCTCGGGCTTGGTCAGCTCGCCGAGCGGGAAGCGGGCGTGGTCCAGCTGGTCCTGGCGCAGGCCGTACAGGAAGTAGGTCTGGTCCTTCTCCTCGTCGCGGGCGCGGCGCAGGCGGGCGCGGCCGTCCTCGCCGACGACACGGCGCGCATAGTGGCCGGTCGCCACCGCCTCGCACTCGTACAGGTGCCGGGCGCGGCCGAGCAGCGCCCCGAACTTCACGTACGTGTTGCAGTCGACGCACGGGCTCGGCGTGCGGCCGTCCAGGTACGCGTCGAGGAACGGCTGCAGGACGCCGGCATCGAACTCGCGCTCGAGGTTCATGACATAGAACGGGATGTCGAGCTGCGCGGCGACGCGCCGGGCGTCGTCGGCGGCGTCCAGCGAGCAGCAGCTCTTCTTGAACTCGGAGTAGGTGTCGGCCACGTCGTGGAGGCGCATCCACACGCCGACGACCTCGTGCCCCTCGTCGTGCAGGAGCGCCGCGGCCACCGAGCTGTCGACGCCGCCCGACATGGCGACGAGGATGCGACTCACGCGAGGACGCCCTGCCCGAGCGGGTCCGCGGCGACGGATGCGGCGCCGACGCGCATCGAGGCGATGACCCGCGGCACGACCTCGCTCGCGAGGGCGATCTCCTCCTCGGTCGTGGTCCGGCCGAGCGACAGGCGGAGCGCCCCGCGGGCCTCCTCCTCGGGGTAGCCCATCGCGGTGAGCACGTGGCTGACCTCGGTCGATCCGGTGGTGCAGGCGCTCCCCACCGAGGCGGCGATGCCCTCCAGGTCGAGCGCCAGCGCGACCGCGCTCCCGTCGGTGTCGCGCGCGATGACCGAGAGATGGCCGGGCAGGCGGTCCTTGGGGTGGCCGGTCATCTCCGTGCCGGCGACCGCGAGCACGGCCTTCCCGAGGCGGTCGCGCAGCCGCCGCAGCCGGGCGACCGTCGCGGGTCGCTCCTCGCAGGACAGGTCGTAGGCCGCGGCCGTGCCCACGGCGCCGGCGACGTTCTCCGTCCCGGCGCGGCGGTGGCGCTCCTGGGTACCGCCCTGCTGCTGCGCGAGGATGTGGGTCCCGTGGCGGACATACAGCGCGCCGGCGCCCTTCGGGCCCTCGAACTTGTGCGCGCCGAGCGAGACAAGGTCGGCGCCGAGCGCCTCGACGTCGAGATCGACGTGCGGGGCGGCCTGCACCGCGTCGACGTGCAGGAGGACCCCCTTGCGGCTGCGGACCCGCTCCGCGATGGCCGCGATCGGCTGGAACGTGCCGACCTCGTTGTTGGCCAGCATCACCGACACCAGGATGGTCCGGTCGGTCAGGGCGGCCTCGAGCTGGTCCGGGTCGACCCGGCCATAGCGGTCGACCGGCAGCTCGAGGATCTCGAACCCGAACTTCTCGAGGTAGCGGAGCGTGTGGCCGACCGCGTGGTGCTCGACCGCGGACGTGACGATGCGATGGCCGCGCGCCTTGCCGGCCCAGGCGGCGCCCTTCAGCGCGAGGTTGTTGGCCTCGGTCCCGCCCGAGGTGAAGACGATCTCGCGCGCCTCGGCGTGGAGCCGCGCCGCGAGCCGCTCGTGGGCGTCGTCGAGGCCGGAGCGGGCGGCCCGACCGAAGGCATGGGCCGAGCTGGGGTTGCCGAAGGTGTCGGTGAGATAGGGCAGCATCGCGTCGAGGACCTCGCGGCGGAGTGGGGTCGTCGCCGCGTGGTCGAGGTAGATCGCCATGGCCTCGATCGTACACCCGGCGCCCCCACCCGACCCCTTCGCGCGATCGCGCCGGCGCCGACGTTCGTCCATGCCCGACCCCGTCGTTGGCCGATGGGCCTCGTGCGGCCCGGGCGTCAAGGTCCGGGTCAGACAGACATGACGCGACCGCCGCGTCACACAGGAGACACTTCCCCATGATCGAACTCATCACCGTCGTCGTCATCGCGGCCTTCGTCGCGTTCATCGTCGCGGTCGCGCGGCTCGGTGCCGACGAGGCCTTCGACGTTCCCGGCCTGTTCGGCCGGCCCGGCGTCATCGAGCGGGCCCGCGGCATCCAGGAGAACGACCTTCCGCCCTTCCAATTCGGTCCACAGGGCGCCTGACATCCTCGGGCCGGTGTGGCACGATCGGGCCATGCCGGACGCTCCCGACAACAAGCCCGTCGTCCATCGGCGCGACGCCGAGGGACGCATGCAGGTCGGCCCGGACTGGGAGACCTTGATCGAGCGCCAGGTCCGCGAGGCGATGCAGCAGGGCAAGTTCGACGGCCTGCCCTACCAGGGCGAGCCCCTGCCCGATGACGACAACCCGTACGCGGGGGACTGGGCGCTGGCGCTCCACATGCTCAAGTCCGCGGGGGTCGCGCCGCCGTGGATCGAAGCGGACAAGGAGGTCCGCGACCTCCTCGCGCGACGCGACGCGCTCGTGGCGCGCGCCGCGGCGGGACCCGCACCGACGTCGTATGCCAGCCGCCGGGACCGCGCCGCGCTCGAGGGGCTGGTCGTCCGCATCAACGCGGCCATCGCGAAGGTCAACGCCGAGGCGCCGACGACCCGCCAGCACCGCCGGCCCCTCGTCCTCGCCGACGAGATCGCGCGCTACGACGAGGCCTGCCGCCGATAGGCGGAGCGCTCAGGCCTGGTCGGCCGCGTCCCCGCGCTCGACGGCGCGCCGCAGGTCGTCCTCGCGACCCGCCGCCCGCCGACGGTCGTGCTGCGAGAGCAGCCGCTTGCGCAGCCTGATCGAGAGCGGGGTCACCTCGACGAGCTCGTCGTCGGCGATGAACTCGATCGCGGTCTCCAGCGTGATCTCGCGCGGCGGTGTCAGGCGCAACGATTCGTCGTGCGAGTGGGTCCGGATGTTGGTGAGCTTCTTCTCCTTGGTCGGGTTGACGTCCATGTCGCCCGACCGGCTGTTCTCGCCGACGATCATCCCCTCGTAGGTCTCGACCCCGGCGCCGATGAACAGCTCGGCGCGCTGCTCGAGGTTGAACAGGCCGTAGGCGTTGGACGTGCCGGCCCGGTCGCTGACCAGCACGCCGTTGGTCCGGTGCGTGACCTCGCCGGCCCACGGGCCGTACCCCTCGCCGATCTGGTGCAGCAGCGCCGTGCCGCGCGTCTCGGTCAGCAGCTGGCCGCGGTAGCCGATCAGGCCGCGGACCGGCAGCACGAACTCCATCCGGACCCGTCCGTCGGTATCGGTCGACATCTGGTCGAGGCGGCCCTTCCGGCCGGCCATCGCGCTCTGGATCTCGCCGATGTACTCGGGCGGGATGTCGACGGTGATCCGCTCGTACGGCTCGTGGACCTCGCCGCCGACCTCGCGCAGGAGGACCTCCGGTCGCGATGCGGTGAGCTCGTAGCCCTCGCGGCGCATCTGCTCGATGAGGACGGCCAGCTGGAGCTCGCCGCGGCCGCGGACCTCGAACGCCTCGCTCGACTCGGCCGGGCGGATCTCGATCGAGACGTTGCCGAGCACCTCCTTCTCGAGGCGGGCCTTGATCTGGCGGCTGGTGACGTACTTGCCCTCGCGGCCGGCCAGCGGCGAGGTGTTCACGCCGAACGTCATCCGCAGGGTCGGGGCGTCGACGTCGAGCCGGGGCAGCGGTCGCGGGTCGGCCGGCTCGGTCAGGGTGTCGCCGATGGTGACCTCGGGCAGGCCCGCCACGCTGACGATGTCGCCCGGGCCGGCCTCCTCGATGTCGATCCGCTCGATCCCGTGCGCCGTCTGCAGGCTGGTGACCGTCCCGGTCAGGGTGATGGTCCGGCCGGGCTCGACGGAGCCCGCCGTGTCGGCGGCCTCCTCGCGCACGATGGCGACGCGCTGGCCGGTGCGGATCGTGCCGTTCCAGATGCGCCCGACCGCCATCCGCCCGACGTAGTCGTTCGCGGACAGGTTCGTGACCAGGAGCTGGAGCGGATGGCCGGGCACGTACGACGGCGGCGGCGTGACCTCGATCAGCAGGTCGAGCAGCGGCCGCAGGTCCGTGCCCGGCACGGCCAGGTCGCGGGTCGCGGTGCCGGTCTTCGCGTTCGTGTAGACGATCGGGAACTCGATCTGGTGCTCGTCGGCGCCGAGGTCGAGGAAGAGCTCGTAGATGTCGTCGAGGACCGTGCCCGGGCGGGCGTCGCCGCGGTCGATCTTGTTGATCGCGACCACCACGGGGAGATGCCGCGCCATCGCCTTCTGGAGGACGTAGCGCGTCTGCGGGAGCGGCCCCTCGGCCGCGTCCACGAGGAGCAGCACCGAGTCGACCATCAGCAGCGAGCGCTCGACCTCGCCGCCGAAGTCCGCGTGTCCGGGCGTGTCGACGATGTTGAGGCGGTACCCGGCGTGGTCGACGGTGGTCTGCTTGGCGAGGATCGTGATGCCCTTCTCGCGCTCGAGGTCGCCCGAGTCCATGACCCGGTCGACGACCGCCTGGTTGGCGCGGAAGGTCCCGGTCTGGCGGAGCATCGCGTCGACGAGGGTGGTCTTGCCATGGTCGACATGGGCCACGATGGCGATGTTGCGCAGCTCGGCGCGGATCGCGCTGGGCATGGCGGCGCTGGCGACGGTGGTGTCGGTCATGGGGCGCGCAGTGTCGCATATCGCCGGACGGAGCGCCGCCGGGTCAACGGCTGCGGTAGCATCGCCGTCCGATGACCGTCGCCGCCGTGATCCTGTCCGCCTCCGCCGAGGGGGCCCTCGCCGACGCCCAGGGCCAGGCGCGCGTCCGTCGCCTCGCCGACCTGGCCTGGTCGGGCGGTGCGCTGCCGATCGTGGTGGTCTCGCCCGACCCGGATGGGGCCGTCGCGAAGGCGTTGCTCGACTCCGAGGCGGTCCACGGGTCGCCGGCACCCCAGGAGGCGGGGCCCGTGGGGCAGATGGTCCGCGGCATCGAGCTGGCCGCGGCGGAGGTCACGGACCTCGACGCGGCCCTCATCTGGCCGGCCCGCATGACCTGGGTCGGTCCCGAGACGGTCACCTCGCTCATCGAGGCGCACGGCACCGCGCGCGACACGGTCCTGCGTCCCGGGTGGCACGGCGACCCGGGCTGGCCGGTGCTCGTCCCGCTCGCCCATCTGGGGGTGCTGCGCGCCGTGGCGCCCGACCGGATGCCGCCCGACGTGATCGCCGACCTGGCGGCCGCCGCGCCGACGCGCATCGTGGAGCTGGGCGACCCCGGGGTCATCTTCGACACCGACACGCCCGAGGCCGACCTGCCCGCCTACGAAGGCCCGCCCGATCCCCCGGCCGGGCACACCCACGAGTGGGGCGACGATGTCATCGCTGAGGCGCGGCTTCCCGACCCGGACGCCGCCGGCGGCTAGGCCGGGCCGGTCTCACCAGTCGCAGGGGGCGTCCCCGGACGGCTGCTCCCAGGCATCGAGATGCACGTAGGTGAAGCCGGCGTCGAGGTGGCCGTGTGCCGACGACCCGGGCTGCCGCACCAAAGTCACCACCACGTGGCCGTCGCGGTAGCGCTGCGTCGCCAGGTCGATCCCGAGGACGACGCTCGGACCCTCGGCTTCGAGTGCCGCGGCGCGGGTCGCGGACGGGTCGGCGGAGCCGAACCAGATCCCCGGCCCCATCGCGATCGGCGGCGCCTCCGCCAGCATGAACGTCTCATCGCCCGACTCGTCGGGGCTGCTCCAGTGGATCACGACCGCGTCGTCGCCGCCGGGGAACCATTCGCTGCGGCTCCAGTGCCAGTCGGCGGTGATCGTGGCGCTCCCCTGCCCCGTGGCTGGGTCGTCTGCACAGGTCACGTGCACGTCCATCGCGATGTCGTCCGGGTGCAGGCCGAGCAGCGCGCCGGCGCCCGTGATGGCGGCGGCCGCCAGGGCCGGCCCGGCGAGGCCCAGCCCGAGGGCGAGGGTCACCGCCACGACGGGCCTGGTCAGGCTGATCCGCCGGCCGCCGACCGGCCGCGGGTCCGCGAGGAGCACGATCACCGCGCCGATGGCCGCGAGCGGGAACGTGATGGTCGCGTGCGTCAAGTCGTAGACGACGTCCACCACCCCGCTGACGATCAGCAGCCAGCAGGCGACGATCGTCGCCGGGACGGCCCACGGCCGGTCATGGTCCAGCCCGCGGACCAGGACTGCCGAGCCGGCGATGACGAGCCCGTATGCGGTGACGATGAACGCCCGGATCGGCCACGGCAGGTCGATCGCGAACACCAGCACGAGGCCGATCGCCGCGAGGAAGGCGAGCAGGACGAACAGGATCGTGGCGCGGTTGTGGAAGCGAACGGCGCGATCGTCCATCGGTTCCCCTCAGGCACGGCCGGGATGCCGCGCCCACGGGCATCCTACGCGGCCGTCCCCCCGGAGGCGAGGCCGCCCTGGAGGTTGTCGCGGACGCGGGCGATGGTGCCGGTGGCGAGCGCCAGCCCGAGCACGACGAGGCCGACGCCCGCGATCTGCCCGCCAGAGGGGGCTTCGCCCAGCAGGATGATCGCGAGGATCACCGTCATCACCGGCTGCGCGAGCAGGATCGCCGAGGTCAGCACGGCCGGCAGCCGCGGCAGCGAAACCTGGATCAGCAGGTAGCCGATCGACTGGCTCGAGATGCCGTACGCCAGCAGATAGGCGTGGGCCGGCAGCGACGGGACCAGGTCGAGGTCGCCGACGAGCGCGCCGAAGAGCCCGGCGGCGAGCGCGCACACGAGCGTCGCGACCGCGACCGGGCCGGCCGGCCGGAACGTGGGCGATGCCCGCCGGATCACCAGCAGGTAGCCGGCGTAGGACGTCGCGGTGATGAGCCCGATGGCTACGCCGAGCTGGGCGTTCACGCCGTAGGGGATGCCGCCGACGATGCCCGAGATCAGGACGACGCCGAACAGCATCAGCGGCAGGGCGACCATCACCTCCCGGCGCGGGCGCTCGCCCCACAGGAGCCACGCCGCGATGGCGACGATGACGACCTGGAGGTTGCCCATGATCGTGGCGAGGCCGGCGCCGATGTCGTCGACGACGTAGTGGAAGGTCAGGAGGTCGGCGGCGAAGAAGACCCCGGCGAGCGCCGACAGCCCGACCGTGCGCCGGCCCATCGGGCCGGCGGAGCGCCACTCCAGCCAGGCGGCCAGCGCCAGCAGCGGCAGGCCGTAGAGGCAGCGGAACACGACGCCGGTGGACGGCGACACCCCCGACCAGCGGTAGAAGATGCCCGAGAAGGCGATCGCGGTGGCACCGAGCAGCGCGGCGCTGCGCGGGAAGCGCCCGAGCCGATCGAGCGGGCCGTTGCCCTGGCTCAGTGGATCGCGCCTACGACCGCTTCTCGGGGACGCCGACGAAGCGCAGGCCGAGCTCCTCGTACTGGCTCGGCTCGGGCGGCGACGGGGCCTCGAGCATCGGGTCCGTGCCGGACTGGGTCTTGGGGAAGGCCATGACCTCGCGGATATTGGTCTGGCCGGCGAAGATCATCGCCCAGCGGTCGATGCCGAGCGCGATACCGCCGTGGGGCGGCGCGCCGTAGTCGAAGGCGTCGAGGACGGCCCCGAACTTCTCGTGCATGCCCTCGACGGACTGGCCCTGGAGCCGGAAGCTGCGCTCCAGCAGGTCGCGCCGATGGATGCGGATCGAGCCGCCGCCGAGCTCCCAGCCGTTGAGCGCCAGGTCGTACTGCATCGCGCGGGCGCGTCCGGCCGGGTCGCCGGGGCTCGGCCGGTCGGGGTCGCCGGTGGTGGTCACGAGCATCGCCTCGTCCTCCGGGACCACGCCGCTGAACGGGTTGTGGGTCGCATGCCAGCGTTCGTTCTCGGGATCCCACTCGTACATCGGGAAGCGATGGATCCACGCGTACGAGAGCACGTCCGGATCCGCCAGCCCGAGCTGCTCGCCGAGCTCGACCCGCAGCCGCCCGAGCACGTCGCCGGTGACAGCGGCACTGTCGGCCACGATCAGCAGCAGGTCGCCCTCCCCCGCCCCGCTCCGCTCGAGCAGCGCCCGCTTCGTGTCGTCGGACAGGAACTTGGCGATCGGTCCCTTGGCGTCGCCGTCGGCGCCGAACGCGAGATGCGCCAGCCCGCGGGCGCCGAAGCGCTTGGCGCGCTCGGTCAGCTCGTCGATCTCGCGCCGCGTCGCGCCGCCCATCCCGGGTGCCACGATGCCGCGCACCCGGCCACCGCCGGCAAGCGTGTCGTCGAAGACGCTGAAGCCCGAAGCCGGCGCCCCGTCGGGATCGACCAGCGCCGGGGCCAGGTCGACCAGCTCCATCCCGAAGCGCAGGTCCGGCTTGTCGGACCCGTAGCGCTCCATGACCTCGTCGTACGTGTACATCGGGAACGGGACCTGGGCGATCGGCCGGTCCGGGGCGGTCGCCTTCGACACCGCGATCGCCATCGATTCGACGAAGGCCATGACGGTCGCCTCGTCGACGAAGCTCATCTCGAGGTCGAGCTGCGTGAACTCCGGCTGGCGGTCGCCGCGCAGGTCCTCGTCGCGGTAGCAGCGGGCGATCTGGAAGTAGCGATCGATCCCGGCGACCATCAGCAGCTGCTTGAGCTGCTGCGGGCTCTGCGGCAGGGCGTAGACGGTGCCCGGCTGGAGGCGCGAGGGGACCACGAAGTCGCGCGCACCCTCGGGCGTGCTCTTGATCAGGGTCGGCGTCTCGACCTCGACGAAGCCGTGCGCGTGATGGACCTCGCGGATGGCGTGGACCATGCGCGACCGGAGCAGGAGCCGGTCGGCCATCGGCTGGCGCCGGATGTCGAGATAGCGGTACTTGAGCCGCACGATCTCGTCGACCGGTGCGTCGGGCTCGTTGATGTAGAAGGGCGGCGTCTTCGCCTCCGACAGGATCTCGATGCCCGTCGCCTGCAGCTCGATCGCGCCCGTCGGCAGCCTCGGGTTCTCGGTCCCCGGCAGGCGCAGCGCGACGGTTCCGACCGCGCTGACCACGAACTCCGGCCGGATCCGGTCCGCGTCGGCGTGGGCGGTCGGGGCGTCGGCCTTGTCGATCACGACCTGGGTGATGCCATGGCGGTCGCGCAGGTCCAGGAAGATCAGCTGGCCGTGGTCGCGACGGCGGTGCACCCAGCCCGACAGCCGGGCGCTGGCGCCGGCGTCCGCGGCGCGCAGCTCCCCGTTGGTGTGCGTGCGGTAGGGCGTGGCGAGGCTGGGTCGGGTGTCGGTCATGGCCGGCGTATCGTAGTCGACGCGGGGGGACCGGACCGGATCCCAGGAGGATCGAGATGCTCGCCCAGCGACGGGCGCACACGGCGCTGCCGACCCACGATGTCGACGCGCTCCGACCCTTCTACGAGGACGTCCTCGGATTCACCCCTCGCGCGATCCGGACGGGCGCGGTCGTCTACGACGCCGGCGAGGGATCGCTGTTCGCGATCTCGAGGAGCGGCGCGCCGTCGACCTCGACCCACACGCAGATGGCCTTCACGGTCCCCGACATCGAGGCGGCGGTCGCCGCCCTGCAGGGGCGTGGCGTGGTCTTCGAGGCGTACGAGACGCCGAAGACCGAGGGCGGCATCGCGAGGATCGGTCCCGGGCGTGCCGCGTGGTTCAAGGACCCGCACGGCAACCTGCTCGCGCTCCTCGAGTTCGACGACCCCGTCTGACCGCGGTCTCGCCTGAACCGAGCGGTCAGGCGTCGCGGCCGCGCAGCAACGAGACGCGGAACGGGCGGAGCTCGCCACGCGCGTAGCCGCCGGCGATGACCGGGTCCTCCTCCATGAACCGGCGCGCAGCGTCCTCATCTGGCGCCTCGAAGATCGTGATGCCGGTGTTGACGCTGCCGAGCGTCGGCCCGACGAGGATCAGGATGCCGTCCGCCAGGGCCTGCTCGAACCGCTCGAAATGGACGCCCCAGACGGCCCCCTCCTCGTCGGTCATGGTCGCCGCGAAGTCGGCGCGGAGCGGGTGGATGAAGTAGATCCATTCGGCCATGCGACGGTCACTCCTTCCGCAGGCGCCAGATCGACTCCGCCGGCCAGCGGCGCGCCCAGGCCACGTCCTCCGGATCCCGATACGAGCTGACGGCGCCCTCTGGCGGTCGCGGCTCGATGAGGTCCTCCACGATGAACCCGTTGTCCCGGAACAGCCGGATCCAGGTGCCGTACGGCAGGTTGAAGGTGATCTCGCCGTCATCCTCGATGCGGCGCAGGTCGAAGTAGTCGATGAGCAGGCGGTCGCCCATGTGCTCATCGCCGGCTGGCCACACCAGGTCGGCGATCGCCGACCCGTGGCTGAACGCGAACAAGCCACCGGAACGGAGCAGTCGTGCCGCCTCGGGCACGGTCCGGTACGGATCTGCGAAGGTCATCGCGCCGTGGTCGCAGAAGACGATGTCGAAGCTGGCGTCGGGCAGCGGGACGCGCTCGGCGCTCGCGTGGACCAGCCGGACGTCCACGCCGGCGGCATCGACCAGCCGCCGGGCGTGCTCCAGCTGTCGCGCCGACAGGTCGATCCCGACGGTGCGCGCTCCACGCTTCGCGAGCGCGATCGACCACTGGGCCGCGCCGCAGCCGAACTCGAGGACGTCCTTGCCGGCGACGTCGCCCAGCACGTGGAGCTCTTCCTCGGGGATCTGGAACATGCCCCAGGCGTATCCGTCGTGGGTCGCCAGCTGGTCGCCGTGGAGGGCCTGGTACTCGTCCGAGTAGGCGTCCCACGACGCGCGGTTCTGCGCCTCGTGCTCGCGCAGGCTGTCGGTCGTCTCGGGGTCGTTGGTCATGCCACTCCTCCGCCCCTCCCATCGCCGTGGTGGTGCGCCCCATGCGCCCGGGCCACCTCGCGGCCAAGGTCCGCGAGCGGGACACCTTTCTGCGTGCCGGCCGGCAGGTCGCGCAGGAGCACCTCGCCGTCCGCAAGCTCGTCGCCGACGATCACCGCGAAATGCGCCCCGTCGCGGGCCGCCGCCTCGAGCTGCTTGCCGAGCTTGCGCCGCGAGAGCTCGGCGCGCGCCGCGATGCCGGCCGCGCGCAGCTCCGTGGCGATGACCAGGCGGGCCGACGTGTCGTCCGGATCGGCGCCCACGACCACCGCGACCGGTGCGGCGGTGGCGTCCGTCACCGTGGCACCGGCCGCCGCCAGCGCGAGGACCACGCGGTCCAGCCCGATCCCGAAGCCGATCCCCGGCGTCGGCCGGCCGCCGAGCAGCTCCACCAGGCCGTCGTAGCGGCCGCCCCCGCCGACCGCCTGCTGCTGGCCCTCGCGCCCCGCGACGTAGAACTCGAACGCGGTCCGCGTGTAGTAGTCGAGGCCACGCACGAGGCCCGGCTCGAGGCGGACGCGGACACCGAGCGCGGCCAGGTGCGCCTGGACGGCCGTGAAATGCGCGGCGCAGGCAGCGCAGAGGTGGTCCGTGATGCGCGGCGCCGCCGCGTTGATCGCGACCATCGCGGGATCCTTCGAATCCAGCAGCCGCAGCGGGTTGCGCGCCAGGCGCTCGCGCTCGGCGGGCGGCAGGCGGTCGGCGTGCTCGCCGTAGTACGCGGTCAACGCCGCGAGGTACGCCGGTCGGCAGGCCGGATCGCCGATCGAGTTGAGCGAGACCTCCACGCCCTCGAGGCCGACCTCGCGGAAGTAGCGCGCCCCGAGCTCGATGATCTCGGCATCGACGGCCGGACCGGCATCGCCGATGGCCTCCACGTCGAACTGCCAGAACTGGCGGTACCGCCCGGCCTGCGGCCGGTCGTAGCGGAACATCGGGCCGGTCTGGGTCAGCTTCACGGGCTGCGGCCAGGTCTGCATGCCGTGCTGCACGTAGGCTCGGACGATCCCCGCCGTGGGTTCCGGGCGGAGCGCCCAGGACTCGCCGTCCTCGGTCCGCGGCGCGAGCCGGAACAGCTCCTTCTCGACGACGTCGGTGACCTCGCCGATGCCGCGCTCGAAGACGTCGGCCTGCTCGAACAGCGGTGTCTCGATGCGCTGGTACCCGTAGCGCGCGGCGAGGTCGGCGGCGGTCCGCTCGAGGCGCGACCAGGTCGGCGTCTCGGTTGGCAGCAGGTCGCGCGTGCCGCGCGGGGCTCGGAAGGTCGGCATCGGGCCGAGTCTAGCGGCCGCGGACCGGCGCGGGCGAGGTCAGCCGACCCGTCAGCCGAGGTCGCGCTGGACGCTGATGACGTCCTTGAGGGTCTCGATGCGGCTCATGAGGCGGGCCAGCTGGCTGACCGAGTGGACCTGCAGCGTCGCGGTGACGACCGCGGTGTGGTCCGGGGTAACGGCGACCTGGGCGGCGACGATGTTGACCTTGTTCTCGGCCACCACCTGGGTGATATCCGAGAGCAGCCCTGTCCGGTCGTACGCCTCGACCCGGATCGCGATCGGGTAGCTCTGGGTGGGCTCGGCCTCCCACTCGGCCTCGATGAGCCGGCTGACCTCGCGCTCGTTGACCACGGTCGGGCAGGTCTGGAGGTGGACCGTGACGCCCTTGCCGCGGGTGATGAACCCGACGATCGGGTCGCCCGGGATCGGGTGGCAGCACTTGGCGAACCGGACGAGGAGGTCGCCGACGCCCTTGACCCGGACGCCGCCGGTGCGGACCAGCTGCTGCGGCGGCGCGATCGTCGGGAGGGACGTCTGCCCGTCGTCGACGACGCCGAGGCGCATGACCACCGACTGCGCGCCGACGGCGCCGTAGCCGATGGCCGCGTAGAAGTCATCGAGCGTCTCGTAGTTGTAGGCCTTGGCGACCTCGACGACGCGGTCGACGCCGACCGTGGCGATGGAGGTCCGGGCCAGCCGGCGCAGCTCGCGCTCGAGCGACTCGCGGCCGTGGACGATGTTCTCGTCGCGGTCCTTGCGCTTGAACCATTGGCGGATCTTCTCCCGCGCGTGGCTGGTCCGGACGACGTTCATCCAGTCGCGCGACGGCCCGTGCTCGCCCTTGGTCGTGACGATCTCGACGATGTCGCCGTTCTTGAGGCGATAGTCGAGCGGGACCAGCCGGTTGTTGACCTTGGCGCCGATCGTGCGGTGGCCGACGTCGGTGTGGATGCGGTAGGCGAAGTCGAGCGGGGTCGCGCCGGCCGGCAGGTCCTTGATGTCGCCCTTCGGGGTGAACACGAAGACCTGGTCCTGGAAGATGTCGAGCTTGATGCCCTCGACGAACTCGGTGGCGTCGCTGACGTCGCGCTGCCAGTCCATCAGCTGGCGCAGCCAGGCGAGCTTGGCGTCGTACTCGCGGTCGGACTTGGTCCCCTCCTTGTAGCGCCAGTGGGCGGCGATGCCGACCTCGGAGACCTGGTGCATCTGGTGCGTCCGGATCTGGATCTCGAGCGGCTTGCCGTCGAGCGCGATCACCGCGGTGTGCAGCGACTGGTAGAGGTTGTTCTTCGGGACCGCGATGTAGTCGTCGAACTGGCCGGGGATGGGCCGCCAGATGGAGTGGACGATGCCGAGCGCCGCGTAGCAGTCGCGGACCTCGTCCACGAGCACGCGGATGGCGTACACGTCGTAGATCTCGCCGAACTCCGCGCTCTTGCGCTGCATCTTCTTCCAGATGCTGTAGATGTGCTTCGGGCGGCCCTCGATGTCGGCCTGGATGCCCGCCGCCTCGAGCTTCGGACGAAGGTCGGCGATGGCGCGCTCGATGTAGCTCTCGCGGCCCTTGCGCCGCGTGTCGAGGAGCTTGGCGAGCTCGCGGAAGGTCTCGGGCTCGAGCACCTTGAAGGCGAGGTCCTCGAGCTCCCACTTCATCTGCCAGATCCCGAGCCGCTCGGCCAGCGGCGCGTAGATCTCCATCGTCTGGCGGGCGATGCGCTGCTGCTTCTCCGACGGGAGGCCGTACAGGGTGCGCATGTTGTGCAGCCGGTCGGCCAGCTTGATGAGGACGACCCGGATGTCCTCGGCCATCGCCAGCAGCATCTTGCGGATGTTCTCGGCCTGCTGCTGCTCGTGGCTATGGGTGCTGAACTTGGAGAGCTTGGTGACCCCGTCGACGAGCTGGGCCACCTCGGGTCCGAAGCGTTCCTCGACGTCGGTGAGGCTGTACTCGGTGTCCTCGGGGACGTCGTGGAGGAGTGCCGCCTCGATGGCGATCGGGTCGACGCCCAGGTCGGCGAGGATCTGCGCCGAGGCGATGGGGTGGGTGACGTACGGCTCGCCGGTGGCACGGCGCTGGCCCTTGTGGGCGTCGACGGCGACGTCGAAGGCCCGATCGACCGGCTCGAGGCTGGCATCCGGGTAGTGGCGGGCGATCTCGGTCTTCAGCGCCGTGCGCAGCGCCTCGAGGTCCGGCTCCCCGCCCGACGGCCCGCGGGCGATGGCCGGGGCGCGGCGCGGACCTCTCCGAGAGGCGGCGTCGACGGGAGCGGACGCGGCCTTGCCCGGGCCGGGAGCCGCCTTGGGCCCGGCGGGGGTCTTCGTGCGGGCGGAGCTGGTCGCCATGGGCCGCAAGGATAGCAGCGGGTCAGCCGGTATCCCATGTGACGAAGGGCTGCCTCCGCCTCGGCTCGTTCGTCCCAGGCCACGGGTCCGGAAGCGCCGATGATCGAGCGCTCGTGGCCCTTGCCCGCGAGCAGGACGACGTCGCCCGGGCGGGCCCGCTCGAACGCCGCCTCGATGGCGGCGCGACGGTCGGCGATCAGGAGCAGGTCGTGGCCGCGGCGCATGCCGCCGTGCTCGGCGCCCCGGGCGATCTCGTCGATGATGGCGTCGCGGTCCTCGCCGCGCGGATCCTCGTCGGTCACCACCACGAGCCGCGCCCGCTCGGCCGCGATCCGGCCCATCAGCGGCCGCTTGGCGGTGTCGCGCTCGCCCGCCGAGCCGAAGACCGCGATGACCCCGCCGCCCTGGGCCGCCGCGACCGGCGCGAGGAGGTCGAGCACGGTCTGGAGCGAGGCCGGGCTGTGGGCGTAGTCCACGATGACCCCGAACGGCTGCCCGAGCTCGAGGCGCTCCATCCGGCCCGGCACGCCCGCCAGCGCGGCGAGGCCCCCGCGGACCGCTTCCGCGTCGAGCCCGACCGCCTCGCCGAGGGCGACGACGGCGAGCGCGTTCGCCGCGTTGAAGCGGCCGGCAAGCTGGAGCTCGAGCGTCGCGCCACCGGACGGCGAGTCGTAGGCCACGCGCAGGCCGCGCGCGTCCTCCTCGATCCGTGTGGCGCGGACGTCTGCCGAGGCGTCCGTGCCGTACGTGACGATCCGTGCGCCGGCCTCCTGGGCGACCCCGATGAACCGCCCGGCGAGCGCGTCGTCGGCGTTGACGATCGCGGTCTTCGGCCAGCCGACGCCCTCGGGCTTGGGGCCGCCTGCCGGCTCGCGGCCGAGTCGCTCGAAGAGCGACAGCTTGGCGTCGACATACGCCTCCCATGACCCGTGGAACTCGAGGTGCTCGTGGCTGACGTTGGTCAGGATCGCGATGTCGTAGCCCACGCCGCCGACGCGGTCGAGCGCCAGCCCATGCGAGGTCGTCTCGAGGACCGCGGCGCGGTCGCCAGCGGCGACCATCGCGCGGAGGCCGGCCTGCAGCCGGGCGGCGCCGGGCGTCGTCGCGTGCTCCTCGTTGGGCTCCTGCCGGCCGCCGATCCTGGTCGCGGCCGTGCCGATCATCCCGGTCCGCACCCCGGCCGCCTCGAGCGCGGCCGTCGCGAGGAAGGACGTCGTGGTCTTGCCGTCCGTCCCGGTGATCCCGACCACGGCCAGCTCGCGGCTCGGGTCGCCGTACCACCACGAGGCCGCGACCGCGACCGCGGGCTGACTCCGGTCCACGATGAGCTGCGGCAGCGCGACCTCGGGGAGCGGCCGCTCCACGATCGCCGCGGCCGCGCCCGCCGCCGCGGCCCGGGCGACGAACTCGTGGCCGTCCGCGTGGTCGCCGGCGATCGCGACGAACAGGCTCCCGCGGCCGACCGCCCGGGAATCGTCGGTGACGCCGCGGATTTCGAGGGACGCGAGGCCGCGAGGACCGATCGCCCGGCCGTCGAGGCGGGCGCCGCGCAGCCGGCCCTCGGCCGTGAGCCGGTCGATGAGACCGCTGAGGCGCGCCGGCTCGGTGGGCTCGGCACCGGCGATGCGCTGCACGATCGTGCGCTCGTCGGCGGTCATCGACGGACCGACGTCGTGAGGCGGCCGGTGAGCCGTCCGGCCGAGTAGCGCCACGAGCGCATCACCAGCTCGTGGGCGCCGGTCATCTCGACCCAGCGTGCCCCGAACGAGCGCTTGTGCTCGTAGAGGCCCGCCATCGGGTCGCCCGCGACCGGCTCGCGGTGATCCGGACCGGTGTCCACGCCGCCCAGGTCCATCTCGTCGCGGCCCTCGCGGATCGCGAGCTGGATCGCCCGCCAGCGGAGCAGGTGCATGACCCCCGGGTGGGCGTCGCGGACGCCCGGGCCGTCGGCGGAGTGGACGGTGGTCAGGCGGCGGCCGTGCCGGTACAGGACCAGCCCCGCGACCGCGGCGCCCCCGGCGTTCGCCTCGAGCAGGACGAGGTGGCCGCGGTCGTGGGCCATCCGCCACCAGGGCACGAACGCCGACCTCGGGCCGAACCGGAAGTGGCGACGGTCGCCGGTGGCCTCGAGCAGCGTGTAAAACGCGTCGAGCGCCTCGGGCAGCGTCCGAGCGGGCCGGTCGAAGCCGAGGTCATCCGCCGGCGCGCCGGCCGTGTCGTACCGGGCGATGCGCAGGGCGGAGCCCTCGGCCGCCGCGATCCGCTGCCGGGTGGACTTGCTGAACCCCGCGCGGACCGTGTCGTCGTCCGTGCCGGGGACCAGCGGCAGCGAGAGCCGGTGGCGCGACGGCTGGATCTCCGGGATCGGGTGGAATCCCGCGGCCCGTAGCGCCGGACCGTAGCTGGTGGCGGCCGGGATCTCGGCGTCGCTGGCGATGACGTCCACGCCGCGGTCGCCGAGCCAGCTCGCCACAGCCACGAGCCGCGCGGCCGCGGGCTCGCCGTCGTCGCCGGGATCGCCCGAGGTGACCGGGCCGCGCGGGACGTACGCCCCCGCCCCGCCGACCAGCGCCCACGGCCGGCTCAGGACCAGCGCAGGGTGCGTCCCGTCGGCGATGAGGTAGCGCGCCCGCCAGCCGGTGGCCGCGCGGTGCTCGGCCCAGGCCCGCGACTGGTAGACGTGGCCGGCGGCGCTCTCGACCGTCCGGCGGTCCCAGTCCACCAGTTCCGCGTCGGTCGCGTCGCGGACCTCGATGGTCACTGGTCGGCCCCGAATCCCGCCGCGGAGGCATTCCCGGCGATCCCGGCGCGCCGCCGCGCGATCCACGTGCGGCTCCGGCCAGCCGTCTCGTACGCCTGGCGGCCGAGCGGGTCCAGCACGAGGTCCCACGCCCCGATGTAGCGGACCTCGCGGCCGCCGAACCCGGTCTTGAAGTGGGCGATACCGCCGGTCGCGAGGCCCCACAGGTCGTAGCTGGTCGCGCCCTGCTCGCGGGACGAGCGGATCGCCTCCCATTTGAGGAGGTAGTTCGCCCGCGACTCGCCGCCGGCCACGGTCATGCCGCCGTACGGCTCCACGACCCGCGGGCCGCAGCGGACCAGGAAGAGCGTGGCCTGCGGCTCGCCCTCGGCGGTCTGGGCGAAGAGCAGCCGTGCCCGGCCGGCCGGCCGGTACGCCGTCCAGATGTCGCGGTAGGCGCTCTCGCTCCGGATCAGGAAGCCGGCCCGGTCGGCGGTCTCGCGGTAGATCCGGTAGAACTCGCCCAGGCGGTCGCCCTCGGCGTCGACGACCACGATCCCGGCGCCACGGGCCTTGTTGACGTACTGGCGCCACTTCTTGCGCAGGTCGCCGAGCAGGGTCGCCTCGTCGGCGTGGAGGTCGATGATCCGGGTCGACGCCGGCTGGATCGGCGCCGCCGGCCGCCAGCCGGCGGCCCGGAGCGCGGCCTGGGTCGCGCCGTCCGGGTCGAGCGGTCCCTCCGCCTCGATCTCCGGGTCGATGCGCAGGTGGCTCACCCGGGCGCCGGGGATCCCGCGCAGCGACGTCCGGGCAGCCTCCGTGAATGCCCCGAGTGCATCCGCCGACCAGTCGGTCGCCACGGGGCCGCGCGGCGCATAGGCGAACGACCATGGCATCGGCCGCGGCTTGCGGAGCAGCACCTGGGCGCCGACGCGTCCGTGGCCCCCGTCGGCCGCCACGCGGTGCGCTGTCCAGCCGTTGACGGCCTTCACGGTCGCCCAGGCCGCGAGCTGGAGGTACGAGCCCGGGTCACTCGACGCGACGAACGCGTCCCATGCCTCGTCCTCGGCGGCGCTCCCCGTCACGACCGTCGCGGGCGTCGCAGGACGTCGACCATGACCCCGACGATAGACGGCAGTTCGGGGATCCGCAACACGAGCGAGACCCCAGCGTAGACCGCGGCGAAGACGACGCTCACGACGGCGATCTGGACGATGAGCGCGATCCGGCCCGGCGACACCCCGAGCAGGTTCTGCATGACGGTCAGCGCCCCGATCCCGAAGGCGCTCGAGACGGCGGTCGCGGCCAGCGACTCGATCCCGATGCCCGCCAGGCCGATGGCGCGGAAGTGTGGCAGCCGGCGGTCGAGGATCACGAGCAGCACGAGCGCCTCCAGCCAGGCGGCGATGGCGATCGCCAGTGCGATGCCCGGCAGGCCGTACGGCCCGACGAGGACGATCGCCAGCGAGGTGTTGACGATGACCGCCCCGATCGCGGCGAGGACCGGCGTCAGCGTGTCCTGGCGGGCGTAGAAGGCGCGGGCGAGCACGGCGATCAGCGCGTGGGCGGCCAGGCCGACCAGGAAGCACAGCAATGTGTCCGCGGTCAGGGTCAGCGCCGCCTGGCCGTAGCGGTTCACGTCGAAGAGCAGGGCCACGCTCTGGACGCGCAGGATGGCCGCCAGGGCGCCGATCGGGACCATCACGTAGATGAGCAGGCGCAGCGCCCGGTCGAGCAGCGACGCGTACTCGGGCTCGCGGCCGACCGCCGCCTCGCGCGACAGCGACGGGAAGACGACGACCCCGAGCGGGACCCCGATCACCCCGATGCGGGATCTGGAGCAGCGTGAACGCGACGTTGAAGGCCGTCACGGCGCCGACGCCGAGGTTCGTCGCGAGCGAGGTGACCACCACGAACGTGATCTGGGTGGCGCCGAGGCCGATCGCCCGGGGCGCCATGAGGGTCAGCGCCTTGCGCGCCTGGGCGTCGCCGAGGTCGATCCGCGGCTCGAAGCGGAAGCCGAGCCGGGCGACCGGGCGGACCTGGACGAGCAGATGCGACAACGAGCCGAGGACGACCCCGACGGCCACTCCCGCGACACCGTAGGTCGGGGCCAGGATCAGCGCGGCCCCGATGATGGCGAGGTTGTAGACGATCGGCGCCAGCGCGGCGGCCGAGAACCGGCCCCCGGCGTTGAGGACGCTGGTCGCCACCGCGCCGAGCGCGAGGAACATCGGGCTCAGCAGCATGATCCGGGTCAGCTCGACGGTGAGTGCCTGGTTGGCCTCGCTGAAGCCTGGGGTGATCGCGGGTACGAGCCAGGGTGCCGCCACGAAGACGATCCCGCCGAGCACGAACAGCCCGATGAGCATCAGGTTGATGACCGTCGATACGACCTTCCAGGCGCGCTCGGTGGCCCCGTTGGCCATGAGGCCGGACACGATCGGGATCAGCGCCGAGGAGAGCGCTCCGGCGGCGACCAGCTGGAAGATCAGGTCGGGGATGCGGAACGCGGCGAAGAAGGCGTCGAGGTCCGGGGTGACGCCGACTGCGTTGACGATCACGACCGTTCGGACCCAGCCGAGCAGCCGTGCCGCCAGGAACGCACCGGACACGATCAGGCCCGCGCGGGCCAGCGCGCGGCCCGAGGTCACGGTCGTGGGTCGCGACGCGCCCGGGGGTGCGCCTCCCGATAGGCCGTGCGCAGCCGCGTCGGCGAGACGTGGGTGTAGATCTGGGTCGTGGCGAGGCTCTCGTGGCCGAGCAGCTCCTGGACGACCCGCAGGTCCGCCCCGCCTTCGAGGAGGTGCGTGGCGAAGGAGTGGCGCAGCGTATGGGGGGAGACGCCGACCGGGAGGCCCGCCTGCCGGCACAGCCGGTCGAGCCGGTAGCGCAGCCCGCGGACGCCGAGCGGGGCGCCGTGGTGGTTCAGGAAGACCTGGGCGGGCGGCGGCGCATCCTGCCGGGCGGCGCCACGCTGCGCGAGCAGGACCGGCCGACCGTCGGCGAGGTATGCCTCGAGCGCCTCCAGGGCCGGCCGTCCGAGCAGCCCGATGCGCTCCTTGCGACCCTTGCCGAGCACGCGGACCTCGCCCCGGCGCAGGTCCAGTGCGCCCAGGTCGGCGGCGGCCAGCTCGCTGATGCGCAGCCCCGCGGCATACGCCGTCTCCACGATCGCCCGGTCACGCCAGGCGAGGGCGCTCAGCAGCGCTCGTCGCGCCGGGTTCCCGGCAGCCGCGGCCGCGGCCTGCTGGGCCGAGACGGCCCCGAGGAGCGCGTCGATCTCCTCGATCTCGAGCACCCGCGGCAGGCGGCCCGGCAGCCGCGGCGTGGCGATGGCCCCCCACGGGTCGCCGGGTGCCAGCCCGTCGCGCGCGGCCCAGCGGTGGAACGAGCGGATCGCGGCCAGGCGCTGGGCCACGGACGAGCGCGCCCGCCCTGCCCCGAGGACCGCGAGATAGGCGCGCAGGTCGGCCCGCGACGGCGCCCGCCAGTCGGTGCCGCGCTCGGCCAGCCACTCGAGGTAGGCGCCGATCGCGGTCGCGTAGGAGCGACGGGTGTGGGGCGAGGCGTCGCGCGCCGCGAGGGTCCGAAGGAAGCGGTCGAGAGCCGGGCTGGTCGCAGGGTCGAGTGCGACCCCGCTCACGCGTCCGCGGCCGGTTCGGCGGGTCGCGTCCGTCGGGCCGTCGACCGCGTGCCCGAGCGGGCCGGACCGCGGCCACGGCCCCCGCCCTTGGCCGACCCACCGGCCGCGGACGGTCGCCGACCACGAGCCGGGCGGGCGATCGCCTCGGGATTCGCCGGTCCGCCCGCGTAGCGCTGGCCCGGGACGATCGAGTCCGGCGTCGCCTCGATGGCCGACCCGCACAGGAGGCAGATGGCCGCCTCGCCCTTGCGTGCCGATCGGGCCGTCGTCGGTGTCGTGCAGGCCGCCGAGCGGCTCGTCGTTCGAGGTGTAGTCGCAGCGCGGGTAGTTGGAGCATCCCCAGAAGACGTTCCCGGTGCGCCGGGCGCGACGCGGGACGAGGTGGCCGTCCTTGTTCCTCGGGCAGACGACCTCGAACGGCAGCGGGTCCGGCGGCGGCGGCCCGTCCTTCTTGATGTACTTGCAGTCCGGGTAGCGCGAGCAGCCGAGGAACGGTCCGAACCGGCCGCGCTTGCCGACCAGCGTCCCCTCGCCACACTCGGGGCAGACCTCGCCCGTCCCCTCCTGGGGCGGCGGCTCCTCACCGGGCAGCGGCCGGCTCTCCTTGTGCTCCGGGAACATCGAGCAGGCCAGGAATCGGCCGTTCCGGCCCAGCCGGATCACCATCGGATGGCCTTCGGAGCAGACCTCGTCGGTCTCCTCGGTCGTGAAGTCGCGGCGCTTGAGCTCGCGACGCTTCTCGTCGACCCGGTCCCGGAGCGGCCCGTAGAAGGCGCGCAGGAGGGGCACCCATGCCCGCTCGCCGCGGGCGACCTCGTCGAGCTCCTCCTCCATCCGGGCGGTGAACCGGACATCGACGTAGTCGCCGAAGTGCTCGACGAGGAGGTCGGTCACCACCTCGGCCACGGGCTCCGGGTGCAGCCGTCGCTCCTCGACCCGGACGTAGCCGCGATCGACGATCGTGGAGATCGTGGCCGCGTACGTCGACGGCCGGCCGATGCCGTGTTCCTCGAGGGCCTTGATCAGGGTCGCCTCGGTGAAGCGCGGCGGCGGCTCCGTGAAGTGCTGCGTCGGGCTGACGCCGTCGACATCGGTGCGGTCGCCGTCGGCCAGGGCCGGCAGGCGGGCCTCCTGGTCGTCGTCCTCGCCGTCGTCGTCCCGACCCTCGGTGTAGACGCGCGAGAAACCGTCGAACAGCGTCCGCGTCGCCGACGCGCGCAGCTCGTACGGGCCGTCGGCGAGCTCGACCGAGGTCGTCTCGAGGTCCTTGGCCGCCATCTGCGAGGCGATCGCGCGCTGCCAGATGAGGCGGTAGAGCCGGAGCTCGTCGGCCTTGAGATGGGCCGCCACCGAATCGGGGTCGCGCCGGAAGCTGGTCGGGCGGATCGACTCGTGCGCCTCCTGGGCGCCCTTCGTCTTCGTCTTGTAGACGCGGCCCTTGGGCATCGTGTACGGCTCGCCGTAGCGCTCCGCGATGACCTCGCGCGCCTCGCCCATCGCCACCCCGGCGATCGCGGTGGAGTCGGTCCGCATGTAGGTGATCAGGCCGACCTGGCCGTCACCCGTGTCGATCCCCTCGTACAGGCGCTGCGCGACCGACATCGTCCGCTTGGGGCTGAAGCCCAGCCGCCGGCTGGCCTCCTGCTGCAGGGTCGAGGTGGTGAACGGCGGCGCGGGCGAGCGCTTCTGGGTCCGGACCCCGACCTTGGTCACGACCGGATGGGCCGCCTCGAGGGCGGTCACGTGGGCGGCGGCGGCCGCCTCGTCCGCGATCTCGAGCGCCTGGCCGTCGATCCGGACGAGCTCCGCGGCGAAGCGCTCCCCCGCGGCCGTCCGCAGGATGGCCTCGATCGTCCAGTACTCGCGGGCGCTGAAGGCGCTGATCTCGCGCTCCCGCTCGACCACGAGGCGAACGGCGACGGACTGGACCCGCCCGGCCGACAGGCCGCCGCGGACCTTGCGCGAGAGGAGCGGGCTGAGCGTGTACCCCACCAGCCGGTCGACGATCCGCCGTGCCTGCTGGGCGTCGACGAGGTTCTGGTCGATCTGGCGCGGGTTCGCGAACGCCTCGAGGATCGCCGACTCGGTGATCTCGCTGAACGTCACCCGATGGGTCTTCCCGGCCGGGACGTGGGCCGCCTCGGCGACATGCCAGGCGATGGCCTCACCCTCGCGGTCGAGGTCGGTGGCGAGGTAGACGGCGTCCGCGCCGCGGGCGGACTTCTCGATATCGCTGACCTGCTTGCGCCGGTCGTCCGAGATGACGTACTCGGGCTCGAAGTCGTGGTCGACATCGACGCCGAACTTGCCCTTGCCGGGGTTCTCCGGCAGGTCGCGCACGTGGCCATAGGAGGCGAGGACCCGGTAGTCGGGACCCAGATAGCGTTCGATCGTCCTCGCCTTGGCGGGCGATTCGACGATCACGAGGTTCTTTGGCACGGCCGGGAGTGTAGCACCGGGTCCTGCACGCGCCTGTGACGGCGAAGCCGCCGCACGTGCGCGCGCGCCATGCCGGACGCCGCGGCGGATCCGCGGGTCAGACCTCGCGGATGCGCCGCAGGAAGTCCTCGTCGATCTCGATGTCGGCGCCGTCGTCCGGCCCACCCAGCGCGGCGGGGACGACGATCTCGCCGTGGACCCCGGTGGCGACCGGCATCGGCCGATCGCCTGCCGCGAGCGACGCCGGCATGATCTCGAGGAAGCGGACGTTGAGATACGGGAAGAAGAAGACCGAGTGCATGTCATCGACGAAGACAGGCCGCTTGCCATTCATCTGCCGCATGTTGGTGCAGCGGATCGTGGCATCGCCCGGGGTCGGCATCTCGAACAGGTCCACGAGCAGCGGCTGCTCGCCGTTGATATGGAGCACGACGTTGTGGATCACCGCCCCATCCTGCGGGGGCGACCCCGTCGTGTCAGCCGGACTTTGGTCCGGTCAGGGGTGGTAGAAGTCGATCACCAGGCGGACCCGCCCGCCCGAGACCCAGACGCCGATCCCGACGCGGTCGTACTTCGAGTTCATCAGGTTGACGTAGTGGCCGCCGTTGGTCGACTTCTCGTTCTGGAAGAAGAGATGCGAGCCCAGGACGGCCGCCCGTGGGTTCCCGGAACGGCAGCCGAGGTTCTCGGCCCAGGTGTAGTTCGTGTAGCCGGCGGCCGACAGGCGGTTGCCCGGGTTGCCGCCGATGAAGTGGCTGCAGTCGCCGCCGACCGCCAGCTTCTTGGCATACGGCCGTGAGACCTTCGAGCTGATGCCGCTGTCGAGCTTGAGGGGCGCGACGCCCCGACCGCCGGGGCTGCTGCACGAGCCGCTCGAGGTCACCCAGCCGCCGGTCCGCGTGCAGTTCATCAGGCCGAGGTAATAGGTCTCGACCGAGGCCCACGAGCCGCCGCCGACCGCCCCGCCGCCACCGCCGCCACCGCCGCCCGTGCTGCCGCCGCTGGACCCGCCGCCGCTGGCCCGCTTCGCGGTCGGCTTGGCCACGGTCCTGAACGTCCCCGTCGCGGCCGCCCCGAGCGGGGCGCCGTCGCGGCTGTGCGCCGTCGCCGCGACGGCCATGACGACCTTGCTCCCGTACGGCAGGGCCTTGCTCGGCTCGAAGACCAGGACGGTGTCGTCCTCAGCGAACGCGACCTTGCCGGCGACGGGCGCGCTGCCCGCCCGGACGCTGAAGGCCGCCGTCGTGGATGCCTCGTCCATCGGTTGCGTGAAGCGGACGGAGAGGGTGGCGCTGCGAACGACGTCCTTGGTGTCGGCCCGTGGCCGGAACCGGACGACCGCCGGCGAGACGCCCGTCCTGACCGACAGCGTGGCGGCGGGGACCGCGACGCCGTCGGCGTCGAGGACGCCGTCGAGGGTCAGGCGGTACCTCGTGTTCGGGATCAGCGGCTGGGCCGGGGTGAACGTCCAGGACGCGCCGGCGGTCGATGCGGCGGCGCTGGCGGCCCCGGTCGTGGCGGTCGAGCCCGTCGGCGCCAGCGTGCCCGGTGTCGCCGGGACGATCGAGAAGGCCGACGCGACCGTGGCGGGATCCACCGCGCGGTCGAAGGTGATGGTGAACGCGCTCCCGATGCCGATCCGCTTGCCGGCCGGCAGGGTCGCCGCGATCGCGGCCGCCGCGGCGTCGCGGGTCAGGAAGGCGGCCCGCGCCGGGCTGGCCATCGGCGCGCCGCTGGCGGCGAGGGCACCGGCGTCGACGGTCACGGTGTGATACGTGCCGGCCGCCCAGTGGCTCTTCGGCGAGACGGTCAGGACCGTCCCGGCGGGGTCCCAGGCGAGCGTGACGGGCGTCGCCGGGGTGACCGAGAGGGCGGAGCTGACCGAGGCCTCGTCCATCGGCACGCTGAACTCGATCGTGACCGGCTCGGCGAGATCGCGGCCAGTGGCGAGGACCGTCCGGAACGCCGCGGCCGGGAGCGGGACGTCGGCGAGCGGGGCCGTGGCGGCCGCCGGGATCGGACGGCCGACGACGATGACGCCGAGCGCCACCACCATGCCGAGACCCACCGTGGACCCGATCCGGACCAGGGGCGAGCGACGCAGGGCGGTGCTCACATAGAGGACCGACAGGATCGGGACGGCCAGCAGCGCGATGGCCAGCTTGCGCAATAGACGACGCTCCAGGCTGGGGCGTGGGGCGATGCACCGTGGGGGCGCGTTGCCGGTCGGATTGGGGTCACGACCGAGGGGAGCGTAGCACCGGTCGTGCGAGACCGGCAACCGTCGGGCGGCTCGTCAGCGGTGTCGGCGGTGACGCGGCTGGGCCAGCGCGAGCGTGCCGACCGGTCGGAACCGCCCCACGACGCCCACCGCCAGACCGTTGCGCTCGAGCACCGTGAGGGTCGCGAGGACCGTCGCGACGGGCCAGCCGGTCACCGCCACCAGCTCATCGACGGTGGCCCGCCCGGCCACCAGCTCCGCCCCGATCCGGGCCGCCGTCTCGCCCAGGTCGAGCAGTGTCGCCCCGGCGAGCCGGGTGGCGCCGGCGCCGTTCGGTCGCGTCGCGAGGCCGAGGTCCTCGATGAGCTGCGGGACGCCGGCGACGATCCGTGCGCCACCCGGGAATTCGCGCAGGAACGCGAGGCAGCCGGCGTGCGCGGGATCGTCGATCGGACCAGGGGCGAGGAAGCAGTCGCGGCCCTGCTCCAGCGCCCACGACGCGGTGATGAGGGCGCCACTGCGAGCCGGGGCCTCGATCACGACCGTCGCGTCCGCGAGGCCGCTGATGATCCGGTTCCGGCGCGGGAACGTCCCGGTCGTCGGCGCGAGGTCGGGCGCCAGTTCCGAGACGACCGCACCGCCCCCGGCGGTGATCGCCTCGGCGAGCCGGGCGTGGGCCCGCGGGTACAGGCGCCCGTGGCCGCCGCCGATGACCGCCACCGTGCGACCGCCCGCATCGAGCGTCGCGGCATGCGCGGCGCCGTCGATCCCGATGGCCAGCCCTGAGACCACGCTCGCTCCGGCGGCCGTAAGGGCCGCGGCGACGCGCGATGCCAGCGCACGACCCGCGTTCGAGGCCCGGCGCGTCCCGACGACGGCGACCGCGTACTCCGGTTCGAGGGCCATCGGGTCGCCATCGACGAACAGCAGGTGCGGCGGCAGGTCGATCGCGGCGAGACGCGACGGATAGGCCGGGTCATCGACCGTGACCACCCGCAAGCCCAGCGCCCGGATCCGCCCCAGCGTGCGGTCGGCATCCTGGGCCGCCCGGACGATCTCCTCGGCGACGTCCGGGGTCAGGGCCCGCCGGCCCGGTGCGCCGTCGGGGGCCTCCTCCTCCGACGCGGCGACCAGCCTGGCTGTGCCGCCGTCCGAGCCGGCGATCCGCAGGATGTCGCGGCCCGACCCGAGCCGCCGCAGCAGGTTCGCGAACCCGACCGGCCCCAGGCCGTGCGCGGAGGCCAGGACCGCCCACGCATCGCGTTCGGCGGCATGATCGGGAGCTTCGGGAGGCTCGGCCCCGACCCCCAGCACGTCAGCGAGCCAGTGCCGCGGCGCGACGGGCGTCGGGCGCCCGGAACCAGGCGGCCTCGTCG
Source organism: uncultured Chloroflexia bacterium (assembly GCA_963813335.1). Lineage (GTDB taxonomy): Bacteria > Chloroflexota > Limnocylindria > Limnocylindrales > CSP1-4 > SPCO01. The sequence goes on from CAWEYL010000001.1 coordinate 968,071, forward strand.
AGATGTGGCTCGGCGACCACGGCATCGCCGGCGAGGTCGGCGATGGTCCGGGCGACGCGCAGCAGCCGTTCCGTCCCGCGTGCGCTCGCCTCTTCGAGCTCCGCCAGTCGCACGACGTGCCGTTCGGCCGCCGCGTCCAGGGCACAGGCCGCTCGGAGCGCCCGGCCCGTGAGGCGCCCGTTGAGCCGGACCCCGTCCGCTGGCGACAGGCGCGCGGCCGCGACGTCCCGGGCCGCGGCGATCCGCGCCGCGACCGTCGCCGAGCCCTCCGAGCCTGCCTCGCCGACGACCGCGCCGGGCGCGACGCGCGGCATCTCGACCCACAGGTCGATCCGGTCGCGCAGCGGCCCCGACACCTTCCGCTGGTAGCGCTCGACGACCCCCTCCGGGCATGGACACCCGCGGTCCGAACCGAAGAAGCCGCACGGGCACGGGTTCATCGCGGCGATGAGCTGGAACCGTGCAGGGAACGTCGTCGCGCGACCCGCCCGGGCGATCGCGACGCGGCCCTCCTCCAGCGGCTGCCGGAGCGACTCGAGGACGTCGCGGTCGAACTCGGGCAGCTCGTCGAGGAAGAGCACGCCGTGGTCCGCCCGCGTGATCTCGCCGGGCGACAGACGCGGCCCGCCGCCGACCATCGCCGCGTAGGACGTGGTGTGATGCGGGCTGCGGAACGGCGGCCGGCGGACCAGGCCGGTCATCGGCCCCTCGCCGGCGGCCGAGGCCACGATGGTGACCGACAGCGCGGCCTCGTCGGCGAGAGGCGGCAGCAGGCTCGGTACGGTGCTCGCCAGGAGGGTCTTGCCGGAACCCGGCGGGCCGATGAGCAGCAGGCCGTGTCCGCCGGCGAGCGCGATCTCCAGGGCCCGCCTGCCCCCGGGCTGGCCGCGGACGTCGGCGAGGTCCGGAAGCCGCCTGGCGGCCGGTGGCGTGGCCGCGGCCGGGCCCGCGAACGGGCGCCCATCGCCCTCGAGCCCCACCCGCGGTGCGCTCGCCGGCACGGACCGCGACCGCGGCGAACGCACCAGCTCGACCACGTCGCTGAGCGTGTCGACCGGCAGGACCTCGACGCCGTCGACCAGCCCGGCCTCGACGGCCGCCGCGCGGGCGACCGCCACCTTGCGCACGCCGCGCCGGGCCATGGCCGCCACCATCGGCAGGATCCCTGGCACGGGCTGGACCTCGCCGCCGAGCGACAGCTCGCCCAGCAGCCCGATCCGGCCCCGGCCTGGCCGCACCTGCTCCGAGCCGAGCAGGATGCCGATGGCCATGGCGACATCGAGCGAGGCCCCCGCCTTGCGGAGGTCCGCCGGGGCCAGGTTGACCGTGATCCGCCGCGGCGGGTAGCCGAACCCGGCGTTGCGGAGGGCTCCGCGGATGCGCTCGCGGGCCTCCTGCAGGGCGGCGTCGGCGAGGCCGACGATGGTGAAGCCGGGCAGGCCCGTGGCGACGTCGACCTCGACCCGGATGTATCGGCCGTCGATGCCGAGCAGGGTGGCGGACGGGACGGTCGCAAGCACGCCGCCACCCTACGGAGCGGCGCTCACCGCCCGCTCACCCGGGTCTCACCCGCCGCTCATCGGCGGCGCGGCAAGGGATCTAGGCGCGCGCCGGCACCGCGCCCGTCGCCGGGACGCCCGCCGGCTTGTCCACCGCGCGGGCGAACTGCAGCAGCGACGAGCCCAGCGGCGAGTCCGCCTTCGTGAACATGAAGGGCGAGCCGGAGTTGAGCGCGCTGATCGCGCCGCGGTACTCGTTGACGACCTGGTGGTCGATGGTCCGCTTCAGGGCACCCTCGGCGTTCTTCACGGCGATGCCGGTGAACGCGTTCGAGCGGTTGAGGACGAGCTGCACCTTCGACGACGGGTAGCCGAGGTGGTCGACCGTCTCGAGGATCAGCCGGACGTTCTTGAGGCATGACAGGTCCGCGGTCATGACCACGAAGATCGTGTCGGTCACCTCGAAGACGCCGAGGTTGATGTCATCGAGCCGCTTGTCGATGTCGATGAGGATGTAGTCGTACGACATCTGGAGCTGCTCGGCGATGAACGGCAGGTGCTCCGGCCGGACGAGCTCCGCGGCCTCCGGGTTCGGCGGCGCGAGGAGGAGGTCGATGCCCGATTCGTGCTTGACCAGGATCTGCCTGATCAGGTCGCCGTCGATGGACGGGGCGCTCACGACGTCGACGACGCTCTTGCGGTCGAGCCCGAGGTCGAGGAAGACGCGGTGGTCGCCGAACTGCAGGTTGCCGTCGATGAGGCAGACCTTCCGCCCGAGCTCGCGGTGCAGCGCGATCGCCGAGTTGATCGCGATGGTGGTGGTGCCCACGCCGCCCTTGGCGCCGTAGAACGCCAGGATCCGCCCCAGCGGCGGCCGCGCCAGCAGGACGTCGCGCGGCGCGAACCGCGCCAGCAGGCTCTTGATGCGGGCCAGCAGCTCGGCCGGGTGGAACGGCTTGATCAGGTAGTCATCGGCGCCCGCGCGGAGGCCCTTGACCTTCTGCTCGACCTCGCGCTCGGCGGTCAGCATGATGATGGGGACGTGGGCCGACTGGCCCTCCTCGGTCCGGATCTTCGTCGCGACCTGGTAGCCGTCCAGCTTGGGCAGCATCACGTCGAGCAGGATCAGGTCCGGCCCCTCGGCGCCCCACAGCCGGAACCCTTCCGCGCCGTCCGCCGCGACGACGACGTCGTAGCCCTCCTGCTTCAGGGTGTACTGCAGGAGCCGCTGGACATTCGGGTCGTCGTCGACGATGAGGATCTTGGCCGCCATCAGTCCTCCGAGCGTGTGGAGCGTTGCAGGTCCGCCGGCCTGGGACCCGGCGCCGCGATTATAGGGCGCCGCCTCGGGCGACCGAGGGGACCCCATTCGTCAGGTGCTCGAACGCCAGTCGGCTCCAGGTCTCGAGCCGGTCGGCGACCGCGCGGACGTCCGCCTCGGGGACGAATCGGCCCTCGAGCTTGTCGGTCTCGCGGATGGCGACGGGTCGCCCGTCCGCGTCCCCGACGAAGACCGCGCCGAGGTGGACCGCCCCGACGTCGGTCGTGTCGTCGTTGAGCAGGGCGACCATCAGGAAGTCCGGCTCGAAGTCGGCGACGACCTCCTCGCCCCACTCGCGACGGAGCCCGCCGAGCAGGCCGCCGTCGCCCGGGTTGAGGTGGCCGCCGACGCCGATGCTGTAGCGGTCGTGGAGCCGCGCGTCGGCGCCTGCCCGGGTCCGCCGCATCAGGAACCAGTCGTCCCCGTCGCGCAGGACCAGGTACGGGATCACCTGCTTCCACGACGGGTCGACCTCCATCGCGGCCCGCGGCTGGTAGCGGCCCTCGCGCTCGACCAGCAGCTCGAAGCCGTCGAGGCCGGCCGTCGTCAGCCCGTACCAGGCGGCCCCGTCCGGCAGCGCCGAGCGCGGCAGCACGAGCACGAGCTCATCCATCCGGCAGTTCCTCAAGGCGCTCGCGCGCGGCGCGCAGCCGTTCGGCGAGCGCCGCCTCGTCCGGGCCGCCGGGCCGCTCGAGGGCGGCCAGCCACTCGTCGATCGCGCCCCGCAGGTCGCGCAACCGGGCGGCGATCGCCGGACCGTTCGTGGCCAGGATGCCGGCGCCCATCGCGGCATCCCCACGGGCCAGCCGCGTCATGTCGCGCCAGCCACCGGCCGCCAGCGCGGCCGCGACCGGCCAGTCCGCCCGTGGCTCGCCGGCCGGCCCACCCACGGCCTCGACCAGCGCCGCGGCGAGGACCAGCGGCAGGTGGCTGACCGCGGCGACGGCCGCGTCGTGCGCGGCGGCGTCCATCACGACGGGTCGCGCGCCGCAGGACCGCGCGAGCGCGGCGACCGCCTCGGCGTCCCCGGCGCGGGCGCTCGCGCCCGGCACGATGACCCATGGCCGCTCGACGAACAGCCCGGGCGTCGATGCCTCGTAGCCGGCGGCTTCGAGACCCGCCATCGGGTGGCCGCCGACGAACCTGGACCCGAGCGCGTCGGCCCGTGCGACCAGCGCGACCTTGGTGCTTGCCACGTCGGTGATCAGGGCGTCGGGAGCCAGCGCTCCCGCCCACGGACCAGCCAGGCCGTCGAGCAGCTCCAGGCAGGCCGTGGCAGGGCCGCCGAGGACCACCAGGTCGGCGCCCTCGAGGGCGGTCGGCACGTCGGCAGCGGCCCGGTCGATCACGCCATCCGCCACGGCCCGGGCCGGCCCCCGGCCGGACGGGCTCCACGCGGCCTGCGTCCAGCCTGCCGCAGCGGGCGAGGCCCGCAGGGCGCGCGCCAGCGACCCGTTGATCAGCCCGAAGCCCAGGAAGGCGATCCGCACGGGGCCGACCGCGGCCGGGTCAGTCTTTCCAGCCGGTGTTGTCGGCCGTGGACGGACTCGTGGGACCGCCGCCCCGACGTCGATGCTTCCGACGGTCGCCCTCGCGCCGCTCCGCCTCGCCTTCGGGCGGGCCGGGGTCGTCTGGCGGGTTCTGGCGGCGGATCACCTTCCGTTGCTCGTTGTCGCGCCGTTCGTCACGGAGGTTGGCGCCGCAGCGCGGACACCGCCGCTCCTCGGCGAACAGCGCCTCGAGCGGCGCTGTCGTGTAGATCTGCCGGCCGCACGACCAGCACGCGAGGCGTGGCATCTAGATGTTCGGCAGGCCGGCCAGCGCGGCCTTGACCTTCTCCATGGGGTACTCGTAGTCCTCCAGCGTCCCGTCGAGGTAGCGGGCGTAGGCCGACAGGTCGAAATGCCCGTGGCCGCACAGGTTGAACAGGATCACCCGGGCCTCGCCCGCTTCCCTCGCCGCGAGGGCCTCGTCGATCGCGACGCTGATCGCGTGGGTCGGTTCGGGCGCCGGGAGGATCCCCTCCGCGCGGGCGAACTGGACCCCGGCTTCGAATGTGCGCCGCTGGTGGACGCTGCGGGCCTCGATGAGGTCGTTCTCCTTGAGGAGGCTGACCAGCGGCGACATGCCGTGGTAGCGCAGCCCGCCGGCGTGGATCGGCTCGGGCATGAAGTCCGAGCCGAGGGTGTGCATCTTGACGATCGGCGCCATCTTCCCGGTGTCGCCGAAGTCGTAGGCGTAAACGCCGCGGGTCAGGCTCGGCGCGGCCTCGGGCTCGGCGGCGATGACCCGGTACCTGGTTCCGTCGCGGAAGTTGCGACCGAGGAACGGGAAGGTCAGCCCGCCGAAGTTCGACCCGCCGCCGGTGCAGGCGATGACGACGTCGGGCTCCTCGCCGGCCATGCCCATCTGCTCCATGGCCTCCTGGCCGACCACCGTTTGGTGCAGCAGGACGTGGTTGAGCACGGACCCCAGGGCGTACTTCGTGTCGTCGCGGGTCGCGGCGTCCTCGACGGCCTCGCTGATGGCCATCCCGAGGGAGCCCGGGCTGTCGGGCGTCTCGTTGAGGACCGCGCGACCGTAGTTGGTCCCGAGCGACGGGCTGGCGACGACCTCGGCGCCGTAGGTCTCCATCAGGATCCGGCGGTACGGCTTCTGGTCATAGGAGGCGCGCACCATGTAGACCTTGACCTCGAGGCCGAAGATCGCGCCGGCGAACGCCAGGGCGCTCCCCCACTGTCCCGCGCCGGTCTCGGTCGCCAGGCGCTTGACGCCCTCCTCCCGGTTGTAGAACGCCTGCGGGATCGCCGTGTTGGGCTTGTGGCTGCCGGCCGGGCTGCCGCCCTCGTACTTGTAGTAGATGTGTGCCGGCGTATCGAGGGCCCTCTCCAGCCGGTGGGCGCGGTACATCGGGCTCGGGCGGTACAGGCGATACGCGTCGCGCACCTCGTCGGGGATCTCGATGTAGCGCTCCGCCGAGACCTCCTGGCCGATCAGCGCCATCGGGAAGAGCGGGGCGAGGTCGGCTGGTCCGAGCGGCTGGTGCGTGGCCGGGTGGAGCGGCGGGAAGGGTGCGACCGGGAGGTCGGCCGCGATGTTGTACCAGGCACGCGGGATGCGCGACTCATCGAGCACGAACTTGGTCTGCCGCGGATCCGCTGGCGCCATGTCGACCTCCTGGGTCCGGGACCGCGGCGGCGGGGAGACGGCGCGCCGGGACCGGGGGCCTGAGCCTAGCGTGCGCGATGGGCGTGGCGCAACCGGTCGGCGCAGTCTGCGTGGCGGGCGCGCGCCATCAGCCGCCGAGCGCCACGATCGTGAGCGGTTCGTAGCGGGCCGGCCCGCCGCCGGTGAGGCTCTCGAAGAGGCCGATCCGCTCGACCTGGAAGCGGACGCGGAGCTCGGGGGCACGCGCCATCAGCCGGCCCGCGATGGCCGCGCCGGCCGGGACGCCATCGGACCGGGCGAGGGTCAGGTGTGGCCGGAACGGCCGGTCGTCGGCGGCCCAGCCGCGCTCGACAAGGGCGGCGTCGACGGCGCGCGAGGCAGCTTCCATGCCGGCGACCCCCTCGTCCACGCCCAGCCACAGGGCACGAGGACGCTGCGGCGTCGGGAACGCGCCGGCCCCGTTGATGCCGACCTCGAACGGCTCGAGCGTCCGCGCCGCGGCCCGCACCGCGTCCTCGGCCGGCGCGACGCGCTCGGGTGGCGTCGGTCCGATGAAGCGCAGGGTCAGGTGCAGCCCGTCGAGGCGGACCCAGCGGACGTCGCGGCCGCCGCCCGGGACCCCGAGCGCCCGGACGGCGTCGACGAGGGCGACCACCGGCTCCACGGCGGCATCCGGGAACGGGACCGCGATGAACAGGCGCCGGCCGGGCTCTCCCTCGCCGGGGTACCTCGGCCGGCGCGGCGCGGCCGTGCCGCCCTCGCCTGTCACGTCGACGGCGTCGCGGCGTGCTCGCGTTGCCAGGTCGCCCGGTCCGTGCGCAGGACCTCGAGCGCCCGCTCACGCTCGCGCCAGCCGAGCATCTCGACGGTCTTGTCCTCGAGCGCCTTGTAGGTCTCGAAGAAGTGCTCGATCTCCACCAGGCGGTGCGGCCGGATCTGGTCGAGCCCCTCGATGTGCTGCTGGTGGGCATCGCCGATCGCCACGCACAGGACCTTGAAGTCGAAGCCCTTCTCGTCGCGCATCTCGAGGCCGCCCACGGGTCGGGCCCAGACGTGGCAGCCCGTGAACGTCGGCTCGTCGATGATCAGCAGCGCGTCCGTGTGGTCGCCGTCACCGGCGCGCGTGTCCTCGATGAAGCCGTAGTCGAAGTTGTAGAAGACCGCGCTCGAGAGGACGCGGTCCAGCCGGTAGACCCCGGCCTCCTCGTCGTACTCGTACTTGTTGCGCGACCCGCGCGGGATCTCGACCACGATCTCGACGACGTCAGGGAACGCCCCAGGGCTCTTCACCCGCGCAGTCTATCCCGGGCGACCGCGACGGTCCGCGACGGCCCCAGGCCAGGATGATGGTTCGCGCTGGCGCGTCGTCTCGCGGCTCCGACGAACCGCCTCGCGGCGGCGGAGCCGGTGCGAGCGCAAGGCGGAGCAGGAGCACCGCAGCGAGCGCACCTGAAGGTGCGAGAGCGAGGAGCGCAGCCGACAACGCCGCGATCGCGCCGGATCAGCCGCCGCCGAAGATGGTGCCGCGACTAGTCGTTGTAGAGCCGCTCTTCGATCAGCTTCTCCTGGACCGTGCGCCCATTCGGATCGAAGCACGAGTACTCGAAATGCTTCTCGTATTCGAGGTCCACGTTGTCCTGGCCGCCGCGGTTCTTCTCGACCGAGATCACGACCCAGTCGCGGAAGCGCTGCGCCTGGTACGGGTTGAACTCGATGTTGACCTTGGCGACGATGTGGTACTTCTCGTTGAGGATGACGATGATGTCCGCCTCGTAGTTGATCGCCGAGCTGCCGCGCAGGTGGAAGTTGCGCAGGCGCGAGGCCTTCAGCCCTTCCTTGTCGGCGGCGACGATGCTCACCATCGGCACGTCCTCGGCCAGGGCGATGTCCTTGAGGCCGTTGACGATGAACGTCACCTTCTCGGTCTCGTTCTCCGGCTCGGGGATCTGCGGGACCTTCTGGAGGTAGTCCACGAAGACCACCAGGCGGCGGTCGCCGGACAGCTCGCGGTGCTGCTGGACGAGCTTGCGCATGTTGTCGATCGTGCCGGCGGTCTGGGAGCCGCGCATCAGGAACAGGTTCTGCCCGTAGCGGGCGATGCGGTCGAGCGAGGGGCGCAGGCGGGGGTTGTTGGCCAGCTGCGCGCCGCCGCCGCCCTCGGCCATCCACGTCCCGAGGATCTCCTTGCGGACGTCGACGATCTTGATGGCGCCGGTCTTGTGCGGGAGGTGCGCCAGCGCGGACTCCATCGCGATCAGCCGGTTCAGCAGGTACGGCTCGTCGTGCTCGAAGCAGATGTACAGGACGTTCGCCTGCCCGCCCGAGGCGATGTTGCGGGCCATCTGGAGCGCCATCGTGGTCTTGCCCGTGCCCTGGGCTCCGCCGATGAGCAGCAGTTCGCCGGCCCGCAGGCCGCCGCCGATGGTCTTGTCGAGCGGGGTGAACCCGAGCGGCACCGGCTGGTATTCCGCGACCGCGCCGCCGGTGACCTTGTCGTTCAGGTCGACGAGGACGTCAAGGGCGGAGCGGGGCGACAACTTCCCGTTGTCGGTGTCCAGGGTCCAGGTCGCCGCCTGCGCTGGAGCAAGGTTCGGATCGGCGGCTTCGGTGCTCACGCGGTGCATACCTCCGGGATGGTGCGGTGGCGCACAGGGTAGCACTCGGAACCCCCCGATTCACCCACCCGGACCCCCCACGTCCGCACATGGGGCCGCGAACCGACCGCCCCTAGAGCGTGGTCGCGGCCAGCTCGTCGAAGGCCCGTACGACCGCCCGGATGGCCGTCTCGTAGTTGGCCAGGTCCATCCATTCGTTGGGGGCGTGGGCGTGGTCGTCGGGCTGGGTGAACCCGAGCAGCACGACCGGCAGCCCGAGGATCGTCTCGAAGCTGGCGCTGACCGGGATGCTGCCACCCTCCCGGATGAAGACCGGGGCCCGGCCGAAGGTCGCTTCGAGCGCCCGGGCGCAGGCCTGCGTCGCGGGATGGTCGATCGGCGTGAGGATCGGCCGCCCACCGCCGAGGTACGTGGCCGTGGTCGTCACGCCCGGGGGCGCGATCGCCGCCACGTAGGCCTGGAACACCTCGAAGATCCGCGCGGGATCCTGGTCGGCGACGAGCCGGCAGCTGATCTTGGCGTGGGCGTGTGCCGGGATGATGGTCTTGGTGCCGTCTCCCTGGAACCCACCCCAGATGCCGTTGACGTCCAGCGTCGGGCGGGCGCCCTTCCGCTCGAGCACGGTGTATCCCGCCTCGCCGACGAGGGCGGGCACGCCGATGGACGCCTGGTAGGCCGCCTCGTCGAACGGCAGGGCGGAAAGGGCCGTGCGGTCCGCGTCGGTCAACGGCACCACGTCGTCGTAGAACCCCGGGACGAGGATCCGGCCATCCGGCCCCTTGAGGGCGGCGATGATGGTCGCGAGCGCGTTGACCGGGTTCTCGACGGCGCCCCCGAAGCTGCCCGAGTGCAGGTCGATCGGTCCGCCGACGACGTCGATCTGGGCGTACATGATCCCGCGCAGGCTGGCGGTGATCGACGGGATGTTGCCCTCGAAGAACCCGCTGTCGCTGATGACCGCGACGTCGGCGCTCAAGCGCTCCCGGTTGTCCTGGAGCCAGCGCTCGAGGTGGACCGACGACGACTCCTCCTCGCCCTCGAAGACGTAGCGGACGTTGAGCGGGAACCCGCCGCGCGTCGCCATCAGGGCCGCCGCGGCCATGACATGCAGGTGGATCTGGCCCTTGTCGTCGGCCGCCCCGCGGGCCAGCATCCGGCCGTCCACGACGACGGGCTCGAACGGCGGCGACGTCCACAGGTCCAGCGGATCGACCGGCTGCACGTCGTAATGCCCGTAGACCAGGACCGTCGGCGCGCCCTCGGCGTGGAGCCAGTCGCCGTAGACCACGGGATGTCCGCTGGTCTCCGCCACCTCGACGTGCTCGATCCCGGCCGTCCGCATCGCGTCGGCGAGCCAGCCCGCGGCCCGGCGGCAGTCGTCGGCATGGGCCGGGATGCCGGAGATGCTCGGGATGCGCAGGAACGCCTGGTAGGAGGCCAGGCGCGCGTCGTGGGTGGCGTCGAGGTGGGCTTCGAGGGCGTCGTCGAGAGCGGTCATCGGGTGGTCAGCACTCCGTCGGGGTTGTCGTCCGCGGCATTGTAGGGTCGGCGCGGGCGGCTAGGATGGGCGGCAGCATCGAGCGCCCCGTTCCGCAGCTGAGGTCCCGACCCGACGTGGCTGTCACCCCACCCGTCCAGGCGCCGCCGCGCGAGATGGTCCCGAGCTGGCTCCACCGCCTCGCCGCGATCGGGTGGCGGGTGCTGGTCATCGTCGGCCTGGCCATCATCGCGATCGCGCTCGCGATCAAGCTCGCGTCGGTCACCGCGTCGATCCTCGTCGCGCTGCTCATCTGCGCGACGTTCGGCCCCTACTCGGACCGGCTGCGCCGACGGGGCTGGTCCGGCACGAAGACCGCCGGCGTCGTGACGCTCGCCGTGATCGGGATCTTCGTGGGGGCGATCGTCCTGATCGTCCTGGCCATCCTCCCGGCCGTGTCCGACGTCCTCGCGGCGGTGGACCGGGGCATCAACATGATCGGGGCGTGGATGGTCTCCGTCGGGCTCTCGAGCGACCTGGCGACCACCATCGAGCACCTCGACGAGCAGTTCGCCTCGTGGCTGTCCTCGAGCGCGCTCGGCCTGCTGAGCTCCGCCGCGTCGATCATCACCGTGGTGATGCTCGCCGGCTTCCTGACGTTCTACTTCCTCCAGGACGGCGAGAGCGCCGCGAACGTCCTCACGCAGAGCCTGCCGGAGGGCCGTCGCGGGCGCGCGCTCGACGCGGGCCGGGTCGCGATGTGGTCGGCTGGCGGCTACCTCCGGCGGACCGCCGTCCGGGCGACCATCCGCGGCGTCACGATGTTCGTCTTCCTCATCGTCCTCGGCGTCCCGCAGGCCAGTGCGCTTGCCGTGATCGTGTTCTTCGGCGGCTTCGTCCCCTATCTCGGCGCGATCTTCACCAGCATCATCGTGCTGCTCGCGGCCTACGTGTCCGGCGGGCTGGGCACGGCGGTGCTGCTGGCCATCTTGATCGTGCTCGTCGTCCTGTTCGACGGGCGGATCCCGGCCCTGCGTGTGGACCCGAAGGGCGTGCGCCTGCACCCCGGCCTCGTGATCGTCGCGCTCCCGGCCGGCGCGGCACTGGCGGGCATCCCGGGCATGATCGTGGCCGTCCCGACGGTGGCGGTCGCCGTCGCCCTGGCCGGCACGGTCATCGAGGTCCTCAGCGGGCTGCCGCGCGGCGCCCCCCAGGTCCAGGTGGATGGCGAGGTCCCGATCTGGCTCGATCGAGCGGCCCAGTGGAGCTGGCGGCTCCTGGTCGCGGCGGGCCTGCTCGGCCTGGTCCTCGCGGTCGGCTCGCTGATGCCCGGCATCATCGCCCCGATCCTCGTCGCCGTGACCCTCGCCGCGACCTTCGTGCCGGCAGTCCGGGCGCTCGAGCGACGCGGACTGACCCGCACGCGGTCGGCGGCGCTGATCAGCGTCGTCCTCTGGGTGGTCGTAGCCGTCGTGACGGTCCAGTCGCTGGCTGCCCTGGCCGGGCCCATGAGCGCGGCTCTCGCGGGGGCGGTCACCGGGAGCGGGCTGATCGGCAGCCACCTCCCGCCCGACGTGTCCGGGACGCCGAGTGACGCCGCCTCCAGCGTCGCGGCGCCGATCCGCGAGGTGATCAGCGCGATCCTCGGATCGGCCTTCGGCCTGTCCATCTTCCTGGTCCTGTCCGCGCTGCTCGCGTTCTACATGCTCAAGGACGGCGACGGCGCGTGGGCCGCCGCGATGTCGCGGGTCACCGGCTGGCGCCGCCGCGAGGTGGACATCGCGGCCCACGATTCGGTCACCAAGCTCGGCGGGTACATGATCGCCACCGGCTCCCTCGGCCTCTTCAACGCCGTGACCGGCTACGTGATCATGATGCTGCTCGGCCTGCCGCTGGCGCTGCCCGTCGCGGTGCTGTCGTTCTTCGGCGGGTTCATCCCGTACATCGGCCAGTTCATCACGAGCCTCATCGGGTTCCTGATCGCGTTCGCCTTCGGATCGACCCAGGACATCATCATCATGGGCATCTACACGGCCGTCATGAACGTCGTCCAGGGCAGCGTCATCGCGCCGCTCGTCTACGGCCGGGCGGTCAGCCTCCATCCCGCGGTCGTGCTCGTGGCCATCCCCGCCGGGGGGTCGCTGGCCGGCATCCTCGGGATGTTCCTCGCCGTCCCGCTCCTGGGCATCGCGGCCGGCGTCTGGCGCCACCTGCTGGCAGCCATCGGCTCCGAGGACCCCGCGCTCAAGGCGGCCGCGGCCCAGACCGCGACCCCGGCCGTCGCCGCGCCGATCCAGGCACCGATCCCGGGTCCCGCGCCCGGGACATGAAACGAGCGGGCCGTCACCGGCCCGCTCGTCGCGCGGTCGTCCTGGTCCGTCAGCGGCTCACGCCGGCTGCGGGTTCGGCTCGGCTACCGGCTGTCCCGGGCCGAGGATCGTCGGCGCGCCGCGCAGCAGCTCCTTCGGGGGAAGGTCGCTGAACAGCGCCTCGAAGCCGTCGCTGTCGACGGTCTCCTCGGCGACCAGCTTCTCGGCGAGGGCGATCAGCTTGTCCTTGTGCGTGGTCAGGACCTCGGTCGCCCGCTCGTACGCCTTGTCGATGATGGCGCGCACTTCCTCGTCGATGGTCTTGGCGACCTCGTCGGAGTAGTTGCGCTGCTCGCCGATCTCGCGGCCCAGGAAGACGAGCTCGTCGCGCTTCCCGAACGAGAGCGGGCCGAGCTTGTCGCTCATCCCGAACTCGGTGACCATCCGGCGGGCCAGGTCGGTCGCCTTCTCGATGTCGTTGCTGGCGCCCGTCGTCGTGTCGCCGAAGATCATCCGCTCGGCGACGTTGCCGCCCAGCAGGCCGGCGATCTTGTCCTCGAACTCGGACTTCGACTGGAGGTAGCGGTCCTCCTGCGGCAGTGCCATGGTGTAGCCGAGGGCCATGCCGCGGCTGATGATGGTGACCTTGGCCACCGGGTCGCACTTGGGGAGGATGCGCTGCACGACGGCGTGCCCGCCCTCGTGGTAGGCGATGATCGCCTTCTCCGCGTCGGAGATGAGCCGGGACTTGCGCTCCGGGCCGGCCACGATCCGCTCCAGGGCCTCCTGGAACTCGGACATGCCGATGACCTTCTTGTTGCGCCGGGCGGACAGGATGGCCGCCTCGTTGACGAGGTTGGCGAGGTCAGCGCCCGAGAACCCGGGCGACTGGCGCGCCACGCCTTCGACATCGACGCCCTTGTCGAGCGGCTTGCCCTTGGTGTGGACCCGCAGGATCTCGGTCCGGCCGCGCATGTCGGGCCGGTCGAGGATGACCTGGCGGTCGAAGCGGCCCGGGCGCAGCAGCGCCGGGTCGAGGACGTCCGGCCGGTTGGTGGCCGCCACGACGATCACGTTGGTGTTCGTGTCGAAGCCGTCCATCTCGACGAGGATCTGGTTGAGCGTCTGCTCGCGCTCGTCGTGGCTGCCGCCGAGGCCGGCACCGCGCTGGCGGCCGACCGCGTCGATCTCGTCGACGAAGACGATGCATGGCGAGTTGCGCTTGGCCTGGTCGAACAGGTCGCGGACGCGGCTGGCGCCGACGCCGACGAACATCTCGACGAACTCGGAGCCCGAGATGCTGAAGAACGGGACGCCGGCCTCACCCGCGACCGCGCGGGCCATCAGGGTCTTGCCGGTGCCGGGGGGGCCGACGAGGAGCACGCCGCGCGGGATCCGGGCGCCGAGCGAGTTGAACTTCTCCGGGTACTTCAGGAACTCGACGACTTCCTGGAGCTCGGTCTTCGCCTCGTCGACGCCGGCCACGTCGTTGAACGTGACGACGGTCTTGTTGCCGAGGAACATCCGGGCGCGGCTCTTGCCGAAGCTGAGGGCCTGGTTATTGGTCCCCTGGGCCTGACGCATCATGAAGAAGATGAAGCCGCCGATCACGAGCAGCGGGAGCAGCCCCGTGAGGAGCAGGCCGAGCCACGACGTGTCGGGGACCGGCTTCGCCTCGTAGATGTCAGATGGCAGGACCTTGGGAAGCGCGGCCGTGACCATGTCCGACCAGACGTTGGTGAGGCCGGCGACACCCGGGACGACGACGGTCACGGTCTTGCCGTCCTGGCCGGTCACGGTGAGCGTGTCGCTCTCCTGGGAGACGTGCTTGACCGAGCCGGCCGCGACGTCCGCGAGGAACTGGGAGTAGCCGACCGGGGTGGTCGGGGTGCTGGCCGTGATCCAGGTGAACAGCAGAGCGGCCGTGCCCAGCACGAGCACGATCATCACGATGCCGTTCCGGAAGAACTTGGGGTTCAACGAGGGAGCCTCCGGGGGGTACGGACGACGCCGGTGCGCCGCCGCTCGGCCGAGTATAGCGCCGGGACGGCAGACCACCCTGGGACGGAGGTCCTGGCCCGAACATGGGTACGGACGGCCGCCACGGCCGGATGGTGGCGCGCCCCCACATGAAGGAATCGCAACGGCCCTCCCGCTGGGAGGGCCGTCGACCGGTGTCGGGGTTGGTAGCGGAGGGCGGATTTGAACCACCGACCAAGGGCTTATGAGTCCCCTGCTCTACCACTGAGCTACTCCGCCAAGGCCACCGATTCTAGCAAACGAGGTCCAGACGAGCCATCGGTGGCCCGGCGGGCGGGCTGATGCCCGCGGTCAGATCCCGAGCAGCTTCGCCTTCGCCGCGGCGAATTCCTCGTCGCTGAGGACGCCGGAGGTGTGGAGGCCGGCCAGGTTCTGGAGCTGGGCCATGGTCGGGTCGACCGCCGGGGCTGCCGGGGCAGCCTGGGCCTGCTGCGCCTCGAGCGCCGCGATCTGCGCGCTCTGCTCGGCGTCCTGCTGGGCCGCCGCCTGCTGCTGCTGCTGGGCCGCGGCGCTCTTGTTGGCGCTCGAGGCGCCCACGTGCGCTGCGGTCCCCACGACCGCGGCCGTCATCAAGAGGCTGGGGCCTCGTCGTCGTCGCATCATCGTCGTCGTCTCCTGTCGTGTTGCGGTCAGGCCGGGATGGCGTCGAGCTCGGCGTTGAGCATCTCGAGCGCCTCGGGCGGGATGGTGCTGCGCGCCACGAGGAAGCCGCCGGCGTTGCCGATGGCGTCCTTGATGCGCACCGCCCAGCGGTGCTCGAACAGCACGATGAGCGCCGAGGTGTCGGTCGGCAGCACATCGGCGATCTTCTCGATGTCCTCGGGCGTGAGCAGGCCCATCAGGTCGGACATCATCGGCGTGAAGCTGGCGAACCGCTCGTCAGCCTTGTTGTCGACCTCGACGACGGCCACGTCGCCCGCGGTGTCCTTGGTCACGAAGACCAGGTCGACGAGGCGGATGACGCCGCTCTCGACGACCCGCTGGATCTCGTCGGCGATCCGGCCGGTGAAGTTGTTCCCCTCGAATCCGATCACGGTGTACTCGAGTGGTCCGAGTGTCATTGGAGCCTCCATCTGGATGCGCCGGCAGCGACGAGCGTCGTCCCGACTGGGTCGGACTGGGAACCAGGTCCGGTGGCGGGTCCCCGGTCGTAGGTGTGCGGGCCCCCCACTATACGCTCGGCTGGGGGCGGACGATGCCCCGCAGCCGAGGTCGTCAGTCGCCCGGGCCGAACAGGAGTGTCAGCCAGCGGTCGAGCGGGCTGACCCGGCCGGCCGCGGAGCCGAGGCGGACGCTCGCCGATCCGGGCGCATCGTCGGCGAGGGGCGGCGCGTCCGGGGCGAGCGCGAAGGCGATCTCCTTGCGCCCGCCGAGGCCGTAGGCGCGGGCCGCCTGCTGGACGAAGCCCGGCTGCTGGATCTGCGAGAGCTCGCGCGACATCGCGTCGACCTGGGTCGTCAGGGCGGCGTTGTCGGTCGCCATCTGCTCCGCGCGCGCCGTCGCCGCCGACGCGGCTCCGACCTGGCGGGCGAAGACGACGATCACCCACACGGCCACGAGGGCGCCGAGCAGCGCCGCGGTCCGCCGGCGGGTCAGGCCGGCGATCGCGAGGGTCGAGAGGTCCGCGGGTGGGCGCTCGAGGTCCCCGGGATCCGTCGAGGGCGCCCCGCGGCGGGCGCTGTCGAGGGACTCCGCCTCGTCGTCGGCGGTCGTGGGGGCGTTCGGTCGGCGAACCATCCGGGCGAGGGTAGACTAACCCGCAACGAGGCGTCAACCCGGGCCGGTGTGACAGCCGAGGTGGCACAGCCGAGTGGAACGGTGCTGCTAGACTGCCACGGATTCGAACATCTGTGCGATATGAGGTCCGGCATGCGAACCTACGCCCCGGCTGCCGCCGACGATGTCCTGGCCGATCTGCTCAGCGAACCGTCCATGGCCCGGGGCGTGGTCCACCACGAGACCATCCCGGCGCGGCCGGCCATCTTCGGCGACTTCCCCGCCTGGCTCGACCCGCGGATCGTGGCCGGGCTGGCGGCCCGCGGGGTCGAGCGACCGTACCTCCACCAGGCCGAGGCCATCGAGGCGGTCCATGCCGGCGAGGACGTGGTGGTCGTCACGCCCACCGCGTCCGGCAAGACGCTGTGCTACACGCTCCCGGTCCTGCAGGCCATCGCGGACGACCCGTCGGCACGGGCCCTGTTCCTGTTCCCGACCAAGGCGCTCGGCCAGGACCAGGTGACCGAGTTCGGCGAGCTCTCGGCCGCGATCGGGATGACGATCTCGACATCGACGTACGACGGCGACACGCCGGCGCCGATCCGCTCGGCGATCCGCTCGGCCGGGCAGGTCGTCGTCACGAACCCGGACATGCTCCACTCCGCGATCCTGCCGCACCACACGAAGTGGTTCCAGCTGTTCGAGCAGCTGCAGGTGATCGTGATCGACGAGCTGCACACCTACCGGGGCGTCTTCGGCAGCCATGTCGCCAACGTGCTGCGACGGCTCCTCCGCATCTGCGCCCACTACGGCAGCCGGCCGGTGATCGTGTGCTGCTCGGCCACCATCGGCAACCCGGGCGAGCTGGCCAGGGCGCTCACCGGGCGCCCGGCCCGCCTGATCGACCGCAACGGGGCGCCGTCCGGCGAGCGGCATGTCCTCCTGGTGGACCCGCCGATCCTCCACCCGGCGAGCGGTGCCCGAGGGTCCGCGGAGACGCTCGCCCAGCGCTGGGCCCTCCCCTTCGTGCGGGCCGGACGGCAGACGATCGTGTTCGGCCGCTCGCGGGTCGCCGTGGAGATCCTGCTCACCGGCCTCCGCGAATCGCTGCGCGAGCACTACGGGCCGCGCAGCCGGGTCCGCGGCTATCGCGGCGGCTACCTGCCCACGGAGCGCCGCGCCATCGAGCGCGGCCTGCGCGACGGCGAGATCCTCGGGGTCGTCGCCACCAACGCCCTCGAGCTCGGCGTGGACATCGGCCGGCTCGACGTCTCCGTCCTGGCCGGCTATCCGGGCTCGGTCGCGGCGACGTGGCAGCAGATCGGACGCTCCGGCCGACGCCAGGGCACGAGCGTCGCGGTGCTGGTGGCGTCCGGCGCGCCCGTCGACCAGTACGTCGTCCACCACCCGTCGTTCCTCTTCGACGGGACGCCGGAGGAGGCCAGGCTCGACCCGGACAACCTCCACGTCATCCTCGCCCACCTGCGGGCTGCGACCTTCGAGCTACCGTTCGAACCAGGCGAGGTCTTCGGGCCGGCGCCGGTCGACGACCTGCTGGCGTTCCTCGCCGAGGAGGCCCACGTCCGCCAGGCGACCGACGGCCGCTGGTACTGGGCGAGCGAGAACTTCCCCGCCTCCGAGATCTCGCTGCGCGCCGCCGCCCCGGAGAACGTCGTGATCATCGACACGACACCGGACCGCCCGCGGGTCCTCGGGGAGGTGGACCTGTTCAGCGCCCAGGTCCTGGTCCACGAGCGGGCGATCTACATCCACGAATCGATCCAGTACTACGTCGACCGCCTCGAATGGCACGAGCGCAAGGCCTACGTCCACCGCGTCGACGTCGACCACTACACGTACGCGAACCGGGCCGTGAC
Source organism: uncultured Chloroflexia bacterium (assembly GCA_963813335.1). GTDB lineage: Bacteria > Chloroflexota > Limnocylindria > Limnocylindrales > CSP1-4 > SPCO01. The sequence continues at coordinate 986,093 of CAWEYL010000001.1, forward strand.
GCTCAAGCCGCTGGAGGAATTCGCCAAGGCGCCGGCGGTCGGCGGGCAGCGCATCCACGGCGAGGTGATGGTCGCGAGCCTCGTGACGCTGTTCAAGAAGCTGAAGTTCATCACCGACGAGAACGTCGGCTGGGGCCCCATCGACCTGCCCGAGCTCGAGCTGCAGACCACGGCCTACTGGCTGACCGCGGACGAGGCCCGCGGCCGCTGGCGGCATGACGAGCTCGACATCGCCATGCTCGGGGCCGGGCGGGCCATCCAGACCGTCGCGGCGATCCTGCTGATGGTCGACCCGCGCGACCTCGGGCTGGTGACCCAGGTGCGCTCCCCGCATGCCGAGGCGCCGACCATCTACCTGTACGAGGCGGTCCCGGGCGGGATCGGGCTGTCCGAGCGCCTCTGGGAGCGTCACGAGGAGCTCCTCGACCTGGCCGCCGGCCTCATCGCCGGCTGCGACTGCGACGCCGGCTGTCCGGCCTGCACCGGACCGCGCCTCGAGCCGGGCGTCGATGCCCGACGGCTCGCGCTCCGGCTTCTTGGCGACCTGGGCGCCACCGCCGCCTCCGGCGCCCGCCCGGGCGCCGTGGCCGCCGCGGGATGACCCTCCGGGCACCGACGGGCGACGAGCGGCTCGTCCGGCGGCTCGAGCGCTACCGGGCGGCGACGCGGGGATCGGCCCGGGACCTCGACCTCGACGAGCGCCGGCCGCTCCCGCACTCCCGGATCGACGGGCACGTCCTCGCAGAGCGGCTGGCCCGCGCCGTGGACGGCGAGGTCGTGCGAACGGCGCACGGGACCGTCGTTCGCTGCGAGGTCCCCGTCCGGACGATCGGGCTCGACCGGGGGCGGCTGGCATCGCTCCCCGGGCAGCCGCCCGCGGACGTGCCGCTGGTCTGCCTCGACACGGAGACGACAGGGCTGGCCACCGCGGCCGGGACCGTGGCGTTCCTCATCGGCCTCGGCTGGTGGGTCGGCGACACCTTCCGGCAGGTCCAGCTGCTGCTCCCCGACCACGGCGAGGAGCCGGCCCTGCTCGAGGCCATCGCGGCGCACCTGCCGCACGACGCCTGGCTGGTGACCTACAACGGTCGTGGCTTCGACTGGCCCCTGCTCGTGGCCCGCTACCGGATGCACGGCCGCCCCGCCCCGGTCCACGCCGGCCATCTCGACCTGCTCCCGACCGTCCGTCGGCTGTTCCGCCATCGCCTCGAGGACGCACGGCTGCGATCCGTGGAGGCGGGACTGCTCGGGATGCACCGCCACGGCGACGTCGAGGGCTGGGAGATCCCCGGCCGCTACCTCGGGTTCCTGCGTGGTGGCCCGGCCGAGCCGCTCGCGCCGGTCGTCCGCCACAACGACCAGGACGTCCGCTCGCTGGCGCGGCTGCTCGCCGTCCTCGACGCGGGGTACGCCACCGAGGATGCCCGTCGGTCGGCGCCGGCGGGCGATCTCGCCGGCCTCGCCCGTGCCTTCGCCCGGGTAGGCCGGCTCGACGAGTCGCTCGGCTGCCTCGACGCCGCGCTGGCGGGCGCGCCGACCCACGCCGCACCCCGACCCGCCGCGCCGACACGGCCGACCGCCGCCGTCCGCGAGGAACCGTGGTGGTCCCCCAGCGTCGCGGCCGACTTCGGCGGGGCCAGGTCCGCGATCTCGTCGGGCCCCGCGAAGCCGCGCACCGCCGCCTTCGCCGCGCCCTGGTCGGACGAGCGCATCGCCGCCGAGCGCGCGCACCTCCTGCGGCGCCTCGGACGCTGGGACGAGGCCGCCGATGCCTGGTCCGCGCTCGCCGCGGGACCGGGGCGGACCGCGGTCGTCGCCGCGATCGAGCTGGCCAAGCTCCGCGAGCACCGCCTGCGCGATCCGCGCGGAGCGCTGTCGGCCGCCGCCGCGGGACTCGCGGCCACGGACCGGCGGGCCCGGCTCGGACGGCCGGAACCGCGGCTCGAGGCGGACCTGCGCATCCGCGCCCGGCGATTGCGGCGGCGGCTGGCGTCGATCGGCTGACGCGCGGGACGGCGGCGGCCGGGTCGCCGCCCCGGCGAGCCCTAGTCCGGGGGCTCGACCACGCCCACCTGGTCAGGGACGGTGGGCAGCACCGCCCGGCGGATCCGCTCCCGCGCCCGGCGGACGAGGACTGCGGCGCGGTCCGGCACGCCGGCCAGGCCGTGCCCCTCGACGACCAGCGACCCGGCAGCGGCCGCGAACCGCAGGTCCACGCGGCGGCGTGCCCGCCGACGCCCGGCGATCGCCGGGCGCAGGGCGGTCGACTGGAGGGCCGCGAGAAAGGTGTCGCCGGCACCGGTCGGGTCGAGCTCGCCGCTCGTCGCGGTCGGCAGGTAGCGCACCGTCTCCCCCGGCCCGTCCGGCCCGACCGCCACGAGCAGCCCGCCGGACGCCCCGCGGGTGATCAGCAGGTCGGCGCCCGGATGGAGCAGCGTGCACAGCGCTGCGACCGGCGTCTCGCGCGGCACGTCCTGGTGGCTCACGCCGACGAGGTCGGCTCGATGGAGGATCGGCGACGGCCGCGGCGCCCGGCGGACGACGCGCTGGCCCGCCCGCAGCTCCCGCAGGAATCCCTGCCACGCCACCGAGACGTAGGCGCCCTGGGGGATCACCGCCGCCCACGCGTCGGGGATCTCGTCCGCGACCGGCACGATCGACCACCCGGCGGCGGCCAGCCAGCCGACCGGGATCGACGGGATCGGGAGCGGCACCCCGCGCTGGATGCAGGTCTGCTCCCGCCCGGCCGGCGTCTCCACGTTGTGGAAGACGGGACCTTCATCGAGCGGCACGACGAGGACCTCGGCGCCGGCCTGGCGCAGGGTGTCCAGCTCGCTGGACCCGGCCGCCTCGGCATCGGCACCGACGATCGCCGCCGTACGCAGGCCGAGTCGCGCGGTCGTCAGCGCGGCGTAGGTGACGCCGCCGCCCAGCCGCCAGCCGCGGGGGTCCGAAGGGTCGATGTCGCGGCATGCGGAGCCGACGTGGACGATCTCGAGCGGCGGCCGGGCCATCGCACCTCCGGGCGTATACTGCCGGCCCCAGAACCCGGAACCGGAGCTGCCACGTGTTCTTCTTCGAACTGCATGAGGGTGACGACGAGGTCTACTCGGACGTCCTCGTCGTCAGCGAATCGGAATGGGAGCCCCAGGAGTTCTTCCAGCTGGTCCAGCAGATCCGACGTCGCGTCCAGGACAGCCACGGCCACGATACCCTCAGCGAGGCCATCGCGATGGAGCTCGAGCGCGAGCACGGCTTCATCTACGTGAGCGACGATTCGCTGTCCGCCGCCGTCAACGTGTCGACCGTGGACGAGGACAACTTCCTCGTCGACCTCGAGGTGGACCTCGCCGACGCGCAGGCCGACCTCGACGAGGACGAGATCGAGGACGACCCCGACGCGATCGGCTTTCGCTCGGTGCTCGTCGACTTCGATCCGGGCGGCCGGCTGAACTAGGGGCCCCGGCGCTACTTGCTGAACAGGATCTCGACGACGTCCCCGTCGCGCATCCGGTAGGTCTTGCCCTCCGAGCGCAGCTTGCCGTGCTTGCGCGCCTCGGCCATCGAACCGAGCGACAGCAGGTCGTCGTAGGACACGGTCTCGGCGCGGATGAACCCCCTGGCCAGGTCGGTGTGGATCGCGGCGGCCGCGTCGACCGCGTTGGAGCCGTCGGGGATCGGCCACGCGCGGACCTCGTCCGGTCCGGCGGTGAGGAACGAGATGAGCCCGAGCAGCGTGTACGACAGCGCGATCACGCGGTCGAGCCCCGATCCTGCGATCCCGAGCTCCTCCATGAAGACGGCGGCCTCGTCCGGCTCGAGCTCGCCGAGCTCCATCTCGATGCGGGCCGACAGCGCGTCGACCATCGCGTGGCGGTGGCCGTAGTCGGCAGCGATCGCGGCGACCTTGTCGCCCGCGCCGGCGAGGTCGGCCTCGCCGACGTTCAGCAGCACCAGGACCGGCTTCTCGGTGAGGAACCGGAACCCGCGGATCGCCTTCTGCTCGTCGCTGTCGAGCACGACGTCGCGGATCGGCGTCCCCGCCTCCAGCGCCTCGTGCAGGCGCCGCAGGATCACCTCCTCGCGCTCGTTCGACTCGCGCTCGGCCGGCGTCCCGTGCCGGCCGGTGCCGGCGAGCCGCTCCAGGCGGCGCCCGGTCATCGCGAGGTCGGCGAGGATGAACTCGAGGTCGAGATGCTCGAGGTCGCGGGCCGGGTCGACGCTGCCGTCGGGATGCGGGTGGGCCGGGTCCTCGAACGCGCGGACCACGTGGAGGAGCGCATCGGAGTCGCGCAGCCGCGCCAGGTGGTCGGCCGGCAGCTCCTCGGTCCCGACGTGCCCCTCGGTCGACGGCGGCGGCGCCGGCAGGTCGACGTAGGTGACGTCGGCATGCACGATCTTCTTCGGTTTGAAGATCTCGGCGAGGCGGTCGAGCCGCTCGTCGGGCACCTTGACGACGCCGACGTTGAGGGTGACGCCGCCGTAGCCGCCGGTCTCGGCGTGGCCGCGGGTGAGCGTGTTGAAGACGGTCGTCTTGCCAGATCCGGCAAGCCCGATGATGGCGATCTGCATGCGGCCGATCGTAACCGCGACGGTCGGCCGGCGTCCGACGGCCGACCGGGCGCTCAGTACCCGGCGGTCGGGTCCACCACGTTGACCAGCGGCTCGCCCGCCGCGAAGCGCGTCAGGTTGTCGCAGAAGAGCTCGACGCTGCGATCGAGCACCCGCCCGCTCGACCAGGCGGTATGCGGCGTCACGATGACGTTGGGCAGGTCGTAGAACGACGACATCGGCGGCAGCGGCTCGTCGTGGAACGTGTCGAGCACGGCGCCGCCCAGCGGCCCGTCGCGCAAGGCCCGCAGCAGTGCCCGCTCGTCCACGAGGCGGCCGCGGGCGACGTTGATCAGCCACGCCCCGGGCTTGAACAGGGCCAGCGTCTCGTCGTTGATCATCTCCTCGGTCTCGGGGGTCAGCGGCGCCGCGAGGACCACGAAATCAGACTCGGCGAGGAGCTCGGGCAGCGTCTCCGGGCCGCCGACACGGTCGAGCGGCAGCTCGCCGAACGGGCGGGCGTCCGCGTCGCCGAGCGCCACAGCCGCCGGGACCCGGGGCGCGCCGTGGATCGACCCGTCGGTCCGCCGCCGGACCGCGACCACGCGGCAGCCGAAGCCGGTCGCCAGCGACGCGACGGCGCGACCGATCGAGCCGAGACCGACGATCCCGACGGTGACGTCGCGGAGCTCCGCTCCCTCGAGCGGCTGCCACGTCCGCTCGCGCTGCAGTTCCAGAAGCTCCGGCAGCTTCCGGCTCACCGCCAGGATCATCATCATCACGTACTCGGCGATGGGCCGGCTGAAGACGCCGCGCGCGTTGGTCACGACCACGCCGCGCTGCCGCGCCGCCGGGGTCAAGGCCCGCTCCACGCCCGACGTCGCCGAGTGCACCCACGCCAGCCGCGGCGCCCGCGCCAGGATGCGGTCGAAGGCATCCGGCAGCAGCCAGCCGCGGAGCATCACCTCGACGTCCTCGAGCGGGCCGTCGGCGAGGCCTTCGATCGAGACGGTCACGATCCGGGCGCCGGGCGCCACCGCGCGGATGCGCTCCAGGTCCCGCTGGCGGTATCGCGCGGACAGGATCGGGCTCAGCGCGATCGCCGTCGGGGCGCCACCCGGCCCGCTCCCGGGGCCGGCCCGGTCGTTGATGGGGTGGTCGGCGCTCATGCGGCACCCAGGACGCGCTCGATCCAGCGATCGGGCATGTCGATCTCGCCGTCGCGGGGCAGCGACTCCGGGCCTTCCCAGAGTCGGGTCAGGGCCACATGGCCGCGGGCGTCGGCGATGGCCCGCACGAACTTCTCGCCCTTCTTGTACTGCTCGAGCTTGAGGTCCATGCCGGTCAGCTTGAGCATCGAGCGCTCGAAGGCGGTCCGCCGCGCCCGGCGCTCGTGGAACCGGGCGCTGATCCGCTCGACGTCGGGCACCAGGTCGCGGCCGACCTCGTCCATCACGTAGTCGCTGAACCCTTCGAGCAGGCTCATGACCGCCTGCGTCTCGCGGAACAGGGTCCGCTGCTCGTCCCCCATCAGCCGCTCCAGCCAGTGGCTGCCGTCCAATTCGCCGCGCAGCGCGCGGCGCAGACCGCGCATGGCGTCGCGGCCGAGCCCGCGCGCATCGCCGCCGAAGAGCGCCAGCTGGCGCTCCAGGCGGGAGGCGAGGTACGGGCGCAGCCAGGGGTGCGCCTCGAACTCGAAGGCGTGGGTCGTCTCGTGGAGGGCGATCCACGTCCGGAATGGCTCGAGCGGCACGCCGAGGACCTTGGCGGTCTGGCGGATGTTCTCCTCGACGAACAGCAGGCGGCCGGGCGCCTGCTCCGCGGAGAGCAGGGCGACGTCGTACTGGCCGAGGACACGCTGGCCCAGGAACCCGAGGAGGTATCCGAGCTGCCGGCTCGTGACCCAGCGGTTGGCCAGCGCCATCGTCGCGGCGACGACGGTCCCGCCCTCGGGGACGATCTGGTCGAGCAGGTCGGCCTCGAGCTTGCCGATGAGCGACGCGAAGGTCGCGGTGTTGGCGCGGACCCAGCCGGCCCGGTCGACGACGCCGGAGCGCTCGACGACGCCGGGGAGCTCCGTGCCCAGGGCGGTGGAGAGGGCCGGCACGATCCGCGCCATGGCCGCTTCGTAGGCGGGACCGGCCGCCTCGATCTCGGCCCGGCCCAGGGCGCCCGGCGCGCGCGAGGAGCGGCCGATGGCGATGCGCTCCACCGTGGTCCAGTCGACGAGCCCGCGGCGCGCCGACCGCTCGGCCCGCCGGCCGACGACGACAGCCGAAGCCGCGACCGCAGACCCGATCAGGAACCCGGCCTGCCAGACGCGGTCGTCGCGCCAGGACGGCCGGCGGTCCGCGTCGCCACTCATCGGGCGGCGACCGCGAGGTCGATGGCGGTCACGTCCGGGAAGTCGGCACCGAACAGCCGCCCGGCCAGGTCGCCGAAGCGGACCGGGTCGCCGGTCGTCAGCTGCAGGTGGCTGGCCGCGGGTCCGCCGTCGGGCGCCTCCAGGCCGTTGATGTCGAGCAGCTCGGCGAGGGCCGACGCGGTCGACGCGGCCGAATCGACGATCGCGATCCGCGGTCCCACGACGGCCTCGATGAGCGGACGCAGCAGCGGGTAGTGGGTGCAGCCGAGCAGCAGGGTGTCGATCTCGGCGCCGGGCGGCCGCGGGAAGATGGACTCGCCGTCGGCGTCGCGCTCGCCGAGGAGCGGCGCGAGGGCGTCGCGGACCGTCGCCTCGGCCACGGGGCCGCGGAGCTCGCCCGCCTCGACCAGCGGCACGAGCGCCGGGGTCGCGTGCTCGTCGACCTCGATCGCGGGGTTCTCGTCCTTGATCGCCTCGAAGTAGGCGTGGCTGCGGATCGTCGCCGGCGTGGCGATGACCCCGACCCGGCGGACCCGGGTCGCGAGGGCGGCCGCGGAGGCGCCCGGGCGGATCACGCCGAGCACGGGCAGGTCGTAGCGCCGGCGGAGCGCGGTGAGGGCCACCGCCGTCGAGGTGTTGCAGGCGACGACGAGGGCCTTCACGTCGCGCTCCACGAGGGCGTCGAGGCATTGCGTCGAGAAGGCCAGCACCTCGTCGTCGGGGCGGACGCCGTAGGGGGCCCGGGCGTTGTCGCCCAGATAGACCGTGGACTCGGCCGGCGCCCGGCGCACGATCTCGCGCAGGACGGTGAGGCCGCCCACCCCGGAATCGAACACCCCGATCGGCCGGGGATCGGACATCGGCCTGCCTAGCCGCGCCCGGCGACGGCGGCGGGACGCACCGAGCCGATGATCTCTGAGGCGACCCGCGCGATGTCCAGGCTGACCTCGGCGTCGGGGTTGGCGAGGACGAACGGCACGCCCTCGTTGTTCGACTGGACGACCAGCCGGCCGTCGGACACCACGCGGTGCTCGGGCGTCCGCCCGAGCGCCCGTTCGAGCGCGGCCGGGTCGATGCCGCCCGACGAGTCGGCGCGGTTGACGAGGTAGCGGACCTTGGACGCCGGGTAGCCGATCGCCCGGAACGTGTCGGCGACGGCCACCGTGTTGTGGATGGTCGTGGAGTCGTAGGTCACGATCTCGACGATCGTGTCGCTGGTGTCGAGGAACGCGAGGTTCAGGTCGTTGAGCACGCTCGACATGTCGATGACGATCACGCTGTAGACGCGGCGCAGCAGCGAGAGGACCTTCTCGACGTCGCGCGCGGTGATCATCTCGGCCATCTCGATGCGCGGCGGGGCGAGCAGGATGTCGATGCCAGATGGGTCGCGCCAGAGGACGTCGCCCAGGTCCGATTCGGCGATGCGGTCGGTCGGCAGGTCCGTGATGGACGGGGCGTCGGTCGGCACCTTGAGCAGCGCGCGCAGGTCGCCGAACTGGAGGCTGCCGTCGATGAGCACGGTGCGCTGGTCGAGCTGGCCCATCGCGACCGCGAGGTTGAAGGCGATGGTGGTCTTGCCCACGCCGCCCTTCGGGGCGAAGATCGAGATGATCCGCGTGGCACCGCCGGCGTTGGAGGCCTCGAACGTCTTGCGCACGTCGTTGATGACGTTGATGAGCTCGAAGCCCGAGAACGGCATCGCCAGCACGCCGTGGACGCCGTGCTCCGGGTCGGGCTCCATCGGGTTCTGCGGGACGGTCAGGACGATGACCGGGACGCCGAGCTCGGCCTGCCGGATCTGGTCGACGAGGGCCGGGCCCTTGATCCGCCCCTGGAGCAGCGCATCGACCAGGACCACGTCCGGCCGGAGCTCCTGGATGTGCGGCAGGGCCTTCGCGCCGTCGGACAGGACGTCGAGCAGCTTGACCTTGGCCTGCGCGTTCAACAGGCCGCGGATGTACTGCGCGACCTGCGGCACGTCCTCGACGATGAGCAGGCGGGTCTGGTCGCTCGATGCCATCCGCTCGACGATACCATGCGGCCGTCTCGCGGGGCCTCCCACCCCGAAGTCCTCCCCACCACGCCAGACTGGCTACTCCCTGACCGCGATGAGGACCGCGCGTTCGCTGCCCGGACCGAGGGCCCCGAGCCCGTAGTCGCCGGCCAGCAGCTCGACGGTCAGGCCGGCATCCTCGGCGAACGAGGCGAGCTCCGCGGCCGAGACCAGGCGCATCACGTCGCGGCGGACCCAGCGCCGGACCGGCCCGCCCGGCGCGCCCGCCTCGAAGATGCTCGTCGAGACGATCGTCCCGGTGGCGGCGTCGTGCTGCGCCGAGCCGCTCTTCGTCACCACCTCGCCGGACTCCGGGTCCTGGCGCGGCCATTCGAGGATGATGCGGCCGTCGTAGCGGGCGAGGTCGTCCGCGTCCGGGAGCCAGATGTCCACCGCCGCGACGCCGCCGGGGGCGAGGTGGTCGGCAAGCGTCTGGAGCGCCGCACGCTGGGCCTGCCGTGTGGGCAGGATCAGCAGCGAGTTGAGCCCGATGAAGGCGAGGCCGAAGCGCCCCGCGTCGGGCAGCCGGAGCCCGACCAGGTCGGCTTCCACGAACTCGATCCGGTCGCTGCCGTCCAGTCCGGCCGCGCTGGCGCGTCGCCGCGCCCGGTCGAGCATCGCGGGATCGAGGTCGACCGCGGTGACCCGGTCGCCCCGCGCGGCCAGCGGCACGGCCAGCCGGCCGGTGCCGGCAGCGAGCTCCAGGACCGGGCCCCCGGTCCGCTCCGCCAGCGCGACGTAAAGGTCGAGGTCGCCCGGGTCGTCGACCAGGTCCAGGTCGTAGTAGCGCGCGAGCGCGTCGGCCGTCGCGCGGTCGGGTCGCCAGGGGCCGCCGGCGTCGATAGGTCAGCCCTCCCAGCGGACCGAGCGGCCGTCCGCGCGACGGAGCGCGAGCGCGCTGATGGCCTCGAGCGCCAGGCGGTTCGCCACCATGGCGGTGGTCTCCGCCTGGTCGTAGGGCGGCGAGACCTCGACGATGTCCATCCCCGCCAGGTCGACCGCGGCCACGATCTGGCGGACAGCCCGGAGCAGCTCGCGCGTGAGCATCCCGCCGGGCTCGGGGGTCCCGGTGCCGGGCGCCATGCCCGGGTCGACCACATCGATGTCGATCGAGAGGTAGATCAGGTCAGGCCCGTCGAGCGCCTCGGCGATGGCGTCGGCGATCACCGCCTCCGAGCCGCGCTCCTCGATCTCGCGCATGAAGTGCCAGCGCAAGCCGTGCGCCTGCATCCAGTCGAAGGTCTCCTGCGGGGGCCAGTAGCCGCGCAGCCCGACCTGGACGAAGTTCTTGCCGTCGATCGCGCCGGACTCGATCAGCCGGCGCATCGGCGCGCCGTGGCTGGCCAGGACGCCGAACGTGTCGTTCGCCGTGTCCGCGTGCGCGTCGAAGTGGACGATCCCGACGCGCTTGGGCGCGCGCACCTCGGCGACCGCCGTCGCGGCCGGCCAGGTGATCGAGTGGTCCCCGCCGAGGGTGATCGGGATCGCCCCGGTCTCGGCGACCTCGCGGACCTTGCGGTGGATCATCGCGTGGCCGCGCTCGATCCACGCCGGCACGATGTTCGCGTCGCCGGCATCGATGACCGTCAACACGTCGAACGGGTCGTTCCCCAGCTGCAGCGAGTGGATGCCCCCGGACGTGTACTGCGCCTCGCGGATGGCCCGCGGGCCGAAGCGGGCGCCCGGGCGGTGGCTGACCGCGTCGTCGAACGGCGCGCCGATGATCGCGACGTCCGTGCCGCGCGCCCGGATCTCGGCCGGGTCGGTGACCCAGGGCAGCTTCATGAACGAGACCGGCCCGACGTAGGTCGGCAGGTCGAAGTCGGTGTACGTCGTGAACTCGCCGTCCCAGCCGTTGCGGGACGCGAAGTCGGGCCGGGGACCCGGGTGGGGTGAGCGCTCGGTCACGAGGAACCTCCCGGAGACGGGCGCGGCGTCGGCCGCGTCGCAGGTCGACCGTCTCGCTGGGGGCGCCGCCGGTTCGAAGCCATCGTCCAGCGGGGCGCGCGGCGCGATGGTAGCACCGGCCTAGCGGCGCGGCGACGATTCCGAGAAGGCGCGCCACGCGGCTGCCACCAGCGCCGGGTCCGCGAAGAGCTCGTACGCCGTCTGGGCGACCAGGGTGGCGGCGAGGAGCGTGGTCTCGTCGGCCTGCGGGCCGATCGCCGCATCACGGAACAGGATCGAGTGGCCCGGGGTCCCCTCCGGCGCGATCGCCAGGTCCGGATGGATGGTCGGGCAGACCCAGCTGACGTTGGCCATGTCCGTGCTGCCGGCATTCTCGTCGTCGCCCTGGTCGGCGATCCCGTAGGCGGCCATGTTGGCCCGGAACCGCTCGGCGAGGACCGGGTTGTTGTTCATCGTCGACGCGCGGCCGGAGAAGGCGACCTCGACGGTCGTGCCGGTCGCGACCGCCGCGGCATCGCACAGGGCGCGGAAGCGGTCGCGCATGGTCTCGTAGTAGGCCTCGTCGTCGCTGCGGATCATGAACCAGGCGGTGGTCCGCTCCGGGATGATGTTCGCGGCGGTGCCGCCCTCGCGGATGATCCCGTGGACCCGTGCGGTCGGTCGGAGCTGCTGGCGCCACAGCCCGACCGAGCTGAACAGCAGGATCATCGCGTCGAGGGCGTTGCGGCCCATCCACGGATCCGACGAGGCGTGCGCCTGGAGGCCGTGGAAGACGACGTCGACGTCCTCCGAGGCGAGCGGCCAGCTCTCGACGTGGTTGCGGTCGCACGGGTGGTACAGCAGCGCCGCGTCCAGGCCGGCCATGAGGCCGTCGTCGATCATGATCTGCTTGCCGCTCCCCCGCTCCTCCGCCGGCGTGCCGAGGAAGACGATCTCACCGGGGAGCTGGTCGGCCATCGAGGCGAGCGCGATCGCCGCGCCGACCCCCGACGCGGCCATCGTGTTGTGGCCGCAGCCATGGCCGAGTCCGGGGAGCGCGTCGTATTCGGCGAGGATCCCGATCCGCGGCCCGTCGCCGGACCGCCCGCCGCGCCGGACCGCCCGGATCGCCGTGGCCAGGCTCCCGGCCGGGAACTCGACCTCGTACCCGTGCCGGGCGAGCGCCTCGGCCACTGCAGCGGCCGCGCGATGCTCCTCGAAGGCGGTCTCCGGGTCGGCGTGGATCCGGTGCGACAGGTCGAGGATCTCGCTGCGCGCCGCGTCGACGGCGGCCGCGAGGCGGGCCTTCTCGGCGGCATGGGGCTCGGCCGGGGTGGTGGCGGTCAGCGACGGCAACGGGCGGTTCTCCGATGTGGTGGACGGCCGGGAGGGGAGCGGGCCGAGGGTAGCGCGCGACCGGGGATGACGCGGTCAGCGTTCCGCGGAGAGCGTCGATTTCGGCCACGACCGCCAGCACGATCATGAACAGTGCGATCGGCCATTCGAGGACGCCCTGCAGCCGGAGGACGACGAGGACGGTCGCGATGACCCCGACCCACGCCGCACGACGGATCGCCCTGGTCCAGTCGCCCTGGTAGGCGATGCGGCGGTGCCGGGCGAACACGGCGAGCCAGAAGATCGGGGCGAGGGTCAGGCCGATGGCGAGACCGATGAGGCCGGCGCCGACGAACCCTGCGCCCGGGTCCGCCAGCGGGTCGCGGGTGTCGAGCACGAGCCAGACCAGCAGCCAGAGGACCACGGCGGCGGCGAGGAACCCGAGGTTGGTCAGCCGGTCGCGTGCCTCCATCGCCCCCGAGTCTAGGGTCCGTCAGCGGGCGACGCTCGCCGGGCAGATATCGCGGAACGCGCAGTAGGTGCACGCGAGGTAGTCGGGCTTCGGCGTGTAGTCGCGGGCCCGCATCCCCGCGGCCGCCTCGGCGATCTTCTCCCTGGCCTTCGCGAGCCGCTTCGGGTCGAGCTCGACGCGTCCCACGAGCCCGGACTCGAGGAAGTGGAGGGCCACCGCGTCGGGCAGCCGGCCGGTCATGGCCTCGTAGCCCATGGCGTAGATCTGGAGCTGGAGCGAGTCGCGCGCCCGCTGGCGGGCCTTGGCTGGCTCGCGGACATCGGAGGACTTGTAGTCGGTGATCGTCACGCGCTCGCGGCCCAGCATCCCCAGCGTCGGCGAAACGACGTCGGCGGAGAAGGCGCCGTCGCCGCCGATCGGCGCCGTGGCGACGGTCGGCCCGTCCCCGACCGCCTCGACATCGACCCGGTCCCAGCGGCCGCGGACGCGGTCACCACCCAGGCTGAAGCTGAACTCGCGCTCGACGTAGGTCGGGATGACCGCGCCGGGCTCGAGCTGTGCCGCGCGGAACCGGCGCAACGCCTGTCGGCCGGCCTCGAGCCGGGCCTCCTCGTGGTCGCGGCTGACGAAGCCCTCGTTCGACCAGGCGGACTCGAACACCTCGTCGAGCTCGGCTTCGCTCATGACCTCCCCGCGCGCGTGGCGCTGGTGGAAGATCTGGACCGCGCGGTGCAATGCGGCGCCGTAGACGATCGCGTGGTGGGGCGCCAGCGGGACCCGCAGGACGTGCGCGTACTTGTACTTGAGCGGACAGGTCAGGTAATCGTCGATCTGGTAGAAGCTGAGCGACAACGGCTCGTCGATCCGCCCACGCGGCGGCTCCGGCCGGGTCGCGGCGGCGTCGAAGCCGGCCAGCCGCTGGGCCGGTGTCGCGGCCACGGCCCCTGCCCCGGGTGTCCCCGCGGCCGACGGCAGGTCGAGCGCCTCGAGCACGAATGGGGAGATCCGGCGGGCGCGCGCGCCGCCGTAGTCGGCGGCGTGCGACAGGATCAGCTCGTCGCGCGCTCGCGTCATGGCCACATAGAACAAGCGCCGTTCCTCGGCGAGCGCGGACTCCGGCGTCGTCGGGCCACCCCGACCGAGTCCGGCCGGCAGCGCCAGCGGGTCGCCGCGACCGTTCAGCGGGAACCGCCCTGCGACGAGGCCCGGCAGGAACACCACGGGGAACTCCAGGCCCTTGGCCTTGTGGACGGTGAGGACCGCCACCGCGTCGAGGTCCGGGTCCAGGTCGGCCGTGGCCGGGTCGTCCCCGGCCTCGATGAGGGTCGCGAGGTGCGGGACGAGGAAGGCGACGCGGTCGTCGGCGAGCAGCGCCGACTGGTGGCGCACGATCTCGAAGAATCGCGCGATGTTGCCGAGCGCCTCCTCCGCGGCCGCGGTGTCCGTGGCGGTCAGGCGCGACAGCAGCCCGCTCCCGCGCAGGAAGGCATAGAGCAGCTCCCCGGTCGGGCGGTCGTGGGACAGCTCCGTGTAGGAGCGCAGGTCGGCGACCAGCTTCGCGACCGTGACTCGGGTCCCGGCCGAGACCCGCAGGATCCCCGGCTGCGCCAGCAGCTCCTCGAGGACGGCCCGGATCGAGCGGTTCCGCCGCCGGGCCGAGGTCACGATATCGGTGAGGTCCTCGCCGTCGATGTCGTAGACCTCGGACGCCGCCAGCGCGTACAGGTCGACGCTCGACCCGGGATCCGCGACGGTCCGCAGGAAGGCCAGCAGCAGCCGGACCTCGGGCCGCGCGTAGAGCCCCGAGGTCCCCGAGAATCGCCAGGGGACGCCCGCCACGTTGAGCGCTCGCAGCTGCGCGTCCGCATGGCCGTTCGCACGAACGAGGATCGCGTGGTCGCGGGGCGCCGCCCCGGCCGCGATGCGGCGGCCGATCTCGGCCGCGATCCAGTCCACCTCGTCGGCGGACGTGGCAAAGGCCTCGAGCCGGACGGGCGCCGGCGCGGGCGCGGTCCGCTCCGGCCGGAGGCGCTTGCTCACGCCGGCGCGGACCTCCAGGCGGTCCGGGTCGTTGAAGCGGACCAGGCGGTAGGCGGCGTCGAGGACCGGCGCGAGCGAGCGGTAGTTACGGCGCAGGACCACGGTCCGGGCCGACGCGTACCGGTCGCGGAACCCGAGGATGTTGTCGATGGCCGCGCCGCGGAAGGCGTAGATGGCCTGGTCGTCATCGCCGACCACGGCCACGTTGCGGTGCCCCTCGGCGAGCAGGCCCACGAGCTCCGCCTGCGCCCGGTTGGTGTCCTGGAACTCGTCCACGACGATGTAGCGGAACCGCCCCGCCACCGCCGTCCGCGCCGCCGGCGATCCGCGCAGGAGCCGGAGCGCGAGCGCCACCTGGTCCCCGAAGTCGATGCAGCCGTCGGCTGCGAGCAGGCGCTGGTAGGTCTCGTACGCGCGGGCGAGCTCGGCCTGCCGTCGCGCGGCCTCGAGCCCGCTTGCCGCCTCGACCGCATCCGGCCCGGCCGCGGCCGCCAGCGCGGCCGCCTCGGCGGCGACCCGGTCGGCGAACCCGAGGTAGTCCGCCGGGGCGATGTCCTCGTCCTTGCACCGGCTGAAGAGCGTGGCCAGCGCCGCGAGGAAGCGGGTCGGGTCGCCGAGCGGGCGATACAGGTCGAGGTCGAACTCGAACAGGTGCTCGCGCAGGAAGATCACGACCTCGGGACGCGACAGCACCCGGACGTCGGTCGGCAGGCCGAGCTCGAGCGCGTAGTCGCGGATGAGCGAGTCGCCGAAGGCATGGAACGTGGAGATCGCCGTGTCCGTGTAGCCATACGGCACGAGCTGGTCGACGCGGAGCGCCATCTCCTCGGCCGCCTTGTCGGTGAAGGTCAGCGCGAGGACCTCCGACGGTCGCGCCCGCCGCGTCGCGACCAGCCAGGCGATCCGGCGCGTGATCACCTCGGTCTTGCCCGTCCCCGCGCCGGCCACGACCAGCAGCGGGCCGTCCTCGTGGGTCACCGCTCGACGCTGGTCGGCGTTCAGGCCGCCCAGCAGCGCCGCCAACCCTGGCTCGTGCGGGGCGGTGAGGGCCGGGTCCATCACCGGGACGAGGTCGCGCCAGGCGGGAAGCTGGTCGAGCGGGCCGGGCTCGCGGCGAC
Organism: uncultured Chloroflexia bacterium; assembly: GCA_963813335.1. Taxonomy (GTDB): domain Bacteria; phylum Chloroflexota; class Limnocylindria; order Limnocylindrales; family CSP1-4; genus SPCO01. Next base: position 1,001,914 of record CAWEYL010000001.1, read on the forward strand.
GACGACGCGGCGCCCGGCTCGGGGTTCTCAAGGTCGAGGGTGGAGGTGGGGTCGGGGTGCTCGCGGAGGGGGCCATGCACGGACCATCGCCGAGCGGCGTGACAGCTAGCCTGTCAGGCGGTCGCCTGCCGGATCGCCGCCGTCTCCTCGTCCGACAGGTTCGCGTCCGAGCGCCCCGCGGTGATCGTCTTCGCGTAGATCCGCGTGCCCGTGCGCGCGTGCAGGCTCGACAGGACCCAGCCGTCACCCTTCGCGTCGAGCAGCGCCAGCGCGAAGCTCTGGTTGCCGCCCGTCTCGTCGAACGGGTTGTAGCGGACCAGCCCGACGCGCTGGAAGGCCTTCGGCAGCGCTGCCTCGAGGACCGCCGTCCGCGCCGCGACGTCGTCGAGCCCCTTGCCGACCGCGAAGACCTTGTCGAGATGCGCGTCGAGCACGGCCTCGAGGCTCCGGCCCTCCGAGCCCCGGGTCATCCCGGCGAGGCGGGCCTCGAGTCGAATTCGACCGGCGGAGCAGCACGACGACCAGGATCGCGAGCACGACGACGGCCACGACCAACGCGCCCACGATCAGGCCGATGTTCGGGGTCACGAGCGCGTTGAGGTCGATCGGGGCGTCCTCCGTGGGGTGGCCCCGGAGTCTAGCAGCCGGGCCGCTGGCGAGGTGATGCTATCCTCTGCCCCGCGGCGGCCCGCCCACGACCAGCCGGGGCCCGCCCGACCCGACCACGCACGAGGAACCCGTCCGAACATGGCCAAACGCGTCCGCGGCAGCAGCACCCGTCCGGGTCAGCGCGCGCCGATCCAGCGGCGACCCAGCACCGCGCCCGCTCCCGTCGCCGCGACCGCCGCCCCACGGCCGGCATCGCTCACCGTCGAGGAGGAGCGCCGTGCCGCCGAGCTCGAAGCGCAGATCGTCGCCGAGGAGCGTGCCGCCGACGATGCCCGCCGGCGCGGCACCGAGCGGGCCAGGCGTCCAGCGTCCGACGAGACCGGGGCCCGCACGACGTCCAGCCTCGCGGTCCGCGCGGCCGAGGAGTACGCCTACGTCGGCCGCGACGTCCGGCGCATCACCCTGATCGGCGGGACGATGATCCTGTTCCTCATCGTCCTCGCGATCATCACCCACCTGAGCGGCAGCGGCCCGATCTGACCCGGCGCCCCCGACCGGTCGTCGTACCATCGGGGCATGCCCACCCGCCGACCCGTCGGAGCCAGGCCCGAGGCCCTCTTCCAGCCACCGCCCGAGCGACAGCCGCTCGCCGCGCGCATGCGCCCGCGCGACCTCGAGGAGTTCGTCGGGCAGGCCCATCTCGTCGGTGAGCGCGGGCCGCTCCGCCGCAGCGTCGCCCGCGGGCCACCTGTCGTCGATCCTGCTGTGGGGTCCGCCGGGCACCGGCAAGACGAGCCTCGCGCGGCTCCTCTCGAACGCCATCGGGGCGCACTTCATCTCGCTCTCGGCGGTGATGTCGGGCGTCGTCGAGGTCCGCGCGACCATCGCCGAGGCGCAGGACCGCCTGGCCCTCAACGGCACCCGCACCGTCCTGTTCCTCGACGAGATCCACCGCTTCAACAAGGCCCAGCAGGACGCGCTGCTGCCGCACGTCGAGGACGGGACGGTCACGCTCATCGGGGCGACGACCGAGAACCCCTACTTCGAGGTGAATGCCGCGCTCCTGTCGCGGATGCGGGTCTGGCGGCTCGAGGCCCTCACCGACGACGAGGTCGCCACGGTCGTCCGGCGGGCCCTGGCTGACGCCGAGCGCGGACTGGCCGGGAGCCTCGGCCCGGCCGGCGGCGTCGCGCTGGCCGACGACGCGTTCGACCACCTGGTGTCGCTCGCCGGCGGTGACGCCCGCTCGGCGCTCAACGTGCTCGAGGGCGCGACCGCCCTGGCCGAGGGCGAGGACGTCCGCGACAAGGACGGCCACGTGACGCCGCGGCTCGAGGACATCGAAGCGGCGGCGCAGCAGCGGATCCTCGGCTACGACCGCGCCGGCGACGGGCATTTCGACACGGCGTCGGCCTTCATCAAGAGCCTGCGCGGCAACGACCCGGACGCCGCCCTGTACTGGCTGGCGACGATGATCGCCGCCGGGGAGGACCCGAAGTTCATCGCCCGGCGGCTCATCATCAGCGCCTCGGAGGACGTCGGGAACGCCGACCCGCGCGCGCTGCAGGTGGCGGTCGCGGCGGGCCAGGCACTCGACTGGATCGGACTCCCGGAGGCGCAGTACGCGCTCGCCCAGGCGACCACCTACATCGCGACGGCGCCGAAGTCGAACCGCTCCGGTGCCGCCTACTGGGCGGCCGTCGGCGACATCGAGGGGCGCGGCGCCCTGCCCGTACCGCTCCACCTGCGCAATGCCGCCCATCGCGGGATGAAGCAGCACGGCATCGGGGTCGGCTACCGCTACCCGCACGATTTCGAGGGCGCGGACGTCGACCAGCAGTATCTGCCCGACGAGCTGGCCGATCGGCGCTACTACCTGCCGACCGACCAGGGCTACGAGGCGACGCTCGCAGCGAGGATGGCGGCCCGCGCCGAGGCCCGCGCCGCAGCGAAGGCCGCGGGCAAGCCGCGCCGGTCCACGATCGCCGGGCCGGAGGTCGCCCACGGCGCCGGGGACGGCCTGATGAAGACCCGCGAGACCAACCGCAAGAAGCTGGCCGACACCGAAAAGCGCGACGCATCGGGATGAGCGGAGCGTCGTCGGTCCACCGGGACCCGTGGATCGGCGTCGGGCTCGTGGCGGTGCTGGCCTTCGCCGTCCTGGCGGCGCTCGTCCAGGTGACGGGAGTCTCGGCGTTCGACACCGCCGTCGCATCGCTGGTCCAGGGCCTTCCCGTCCCGCAGGCGTGGTGGCAGGCATGCACCGATCTCGGCGGGCCGATCCTGTTCCCGATCGGCGCCGGGGCGTGCCTCGGGGCGCTCGTCACCGGCCATGTCCGCCTGGCCCTGATCATCGCGGGCGTGCTCGTCGCAGCGGCATCGGCGACCGACATCGTGAAAGACGCGCTCGCCCGGCCGCGGCCACCGGCGGCCGTGCTCGAGCACTTCACCTTCAGCTTCCCGTCGGGCCACACCACCAACAGCACGACGACCTACGGGCTCCTCGCCCTCGTCGCATGGCGGAGCCGCCGGCCGCGTGCCATCCGCGGGATCGCGGTCGCGCTCGGGATCACGCTGCCGATCCTGGTCGGGCTCTCCCGGATCGGGCTCGGCGTGCACTTCCCCTCGGACGTGCTGGGGGGCTGGCTCCTTGGCCTCGCCTTCGTCTCGCTCGGCGCCGTCCTGATCCGTGCGACCGGTGCGATGACGCCCGACCTGCCCCGCGGCCCGACCTCCTGAGCCGTCGCGCCGCGGCCGGCCCGTCCGTCATCATCGGCTGATGACCGCCCCCGGACCGACCGATACGGGACCCGTCGCCCGGGCGCGGCGCTGGTTCGAGCGGTTCGTGCCCCGTGGCGCGCTGCTGCTGTCGGCCCTGAGCCTCGGCTACTTCGCCATCGGCATCGTGCGCAACCGGGTCTTCGCCACCACCTTCGGCGCCGGCGCGGAGCTCGACGCCTACAACGCGGCCTTCCGGATCCCCGAGATCGCCCTCGACGTCCTCGTGTCGGCCGGCCTGACGGCCCCGTTCATCCCGATCTTCGCGACCCTGCGCCGCCACGACGAGGGCGCCGCGAACGACTTCGGGCGGACGGTGCTGACGGCGGCCGTCGGGGTCATGGCGGTCGCGGTGGTCCTGCTCTTCCTCGCGGCGCCCTGGCTCGCGACCATCATCCTGCCGGGCTCGGACCAGGCCACGCGCGACCTGTACGTGACCCTGACCCGCATCAACTGCCTGGCGCAGGTCATGTTCGCGGCCTCGATCTGCCTCGGCGAGATCCTCGTCGCCGACCGGCGGTTCCTCGCCTACGCGCTCGCACCCATCCTGTACACGAGCGGGATCGTGGTCTTCACGCTCATCTTCGCCGACGCGTACGGCATCGTGGCCGCCGCCTGGGGCGCGGTCGCCGGCGCCGCGGCCCATCTCGGGATCCGCATGGTCGGGACCCTGCGGACCTCCTTCCGGATCCGGCCGGCCACGGCCTTCCGGACCGCGGCGTTCGGTGAGTTCGTCCGCCTGATGATCCCGCGGATGCTGAGCCACCCCATCGAGCCATTGACCTTCACGTTCTTCACGATCGTGGCCTCGAGTCTCGCGGTCGGCAGCATCACGTCCGTCAACTTCGCCCTGGACTACCAGGTCGTCCCGGTCAGCCTCATCGGGATCTCGTTCTCGCTGGCGATCTTCCCGACCCTGTCCACCTCCCACGCCGACGGCGACCGGGCCGGCTTCGCCTCGCTCCTCGGACGGAACCTGCTGGTCATCGGCAGCCTGACCACGCTCGCCGCGATCGCGCTGTTCGTCGCCTCCGGCACCCTCGTCCGCGTCCTGCTCGGCGGCGGCGAGTTCGGCCCCGACGATGTGGCGCGGACGTCGGCGGTCGTGGCCGCGTTCGCCTTGTCGGTCCCGTTCGACGCCCTCGCCTACCCGCTCTCGCGCGGGCTGTACGCGACGCACGACACCGTGCGCCAGGTCGTCGCGTCGTTCGCCGGGCTGGGCGTCGTCATCGTCGCGACGACGGCGCTGGTCGGGCCGCTCGGGATCCTCGCCATCCCGTTCGGCTACGCCATCGGGATGGCCGTCAAGGACGTGCTGCTGGCGTCCTTCCTGGTCGGGCGGGTCCGCGGGATCGGGCGCGCGGCGGCGCCGGCCGTGGCGCCGCCGGCCTAGGGCGCGGGCTTCGTCGGGACGACCGAGATGAAGAGGCCGTCGCGGTCGGGATAGCGCCCCTCGGGCCGCTTCCACGGTAGGTAGTTCCGCTCCATCTCGCTGGCGTTCTGGAACGTGCCGGGCGGGTCGGAGCGGCCCCAGATGCTCGAGATCCGCGGATACCACGGGTCGAGGATGTAGGCGCCGGACACCTTCGCGTTGTTGAAGAGGACGGGGTCGGCGTCCGCGCGGTAGCCGGTCATCACCCAGGTGTGGGCACCCTTCCACGCCAGCAGGATCACCGGCGAGTGGGTGGTCTTGATCGCGCGTGCGGCGTCGCGAAGGGCGAGGGCGCGCGACTTGTAGGCGCGCACTTCGTAGCCCGGCGCGCCGTAGGCGTCGAGGGCGAGGGCCATGGCCGACGGGCCCCAGTCGCCGTTGTGGCTGTCCGGCCGGCTCTCCCACTCGTGGACGCGGCTCTGCAGCTTGGCCTGGAACTTGTCCGACGTATCGGCCAGCCCGAGGACGGCGAGCGCCATCTGCACGCCCGATGGCGAGCACCACGTGTCCTTGACCTCCGAGGCGAAGACGGCCTTGGGGTGGTCTTCGATGTCGTAGTCCACCGCCTTGCGGACCGGCTTCGGCGTGGGGGTCGGGGTGGGCACTGGCGTCGGGGCGGGCGTCGAGCCGGGAGCCAGCGGACCGCTCGGGGACGGGACGGGGGTCGGGGTCGGTTCGGCGGTCGGTTCGGCGGTCTCCGGCGGCTCGGTCACCAGGACGGTCGTGGCGCCGCGGTCCGGCGGCGGACCGCTCACGAACCGGTCGATCTTCGCCAGCAGCCGGTCGAACCTGTCACCCGCGCCGAACGCGTTGACCGCCACCGCGCTGGCCCCGACGGCCATCGTGAGCAGGACCACGATCGCCGCGCCGGTGATCGCCTGGGTGCGGCGAGGGGGTCGACTGAACATACGAAACGAGGTTCCTCCGGGGGCCACTGTACGGCGGAACGACGACGGAGCCCCTCGACGTGCGACGCCCGCTCAGGGTTCCAGGTCGAACGCCCGCACGTGGCGCGGTCGGAAGACCGCGACCGGCCGCCGGTCGAACGTGGCGATGCGGCGCACCCCGAGACGCTCGGCCGCCGCGACCAGCAGCGCGTCGGCGAGTCTCGGCCGATGCTCGGCCGCCGCCTCGAGGTGCTCGGCGGCCCGGGCGAGGTCGGCGGCCGTCGGCGAGACGAGCCGGACCCCGCCGCCCGAGATCGACCGCAGCAGCGCCAGCGTCGCCGGGAGGCCCAGCTCGCGCTGGAGGAGGACATCCAGCTCGGCGAGCGTCAAGGCCGCGAGCAGCAGGGGCTCGTCCGCCCGGGCGAACCAGGCCATCGCGGCGCCGTGGTTGAGGTCGGCCGTGTCGGCGGCCGCCAGGACCGCGGACGAGTCGAGCAGGATCGCCATCGGCGGCGCGGCGCCCTAGCGCGACGCGGCGGGTCGGCGGCTCGCCTCGCGGCGGGTGATCGAGCGCCCGTCGAGCGAGAGCCGGCCGTGCCCGCTCCGGCCGACCGCCAGGAACGGCAGGTCCGGCGCGGCTTCGTGGGTGGCGAGGTACGCCTCAAGGGCGGCAGCGATGATCGCCGTCCGCGTGGTCCGCTGCCGGTCCGCGAGCCGCGCCACGCGGTCGAGCAGGTCAGGGTCGGCAAGGATGGTCGTCCGGGTCGTGGTCATATGCCGACATATATGCCACGGTGGCGAGCCGCCGTCAACCCATGGGACCATCCGGCCTGCAGACCCCACCCCTTCCCCTGACCGTCAGCCTCGGAGGCCCGCCGTGGACCGCTTCGAACCCAACCTACGGATCCCGGGCCCGACGGCCCTCCCGCCGAGCGTCCGGACGGCCGGTGGCCGCCAGATGATCAACCACCGCGGCCCCGAGTTCGCGGCGATGCTGGAGCGGATCCTGACCGGCATGCGGCCGTTCTTCGGGACCAGCGCCGACGTCGCGATGATCACGACCGCCGGCTCTGGCGGCCTCGAGGCGGCGGTCGTCAACACGATGTCGCCGGGCGACAGGGTCCTGGGCGTGTCGATCGGCTCCTTCGGCGACCGGTTCGCGAAGATCGCGGGCATCTACGGGGCGGACGTGACCAAGCTCGACGCCGAGTGGGGCTATGCCGCCGCCGCCGACGAGGTCCGCGAGACGCTCCGGGCGACGCCCGGCGTCAAGGCCGTGCTGCTCACCCACAACGAGACCTCGACCGGGGTCATGAACCCGATCGCCGAGCTGGCCGCGGCGGTCCATGCCGAGGCCCCCGACGCGCTGATCCTCGTCGATAGCGTCAGCGGCCTGGGCGCCGTCCCGTTCGAGATGGACGCGTGGGGCGTCGACGTCGTCGTCACCGGCTCGCAGAAGGCCTGGATGGCGGCCCCCGGGCTGGCCATGATCGCGGCGTCGCCGCGGGCCTGGGCCGCGATGGAGCACGCGACGATGCCGCGCTTCTACCTCGACCTGCGATCGCACCGCGACGCGGCCGCGAACGGGCAGACACCGTTCACCCCGGCGATCGCCGTCGTGTACCAGGTCGACGAGGGCCTGCGGCTGATGAACGAGGAAGGCAAGGACGCCATCTTCGCCCGTCACGAGGCCTGCGCCGCGGCGGCCCGGGCCGGGCTCCGCGCCCTCGGCTTCAAGCTCTTCGCGGACCCGGCCGTCGCGTCGAAGACGGTCACCGCGGCGTGGGTCCCCGACGACCTCGACTGGAAGGCCTTCAACGGCGAGGTCAAGCGCCGCGGGGTCGTCCTCGCGGGCGGCCAGGGCAAGCTGACCGGCAAGATCTTCCGCCTGGGCCACCTCGGCTCGGTGACGATCGAGGAGATCCTCGGCGCGATCAGCACGCTCGAGTTCGTCTCACTCGGAAGCGGCCGGCCGGTGACCCCGGGCGCGGCCGTCGCGGCGGCCCAGGTGGCCGCCCTCGAGGCCTACGGGATCGCCCTCCCGGCCGTGGCGCACGCGTGAAGGTCCTCGTCGCCGAACCCCTCGCACATGAAGGCGTCGAGCTCCTGCGGGACCACCACGAGGTCGATGAGCGGATCGGGCTGTCCCGCGACGAGCTGTGCGCGCTCATCCCCGAGTACGACGCGCTCATCGTCAGGAGCCAGGTCCAGGTCGACGCCGGGCTGATCGCCGCGGGCACCCGGCTCGTGGTCATCGGACGGGCCGGGGTCGGGGTCGACAACGTCGACCTCGATGCCGCGACCCGGGCGGGCATCACCGTCGTCAACGCCCCGACCGGGAACACCATCGCCGCCGCCGAGCACACCCTCGCGCTGATGTACGGCGTGGCCCGCAGGACCGCGGCGGCTGACGCGTCGATGCGGCGCGGCGAATGGAAGCGCTCGCAATTCACCGGGCTCGAGCTGCGCGGGCGGACGCTCGGGATCGTCGGGCTCGGCAAGATCGGCCAGGCGATCGCCTTGCGCGCCAGGGCGATGGAGATGACGGTCATCGGGGTCGACCCGTACGTGACGGCCGAGCAGGCCGCCAACCATGGCGTCGAGCTGGTCGAGATGGACGAGCTGCTCAAGCGCGCCGACGTCGTCACGGTCCACGTCCCGCTGACCCGCTCCACGCGCGGGTTGATCGGCAAGGACGCCATCGCCAGGATGAAGCCCGGCTCGATCGTCCTGAATGTCGCCCGGGGCGGCGTCCTCGACGAGGCCGCGGTCGCCGAGGCGCTGACGTCGGGCCACCTCGGTGGTGCCGGCATCGACGTCTTCGAGCACGAGCCGCCGACCGGCTCGCCGCTGCTCGAGGCCCCCAACACCCTGCTGACCCCGCACCTGGGTGCCTCCACGGCCGAGGCCCAGATCCTCGTCGCCGAGGAGGTCGCCTCGCAGGTCCTCGACGTCCTCGACGGGCGGAGCGCGCGGTACGCGGTCAATGCCCCGCTGCTCACCCCGGAGACGGCGCAGGCCATCGCACCGTATCTGCCGCTCGCCGAGGTCCTCGGCCGGTTCTTCGCCCAGTTCTCGCGGGGCGGCGTCAAGACGCTCACCCTCGAGATCGCCGGCGAGCTGGCCGCCTTCGACGCCACGCCGCTGACCGCGGCCGTCCTGCGCGGGCTCCTCGAGGCGGTGACGACCGAGCGCGTCAACCTGGTCAACGCCGGCGCGCTGGCCAAGGCCCGCGGGATCACCGTCGTCGAGCGCAAGACCCCCGACGCCGGCGCCTTCTCGGCCCAGCTGACGCTCTCCACGGAGGTCCGCGGTCGCGCCACCACGGTGTCGGGCACCGTCGAGGGCGGCGAGCCGCGGATCACCCGCCTGGACGACTACCGCCTGGACATGGCGCCGGCCGAGGTCATGTTGATCACGCGGCACATGGACCGCCCGGGCATGGTCGGGCGGATCGGGGCGATGCTCGGCGAGGCCGACGTCAACATCAGCGCGATGCACCTGGCGCGCACGCGCCCGCGCGAGGACGCGCTGATGATCCTGGCCCTCGACGACGCGGTCCCCGACAGCGTGGCCGACGCGATCCGCACCCACGAGAGCGTCACCGACCTCTGGACGATCAGGCTGGGCGGCGAGCGCTGAGCGAGCCGATGATCCCCGACGGCCTGGACGCCACGCTCGTCCTCGTCCGCCACGGCGAGAGCCGCTTCATCGTCGAGGGCCGGTTCCAGGGCCAGGCCGACTCGCCGCTCTCGGCCCGCGGCCGCGAGCAGGCCGCCCGGGTGGCCGGCCGGCTGGCGGACCCGAGCGCCTCCCCCGCCCTGCCCCTCCCTGCCGGACTGCCCGAGGAGATCGTCCACTCGCCGCTCGGGCGCGCGGCCGAGACGGCCGTCGCGATCGGTACGGCGCAGCGTGGGGCGGTGGCGCTCCGCCCGGACCCGGCCTTCAGCGAGATCGGCCAGGGCGAGTGGGAAGGCCTGCACCGCGACGAGATCCAGGCGCGGTACGGGGCCGAGCTGGCTGCCTGGCGACGCCGCCCCACGGAAGCGTGGGCGCCCGGCGGCGAGGCGCTCCCCGACGTGGCCGCCCGGGTCCGCGACGGCCTGCGGACGACCCTCGGACGGCTCGCCGAAGACCGGCCGGCCGGCACGCTCGACCGCTCCCACGTGGCCGGCTACGGCGATGTCCACGACGGGCCGTGGTCGGTGGTCGTCGGCCACGATGGGGTCTTCAAGGTCCTGATGTTGACGCTGTTCGACCTCCCGCTCGAACGATTCTGGATGTGGTCGTTCGAGCTGTGCGGCATCACGGTCGTCGAGCTGCGGGCCGGTCGACCGGTGCTGCGGGCCCACAACCTGGGCTCGGGCGGGGCCGTCGACGCCGCGACCCACCGCGAAGCCGAGGAACGCGAGGCGAGCGGCGCGCTCTGAGTCGCTGACCGACCGACCGCCGTGCCTCAGGGCCGGCGGCGGCGCTCGCGGCGGCGGAAGGCGAGCTTGAGGAGGCTCACGCGCAGTCGGCGTTCAGCCTCCCGCAAGGTCTGGAGGCGGTCCGACGCGAGCGTGGTCCGACCGTACACGGTCTCCACCTTGGCCCGCGCGACGGTCTCGAGCTCCGGTCTGGCATCGGGCAGCACCTCGCCGAGCGAGCCGGCGAACTCGTAGACGGTCTGGTTGGGCCGCGGCGCGAAGCCGAACCGCGATGCCAGCCCGGTCACGGTGCGATAGGCGTGGTCGGCGGTGGTCCCGCGCCGCGGGCCGCGCTGCCAGGTCACGAACCCGAGCGCGATCATGATCACGGCCAGCAGCGCCGCGATCGCGACGTATGGACCGATGGTGGCGACCGGTCCGCCGTTGCCGAGCCCCGACACGTTCTTGGCCAGGTCATCCCGGCCGTCCCCGAACGAGGGCGGCGGCAGGAGGGCCGCGGACGGCTTCGCCGACCCGGACGCGACCGGCTTGCCCGAGGGGAGAGGACCGGCGCGGGCGAGGTCGCCGCCGGTCGGGTCGAACATCACCCAGCCGTAGCCCGGGAAGTAGACCTCCACCCACTCGTGGCTCTGGTTGTTGGTCACCGTCTCCACCCCGGTCTTCGAGCGCTCCCCCGGCAGGAAGCCGTTGACGACCCGGGCCGGGATGCCCGACGCGCGCAGGAAGATCGCCATGGTCGTGGCGTAGTACTGGCAGAACCCGCGGCGGAACCGGGCGAAGCATTCGACCGTGGAGATGTCATTGCACTTGCCGGTGAACAGGTCCTGGATGTTCGACTGGTAGGTGAAGATGTCGTGGTTCACCCGGAACCGCGAGGTGAGGTACTGGGCGAAGACGAACGGGTTCATGGACGGCGACGACGCCTTCAGGTTCTTGAGCAGGATCTCGGCGTCGCCGCCGGCCGGGATCGCGCCGTCGGGCACCTGCGTGTAGATCGCGAGGAGGTCCTTCGGGTAGTCGGTGCCCGCCGCCTCGAGGGCCGCCTGGTTCAGCTGCCCGGGCTCGTCGCCGAGGACCGGGACGAGGGCGCTCACCGAGTACGCCCCGTCGCCCCGTCGCTGGATGGCGTTGAGGTACGCGCCGTCGCCGACCAGGCTCACCGAGGTCTCCTGCGAGACCTGCGTGGGCGTCAATGGGGAGAAGACCAGGTGCCCGGTCCGGCCGGCGGCCGGCGCGACCGTGAAGAGGAGCTGCTTGCGCCCGGTGTCGAGGACGTCGTCGGTCGAGCCGGCCAGCACCGGGTCGCCGGCGGCACGCACCACGCTCTGGTTCGCCGAGCTCTTCCACGAGTGGCCCGTGAACTGGTCATAGACGACCGCCCCCCAGTAGATGTCCTTGGGGGCGTCCGGCGGCAGGGTGATGGTCATCTCCTCGGCCTTCGTCGGGTTCCACTGGCCGCCGATGCTCGTCCCGGACGGGTCGAAGTCGGCCCCGAACGAGACCGTGTTCCCGCCGGTCGGCAGGAACTTCTGCCAGGCGCGGCCGAACTCGACCAGCGACGAGCCGACACCCGTCCAGGCGTCCTGCAGCGGGGCCGACGACGCCGTCCCGGTCAGGAGCAGGGACCCGAAGACCGCGCCGACGATGAAGACCGTCCCGCCGCGCAGGTAGACGCTCGAGATCGAGCCGGGGTCGCCGATCCGCCGGCGCAGCCACTCGCCCTGTTCCTCGAGCACGTGGGAGCGGATCAGCAGGAACAGTGACGCGACGCTGAAGACCACCAGGTAGCGCAGCTGGTCCTCGACCGCGATCGACATGTTCACCAGCAGGACCAGCCCGAGGGCGACGATCGCGTTGAGCGGGTGGTGGTGCCCGAAGACGGCGTACGACGCGAACATCGAGGTGGCCCACACGATGAGCCCGAGGACCACCAGGTAGTGCCCGTACTGGGTCGTGTACGGCAGGTCCCTGACGACGAGGTCGATGACGGCCTGGGTCGCGGACCCCGCGGCCGCCCCATACCAGTGGGCCATCGGGATGGCGTCGCCGGCGTCGGTCCGCAGGAGGGAGCCGGCGACCAGCGGCACGATCAGGGCCGCGAAGAGCGCCCCGATCGCGAAGGTCGTCCAGCGGCTCCAGCCCACCTTCGGCCCGACGAGCCCGACGAGCATGCCGGCCAGCGCCATGGGCATCAGGAAATCGGTCAGCCCGCCCTGGCCCAGCACGAGCTTCACGTCGTCGATCGCCCAGGTGACCGTCACGCACAGGAGCGCGACGAGCGCGACCGTGATCCAGCCCTCCGCTGGCGCGAGCGCGATCCGCCGGCTCATCGGGCCAGGATCTCGCCGAGCGGGCGGCCCGGGGTCACGACGTAGAACGGGATCTCGTACTCCGCGAGGGCGTGGCGGAGCGCGCGCGAGCGCTTCGAGCGCGCCTCGTCCTCGGCCGGGTCCGCCTTGGCGTGGACGCCGCGGGCGGCATCCTCCGCGTGCATCGCCCGATCGAACGCCTCGCTGTCGACGGCGACGACGACGCAGGCCACGCCGCGGACGCGGAGGCTGGCAAGTGGCCGGACCCACGACGGGTCGAGCGACGGCGTCACGACGACCGCGGTCATCCCGCGGCGCAGCCGCCCGACGGTGCCGATCAGCGTCTCGACGAGCGGGGCGCTCCCGTCCGCCTCGACCGCGGCCAGGAGCTGCATGATCTTCTGGTGCTGCCGGCCGCCGCGGTCGGCCGGGATCACCGCCGTGCGCGCCCCGTTGACGCTGATGCCGACGGCCCGGTTCTCGGCGATGGCCTTGTCCGCCACGGCGGCGGCCACCCGGACCGCGGCCTCGGTCGTGGACTCGTCGCCGCGGCCGCCGCCGATCCCGCGCTGCAGGTCGAGGACGATCCACGCATCGGCGGTCTGCTCGAGGTCGAATTCCTTGACCTGGATCTCGCCGTGCCGGGCGGTCGCCTTCCACGAGATCCGGTTCATGCTGTCGCCGGGCGCGTACGGCCGGACCGAGGTCGCGAGCGGCGTCGTCTGGAGGGTGCGCTCCGGCGAGGCGTGGCTCCCCTCGAGGCTGGCGGCCGGCAGCCGCCATTCGGGGATCGGTTCGAGGCGCGGGTAGATGACGACCGAGACGCCCTGCCCGACGGTCGCGGCGGCCTCGAAGAATCCGAACGGGTCGCCGGTCCGGATGTGCAACGGCTCGATCCGGAAGTGGCCGCGCCGGGTGAGCGGCGCCCGGATCAGCCACGACCGCTCGCTCCGGCCCGGCAGCGTGATCGCCCGGCCGGGGAGTGCGCCGGGGAGCGTCGTCGGGTTGTGGATCTCGAGCCACGGCTTCGGCAGCCGGCTCCCGTTGCGCAGCGTGTACGTCACGCGCAGCCGGTCGCCCACGTGGCCGTGCAGCTGGCTGACCGCATAGCCGGCCTCGAGGTCGGTCAGGCCCAGCCGGACGAGGACATACGAGCCGCCGACGACCAGGATGCCGAGGTAGAGCAGGTAGAAGAGGAACGGCAGCCCGGTCGAGAACGCCGCGATCACCAGGACCGCGACGACGACGATCGCCTCGATTCGGCGGATCACCTGACGGGTCCTGCGCGCTGCATCCGCTCGGCCGGGGCCGGCCTACGCGCCGGGGACGGCGGGGCTGCCGCTGGTGCTGCGAAGGGCGGTCGGTCCGCCGGTGCCCGTCGGGCGGATGCCCTCGATCGAGGTCGAGTCGAGCAGCTCGCGGACGATCTGACCGGCCTGGACGTCGTGGATCGAGGAGCTGGTCTTGATGATCAGGCGGTGGGCCAGCGCCGGCTCCACGAGGGCCTTGATGTCATCGGGGATGACGTAGTCGCGCCCGAGCAGCCCGGCCATCGCCTGGCCGGCCCGATAGAGCGCGATCGAGCCGCGCGGCGAGGCGCCGAGGTAGACGTCCGGGTGGGTCCGGGTCGCGTTGACCAGGCGGACGATGTAGTCCGAGACGCTCGGGTCGACGTAGATCTCGCGCACCGCCGCCTGCATCTCGCGCAGCTCGTCGACCGTCAGGACCTCGTCGAGCGCCTCGAGCGGGTGCGTCCGCTTCTGCTCGTCGAGGATGACGATCTCCTCGATCGGCTGGGGGTAGCCGAGGCGCAGCCGGATCATGAACCGGTCGAGCTGCGCCTCCGGCAGCGCGAACGTGCCCTCGTACTCGATGGGGTTCTGGGTGGCGATGACCAGGAACGGGTCTGGCATGGGATAGGTGACGCCGTCGATCGTGGCCTGCCGCTCCTCCATGCACTCCAGGAGCGCGGACTGCGTCTTGGGCGTAGCGCGGTTGATCTCGTCGGCGAGGACGACCTGGCTCATGATCGGGCCCGGGCGGAACTCGAACTCCTGGGTCTTCTGGTTGTAGATCGACAGGCCGGAGACGTCGGACGGCAGCAGGTCCGGGGTGAACTGGATCCGCCGGAACGAGCAGCCCAGGCTGCGGGCGATGGCCTTGGCGAGGACCGTCTTGCCGGTCCCGGGCACGTCCTCGATCAGGAGGTGGCCCTTGCACAGCAGGGCAACGAGGGCCAGGCGGACCTCGTGGTGTTTGCCGACGATCACGCGCTCGACGTTGGCGAGGACCTTGTCGCCGGTCTCCTGGATCTTCGTCATCAGCTTCTCTCACGAGTGCGGTGGCGGGGACGGAGCCACGGAACGGGGGCGCCTGGGGGGTTCGACGAGCCACGGCAGGGCCATGTGCTGTCGGAGGATAGTACGTCCGATGTCACGCGCCGGTTCCACACCCGCTCCTCCCTCATCAGGTACTGACGCTCCGGGCCGCCGATTCGTTCACGCTTCCTAGCCTCGGACCACCGTGACGACGCCGACCCAGACGGTCATCAGGCAGCCGATCGCCCCCATGACGGCGAGGAACGGCTCGCCGCCGACCCACGAGAGCGCGGCGACCGCACCGAACATCACGGCCATCGCGGCGGCGATGATGCCGAGGCCGATGCGCTCGATGAGCGGCCGCCGCCGGGGCTCGGGCCCGGGCGGGTCGCCAGCCGGATGGCTCACGGCGTCCCCCGCAGGTAGCGCGTCAGCAGGGTGCCGGCGATCGGCGCGGCCGCCTCGCCACCCCGTCCCCCTTGCTCGACCAGCACGGCGATCGCCACGGTCGGGTGCTCCGCGGGGGCGAACCCGATGAACCACGAGTGGGGCTCCCCCGTCCCGCCGAGCTCGGCGGTGCCGGACTTCCCGGCCGTGGTCACGCCCGGCACCTTCGCCCCGCTGGTGAACTGCCGTCCGAGGTCGCCCTCCACCGCGGCGACCATCGCGTCGGTGATGGCGTTCGCGTCGGCGGCGTCGATGACCGTCGCCATCCGGCTCGGGCCGATCTGCCGGGTCCCGCTGCGCTGGCCGGTCATCGCGGTGACCAGGCGCGGCTCCATCAGCACGCCGTCGTTGGCCACCGTGGCGGCCACGAGCGCCATCTGCAGCGGCGTGACGAAGGTCTCCGCCTGGCCGTAGGCGGCGTTCGCCAGCTCGACGTCGTCGGCGAAGCCTCCGGGCTGCCGGCCGCTGCCGTCGTTGAGCTGCGAGACCGCCGTCGGCAGGTCGAACGGGATCGGCCGGTCGAAGCCCATCAGGTCGGCGTACCTGACGAGATCGGCGCCGCCGGTCGCGAGGCCGGTCAGCGCGTACCAGATGTTGCAGGAGACCTCGGTCGCGCCGACCAGGTCGAGCGCCGTCGAACCGGTCTCTGGGTGGTGGCCGTCCTTGATCCGGAAGCCGTCCACCAGCAGCCCGGTCTTCTCGGCCGCCGGCTGCTGCTTGTACGTGGTCGACGCGCTCACCGCTCCGGAGCCCAGGCCGGCGACCGCCGTCACGATCTTGAAGATCGAGCCGGGCACGTAGCGACCCTGCGTCGCGCGCGGCAGGAGCGGCTGGCTCGGGTCATCGAGGATGCCCTCGAAGGTCGCCTGGGCCGTCGCCGGGTCAGCCACCGCGGAGGCATCGAAGGTGGGGGTCGACGCGAGCGCGAGGACTTCGCCGGTCCGTGGGTCGAGCATCACGACGGCGCCCTTGTTCGAGCCGAGGGCCCGGACCGCCGCGCGCTGGAGGTCGAGGGAGAGCGACAGCTTCAGGTCCTGCGGGTCGTAGGGATCGGCCATGAACTTGCGGAAGACATCGCTGACGGCGTCGGTGGACAGCCCGGCGAGCTCGGCGTCGTAGCTGCGCTCCAGGCCGGCCCGCCCGTACCGCCGCGACGCGTAGCCGACGACGGGGCTGATGGCGTCGCCCGCGTAGACGCGGTACAGCTCGCCGTTCGCGTCGGTCGCGTTCCGGGCCAGCACCTTGCCATCGCGGTCGAGGATCCGGCCCCGCGGGACCGTCCGCGACGCGGCGATGACGGCCGCGTCCGATGGGGCGCGCGCCAGCTCGGGCCCGCGCACGACCCCCCAGTAGCCGGCGGCTCCGGCCAGCGTCCCGAACGCGAGCGACAGCACGACCGCCACGTGGACGATCGTGCGCCCGAGCGGGTGGCGGGTCCCGCCGGAGGTCCGGGTCACGCGCCGCGCCTCGGGACCAGGCGACGCCAGCCGCGCGGCGCCGTGGGAAGCGGTGGGGGCTCCACGCCCTTGTCGGAGAGCGCGAGCAGCAGCCCGATGACCACGGCGTTCGCCAGCAGCGAGGAACCGCCGTAGCTGATGAACGGCAGGGTGACGCCGGTGAGCGGCAGGACCTTCAGGTTGCCGGCCGCGATGATGAACGCCTGGATGCCGATCACCAGCGAGAGCCCGACGGCCAGGAGCGAGCGGAAGTCGTCGGCGGCGGCCGCGCCGATCCGGAACCCGCGCTCGACGACCACGAGGTAGAGGCCCAGGATCGCGACCACGCCCATGACCCCGAGCTCCTCGCCGAGGGCGGCGAGGGGGAAGTCCGTGTGGATCTCGGGGATCGGCGGCGCACCGTCGATCGTCGGCAGCCCGGCGCCCAGGCCGACGCCGACCAGGCCGCCGCGGGCGAAGGCATGGAGCGCCTGGACCACCTGGTAGCCGGTGCCGAGCGGGTCGGCGAAGGGGTCGACCCAGACGGCGATGCGCACCCGGACGTGGTCGAACAGGAGCGCCATCAGCAGGCTGCCGAGGATGAACAGGACGAAGCCGATCACGACCAGGCTGACCCGGCCCGTCGCCACGTACACGAGCGCGAGGAACACGCCGAAGAAGAGCAGCGCCGCGCCCAGGTCACGCTGGACGACCACGATGCCGAGGGCGATCGCCCACATCGCGACCATCGGGAGCAGGTACGGGACCGGCGGCAGGCGGACCGGGCCGATCCGGGTGTCCTGCTCCATGAGGAGGGCACGGTTCTCCGACAGGTAGCCCGCGAGGAAGACCACCAGGATCACCTTCAGGATCTCCGATGGCTGGCCGCTGAACGGTCCGATCGACAGCGTCAGCCGCGAGCCGTTGACATCCGAGCCGAAGAGGAAGGTGAGCAGCAGCAGGCCGACGCCGATCGCCGCCCACGTGTACTTGTAGCGGCGCAGCCACGCGTCGGAGCGGACGACGATCGCCAGAGTGGTCAGGATCGAGACCGCGAGGACGAGCCAGACCAGCTGGACCTGGGCGAGCCCCAGCGTCATGCCGAAGACGTCCTGGGTCACCAGGTCCTGCGGCAGCCGCTGCATCAGGAGCAACGAGATCCCGCCGAGCAGCCCGACGACCGGCAGCAGGATCTGGTCCGTCCGACGTCCCGCCAGCACCTGGGCCAGGTGCGCGCCGAGCAGCGCCACGAGATAGATGACGAGACCGCGCGGGTCGGCCAGACCGAGCGTCCCGTCGATCGTCGTGCCGAGCGAGAGGCTGCCCACGACGAGCGCGACGCCGACCAGGGCCAGCAGGCGAGCCTCCTGCCAGCGCCATCGCGGCCGGATCGGCCCGAGGACGCGCGGCAGGGCGGGCGCCGGACGGACGGCGCCGCTGGGGCCCGCGGTCATCGCCGCCGTCCCATCAGCGGCGCGGCCGCTCGAGCCGCATCCGGACCTGGCCCACCTGGATCTCATCGCCGAAGCCGAGCGCGGCGACGCCCTCGATCCGGTGGCCGTTCACGTAGGTGCCGTTGGTGCTGGCGAGGTCCTCGACGTACCAGGCCCGGCCGCGGTAGGTCAGGATCGCGTGCTCCGCGGAGGCGAACGGGTCCTCGATGACGATGGCGTTGTTGACGTCTCGTCCCATCGTCGTGATCGCATCGAGCCCGAAAGACGACCCGCTCGGCGGCTCTCCCGCCGGCGAGGCGACGATGACGAGCCGGCCCGCCACGGCGGCGCCTTCCCGCGTGGCCGCGCGCAGGTCGCGCAGCAGGACCAGGACGACCCGTGCCAGGAAGAGGTAGAGGAGGCCGAGGAAGAGGAAGCGGATCGCCCAGAGGACCAGCAGCGAGCCGTCCATCAGGCCTGTGCCTCGTCCACCTCGACCTCGAGCACGCACCCGCCGATGCGGATCCGGTCGCCCGCACCCAGGACCACCTCCGTCACCCGTGTCCCGTTGACCTCGCTGCCGTTGGTGCTCCCGAGATCCGAGTACATCAGCGTCCCGCGCCGGCCGCCGATCCGCCCGTGATGGCGCGAGACCCGCTCGTCGCGCAGGACCAGATCGTTGTCGGTGGCGCGCCCGATGGTCAGCCCGGTCCAGATCTCGACCTGGCGGATCCCGCCCGACGAGTCATGGACGCGCAGCCGTGCCGCGGGGATCGACGGCCGCGGCACCTGGAAGACGAGCGTGTGGGTCGGGTCCGCGGTCGCGTCCCCGGAGGTCGCTCGATCGGCGTCCCGGGGCGCGCCGGATCGCCCCGCGATGGGGTCGACGAACCTTGCATCGACGCGGATGTCGCTGCGCTCGACCGTCGGGTCGGCGAGCAGGTCGACCTGTGGCCGGTCGACGAGGGTGTAGTGGTGCGCCCGGGCGAAGACGAGCGCCTCGTCGGCGAGCTCGGCCGCCAGCGAGTGCTCCATGTCCGCGAATCCCTCGAGATCGACCGGGTTCAGGCGAACGATGAACCGGTTGGGAACCAGCGTGCGGTCGGACGCGGCGAGCCGCTCGGCTTCCATCGCCCGCTCGATCCGACGCTGCAGTTGCACGGGCTGCATCCGGGTGCGGAACAGACGAGCCGACGGGCGCTCGAAGAGGCGTTCGAAGAACCGCTCGATGGCGGTCAGCGGCGGCATGGGTGGTGGCGGAGTCTATCAGAGGCCCGGCGCGACGCCCCTCTCGCGTCCGGGACCATCGCCGCAGGACCCGGTACCCCCGTGTGAGGAACGGCCGGACCCCTCCGATATACTCTGGCCTCCGTTCGGGGTCGTCGGTCCGCCCCGGCGTTCTCCACGCGAACCGGGGGCCCGATGCCCGAAACCCTGACTGAGTCGTTCTGCGAGCGGTGCGGCTCTCGGTATACGTTCGAGTCTGCCGCGCCGAAACAGCGGATGCGCGGCATGCGCGTCCTGTCGCGCGGTGTCAAGAACTTCGTCCTCGACGACAAGACCTCGTTCGACGAGGCGATGGCGGTCGCCCGGATGGACACCGATCGCGAGTCCACCAACGCCCAGCTAGACGCGTTCCACAAGACCTTCAACTTCTGCATGGAGTGCCGGCAGTACACCTGCCCGAACTGCTGGAACGAGGTCGAGGGCCGCTGCCTCGGCTGCGCGCCGATGCTCGTGGACGTCGGGCCGGCCGCCGGTCCGTCGCCGTTCCTGGCACCGCTCGCGACGCCGCTCAGCACCCCGACCAACGGCGCCACAGCCACGAACGGCCACGCCCTGGTCGAGCCCGACGCGGAATTCGACCCCCTCGCGCGCCTCGCCTTCCTGACCGCCGCCGCGCCGCCCGCGACCGAGCCGGAGGTGGTCGACCCGGAACCGATGGCCGCAGGCTCGCCCGTCGTGCCTCCGAGCGAGGTCGCGCCCGTCGAGCCAGTCCTCGAGCCGGGACTCGTCGAGGCCGAGCCCGTCGTCAGCGCGCCCGCGGCACCATTCGTCGCAGCGCTCGTCGAACCGGATCTCGTGATCGCCCAGGAACCGCTCCTGGAGCCCGAGCCGGAGCTGGTCGCCCAGCCGGCACCTGAGCCGGTCGCCGAGCCGGCGGAGCCGATCCCTGCCGCGGCCACGAGCGAGGTCGAACCGGCAGCCGAGGTCAGTCCGGCGCCACGCGTCGAGCTCGAGCCCGAGCAGTTCGCCAGCAAGATCGTCGTCACCGACCCGGCGGATCCGACCACTGACCGCGCCGCCGCCGCGGCCGCGCGGACGTCGATCATGTTCACGGCCATGCGCCCGGGGCAGAGCCTTGATGAGGCGATCGCCGAATACGACGAGGCCACGGTCGAGCCGGAGCCTGCTGCCGCCGAGCCTGCTGCCGCCGAGCCTGCTGCCGCCGAGCCCGCTGCCGCGGCCGAGCCCGAGCCCGTCGCCGTGGCCGAGCCCGCTGCCGCGGCCGAGCCCGAGCCCGTCGCCGTGCCTGAGCCTGTCGCCGCGGCCGCGCCCGAGCCTGCCGCCGCGGTCGTGCCGGAGCCTGCCGCGCCCGAGCCCATCGCTCCCGAGCCGGTCGTCGTGCCGCCCGCGCCGGTCGCCGTCGAACCGCCCGTGGTCGAGGCCCCCGGTGTCGCCGCAGCCGCGATCGCCGCCTCAGTGGCGCCGGTCGACGTCGTCGCGCAGCCGACCTGGTCCGTCATGGCCCCGGACCCCGATCAGCCGTCGCCGACCTCGCCCGAGTGGCCCAACCAGCAGCCCGCCCCCGGCCTGCCGTTCCTCGGCCGACCGGCCGTCCCGACCGGCGGCGTCGACGCCCTGTGGGCCGCGTCGAGCCAGCAGGTGGGCGCCCCGTCCCCCGCGACCCCCGGGCCCGTCGGCGGCGTCCAGGAATGCCTCAGCTGCGGCCTGTCACTCTCGGCCACCGCCCGGTTCTGCCGGCGGTGCGGGAGCGCCCAGCACCGCTGACCCATCGCCGGCCGCGACCGACGCCGGCACGCCCTCATCCCGGACCCGGACCCACGCCGCCCCGTAGAGCAGCGCCTGGAACGAGAACGACAGCCAGGCGAGCGCCACGAACGCGGTCGCCAGTGACCCGACGATCGCGGCGGCTCCGACCAGCAGCGGAACCAGGAACGCGAAGACCTGGCTGAGGACCACGATCGTCACGGCCGCGACCGCGGCAGGCAACCAGACCGCGGACCAGCTGGGTGCGCGTGGTGGCACGGTGCGGTAGATGAGGACGACGATCCCGATCGCCGCGGAGATGAGGACCGGCCAGGCCGTCAGGAACCCGCTCAGGGTCCGGCCGGCGGGGATCGCCTCGGGCACGAGCCCCGCGAGCGCGGTGGAGACCGTGATCGCGACGATCAGCATGACGACCGCGCCGATCAGGATGGCCACCCACAGGAACCCGCGAGCCGTGCGATGGAACACGTCGCGTTCCGGGTGGTCGTTCCAGATCCGCGAGAACGCGACGTCGAGCGCCACGTACAGCTGGCTCACGCCCCAGATCGTGCCGGCGAGGCCGACGACCGACGTCAGGGCGGCACCGGACACCAATGACCGCAGCGTGTCCTCGATCAGTTCCGCCAAGGGCGGGACGAGCGACTCGAGTGCGTCGGCGACGGCCCGCTGGATCGCCGGGTCCTGGGCCAGCCACCCGGTGAGCCCGAGCGTGAGCAGCATGATGGGAACGGCCGTGAAGAGCGCCGCGTAGGCGAGCCCGTTGGAGAGGAGGCCGCCGGTGGCGCGCCCGTACGTGTCGAGGACGGCCAGGATGAACGCGATGCGCGGCCGGGCGAGGACGCGCTGGATGGCGGCTCCCGGGTCCATGGGCGCCGGGGTCAGCTCCCGATGTCGCTGAAGAGACCCGGCTGCAGCGCATCGGCGCGGACGCGCCGCGGGGCCGCGATCAACGCCTTGACCTCGCCGCGCCGGACGTAGCGTCGGCCGCCGAGCTTGATGCTCTGCAGGCGCCCGGCGCGTGCCCAGCCCCCGATCGTCGACGGCGCAAAGTGGACATTGGCGGCGGCCAGCAGCTCGGCGGCCTCGGCCAGCGTGATCCAGTCGGCCGCAGCGGGCATGTCAGTCGGCCGCCGGCTTCGTCGTGGGTGAGCCGCCACCCCCGCCGCCACCCCCGCCGTCGCCGGTCGACGAGCCGGCTTTGGCGCCATCGCCCGTCGCGACGGGACTCGTCGCGCCGTCCTTCGTGTCCGCCGTTCCGCTCTCGCCGGACGCGGCACTCGACGAGCCGGCCTTCGCGGGCGCGGGCCGTCGTTCCTTCTTCGCCCAGCCCGTCCCCTTGTAGTGGACGGCCGGGGCCGTCACGGCCTTGCGGATGGGACCGCCGCCGCACAACGGACACGCGGCCGGAGGGTCGGCGTGGATGCCGTGGACGACCTCGAACCGGCGCCCGCAGGAGGCGCAGTCGTAGTCGTAGGCGGGCATCGTGAGCGCGGCTCGGGTCAGCCGCGCAGCAGACGCATGCCGCACTTCGGGCAGTAGAAGGCCCGCTCATGCGCCGAGGCGAACCCGCAATGCGCGCAGACGAGGCCACCGCGACCCGCGGCCGGGACCGGGCGTTCGATGCTGGTCATCCCCTGCGCGTACTGGCTGGCGAGGATGTTGGTGAGGATGCTCGCCAGGATCCGCTGACCGATCCGGTCCGTGTCGCCGCGGACCCCGCGGCCGCCCCAGCCGACGACGGCCCGGCAGATCATGTCGCCGGTGGCCTCGTCCCAATGCGACGCCACGCCGCCGATCACCGCGTTGTACTCGGGGTAGCCGGCCGTGTCGATCTCCCCGTCGAGCAGGGCGCAGGCGAAGGTGTCGAAGGCGAGGTCGACCGCATCGATGGACTCGAGGACGACGAGCGCGTGGCGGGTGATCGGCGAGTTGACGTGGTGGGCGTTGAGCCACTGCATCGCCTCGGCCGGCCGGGTGATGGTCGGGGTCGCCTGGCTGAACTCGATCGGCAGCGGGTCGACGACCTCGATGTCCGACTTGGCCAGGCCCTGGAGCATCCGCGGCAGCTCGGCCAGCGCCTTCGGTCCGGATCCCATCCGGACGCCTTCACTGCTCTTGCCGGCGTAGTAGAGCCGGAGCTGGTGATCCTGGGCCGCGACCTCCTCGGCCATGATGTCGGAGGCGCTCGGACCGGCGGCGGCCGCCGCCGGATCGTCGCTGCCTCGGCGCTTGAGGAATTCGAGCGGCACGTACTGACTCCCGTTCGGCGGCTGGCTCCGCCGTCATGGTAGCAGGGGCACTATGGCGCCGACCCGGGTCGACGGGCCCCGCGGCCGGCCCGAACGCCGGGCCTACCGGGCGACCGCTTCGAGGACGAGGGCCTCATACCCGCGGAGGGCCAGCGCCCGACCTGCGGTCACCGCGGCCGGCGGGTCGAGATGCGTCCCGACGACGGACCGCCAGGTGCGGCCCGCCGGTGCGGGCGGCACCGTGATCGTCGCCCCGGTCCGCGCGAAGGCGACCAGCACGAGCATCTCGGGCCCCGACCCTCGGCGTCGATAGGCGAGGACGTCGGGGCGGCCGGTCCGCACCAGCGCGATCGCTCCGTCCTGCAGCGACGGCGCCCTCGATCGCGCCGCGAGCAGCCGTCGATAGCAGGCGAGCACCGAATCCGGGTCGGCGGCCTGAGCCGCCACGTTGCGCTGCCCGGCATCGTCGCCGAGGCGGAGCCACGGTCGGCCCGACGAGAATCCGGACCCCGGCCCATCGGACCAGGGCATCGGCGTCCGCGCCGGCGAGCGGTCCCACCAGCGGAAGTCGGCACTGACGTGGCGCGCGGCCGGGTCGACGCTCTCGCTCGGCGGCACGGCGACATCGCCCATGCCGATCTCCTCGCCGTAGTAGAGGAACGGCGTCCCGCGGACCGTCAACGAGATGACGGCGGCGGCCTTGGCGATGGCGTCGCGATCAGCGTTGCCGACGCCCGCCGTGGCGGCCAGGCGCGATGCCTGGCGGGGCTGGTCGTGGTTCGACAGGACCACCGTCGGCCAGCGGTCCGGCCCGAAGGCCAGCTCCCGGCGGCGGATGGCCGCGGCGAATGCCGTTGCCGCCCACGGACGGGTGAGCAGCTCCCAGTCGAAGACCAGATGGCGGTCGGTGGTCAGGGCCGCGGCGCCCTCTGTCGTGCCCACGAACATCTCCCCGACGCTCATCCGCCCCGGCGCCGCATCGAAGACCTCGCGGAGCCGCGCGATCAGGTCCGGCAGGTCCGGCTGGTCGATGTCATGGGTGTGCGTCTGCCGGTCCCAGGCGGTCGACCCGCGACGGACGGGATTCGAGCGCATCGCCGGGTCCTTCAGGAAGACGTTGAAGGTATCGAGCCGGAACCCATCGACCCCCCGGGCGATCCACGTCCGGATGACGTCCTTCTGGGCTTCCTCGACCGCGGGATGGCGCCAGTCGAGCTCGGGCTGCTCGGCGAGGAACGTGTGGTGGAAGGATTGCCGTCGCCTCGGCTCGTACGTCCAGGCCGGCCCGCCGAACCACGAGACCCAGTCGTTCGGCGGCAAGGGGCGCCCGTCCGGGCCCGTTCCCGCGGGGTCGTGCCACAGGTACCAGTCCGCGCGCGGTCCGGTCCGCGACGCGGCCGACTCGACGAACCACGGATGCTCCGAGCTCGTGTGGTTGAGCACCAGGTCGAGGATGACCCGGATCCCGCGTCGATGGGCTTCCTCGACCAGCCGGTCGAAATCCGCTTCGGTCCCGAACAGCGGGTCGATGGCCGTGTGGTCGCTGACGTCGTAGCCACCATCGAGCCCTGGCGACCGATAGATCGGCGACAGCCAGATGGCGTCGACGCCGAGGCCGCCCGGTCCCAGGTGGTCGAGGTGGTCGATGATCCCCGGCAGGTCCCCGGTCCCGTCGCCGTCGCTGTCGGCGAAGCTCCGCGGGTAGATCTGGTAGACGACGCCGCGGCGCCACCAGTCGTCGCCGAAGCGGAACGACGAGCGAGTGTCAGCCCGACGGCGGTCGGTCACCGGGAGTCTCCCTGGTCGTCGGTGCGCCGGTCGGCGCCGCAGATCGCCTGATGGTATCGATACGGACTTGACAAGGTGGCATGGAGGCGTCATTGATACGCGTTACTGACACGCGTTAGTCGACCATGTCGAACGCGCGGCGTCAAGTGGAGGAGGAGCGGTCGGCCGATGCCGCAGCGACCCACGAGCCACGATGTCGCAACGCTCGCCGGCGTTTCGCGAACGACGGTGTCATTCGTCCTGAATGACCGTACGGACGTGAAGATCCCGGAAGAGACCCGGCGACGCGTCCTCGACGCCGCGAAGGAGCTCGGGTACCACCCTCACGCATCGGCGCAGCGGCTGGCCGGTGGCCGGAGTCACGTCATCGCGCTGGTCCTCCGCCAGTCGCCCGAGCAGGTCGCCAGCGATGCGGCGCTGGCCGAGACGCTGCGCGGCCTGGCCTCGGCAGCCCGCACGGGTGGCTTCCGGGTGATGGTCGAGCCGTTCGCGCTCGACGACACGTCCGGCAGCTACGCCGATCTCCTCCGCGCCCAGCACGCCGACGGCCTGGTGGTCTCCGGTCCGCGCGTCGACGACCCTTCCCTCATCGAGCTGGTCCGCGACGGGTTCCCGATCGTCCTGCAGGGAGCGCTGCCCGACATCGGGGCGCCCAGCGTCGACATCGACAACGTCGCCGGTGCCCGTGGCGCGGTCGATCACCTGATCTCGCTCGGCCATCGCCGGATCGCCTGTATCACCAACGCCCCGCTCGTCTACACCGCCGCCCAGGAGCGGCTCGAGGGTTACCGCCAGGCGATGGCGGCCGCCGGACTGGATGCCGACCCGGCCCTCGTCGCCGAGGCCGCCTTCGATGCACCGAGCGGCCATGCGGCCATGGCCGGGCTCCTCTCGCGGACGCAGTTCGATGCCGCCTTCGTGGCCAGCGACGTTGTCGCCCTGGGGGCCATCGGCGCGCTGCGCGAAGCCGGGAAGCTCGTGCCTCTCGACGTCTCGGTCGTCGGCTTCGACGACATCCCGCTTGCCGGGTACTTCGACCCCCCACTCACCACCGTCCGGCTGCCGGCCTACGAGCTCGGGCAGGCCGCCGGACGCGCCCTCCTGGAACGGATCGCCGATCGCGAGATCCCGCTGAGGACGCTGTTGCCGACCGAGCTCATCGTCCGCGCCTCGACGGCTCCGTCGTCGAGGACCTGAAGGACCGGCGCATGCCAGCAGCCGGCATCTGACAGCCCCTGTGAGCGACCCCGGGACATTCGGGTCGACGGGAAAGGAGACATGGCATGGAGGAGCGGATCTTCCGGCGCACGAGAGTCGCCGGATTGTTGGCGGCCGCCACGTTGGTGGCCGTGGCCTGCTCGAGCGGCAGCTCGAGCCCCAGCCCGGCGGCCTCGACACCGGCGAGCGCGCCCCCGGCGTCTGCCGGCGCAGGTGAGAGCCCGTCGGCATCGGCCGGCGGTCAGATCGGCGGCGAAGTCTCGGTCATCGGCACGTGGACCGGCTCCGAGCAGGACTCGTTCATGGCGATGGTCGCCCCGTTCGAGCAGTCGACCGGCGTCAAGGTCAAGTACACGGGCACCCGCGACATCAACGCGGTCCTGACGACGGGCGTCGCCTCGGGCATCCTGCCCGACCTCGCCGGCCTGCCGGGCCCGGGCCAGATGGCGGACTTCGCCAAGGCCGGCGCCCTCAAGCCGCTCGATGACGTCCTGGACGTCAACGCCTACAAGGCCAACACCTCGCCCGGGCTCGTGGCCCTCGGCACGGTCGACGGCAAGATCACGGGCGTCTTCATCAAGGCCGCGGTGAAGGGCCTGATCTGGTACGACCCGAACGTCTACAAGGGTGGCGCCCCGACCAGCTGGGACGACCTCCAGGCCAAGGGCAAGGCCGCCGCGGCGACGATCGGCGGCACGGCGAAGCCGTGGTGCGTCGGCCTCGAGTCCGGCGCCGCGACCGGCTGGCCGGGAACGGACTGGATCGAGGACCTCGTCCTCCGCCAGAGCGGGCCGGACGTCTACGACGCATGGGTCGCCGGGAAGCAGAAGTGGACGTCGCCCGAGATCAAGTCGGCCTTCCAGGCCTTCGGGACCGTCGTCGCGGACGACGCCGTCTTCGGCGGCAGCAAGACCGTGCTGGCCACGGCCTTCGGCGATGGCGGCAACCCGCTGTTCACCACCCCGCCCGGATGCGTCTTCCACCACCAGGCCTCGTTCATCACCGACTTCTTCGTGAAGCAGGGTGGGGCGAAGGCAGGCGATTACGACTTCTATCCGTTCCCTGACATCAACCCGTCCTACGCGGGTGCGGTGACCGGAGCCGGCGACCTGTTCGGCATGTTCAACGACACGCCCCAGGCCAAGGCGCTGATCGCCTATCTGGTGACCCCGGAAGCCCAGCAGATCTGGGTCGACCGCGGTGGAGCCCTCTCGGCGAACAACAAGGTGACCAAGTACCCGGACGCCATCAGCCAGCGGTCCGCGGAGATCATCGCCAACGCGAAGGTCTTCCGGTTCGACGGCTCCGATGCGATGCCGGCCGCGATGAGCGCCGCCTTCCTGACGGCCATCGTCGACTTCACCAAGGACCAGTCGAAGCTCGACTCGGTCCTGAGCACGCTCGATCAGGTTCAGTCCAGCGCCTACGGCGGCTGACATCGATCCCGGTCCGGGGCGGCCTCGCCCGTCCCGGACCGACCAGTCCCGCGCAGGGAGTGACGGATGGACCCACGAGTCGTCACCGCGATCGTCGCGATCATCGGCGTACCGGTCCTGCTGGTCGCCTACATCCTGATCGTCGAGCGCGTGCTGCTGTTCGCGCCGCAGCGCGCCCAGAGTGCGATCCGGCCGTGGCTGTGGCTCCTGCCGGCGCTCCTGCTCCTGCTCGTGTTCCTCGTCTACCCGACGCTCAACACGATCTATCTCAGCTTCCAGGACAAGTTCGGGAAGCAGTTCGTCGGCCTGAACAACTACGCCTACTTCCTGGGCACGGACGCCACCCTCACCGCGTTCCGCAACAACATCATCTGGCTGGTGCTGCTGACGGTCTTCGCCGTCGGCTTCGGGCTCCTCGTCGCCGTCCTCGTGGACCGCGTCCGCTATGAATCGGTCGCGAAATCGACGATCTTCCTGCCGCTGGCCATCAGCTTCGTCGGCGCCGGCGTGATCTGGAAGTTCGTCTACGACTACAAGGCGCCGGGAACGCCCCAGATCGGCGTCCTGAACGCCGTGATCACGGGGTTCGGCGGGCAACCGGTGTCGTTCCTGCAGGACGCCCCGCAGAACACGGTCTACCTGATCATCGTGGCCGCCTGGGTGTGGACCGGGTTCTGCATGGTCATCCTCTCGGCGGCCCTCAAGGGCATCAGCGTGGAGCTCCTCGAAGCCGCGCGCGTCGACGGGGCCACCGAGTGGCAGGTCTTCCGGCGGATCACCTTCCCGCTGCTGCTGCCGACGATCGCGGTGGTCTCGACCACGATGATCATCACGGCCCTGAAGGCGTTCGACATCGTCTACGTCATGACCGGCGGCCAGAACGACACCAACATCATCGCGTTGCGCATGTACCAGGAGCTCTTCAACTTCAGCCAGCCGGGCCGCGCGAGCGCCATCGCGGTGATCCTCCTGCTGCTGATCATCCCGGTGATGATCCTGAACATCCGGCGCTTCCGAGCCCAGGAGGCGATCCGATGACGGCCAGCACAGCGGGCCTCCGGCGCATGCCGCGCTGGCGCTCCCGGCGGTTCATCCTCAACGCCGTCGTCATCGGCCTGATGGTCCTCTGGCTGCTGCCCACCATCGGCCTGCTGGTCACTTCGGTCCGGCCGAGCGCCGACGTCTCGAGCTCCGGCTGGTGGACGGCGCTCTTCCCGCCGTTCAACTTCACGCTCGACAACTACGCCCACGTCCTGAGCCGCAACGGCATGGCCGACGCGTTCATCAGCAGCCTGCTGATCACCATCCCGTCGACGATCCTGCCGATCAGCATCGCGGCATTCGCGGCCTACGCGTTCTCGTGGATGACCTTCCGCGGGCGTGACGTGGTGTTCGTGATCGTCGTCGGCCTGCTGGTGGTCCCGCTGCAGAGCACGATCGTGCCGGTCCTGCGGCTGTACAAGGACGCCGGGATCGCCGGCACGTTCCCGGCCGTCTGGCTGGCCCATACGGCCTACGGGCTCCCATTCGCGGTCTTCCTGCTGCGCAACTACATGGGTGGCCTGCCGCGCGAGGTGTTCGAGTCAGCGTCCATCGACGGCGCCGGCCACGCGACCGCGTTCTTCCGGCTGGCCATCCCGATGAGCGTCCCGGCGCTGGCCGCGCTCGCGATCTTCCAGTTCCTGTTCGTCTGGAACGACCTGCTGGTGGCCCTGCTCTACCTCGGGGTCCAGAACCCGACGAACCTGCCCCTCACGGTCGCCATCGCCAACCTCGGCACGAGCCAGGGCGGCGACCAGCAGTACATCATGGCGGCCGCCTTCATCTCGATGATCCTGCCGCTCATCGTCTTCTTCGGCCTGCAGCGGTACTTCGTCCGCGGCATCACGGGCGGCGCCGTGAAGGGCTGATATGGGCACCCGGGGCGACGACCCGGCTGGGGCCCCTCCTCCCCCGCCGGCCGTCGTTCCGGGTGCGACCCCAACGGTCGCGACGCGTCGTTCCTAGCGGCCGAGGCGCTCGCGCAGCCGGGCGACCTGCTCCGCCAGCTCCGCCTCGCGGGCGCGCGCACCCTCGATCACGGCGGGCGGCGCCTTGGCCATGAACGCCTCGTTGGCGAGCCGGGCCCGCGCCGCGTCCAGCCAGCCCTCCGCGTCGGCGAGCTCGCGCTCGAGGCGCTCGCGATCCAGGGCCGCGGCGGCCGCATCGGTCGTCGCCGGTCGGACCGACGCCTCCACCTCCCCGCCGGCGACGACCACCGCCAGGTCGTCCGGCGCGGACGACGCGCGCAGCGCCTCGGCCGTCAGCTCGCGATGGAGCGGGCGGACCCGGGCCAGGCGCTCGACGGCGGGCCGCAGCGCCTCGAAGGTCCCGCCCAGCGCCAGCGGCACGTGGACGCGGGCCTCGAGCATCGCGCCGGCGGGCACGTTGGCGGTCGCCCGCGCGTTGCGGATCTCGGTGATGAGCGCCACGATCGTCCCCACCTCCGCCTCCGCCTCGGGATCGCGCTCGAGCGCCGCTGGCCAGCGGGCGACGATCAGCAGGTCCGGGTCGGACGCGCGGTGCGGCAGCGCGGCCCACAGCGCCTCGGTCACGAACGGCATGACCGGGTGGAGCAGGCGCAGGTACGTGTCGAGCACCTCGACCAGCGTCCACCAGGTCGCCTCGCGGACCGCCGGGTCCAGCGACTCGTCGGCGAGGCGGACCTTGGCGAGCTCGAGCCCCCAGTCGCAGTACTCGTTCCAGATGGCGTCGTAGAGGATCCGGGTCATCTCGCCGAAGCCGTAGTCCGCCACGGCCGCGTCGACCGCGGTCGTGGTCGCCGCCGCCCGCGACAGCAGCCAGCGCTCGGCCGGTCCGAGGTGGCGGGCGTCGGGCAGCCGCCGCTCCGCGCCCTCGGGGATCGACGCCGGCCGGGCGCCGACCACGAAGCGCGCCGCGTTCCACAGCTTGTTGGCGAAATTGCGGGCGTTGTCGAGCTTGGCCGGGCTCATCCGCTGGTCCTGCCCGGGGGCGGCGCCGTGGATGACGGCGAAGCGGAGCGCGTCCGCGCCGGCGGTGTCGATGACGCTCAGCGGGTCGACGACGTTGCCCTTCGTCTTCGACATCTTCTGGCCCTCGGGGTCGCGGATGAGCCCCGAGAGATAGACCGTGTGGAAGGGCTCCTGGTCGGTGAGATGGAGGCCCAGCATCATCATCCTGGCGACCCAGAAGAAGATGATGTCGTAGCCCGTCTCCATCACCGACGTCGGGTAGAAGCGCCGGTAGTCGGGCGTGTCGTCCGGCCAGCCGAGGGTCGAGAACGGCCACAGCCCGGAGCTGAACCACGTGTCGAAGATGTCCGGGTCCTGGGTGAGCTCGGCGGCCGGCCGGCCGCAGATCTGGCACGCGTCCGGGCCGCCCTCGAGCGACGAGACCGTGACGTGCCCGTCCGGGCAGTACCACGCCGGGATGCGGTGGCCCCACCACAGCTGGCGGCTGACGTTCCAGTCGCGGATCGTGGTCAGCCAGTGCTCCCAGGTCTTCTCGAAGCGGGCCGGCAGGATGCGCGTCCGGCCGGAACGGGTCGCGTCGAGCGCCCGGGCGGCGAGCGGTCCGGTCCGGATGAACCACTGGGTCTTCAGGCGCGGCTCGACGATGTCCGAGCTGCGCTGGCAGCGGCCGACGACCATCTCGTGGGGGGCGCTCGCCAGCAGGTCGCCCAGCGCCTCGAGGTCGGCGACGATCCGCCGCCGGGCGTCGAACCGGTCGAGGCCGTCGTACGGCGTCCCCGTCCCGGCGATCGTCGCGTCGTCGGCGAGGATCGTGATCGCCGGCAGGCCGTGGCGGAGGCCGGTGGCATGGTCGTCGTGGTCGTGCGCCGGCGTGATCTTGACCGCGCCGGTGCCGAATGCCGGGTCGACCATCTCGTCGGCGATGACCGGCACGTCGCGCTCGACGAACGGGATGCGCACGCGCCGCCCGACGAGCGCGGCGTAGCGCGGATCGTCGGGCCGGACCGCTACGGCGGTATCGCCCAGCAGCGTCTCGGGCCGGGTCGTGGCGATCGAGATCGTCCCGGCCGGCTCGGGCGCCCCGGTCGCCTCGTCGATGAGGTGGTAGCGGATCGTCCAGAGCGAGCCGGTCTCCGGCGTGGCCACCACCTCCAGGTCGCTGACCGAGGTGCGGCAGCCGGGGCACCAGTTGACCAGCGCCTCGGTCCGGTACGCGAGGTCGTCGCGGTAGAGCCGCTCGAAGGCGACGCGGACGGCCCTGGCCGAGCCCTCGTCCATCGTGTAGCGCAGGCGGCCCCAGTCGAACGAGCCGCCGAGGCGGCGCTGCTGCCCCAGCATCACCGGCTTCGTCGAATCGGAGAACGCGCGGATCCGCTCGAGGTAGCGCTCGCGGCCCAGCGAGCGGCGGTCCTCCCCTTCCCTGGCGAGGATGCCGTCCATCACGAACTGGGCGGCGATGCTGGCGTGGTCCAGGCCGGGCAGCAGGAGGGCCGCGTGGCCGCGCATCCGGGCGTGGCGGGTCATCAGGTCCTCGACCGTCGTGCGCTGCGCGTGGCCGATGTGGAGCGAGCCGGTCACGTTCGGCGGTGGCTGGATGATCGTGAACGTCGGCAGCGCCGGATCCGCGGTCGAGCCGCGCCCGTCGGGCGCGAAGACATCCGCCGCCAGCCAGCGCTCGTAGATCGCGCCTTCGACCGCGGAGGGGTCGTAGGTCTTCGACAGCTCGGTCATCGTTCGGCCTCAGGAAACGAGAAGCCCGCTCGTCCAGCGGACGAACGGGTCGTGGTACCACCTGCTGGTTCGGCGTCGGCGGCGGGTCGCTCATCGCGACCGCCGGGTTCCGGCACCCTCACGACGCGCTATCGGGCGTCGACCGCCACGGCTCGCGAGCGACCTTCGCACCGGTGGCGTTCGCGCGGCTCGCACCATCCCGCGCTCGCTCCGGACGCCGGTCCGGGCTACTCCTCTCGGTCGTCGCCGTGAGGGCGGGAGTGTAGCACGGGCCCCGGGCCCGATCGTGCGGGGCTCATCGGTCGGATGACCGATGCGACGGCGCCTCCACCGTGCGCACAATCACGCCAGACGACGGCCACCGACGGCCGCCGGGACCGCGATGGGAGAAACGAACGATGGCCAGGTTCATGGACGTCCACGACGGGTTCTTCGGGGTGAGCGCGCAGCAGCTCGCCGAGGCCCATCAGCGCGACCTCGATGTCGAGGACCAGGAGGGCGTGCACTACGAGCATGCCTGGCTCGACCCCGAATCCGGCAAGGTCTTCTGCCTGGCGACCGGGCCGTCGAAGGAGGCGGTCATGCGCGTCCACGAGCGCGCGGGCCATCCGACCCCGCAGGTCTACGAGGTCCCGATCGAAGTCTCCTAGCGGCAGGCTCCCGGCGGTCGGGCGGGCGCGAGCTCGTCCGGCCGCGCCACGGGAGCGGTCAGGCGGTCTCGCCCCGCTCGGCGAGCCAGCCCTCGTAGTTCGTCTCGTCGACGCCGCCGTCGACGTCGGTCTTGGTGAGGAGCAGCGGCAGCCTGCCGGCCCGGATCGTCTCCTCGGTGATGATGCATTTGCGGATCTCGGTCCGCTCCGGGATGTCGTACATCACCTCGAGGAGCGATTCCTCGACGATCGAGCGCAACGCCCGCGCCCCGGTCTTGCGGTCTAGGGCGACCTCGGCGGCGGCTCGCAGCGCCCCCTCGGTGAAGACCAGCTCCACCTTGTCGAGCGCCAGGAACTTCTCGAACTGCCGGGTGACCGCGTTCTTCGGCTCGGTCAGGACGCGGACGAGGTCCTCGGCCGTGAGCGCCGACAGGGTCACCATGACCGGCAGCCGGCCGATGAACTCGGGGATGAGCCCGAACTTGAGCAGGTCCTCGGGCATCAGCTTGTCGAGGATCCGGCCACGGTCGCCCTTGGCGATGCCGCCCTCCGACCCGAACCCGATCGAGCGCCGGCCGACGCGCTCCTCGACGATCTTCTCGAGCCCGTCGAAGGCGCCGCCGCAGATGAACAGCACGTTGGTGGTGTCGATCTGGATGAAGTCCTGGTGGGGGTGCTTGCGCCCGCCCTGCGGCGGGACGTTGGCGACGGTCCCCTCGAGGATCTTCAGGAGGGCCTGCTGGACGCCCTCGCCCGAGACGTCGCGGGTGATCGACGGGTTATCCGCCTTGCGGGCGATCTTGTCGATCTCGTCGATGTAGATGATCCCGCGCTGGGCGCGCGCGACGTCGAAGTCGGCGGCCTGGATCAGGCGCAGCAGGATGTTCTCGACGTCCTCGCCGACGTAGCCGGCCTCGGTCAGCGAGGTCGCGTCGGCGATGCAGAAGGGCACGTCCAGGACCCGGGCCAGGGTCTGCGCCAGGAGCGTCTTCCCGCTGCCGGTCGGCCCGACCAGGAGGACGTTGGACTTCTGGAGCTCGACCTCGTCGACCTGGTGGCCGGCGTTGACGCGCTTGTAGTGGTTGTAGACGGCCACCGAGAGGACCTTCTTGGCCCGCTCCTGGCTGATCACGTACTGGTCGAGCGCGTCCTTGATCTGGTGCGGGTTCGGGAGCTTGGAGGCCGCCGACTTGGGGCGCGGCGTCTCGAGGAGCTCCTCCTCGATGATCTCCTGGCACAGGTTGATGCACTCGTCGCAGATGTAGACGCCCTGCCCCGCGATGAGCTTGCGGACCTGTTCCTGGCTCTTGCCGCAGAAGGAGCACCGGTACGGGACCTTGGGCCCCTTGGTGCTGCTGCTCGTCGTCACGTGCCCTGTACCGCCCTTATTCCTTCGACTTCTTCGGTTGCGGCTCGTCCACTGTCGTGGCGTCCGTGACCTTCGATCCTTCACCGCCGGCGAGCCCGGCGTCGTGGGCCTGCGCGATCAGGGAGCTGCTCTCCGCCGCGTAGACCGCATCGATGATGCCATAGTCCTTGGCCTCACCGGGAGCCATGAAGTAGTCCCGGTCGGTGTCCTTGATCACCTTTTCGAGCGGCTGGCCCGTGTGGCGGGCCAGGATCTCGTGGTTCGCGTGCACCAGGTGCTCCCATTCCTTCATCTGGATCACGGCGTCCGGGGCGTTGCCGCGGAAGCCGCCGGAGCCCTGGTGGATCATGATCCGGCTGTTCGGGAGCGCATAGCGCTTGCCCGGGGCGCCGGCCGCGAGCAGGACCGCCGCCATCGACGCCGCCAGCCCGATGCAGATGGTGCTGACCGGGGCCCGCAGGTACTGCATGGTGTCGTAGATCGCGAGACCGGACGTCACCTGGCCACCGGGCGAGTTGATGTACAGGCTGATGTCCTTCTCCGGGTCCTCCGACTCGAGGAAGAGCAGCTGCGCGATCACCAGGTTGGCGAGGTGATCCTCGATCGCGTCGCCCAGGAAGATGATCCGCTCGCGCAGCAGGCGCGAGTAGATGTCGTAGGCGCGTTCGCCTCGGCTGGACGATTCGATGACCATCGGGACGAGCATCTGGGCCTCTCCGTTGCCTTGGGTCGGGGACTGGACGGTGATGGTGGGCGGTCAGCCGGCGGGCGCCGGCTCGTCGGTCAGGATGGATCCGGGATCGGTCGCGCCGATCGAGGCGACCGCCTCGGCCTGGGCGCCCTCGGTCGCCGACGATGCCTGGTCCTCGAGGTGCGGGAGCGGCGGGTGCTCCGGATGGGCGGCCAGCCAGCCGTCGATCAGCCCTTCGACGACGCGGCTGCGCCGCATGGTGCTGCGGATGTAGCTCCGGCCGCGCTCGGAGTCGAAGTAGTCGACCAGCTTGGGGTCGCTCGCGTAGCGGAGCCGGCCGCGCTGCACCTCGGCCTCGATGTCGGCCTCGGGGACCTCGACATCCTCGGCCTCGGCGACCTGCGAGAGCACCAGCAGGGTCTTGACGCGCTTCTCCGAGGCGGGCCGGAAGTCCGCGTGGAGGTCGGCGTCGGTCTTGTCCATGACCTTGAGATACGCCTCCTCGGTGATGCCCTGCCGGGCGATCGAGGCGCGGAACTCGTCGTGCATGACCTCGACCTCCTGGTCGACGAGCACGTCGGGCAGCTCGAGGGTCGCGTTGGCGACCGCGTATTCGATGATCTTGTCGGCGAACTCGTGGCGCGCCCGGTCGAGCGCGTTCCCCTCGAGCCGCGTCTGGATGTCGGCCCGCAGCGCGGCGAGGTCCGCGAAGTCGCCCATCTGGTGGACGAACTCGTCGTCGAGCTCCGGCAGGATCTTCTCGCGCAGCTCCTTGAGCTCGACCGCGAAGTGGACGGTCGCACCGGCCAGCTCCGGCTCGCCGTAGTCCTCGGGGAAGGTGATGTCGAACTCGGTGGAGCCACCCGGCTCCAGCCCGACGAGGTGGGTCTCGAAGCCCGGGATCAGGCGTTCCTGCCCGAGGATCAGCGGCATGCGCTCCGAGGTGCCGCCCTCGAACGGGGTGCCGTCGCGGGTGCCGACGAACCCGATGACGGCGTAGTCGCCGTCCTTGGCGCCGCGCTCCTCGACGGCCGCCAGGGTCGCGTTCTGGTCGCGCAGCTCGTCGATGACCTGGCTGACGCGGGCGTCGTCGATGGTCTCGATCTCCGGCCCGAAGTTGAAGTTCCGGTAGTCGCCGAGGTGGACCTCCGGGCGGACCTGGACCGTGGCCTTGAAGACGAGCGGCTTGCCCTCCTCGGCCTGCACGACCTCGACGTCGGCGTTGGTCAGCGGGAGGATCTCCTTCTCGACCAGCGCCTCGCGGTAGGCGTCCTGGACGAGGTGCTCGACCGCGTCGTCGAGGACGGCGCCCGGCCCGAGCGCGCGCTCGAGGACCTGCCGGGGGGCCTTGCCCGGGCGGAAGCCGGGGACACGGGTCCGGCGCGAGAGGTGCTGCACGGCATGCTGGATCGCCTTGTCCAGGCGCTCCGGGGGCAGCTCGATCTCGAGCTCGATGGTCGACTTGGGGGCGGGCGTGGTCGTGATCTGCATCGCGGGGAAGTATAGGCGGCGATGCCGGTCAGGGCCGGAAGGCGCGGTCAGCGGCGGACCGGTGGTAGGCGAGAGAGGGGTCGAACCTCCACGCCGCTTACGCGGCACCGGCTCCTAAGGCCGGCGCGTCTGCCATTCCGCCACTCGCCCGGGCGGAGTGTACCGCCCTCAGGCGCCCGCGCTCGTCGCCTCGTCGTCCGCCGCCTTGGCCTTCGCCGATGCGTCGCGCGCCTTGGCGATCTCCTGCTCGGCCCGCTCGCGGATCTCGGCCATCCGTTCGGCCATGGTCCCGGCGTCCGGCCGGAACAGCGCGTCCGCCGCGGTCTTCGCGGCCCGCGCGGCGAAGGGCGTCGCCATCGACAGCAGCACGGCCCGCCGCTGGCTCGCGTTCGCCTTGGCCGACTTCTGGGCGTAGGCCGCGAAGTCGCGCTCGAGGGCGCCGCGGACCTTGTCACCGTCCGACCCGAGCGCCCGGAGCGTCGCCTCGATCTCGTCGGGGAGCATGGACTTGGGCAGCGGCGCGGGCTTGCCCCGGATGGTCCGTTTGGCCGCCCCGAAGAGCCGCTGCGGCCCCTTGAGCGCGAGGAAGCCGACCCCGCCGGCGACGGCGGCGGCCTTGGCCGGGCTGCGCTTGATCTTGGCCGGGAAGTCCAGGGCGCTCCGGGTCGACGCCCCGAGGATGTCGACCTGGGCGCCCAGGTCGGCCCGTGCGGCGATCACCCGATCCCGGGCGGCATCCGTTTCTGTAGCCACTCGAGGGTCTCCTTGCTGGTCTCGATGGTCTGGGTCGGGGTGAAGCGGGCCTTGAGCGCCTCGACGTCGATGCCGGTGCGCGCCAGGTCCATGCCCATGAACGCCATCCAGCCGATGTACCCGACGGCGATCCCGACACCGGCCGCGGGCTGCGGCCCGAAGGTGATCGCCGTGAACGCGCCGAGCGCGACGCCGACGAGCAGCCCACCGAACGCCGTCGCCGGGTACGACGACTTCGCCCGCCAGGCGGCGACGATCCCGACGACGAGGCCGATCAGGCCGACGACGATGATGCCGACGACGAGCGGGCGGACACCCGGATCGACCCCCGGCAGGAGGCTGTCGCCGATGGTCTTGTAGGCCCAATTGGGCAGGTTCAGGAAGAGGATGGCGCCGACGAGGATCCCGATGGCCGCGCCGAGCGCCAGGGCGCGCACGATCCGACCTGCCGAGACGCCGACGGCGATGAAGATGCAGACCATCGCGACCGCGATGAACGCCAGGGACCCGTGGAGCACGCCCCAGCCCATCGAGCCGAGGACCCACTCCCCGAGGAACAGCGCCGAGCCGAGGATGACGATGCTGACCGCCGCGATGACCAGCGCCAGGGCGGCCGCGCCGAGCGCCGCGACCTGGGCGATCTGGCCGCCGATCGCGGTCGCCTCGGCCTTCGCCAGCTCGACGTGGGCCATGACCAGCCGGTAGGCCGCTTCGCGCGTGGCCCCGATCTGGGCGCGGAACCCCGGCGGGGGCGGCGGCTTGGGCGGCTTGGGGGGCGGCGGCGCCTTCGGGGGTGGGGGCGGCGGCTCCTTCGGGGGTGGCGGCGGCGCCGGGGGCAGCGGCTCCTTCGGGGGCGGCGGCGGCTCCGGCTCGTCGGATGACGGTGGTGTGGTCGGCTCGTCCAGGGTGCTGCTCCCGGGAGTGGGCGGCTGGCGCTGGGGATCGCTGGGGTCGGACCGATGATAGCAGCGGGCAGCCGGCGTCCGGACGTGCACGGTGGCCCGGTCGCCGCGGTACGCTCGGCCCGAAATGCGCGACGCTGCCCACCCCTCCGCGTCCGGACCGCGCCTCCGCACCGCCGAGCTCCTGAGCGTCGGCTCGGAGCTGACGGTCGGCGAGACCCGGGACACGAACGCCAGCGAGATCGCCCGGGCGCTGACGGCCCGCGGGGTCCGCGTCGAGCGGATCACGGCGTTGCCTGATCGACTCGACACGGTGACCGACGCGATCCGCTCGGCGATGGCGCGGACCGACCTGGTCGTCACGACCGGCGGGCTCGGGCCGACCCCCGACGACCTGACGCGCGAGTCCATCGCCGCCGCGTTCGGCGAGACGCCGGTCGTGGACGCCGGCGATCGAGGCATGGCTGCGCGAGCTGTGGCGGCGGCGCGGGCAGCCGTTCCCGGAGCTCAACCTCAAGCAGGCCTGGCTGATCCCGTCCGCCGAGGCGCTGCCCAACCCCAACGGCACCGCCCCGGGCTGGTTCGCGCGGCGCGGCGAGGGACCGGTCGTCGTGGCGCTGCCCGGCCCGCCGCGCGAGATGCGGCCCATGCTCGCGGACGAGGTCCTTCCCCGCCTCGAGCGGATCGGGCTGGGCACCGACGTGGCCGTCCGGACCTACCGGCTCACCGGCATCGGCGAGTCGCAGCTGGCGGACCGTCTCGGCGACGCGCTGCTGCGCCGACCCAACCCCGAGGTGGCCACCTACGCCCGGGCGGACGCGGTGGACGTCCGCATCTCCGCTGTCGGCGACGAGACCGCGACTGCGGCAGCGCACGTGGAGGCAGCCGCGCGCGAGGTCCTCGAGGCCGCGGGCGAGTTCGTCTGGGCGACCGGGGACGTGTCGTGGCCCGCGGCCCTCGGGGAACGGCTCGGGGAGCTCGGCTGGAGCCTGTCGATCGTCGAGATCGGGTCGGCCGGCCAGCTCGCGGCGCTGCTCGGCGACGTCCCGTGGCTGCGCTTCAGCGAGGCCCTGGCACCCGAGACGCCCGGCGCCCTGGCGCACGGTCGCCCGAGTCCGGACGACCACGAGGACGAGGCGGCCGATGCGGCCGGACCGAACGACCTCGAGCCGTACGCCCGCCGCGCGATGGCGCTCGGCGGCAGCGAGGTGGGCCTGGCCATGCGGGTGACGCCGCGGCGCGGCGACACCGCGGTCTCGGTCACGGTCGTGACCCCGGGCGGGACCCGTCGACGGCGCCGGCTGGTCTTCCTCGACGGCGCGAACGGGCGCAGCCGCGCGGCCCTGGCGGGCGCCGCCATCCTGCTCGAGGTGCTGCGGGCGCCCGAGGCGGGCGACCAGCCGGGCGCCTAGCGGCGCGAGGCCCGGGCCAGACCCTCGAGGTCGGTCACCACGATCGCGTCGCGCTCCAGGCGGAGATAGCCGTCATCCGTGAACTGGCGCAGCAGCTTGTTGACGCTCTGGCGGGTGCTCCCGACCATCGAGGCGAGATCGCCCTGGGTGAGCGATGTCTTCAGCTGGACGGCGCCGTCCGGCAGCGGGGTGCCGCCGTCCGTCGCCAGCCGCGCCAGGCACGCCGCCAGCCGCCCGGTGATGTCGAGGAAGTGCAGCTCCTCGACATGGGTCGTCAGCCGCCGGAGCTCCGCGGCCAGCGACGCCAGCAGTGCATCGCGGACGATGGGCTCGTTGGCGATGAGCTCGCGGAACCGATCGCGCGGCAGGACGACGGTCTCCACCGCCGTCAGGGCCGTGACCGTCGCCGAGCGGGGGGCGCCGTCGAGGAGGGCCAGCTCCCCGAAGACATCGCCGCGGGCCAGCCGGACGAGGATGGCCTCGTCGCCGCCCTCGGACGGGAGCGAGATCTTGACCTCGCCGCTGACGATGATGAACAGGGCGTCGCCCGGGTCCCCGACATGGAAGATGACCTCGCCCCGCCGAAAACGACGGGCGCGCGTGCCCGCGGCGACCCGCGCGAGCGCGTCGGGGTCGAGGCCGGCGAAGAACGGGATCGTCGACAGCGAGTCGACGATGGGCGGCGGGCGGAGCATCGCACCCATCCTAGCAAGCGGGCTCCTGTCCGCCCGCCGACACGGCATCGGTCGCGCGGCCGTCGCGCGGGCGCCTCGAGACGCCCGTAGGATGGCCCCGATGAGCCCGAACCAGACCGGCGGCTTCCGCCTCACCGTGCTCGGCTGCAGCTCGGCCCCGCCCCACGAGGCGTGGCCCGCGGCCGGATTCCTGCTGGAGTGGGACACCACGACCGTGCTGCTGGACGTCGGCCAGGGCGTCGTCCGCCGCCTCCAGCGCCTGATGGACCCGACCCATCTGTCGGCCGTCGTGGTCGGGCACATGCACGCCGACCACTACCTGGACCTCGTCGGCCTGCGCTACCTGTTCCCGTGGGGCGAGGCCGCCCTGGAGCCGCTGGCCCTCCACCTGCCGCCGGGCGGACGCGACCGGCTCGACGCGCTCGCGACCGCGGTCTCCGAGCGGCCCGGGTTCTTCGACGCCGCGTTCGACGCCCGCGAGTACCGGCCCGACGAGCCGCTGCGCATCGGCCCGTTCACGATCCGCTTCGTCCGCGGTCGCCACTACGTGCCGGCCTGGGGGGTGATCGTGGAGACGCCCGACGGGCGCCGCCTGGGGTATACCGGCGACACCGGGCCCAGCGATGCCGTGGTCGAGGCGATGCGCGGCGTGGACCTGCTCATGATCGAGGCCGGGCTGCGCCTGCCCAGCCACGACGACCCCGAGCGCGGCCATCTCACCGCCGAGGAGGCGATCGACATGGCCGTCCGGAGCGAGGCGCGCTCGACCCTGCTCGTCCACTACGCCCCGGGTCGCCGTGCCGAGCTGCAGGGGCTGTGCGATGCGGTCGGACCGCAGATCCGGCCAGCCGTCGCGGGGCTGACGATCACGATCGGCACGGCCGGCGGCGATGGCACCGGCGCGTCGCTGCCGGCAGGTGCCTACGACCCGCGGGCCGCCTCGAGCGCGGCGTCGGCCCGCGACCGGTAGTCGTCCGCGGCGTCGTCGGTGGCCAGGCCGGCCGCGGTCCGCCAGAAGGCCGCCGCCTCCGCCGGCGCACCGACGCCCAGGGCCGCAGCCGCCGCCGCCTCGAGCAGCGGGATCGCCCGGTCGGCATCGCCCGACGCGGCGCGATGGACCGCGATCAGGCTGACCAGCATCGGGTCCGCGGCGGCCTCGAGGCGGTCCGCCAGCCGCGCGTGGAGCACCCGCCGGCGACTGGCCAGGAGGCCCGCGTAGGCGGCGTCGTGGATCAGCGGGTGGGCGAACCGCCACGCCCCGTCGTCGGTGGGGACGATCAGCCCGGCCTCGAGCAGCCGGTCGAGCGCGACGTCCGACGGGGCGGCGCCCATCAGCTCAGCCGAGGCGGTCCGTGGTGAACCGCGACCCGACCACGGCGGCGACACCAAGCGCCTCGCGGGCGTCGTCGGGCAGGGCGTCGATCCGGGCCCCGAGCACCGCACGCAACGTCACCGGCAGGCCGACCAGCGGGGCGTCCGCCAGCGTCACGCGGCCGCCGTCCCAGGCCAGGGTCCCGTCCTGCAGGAAGGCCCGCACGGTCTCGGTCACGAACAGCGGATTGCCCGCGGTCCGGTCGTGGATGCGCCGCGCATCGTCGGCATCGAGGGCGGCGCGCGCGACCTGCGTGGCCAGCTGCGCCGTCTCGGGCATCGCGAGCCCGCCGAGGTCCAGCCGCTCGACGCCGGGCCATGACGCCCACGCCGGCGCCTGCCCGGGCCGCATCCCGGCGAGCACCACGATCGGCGCCCGCGCCGCCCGCTCGACGAGGACCTCGACCATGCCGGCGCTCGACGGGTCCATCCAGTGGAGATCGTCGATGACGATCACCCGCGGCCCGGCCGTCTCGATGATGCGATCGATGTAGCGGCCCGCCACCTCGATCAGCGTGGCGGTGACGGCCGCCTGGTCGGCGGGCACGTCCGGCGCCTCCGCCTCCCAGCCCGAGAACGCCGCGTCACGTGCGATCGCGGCGATCGCGCCGCCGTAGCGGCTGACCAGGGCGGGCTCGAGGTCCGGCGTGAACAGCATCGTCCGCGCAAAGGCCCCGGAGTCCATCCCGTGCTCGTCGGCGACGGCCTGGGCGAAGACGCGCGCGAACCGGTACGGCTCGGCCTGGCCGTACGAGGTGTTCTCCGTCCAGGTCCAGGCGAGGCCGCGCGCCCGGGCGTCGTCCTCGAGCTCCGCGAGGAGCCGGGTCTTGCCGATGCCCGCCTCGCCCACGAGCAGGATCGCGCCGCCGGCGCCGCCGGCGCGGCACCGGTCCAGCAGCGCGCGCAGCCGCCCGAGGTCGGCGTCACGACCGACCAGCGGGCCAGTCACGGGCATCCGGTAGGTGGCGGGGCCGCCGAACGACGGTCCCGCCTCGAGCACGTGGATCCCGACCGGCTCGGACTGGCCGCGCAGGACCACCGATCCGCGGTCGGCGACGCGCAGCCGCCCGCGGGCCGCCTCGAGCGTGGCCGTATCGAGGAGGATCTCGCCACGCCGGGCCAGCGACTGGATCCGCGCGGCGGTCGTGATGGCGGACCCGGTCAGGGCGAGGTCGTCGGTCCCGCTCCCGTCGCGCGCGGTCGTGACCACCTCCCCGGTCGCGATCCCGATGCGGACCTCGAGCGGCTCGCCGCCGGACTCCACCCCGCGCAGCACGTGCCGGATGGCGAGCGCCGCGAGCGTCGCGCGGACCGCGTCGTCGTCGTGCGCGCGCGGCCAGCCGAACACGGCGAAGACCGCGTCGCCGATGAACTTCTCGCGGGTCCCGCCGTACGCCTCGATCGCGTCGGCCATCGCGACGAGCGCGGTGCGGACGCGCTGGCGGACGACCTCGGGGTCGTGCTCGGCCACCATCCGCACGTAGTCGACCAGGTCGGCGAAGAGCGCGGTCACGATCCGCCGGTCGCCGGGCTCGCCGATGCCGGTCGGCCCATGCCGCGCCGCGGCCGCATCGAAGGAGGTCCCGCAACGCGCGCAGCTCAGGGCGTCGGCCGCCAGCGGGGCGCCGCACGTGCCACATCGCACCGCTTGGTGCTCCTTCTTTCGCGCGCTCGAGGGGAAGTCTAGCGGGGACGCGCTGCCGGACGCCCGTCCGGACGCGTCCTCAGGAGACGGTCAGGATCGGCTGGGAGGCCGCCTGCGCGGCGCGCACGCTCATCCGCGCCGCGACCGCGCCGGCCACCGCGGTGAGCGCCCGGGCCGCCGGACCCGGTTCGCGCTGGGCCACGGCCGGCACGCCGACATCGCCGCCCTGGCGGACCGTCACGTCG
Organism: uncultured Chloroflexia bacterium; assembly: GCA_963813335.1. GTDB lineage: Bacteria > Chloroflexota > Limnocylindria > Limnocylindrales > CSP1-4 > SPCO01. The sequence continues at coordinate 1,045,644 of CAWEYL010000001.1, forward strand.
AGGGGGACCGCGCCGAGGAAGTCGAGGCCGTTCTCGGCCGCGAACCGCTCGCCGCCGCCGCGGCCGAAGATCTCCGTCAGCTCCCCGCAGTGCGGGCACACGAAGGCGGTCATGTTCTCGACGAGCCCGAGGATCGGCACGCTCATCCGCTTGAACATGGCGAGCGCCTTGGCCACGTCGGAGAGCGCGACCTCCTGCGGCGTCGTGACGAGCACCGCGCCCGAGATCGGGACCGCCTGGGCCAGGGTCAGCTGGGCGTCGGAGGTGCCGGGCGGCAGGTCGATGACGAGGTAGTCGAGCTCACCCCAGTCGACGTCGCGCAGGAACTGCTGGATCGCCCCGCCGACGAGCGGCCCGCGCCACACGATGGGCTGGCCCTCCGGGACGAAGAACTGGATCGAGATGACCTTGACGCCGTGGCGCTCCATCGGCTCGATCTTGTTGTCCGCGGTGGCCTTCGGCTGGCCGGAGACGCCGAGCATCATCGGGATGTTGGGACCGGTGATGTCCGCATCGAGGAGCCCGACGCTCGCGCCCGCCTGGGCGAGCGCGACGGCCAGGTTGACGCTGATGGTGCTCTTGCCGACGCCGCCCTTGCCTGAGGCCACCGCGATCACGTTCTTGACCCCGGGCAGCAGCTGCTCGGCCTGGCGCGGGCTGGCCCGCCGGACCATCGCGCCCCACGTGATGTCGATGCGCTCCGCCCCGATCGCCCCGAGGACGGCGCGGGCGTTCCCCTCGATCTCGTCCTTGAGGGGGCAGGCCGGCGTCGTCAGTTCGATCGTGAAGGCAACGGCCGCATCGTCGATCACGATGTCCTTGACCATCTCGAGGGTGACGATGTCGCGTCCGAGCTCGGGCTCCTGGACGGCGCGCAGGGCGTCGATGACGGCGGTCTCGGTCAGGTCGGGCATGGGCGGTCTGGATCCCTTCGGACGAGGTTCTGACGGGCGCTGCGTCAGTATCGTACCGCGCCCCGCGCTCCCGCGGTCGGAGCGGTTCCGGGCGGGTCGCGCAGGCGCAAGCTCCGGGGCCGCGACTTTGGGACACGGGGAGCACCATCCGGCTCCGGCCGCGACATAAGACGTCGAATGGAGCGTGCCCCGGACCGGCCGACGCGGGAACGGTCCGACGAGGCCATCCGATCCGGGTTCACCCGTTGGATGGTTGGGGTGGTGTTCCGTGCGCGGCGCTCATCGAGGTGGGGCCGTCTCGAGTAAGCGGGCGGTGATCGGCACCTTGCACACTCGAGCCATGGGTGTCCGGGAATCGACGAGAGCGCGAGCGGATCGCACGGCACGCGAACAGGTTCGCCGGGTCGGCGAGGAGCTCCGCATCGGTCGAGTGACGGCGGGCCTCAGTCAGCGCTCGCTTGGCCGGATCGTCGGGCGGTCTCACGCGACGATCGGTCGGATCGAGCGGGGCGAGCAGCTGTCGGTTCGCGTCGGGATGCTCGTTCGGATCGCCGCAGCGCTGGGCATGGACCTTCGCGTTTCCATGTTCCCGACAGGTACCCCGGTTCGTGACGCCGGTCACCTTGCCCTGATCGCGAGACTCCGAAGCCGAGTGGCGCCCGCGTTGACCTGGCGGACGGAGGTCGCGATCCCGATCCCCGGCGACCTTCGGGCCGCCGACGTCGTCATCCGCGGCGCCGATTTCGACGCGATGGTCGAGGCTGAGACTCGCCTCGGGGACCTCCAGGCGCTCGATCGGCGGTCGACGACGAAGCAGCGTGACCTCGGAACGACCCACGTCATCCTGCTCGTCGCCGACACGAGGCACAACCGGCAGGTGCTCGAAGCGTATCCGCAGTTCCTCGAGCGGTTCCCGATCTCCACCCGGGCGTGCCTGAAGGCACTGGCCGAGGGCCGCGATCCAGCAGGCGACGCGCTCGTCATCCTCTGAACCCGAACCCGACCGGTGCGACGGCCCCGGCGTGCGCTCCACGTCGGTCACACAGCTCGCCAAACGACGAAGGAACGATCACTCGGTCGTCGACTGGCCAGGGCCGTGAACCGACGAACGGAGGAAGGCTGCATCCGGCCGCCCCGGCGGTCGCTCGGGGGCCGGACGGTGCGTGTCACACGCCGATCGCGGGAGCCGTTCCGAGATGGGCACGCGATCCTTCGAACCCAGCACGTTCGGGGGCTCGGAGCGTGCGAATCTCGCACGTTCCGTCCCCGACGGTCACGAGTCCCGTCGCCTTGACACCAAGAACGTGCGACCCATATCCTCGCCCGCATCCGGGCCGTGCCGGCAGGCCGACCGTGGTCGCGTTGGGTGGGACGCGCGACCCCGGGTTCCCCCCGTCCGCGGCATCCTTCACGTACTGCCTGCAGGAGTACCAACGAACGTGCCCGCCGTCGACGTCAGGCTCGTGGACGTGGTCAAGCGCTACGGCGATGCCGTGGCCGTGGACCACATCAACCTGGAGGTCCAGACCGGCGAGTTCTTCAGCCTGCTGGGACCATCCGGATGCGGAAAGACCACCACCCTTCGGATGATCGGCGGCTTCGAGGCGCCGACCTCCGGGCTCATCGAGCTCAAGGGCCAGGACGTGACGTGGCTGCCGCCGTACAAGCGCCACGTGAACACCGTCTTCCAGAACTACGCCCTGTTCCCGCACCTCAACGTCTACGAGAACGTGGCGTTCGGGCTCCGCCGCAGCGGGGCCAAGGACGACGAGGTGCGCAGCCGCGTCACCGAGATGCTCAAGCTCGTCGAGCTGCCCGGCTTCGAGTACCGCAAGCCCAACCAGGTCTCCGGCGGGCAGGCCCAGCGCGTCGCGCTCGCGCGGGCCCTCATCAACCGCCCGTCGGTGCTGCTCCTCGACGAGCCGCTCGGTGCCCTCGACCTCAAGCTGCGCAAGCAGATGCAGGTGGAGCTCAAGCGGATCCAGCAGGAAGTCGGCATCACCTTCATCTTCGTGACCCACGACCAGGAAGAAGCGATGACGATGTCCGATCGCATCGCGGTGATGAACCACGGCCGCTACGAGCAGCTCGCCGATCCCGCAAGCCTCTACGAGAAGCCCCGGACGCGGTTCGTCGCGGGCTTCCTCGGGGTCAGCAACCTGCTCCCCGCCAAGGCCGCCGGCACGGCCGACGGCTACACCATCGCGCGCATGGCGGACGACACGCCGATCCGCGTGCCGAGCGCGCTCGTCGAGGGCTTCGACGGCTTCGAGGTCGGCGTCCGCCCCGAGAAGATCAAGCTCTCCGAGCTGACCGATCCGGTCCCCGACGGCGTGAACCAGCTGGTCGGCGTGATCCGCGACGTCTCGTACCTCGGCGTGTCGACCAGCTACATCGTCGATACCCGCGGCCACAGCTCGGTCACGGTCTACGAGCAGAACGTCGAGCGCGCGACCCGCGCCGAGCTGTGGCGCCCGGGCGAGGACGTCCGCCTCACTTGGCTGCCGGACCACACCTTCGCCGTCGAGGGGGCGGCTCCCCCGCCGAGCGACACGGACGAGGACGGCGCGCTGCTCGTCGCGGCCCCGCCGCCGCCTCCCCCGGTCGTCTCGCGGCGCCGCTTCATCGTCGGCGGCGCGCTCGCCGTGGGTGCCGTCGGCCTGGTGGCGTTCCTGGCCAACTCGAACAGCGGCGGGACGGCCGCGGCCTCCGCGTCGCCGTCGAGCGCCCCGTCGCCGACGCCGCTCCCGTCGGTCGGGCCATCGGCCAGCGCCGGGCCCGTCACGCCGCCACCGAACCAGGTGGCGACCGGCCCGCTCAAGTTCGCGAACTGGCCGGCCTACATCGACCAGGCGACCGAGGCGGACGCGGCGACCGGCGTGCTCCCGCCGGGCTCCTCGCAGACCCTCGTCGACTTCACCAAGAAGTACGGCGTCGAGGTCGACTACGAGGAGAAGATCGGCGACAACGCAGTTTCGTCCAGACCATCACGCCGGCACTCGTCGGCGGCCTCGCGACCGGCTGGGACCTGATGGTCCTGACCGACTGGATGGCCGGCAAGCTCATCTCGAAGTCGTGGTGCGAGCAGATCCTCCAGGCCAATGTCCCCAACTGCGTCGCCAACCTGCGCGAGCCGATGAGGAACGTGGCGTGGGACCCGACCAACGATTTCCACTACCCGTGGCAGTCGGGCATGACCGGGATCGGCTACAACCTCAAGACGCTCACCGACAACAAGATCCCGGAGCCGAAGAAGATCGCCGACCTGTGGAGCATCCCGGCCGACAAGATGAGCTTCCTCAGCGAGGCCCGCGACACGTTCGGGCTCGGATTGCTCAAGCTCGGCCTCAAGGCCGATCCCGGCCACGGTCACCGCGGCGGACCTCCAGGCGGTCCACGACGACATCCAGCCGCTGGTCGACGGTGGCCTCCGCTTCCAGGGCAACGAGTACCTCCAGGACTTCGCCCAGAAGAAGGCCTGGGCGGCGTTCGTCTGGTCGGGCGACCTCGCGTCGTCGGGAACCAAGGACGACCGCTTCGCCTTCCCCGAGGAAGGCACCATGCTCTGGACTGACAATATGCTCATCCCGAAGGGCGCGGCGAACAAGTACACGGCCGAGCTGATGATGAACTTCGTGTACGACATCCAGGTCGCCGCCCAGATCGCCGACTACGTCTACTACGTCTCGCCGGTGGCCGGCATCGAGGCGGCCATCGAGGCCCTCGACCCGGGCGCGTCGACCAATCCGCTGCTGTTCCCGCCGCCGGAGGTGGTCGCGAAGCAGCAGAACTTCCAGTTCCTGTCCCCGGAGATCGAGGACGTGCTCAACGCGCTCTACGCGAACCTGTCCGGCACGTGATCGAGGCCCGCTGACCGCATGACCGCGACGACGACCGCCAAGGCCCCCACCGGACCCGGCTGGCGCGGCCGACTGGCCAAGGCGCTGCCGTACATCCTGCTGGCGCCGGGGCTGCTCTTCCTGTTCGTCTTCTTCGTCATCCCCGCGATCCAGATGTTCACGTACTCGATCTCGACCGGGTCGGTCGAGGAAGGGTTCAAGATCACCTGGACGCTCGATGCCTACCGCGAGGGCCTCGAGACCTTCGGGAAGCAGTTCCTCAACTCGATCCTGTACGGCGGGGTCGCGACGATCCTGTGCCTCCTGATCGGGTTCCCGGTGGCCTACACCATCGCGTTCCGCGGCGGCCGCTACAAGAACCTGATCCTGTTCCTGGTCATCGCCCCGTTCTTCACCAGCTTCCTGATCCGCACCATCAGCTGGAAGATCCTGCTCGGTGACGAGGGACCGGTCCTCGGGCCGCTCAAGCACACCCTCAGCATCATCCCGGGCGCGTTCAGCCTGCTCGGGACGCCCATCGCGCAGGTCATGGGGATCACCTACAACTTCCTGCCGTTCATGATCCTGCCGCTGTACGTCGCCCTCGAGAAGATCGACTACCGCCTGATCGAGGCGGCCGAGGACCTCTATGCGAACCGGGCCGCCGCGTTCCGCCGCGTGACGTTCCCGCTCGCCCTGCCCGGCGTCTTCGCCGGCTCGCTGCTGACGTTCATCCCGGCGATGGGCGACTACATCAACGCCGAGCTGCTCGGCAACCCGGGCACGCGGATGATCGGCAACGTCATCCAGAACCGGCTGCTGGTCCAGAACGACTACCCGGTCGGCTCGGCGCTGTCGTTCATCCTGATGGCCGGGATCCTCATCGCCGTGGCCGTGTACGCACGTGCCCTCGGCACCGAGCAGCTGACCGGCTGATGGCGACGGTCGAAGCGTCCAGCGGCGCGATCTCGACGGCCCCGCCCAAGGGGTCGCTCTGGCAGCGCGTCCAGCCCAAGCTGCTGCCCGGGTTCACGGTCCTGGCGATCATCTACCTGATGATCCCGATCGCCGTGATGATCATCTTCTCGTTCAACGAGCCCGAGGGGAAGTTCAACTACATCTGGAACCACTTCTCGCTGCAGGGCTGGCTGCATCCGTTCGACTGGCCGGGACTCCCCGACGCGGTCCGGACGAGCCTCGTGATCGCGCTCCTGTCGACCGATCTTCGCCACGATCCTCGGGACGATGATCGGGCTGGCGCTCACGCGCTACCAGTTCCGCGGGCGCGGCGCGCTCAACGGGATCATCTTCCTGCCGATGGCGACCCCGGAGATCGTCCTCGGCGCGAGCCTGCTGACCCTGTTCGTCGCCACCGCGCTGCCGCCGCTGGCGGGCAAGGTCCCGGCCCTCTACCCGACCGGCTTCACGACGATCCTGATCGCCCACATCATGTTCAACATCAGCTTCGTGGTGGTGACGGTGAAGGCCCGCCTCCAGGGCTTCGACCGCCGCCTCGAGGAGGCGGCGATGGACCTCGGCGCGAACGAGGTGACGACCTTCTGGAAGGTCACCTTCCCGCTGATCCTGCCCGGCGTCATGGCCGCCGCGCTGCTGGCGTTCAGCCTCTCGATCGACGACTTCGTCATCACCAACTTCGTGTCGGGCACCACGAACACGTTCCCGATCTGGATCTACTCGATCCAGCGCAACGCCCTGCCGGTCCAGATCAACGTCATCGGCTCGATCATCTTCCTCGGCGCGGTCGGCCTGGTCGGGCTGAGCACGCTCCGCTCGGGACGAGCCGCCCGGATCCGCTAGCCTGGGGGCCCCCATGGTCGACACCGTGCCGCGCACCGCGGCATCCACGCCCCTCCCCGACCATGCGGTGGTGCCGCCCGTCTGGGGCCGCATCACCAACCTGGACGTCGACCGCGGCGAGGGCTCGTGGCTGATCACCCGGGACGGCGAGCGCTACCTCGACTACTCGTCGGGGATCGGCGTCACGAACACCGGCCATGCCCATCCGCGCGTGGTCGCCGCGGTCCAGGCGCAGGCGGCCAAGCTGCTGCACGGCCAGCAGAACATCATGTACCACGAGCCCGGCCTGCGGCTCTACGACCGGCTCCGCGGGCTGCTCCCCGGCGGGCCGTGGCAGGCGTTCCTGTCGAACTCCGGCGCGGAGGCCGTCGAGGCCTCGGTCAAGCTGGCCCGCGCGGCCACCGGCCGGCCGGCGATCATGGCCTTCCGCTACGGCTATCACGGCCGGACGGCCCAGACGATGGCGCTGACGACCGCCAAGGACGTCTACCGGGCGGCCTTCGAGCCGCTGCCGGGCTCCGTCTACCACACGGCCTACCCGTACTGCTACCGGGCGGCGGGCGGCGCCCACTCGCCGGACGCCTGCACCTGCGACTGGGAGGCCGAGCTCGACCTGACGTTCCACCAGTTCATCTACCCCGACCGGGTCGCGGCCATCATCCTGGAGCCGGTCCTCGGCGAGGGCGGCTACATCGTCCCGCCGCCCGGGTTCCTGCCGCGCCTCCGCGAGATCACCCGCCAGCACGGGATCCTGCTCATCGCCGACGAGGTCCAGACCGGGTTCGGGCGGACCGGCGAGATGTTCGCGGTCCGCCACTGGGACGTCGAGCCCGACATCCTGGTCATGGCCAAGGGGATCGCGTCGGGGCTGCCACTCTCCGGGATCCTGGCACGGGCCGAGCTCATGACGGCCTGGAAGCCGGGCACGCACGGCGGCACGTACGGCGGCAACGTCGTCTCGTGCGCCGCCGCCAACGCCACGCTCGACGTCATCGAGGAGGAAGGGCTGGTCGCCAACGCCCGGGAGCGCGGCGACCAGTTCCTCGCCGGCCTCCGCGCCCTGGCCGGCCGCTACCCGTCGATCGGCGACGCCCGCGGCCTGGGGCTGATGGTCGCCCTCGAGCTCGTCAAGCCGGGCGTCGGCGACGGGCGGACGCCGGATCCGGAGCTCACCAAGCGGATCCAGGCCGAGGCGCTCGCGCGCAAGCTGATCGTCCTGACCGCGGGGACCTACGTGAACGTCGTGCGCATCATCCCGCCGCTCGTGACGACGGCCGGCGAGGTCGACCAGGCACTGGCCATCCTCGACGAGAGCCTGGCCGCGGCGGGAGCCTGACCACGCGCGCGGGATGAGTGACCGAGGGGGCCTCGCGTCGCACGACGCGGGGTCGGACGCCGCTCGACGCCGGGTGGCCGAGATCCTCGAGTCGGCGGCGCACGTCCAGCTCGACGTCGTCGTGATCGCGCCGCCGGACGAGGCGCGGATCGCCGCGCGCGACCGCGCCCGGGCGGCCGCTGCCGCGGCGGGCCGTGGCGCCCTGCTGGACGAGGCCACCGCGGCCGCGCGGGACCAGATCACCCGGACCTACGCGGCCGGCGGCTACTCCGGGACGTGGGCCGCCACCGACATGGCGGTCTCCGTGGCGCGCGGCACGGATCGGGTGGCGGCGGCGGTCGCCCTCGAGGAGGCGGTCACGGCTGCCGTCGTGGAGGACGTCGCCGATCCCGGGACGGTCGAGGCGCTCAGCGCGTCGTGGGCAGGGCTGTCCGACCTCCGGGCGATGCCCACGCCGGGCTCGCTGTCGAACTTCGGCGGGTCCGTCGCGTCATTGCGCGGGATCCGCGGGGCGGTGGTCCTCGGCCTCGTCGTGCTGGCAATCGTGGCCTCCGTCGGGACCGGCGAGATGGTGATCGGGCTCGGGCTGCTGGCGGTCGCCCTGCTGATCGCCGGACGGGCGATCGCCGGCGCCCGCGACGCGGACGACGACGGCCCGGCGCCGGACGGTTGAGCGCGGCCCGGTCCTATGGCTGCGACAGTCGCTCGCGGATGGTCTCGTGCAGCAGGCCGTTCGATGCGAGGAACGTGCCGGTGTCGATGGCGCGTCGGCCGTCGAGGTCGGTCGCGAGGCCCCCGGCCTCCTCCACGATGACCGCCGGAGCCGCGGCGTCCCACGCCTTCAGGCCGACCTCGACCATCGCCTCCGCCGCGCCCTCGGCGACGAGCGCATAGCCCCAGAAGTCACCGAAGCCGCGCTCGCGCCAGACCTCGTCGAGCAGCGCCTCGAGCCCGGGCGCCTGCCCCGACCGGGCGATGTCGCGCCCCGAGCCGTAGAGCATCTGGGCGTCGCCGAGCCGGGTGACCCGCGACACCGACGCGCGCCGCACGGCCCCGCCGTGGTCGCGCGCCCAGGCCCCGCCGGCGCGCCACGCCCACCAGCGCTCGTCGAGGGCGGGGGCGGACATGACGCCGACCTGCAGCTCGCCGTCGCGCTCCACGGCGAGGAGCGTCCCGAACAGGGGCACGCCGCGGATGAAGTTGTGGGTGCCGTCGATCGGGTCGATGTACCAGCGGACCGACGCGTCGCCGGCCTCGGTCCCGTACTCCTCGCCGACCAGCCCGTGGTCGGGGAAGGCGTCCAGGATCCGCTCGCGGATCCGCGTCTCGATCGCCGTGTCGGCCTGGGTCACGAACGAGCGGTCCGGCTTGGTCTCGATGATCAGGTCGCGCCGGAAGTGGGCGCGGGCGATGCCGTCGGCCTCGTCACAGGCCGCCTGGGCGACCTCGAGCCAGCCGCGCAGCTCGGCGTCGCTGCCGCGCCGCAGCCCGGCCGACCAGTCGGCCCCGAACGGCGGGCCGCTCACGCGCGGATCCGCTCGCCCGTCGGGTCCCACAGGGGCTCCTTCGCCACCTCGAACCCGATCCAGTCGCCGAAGACCTCGACCTCGCCGCGCGTCCCGACCCCGGCGTCGGGCGGCAGGTAGGCGTACGCGATCGACCGTTCCACCGCGAAGCCGTAGCCGCCCGAGGTGACCCGCCCCACCACGTCGCCGCGGAGGCGGACCGGCTCGTTGCCCAGGCAGACGGCGAGCGGGTCGTCGAGCACCAGGCAGCGCAGCCGCTTGCGCGGGCCGGCAGCCCGCGCGGCGACGAGGGCGTCGCGCCCGAGGAACCCGGCGGGCTTGTCGAGGGCCACGGCGAACCCGAGACCCGCCTCGAACGGCGTCTCGTCGGGGGTGATGTCGCTCGACCAGACGCGGTAGCCCTTCTCGAGCCGGAGCGCGTCGATGGCGCGGTAGCCGCCGGCGACCATCCCGTGCGGCAGCCCGGCCGCCCACAGCGTCGTCCACAGCGCCCGGCCGTACTCGGTGGGGGCGTAGAGCTCCCAGCCGAGCTCGCCGACATAGGTGACGCGCATCGCCAGCACCGGCACGGAGCCCACGCTGATCTCGCGCGCGGTGAGGTACGGGAACGCCTCGTTCGAGAGGTCGTCGGCCGTCAGCGGCGCGAGGATGTCGCGCGCCGCTGGACCCCACAGCCCGAGGCACGCCCGCGCCGCGGTGATGTCGCGGACGACGACCGAGCCGTCGGCGGGGAGGTGCTGCCGCAGCCAGCCCGCGTCGTGGTTGCCGACCGCCGTCCCGGTCACGAGCAGGAACGTCTCGGGCCCGATCCGGGTCACGGTCAGGTCGGCCTGGATGCCGCCCCGGGCGTCGAGCAGCTGTGTGTAGACGATCGCGCCGACCGGGCGGTCGACGACGTTCGCGCAGACGTGCTCGAGGAACGCGACGGCGCCCGGCCCCGACACCTCGAGCTTGGCGAAGGACGACTCGTCGAAGAGCGCGGCCGTCCGGCGGGTCGCCAGCGCCTCGGCGCCGATCGCGGCCGACCAGTGATGGCCCGCCCAGCCGCGCGGCCGGAGCGACTCGTCCCCCGCCGGGGCGTTCGCGTCGAACCAGTTCGGACGCTCCCAGCCGGACTTCTCACCGAACGACGCCCCGAGGTCCGCGAGGAGCTCGTACGTCGACGAGGTGCGCAGCGGGCGGCCTGACTGCCGCTCCTCGTTGGGGTAGTGGATGTCGTAGTAGGTCGCGTAGTTCTCGATCGAGCGGGCCAGCGTATAGCCCTGCGAGCGGTAGGCCGGCCCGAACCGGCGGATGTCCATCTTCCAGAGGTCCAGCTCCGGCTGGCCGTCGACGATCCAGGTCGCCATCTGGCGGCCGATGCCGCCGGCGCCCGCGATGCCGTGGGCGGAGAAGCCCGCCGCGACGAAGAACCCGCGGACCTCGGACTCGCCCAGGATGAACTCGTTGTCCGGGGTGAACGCCTCGGGGCCGTTGATGACCCGGCTGACGCCCGCATCGGCCATCGCCGGGACACGGCGGATGGCCCCTTCCATGATCGGCCCGAAGCGGTCCATGTCGGGCGCGAGGAGCTTGCCGTTGAAGTCGGCCGGGATGCCGTCGAGCGCCCACGGCGCCGGGTCGCGCTCGTAGCCGCCCATGCACAGGCCGCCGACCTCCTCGCGAAAGTAGACGAGGTTGTCGGGGTCGCGCAGCTGCGGCAGGCCGGGGTGGACGCCCGCGATCGGCTCGGTGAACAGGTACTGGTGCGCCATCGGGATGATCGGGACGGTCACGCCGGCCATCCGGCCGATCTCGGCGGCGAACATCCCGCCCGCGTCGACGACGACGTCCGCCCGGATCTCCTCGCGCTCACCGCGGTGCTCCACGGTCACCCCGGTCACGCGGCCGCCCTCGACCCCGATCGCGCGGACGCGCGTGTGCGGCCGGATCGACGCGCCCCGCGAGCGCGCGCCGGCCGCGAGCGCCTGCGCCAGCCCCGAGGGGTCGAGCCAGCCGTCCGTCGGCAGGTAGACGGCGCCGAGGACGCCGTCGGTCGACATCAGCGGGAAGAGGTCGCGCGCCTCGGCGGTGGTGATCAGCTCGAGCGGCAGCCCGAAGGTCCGCGCCCAGCCGGCCTGGCGGCGCAGCTCCTCGAACCGCTCGGGCGTGGACGCCAGCCGGAGCGACCCGACCTCGTGCCACGACGGATCGGTGCCGGTCTCGCCGGCCAGCCCGCGGTAGAGCTCCGCGCCGTACATCATCATCCGGGTGAGCGTCACGGAGCTGCGGAGCTGCCCGACGAGGCCGGCGGAGTGGAACGTCGAGCCGGACGTGAGCTCGGCCCGGTCGACCAGCACGACGTCGGTCCAGCCCAGCTGGGTCAGGTGGTAGGCGATGGACGTGCCGCCGACGCCGCCGCCGATGACGACCGCACGGGCATGTTCGACCATCGCGTCGCGTCTCCTCCTCCGACCCCCGGACGACATACAGCGTACCGTCACGCTACCCTGACCGGCGCATGGGTCCCGAACCGACGCCATCGGTCCAGCCACCGGTCCCGCCGACCCCCGACTCCTCGGGCGGAACGCTGCGCCAGGTCGGCAGCGGGGCCGTCATCTTCGTCGCGACACTGCTCCTGCTGCTCGGCGCGAGCACCCTCCTGACGACGGCGCCACGTGCCTCCGGTTCGGCCGCGGCCAGCCGATCGGCGGGCGCGTCGCAGCCGGCGTCCAGCGCGAGTCCGCGACCCACGCGATCGGCGACGGCGTCCGGCTCGCCCACCACGTCTGGCTCGCCCGGCTCCAGCGGCTCGCCGGTCCCGACCCCGGCGCCCAGCGGCGTCCAGGTGCTCGTCGGCGCCGGTGACATCGCCGACTGCTCGACCGAGGACGACGAGGCGACGGCGCGCCTGCTCGACCAGCTGCCCGGCACGGTCTTCACGGCCGGCGACAACGCCGCGCCGGACGGGAGCGCGGCGCAGTTCGCGGACTGCTACCAGCCCACCTGGGGTCGCCACCTCGCGCGGACCCGACCGGCGCCCGGCGAGCGCGACTGGGCCACCAGGGACCTCGCCGGCTACCTCGGCTACTTCGGCGCAGCGGCGGCGCCCGAGGGCGTCAGCTGGTACTCGTACGACCTGGGCTGGTGGCACATCGTCGTCCTCGATTCCGACTGCGCGAAGGTCGGCGGCTGCACCGCGGAGAGCGTCCAGGGGCGCTGGCTGGCGAAGGACCTGGCGGCATCGAAGGCGACGTGCACGCTCGCCATCTGGCACCAGCCGCTGGCCAGCTCCGGGGACCTGGGCGGAGACTCCGCGGTCGCGCCGTTCTGGACGGCCCTTTACCAGGCGCACGCCGAGGTCGTCGTCAACGCCCACGACCGCGACTACGAGCGCTTCGCGCCGCAGGATCCGGCTGGTCACGAGGACCGAGCGGGCGGGATCCGCCAGTTCGTCGTGGGGACCGGCGGAGCGCCGCTGGGCGGCTTCGGGCCAGCGGCATCGAACAGCGAGTTCCGCCTGGCCGGCGCCCACGGGGTCCTGCGCCTGGTCCTGCGCGAGAAGGACTACGCCTGGACCTTCATCCCCAGCGACGGGACGGCGACCGACGGCGGCCAGGCCGCCTGCCGCTGAGGCCGCTCAGGCGGCCGTCTCGCGCAGCGCGCGCTCGAATGCCGGGCTGCTGGCGTTCGCCAGCAGGCGGTCGAAATGCTCGTCGGCGTACGCGACGAAGTCGACGTCGAGGGTGCTGATCCCCTGCTGGAGCACGCCCCACATCGCCTCGCGGAAATCCGACACCACGCGCATCAGGGTCAGCCGGGCCAGGCGGGCCGGCCGGACCTCGCCGTCGTAGGCCGCCAGCAGCAGGGCGTCCTCGTCGGGCGTCAGCTCGTGGTTGATGCTGAAGTTGCCCAGGTCGAAGAACGGGTCGCCCATGCCTGCGTACTCCCAGTCGACGATCCGGATCCGCGCCCCGTCGTCGATGAAGTTCGCGTTGAGCAGGTCGTTGTGGCACGGCCGGAGCTCGAGCGGCGCCTCGAGGCAGGCGAGGTCGATGCGCCGGCCGATGGCCGCCGCGAGGTCGTAGGCGTCCGGGATCGCGACGCCGCGAGCCAGCGCGAGCGCCCGGTACGCCTCGGCGATCCGGAGCGGGACGAAGAGGCCCGGGATCGCCGGGCCATCGTGGATGCGCCGGAGCGAATCCGCGACACGCCGGAGCGTCTCGGGTCGATGGACGGCCTCGTCGCTGACCGGCGAGCCCTCGATGAACCGGGTGACGAGGTAGCCCTCCGGCCGGATGAACGCGGTGACCTCCGGCCCGACTCCCACGCCCGCGGCCGCGACCGTCGCGGCATGCTCCACCTCCCGGGAGATCCCCAGGAGGTGGGTGTCGTTGCCGGCAAGGCGGATGACCCAGCGCTGGGCCGTGCCGTCGCCGGTGACCAGGAAGTTGCGGTTGGTGATCCCCCCGGACAGGGGCGTCAGGTGCAGGTCGCGGCCGGACAGTTCCGGCACGCGGCCCATCGCCCGGACGAGGTCATCGCGCAGCTCGCCGCGGAGTTCCTCGTCCGGGGACGGTCCGTCGGTCATGCGGCGCTAGCCGATGACCGCCTCGCCGGTGACCGTGTCGGCATCGACCTTCTCGGCGTTGATGCGTCCCCGCTCGGCGAGCAGGTAGTACAGGAACCCGACGATCAGCACGATGCCCATGATCAGCTCGAACACCGGGATGGGCGGCAGCGACACGTCGACGCCCAGCACCTTCGTCGAGGCCAGGATCGGGTTCGACAGGTCGCGCAGCCCGACGGCCGACCCGTCCGGCAGCGGATAGGACGCGGTGCCCAGCGCACCGAACGTGTCGGTCTGCCAGAGGGCGAAGTTGATGATCATCAGTCCGCCCCACACGAGCGCCAGGATGTTGAGGATCGTTCCCCAGCTGCCGAGCTTGAACCACGCTCCCTGGTGCGGCCAGCCCCGGCGGCGCGCCATGAGCACGCCGAGGTTGCACAGGAAGTAGCTGCTGTAGATCATGCCGGTCGCGGCGATGGCCAGGACGCCGGGCGAGCTCGTCAGCAGGAATGGGATCGCCGCCAGGATGCCCACCGCGACCGCGGCATTTGCCGGGGTCTGGAAGCGATGGCTGACGTTGCCCCACAGCCCGCCGAGCGGGAGCCGCTTGTCGCGGCCCATCGAGAACATCAGGCGCGTCGTCGCCCCCTGGATCGCGAGCGTGCAGACGTACACGGCGGCCAGGATGACGAACAGGTAGACCTTGCCGAGGTCGCCCATGTTCGCGTTGATCGTGTCGCCGATCGGGTTGGCCCCGCCGACGCCCCAGGCGAACTGCTGGGCGCTCAGGATCTGGGCCGGGACGTCCTTGAACGACAGGATGATCGCCAGCAGGAACAGCGCGCCGGTGGCGCCGGCGAGCCAGATCGCGGACAGGATGCCGCGCGGTGCCTGGCGACTGGCATCAAGGGTCTCCTCGCCGAACGTGCCCGCAGTATCGAACCCGTAGACGACGAAGAGGCTCATGAACATGCCGACGAGGAAGATCGACGGGAAGCCGCCGGTCGAGGTCACGTTCGGCGCCGTCTCGGTGAGGATCGAGACCGGCTGGTGGTTGAAGAACACCAGAAGGATCAGGGCGAACACGACGAGGCCCAGGATCTCGGCGCCGACGCCCAGGTTGTTGATGATCGACAGGGCGCGCACGCCGAACGCGTTGATGACGGTCGTCGTGATCAACGTGATCAGGGCGAGGAAGACGCCCATGTTGAAGACCGAGATCGGCGAGTCGGAGGCCAGGTCGGTGCCGAAGATGCTCGACAGCACGAGCGGCACCGTGATGGCCACGGCGGTCGTCGTCAGGACCCCGGCCCAGAAGTAGACCCACCCCGTGAACCAGCCCAGCGTCTTGTTCGACAGGCGCTTGGACCACTGGTAGATCGACCCCGCGACCGGGAAGTGGCTCGCCAACTCGGCGAAGTTGAGGGCCACGAAGGTCTGGCCGAGGATGACCAGCGGCCAGGACCAGAAGAAGGACGGGCCGGAGACCGCCAGCCCGACGGCGATCAGGGTGAAGGTGCCGGTCGAAACGCTGATGTAGCTGAACGCTACGGCGAAGTTCGACATGAACCCGAGGCTGCGCTTGAGCTCGGGTTTGATCCCCAGCGACTGGAGATGCGCGTCGTCCTTTGCGGCGACGTCCTGGGCTGAAACGGGTCCCGCCACGAGCAATCCCTCCTACCGCCGCGCCGAACGGGCGCGAGACTGTCCTCTGGAGCGATATGGATGCGGAGACGCGAGACGCGCGGACTCGGTCGCGGAACGGGCGCCCTCCGCGCCCGAGTCGAAACCTGCGCGCGAGGATAGCACCGCCATCCGGGCCGTCAACGACGGTTTTCGTGGGTAGGACGGGCCTGGGCGGCCGTGATTCGAACGCGAATGCGCCGGGACCCGGGCGAGCGGCCGTCAGCCCGCGGCGACGACCTCGCGCAGGGCGTCAGGCAGCGGCCGGTGCAGCTCGACCGGGGTCACGTATCGGCCGACCATGTCGTGCGAGCCGTTGACCCCGAGCTCGGTGAAGAGGAAGGCGATCTTGCGCCGCTGCGAAGCGAGGATCTCGTCCTTCGTGGGGAGCTCCCAGAGCTGCCGCTTGAACGGCCCGATCGCCTTCTTGCGGGTGGTGTACACGAACTGCTGGTCGGTCTGGCCGGGCTTGCGCTCGTCGATCGCGTCCGCGTAGCACCAGGCCTCGATCTCGCGGTGGAGCGACTCGGGGAATGCCGGATGCTCATACAGCGCGTTCTGGAACCCGGTCGCCAGGTGGATCTCGGCGGTCTCCACCGCCGGGAAGTGGTGGAACAGCTCGTCGGGCAGGGTCGAGGCGCCGTGCTGGACCGCGCCGGACAACCCGTAGGAGCGGGCGACCTCGCCGAGCTCGCGCAGGACCTCGAAGTCCAGCTTGACCTCGGCCACGCCGCCGCCCGGCAGCGGCACGCCGCCGTGCGAGGTGCCGGTCTGCACGCTCACCTTGCTGATCCCGACGACGCCGGGAGCCCGGGCGTCGAGCTCGCGCCGGTAGCCGTCCAGGTACGCGCGCAGCTCCGCGACGGTCGAGTTCTGCGTCCCGACTTCGCCGATCTCGCCGCCGACGCTGACCGTGACCCCATCGGCCTCGAGGGTCCGGATGAGCGCAGTGAGCTCGGCCGCACGGGTGTAGTTCTCGCGCTGCTCCTCGTCCGTGTTCGGCTTGGACAGGTCGACGAGCGTCGAGGAGTCGATGTCGATGTTGCGGTATCCGGCGTCGACCGCGAGGCGGCAGGCGCGCCGGATCTCCTCGGTCATCGCCTCGGGATCGGCCGCGTACTTCTTGGCGTTGAACTGATAGTGATCGCCCTGGATGAAGACCGGACCGCGCCAGCCGGCCGCGACCGCCCCGGCGAGCACCGCGGTGGCGTAGTCGATGGGGCGCTGGAACGTGTAGGTCTGCTCGCTTCGGGCCAGCTCGAGGATCACCGCGCCGACATCCGCGGCGTCCGCCGTCTCGTAGACCGTCCGGGCCATGTCGAAGGTCTGCGCCCGGAGGTTGATGGCCGGGACGGTGAACCCCGAGACCTCGCCGCGGGCCCTCGCCTCGTACAGGCCCTGGATGCTCGCGGAGCGGGCGCCGAGCGCCTGGCTCGCCTCCCACACGAGCCACTGGGCCGCGGCGATGGTCGCATCGTCCGTGCTGAACGCGGCGGTCCAGGCGAGGTCGCGGATCGCGCTGTCGCGGAACGCCGCCTCATCGTCGACGACCAGGCGGTCGCCATCGAGATGGGCCGTGCCGCGCAGGGTGTCGAGCAGGTCAGCTGGCGAGGTCGCGACGTGAGGCATCGGAGGGGGACTCCTGGGTTCGGCGGTCAGATCCCCAATGGTACGGCGCCGGTCGCGGACATGGGTCGACCGCCAGGCCCGGGGGGGACGGGCCGGCGGTCGATGGGAGCGCGTGGAGGCGCGGAGGTCAGTGGTTGTAGCGCAGGTTGATCATGGTCGCCGCGGAGGCTGCCTGGACGCGGCCATCGGCGATGGGCTCGAGCGCCTGGCCGAGACCCTGGAGGCCGAACCAGGCGACCACGAGGAAGGCGACGACGACGACGGCAGGGATGACCACGGATGGGGCGATGACCGCCGCGATACCGACGACCACGGCGACGATCGCGAACACGTCCACCCTCGAGAGGGTCTCGACGGCCGGAGCGACCGAGTCGGCCGTACGGGTGCCGGCGAGATGCGACGGGCTGGATAGTGGCGCGGAGGCGAACATGGGCGTGATCCCTGGATGCGGGTCGGTTGATGCCCTCATCCTCGGCCCAGGCCCGTGCCCGGCCCACTGACCGCGGTCGCGTCTTCGACCCGGCAGATGACGATGCCCGCTAGGACGCCCGCCGGGTCCGGCGACCCACGAAATCCACGAGCACGTACTCGCCGAGGTGCTCCGGCGAGGCGTAGAACGCCCGCCCCCGGTTCAGCCGCGTCATATGGGCGACGAACTCGGCGAGCGCCCGCGAGCGCTCCAGCATGAACGTGTTGATGGTGATGCCGTCCTTCGTGCAGCGCTGCACCTCGCGGAGCGTCTCGCTGATCGTCCGCCGCGTCGGCGGGTAGCTGAACTCGACCTGCCCGTTCTCGAAATGCGCGGTCGGCTCGCCGTCCGTGATCACCACGATCTCCTTGTTGGCCGCGGCCTCGCGCGCCAGGATCCGACGGGCCAGGAGCAGGCCGTGCTGGAGGTTCGTGCCGTATTCGTAGCCGTGCCAGGTCAGCTCAGTGAGGGCACCCGGGCGGATCTCGCGGGCGTAGTAGGCGAAGCCGATGACCGTCAGGTGATCGTGTGGGTACTGCGTCCGGATGAGGGTGTCGAGCGCGACCGCGACCTTCTTGGCGGCGAGGAAGCAGCCGCGCAGGAGCATGGAGCGGCTCATGTCGACCAGCAGGACCGTCGCCGTCCGGGTCAGCTCCTCCGTGCGGTACACCTCGAAGTCGGGCGGGCGGAGCCGGACGGCCCGCGCCGCTGCCCCCTCCAGCCCGCGGCGGGTCGCGGGCGCGTTCTCCTCGCGGGCCAGCGCGTTGCTCAGGGTCGAGCGCAGGTCGAGGTGGAACGGGTCGCCGAACTCGTAGGGCTTGGTGGTCTCCTCGCGTTCGCCGCCGCGCCCGGAGCGGTCGGCCCGATGGCCGCCGAACGCGTCGCGTCGGAGCCGCGCGAAGAGGTCGTCGAGGACCTTCTGGCCGATCCGCCGGCTGCCGCGCGGCGTGAGCTCGAGCCGCTCCCCGTCGCGGGTCAGGTAGCCGGCCGCCTCGAGCCGGCGGGCGAGCGCATCGAGGGCGTCGAGATCGCGGACGGCGTCGTCGCCGAGCAGGTCGCGGACCTCGTCGCGGTCGAGCCGGCCCAGGTCGTCGGGGCCCTCGACGTCCGAGAGCGCGTCGCCGAGGCGGTCCATCGCGGCCAGCTGGTCGATCCGCGCGAGCGCCCCCGCGAGCCCGAGCGGCTCGTCGCCGCTGAACGGCAGCCGCTCCCCCAGTCCGCCCGGGAGGAGGAGGTCGAGGTTCGACGCCAGCTCGGCGAGGTCGACCAGCAGGCGGTCGTCCTGGAGCAGCGCCTCCATCATCGACTGGAGCTCGGCCCGCTGCTCGGGGCTCATCGAGCGCAGCAGCGACTGCATGGCGGCCATCCGCGCCGCCAGCTGCTCGATGATGTCGTCGAAGGTCCGGGCGCCCGGGAAGAACGCGCCGTGCTTCGCGAGGAATGCCGAGACGTCCGGGTCGGCGCCGCCGATGCGCTGGCGGATGAGGTCGTTGAGATCGCGGACCATCTCGCGGTTCGCCGCGAGGTCCTCGGGGCGCATCGAGCGGATCGCGTCCGACATCCCGCTCACGTACTGGTCGAGCATCTGCTGGCCGAGGCGCGCCACGAGGTCGTCGAAGCGCTGGCGCGCCTCCGGCTCGAGGAAGTCGTACTCGCGCAGGCCGCCGATCCGCTCGCCGATGTCCGCCGGGAGGGCGTCGAGCTGGTCGAGCCGCTTCGCGGCGACGTCGCGGAGCATCCGGCGCAGGGCGGGATCGGCCGTCGCCTGGTCGGCCGTCGCGTCGCTCCCCGGATCGGACGAGCGGTCGCCATCTCCGGGCGGACCGTCCTCGGCGGCATCGAGCCGCCGCTCCACGCCCGCCCGCTCCTGCGCGACGATCTCGTCGAGCTCGCGGCGGATGTCGCCCAGGACGTCGCCGAGCCCATAGCGCTCGAGCATCGCCTCGCGCCGGCGCTCGAGACGGTCCATCAGGTCGCGCAACCCCGCGAGGTCGCCGCGCGTCGGGTCGCCGGTCCGCCAGCCGCGGTCCATCAGGCGGCGCAGCGCTTCGGCGAGGTCGCCCTCGGCCATGACGTCGTCGGCCAGCGCGTCGAGGATCTCGTCGGCGTCGAGGTCGGCGACCTGCTGGCTCCCGTCCCAGCGCGAGAACCGCGCCTGGCGGGCCAGCGCGATGTCGGCGGCGCGGCGGGCGGACGCAGCCGACGGCGGCGTCCCCGGCTGTGCGCCCGGGCCGAGGTCGGCGGGGTCCGGCGAGAAGGCGGTCATCGGCCAGCGGCCCGGGTCATCGGTGGTAGACCACGCCGCCGGCGATGCGCTCCTTGTTGATGCGCCGGGCGAGGTGCAGCCCCTCGAGCAGGAACTCGACCGCCGAGGCGACCACCGCGGGCTCCTCGGCGCCGTCGGTGACGTCGTACGCCCCGAGCCGGTCGACCGCCTGGCTCATCCCGGGGACCTCGCGCATCCAGGCGACGTACTCCTTCGAGGGCGTGCGCTCGCCGGTCTCGACCACGAACCCATCCTCGAACGCCTCGACGACGGACTCGAGCGACTCGAGCTCGACGTGGCGGGTGAAGGTCGCGTACAGCGCCTTCGTGATCAGCCGCTCGACGATGCGGTCCTCCGGCGCGTCGTCGCCGACCGACTCGAGCTCGATCTTGCCGACGGTCGAGGCCACGACCGCGCCCAGGTCGGACACCCGCGGCGCCGCCAGCGGCTCGCCGAGGCGGACCGCGCGCTTGAGCGCCGCCGCCTCGAGGACCTCGAGGTTCGAGACCGAGACGCGGACGCTGACGCCGGAGCGCTGGCTGATCTCCGGGGACCGCCGAGCCAGGTGCGTCAGCTCGGCGAGCAGCTCCTCCATGAACGGCGGCGTCACGACGCCGGGCACGCCCTCCTCGACGCCGAACCGGCGCTTCTCCTGGCGGACGATCGCCATCTCGTCGGCGAGCGTACGCGGGTAGTGCGTCCGGATCTGCGACCCGAGGCGGTCCTTGAGCGGCGTGATGATGCGGCCGCGAGAGGTGTAGTCCTCCGGGTTGGCGGACGCGACGACGAAGAGGTCGAGCGGCAGCCGAACGACGAAGCCGCGGATCTGGACGTCACGCTCCTCGAGGATGTTGAGGAGGCCAACCTGGATCCGCTCGGCCAGGTCGGGCAGCTCGTTGATGGCCACGATCCCGCGGTTCGCCCGCGGGATCAGCCCGTAGTGGAGGGTCAGCTCGTCCGACAGGTAGCGCCCCTCGGCGACCTTGATCGGGTCGACCTCGCCGATCAGGTCCGCGATCGTGATGTCGGGGGTCGCGAGCTTCTCCGCGTAGCGCCGGTCGCGCCCGATCCAGGCGATGGCGGTCGCGTCGCCGTCCCGCTCGACGATGGCCCGAGCCGCCGGGCTGATCGGGGCGAACGGGTCGTCGTTGAGCTCGCCGCCGGCGACGACCGGCAGCGAGTCGTCGAGGAGGCCGACGAGCGCGCGCGCCATCCGTGTCTTGGCCTGACCGCGCTCGCCGAGGAAGACGAGGTCCTGGCCGGCGAGGATCGCGTTCTCGATCGCCGGTACCACGGAGTCGTCGAACCCGACCACGCCGGGCAGGACGGGCGTCCCCGCCGCGAGGCGGGCCAGAAGGTTGGCGCGGAGTTCGTCCTTGACCGTGCGCGAGCGCCAGCCGGAGGCGCGAAGCTCGGCGAGGGTCGTGGGGAGCGTCGGCTGGCGAGCGGGCATCGGGGGTCCTCAGTGCGGCGCGTGGGTCGTGGGCGACGGAGCCTGGTCGGTCATTCGGTGGTCGGCGATGGCGAGGCGCACCGCATCGACGCTGGTCATCCCGGCGGCGGCGAGCGCGCCCAGGAGCTCGCGGCGACGGGCTTCCTCGGCCTCGAAGTCGCCCGGCCGACGCCCGGCGCGCCCGGCCAGCTCGGGCGTGATGCCCCAGCCGAAGTGCTCGAAGGCGTCGCGGCTCGGGTCCCATGTCGCAAGTACGGCCGGGCCCAGGCGCTGGATGTGGCCGTGCATGTCGCGGACCGTCGGGCGCACGTAGTGGGCCGCAGCGATCCGCCGGCGCCCGTCGGGGAGCGCCCGGAGCAGCACGACCACGCCGAGCCGCGAGAGCTCGTCGTCGCCCAGGAGGACCGGCGGGCGCTGCAGCGACCCGAACACGTCCTCGAGCGAGTCGCCGTGGATGGTCGCGGCGAGCCCGTACCCGACGGACACGGCGCGGATAGCCAGCCTCGCCTCGGCGCCCCACGTGTACGACGGCAGGTGGTCCGAGAGTTCCGCGGCGAGCAGCACGGTGGTGGCCGGCTGGACCGGGGGCACGCCGCTCGGCGCGGCCGGGGCGGCATCGCCGCGCGTCCGGTTCCACCCCAGCTCGGTCGCCTGGGGCAGCCAGTCGAAGGTCTCGTCCGCACCGCTCAACTCGACAGTCCGGACGCCCGGCGGCATGAAGTCGAGCAGCGCGCCTAGCAACGTCGACTTGCCGACGCCGTGGCCCTCGGCGGCCACGATGATCGGGACCCGGGCCTCGACCAGGAGCCACAGGGTCGCCGCCAGCTGCGCGTCGAGCGTGCCCGCCCGGATCAGCTCCACGATGGAGCGGGGCTCGGGCGGGAGCGGGCGGAAGGCCCACCGTCCCGGCGACGGGGAGGCGTCGGCCATCGGTGACTCCGGACGTTCGATGCGGGGGGCGCGGCTCGGGACGGCAGCGTACGGCCGCCTCCGGAGAGCGTCAAACGGCGCCTCACGGGGCGCGGCGCGGGGTGCCGTGCGGATCGACCCCCGGACCTCCGGCCACGCTGGACCGTACGGATTTCCCGGACCGGTCCAGGACCCGGCGCACCTAGCCTTGCGAGAACGTCGCCGGCAACGCAGGGGAGCGCTCATCGATGGACGGGTCCCGCTTGTCCTCGGCCCTGTTCTGCGAGCAGTGCGGCCTTGACCGGGACTCGCTTGGCGACGAGTCGATCTCCCCGTTCCGCGAGTGTCCTGCGTGCGCGCGCGCCGTCTGTCCGAACTGCTGGAACCTCGTCCGCGCCGCCTGCCTCCGTTGCGCGCCATTCAGCCTCGCGACCCGGGCCCCGAGCACGGTCGTCCCGCTCAGCGCGGTGGCACCCGCCGCAACGGCGGATCCCGCGTCGGCCGCGACACGGACCTCGAAGCTGCCCCGCCGAGGCAAGGGCTCGAAGGCGGCCGCCGCCGGGGCCGTGACGGCCAAGGCCGCAGGAACGGTCGGCGCCGCTCCGGCCGCCACCAGGACACCGGTCCCGATCTCGCCGCCGGTCGAGCGCGATGTCTCCTGGCCGGTCCGTGCCGGCAGCACGGCCGTCGACACGCCGTGGCCCGCGATGGGCAGCGCGCCGCAGCCGATCAAGGCGCCCGTCCGCCCGAACCGGGTGACGGCGCGCCGGCGCGGCCGATCGGGCGGGTTCACCGCGGCCGCCGGGATGGTCGTCGTGCTCGTGGCCATGTTCGGCGTGGCCGGGCTGGCGCTGGCGGCGTTCGGGCGGCTGCCGGCCGCGGGACCCGGCGGGCATCCGCCTGCGACCCAGACCCCGACCCAGCCGGACGGTTCCGCGCCCGGATCCGCGCCGATCGTGGCCCTCCCCACAGGCGGGACGACGACCGACCCGGTGTCCACAGGGGTGCCGGACACGACCGGCACGAGCGGCCCGGGCGGCAACACCGGCGGCCCGGGGACGCCGGGGACCCATGGCGCGCCGGGAGCGACCGTTCGGCCGGACGGCTCCACGCCGAAGCCGTTCACGACACCGGGAGCGACCGCCACGGCGACCGCGACTGCGACGCCCACGGCGGAGCCGACGCCGACCCCCACACCGGAGCCCACCGAGGCGCCGACACCGACGCCGACACCACCACCGGACCCGACGCCGGAGCCGACCGAGGTGCCGACACCGACACCGACACCACCCCCGGACCCGGATCCGACGCCCACCAACGCCCCCCAGCCCGAACACGACACCAGCTGGCAGGGTCCGCGGCTACCATCGAGGGATGGCCGCTGAGGACCCGGACCTCGAGATCGTCCCGCTGACCACGGAACGGTTCGCGGATCTCGCCGTCCTGTTCGAGGAAGGTGGCGATCCCCGCTGGTGCTGGTGCACCTACTTCCGCGTCCGCGGCCGCGACTGGACGAACTCGACCGCGGCCACGAACCGCGCGGAGCTCGAGTCGCGGGCCGCCGACGATCCGCCTGCGGGCCTGGTCGCCTACGCGGGCGACCGCGCGGTCGGCTGGGTCAGTCTCGGGCCACGCGAGAGCTACGAGCGGATCGCCGCGTCGCGTGTCCTCGCGCCCGTCGATGCGCGCCCCGCCTGGTCCATCGTCTGCTTCGTCGTGTCGCGGACGGCCCGCGGTCGCGGCGTCGCCCGGGCCCTCCTCGACGCGGCCATCGAGCACGCGACGGCGCACGGCGCGACGCTCCTGGAGGCCTACCCGCTCGACACGGAGGGCGGTCGAGTCCCGTCCGCGCACGTCTATCGCGGCACGCTCAGGATGTTCCGGGCCGCGGGATTCACCGAGGTGGCGCGACGCCGTGCGAACGCGACGGCGCCGGAACGGCCCATCGTCCGGCTCGAGATCCGAGCCGGCCCTACGTCATCCGTCCCGTCCTGACGCACGTCGTCCGCCCGGGTTGACACGGCTCCGTCACGCCGCCTAGACTGCCGGCTGGCGTGCATGTCGCCCGCCCTCGTCTAGCTCTCTTGGAGGGTCCCTCCATATGACGATGCTCCTCAGCTTCCGGCACACGCCGGCGCCCATCGGCGTCGACGCGAGCGGGAGATCTGTGCCCATCTCGAGCTAGCCGCAGGCGGCAGGACCGCCTTCCGGACAGACCACGAGCCGTGGGCCAGATCGGGCCCCCGGCTTTTTTGATGCCCTTCCCCGCCCTCCAGGCGGACCAGCTGGACACCACGAGCCGCGAGGCCCACCCCGACCAGGTCGGAGGCGAGCCCGCGGCTCGTCCCGTTCCAGCCCTCCACCCGTCCAGCCCTGGAGTCCACCGTGACCGCCACCGTCATCGAACAACCGAAGATCGACGCCTCGGCGATCCGTCCAGCCGTCTGGCCGGTTGCCGCCGGCGTCCCGGCCCTGCTCATCGAGCGCGTCAGCAAGCGCTTCGTGGTCGGCCGGGACAAGAAGGCCGTCGATGCCATCACCGACGTGTCGCTGCGCCTCGAGCGCGGCGACATCCACGGGATCCTCGGCGCCAACGGCTCGGGGAAGTCCACGCTCATCCGCCTCATCTCGGGCCTGCTGACCCTGGACGAGGGCCGGGTCGAGGTCTTCGGCCACGACATCGAACGCGACGAGCTCGCGGTCAAGCGCCTGATCAACCGGGTCAGCGTCGACGCCGCCTTCTTCAAGAAGCTCAGCCCGATGGAGAACCTGGTCTTCGCGGCGCGGCTCTACGGCCTCGACGGGACGACCGCCAAGCGCGATGCGATCGCGATCCTGGAACGGCTGGGCATCGGCGAGAAACGCCTCAACCGCCCCATCGAGCAGATGAGCCGGGGGATGCAGCAGAAGGTCGCCATCGCGCGAGCCCTGCTGACCAGCCCGTCCCTGCTGCTCCTGGACGAACCGACCACCGGCCTGGACCCGCGCTCGAAGCTCGAGGTCCAGACCTTCATCGAGGAGATCAACACCACCGCCGACGCGACCATCGTCCTGACGACGCATGACCTGGCCGAGGCCGAGCGCCTCTGCGGCCGGATCACCGTCCTCAACGACGGCAAGGTCGTGGCGGAGGACACCCCCGAGGGCCTCAAGACCCTGATCGGGGACCGCATGGGTCGAGCGCCGACCCTCGAAGACGTGTTCATGACCTACACCGGCCGTTCCCTCGACGATGACGTCGAGGAGGACGACGCCGAGATCGACTGAAAGGAGGTGATAACCATGTTGTACGCCATCGAAGTCCACGCCCAGCTCGCGCACGAGCGGATCGAACGCGAGATCGCGTTCGCCGCCGAACGCCGCCGCTTCGGGCTGGACCAGCCCTCGTCCATCCGACGTGCCATCGGGCACCGATTCATCGCGATCGGTGCACGGCTCGCGTCGGAGCCCTCGCTGGAGTCGGTCCGGTCCCGCTGAGGACCGGACCGACTCCCCACCTGGAGATCCTCCGATGACCGTCGTCGCCCATGAGCTGAAGGCCTCCTATGCCTTCATGGAGCGCAACTTCTTCCTCACTCGCCGCTACTGGGGCTGGGAACTCGCGTTCCTGGTCTACTCGGTCGCGGGCGCGCTCTCGATCTCGCTCATCGGTGTCGACCAGGGCAGCCCCGAGCTGCTGCTGACCCTGATGGTCGGGGCGATCTTCTGGAACTACCTGTCGGTCGTCTTCAGCTGGATCGCCGAGACCGTCTCGGTCGAGCGTTGGGAGGGCACCCTCGAGTACACCTTCATGGCCCCGGTCCGGCGCTGGTCGCAGCTGGTCGGCCAGGTCTCGTACGCGATGGTGTACGGCCTGATCCACACGGCGGTGATCTTCATCGTGCTCGTGCTGTTCTTCCCGCAGCTGGACCTGAGCCACGCGAACCCGGGGACCGCCCTGACGTTCATGCTGCTCGGCTCGTTCAGCTTCGTCGGGATCGGCATGATCGCGGCCATCCTGCCGCTGCTGTACGTCGAGCGCGGCGCGCAGATGACGTTCGTGCTGCAGTCCTGCATCCTGCTCGTCAGCGGCGTCTACTACTCGGTCGAGGTCCTGCCCGAGTGGATGCAGGTGCTCTCGCGCCTGTCGCCCGCGACCTACGTCCTCGAGGGCGTGCGGGCCGGGCTCGTGCACGGCGCCCCGGTCTCCGAGCTGCTCGACGACGTCTGGCCGCTCGTCGTGATGGGCTTCGTGTTCATCCCGTTCGGGCTGTGGGCGTTCGGCCGCGCGGAGCGCTACGCCAAGCGCACCGGCAAGCTGAAGCGGGTCGGCTGATGCTCGGCTGGGATCCCGCCTGGGAGACGCACCTGGCGCCCTTCTCGGGTGCCGGGCGCGTCGCCGCGCGCGTCATCGCGGTCCACAAGGAGACCTCGATCGTGCGCGGGTCGGACGGGGTGGACCGGCCGGCCACGGTGTCTGGCCGGTTCCGCTTCGAGGCGCTCGCCACGTCCGACTACCCGGCGGTCGGCGACTGGGTGGCCCTCGAGGCGTCCACGGCCGCGCCGGGCACGGAGGACCGCGTGATCATCGCCGCGATCCTGCCGCGCCGGTCGGCGTTCACCCGCAGCGCCGCGGACGCGAGCCGGCGGACGGCCGGCCACCTCGCCGACGAGCAGGTCATCGCCGCCAACGTCGACGTCGCCTTCATCGTGGCCGGGCTCGACCACGACTTCAACCTGCGCCGCCTGGAGCGCTACCTCGCGGTCGCCTGGTCGAGCAACGTGACCCCGGTGGTCGTCCTCAACAAGGCGGACATCGCCGACGACCTCGACGGCCGCCTCGTGGCGGTCGGCGCGGTCGCGCCCGGCGTGCCGGTGGTCGTCCTCTCCGCGCTGACGGGCGAGCACCTCGGCGACCTGCGGCCGCACCTGGTGACGGGCCGGACCGCGGTCGTGCTCGGCTCGTCGGGCGTCGGCAAGTCCACGCTCGTGAACGCGCTGCTCGGCGAGGAGCGCCAGTCGACCGCCGCCGTCCGCGAGGACGACTCGCGCGGCCGGCACACGACCACCCATCGCGAGCTGTTCGAGCTGCCCGGCGGCGCCTTGCTGATCGACACGCCCGGAATCCGCTCGCTCGAGGTGGCGGGCGCCGACGAGGGCGTCGAGACCGCCTTCGACGACATCCTCGAGCTGGCTGCCACGTGCCGCTTCTCGGATTGCCGCCACGAGGGCGAGCCCGGCTGCGCGATCCAGGCCGCCGTCACCGACGGCACGCTCAGCGCCGACCGGCTCGCGAGCCACCGCAAGCTCGAGCGCGAGCTGGCTCGCGCGGTTCGCGAGACCGATCCCCGGGCACGAGCCGAGTTCCGGCGCAAGTGGCAGATCATCCACAAGTCGGTCGACCAGCACATGAAGACCAAGTACGGAGGACGACCATGACCCGGACCGCGGAGACCAGCACGCCGACCGCCTGGCTGGACCTGCCGGGCGCGCCAGCCGTCCCAGGGCTGCGCTTCCGCGCGTTCCGGGACCCGGCCGACTACGAGCCGATGTCCGCCGTCATGTGCGCGGCCGCGCGAGCGGACGACATCCCGTGGCTGCCGACGGCGGACCACCTGCGCATCGAAAACGAGGGCGACGATGGGATCTCGCCACCCGACGACATCGTCTTCGCCGAGATCGACGGCGTGGCGGTCGCGGTCGCCGGGAGCGATCGGGTGGTCCGCGACGGCGTGCCGACCTACGAGATCTGGGGCTTCATGGCCCCGGAGGCGCGGCGGCGCGGGATCGGCACCGCGCTCTTCGCCCGGAACCTCGCGCGGGTCCACGAGCGCGCCGCGAGCGTGGACCACGGTCTGCCCGTGGTCATCGGCGCCCACGCCGAGGACGGCCAGGACGGCGACCGGATCCTCATCGAGGGCAGCGGCTTCGAGCCGGTGCGCCACTTCTACCTCATGCGCCGCGACCTCACGGCGCCGATCCCCGATGTCCCGATGCCGGACGGCATGGACCTGCGCCCGGTGACCCCGGACCAGTACCGGACGATCTATGAGGCCCAGGTCGAGGCGTTCCGCGACCACTGGGGCCACCGCGAGGGCAGCGAGCACGGGTACGAGGCCACGTACGCGCGCAAGGAGCTGGACACCTCGCTGTGGGCCGTGGCGTGGGCCGGCGACGAGGTCGCCGGCGTCGTCGAGAACTGGATCTGGGCCGACGAGAACGCCCAGCTCGGTGTCGAACGCGGCTGGCTCGAGAAGGTCAGCGTCCGCCGGCCGTTCCGCCGGAAGGGTCTCGCCCGCGCCCTCGTCGCCGAGTCGCTCCGGCGGCACCGGGACGCCGGCATGACCGACGGCATGCTCGGGGTGGATGCGACCAACCCGCTCGGGGCGCTCGCCCTGTACGAGGGCGTCGGCTTCGAGGTCGCGCGCCGCGAGATCGCCTACCGCCGCACGGACAAGCCGAGGGCCGAACCGGCGGGCTAGGCGAAGAGCCGGCCCTCGCGGGCCACGAGCTCCATCCAGGCGCGCTCGCGGCCGATGGTCGTCGCCGGGCCGTGCCCCGGCTCGACCGCGAGATGGTCCTCGAGCGAGCGCAGCCGCGCGAGCGACTCGACCATGGCCGCCGGGTCGCCACCCGGGAGGTCTACCCTGCCCCACGCGCCGGCGAACAGCGTGTCGCCGCTGTAGAGGACGCCGTCGTCCTCGGCGAGCAGGCAGACCGAACCCTCGGTGTGGCCCGGCGTGTGCAGCACGCGCAGGCGCAATTCGCCGAAGCGGATCAGGCCGCCCTCGGCGAGCTCGACGGCGGGCACGGACGGCGGGATGTCGAACGGCGCGAACAGCGGCTGTGGATCGGTGAGCCGCCCGCGGTCGAGCGGATGGACGGCGATCTCGGCGCCCGTGTGCTCGGCGACGGCGGCGTTGTCGCCGATGTGGTCCCAGTGGCCGTGGGTCGAGACGATGAGCTTGAGCGTCCACTCGCGGGCGGCCAGCTCATCGATGATCCAGGCCAGGCTCGGCGTCGCCGTGTCGATGGCGATCGCCTCGCGCGAGCGCGGGTCGGCGAGCACGTGGACGTTGGTCGCGACCGGCCCGACGACCCGGCGGAGGCGCTCCATCAGCGGGTCGGTGCGCGGCGGACGGTCAGGCGGGCGTCTCGAGCTTCGCGCGCATGCACTCGAAGGTCTGGCCGATCATCTTGTTGGCCGTCCCCTCGATCAGGCGCGCGCCCACGCTGGCCAGCGTGCCGGCGATGTTCACGTCGGCCGTCCAGTCCATGACCGTGGTCCCGTCCGGGCCGTCCGAGAGCGCCATCTGGGCATCGGCGTCGACCGCGCTGCCGGGCGCCTGGCCGTGGGCCTTGATGACGGCCTTGTCGGGCGCGGTCAGCTCCGCGAACGTCATGTCGACGTTGAACCGGGCGCTGATGAACCCGATGCCGACCTTGGCGGTGGCCTTGAAATGGGTGTCGTCGACGACCTCGATCTTCTCCACGCCCGGCCCGCACTGGCCCACCTGGTTCGGGTCGATGACGAAGGCCCAGACCTTGTCGCGACTGGCCTTGATGGGCACGGAGCCTTCGAAGTGCATCAATTCCTCCAGCGTTGCCGCGCGGGGGTCGCGGATCAGTCGGGCAAGGATACCGACGAGGGGACGTAGGCCGTCGGCTCCTTGATGAACCGGGTCCGGCAGCCGATCGAGCAGAACGCATAGACGACCCCGTCGTGCTCGGCGAGGTGGCGGGCGTGCTCGCGATCGACGGTCATGCCGCAGACCGGGTCGAGCAGCACGATGTCGTCGACGACGGGCTGCAGCTCGATCGGGGCGACGGCGGCCCCGCCCGCGACGGTCGCCGGTCCGGGCGATGCCACGAAGTCCGCCCGGCCGTGGCGGACCTGCACCAGCTCGGCGAGGATCGACAGGGCGATCTCGGCCGGCGACTCCGCGCCGAGGTCGATGCCGGCCGGGGCGCGGAGCGCCGCCAGCCGCTCGTCCGCGAGCCCGGCATCGTCGCGCAGCCACGTCCGGACGACGTTGGCCCGGGTCGGCGAGGCGACGAGCCCGACGTACGAGGCGTCGCGGGCGAGCGCCGCGGCGACGGCCTCCTCGTCCCAGACGCCCTGGGTCGCGACGACGATGTAGGGCGAGAGCTCGGGGTCGAGCCGCTTGATGTCGGCCGTCGAGATCACCCGCTCCGCCCCGGCGAACGCGTCGGCGTCGGCGACCGGGTCGATGACGGTCACCCGCCAGCCCGCGGCCGAGCCGAGGGTCGCGAGCGCACCGGCGATGGGCGTGGTGCCGGCGACCCACAGGACCGGCGCTGGCAGATGCGGTTCCACGTAGATCTCCAGGGTCCCGCCGGAATGGCAGGTCATGACAAGCTCG
This sequence comes from uncultured Chloroflexia bacterium, assembly GCA_963813335.1. Lineage (GTDB taxonomy): Bacteria > Chloroflexota > Limnocylindria > Limnocylindrales > CSP1-4 > SPCO01. The sequence continues at coordinate 1,076,398 of CAWEYL010000001.1, forward strand.
ATGATGCCGTCGCCGCGGCGGCCCTCGGCCGGCGCGTCCTTCGAGAGCCGCAGCAGGCGCGGCTGCCCGTCACCGAGCGAGCGCAGCGCCTCGCGGACGACGACGGGCTGGGCGCAGCTGCCGCCGACCCAGCCCTCGATGGTGCCGTCCGGATGGACGATGCCCGAGGCGCCCGGACGCGCCGATGTCGGCCGTTGGACCGCCACGACCGTGGCGACCGCGAACGGCCGACCGTCCGCCTCGAGCGAGGCGGCGCGCGCGAAGATCGACCGCGGGGTCACGAGCAGCCCACCGCAGGCCTAGCTGATGCCCTTCTCGTGGAGGATGGCCCAGACCTTCTGGGGCGTGATCGGGATGTCGATGTTGCGGACGCCGAGATGCCACAGGGCGTCGACGACCGCATTGGCGATGGCCGGCGGGGCGCCGACGGTGGCGGACTCGCCGACCCCCTTGGCGCCGATCGGGTGATGCGGCGAGGGGGTGATGGTCTTGCCGGTCTCCCAGGCCGGCGTCTCGACGGCGGTCGGGAGCAGGTAGTCCATGAAGGTCCCGGCCATGTTGTTGCCGAGCTCGTCGTAGGTGATCTGCTCGTACAGCGAGGGCGCGAGGCCCATCGTCAGGCCGCCGTGGATCTGCCCGTCGACGATCATCGGGTTGATGATGTTGCCGCAGTCGTCGATGGCGACGAACCGGCGCACGTGCACCTGGCCCGTCCCCTTGTCGATGTCGACGACGCAGATGTAGCTGCCGAACGGGAAGGTCAGGTTCGGCGGGTCGTAGTAGTCGACCGCCTCGAGGCCGGCTTCCATCCCGGCGGGATGGTTGGTGTAGGCCGCGAACGCGATCTCCTGGATCGTCTTGAAGCGTTCGGGCGAGCCCTTGACGCTGAACTTGCCCGGCTCCCACTCGAGGTCGTCCTCGTTGGCCTCCAGCAGGTGAGCCGCGATCTTGCGGGCCTTCTCCCGGATCTTGCGGGCCGCGACCGCGGTGGCCGCGCCGGCGACGGGGGTGGACCGGGACGCATAGGTCCCGAGGCCATACGGCGCCGTGTCGGTGTCGCCCTCCTCGATCTTGATGTCCGCGACCGGGAAGCCGAGCTCCTCGGCGATGATCTGGGCGAACGTCGTCTCGTGGCCCTGGCCCTGCGACTGGACGCCGAGCCGGGCGAGCACCTTGCCCGTCGGGTGGACCCGGATCTCGCAGCTGTCGAACATCTTGATGCCCAGGATGTCGAAGTCGTGCGAGGGTCCGGCGCCGACGATCTCGGTGAAGCTGCTGATGCCGATGCCCATGAGCTCGCCACGGGCGCGCTTCTCCGCCTGCTCCTTGCGCAGGTCGTCGTAGCCGATCATGTCGAGCGCCTTCTGCAGCGCGGCGGGGTAGTTGCCCGAATCGTAGGACCAGCCGGTCGGGGTCTTGTACGGGAACTGCTCGGGCTGGATGAAGTTCTCCATCCGGAGCTGGGCCGGGTCCTTTCCGATCTCGTGGGCCAGGATGTCCACCATCCGCTCGATGGCGTGGACCGCCTCGGTCACGCGGAACGAGCAGCGATAGGCGACGCCGCCGGGCGGCTTGTTCGTGTAGACGCCGTCGACTTCGACGAACGCGTTCGGGAAGTCGTACGAGCCGGTGATGACGTTGAACAGGCCGGCCGGGAACTTGGACGGGTCGGCGGCCGCGTCCGAGTAGCCGTGGTCGGCGAGGGTCTTGACCTTGAGGCTCGTGATCCGGCCGTCCTTGGTCGCGCCCATCTCCGCGTGGATGTGGTAGTCGCGGGCGAAGGAGTCCGCCTGGAGGTTCTCCGAGCGGTCCTCGATCCACTTCACCGGCGTCCCGGTCAAGAACGAGGCTGCCACGGCGAGGACATAGCCCGGGTAGACGGGCACCTTGCCGCCGAAGCCGCCGCCGATGTCGTGGGTCTTGACCCGGATGTTCTGCTCGCTGATCGGGAGGCCGGCGCCGGCGGCGACGAGCGCGATGACCGTCCGGATCGCATGCGGTGCCTGGCTCGTCATGTGGAGCGTGAGCTGCTGGCGGACCGGGTTCCAGTCGGCGACGCAGCCGCAGGTCTCGATCGAGGCGACATGGATGCGCGGGATGTAGATGTCCTCGGACACCCGGACCTCGGCGGTCGCCATCGCGGCATCGGTCGCGGCCTCGTCGCCCGATTCCCAGTGCCAGATGTGATTGTTCGCCTTGTCCGGCCCGCGATCGGGACGCAGCACGAAGGCATCCGGCTCCATCGCCTTGAACGGGTCGATCACGACCGGGAGCGGCTCGTAGTCGACCAGGACCGCGGCGACGCCGTCGGCGGCGGCGTAGCGGGATGTGGCGATGACCGCCGCGACCTCCTGCGACTGGTACATGACGGTGTCCACCGGGAGCACCATCTGCATGTCGCCCGCCAGCGTCGGCATCCAGTGGAGCTTGTAGCCCTCCAGGTCCTTGCCGGTGACGACGGCCGCGACGCCCGGGACCTTCAGCGCCTCGGACGCGTCGATCGACTTGATCTTGGCGTGCGCGTACGGGCTGCGCACGATGTCGAGCCAGAGCTGGCCCGGCAGGTTGACGTCCTCGATGTACTCGCCCTGGCCGCGGATGAACCGCGGGTCTTCCTTGCGCTTGACCGAGTGGCCCATGCCACCCATCTCGAATGTGGTGCGGGGCCCTGCTTCGGTGGTCATCTCGTCACTCCCCGCTCAACCGGCCGCGACCGGCGTGCCGCCGGCCTGGGTTTCGGCCGCGGCGCTCATCTCGGCGGCGGCCTGCTGGATCGACTTGACGATGTTCACGTAACCCGTGCAGCGGCACAGGTTGCCGCTGATCCCCCAGCGGATCTCCTCCTCGGTGGGGTCGGGATTCTCCCCGAGGAACCAGGCGGCCTGCATGATCATGCCCGGCGTACAGAAGCCGCACTGGAGGCCGTGCTGGTCCCAGAAGGCCTGCTGGAGCGGGTGGAGGTTGGCGCCGTCCGCCATCCCTTCGATGGTCTTGATGCTGCGCCCGTCGGCCTGGACGGCGAGCATCGTGCACGATTTGGCGCTCTCGCCGTCGACGTGGACCGTGCACGCGCCGCAGTTGCTGGTGTCGCAGCCGACGTGGGTGCCGGTCAGGCCGAGCGTGTCGCGCAGGAAGTGGACGAGGAGCAACCGTGGCTCGACGTCCGCCTCATGGGCCGCGCCGTTGACGGTGACCGAGATGTGCTTGGTGGTCATCGTGGCGGCCTCCTACGCGTACGCGTTCGCGCGGTCGACGGCGGTGCGGAGCGCCCGGAGGGCCAGCTCGGCGACCATCGCCCGCTTGTAGTCGATGGGACCGCGGACATCGCCGCCGGGGCTGCTCTGCGCCCCCGCGGCAGCGCCCGCCTGGCGGTAGAGATCGTCCCCCGGCGCCTTGCCGACGAGGATGGCCTCCGCGTCGGTCGCGGCGAACGGCGCGCCGGCCACGCCGGTGACGCCCATCCCGGCGGCCGAGATCCGGCCGTCGTCGCCGAGCGTGACCCGGACCGCGACGCCGGCCGTCGCGAAGTCGCCGACCTTGCGCTCGAGCTTCTGGTAGGCGCCGCCGGTGTGTCGCCCGCGGCGCGGGATGCGGATCTCGGTCAGGACCTCCAGCGGATCGATCGCCGTGGAGAAGGTGTCGATGAAGAACCCGCGGGCCGGCAGGACCCGCTCACGGATGCCACCGGCGGCGGACGCCGGGTTGTCGCCGACGCGCATGTGGTGCGGGTCGCCGGAGAGGCCGCGGCACACGACCGATGCGTTGGCAGCGAGGAGGATCGCCGGCCAGTCCGACGCCGGGTCGGCGTGCGCGACGGAGCCGCCGATGGTGCCCCAGTTGCGGACCTGCGGGTCGCCGATCAGGGCGGTCGCGTCCTCGAGCATCGGGTAGTGGTCCGCGACGATCTCGTTCTCGTGGATCTGCCGGTGCGTCGCCCGGGCGCCGATGCGCAGGTCGTCGTCGGTCTCGATGATGCCGTCCATGCCGTCGATGTCGCGGATGTCGACGAGCAGCGCCGGCTGGGCGAGGCGCAGCTTGATCAGGGGGATGAGGCTGTAGCCACCGGACAGGATCTTGGCCTCGCCCTCGCGGTCCTTGAGGATCTGGAGGACGTCGTCGAGGTTCGCCGGTCGGACGTAGTCGAACTGAGCCGGGATCATCGCGCTGCTGCCTCCTGCCCGCTCGCGCGGGCGATACGGTCGACCCTGAGCGTCAGCGCGTCCCTGCGCCCGGTCCTGGGTCCGGAGCTATGGCGACGTTCCCGGGCCGTCGATCGGGGCCGTTTCGGCTGGGGTCCGACCGTGGTCCGGGTTGCGGTGGTGTTGCACGGAAGTATCGTCCCGCGCTCGTTCGTCCGTCAACGAGATGCGCAGCGTCGAAGGCTAGGTTTTCGCAATGAAACCGGACGCGCCGGGACCGCCGAGGGCGCCCAACGGACGGTGCTCCCGGTGGCCCACCCGATGGACCATCCGACGGCAGGACGGCACAGGACGCGCCCTCCGGCGTCGATCCGGCCACATGGCGAACCGTCCGGCACCGGAACGGGGGTCCCTTCGCCGGACGGTCCGTGTCGCGAGCCACAGCAAGGCAGAGCCTTCAGGCGGCGATCCCCTCGCCCGTCTCGAGGAAGGTCTTGAGGCCGGACACGATGTACACGATCCCCTCGGAGAACTCCTTCGCCGAGGTCGAGCCGGGGATGAGCGCGCTCGTCACGGTGAGCTTCGTGCCGCCGCGCTCCGCAGGTTCGACCAGCCAGGTCATGCGGACCGGGCCCTCGGCGTCGATCTCGGGACTCCAGCGCGGGTGGAACGACATCGTGATCGAGCGGCCCGGCTCCACGGCGATCACCTCGCCGTCGGCGGCGATGCTGCCGTCGGCGTAGGCGTAGGACAGCGGGGCGCCGGCCAGCCAGGTCGAGGCCACCCGGGTGTCGTAGTAGTAGCGGACGGTGTCGTCACCGTCGGTGATCGCCTGCCAGACCCGTTCCGGCGCGGCCTTGATGAGGATCGAGTACACGTGATCGACGCGGTCCATCGGACTCTCCAGCAGTCGTTTGAGGGTCGACATGGAGCCCACGACCGGCTCGGCGAACTTGCCGATCCAGCGGTCGTGGACCAGACGGATGGGCACCGGGTTCAGGAAGTGGCGCTTTTCCCGCCCGACCCGCTGGGTCGTGACGAGGTCCGCCTCCTCCAGGACCGCGAGGTGCTTCATGACGCCGAACCGCGTCATCCCGGGCAGGTGTTCGCACAGCTCGCCGAGCGTCTGGCCATCGCGCTCGAAGAGCCGGTCGAGCAGGACCCGCCGATTCGCATCGGCGAGGGCCCGGAAGACCGCGACCGTGTCGTCCGTCATGCGCTGACTATATGTGACTGTTTGGTCACATGTCAAGCGGTCCGCGGGGCTCGTGCGTCATAGCCGGTTGGTAACCCTTGCGGCGTCACGACAGCCGGGTCATGCTCGATCCATGGTCGCGACATCCAGGCAGATCTGGGCGGTCCGCCAATGCGGGCACCAGCACCAAGAGTTCGAACCGCAGCCTCGTGGCGCGGACCTGCCGACCCGCTGGCGAGTGACGAATGCAACGCGCTGCAGCGGACTGGACCTCCAGACGGGCACCGTGCTCGAGTTCGTGCTGACCGACCAGACCTTCCAGGGCTGCGCCGGCTGCGAGAGCCACTTCGTGTGGTCTCGCTACCGAGTGACAAACGGTGAGCACGCGGGATCGTGCATCGAGTTTCAGGTCATCGATCCGAAGCCGTTCTACGTCATGCGCCCGATGGTCCCCGACTGGCTGGAATCACTGCCCGACTGATTCCGGTACTTGCCAACCGGCCTTGGCGCAAGTCTCGCGGGGCGTCCCATCCGCGGCGGGCGCACCATGGCTCCGTGCAACTTCCGGAAGCTCCCCGGCGTCGGGGCCGCGTGATCGCAGCCAGGCTGCTGCTGCTCGGGGCCTGTGCGCTCGTCGCTGCATGCGGACCTGGCAGCGCGGCTTCCCCTCTGCCCAGCCCATCGCCGATCGTCTCGCCGGCTGGGGGCCCGCCCAGCGTGACGGGAGTCGTCACCGCCGGCCCGGTCTGCCCGGTCGAGCAGTCCCCGCCCGACCCGAAGTGCGCGCCACGGCCGGTCGCCGGCGCGGTCATCGTCGCAACGGACGCGAGCGGTCAGGAAGTCGGTCGCACGACGAGCGCCGTGGACGGCTCATACGAACTGATCGTCGCGGAAACGGGGCAGGTGGTCGTCACGGCGCTCCCGGTCGAGGGGCTCGCCGGGGCTCCGGCACCCGTTCCGCTCACGTTCACCTCTCCGGGTGAGGTGCGACACCTCGACCTCGAGTACGACACCGGGATCCGCTGAAGCCGAGCGCGGGCCGACGCCCGACGATATCGTGCGGCATCGAAGGTGACCACCGATAGGAGCGCCCGTGACCGAACCCCGCATCCGCCTGCGCGACGCCACCATCGACGACGCCGACCGACTCGACGCCTGGGAGACACCCGAGAATCTCGGCTCGTTCAACGATTTCGGCATCCAACGCTCGTCCAAACGCGACGCGCTGGCGAAGGGCCCGCTCCGCGACGAGCGCAACGGCACGCTGATCGTCGAGGTCATCGCGACCGGCGAGGCGATCGGCACGGTCGGCTGGCACGGGGTCGGGTACGGGCCGAACGCCGACAGCCGGGCGTGGAATATCGGCATCGCGCTGATCCCGACCGCGCGCGGCCACGGCTACGGCGTCGAGGCCCAGCGACTCCTCGCCGACGAGCTCTTCCGGACGACCGATGCGAACCGCGTCGAGGCATCGACCGACGTGGAGAACCTCCCCGAGCAGCGCGCCCTGGAGAAGGCCGGCTTCACCCGCGAGGGCGTGGTGCGCGGCGCCCAGGTCCGGGCGGGCGGGATCCACGACCTGGTCGTCTACTCGAGGCTCCGCTCGGACCCCTGATCGGGCGACCCGGGCCTTGACGCCGCGCGGCGGTCGGCGCATACCACCCGGAGAGGTGGAACCGATGGGCGAACCGAAACCGAAGGAACCGCAGCGCAACGCCGGAGCCTTCCTCGGCCCCGACCTCCTGGCGCCCGTGCCGATGCGGACCCTCAGCGACGAGTATCACGATGGTCCGGCCGAGCCGGTCGACTCCGACCGCGTGCCACCGCCCGAGGTCCCCGGGTGGGTCCGCCGGCTCCGCGACCAGCTGGCCGCCATGGGGAAGCGCCGCTAGGGCTCGCCCGGGCTCCAGGTGACGATGCCGATCGGCATCGGCCGCTGCGACGCGAGGCCCACGCCCGTCTCGTCGCTGACGATCTGCTCGTCGAGTGCGGCCCCGAACCGGCGGTCCTTCTCGCTGCCGCGTTCGACCCACAGCTGGCGGCGCAGGAAGCCCTCGAGCTGCTCGCGCGACTCGAACCGACGTGGCTCGCGGGCAAGGGGCGCGACCTCCGGCGTCCGGCCCAGCGCGCGGAGCAGCTCGACGAACTCGGGGAGTGCCGGCAGCGCGATCCGCGCCTCGCCGTGGACCGGCGGCCAGCAGGCATCGGCGACCGAGGCCGGCTGGCGCTCCATCAGGATCGCCACGCACAGCCGCCGCGCCGCGGCCTCCATCGCCCGCAGGAACGGCCCGATCGCCTCGATGTCGTAACTGACATGCGCGATCAGCGCGACGTCGGCGGCGAACGGCGCCGGGTCCGCTGGCGGCCAGCGCCCCTCGACGGCGCGGACGTTCCCGATCGCCGCGACCGCGGCGTCCTCGCGCAGCGCGGCGAGCATCCCGCTCGAAGCGTCGAGGGCCACGACCGACCCGCCAGACGCCGCCAATGCCGCCGCGATCGGCAACGCGTAGCGGCCGGCGCCCGCCCCGATGTCCAGCCATGTCTCGCCCGGCCGGACGAGCGCCAGCAGCGCGTCGAGGGCGGGCTCGTCGGTCCGAGCCGGGTCGGCCCGGAACAGGCCGCTGACCGGGGCGTAGAAGTCCGCCCCGTCGGGGACCTCGCGGAGGCGGTCCACCTGCTCGCGGTTGGCCAGGACCCGCGCGGCCCACGCCGCCTCGAGCACGCCGACCAGGTCCGCCCGGGTGTCGACATCGGGGTTCGCCCCGCCGACGGGGACCTCGACGACCTGCTCCGGATGCGCGGCCAGGACCGGGCCGAGTCCGCGATCGCCGCTCGCCTCGTCGAGCAGCGCGAAGCCGGCGCGGCGCACCAGCACCGGGTTCCGCCCGCGATCCTCGGCATACGCGGGCACGACGACGGGCCGGGCCGCGTCGACGGGCGCCGCGAGCAGGGCTTCGATCACGTCGGTGCGGAGCATGGGCTGGTCGCCGAGCGCGATCAGGACCGCGCCCGTCCCGGCGCCGAGCGCGGATCGTCCGATCGCCAGCGAGCTCGCCAGGCCGCGCTCGGGCGCGGGATTGACGACACGCCGCTCGGAGCGCCACTCGATCGCGGCCTCGACCGCGGCAGCGTCCGCTCCCAGCACCACGGCCACGTCGCTGACGCCCGCCTCGGCGAGCCGGTCGAGGACGTGCTGGAGGACCGGCCGGCCGTCGACGGTCGCGAGGAGCTTCCCGCCCCCGAACCGCGCGCCGGCGCCGGCGGCGAGCACGATCGCAGCGACCCGGTCGTCGTCCATCCGACCCATCTTCCCACCTGCCACCGCGGCGAGTAGCCTTGTGAGGAGCGCGCGACCAGAGGGAGACTGTCCAGGATGACCGGGAATGCTGGCCCGTCGGGAACCGACCCATGGCGCGATCTGCCACCGAGCGTCCCTGACCCGCGCGATCCCGGCGCCCCGGACCATCCGTTCGCGACCAACCCGTCGTCCATGGACAACCCACCGCCCATCGACGCCGCGCCTATCGACGCGGTCCCGGCCGGCGGCGGCGCGGCCCCGACCGACGCGGCTCGGACGGAATGGGCGCCACCCGGCGGGGCGACGCCACCGGCCAGGCCGGCGATGCCGGCCATGGACGCGACGACCAGGCTGACCCTTGGCGCGGGGGGCGCCCTGGCGGTCCTGGGCCTCATCGGCGTCGCCATCGGGACCTGGAACTTCGCCTTCAGTGGGATCATCCTGATCCTGGCCGGCCTGGTCGGGGCGTCCGGCGGCTGGATCGCGCTGACCAACCAGGGCAGGACGCTGGTGATCGCGGCGCGCGACATCGTGCTGATCGGCGGGACCATCGGGGCCTTCCTGGGGCTCCTGTTCGTGCTCCAGCTGATCACAGACCTCGATCACATCGAAGGCTACGGCGGTGGGCTCGGCCTGATCGTCACGGTCCTCACGGCGGCCGCGGGGTGCACGCTCTATGCCGCCGCGGCCCGCCATTGGGGCGACCGCCCGCTCGCGCCCTGGAGCGCCCTGCTCCGCGCCGGTCTGCCCGGACGACTGATCCTCGCCGGCACGCTGCTCGTGATCGTCGGCTGGCTCGGCAACGTCACGATCGGCGCCTGGTTCCTCAACGCCGGCGTCGTGACGATCGCGGCGGTCCTGCTGGCCCTGCTCCTCGTGCGCGCCGAGGCCGACCCGGACCAGCCGATGCAGCTCCCCTACCCCGTCGCCTTCACGATCGTGCTGCTCGCCGGGATCGCGGCGCTGATGGCCATCCTCCAGACGCTCGACCTCATGGGGGCGCACCAAGGGCTGCAGAGCTGGTTGACGCAGCTCATCGCGGTCGCCGGCGTCGCGCTAGTGGTCGTCGGGGCCGCGCTCGCGGTGCTCGACACGACCCGGGCCGAGACGACCTAGGCCACCGCCCGCTGCCGAAGCGGGACGCCGCTCCCGCCGTAGCGCTCGGCCACGATCTCGGCGAGGATCGCCAGCGCGGTCTCGGCCGGGGCGCGCCCGCCGAGGTCGAGGCCGACCGGACCGCGCAGGCGGTCGAGCTCCTCGTCGCCGACACCGGCCTCGCGTAGCCTGGCGCGCCGGTCGCCCTGCGTCTTCTTCGACCCGACGGCACCTACGTAGCGGCAGCCGCGGCGGAGCGCCTCGACGATCGCGGGCTCGTCGAACTTGACGTCGTGGGTCAGCACCGCGACGGCGTCGTTGGCACCGAGCGCGATCTCGTCGGCGACCTCGTCCGGCCAGCCCACGATCAGGCGGTCGACATCGGGGAAGCGCTCCGCGGTCGCGAAGGACGCCCGGCCATCGATGACGACCGTCTCGAAGCCCAGCTCCCGCGCGAGGCGGACCAGCGACCGCGCGACCTCCACCGCACCGACGACCACGAGCCGCGGCCGGACCGGGAAGACCTCGACGAAGTACGAGCGGTCGCCGAGCTCGACCGTCCGCGACAGCCCGCGCTTGAGCGCCTCGCCAGCGGCGGCGACAAGCTGCGCGTCCAGCTCGGCCGAGCCAAGCGTCCCCTCGAGCCGTCCCTCGTCGTCGACGATCGAGCTCGGGCTCCGGCGGCGCCCCGGCACCGGGCTGGTGCGGCCCGAACTCGCCCGGCGGCGAATCGGCGGGGAGCGGCGTGACGACGGCCGCGCCCTGGCCGGACGGGCCGAGCGAGCCGCGCGCGGCGGTGACGACCGCGGCGGGGGCCATCGGCTCCACCAGCACGTCGATCGTCCCGCCGCAGGCGAGGCCGACATCCCAGGCCTGCTCGTCGCTGATCCCGTAGCGGATGACCCGTGCGTGCCCGTCCGCGCGGGCTTTCTCGATCTCCTCCGCGGCCGCCCCCTCCACGCAACCGCCGCTGACCGAGCCGGCGATCCGTCCGTCCGAGGCATAGAGCAGCACGGCGCCCTCGGGACGCGGCGCCGAGCCGAACGTCCGGACGACGACCGCCCGGCCGACGGCGACCCGGTCGTTCTCCCAGGCGGCAAGGGTGTCGAGCAGCTCCTTCATCGGATCGGCCTCGCTGCGGATGGATCGGTCGGCGGACCGCCGACGACGTCGGGTGGGGCGGCGACGGTCGGGACGGCCATGCCGGGGAGGGCCGCGTGCGAGGCGGCTTCGCTCCCCCGCCGCGTGTCGCTGGCGCGGACGCCGCCGAGGATCTCCCCGAGCCGCTCGAGGTTGGCGACGGTGCCGGCCGCCAGGAAGTCGTCGACGTACGGGTAGGCGGCCCGCATCCCGCCGGCCAGCGGCTGGTAGCCGGGCGTGCCCGCGAGCGGGTTGAGCCAGACGAGCCGGTGGCAGTTTCGCCGCAGGCGGGCCGTCTCGGTCGCGACGAGCGCGGGGTCGCCGCGGTCCCAGCCGTCGGAGACGACGATGACGACGCCCGAGGTGCGCAGCGTCCGGCGCGCCCAGTGCTGGTTGAACGTGCGGAACGACTCGCCGATGCGGGTCCCGCCCGCCCAGTCGTTCACGGCTTCGGAGACCCGCGCGAGGGCCCGGTCGCGGTCGCGGTCCTTCAGCAGCCGGGTGACGCGGGTGAGGCGCGTCCCGAACACGAACGACTCGGTGCGGACTTCCGAGGCCGCGGACAGCGCCTGGACGAAGCGGAGCAGGAGCCGCGAATGGCGCTCCATCGAGCCGGAGATGTCGCACAGGACGACGAGCGAGCGCGGCTCGCGGATGGGCCGCCGCCAGACCCAGTCGAGCAGCTGGCCGCCGGTCCCGAGGTTGCGCCGGAACATCGCCCGCGGGGCCAGCCGGCGGCCGTGCGAATGGAGCTCGTAGCGCCGCGTCCGCCGGCGCTCGAGGTTGGGCACCAGCGCGTCCACGAGGCGCTCGGCCTCGCGCAGCTCCGCGGGGGTCATCCGGTCGAACTCGCGGTGGCGCAGGACCTCGCCCTGGCTGTACGCGTCGGGCGAGACGATCAGCCCGGCGATCGGCGCCTCATCGTCGGCGTCCTGGTCGTCGGAGGCCGGGATCGGCACGCCGCCCTCGTCGGGCCGCTGCTCGGTCGTCTCGCTGCCGTCGCCGGCCTGCGGCGATGCGGCGCCCTCCACCTGATCGGCGCTGCCGTCCTGGCCGCCGACCGGCGGCGGCTCGAAGCCGCTCGGGAGCCGCGAGCCGCGGCGGCGCCACCAGCGGTCGAAGACGGCCTCGTACGTGGCACGGTCGTCGCGCCGGCGCACGAAGATCGCGGCGCCGGCGCCGCGGACCTGCTCGCGGTCGCCGATGTCGACGAGGGTCAGCGCCCGTGCGAAGTCGACCGACGCCCCGATGTCGATGGAGAGCCGCGCGGCCCGCAGCGCCCGGGCGAAGCCGACCGATTCGCCCAGCAGGCGCCGCCCATCGACCTCGGCACCGAACGGCGGACGGACGACGGCGGGGTCGGACACGGGTCGCTCAGCCGCTCGCCGCGGCCTCGGCGAGGATCCGCCGGGCGGTGTCGCCGCGGACCTGGCGGATGTCCTCCTCGTACTTGAGGACGACCCCGAGGGTCTCGTCGACCAGCTCGGGCTGCAGCTCGCGGGCCCCGAGCGAGAGGAGCGCCGCCGCCCAGTCGAGCGTCTCGGCGATCCCGGGCACCTTGGTGAGGTCCGCCTCGCGGAGCCGATGGACGAACCCGACGACCTCGCGCGCCAGCTGCTCCGGCGCGTCGGGTACCCGCGCGAGCACGATCTCGAACTCCTTCTGGGCGGTCGGGAAGTCGATCCAGTGGTAGAGGCAGCGGCGCTTGAGCGCGTCGTGGACCTCGCGCGTCCGGTTCGAGGTCAGGATCACGCGGGGCGGGCGCTCGGCCGTGATCGTGCCGATCTCCGGGACGGTGACCTGGAAGTCGGACAGGATCTCGAGGAGGTAGGCCTCGAACTCCTCGTCCGCCCGGTCGATCTCGTCGATGAGCAGCACCGGGGCGACCCCGTCGGTCGCCTCGAGCGCCTGGAGGAGCGGCCGGCGGATCAGGAAGTCCCTGCCGAAGATGTCGTGGGCGCTGGCGCGGTCGGCCTCGCCGCGGGCCTCGAGCAGCCGGATCTCGAGCATCTGGCGCGGGTAGTTCCACTCGTAGACCGCGGTGTTGACGTCGAGCCCCTCGTAGCACTGCAGGCGGATGAGGGGCGCCCCGAGCGAGGCCGACAGGACCTTGGCGAGCTCGGTCTTGCCCACGCCGGCCTCGCCTTCGAGGAGCAGCGGCCGGCCGAGCTCGAGGGCGAGGAAGACGGCCGTCGCGAGCGAGCGGTCCGTGATGTAGTCGCGCCCGCGGAAGTCGGCCTGGATCGCCTCGATGGAGCGGGTGCCGGCGGGGCGGCTCTCTCGGTCGGTCATGGCCGGACTCTACACGGAACCTTCGCCCGGGGTCGCGCCGAGCGTCCGCGGCATCACCACTGCTCCTCCCGACCGCCGCGAAGGGCACGGCCGATGCGGTGCCACACCCGCTCCGGCGGCGAGACGGGCGGCACGACGCGCGACGCGTCCAGATCGCTCGGGTCCTTCGCAAGGCGGATCACCGCCGCGACCTCGTGGAGGAGCTGCCGTCGATAGGCACGCGCCAGGGCCAGCCGCGCCACGCCGGCGATCGGTCCGGACACGTCGAACGCGTGGCGGACTCGCGCGCCGATCGGGCTCGGTTCTACCTCGTAGGTGTTGATGATCGTCAGGAAAGCCGGTCGCACGACGAGCTCCAGGGCCCGGCCGGGAACGAAGCGCCGGATCTTGCAGTGGTAGACCGTGCCGTAACCGGCGCGCACGTCCACGGTCCCGCCCTCCACCAGCGGCCCGTCCGAGCGTGCCCACGTGGCGTTGTGTCCCCATGCGCCCCACGTCGACGGGTCCGCGTACAGCGCGAACACGGCCGCAGGATCGACGTCTGCCTCCTGGATGCTTTCGATCGTCCAGCTCATCGTTGGGCCTCGCTATCCGTCCGGCGCGTCGAGCTCGCGCGCGTACGGCGGGAAGCGGAATCGTTGCGAGCGGGTCAGGATGCCGCCGTGGCCGAGCTTGGCCACGGTCCGCTCCGAGGCCGGCTCGCCGGACAGCAGGCGCGGCAGGAGCAGGTCGGCGGCTGTCGCCTTCGAGTACGCGCCGCAGGTCGGCAGGCCCAGGATCGACGTCGGCCCCACCCGGGCGAGCCACAGCATCGATCCGGGATGCGCCGGCACGCCGCGGCGGACGACGCGCCCGCCGAGGGCCTCGATGGCGACGAAGAACGAGTCGCCCGGGTCGGTGCTCGCCGAGCCCGCGGTCAGGATCAGGTCGGCCTGGTCCGGCGGCCGGGTGAAGCGGGCCAGGGCGGCTTCGACCGCCTCGTGGTCGTCGTCCGTGTAGACGATGTCGACGATGGTCGACCCGAGGCCCTCGACCTTGGCCCGGACGCTCGCCTCGAACCGCTCGCGCGCGGTCGCGCGCACGGACTCCTTGACGACGACCCCGACCCGGCCCGCGATGAACGGCGCGACCCAGACCAGCGGCCGGTTGCCGAAGTCGGCCAGGCGCGCGCCGGCGTCCACCGTCGCGGCCTCCACGACGTGCGGCGCCACCTTGATGCTCGCCACGAGGTCGCCGCGTTCGACGATCTGGCCGTCGAAGACCGTGAAGACCTCGAGCGGGTCCAGGCGGTTGACCTGCTCGAGCTCGGCGATCCGGACGTTGACGACCCCGGGCGTGGCGGCCACGAGGTCCATCCGGCTCTGGTTGGGGCCGCGGATCTCCAGCCCCGGTCCGGCGACGGCCTTCGCGAGGCGCAGGGCGGCGTCGTCCTCGTGCAGCTCGCCGGCCTCGGCGATCAGCACGGTCACCGGCGGGCCGGGCTCGGCCGCGGCGAGCGCCCGGACGTCGTCGTCGGTCAGCCGGCGGCCCTTGGACCAGCGCTGCTCGCCGACGACCAGGTCGCGGGCGAGGATCCCGCCGGTCAGGCGCTGCGGCACGCGTCGGCCGGGCGTGACCCGTTCGACGCGCATGCCGCCTCGCCGGTCAGGTCAGGCGGGACGGCCGAGCGCGGCCTCGATCGCCCGTCGCGTGTAGACCTCGGCCATCCGGGTCCGGTACTCGCGATCGGCATGGATGTCACTGTTGACGGTCACCCCGTCCGTCGCGTGCGCGGCTGCGGCCGCGACGGCCGCCGCCGACCCGTCCGAGCCGACGAGGGCGGCCTCGACGGCCGTCGCCCGATAGGCGACCGGGCCGACGCCGGTGAGCGCCACCCGGGCATGGCTGACCGACCCGCCGCTCGAGGCGACGACCGCGGCCACCCCGACGACCGAATACCCGGAGGCCGGCTGCGCCAGCTTGCGGTAGGCGCCGCCGGCACCGGCCGGGAGCGGCCCGCGGCGCACCGAGACGAGGATCTCGTCGGCGGCGATGGCGGTCTGGAAGGGGCCCTCGAAGAACCCGTCGACCGGCACGACCCGCTCGCCGCGGGCCGAGCGCAGGACGACCGAGTAGTCGAGCGCGAGCGCGAGCGCCGGCAGGTCCGAGGCCGGGTCGGCATGGGCGATCGCCCCGCCGACCGTGCCGCGGTTGCGGACCTGGACGTCGCCGATGCCCAGGATCGCGTCCCTGGCGAAGTCGAGCTGGGTGGTCTCGAGCACGTCCGCGTAGGTCGCGAGCGCGCCGATCTGGTAGCCGCCGTCGGGGAGCGGCCCGGAGCCCTTGAGCTCCGCGAGCCGGCCGATGTCGATGAGCGTCTCGGGGCTGGCCAGCCGCAGCTTCATGAGCGGCAGCAGGCTCATCCCGCCGGCCAGCACCTTGGCCGAGCCGTGGGACGCGGCGAGCGCGGCGAGCGCCGCCTCGAGGGTGGCCGGGCGCTGGTAGCCGAACGCCGCCGGGATCATGCCTGGCCTCCCTTCGCCGACTGGATGGCACGCCACACGGTCTGGCCCGTGTACGGCATGTCGAGATGGCGGATCCCGAGCCCGCTCAGGGCGTCGACCACGGCGTTGGCGACCGCGGCCGTGCTGGCGATGGCGCCGGCCTCGCCGACGCCCTTGACGCCGATCGGGTTGACCGGCGACGGGGTGACGGTCTCGTCCAGTTCGAACGCCGGCAGCCACGAGGCGCGCGGCAGCGCGTAGTCGAGCATCGAGCCGGTGAGGAGCTGGCCGTCGTCGCTGTAGACGGCACCCTCCCAGAGCGCCTGGCCGACCCCCTGGGCGATGCCGCCGTGGAGCTGGCCGTCGACGATGAGCGGGTTGATCTTCTTGCCGACGTCGTCGACCGCCACGTAGCGGACCAGGTCCACCGCGCCGGTCTCCTCGTCGATCTCGACGATCGCGATGTGGGTCCCGAACGGCCACGTGCAGTTCGGGGTGTCGTGGTAGGCGGTCTCGTCGAGGTACGGCTCCATGCCCTCGGGGGCATCGAAGGCGAGGTCGAGCGCGAACGCGATCTCCTGGAAGGTCTTGACCTTGTCGGGCGAGCCCCTGACCCGGTAGTTCGCGCCGTCGATCTCGATGTCCTCGGGCGAGGCCTCGAGCATGTGCGCGGCGTAGCGCCGCGCCTTCTCCTTGACCTTGCCCGCGGCCTTGATCGCCGCGGTGCTCCCGACCGACGAGGTCCGGCTGCCGTACGAGCCGTAGCCGAACGGCGTCCCCTGCGTGTCCGAGTGCTGGACGACGACGTCCTCCATCGGCACGCCGAGCTCGTGGGCGATGACCTGCGCGTAGGTCGTCTCGTGGCCCTGGCCCTGCGGCTGGGTGCCCATCGTGAGCGACGACCTTGCCGGTCAGGTGGACGCGGATGTTGGCCGATTCCCACATCGCCGCGCCCCAGCCCTCGCCGACCGCGCCGATCCACTTGGACGGGGCGACGCCGCAGACCTCGATATAGGTGCTGAGGCCCATCCCGAGGAGCTTGCCGCGGGTCTTGGCCTCGGCCTTCTTGGCGGCGAGGTCGGCGTAGCCGGCCATCGCGAGCGCCTTGTCCATGGCCGGTTCGTAGTTGCCGGAGTCGATGTAGATCTTGGCGCCGCCGGACGCGGTCCCCAGGCCGGACGGGTTCTCGTACGGGAACTTGTCGGGCGCGATGAAGTTCCGGCGCCGGACCTCGGCGCGGTCCATGCCGATCTCGGCCGCGAAGAGGTCCATGGCCCGCTCGATGACGTAGGTCGCCTCGGGGCGGCCGGCGCCGCGGTACGCGTCGACGAACGTGGTGTTCGTGTAGACGCCGGTGACCTCGGCATAGACGTTGGGGATCTTGTAGCAGCCGCTCAGGACGCGGGCGTAGAGCGTCGTGGGGATGCCCGGGCCGATCGTCGAGAGCCGGCCGCCGAGGTTGGCCAGGGTCTTGACCCGCAGGCCCGTGACCTCGCCGTCGCGCTTGCCCGCGATCTCGAGGTAGGTGATGTGGTCGCGGCCGTGGATGGTGCTCTGGTAGTTCTCGCGCCGGCCTTCGACCCACTTGACCGGCACGCCGCCGAGCGCCTTGCTGGCGAAGAGCGTCAGGGCGAAATCGGCGTAGCAGAAGATCTTCGACCCGAAGGCGCCTCCGACATCGGGGCTGATGCAGCGGATCTTGTGCTCGGGCACGCCCATCACGAAGGCGGCCAGCAGCAGGCGCTGGATGTGCGGCGTCTGGCTCGACATCCAGATCGTGTACTCGTCGGTGCCCGGGTTGTACCAGCCGATGTCGCCGCGCGTCTCCATCGAATTGGGGATCAGCCGCTGGTTGACGATCCGCTGGCGGACCACCACCTCGGCCCCGTCGATCGCGGCGTCCGTGCCGGCCTTGTCGCCGACGCTCCATTCGAAGACGACGTTGTTGGGGGCGTTCTCGTGGAGCTGCGGCGCCCCGGGCTGGGTCGCCTTCTCGGCATCGACGACGGCCGGGAGCGGTTCCCAGTCGACGACGATGGCGTCGAGCGCGTCATAGGCCTGCGCCTCGGTCTCGGCGACGACCGCCGCGACACCCTCACCGGTCCACTTGACGCTGTCGGTCGCGAGGATGCGCGGGGTGTTGACGTTGTTCTGGATGCCGGCGCTGCCGCCGGCCGGCCAGGCCATCGGGAGCGGGTTGTAGGGGATGTCCGCGCCGACGAAGACGGCGAGGACGCCCGGTCGCGCCTTGGCGGCCGAGATGTCCACGGACTTGATGTTCGCGTGCGCGTACGGGCTGCGCAGGATGGCCATGTGGGCCATCGAGGCGAGCTTGATGTCGTCGAGGTAGTTGCCTTCGCCGGTGATGAAGCGGGGGTCCTCGACCCGCTTGATCGGCTTGCCGAGGGGGCTGGTCGGGGCGTCGAGCACGTCGGTCATGGTCGTCTCCCCCTGCCTACGCGGTGACCGGGGCGCCGGCCCCGTCACGCATCGCCACGGCGGCCGCGCGGATCGCGGCCACGATGTTGTGGTAGCCGGTGCAGCGGCAGATGTTGCCCTCCAGCGCGTGCCGGATCTCGTCGTCGGACGGGTCGGGGTTGTGCGCCAGCAGGTCGGCCGCGGTCATGATCATGCCCGGCGTGCAGAACCCGCACTGCAGCCCGTGCTTCTCCCAGAAGGCGTTCTGCAGCGGGTGCAGGCCGGTGTCGGGGGCCATCCCCTCGATGGTCGTGACCTGCGCGCCGTCGGCCTGGACGGCGAGCATCGTGCACGACTTCACCGCGCGCCCATCGACGTGGACGGTGCAGGCACCGCACTGGCTGGTATCGCAGCCGACGTGGGTGCCGGTCAGGTCCAGGTCCTCGCGGAGGGCCTGGACCAGCAGCCGTCTCGGCTCGACGTCGAGGTCCCGTGTCGTCCCGTTGACCGTCAACTGGATGTGCTCGCCCACGGGCGTGACCTCCTCCGGCTACGTGTCGCGCGGCGCGTGTCCAGCCGCGCACCCCTGGAGCATCCGGGTCCTCGCGACGACGGGGAACGTGGTCGTCGAGGTGCGCCGATGGTGGCACCGTGGCGACCCGGAATCAAGCGGGTCGCGGATCAGGGTCGCGGCGGGCGCGACGACGATGGGTCGTAGCGCCCGAGGGCCGCGCTCCGGATGTCGATCGCGCGCGGATCGAGGGCGGCCATCCGCTCCGCCTGGGGCAGGCCCAGGATGCGCACTGCCTCGGCGATGCGCTCGAGCTTGCGGACGGCCGCGTTCCACGAGAGGCCGGCGAGCGAGCCGGCCGTGGCAAGCCCGACGCGCTGGATGCCGCGGCCGCCGCTCGCCGCGTAGCTCGCGGCCCAGACCAGCAGCTCCTTCGCGTCGTCGCTGCCCTCGGTGGTCGCGAGCGCGCCGCAGATGATCCCGCGCACGCGCGGGGCGGCGCGGACCAGGCGCCAGTTGTCCGGGCCGTCGATGAGGTCGACCGCCAGGCTGGCATACGGGGTGGTCAGGATGGTCTCGGCCCCCGCGGCCTCGGCGGACCCCCCCACGATGGCCAGCGAGAGGTGGACGTCCGGCGCGGCATCGGTCAGCCGCTCGTGGAGGTCCAGGAACCGGGCACGGGCCGCCCCGTCGTCGCCGATGCGCACCGCCTCGGGCTCGTGGACCTCGATCAGCTGGCAGCCGGCGGCCGCCAGTTCGGCGATGCGGCGGCGCCACGGCTCCACCGAGCCGCCCAGGGGCACGCCCGCCGAGAACGGCCCCGCCAGCACCGCCTTGACGGCCGTGTCGGCCCGCGCTGCGGTCGCCCGCCAGGCCGCCACCGGGTCGTCGGCGACCAGCGGCCAGCCGCCGTCGGTCAGGGGCTCGAGGGCGGCGGCGAGCTGGACCTCGAGGACGGCGTCGAGGATGGCCTCGGGCGCGGCGTCCGGTTCGAGGGGCGGGCGCGGCAGCGGCCCGAGCAGGGTTCCGAACATGGTCCTCCGTGGCCGTCGGTCCGGCCGGCGGGCCGGCGCGGTGCCGCGTCGCCGTCGGCGGCGTTCGCTAGCATGAGGGGACCGGGCCATCTTGCCACAGGCGCCCGGGCACCCGGACACCGGTCCCCGCTCCGAGGCTCGCCTTGCCCGTCCTTCCGCCCCGACTGGTCCGTTTCGTCCCGATCCTCGGCTGGATCCCGACCTATGACCGCGCCGACCTGCGACCGGACCTGGTCGCCGGCCTCGTCGGCTGGGGTGTCATGGTCCCGGTCGCGATGGCCTACGCCGGGCTCGCCGGCCTGCCGCCCCAGATCGGGCTGGTCACCGCGTTCGCCGCGATGGCCGCGTACGCCGTCTTCGGCACGTCGCGCCACCTGAAGGTGACCACGAGCTCGTCGGTCGCGGTCATGTCCGCGGCGGTCGTCGGCGCGCTGGCCGTGGCCGGTGAACCCCGGTACGCCGAGCTGAGCGCAGCCCTGGCCCTGATGGTCGGCCTGTTCCTGCTCGTGGCCGGCCTCGCCCGGCTGGGCTTCATGTCGCAATTCCTCGCGAAGTCGGTGGTCACCGGCTTCGTCATCGGCCTGGCCATCACCGTCATGGTGTCGCAGCTGCCGGCGCTGCTCGGCCTGCCGGCCTCATCGGGCGGCGTCCTCCAGCGCGTGCTGGACCTGCTCGGCCGGGGACAGTCCCTGAGCGTCAACACATTGGTCGTGGGCCTGAGCGCGGTCCTCCTCATCCTGGTGCTCCGCCGGACCGCCCCGAAGGTCCCGGGCGCCCTCATCGCCCTGGTCGGCGGGATCGCCGTGTCCGCCGTCCTCGACCTCTCGAGCAAGGGGGTCGCGGTCGTCGGGACGGTCCAGACCGGCATCCCGTCTCCCTCGCTGCCGGTCGTCGCGATCCAGGACATCGGCTTCCTCGCGACCGGCGCGATGGGGATCGTCTTCCTCGCCCTGGCCGAGAGCCTCGGGGCCGGCCGCTCGTTCGCCAGCCGCCATGGCTACGACCTGGACCCGGACCAGGAGCTGGTGGCCCTCGGCGCCAGCAACGTCGCGACCGGGATCTTCGGCGGCTTCGTGGTCGACGCCAGCCTGTCGCAGTCGGCGACCGGCGAGGCGGCCGGGGCGCGGACCCAGCTCGCCTCGCTCCTGACCTCCGCCCTGATCCTCGGCACGGCGATCGTCCTGGCCCCCCTCTTCGCGGACCTGCCCAAGGCGGTCCTCGCCGCGATCGTCATCACCTCGGTGCTGAGCCTGGTCGACCTGGACGAGCTGCGGCGCTACTGGGCGCTGCGCCGGACCGACCTGATCCTCGCTCTGACGGCGCTGGTCGGGGTCATCGCGACCAGCGCCCTCGTCGGGATGGTCATCGCGGTCATGCTCTCCCTGGCCGTCATCCTCTACCAGGCCAGCCGCCCGTACATCGCCCACCTGGGACTGCTGCCCGGCAAGCCGAAGTCGTATGGCGACTTCTCGCGCCACCCGCGCGCCCGTGCGGTACCGGGGGTCCTCATCCTCCGCCCGGAGGTGCCGCTGACCTTCGTGAACTCGGGCGTCGCCAAGGACCAGATCGTGGCCGCCGTCCGCGCGGCCAGGCCCCAGCCGACGGTGCTGGTCCTCGACCTGAGTGCGACCGCCGACCTCGACATCGCCACGATCGACATGTTCGCGGAGCTGATCGCGTTCCTGCGCGACCTGGGGATCACCCTGCGCCTGGCCCAGGTCCGCGGCACCGTCCGCGACCGGATGCGCCGTTCCGGGCTGATGGCCTCGGTCGGCGAGACCAACGTCTACCTGGCGATGGTCGCCGCGGTCGAGGCGAGGGGCGAGGACGCCCAGGCCGCGGAAGCGCCGGAGACCAGCCCCGCCAGCAACGGCGCCGGCAGCGCGAGCGAGGCGGAGCCCGCCAACCCGCCGATCTGAACACCGAGCCAGGTCGGGGTGCCGATGAGGACCGCGACGATGACGACGATCGCGATGACGCCGACGCCGATCCAGTCCAGGGCGCGCGGTGCGGTCACCCGCCGCGCCGCGGGCGGTACCGCCGAGGCGAGTGCCGCTGCGCCGACCGAGGTCGGGCGTGGGCCGGTCGCCGGTCGCATCCACATGGTGGCCAGCGTCGGGACGCCGCTCGGCGGGATCAACCCGCCGAGCCACAGCCCGGCGAACAGGCCACCGAGGTGGGCCGCGTTGTCGATCCCGCCGACCGCGAACCCGAATCCGATGTTGATCACGATCAGGAAGAGCAGCTGGCTCATGATCGCGCGGCTCGCGTGGTCGACGGGATGGTGGACCCGCCCGGCCGCGAAGACGATCCCGAAGAGCCCGAAGATCGCGCCCGACGCCCCGACCGCGAACGGGGCCGCGCCGAAGACGAAGCTGGCCGCCGAGCCGGCCGCGGCGCAGGCCAGGTAGAAGACCAGGAACCGCAGCGAGCCGTACCAGCGCTCCACGATCGGTCCGACGAGGTAGAGCGCGTACATGTTGAAGAACAGGTGGAGCGGGTCGGCGTGGACGAGCGTCACGGTCCACAGCCGCCAGTACTCGCCGGCCGCCACCGCCGGCTTGTCGAGCATCAGCGCGTCGGTCAGCGACGAGCCTTCGGTGGTGAGCATCGCGACCAGCGAGACGATGACCGTCGCCACGATGACCACGATCGAGAGCGGGATGAGCGGCCCGTCGCCGCGGCCGCGCGCGAAATAGCGCTTCGCCGAGCCGCTGTCGCCGGTCTCCTTGGCCAGCCAGCCCAGCCGGGTCGCGATCTCGGCCTTGTCCTCCGCCGGCGCCCGCCGGTCCGCTTCGCGGTAGGCCCGCATGGCCGCGCTGAGGGCGCCGACGCGGACACTCGAGGCGGCCAGGTTCCGCCATGCCCGATAGGTCGACGGGGTCTCGCCGAGCTGGACGACGGCCTCCCAGCTGGCGACCGCGCCGTCCTCGTCGTCCAGCCGGTAGCGTGCCTCGCCGAGGCCGAGCAGGGCCGCGGCGGTGACCGCCGGGTCGTCGAAGCCGACGACCCGGGCGTAATGGGCCGCGGCCCCCTGGAAGTCCCCGGCATGGAGGAGGTCGTCCGCGCGCGCGAGGAGACCGACGGCGGCCTCGCGCGTCAGCGGCCCGGGGCGGCTCGGATCGGACCCATCCGGGGCGGGTCGGTCGTCGTCCATCGCGGGGACGATACAGGAGCCCGCCGCCGGCCGGGGAGCGCCCTCCCGCCCCGGCTCGAACGGCGTCCCATACGCACCTTTCAGGCCACCTTACATTTGACGGCCTTCCTCTAGGACCATCGGCGCGACCGTCGGAACGACCGACCCTCTCGCAACGGCGCCGACCCCACGGCACGATCGGGCGGTCGGAATCGCTCCGCTTCGGGGTCTGCAACGTTGACGAACCACCGGGTCATCCGCTCGCGCCAGCTCATCGTCGGGATCGTCCTGGCGATGGCCGTGGTCGCCTGCCAGGGTCCGGGCGCCACGGAGACGCCGCGCGGCGACGCCGGCCCAGGCACCCCGACGGCCGCCACGGAGGCACGCGCATGACGCGCTCCCCTCGCGCACGGGTCCGCCGCCGCTCGTCCGGCCAGTCGCTGGTCGAGTTCGCGCTGGTCTTCCCGATCTTCTTCACGATCCTCCTCGGGATCGTCGAGTTCGCCTTCGCGTTCAACGCGATCCTGTCCGTGAACTTCGCATCCCGGAACGCCGCCCTCTACGCCGCCGAGGCCAGCACCGGGTCCGGCGCGGACTGCGTGATCCTCAACAGCATCGAGCACGACATCACCGCCCCGGCCGACTCGCGCCACGTCAACTCGGTCGACATCTACCGGGCGAAGTCCAACGGCGACCCGTACACGCCGTCCGAGAAGACGACCTACACGCGGACGGGTTCGACGACCTGCACCAACCCGGACGGGTCGACCACCTCGGTCCCGTACACGCGGACGCTGAACGGCTATCCCGAGATCAACCGCTGCAACATCCTGGCCGGCTGCGGCGGAACCCACACCACCATCGACCACATCGGGGTCCGCGTCTTCTACACCCACACCTACGTGACGCCGCTGCAGACGTTCGTGGGGCTCGGCTCGAGCCTGACGTTCGACCGCTCCAACGTCATGCGCATGGAGCCGATCCTGTGACCCGCCCCGTCGGCGCCGCCCGGCGCACCCGTCGCTCCGGCGAGCGCGGCCAGAGCCTGGTCGAGTTCGCCATGGTCGTCACCGTGATGCTGCTGCTGCTGCTCGGCATGCTCGAGTTCGGCTTCGTCTTCGACCATCACCTGACCATCGAGTACGCGTCGCGCGAAGGCGCGCGGACCGCGTCCGCCATGGCCAACGGCGGCGGCACGGTCGGCTGCGGATCCGGCCAGTCGCCCAATGCCGCGACCGTCGACCCGCAGATCATCGCCGCGGTCCAGCGCGTGCTGACCTCGCCCGGCTCGCCGATCGTCCCCAGCCGCGTCGGCACGATCAAGATCTATAAAGCCACCTCGACCGGCGACGTCAGCGGCAGCTCGGTCAACACCTGGGTCTACAGCGCCGGTGCCGGCCCCGTGGTCGACGGCAAGGCCCTCGACTTCGTGCAGTCCGGTGGCACCGGCTGGGCCGCGTGCCTGCGCAACAACGGCACGCCGGCGGACTCGGTCGGCGTAAGCCTCTCCTACAGCTACCACCTCGTCACGCCGCTGTCCGCGATCATGGGCTTCTTCGGCAGCGGCACCGGTCCCACCACCATCCCCATCACGGACAAGACCGTCATGGCCCTCAATCCGGGAACCTGAGAATGCCTGCTGAACCTCGCTCCAACCGCATCCCGGCTCGCATCCGCGAGCGCGGCCAGGTCGTCGTCATCTTCGCGATGGCGGTCATCCTGTTCGTCGGCCTGTGCGCGATCGTCATCGACGTCTCGTGGTACTGGGCCAACAGCCTGCGCATGCAGCGCGCGGCCGACGCCGCCGCCCTCGCGGGCGTCATCTACCTGCCCGGCAACGTCGGCAGCGCGGTCTCGACCGCCCGGGCCGAGGCGGTGAAGAACGGCTACACGGACGGCGTCGGCGGGGTCTCCGTCACGCCCTTCCAGGACGCGACCAACAACCGCCGCCTGCGGGTGACGGTCAGCGGGCCGGTCAACACGTTCTTCGCCCGGGTCCTCGGCATCAACTCGTTCTCGGCGTCGCGCAACTCGAAGGCGGAGTATGTCCTGCCCGTGCCGATGGGCAGCCCGGAGAACTACTACGGCGTATTCGGCGAGCTGCGCCACCCCGGCGGCGGCATCACGACCGTCACGACGAATACCTTCACCAACGTCACGACCAGCTGGTTCAGCCCGACGGCACTCAAAGGCACCAACGCCTGGACGAACCCGAGCAACGTCTTCACGAGCAACGACGCCCGCGCCACCTCGGCGACCGCCAACCAGCTCCAGCAGTGGGGCACCCTCGGCGTCACCTTCAACGGCACGGTCACCGCGATCCGCGGGATCGAGCTCAGCGCGGAGATGAGCCGCTCGGGATCGGGCAACCAGTCGAACTGCCAGGTCCAGTTCGACCTGTCGTACAACAACGGCGGGAACTTCACGACGGGGACCGGCCTCAAGACATCGACGGCGATCCCGCTCCAGGCCTCGGAGGCCTATCAGTCGCTGGGCAACACGACCGACACATGGGGGCGGACCTGGGCCGCCGGCGACTTCAGCAACACGAACTTCCGCATCCGCGCCAAGACCATCAAACCGACCACAGCCGTCTGCGCGGCCGCCATCGTGCACCAGATCGACCATCTCCGGGTGCGGGTCACCTACGACTACACGACCACGACATCCGTCTTCACGCCCGACACGAACGTCGCGAGCCCGTACGGCGGCGCGCTGACCCCGCGCGGCTTCTGGGGCGTCATGCTGACCGAGGGTGCGGAGAGCGTGAACGGCGACGCCTACTCGCCCTTCTACGACACGCGCACCTCGGCGAACAACCCGAACTTCAAGCCGAATGACTACTACGACTACGCCGTCGAGATGCCGGCCGGCTCGAGCAGTGGCGAGGTCTGGATCTACGACCCGGGCTTCTGCGCCGTCGCCTCGGACATGGGCACCGGTGACCGCTACTTCGGCAACACGAACACCAACGGCTCCAACGAGGTCAGCGCGTACTACGACCTGTACGACACGAAGAACACGCTGTATGACATCAGCGACGACGGTGCAGCCGTAGCGAGCTCAGGCTCCACCTTCGCCCACCTCGCCGCGACCGATGCATCGATGAACGGGCCCGCGCTGAGCGGCGGCAACCTCGCTGACTGCTCGGACACCGCGGTCGGGAGCGACACCACCAATCCGCAGTACTACCACAACCGCTGGTGGCGGCTGGCCAGCGGCCTCGCCGGCAACAAGACGTACCGCGTCCACGTGACGTCCACGAACCTGGCCAACCTCAACGACCAGAAGAACATGAACGGCCAGAACAGCTTCGCGATCTGGACGAGCGCCACCGGTGTCATGCCGAAGGTCCACGGCCTGGGCGCCATGGAGGCGTACACGCCGCTCGAGCCGAGCACGAGCGCCGAGTTCTACCTGGCCCAGATCGAGGCTGCCCACGCCGGCAAGACCATGGAGATCAAGCTCTGGGACCCGGGCGACACGAACAGCCTGTCGGCCAACCTCCAGATCCGGATCCCGACGACCACCGGCTACACCAACGCCTCGCTGAACTACACCGCGGTCAAGGGCACGACCAACTCGGGCGCCAACAACTGCAACTCCACGAGCGGCACCGGTGCCTCGAACATCCCGACCAACTCGGGCGGCAGCGGCGGCCAGCTGTTCAATGGCTGCTGGGTGACCATCCTGATCCCGATCCCGACCACCTACACGGCGCCGACCCCGCCCGGCGAGGCCGAGCCCGGCTGGTGGAAGATCCGCTACAACATGGGCAGCGGTAGTGCCAGCGCCTTCGACCTGACCACCTGGCAGGTCCAGATCCGCGGCAACCCGGTGCACCTGATCCTCCCCTGACCCAGGGGCGACCCCACCGCGACAAGCAGCGAACCCCCCCGCCGATCGGCGGGGGGTTCGCCGTTGCCCGCCGACTAGACTTGGCCCGTGTGCGGGCGATTCACCCAGGAGCGGCCGGCGTCGGAGCTCGCGGAGATCTTCGGGGCGGAACCGCTCGCCGACGATCCCGGCGGGCGCTACAACGTGGCCCCCACCGACGAGGCGATGGTCGTCGTCCAGCGCGAGGACCGCCGCGCCGTCACCGGCTACCGCTGGGGCCTGATCCCCCATTGGGCGGCGAACGCCAAGGTCGGCTCGAAGATGTTCAACGCCCGGGCCGAGACCCTGACGACCAGCCCGGCGTTCCGCGAGGCGTTCAAGCGCCGGCGCTGCCTCGTGCCGGTCAATTCGTTCTACGAATGGAAGCGCGAGGGGACGGCACGCCAGCCGTACCGCGTGCTCCGCACGGACCGCCGCCCGCTTGCGCTCGCCGGGCTGTGGGCCGGCTGGAAGGACCCGGCGACCGAGACGGTCCGCCGGACCTTCACGATCGTGACCACCACGCCCAACGAGGCGCTGCGCGGCCTGCATGACCGGATGCCGGTCGTGGTCGAGGAGGATGCCTGGGACCGCTGGCTCGGCGCGGAACCGGCCGAGCCGGGCGAACTGCTCGGCCTGCTCCTCCCCGACGAGCGGGTCGACCTCGAGATCTACGCGGTCGTGCGGGACGTCAACGACGTCCGGCGGGACGGGCCCGGGCTCATCGAGCCGTGGTCGGCGCCTGTCGACGCGCCGCCGGCACCCGGCCTGTTCGACGGGTCAGCCGCCGACCGCTGACCATCCGCCGGCGGCGTCGATCGTCGTCGAGAAGGCCGTGGCGGCATCGAGGCCGCGATCCAGCGCCGCGGCATACGCCCCCACCAGCGAGCCGAATGCGCCGTCGGGGTCGTCGGCGGGCGAGCCGAGGACGGTCGCGTCCGCCGGCAGTCCATCCGGGACGGGGGCGCCGTGCGGCAGCAGGACGACCAGTGCCGCACGGTTCCATGCCGCCGCGGCCACCGCCACGTCCGTGAGCCCCGGGTCAGGCGATGCCAGCACCAGGACGCCCACGTCGGCCAGGTAGCGAAGGGCCAGGTCCAGGTCCGCCGCCTCGAGCATCGGGCCGCCCGCCGTCGGCGGCTGGCGAAGGGTGGCGACATGCGACACGCCGGCCTTGGCGAGGTGCAGCAGCATGGCGTCGCCATCGGGGTCGTCGACGACCCGCGCGACCAGCTGGACGGTCGACCCGGCAGCGGCCGCGGCGAGCGCGGCAGCAGCGGCCGGTCCGCCCGCACGGGTACCCGCGGCCGATCGCTGCGGGACGGGCTGGCCGACGACGACGATCACCGTGTCAGCCTAGCGCGCGGCGGCTTACCCGGGACCGCTTCCACCGCCGCTGCCGCCGCTGCCGCCGCCACCGCCACCGCCACCGCTGTCGTCGCCCGTCTCCTGCGGCTCTGGCGTCTCGGTCGGCTCGTCCGTCTCGTTCGGCTCGGGTGTCTCGGTCGCCCTCGGGGTCCTCCCCGGCCGAGGCGTCCGTTGATCCTCGGCCGTCTCGGTCGGTTCGGCCGTCTCGGTCGGCTCGGCGGTCTCGGTCGGGCGGGCGGTCGAGTCGTCGGTCTGGGTGGGTGCCGCGTCCTGGCTCCGCCTCGGTGTCGGCACGGGCGTCGGTGGCGCGGTGACGACCGGGGTGGGCGTCGGGCTGGGGTTGGAGCTCAGGAACGCCGCCGCCCCGACCCCGACGAGTGTGGTCATCGATCCGAGGGCCACGACCGCCACGAGCACGAAGGCGAGCGCCTGGGCGCGGACCGCGAACGGCCGCCCGGGCGCCGCGGCGACCCGCCACGCGTCGCGGAACGAGAGCAGGAAACCCGCGAGGAGCCCGCCGCGAAGGCTGCGACCCGACGTGATGACGAGACGCGCCGGCGCCTCGACCGCGATGGCCGCCATCACCCGGTCCTCGAACCCCGGCGTCGGGACGACGGCGTCGAGCGCGGTCAGGGCCTCGAGATCGCGCGCCGCGGCAGTCGCCAGCGCCATCTCGGCCTCGGACGGGCCGGGGCCGGCGTCGGGCTGCACCTCGGACGGCTGGAAGCGCCGATCCGGGCCGTTCATCGGGCGCCCCCCTCGGCCATCGATTCGCGCAGGCGGAGCAGGCCGCGGTGGAGATGGGTCTTGACCGTCCCGAGCGGGCGCCCGGTCTGCGTCGCGATCTCCTCGAGGCTGAGCTCGCCGAAGAAGCGCAGGGTCACCACCTCACGGTACGGCTCCGCGAGCGAGGCGAGCGCGGTGCGCACGTCGGTCGCGCCCTCCGCGCGGATCACGAGGGACGATGGATCGGTGCGCGCAGCCGCGTCGATCGAGGCGCGGTCCACGGCGCGGTCGACCGGGTCGCTGGCCTCGGCGCCGGGGGTGCCGGCATCGCGCCAGCGGACGGTCTTGCGCTTCCCCGCCTCGCGCAGCGCGATGCGGACCGCGATGCGCGTCAGCCACGCACCGAGCGGCCCGTCGCCGCGCCAGGTCGAGAGCGATCGGTAGGCGGTCACGAAGGCTTCCTGCGCGGCATCCTCGGCCGCATGGAGGTCGCCGAGGACCCGGTGGCACGCTCGCACGACCCCGACCGACTCTCGGTCGACCAGCCGGCGGAAGGCGTCGCGATCCCCGGCCAGGACGGCATCGACGATGGCATGGTCACCGGCGAAGTCGTCCGATCGATCGGGGAATGCGGCGTCGCTGATCGTCGGCCTCCGGGCTGAGCGGCCCGGCCTTGCGTCGGACGCGAAGGCCGCTGCCGTCCCCATGATGCCGCGGACCGCGGGAGTCCACCGAGGGTCATGGGGATCGTCCACGCAGGTGGAGCGGATCTGGACCGGACGTCAGTCGTCGCCGCCGCCATGGCTGTCGTCGCCGCCGTGGTCGTCGTTGGCGTCGTGGTTGGCGCCGTCGTCATGGCCGCTCTGGCTGTCGTCACCGTGGTCGTCGTTGGCGTCTTCGGCGGAATCGTTGCCGCTGGTCGCGCCATGGTCGTCCGCGGTCTCCTTCGGCTCGGCGGTGCCCTTCGGCTCGGCCGTTTCCTTCGGCTCGGCGGTCTCGGTCGGCTCGGCGGTCTCGGTCGGCTCGGCGGTCTCCGCGGCCTCGGTCAGGTCCGCCGGCTCGGTCGTCAACGTGGCGTCGGTCAGGTCCGCCGGCTCGGCGGTCTGCGTCGGCGCGGCGGCAGGCACCACGGCCGGCTCGCTGGCCGGCCCGCTCAGGCTGTTGGCCGCGAAGGCGCCGCCGACGATGAGGAAGGTGGACACGAGGGCGACACCGACCCCGCGGAACAAACGGGTCTGGGACGTCATGCGATGGATCTCCCGGATGGGCGCCGGCCGCTCGACCGGCATCTACCTCCCTGAGACCAGCACGGTCCGGAAGGTTTCAGGCGACCCCTGGATCGCCGTCGTCCGCGCCCGCGGGATCATCGGCGGGACCGGGCAGCGACGGCTCCTCGGCGCCGGCCGTGGGACCGGTGTCGGACCCGGCATCGACCGCGGCTGCCGCGCCAAGGTCGTCCGTCGGCGCGTCCGACGCCGGCCGCGGCCGCCGCGGGCAGTGGCCCGACCGCCCCGACGACGTCGTCGGGCTCGATCACGAGCCGACCGAGGTCGGCTGCCTCGAGCGCCGGTCCGAACGCGTCGACATCGCCCACGAGCACGATCGAGGCACGCGCCACGTCGATATGGGCGGCGGCGCGCAGCACGGCGGCCGTGTCGACCGCCTCGATGCGGCCGCGATAGCCGACCAGCTCGTCGACCGGCAGGCCGTGCACGACCAGCCCGGCCAGCGAGCCCACGACCGCGGACGCGGTCTCGAAGCGCAGCGGGAAGACGCCGATGAGGAAGTCGCGGGCCGCGTTCAGCTCGGACGGCTCGACGCTCGTCTCGCGCATCCGGGTCAGCTCCGCGAGCGTGTCGAGGATGGCCGGGACGGTGACCTCGGTATTGACCGCGGCCCGCGCCGCGAACGGCCCCGCGCCGCGCCGCAGCTCGAACCCGGCGCCCGCGCCGTAGGTGTAGCCCTTCTCCTCGCGCAGCTTCATGTTGAGGCGCGAGTTGAACAGCCCGCCGAGGATGGCGCCCATGACCGAGACGGCGTGGAAGTCGTCGATCCGGCGGGGCAGGCCGCGATGGCCGATGCGGATCTCGGTCTGCACCGAGCCCGGCCGATGGACGACGCGGACCAGGCGGCCGGCCGTCGAGCCGGTATCGTCGATCGCGCCCGACGAGGCGGCCGAGCCCGCGGGCCAGCCGTCGCCGAACAGCCGCGTCGCGACGGCCGGGATGTCGAGACCGGTCAGGTCGCCGCCGACGACGAGGGTCGCGCGGGCCGGGTCGAGGCCGCGCGACCACGCCGCGCGGAGGATCGTCGGGTGTCAGGCCTTCGACCGTGTCCTGCGTGCCGCCCGATGGGCGGTGGTACGGCGAGCTGGGCGCGTAGATGGTGTTGACGAAGGCCTCCTCGGCGCGCCGCCGCGGGTCGGCCTTCGCCTGCAGGATGTCGTTCAGCCGCTCGTCGCGCAGGCGCCCGACCTCGTCGGCCGGGAACGTCGGCCGGAGCAGCATCTCGGCGAGCAGCTCCAGTGCCTGCGGCAGCCGGTCGGCGGGGACGTCGAGGCTTGCCGAGAAGGCGTCCCAGCCCGCGTCGGCGTGGAGCGAGGCCCCGAGCCGCTCGGACGCCTCGATCAGCTCGATCGCGTCGTAGCGCTCGGTGCCCTCCGAGAGGGCCCGCGCCGCGAGGACCGTCGCGCCCGCCTGCGCCGCCGGCTCGTCCACGGCGCCGTTGCGGAGCACGAGGGTCGCCGACACGAGCGGGCGGCCCGGCAGGTCCGCGACGAGCACCCGGAGGCCGTTCCCGAGGCGATGCTCGGCGACGGTCGGGAATTCGTACGGCCGGGGCGTCCCGGGCTTCGGCCGCTCGGCGACCACCGGGCCGTCGCGGCGCACCTCGGTCGCGCTCATGCGGCCTCCTCCTCGGACTCGTCGTCGGACAGCGCCTCGTCGTCGGCGGCCGGGCCTTCGGGAAGGTACGTCAGCACCAGGCGGTTGTCCTTGCGGAACACGTCCGCCGCGGCCTGGCGGATGGCGTCCGGGGTGACCGCGAGGTAGCGCGGCAGGATCTGGTTGATGACGTCGGGATCGTCGAACAGCGTGGCGTACATCGACAGCCGGTCGGCCCGCTCCTCGACGCGCTGGAGCGCCCCGAGCTCGTCGGCTTCGACGAGGGCATGCGCCCGGGCGAGCTCGTCGTCGGTCACCGGTTCGACCGCGAGCCGCTCCAGCTCCTCGTGGAACGCGGCCTCGACGCGGGCGATATCGACGCCCGGACGGGCGGTCGCCCAGCCGGCCGTGATCGAGGCACCGCCGACGAAGCCCATGCTGAACAGCGCCACGTCCTGCGCGATGCGCTCGTCGCGCACGAGCCGGCGGTCCAGCCGGCTCCCCTTCCCGCCGGCGAGGATCTGGCCGGCGATGTCGAGGGCATCCAGGCGGCGGTCGCCGAAGACCGGGGCGCGGAAGGCGACGTAGATGCGCGGCAGCGGGACGCGGTCGCGGACGGTCTCGCGGCGCTCCCCGCCGAGCGTGGGCGGCAGCGACAGGTCGCCGAGGCGCGGGATCGAGGGGTTGGCCGGGATGGCCCCGAAGTAGCGCTCCGCCGCCTCGCGGGCCGTCGCGGTCTCGACGTCACCGACGATCGAGAGGACGGCGTTGTTCGGCGCGTACCAGGTGCGGAAGAACGCGATGACGTCCTCGAGCGAGGCCGCGTCGAGGTCCTCCATCGAGCCGATCGTCGAGTGGTGGTACGGGTGCTCGGGCGGGAACAGGTGGGCCTGGACCTTCTCCTGCCACGAGCCGTACGGGCGGTTGTCGTAGGACGAGCGCTTCTCGTTCTTGACCACCTCGCGCTGGTTGTCGAGGTTCTCCTGGCTCAGCGCGTCGGGCAGCGTGGCCATCCGGTCCGCCTCGAGCCACAGCGCGAGCTCCAGCTGGTGGGCCGGGAGGGTCTCGAAGTAGTTGGTCCGGTCGAGCCAGGTGGAGCCGTTCATCGTGCCGCCCGCCGCCTGGACGATGGCGATGTGCTCGGCCTTGGCGACGTGCTTGGAGCCCTGGAACATCACGTGCTCGAAGAGGTGGGCGAAGCCGGTGCGACCCGGCGTCTCGTGCTTGGACCCGACGTCGTACCAGAGGTTGACCGCGACCACCGGGGCGAGGTGGTCCTCGGCGACGATGACGCGCAGGCCGTTCGCGAGGCGCTCGTCGGTGAACGTGACGGTCGGGACGTGGGTGGGCACGCGTGGGCTCCGATGCTGATGGGTGGCGTCGATCGTAGCGCCTTCGGCCGATGCCGGCCGACGCGCCCGCCGGGCCCATGCGGGCGGTCCGAGGCGCCCTCCGCGCAAGCCCCGTAGACTCCGGGCCATGCAGCTTCCTTCGCCCGTTCGGCGCCCCGGGCTCGTCATGGGCGCCGCCACCGTCCTCGTCCTGCTCCTGCCCGGCCTCGTCGCCGCGCATGCCGAGCTCGAGACGTCATCGCCGAAGGACACCGAGGTCGTCCAGGGCACGCCCGTCGAGATCTGGGGCACATACAGCGAGGCCATGAAGGTCGACGGCAGCTCGCTCGTGCTCCAGGACGCCGGCACCGGCAAGGAGCTCGCCAGGGGCGGCGTGGACCCGGCCGACGCGCAAGCGGATGGTCATCACGCCCGTGCCCGAGCTCGTGTCGGGCGACTACATCGTGAAGTCGACGACGGTCTCCGCCGCCGACAATGACATCGACCGCAAGCAGTGGATCTTCACGGTCGTGGCGGCCGCCTCGCCGAGTCCGAGCGCGACCCCCGCGCCCGACGGCGTCGCCGAGCCCGAGCGCCGCGCCATCGGCGACCCCGCCCGCGACCGCGAGCGCGGCCCCGACCACCTCTCCGGCCGCCACTCCCGCGCCGTCGCCCAGCGGCTCAGGGAGCGACGCCAGTAGTGGGAGCGACGCCCTCCTGCCGATCCTGGTCGTGCTCGGCCTCCTGGCCGTCCTGGGCGTGTACCTGTTCACCCGGCGCGGGGCGTCGACCACGACCAAGCCATGATCCCCGGGCGCCCCAGGCGCCTGGCCCCCCGGCTCGCGGCGACGGTCTCCGCGGTCCTCGCTGCGTCCGTCGTGGCCCCGGCGGCCGTCTTCGGCCATCAGCTCAACGCGACCTACACGAGCCGGCTGCCGCTGGCGGTCTACCTGGCCGGCGCGGCGATCGCGGTCGGGCTCTCGTTCCTGTTCGTGCTTGCCCGCGACGTGCGGGCCACGCCGCCGGTCACCACCGCGCCCGGCCACCTGCCGCCGGCGGCGCTCCGGATCGCGTTGCGGGTCATCGGCCTGGTGGCGGTGGCGTGGATCGCCGCCCAGGGCATCCTCGGGAACACGAGTGCCGGCTCGGTGGCGCCGCTCTTCCTGTGGGTCTACGGCTGGGTGGGCCTGGCCATCGTCTCGGCGGCCATCGGGCCGGTCTGGCACTTCCTGGACCCGTTCTCGACCCTCCACGACCTGGGTGCGGGGCTGCTGCGCCGCCTTGGGGTCGGCGCCTGGTCGCCAGCTGCCTATCCCGAGCGGCTGGGCCGCTGGCCGGCGGCGATCGGCTTCGCCGGCTTCGTGTGGCTCGAGCTCGTCGACGCCGGCGGCGGGCCGTCGACCCTGTTCGTCGTGCTCGTCGGCTACACCGCGTTCACGCTCGCGATGATGGCCCAGTTCGGCCGCGACACGTGGCGGGCGAACGGGGAGACGTTCACGGTCTGGTACCGCCTGCTCGGGCGGCTCGCGGCGTACGCCCTGGTCGACGAGGACGGGCGGGTCCGGCGGCGGTCCTTCGCGAGCGGCCTGCTGGAGCCGGGCTGGTCGGTCGCCGACGCCGCGCTGACGGCGCTCGGGGTCGGCTCGATCCTCTTCGACGGCCTGTCGCAGACGCAGCCGTTCTTCGACGTCTTCGGGGCGCCCGGGACCGCGCAGGAGACGGTGCTGCTGTTCGCCTGGCTCGGGGTCCTGGTCCTCGCCGCGCTCATGCTGACGCGGGTCGTCGGGATCGCGCGCGACCGGGGCCGGGCTGCTGCCGATCGCGCGTGGGCTACCTGATCGCCCACTACCTGACCTACCTGCTGATCGACGGC
Source organism: uncultured Chloroflexia bacterium (assembly GCA_963813335.1). GTDB lineage: Bacteria > Chloroflexota > Limnocylindria > Limnocylindrales > CSP1-4 > SPCO01. Next base: position 1,111,195 of record CAWEYL010000001.1, read on the forward strand.
CAGAACATCCTCGTCGCCATCTCCGACCCGTTCCAGCAAGGGCTGGGACCTGTTCGGGACCGCCTTCCACGAGGCGTCGGGGGCGTGGCTGCCGCCGGGGCTCGTGTGGACCGCGCAGCTGGCGGCCGTCGTCGGCGGGCACATGCTGGGCGCCTGGGGCGGGCACGTGAACGCGGCCGCGCACGCGCCGGCGGGCACGGACCCGAAGGCCATCCGCCGCCGCGAGGTCCCGCTCGCGGTCGTGATGGTGGCGCTGACGACGCTCACGCTCTGGTCGCTCGGCCAGGCGATCGTGGTGGCCCCGCCGGAGACGCCGGCGGCGTCGGCGGTGGTCGTCGTGGGCGGTCCGTAGCCTCAGGCCTCCCGTGCCGCGACGCGGCGTTACCCGCGGCCGCCCCCAAGCCGGGCACCCGCCGCCCGGCGGCCAAACCTGGCAGGACGACCATCCACAGAACGTTATGGCCGATGCGCCCCGGACTTGGGCGGCCTGCGGTCGGCTCAGCCGGGCCGCTGAGCACGGATCTCGTCGGCCTGCGCCTTCGTGACGGCCGATCCGACCGGAGCAGGGCTCGCGACCGGCCATAGCGTTCCCCTGGCGAGCGTCTTGCCGGGTCGCGGCACCCGGCGCGCCGCCGGGCACCCTAGCCCGGACCGCGTCTACCGGACCGCGTCTACCCGACTGCGACCGCCGCGCCGCCCGGCACCCACTCCTCGAGCGAGCGCACGTCCGAGAGCCGCTCCATGATCGACGGGTCGAGCGCCTCGGCCGCGGCCACCGCCGTCTCCATCGCGGTCAGGCAGAGGATCCCCTCGCCCGTCGCCGCCAGCCGGATCTCGGCCGCGTCGCGGACCGCGCCCGAGCGCGGCGTCGGCGTGTTGACCACCAGCCGGACCTCGCCGTCCGCGATCAGGTCGAGGATCGCGACCTCGCCGATCGAGCTCGTCCGCCGCCTCGCCGAGCTTGGCCACGGGTCGGGCCTCGTAGCCGGCGGCGGCCAGCGCGCGCCCGCGTGCCCGGGCGTCGCCGCCAGCCGGTAGCCGGCCGCCGCGAGCGCCGCCGCGAGCCGCGGCAGCGTCCCCTTGTCGCGGTCCGCGATCGAGAGCAGCGCCAGCTCGCCGGCCTCGCCCGGCCGCGGCGGCACGAGTGCCGCCCCGAGCAGCGCCTTGGCGAGCGCCACCCGCGGGTCGGTGTGCATGCCCGATCACCTCGCCGGTGGACTGCATCCCGGGCCCGACGGACGGATCCACCCCGCGCAGCTTGGCCGTCGAGAACGCGGGGGCCTTGACCGCGACGAACGGCGGTGGCGGCAGCAGCCCGCCGTCCCAGCCCAGCTCGGGAAGCGTGGCGCCCAGCGAGATCCGCACCGCCAGCTCGACCATCGGCACGCCGGTGACCTTCGACATGAACGGCACGGTCCGCGAGGCGCGCGGGTTGACCTCGATGAGGTAGACGCCGTCCTCGCGGACGATGAACTGGGCGTTGACGAGGCCGCGCGCGCCCAGCGCCAGCACGATCCGCTCCATCGTGGCGACGATCAGGTCCTGGTCGCCGGCGGACACGGTCTGCGGCGGGAACATCCCCACGGAGTCGCCCGAGTGGACGCCCGGCCCGCTCGACGTGCTCGAGGAGGCCCGGGATGAGCACGCGCTCGCCGTCGGAGATGGCGTCGACGTCGACCTCGATGCCCTCGAGGTAGCGGTCGATGCGGACGGGGCGGTCCGGGTCCACGACCGTCGCCATCGCCAGCTGCCGCTCGAGGTCCTCGGGCGAGTAGCAGAAGTCGATGGCGAGGCCGCCGATGACGAACGACGGCCGGACGATGACCGGGTAGCCGATGCGCTCGGCCAGCGTCAGCGCCTCGTCGACGCTGTGGGCCATCCCGCCCTCGGGCTGCGGGATCCCGAGCCGGTCGAGCAGCGCCGAGAACCGGGTCCGCTCCTCGGCCTGGTCGATGGCCTCGAGGTCGCTCCCCAGCAGCGGCACGCCGCCGGCGGCCAGCGGCGCGGCCAGGTTGAGCGGCGTCTGGCCGCCGAACGCCACGACGGCCGGCAGCAGGTCCACGCCGGCGGGCGACTCGGCATCGATGACGCTGCGCACGCTCTCCGGGTCGAGCGGCTCGAAGTAGAGCCGCGACGAGGCGTCGAAGTCGGTCGAGACGGTCTCCGGGTTCGAGTTGATCATCACGGCGCTCCAGCCGGCGCGGCGGAGCGTGTCGGCCGCCTGGACCGCGCAGTAGTCGAACTCGATGCCCTGCCCGATCCGGACCGGCCCCGAGCCGATGACGAGCGCCGCCGGCCGCTCGACCGGCGGCGCCTCCGGCGCCGACCCGGCCGCGGCGTAGGTCGAGTAGAAGTACGGCGTCTCGGCCGCGAACTCCGCGGCGCACGTGTCGACCATCGCGTAGCCCGGCACGAGGCCCAGCGGCAGGCGCGCGGCCCGCAGCTCGTCGGCGGTCGTGCCGGCCAGCCCGGCCAGCTCGCGGTCCCCGAAGCCGGCCCGCTTGACCGTGGCCAGCAGCTCGGCCGCCTCGGCGTCGCCGGCATCCGCGAGCCGGGCGCCCATCGCCGTCACCTCGCGCCTCGAGCGCGACGTTGCGGCCCATCTCCGCGAGGAACCACGCGGAGATCCCGGTCGCCTCGCCGACGACCGCCTCCGGCACGCCGCGCCGGAGCAGCCCGAGCAGCCGCCACAGCCGGCTGTCCGAGGGGGTCGAGGAACCGGCGCAGCACGATCGGGGCGGCCGGTGCGCTGCGCGTGCCGCGTCGACTCGCACGCCTGGCCGGCCTCGTCGACCCAGCGGATCGGCTCGTCGGCGTCGGGGTCGCCGGCGTAGACGCCCGCGAGGTAGTCGAACGTCGGCGTCCAGGCGGCGTCCTCGGCCAGCGGCCCGACGCCGGCCTGCTCGAGGCCGCGCAGCGCCTTGTTCAGCGCCGAGCCGAAGGTGCGGTCGATGGCCATCACCTCGCCGGTCGCCTTCATCTGGCTGCCGAGCGTCCGGTCGGCGCCCGGGAACTTGTCGAACGGGAAGCGCGGCAGCTTGACCACCACGTAGTCGAGCGCCGGCTCGAACGCGGCCACGGTCGTGCCGGTCACCACGTTCGGGATCTCCGCCAGCCGGCGCCCGACCGCGATCTGCGCCGCGACCCGGGCGATCGGGTAGCCCGTCGCCTTCGAGGCCAGCGCGGACGAGCGCGAGACGCGCGGGTTGACCTCGATGACCGCGTACTCGGTCGAGTCCGGCGAGAGCGCGAACTGGACGTTGCAGCCGCCCTCGACGCCGAGCGCCCGGATGATCGCGAGCGCCGCGCTGCGGAGCCGCTGGTGGACGGCGTCGGTCAGCGTCTGGACCGGCGCGACCACGATCGAGTCGCCGGTGTGGACGCCGAGCGGGTCGACGTTCTCCATCGAGCAGACCGCGATGCAGGTGTCGTCGGCGTCGCGCATGACCTCGTACTCGATCTCCTGCCAGCCGACGAGGCAGCGCTCGACCATGACCTGGCTGATCGGGCTGGCGCGCAGGCCCGGCGCGCACCCGCTCGCGATAGGCCGGCTCGGTCTCGACGATGCCGCCGCCGGTCCCGCCGAGCGTGAACGCCGGCCGGACGATCGCCGGCAGCCCGATCTCCGCGAGCGCGACCTCGACGTCCTCGGGCGTTCTCGACGATCCACGAGGGGGCGTACGGCTGGCCGATCCGGTCGAGCAGGTCGCGGAACGCCTCGCGGTCCTCGGCCATGCGGATCGCCTCGAGCGGCGTCCCGAGCAGGCGGATCGGGTAGCGCTCGAAGACGCCGGCCTCGGACAGGGCCGTCGCGAGGTTGAGGGCGGTCTGGCCGCCAAGGCCGGCGAGCAGGCCGTCGGGCCGCTCCCGGGCGATGACCGCCTCGACCGCCTCGACCGTCAGCGGCTCGAGGTAGATGACGTCGGCGACCTGCGGGTCGGTCATGATCGTGGCCGGGTTCGAGTTCACCAGGATCGTGCGCACGCCCTCGGCGCGCAGCGCGCGGCAGGCCTGCGTGCCGGCGTAGTCGAACTCGGCCGCCTGGCCGATGACGACCGGCCCGGAGCCGAGGATCAGGACGGAGGCCGGCTTGCCCGGGCGATCCGCCGTCATCGCGGGACCGGCCTCATCGGCGCGTCGCCGCCACGAACCGGTCGAAGACCGCGAGCGCGTCGAGCGGCCCGGGCGCGCCCTCGGGGTGGTACTGCACGGTCTCGATCGGCAGCTCGCGATGGCGCAGCCCCTCGACCGAGCGGTCGTTGAGGTTGACCTGGCTGACCCGGAACCCGGACCGCTCGGGCAGCGACGCGCCGACGACCTGGACCTCGTGGTTCTGCGCCGTCACCTGGACCAGCCCCATCTCGAGGTCCTGGACCGGGTGGTTGGCGCCGTGATGGCCGAAGCGGAGGCGGGTCGTGTCCGCCCCGGCGGCGCGCGCCACGATCTGGTGGCCGAGGCAGATCCCCAGCAGCGGCCGGCCGTCGTCGATCACGGCCCGGGCCAGCGCGACCTGCTGCTCGAGGCGGGCCGGGTCGCCGGGACCGGGCGACAGGATCACGCCGTCGATGTCGGAGGCGAGCAGGTCGGACGGCGCGGCCGTGTGCGGGAAGACGCGGACCCGCGCGCCGCGGAAGCGCATCGAGCGCACGATGTTGGCCTTCAGCCCGAGGTCCACGATCGCGATCCGCGGGCCGGTGTCGCCGGGGTCCTCGACGTCGGTGACGGCCGTCGGCGAGACCTGCCCCACGAAGTCCTGGTCCTCCCAGCGCTGGACGGCGGCGGCCGCGGCGCGCGCCCGGTCCTCGTCCACGTCGCCGGGCGCGGTCACGATGCCGCGCAGGCAGCCGTTCGCGCGGAGGTGCCGGGCGAGCGCCCGGGTGTCCACGCCGGCGATGGCCGGGATGCCGTTGTCGCGCAGCAGCGAGGCGAGCTGGCGGGCGTCGTCGAGGACCGCGGCGGTCGCGTTGGCGACCACCAGCGCCCGCAGCCACGGGCGGATCGACTGGTCGTCGATCGGCCAGCCGGCCGTAGTTGCCGATCAGCGGGTAGGTCATCACGACGACCTGGCCCGCGTAGGAGGGGTCGGTGCAGACCTCCTGGTAGCCGGTCTGGCTGGTGTTGACCACGAGGTCGCCGCCGGCCGCCGACGGGGCGCCGAACGCGACGCCCGGGAAGATCGAGCCGTCCTCGAGCGCCAGCAACGCCGGACCGAGGTCGCCGATGCGCGGGTCGACGACGGCGCTGGCACGGGGTCGGGGCGGGGCGATCACCGACCGCTCACCTGGCCCCGGATACGACGAACCCACCGGCCGCAGTGGCTCGGTGGGCGTGCATGGACACGGTCGATGGACCTCCTTCGCCGGCCTCACGGGACCGATACGCCGGCCTCACAGGACCGGCCATGAAAGGACGCCGTCAGGGTAGCATCCCCGTCGTTCCCACGGAGCCACCCACCGCGTCGAGGAGACCCCCATGACCCGCCGAGCCATCGCCACCGACCACGCCCCAGCGGCCATCGGGCCCTACAGCCAGGCGGTCGTGTCGGGCGGGTTCGTGTTCTGTGCCGGCACGGTCGGCATCGATCCCGCGACCGGCGAGGTCGCCGACGGCATCGAGGCCCAGACGGAGCAGGTGCTGACGAACCTGTCGGCCGTGCTCGAGGCGGCCGGCTCGTCGCTGGCGAACGTCGTGAAGGCCACGGTCATGTACACCAACGTGGCGGACTTCCCGGCGATCAACGCGGTCTATGCGCGCCGCATGGGCGACCCGGCACCGGCGCGGTCGGCGCCCGGCGGCGCGCTCTTCCCGCGCGGGATCCTGATCTCGATCGACGCGATCGCGGAGCTGGCGGACGCGACCTGACAGCCGGCGAGCGCGTCAGGCGCCGACGGCGACCAGCAGGAAGTCCGTCCCGAACGCCACGAGGAGGCCGACCAGCAGCGCGACGTTGGCGGCGGCCGGCTGGGCGAACTTCCGGGACGTGGACATCATCTCGTTGAAGACGAAGATCAGCGCACCGGCGGCGAGGCCGAGGAAGACGATCGAGAGCAGCGGCGACGTGAACGAGTAGCCGATGACGCCGCCGACGAACGTCGGGCCGCCGCCGATCAGCCCGAGCAGCCCGAGGAACGCCCACGTCGGGCGGGTGCCGGTGGTCAGCGGGGCGGCGATGCCGAAGCCCTCGGTCGCGTTGTGCAGCGCGAAGCCGATGGCGAGGATCAGCGCGAAGGAGGTCGCCCCGGTCACGGCCGACTGGCCGATCGCGAGCCCCTCCGAGAAGTTGTGGAGGCCGAGGCCGATCGCCGTCCCGAGGGCGATATCGCTGGCAGAGACGCCCTCGATCCGGCGAGACCGGAGCTGGGTCGTCACCCACACGAGCGAGAGCAGCCCGACCGCGATCGAGGCGCCGAACGCGGTCGCGTTGACCAGGAAGTCGGTCGTCGTCCCCTCGCCGCCGGTCGCGGCTTCGAGGGACGCCTCCACCGGCTCGACGGCCTGGGCGAGGATGTCCCAGATCAGGAACAGGATCACGCCCGCGGCGGCGGTCGTCAGGATCGCCTGCGTCCGGGTCGAGAGGTTGCGCAGCCGTCCGACCGGGAGTCCGAGATAGATCGTCAGACCCGCGAAGGCGGAGAGGAGCACGGTCTGCTCGAAGGTCACGGTTCCTCCTGGGTGGGCTTGGTGAAGCCACCGGAATCTAGGGGGACCGAGCGGAGGTTGTCAAGGCGCCTTGTCATCTGAACGCTAGGTCGCTTGCACAACGCCCCTCGTTGGCATCCGATCCGGTGCGTCGGGCCCCCTGGCGCGCGAGAATGTCGACGTCGGCGTTGGCATGGGGAGGCCGGTCATCGAGCGAGACGCCTGGCTTCGGGAGCGGCGAGCGGCGGTCGAAGCCGCCTACGACGCCGAGTCCGCCGACTACGACCAGAACCCCTACCCCGTCGAGATGCAGCGGGCGTTCGTCGCGCGGCTGCTCGCGACCTGCCCGGCGGATGGGCTGGTCCTCGACGCACCCTGCGGCACCGGCCAGTACTTCCCGCTCGTCGCGGCGGGTGGCTGTCGCGTCGTCGGGATCGACCAGTCAGCGGGCATGCTCGAGCAGGCTGGCGCTCGCGGGATCGCCGTCGAGCTGCGGCAGACCGGGCTCCAGGAGCTCGCGTTCGATGGCGGGTTCGATGCCGTGATGACGGTCGATGCGATGGAGAACGTGTTCCCGGAGCACTGGCCGGGCGTGCTGGCGAACCTGCGCCGTGCCCTTCGTCCGGGAGGACACCTGTACCTGACCATTGAGGAGATCGACGACGCCGAGATCGACGCGGCCTTCGCCGACCTGATGAGCCGCGGGCTGCCCGCCGTCCGCGGCGAGGTCATCGAGGGCGACGTCGCCGGCTACCACTTCTACCCCGGCCGGGAGCAGGTCGCCCGCTGGCTCGAGGCCGAAGGTCTAGACGTCGTCGAGCAAGACACCGAGCCCCAGGACGACTGGGCCTACTGGCACCTCCTGCTCCGCGCGCGCTGACGCCACGGCCGTCGTCGCACCGCGACTAACCGACCGAGTAGGCGCCGTCCCAATGCCAGACCGAGGCCGGATCCTTCGGATCGCCGACCACCGTCACGTCGACCTCGAGTTGGAAGCCCGCCAGGACACCCGTCCCGGACCGAAACGAGCACTTGGCCAGGACGGGCCCTTCTGGCTGGTTCCAGTCGCACACACCGGTCGTGCTGCCGCCCGGGACCTCCATCGACGGGTATGCGAGGCCATCCGAGCCGTCGCCATTCACGGTGTACGTGATCTTGGTGCCGGTCGGGATCCGGTCGAACGTCGACGTGGCGACCGTGCACAGCAGGTCGTTCTCACACGTCTTGGTCAGTCCGAACGCCGCTCTGCCGACGGTTGCCATGTGCCTGCCTCCCAGCTGTGAACCCGCGTCGATGGCTGGACGGGAATCTAGCGCGCCCGCGTCACGGCGTGTCTCGCTTCCGGTCACGTCCTCCGACCACCAGAGGCGAACATGCGGACGCCCCTGCCGGCAACCGGGAGGGGCGTTGATCTTCGTGAACTGTTGGTGAGCCCGGACAGACTTGAACTGTCAACCCGCTGATTAAGAGTCAGCTGCTCTGCCATTGAGCTACGGGCCCAGGGCCGGGATGATACCCCGGGGGTCGCGCATCGCGCCATCCGGGGCACCGCCGCCTCATAGACTGTCCGCCATGTCGACGACCGGACCGGAACCCGCGCACGGCCACGCGGTGGTCTGCGGCGTCGACCACCTCGGGCTCCGGACGGTCGAGGAGCTGCGCCTCCGCGACGAGGAGGTCGTGGCCATCGGCCCGACCTCCGACACCGAGGAGTGGCTCGCGGAGCATGGCGTCCGCCTCGTCGTCGGCGACCACCGCCTCACGAAGGTCCTGCGCGCCGCGGATATCAAGCACGCCCGGGTCATCGTGCTGACCGGCGACGACGACCTCGGCAACCTCAACACCGCCCTCGCCGCCGCCGAGATCAACCCGGCCATCCGGGTCGTCATCCGCCTGTTCGACCAGGAGCTCGGCGCCCACATCCCGCAGCTGTTCACCGATGCGGTGGCGCTCTCGTCGTCGGCGCTGGCGGCACCCGGTTTCGTGTCGGCCGCCATCGACGGCGAATCGGGCAGCCGGTTCCGGCTCGCGGGGCGCCTGATCGCCAGCCGCCATGCCAGCGAGCCGTCGCGGGGCGGCGTATCGATCCCGATCGCCCGGCTCGCCGCGGACCGGACGGTCGAGCTGCTCCCCGACGCCGGGGTCACCGAGCCCGGCCTGATCCTCATCGACGTCGCCGCCCCGGAGGACTCGCAGGAGGCGGTCGAGGAGATGACCGGCGTGCCCACCGGCGGCCCGCTCCGCCGCTTGCGGAACGGCGTCCGCGACCGGATGGCCGCACCGGAGCGGCGCCTCGTCAGGTTCGCGGCCATCCTGCTGGCCCTCGCGCTCGCGTCGGCGGTCTTCTTCCAGGTAGAGGCCGGCCTCGGGCCGCTCGACGCGGTCTCCTATGCCATCACCCTGCTGACCGGCGCGTCGCTCCCGACGAACGTGGATCCCGCCAGCGCCGACGTCCCGCTCCGCGTCTACGCCATCTTCCTGAGCCTCATCGGCGCCGCGCTGGTCGCGGTCGTCTACGCCTTCATCACCGACGCGCTGATCCGCTCACGGCTGCTCCAGACGCTCGGCCGCCGGACCGTGCCGGGCAACATCCACGACCACGTGATCGTGGCCGGCCTCGGCTCGATCGGGTACCGCGTGGCGCTGGGTCTCGTCGCCCGCGGCGTGCCGGTCGTGGCGGTCGAGGTCAGCGACGAAGGGCGGTTCGTGTCGCCCGCGCGCGCCGCCGGCATCCCCGTGTACACGGGCGACGCGCGCCACGCGTCGGTGCTGAAGGAGCTCCACCTCGACGCGGCGCGGGCACTCGTGGCGACGACCAGCGACGACCTGGTCAACCTCTCGACCGCGCTCAACGCCCGCGCGCTCCGACCAGACCTGCGCGTCGTGGTGCGCCTCTTCGACCCGGAGTTCGCGATGCGCGTCCAGAAGGGCTTCGGGATCCGCTTCACGCGGAGCGTCTCGCACCTCGCGGCGCCGGCATTCGCGGCGGCAGCGGTCGGGTCGGAGGTGGTCGCCACGGTCCCCGTCGGCGACCGGCGGGTCGTGCTGTTCGCCCGGCTGCGCGTCCCCGGCGGCTCCGCGCTGGAGGGGCGGCTCGCGCTGTCCATGAACGCCGTCGGGGCGCGTCGCGTCCTCGCGGTGGCCGACCCGGGCTCGGACGAGGCGCGCTGGGACTTCCCGGCCGACGAGATCCTCGATGCCGGCGAGGAGATCGTGGTCGCGGCCACGCGGGCCGGGCTCGGCGAGCTGCTGCAGCTGGCATCGACCGCGGCCGGGGCGGCAGCCGACAGCACCCACCGCGAGGCGCCGGCGCCCCGGCCGGAGGCGGTGGACGCGGTCGCCGACGCCACCGACGGCCTGGTCATCGACACCACCGACCTGGCGCCAAGCCGCACGGACTGAGCGCGGATCAGGTCGCGATCCGGTCGAGCGCCTCCGACGCCAGCCGTTCTCCGACGCGATGCCGCTTGGCCCGATAGCGCTCGAGCGCGGCCGCGATGCTCCGGCGGGCCGGATCGATCGAGCCGTGGCGCGTCAGGACATCGGCCTGGGCGAGGTACATGTCGGCCTGGACCGAGGGGTCGTCGGTGACCAGCGCGATCGTGACGGCCTCCTGGGCGAGCCGTTCGGCTTCCTCGGATGATCCGGCGCCCTCGAGGGCTCGCGCCCGGGTGGCTCGCCAGAGCGCCTGCGTATAGATGTCATCGTCGGTCGCGATCTCGGCCGAACGACCGGCGAACTCCAGCGCCTCGGCGAGGTTCCCCTGCTGGCGGAGGGCCTCGGCCAGGTAGGCCGCGGTCGTCGAGATGTAGTTCTGCTCCCCCATCGCGCGCAGGGTGTCGTAATCCGTCCGGAGCTCGCGCACGGCCGCGTCCGGCTGGCCGGCGAGCAGCTCGATCGGCCCGAGGTTGAGCGAGACGAGGGCGGCATCGAAGTGCCACCCGAGCTCCACGAGCCGCCCACGCGTCGCCCGGCACAGGTCGCGGGCCTCGTCGAACCGGCCGTCGAAGGCCATGAGGTGCGCCTCGGCACGCTCGGTGAGGGCGCGCACCATGCGGTCGCCGCCGGCCTGGGCCAGGACCGCCTCGCACCGCTCGATCGCCTCGGGCACGGGCGTCGGGCCATACATCGCCACCCCGGCGAGTGCCGGGAGACCGCGCTGCTCCATGAGCTGGTCGTTCGCTCGACGCGCCTCTTCGATCATCAATTCGGCGGCCACGCCGGCGGCGTTCCACTGTCCGTGGGTCAGCTCGACGTTGAAGAGGAGCCGGTGGCAGCCGGCGAGGGCACGATGGTCCTCCGCGGACGCGAAGACCGGGGTGAGGCGGTCGACGAGCGCGCGTGCGTCCGCGTCGGTCACCCCGTCCCCGGTGAGGTAGCGCAGGCGCAGTCGCCCGAGCTCGGCGATCCCCGCGGCGACGGGATCGGCGGACCGGAGGGCGTTCGCCTCGGCCTCGTCGTAGAGCGCGACCGAATCGGGGAACGCCCCGGTCTCCATCCGGGCCTCTGCGGCACGGGCCAGCAGGCGCGGCCGGGTCGAGTCGTCGTCGGGGAGCGCGCGGGCCGCGCGGCCGAGCAGGTTCGCCGCCGCCGGCATGTCGCCACGACCGAACGCCCGAAGGCCGGCCGGCGCGAGGCGGTCGGCCGCGCGTCGTCCGAGCTGCACGGCCTCGGCATCCAGGGCACCCAGCCCTGACCGCAGGTGATAGGCCTGCTCGAGGTGGTAGCCGAGGATCTCCTCCATCTCGGTCCGCCGTCCGGTCGAGCTCGAGAACGACTCGAGCCAGTCGGCGAACCGAAGGTGCAGCACCGAACGGGTCCGCTTGAGCAGCCCGTCGTACACGACGTCGCGCAGCAGGAGGTTTCGGAACCGATGGTCCGCGAGCAGGTCGGGGTCGCGGGATCGGGCGACCAGCTGACGGCGGATCAGCGCACCGAGCACCGCGTCCGTCTCGACCGGCGTCTCGAGCAGGGTCTCGACCGCGGTCTTCGAGAAGTCACGGCCGATCACCGACGCCGGCTCCAGGACCTGGCGTTCCTCGCCGCCGAGCGCATCAACGCGGGCCGCCAGGACCGCTTCGATGGTCGGCGGCACCTGCACGTGCTCGATGTCCGCGGTGACGAGCCACGCGCCGTCGCGCGAGATGAGCAGGCCCTCGTCGACGAGCATCGTCAGGAACTGCTCGATGAACAGCGGGTTCCCGGCCGCCGCCTGCTTGACCCGGGTCATGAGTGCGGGCGGCAGCGTGGCGTGACCGAGCGCGGCCGCGACGATCTCGTCGTCGGCACCGTCCTCGAGGGGCCCGAGCTCGAGCACCCCGGGCGTCACGGCCGGGCGGCCGCCGGTCGGGTCGACCGCGGCATCGGCCTCCGATGGACGCTCCATCGTGACCAGCAGCACCGGGGCGTCGCGGAGGTTCTGGTCGAGGTCGTCCAGCAATTCCACGAGCGTCGGCTCCGCCCAGTGCAGTCCGTCGATCACCACGACGAGCGGCCGCGCCTCGGCCAGGTGACCGAGGAGCCGGCGGACGGCCCAGACCAGCTCGGGGACCGGGAACTGGCGGTCGCTGAGCCCGCCGATCGACCACAGCCGCTCGACGGCCGGGTCGCCGGCCGGGAGGAGCGCCGCGATGGCCGCCCGCGCGGTGTCGCCGGCATCGCTCGGGGAGGAGCCGGACGCCGCCTGGATGAGCTCGACCACGGGCCAGAACGTGATGCCCTCGCCGTAGGAGGGACACGTCCCGCGCAGGACCCAGGCGTTCCCCGGCAGCCGGTCGATCATCTCGTACACCAGCCGGCTCTTGCCGATCCCGGCCTCGCCGCGGATGGTCAACCGGCGACAGGCCTGGGCCCGGACGGCCTCCTGGAACCGCTCCTGCATCGCATCGAGCTCGCGGTCGCGGCCCACCAGCGGCAGTTCCAGCCGGGCGCGGGCGCCAGGCCCGGAGACGACCCGAAGGACGCGGGACGCGGGGACGGGCTCGGCCTTGCCCTTGAGGGTCAGTGGCGCGAGGGGCTCGAGCACGGCGGCCTCGCCGGCCAGCCGGCCCGTGAGGCTCCCGATCACGACCTCGCCAGGTCCGGCGGTCTGCTCGAGGCGGGCCGCGACGTTGACCGCATCGCCCGTCACGAGGCGCTGGCCGAGGCTCGGATCGCCGGCGATGACCGGTCCAGTGTTGACGCCGATCCGCAGACCGAGCTGGACCCCGAACTCGTGCTCGACCACCGGCGCGACGCGCTCGAGGGCCGCCTGCATGTCCAGCGCGGCGCGGACCGCCCGGAGCGCGTCGTCCTCGTGTCGCTGCGCCAGCCCGAAGACGGCCATGATGGCGTCCCCGATGTATTTCTCGACGATCCCGCCGTGGTGCTCGAGGACGCCACGCAGCTCCTCGAAGGCGCGGACGGTGGCCGCGCGGCGCGCCTCGGCGTCGTCGCCCGCCGTCGAGCGTGACGACAGGTCCGCAAAGACGATCGTCAGCGTCCGCCGGCTCGCCTGACGAGGGCCGCGACTCGCGACGGGGTCGCCGCACTGCGGGCACCACGTCCACGGCGGGTCGGCGTCGACCTCGACCGTGGTCCCGCACGACGCGCACCGGCCCGCGCCCGGCCCGTCGCCGCGATCGGGGACGGGCGTCAGCGTGGCCACGCCGACGAGCCGGGCGGCGGACGTCGTCGAGCCGTTCTTGAGCGTGACCGTGGCCAGCGGCTCCGTGACGGCCGCCGACCCGACATCCGCGACGGTCGACGCGGCGAGCAACGCCTCGAGCGGTGGGGCCACGGGCTCGAGCGCGGAGGCGAGCTCGAGAGCGCTGCCGGCCATGACGCGATGCCCGCCGCCGGCTTCGGCGAACACGACGTCGCCCGTGCTGACGCCGGTGCGATTGGTCAGCCGGACGCCCCAGGTCCGTTCGATCCGGTCGTTCAGGTTGGCCAGCGTCGCCTGGCACTCGGCGACCGCCTCGACGGCGCGAAGCGCATCCGTCGCGTCGGCGACGGGCAGCCCGAACACGGTCACCATGGCGTCGCCGATCCGCTTCTCGATCCGGCCGCCGTGCGACTCGAGGACCCGGCCGAGCTCGTCGAAGTACTGGTCGAGGACATCGCGGAGCGACTCGGGATCGAGACGCTCCGCCAGGGCCGTGGACCCTTGCAGATCGGAGACGACCACCGTCACCCGGTGGGCGCTCTCGGACGCGCCGCCGTGGAGGCTGGTACCGCACCCGGTGCAATACCTCCACGGCGGCTGGACATCGTTCCTACAGGACGGGCAGGTCACCCGCTCCACATGGCTACCCCTCGCCGCTCAACGGCTCGGGCTCGGTGTCACTTCCAGACCGGGTCGGCGGCCGGCACCTTCCCGACGAATGTCACCTTTCCATCGGCAAACGTCGGCAGCCCGACGAGGCACGGCGCGACGTCGTTCACGAGCGAGCACTGCGGCAGCAGACCGCGGTATTCGTCCTGCGAGAGGTCGCCGATGACGCGGGCCCCGACCGGCACGACCTCCGCGGGGCTCGTCACCGACCCGCCCGACAGCGCCTTGAGGAGCGCGTCGAAGTTCGTCTGCGCGTCCGAGGAGTACGTGATGGCCGCGAACTGATCGCGGGACTGGAAGCAGACCTGGTAGCGCCACTCCTCGCCGGCTCCGCTCGGCATGCCCGCCGGAATGGGCTTGGTCACGATGACGGTCTTGGTGAGGCCGGCCAGGGAGCCCTGGAGAAGCTGGACGTCGAAGAACAGTCGGTCGCCGAACTCGGTATAGCCCTGGCAGTCGATGTCGTTCGTGACGAACCTGGCGGTCAGCGTGGCCTTCAGGCTGTCGTTGTCATCGACGGTCACGTTTCCGGTCGTTCCGTCGCTGGGACCCGGGAAGGTCCCGGTCGTGCAGACCGCGTTGTCGATGTCGCACGTCGTCGTGACGCCGAACTCGACGGTGAACGGGTCGGACGTCGCACTCGTCAGGCCCGTAGACGACGCGACGAACCGGTACGTGTCTGCTGCCGAGATCGAGACGTCGCCGAACGTCGCCTCGCCGGCGACGGCGGCCTTCGAGGTGGTGCCGCTCACAGCCGTGGCCGGAGACGACACGATCGAGATGCTGCCCGAGAACCAGGTCACGGTGGCCGGCGAGGCCCCACCGCTCTGGACGACCACCGTGAAGCCCGGAGCCGACTGGTTGTACGCGACGCTCGTGATGGTACCGCCTGGGATGGCGTTCTTCGGCTGGGTGGTGAAGGCGAGCGAGCAACCCGACGCGACCGTGGTCTTCGCTGGCGTTGGGTCTTTCTTGATGGCCGGGATGATGTTGCCGGTACCGTTGAAGTCATTCGACTGTCGCACGTCCGTCTTCCAGACGTAGACGACGCCGTTCGCGCTGCACGGGATCCTGACGTTGATCGTGATGGTATAGGTCGTGTTGCGTGCCACGTTGGCACTGAGGATCTCGATATAGGGCGTCGCCTTGCCGAGCGTGCCATTCGGCAAGGCATACGGGGTGATGGTGCCGGCCGCAGTCGACGGCGTCTTCGCGACCGAGATGATGTCGTTGACGTTCATCGAGGCCGGGATGAAGACGCGGATGCCGTTGGCCTTGATATTGCCGCTGGTCGACACGTTCTTGATCGAGATGTCGATGGCGGCGGTGGTTCCGCCGTCGACCGACGCGGTCGCGCCGGGATCGTGCGCCTTCACCCCGTCGTGGTCGTCGCCCGCCTGCGTGACGACGGGGAGCGCCCCGGCCACCACGGCCAGGAGTCCCACGGTGATCAAGAGTCTCCATCCCAAACGGCCACCCGTACCCATGACGAACCCTCCAATGTTCCGGGAGAGGCGGCGACCATCCTCACGCGCGCCGGACGCGGAATGTAGCACGGGACCATCGGCCCCCACTGATGCCCCCGTCGTACCAGTCAGGCGGTCGACCTAGCTCGTCGCGGAGACCGCCGCGTCGACGGCGCCCGCCGCCTCGGTCTCGTCCTCGAATTCGCCCTCGATGGTCACCCGCGGAAGCCAGCCCAGCCAGCGCGGCAGCCACCAGTTCCAGTCGCCGAGCAGGCGCATCGTGGCCGGCAGCAGGATGCTCCGCACCACGGTGGCGTCGAGGAGGACGGCGACCGCGAGCCCGAACCCGAGCTGCTTGATGATCGTCAGCTCCAGGGTCACGAACACCGAGAAGACCACGATCATGATCGCGGCGGCCGAGGTGATGGTCCCGGCCGTGATCGAGATGCCGCGGGCGACCGCCTCGTTGGACGACATCCCGTGGTCGAGGGCCTCCTTGATCCGGGTGAGGATGAAGACGTGGTAGTCCATCGAGAGCCCGAACAGGATCGTGAAGATGAAGACCGGCACGAACGCCTCGATCGGGCCGGGCTTGAAGCCGAGGAGGTTGCCGAGGTTGCCGTCCTCGAAGACGAGCACGAGCAGGCCGAAGGCCGCGGCGGTCGAGAGCAGGTTGAGCAGGATCGCCTTGATCGGGATGACCAGCGAGCGGAACGCCACGAGCAGCAGCAGGAACGACAGGAACAGCACGAAGCCGATCACCATCGGCATCCCGTCCGAGTAGAAGCCGACGACGTCGTAGGTGTAGGCGACGTCGCCCGACACCAGGGCCTGCACGCCGGGCAGGCTCCCGAAGGCGGCCGGCACGACGTCGCGGCGCACCTCGCGAACGATCTGGCGGTTGCGCTCGTCGTTGGAGCCGCCGGACATGATGAACGAGACCATCGCCGCGTGGCCGTCGGCGGACGGGAACGTCTTGGGCGGGCCGGAGACACCGGGCACGGCCAGGACCCTGGTCTTGAGGTCGGCGATCGCGGCCTGCGTCGCGGCTTCGTCGGCCTTCGTGACCACGATGTCGAGGGTCAGCGTGGTGCCGGTCGGCCACTTGTCGTTGAGGATGTTCAGCGCCTGGACGCCGTCGATCGAGTCGGGGAAGGACGTGAAGTCGGCCTGGCCGAGGCGGAGTCGCAGCGCGGGTGACGCGAGGGCCAGCAGGAAGACCGCGGCAAGGACCGCGGCCGGGAGCGGATGGCGCATCACCGTGCGCACGATGACCGCCCACAGGCCACTCCCCTCCTCCCGGTCGCGGCCCAGGATCGGCAACCGCAAGCGGTTCAGCCCGTCACCCAGGATGGCGAAGGTGGCCGGCAGGAACGTCAGCGAGCCGATGACCGCGATGAGCACGACGCTGATCGTCCCGACGGCCATCGAGCGGAAGAGCGGGTCGTCGAGGAGGAACAGGCCGCCGATCGAGACCATGACGGCGAGCCCGGAGAAGAAGACGGCCCGTCCGGCGGTCGCCGACGCGACGTCGATCGATGCGATCTTGGAGCGGCCGTGCCGCCGTTCCGTGCGGAAGCGGGTGACCATGAACAGCGAGTAGTCGACGGCGACGGCGAGGCCGATCAGCACGATCAGCTGGCCGGCGTACGGGCTGGCCGGCGCCACGAAGCGGCTGTACAGGGCCAGCACCCCGAACGCCGCGAGGAGCGAGCTGACCGCCATCACCAGCGGCACGACCGCGGCCACGACGGCCCCGAACGCGATCAGCAGGATCAGGAACGTGAGCGGGAGCGTGAGCCGCAGCGACGAGTCGAGGCCGCCGTTGACCAGCTTCTGGATCTCGTCGTTGGCGAGGTGGTTGTTGAGCGAGTGGATCGTGAGACCGGGGTGGGCGGCCCGCATCTCGGCCACGAAGGCGGGGACCGGCTCCACTCGTGCCCCGAGGGCGTCGCCCTCGCCGACGACCCGCGAAGGGATGCGCACGGTCGTGCGGTCCGGCGAGACGAGTTCGGCGGCGGCCGGGGCGGTGAGCGGATCGACCAGCTGGTCGACGGTCGGGACGGTGCTGCCGTCGACCTGCGACTGCAGCGCGCCGAGGCGCGTCACGACGTCGGTGATGGCGGCGGCCGTGGCCGGATCGTCGACGGTCCCGTCCCTCGCCCCGACGACGAGGAGCAGCTGCTGGCTCGGCGTCTCGGCGGCGCCGGTGCCCGAACCGAACACCTCGTAGGCCTTGGCGGATTCGAACCTCGCCGACTGGTTGTTGGAGACCGCGGCCGCGGAATCCGTCCCGCCGGCCGCCAGGCTCAGCGCGAAGATCCCGAAGGTGAACACGAACCACAGCACGAAGACCGGCCAGCGATGGCGGGCGCTCCAGCCCGCGACGCGGACCGTCCAGGGCGGCCGGACGACGGCCCGGGCCGGGGCGTCAGGCGTCGGGGCGTCTGGTGCGGGGGCGGTCGGATCTGACACGGAACGGGTAGCCTACCGCGCCATTCCGATCCGGGCGAGCGGCGCCGCGATCAGAGGGTCAGGCGCGAGATCGGCACCCAGTACCCGGAGAGGGTGCCGGCGGTGATGTGCGCGTAGCGGAGCCCGCCGTACATCGCGGTGGCGTCGAACGGCGCGCTGCTGACCGTCGGGATGGTGATGCGCCGGGTCGAGGTCGGAAGCCCGCGGCTGTCGAACCGCGACCCGGTCGTCTTGCCGACCAGGAAGAGCGCGGTCCGCTGGGGCGTGTAGCGCGTCTCGCCGTAGCGACCCATCGCGTTGATGCGCCCGGCGCGCTCCGGGACCCAGTAGCCGGCCAATGACCCGGCCTTGATGTGGTAGTAGACCCCTCGCCCGATGATCCGGCTGTAGCGGTCGGCCGGGGCGCTCGACGTCCTCGGGAGCTGGATCGTCCGCTGCCGGGTGATGCGACCCTTCGAGTCGAAGACGTAGCCCGTCACCGTCCCGGCCGCGAACCGCACCGTCGACGAGAAGGTCGTGGGGTAGTCGTCCCGGTAGCGGTCGGCGGTCCTGGCGAACCGCACGTCCCCGGTCGCCGTCTGGACCTGGAGCAGCTGCGTGGTCACGATCTCGTGGTACTTGGCGGTCAGCGTCCCGTGCGCCAGGCAATACCGGCTGATCCAGCTGGGGTTCCGGAAGCCGCCGCTCGCGAGGGACGCATAGTGCAGGACCGTGGTGACGCTGCCATCGAATAGCTGGGTCGCCACCGGGTCCTCGGTCTCCTGCTGGTAATCGTGCAGCCCGAACAGCGCGAAGACGTGGCCGTTGAACGTGAAGTCGGAGTCGGCCGGCTGGGGCATCGGGTACTCCTCGAGCCAGAGGTAGCCGGCCGCGTCGACCTGGGTGACCCATGGGAGATCGGCCTCGGGAAGATTGGAGAGGCTGGCGGCGGCACCGTCGGCCGCGTCCATCCAGGCCGTGTCCGCCGTGGCCTGGAAGAGCCGCACGAAGAGGCTGAGGGCCAGGCCCTGGGCCATCGCGCTGTACCACGGGGCGCGCTCCAGGAAGGCCGAGTTTCCGTGGAGCTCGAAGTCGAACGGGTAGGGGAAGTACCACGCGCCCCTCGAGATCACCTTGGTGTCGACCAGCCGCTGCGCCTGGGCCAGTGCCCGGTCGAGGTAGCGCTGGTCCTGGGTCAGGTCGTAGCTCGCGAGGTTGGCGAGCCCGTAGTTCGCCTGGGCGACCGGGTGGTCGTACAGGTTCGAGCCGATCTGGAACATGCGGACTCCGCCCGCATCGTGGGCGCCTGTGTCGACGATCGCGATCGGCGTGGTCAGGGCGTACGGCCGGAGCGGCGCCGGGACGGGCAGCGGGACGAAGTGGCCGGTGGTGAACGGGGTGGTCGGCAGGGTCAGCGACGTGACCGAGCGGCGGGAGCCGGTCGGCGCCGGGTCGGCCTGGGCGCGGAGGATCGCGCGGACGTCGCGGCTCGGCGGCGCCGCGACGCCATCGGATGGCAGGCCCGCCCCGAGGCCGTCGTCGAGCAGCGCGTCGTCGGAGGCGCCGGACAGGACCGGCGGGCCGGCCGCGGCCGCGGGTGCCGCCAGCCCCGCGACAAGGAGCATCGCCAGGACCGGGACGATGAGGGCGGAGCGGCGACGTGGCATCGATCCCGTCGCCACGGTCATGCCTGGTTGTCGATCTGGGCGCGCTGGAGCCGTCCGCTGAAGTCGACGTAGATCGACTTCCACTCGGTGAACGTGTCGAGTGCGGCGTGGCCCGCCTCGCGGTGGCCGTTGCCGGTCTCCTTCCAGCCGCCGAACGGCAGGTGGGTCTCGGCGCCGGTGGTGCCCGCGTTCACGTAGACGATCCCGGTCTCGAAGTCGCGCATCGCGCGGAACGCCTGGTTCACGTCGGCGGTGTAGATGCTCGACGACAGCCCGTAGCGGGTCTGGTTGAGCGCGAGCATCGCCTCGCCGTAGTCGCCGACCGGGATGACCGAGAGGACCGGGCCGAAGATCTCCTCCTGGCCGATGCGGTCCATCGGCCGGACGCCGCTGAAGATCGTCGGCTCGAAGAAATGGCCGTTGGCGAGCTCGCCGGCCGTCGCGCGACCGCCGCCGGTGATCAGCTCGCCCTCGCGCGCGCCCGATGGGCATGTACGAGTCGACCTTGTCGAGGGCGCCCGCGTTGATGAGCGGCCCGACGTCGGTCGTCTCGTCCAGGCCGGGCCCGAGTCGGAGCTTCTTCGCGCGTGCTTCGAGGCGCTGCAGCAGCGGCTCCACGACCTCGCGCTGGACGATGACGCGGGAGCAGGCCGTGCAGCGCTGCCCGGTCGTCCCGAACGCCGACCACAGGATCCCGTCCGCGGCCAGGTCGAGGTCCGCGTCCGCGAGGACGACCACGCCGTTCTTGCCGCCGAGCTCCATCGCGAGCCGCTTGAGCCGGTGGCCCGCCTTGACGGCGATCTGCCGGCCGGTGGCGGAGCTGCCGGTGAACGAGATGACCGAGATGTCGGCGTTCTCGACGATCGCGTCGCCGACCTCGCCGCCCGAGCCCGTCACGAGGTTCACGACCCCGGGCGGGACGCCGGCCTCGGCCATGAGCTCCACGAGCAGCGTCGCGCAATGCGGCGTGTCGCTGGCGGGCTTGAACACCACGACGTTGCCCGTGACGAGGGCCGGCATGATCTTCCAGCACGGGATCGCCATCGGGAAGTTCCACGGCGTGACGATCCCGGCGATCCCGATCGGCTGGCGGATGCTCATCGCCCACTTGTCGGGGAGCTCCGACGGGGTCGTGTCGCCGAACATCCGGCGGCCCTCGCCGGCCATCAGGAAGGCGATATCGATGCCCTCCTGGACGTCACCGCGGGCCTCCGACAGGACCTTGCCCATCTCGCGGGTCATGGCCCGGGCGAGCCGCTCCTTGTGCTGGGCCATGAGCGCCCCGAAGGCGTACAGGATCTCGCCGCGCTTGGGCGCCGGGGTCCGCTGCCACATGCCCTTGGCGGCCTCGGCCGCTCTCACCGCCATGGCGACATCGGCCCTGGTCCCCTGCTGGAACCGCCCGATGACGTCGCGGGTGTCCGCGGGGTTGCGGCTCTCGAAGGTCTGGCCGCTGGTGGAGTCGCACCACTCCCCGGCGATGAAGTTGCGGAACGTTGGCGTCTCGACGGCGGTCTCGGTCATGGTGCCATCGTAGGAGGTCAGGCGGCCGCCGGCGCATCGCCGCAGCGCCAGCGCAGCAGGCCGCCGTACCGGGCCGGGGCGCCCGGCGGGGGACCGCTCTCGGGATCTGCCGCCTGGCCGACGTCGAAACGGGCGATGCCGCCCCGTCCGTCGGCGTCGAGCTGGACATGCACGGGTCCGGCATCGGTCGTGTAGTTCGCGATCAGCCCGCCATGGGCGGTGTCGGTCGCATGGAACTCGAACGCCGGCGCGGCGAAGGACAACCAGGCGTCGTAGTCCACCGTCCCGTTGCTGGCCGGCAGGCCGGAGATCTCGGTCACGGTCGTCCGGCCCTCGTCCCAGAGGCACCACGCCGATGCCTCGGTCGCCACGGTGAGCGGCTCCTGGAGGCAGACACGCCAGCGGCCGCCGCCCAGATCGCTGGTGTCCGTCTCGCCGCCGGCCTCCGGCACATCGCCCGGTCCGGGCTGCTGGCTGAGCTCGCACGCCACGTCCGGGGCCGGCGACGCCGACGGGTCGCTGGTGATCGCTGGGCCGGACGTCGCGGGCGGCCCGGCGCTGGATGGCACGCTCGATGCGTCGGCGCTCGGCGACGTCGCGCCCGACGGCGCGGTCGCGTCAGCGCAGCCGGAGGCGGCGAGCACCACGAAGACGACGAGCGCCACGGCTCCTCTGGGCCGCCCACCCGCCCAGCCTCGCGATGCGATGCCTCGCCCGCGCATCCGGCGTCAGACCCGCTCGACCGCCATCGCGACCGAGCCGCCACCGCCAAGGCAGAGGGTCGCGAGGCCGTAGCGGCCGCCGCGCCGCTGCAGCTCGTGGGTCAGGGTGGCGATGATCCGGGCACCGCTCGCCCCGATCGGGTGGCCGAGCGCGATCGCGCCGCCGTTCACATTGACCTTGTCCCAGTCGAAGCCGAGCTCGCGGCCGTCGGCGAGGGTCTGTGCGGCGAACGCCTCGTTGATCTCGATGAGGTCGAACGCCTCGATCGGCAGCTCGACGCGGTCGAGCAGGCGGCGGACACCCTCGATCGGCGCGAGGAACAGCCACTTGGGCGCGACCTCGGCCTGGGCGTAGCCGACGATGCGGGCCAGCGGCGTGAGCCCGAGCCGCTCGACGGCCCGCTCGCTCGCGACGACCGTCGCCGCCGCGCCGTCGGTGATCCCGGGCGCGTTCCCCGCGGTGACCGTGCCGACCGAGGCGGCGCCGCGGTCCTCGCCCTCGGGCAGCGCGAAGGCCGGCTTCAGGCGTTCGAGCGCCTCCATCGTCGAATCGCGGCGCGGGCCCTCGTCGACGGTCACGATCGTCTCGCGGCCCCGCGCGTCGCGCACCGTCACCGGCGCCAGCTCGGCGTCGAAGCGGCCGGCGTCGATGGCGGCGATCGCCTTCTGGTGGCTGGCCAGCGCGAACGCGTCCTGGTCGGCGCGGCTGACCCCGTCCTTGATCGCCACGCGCTCGGCGTGGGTGCCCATGTGGCAGTCCTCGATGGCGCACCACAGGCCGTCGTGGACGGTCGCGTCGATCAGCTCGCCGTTGCCGAGGCGGAGCCCGAAGCGCGCCCCGGGAACCAGGTACGGCGCCTGGTTCATCGATTCCATGCCGCCGGCGACCGCGAGCTCCGCGTCGCCCGCCCGGATCTCGGCGGCGGCCAGCATGATCGCCTTGAGTCCCGAACCGCAGACCCGGTTGATCGTCGTCGCGGACGTGGTCTCGGCGAGGCCCGCCTTGAGCGCGGCCTGCCGTGCCGGCGCCTGGCCGACGCCGGCCTGGAGGACCTGGCCCATCAGGACCTCGTCGATGGCGGCTGTTGCGGGATCCAGCCCGGCCCGCTCGACGGCGGCGCGGATCGCGACGCCGCCCAGCTCCGTCGCCGGGACGGTGCTCAGCGCCCCGCCGAACTTGCCGATCGGCGTTCGCGCCGCGCTGACGATGTAGACGTGCCCGTTCGGGCCGAGAGGATCCTGGGTCATGGCTCGATGCTACACGTGATGGCCAGCGGGGCAGCCCCGCCTCACCGTCCCTCGCGCGGGTAGGTGTAGAAGCCCTGGCCGGTCTTCTGGCCGAGGTGGCCGGCCTTCACGAGGTCGAGCAGCACCCGCGGCGGGTGCATGTGCTCCTGGCTGAGGCCGTCCTCGAGCACGCGCATGATCCCGAGCACGACATCGAGCCCGATGAAGTCCGCGAGCTCGAGCGGCCCCATCGGGTGGTTGAGCCCGACGCGCGCCCCGGTGTCGATGTCCTCGGCGGTTCCGATCCCCTGCTGAAGGGCGCGCATCGCCTCCGCGAGGAACGGGATCAGGATCCGGTTGACGATGAACCCCGGCCGGTCCGCCGCGACGATGACCTGCTTGCCCAGCTCCTCGGACAGCGCCCGCACGGTCTCGACCGTCTCGTCCGAGGTCGCCTGGCCGCGGATCAGCTCCACGAGCGGCATGACCGGCACCGGGCTGAAGAAGTGCATGCCCAGGAACCGCTCTCGCCGCGTCGGCGCGGTCGCCTCGGCCAGCCGGTGGATGGCGATCGAGCTCGTGTTCGAAGCGAAGATCGCGTCGGGCGTGGCGAGCCGGTCGAGCGACCGCCACAGCTCCTGCTTGACCCCAATGTCTTCGAAGACGGCCTCGATGACGATGTCCGCGTCGGCGACATGGCCGAGGTCCGACGTCGCGATGATCCGGGCGAGCGTCGCGTCGCGGTCCGCCTGGGACACCCGGCCCTTCGCCACCGACCGGTCGAGGTTGCCGGCGATCCGCCCGAGGCCGGCCTCGGCGCGCTCGAGGTCGGGTTCGTAGAGGACCACGGCCTTGCCGACCGCCGCGTGCACTTGCGCGATGCCGTGGCCCATGAGGCCGGCGCCCGCCACGAAGACCCGCTCGATCGTCACGGCAGCAGAGTACCAACGAGGTGACGGCGGCGGGTCGCGGCGGATGCGCGGGTCGCGGCGGTCCCGTAAGGCCCGGATACGAGCGGATCCACATCATCGACGCATGCCGTTCCGCGAGACAGCCTCCGAACGAGGTGCCCGACGCGGCCGCCGGTTGGTCGGCCGAATCGCAGAAGGGCTTGCGAACGCACGAAGGTCGAGCGGACTGAGTCTGCGGGATGTCGCTCGACAGCTCCGTGTCGGGCATGCACGCGTCGCCAGGGCGGAACGCGGCGATCGTTCTGCTCTGACGATCGACTTCGCCTCTCGATATGCGGCGATCGTCGGCTATGAACTCGGCGTGACCCTGCATCCGGACGGCGAGCCGGTCCGCGACAAGGCGCATCTGGCCCTGATCGCCCGCTTCCGGGCACGCCTCGCGCCGGGCGTTCGCGTTCGGACCGAGGTCCCGATCCCGATCGCCGGCGACCGACGCAGCGCCGACCTTGTCCTGGGTGTCGCGACCCTCGACATCCTCGTCGAAGCGGAGACTCGCCTGGATGACGTCCAGGCAACGGAGCGGAACATCGCCGGGAAGCAACGAGACCTGGCCGCGGAACGCGTCGTGCTCCTCGTCGCCGACACGAGGCACAACCGCGAGGTGATCCGCGGGGTTCCCGAACTCCGCGCCCGGTTCCCGGTCGACACTCGAACGTGCCTGGCAGCGCTCAAGGACGGGATCGACCCGGGCGGGGACAGCCTCGTCATCCTGTGATAGCTGCCTGCGACATCGGTCCAGGAATCAGACCGTCCGACGAACGACCTCATCGCTCGAGCATCGGTTTCGTCTGGGTATGGCCGAGCTGGTCGATCGAAACCGTCGCTCGGGGCCGGCGACGGGCCCCAGCACCACCATTTCGGCCCATCCCAGCCGGCACCGGCGGATACGGGGGCGCCCGATGGCAGATCCCTTCGCCGGATGGTCCAGGATCGGACCAGCGAGCAGAGCCAGGCGGCCTGGGCCGCGAGCAGAGCCAGGCGGCCTGGGCCGCGAGCAGAGCCAGGCGGCATGGGCCGCGAGCATGGCCAGGCGGCATGGGCCGCGAGCAGCGCGACTCCCCGCAGCCCGACCGCCCGAGCCTAGCGCTCCGCGAGGGCCGCCAGCAGCCGGTCCGCCGCCGTGTAGGGGTCGAGACGGTGCGCGGCGACCTCGCCCAGGACCCCGTCGGTGGTGGCGCGCCGGCCGGGCGCCTCCAGCGCGGCCCGCACCCGCTCCCCGACGATCGCCCAGACCTGGCTCTCCGCCCGGCGGCGACGGGCCGCTCCCCCGGCTGCCGCTTCCCGTCCGGCCGCCCGGTGCCGGTCGAGGGCCACCAGCAGCTCGGGCACGCCGGCCCCGGTCGAGGCGGTCGTGACCAGCA
The DNA here is from genome assembly GCA_963813335.1 of uncultured Chloroflexia bacterium. Lineage (GTDB taxonomy): Bacteria > Chloroflexota > Limnocylindria > Limnocylindrales > CSP1-4 > SPCO01. The sequence goes on from CAWEYL010000001.1 coordinate 1,136,541, forward strand.
CGTCGGGGCGCTTCGGCCGGGGCCGGTCGTCGCCGTCGGCGGCCGCGCCGCGCGCCGTGGTCGGCATCAGCATCGCGCGCAGCTGGGAGGCGGTCCGCGCGGCACCGGGCTTGTCGCCCTTGTTGACCACGACCAGGTCGGCGACCTCCAGCAGGCCCGCCTTGATCGCCTGGACCTCGTCGCCCATCTCGGGCGCCTCCAGCACGACCGTGGTGTCGGCGGCGGCCGCGACCTCGACCTCGCTCTGCCCCGTCCCCACGGTCTCGATGAGCACGAGGTCGAAGCCGCACGCATCGAGCACGGCCGCCGCGGCCGTGGACGTGGCCGCCAGCCCGCCGGCGTGCCCGCGCGACGCCATCGAGCGGATGAAGACGTCGCCGTCCTCCGCGTACGACTGCATGCGGACGCGGTCGCCGAGGAGCGCGCCGCCCGTGATCGGGCTCGACGGGTCCACCGCGATCACGGCCACGGTCCGGCCGGCCTTGCGGACCTCGGCGATCAGGGACGCCACCAGCGTGGACTTCCCCGCCCCGGGCGGCCCGGTGATCCCGACGAGGTGGGCGCCCCCGGCCATCGGGTAGAGGCGGCGCAGCGCGGCCTCGGCGACCGGGGTGTGGTTCTCGACCGCGGTCAGGAGCCGCGCGGTCGCGAGTCGGTCGCCGCCGACGGCCGCATCGACCAGCGCGGACGCCCGGGACGCCGCGTCGTCCCGCACCCTACGTACGGGGTCGCGCGTTGGCCCGCAGGTAGTCGGCGACCTGCGCGATGGTGGTGCCCGGCCCGAAGACCTCCGCGACCCCGGCGGTCTTGAGGGCAGCGCGGTCCACGTCGGGGATGATCCCGCCGACGGTCACCAGGACGTCGCCCATCCCCTGGTCGACGAGGAGCTTGGTCACCCGTGGCACGAGCGTCATGTGGGCGCCCGACAGGATCGAGAGGCCGACCACGTCGACGTCCTCCTGGAGCGCGGCCGTGGCGATCATCTCGGGCGTCTGGCGCAGCCCGGTGTAGACGACCTCGAAGCCTTCGTCGCGCAGGCCGCGCGCCAGCACCTTCGCGCCGCGGTCGTGGCCGTCGAGTCCGGGCTTGGCGATGAGCACCTTGAGCGGGCGGTCCGTCATGCGCGGATTGTAGGTTCACCGGTGGGGCATCATGCCGCCATGCCGCCCGACGCTCCTGACGCGTCCCTCGACGACTTCCGCGACGCCCAGCGCGGGCACCGCTTCACCGCCCGCCTCCGCGCGATCCCGGCCGTCCTCGCCGCGGCCGCGATGGGCATCCCGCTCTCCGTCTACCTCTCCCCGGTCCTGCTCGCGCTCGCGATCCTGGTCAGCGACCTGGTCAACCTCGTCATCCCGATGCCCGACGTGGGCGGCGAGGTCAGCGGCCTGATCGAACGGCTCCTGGACGGCGATCCCGGCACGTTCCAGGCCGTCGCCTGGATCCTGGTCGTCTGGCTCGTCCCGGGGATCATCGGGCTGACCGTGGCGTATCTCCTCGTCCGCTGGCGCCTCGGGGAGATCGGCGGCGACGGCATCGCGGCAGGCCTCGGCGCGCGCGGCCCGAACCCGGACGACCCCGAGGAGCGTCAGCTCGTCGACGTCGTCCACGAGCTCGCCATCGCGGCGTCGATCCATCCGCCGCGCGTCCTGCTCTACGACGAGGGCGCCGCCAACGCCTTCGTCTACGGCCGTCATCCGGACGACGCGACCGTGGTGGTCGGCCGGGCCATGCTTGGCGAGCTCGACCGCGAGGCGACCCAGGGCGCGATCGCCCGCCTGATCGCGTCAGCCGGCGACGGGGACCTGGGCCTCGCGACCGACATCGGCGCGGTCTACGTCACGTACGGGCTGCTGACGACCACGCTGAGCGCCGTGGTGAGCCCGGCGGCCAGGGTGCGGCTGCGAAGCGCGGTCCGGGCCCTGCGCGGTCGACCGGCCGCGGATCCCCGCACGGACCCCGGGATCGCCGGCCTCCTCGGCCTGCCACCGGACGACGACATCCCGGACGACACGAAGAGCGGCTGCCTGGTCCTGCTCACGATGGGCGGGTTGATCGCGGTGGGGATGTCGCTGGTGAACCTGTTCCTCGCGGGACCGTTGCTGGTCTTCGCGTGGCGGTCGCGCGGCTACCTCGCGGACGCGCTCGCGGTCGACCTGACCCGCAACCCGACGGCGCTGGCCGACGCGATCCGGACGCTCGGTGACGGCCGCGGGCTGCCGGGGACGGCGTGGCTGGAACTGCTGCTGGTGGTCGGCGGCGCATCGGTCTCGAGCTCGACGGACCCGAACGCCGGCCGGACGCTGTCCGACACGGGCCTCGCCGCATCGATCGCCGCGCCGGTCCGGAACCGACTCGCCCGCCTCGAGCGGATGGGCGCGCAGCGGCCGACCGACGCGTCATCGGCGGTGTCGCGCTCGGGGCCGAGACGCCGCAGCCGGTTCCCGATGTGGCTGGGCATCCTGATCATCGCGCCGCTGGTGGCCCTGATCGCGGTGCTCCTCGTGATCGCGGCGGCGCTGATCGTCTACCTCGTCGCCCTGGCCGCGTTCATCATCCTGGCGATCGTGGCCGGCCCGATCCACGAGTTCCTGCGGGGCCTCGCCGGACGCTGAGTGCCGGACACCACGAAACGGGGCGGCCGGCCCCCGAAGGCCGACCGCCCCGGTCGATGGAACGCGCGAGTGGCGACGCGCCTACGCGTTGGCGCGGCTGAACGTGCGGGCCGCGATCCACACCGAGATCACGGCGAGGACGGCGGTGACCGCGACACCGATCGCGATCTCCGGATCGCCCCACTGGCCGTTGAACAGCGCCCGGGCCGCGTCCACCGTGTGGGTGAACGGGTTGATCGAGCTCAGGAACTGCAGCCAGTCCGGCGCGAGGGCCATCGGCAGCAGGATCCCCGAGAGCAGCAGCAGCGGCATCGCGATGCCCTGGACGAGCGGCGCGAACGCGTCCTCGCTCTTGAGGATCAGCGCCGCCGCGTACGAGAGCGGCGCGACCGCCAGGCCGATCAGGACCAGCAGCGCGAGGACGACGGCGATGCCGGCCGGCTCGACGGTGAGGCCGAGCGGGATCGCCAGGATGATCAACAGGATGGCCTGGACCATCAGGATGACGACGTCGCGCAGCGACCGGCCGAGGAGCATCGCGCCGCGGCTCATCGGGGTGACGCGCATGCGCTCGATGACGCCGCTGCGCAGCTCGGCGATGAGCCCGAACCCGACGAACGCGGTCCCGAAGATCGCGATCTGGATGAGCAGGCCGGGCACGAACCAGTTGAAGGCGCTGGTCCCGGTCCCGGCGGCCTTGGTCGCCCCCTCGAGGAGCGGGCCGAACAGGAACAGGTAGAGGACCGGGAGCATCATCCCGAACACGATCCAGGTGGGCTGCCGGATGGTCAGCCACAGGGACCGGTGGAAGATGAGCCACGTGTCGCGGACGAGCTGCACGGCGGGATTCCTCGCGGTCACGATCGGCTGGGCGGTGCTGATGGCGGTGGTGGCGGTCATGCCGCAGGCTCCTCTCGAAGGGAACGTCCGGTCTGGCGAAGGAAGACGTCGTCGAGGCTCGGCCGGGCGAGCGTCAGCGTCCGGGCGCGGAGGTTGGCGGCGTCGAGCAGCCGGATGAGCTGCGGGACGGCGCTGTCGCCCTGGTCGACATAGAGGCGGACCACGCCGTCCTCGGCGGATGCCTCGCGGACGAAGGACTCGGCGCGGACCAGCTGGAGGACCTGCTCGCGGTCGCCATCGACGCCGAGCGTGATGACGTCGCCGGCCACCTGGCGCTTGAGCTCGTCGGCGGTGCCCTCCGCCACGATCCTGCCGTGGTCGATGATCGCGAGGCGGTCGGCGAGCGCGTCGGCCTCCTCGAGGTAGTGGGTGGTGAGGAAGACGGTCGTCCCGGCCTCGCGCAGCCTGCGGATCTCGTCCCACATCCGGGCGCGCGCCTGCGGGTCCAGCCCGGTCGTCGGCTCGTCGAGGAACAGGACGCGCGGGCGGTGGACGATGCCGAGGCCCACGTCGAGCCGGCGGCGCATCCCGCCGGAGTAGGTAGTGGTCGGGCGGTCGGCGGCGGCGGTCAGCTCGAGCGCGTCGAGCACCTCCGCCGCGCGGCGCTGGGCCGAGGTCTTGTCGAGGCCGTAGAGCCGGCCCTGGATCACGAGCTCGCCGCGGCCGGTCTCGGCCGGGTCCGTCGAGCCGCCCTGCGGCACGTAGCCGATCCGGCGGCGGACCTCCTGCGGCTCGCGGGCGAGGTCCACGCCGGCCACGGTCGCGCGGCCGCTCGTCGGCTTGAGCAGCGTGGCGAGCATCCGCAGCGTGGTGGTCTTGCCGGCGCCGTTGGGTCCGAGGAAGCCGAAGATCTCGCCCGCTTCGACCCGGAGGTCGACGCCGCGCACGGCCTCGACCGTCCCCTTCCGGACCTTGAAGGTCCGGCGCAGGTCCTCGGTCTCGATCATCGGCGCGCCGGGGCCGGTCGAACTGTTCATCATGGTGTCCTCTCCTGTGCTCCGCTGCTGGTCGGCGGTCACTTGCGCCTTTTCGCATTGTGGGTCAATATCTGCGCAGGGCAGATAATCACCTACACAGGAGCACATGTCAACATGGACAAGCGACAGGGCATCGACGAGGTCGTTCGAGCCCTTCGGCGGGTCAACTTCCAGGGATCGATCTTCGGCCAGTCCGTGGCCATCCGGCTCGGCCTGTCCGAGTCCGACATCGACGCCCTGGAGCTGCTCATCGATACGGGCGCGGCGACGGCCGGGAAGCTCTCCGAGGTCATGGGCCTCACCACGGGCGCGGTCACGCGCGTGATCGACCGCCTCGAGCAGGCCGGCTACGTCCGGCGCACCACCGACCCGGCCGACCGCCGGCGGGTCGTCATCGAAGTGGTCCCCGAGCGGGTCGCGACCGTCGAGTCACTGCTCGATTCGCTCGAGCACGCCGCGGCGGCGGACGCGGAGCGCTACTCCCCGGAGCAGCTGGCCACGATCAACGACTTCCTCTCGCGGATGGCCGACCTCACCCAGACCGAGGCGACCCGCATCCGGACCGACACCACCGAGCACCCGTCGGACCCGGTCGGGCCGTCCGAGCACTCGGCGCCGCTCGGCGGGCTCACGGCGGCCCGGCTGACGTTCCGCGCGGGCGCGCAGGACCTCCGCCTGCGGACCGCCAAGCCGGGCCTGGACCTGTACCGCGCCCGCTTCGACGGCGCGACCCCGCACGTGCGCGTGCGCGACGGGCGCGTGCTGGTCCAGTACCGCGGCATCCCGTTCGACTGGCGCAAGCGCGTGGCGACGATGACGCTCAACCCGTCGATCCCGTGGGCGATCGAGATCGTCGGCGGGGTCAACCGCATCGAGGCCGACCTCATCGAGCTCGACCTGGAGCGCCTCGAGGTCACGGGCGGCTCCGAGCGGACCCAGCTCGAGGTCGGTCGGCCGCACGGCGAGGTCCCGATCCGGATCACGGGCGGCATCAAGATCATCCGCCTGGAGCGGCCGGCGGGCATCCCGATCCGGCTCGCGATCTCGGGTGGCGTCAGCTCCGTCGAGATCGACGGCCAGATGACCGGCCACCACGGCGGCAACACCTCGATCGAGACGCGCGGCTGGTCCGAGGCCATCGACCGCTACAGCCTGGAGATCACCGGCGGCACGAAGACCGTCACGATCGTCGAGCGCCGCTAGTCGGCCCTAGCCGCGGAGGCGCTCGACGGTCTTCGCCGCGCGGCGCTCGCGGGTCTCGGCCTGCTTGCCCTCGGCGACGTGCTCGGCGTATTCGCGGCGGTGCGAGGGGGCGAGCGCGTCCCAGGCGGCCGTCGCGGCCGGGTCGGCGGCCAGCGCCGCGGCCAGCTCGGGCGGGATCGCGATATCGGCGGAGCGCGAGCGCTCGTCGCGCTCCAGGTCGAACTCGACCGTGTCGCCGTTGGCCTTGCCGAGCGAGGTCCGGACGGCCTTGTTGACGACCATCATCACGGTCTTGCCGTGGCCCTCGACCGTGTAGGGCATGAACTGGTTGCGGAACGGCCGGCCGTCGATCGTGCCGACCACCGAGGTCCGGCCCGTGACCTTGAGCGCGGCGACCACCTCGGCCGGGATCTCGACGAAGGTCCCCAGGGGCGCCGGCAGCAGCTCCACGGTGAAGCGGACCACCCCTACGCCTCGGGCGAACGGCGCTCGAGGTGGGCGAAGAACTCGGCGCGGGTCCGGTCGCGTGTCCGGAACAGCCCGAGCACGGACGACGTGGTCATGATCGTGCCGGGCTTGCGGATGCCGCGCATGACCGCGCAGAGGTGGGTCGCCTCGATCACGACGCCGACGCCCTGCGGCTCGAGCCGGTCCTGGAGGAACTCGGCGACCTGCTGGGTGAGCCGCTCCTGGACCTGGAGCCGGCGCGCGTAGGTCTCCACGATGCGCGGGATCTTGGACAGGCCGATGACCCGGCCGCGCGGGATGTACGCCACCGCCGCGGTCCCGAAGAACGGCAGCAGGTGGTGCTCGCACAGCGAGTAGAACGGGATGTCCTTGACCACGACCATCTCGCTGTAGGCGACATCGAAGACGGCGTTGTTGATCAGCCGCTCCGGGTCGACGTGGTAGCCGGCGGTCAGCTCGGTGTACATCCGGTGGACCCGGCCCGGCGTCCCGACCAGGCCCTGGCGGTCCGGGTCCTCGCCGATCTCGACCAGGATCTCGCGGACGGCCGCCTCGACGCGCCCGTTGTCGCCGGACGGGTGGCGGCTGGCGGCGCCGCTGATGTCGTCGGCGGCCACGTCGGACTCGCCGATCTCGGATTCGATCTCCTCGACGAGGCGTCGGACGTTGGGTGGCAGGTCGGTCGGGCTGGGCAAGGCGGGCCTCCAGGTGAGGGCTGCGATGGTACGTCGCTCGCTGGTAGGCTGCGAGCCATGACCCATCCACGCGCCGACCAGCTCCGGTTCGCCCGTTCCGAATGGCAGCGCGGGCTCGTCGGGCTGAGCGACGAGGACGCTCGCAAGCGCCTCCTGCCGATGAACTCGATCTCCTGGATGATCGGCCACCTCGCGTGGCACGAGCGCCTGATCTGGTTCGTGCGTGGGCAGGGGCTCGAGGTCGAGCCGATCCTCGACGCGGTCGCGTCGGGGCAGCCCGCGACGACGCCGCCGCTCGACGAGATGCTCGCGGTCTGGGCACGGATCACGGCCGCCGCCGACCCGTTCATCGACACGCTGACGACCGAGGCGCTCGAGGTGCCCCTCCCCTTCGACAAGCGCGAGCCGCCGTCGGTCGCCGGGTCGCAGTTCCAGCGCATCACCTACCACTACTGGAACCACATCGGCGAGGCCTCGGCCGTGCGCCAGATCCTGGGCCACGCCGACGTGCCCGAGTACGTGGGCGACCTCGACGGGCTGGCGCCCTACCGGCGGGAGACCTAGCCGGGTCGGTTCGCGGGCGCCCTCGGCCCGGGCGGCCCGTCAGCCCGGGCGGCCGCGGCGGCCCAGGTAGTCGTGCCAGAGCAGGCGCGCGGCCACGGAACGCCAGGGCCGCCACGCCTCGCCGATCGCGCGCAGCTCTTCAGCGTCCGGGCGGTGGTCGAGGCCCTTGACCTCGGCGGCCGCCTGGGCCAGCGCGATGTCGCCCACGGGCCACACATCCGGGCGGCCCAGCACCATCAGCAGGTAGATCGACGATGTCCACGGCCCGATGCCCGGCATCGCCTCGAGCGCGTGGCGGACGCCGTCGTCGTCGAGCCGATGCAGACCGTCGAGGTCGAGCCCGCCCGAGCGCACTGCGGCCGCCAGCTCGCGGCTGTAGCGCGCCTTCTGGCGGCTGAACCCGAACGCGAGCAGGTCCGCGTCGCTGAACCCGAGGAAGCGCTCCGGGGTCGGCATGCCGTCCGAGGCTGCGGCCAGCCGGTCGAAGGCGGCCTGCGCGGACGCGAGCGAGACCTGCTGCTCGAGGATCAGGTGGACCAGCGTGGCGAAGCCGGGCGCGCGGTCCCACAGCGGCGGGATGCCGTGGCGGGCCACGATCTCGGCGAGGTCGGCGTCACGCGCCGCCAGCACCGCGACCGCGGCGGCCAGGGCGGTCCCGTCGAGCGGCTCGATCAGACGACCGAGCCGCCGGCCGCGAAGCCGCCAGCGGGGAGCGGATCGAACGGCCGCCCCTCGGCCCCGCGCAGCCACGCCCGGGCGTTCTCGCCGAGCGACGGGCGGTGGTAGCCGCCCTCCTGGAGGACGACCAGCCGGCGCCCGAGCGCCGCGACCCGCCGGCCGACCTCGTGGTAGACGTCGGTCGTGAGCGCGAAGTCGCCGATCGGGTCGAGCCCGTACGTGTCGAAGCCGAGCGACACGACGACCACCGAGCCGGGCACCGCCGCCATCGCCTCGACCGCGCGGTCGGTGGCCTCGAGGTAGTCCTCGTTGGTCGCGCCGGCCCGCAGCGGCAGGTTCAGGTTCTCGCCGGCACCCGGGCCCTCCCCCGTTTCGTCCGCGCGACCGAGGAAATACGGGTAGGCGCGCTGCGGGTCGGCGTGGATCGAGACGTAGCGCACGTCGCCGCGGCGCCAGAAGATCTGCTGCGTCCCGTTCCCGTGGTGGTAGTCGACGTCGAGGATCGCCACCCGCTCGCCCGTGGCGCGCGTGATCGCTTCGGCCGCGATCGCGGCGTTGTTGAAGAAGCAGTAGCCGCCGTACATCGAGCGGGCGGCGTGGTGGCCGGGCGGCCGGCACAGGCCGTAGGCGACCGCATCCCCGCCGAGGACGAGGTCCACCGCGGTGAGCGCCGCGTCCACGGCGCCGCGCGCCGCGACGTACGTGCCCGCGACCAGCGGTGCGGCGGAGTCCAGGCCCCAGTACCCGGCCCGCCCGCCGACGTGCTCCGGCTCGCGCACGAGCGACTCGATCGCTTCGGCGCTCATCCCCTCGAACATCGCGCGGTTTGGGTACGTGTCGGCCGACAGGAACGGCACCGTCTGCTGCTGGCGGCGCACCTCGTGCCAGGCGACCTCGAGGAAGCGGAGGAGCCCCTCGTCGTGGACGGCGGTGATCGGTGCCTCGCCGTGCTCGGTCGGGGCGACCACCTCGTAGCCGCCGTCGGCCTCGAGCGTGCGGCGGATGATCTCGGCGCGCTCCGCCACCTCGTTGGCCGGGACCCCCTGGCCCATGTAGGTCTCGGTCGTGATGTCGTGGCCCAGGTGGCTCGGCGTGTAGACGACCCGCATTCAGGCCCCTCGATCGGCGGTGTCGCTCGCGACCGACAGGATGGCCGCGCTCACCGCATCCGGACGGTAGCGCATCAGGTTGTGGCCATCGTGGCGGAACGGCACCGTGCGGATCGGCGGGCGGCCGGCGGAGGCGCGCGCGGCGTCCACGGCGGCCATCGCCGCGTCGCGAGTCCCTGGCCGGTCGTCGGACGGGTCGGCGGCCAGCAGCGCGACGATCGGCGCGTCCACCGCGGCGAGGGCCGCGACCGGGTCGTAGTCGAACATCGTGCGCACGCACGCGGCCGTGACGTGCGGCCGCGTCGTCGGTACCACCCGTCCGGCGTGCGTCTCGACCACGCTCGCTCGCGCCGCGCGCTCCTGGTCGGCGTCCCACGTGGCGGGGTCGAAGCCCTGGCGGTCCGCGAGGAACGCGGTCATCGAGCGCATGACCTCGGGCGGCTCGTCGAGGCCGCGCATGAACTCCTCGAGGTCGAGGCCGGTCGAGGCTTCGATCGACTCCCAGCCGCCGTCGACGAGCACCAGCCCCGCGCAGCGCGGACCGAGCGCCCGGGCGGCCTCGGCGGCGACCATCGCCCCGAATCCGTGCCCGACGAGGACGACGCGGTCCGCCAGCTCGGCGAGCAGGCCGGACCCCTCGGCGACCGCGATCGCGTCCTCGGCGAGGACCGGGAGGTCGTAGGCGTCGGTCTCCGTCGGCGCGTCGGACAGGCCGTGGCCGCGCAGGTCCATCGCCACGACCGAGCGGACGCCGCGGACCCGCCGCGCGACCGGCGACCAGATCCAGGCGGTCCCCCCGAGCCCGTGGATGAGCAGGACGCCGGGCCCGTCCGCGGCGACCGGGCCGCCCCAGTCGAGGAAGTGGACGCGGTCGCCGGGGGCGATCTCCACGACGAACCCCTCGGGCTCGGCGGTCGGGTCCGGGGCCGGGACGACGGGCGTGCGGGTCTCCATCGACCCGTAGGATACGGGCGCCATGGCCAAGCGCCGACGGGGCGCGCGGAGCGCCCCACCCAGAGCCAGCCGCCACCGCCCGTTCGACGAGCTCGTCGACGACGCGCTGGCGACGATCCCGATGCCGTTCGCGGCCGCCCTCGACGAGGTCGCGATCGTGATCGCGGACGAGCCGTCCGCCGAGCAGCGGCGCGAGAACGACCTCGGCCCGGACGACACGCTCTACGGCCTGTACGAGGGCGTGCCGCGCACCGAGTGGGCCGCCGACTGGGCCGCGGCCCCCAACCGGATCACGCTCTTCCGTCTCCCGCTCGAGGAGGACTTCGCCGACCCCGACGACCTCGCCGACGAGGTCTGGCTCACCGTGGTCCACGAGCTGGCCCACCATCTGGGCATCGACGACGACCGGCTCCACGACCTGGGCGTGGACTGAGGCGAGAGCGGGCGCCGGGGCGGGCGCCGCGTCCCGACCGGGCGTGGCGTGACGACGTTTCCGTCAGATGACCTTCAGGCGGTCCTTGGTCACCACGCGACCGCCCGAACCGGCCGGTCTCGGCCGGAATTCTGGGCTCCTCGAGGCCGATCCCCTGCCAGATGTCGCCCAATCGGATCATCTGCCGGGATCTCTCTGACGAGTGCCCGCCTGGTGGTCATCTGTCAGGAACCGGACCCGATCGAGCCGCGCGGCGAGGGAACCCGACCGACACGGGGACATGACGACCACTCTGGCCCGCGAGCCTCTAGCCGAGGACCTGCAGGATCCCGATCAGGCCGGCGACCCCGAGCGCCATCCAGGCGATCAGCGGCCGGGTGATCCAGCGGAACGGTCGCTGGCCCGGTCGCCGGACATCGGGGTCGCCACGACCGCCCTCGCGAACGTGCTCGAGGCCGTAGGTCGCGTGGGTGAGCCCGACGAACATCACGACCTGCGGCGCGATGGCGATGGCGGTCACCGTGTAGACGAGCGTCCCGATGGCGAAGACGCCGATGACGATCCCGACCGTGATGAGCATCAGCCCGAGCGTTCCGGACTCCGGGCCGAGGCCCGCCGCATCCGCGGCCCGGAACGCGAGGTCCAGCCCCACGCCGAGCCCGAACAGGATCAGCAGCTGGGCGACGGTGTCGAACAGGGCGACGACGATCGCCGCGACCTTGCGGGCGTTGAAGACGCGGAGCGAGCGGCGGAGCGCCTCGATCGCCGACACGTCGCCGAGGACGATCCCGGTCAGGAGGTACGCGAACGGCGCGCCGAGCAGTGCGGTCACGATGAGCGTGACGATGACCGCCGCGTCGCCGCTGAAGTCGGTCGAGGTCCCGAACCAGCCCACCATCCAGTCCTGGAGCAGCTGCAGCGGGATGCCGATGATGAGGGTCGCGGCGAGCGCCCGCAGGAAGACCATCCGCGCCCGCGCCAGGGCCTGCCGGACGGTGATCGGGCGGCCGACCAGCCGCGCCCCGAGGAGCGACGCCGCGATGATCCGGCCGTCGACGTTGGCGATGATGAAACCGACCGCCGCGATGAAGAGCAGGAACCGATCCCACGCGTCATAGGTCGGGCCCAGGACGACGAGGCTCTCGAACTCGGTGCGCGACACGTCGGTGACGACCGTGGCCCAGGCGGCCAGCGCGAGCGGCGCGAGGGTCCCGAGGATCACGATGCCGATGTAGAACGACGCGGGCCGCATCTCCTGCGACGACCGCATGAGCAGGTCGAAGCTGGCACCGAGGAGGCGCCGGGTCGACTCGACCGGCGGCATGGGCGGGGCCGGCGGGACCGGGATCGCCGGCTCGTCGGGCAGCCCGGCCTCCGGGACGATGGCCGCCTCCGGGACGATGGCCGCCTCGGCGACCGCGGCGGCCTCGGGATCGCTCACCCGGATGCTCCGGGCAGCCTCCCCGCACCAGCCAGCAGCTCGCCGAGCCGCCCGACCTCGACGTTCCCGCCGGACAGGAGCACGGCCACGCGCTCGCCGTCGCGGATCGGGATGCGCCCCGACAGCACGGCGGCGATGGCGGCCGCGCCGGCGGGCTCCACCAGCTGCTTGCAGCGCTCCAGCACGAACCACATCCCGGCCAGGATCGTCGCGTCGTCGAGGAGCACCACGCCGTCGAGGTAGCGGCGCGCCATGGCGAGCGTGTATACCCCGGCGAACGGCGCGCCCAGGCCGTCCGCGACGGTCACCGGGCTGATCGGGACGATCTCGTCGCGCTCGAGGGCCAGCGTGAGCGCGTTCGACCCCTCCGGCTCCACGCCATAGACGCGGGTCGATGGCCGGCGGCCCTTGACCGCCGCCGCGACCCCGCTGATCAGGCCGCCGCCGCCGACACCCACGACCACGACATCGACGTCGGGCAGGTCGTCGACCAGCTCCAGCCCGGCCGTCCCATGACCGGCGATGACGGCCGGGTCATCGAACGGGTGGCAGAAGACCAGTCCCTCCTCGTCGCGGATCCGCTCCGTCTCCAGCACGGCCTCGCCGACGTGCGTGCCGTGGAGGACGACCCGCGCTCCGTAGCCGATGCACGCGTCCACCTTGGAGCGGACCGCACCGAGCGGCATGACCACCGTGACCGGCACGCCCGCCGCGCGACCGGCCCACGCGAAGGCGGCGGAGGCATTCCCGGCCGAGTACGTGATCAACCCACGAGCGCGGTCGTCGGGCGACAGCCCGGCCATCTTGTTCGACATGCCGCGCGCCTTGAAGGAGCCCGTGGCCTGGAGGTTCTCGGCCTTCATGTACAACCGGTCGTCGGCCAGGCGGACGCCGAGCGCGGCCGTCGTCCAGGTCGCGGCCGTCGTCGAGTGCAGCATCGGGGTGCGCTGCACGAGGTGCTCGATCCGTGCCCGCGCGGCCTCGATCTCGGCGATCTTGACGTCCAGGTCCGCGGTCGGGCTCGACATGCGCCGGAGTATGGCGCGCGGCCCGCAGATGGGATGCTCGATTTGCGCTTGCGTGTTTGCGCAAGTAGGAATACTGTACGGGAGTGTTGGATTACCTCCCCGTGTCCGCCGAGGTCGATCGCGACCGCTACGCGGCGATCGGTCGAGCCCTGGCGGACCCCAAGCGGCTGTGCGTCCTCGAGTCCCTCGCCATCGGCGAGCTCTCGGTCAGCGACCTCAGCAACCGGGTCGGGTGCCAGGTCCCCAACATGAGCCAGCACCTCGCGGTGCTGCGCAACGTGGGGCTGGTGACCAGCCGTCGGGACGGCAACACCATCCTCTACCGCCTCGCGGACCCCCGGGTCCTCGAAGCCTATCGACTCATCCAGGACATCGCCCGCACGTCGGGCACGTAGGGCCGGCTCGCCGGCACAGGCATCCCGTATCGGACGGGAGAAGGGATCGAATCACATGGCGGAGATCAAGGTCGCGACGGACGCGAATTTCGAGGAACTCGTCCTCAAGGCAGAGCGACCGGTCGTCGTCGACTTCTGGGCCGCCTGGTGCGGGCCCTGCAAGATGGTCGCACCGGAGATGGAGAAGCTCGCCGCGAAGTACGACGGCGCCGTCGACGTCGTCAAGGTCGATGTCGACGCGAACCCGCGGCTCTCGCAGGCGTTCAACATCCTCAGCATCCCGACGATCGCGTTCTTCAAGCCCGGCGCGCAGCCGCAGGGCGTGGTGGGCTTCCGCCCGCTCGAGCAGCTCGAGCAGCAGTTCGGGCTGACGCAGTTCACGGCGGTCGAGGCCGACTGACCTCGGCCCTAGGCCACGGGCCCTGCGAAGCCCGAACCCCGCTCCTCCTCTCGAGGACGACCCCGGTCCCACGGATCGGGGTCGTTCGATTCCCGGGTCAGTCCGCCGTCGCGTGCCGCACGGCGAAGCCGAGCCAGGCCACGGCGCGGTCGATCGCGTGGTCGTCGAGCTCGGCCGGCTCGAAGCGGACCCATTCGGGTCCGCGCGGCGAGGCGGTCGTGTCGGGCGTCCGGATCGCGGCCCCGGCGACGGCCTTCGACAAGCCGGAACTCGGCGGCGGCACCCGTCGCGGCCGACGACGGCGACGGTCGTGCCGCCGGCGACGTAGGTCACGGCGCCGTCGGCGCCCGATCGTCGTCGACGACCTCGTCGACCCCTTCGGCCGACTCGGCCAGGGCATCCCGCAGCGTCACGTCGCCGCGGCGGCCAGGATCGCCCGCAGGTCGTCCATGTGCTCGTGGTAGTGGTCGATGGTCTGCGTGTCGAAGCTCTCCATGTGGACCGGGTTCTTGATCCAGCGCGCCTCGGGGACGACCGTCAGGTAGCCGCGCAGCTCGCCGGGCTGGGTCCGGAACTGCTCGCGCAGGTCGGCCATCGACAGCGCCGCCCACTGCGCCTGGAGCTCCGCGTTCACGACCTCGCCACCGCGGGTGTCCCAGTCCACCTCGGCGCGATCGATGGCCGGGCTGGTCTCGTTGACCGCCAGCTCCTTGGCGACCTCCAGCGAGAGGCCCTGCCACGCGAGCATGTGGCCCATCAGGTCGCGACCGGACCAGCCGTGGGCGGCCTCGACCGGCGGTCTCGAGCTGCTCGTCGGTCAGGGCCGCCAGCGCCTCGAACGGCGCCCAGGCCTCGTGCTCCTCCTCGAGGAACTCCATCGCATCGAGATACATGCCGGCATGGTAGCCGCGCCGGACCGGGCTGCGACGTGGCGCCCCGTCAGACGGCGACCGGCTCCCGGTACTCCCCGAAGACCTCGCGCAGGACCGCGCACTGCTCGCCGAGCGTCGCGTAGGCCGCCGCGCAGCGGATGAAGTGGGGCATCAGGTTGGTCTCGCTGGAACCGGGCCGTCGCGCGGCCTCGCGCAGGCCGTCGAGCGCCGCGCCCACCGTCGCCGCGTCCCGCTCGCGGCGGGTCCGCTCGAGTCGGGCCATCTGCGCCTCGAAGGAGCCGGGCGGCACCGACAGCACGGGGACGCTGGTGACCTCGGTCTCGTCGACGTAGGCGTTCACCCCGACGATCCGCCGCTCGCCGGCATCGAACTCCTGCTGGAAGCGGTAGGCGGCGTCGGCGATCTCGCGCTGCGGGTAGCCCTCGGTGATGGCGGCGACCATGCCGCCGCGCCGGTCGATCTCGTCGATGTAGTGCCAGACGGCCGCCTCGGTCTCGTCGGTCAGCGCCTCCACGAACCACGAGCCGCCGAGCGGGTCGACCGTGGCGTCCACCCCGGTCTCCTCGGCGATGATCTGCTGCTGGCGCAGCGCGAGCAGCGCGGCCTCCGCGGTGGGGACCGCGAGCGCCTCGTCATGGGCGTCGGTGTGGAGCGACTGGGTCCCGCCGAGGACGGCGGCCAGCGCCTGGACCGCGACCCGGGTCAGGTTGTTGAGCGGCTGCTGGGGCGTCAGGGAGACGCCCGCGGTCTGGGTGTGGAAGCGCATCCAGGCCGAGCGCTCGTTCTCGGCGCCGTAGCGCTCGGTCATCAGCCGGTGCCAGATCCGGCGCGACGCCCGGAACTTGGCGATCTCCTCGAAGAAGTCGGAGTGGCGAGTTGAAGAAGAACGACAGGCGCGGCGCGAAGTCGTCGATGCGCAGGCCGCGCTCGAGCGCCGCCTCGACGTAGGCCATCCCGTCGGCGATCGTGAACGCCAGCTCCTGGATCGCCGTCGAGCCGGCCTCGCGGATGTGGTAGCCGCTGATCGAGACCGTGTTCCAGCGCGGCATCTCGCGCGGTCCCGAACTCGATCGTGTCGGTCACCAGGCGCATCGACGGCGCCGGCGGGAACAGGTACTCCTTCTGGGCCACGAACTCCTTGAGGATGTCGTTCTGGGTGGTGCCCTCGAGGCGGCCGCGCGGCGACGCCGGCCTTCTCCGCGGCCACGATGTACATCGCCCAGATCGGCGCGGCCGGGGAGTTGATGGTCATCGAGGTGCTGACCCGGTCGAGCGGCAGCCCGCCGAGCAGGACCTCCATGTCGGCCAGGCTCGAGACGGCCACGCCGCACGTCCCGAACTCGCCCTCGGCCTCGGGGTCGTCGGTGTCGTAGCCGTACAGCGTCGGCATGTCGTAGGCGATCGAGAGGCCGGTCTGGCCGGCGTCGAGCAGCTGGCGGAACCGGGCGTTGGTGTCCTCGGCGGCGCCGAAGCCGGCGAACATGCGCATCGTCCACAGGCGGCTCCGGTAGCCGTTGGGGTGGATGCCGCGGGTGAACGGCGGCTCGCCCGGGACGCCGATGTCGCGGGCCGGGTCGATGCCCGCGTCATCGAGCGACCAGGGGCCGTAGAGCGGATCGACGGTCGTGTCGCCGAGCGTCGCGAAGCGCGGCTTGCGCTCGGTCGGCGGCACGCCGGACGGCGCGGTGCGGCGCGTCTCCCAGGCTCGTCGCCGAGCGGCCCAGTCGGCCGCGTTCGACCGGTCGGTCATGGCCGCGACTCTAGCACGACCGCTCAGCCGTTCCCGAACGCCGCGATGGCCTCCTGGATGCGGTCCTCGGGCAGGTCGTTGGTGATCACGACGTTGACGATGTCGGGGTCCGCCGACGGCCAGGTGACGACGCTCTGCAGCCGCTCGCCGGTCTTGGTGTCGAGGCGCCGGGCGTGCCGCCCGGCGATCGTCGGCGAGGAGACGCCCAGGATCTCGGTCCGGCTGGCGGCATCGGCACTCGAGGCGTAGAAGTCGCCGATCATATCGGCCGTCAGGCCCGGGGCGCTGAAGACCGCCAGCGCCGCGGTCCGCTCCGCCCCGAAGGACCAGGTCCCGCCGCCGAACCGCAGCTCGTCGATGCCGGCCGCGGTCAGGGTCCCCATCGCTTCGGGCGAGCAGTTGCGCCCCGAATCGAGGCTCCCGGGCGCGGCGTCATGGAAGGTCTTGGGGACGCGTGCCTCGAGCTCGGGGTAGGCGCCGGGGGCCGATCCGTCGGCGGTGCAGAGGCCGGTCGGGTCGAACGATGCCGCCGGCGGCCCGGAACAGCCGGCGACCACGAGCAGCACGAACAGGAGGGTGGCGACGAGGCCGGACCTGGGAAGCACGGACGGAAGCGTACCCGTGCTCGGCCGAGCGTGCCCGCAGCGGGGTGGTGCGCCGCCGCACCTGGTACGGGCGTCCCGGGGTGGTGCGTCCACGCGCCCGACCATCGACCCTGTCCGCGGGGGACAAGGGTGCCATTGCTCCCCTGCTCGTCGGGACCTAGTGTTCTGGGTACGCCGACCCGCGATCGAACCGGGAACTTCCTGGGGCGTCGGTCACGGAACAGGAAACGGCCCTTCGTTCTGAGGATGGTTCGGAGCGAGGGATCCCGGATCCAGTTCACGAGCCGAATAACTGGACATCGGCCAACAGGCCTGGTGGACCGTCGGGACGGCAGCGCTTATCGCTCGGTCATCTCTAATCAGCGGATAGAACGCCCTCCGGCTATCGGGGGGCGTTCTCGCGTCCGGCGACAGGTCGGACGTCGACGCGACGGCCGCCCAGGGTCAGGCGGAGCGGCCGGGACGCACCCGCTCCGGCTCCGGGCGGGCACGGCGGTGGATCCCCCGCCGGTCGAGATCGGCCTGGACGACGCGGGCGGCCGACACGAGCTCCGGGTCGCGGGTCACGGTCCCGCTGAGCCAGTCGATGTACGACGGCTCGAAGGACGGCGATCTGGCCCAGCGTGTGCCCGTGGAACTTGCCGAACTCCACCGGGTACACGTTCGCCTCCTCGAGCGACGGGGGCGGCCGGCGCCGGAAGTGGCGGACGCGGTCCTTGATCAGCGGCCCGGTCGGGGTGGAGGCCCGCGGCGGCTCGCCTCCGACCGACTCCGGGCGGGGCGGCGGCTGGCCGGGGAGCGTCGTCCGCGGAGCGCCGTGCGCGGCCGCCTGGTTGCGCGCCCGGTACGTGGCGCTCATGTCGACCCGCCCGGTCACCGGGCGCGTCGGCTTCGGCCGCGGCGGGCCGCCGCGCTTCGGGCGCGCGTCCTCGTCGAAGGTGGCCGGCTCGCCCGCGCGATCGGCCGCGGACCGTCCCGCCGCGTCGCGGGTCAGCGCCGCGTACGCGTCGTTGATCTCCGCCATCTGGCGGGTCGCGATGCGCGACAGGGCCGGGTCGTCGCCGGTGAGGTCCGGGTGGTGGGCGCGGGCGAGACGGCGCCAGGCTGCCTTGATCTCGGTCGCCGAGGCGTCACGTCCGACGCCCAGGACCTCGTGCGGATCGCGCTTCGCCACGTGCTGAGTGTACGGCGCTTGACAGGTCCGTCGGTCGTGGCGTCCCCTTGCGGCATGGGTTCCGTCCGACGCGCCGGGTTGCTCGCGGCCCTCGCCGCCGCGCCGGTCGGGCTCGCGTACCGGTTCGCGCTGGCGTACCGCGTCCGCGCCGGCTATCCGCGCCGCGACCCGGCCCGGGTCATGCCCGACGCGCGCGGATTGCCCTACGAGGAGACGACGGTCCGCTCGGCGGGCCTGGACCTGCCGGCGTGGTTCATCCCGGCCCGCGACGGCGCCCCCGGACCGGGCATGGTCCTGGTCCATGGCTGGGAGTCCGCGCGCGACCGTACGCTGCCCATGGCGCAGTTCCTCCACGCCGCGGGCTTCCACTGCCTGGCCTTCGACGTGCGCGGGCACGGCGGCAACCCGCCCGAGGAGCTGCCGCTGACCGCCGGCGAGTTCGGCCTCGACACGGTCGCCGCGTTCACCACGCTGCTCCAGCGGCCCGAGGTGACCGCCGGCGGCGTGGCCGGCCATTCGATGGGCGGGATCGGGGCGATCCTCGCGGCCGCGGCCGACCCGCGGATCGCCGTGCTGATCGCGACCTCGTCACCCGCCGACCCGTGGCGCCTGACCCGAGAGACCTTCCGCCTCGCCCACCTGCCCATCCCCGACCCGATCGCCTATCCGCTCGCCTGGCTCACCTCGCGCGTCTACCTGCGCCCGCGCGGCCACCAGGTGACCGAGGTCAGCGCCTCGGCAGCGATCGCCCGGTACCGCGGCCCGATCCTGCTCGCCCACGGCTCCGACGACGCGGTGGTCCCCGCCTCGCACATGGCGCGGCTGGCGGCGGCAGCGCGCGCCGGGCGGACCGGCGCGGCCGACGCGCCCGCGACCCCCATCGAGACGCTCATGGTGCGATGGCGGCCAGCACTCGTGGCTGTACGAGTTCCCCGAGTACCGGCGCACGGTGGCCTCGTTCGCCGCGCGGGCGCTGGGCGGCCCGCTGACGCCCGACGCCGCGGGCGAGGCGGCGGCGGCCGTCCCCGCCGAGCGGCTGCCCGAGGCCGAGCAGCGCTTCTCGACGATCGAGGACAGTCCCGGCGGCTTCCGGACGCTCGCGCAGGTCGCGCTGCCGGGGGCCACGCAAGCCGATCGTCCGGCCGGAGCCGGACGCGGCCGGCGACGCCGCGCCATGACCACGTCCGCCGCCGACGGACCGGTCTGGTCGGCGATCAGGACCCGTCGCGCGATCCGCGCCTTCGCCGACCGGCCGCTGGAGCCCGCCCATCTCGAGCGGATCCTCAACGCCGGCCGCCGGGCCGGCTCGTCCAAGAACCAGCAGCGCTGGGCGTTCATCGTCTGCCGCGACCGCGACCGCCTGCGGGCGCTCTCGAAGGTGGGGCCGTGGGCCGGCCACCTCGCCGGCGCCGCGGTCGGGATCGCCCTCGTGACGCCGGACCCGTACCGCCCGGACGCCCCGCTGTCGATCCTGTTCGACCTCGGCCAGGCCGCCGGGAACATGATGCTGGCGGCGTGGGAGCTCGGGATCGGCAGCGTCCCCGCCACGGTCTACGAGCACGACGCGGCGCGCGCGATCCTGGGCTACCCCGACGACCGGCGCTGCGAGTACATCCTCTCGTTCGGCTATCCGGCCGAGCCGGGCGACCTCACCAGGCCGCCGGCCGCGGGCGGCCGGGCGCCGCTCGGCGAACTCGTCCACGAGGAGCGCTGGTAGGCCGCCCTACTGCCACTGGAACTTGCGCGACGCGATCCCGAAGCAGACCACGAGCCATCCGATCAGCACCGCGGCGCACACCCACAGCGGCGCGAACGGCGTCCCGCCGACCATCACCTGGCGCAGGGCATCGGCGAGGTACGTCAGCGGGATGAGCCGCGCGATCGCCTGCAGGAACGGCGGCATCTGGTCGATCTGGAAGAAGGCGCCCGAGAGGAACATCATCGGGAACTGGATCATGCTGGTCATGCCGTTGGCGGCATCCTCGGTCTTGGCGAACGAGGCGATCACGTAGCCGAGCGCGAGGAACGTCACCGCGCCGAGCACCACGAACATGAACGTCACGACCATCGAGCCGACGATCTCGACCCCGAACGCGAGCGTCCCGACCGCGACGATGATGATCGTCTGGACGAGCGCGATCAGCAGCCGCATCAGCACGTTCGAGCCCACGAGCTGCCAGCGCTGCAGCGGCGTGGCGGCGAGCCGCTTGAGGATGAGCTTCTCGCGGTCCGCCACCAGCGGGATCGCGGCGAAGATGCCGACCTGCATGACCGACAGGCCGAGCATGCTCGGGACGAAGTAGCTGATGAAGTTGAGGTCGTCCGACTGCACGGCCTGCGCCTGGGGCAGGACCAGCGGCGGCTGTCCCCGCAGGTTGACCACGCCGAGCACGGTCCCCACGGCCTGGTAGACCTGACCGGTCACCTCGCTCCGGGACGGGTCCGTGTAGACCGTGATCGACGCGGGGGTCGCGGACGTGCCGGCGGTGCCCGCCGCGATGCTCGCGCCGTAGCCGGCCGGGACCCCGATGACCGCGGCGAGCTTGCCGTCGTTCATCTTGGCGATGGCCTCGTCCTTCGTCGCATCGACGAGCGTGACGCCCTGGAGCGCCGCGAACCCGGTGCGCAGCTTGCGCCGCGGCCGCGGAGCCGTCCTCGTCCGCCCAGCCGAGCGTGATGTTCGACGTGCCGCTGCCCTGGAAGATGAGCCCGAACATCACGATGAAGACGATGCGGGAAGGCCAGCGTCCAGAAGAGCGCGGCACGGTCGCGCGTGTAGCTCCGGATGTTGGCGAGGGTCAGCTGCAGGAGGGCGTGCATCAGGCGGCCGTCAGTCCCGCAGCGCCCGGCCGGTCAGGTCGAGGAAGACGTCTTCGAGGGTCGCCCGCCGGACGCCCAGGTTCTGCGGCTCGACACCGCGCGCCTCGCACAGCGCCAGCAGGGCGCCGATCGTCGCCGCGACATCCGGCGTGTACAGCAGGGCCTCGCCGTCGTCGAACTTGACCGACGAGACGGCCGGCAGTGCGACGAGGTCGGCTTCGGACAGGGCGTCGATGGCGTCGAAGCGGACGGCGCGCTCCTTGAACCGCTTGGAGACCAGCTCCTCGACCGTGCCCATCTCGAGGATGTGCCCGTGGTCCATGATCGCGAGGCGGTCGCACAGGATCTCCGCCTCCTCCATGTAGTGCGTCGTCAGCAGCACCGAGCGGCCTCGCGCCTTGAGCCCGAGGACGAGGTCCCACAGGGAGCGGCGGGCGGCCGGGTCGAGGCCGGTCGTCGGCTCGTCGAGGAAGACCAGCTCCGGGTCGTTGACCAGCGCGAGGGCGACCGCCAGGCGCTGCCGCTGGCCGCCCGACAGCTCGCTGGTCCGCGCGTCGCGCCGCTCGCCGAGCTCGAGCGCATCGATCAGCTCCTGGGTCGGACGCGGGTTCGAGTAGAAGGCGCGGAAGAGGTCGATGACCTCGGTGACGGTCAGCTTGGGGTAGAGCGCCGCCGTCTGGAGGCTCACGCCGATGCGCGGCTTCAGCCCGTCCGCGCCCTTCGTGACGTCGATGCCCAGCACCGATGCCTGGCCAGCGTCGGGCTTGCGCAGCCCCTCGAGGATCTCGACCGTCGTGGTCTTCCCGGCCCCGTTGGGGCCCAGCAACCCGAAGACCTCGCCGGGTCGGACGTCGAAGTCGATGCCGTCGACGGCGGCGAGGTCGCCGTAGCGCTTCACCAGCCCGCGGACGCGGACGACGGGATCGTTCGGGAGCGCGGCCACCTGGCCAGCCGCCGGGGAGTTCGACTGCATGGCCCCGAATGGTGCCAGACGAGCGGGCGGGACGCTCAGCCGGCCGCGGCGTCGGGCGTGTCGAGGCCGCCGGACCAGTCGATGTCGAGGGCGATGGTGGAGTCGGCGCTCCGGTCATCCTCGGGCGCGGGCGCCCCGAGGCGGAGGTACGCCTCGATCGCGGCCTCGAGGCCGACGTCGCGGCCCGCCAGCTCGGAGAGGATCCACTTCTCCTCGAGCACGTCGCAGTAGGCCTGCAGCGGGTCGCGCTTGGCGCCGACCGTGGGGAGGATGGCCTCGAGGCTCGGCTCGAGCACGTCGCGCAGCCAGCGGTCGGCGGCCTCCTGCTCGGACACCGGCCGCCGGTCGTACGACTCCAGCCACGCCCGGTACTCGCGCAGGTCGTTGAGCAGCAGGCGGGCCTGGCCCTCGAGCGCGACGAGCCCGGTCAGGCGCTCCAGCTGGTGGGCGTGGAAGCGGCGGTTGGTGACGGCGACCCGCAGCTCCACGGTCCCGCCGCCGGCGCCGGTCGGCTCGAGGTTGATCTCGTCGACCGCGAAGCCCAGGTCGTTGAGCCGCCGGATGCGCGCCCGGACGGCGTGCCGGTCGGTCGGCGAGACCTCGGGGACGATGTGGAGCTCCTCCCACAGCGAGCTGTACCGCGTCCGCACGGTCTCGGCGGCGGCGACCGCGTCGTCGAAGGCGTCCGAGCGTCCCTGCAGCGCCGCGACGTCGGCCAGCCCGAAGGCCACGTTCTCGACGAGGATCTCGAGGTCGTACGCTCGCTGCCCGTCCGACAACGACGGGTGGATCTCGCTGGTCTCCGCGTCGACGAGGAACGCCTGGATCTTGTCGCCGTCCCGGCGGAACAGCGTGTTGGCGAGCGAGCAGTCGCCCCAGAAGACCCCGGCGCGGTGCAGGTCGATGAGCAGCCACGCCATCGCATCGAGCAGCCGGTCGCGATACGGGCCCGGGCCGAGCGGGAAGCGCATCAGCAGGCGGCGGTACTGGATCGAATACGCGAGGTACTCGGTCATGAGGATGGCGGACGAGCGCTCCGGGGATTCGGCGAGCCCGACCGCGGTCACGGCCGGGAGGCCCATCGACTCGAGATGGCGCAGGACGTCGAACTCCGTCGCCGCGACGCCGAGCGGCTCCTCCTTGAGGGCATAGGTCCGGCCGCTCGCCACGAGGAAGCGGACGAGGTGCCGCGACGGCCCGACCGGGTACTCCTTGAAATGGAGGGCATCCGAGGTCCAGTCGGCCAGCGGGCGCTCCCACGGCAGGTCCAGCAGCGCCCCGGCGCCGTCGCGCAGCCGGAGCCTCGGGAAGACCGGCTCGATGAGCGGCTCGGTCAGGGCGTCAGAGCTTCTTGCGGAGGTACGCGGTGACGGTGGCGTCATAGCCGAGCGATTCGTACAGGTGGCGCGCCTCGGGCCGGTGGTGGCCGGCGGTGATCTCGACGAATGCCGCGCCGAGCTCGGTCCCGATGCGCTCCGCCTCGGCCATCAGCGTCCGCCCGACGCCGCGCTCCCGGGCGCCCGCGTCGACCACGAGCGCGAGGACGCGCAGGATCCGGTCGTCGTGCTCGAAGCGCGGCAGCGCGTGGACGGCGATGAAGCCCAGGATGGCGCCGTCGTGCTCGGCCACGACCACCCGCGAGTGGGGCGAGGCGAAACGCTCGAGCCGGGCCACGATGTCGCTCGGCCCGGCCGGGTAGCCCTCGTCGGTGAAGAGCTGGGCGATCTCGTCGGCATCGTCGGGGCCGGCCGGGCGAAGGGCGACGGGAGGACGGTCGGTCGCGTGATCGGTCATGGGGCGATGGTACCCGGCGCGCCGTCCACGACGAGCAGCAGGTGGCCGTCGCGCCCGCCGGCGAGCACGAGCCGCTCCGTGCCGAACGGACCGGCGGCCGACGCGGAGAGGATGCCACCGGGCAGCGCGGCGGTCGTGGCGCCGCCCGCCAGCCAGACCACCGCCGGTCCCTCGCCGAGGCGCGCGAGCGAGGCGGCCAGCGGCCCTTCGCCCGACGGCTCCAGCAAAACGAGCGAGCGGACTCCCGGGACCGCGGCCAGGGCCAGCCCCGTCACCCGGCAGGTCGCGCCGAGGAGGTCGTCGCGGGCCGCATCCACGAACGCGCCGACCGCCCCGGACGCGGCCGCGGCCGTGACCTCCGCCGCCGCCCGCTCGGCCTCGACGGTCGTCCAGCCGACGGCCAGTGGTGCGGCCGTGGCCGCACCGTCCGGCACCGCCGCACGCCAGCGGGCCAGGGCGCCGTCGACGGCGTCGGCGACCGCGGCCTCGAACGCGTCGCTCACCCGATCAGCAGGAGGTCCGGCGCGGGACGGCCGACGAGCTCGAAGCCGACCCGCCGGTAGAGCCGGATCGCGGCCGCGTTGTCGGCGAAGACGCCGAGGTGGATCCAGTCGCTGCCGGCGGCGATCGCGTCGGCGGTCGCCGTCGCCGTGGCCAGCTCGCCGAGGCCCCGGCCGCGGGCCCACACGGCGGTCCCGATCGAGGACAGGTAGCTCAGGCCGTCGAAGGTGGCCCGGCGGGCGACGGCGGCGGGCTCGCCGCCGAGCCTGACGACGTAGTGCATGAACGCCGGGTTCCCGAGCGAGGCGACCGTCTCCCGCCGTACGCCAGGCCGCAGCGCGTCCTCGATGTCGAAGGCCTCGCTCAGGATCGCGGCGATCGCGTCGATGGTCGCCTCCGGCGGCGGCCCCGCGGTCGCGTTGAGCCGTTCCAGGCTGACCTCCGGCCCGTACGGGCGCGGGGCGCCGGCGAGCGCTCGCTCGCGATCGGTCAGGACCATCACGCACCCACGCCCCATATCGCGGAACCCGTGGGCCTCGAGGCGCGACACGAGGTCCGCGGGCTGGTCGTAGGCCGGCGACGGCCAGATGTGCGGCTGCCGGCTCAGGGTCGTGAACAGGACCATCGCCTCGGCCAGGCGGCGATCGAAGGCGTCCGGATCGGTCGGCCAGCGGAGGGCCTCGAGCCGGTTCCAGAACGGCTCCGCCTCGTTCGGGTCGAACAGCAGCAGGCCGTCGCCCATGTCGCGCAGCTCGCGGCTCGGCATGGCGTGGACCCGGGCCTCGTGGATCAGCAGGCGGCGCATCGTCGCCTCGTCGATCCCGTGGAGGTGCCCCCGGTCGTCGTCGCGCATCACGTGTGGACGATACTGGCGGGAAACCGGAGCCGCTGCGGAGACGTAGCACGCACCGGGGCCGACGACCGGCCCGACTCGTCGCGAACTGATCTGGAGGAACCTCACCTTGTCTCGTCGGATGCTCTCGGTCCTTGGCCTCTCCGCCGTCCTGAGTCTCGCCCTGGCAGCCTGCGGCAGCTCGGCCGCCTCCGTGGCGCCGAGCGCGGCCGCGTCCACGCCGGCCAGTGCGCCCGCCGCCTCGGCCGCGGCGGCCTGCGCCGAGAGCTCCGCGGCAGGCACCGTCAAGGTCTCGATCGAGAACTTCGCCTTCAACCCCTCGGCGATCACGGCCAAGGTCGGCGACGTCATCACGTTCACCAACGGCGACAGCGCCGGCCACACCGCCACGCTCGACGACGGCTCGTGCTTCACGCCGACCATCGGCAGCGGCAAGAGCGACGGCCTGACCTTCACCAAGGCCGGGACGTACACGTTCCACTGCGCGATCCACTCGACGATGAAGGGGACCATCACCGTCAGCTGAGGCCAGCCCGGCCCGACCCGGGAGACGCGCCGGCGGCTAGCTCGGGCGCTCGATCACGAGCAGCATCGCCTCGGACGGCAGGTCGATCAGGTTCGGCTCGGGCAGGCCGGCGGCCGCGGCCCACTCGCGGAACCGTTCGCGGGTCGCCAGCGCCGTGCCCTGGTACAGCTCGTCGAGCTGGACGCCGCTGATCAGCTCCCCGTAGGGCGTCCGGAAGTCCTCGGCCGTCGACGGCAGCGGCCAGTCCATGACGAGGATCCGTCCTCCGGGTCGGAGGGCCGCCCAGGCAGCGCGCAGCGCGCCGACCGGGTCAGGGAGCTGGTGCAGGGCGTACTGGAAGTAGGCGAGGTCGTATTCGGGGCCGGGTCCCGGCTTGTCCACATCGGCCTGGCGGATCTCGATCCGCTCGGCGAGGCCGGCCGCCGCGACGTTGGCCCGCGCGCGGGCGACCGAATCCGGCTCGAACTCGACGCCGACGAGCTCGAGTTCGGGGAAGCGCCGGGCCATCGCGATCAGCCAGCGCCCGCCGCCACAGTGGATGTCCACCACGCGACCACCGCGCGCGAGGTCCGCGACGAGCTGCGGCAGCTCGGCCAGGGCCTCCTGGAAGAAGACCGCGATGTCCTGCACGGTCAGCCGCTCGATCGAGGCGCGGTAACGGTCCGGCCGCTCGGCGATCGGCTGCCCGCTGCGGAAGAACTCGAGCATCCCGCCCCAGTCGAGCGAGGCGATCACCGAATGGACGAACTGGCCGCCGATGAACTCCGGGCGGTCGTCGTCGAGCAGGACGACGGCGGTGTCCTCGTCCAGGGTCAGGAGGCCGTCCTCGATGGTCACGAGGCGGTGCGCGTCCGACGCCCGCGCCCAGGCGTCGATGGCCTCGGGGCGGCAGCCGCGGTCGGCGGCGAGCTGCGCCGGCGAGAGACCCGCCCGACCCGCCGCGCGCAAGCGCGCGAACAGCCCCAGCTCCACGCCGAGGTAGACCAGCCATGTCCGCTGGAACCCGGTCAGGCTGTCGACGAGTTCGTCGAAGCGGTCATCGAGCGGCATCGTCGGCCGATTGTGCCACGCGGGCTGCCCTCGGATCGGGGCGTCGCGGGGTACCGTTGGGGCATGCAACGGTTGCGCCCGGGCGCGTGTTCTGCGGATTGATGGACACCGACAGCCGCCTGGCGGCGGATCTCGCCCGCGACCTCGACGCGAGCTTCGAGGCGCTCGTCATCGCCCACCAGGACCGGCTCTACTCGATCGCGCTGCGCGTGCTCGGAGAGCGGGGCGCGGCCGAGGAGGCCGCCCAGGACGCGTTCGTGCGCGCCTACCGGGCCCTGGCGACGTACGACGCGGACCGGGTCCGCGAGCTCCGGCTCCGGCCGTGGCTCGCCACGATCGTCCTCAACCTGTGCCGGACGCGGATCGCCCGGCGCGCGGCGAAGGGCGCGGCGCCGTTGTCGTTCGATCTCGAGGCGGCGCCGCTGCCCGAGCCGGTCGCGACCGACGCGACCACGATGCCCGCCGCGGTCGCCGAGCGTCGGGCCGAGCGCGAGCATTGGGCGGGGCTCCTCGCCTGCCTGCCACCGGCCTACCGGGCCGCCGTCGTGCTGCGCCATGTCGACGGCCTCAGCTACCCCGAACTCGCCAGCGCCCTCGGTCGACCCGAGGGCACCGTGAAAGCCCAGGTCCATCGCGGCCTGGCGATGCTGCGCAGCGCCATCGAGTCGAACGAGCGCCTCGAGCGCCAGGAGATGACCGCATGACCACCACCGACCGCACCGACGACGCGAGCCTCGAGGCCGCGCTGGCCGGCATGACCACCACCGCGCCGCCCACCCTGGCCCCGAACGTCCTCGTCGAGGTCGGCCTCGCCGACCGCATGGCCCGCCTCGACACCGTGATCGGGCCGCTCTACGTGGCCTGGAACGGCCGCGGGGTCAGCGGCGTGGAATCCGCCGAGTTCGCCGCGAGCCACGCGGCCCGGACCGGTCGCCCGGTCTTCCCCGCGGACGCGCTCCCGGACCGGCTGGCCCGGGCGATCGACAAGCGGCTGGGCGGCGACCGCCGGGTGCGCATCGACCTCGACCTGCGCGGCCACAGCGAGTTCGAGCAGGACGTCTGGCGCAAGGCCCTCGACATCCCCCGTGGCGAGGTCCGGCCGTACGGCTGGATCGCCGCCGAGATCGGCCGCCCGAAGGCGGTCCGCGCGGTCGGGACGGCGCTCGGCCACAACCCGGTCCCGCTGATCGTGCCGTGCCATCGGGTCGTGCGGACCGACGGCACCATCGGGCAGTACTCGCTGGGCGGTCCGGAGAACAAGCGGACGATCCTGGCCGCCGAAGGCCTGGACCCCGACGAGATGGAGGCCGCCGCGCGGCGCGGCGAGCGGCTGATCGGCTGCGCCTCCACGAACATCGTCTGCTGGCCCACCTGCTGGACCGGGCGGCACATGCTGCCGCGCAACCGGCGGCCGTTCCGCTCGCTGGCCGAGGCCTCGGCGGCCGGCTATCGCCCGTGCAAGGTCTGCCGGCCGGTGGCGGGAGCGGTCGCCGCCTGAGCCCGGCACCGGCCGACGCGCCGTTGTACCATCCGGCCTTGGACCACTCGGCTGTGCCAACCGTCGACAGCGCGCTGCGGACGCCGGCTCCCCAGGCGCCCGCGGTCGACGGCGCGCCCGCCAAGGCGGCCCGCAACCCGGGGGTCCTGCTGGGGATGCTGGTCCTCTACGTCGTGTGGGGCTCGACCTACCTCGGGATCGCGGTCGCCGTCCAGAGCATCCCGCCGTTCCTGATGGCCGCGACGCGGTTCGTCCTCGCCGGCCTGATCCTGCTCGCGCTGTCGAGGATCCGCGGCGGCCGCGAGTTCGAGTGGCCCACGCGCCGCGAGTGGCGCGACTCCCTGATCGTCGGCGGCCTGCTGCTCGGGGGCGGGATGGGCATGGTCGCCTTCGCCGAGCAGACGATCCCGTCCGGGATCACCGCCATCCTCATCGCGATGCTGCCGGTCTGGGTCGCGATCTTCAGCCGGCTCTTCTTCGGCGAACGGCTGCCGCGCGGCGCGGTGGTCGGGATCGCCATCGGGTTCGTCGGCGTGGCCGTCCTGGTCGGCCCGACCGCCCTCGGCATCCAGGGCGGCCTCGAGCCGCTCGGGCTCGCGGCGGCCATCCTCTCGCCGATCTCCTGGTCGCTCGGCTCGCTCTTCGCCTCGCACCGGGCCGTCCTGCCGCGCCGCCCCCTGGTGCTGGCCGGCGCCGAGATGCTGGCCGGCGGCCTGATCCTCGTGGCCATGTCGGCCGGGGCCGGGGAGCTGGCCGACTTCCACGTCGCCGACGTCACGGCGTCGTCGTTCGTCGCGCTCACCTACCTGACCGTCGTCGGCAGCCTCATCGCGTTCACGACCTACGGCTGGCTGCTACGCAAGGCGCCGCTGTCGCTGATCGCGACGTACGCGTACGTCAACCCGGTGGTCGCGGTGATCCTGGGGTTCGTCGTCCTGCAGGAGCCCATCGAGCCGCGGACGATCGTCGCCGGGGCGATCATCGTGTTCGCGGTCGCGCTCATCGTCACGGCGCGAAGCCGGATGCTGCGCCCCGCTGAGCGCGTGGCAGCGGACCGGTCCGTGGCGGCCAAGGTCGGCGGCGACGCGACCCCGGAGGCGGCCTGACCCTCACATCTCGCTGAGGACGACCCGCGAGACACGGCGCGCCAGCGCCATGATGGTGATCATCGGGTTGACCCCGATCCCGGTCGGGAAGACCGACCCGTCGCCGACGTACAGGCCGCGGATCACGTGGTCGCCGCGCCGCCGTCGCGGACCCGTCCCCACGGATCGCAGGGATGCGTGCGCGGGTCCGCGCCCATCCGCGCCGTCCCCATCTGATGGGCGGAGAAGACCGTCCCGCGGTTCGGCGCGAAGTCGAACGACCCGAGGTCGGCCACGAACCGGGTGAACCGGGCGACCTCTTCGTCGACCCCGCCCGCGCGGACGTCGTGCCAGCGCGGCGGCGTGCCGACGGCGACGATCCGCTGGGCGCCGGCCGCCCGGGCGAGGCGCGCCATCTGGACCAAGCCATGGCGCAGCGTCGCCACGCCCGCGGCATCGAGGCGGTAGTCCAGCCGCACCCGGCCGCTCCCGGTCAGCGTGGCCCGCCCCTCCCCGCCGTCGCGGGTCACCGCGATCAGCGGGGCCACCATGCGGCTGCTCCGCATCACCTCCGCGTGGGCGTCGCGGCCCGCCCAGGGCAGGGCGAGCGCGAGGAGGCCGGGGTGGCCCGGCGCCGATTCGATGGCATAGCCGTTGCGGCCCGGCTCGCGATCGCCGAACTGGAGCGAGCGGGCGCCCTGCATCGTGCCGCGCCACATGTCGACCGGCTCGTCATACCAGCCGGCCAGCACTGACACCGGATGGAGCCGCAGGTAGCGGCCGATCGCGGGGTGGTCGACCGCGGTCCGCTGCAGGATCGCCGGCGTCCGCAGCGCGCCTGCGGCCAGCACGACGGTCCCGGCCCGGACCGTCAGCCGGCGGCCGTCGGCGAGCACGGCATCGACGCCCGCCGCCCGTCCGTGCTCGAGGAGCACCTTGACGACCCGGGCGTCCGGCACGATCCGGGCACCGGCCCCGAACGCGCGCGCCAGGTGGGCCCGGATCCCCGACTGCTTGGCTCCGCGGCGACACCCGAACGGGCAGCTCCCGCAGTCGCCGCAGCCCGTGGCGTCGCGGCGGGTCGGGGCGGCCTCCCAGCCGAGGCCACGCGCGCCGCGCAGGAGGATGGCGTCCTTGGCCGGGATGCGCGTCGACTCCGAGACGCCGAGGTCCGACTCGACGGCCGCCACGTCCTTGCTCCAGGCCGTCCCGTCGGCGAGGGCCTCGAGGCCGTGCTCGCGGCCCCATTCCTCGCGGACCGCGGCCGGCGCCTGGATGCTCGTCATCCAGTTGACCAGCGTGCCGCCGCCGACCGCGCTGCCGGACAGGATCGTCACGGCGCCGTCCCAGGTGGAGACCAGGCCCTGGTCCAGGTAGAGCCGGGCGAACGCGTCGAGCTCGGTCGTGGGCATCGTCGACTCATCGACGAACGGCCCGGCCTCGAGGACCACCACCGACCGACCGGATTCCGCCAGCTCGGCGGCGACGACCCCGCCGCCGGCGCCCGATCCGACGACGACCGTGTCCGCGTCGAGGGTCACAGCGTCGGACGGCCGGTCCGGATCCGCGGCGCACCGGAGCGGGGCGATCGCCGCCAGCTCGCTCGTCACCGGCGGCTGGTCGGGCTCGTAGCCGATCTCGGCGAGCAGCGGGTTCGGCCCGTCGGCGCCGGGCTCGGCGTAGGCCAGGAAGCTCAGCAGCTTGCGCAGCGCCTGGAACGCGGACCGCCGGAGCGCGAGGCGCGAGTCGCCCCACGACAGCAGGTATCGCTCGCGGGCCTCGGGCGACATGGCCGAGAACGTCGTGGGCCGGCCGGCCAACGCGAGGTTGACGGGGGCGGAGTCCATCAGCCGCAGCGCCTGGCGGAGCTGCTTGACCTGGGCGGGATCCGCGGCGGCCGTGAGCGCCTCCGCGGCAAGCCGCGCCCGAGCCATCCCGTCGCCGCGCACGAACGTCTCGGCGATGTCCGCGAGGATCCGGAGCTCGCGATCGGTCCAGTCGCGCATCGGCGCGAGTATGACCCCGGCGCTGGGGCGCAGCGGCTCGTTCTCGAGGCGGATCCCTAGGCCGGGCGCTCGAACCCCTGGGCGGGCCACGGCTCGCAGCGGATCGGCCGGTCTTCGCGATAGCCGAGGGCGTAGTCGGCCTGGATCAGCGTGTGCAGCTGGCTCGTGCCCTCGTAGATGACGGCCGCCTTCGAGTTGCGCAGGTAGCGCTCCACCGGGAACTCGTTCGAGTAGCCGTTGGCGCCGTGGATCTGGATGGCATCGAGCGCCGCCTGCACCGCGTGCTCGGTCGCGTGCCACTTGGCCAGGCTCGTCTCCCGCGTGTTCCGCAGGCCGCGGTTCTTGAGCGCGCCCGCCTGCCAGACCAGCAGCCGGCCGATCTCGGTGCCCTTGGCCATGTTGGCGATCATCTGCTTGACGAGCTGGTGCTCGCCGATCTCCTGGCCGAAGGTCTGCCGCTCGTGGGCGTAGCGGACGCTCGCATCGAGGCAGGCCTGGGCGAGCCCGACCGCGCCGGCGGCGACCGTGTAGCGCCCCTGGTCGATGGCGCTCATCGCGACGAGGAACCCCTCCCCCTCCTCGCCGATGCGGTGGTCCAGCGGCACGGGCACGTCGTCGAGGTTGATGAGCCCGGTGTTCCCGGCCCTGATCCCGAGCTTGCCGTGGAGCGTGCCGGTGGTCAGGCCGGGCATCCCGCGCTCGAGCATGAACGCGGTGACGCCCTTGTGCTTCTTCGTGCGGTCCACGCTGGCGAAGACCAGGAAGTGGTCGGCGAGGTCGGCGAGGCTGATCCAGATCTTCTGGCCGTTGAGCCGGTAGACGTCGCCGTCGCGGCGGGCCGTCGTCGCGAGGTTGCCCGCGTCAGTGCCCACGCCGGGCTCGGTCAGCCCGAACGTGGCCAGCTTCTCGCCGCGCGCCTGCGGCACCAGCCAGCGCTGGCGCTGCGCCTCGGTCCCCCATTGGAGGAGGGCCAGCGAGTTCAGCCCGACGTGGACGGACTGGACCACCCGGAATGCCGTGTCGGCCCGCTCCAGCTCCTCGCACAGCAGCGCGAAGCTGATGTAGTCCATCCCGGCGCCACCGTACGCCTCGGGGATCGGCGCGCCCAGGAACCCCTGCGCGGCCATCTTCGCGAAGACCTCGCGGTGGACCTCGCCCTTCTCGTCCCACTCGCGGATGTAGGGCAGGATCTCGGCCTCGGCGAAGGCGCGGACGCTGTCGCGGACGAGCTTGTGCTCGTCGGTCAGGGTGAAGTCGACCATGGCGGCATCGTACGCGGCGGACGGCGGTCGGTGCCGGCCGGTCCCAGCCGATACACTCGGGCCATGGACACCGCCCCCAACCTGACGCCCGTCCTCGGGCGCTACTTCACGCGGGAATGGAGCCACGGCATCGGCCACCGGCTCTACGACACCGACGGCAAGGCGTACCTCGATTTCGCCAACGGGATCGCGGTCAGCGCCCTCGGCCACGTGCACCCGCGGGTCACCGCCGCGATCCACGCCCAGGTCGACAAGCTGATCGGGCCGGTGAGCGCGCTCGGCTTCACGGAGCCGATCTCGCGTCTCGCCACCGACCTCGCCGCGACGTTCCCGGCGCCGCTCGACTCGGTGATGTTCCTGAACTCGGGCTCCGAGGTCATCGACGGCGCGCTCAAGCTGGCGCGGCGGACGACCGGCCGACCCGGGATCATCGCGTTCCGCGGCGGGTTCCACGGGCGGACCTTCGGGGCCGCCAGCGTCACGACCTCGAACCTCAACTACCGGACCGGCTACGAGCCGCTGCTCCCGGGCGTGTACTTCGCCCCGTATCCGGCCGTCTACGCCGACTTCGACGGCGACGAGGCTCGGGCGACCGAATCGTGCCTGGCGATCCTCGACTCGCTGTTCAGCACGATCATCGCGCCGGAGATGGTCGGCGGGCTGCTGATCGAGCCGGTCCTCGGCGAGGGCGGGTTCATCCCGGCGCCGCCGGCGTTCCTGCGGGGCCTGCGCGAACGGTGCGACCGGCACGGGATCGTGATGATCGCCGACGAGGTCCAGACCGGCTATGGCCGGACCGGGACGATGTGGGCGTTCGAGCATGCCGGGATCGTCCCGGACGTGGTGGTCGTCGCGAAGGCGATCGCCAACGGGCTCCCACTCTCGGCGATCGTCTCGTCGCGCGAGCTCCAGGAGCGCTGGGGGCGCGGGGCCCACGGCTCGACGTACGGCGGCAATCCCGTGGCCTGCGCCGCCGGCATCGCGGTCCTCGAGACCATCCGCGAGGAGGGCCTCGTGGCCAATGCGGCGGCCCGCGGGGCCGAGCTGGCGGCGGGCCTCGGCCGGATCGCCGCGGAGGACGAGCGCATCGGCGACGTGCGCGGGCCGGGCCTGATGGTCGGCGTGGAGTTCGTGAAGGACCGGGCGACCCGCGAGCCCGACGGCGACCTGCCGGACCGGCTCATGGCAGCCTGCGCCGACGCCGGCCTGCTGGTGCTCACCTGCGGCCGCAGGCACGAGACGGTGCGCTGGCTGCCGCCGATCAACGTGACCGCGGCCGAGATCGCCGAGGCGGTCGAGATCTTCGGGGAGACCCTCCGGAAGATCTAGCGGCGAGGCGCGGCGCGATCGGGGCGGGTCGCGGAACCGGCCCCTATCGCTCCGGCGTGAGCGGCGAGATCGCGTGCAGCGACGCCTCGCGGTCGGCAAGCTCGGCGCGCGGGCACGAGGCCCAGAGGGCCCAGCCACCGGCCTCGGTGCAGATGAAGAACTGGAGGTGGGCGACGTCATCCCCAGGGTCGGCACTCGCCATCTCCACCCGGATCGCGTCGCCGATCAGGAGCTCGACGCGCTCCAGTGAACGGACCGGCATCCCGGCCGCGCCGGGGTGCATGCCGTCTCGCCAACCGCGCGGCATCGTCGGCGACCACTCGGTCATCGTCGTCCTCCTCCGTGTTCGGGCCTGGATGCGCTGGAACGCTCGAGGATACCGGCGCCCGATCCCATCTCGGACGCTGCGGCGTCACCTTACGCCGGTGCCGTCACCCGGTTCGCGGGGTCGTTCGCACGGGTGACCTCGATGCGCAGGTCCGCCGGTCCACCCTCGCCCGGGAAGTCGTTGGCCTCGAAGGCGACCAGGTGGCCGTCGAGCGAGACCCACAGGTCGATGCTGGCGCCCGGCGGGAAGGTCGCCCCGCCCGGCCCCGGGCCGGTCGCGGCGTCCGCGTGGTAGTGCGTCGTCAGGGCGCCGTTCTTCGTCTCCGGGCCGACGGTGACGTAGTCGGCCCCGCCGAAGATCGACACGAGCGTCGCCGGCTCCACGGCGCCCAGGGTGCCGTCGACGAGGCCGAACGCCCCGGGTACCAGTTTGCCCTTGCCGGTCCGGTCCATCCAGGCCTTGTCGCCGATGGTCACCGCGCGGATGGTGGAGCCACCGACCGTGATGGTCGCGGCACGGGCCGGCGTCGGCCGCTGGACGACGGTCATCTCCGCGGTGAATCGTCCCTGCCCGGTGAGCCCGGCCATGCTCACGTGGTAGGACCCGAGCGATGCGAGCGCGCCGGCCGCCGCGAGCGGGTCGACCGGCGAGGGCGTGGCCGACGCCGACGGGACGATCGTGGGGCTCGGGACAGGCTCCGAGGCGGCCGGCTGGGTGGCCGTCGGCGAGGCGGTCGGCACGGCGACGGCGGGCGTGCCACCCGGCGTCGCGCTCGGCAGGACACTCCCGGCCGGGCTCACCGTCGGCGTCGAGCTCCAGCAAGCCGCCACGATGAGCGAGAGCGCGGCCGCGATCGCCGTGCGCGTGGCGGCGGATCGAAGGCTGGACGACATGGACCCCTCATCGCGGACGGCGGCCGGGGCATGGTACCAACGCGACCCGGCGAGACCCGCCCGCGGACCGACGCGGACAGCAAGAAGCGTCCGGCTGGTGCCGGACGCTCAGCGACGCACGACCGATGCGATGGACCGCCCGACCCTCGCGATGGGCCGGACGCTCGGCGCTATCGGTTCTGCGAGAGGAACTTCATGACGTCGTCGAGCCGGAACCGGCGGTCCCCGCGCTTGCAGACGCGATAGAACGGCAGCTCACCCCGATCACCCAGGCGCTTCACCGTATTCACATGCAGGTGGAGCATCTCGGCGACCTCGGTCGCGGTGAGCATCGGTCCAAGTTCGTTGACGGCCATCGATGCCATGTGGTCGTTGCCTCGCTTAACGCACGTTTCGGCGGTCGCGGAACCCCCGGGGCTATCCGGGGTAAGGTCCGGCCCGCTGCGAGGAAGAGCGTATGAGAGGGGTGGAGGGGGGCCAAGCCGTACTTTGGGGTACCCGCGGGTAGCACGGACGGGTACGGGGGTGTCCGGGGGTCAGTCGCCCCGTCCGACCCGGTAGGCGTCGGTGGAACCTTTCGACTCGGCGACCATCGTGATCTCCAGCGCGGGCAGGCGCTCGAGGATCCGCTCGGCAAGCGGTCTCGTGCGCACGCGCTCGAGCGTGCTCGACGGTCGGTACGGCAGCACGATCCGGGTCACCCGTCGGCGCCGCGCCAGCTCGACGATCCCGTCGGCCAGGTCGGCCGCCTCGACGTTGAGGACTTCCGCTCCGAGGTCCACCGCGTCGTCCAGGTGCTCGCGCAGGCGACGCATCTGCTCCGATGATGCGCCGGCCGCGCCCGGCGTATCGACCACCACCGCGAGCAGGGGGGCGCGCAGCACGGCGGCGGCAGCGGCCGCCCGGCGGATCGCGCGAGGCGCGGCCACGGAGCCATCGACGAGAACGAGGACGCGCTCGGTCACCGGCTGGGAGATGATCGGCGTGCCGGTCCCCTCGAGCTGGGCATCGACGCGGCCAGCGACGAACCGCAGGCTGAGCTCGCGCAGGGCCGTCAGGTTCGTCTCGGTGAAGAACCGTTCGAGGGCGATCTTCGTCCGGTCGGGCGGGTAGACGTTGCCATGGCGCATCCGCTGGCGGAGCGCGAACGGGCTCATGTCGACCAGTTCGACCTCGTCGGCGGCGGCGAGGACCTCGTCGGGGATGCGCTCGTTGACCGGCGCGCCGGTGATCGTGGCGACCGCGTCGGCGACCGAGTCGAGATGCTGGATGTTGCAGGTGCTGACGACGTCGATGCCGGCGTCCAGCAGGACCCGCACGTCCTCCCAGCGCTTGGGGCGCGCCGACCCGGGCGCGTTGGTGTGGGCAAGCTCGTCGACGAGGGCGACCGTCGGGGCTCGGGCCACGATAGCGTCGGTGTCCATCTCCTCGACGACCACCCCGCGATGCTCGACGCGGCGGCGCGGCACGATCTCGAGTCCAGCGAGGAGCTTCTCCGTCTCCGGGCGACCGTGCGCCTCGACGAAACCGACCACCAGGTCCGTCCCGCGCCCCGATCGGCGATGGCCCTCCTCGAGCATGCGGAACGTCTTGCCGACGCCGGGCGCCATACCCAGGTAGACGCGGAGGCGGCCGCGACCGCTGTCGGTCGTGCCGCCGATCCGCGCGAGCATCTCCTCGGCCGTCGGGCGATCGTCCGGATCGGTCCGCTCGCCGTCAGTCACGGATCCCGCCTCCCATGCCACGTGGTTGCGCCGCCACATCGCGCATCAGGATGAGGCCAGCAGCCCGTCCAGGTCGAGGTTGGTCAGGAGGAC
This sequence comes from uncultured Chloroflexia bacterium, assembly GCA_963813335.1. GTDB lineage: Bacteria > Chloroflexota > Limnocylindria > Limnocylindrales > CSP1-4 > SPCO01. Next base: position 1,173,558 of record CAWEYL010000001.1, read on the forward strand.
GTTGACGCGCGGCTCGCCGAGGAAGCCGAGCAGGGGCTGCTCGGTGTGACGGGCGACGGCTGCCCGGACATCCGACTCCGACATGCTGCGGGCCGCAGCGACACCCGCGACCTGGTACTCGGCAGCGGCGGGGCTGATATCCGGGTCCAGGCCCGAAGCCGAGGTCGTGACGAGGTCGACCGGGATCGGCTTGTCGCCGTTGGCTGCGCGGAGGGCGTCGACCTGTTCGGTGATCCGGTCGATCAACACCTGGCTGGTCGGTCCGAGGTTCGACCCGGCCGATGCCGAGCCGTCGTATCCGTCGGCACCTGCCGCCGACGGGCGGCCGGTGAAGTACTTCGGGTCGCTGAACGCCTGGCCGATCAGGGCCGAACCGATCGTCCGACCGTCGGCCGTCACGATGAACGAGCCGTTGGCCTGCTTCGGGAAGGCGACCTGTGCGATGGCGGTGACGACGACCGGGTACACGACGCCCACGATGATGGTCATGGCGAGCAGCAGGGCGATGGCCGGCCAGAGCCGGTGGCGGAGGAAGGTGGTCATTGGACTGTCCTATGCGAGGCGGAGGGCCGAGACGAGGAGATCGATCGCCTTGATCCCGATGAACGGGGCGATGATCCCGCCGAGGCCGTAGATGAGCAGGTTGCGCTGGAGGAGCGCGCTCGCCGACATCGGCTTGAACGCGACACCGCGGAGGGCGAGCGGGATCAGGGCGACGATGACCAGGGCGTTGAAGATCACTGCCGAGAGGATCGCGCTCTGCGGCGTCGCCAGGCCCATGACGTTGAGTGCCGCGAGCTCCGGGAAGACCGGGATGAAGATCGCCGGGACGATCGCGAAGTACTTGGCGACGTCGTTGGCGATCGAGAAGGTCGTGATCGACCCCCGCGTGATCAGGAGTTGCTTCCCGATCGCGATGACCTCGAGCAGCTTGGTCGGGTCCGAGTCGAGGTCGACCATGTTGGCCGCGTCCTTGGCCGCCGACGTCCCGCTGTTCATCGCCATGCCGACGTCCGACTGGGCAAGGGCCGGCGCGTCATTGGTGCCGTCGCCGGTCATCGCGACCAGGTGGCCCTCGGCCTGCTGCGCGCGGATGAAGGCGATCTTGTCCTCGGGTGTCGCCTGCGCGATGAAGTCGTCGACGCCGGCCTCCTTGGCGATGGTCGCCGCCGTCCGCGGGTTGTCGCCCGTGATCATCACGGTCTTGATGCCCATGCGGCGGAACTCGGCGAAGCGCTCGACGAGGCCCTCCTTGACGGTGTCCTTGAGCTCGATGAGGCCAAGGACGCGGCCCTCGCTCTCGAGGATGAGCGGGGTGGCACCGAGGTCGGCGATCCGGTCGGCATCCGTGGACACGTCGGCCGGCAGCTCGCCGACCTTCTTCTGGATCGCGTCGACCGCGCCCTTGAGGATCGTCGTGCCGGACGTCGTCGTGACGCCGCTGGTGCGCGTCTCCGCGCGGAACGGGATGTCTTCGGCGATCTCGTTCGACAACGTCGCGAAGCCCGCGTCGTCGCCCGAGCCGGCCGGCTGCCCGAGCTCGGCAAGCCGCTTGCGGGCGAGGTCGACGACCGAACGGCCTTCGGGGGTCTCGTCGTGGACGGACGCGATCAGGGCGGCCCGGTTCACCTCGGCGTCCGTGACACCGGTCGCCGGGGTGATCGAGGCGGCCAGCCGGTTGCCGTAGGTGATCGTGCCGGTCTTGTCCAGGAGGATCACGTCGACGTCTCCCGATGCCTCGACGGCGCGGCCGCTCATGGCCAGGACGTTGAAGCGGGCGACGCGGTCCATGCCGGCGATCCCGATCGCCGAGAGGAGACCGCCGATGGTCGTCGGGATGAGGCAGACGAGGAGGGCGACGAGGGCGACCGTATCGACGGTCGTCCCGGCGAACAGGCCGAACGGCCGCAAGGTCACGGTCGCCATCAGGAAGATGATCGTGAGACCGGACAGCAGGATCGCCAGGGCGATCTCGTTCGGCGTCCGCTGCCGCTTTGCGCCCTCGACGAGGGCGATCATCCGGTCGAGGAAGGTCTCGCCCGGGTCCGTGGTGACGAGGACCACGATCCGGTCGCTGACCAGCGTGGTCCCGCCCGTGACCGAGCTGCGGATATCCGTGCCCGGCTCCTTGAGGACCGGGGCCGATTCGCCGGTGATCGCGGCCTCGTTCACGAAGCCGATGCCGTCGATGACGTCGCCGTCGCCGGCGATCGTCTCGCCCTCCTCGACGACGATGACGTCGCCCTTGCGCAGCTCGGACGAGCCGACATCCTGGAGGGTCCCGTCGGCCGCGCGGCGGTGGGCGATGGTCTCGGACCTGGTCTTGCGCAGACTCGCCGCCTGGGCTCGTCCGCGCGCCTCGGCCACGGCCTCCGCGTACGTCGCGAAGATGACCGTGAACCACAGCCAGACGGCGATCTGGACCTGGAAGCCGAGGCCTGCTGACTCGCTCGCGGCCTGGACCCCGGTCACGTTGGCGAGCGCCGCGACGGTCACGAGGGCCGCCGTGATCTCCACCACGAACATGACCGGGTTCTTGATCAGGAGCCGCGGGTCGAGCTTGCGGAACGCGTGCGGGAGGGCCGCCCGAAGGAGATCGGGGTCCAGCACGCCACGCGGCCGCGGTGGCTCGCCGGACGGCTTGGCGCCACCGAGCGTGACGAACCGCTGGAAGCGGCGCGTGCCGCGTCCGAGATCGACGGACATGAGAGCCATCAGGAGACCTTTCCGGCGTTCTGGAGGAGTTGTTCGACGATGGGACCCAGCGCCAGGGCCGGGAAGAACGTGAGGGCGCCGACGATGATCACGACGCCGATGATCAGGACCGTCCACAGGACGCCCGTCGTCGGGAACGTGCCGAGCGATGGGGCGACCGCTCGCTTGATGCCCATCGAGCCGGCCAGGGCGAGGATCGGGATGATCATCCCGTAGCGGCCGACCAGCATCGCGAGGCCCCCGGTCAGGTTGTAGAAGGGCGTATTCCCGGTCAGGCCCGCGAACGCCGAGCCGTTGTTGCCGGTCTGGCTCGAGAAGGCGTACAGGATCTCGCTGAAGCCGTGCGGTCCCTGGTTCAACGGCCCGGCGACGCCCTCAGGGAGCACGGTGGCGAGCGCCGTGAACCCGAGGATGCTGGCACCGAGCACGAGGGCCGTAAGCATCGCCATCTTGATCTCGAACGCCTCGACCTTCTTGCCGAGGTACTCGGGCGTCCGACCGACCATCAGGCCCGCGATGAAGACCGCCAGGATGGCCCCGATGACGAGCATGCCGTACATGCCCGCACCGATCCCACCGGGCGTGACCTCGCCGAGCTCCATGTTGAAGAGCGGGACGAGCCCGGCGATGGGCTGTGCGCTGTCATGCCACGAGTTGATCGCGCCGGTGCTCGTGCCGGTCGTGGCGGCCATGAACAGGCCGCCGACCGCCGCGCCGAAGCGGGTCTCCTTGCCTTCCATGTTCCCCTGGGCGACCTGGTCGACACCGGCCGGGAAGAGCGGGTTGCCGCTCGCTTCCACGTGCATGGCGAGGACGCCGCCGACCAGGAGGATCGCCGCCATCGCGCCGAAGATCGTCCAGCCCTGGCGCTGGTTGCGCGCGTATCGGCCGAACGTGTACGTCAGCGAGAAGGAGCAGATGAGCAGGGCGAAGATCTCGAGCCAGTTCGTCAGCCCTGTCGGGTTCTCGAAGGGGTGCGCCGAGTTGGCGTTGAAGAAGCCGCCGCCGTTGTTCCCGAGCTCCTTGATCCATTCCTGCGACGCGACAGGGCCGATGGCGATGGTCTGCTGGGCGCCCTGGAGCGTGGTGACCGTCCGCGACGGATCCCACGTCTGTGGCACGCCCTGCCAGACGAGCACGAGTGCGCCCACGATGGAGATCGGCAGCAGGATGTAGAGGATCCCGCGGGTGAGGTCCACCCAGTAGTTGCCGAGCGTCCTGGTGCTGCGGCGCGTGAGGCCGCGGATCAGGGCGATCGCGATCGCGAGGCCGGTGGCCGCGGAGGTGAAGTTGCGAACGGCCAGCATCGCCGCCTGCGACAGGTAGGTCGCGCCGGTCTCGCCCGAGTAGTTCTGCCAGTTGGTGTTCGTCTCGAAGCTCACCGACGTGTTGAAGGCGAGCTCTGGGCTCATCGGCGGGATGCCGCCCTGGTTGAGCGGCAGGACGTCCTGGAGCCGGAGCACCACGTAGCCGGCGACGATCGCCACCGCGGCCATCGCCAGCACCGCGACGGCGTAGCCCTTCCACGTCTGCTCCACGGTCTCGTCGACACCGCTGAGGCGATAGACGAGCCGCTCGACCGGGCGGACGATCGGGCTGAGGAAGACCCGCTCCCCCTCCATGACCCGGTAGATGTACCGGCCGAGGAAGGGAACGACGAGGACGATCGCGAGCGCCAGGGTGGCGAGCGTCAGGAATTCGTTGATGGCCACGTTCAGAAGTCCTCAGGGCGCAGCAGGGCCCACAGCAGGTAGACGAAGACGAATGCGGTCGCGATGGCGGCCAGCACTTCGATGATGTTCATCGTCCGACCCGCTCGCAGAGCAGCAGGTAGCCGGAAAAGACGACAAGGCAGCCGAGCATGATCACGGCGATCTGCAGATCGGTCATGGTTCGATGGTCTCCTTGGTGAGCAGCCGGTCGAGCGTCGACCGCAGCGTGTCCATGGCGAATGGCTTGGGCAGGTAGCCGGCGACGCCGAATTCGCGGAGGCGGGCCGGACTGACCGCCATCGCGCTGGCGACCACGACCGGCGGGCGCCCGGCCGCATCGAACGCGGCGCTCCGCAGGACGGACCAACCGGTCTCACCCGGGAGGTTGATGTCCAGGAGGATCAGGTCCGGCCGCGGCCGGCGGACGAGGAGCGACTGCGCCTCTTCAGCGGTCGGGGCGACCGTCACGGTGTAGTCATGGGCGCGCAGATGCGCCGAGAGCAGGTCGGCGAGGGTCTCGTCGTCCTCGATGATCATGAGGTGGGCCTTGGTCATGATCCCGCCGCCAGGCGGACTCGGACATCGGTCGTCGTCTCGTCCGCGCCCCACAGGGGCTCGACCACCACGCCGCGCTGCGTTGCCCGCGGGCGGACGATCTCGATGACGAGGTCGGTCATGCGCAGCCCCGCCACGGTGGCCGACGGCGCGCCGTGCGTGGCGACGAGGTCGATGGCACTCGTCACCAGCTCGACCTCGCGGTCGAGGGCGTGCTGGACGTCGACGCTGGACCCTTCCGATCCCTTCATGGGTCCAGCCTCGCACCGGGCTCCAAGAGGCCCGACGCGCCGACTCGTCGTCGGCGCTCAAGGACCGCTCAAGACCGTGTATCGCGACGGTCGGCCGCGGTCAACGCGGCGGGCCGAAGCTCGCGTCAGGAGGGCGCGACGCGGTACCCCACTCCGGGTTCGGCGACGATCAGTCCCGTGAGCGAGCCGTCGGTATCGAGGGCCTCGAGCTTGCGGCGGATCTGGCTCACGTACACATGGACGTAGTGCGCCTCCTCGCTGTACGCCGAGCCCCAGACGGCACGGAGCAGGCGACCGTGCGTGACCAGCCGACCCGGGTTGGTCAGGAGGACCTTGAGGACCTCGTACTCGCGCGGCGTGAGATGGACGGTCTCGCCTCGGACGCTGACCGTGCGCTGGGCGATGTCCATGCTGAGGTCGCCGAACCGGATCTCCCCGTCGGTCGCGGCGGCCGGCCCGGCGGCGCGACGCAACAGCGCGTCGATCCTGGCTCTGAGCTCGACCATCCCGAAAGGTTTCGTCACGTAATCGTCGGCCCCGAGATCCAACGCCGCGACCTTGTCGGATTCGCGGTCCCGGGCCGAGAGGACCAGGATCGGCGTGGCGGCCTCGCGACGGACGCGGCGGATGACGACGAGGCCGTCCTGGTCGGGCAGACCCAGGTCGAGCACGATGATGTCCGGCCGACCCCGTTCCCAGGCCGCGGTCGCCGCCGCGACATCGGCAGCCTGGTCGACTTGGTGCCCGTGCCCAGCGAGGAATGTGGCGACCGAGTCCCGCGTCGCGTCGTCATCCTCGACGAGCAGGACGACTGACCCCTGCCCGCGGTTCACGACGCGGACCCCGCCGCCCGTGACGTGGGTGCGACGGGGAGGTCGAACTCGATCGCGAGCCCGCCCAGCGAGCTTCTGGTGGCCCTCGCCGTGCCCCCCATGGCCTCCACGATGCCGCGGACCACGGCCAGTCCGATGCCCGTGCCGCGCCGCGAGCCCTCGCCCTTGCGGGGCACGCGATAGAACTTCTCGAACAACCGCGGCAGGGCGTCGGGCGGCACCCCGACGCCACCATCCTCGACCGTCACGCGGACGAAGCCCGCATCGGCGCGGGTCGCCATCACCCGGATCGGGGCGCCATCGCCCGAATACTTGGCCGCGTTGTCGAGGGTGTTCGCGAGGACCTGGCCGAAGAGGACCTCGTCCACGAGGACCGGCGGGAGATCCGCCGGCACCCGCACGGTGAGTTCGTGCCCCCGAGCCTCGACACCGGCCCGGGACACGGCCTGGTCGACCAGGTCCGACAGTGAGAACACGGCCAGGTTCGGACGCAGCTCGCCGGCCTCCACCCGGCTCATGTCGAGAAGGTTCGTTACGAGGCGATTGAGCCATTCCGCCTCGCGGTCGATAGAGGCGGCGATCTCACGCCGCCGCTCGATCGGCCAGTCCACATCGGGGTCCATCAGCGTCCCGGCGGCCGCCCGGATCGATGCGAGCGGCGTCCGCAGGTCGTGCGAGACGGAATCGAGCAGCGCCGACTTCAGGGCATCGCTGCGCCGCGAGACCTCGGCCGTCATGGCGTCGCGCTGGAGCCGCGCCCGCTGGATCGCCCCACCGATCTGGTCGGCCGCCGCGGTGATGACGCGCGTCTCACCCTCATCGGGATCGCCGAGCTCACGCGCGCGCGTCGCCCAGATCACGCCGAGCGGGTCATCGCCGGCGTTGATGGCCACCCGGTAGGCGGTCTCGGCACGGTCGCGAGCGACGACGCGGCTCGTCTGGGCCGGGGCGTGGACTCGCACCCACTCCGCCGGTTCGTCGCCAGGACGGCGACGCAGCACGACATGGACCGCCGGAGCGACCGGTGGCGGAGCTGCGACCGCGACCGCGCCGGCCGCGGCGGCAGTGTCGGCCGTGACGGTATCGCCGACCTTGATCCAGACCCTCGATGCCCGGACCTGCTGCCGGATGATCTCGGCGATCGGCCGCGATGCCTCGGTCGGGTCGCGCAGGCCGGCGAGCGTGAAGCTGATGTTGAACATGGCCAGGGCTTCACGCTGTCCGGCGATCGCGGCGAGCGCACGCTCCCGCTCGCGTCCCGCGAGGCGTCCCACCACGATGCTGACCACAAGGAGTAGCAGGAGGTTGAGCCACTCCGCCGGGTCGCGGACGGTGAACGTGTAGAGCGGCTCGATGAACAGGAAGTCGTACGCCAGGAAGGACCCGATGGCGGCGAAGATCGCGGGACCGGTGCCGCGCGCCACCGCGACGCCGACCACGGCGAGGAGGAACGCCGATGAGCCGTTGTCGAACCCGGCTACCTGCTCGAGCAGGGCGACGACGACGGCGCCGGCTGCGAGAGCGACCGCGACCGCCAGGGCGTCCGGTCCGTGCCGCCGCACGAGGCGTTCGGTCCGATGCGCGATGCGCTCGAGCCGCTGTCGCCAGCGCCGGACCGGCCGGCCAGGCGGCGGGTCGGGTGTCGGCGGCTGAGTCCGGATCGTCATCGCCCGCCGCCGCGCACGATGCGGCGGGCGTCGCGCGTGGCGCGCAGGAACTCCGTGAAATGGCGCCACGGCCGGATGTGGCTGGGCTCGCCCTCGTAGATGGTCCGGATCGGGACCCAGCCGATGGGCAGGCCGAGGGCGATGCTACGGGCGATCATCTCGACCTCGAACTCGAATCCCGACTCGGTCGACTCGAGCAGCGAGCGCATCAGCGTCCGCCCGATGAGCCGGTAGCCGGACTGGTTGTCGGGGATCGACCGGCCGACCGCAGCCGAGAACACGGCGCCACCGAGGCTGTTCGACAGGCGGCGGACCGGCGGCATCGCGCGGAAGTCGCGCCGGCCGATGATCAGCTCCGGGCGGGTCGCGTCGAACGCGGCGAGGAAGTCGGGGATCTCGGCCGGGTCGTGCTGGCCGTCGGCATCCAGCGTCACGACCGCGGCGGCGCCCGCATCGAGGGCGTGCCGGAAGCCGGCGCGCAGCGCGGCACCCTTGCCTGCATTGGGGACCTGGCGGATGACGGTGGCGCCGGCGGCCTCGGCCCGGGCCGCAGTGTCGTCCGTCGAGCCGTCGTCGACGACCACCACGGGCAGCCAGCGGCGCGCGGCGACCACGACCGGGCCGATGCGCGGCCCTTCCTGGTAGCCGGGGATCAGCGCGAGGATCAGCGGTTCGATGCTCACGGTCGCCCCGTCGTGGTGGGTGGGAGTTGGCGCCCCCGGCAGGATTCGAACCTGCGACCTTCCGCTTAGAAGGCGGCTGCTCTGTCCACTGAGCTACGGGGACGTTCTCAGACTGTAACCGTCGGCCCGGTGGGCCGACAATCGGCCGGCCCGGCCCGGGCGTGCACCGGGATCATCCGTACTCGAGCATGACCGCCACACAGCCGACCAATCCGAGCACGAACCAGATGGCCGCGATGATCAGCACGGCCCAGAACAGCTTGCCGTGCCCCTTGCCCGCGGGAGGCGGGGTCGCCCATCCGCTCTCGCCGGTCGGATCCTCGCTCATCCGGACATCGTAGACCCCGCCCATCCGGCGCCCGTGGTGTCCGTTCCGAGCCGCCTGAGCGCCGATTCGCGCGTGCTACACTCCGCGACCCATCGCGCCGAAGCCCGTTCGGAGCGTGGGCCAGGGAGGAGCCGACCGCCCATGTCGGGACGTCCGACACGCGTCGCCACCGCCGGCCAGCTCGCGCTCGAGCTGCCGATCGAGCTGCCCGCGATCGAGCTCGCGCCCGAGTGGAAGGACCAGCAGCGCCTGTGGGGCCACCCGTTCCACCCGATGTGCTCGTACCTGGCGAGCTTCCCGGCGGCGCTCACCCACGCCTTCATCGCCCGCTACTCGCGGCCGGGTGACGTGGTCCTCGACCCGTTCTCGGGCCGCGGCACCACGCCGCTGCAGGCCTGCGCCGAGGGACGCATCGGCGTCGGCAACGACCTCAATCCGTTCGCCCACCTCCTGACCGCCGCCAAGGTCGAGCCCGCGACCCGGGCCGAGGCATCGACCCGCCTCGCCTCGCTGCGGCTGGGCTGGAACGCGGGCGCCGCCGGCTGGACCGCCCTCGCGGAATGCGTGATCGCCGATCCGGCCGCCTCGTCCTCGCTGGTGCCGGTCGCCGGCTCGCTCGCCGGGCCGGGAGACGGCGCGGAGTCCGTCCCCGCCGAGGTCGCGCTCGCGTTCCACCCGCGGACGCTCGGGCAGCTGCTGTTCGTCCGCTCCGCGCTGCGGCTCGACGACCGGACCGACCGCTTCCTGGCCGCCGCGATCACCGGGATCCTCCACGGCAAGAGCGCCTCGTACCTCTCGGAGCTGATGCCGAACACCTTCAGCATGGCCCCGCGCTACGTGCGCGACTTCGCCAAGCGCAACGCCTTCGCCTCCCCGGAGCGGGACGTCTTCGACGGGCTGTCGAAGAAGCTCGACCGGCTGTACCGCGGCGTGCCGCCGTCGATGCAGGGGATCGCCCTCCTCGGCGACGCCCGCGATGTGGCGCCGCGGGCCCGCGCCGCGCTGCGCGAGCGCGGCCGCCCGGAGCAGGCCCGGCTCGTGGTCACCTCGCCGCCGTACCTGCGGGTCGTCAAGTACGGCTACTACAACTGGCTGCGGACCTGGTTCCTGGGCTTCGACGCGCGCGAGATCGACGCGACGCTCGACGACGCCCATCACCGCGAGCCGTACCTGCTGTTCCTGCGCGATGTCCTCGCCGGCCTCCGCCCCATCCTGACCGACGACGCCGTCGTCGTGCTGGTCATCGGGGACGTCGAGACGGACCGCGGCCGGCGGATCAGGGGCGGGGTCGGCCTTGCCGAGCGGACCTGGGAGGCCGCCGCCGAGCCCGAGGGCTACCGCCTGGCTGGCGTGGCCCTGGACGACGTCGCGGCCACCCGGAAGATGACCAAGCTGTGGGGCGACGAGGCCGGGCGGGCCACCAAGACCGACCGGATCCTGGTGCTGGGCGCCACGGAGGCCGGTCGCCGTCGCGCGCTCGCGGGCGCCTCGAACGACGTCGACTGGACCTGGCCGCCGAGGGCGCTCCGCGCCATCTAGAATGCCGCCATGCGGCAGATGTACCACCCGTCCGACCTGGCCTCGATGGATCCGCTGGTCCTCATGAAGAACCTGGACCACGTGCGGATGACCAGCCGGCGGCTGAGCTACATCCTCCAGCAGCAGGTCCACCTGTACACCCCCGAGGCGAACCAGCTCCGCGAGCAGATCGACACCTACGTCGACGCGGAACGCCAGATCGAGGGCGAGATGGCGAGGCGCAGGATCCGCGCCTGACCGAGGGCGCCCGGCCCCCTCAGGCGGGGGCGGGCGCGAGGCGGATCGGCACGTCGAAGGATCGCTCGGACGGCTCGACCGCGGGATCGGCCGCCCTGGTCGGCACGACCTCCGCGGTCACAGGCGCCGCGACGGCAGCCTCGTCGTCCACCGCCGCCGCGGCGGTCCCCGGGCCGACGGCCAGCGGCTCGGCCACGATCGCGACGGCCACCGGCCGACGCATCGCCTGCTCCTCCGCGATCACCTTCGCGGCGAGCCCGGCCAGACCCGGCATGTCGAAGAGGCTGAACCCGATACCCAGGCCGGCCAGCTCATCGGTGCTCATCCCGCGGAACTTCCCGCGGGCTGCGACGGCGCACATCTCGTCGTAGAGCTCCGGCCAGCCGACACGTCGACGGCGGTAGCAGAACCGCACGAACTCGACCGCGTCGGGGTCCGGTGTGCGCAGGCTCGCGCCGTGAGCGTCCATCGATTCGCGCGCCCTCCCTCGACCTCCGCAGGCCGGCCGATGACCGGGCGACGGAGGCAATACGAAACTCGTCCGACGGTCGGACGGATCGGATCCGCCCGCCGGAACATGGCCCCGGACGGTCCGGTCGCCGCATCCCTCGGGTCGATCGGCGACTGGTTGCCGACTATCGTAGGACCGCACCCCATCGGCGGGAAGGGGGCTTGTCCACGACTTCGTCCACCAACTTATCCACATGAACGCGCGTTCGGCGAACGGGCGTTCCCAACGTGCTCAGGCGACGGATCGGGCCAGTCCCAGGCCGGGAGCAGCCGGCAGGATCCAGCGGTGGTCGCCGCCGAGGACCAGCCCCTCGAAGGGGTCGTCGGCCAGCAGCAGGCAGCCGTCGAGGTCGACCCAGTCCGCGAGCGACGCGACCGCCGCCGAGCCGGCGATCCCGACCGACGTCTCCTCCATGCAGCCGAGGAACGTGCGGAAGCCGAGGTGGCGGGCGCGCTCGAGCATCGCCTTCGCCGGCGGCGATGCCGCCGCACTTGGCCAGCTTGACGTTGACCCCCTCGACGACCCCGACGAGCGAGTCGAGGTCCTCGTAGGTCACGGCGCTCTCGTCCGCCACGATCGGGATCGAGGAGCGCTCCTGGAGCCACGCGAGGTCGCGGTAGCGCGCGGGCCTGGAACGGCTGCTCGATGAGCTCGACGCCGAGCGCGACGATCTCGGGCAGCAGGCGCTCGGCATCGTCGCGCGTCCAGCCGGTGTTGGCATCGACCCGGATCGGCCCGCCGAAGACCTCGCGGACGGCGCGCAGCGTGGCGAGGTCCTGCGGCCCGCCGAGCTTGATCTTGAGCGCGGGGAAGGCGGCGGCCCGGGCCGCCCGCTCGGCGACGACCTCCGGCTCGTCGATGCCGATCGTGAAGTCGGTCGGCGGGATCGCCGGCGGGCAGCCGGATCAGCTCGTGCACCGGGATCCCGAGGACCTTGCCCACGAAGTCGTGCAGGGCGATGTCGACGGCGCACTTGGCCGCGCCGTTCCAGCGGATGGCGCGGTCCATGCGGGCCATCTCCTCGACCAGGCCCGTCGAGGTGCAGGCGGGCTCGCCGATCGCGGCGAGGAGGGTCGGCATCACCGCGACCATCGACTCGGGCGTCTCGCCGTAGAAGCGGTCGGGGTAGCCCTCGCCCAGGCCGACGATCCCCGGGTAGCGCTCGTCGCGCAGCTCGATGACCACCGTCGTCACGCCCTCGCCCGTGTGGTGATCCGTGCGGGCGATGCGGAACGGGTCGCGCAGCGAGAGGTGCAGGACCTCGTGGCTGACGGTCAGACCCATGGCAGTGCATCCACGGCGTCGCGGATCGAGGCCCACAGGCGGTCGGCCCCGAAGCGGACCGGGTCGTCCGCCGGCAGGCCCGTGAGCTCGGCCACCTCGGCGATCAGCCGCCGCGCGTCGGCGTCGTCGCGATAGCGCGAGGTGTTCAGGGCCACGGCCACCACCTTCGACGGGGCGACCAGCCCGGCGACCTGCTCATGCAAGGCGATGAACTCGGGGAGTGGCGCGATAGGGAATGTCACGTCGGGCAGGTGGTCGAAGTCGTGGTCGGTCATCCCGGGCTTGTAGACCATGATCATGGCCTGCGGGGTCGCGCCGTGGATGAGCCCGAGCGTCACCGAGGAATAGGCCGGGTGGTCCAGCGAACCCTGGCCCTCGACGAGGAGCCAGTCCCCCTGCGCCTCGCCCTGCTCGACGAGCCACTCGACCGTGCCCTGGGTGAAGTCGCTGACCAGCCGGTCCACCGCGACGCCCCAGCCCTCGATCATCATCCCGGTCTGCCCGGTCGGCACGAAGACCGCGGACTGCCCGGCGGCCTTGGCGGCCTTGCGCAGCTCCAGGGCGACCGACATCTTGCCGATCGCGCAGTCCGTGGCGACGGTCAGGATCACCCGCTTCCCGGGGGCATGGCGCCGCCCGACGGCGGTCTCCATCCGCTCGGGCGGGCGCCGGTAGTCGACGATGGCGGTCCCGCGGGCCGCGGCCGCGGCCGCGAACTCGGGGTCGTCGCCGATGAACGTGTGGAGGCCGCTCAGGACGTCGAGCCCGGCCGCGATGGCGGCGAGGATCGTGGCGCGCCATTCGGACGGGAGCTTCCCGCCGGTCGGGGCGATGCCGATCAGCAGGGCGTCGGGCGGCTCGGGTAGGGCGAGCGCCTCCCCCAGCGTCGCCACGATCGGGATGTCGTGGCCCGGGAGGAACTCCGCGACGCTGCGGCCCGCCTGGGTGGAGTCCAGCACGGCGACGACGCGGTCGCGCCCGTAGCGGATCACCCCATAGGCGGTCTTGGCATGGTGTTCGCCGAATTGGCCCTCGGTGAGGACGAGGAGACGGCGCGGTTCGTAGGGAGGCATCCGCGGAGTCTACGAAAATCGAGGCCTCGGACGTGTGCGGTTCGACACGGCACCCACGTCACTGGGCCGCGACCCAGACCGGCGTCTGCGGGAAGATGTCGTTGTTCGGCTCGGGATGCCACAGGATCCGGATGTCCGAGCCGTCCGGGCGCATCGTCGCGAGGCCGACGAAGTGGGAGCCTTAAGGCCCATTCGCCGAACGGGTGGAGGTCCGCGAGTCACGCGTCGCGTGCGGACAGCCGTCCTCACCTACCCCTGCGTCCGTCAGTCGAGCCGGCGAGTGCCTTCCTTTGTGCGCTTCGTGGTGCAGAGGTGTGCGGTTTGAGGTATTGCAATGCCACCTGTCTGACACGACGATGACAACGGGGTGCGACATGCACAACCCTGGATACGGCCCAGGCAGACGAATTTGGCTTGTCTCCCGCGTCACCGCCTCGCTGAGCGTCATCGTGCACGCGGTCATTCGATGAACGGCACTGCGCTCGCTCCTGTCAGCGCGCGCTGGGGTCGCCCGCTCCTGTTCGGGCTCACGATCAGCATCGGCCTGATCGCCATCGCATTCGGCGCGGTGATGCTGCGGGCCACGCTCCGCGAGGGCGCACTTGCCATCGACTACCGGCTGTGGCTCACCATCGCCGACCGTTGGATCGCGACAGGCTCCATGTACGACCCTGGCCAGATCGCGGGTCCGTTCGACCCGCAGCCGATGGGCTGGACGACGATGGCCGCGCTGCCGAGCCTGTACCCGCCGCCGGCGATATTCCTGTTCCTGGCGTGCCGATTCATGCCTACGTTGCTGTGGTGGGCCATCCCGGTCGCCATCATCGCGTGGTCGGTCGCCGATCGCCGCCCGGCGGTGTGGACGTGGCCGCTCATGGCCGCGTGTTTCCTGTTCCCCTCCACATGGGTCATGTTCTGGGTCGGTAGCACGACGATGTGGGTCGTCGCCTTTGCGGCGCTGGCCCTCCGCTTCGGCTGGCCCGGCGTGATCATCCTGCTAAAGCCGTCCCTCGCGCCGTTCGCGCTCATCGGGATCCGCCGACGCTCGTGGTGGATCGCGCTCACCGTATGGTGCGCGCTCGCGGTCATGATGCTCCCGGCGTGGCTCGACTACCTCGCCGTCGTTCGCAACGCGGGCGTCGGTCTCGGGTACTCGGTCGCGAACCTGCCGGCCATTGCGGTTCCGATCATCGCGTACCTCGGGCGTCAGGAGAACGGGCCTACGACCATCGAGTGACGGTCCTCGCGACGGCCGACCGGCCGACCCGGAACGGTGGACGATCGCCGCCGCGGCCCGGGCCGCCGGTCTCAGGGGCCAGACGGGTCCGACGTGGTGGCGCCATACGCGAACCGGTGTCCTCACGGACCGCTCAAGCCCGGTTCCTTACCAGGCCAAGTACATGGTTCACACAGGGGTCGAAAACTGGTACCGCATACCGGATTCGAACCGGTGATCTCCGCCTTGAGAGGGCGGTGTCCTGGGCCTCTAGACGAATGCGGCGCAGGTGGTCGGGGCGTTCCCCCGGACCGGCTGCGGATGATACCAGCCTAGAGGCGGTTGGTCTCCAGGAACGCCCGGATCGCCTCGGCGACCTGCTGGTGGCTGGCCTCGCCGAGCACCAGCCCGTAGTGCGAGTGGGCGCCGAACGGCTCGTACTCCGCATCGAGCCACTCGGCGAGGCGCTCGGAGTCGTCGGCCGGGACGGCCTGGTCGATGCCGCCGCCGATCACCAGCCGCGGCACGGCCTCGACGCCGCGCCGGTCGACCGACACGCCCGCCAGCATCTGGCGGCGGGCCGCCCCGGCCTCGTGCGGCTTCTGCCCGAGGAGGTGCTGGACGCGGAGCACGTCGGCGAGGGTCAGGTCGCGATGGTCGCGGAGCAGCTTCTCGGGCAGCGTCTCCCAGCCGATCATCGAGCGCCCGTAGACCTCGGGGATCTCGCGCAGCTCGTACGGACGTGCTGCCGGGCGCAGCTCGCGCGGCAGCTCGGCGCTGATGAGGACGATCCCGGACAGCGGCATCCGCTCGGCGGCCTTCAGCGCGAGCAGCCCGCCCATCCCGTGCCCGACCACCACCGTCGAGGGCCCCAGCCGCTCGAGCGCGGCGACCACGTCCTCCGTGTAGGTGTCGAAGGAGAGGTTGGCCGGGTCCGCGGTCAGCGACCAGAAGTGGTTGCGCAGGTTGAGCGCATGGCCCTCCCAGCCGCGTCCGGCGAAGTAGCCGAGGTAGCGCTCCCACAGCCACGAGCCCGTCAGCTCGCCGTGGATGAACAGGAGCGGCTTGCGCCGCGAGCGGCGCTCCGGCAGCCACGATTCGATGTAGAGCCCACGCTCGTGGAGCTCGATCTCGTCCTTGCGGATCGGTCGGCCGTTGACCGGCGGGAGCTGGGCCTGGGCGAGGATCGCGTCGGGGGTCTGGTCGTGCAACGGGCTCACCATTCGTGCGGGTTGATGAGGAGGCCGGTCAGGGCCTTGGGGTAGAAGTACGTGGACTTCTGGGGCATGACGTCGCCGTCGAGGGCCACCGCGGCGATCGACGCCACCGGGGTCGGCTCCAGCAGGAACGCCGCGGCGACGCCATCGGCGCCCCGGTCGACCCGGTCGATGGCATCGGCCGCCGACTTCGTGAACGCGACGGCACCGCCGGCGAGGGCCGCGGCATCGATCCCGAGCAGCCGGTCGAGGGCGACCGCGAGCAGGACCACGTCGAGGCGCCGCAGGGCGTCGCCACCGCTCGGCAGGGACGGCTCGAAGGCGTCGCGGCGGGCGACCAGGCGGGCGCCGCCGGCGCAGGTCCACAACCCGAAGCGGCCCTCGCCGCCGGCCGCGAGGCCGGCCGCCTCGAACTCGGCGCGGAGCGCGTCCGCCGACACGCCGCGCTCGATGTCGAACAGCTCGCCGGCGCGTTCGAGCAGGCCCGCGGCCGCGTCCCCGTCGAGGCCGCGGACGAGGCGGTGGGTCGGCAGCACCGTCAGCGGCTCTCCGTTCGCCGGCAGGAAGAGCATCAGCAGGTAGTCGAAGGCGGGGTCCTCCTCGCACGAGCGGCTCATCCGCCGCTCGTCCCGGTAGCGGAGGGCCGTCTCGTAGCGATGGTGGCCGTCGGCGATGGTCACCGGCCCGGCTCCGGCGGCGGCCGTGATCGCGGCCACCTCGCCCGCGAGCGGGCCGTCGGCGGGGACCGGCCACAGGCGATGGCGGACGCCGTCGTCGTCGAGGACGTCGACCTCGGGCAGCCCGTCGCTCAGCGCGGCCAGGCGCCGGCCGACGTCGGACCCGGGGTCCTCGAACAGGCCGATCACGGGGCTCGTGTTCACCCCGGTGGCGCGCAGCAGCTTGTAGCGGTCCTCCTTGGGACCGGACAGCGTGCGCTCGTGGGCCAGCACGCCGGTCTCCGCCCCGAACGGGCCGAGGCGGAGCCTGGCGAAGAAGCCCCGCTGGGTCCGCTCCACGTCCGTCCCGGGCACGCGGTAGGCCTGCTCGTAGACGTAGATGGATGGGTGTGGGTCCTTGCGCAGGATCCCGCCCGAGCGCCAGGCGGCAAGGGTCCGCGCGGCACGGCGGTAGCGGTCGTCCGGCTCGTCGCCGGGCGCCTCGTCGGGCAGGTCGAGGCGGACCACGTTGGCCTCGTGGCGGGCGAGCAGGCGGGCATGCTCGTCGGCGCCGATGACGTCGTATGGCGGGGCGACGACCTGGGCGAGGTCGCCGACGGCGGATGGGTCGAAGCGCAGGGCGCGGAAGGGTCGGATCTCGGGCACGGGACCTTCGGGTGACGGCGGCGTGGGCCGGGCGGGCGGCACCATCGGCCGAACGGCTGCGGGACGTGTGCATCGTACGATAGCGACGGCCTGGAGGGCGAGAGCCCGGCCGATCCACGGTCGCACGGGGGCGAGCGTGGGCACCGCTCGCAACTTTCCGACGGAGTGAGACGTCCTTGCTCCGATCACGACCCGTCCTCCGCTCGGAGTCCATGTGCGCGACCGACACCCGCCACCCGCCGGCGACCGTCGCCGGCCGATCGCCGCCCGTCTCCTCGTCCGATCGCTCCTCGCGCTCGCCGTCCCGGTCCTGAGCCTCGCGATCCTGCCCGTGTCGGTCGGCGCGGCCGAGGGCCTGACCATGGAAGGCCACGCGATGCTGGGCGGCCACGCCCGGGTCGGGTCGTGGATGGCGATCACGATCCACGTCAAGAACGACGGCCCCTCGGTCAGCGGGGAGCTGCGCCTCACCGGCGGGGCGCAGAGCCGGACGCGGTTCGGCCTGGTCGCGGACCTGCCCAACGGCTCGGACAAGACGTTCCTGCTGTATGCCCAGCCGCCGTCGTTCGGCCGGGACCTCGAGGTCTCCCTCGTGGACGGCGACACGACGATCGCCAAGACCAAGGTCGCCTTCACGGTCCACGACCTCACCCAGCTGGTGGTGGGTGTCGTGGCGGAGAAGCCCGGCGGCATCGTCGGGACCATCGACCTGCTGCCCAACCCCAACCAGGTCGGCCCGCAGATCGCGCCGATCGAGCTGGCGGACCTCCCCGAGCGCGTCGAGGCCTGGGGCGGGCTCGACCGCCTCGTCTGGCAGGACGCCGATTCGAGCCGCCTGACCGAGGGGCAGCTCCGGGCCCTCCAGGGCTGGGTCGCCGGCGGCGGCCGGCTGGTCATCGTCGGCGGGACGACCGGCCCGAACACGCTGTCGGCGTTCCCCGACTCGCTGCTGCCGTACCGCCCGACTGCCACGGTGGATGTCCCGGCGACCGCCCTCGCCGGCCTCATCGGCGAGGTCCCCGCGAACACCCCTGACGTGCCCGCCCTCGGCGGCATCATGATCGAGGGCCGGGTCCTGCTGACCAGCGGCGACCGGGTCATCGCCGCGGAGCGAAGCCACGGGAACGGGTCCGTGACGATCGTCGGCGTCGACCCGACCGCCAAGTGGCTGGCGGATGGCACGGGCTCGGAGAACCTGTGGCGCCGGGTCCTGCCGGCGCGGTCGGCGAACGGCCTGGTCCTCTTCGACGACAGCCAGCTGGTCGGCGCGGTCTCGCAGCTCCCGTCCCTGGCGCTCCCCCCGATCGGCGGCCTGATCATCCTGCTGGTCGCCTACATCCTGCTGATCGGCCCGATCAACTACCTCGTGCTGCGCCGCCTCGACCGCCGGGAATGGGCCTGGGTGACCATGCCGGTGCTGATCGTGGTCTTCGCGGTCGGCGCCTACGGGTTCGGGGCCGCCCTGCGCGGCAGCGACGTCCTGGTCAACGAGGTCGCGCTGGTGCGCGGCTCGACCGGCGCCACCGACGGGACCGCGCAGGTCTACGTCGGCGTCTTCTCGCCGTCGCGCGGCTCGTACCAGGTCAGCGTCCCGGGGGGCGCGCTGCTGTCCTCGCCGATCAACGGGGAGTTCTTCGGCGGCGACAGCACCGCCGGCACGCTCGACGTCCTGCAGGGCGACCCGGCGAAGGTTCGCGACCTCGCGGTGGGCTTCGGGTCGCTGCGCACGATCCGGGCCGAGACGCCCATCGCGGTGCCGATGCTCAAGGCCGACATCTCCATCGTCGACGGGCGCCTCAAGGGCACGCTCGTGAACGAGTCGCAGACGACGCTCCAGCGGCCGGCCGTCGTGCTCGGCGGGACCGTGGCCGTGCTCGCCGACCTGGCGCCGGGCGCCTCGAAGTCGATCGACGTCGCCCTGGTCGCGGGGCAGTTCGGCCAGCCGCTGTCCGACAAGGTCGTCGGGCCGATGACCTTCGGCGATCCGAGCCAGTTCGACACCACGATGGCGGACCAGTACATCCGCCACACCATCGTCGACCAGCTGACCTTCGACCCGAACTTCGGCTCGACGGGCCAGCTGTCGTCGGACAGCGCGGTCATCCTGGCCTGGGGGTCGGGCAGCCTGCTCCCGGTCGAGATCGCCGGGCAGACGCCGCGGGCGACGGGCAACGTCCTCTACTACCTGCCCACGCACGTCACGGTCCGCGGCAAGACCACGTTCCGCGGCGACCTGCTGAGCTCGACGATCATCGACACTGACTCGCCGTTCTTCGGCAAGGACCCGATGAGCATCAGCATCGGGCGCGGCCACGCGACGGTCTCCTACAAGCCCATCGCCTTCGACGGGACGCTGACGCCGACGGAGCTGGCGTTCGGGCTCAACCAGGGCGGCGACACGACGAGCCTCTTCGGCGACCCCGAGTCGATCGAGCCCCTCGATTCCATCCCGGAGCCCTGCCCGGACCCGCCGACGGCGGACTGCGCCGCTGCCGGGTTCGACGGGATGCCCGAGGTGGAGCTGTTCGACCTCGACAAGGGCGCCTGGGTCCGTCTCCCGCACCTGACCGCGGGCACGCGCTACTCCCTCCCCCACCCGGCGCGCTACATCGATCCTACCGCCGGGACGGTCCTGGCCCGCTTCGTCAACGATCGGACCGACGGGATAGGCTTCCAGTTCGACCTGTCGATCACGGGGACCGTCCGATGACCGAGATCGTTCGCGCCGAGGGCCTGGTCAAGCGCTACGACCGCACGCTGGCGGTCGCCGGCGTCGACCTGTCCGTCGCCTCGGGCGAGATCTTCGGCCTGGTCGGGCCGAACGGAGCCGGCAAGACCACGACGCTGCGCATCCTCGCCACCCTGCTGCGGCCGTCGAGCGGCGAGGCCGAGATCGCCGGGTTCTCGGTGACTCGGAACCCCGACCAGGTCCGGCGCGTCCTCGGCTTCATGCCGGACGTCTTCGGGGTCTACGACGACATGAAGGTCTGGGAGTACCTCGACTTCTTCGCCCGCTGCTACGGGATCCCGGCGTCAAAGCGGCGGCGGATGATCGGCGACCTGCTCGAACTCGTCGACCTCGGGACCAAGCGCGACCAGTACGTGCAGACCCTGTCACGCGGCATGCAGCAGCGACTGTGCCTCGCCCACGCGCTGGTCCACGATCCGGAGGTCCTGCTCCTGGACGAGCCGGCCTCCGGCCTCGACCCGCGGGCCCGGGTGGAGCTGCGCGAGCTGCTCCGGGAGCTGCGCAAGCTGGGCAAGACCATCGTGATCAGCAGCCATATCCTCCCCGAGCTCGAGGAGCTGTGCACGAGCGTCGCCATCGTCGACCGCGGCCAGGTGCTTGCCCAGGGGCGCGTCAGCGACATCGAGCGACGGCTCCGCTTCGGGGCGGTGCTCCGCATCAAGGTCCTGGGCGACGCCGAGGCGCTCGAGGCAGCCCGCGACCGGTTCGCGGCCGATGTCGATGTCGCCTCGGCGACGATCCTCGAGGACGGCACGATCGAACTCGGGTTCCGCGGCGACGACGCCGCGTCAGCCCGGCTGCTGGCCGAGACGGTGGGCGCCGGGGTCGCGGTGATCAGCTTCGCCCGGGCCGCCAGCGACCTGGAGGAGCTGTTCCTCCAGGTGACCGCGCCCGATCGCGAACCCATGGAAGCGGCGTGAGGACGCGACGATGACCGACGTCACGATCGAGCCCGTCGAGACCCCGCCCGGCGTCGTCACCGAGCCGGCGATCGCGCCCGGTCCGCCGACTCCGCCGCGCCAGCGACCGAGCCCGCGCCGCGCGTTCGGGGGCATCTCGGCCATCGGCGCGAAAGAGCTGCGCGGCCGGATGCGCGGTCGCCGGGCGTTCGCGATCCTGACGATCTACCTGCTCCTGCTCGGCGCATTCGCCTGGATGGTCGAGCTGCTGATGGAGCGTTCGTATGCGAGCGGCTTCGGCTCGTCGGCCGCCTACGCCTCGGCGTCCATCGGGCAGGGCATCTTCGCGGCGATCCTCATGCTCGAGACCCTCCAGGTCGTCTTCCTGGCGCCGGCCGCGACCGCCGGCGCGATCAGCCTGGAGCGCGAGAAGCAGACCCTCGACATGCTCATCGCGACACCGATCTCGTCGCTCGCGATCGTCATCGGCAAGCTGCTCAGCGCCCTGACCTACGTCTTCCTGCTGATCGTCGCGTCGGTGCCGCTCACCGCGGTCGTCTTCGTCTATGGCGGCGTAGGACCGGACGACGTCCTGCGCGGATACCTGGTGCTGCTGGTCACGGCCATCGGGCTGGGGTCGTTCGGCCTCCTCTGCTCGAGCCTCGTGCGGCGCACGCAGGCCGCGACGGCGATCTCGATCTTCGGCGTCCTGTCGATCACCGTCGGGTCGCTCTTCGTGCTCGCCTTCTGGGCCGGGATGGCCAACAGCGACAACGGCCGTGGGTTCGGGCCGATCAAGGGCCGCGCGCCCGAGGTCATCGCGCTCGTGAACCCATTCATCGCGCAGTCCGACGTCCTGTGCGGCACCGAGACCACCCAGTACGGGACGTGGTGCTCGATCGTGAACGTGCTGGTCCCGAACCAGAACGGCATCATCAACATCGACAATCGCGGTGGCGGGCACGGTCGTCGTCCCGCTGCCCGCCCCGATCCCCGACATCAAGGCCCAGCCCGGGTTCACGACGGGCGGCGTGACCATCGACGCGAACGGGAACCAGGTCGCCGTCGACGCCAACGGCAACCCGATCGCCGCGGACGTGGTGGCGTTCGGTGCGCAGCGCGACGCGTTCTGGCCGAAGAGCGTCGTGACCTGGCTGATCCTCTCGGTCGTCTTCATCCTCCTGTCGGTCCAGCTCGTGTCGCCCACGCGCCGTTGGCGGTTCTCCCGGCAGCGCCGTACCGCGACAGGGACGCCGGCATGAGGCTGCGCCGCCGCCGTCGACCCGCACCTGGCGAGGCGGTGCCCGCAAGCACCTGGATCCCCGCCGACCCGCGCGCCGTCCTGGCCGGGCCGCTCGATCCCGAGCTCCTGGCGGTCCGGTCCGGGCTGGCATCGCACCGGCGCCGCCTGTGGCTGCGTCGCATCGTCCGTCGGACCTGGCTCGCCCTGGCCGCGATCCTCGTGGCGGAGCTGGTGCTGTGGACCGTCGCCCGGTTCGTCCCGCTCGAATGGGCGCCGCTGCTCGGCGCCGCGATCCCCGTCGTCGGCGCGCTGGTCCTGCTGGTCGCCGTGGTCCGAGCCCGGCCCACCATCGGCGAGACGGCGATCGCGGTCGATGTGGAAGGACGTCTCGGCGACCGCGTGTCGAGCGCCCTCGAGCTGGCAGTCGGGTTCCCGGCGTCAGCCGGCCCGGCCTCCCCCGATGGGACCGATCCCACGGCCGCGACCGTGACGACCGTCGCCGTCGCGACCGGCGTGGCTGACGACGCGGCCCAGACCGACCGGTTCGTCCGACGGCAGCGGACGGACGCGCTCGCCTCGCTGCGCGCGGTCCCGCTCGACCTGTTCAAGCCGCGATTCGCGCTTCGACCAGCGGCCGCCGCACTCGTCGCCGCCCTGCTTCTCGCCCCGGTCCTGCTGATCCCGAACCCGCAGGACCCGGTCATCGCCCAGGCTCGCCAGGAGCGCGAGGCCGCCCAGGAGCAGGCGAAGCGCCTCGATGACCTCGCCAAGGAGCTCGAGCAGAAGGGCAAGGACGCCGACGATCCACGGACGAGGCTCGCCCAGGAGCTGCGCGACCTGGCCCGCCAGCTGCGGGACCACCCGGGCGACCTCGACGTGAACCTGGCCAAGCTCGGATCGGTCGAGAGCGACGTCCGCGCCCAGGTCGATCCCGCGACCGAGCAGCGTGCCGCGGCACTCACCGCGCTGAGCCGTGCGCTTTCCCGGTCGGCGACGGGCCAGCAGACCGCCAACCCGGACGGCGACCCGAAGCAGACGCAGCAGGACCTCGACAAGCTGGGCGACAAGCTCGACCAGATGACACCCCAGCAGCAGGCCGACCTGGCCCGCCAGCTCGCCGAGCAGGCTGCGACCGCCGCCGGTGCGAGCGGCGCGGCTTCGACCGCGCTCCACGACGCCGCGCAGAGTCTCGCGCAGGGCGATACCGCCGGCGCGAAGACGGCCCTCGATCGACTCGGGGAATCGCTCACCGGCACGGGGCAGCAGGTCGCCACGAATCGCGACCTTTCGTCGGCCGCGTCGCGGCTCCAGGACGCGCGGCGCGATCTCGCGGATGCCGGCAAGCCGACCACCGCCCAGGGCCAGGGGCAGCCGGGCCAGGGGCAGGGCAACCCGGGTGCCAGCCCTGGAACCGGCCAGGGCCAGGGACAGTCGAGCCCCGGCGCCAGCCAGGGTCAGGGTCAGGGCCAGGGCCAAGGGCAGGGCCAAGGGCAGGGGCAGGGGCAGGGCCAGGGGCAGGGCCAGGGGCAGGGGCAGGGCCAGGGCCAGGGCCAGGGGCAGGGCCAGGGCCAGGGCCAGGGCCAGGGGCAGGGCCAGGGCCAGGGCCAAGGGCAGGGTGCCATCGGGGGCGGCGGCTCGAATGCCCGCTCGCTCGGCAACGGCACCGGTGGCAACGGCCACCCGGCCGGCCCGACGAACCCCAATCGCCCGTCCGAGCTCGGCGGCGACCTCTCATCGGTCTACGCGCCGTTCGACCGGCTTGGCAAGCCGGGCGACCCGTCGTACATCTCGGGCACCGGCGGCGACGGCCAGACCCAGCAGGGCAACGGCACCGGGCAAGGCACCAACAACGGCGTGCTGACCCCGTATCAGCAGGTCTATCAGGACTTCGCGTCCTACGCCCAGACATCGCTCGAGCGCGGCTACGTGCCGCTCTCGGTGAAGGACTACGTCCGCGACTACTTCAGCTCGCTCGACCCGACCAAGTGACGACCGAGGACCAGAGACGGATCGAGCCCCGACCGGAGGCCACCATGGACAGCAGCACTCCCGTGGCGACGGCGCCGCGGCTGGCACCCGAGGCGTTCGCCGAGCGAGCGCAGGCCATCGAACGCGAAGTGGGCCGGGTGATCGTCGGCCAGCGCGAGCTGGTCCGCCAGACGGTGACCGGTCTCCTCGCCAACTCGCACGTCCTGCTCGAGGGGGTGCCCGGGCTCGGCAAGACGATGCTCGTGCGGACCATCGCCGACGTCATCGACTGCTCCTTCAATCGGATCCAGTTCACGCCCGACCTGATGCCGGCCGACATCACCGGCACGAACATCCTCATCGAGGAGGGCGGCCAGCGCGTCTTCCGCTTCCAGCCCGGGCCGATCTTCGCCAACCTCGTCCTGGCCGACGAGATCAACCGCGCCACGCCGAAGACCCAGTCGAGCCTGCTCGAGGCGATGCAGGAGCACCAGGTCACGGTCGCCCGGCAGCGGTTCCCGCTCGATGCCCCGTTCTTCGTGCTCGCCACCCAGAACCCGCTCGAGATGGAGGGGACCTATCCCCTGCCCGAGGCGCAGCTCGACCGGTTCCTGTTCAAGGTCATGGTCCCCTTCCCGTCCGAGGAGGACCTCGTGACGATCATGGACCGCACCACCGGTTCCGAGTCCGTGACGGCCGGCAAGGTCTGCACCGCGGCCGAGATCGTGGAGATGCAGCGCCTCGCCAAGGCCGTGCCGATCGCTCCGCACGTCACGGCTTATGCCGTCAGCGTCCTGGCCGCGTCGCATCCCGACCAGCCTCGCGCGCCGCAGCTCGTCCGGGAGTACGTGCGCTACGGCGGCTCGCCGCGCGGCGCCCAGGCGCTCGTCTCCGCGGGCAAGATCTATGCGCTGCTCGATGGCCGCTTCAACGTCGCCATCGACGATATCCGGGCGGTCGCCCTGCCGTCCCTTCGCCATCGGATCATCCTCAACTTCGAGGGCGAGGCCGAAGGGATCACGAGCGAGGCGATCGTGCGGACCATCCTCGACACGGTCACCCCGCCGTCGGTCGAATAGCGGGTCCCGGACCCGCCACGGCCGCGCGCGCATGACCGGACCCTCCGTCGGGCCGCCCGCTTCCGACCCCGCCGAGCGGCCGGCGGAGACGCCGCGCGCCGATGCCGGCACGCGGCCCGCCTTCCTGCCGAACGAGATCGATCCGACCGTCTTCGACGAGGCCTTCCTCCGCCAGCTCGAGCGCCTCCTGCTGCTGATGCGCTCGCCGGTCCGCGGCGGCCTCAAGGGCGGCCGGCGGAGCGTCAAGCGCGGCCAGTCCGTCGAGTTCGCCGACTACCGCGACTACACCATGGGCGACGACCTGCGCCAGCTCGACTGGAACGTCTACGCCCGACTCGAGCGCCTGTTCGTGAAGCTCTTCGTCGAGGAGGAGGACGTCACCGTCTCGCTGCTGGTCGACGCCTCGGCCTCGATGGCCGCCGGGACCCCCGGCAAGCTCCTGTTCGCCAAGCGAGCTGCCGCGGCCCTCGGTTATATCGGCCTCGCGAGCGAGGACCGCGTCGCCGTCACCGCGCTCTCGGGGCGGACCGCCAGGCGGCGGACGGCGTTGCGCGGATCCGGGCGCGTCTTCCGGCTGCTGGCCGACCTGTCCGCCATCGAACCGACCGAGGGGCCGACCGACCTCCTGGTCGCCGCACGCCATGCCGGCGCCCAGCTCCACGGCCGCGGCATCGTGATCCTCCTCTCGGACCTCCTCGATCCGGCGGCCGACAAGGTCATCCGGGAGCTGGCCGCGACCGGTTCCGAGCTCATCGTGATGCACGTCCTCTCGCCCGAGGAGCTCGACCCGGCGCTCGAGGGCGACCTGCGGCTCATCGACAGCGAGAGCGGGGAGGGGCTCGACGTCACGGTCGACCTCGCGACCGTCGACGCGTACAAGTCGCGCCTGGCGGCCTGGAAGGCCGACCTCGCGGACCTCGCCGCCAAGCGCCGGGCGAGCTACGTCGACCTGACGTCCGACCAGAACCTGGCCGACCTGATGTTCGCCGAGCTGCGCCGCCGCCGGGTCCTGGGCTGACCGATGCCGTTCATCAGCCCGCTCGCCCTGGCCGGCCTCGTCTTCATCCCCGCGGTCATCGCGATGTACCTGCTCAAGCTGCGCCGCGACCAGGCGGTCGTGCCCTCGACGCTGCTCTGGAGCCGGTTGCTGACCGATGTCGAGGCCAACGCGCCATGGCAGCGCCTGCGGCGGAGCCTGCTGCTGCTGGTCCAGCTGCTGCTCGTGCTGGCGCTCGTGCTGCTGGCCGCGCGGCCGTTCCTCGAGCGGCCGGCGGGGCTGGCCCGGGACGTGATCCTCGTGATGGACACCTCGGCCAGCATGGGCGCCACCGACGTGACGCCGAACCGCCTGGCCGCCGCGCGCGATGCGGCGATGGCCGCCCTCAAGGACCTGCCCACGGGCGGCAAGGTCAGCGTGATCGCGGCGGACCGGACGGCGCGGATCGTGGTCAACGAGACCACCGACCTGGGTCGGGTGCGCCAGGCCATCGACGACCTCCGGCCCGCCCCGACACGGGGCGACCTGGGCGATGCGCTGGAGCTGGCCTCGAAGCTGGCCACCCGCTCCGGCGACGCCCAGATCCTGGTGGCCACGGACGCGGCGCTGTCGACGCCACCGGCCGTCAAGGTCTCGGCGCCGATCAGGGTGCTGCCCGTCGGCCGCGACCGCAAGAATCAGGCGATCGTGGCGCTCGCCGTGCGCACCGCCCCGTCCGCGGTGACGCGCTCGATCTTCATCAGCATCGCCAACGTCGATCTCGAGCTGGCGGGCCGGCGGATCGAGCTGTGGGGCGATGGCCGGCTGCTCGAGGCACGCGACCTGATCCTCGAGCCGCAGGCCCGCACCGACGTCGTCATCGACGACGTCCCGAACGATGTCGGGGTGGTCGAGGCCCGCCTGGTCGCGCGTGACCCGTCGGTGACGACGCCGGACCAGCTGGCGGTCGACGACCACGCGTGGGCCGTGCTGCCGACCGCACGGACGCGGCTGGTCCTCGTGGTCGGCGAGGGCGACCCGTATCTCGAGACCGCGCTCTCGTACCTGCCCAACGTGGAGCTGTACGGCGTCGCGCCGAAGGACTACGGCGCCTCCACCCAGCGCACCGACGGGCGGCCGTGGGACCTCACGATCTTCGAGGGCAACCTGCCGGCCGACGCTGCCGACGACCCCGATCCTGGCCATCGCACCGCCGACGACGAGCGCGCTCGGCGTGGTCACGGGCACGCTCACGGACCCGGGCATCGGCTCGCTCGACCCGGCCGAGCCGATCCTCCGCTACGTCGACCTCTCGACCACCCACATCTCGTCGGCGCAGCAGCTGACGACCCCCGACTGGGCCCGCACCGTCATCCCGGGTCCCAAGGGCTCGCCGCTGCTCTACACGGGGGTACGGGCCGGCCTGCCGACGGCGGTCCTCGCCTTCGAGCCGCGCCGGTCCGACCTGCCGCTCCAGGTCGCCTTCCCGATCCTGCTCTCGAACCTGACCGGCGAGCTGCTGGGCGGGTCGACGGCGCCGACCGAGGCCGTCGCCCCCGGTGCGCCGGTCAGCCTCCAGGTCCCGTCGGGAGCCACCGGCGTGTCGGTCACCCGGCCCGACGGCACCACGACCGAGCTGGTGCCGAGCCTGGCCAGCGGCTCGGCCGTGACCTACGCCCTGACCGACCTGCCGGGCATCTACACCGTCACCCCGACCGGGACGACGGCCGCATCCCCTGCCCCATCGGGGAGCGCTGCGCTGACGCCACGGCCGTCCGCTTCGGCCGGCGCGGGACCGTCCGCTTCGGCCGGCGCGACACCACTCGCCGTCGATCCGAACGCGCCGGTCCGCTTTGCGGTCGACCTGTTCGACCTCGGCGAATCGTCGATCGCACCCGGTTCGCCAGGGGCTATCGAGGCGCTCGGTACGACCGCTGCCGTGCCGGGCGCGTCCGCGGCTCCGGGCACCGCCGCCGTGGAACGCCCGACCACCCGCGACGAGCTGTGGGTCCCGATCGTGCTGGTCGTCCTGCTCGGCCTCTGCCTCGAATGGGCGATCTACCACCGTGACGCGGTGATCCGGGTCCGTCGTTCGCTCGGCGACGCGCTGGGGCGGCGGCCCGACGGCGGGACCGCCTGATGGGCATCTCGTTCACCGCGCCGCAGTGGCTGCTCCTGCTGGTCCCCGCGTTGGCGCTGACGATCGGGCTCCACCTCGCCGCCCGCCGGCGCATGGGCGCCGGGCGCCGCCGCGCCGCGCTCGTCATCCGCTCGCTCCTGCTGAGCGCGCTCGTCCTCGCGATCGCCGGGTTCCAGATCGTCCTCCCGGTCGACCGCCTGGCCACGGTCTTCGTCGTCGACCTCTCCGATTCGGTCGGCAACGCCGGTCGCAGCGAGGCCCTGGCGTTCCTGCGAGAGACCCTGCAGGACAAGCCCGAGGGCGACGTGGCGGGCATCGTGGCGTTCGGCAAGGACGCCCTCGTCGAGCGACTCCCGTCCGAGCTCCGGGAGCTCGACCGGATCGCGTCGGCGCCGGTCGAGAGTGCCACCGACATCGGCGCGGCTCTGCGGCTCGCGACCGCGCTGTTCCCGGACGACTCGCAGAAGCGGATCGTCCTGCTCAGCGACGGCAACGACACGACGGGCGGCGGCCAGGCGGAGGCATCGCTCGCCGCCAGCCGCGGCATCCGCATCGAGACGAAGGCGATCGGGCTCGGGAACGTGGACGAAGTCCTCGTCGAGCGGCTCACGACCCCCTCGATCGCCCGCCTCGGCGAGTCGGTCCAGGCGATCGCGGAGATCCGCTCGTCCGTGGCGCAGCCAGCCACGGTCCGGCTCTTCGCCGACGGCGCGCTGGTCTCGACCCAGCCGGTCCAGCTCGACGCCGGCGTCACCCGGGTCACGTTCGACGTCAAGCCCACCGAGGCCGGCTTCCACACGTTCCGGGCGGTCGTCGAGGCGGCCCACGACACCTTCAGCCAGAACGACCGCGCCGACTCGAACACCATCGTCAAGGGCGAGCCGCGGACGTTGATCCTCAAGGGCAACGACCAGGTGGCGACCCAGCTGGTCGCCGCGCTCAAGGCCCAGCGCCAGCAGGTCGACACGATGATCCCCGAGGCGCTGCCGACGGACCTCGCCGGCCTCGCCGCGTACGACAGCATCGTGCTCGTCGACGTGCCACGGATCCGGCTCAGTGACAAGCAGCTCGCCGCGCTGCAGGTCTACGTCCGCGACCTGGGCAAGGGCCTGGTCATGGTC
The DNA here is from genome assembly GCA_963813335.1 of uncultured Chloroflexia bacterium. Lineage (GTDB taxonomy): Bacteria > Chloroflexota > Limnocylindria > Limnocylindrales > CSP1-4 > SPCO01. Next base: position 1,202,876 of record CAWEYL010000001.1, read on the forward strand.
GGCGGGGAGGACAGCTTCGGCGCCGGCGGCTACCAGAAGACGCCGCTCGAGGAGTCGCTCCCGGTCGACATGGGCGTGCGCGACCGCCAGAAGCAGCCCGACATCGCGCTCGTGGTCGTGATCGACAAATCGGGCTCGATGGCGGCGTGCCACTGCAACACGTTCAACCGCGGGACGGGGAGCAGCATCGCCGGCGTCCAGAAGGTCGACATCGGCAAGGAGGCGATCCTCCGCGCCGCCGCCGCGATGACCGATCGGGACGAGCTCGGCGTCGTCGCATTCAACGAGGCGGCCCACTGGGTCGTCAAGACCCAGCCGCTCGGGTCGGTGGGCGACCTCCAGGGCCAGCTGGCGACGATCAAGGCCGACGGCCAGACCAACATCTACTCGGGCCTCGATGAGGCCGTGAAGTCGCTCGAGGGGGTCACCGCCACGCGCCGCCACATCATCCTGCTGACCGACGGGTGGTCCACGTCCGGGCAGTACGACGAGATCCTCAAGAAGATGAAGGCCGACGGGATCACCCTCTCGACGGTCGGCGCAGGCGGTGGCGCGAACCCGTTCCTCGAGCAGCTCGCGACGCAGGGCGGCGGGCGGTTCTACGCGGCGCCGGACCCGGCCAGCATCCCCGACATCTTCCTGAAGGAGACGCAGCAGGTCTCGGGCCAGCAGATCATCGAGGAGCCGTTCTTCCCGATCCAGACCTCGTCCTCGCCGATCCTGCGCGGGCTCGACCAGGGGCTGCCCAGGCTGCTCGGCTACAACGGCACGACGGCCAAGTCCGCGGCCCAGACGGTGCTGGTCACGTCGCGCGACGATCCGCTCCTCGCCCAGTGGCAGTACGGCCTCGGGCGGTCCGTGGCGTGGACCTCGGACTCGACCGGCCGCTGGGCCGCGAACTGGCTGGCCTGGCCAGGCTTCGACAAGTTCTTCTCCCAGCTCGTGAGCTGGACGTTCCCGGGCGACGAGACCGACGGCATCGAGGCGACCTTCCAGACCAAGGACGGGCGGACCTCGCTGCACATCCAGAGCGTCCAGGCGGACGGCTCGCCGCGTGACTTCTACCAGACGAGCGCTGTGCTGGTCGGCCCGGACCTGGAGCCGCACGACGTGGCGCTCCCGCAGGTCGCGCCGGGCGAGTACGAGGCGACGCTCGGCGAGGTCGATCCGGGGGCGTACGCGATCCGCGTGACGCAGACGAAGCCCGGGTCGTCGCCGCTGGGCCGGACCGTCGGGCTGGTTGCGCCGACGTCCGCGGAGTACCGACTGCTGGGCACGGACGAGGCGTTCCTCGGCTCGCTGCGGGCCGCGACCGGCGGGACCGTGGTGACGACGGCCCTCCAGCCATGGACGCACGACCTGCGGACCACGAGCCACTTCACCGACCTGTGGCCGCTGCTGCTGATCCTGGCGCTGCTCCTCTGGCCGCTCGATATCGCGCTCCGGCGCGTGTCGGTCGGACGGCGCGAGCTCGCGCTGGCCCGCGGGTGGCTGGGCGGGTTCAGGCGCCGGCGCCGGGCGACCGCCCCGCGGACAGCGACCGGGGAGAGCCTGCTCGCCGCGCGGGAACGGGCGACCGGGGCGCCGTCGCGAGCGTCGCTGCGGAGTCCCGGCCCCGCGACGACCGAGCCGGCGAGCGAGGGCACGAGCGCGCCGGCGAGGGCCGCCGTCCCTACCGCCACGGATCCGAAATCGACGCCTCCGCCGGCTGCGCCGCCACCGCCGTCCTCGCCGGCCGGGCCGCCCGCCGATCCGTCCGACACGCTCACCAGGCTCCGCGACAGCAAGCGCGCCCGCGGCCGCTGAGGTTTTCCGGACGGCCGTCCCGACCGGCTTCGCCGAGCGGTGATACCTTCCCCGCGATGTCCCCCCTTCGCCTGGCCGTGGCCGCCCTGCTGATGAGCGCGCTCGTTGCCGGGTGCGGCGTCGTCAGCACCACGCCACCGGTCCCCAGCCCGGCCGACTTCACGGACATCGCCAACGGCCTCTCGCGCCTCGGCATCCGCATCGACCACGTCGTCTCCGGCGACGCCGGCTGCGACGACCCTGACCTGGTCCCGACCGCCATCGGCCTCGATGCATCCGGCCTCGACCAGGCCAGTGTGGTCCGGCTCCACCTCTTCATCTTCCGGAACCGGGCGTCGTTCGAGAAGCTGCGCGAGACGGTGGATGCCTGCGCACGCAGCTTCGTCACCGACGCCGACACCTTCGAATCGATCGACGAGTCACCGTACGTGCTCGCCTCGCAGGGGCCGTGGGGCCAGCAGTTCGAGGCGGCGCTCCGGTCGGGGCTGAAGGCCTCTGCCGGCGACGGGGGCAACGGCAGCGGAGGCTACGGGGGGTACTAGCCCGGAGATCACGAGGGTGGTCTGGATCGGAGCGGTGACGTCTGGTGCGGTCCGCTGAGGTGCGCGCCGCGCCGTCCTTCTCACTCCCGGTGGGACGACCGGGCCACGGTCAGGACCGGGTCCCGGACGGGATGGTTCGGGCATGTCCCTCCCCGACCGCCCGTGGTGGCGCTTGCTCACCTCGACGCTGCTCGCCGTGGTCCTCGGGATCGCGGTCGTGGCCGGCACCGTCGCCCAGGATTCGGGGGTCGTCGCGCCCCCGGCTCCGGCCGTCCCGGCCGCCACGCCGGTCCCATCCGGCGAGGTCGAAGGCATCACGGACCCGCCGTCCGACATCGCCCCGGCTCTCGATGCGTCTGACCAGAACGACCTCGCGGCGCACGTCGGACCGGTGCTCGCGGCCGCACCCGCTGTCGCCCCGGCGGTCGCCGCCCGCCCGAAGCCGTCCAAGCCGCCGACGACCGCCCCCGCAGCGAGGACCTACAAGGGCCGCAACCACGTCTGGATGCCGGCACTCGGCATCGACAACGCGGTGTCCTGGTACGCCTGCTCGAACTCGTCCTATCCGGGCAACCGGGTCTACCGCTGGGGCTGTGCGGGCGACAACAACGTCTACCTCTTCGGGCACGCCTCGAGCGTCTTCCAGCCGCTCCATGACGCCTACGTCGACGGTCGCCTGAAGAAGGGCATGCCGCTCTGGTACGCCGGCGCGGACGGCGTGGTCCACCGGTACGCAGTCTCGTGGTGGAAGGTCACGACCCCGACGAAGGGCGTCTGGGCCTACGCCGCGCAGTCGAGCGCGAGTCTCACGTTGCAGACCTGCCTGGGCTCGCAGAGCCAGTACCGGTTGATCGTCCGGCTGGCGCAGGTCGACTGAGCGGGGCGCCGCGGGCCGCGAGGTGCCCTAGACGACCCGCAGCCCGAGGATGCGGCGGGCGATCACGAGGCGCTGGACCTGGCTGGTCCCCTCCCCGATCTCGGTGAGCTTCGCGTCGCGCATGAACCGCTCGACGGGGTAGTCCGTGACGTAGCCGTAGCCGCCGTGGACCTGGATGGCGTTGTTCGTCGCCCGCGAGCTGACCTCGGAGGCGAACAGCTTGGCCTCGGCGGCGACCAGGCCGAAGTCGCGGCCCTGGTCCTTGAGCCAGGCGGCCCGCCAGACGAGCGCGCGGGCTGCGTCGATCTCGGTCGCCATGTCGGCGATCATGAACGCGACCCCCTGGAACGAGCCGATCGGCCGGCCGAACTGCTCGCGCGTCTGCGCATACGGGATCGCGGCGTCCAGCGCGGCCTGCGCCAGCCCGACCGCCAGCGCCCCGATGCTGATCCGCCCGCCGTCGAGGATGGCGAGGAACGTCTTGAAGCCGCTCCCGCGCTCGCCGAGCATGTTCGCGGCGGGGACGCGGGCGCCCTCGAAATGCAGCTCGCCGGTCGCCGAGGCGTGGAGGCCGAGCTTGTCCTCGAGCCGGCCGACGGTGAACCCGGGGGTGTCGGCGGGCACGATGAACGCGCTGATCTCCGGGTTGCGGTCGGGGCGGGTACCGGTCCGGGCGGTGACGATGTAGGTCCCGGCCTGGCCGGCGTTGGTGATGAAGCGCTTGCCGCCATCGATGACCCACGAGCCGCCGTGGCGGCCGTCGACGTGGCGCGCCGTGGTCCGTGTGCCGCCGGAGTCGCTGCCGGCGCCGGGCTCCGTGAGCCCGTACGCGCCGATGACCTTGCCCTGGGCCATGGGAACCAGGAACTCGTCGCGCTGGGCCTTCGTGCCGGCCAGGTGGAGCGGACCGCAGCCAAGGCTCGTGTGGGCCGCCACGATGAGCCCGAGCGAGCCCCAGACCCGGCCGATCTCCTCGATCGCGATGGCATAGGCCAGCGTGTCGAAGCCGGCGCCGCCCTCGTCCTCGGGGATCGGGATGCCGAGCCAGCCGAGCTCGCCGAGGCGCCGGACGATCTCGACCGGGAAGCGCCGCTCGCGCTCGTGGGCGTCGATGACCGGCGCGACCTCGGTGAGCATGAAGTCGCGGATGGTGTCGCGCAGCAGCGCGTGTTCCGGAGAGAGGTCGAGGTCCATGCACGGCCGAGCGTAGCACCGGGACAGCGCCCGACGGGCGCCGGTGCTAGCCTTCCCGGATGCCCGATCCGAACGCGTCGGTGCCTGCCACCAGCGTGCACATGCCGACCGCCGGCGCCGGCTCCGCCGGCGGCCCGTCCAGCCTCCGTCGCGACCTGCTCCTGCGCCTCCGCCTCGACGGCCCCTCGTCGCCCGACCAGCTCGCGGCCCGGCTCGGGGCGTCGCGGACCGGGGTCCTGCAGCAGCTCCGGGCGCTCGAGGCGGCGCAGCTCGTCAGCCGCCAGACCGTGCGCCATGGCGTGGGCCGGCCGCGGCACCTGTACGACGTGACCGCCGACGCACAGGACCTGTTCCCGGCCACCTACGACGCGCTGGCGGCGGGGCTCCTGGCGGCGATCGGCGCCGTCGGCGGGGACGAGCTGCTCGAGGAGGTCTTCGCCGCGCGGCGACGCCAGCTCGGGGACCGCGTGCGCGACCAGCTTTCCGAGCGGGTCGCGCCCGGTGCGTCGCTGGCCGTGCGGGTCCGGGAGCTCGCGGACATCCAGGCCGCGCAGGGCTACCTCGCCGAAACAGTGGTGGATGGCGATGGCTCGATCCGCCTGCGCGAGCACAACTGCGCGATCTATCACGTGGCCAGGTCGACGCCGGCGGCCTGCCAGGCCGAGCTGGACCTGTTCCGCGAGATCCTCGGCGCGGGCGTGACCCGCGAGACCCACATCGCCTCGGGCGACCGCTGCTGCTCGTATCGCATCGAGGAGAAGGCGCCGGACCTCGCCGACTAAGCCCCCCTCGCCCTCTGTGATGGCGCGGCGGTAGCCAGTCGGCCCGTGCTGGTCCGGCCGCGATGCGGCTCATTCATCGATACCGGGCACGACACCCGATAGGACTGCCATTCGACGCCTGAACGGCGCCGTTTGCCGGTTCACTCGTGCGTGGCCGAGCGTGGCCTTGGGCTCCAGGTGGTCCGCCCGGGTTGGCCTATCCCGGGGTTTGAGCACGGGATATGCATGAGCGGCATATCGCCGGCCGCAACGAGAGGCGAAGGCCACGTTCACCGCTACGCCTCCGCGAGGGCGGCGCATCCGCGAGGACCGACTACGCCTCTTCGCGTTCCACGACGGCGCGGCGCGCCGGCTCGAGCACGGGCGGCGGCACGTCGGTCACGTTGGGCACGAACGACGCGGCCAGCGACGTCTCCGCCGCCTGCACCTGGTCCGCGACCGACAGGATCCCCAACCGCCCGAGTTGCGCCATCTCGTCGCGGATGTAGGTCTTGAGCATCTCGGGGCCGTCGGTGTTGATCGTGAAGCGGACCTCGTTGCGCCGCAGCGTGTCGAAGATCCAGCGGAACTCCTCCCAGCCGCTGACGACCTTGGTGTTGAGGTTCGAGGTCGGGCAGATCTCGAGCACGATGCCGCGCTCGCGGATCATCGCCATCGCGCGCGGGTCGTAGGCCGACTTCACGCCGTGGCCGATGCGGTCCGGCTCGAGCAGCTCGACGACCCGGGCGATCTCCTCGATCGGACCGGATTCGCCGGTATGCACCGTCAGCCCGAGGCCGAACTGGCGGGCCCGGCGGAAGATCCGCCGGTAGTCGGCGACGCGGAAGGTCGTCGCCTCGGGGCCGGCGATATCGATGCCGACCACGCCGCGATCCCGCCACGCGATCGCCTTCTCCGCGATGATCTCGTTGAGCTCGTATGGGAACGCGCGGTCGAGGCAGAAGATCAGCCCGGGCTTGACCGGGTATTCGAGGGTCGCCTTGTCCATGCCGCGGACCGCGGCCGCGATGATGTGGTCGAGGTCCTGCTCGCCGCCGCGGTTCCGCTTCATCGGGTTGAAGCGGAGCTCCATCGTCGTGACATTGTTCTTGCGGTACGCCCCGCCGACGACCTCGTAGACGGCCCGTTCGACGGCGAGCGGGGAGCTCTGGATCAGCTCGGTCCAGTGGAAGAGCTGCAGGTAGCCATCGAAGCTCTGGGTGCGCTTCGAGACCGTGATCATGTCCCGGAACTCCCAGTAGTCCTTGGTCGGCAGCTTGATGCCCTGGGAGTGGGCGATGCCCCACATGATCGCCGGGGTCACGGCGCCGCCGAGATGGCAGTGCAGCTCCGCGAGAGCGATCTTGCGGGAGAGCGGTCGGGCCATACCGGGAGGATACCGTCAGCCCGACGCGGGCGCCGAGTGGGTCGAAGGTCCGGGCCGCAGCTCGACGTGCCAGGTCTCGTCGTGGCGCCCGTCTGCGTCGTTCCAGGCGACGGTCATCGCGTAGACGCCGGGCTGCCACGCGCCGCGGTCCGGCGCCTCGAACCCGACCCACGGCGTGCCGCCGTGGTTGAAGGACACGCCGCCGGACTGGCGTGCCCCGGCGAGCCGGTCGTCGGGAGCGAGCCGGTCGATCGACGCGCTCAGGATCTGCGCATGCGAGGTGAGCATCACGCCGAGCCCGGTCGCCCGTGGCAGGTAGGCGCGCGGGACATAGCCAGGCCCGCCGGCCAGGCCCTCCACGCTGGCCCCCCAGGCCCTCGCCTCATCGAAGCCGTCGATCGGGAGCGCGCGCAGCCCGACGCCCCGCCCGTCGACGGTGGCGAACGGGCCGGCCAGCACCGCGGACGGGTCGCTCGAGGTCAGCGGGACGAGGCCGGTCTCCGTCGGGTACGGCGAGTCGTTCGATGGCGGCGTGTGCTCGGTCGGTCCGGGGATGGCGACCTCGACGCGCCGGATCGTGCCGTCGACCAGGGCGTCGACGCGATAGGTCCCGGCCGGGAATGCGCTCGATCGGCCCGGGATCGCGAGGACCAGCGGCCCGCCGGCGACCGTGCCGTCGATCGGATCGGCGTCGACCCAATCGAGGACGCCGTTCGGCCGCACCCGCCAGATCCGGACGTCCTCGGCGACGGCGCCTCGCTCCGTGGTGACGCCCAGGCCGGCGATCGACTCGCCATGCGTGTCGAGGATCGTCGAGCCGCCCGGCGTGGGCACGCGCGTGCCCTCCGAGTAGACCGGGTGGGCCGAGCCGGTCGAAGCGGACCGGTCGACGGTGACGAGGTCGATGGCGAAGGACGGGTTCGCGACGGCCGCGCGGCCGACATCCGCCCAGGACAGACGAAGCGGCGGCGAGGTCGTCGCCTCGGGCACGGAAGGGGCGGCGGACGCGGACTCGACCGCCGTCGCCGCGACGGAGGTGCCGGCCGAGGCACTGGCCGCGACCACGGCCTTCGGCCCGTCGGGGTCGCGTTCCCATGGCTTCAGGATGGCCAGGGCCAGGCCGAGGAGGATGACGCCGCCGACGATGACGACCGGGTCCGTCCGGCGGCGCGGCCGCCCGAGCGGGACCGGATCGAACTCGACGCTCACGCGTGCCGCCGTCTACCCCGCGAGCGGGACGATCCGGCCCTCGGCGTCGATGGTGGCCTGGCGGCGCAGGCGCTTCAGCTCGGCGCCGGGCACCTGGTCGCGCGCGTGGTAGCTCGAGCGCACGAGCGGCGCCGACTCGACATGCTTGAACCCGAGCGCCAGCGCCTCGACCTTCATCTCGGCGAATTCGTCGGGGTGGTAGTAGCGCTCGAGCGGCAGGTGCTGGAGCGACGGCCGCAGGTACTGGCCGATGGTCAGGATGTCGACGTCGTTCGCGCGTAGCGCCTCGAACGCCTCGGTCAGCTCGGGTCGCGTCTCGCCGAGGCCGACCATCAGGCTCGACTTGGTGTGGACCGTGTGGCCGATCTCGCCCGCCATCTCCTTGGCCCGCCGCAGGACGTACAGCGAGCGGTCCCAGCGGGCGCGCTTGCGGACCGGCTTCTGGAGCCGCTTCACGGTCTCGAGGTTGTGGTTGAGGATGTCGGGCCGGGCGTCCATCACGGTCTGCAGGCGGTCGTCCGCGCCGTCGAAGTCGGGGATCAGGACCTCGATGCCCATCCCGGGCGACTGCTCGCGCATCGCGAGGATGGTCTCGGCGAAGATCCGCGAGCCACCGTCAGGGAGGTCGTCGCGGGCGACGCTGGTGACGACGACATGCTCGAGGCGCATCGCCCCGACCGCCTCGGCCACCCGTCGCGGCTCGTCGTCGTCGAACCAGGTGGGACGACCGGTCTTGACGGCGCAGAACCCGCAGGCCCTGGTGCAGGTGTCGCCCAGGATCATGATCGTGGCGGTGCGCTGATCCCAGCACTCCCCGATGTTGGGGCAGTGAGCCTCCTCGCAGACCGTGTTGAGCGCGAGGCCGCGCAGCAGGCCCTTGAGGTCGTGGTAGTTCTCGCCGGACGGCATCCGGGCGCGGATCCAGTCGGGATGGCGACGCGGGGCGACCGATCCGTCCGCCGCGGTGGCGGCCGCCAGCCCTCCGCCCAGGGCGATGGGGAGGTCCGGCCGGCCGTGCGCGCCGCCGTGGCCGGCGCCGTCGCCGGGCGGGGTGAAGATCGGGAGGTCACGACCCATGGCCGGAGTGTACGACCGATCAGCCCGAGCGGCCGGCGGTCTCGGCCAGCGCCGCGGGGAGGCCGACGGCGAGCGATCGCGGGTCGAAGCCCAGCTCGGCGGCGGCGCGGGCCGCCGATGCCCAGTACGTCACGCCGACGGACGCGCTGACGATCTCGCGCAGGTTCGGCGACAGTCCGAACCACGCCCCGCGGTCCGGGAAGAGGAAGGCGCCGATCCGCAGCGGAAGGTCCGGGATCTCCAGGCGCGGCAGGCGGTGCCCGCCGGCCTTGGCCGCGATCCGCAGCGCGTCGCGGATGCGCACGGTGTCCCCACCCAGGACGTAGCTGCGACCCGTGACGCCCCGGTCGAGCGCGGCGAGGATCCCGCGAGCGAGGTCCGCGACGTGGACGAACCCGATCCCCACCCCGCCCAGCCCGACGAACGGGAGCGTCCCGGCATACGCCTGCGCGAGCTGGTCGCCGACGGGCGTGTGGTCGCCGGGCCCGTAGACCTGCGACGGCATGACGATGAGGGCCGGCGCGCCGTCCGCGATGCGGCGCTCCACCTCGACGTGCGCGCGCCACTTGGTCTCGTCGTACCAGCTCAGGAAGCCGTCGGCCGGGTCGCGCCGGTACGTCTCGTCCACGACCGATCCGCGGGTGTTGCCGAAGACGTTGACCGTCGAGACATAGACGATCCGAGGGATCCGGCTCGCCAGAGCCGCGTCGAGCGTCCGGACCGCGGTCCCCACGTTCGCATCCTCCATCGCGGGGCGCTCGGACGCCGCGATCCCGACCCGGTACGAGCCGGCGCCATGGATCAGCGCGTCCGCGCCGGCCAGGGCGGCCGCGATCGCGGCAGGATCCGTCAGGTCGTTCGCGACGAGCGTCAGGCCGGGCGCTGCCGCCAGCCTCGGGCTCGCCGGGTCCCGCACGAGCGCGAGCACCTCGTCCCCGCGGGCGAGGAGCCGGCGGACGACCGCGCCACCGACGAACCCCCCGCCGCCCGTGACCGCGACGCGCATCAGTAGACGGGCGTGTCGGTCCCGACCGCTTCGAGCGCCGCCTTGATCACCCGCAGGAACGCCGCGGCCTGGGCGCCGTCGTTGGCCCGATGGTCGATGGCGAGGACCATGTTCATGACGGGCCGGATCGCGATGACGTCGCCATCGGGCGTCTCGCGGACGACGGGGCGCTTGGTGATGGCCTCCATCGTCAGGATGGCGACCTCGGGCACATTGATGATCGGCATCGTCAGGTTCGAGCCGAACCAGCCGGTGTTGTCGATGGTGAACGTGCTGCCGCCGTAGTCGTCGAGGCGGAGCTTGCCGGCGCGGGCGCGGGCCGCGACATCGGCGATGGCGTGGTTGAGGCCGTTGATGGAGAGCTGGTCGACGTCCCGCACCACCGGCACGAGCAGCCCGTCGTCCACCGCGACGGCCACGCCCATGTTGATGCGCCGCTTGGCCAGGATGCCCAGCGTCGGTCCAGTGGGCGTTGAACGTCGGGTACTGCTTGAGGGCGTCGACCGTGGCCTTGATCACGAACGGGACGAAGCTCAGCGAGAGGCCCTCGCGGGACTGGTAGTCGCGCTTCGCCGCCTCGCGCGCCCGCACGAGCCCGCTGGCATCGACCTCCATGTGGACGTAGGCGTGCGGGACCAGGAGCGCGCGCGTCATCTGGGCGGCGATGCCCTTGCGCATCTGGGTCATCGGCAGGAGGAGCTCGTCCGTGCCGGGCGGGAAGGCGATCGCGCCACCGGCCGGTGCGGTCGCCTTCGGCGCGGCGACGGGGGCCGCAGCAGCGGCGGGCCGGCCGTTCGTGGCGGGCGTCGGCGCCGCGCCGCCGGTCCGGATGGTCTCGACCACGGCCAGGACATCGTCGCGGGTGATCCGGCCGCCGCCGCCCGTGCCGGGGACCTGCTCAGGGCTGAGCCCGTGCTCGCGGAGGAGCCGCCGGACCGCTGGGGTCATGCGGGCGTCGGCGTCGCCGGTCGCGGCGAGCGTCGCCGCCGCGGCGAGGGGCGCCGGGGCCGGGACGACAGGCGCGGGGGCGGGCGCGGCGGTCGCCGCGACCGGCCGCTCGTCGGATCCGGCGGGGCCGTGGGCCGGCTCCGGCGCGGTGGCTGCCGGCGCTGCGGTGGCTGCCGGCGCACCCGCCTCGTCGCCGGTGTCGATGATCGCGATCTCGGCCTCGTTGGGGACGGTCTCGCCCTCCTGGACCAGGATCTCCTTGAGGATGCCCTCGAACGGCGACGGGACCTCGGCGTTCACCTTGTCGGTGATGACCTCGAGCAGCGGCTCGTACTTGTCGACGTGGTCGCCGGGCTGCTTGAGCCATTTGCCGATCGTGCCCTCGGCGACGCTCTCGCCGAGCTGGGGCATCGTTACCTTGGCCACGTTCGCTGGTCCTCCGAGTCGCGCGATCCGATCGAGGCCTCACGCCCCGGTCGTCCGCGTAGTGTCGCCCATCCGGGCATCCGCGGTCGAGCCGCCGCGGGGTGACGGCCCGTCCGGCCAGCGGGCATGATGCGCCGATGCACGTGGCGCGGGTCCCGGCATGACGCGCTGGGGACGGACGATCGGGATCCGACCCGGCGAGGGGCGGACGATCGTGCTCGTCGCATCGCTCTTCGCCGCCCTGGAGCTGGGCCGCGGCTTCGGGGAGATCGGCGTCGATACGCTCGTCGTCAAGCGCTTCGGGGCCGGCTCGCTGCCCTACCTGTTCATCGGGCTCGGGAGCGTCAGCCTCGTTGCCTCGCTCGTCTACGGCGGGGCGCTCGGCCGGCTGCCGAGGATCCGGCTCTTCAGCGGGATCATGATCGGGGCCGCCATCGCGTTGGTCGTCGAGCGGGTCCTCATCGAGACCGGGCACCCCGCGACGCTGGCCCTCGCCTATCTGACGGTCTATGCCGTCGGCGCTATCGCGGTGACGATCGTCTGGACGATGGCCGCATCGGTCTTCGACGCCCGCCAGGCCAAGCGGCTCTTCCCGCTGTGCACCGCCGCGGCGATCGCCGGCAGCTTCTTTGGCACGCTCCTGTCCGGCCCGACGGCGCGGGCACTCGGAACGCCGGCGCTGCTCGTCATCGAGGCGGTGCTGCTGACCGCGGTCGGGCTGCTGGTCGTGGCGGTCTCGCGGACGACCACCGTCCGGGTCCCGCCGCGCGGGCGCGACCGGTCGATCGTCGCCGACCTGCGCGCCGGCTTCGACGCGGTCGTCCGCTCGCCGCTGATGCGCCTCGTGGCGGTGGCGTACGTGCTGCTGGCGATCCTCGGGTCGTCCGTCACCTACCCGTTCCTGCGCGTCGCGTCCGAGACGTTCACGACGGAGGCCGACCTCGCGACCGCGCTCGGCCTCCTGTCGGCGAGCGTGACCGCGACCTCGTTCGTGGTCTCGCTGCTGGTCGCCAACCGCGTCTACGCGCGGATCGGCGTCGCCGGCGCGGCCATGGTCCTGCCGCTGGTCTACCTCGGCGGGTTCGGCTTGTGGATCGTGGCGTTCTCGATGGCCACCGCCGCCCTCTTCCGGTTCACGCAGCAGACCGCGCAGCGCGGCCTCTCGAACGCGGCCTGGAGCGCCTTCTACAACGTCGTGCCGTCCGAGCGCCGCGCGCAGGTCCTCGCCTTCAACGACGGTGTGCCCGGGCAGGTCGGGACGATCCTCTCGGGCGTCCTGCTGATCGCGGCCGGCTCCGTCCTGGCCCGCGACCAGGTCTTCTGGCTGGGCGCCGTCACCGCGGTCGCCTGCACGGTGGTCGGCGTCGGGATCCGGCGGCGCTACGGGGCGAGCCTGCTGCAGACCCTGCGGGCCGGGCTCGGGGAGCAGGTCCTCGAAGGCGGCCCGGGCCTGGCCGCGCTCACCCGCGATCCCGCCGTCGCCGGCGCGCTCGTCACTGCGCTCGGCGCGCCGGAGCCGGGCGTGCGCCGGATGGCCGCGTCGCTGCTCGGCCGGACCGCAGCGACGGACGCCGGGGCGGCGCTTGCCGGCGCGGCGGCGGACGAGGACGCCGGGGTCCGGGTCGCCGCCCTGGGCGCCATCGCGGCCCTCGGCGGTGACGGGCTGGTGGCGGAAGCCGTCCGCGGCCGCCTGGCCGATTCGGAGCCGGCGGTCCGCGCGGCCGCCGTGCGGGCGTTGACGGCGATCGCCGTGCTCGCCGACGACCCGGCGGGCGCCGTGCCCGCGGTCACCGGCCTGGCCGACGACCACGACCCGGCGGTCCGCGCGGCGGTGGCCTGCTCGATGCTGGCGGCGGGACCGGACGAGACCTCCCTGCGGATCATCGACGAGCTGCTCGATGACCCCGACGACGACTGCCGGGTGGCGGGTCTCGACGCCATCCGCCGGGTGGGCGACCCGATACCGCTCGAGCGGGTGCGCGCGCTGCTCGGCGACCGTGCCGCGAAGGTCCGGGTCGCCGCGCTCGAGGCGTTGGCGGTGTCGCACGACGTCGGTGCGACGGTCCCCGACCTGGTCGCGGCGCTCGACGACCCGGTCTCGGACGTCCGGATCGCGGCGGCCCGCATCCTGGCGGCCTTCGAGACCGCACCACCCGGCGTGGTCGAGGTCCTGGCCACCGATTCCGAGCGGGCGCAGGCGGCCGCGCTGGCGGCCCTGGTCGGCCACGGTCCCGAGGTGCGCACACCGGTCATCGACTGGGCCCGCGGCCGGCTGACCCGGGCCAACGACCTGCGGCGCGCACGGCTCGCGCTGTCGACCGGGGGGACCGAAGCCTCCGGCGACGCCGCCGCGACGCCGGAGACCGCCTTCCTGGTGTCGATCCTCGAGCACCGCGAGCACGACCTCGCCAACCTGGCCCTCGGCGCCCTCGTCGTGCTCGGCGCGCCCGAGGCCGGCGGGGTGATCCGCCGCTGCCTCCGCTCGCGCGACACGGAGACCCGGGCACAGGCCATCGAGGCCCTCGAGTCCATCGGCGACCCGCGGCTGAGCGGCGCCCTCGTGGGGCTGCTCGAGGACGCGCCGGCCGCGCCGCAGGACCGCGCTGACGCCCTGCGCTGGCTGGCCGATGATGATGACCACTGGATCGCGCGGATGGCGCGCACCATCTCGAGTGGAGGCGCGGACATGCCGGAGACGAGTCGGACGCTCGGCGACCTCGAGACGATGCTGTGCCTGCGCCGCGTGCCCCTGTTCGATGGGCTCGACCCGGAGGACCTCCAGCGGATCGCCTCGACCGCCGTCGAGCACGTCTACCCGGCCGGCGAGGCGCTCGTCCGGGAGGGCGACCTGGGCGACACGCTGATCGTGATCGTGGAGGGGTCCGTGCGCGTCGTGCGGGCCGAGCCCGACGGCTCCGAACGGCTCATCCGCACCTACGCCGCCGGCGACCATATCGGCGAGCTCGCGGTGCTCCGCGAGGCCCCGCGCGCGGCGACGGTCGTCGCCGAGGGCGACGGGGTCCGCGGGCTGGTCATCGCCGGGGACAGCCTCAAGGCGATCCTGCGCGAGCGGCCCGACGCCGCGATGGCCATGCTCGCGACGCTCTCGGAGCGGATCAGCAGGCAATAGCATTCGTCGATGACCGAGACCGCAGGCTCCGGCGATCCCGAGGCGCGAGGCCCGCTGCCTGTCGGCACGGTCACCTTCCTGCGCACCGACATCGAGGGCTCGATGGCCCTCGCGCGTGCGCTGGGGCCGACGTGGGACGCGGTCAACGCCGCCCACATGAGCATCCTGCGAGGTGCCGTGGGGCGGCATGACGGTGTCGTCGTTCGGACCGAAGGCGATGCCATGTTCGCGGTCTTCCCGGAGGCCGGCGCGGCCGTCCGGGCGGCCGTCGACGCGCAGCGGGCGATCGGATCCCACGGCTGGCCGGCTGCGTCCCCCGTCCGGGTCCGGATCGGCCTCCACAGCGGCGAGGCCCACCTCGCCGGCGACGACTACGGCGGGTTCGACGTCAATCGTGCGGCTCGGATCGCTGCGGTCGGGCACGGTGGCCAGATCGTCCTCTCGGGGCCGACCTTCGAGCTCGTCGCCGACCGGCTCCCACCCGCGACGGCCACTCGGCCCCTGGGCAGATTCGTCCTGAAGGACGTCATCCGGCCCGAATCGCTCTACCAGCTCGACATCGACGGTCTCCCCACGGCGTTCCCCGCCCTCCGGGCCGGCCGCGTCGTCGAAGGGAACCTCGGCCAGCGACTGACGAGCTTCGTCGGGCGCGATCGGGAACTCGAGGCGCTTCGTCACCTCCTTGAGCGGGCGCGCCTCGTGACCCTGACGGGGCCGGGCGGGATCGGGAAGACGACCCTCGCCACCGAGGTTGCCCGATCCGTCGAGGACGGCTACGCCGACGGGGCCTGGGTGGTGCCGCTGGCCTCCATCGATTCGAGCGATGGGGTGGCGCCCCTGATCGCGCGGACCATCGGCCTGTTCGACGGGCCGTTCCGTCTCGCGGTCGACACCCTTCCGATCTTCCTCGCCGACCGGGCCATGCTCCTCGTGCTCGACAACTTCGAACACGTCATCGACGCCGCCGATGTCGTCGGACGGCTGCTCCAGGCCTCGCCGCATTCGCGATTCATCGCGACCAGCCGCGCCCCGCTGCACATCTCCGGCGAGCACGAGTACCCCGTCGGGCCGCTGGCGGTCGGCGGCGTGGACGATGCCGCGGTCCGGCTCTTCGTCGATCGCGCGCAGGCGGTCCAGCCGGGTTGGACGCCAGGCACCGAGACGTCCGTGGTCGAGGAGATCGTGACCCGGCTCGACGGCCTGCCGCTCGGCGTCGAGCTGGCCGCGGCTCGCGTTTCCCTGCTCCCGCTCCAGGCGATCCGGGACCGGCTCGCCGCGCGTCTGCCATTGCCTGGGGCGGGCGCCCGCGACGCGCCAGCCCGCCAGCGGACCCTCGATGGCGCCGTCGCCTGGAGCCACGACCTCCTGACGCCGGATCTCCAGACCCGCCTCCATCGCCTGTCGGTCTTCGAGGGCGGGTTCGACCTTGCCGAGGCCGGGCCGGTCGCCCTCGACCCAGCTGAGCGATCGCGGGAGGTCCTCGACGACCTCGCCGAGCTCGTGGACCGGAGCCTCCTGCAACGCGTGCCGGAGGCCGCCGGGGTCCGCTTCCGGATGCTCCAGACGATCCAGGCCTTCGGCGCGGCGCGGCTGGCCGAGACCGATGACGAGGCGCCCGTCCGTCGCCGCCATGCCGAGACCTACCTTGCCCTCGCCGAGGCCGTGAAGGCGCACGAGGACGGGGCCGACCAGCGGGCCTGGAGGGCCAGACTTGATCGCGACGACGCCAATCTACGCGCGGCGATCGACTGGTCGATCGAGCACGGAGAGGTGGACCTGGCGCTCCGGTTCGTCGGCGCGTCGTGGCGGTATTGGCAGTCGAGCGGCCATCTCAACGAAGGCCGGGCCCTCGCCGACCGTGCGCTCGCGATACCCGGCGCCGATGCGCCGACGACCGCGCGGATGTGGGCCGCCTCGGCCGCCGGGAGCATCGCCTACTGGCGGTCGGATTCGGCGAGCGCTGGTCGCTGGTACGAAGAGGAGTTGTCGCTGGCACGGGCGCTCGGCGACGGGGCCGGGCTCGCGGACGCGCTGTTCAACCTCGGCCATGTCGACTTCGTGCTCAACGCTCCGAGGGGCGATGCGTTCCGAGGAGGGATCGAGGAGACCGTCCGCGCATATGAGGCGGTGGGCGACGAGCGCGGCGTCGCCCGGACGCGCTGGGCGGTCGGGAACGTCCTCCTCGAGGGTGGTGACCCAGCCGCCGCGTACCAGGCCTTCATCGAGTCACGCGCGTCGTTCGAGGCACTCGGCGACGTCAGGTACGTCGCCCTATCGTCCGGAAGCCTTGCGTGGACGTCGTTCGCCCTCGGCGACATCCCCGGATCCTTCCGCTGGACCGCGCATGCGATCCGCGAGACGTATTCCGGTGGCGACCTCGGCTCGACCACCATCTCGCTCCACATCGGCGTGCTGATCGCGGTCATCGCGGGCCGCCCGGATGAGGCCGCGCGCATCTCGGGGGCGTTCGACGCGCTGTGCGAACGGTATGGGGTGCGCCCGCCCGCCGCGTTGGAGCGCTTCCTGCATGTCCAGGACCCGTTCGCCATGGCACGGGATGCCCTGTCACCGGAGCGCTACGCCATCGAATACGCGGTCGGCCAGCGCATGTCCCTGGCCGAGGCCGTCGACCTGGTGGTCGAGCTCGCATCCACGACCGAGCCCGCGATAGCTGGCGGACCGCCGAGCGCCGGCGGCTCCCCGTCTCGTCAGTAGGCCGCGAGCTTGCGGATCCCCGCGGCGATCTTCTCGGGGTCGACCATGAACCAGTCCTCCAGGACGTGGTTGTAGGGCACCCCAGGGACCTCCGGGCCGGCGATCCGGGTCACCGGGCCGTCGAGGTAGTCGAACGCCTCCTCGGCCACGATCGCGGCCACCTCCGCCCCGTACCCGCCGAACTTGTTGTCCTCGTAGACGATCAGGCACTTGCCGGTCTTGCGGACGCTGTCGAGGAGGGTCTCGCGGTCGAGCGGGCGCAGCGTGCGCAGGTCGATGACCTCGACGCTGATGCCGTCCTCGGCCACGCGGTCGGCGGCCTCGAGCGCGTAGTGGGCCATCAGCCCGTAGGCCACGACCGTCACCTGCGATCCGGGGTGGGTCACGGCGGCCTTGCCGAGGGGCACGACATAGTCCGTGTCGGGGACGTCGCCGCGGACCGAGCGGTACATCTTCTTGTGCTCGAAGAACAGCACCGGGTCGTCGTCGCGGATCGCCGAGCGGAGCAGGCCGCGGGCGTCGTACGGCGTGGACGGCACGACCACCTTGAGGCCGGGCACGTGGGTGAAGAACGCCTCGACGCTCTGCGAGTGGTAGAGCGCGCCGTGCACCCCGCCGCCGTACGGGGCGCGGATCGTCATCGGGACGCTGTACCCGTTGTTCGAGCGGTAGCGCATCCGCGCGGCCTCGGACACGATCTGGTTGAACGCCGGATGGATGAAGTCGGCGAATTGGATCTCGGCGACCGGCCGGAGGCCGTTGACGGCGGCCCCGATCGACGCGCCGACGATCATCGACTCGGTCAGCGGCGTGTCGATGACCCGTTCCTCGCCGAACTCGGCCCACAGGCCGTCCGTGGCGAGGAAGACCCCGCCCTTCTTGCCGACGTCCTCGCCGAGGACGATGACCGAGTCGTCGCGGCGCATCTCCTCGGCGAGCGTCTCGCGGATGGCGTCGATGAACGTCCGGGTGGGCATCAGGGGAGCGCCAGCTCGTCGGGATCGTCGGCGTACACGTAGCGCATCGCCGTGGCCGGGTCGGGGTCGGGCTCGGATTCGGCGTAGTCGGTGGCATCCTCGACGGCGGCCTTGAGCCCGGCGGCGATCCGCTCCTCGATCTCGTCGGTCAGGACCCCGGCGTCGCGCAGCTGCTCGCGGAACCGCGGCACGGGGTCGCGCAGGCGCTCCTGCTCGAGCTCCTCGGCGGCGCGGTACTTCGTCTGCTGGTCGTCCGACGAATGGGCCGTGAGACGGGTCACCTTGGCCTCGATCAGGGTGGGGCCGTCCCCAGCCCGAGCCCGGGCCACCGCGTCGCGCGCCGCCGCGTAGCAGCCGATGACGTCGACGCCGTCGACGACGACGCCCGGGATCCCGTAGCCAGCGGCACGGTCGGCCACGTCCTCCACGGAGACCTCCATCGCCGCCGGCACGCTGATCGCGTAGCCATTGTTCTCGACGACGAACACGAAGGGCAGCTTGTGGATCGCCGCGAAGTTGAGCCCCTCGTGGACGTCGCCCTGGTTCGAGGAGCCCTCCCCCATCGAGGTCATCGCGACCTGGCCGGTCTTGCGGATCTTGGCCGCGAGGGCGATGCCCACGGCATGCAGGAGCTGGGTCGCGACCGGCGAGCTGACGGACACGAGGTTGTGCTCGCGCGAGCCGTAGTGGCCGGGCATCTGCCGGCCGCCGGACGACGGGTCGCTGGCGGTCGCGTACTGGGCGGTCATGATGTCGCGCGCGCTCATCCCGAACGTGAGACAGGTCGCGATGGACCGGTAGAACGGCGCGATCCAGTCGTGGCCCTTCTCGAAGGCCATGGCGATGCCGACCTGGGCGCCTTCATGGCCCTGGCCGCTGATCACGAACGGGATCCGGCCCGCCCGGTTCAGGATCCACATCCGCTCGTCGACGGCGCGGGCGAGCGCGACCAGCCGGTACATCTCGACGAGGTCGGCGTCGGACAGGCCGACGGAGGCTGCCAGCGCGGAGGGTCCCGGGGTCACCGCCATCGGACCGATGGGCCTCCTTGCGTCGTCGGCCGTCGCGGCGCCGGACCTCGCGGCGCCATCCCCATCAGAAGTTGATCGACTGCCCGTCGACGGCCATCGCGGCTTCGCCGAGGACCTCGGAGAGCGTCGGGTGAGGATGCGTCGCGCGGCCGATCTCCCACGGCGCCGCCTCGAGCGTGAACCCGAGGCTGGCCTCCGCGATGAGGTCGGTCGCGTGCGGGCCGATGAGGTGGACGCCGATCGTGTCGCCGGTCGAGGTGTCGGCGATGACCTTGGCGAAGCCCTCGTACTCGCCACCGATGATCGCCTTGGCGATCGCCTGGAACGGGACCTTGCCGACCTTGTAGGGGGTGCCGGCGGCCTTGACCTGCTCCTCGGTCAGCCCGATCGACGCGATCTCCGGGCGGCAGTACGTCGCCCGCGGCTGGCTCACGTAGTCCATCTCGTGGACGTCCGTCTCGCCGGCGATCGTGTGCGCCGCGGTGATCCCCTCGTGGGCCGCCGTGTGGGCCAGCCACAGGCCGCCGATGACGTCGCCGATGGCGTACACGTGCGGCTCGCGCGTGCGCATGTGCCCGTTGGTCTTGATGACGCCGCGGTCGGTCTCGACCTTGGTCGTCTCGAGCCCGATGTCCTCGATGTTGGCCGCCCGGCCGGTGGCCACCAGCATCAGCTCCGCACGGAGCTCGGCCGGCTCCTTGCCCTCCGGTCCGACCATCACGCAGATCCCGTCCTTGTCGGTCGTGACCGAGGCCGGATCGAAGCGGGCGCTGGTCATGACGGTGATGCCGCGCTTGGTGAAGCTGCGCTCCAGGGTCTTGCTGACCTCGCCGTCCTCGAGCGGGACGATGCCCGGCAGGTACTCGAGGACCGTCACCTTGACGCCGACGTCGTGGAACATCGAGGCGAACTCGACGCCGACCGCGCCGGCACCGACGATGACGATGTCGCTGGGCAGCGTGTCCATCCTCAGGATGTCGTCGCTGGTGACGATCCGCTTGCCGTCCGGCTCGAGCCCCGGGAGCGACTTCACGCGCGACCCGGTCGCGATGATGATGTCCGTCGCGTTCAGCACGCGGTCGCCGCCCTTGCCCGGCGTCCCGTCCTCGCCCGGCTGGCTGACCCGGATCTTGCCCGGTCCCTCGAGGCGGCCGCGGCCGTCGATCCAGGTGACCTTGTTCTTGCCGATCAGCGACTTGAGCCCGGTCCACATGCGCTTGACGACCGCGTCGCGGCGGGCAGCCATCGCGGCGTAGTCGACGATCGCGTCGCCGGGAAGCTCCAGGCCGTAGTCCTTGGCATGCCGGATGCGGTCGGCGAAGGCCGCCGATTCGAGGAGCGCCTTGGTCGGCACGCAGCCGCGGTGGAGGCAGGTCCCGCCGATCTTGTCCTGGTCGACGAGCGCCACCTTGAGGCCGAGCTGGGCGGCGCGGAACGCGGCGGTGTAGCCGCCAGTGCCCGCGCCGAGCACGACGAGGTCGAAGTCATTGGAAGAGCCGACGGCCATGGGTCAGGGTGCCTCGGGTAGCCGGCGGTCCAGCGGCCCCGATCGGTCGTCGACGGGCCGGACGGTCGGAAGGATCATGGAGGTCGATGGTACGCGTGCGGTCGAGCGTCCCGCAACCGATGCTAGACTCCGCGCTTCGGGCGCCCGCCCGCGACACAGGAGCGAAGTGATGGATCCGACGATCCTGCGCCTTGCCGTCCTGATGTTCGTCTCGTACGTCATCGGGTCGATCCCGATGGGTGTGCTCGCGGCGCGGCTGTCCGGCGGGCCGGACCCGCGGACGGTCGGCTCCGGCCGCACCGGCGGCACCAACACGCTCCGTGCCCTCGGCCGACGCTGGGCGACGATCGTCGTGGTCGCCGACCTGTTCAAGGGGGTCGTCCCGGTCCTGCTGGCGCGGGTCGTCACGGGCGGCGACCCGCTCGTCGAGGTCCTGTGCGGCAGTGCCGCCGTGGCGGGCGCCATCTGGTCGCTCTTCACCGGCTTCCGTAGCGGCCGCGGCGTCGGGACCGGCGTCGGGACGATGCTGGTGATCCAGCCTGTCGCGGTCCTGCTGGCGACTCCCGTCTTCGTGGTCGTGATCCTGCTGACCCGCTACGTGTCGCTCGGGTCGCTGCTCGGGTCGGCCGCCATGTTCCCGGCGATGCTGCTGGTCCTGATGGTCGTGCCCGAGACGCCGCTCCCCTACGTCCTCTACTCGGCCGTCGGAGCGGCCCTCATCTGGCTCGCCCACGCCGACAATATCGACCGCCTGCTGCACGGCACGGAGCGGAAGTTCGACCTGGGCCTGCTGGCCGGGAAGCGGCCCGGCTGACACGGGCCCTCGAATCGGACGATCCGGGTCGGCTGACGACCCGGATCGTCGTGTCGCGCTGGTTCGGCGGGCCGCCGGTCGGCCCGCACCGAGAGGATGAGGGTCAGCCTCCGCGCTGGCTGCGGAAGCAGTCGCTGCAGTAGACGGGCTTGCCGCTCGTCGGGCGGAAGGGGACCTGAGCCTCCTTGCCGCAGGACGAGCAGGTGGCGCTGAACATCTCGCGGGGGCCGCGATCGCGGGATCCGTAACTGCCGCCGGAGCTGTAGCCGCCGGAACCACCCGCCGAATACCCGCCGCCGGAGCTGTAGCCCCCGTACGAACCCCCGCCCTCGGCGTTGCGGGCAGCCTTGCGGCTGGCGCGGCAGGACGGGCAGCGACGGGGCTCGGTGAAGCCACGCTGCGCGTAGAAGTCCTGCTCGGATGCGGTGAAGACGAACTCCTGTCCACAGTCTGCGCAGGTCAGGTTCTTGTCGTTGTACACGAAACGAAGACTCCTCTCGGTAGCCGGCGCGAGCCCGTCGGGTTTCTCGCGTCAGCCGTGAGAGGAGTCCGAGTTTGCGTCGAGCTACGTTCTGGCCGTGGACGCGCTCCACGGCGTTTACGAGCGGGATGATACGAATCGGACGTGCCGTTGCATAGCCCCGACTTTCGGCCGGGCAGCGCGCGACTCGCCGGGGTCCGAGGAGGTCAGCCGGCGTCCGTGAACGGCGCGGTCGCGAACAGGTGGCTGAACTGCTTGCACCACACCACCGTGCTCGCGTACCGGGATGGGTCGACGCCGTCCGGGATGTCGTAGCCGAACGAGCCGTCGGTCGCCTTGAGCTTGCCGAGCTCCAGGGCGCCGTCCGCATAGCCGTCCGCCGACGGCGAGAGGTAGACGTACAGGTCCGGCCCGTTCCGCACGGAGAACTCGTCGAACCGGAGCCGGTACTGGCCGGGCCGGGTCTCGATGATCCGAGCCGTGCCAGTCCCGAAGTGGAAGTCGTCGGAACCATGGAACGTGCCGATGGCCAGAGTGGCCGGCGCGAACGGCGTCGGGGCCGGCGTCGGGGCCGGCGTCGGGGCCGGCGTCGGGGCAGCGGTGGACGCATCGGTCGGTCGATCCGACGCGGTGCTCGATGGATACGCGACCGCCGAAGACGACGGCGCGACGGACGGCGGCCGCGGCGCGAGCGATGGCGCAGCGGCGTCCTCCGCCTCGACCAGGGAGGTCCGAAGGAAGAGCGGCGAAGCGAGATACCACGTCAGCGGCAGGCCGACGGCCAGCATCAGGGCGAGGACCGCACCCGTCCGAGCCGGATGCCGCCGCCCAGCCGCGAACCAGCCGCGCCGGATCGCGACGCCGATGGTGATGGCACCGGCGACCGCGGCGACGACCACGGCAGCGAAGCGGTAGTCGTACAGCCCCCCGAAGAACGCCCGTCCCAGCGCGCCGATCGTGTCCATGGGTCAGGACCCTGACCGACGCGCGTGACGCGGCGATGACGCCAGGGTCGGGTCAGTCCGGGCGCGCAGGTCCCGGCGCGGCCGGGGCTGCCGGCGCCACCGAGAACTCGCGGCGGGCCGTCTCGAGGTACGCGTCGACCTCGCGGGCCTGGCGCGCCTCATCCCAGCCCAGCTCGGTGGCCAGGAGCTCGGCGACCCGTGGCGCGACCGCGGCCCCGCGGTCCGGCAGCTCCTGGGCCAGCCGGGTCCGGCGGGCGAGGACGTCGTCGATCGACAGGGCCAGCTCGTGGCGCGCGGCCCACGGCACCTCGGCCTCCAGGAACGGTCGCCCGGCGACCAGCGCCCGAACGAGGTCCAGCGACCTGCCGAAGCTGAGCACCGCCGGCGCCTCGGTGCCGTGCCGGGCGACGAGCCGGTCCGCGGCCCCAGGCCCGACGGCGGACAGGTCCGGATCGGCCCCGAGCCCCGCGGCGAGGCGGTCCAGCTCGGGTCGATCGGCGGCCCCCGCCAGGCGATGGTCGACGGTCCTGCTGGGGCGTGCCTTCGCAGCTTCGCGACCCAGGGCCGCGTCGATCACGTCGCTCGCCATGACCCGGTAGGTCGTGTACTTGCCGCCGCCGATCCGCACCACGCCGTTCGCCTCGATGGAGACGCGGTGCTCGCGCGACGCCTTGACCGTCGAGCCGTCCGAGGGTGCGATCAGCGGGCGCAGCCCGGCGAAGGTGCCCACGACGTCCTCGCGCCGCAGGTCGACGTCCATCGTGGCGTTGACCGTGTCCAGGAGATGGGTGACCTCCCACGGGTCCGCGGCCGGGTGCTCGTCCGGGCCCTCGTACGGCGCGTCGGTCGTGCCGATCAGCCAGTGCTCCGGCCAGGGCACCAGGAACACGATCCTGCCCGGGACCCGGATCGTCAGGCCGACCTGGTTGGGGATGCGCGCCCGCGGCACGACCAGGTGGGCGCCGCGGCTCGGCAGGATGCGCAGCGAGCCGCCGCCGAACGGGTGGTCGGCCCGCGCCTCCCAGACCCCGGTGGCGTCCACGACGGCCCGCGTCCGGATCTCGAGGTCCGCGCCGGTCAGGACGTCGCGCGCCCGGACCGCCTCGATCGAGCCGGCTGTCGACCCGGCGCGCAGGCCGGTCGCCCTGACTCTGGTGACCGCGTTGCCGCCCGCCGCCACCGCCGAGCGAGCCACGGCCAGCGTATAGCGCGCGTCGTCCTCGACCCCGTCGTGGTAGAGCAGGCCGCCGTGCAGCCCCTCCGTGCGGAGCGTCGGCGCGAGCTCGAGGGTGTCGCTCCGGGAGAGCCGTCGGTGCCAGCCGCCGTCGTGCCGGGCGCCGAGGATGTCGTACAGCGTCAGGCCGGCGTCGTAGAACGCCTTCGACGCGAACGGGATCCCGTAGATGGGGAAGAGCAGCGGCTCGACGGTCACGAGGTGCGGGGCGAGGTAGAGCAGCCGTGAGCGCTCCGCCAGTGCCTCGCGGACCAGCCCGAAGCGGAACTGCTCGAGGTAGCGCAGACCGCCGTGGATCAGCCGCGACGAGCGCGACGAGGTCCCCGACGCGATGTCGTCCTGCTCGATGAGCGCGGCGCGCATCCCGCGCGAGACGGCGTCGAGGAGCGCGCCGCAGCCCACGATGCCGCCGCCGACGATGACCACGTCCCACGTACCGTCGGCCAGGGCCTCGAGGCTGGAGCGGCGACCGGCGACCGGGTCGGCCGCCATCACGTCCGCGGCTCGTCCCCCCGTTCATCGGTCGGGCGTCGGGAGATGCGCCAAAGGAGCCAGCCCGTGCCGACGATGAGAACGAGGATCGCGAGCGGTGTATGGAAGACGACCTCTTGCAACGTGGTCGGGAGGAAGCTGGTCAGCACGGCCGCGCCGAGCACGATGGCGACCACCACCAGGGCGACGATCGCGACCTCGCGCCAGCCCGGCTGGCGGCCCGCGGGCCGGCTCTCAGCCACGGTCGGCCTCCGGCGGGATCCCGATCGGGGCGACGAGGACCTTCCCGGCATGGGCGACGCCGCGACGGGTGGCGAGGCCGGTCTTTGGGCGGTGGAACGTGACGGTCAGGTCCGCGCGGACCGCCGGCTCCGACGGCTCGCCGCTTGAGAGGTCCACCGCGGTCGGGGTGTCCACCGCCACCACCGGGATGCCGAGCCCGCGCGCCCGGATGATGAGCTCCACCGCGGAGCGGATCGGGTCGCGGAGGGGCCCGCTGACACCGGTCCCGAGCAGCGCGTCGACGATGACCGCCGCCCGGTCGATCCCGGTGCCGAAGATGGCGACGTCGCGCGCGACCGGCAGATGGACCTTGCGGATCCCCGTGTCGCGGGCGATGCGATCCCAGTTGCGGGCACTGACCGCCCCGGCCGGGCGCGCCTCGGGGGCGACCAGCCCGACGATCACCGAGGCGCCCGCGAGCGCCAGCCGGCGCGCGGCGACCAGGCCATCGCCGCCGTTGTTGCCGGGACCGCACAGGATCACGATCGGCCCGGTCCCCCAGCGATCGAGGTCGACCGCGAGCGCCCGGACCGCGGCCGCGACGGCCGTTCCGGCGTGCTCCATCAGGCGCTCCTGCGGGACCCCCGCGGCCTGGGCTCGCAGATCCGTGCCGGTCATCGCCTCGCCCGTGATCGGGGGCAGGGCGGCCTGCGCCGCCCAGCGGGCGCGGAGTCCGCGCAGGTCCAGCTCGAAGATCGACGGGTCGTTCGCGGGGAGGGCGGGACCGACGGGATCGACGGTGGTGGGCATCGCGCCGGCAAGCGTAGCCGAACGGTCCTCAGTCCATCCGCAGGCGGGCCGACCGGTCCGGGGCCAGATCGATCAGGCCGTCCCGGGCGAGCCCGTCGAGCGCGTCGTCGACGGCGGCGCGGTCGTGGACGCCGAGCGGGGCCGGTACCACGACGTAGGCGCCATCGTCCGCCGCGCGGAGGCGATCCAGCACGCGGCCGCGCAGCCAGCGCGTCGTGGACGGGAACGGGACGGCGGTCGCGCGGCCGGGTCCCGCGCTCGATGCGGTGCGCGGTCGCCGGCGGTTGGTCGCGGCGCCAGATGCCGCGGATCGGCACCATGGCCGCGCCGGGCACGACCCGCAATCGGTCCGACGCGCCCGGCAGCGCGTCGCCCCGATGTCCATCAAGGCGTGCGTCCAGGCCGCCGGCGCATCCACCGGGACCGAGGCGTCGGCGAGCGCCTGGACCTGGCGGGCCGTCAGCGTCGCGTCCGCCCCAGCCGTCACCCGGGTCAGCACCCGGCGGACGTTCGTATCGACCGCGCCGACCGGGAGGCCGAACGCGATCGCCGCGACCGCGCGCGCCGTATACGGGCCGACGCCGGGGAGCGCCTCGAGGGCCGCGACATCCGCCGGGACCCGCCCGCCATGGTCGCGCACGATGACCCGCGCGGCGCGCCACAGGTTCATGCCGCGCCGGTCGTAGCCGAGACCCTGCCACTCGCGCAGGACGTCGGCGAGCGAGGCCGCGGCGAGGGCCTCGACGGTCGGGAACCGCGCCATGAAGCGCTCCCAGCGCTCCGCGGCCCGGGCCGCCTGCGTCTGCTGGGCGATCGCCTCGGAGACGAGCACGGCGTACGGATCCGCGGTCCGGCGGAACGCGAGCGGCCGGCCGACGGCCGCGTACCAGTCGAGGATCGCGCGCTGCGCCTCGCGCGGGACCGGGCGCGGTTCGTCCATCGGTGCAGGATAGCCACGACGCGCGGCGGTGATCCCGAGGTGACCCGCGCGGCGTACAGTCGGGGCTTCGCAGACCATCGCCGCGGGAGCCGAACGATGACCATCGCCACGTCCACCTTCAGCGGGTTCTCACCCGACGCGATCGACTTCCTGGCCGAGCTCGCCGAGAACAACGACCGCGCGTGGTTCCAGCCGCGCAAGGCCGACTACGAGCGGCTCCTCAAGGAGCCGATGGAGCAGCTCTGCAGCGCGCTCGGGGAGCTGTTCCCGTCGAGCGGCATCCCGCTGCACGCCGACCCGGCGAAGTCGCCGTTCCGGATCTACCGGGATGTCCGCTTCTCGAAGGACAAGCGGCCGTACAAGACGGCCGTGGCAGCGAGCTTCGGCTGGGCCGGCGACGGCATCGCGTCGCACGGGCGCTCGCACGCGGACAACGTCCACGCCAGCGGCGGCTACTTCCACCTGCAGCCCGGCGAGATCTACGTCGGCGGCGGGGTCTGGCACCCGGAGCCGAGCTGGCTCAAGGGCTTCCGGGACCGGATCGTGGACGATCACGAGGGCTTCCGGGCGATCGTCGAGGCTCCGGCATTCCGCGAGATGTTCGGAAGCGTCAGCGACGACGGCGAGTCGCTCAAGCGGGTGCCGACCGGCTATCCGCCAGATCACCCCGCGGCCGACCTGCTCCGCAAGAAGAACGTCACGTTCGGGCGCCGGCTATCGGACGCGGAGGCGACCAGCCCCGACCTGCCCTCGATCATCGTGGCGACGTTCGCCGTCGGCACCCCGCTCCTGCGCTACCTGGCCAGCATCTGACGTGCGACGGGGACTGGCACCTTCGGACCTGGGCGACCTCTTCGACCAGCCGCTGGCCGCCGTGATCTCGCTGAACCTGCCGGATGGCCGGGTCTTCAGCCGGCCCGTCTGGCATCGCTTCATCGATGGTCGGTTCGTCGTGCAGTTCCCCGATGGCGACCGGAAGATCGCGATGCTCGAACAGGATCCACGAGCGACCGTGCTCCTCGCCGAGAACGCCCTCCCGTATCGTGCGATCGAAGTCCGAGGCCGTGTCCAGCTGACTCGCGACCGCTATCAGGAGGCCGGTCTGGCGATCATCGAGCGCTACGTCGCTGCGTTCGATCCGACGGCGGAGCCGATCACCTACCTGAGCGCCGAGCCCGGGGTGATCGCGACGCTCGAGCCCGAGATCTCCAACTGCTGGGACTACGCCGACGACGCGATGATGCCGCCGACCGAGCCGCGGGCGTGACCGCACCGATGCGGTTCGGGGCTGCGTTCTGGATCAACCGCACGGACTGGCCGTCGCTGCGCGACGCGTGCCTGGCCGTGGAGCGGGCCGGCTGGGACAGCCTCTGGGTGGACGACCACCTGCTCGCCGACGAGGGCGACCCGACCGACGCGAAGCTCGAGGGCTGGGCGACCCTGTCGGCCCTCGCGGTCCTCACCGAGCGGGTTCGGCTGGGCCTCCTCGTCGGGGCCAACACGTTCCGGAACCCGGGCCTGACCGCCAAGCTGGCCACCACCGTCGACCACCTCTCCGACGGGCGCCTGGTCCTCGGCCTCGGCGGCGGCTGGTTCGAGCGCGAGCACGACGCCTTCGGGATCGATTTCGGCAGCGGGTTCGGCGAGCGCCTCGACCGCCTGGACGAGGCCGTCGGGCTCGTCCGCCGGCTGCTCGACGGGGAGCGCGTGACCCACGAAGGCCGCTTCTACCGCATGCACGACGCGCTGTGCGAGCCGCGGCCGGTCCAGGCGCGGCTGCCGATCCTCATCGGCGGGTCCGGGCCGACCAAGACCCTCCGGACGACGGCTCGCGACGCCGACCTGTGGAACGCCTACGGGACGCCGGAGCGGATCGCGGCCACGAGCGAGATCCTGCGTGAGCGCTGCGCGGAGATCGGCCGGCCGTTCGAGGCGATCGAGCGGACCGTGACGATCCACGCCGTCGTCCGCGACGAGAGTGACGCCGCGGCGAGGGCGTGGGGCGAGATCGCGCGGATCCACGACCTCGAGAACCGCATGGGGTCGGACGGCAGCGAGCGCGGGCTGGATGCCGGCGGCTCGCCCGGGGAGGTGGCCGCCTACGTCGAGGGCTACCGGCGGATCGGCGTCGCCGAGGTCATCGTCGTGTTCCGCGCGCCGTTCGACCTGGAGACCATCGAGCGCCTCGACGAGGTGCGAGCCGCCCTCGGCGGCTGACCGTCAGCCGTTCTCCGGCCGCATCAGCCAGCGGATCCCCTCGGTCGGCGCCCACAGCCACGACGGCATGTACATCGACGCGTACGCGAACTCCGCGACCTCCTTGTCGACCTCGAAGGCGCGCAGCAGTGCCGTATCGATGGTCGACGGCTCGCCGGCCTCGCGCAGGCCGTCGCGGTAGGCGGCCAGGAATCGCTCCCGGGCGCGCGGGACCCAGCCGGCCAGGTCCAGGCCCGGCTGCTCGAGCGGGCCGCCGTTGCCTGCCTCCGCACGGCGGCCGGCGCTGCCGGCGACATGATCGAACGAGCGGAACATCGTCGCCACGTCGCGCAGCGGCGATCGATGCGCGCGCCGGGCCTCGGTCGGATCGAGCGGGTCGCCCTCGAAGTCGATGACGCGATAGCCGTCGGGCGCGACGAGGATCTGGCTCAGGTGCAGGTCGCCGTGCGCCCGGATGACCCGCGGCACGGTCGAGAGCCCGTCGAAGACGGTGAACGCCTCCGCGATCCGCGGCGCGAGGTCGCGCAGGAGCTTCCTGGTCTCACCGCTCGTTGATGCGATCGCCTCGTCGAGGTGCCGGCGGGCGGCGGCCGACCAGCCGCGGATCTCGCCCCGGGTCGCGTCGCGCGGCGCCAGCTCGCGGATGTCCGGTCGCGAGGCGAGCGCCGCGTGGAGACCGGCCGTCAGCGTGCCGAGGTCGGCGGCCACCTCGGTCGCGAACTCGAGGCTGACCGCGCCCGGGGCGAGCAGCCAGGCGACCAGCGCGTCGGCCAGCGACTCGTAGAGGTCGGCGCCATCGGCGACGAACGCCTGGGCGATGGCGATCGTCGTCAGCCCATCGCTCGCGGAGACCATCTCGACATAGCCGGCCAGCGGCGGCACGGCGGCGAACCCGACCTCCTCGGACAGGAACGCGACCAGCTCGAGCTCCGGGCTGAGCCCGGCCTCGAGGCGGCGGTACGCCTTGAGCAGCACGGCCTCGTCGAGGACCACCGAGGTGTTGGACTGGTCCGTGCCGACCGCGCGCTCGACGGCGCCCACGATCCCGGGCGTCATCGCCGGGCCGGGGCGGCAGACCAGCGCCGCCGTCGGGGCGGCCCGCGCTCGATCGTCAGCCGTGATCGCCCCGATGGCTCGTCCGGCACCCATCGCGGCGGCCAGCGCCCGCCATGTGCCGTCGCCAGGCAGGGCGGCCCGCAGCGGGCGCCCCGTCAGCGGGATCGTGTAGCGCTGCGTCGACCCGTCGTCGAGGCCGACGCGAACGATCGCGAGGACATGCGGCCCGCCGGGATCGAGCTCGAAGGCGTCCTCGAGCTGGATCGACGCGATCGTCCGGCCCTTGGCCGCGAACCAGCGCTCGCCGGCGAGCGCGTCCCGGTCGAGGCGCCCGAGGGCGGCCTCGACCTCCGAGTGCGAGATGCCGGCGTCAGACGCCAGTGTTGATCATCACGTGCTTGACGAACGTGTAGTCCTCGAGCGCGTACTTCGAGCCGTCCTTGCCCCAGCCGGACTGCTTGACGCCGCCGTGCGGCGTCTCCGACGTGAGCGTGAAGTGCTCGTTGATCCACACATGGCCGAACTCGAGCGCCTTGGCCACGCGCATCGCCCGCCCGATATCGCTGGTGAAGACCGAGGACGCGAGCCCGTAGGGCGTGTCGTTCGCCCAGGCGACGGCCTGCTCCTCGTCGGCGAAGCGCTGGACGGTGACCACCGGGCCGAAGATCTCGTCCTGGATGATCTCCGACTTCTGGTCCGGCCCGGCGATGACCGTGGGGGCGTAGTAGGCGCCGGCGCGGTCCGGGCGCACGCCGCCCACGACGACCTCGGCGCTCGCGCGGGCCCGGTCGACCATGCCCTGGACCTTCTCCGCCTGGGCCTGCGCGATCATCGAGCCCATCTCGATGTCGTCCCCTTCGGCCGGGTCGCCCCACTTGATGGTCTTGACCTGGTCGGCCAGCGCGGAGACGAACTGGTCGTAGACGGCCGGGCCCGCGATGACGCGGGTGGCCGCAGTGCAGTCCTGGCCGGCGTTCCAGTAGCCGGCGAAGCGCAGCGTCTCGGCCGCGAGGTTCACGTCGGCGTCGTCGAAGACGATGATCGGCGCCTTGCCGCCGAGCTCGAGGTGGAGGCGCTTGACGCTGTCGGACGCGATGCGCGCGATGCGCTTGCCGGTCACGGTGTCGCCGGTGATCGAGACCATCCGCACCTTCGGGTGCCCGACGAGCGCGTCGCCGATGTCCGCGCCCGAGCCCGACAGGACGTTCACGACGCCCGGGGGAAGGATGTCGGCGAGGATCTCGGCGAACGCCAGCGCCGTCAGCGGCGTGCGCGCCGACGGCTTGAGGACCACCGTGTTGCCGGTGGCCAGCGCCGGCCCGAGCTTCCACGACGCCATGTAGAGCGGGTAGTTCCAGGGCGCGATCGAGGCGACGACGCCGATCGGGTCGCGCCGGATGATCGAGGTGTGCCCGGCCGCGAACTCATTGGCCGCGAGGCCGTCCATCACCCGGGCCGCGCCGGCGAAGAAGCGGAAGAGGTCGGCGCAGACGGCCATCTCGTCGATGGCGGCTCCGACCGGCTTGCCGGCGTTCGCGCTCTCGAGCCGGCCCAGCTCGTCGCCCCGCCCCTCCAGCGCGTCCGCGATCTTGAGGAGCAGGAGCGAGCGGTCCTGCGGCGTCGTCTTCTTCCAGGTCTGGAAGGCGGTATCCGCCGCGCTCACCGCGCGGTCGACGTCCTCGTTCGAGCTGGCGGGGACGCTGGCGATGGGCTGGTCGTTGGCCGGGTTGATGACCTCGGCGGTGCGCCCGTCCGCGGCATCGACGAACTTGCCGCCGATGAGCTGCTGGTAGGTCTTGACGCGCTCGGCGACGTCGGTCATCGGGGTGTCCTCCTGGCTGGTGACGGGGTCATGTCAGTCCGCGGGATGGTGGCGCCATCGTAGTCCCCGGCAGATACGCCGTCCCGTCACGTGGCTCAGCTCGTGACCGGCGCTCCGGTCAGCGCGACGCGCTCGATCAGGTCCGCCGCGCGGACGGTGCCGGAGCCCGACTTGATGCGCGACGACATCTCCGAGAGGCGGCGCGCGAGCGCGCGGTCGTCGAGCAGCTCGTCGATGGCGTCGGACAGCTCCCCGTCGCGGAAGTCGTAGGTCGCCAGCCGCCGCCCGAACCCGGTCTCGTCGATGCGCTGGGCGTTGTCGACCTGGTCCCAGAAGAGCGGCAGCACGATCATCGGCTTGCCGTGGTGGAAGGCCTCGGTGACCGTGTTGTTGCCGCCGTGGGTGATCACGAGGTCGACCTGCGGCAGGATCGCCGGCTGCGGCAGGAACCCCTCCCCCGCCTGGTTGTCGTGGAGCGTGATCTGGTCGGCGAGGGGGCCCTTCGAGACGATCACGCGATGCTCGGTGGTGGCGAGCAGGTCGACCAGCCGCTGCATCAGCCCGACATCCGCCGACCCGAGCGAGCCGAGCGACAGGTAGATGAGCGCGCCGTCGCGCTCCCGAAGGTGCGCCGGCAGGTCCCATGTGGTGTCGGCGGCGCGCACGGACGAGTCCACGCGGTGCCACGTCGGGGTGGGCGGTCGCTCGCGGGCGTAGTCGGCCTCGGCCGGGTAGGCGTAGAGGTTGAGCCACGGCGACTCGGCGGTGAAGTCCGGGCCGAGCGGGCCATGGGACAGCCCCGGCTCCCCGTGCTCGCGGCAGAAGGCATCGAAGTCGGCCCACATGTCGCCGTGGGTGCGGCGGACCTCCTCGAGGAAGCGCGGCCAGTCGCGCCGGTCCGCGGCGGGATACCCGGACGAGAACGGCGGCACGGCCGGGTCCTTCAGCTCGGCCGGGTTGCACGACATGATCCGGACCCACGGCCGCCCGGACGCGCCGAGCGCCGGGAACGACACGACGTTGTCCTCGACGATCACGTCCGGCCCGAGCTCGTCGAAGATCTCCAGCAGCCGCGGATCGACGTACTTCGCCCCGTCGATCAGCGCCTGGAAGGTCGGCGCGATGAACTCGCTCAACTGGTCGATGGTCGGCTTGCGGAAGACCGGCGCGGTGTCGCGGATGAAGTCGATCCAGAACTGGCCGGGGATCTCGGGCTCGGCCGGCGGCGGCCCGAGGCGCATCAGGCGCTCCTCGAACCCCTTGGCTTCCAGCGTCCCCGCGAACGACTCCTCGACCACGAACACCACGCGGTGCCCGCGCGACCGCAGCACCTGGCCGATCCCGACGCAGTTGTTGGTCGGTCCGTAGGCGCCTTCGGGGAAGAAGACGACGGTGCGGGCGTCGGTCACGCTCGGCGGGATCCGCTCAATGGCCTTGCAAGACGGATCGCAGGCGCTCGAATTCGCGGTCGTCGATCTCGCCCTTGGCGAGTCGGGTCCGAAGTGCATCCATGGCCGGGTCGCGCGGACCATCGGAGGCGGTGCCGTGCAGCGAGCGAGCCAGTCGCACGATGAGTGCGTAGGCGACGCCAACGACCAGGATCCATACGGCCACGATCGCGACGATGACGAGGATCTCCGGAGCACCCACGTTCGGCACAGGACCCCTCCACGAATGCGGCGATGTGCCCATCGAGAGAGTAGCGCCCTAGCGGCCCAGCGCAAGGGCGACGACCAGGATCGCGGCCGACCCGATGGCCATCACCGCGTCCAGCCACGTCCAGCGCAGGACCCGGTACGACGTCCGTCGACCCGACCCGAACGCCCGGGCGTCCATCGCGAGGGCGAGCCGGTCGCCATGCCGGATGGCGAGGACGAGGACGCCGACCAGCAGGCGCGGGTGCCAGCTCCCGCGGAGGCCCCGGATCCGCCGCGCGGCGCGCAGCGTCGTGAGGTCCTCCGCGAACCGCGGGATCGCCTGGTACGCGGCGAGCGCCCCGTACGCGAAGCGCGGCGAGACGCCAGCCTGCCCGGTGAGCGAGTCAGCGAGCCGAGTCGGGTCGGTGGTCAGCGTGAAGACCGCGCCCACACAGGCGAGGGCCACCACCCGCAGCGCCAAGGCCGCGCCCGTGACGACGGCTTCGACGGTGATCCGCACCGGACCGATCTCGAAAAGTGGCGACGCCGCGGGATCGCCGTTCGACATGGAGAAGACGGCGTTCGAGATCCCGATCCCGATCGCCGCTACCCACAGCGGCGCCAGGGCGCGGGCCAGGGTGCGCGGCGCGATCGCGCCGATCGTCAGCCCGGCGGTGACGGCCACCGCCGTCAGGGCCAGTGGCGGTGCGAACCGCTCGGTGAACGCCAGCCCGACCAGCCAGACCAGGGCGATGGCG
Organism: uncultured Chloroflexia bacterium; assembly: GCA_963813335.1. Taxonomy (GTDB): domain Bacteria; phylum Chloroflexota; class Limnocylindria; order Limnocylindrales; family CSP1-4; genus SPCO01. The sequence continues at coordinate 1,236,917 of CAWEYL010000001.1, forward strand.
AGCTTGACGACGGGACTCGTCCGCCCGAGCAAGCTGTCGAGCTGGGCGTCGATGGGCTCGAGTCGCGCGATCACGGCACTGGCGCGTCGCGCACGATCCGGCCCTCGTCGAGCTCGATGACCCGGCCGGCGACATCGCGGACGAACCGCTCGTCGTGGGTCGCCGCGATCAGGCAGGCGCCAGCGTCCAGCCGCTCCCCCAGGATCGCGAGCAGCCCGGCATAGCCGGCGCGATCCTGCCCGAACGTCGGCTCATCGAGGACCAGGAGCCGCGGCTCGCGCACGAGCGCGCACGCCAGCGACAGCCGCCGCTGCTCACCCCCGGACAGCCGGTACGGGCTCCGGGCGCCGAACGCCTCGAGCGGCAGGCCCAGCTGGGCCATCAGCGGCGCGACGCGTCCGGTCTCGGCGGGCTGCAGCCCGAGCGTCACCTCGTCGTCCACCCGCTGCGCCAGGAACTGGCGTTCCGGCTCCTGGAAGACATAGGCGGCGCGGCGCGCAAGATCGGCTGCCGACAGCCGCGCTGGGTCGTCGCCAAGGAGGCGGATGGTCCCGACGTCCGGTCGCCGGAGCCCGACCAGCAACTGCCCGAGCGTCGACTTGCCGCTGCCGTTCCGCCCGACCAGCGCGACCCGCTCGCCGGCGGCGACCGTGACCGACGCTCCGTGCAGGACGGGGACGCGCCGGTCGAAGCCGAAGGTCACGCCGTCGGCCGACACGACGACGTCGTCGCCGGATGCGCGACCCGGCGGCAGGATGGTCGCGCCCGGATCCGGCCCGAGCGCCGCCTCGACCGACGCCGGCAGCCAGATCCCGGCGGCGCGCATCCGCTCGCCCGACCGCCCTGCGACGGCATCGGGCGGCCCGACATCGATGGTGCTCCCATCGCGGTCGAGGGCGATGACGAGGTCCGCCAGCGGCCAGGCGACGTCGACGCGGTGCTCGATCAGGACGATGCTGGTCCGCCGCGCGTCGCGGATCCGCCGGAGCCAGCGGATCAGGGCGTTGGCCCCGTCGGGGTCGAGGTTGGCGGTCGGCTCGTCCAGGACGAGGAGGCCCGGGTCGGCCGCGAGCACGCCGGCCAGCGCCAGTCGCTGTTGCTGGCCACCGGAGAGCGTCCTCGACCGACGGCGGCCCATGCCACTGAGCCCGACCGCGGCGAGCGAGGTATCGACCGCCGCGCCCATCGACGCGCGGGGCCACGCCCGGTTCTCGAGCCCGAACGCCACGTCGTCCTCGACCCGGTCCATCACCAGCTGCGAGGCCGGATCCTGGAAGACGAGACCGACCCTGGCAGCCACGGCGCGGCCATCCGTCTCGCGCATCGCGCGGCCGTCGAGGTCGAGCCGGCCGTCGATGGTCGAGGGGATCTCGCGCGGGATCAGCCCGGCGAGGGCCAGGGCGAGCGTGCTCTTCCCCGAGCCGGACGGGCCGACCACCAGCATCGTCCGGCCCGGGGCGAGCTCGAAGGACAGGTCCCGGACAGCCGGGCGATCGTTGCCTCGATGGCTGATCGTCACCCCACGCGCGACGACGCTCGCCGGGTAGGTCGAGGTCAGGCTCAGTCGGGGAACCCTTCCAGCACGCCGGCACGCTTCAAGGCCCGATGCAGGACCACCGACCCACCGGCGACGAAGATCACCGCGGAGATCGCCATGAAGATGCCCCGCACGATCTGGTAGCCGGGGTCGATGTCCGGGTAGTACAGCGCCCAGTCGTGGATCCACGCGGCGGCGGCACTCGCGACCGCGGCGATGGCCAGGATCGGGAACGACCAGACCCGATAGAGGGTGAAGGCGAAGACCAGCTCGGCGGCAGCCCCCTGCACGAACCCGGAGAGCAGCGTGTCCACGCCCCAGATGCTGCCGAGCAGCGCCGACACGCCGGCGGCGACCATCTCGCCGAAGAGCGCCGCCCCGGGCTTGCGCACGACGAGCGGCACGAGGACCGCCGGGATCAGCCAGATCGCGTAGCCCAGGTCGCGGATCGGCAGCGCGAGCGTGGAGAGCGGCTTGAGCGGCCCGTCCCAGACGAGGCTCCACGCCCAGAAGACGACGCCGAAGGCAACGCCGATGACCGCCGCGACGACGATGTCGCGGGTCCGCCAGCGGGTATCGGGAAGGGCCGCCGGCGCGGACGACCCGTATGCGGTGGTCATCTGGTCAGATCCTCCGATCTCGAACGTGCAGGACGCCGCCTCCGGGTGCCGGGGACGGCGTCGTCGATGACGTTCGGCCTGCTTCCTTCGCCGGTACGAGCCGGATCAGGTTCGGCGGGTCTGCGGCGGTAGCCGCACTCTCAGCGCATCAGCGCTCCCCGGAGGCGTATTCGGTTGGCGGCACCGTACCACGGCGGCCGACTACTCGACGACGTGGCCTGCCGCGGTGAGGGCCTCCACGGCCGCAGCGAGATCGGGTTCGTGGACCAGCACGTAGTCCGTGTCGTAGGTCGAGATCGCGAAGATGGCGATCCCCGCGTCGCGGAGTGGGTCCGCGATGGCGGCGACCACGCCGATCAGCGTCATGACCAGCGGTCCCTGGACCTTGAACGCGCGCCACGGGCCCTCCTGGGGCAGGTCGGCGGGCACGGCGTCGGACCCGCACACGATCGAGAGCTCGTCCGCTGTGCGGGTGATCGAGCTGAACCCGCCGGCTCCCGCGGCCCAGGCCGGGAGGTCGCTGCCGGCCGGCAGCCGGCAGACGGCCAGTCGCGACTCGATGACGGTCAGGCGCACCTTGACCGGATCCAGGCGATGACCTCCTCGATGATCGCGGGACCCTCGGGCTCGTTCTGGAGCTCGTGGCGAAGGTCCGGGTACGTCCGCCGCTCGACGCCGGGCACCGTCGCGAGGATGGCGGACGCCTCCGTCGGGACCAGGCGGTCGGCCTCGCCGTGGAGCACCAGGGCCGGGATGCCGAAACCACCACTCACGGCCGCGAGCACGCGCTCCTGCTCCTTGAACGCCGCCACGGCCATCCGAGCCGTGCTCGACTTGACGCAGGAGCGGGTCGTCGACGGTCTTCGCCCCGACCGACGGGTCGCGCGACAGCGTCTCGCCCTTGATGTCGTTCGGTATGTCGAAGGTAGGCCTCACCCTGGCGATCAGCGCGGCCAGCGAGCGCTTCCAGACCGGGACCGCCGAGCCGAGCGCCGGCGCGGTCAGGACCGCGAGATCCGGCTTCGGGCGGTCGGTCAGGAGATACCCGCTGCAGATCAGCCCACCGAGCGAATGGCCGTACAGGACCACCGGCCGCCCGTGAGCGGCGGCCCGCACCGCCGCCAGGCGCTCCGCGAGGTCGTCGTGGAACTGGGACCAGCGCTCGACGTCGCCGCGCCGCCCGCCGGAGCCGCCCATGCCGCGGTGGTCGTACGCCCACGTCTCGAGGCCCGCACCGCTCAGCTGGTCGCCGACGTGCTCGTAGCGTCCCGAGTGCTCGCCCAGTCCGTGGACGAGCAGCACCGAGCCCCACGGCGCGCCCGCCCAGGCGCCCCCGGCCTCGGCTTCATCGGCCGGCCAGTGCCGGACGAGGAGGTCCGTGCCGTCGGCGGCGGTGGCGTGGCTGACGATGGACGGCATCGGCGCAGCGTACGCGACCGAGGAGGCCGCGATGGGACGCGGACGCTAGCATCGGGGCGTGGACGTCGCGGCTGGCTGGGTCGAGATCGGCGATCGCGTGTTCGTGCGCCGCTACGCGTTCTACGACCAGAACATCGGGGTGATCCTCGGGCGCGGCGAGGCGCTCGTCATCGACACGCGCTCGACCCACGTGCAGGCGCGCGAGATCCTCGACGACCTGCGCCAGCTGACACGCGACCCGGTCACGGTCGTCGTGGACACGCACGGCCACTTCGACCACGCCTACGGCAACCGGGTCTTCCGGCCTGCGGTGATCTGGGGCCATGAGCGCTGTGTGACATTCATGGAGCGGACCGGGGAGCAGCGCCGCGCGAACATCGCCCGCGAGGAGCCGTCCCTCGCCGCCGACCTCCAGGAGGTCGTCATCGACCCGCCCGACCGGACGTTCGCGGAGCGCGCCACGATCGAGGTCGGCGGTCGAGCCGTCGAGCTGTCATTCCTCGGCCGCGGCCACACCGACCATGACATCGTCATCGATGTGCCGGGCGCGGACGTCCTGTTCGCCGGCGACCTCATCGAGCAGGGCAACGTCCCATTCTTCGGCGATGGGTACCCACTCGACTGGCCCGCGACGGCCGACGCGCTGGTCCCGCTCGTCAGCGGGGTCGTGGTCCCGGGCCACGGCGACCACGCCGGCCGGGCATTCGCGGTGTCGCAAGCCGCGTCGCTCAGGGCCCTCGTGGAGCTGGCGCGCCGAGTCCAGGACGGCTCGATGACGCTCGACGAGGCGATCGCCGCGCATCCCGTTCCCGGACCTGCCGCCCGGCCGACGCCCGGGACGGATTCACGCGGGCGCTGGCGCAGCTCCGGAGCGAGCTCGACCCGGCCTAGTCGGCGATCCGCACGATCCAGCGGCCGCGGGCCTCGCCGGCGACGATCGCGTCGAGCGCCGGGTCCAGCGTCTCGAGCGTGACTTCCTGGCAGTGCACGCCGAGGTCGCGCGGGCGGAGGTCGGTCGCGAGGCGGTCCCAGATCCGGCGGCGCCGGTCGATGGCCATGTTCACCGAGTCCATCCCGAGCAGGGCCACGCCGCGGAGGATGAACGGGAAGACCGTCGTCGCGAGCGCCGGGCCCGCCGGCGTTGCCGCTGGCCGCCACGGCCCCGCCGATGCGCAGGGTTCGCAGCACGTATGGCAGCGTCGCGCCGCCGACCGCGTCGACGGCCCCGGCCCAGCGCTCCGATTCGAGCGGCTTGCCCTCGGCGGTCACCTCGTCCCGTGTCAGGATCCCGGCCGCGCCAACGGCCGTGAGCCGCGCCGCCTCGTCGGGCTTGCCGGTGGCCGCCCAGACCTCGTAGCCACGCTCGGCCAGGATCGCCAGCGCGGTGCCGCCCACGCCGCCGCTGGCGCCGGTCACGAGGACCGGCCCGCCCGCTGGCGTCAGGCCGCGCTCCTCGAGGGCCACCACGGACATCGCCGCGGTGAACCCCGCGGTCCCGATGCTCATCGCGTCGCGCGACGACAGGCCGGCGGCCAGCGGCACGACCCAGCCGGCCGGCACCCGCTGGTACGGCGTGTACCCGCCGTGGCGCGACACGCCGATGTCGTAGCCGTGCGCGAGCACCTTCGACCCCACGGCGATCGAGGGGTCCTCGCTCAGCGATCACCTCGCCGGCCAGGTCGATGCCCGGGATGAGCGGGCTGATCCGCGCGACCTTGCCGTCGACCCGGGTGGCCAGGCCGTCCTTGTAGTTGACGCTCGACCATTCGACGCGGACCTCCACCTCGCCGGGCGGCAGGTCGGATCCGCGCACGTCGCGCACGCCGCGGTCGACGGCCGCCGTGCCGTCGCGGTCCACCTTCTCGGCGACGTAGGCGCGGAAGGTGGCGGGGATGGCGGTCATGCCCCGAATCGTAGTCGCCCGGCGCGCCGCGGGCGCCACCGTTGCGTTTCGGTCGCGAACGTTGACGGGCGATGGTTGCGGCGCGCACTATCGGCCGGTCATGAGCACCTTCGTCCGATCGAACATGTGTATGCGCAGGCGGCCCCGCCGAAAGGCATGGGTCTGAGATCCCGCGCACGTTCGACATGACGTAAGGAGCGGGACCACAGAACCAGGTCCCGGGGCCGCGGACTCCATGCAGGAGCCGCGGTCTTTTTGTTTGCCCGTGAACACCAAGGAGGCACCGAACCCGACATGGCCGACCTCGATCCCACCACCTTCCGCCCGGAGACGCGGGCGCTCCATTCCGGCCAGAAGCCGGATCCCGCCACGAATGCCCGAGCCGTCCCGATCTATGCCACGACGAGCTATGTCTTCGACGACGCCGCCCACGCGGCGCGGCTCTTCGGCCTGCAGGAGTTCGGGAACATCTACACCCGGATCATGAACCCGACCACGGACGTGTTCGAGCAGCGGGTCGCCGCGCTCGAGGGCGGCGTGGCAGCGCTCGGCGTCGCGTCGGGCCAGGCGGCGGAGACCCTGTCGATCCTCAACCTCGCCCGCGCCGGCGACAACATCGTGAGCTCGTCGTCGCTGTACGGCGGGACCTACAACCTGTTCACCCACACCCTGCCGAAGATCGGCATCACGACGACCTATGTCGATGGCTCCGATCCCTCGGCCTTCGGGCGGGCGATCAACGAGAAGACCAAGGCGGTCTTCCTCGAGCTGATCGGCAATCCGCGGCTTGACGTGCACGACCTCGCCTCGATCGCCGATGTCGCCCACGCCCGGGGCGTCCCGGTCGTCGTCGACAACACGTTCGCCCCGCTCCTCGCCCAGCCGATCAGGCACGGCGCGGACATCGTCATCCACTCGGCGACGAAGTGGATCGGCGGCCACGGGACCGCCATCGGCGGCGTCGTCGTCGACGGCGGCACGTTCGACTGGACCGCCTCGGAACGGTTCAAGCAGGACTTCGTCGATCCTGATCCGTCCTATCACGGGATCAGCTACACCGCGGCGTTCGGGAACCTGGCGTTCATCCTGAAGCTGCGCGTCCAGGGCCTCCGCGACATCGGGGCGGCGCTCAGCCCGTTCAATGCGTTCCTGTTCCTGCAGGGGCTCGAGACCCTGCCGTTGCGGATCGCGCGCCACAGCGAGAACGCGCTCGCGGTCGCGAAGTGGCTCGAGACCAGGCCCGAGGTCACCTGGGTCAGCTACCCGGGGCTCGACTCGCACCCGTCGCACAAGCAGGCCGTGAAGTACCTCAAGGGCGGCTACGGCGGGATCGTGACGTTCGGGGTGAAGGGCGGCGTCGAAGCGGGGCGCCGTCTCATCGACAGCGTGCAGATCTTCTCGCTGCTCGCGAACGTCGGCGACGCCAAGTCGCTGATCATCCATCCGGCCTCGACCACGCACTCGCAGCTGGAACCCGAGGAGCAGATCAAGACCGGGGTCACGCCAGACCTCATCCGGCTGTCCGTGGGCCTCGAGCACGTCGACGACCTGATCGCCGACCTGACCCAGGCCCTCGAAGCGGCGACCGCCGAGGCCCCGAACGAGGGGGCTCTCGTCGGCGCGGCCGGATGACGATCGAGGCCCGCACGACGCGGCCGGCCGGTCTCCCGACGGGGACCGGCCGGCTCGAGGCCGCCCGGCTCGGGCCATTCGAGCTCGACGACGGGACCGTCCTCCCCGACCTGGCCGTCGCGTACCGCCACGACGGGCTTGCCCCGGCGGACGGGCCCCAGATCCTCGTGATCCACGCGCTCACCGGCTCAGCCGACGCGGCCGGCGACTGGTGGGAGCCACTCATCGGCGATGGCCGGGCCCTCGACACGGCGCGCTTCGGCGTGCTGTGCGCGAACCTCCTCGGGGGCCGCTACGGCACGAGCGGGCCGGCCTCGCCCGACCCGACGACAGGACACCCCTACGGCGCTGCGTTCCCACAGGTCACGACGCGCGACCAGGCGCGCGCGCAGTGGCGCCTGGTCGACGCGCTCGAGATCGATCGGCTCGCGTTCGCGGTCGGCGGGTCGCTCGGCGGGATGGTCGCCCTCGAGCTGGCACTCGGCCGGCCCGAGAGCGTGGACCACGTCGCGGCGATCGCGGCCCCCGCTGCGACCGGCCCGCTGGCCGTCGCCTGGAACCACCTCCAGGTCGCGCTCATCGAGCGGCTCGGCGACGAGGGCCTCGCGCTGGCGCGCCAGTTGGCCATGACCACCTACCGTAGCGAGGAGGACTTCGAGGCGCGCTTCGGTGGCTCGCTGGAGCCGGACGGCCGGCCGTCGATCGTGAGCTACCTCGAGCACCAGGGCACGAAGCTCGTCGAGCGCTTCGATCCGGCGACCTACCGGATCCTCGCCGGCGCGATGGACCGCCACGACATCGGGGCGGGGCGCGGGGGCGTCCGTGCCGCGTTCTCCGCGCTCGCGGCGTCCGGGACGGCCGTGACCGGGATCGGCATCAAGGACGACATCCTGTACGGCCCTCGGCAGGTCCGCGCGCTCGTCGACGCGGCGGCCGCCGCCGGCGTCGATGGCCGGTACCGTGAGATCCGCTCGACGAAGGGCCACGACGCGTTCCTGGTCGAGTGGGACCAGCTCACGGCGGTGCTGCGCGAGGCCCTCGCTCCCCGCTAGCCGCGGCCTCCGGCCCGATCGCCCGAGGGCCGCTTGTCATGTAGCCGACACTTGGTCGTGGGAGCGAAACATCCCTGACCATCAGGCGTCCCCTCGTGTGTCGCGCCGCTCGGCCGACGACCGTCACGAGGGCCAAGGGATGCTGGGGTCCGCGAATCCGCAATGAATGGCACGGTCAGGCGTCCTATCGATCGTGAACGCACTCGTGCTCAGCATGGATGACCTCGAGGTCCTGCCGGCCACCATGGCCATGTCCACCCCTCGAAGCAACGAGATCGTCGGGGCGATCTACGACGACCACCAGCGCGAGCTGTACTCCTTCGCGCTGCACGCGTGCCGCGATCGCGATGCGGCCGAGGACCTCGTCCAAGAGTCATTCGTCCGGCTGATGATCGAGGTCGATGCCGGGCGGATGCCCACCAACGTCCGGGCGTGGCTCTATCGGGTCGTCGCCAACCTCGCCGTCTCGCGTGGCCGTCGGGCGACCGTGGCCAGGCGCGGGCTCCACGCGGTGGCAGAACACGAGGAGGACCAGGGCCCGGAGCCCACCTACCTCGATGGCGAACGTCGCTCGGACCTGGAGACCGTGCTCGGCGAGCTCGCTGCCGACGCCCGCACCGCCCTGCTGATGGCCGCAAGCGGTTTCAGCGGACTCGAGATCGCCGAGGCGATCGGGCGGAGTCCGAACGCCACGCGGACCCTGATGTGTCGCGCCCGGATCCAGCTCCGCGAGCGACTGATCTCGATGGAGGCGAGCGCATGACCGATCACGCGCGAGCCCGCGAACTGGCGGCGGCGGCCTTCGACTTCGAGCTCTCGAACGAGGATCGCGCCGAGCTGCGCGAGCATCTCGCCGGCTGTGCCCAGTGCCACGTCTTCAACGAGGGCCTGGCTGCAGACGCCCGCGGCCTTGCCGCGCTTCCGCTCGAGGACGCGCCGACCGCCGTGCGATCCCGGATCGTGGACGGCGAGCCGGCCGCCACCGGCTCGGTGCCGGCCGACAGCGCAGCCCCGGCGCCGAAGCGACCCACGCCGTTGCTGCCATTCCGCTACCGCCGTCCGGCCGCCCTCGTCGCGACCGCGGCGGTCGTCGTGGCGCTCGTCGGCGGCGTGCTCGTCTGGGGGTCGCACCCAGGCGACGGCGGGATCGCGGCAGCCAGCCCGTCAGCGAACGTCCCGACCGATTCCGGGTGGCAGACCATCGGCCCGGGCGGGTCGCCCGGCGCTCCCGGCGCGTCCGGCGCTCCCGGCACCCCTGAAGCGACCCCAGCCACCGGCGAGTGGCACGCCGTCGCAGCCCTGGTCCCCGAGGGCTCCGACACGGCGACCGTCGAGCTCGATGGCAGCTTCCGATTGACGAGCCTCGACGGCACGCCGCCGGCCGAGCTCGCGGCTCGCGTCCGGGTCGACCCAGCGGTCGCCCTCACGGTGACACCGGAGCCCGACGGCAACGGCGTGCGCCTGACGCCAAGCGAGCCCCTCGCGGCCGGCACTGTCTATCGCTTCACGCTCGCCGGCCCCAACGGCGAGACCGCGGACTCGTGGGCCTTCCAGACGAGCGCCCCGCTCCACGTGGTTTCCACGATCCCGGAAGACCATGAGACAACGGTGGCGCCGAACACGGGCATCGAGATCACGTTCGACCAGGACGGCGTCACCGACGCCGCCTCGCACGTGACCATCTCGCCGAAGACGGCCGGCCGGTTCGAGCAGCATGGCCGCGTCCTCGCCTTCATCCCGGACGCCCTCAAGCCCGGCACCATCTACACAGTGACCGTCGCCCGCGGCATCACCGCCGGGTCCGGCGGGAAGCCGATGGCGGACGACCTCCAATTCCAGTTCGAGACCGACAAGAGCGGATCGGGCGTGACGGGCACCACCTTCGAATTCGCGGACCCCCTGTTCGAATCGGGCACGAGCAGCCGACCGATCATCTCGATGTGGTCGAGCTCCGACGAGGACACGGCGCCACCCAAGTCGGCCCAGCTGGACATCTATCGTCTCGGATCGCTCGATGCCGCGATCGCCGGCTACCGCCAGCTCGTGGCGTTCCCCGCATGGGCCAACTGGTCCAACGAGCACCCGATCGACACCGGCCCGCTGACGAAGGTCTTGTCGCTCGATGCGCGGTTCGCCGACCGTCCGAAGGACTCCGGCGGCCTTCTGTGGACCGCCCTGCCGGAGCCACTGCCGGCGGGCTGGTACGTCGTCGAGCATCCGTCGGCGCGATATCCGATCCAGGCCATCCTCCAGGTGACCGACATCGCCTCGTACCTGCTGGTCACCGACACGAAGACCCTCCTCTGGACGAACGACCTCGCCACGGGCGGCCCGCTCGTCGCGGCGACGGCCGCGGTGGCCGGCCCTGGCACCGATCTCGGGCCGACCGACGCCGATGGCGTCCTGACGGTCGCGACCCCGGCGAGCCTGCAGCCGCCTGCCGAGGGTCGGACCTGCGGACTGGACTGCGTCCAGGTCATCAGCGTGACCAAGGGCGGCCGATCTGCCTTCGTCCCCGCGTCCAACCCGAGCCCCGAAGGGAAGGGTGGATATGACGGCGGGTCCGGAAACCACTGGCTGACGTTCGCGACCGACCGGAGCATCTACCGACGCACGGACACGGTGAACCTGTGGGGGATGATCCGCGACCGGAGCACCGGCAATGTGCCGGCCAAGGTCGTGGTCCGCCTCCAGGCCATGGACGAGGAGTTCATCGCGAGCGGGGCACCGATCTCGACGCTCAGCCTGGAACCCGGGTCGACCGGCACGTTCAGTGGATCCATCGCGCTCGCCGACGTGCCGGAGGGCTGGTACGAGTTGGAGCTGGTCGTCGGGACGGACGTCGTCCGCCGGGCCGATTTCCAGGTCAGCCGGATCCTCAAGCCGGCCTACCGACTCGAGGTCGACACCGGCCATCGAGCTTACGTGGTCGGCGAACGCATCAAGGCCACCATCACGGCCTCGTTCTTCGAGGGCTCGCCCGTGCCCGGCGTCCCGCTCCGCGTCTCGCAGGGAGGCGACCGGTCGGTGACGACCGACAAGACCGGCACAGCGATCGTCCGGACGACAGCCCGACTCCAAGAGCCGTCGAATCGGAGCGATCGCGAGGTGCAATCCGTGTCCGTCGCTCCGCGCCGGGCGGAGGAAGGGCAGATCCAGGGCGCGTCGCGCGAGTTCCTGGTGTTCCCCGGCAGCCGAACGATCACGGCGGAGTCGAGGATCGCCACCGGCCGTGTCCGCGTCGCCGGCACCATCAACACCCTGGATCGCGCTGGACTCGAGCGGGATCTGGCAGCAGGCGTGTCACCCTGGGAGGTCGATCCACGCGGCGCTCCCGTGGCCGGGGCCACGGTGACTGCCAGGTTCATCGAGCTCATCCCGGTCAAGAAGCGCATCGGCACCGACTACGACTTCATCGAGAAGCGGACCGTCCCGGTCTACGAGTACTCGACGCGGCAGCGCGCTGCCGGATCCGTCCGGGTCCGCACGGATGCGAAGGGCCGGTTCTCGGCATCGGTGCCGGCCGGCAGCGGTCACCACGACTACAGCGTGATCCTCAGTGTCGCCGACCCCGACGGCCACGTGACCGAGCAGGAAACCTATGCCAGCGACGTCGCGGCGCCCGCCTACGACCAATCCCGGGAGCCGATGCTGGTCTCGACTGGCGTCGAGCCGACGGGCGGTTACAGCGTCGGCACCCCGGTCGACCTCACGCTGCGGGATCCGGCGCACCCGGCCGACAAGACGAGCCGGTACCTCTTCCACCTGACCCAGCTCGGGCTCCGCGACGTGGTCGTCCAGCGGTCCCCCCGCTACGTCGGCGCATTCGAGTCCTGGGCGGTCCCGAACATGCTCGTCACGGGCGTCCGGTTCACCGGCTCGGCCTACACCTCGGCCACGTACTCGGCGTCGTTCCGGACCCAGGATCGCCGCATCGATGTCCAGCTGAGCACGGACAAGGCGCGTTACAGCCCGCGCGACCAGGTGACGGTCACCGTGCGCACGACGAACGCGGTCGGAAAGCCGATCGCCGCGGCCGTCGTCCTCCGGGCGATCGACGAGAAGCTGTTCGTCCTGGGAGGCGCCCAGCTCGACGAACCGCTGATCGATATCTACACCTCCCTCGACTCGGGGATCATCGCCAGCTACACGTCGCATCGCGGGCCGCCGCTTGATGAATACGGAGGTGGGGACACCACCGGCGGCGGCGGTGGGGACGACTTCCGGGACCAGTTCCGCGACAGCCTGCTGTTCAGGACGGTCGTCACCGGCGCGGATGGCCGAGCCTCGGCATCGTTCCGCCTCTCGGACGACCTGACGTCCTGGCGGATCCTCGGATCGGCCTTCAGCGCCGACGTCAAGGCCGGGACCGGGTCGACCGAGGTCGCCGTCGGGCTGCCCTTCTTCGTCGATGCCACGATCGCGCCTGAGTATCTCGTCACCGACCGCCCCACGATCATCGCCCGCGCATTCGGGACCGCGCTCACGCCGGCGGCCAAGGTGAAGATCTCCGTGATCTCGCAGAGCCTTGGGCTCAAGGGCGCTCCGGTCACGGCGTCCGCCTTCAGCGATGTCCCGATCCGGCTGCCCGCACTGACCCTCGGCCAGCACTCCGTGACGATCGTCGCGACGTATGGGAGTGGTGCGTCCGCCCGCACGGACCGGCTGGTCCGCACCTTCACGGTCGTGCGGTCGCGCCTGGCCACGACCAGGACGTCCTACGTCGACCTGACCGGCACGGTCCGCCCCGATGGCGGCACTGGGCTGACGAGGGTGGTCGTCTCCGACAGCTCCGCGGGTCGATACCTGCCGCTCGTGACCGACCTGGCGGCCGGAGACGGCGTCCGCCTCGAGCGCGCATTGGCCGCCGCCGCGGCGAGGGGCCTGCTGACCGACCGGTTCGGCGAGTCCGAGGGGGAGATCCCCGCGGGCAACTTCGACGGCACCCGCTACCAGCAGGAGGACGGCGGCATCTCGCTCGTCCCGGCAGGCGGCAGCGACCTCCAGGTCTCGGCGCTCGCGGCCCTCACGGGCCCCGAAGAGTTCTCCAAGGATTCCCTCCGGCAGTACTTCTCCGATATCCGTTCCAACCAGGCATCGACCCGTGAACGCGTCATCTACGCGCTGGCCGGGCTGGCGGGCCTCCACGCCACGGTCCTGCCCGAGATCCAGGCGGCGGCAGCCGACGACGGCCTGACGATCCGTGAACGGCTGATGCTCGGCCTGGGTGCGGCCGCCCTGGGCGACGCGAAGACGGCCCGGACCATCGCCGACTCGCTGATCACCGGCTACGGCGAGCAGCAGGCGGGATGGGCCCGGCTGCGGGTCGGCACGACCGTCGCCGACGGCGTCGAGGGCACAGCGATGATGGCGATCCTGGCCGCGGCCACGGGCGAGCCCCTCGCGCCGGCGTTCTGGGCCTATGTCGAGGCGAACCCCATGCCCGACCTGGTGGTCGACCTCCATGCCATCGGGTACGTCGAACGACTCCTCGAACGCCTGCCGCCGCGCGCCGCCAGCTTCGCCTACACGGTCGGCGGGACGCGCACGGTCGTCGATCTCAAGCCGGGCGAGACGTTCTCGATGGTCGTCACCGCAACCCAGCTCAAGTCGCTCGCCATCGAGCGACTGACCGGGTCGATCGGCGTGGCGACGGACTGGCGCGAGCCGGTCAAGGCTTCCACCATCGAGCGCGACCCGGACATCACCGTCACGCGCTCGGTGCGCCCGAGCGGCACCGTCGGGTCCGGCGACCTCGTCACCGTGGACCTCAAGGTCAAGTTCGGGAAGCAGGCCCCGATGGGCTGCCACCTAGTCACCGAGCTCGTGCCGTCTGGGCTGGTCGCGGTCGGCGACACCGAGAGCGTCGCGTACGAGAACGGCGAGGAGCTGCCGGCAGGCATCACGATCCCGTTCGACCAGACGGGACAGCGCGTGTCGTTCTGCGCCGACAACCAGACCAACGACCACGTCGCCGCCCTGCGCTACGTGGCCCGGGTCATCACGCCAGGGACCTACACGTGGGAGCCGGCGGTCGTCGAGTCGCGGACGAGTGCCAACCACGCCGCGCTGACCGGCTCGGGCACCGTCACGATCCGCTGATCCCTGCCGGGCCTAACCCTCGGCGGGCGGCGTCGGGGTCGGGGTCGGAGTGGGCGTCGGAGTGGGCGTGGGGGTCGGGGTAGGTGTCGGCGTCGGGGCCGGCCATTCCTGCTGGCGCCACAGGTACTCGCGCAGCGTGAGCCCGCTGGCGCGGACCTTCGCGGCGACGTCCCGCCCGACGTAGCGGTAGTGCCACGGCTCGTACATGTAGCACGTGCGGGTCGTCTTGCCCTTCGGGTAGCTCATGACGAAGCCGTACTTCCAGGCGTTCGCGGCGAGCCACTTGCCCTGCTTGCTGAGCCCCCAGTCGGTCCAATCCCATGGGATCGAGCCGCCGTAGGCGCGGAAGTCGATCGACGTGCCCATCTGGTGCTCGCTGTGCCCCGCCCGGGCGCTCTCCTTGAGCGCGTATGCGTAGCCATGGACGCGCACCCAGTAGGCGAACGTCGACTTCTGGGTGGTGTAGCTGCGGTACCCCGACTGCACGACGAGACGCGCACCGGCCGCCCGTGCCGCCGACGCCAGTGCGGCGAGGTCGGCGATGACGAAGCCCCGGACGTACTGGCCGCTGTTGAGGCCGGCCGTCGAGGTGTTCCTGAGGTCGGTCGGGCTGTAGCCCGAACCCAGCCGGAGCGCGGAGTCGAGGACCGTCCGCTGCCACTGCCCCAGCGAGCGCTGCTTGGTGAGCGTGTCGGCGACCTTGCAGGTGGGCAGCGCCGGGGCCGCCGCGGCGCTGGCGGCGAACCCGGTCGCGAGCGCGACGACGATCGCGAGGGCGAACAGCGACGCAGCCGACGAGCGGCCATGGGAGCGGGCACGAGGCCCGGCGATGGTCGGGCGGAACGGCATGACAGCGGGAAGCGTACGACGGGGCGCCCGCCATCGGCCACTCCCCCGAACGTACCGGCGGCCGCTGGGCCGCCGCGGCGGGCGTCTAGGGCGCGACGCTCGGGGTCGGGTCCGCCGGCAGCGACGGCGTGGGGGTCGGCTTCGTCGTGGGCTTCGTCGTGGGCTTGGCCGTGGGCTTCGCGGTCGGCCTGGCCGTCGGCCTCGCGCCGCAGCCGCTCACGCCGCTGCCGCCGGTGGTCTTCGCCGCTCCCTTCGGGACCGCGTAGGTCTTCTTGGGCAGCGAGCCGTCGGTCGGGAAGAGATCCGCGGCGAGCGCCCGGATCGCCTTGAGGTTCGGGATCAGGATCGAGCCGCGAGGATCGTTCCTGCCCGACGACACCAGCGGATGGCCGATCACCGCCCGGTACGTCCCGTCGCGGCCGATCTTGACGGCCGCGTCGGCCAGGTCGGGCAGCAGCTTGCGGGGGACGTTGGTCGTGACGGTCTGGCCGACCGCCTTGAGCAGGCCGATCGGGTCGTTGATGAAGCCGCCCTTGACCACCCGGTCGCGGATGCCCGAGAGGACCTCCTGCTGGCGGGCGGCCCGCGTGAAGTCGCTCTCGCCGGCGGCCTTGCGGACGCGTGCATAGGCGAGCGCCTGGTTCCCCGTGAGATGGTGCTTGCCGGCGGTGATCGAGAACCCGTGCGTGAACCCGTACTCGTCGTAGCGCGGGTCGCAGAAGGCGTGGGCGACGTTCACGTCCACCCCGCCGAGGGTATTGACGACCTGGACGAAGCCACCGAGGGTGACCGCCGCGTAGTAGTCGATCTTGACCCCGAGCAGCTTGCCGAGCGCGCCCATCAGCACGTCGAACCCGGTCCCGTCGTTGTTCGGGAACTGCTTCGGGTGGTTTCGGACGTACGAGACGAGCCCGTTGATCTTGCCGCGGAACGTGCGCCCATCGGCGAGCGGCACATCCACCATGTCGCGCGGCACGGACACCATCGACACGGTATCGGTCGCCGGGTCCATCGAGACGACGATCATCGTGTCGGTCCCGTACGTGTTGCGCCCGACCCCGGCGTCGACGCCGACGATGACGCCGGTGATCCGCGGGTCCAGCGGGACCGGTGTGGGCGAGGGCGACGCGCTCGGCGAGCCAGATGGGGACGGCGCGGCGGGGATGAGATTGCTGGGATCGGGCTCCGGCTGCTGCGACGGCAGGATGGCCGTCGGCGATGGTTCGACGAACACCTCGTCCGCCGTCTCGCGGGCGACCTCGGTCGCGTACCCCGCGTAGGCCTGCGGAGCGATGATCAGGAACAGGAGCAGGAAGATCGGCAGGATGTCGCCCCGCCCGAGTCGCGGCAGCCCGCGTGCCATCAGGCTCGACCCGACCGCCAGCAGCCGCCACACGAGCAGGACGCCCTGGAAGGCCAGCAGGCCCCAGATGACCTCCGATTCGAGGAGGGTCGCGACCAGCCGCGGGCCAGACGTCGTCAGGACGATGAAGACCGCGGCGACGACGGCGAGCAGCGTCGGGGCCAGGAAGATGGCGCCGAGCAGCCGCCGGCCGGCCACCAGGTGGCCGAGGCCGGGGACGATGGCGTCGAGGATGGCGGGGACGTAGCGCGAGCGTCGGCCCGGCGTGGCGGACGTGACGGTGTCCGCGGCGTCGTCTGTCACGGGCGCAGGGTAGCAGCGTTCGCCGCGATGGGCTCCGGTCCCACTCGCGGGTAGTACGGTCGGGTGACGGTCGACGGCCATCCGGTGGCGTACTGTCAGGTCCTCGGGGGCAGTACTTAGAGAGGCGATGCATCGCCGCCGAGGGGAGAATGCCCGGACGTAGCCGGTCCACCGCGTCCCCGTTCCTGGTGCTCTGCCAGGTCGTCGCGGTCGTCTCATGGCTGATCACCCCCAGCGCCGGGCTGGCCGCGAACTCGGGCAACCTGCCCGCCGCGGCGCAGTCCGCGTCAGCGACGGCGGAACCCACCGCCGAACCGTCAGTCGAACCGAGCGCCGAACCCACCGCTGCGCCCACGGCCGAGTCCACGCCGGAACCGACCGCCGAGCCCACGCCCGAGCCCACCTCCGAGCCGACCGCAGAGCCCACCTCCGAGCCCTCGGTCGAGCCCTCCGTCGAACCTAGCGCCGAGCCCACCGCCGAGCCGATCCCCGCGGCCACGCCGGTGCCCGCCATCGACACCTTCATCGTGGCCTTCGCCCCGGGCACCTCGGCCAGTGCCCAGGCCGCCAGCCTGGCCGCCGCCGGCGCCATTGCGGTCGACTCGATCCCGGTCCTGCGGATGCAGGTCATCGAGGCCGCTCGCGGCTCCGACACGGTCGCCACGCTCCGCGCCGACGGCAACGTCACGCGCGTCGAAGCGGACCACGTCCGCGCCGCCGAGGCGACCCCCAACGACACCCGCTACGACGACCAGTGGTCGCTGGCCACGCATCGGCTGGGACCAGGTCTACGGCGCCGTGCACCCGTCGGGGTCGGCGGTCGTCGCGGTCCTCGACACCGGCGTCGACGGCGCCACGCCCGACCTCGCCGGCCAGCTCGTGGCCGGCACCAGCATCCTCGACGGCTCGGACGGCCGGAGCGACCCCAACGGCCACGGCACCGCGATGGCCGGGATCATCGCCGCTGCGACCGGCAACGGCACGGGCATCGCCGGCATCGGCTTCGACGGCGTGCGGGTCATGCCGGTCACCGTCCTCGGGGCGGACGGCCTGGGCCAGGACAGCGACATCATCGCGGGCATCGTCTGGGCCGTCGACCACGGCGCCGACGTCATCAACATGTCCTTCAGCAACCCGGGCTTCTCGACCGGCCTGCAGGCCGCCATCGACTACGCCTGGGCGAACGACGTCGTGGTCGTCGCGGCGGCCGGCAACGACGGCTCGCAGACGGCCACCTTCCCGGCCGGCGACCGCGGGGTCGTCGGCGTAGCCAACACGGACCGCTTCGACACGCTGGACCCGTCGTCGAACGCCGGCGACAGCGTGTTCCTGGCCGCCCCCGGGACCGACATCACGACGCTGCTCCCGGGCGGCGGCTCCACCAGCGTCAGCGGCACGTCGGCGTCGGCGGCCGAGGTCGCGGCCGCGGCGGCCCTGCTGCGCGCCATCGACCCGGCTGCCTCCAACGGCGTGATCGTGTCCCGCCTGGCGCGGACCGCCGACGCGGTCGGCTCGGTGGCCCAGACCGGCAACGGCCGGCTCAACCTGGCCCGCGCCGCGGCCGACACCGGCACCGACTTCGTCCAGCCGGTCGGGGCCACCCCGATCGGCAGCGGTGGGCCGTTCGTGGGTCCGTATTCGATCGCGTCCGCCACCGTGAATGGAACGACCACGCTGAACGGCTCGACGACACCCATCACGGTCGCTCCGGGTGCCTCGATCACCCTCGTGATGCGGGTGACCACGACAGGCATCGGGACCGCCAACGACTGGAACTCGTCGCGCTGGGCCTTGGCCACCGCGGCACCCGCAGTAGCGGCCATGACCTGCGTCGACCACGCGAATCACGATGGTCCGGGCACCTTCTCCGAGACCATCACCGTCACAGCACCGGCAGCGGCCGGGGTCTACAACCTGTACCTGTACGCCTACAACGGCGATGCCTGCGGCGCCGGCCGGAGCGCCCGGTTCACGCGCGCTCGTGCGCTCGACAACGTCCCCCCGACCGTCACCATCAACCAGGCCGTGGGGCAGGCCGACCCGACCAACGGGGCGACGATCAACTTCAGGGTCGTGTTCAGCGAGGCGGTCACCGGCTTCGCCACCGGGGACGTGTCGTTCGCCGGCAGCACGGCCGGCGGCGCCCTCGTCGGCACGGTCACCGGCGGCCCGACCACCTACAACGTGGCGGTCACCGGGATGACCAGCTCGGGCACCGTCGTGGCCACCATCCCGGCCGCCCGCGCGGTCGACCTCGCTGGCAACGCCAACCTCGCCTCGACCTCGGCGGACCACACGGTCACCTGGGACGACGTCGCCCCGACGGTGACCATCGATCTCCGGGCGGCCTCGGACACCGGGGTCTCGAACGGGGACGACATCACTCGTGCCGCGAGCCTCGTCTTCGACGTGTCCTCCAGCGAGACCGTCGCGGGGTTGGCTGCGAACGACTTCTCGAATGTCGGGACCGCAACCGGTTGCGTGGTGGGCGCCCCGGCTGGCTCGGGTTCGGCCCACAGGGTGACACTGACCACCTGCTCCCAGGGGACCGTGATCCTGCGGCTCCGGGCGGCCGCGGTCACCGACGTCGCGGGCAACGCCAATGCGCTCACCGTCGGGCCGACTGTCACCGTCGATCGGACTTCCCCGACGGTGACCATCGACCAGGCCGCCGCGCAGGCTGACCCGACCAACGCGAGCCCGATCGACTTCACGGTCGTGTTCAGCGAGCCGGTCAGCGGCTTCGCCACCGGAGACGTGACTGTCGGCGGTTCGTCGGGCGGGGTCAAGACCGGCACGGTCACCGGCGGCCCGACCACCTACAACGTGGCGGTCACGGGGATGACCACCTCGGGCACGGTCGTGGCCACCATCGCGGCGGCCCGGGCGACCGACCTCGCCGGCAACAACAACACCGCCTCGAGCTCCACGGACAACAGGGTGACCTGGGATGTCGTCCCCCCGACCGTCACCATCAACCAGGCCGTGGGGCAGGCCGACCCGACCAACGGGGCGACGATCAACTTCAGGGTCGTGTTCAGCGAGGCGGTCACCGGCTTCGCCACCGGGGACGTGTCGTTCGCCGGCAGCACGGCCGGCGGCGCCCTCGTCGGCACGGTCACCGGCGGCCCGACCACCTACAACGTGGCGGTCACCGGGATGACCAGCTCGGGCACCGTCGTGGCCACCCTCGGTGCCGGGGTCGCCATCGACCTCGCTGGCAACGCCAACCTCGCCTCGACCTCCGCGGACCACACGGTCACCTGGGATCGGGCGACACACCTGGCCTTCCAGCAGCAGCCGACCGACACGGTCTACGGGAGTGGGATCAGTCCGACCGTGACGGTCGCCATCCTCGATGACAACGGCCTGGTCGTCTCCGAGCGCGCTGGGTCGATCACGTTGAGCCCGGCGCCAGCGGGCGCGTTGCAGGTCGAACCTGTGACCGTCGTGGTGGTCAACGGCGTGGCGACGTTCACCGGGCTGATCGCTGACCAGGTCGGCACCTTCACGCTGGACGCGACCAGCGCCGGCCTCGTCGGCACCACGAGTGCATCGTTCGACGTGACTCCGGCGGCCCTGGTCGTGACCGCGGACGACCGGACCAAGACGTACGGCCAGGCAGTCGTGTTCGCCGGGACCGAGTTCACCGCCAGCGGGCTGCTGAACGGCGACACCGTGACCAGCGTGACCCTGGCCTCGCCCGGCGCGGCCGCGGCCGCCACCGTGGCCGGCAGCCCGTATGCCATCACCCCGTCCGCAGCCGTCGGCAGCGGCCTGGGCAACTACGCCATCACCTACGTCGACGGCGAGCTCGACGTGACTCCGGCGGCCCTGGTCGTGACCGCGGACGACCGGACCAAGACGTACGGCCAGGCAGTCGTGTTCGCCGGGACCGAGTTCACCGTGAGCGGGCTGCTTGGGACCGACACGGTCACGGGCGTGACCCTGGCCTCGCCCGGCGCGGCCGCGGCCGCCACCGTGGCCGGCAGCCCGTATGCCATCACCCCGTCAGCAGCCGTCGGGAGCGGCATGGGCAACTACGCGATCACCTATGTGGACGGCGCCCTGACGGTGATGCCGGCGACGGCGGTCATCGCCGTGACCGGCTACACGGTCGTCTACGACGGGCTCCCCCATGCCGCCACGGGCACCGCCACCGGCGTCTTCGGCGAGGACCTCTCGGCCGGCCTCGACGTGTCGGCCACGACGCACACCGCGGTCGGGGCCTCGACCGACCCGTGGACGTTCAGCGACCCGGCGGGCAACTACGCGCCCGCTGCCGGCACGGTCGACACCGAGATCACTCCGGCGGCCCTGGTCGTGACCGCGGACGACCGGACCAAGACGTACGGCCAGGCAGTCGTGTTCGCCGGGACCGAGTTCACCGTGAGCGGGCTGCTTGGGACCGACACGGTCACGGGCGTGACCCTGGCCTCGCCCGGCGCGGCCGCGGCCGCCACCGTGGCCGGCAGCCCGTATGCCATCACCCCGTCCGCAGCCGTCGGCAGCGGCCTGGGCAACTACGCGATCACCTACGTCGACGGCGCCCTGACGGTCGACCCCGCCCCCCTGACGATCACGGCGGACGACCAGTCGAAGTCGTCCGGGCTGCCCTTCACCTTCAACGGGATCGAGTTCTCCGTCGCCGGGCTCGCCGGCGGCGATAGCGTGGTCTCGGCGACGCTGACGAGCCTTGGCGCCGCGGCCGCTGCCGCACCAGGCACCTACCCGATCGACATCTCGGCGGCGACCGGGGCGGGCCTCGCGAATTACACCATCACGTATATCCAAGGCACCTTCACGGTCGGGAACACCACTCCGGCCATCGGGGACGCAACGACCACCACGACGGCGACCACCGCCGTGGATGGCTCGGTCTCCGTCACCGACCCGGATCCAGGCCAGACCGTGACCCTGACGATCACGGTCGCTCCGACCCACGGGACCGCGACGGTCGCCGCCGATGGATCTTTCACCTACACACCGACCGGCACGTACACGGGCGACGACACCTTCACGATCCAGGGCTGCGACGACTTCGCGCCGCCCGCCTGTGACACGGGCACGGTGACGATCTCGGTCTATCCGGTCGCCGTTCCCGACACCGGGCTGACGAGCGACGGCAAGACGGTGGAGGTCGACGTCCAGGCGAACGACATCGGCGACGCAGGCGATCCCGAGATCGTCTCCGGACCGGCGCACGGGACGGCGACGATCGGGTCGATCATCTATACCCCGAACGCCGGCTTCAGCGGGACGGACCAGGTCGTGTACCAGATCTGCAGCCCGAACGAACCCACATTGTGCGACCAGGCGACGCTGACGATCACCGTCACCGCCCCCATGCCCGCGACCGACGCCGATCCGGTGCTGCAGACCCCGCTCGGTCCGGTCCCATCACGGCTGTTCGGGCTGGCGATGATCATCGTCGTCACGACGATGGCGGGCATCGGCGCCCTGGCATCCACGGCCCGCCGCCGCCGTCCGGGCGATTGAGGACGACCGGCCCCGGACCTGCCGCCGAGCGGCATGCGGTATCATCGCCGCCGCTCCACTGGCGAGTGGCCAAGCGGTAAGGCGCCTGACTCTGGATCAGGAGATCGAAGGTTCGAATCCTTCCTCGCCAGCCAGCTGCCCCACGGGTAGCGATCCATGGAACACCCCACACCACATCTGGTGGTTTCGTGCGGCAAGAGCAAGGGCATGGACTCCAAGAAGGAGCCACGCGATGCCGCGACGTTCACCTGATTCGCCGGATCGCCATCCTTCGATAGCGTGCGATCTCTGACCGGACGTTTCACCCGGCCCCGTCGGCGAGGAGTGCCAATACCCGCTGGGTGACCTTCTGTTTCATCTCGACCAGGGATTCCTCGCTGTAGAACGCGGCGTGTGGCGTCAGGACCACGTTCGGGAGCCCGATCAATGGGTCGTCTGCCGGGATCGGCTCGTGCTCGAGCACGTCGAGGGCCGCCCCCGCCAGACGACCTGACCGCAGGGCGTCGACGAGGGCATCGTGGTCGACCAGGCCGCCTCGGCTGGTGTTGACCAGGATGGCCGTGGGACGCATCAGCGCCAGCGTTCGCGCGTCGATGAGATGGCGGGTCGAGGCGTGGAGCGGAGCATGGATGCTGACGATGTCGCTCGTCGCAAGCAGGTCGTCGAGTTCGACGACCTCCACATCCGAGGCGCGTGGTCCCAGCGGATCCGAGCCGACCACCGTGTAGCCGAGCGCCCGCGCACGCCGTGCGAACGCCGAGCCGATCCGACCGAGCCCGACCACGCCCACCTGCTGACTCGATGGGCGGCGAACGCGCCCCGCCAGGCGGAAGTCCCAGATGCCGGCCTGGACACCTCGGTCGAGCGGAACGATCCCACGGGTCAGGGCCAGGATCAGTCCCAGGGCATGGTCGGCGACCTCGTCCGTGCAGTAGTCCGGCACGTTGACGACCCGGATGTCCAGCGACGCGGCGGTCTCGAGGTCGATCGTATCGAGTCCGACACCGTACCGGCCCACGACCCGACAGGCCGGCAGGGCGCGCAACACCTCCCCGGTGATGGGTGCGTATTGGACGATCAGCCCGGCCGCCGCGCTGGTCGTGCCCGCGGCGATGACGTCGGCCGCGGTGCGGCATTCGGCAACCTCGAGCCCGAACCCGGCTGCCTCGACCATGGCCCGTTCGATCTCGGTCGATGGATGGTCGCAATCGGTGATGAGGATCGTGCCCGCCGCTGTCATCGCCCGGCGCCGGTCGTCGGGTCGAGGAGCGCCTTGATGACCGTCCGCTCGCGGACAGCCTCGAACGCGGCCTCCCAGTCGCCGAGCGGGAAGACGGTGCTCATGCCTTCGAGCTGCGGGGTTCGCTCGAGGATGGTGATCGCCGGCGCCCACGCCGTGCCGTTCGAGCTCATCGAGAAGGTCGCATCGACGGCCCGCGAGACGGCCAGATCCCATGGCACCCTGACGACCGGCTGGCCGCTCATCCCCACCGCCGCGAACCTACCTCGGCGCCGAACCGCTCTGAGCGCAAGGTCGATCGCCTCGGTGGTTCCGGTCGCGTCGATGACCAGGTCTGCCCCGCGGCCGGCGGTCTGGTCCTGGATGAGCTCGACCGCCGAGTCGTCCAGGACCGTCAGCGCTCCGACGGTCCCTGCGAACCGGAGGCGGTCCGAATCCCGCCGGCCGGCCACGACGACGGTCGCGGCACCCATCGCGAGCGCACCGGCCGCGAGCAGGATGCCGACCGGCCCGGGGCCCACGATAAGGACGACGTCGCCGGCCTCGACGCCGGTCCGCGCGAGGGCGGTGACCGAAACGGCCATCGGCTCGGCCAGGGCCGCGACTCGGTCGGGCAACCCGGCCGGGACACGGTGGAGGAGATGCACCGGCATCGTCAGCCGGTCGGCGAATGCGCCGTCGATCCCCCAGCCGGGCGAACGCTTGCTGGCACACAGCTCCGCGAAGCCACGGCGGCACAGGTGGCAGGTGCCGCAGGCCAGGGAGTGCGGTTCGCTGACGACTCGTGCTCCAAGCCAGGCCTGATCGACGCCGCCACCGAGCTCGACCACGGTCCCCGTGAACTCGTGGCCGAGGGTGACCGGCGGCCAGTACGGGAACTCGTCCTGGACGATGTGCAGATCGGTCCCGCAGATCCCAGCGTACCGGACGGCGATCTTCACCCAGCCCGCCACTGCCTCGGGTTCCGGCCGTTCCTGTAACGCGAGGTGGCCGACACCGCGGGTCGTCTTGACCAGGGCGCGCATCAGTGCCCACCCGTCGCAACGAGGTACTTGACTCCTTCGCCCGCGCGCAACCGCGCGAACGCCGCCGGCGCCTCATCGAGCCCAACGACTTCGCTGATCAGCGGTCTGAACGCCGCCGGGTCGTCCGCCAGCATCCGGAGTGCGGCGTCGATGTCGGCCGGCTGGTAGACCCGATTGCCGAGCACGGTCAGTTCCTTGAACAGGATGGCCTGGAGGTCGAGCTCGACGGGCCGCGCGTAGGTGCCGACGAGGCCGATGCGCCCGGCCGGCCGGACGAGCCGAGGCAAGAGTGCGGCGACGGCTGGCACCGCGGCAGCGTCGAACGCGACGTCAGCCAGGCGGCCCGACGTGTGCCGCTCGAGGTCGCCGAACGGATCCACCGTGTCAAGCGTGTCGAAACCGAGCGACTCGGCGAACGTCCGCCGGGCCGGGGCAGTCTCGCCGATGAGGATCGTGGCCGCCCCGACGTGTCGCGCTGCGAACGCCAGCAGGAGCCCGATCGGTCCTGCGCCCATGATCACGATCGTGTCGCCGACCCCGACGTGTGCGCGACGGGTTGCGTGGACGGCGACCCCCAGCGGCTCTGCCAGGGCGGCCACCACCGGATCGAGTCCGGCCGGCACCGCGTGCACCCGCTCCGAGTCCACGACGACCCGCCCACTCAGCCCGCCATCCCGATCGATGCCGATCAGGCGCAGGTTGGCGCATACGTGTCGCTCGCCAAGGCGGCAGGCCGAGCAGTCGCCGCAGGCGATGAGCGGATCGACCACGACCGCCCGCCCTGCCAGATGCCCCGCCGTCGCTCGACCGACCAGTTCATGTCCGAGGACGAGCGGGAAACGAGCCCGGGGATGGGAGCCTTCGACGATGTGCAGGTCGGTCCCACACAGGCCCACCAGATCGACGTCGATGGCGACTGCGTCGCCGGTAGGCTCCGCCGGCGGTCGCTGTTCCACGATGAAGCTGTCGACGCCGGTGAGCACGAGGGCCGGCCGGTTCATCGGCGGACTCGGGCGCCGGCACCTGCCATGAGCGCCTCGACCTCGGCTTGCGTCGCCATCGACGTGTCGCCCGGGGTCGTCATCGCCAGGGCGCCGTGCGCGGCTCCGTATTCGACGGCGACCTGCGGCGGATGGCCGGCGAGCCAGCCGTGGATGAGGCCCGATGCGAATGAGTCTCCACCGCCGATGCGATCGAGGATATCGAGGTCGCGCCGGGTGGTCGCTGGGTAGACGACCCCATCCGACCAGAGCAGGGCACCCCAGTCGTTGCGATTGGCCGTCCGGGCGACCCGAAGGGTGACCGCGATCGCCTTCAGGTTCGGGAAACGCGTCGCGGCGACCGCGAGCATCGCCGCGTAGGCCTCCGAATCGAGCTGGTCGAACGACCCGTCCGTGCCGGAGACGTCGAGGCCGAGTGCGGCGACGAAGTCCTCCTCGTTGCCGATGAGCACATCGACCGATGCGACGATCGCGGCAAGGACCCGCTGGGCGGCGGGACCACCGCCTCGGCCGCGCCACAACGAGTCGCGGTAGTTGAGGTCGAATGAGACGACCGTGCCGTGCCGGTGCGCCGCCTCGATCGCCGCCGCGATCACGCCCGGGGTGGTGTCCGAAAGTGCCGCGAAGATCCCGCCCGTATGGAACCAGCGCGCGCCTTCAGCGCCGAAGATCGCCTCCCAATCCACGTCCTCGGCGGTCAGCTGGGACGCCGCCGTGTTGGCCCGGTCCGAGCTTCCGACCGCCGCGCGCACGCCAAAGCCGCGCTCCGTGAAGTTCAGGCCGTTGCGGACCGTGCGGCCCATCCCGTCGTACGGGACCCAGCGGATGTGCGAGCGATCCACGCCGCCCTGTCGGATGAGGTCTTCGATCAACCGGCCGACCGGGTTGTCTGCGAAGGCCGTCACGATGGTGGTCGACGAGCCGAAGCAGCGACTCAGGCCACGGGCGACGTTGTATTCGCCGCCGCCTTCCCACGCCCTGAACTGACGGGCGCTCTGGATCCGCTCGTCACCCGGATCCAGGCGCAGCATCACTTCGCCCAATGCCACCAGGTCCCAACGCGTGTCCGACGGCGGACGCACTGTCAATGCCATCAGGGCGCCGGAGGGCGCACGGTCCGGACGACCTCACTCGCCTCGTGGGCCAGCCGACCGACCGCAGGCCAGTCTCGTTCGAGAAGCAGCCCCGGACGGACCATCCAGCTGCCACCCACCGCCAGGACCGATGGCACCCCGAGATACGCTGCCAGGTCCGCTGCCTCGATCCCGCCGGTCGGCACGAAACGCAGCCCCGGGAACGGGCCGCCCAACGTGCGCAGATATGCCGGCCCGCCTGCCGATGAGGCGGGGAAGAGCTTCACGACAGACAGGCCGAGGTCCATCGCCTGGATCACCTCCGTGGGCGTGAAGACTCCGGGCAGGACCGGTGTGCCTCCAGCCTGACACGCCCGGACCACGTCTACCTGCAGACCGGGGCTCACGATGAACTCCGCGCCTGCCGCGAGGGCCTCGTCGAGCTGGGCCCGCGAGATGACGGTTCCCGCCCCGACCAGCACGTCGGGAACCTCGGTCCGGATCGCGCGGATCGATTCCGCGGCGGCGGCGGAACGGAAGGTGATCTCGATGCACGCCAGGCCGGCGTCCCGTAGCGCGCGGGCCAGCGCCGGCGCATCCTCCGCCCGCTCGATCCGGACGACCGGGACCACTCCGCTGGCGGCGATCCGCTCGAGGACGTTCAAACCCGGACAGCCCCTGCTTCGCGCAGCGCAAGCCAGGCACTGCCGTCCGGGTACGCGTAGGCGGCCCGCGAGGCGGATCTCATCTCGATCGAGTAGCCGGGCGCGGCCGGCGCCTGGTAGCGCCCCGAGACGACGACGACCGGGTCGACGAAGTGCTCGTGGAGGTGATCGACGTACTCGACGACGCGATCCGCGAGCGATGCGCTGATCGCGATGTAGTCGATGATCGCAATGTGCTGGACGTACTCACACAGGCCCACGCCACCGGCGTGGGGACATACCGGCACGCCGAACTTGGCCGCCAGCAAGAGCACCGCCAGCACCTCGTTCACGCCGCCCAGGCGACAGGCGTCCACCTGGCAGAACGCGATCGCCTCGGCCTGCAGGAGTTGCTTGAACATCACCCGATTGTGGCAGTGCTCGCCGGTCGCGACGCCGATGCCATACGGGGCGAGCGCGCGGGCGATCCGGGCATGGCCGAGGATGTCGTCCGGGCTGGTCGGCTCCTCGATCCACCATGGCTGGAATGGTGCGAGGCGTTCCATCCAGGCGATCGCCTGGTCGACGTCCCAGACCTGGTTGGCGTCGACCATGAGGATCCGGTCCGGCCCGATCTCGTCGCGCAGGATCCGTGCCCGCCGGACGTCCTCTTCGAGATCACGCCCGACCTTGATCTTGAAATGCGTCCAGCCCGCCGCGACGCCCTCCTGGGCCAGCCGACGGACCTTGTCGTCGGGGTAGCCGAGCCAGCCGGTCGAGGTGGTGTAGGCCGGGTAGCCCGTTGCCAGCATCTCGGCCTCGCGGGCCGCCTTGGTCGGTTCGTTGCGGCGCAGGATGTCGAGAGCCTCGGCCGGCGTCAGGGCATCGGTGATGTAGCGGAACGGGATGCAGCGGACGAGCTCCTCCGGGGTCATGTCGACGATGACCTTCCAGAGCGGCTTGCCCTCGGTCTTGGCATAGAGGTCCCACACGGCGTTGACGATGGCGCCGGTGGCGAGGTGGATGACACCCTTTTCGGGCCCGACCCAGCGGAGCTGGCTGTCGCCCACGATGTGCGACCAGAAGGCACCGAGATCCGCCGTGAACGACTCGAGCGTCCGACCGACGACGAGCGGGGCGAGGGCCTCGATCGCCGCGACACACAGCTCGTTGCCCCGGCCGCTCGTGAATGTCAGCCCGTGACCTTCGAGGCCGTCCGGATGATCGGTCTCGAGGACGACATAGGCCGCCGAATAATCGGGCTCGAGGTTCATCGCGTCGGACCCGTCGAGCGCCAGTGAGGTAGGAAACCGGATGTCCGATGCGATGACCGCAGTGATGGTGACCGGCACGTGCTTCTCCGTGGGATGGATGAGGGGCCCGTCCGCCTCGGCCCGGAGGAGGCCGGCCGAGGCGGACAGGCGTTGGTGGACCAGGGGTTTGACGGGAGCACGTGGCCCGGCACTCGCTGGTAGTGCCGGGCCCTGCGGATGCCCTTTGAGCCGGCGTCCGAAGCGTGCTCCCGTGCGGAAGGACTTACTGCCAGGCTGACGTGAAGCTGGCCGCGTTGTCCTTCGTCACGAGCGTGGTGCCTGTGTCGATGGCCTTCACGTAGTTCTCGCCCTTGAGCGACTTGACTGCCGCCTCGACGCCGAGGTTCGTCATCTTGAACGGCGACTGCGCCATCGTGGCTGTGGTCTTGCCTGCCTCGATGAGCTTGGCCATCTCCGGGTCACCGTCGTAGCCGAAGATCAGCAGCGGGTGCTGCTTGGACTCCGCGACCGCCACAGCACCCATCGCCGGGGAGTCGCACGCCGAGTAGATCGCTGTGAGGTTCGGGTACTTGGTGAGCAGGTCCTGCGTCACCGCGGCGCCGGTCTTGGTGTCACACAGGGTCTGCTGAGCCCCGATCACGACATTGACGCCAGTACCGTCGAGCGCTGCCTTGACACCGTCGATGCGCTGGTCGAGGTTCGGCACGCCACGCACGGCTTCGAGCAGACCGATGGTGTCGCCCGACTTCAGTTGGGTCTTGATGTACGCGCCGGCAGCCTCGCCGCCCTTGACGTTGTTCGTAGCGGCAACCGCATCCGGGATGACAC
>CAWEYL010000002.1:0-130922 GCA_963813335.1 uncultured Chloroflexia bacterium
TGACCGGTTAGGTGCGGCGTCCCTATAGTCCGGCCACTTCGTAGTACTCCGGTACTAGGAAGCAATGTAAAGACGCTCGGACGCGCCGAAGCACCACCTGAAATGGGCACTTAGGGTGGAGCGGAGCGAGTAGTGCAACCGACCGACCACGAGTCTGGTCGGTTTTCGTGTTCCCAGAGCACGAGGGCCGCAAAGGAGGTACGAGCGTGACTGCAGAGTCCGCCAAGGGCTGGACCCCCGTGTCCGCCAAGGGCTGGTAGGTAGCCCGGCCGTGAAGGCCAAAGTTCTCCGGGTCATCGTTACGCTCTCGAGCGTGGCGATGATCGCAGCCGCAGGTGGAGCTTCTCTGAGAGGCTTCTAGTACGTTGGTCCCATTACCCCAGGGAACTCGGAGGGGATAGAGTTCCGGGGTAGTGGATCAGCGAACAAGGCAGTCGATGCCGAAGTCCCTGAAGCTTTACATCGCTGGAGTCGTGGCTCTGAGCGCGATTGCGCTCGTGGCTGCGACTCTTGTGATTCCAGTCGACCCGAAGATCGCCATCGCTATTCGACCGTCGGGAGCCCAACTGGAAACCAAGTGTCCTCGGGGTCGCGTTCTGGACCCTGCTGACCCTCCTTGGCTCAGCATTGCCCGTTCACCTGCCGCGCGGGACACAGCACGCGGTGGCAATTGCCCCGATCCTCGGGGTCGTGTTTCTTGGCGGTCCAACGGTTGGGCTGTGGGTGGCTGCGATTGGCACGACTGAGGTGCGGGAGCTTCGGGGCCGAATCCCTTGGTACGGCACCCTCGCGAATCACGCGGGTCTCGTCATTCCGGCCGTCGTCGCAGGTCTCGTTCGCCACGGCTCCTGTCCGTCGCGAATGACCCGCAGGCGACTTCATGGCGGCGATGGTCTCGGCGGGCGTCTTCCTCGTGTTGAACCTGATGCTCGCTTCGATTCTGCTTGGCCTACGAACGGGGCAACGAGTCTCCGAGGTGACGATTGGCGACTTGAGGGGGATCGCTGGAAGCTGGGTGGCGCTCGCGCCTCTCGCATGGTTGATGTCCACCATCTACTTGGTTCAGTGGTGGGCCACCGTCCTGTTCGCTATCCCCTTGTACTCGACTCGATTCGCGTTCCAGGGGTTCGTCGAGATGCGCGAGATGTTCGAGCAGACCATCGGCGCGCTCGCCGAGGCCGTCGACAAGCGCGACCCTTATACGTCGCTGCACAGCCATCGCGTCAAGGAGATCGCCGTCGACATCGGCCGGGTCATGCGCGTCAACGACGCCGAGCTGGAGGCCCTCAACTGGGGCGGCCTGCTCCATGACGTCGGCAAGATCGGCGTCCCTGACAACGTCCTGCTGAAGCAGGAGCGGCTCAACAGGGAAGAGCGGATGATCATGAATGCGCACCCCGTCCTGGGCGCACAGATCATCGCCCCGGTCACGAAGCTGGCCCCCGAGCTGCCGATCATCCGGCACCACCACGAGTGGTACAACGGCTCCGGCTACCCGGATCGGCTCATCGGCGACGAGATCCCCAAGCTCGCGCGGGTCCTCCATGTCGCCGACGCCTTCGAGGCCATGACCGCCGCGCGCCCGTACCGCATGACGCCGCTGACGACCGAGCAGGCGCTCGCCGAGCTCCGCAAGTTCGCCGGCGTGCAGTTCGACCCGGTCGTGGTCGATGCGTTCGTCCGCACCCGCCACGTCGACGGCGTCCCCGATGCGGGACGGCGACCGGAGCCGCGGCAGATCCCGCTGATCGGTCAGGCCGCGGACACGATGACCGCGAGCGCCCGGACCGACGAACCGACCACGGCCGCGGCGAAGGCCGCCCCAGAGCGGGTCTGACTCCCCGGACCAGCCACACCGCCGCGCGACCGTGCCTGCGCGCGTCCATCCGGCGGCCGCATGATTTGCCGGTGCAGCCACTCGACCGCCGTGCCCTGACGAGCCGCCCGTGCTGAGCATCGGGATCATCCTCGGCCTCGTCCTCGGCCTGCTCGCCGGCGGCAGCCTGCTCAACCTCGCGTCCGTTCGACTGCGCTGGGTCTCGCTGATCGCGGCAGCCGTCCTCATCCGCTTCGGGACGGAGGCGGCCCTCATCGCGGGGCTCCCGTTGGCCGAGACGCTCCGGGTGCCATTGCTCGCCGCCTCGTTCGGGATCCTGCTCGTCGGCTTGTGGGCCAACCGCTCCTACCCGGGCTTGACGCTCGCCTTCGTCGGCATCCTGTCCAATGGGCTGGTCATCGTCGTCAACGGCGGGTACATGCCGATCTGGGAGCCGAGCCTTGTCGCCGCCGGCCTGAGCCCAGCCGATGTCTCGCCGCAGATCCATACCCTGTACGGGCCGGAGCTGGGGCCGTTCCTCCTCCATCTCGGGCCGCTCGCCGACATCATCCCGATCCCGTTCCCACTGATCCAGAACGTGGCATCGATGGGCGACGTCTTCCTGACGGCCGGCCTTGCCCTGTTCCTGTTCGCGAGCGTCGTTCGCGTGCCGAGCGACCTCGACGACGAGGAGGCGGCGCGCATCCGCTCGCGGCTCGGGGCGATCAATACGGGGGAGACGGGCCTGTCGCCCGCATTCGCCGAGGCGGCGGCGCTCGAGCGCCAGATCGTCGTGGGCAGTCGTCGCGGCGGTCTTGCCTCTCCTGCCCGCTCCACGATCCCGCTCGAACGGCCCGAGGTCGCGGCGCGCATCCGGCGGCACCCCTATGTCCGGCTGGCCCTCAACGGGTCGTTCTCGGCGCTGTGGGTCGGGCAGCTCATCTCGCTGTTCGGTGACCGGATCCACCAGTTCGCGCTCGCCGCGCTGGTCCTGGCAACGACCGGCTCGACCGTCGCGGCCGGGCTCTCGTTCTTCTTCGCCGCCCTGCCGAACCTGTTCCTGTCGCCGGTCGCCGGCACGTTCGTCGACCGCTGGGACCGCAAGGAAGTCCTGATCGTCAGCGACATCCTGCGCGCTGCCGTCGTCCTGCTGATCCCGATCGCGGCGATCACCAACGTCTTGCTGGTCTACCCGATGATCTTCGTGGTGACCTCGATCTCGATCTTCTTCCGGCCTGCGCGGGTCGCGATCCTGCCGCAGCTCGTGGAAGACGACGAGCTCGTGACGGCCAACTCGGCCCTGTGGGTCGGCGAGACCATCGCCGATGTCCTGAGCTTCCCGGTGGCCGGCCTGTTCGTCGCGTTCCTCGCCAATGCCCTGCCGCTCGCGTTCTGGCTCGACGCCGTGACCTACCTGGCCTCCGCGGTGCTGCTCGGGACGATCGTGGTCCGACCCGCAGCGGCCCGCGGCGTCGACGCCGAGGCGACGGCCACCGACCCCGCGCAGCTGACGACCGGGTTCGTGGCGGAGCTCAAGGCGGGCTGGCGGTTCCTGCGCGGCGACACGACGCTGCTGGCCAACACGATCCAGGCCGCGATCGCCCAGGTCGCGGTCGGCGTGCTGCTGGCGATCACCTCTGTCTGGGCCCTCCAGGTCTTCAGCGGCGCGAGCATCGGCTGGGAAGGTGCCTGGGGCATGGTCGAGGCGGGCTCGGCGGCGGGGAACATCCTCGGCGGTCTCGCGATCGGGCTCGTCGGGGCGCGCGTGCTGAAGGGCCGGCTGATCATCGCCGGCTATGCGGTCTGGGGCTTCCTCACGATCCTGCTGGCGATGTCCAACGACCTCCCGCTCGCCGTGGGGATCTCGTTCGGAGCCGGGATCGCGAACATGGCCTTCATCATCCCGAGCCAGGCGCTCTTCCAGCAGCGCACGCCGGCCAACCTGATGGGCCGGGTGGTGAGCTTCCGGTTCGCGCTGGTCTTCGGGTCCATGACGCTGGCGATGGGGGTCGGGTCGATCATGACCGCGTTCGTGCCGGCGGCGACGGTGATCGCGCTGGGCGGGTTCGTCGCGATGGTCGCCGGCCTGTCCGGGCTGTTCGTGCCGGCCCTCCGCGACGCGTGACGGACGCCGCGCCGGGCGCGTTGGGTACACTGGCGCCCGCGTGCCCGGCAGCCGAGACGGCCGCTCGCCCGCGCGAGGAGTGAACGGAACGGATGACTGACCGACCAGAGGGCTCGACGGACGACGAGCTCGAGCCGGCGACCGACGTCGCGGCGGACGACGCGGCGCCCGAGCCCGCGCCGGAGCCGGAAGCCGAGCCGGAACCGGAACCGGAAGCCGAGCCGGAGCCGGAGCGAGCCCCTGGACGAGGGCGATGCAGACGACGCGGCCGAAGCCGACGACCTCGAGGACCAGGACGAGGAAGAGTCGCTCTATCCCGACGATGTCGTCGCGCCCGTCGCGGCCGCCAGGGGCAAGGCAGGGGCCGCGGCAGCTCCCCGCGGACCGACGCCGTCGGAGCTCGCCGTCCGCGTCACCGACAACGCATCGAGGTTCTTCGTCATCGCGACGGTGGTCGTCTTCGTCGGCATCCTGCTGAACGGCGTCCTGCTCGGGAACGGTGGCCTGTTGACGGGCACCCCGACCCCGAAGCCCACACCCGTCGTGACCGCGACGCCGATCCCGTCGGCCTCGCCGAGCGCATCGGGGTCCGCCGGCACCTCGGCCTCCCCGTCCGCCTCCGCGTCATCGAGCCCCTCGGCGGCCCCGAGCCCGGCAGCATCGCCGTCGGCCTCGCCCTCGGCCGGACCGAGCGCCTCGCCCAGCCCGTCCTGACCGCGCCAGCGCGGGCGTATGCTCGCGCCATGGACGGCCCGACGGCCGAGACGACCACCGACGACCGCGCCCGGCGGGCGCGCGAGCGGATGGTGGCCGACCAGCTCCGTGGCCGCGGCGTCCGCGATGAGCGCGTGCTGCGCGCGATGGGCGAGATCCCGCGCGAGCGGTTCGTCGAAGTCGGGGACCCTCGACGGGCTTATGCCGACGAGGCGCTCCCGATCGAGCTCGGCCAGACCATCAGCCAGCCCTTCATGGTCGGCAGGATGACCGAGCTGCTGGCCCTCCGACCGGGGGACCGCGTCCTCGAGATCGGGACCGGCTCCGGCTACCAGGCCGCGATCCTCGCGGCCCTCGGTTGCCTGGTGACGACGATCGAGCGCCACGCCGACCTGGCCGAAGCGGCTCGGTCCAGGCTGGCGGCCCTTGGCTACGGCGACACGATCGAGGTCATCGTGGCGGACGGCAGCCTTGGCTGGCCGAGCGGCGCGCCTTGGGACGGCATCCTGGTCGCGGCCGCCGCCCCGT
Source organism: uncultured Chloroflexia bacterium (assembly GCA_963813335.1). Classification (GTDB taxonomy): domain Bacteria; phylum Chloroflexota; class Limnocylindria; order Limnocylindrales; family CSP1-4; genus SPCO01. Next base: position 5,184 of record CAWEYL010000002.1, read on the forward strand.
TCGTCCCGAACGCGCTGCGTGACCAGCTCGCGGACGGGGCCCGGCTGGTCATCCCTGTCGGCCCGCGCGACCGCCAGATGCTGACCGTGGTGACCCGGCACGGGAACGACTGGACCGAAGTCCCGGACGGCGCCTGCGTGTTCGTCCCGCTCGTCGGCGCCGGCGGCTACGGGGGGTGAGCCGGGCTCGCGAGGGCCACGACCGCCCGGTCGCCCTCGGTATACTCGGCCGGCCATGACCCATGTCTTCGTCGCGCCCCACCCGGACGACGTCGCGCTCTCGTGCGGCGGTCTGATCGCCAGCCTCCGCGAGCTCGGGCAGAACGTGACCATCATCACGGTCTTCTCCGGCGACGGCGCCAGCGACGGCCTGTCGCCGTACCAGCGCGAGGCGCTCGGGTTCGGGTCGAAGGCGATGTGGCCGGTGACCGAGGCCTTCAACCGAAGCGACATCCGGGCGGACTGGCCGACCGCCGCGCTCGTCCCGTCGTGGGCCGCCACCGAGGACCGCCTCGAGGCGACCCAGGCCGACGCCGACGCCGCCGCCAAGCGGTTCTGGCAGCGCTCCTCCTGGTATCGCCGGGCCAGCGTCCGGAACGAGTCGCTCGCCGAGCAGCCGGTCATCGACGACGTGCCGACGCAGGGCGCGGTCTACACCGACGAGGTCATGGACGCCGCCGCGGCCGGCGACCTGATGGCCCGCCGCCGGATCGAGGACGAGCGCTTCGCCTACTTCGCCGAGGCATCGATCGTCTTCCTCGACCTGCCCGACGCGGTGTTCCGCGGCTACGACGGCGACGACCAGCTCCTCGGCGCGCCGCGGGCCGACGACACGGCGCCGTACGACCTGCTCCGCACCGAGATCGCGCGGCTGGAGCCGCAGAAGGTCTACTTCCCGTTGGGTGTCGGCGGGCACGTCGACCACCAGCTCTGCCGCGACGTGGGGCTGCGCCTGCTGCAGGAGGGCCGCCGCTGGGTGATGCCGGGGCCGGACTACGCCGGGAGCGTCGCCTTCTACGAAGACTTCCCGTACGCCTTCTGGTCCGACTTCAAGCGACCGGAGGACCTGGGGGAGGACATCCTCGGGGCGTTCCCGCCCGATGTCTCGATGTCCCCGACCTACGCGGACATCACCGACCAGATCGAGCGCAAGATCATGGGCATCGACCTGTACGCGAGCCAGATGGAGCGGCTCTTCGACGGCACGCGCGCCATGGCCGATGCCGTGCGCGTGTACGGACGGACGATCGCCGAGTCCGGCGACGTCGACGGGTCCGCGGAGCGGTACTGGGTCTCCGGCCGCGTCTGACGTGAGCGCCGCCCGGATGCAGGCGGCCATCGGCCGGCACTGGCCGCGGCCCTGGATGCGGTCCGACATCCTCGCGACGCCGGCCGGCCGGGTCATCGTCTTCGGGGTCGCCGGCGGCCTCGCCGCCGTGGCCATCGGCTGGACGATCACGCTCGTCGGGATCGTCGCCGGTCACGGCGGCTTCGGGATCGACTTCCGCCAGTACATGGCCCACGCCGAGCGCTGGCTGGACACCGGCCAGTTCTACCTGCCCCGCCAGCTCGCCGGCCCGACGACCGTGATGGCCGGCGACCCACTCTACCCGCCGGTCATCCTCTGGCTGCTGGTCCCGTTCGCGGTCGTCGACGCGCGTCGCCCCGCTGTGGTGGGCCATCCCCGTCGGCCTCACGCTGGCCGTGATGATCCGCTACCGGCCGGCGCCGTGGACGTGGCCGATGTTCGGGTTCATCGTCCTGTGGCCACGGACCGAGGCCCTCATCCTCTACGGCAATCCCGGCATGTGGGTCGTCGCGATCGTCGCCGCCGCGACCCGCTGGCACTGGCCGGGGCCGTGGGCCCTGATCAAGCCGTCGCTCGCGCCGTTCGCCCTGATCGGCGCCCGACATCGCGGCTGGTGGATCGCCCTGGGCCTGTTCGTGCTGGCCTGCCTGCCCTTCGGCGCGCTCTGGGCCGACTACCGGACGGTCCTGGCGAACTCGGGCGTGCCGCTCAGCTACTCGCTGCTCGACCTGCCGATCACCCTCGCCCCGGTCGTCGCGTACGCGGGACGGACCAGGACGTGACGGCGCCGCAGGCATCCGAGGCGCGCGGTCCGGCAGCGTGGCCGATCGCGGCGATCGGCCTGGGTGTCGTGGCCCTCGTCGTGGGCGTGGCCATCCGAGCCTGGCTCCTGCCGGCCGAGGGCCTCAAGGGCGACATCGACGTCTTCGTCCTGTGGACCCACGGCATCGCCGTCAACGGCCTGCCGCACGCCTACGACCAGAACCTGTCGTTCCCGCCGGTCATGGCCTACATCTGGGGGATCCTGGCCGCGATCCAGCCCGCCTTCCAGACGGTGACGGATTCGTCCGACCCGGCGATCCGGGCACTGATGAAGGTGCCGGCCTCACTGGCCGACCTGGGTCTCGCCATCGTCGTCGTCTACGCGCTCAGGCGGACGCCGTGGATCGCGGTCGCCGCGGGGGCAGCCATCTTCCTGCATCCAGCGGTCATCGATGTGAGTGCCTGGTGGGGCCAGTACGAGTCGATCTACCTCCTGACGGCGATGCTGGCCATCGTCCTCGCCATCGAGGGTCGCAACGGGACCGCCGCGGCGCTGCTCGCCATCTCGATCATGACCAAGCCCCAGGCGCTCCCCTTCCTGGTGCCGTTCGCGGCGTGGTTCTGGGCGACCGGCGGGCTGCGAGGGTTCGTCCGTGCCGCGCTCATCGGGGCCGCGGTGATCGTCGTCCTGTGGCTGCCGTTCATCCCGGCCGGCGGCCCGGCCGACTATCTCCGGAACCTCGCCGAGTACCAGGGCGACATCTTCAACATCCTCTCGCTCCGCGCCTGGAACCTCTGGTGGATCGTGCAGTCGCTCTTCGCGGGCGGGCACTACGTCGCGGACGACCTGGCCTTCATCGGACCGTTCACGTTCCGCGCGGTCGGGCTGATCATCACCGGCCTGCTCGAGGCCGTGGTGTTCATCAGCGTGCTGCGCGATCCCCGGCCGCGCTCGCTGATCCTCGGTTGTGCGGCGGCGACCCTCGTGGCCTTCAGCTTCCTGACGACCATGCACGAGCGCTACGCGTTCGCGGCGCTCGGCTTCCTGATGTTCGCGGTGCCCGAGCGCCGGGTGCGCTGGCTCGGCGTCGCGTTCGGCGTCGTGTACACGCTGAACCTGTTCTCCGCGGTGCCGCCGACGCCGTGGATCAACTCGATCCTTCCCTATACCGGGCCGATCACCGTCGTCGGGTCGATCGCGATGCTCGCGATCACGCTGGTCACGCTCTGGCTCCTCGCCTCGCCGCCGGTCGAGGACGCTGCGGTCAGGCTTCCTGGGCCGGCGCCACGGCCGGAGCCCGATCCGGCCTGAGGTTCGAGGCCAGCCCATCGATCCAGGCAGGGCGATGGCGACCCGCGGCCCAGGCGACCAGCGGGATGAGCATCAGCGGCAGGGTCGGCAGGTTGTAGAGCACCGAGACGTCCGAGTTCGTCACGACCTTGAGCCAGTCGAACCAGACGGGCAGGAACGGCAGCGACGCGACCGCGAGGATCCCGAGCGCGACCCACCAGCTGCGGTGGCGGATGCCGAGGAACGCGATCGGGGCGAAGGTCGGCTTCGCGAACACGAAGACGAAGGGCCAGGCCAGGACCGTCCCGGCGCCGATGGCCGCGACGACCCACATCGACGGGTTCCCGAACACGTAGACGTTGAGCGATCGGTCGAAGGCGAACAGCAGCGCGATGACGGCCCACGCCCACAGCGGGGGGCGGTGCCACCACAGCGCCCAGGCCGTGATGGCGACGGGGACGGCCCACCACAGGACCGCCGGAAGCCAGATGAACGGGATGAACAGGAGGAACGCCGTCGGTGGGTAGAGGATCGCCCCGTTGCCGATCACGTACGGCCCGGTCAACTGCCACGGCAGGTACGGCGTCCCGGTGTCGAGCAGCCGCTGCGCCGCGGCCACATGCCAGCGATAGTCGAGCCCGACCGAGGGGTTCGTCCGCGAGGTCCAGATGACGGCACCGATCCAGACGACCGTGAGGCCGAGGATCGTGAGTGCGACGATCCGGCCCACCCGCTGGGCGGGCGAGCGGGGCGAAGCGTCGCCGACGACGGGTGGACCCGCCAGGTCAGTCGGCGACACCCCGACGCCTTCGATGCGCGATCGACGCGACGCGCCCGCGAAGCGCGACGGTGTACCAGTGCAGGTAGTGCGGGAGCCACTTGCGCAGCTTGAAGTTGCTCTGGCCGGCGGTCCGGTCGCGCCATGTCGTCGGGACCTCGGCGACCTTGCGCCGATCGAGCGTCGCCTTCACGGTCAGCTCGAGCGCCAGCTCGAAGCCCGCGGTGCTCTCGATCGTGACCGCGTCGAGGAATCGGCGCGAGTAGAGCTTGAAGTTGTTGGTCGGGTCGTGCGTCGGGACGCCCCCGAACCAGTGCAGCGTCAGCCCGGCCGTCCGGCTCAGCAGCCGCTTCAGCGGCGGCCCGCCGACCTGCTGTCCGCCGGCCATGTAGCGCGAGGCCGAGACGACGTCCGCGCCCGGAACGGGCGAGCGCCAGCATGGGCGCGACATCGGCTGGGTCGTCCGACCCGTCCGACATCGAGATGAGGATGTAGGGGCCGCGTGCCGCCGCGATCCCCGCCTTCATGGCGTTGAGGACGCCGCGTCCCAGGTCGTTGCGCAGGCCGCGGATCGTCGGGAGCTCGTCGGCCAGCCGCTCGATGACCGGGACCGTCGGGTCCTCGTCGAAGTCGTAGACGACCAGGATCTCGTGCGACGCGCCGATCGCGGCGGTCAGGCCGCGGAGCACCGGCTCGACGGCCTCGCCCTCCTTGAAGACGGGCATGACCACCGAGAGCTCGGGAGCGACGCTCACAGGCGGCCGGCCTCGAGCTCGGTACGGATCCACGGCACGACCTCGTCGAGCATGGCGTCGAGCGTGGTCGTCGCCTCGAAGCCGAGGACCTCGCGGGCCTTGCGGACATCGGGTACGCGGAGCTGCACGTCGTGCTCGAAGGGCGGGTCGGACACGTAGGCGAACGGCCGGCCGTCGGTGTGGATCCGGCGCCAGATCGCCTCGGCCAGCGCGAGCACCGTCGTCGACGCCGCGGTCGAGAGGTTGAAGTCCTCGCCGAGTGCCGCCGGCGACTCCATCGCGAGCCGGATCCCGTGGGCGAGGTCGCCGCCGTACGTGTAGTGGCGGACCTGCGACCCGTCGCCGAGGATGTGCAGCGGGTCCTGGCCCTTGAGCACCTTGAGCACCAGGTCCGGCACGACATGCGACAGCGCGAGCTTGACGTTGCCGGACATGACGTCGGTGTCGCGCAGCGCCCGGCGCTCGCCGATCCCCACGCAGTTGAACGGCCGGACGATCGTGTACGGAAGCCGGTACTGCTCCCAGGCGCCCTTCGCGAAGTACTCCGAGGCGAGCTTCTGGAAGCCGTACGTGGAGACGGGCGGCGGCGAGGTCTCCTCCGCGCCCTCCGGCGTCGGGAACACGGTCGCGGACTCGTAGACCATCGAGGAGGAGACCACGACGATCCGCTCGAGATGGCCGTCCCGATGCGCCGCGATGGCCGCGTCGAAGGTGGCGGCCAGGATCCGCTCGTTCTCGGCCAGCAGGTCGTAGGCGAACTCGTGGAAGTAGCTGATCCCGCCGATCATCGCGGCGGCCGCCACGACCTGGTCGCAGTCGGCGGCGAGCTCGCGCATCAGCGCCGCGTCCTTCGCGTCGCCCTCGACGAAGCGGTAGCGCGGGTGGTCGTCGTACGACTTGGCCAGCCGGCCGTACTTGCTGAAGTCGTCGAGGCCGATGACCTCGTGGCCGGCCTCCAGCAGCTCGGGCACGAGATAGCCGTTGATGAACCCGGCGGCGCCGGTGACGAGGATGCGCACTACAGGCGGATCCCCTCGCCCATGGCGCCCCAGACGTCGACGACGTCCTTGCCTCCGACGGCGAGGCTGCGGTACGCCTTGTGGGGCGCACCGAGGATCAGGACATCGCTCTCCTTGAGGACGCGATCGAGCGTCACGAGGCGGTCGTCCTGGACATACGGGTCCGTGGCGAGGACGCGGGCACCCGACCACGAGAGGAGCTTGCGCAGCTTGTAGCTGAGCGACGCACGGGTGTCGTCCGACTCGCTCTTGAAGGCCATCCCGAGGATCCCGACGGTCTTGCCGTGGAGGCCGCCGTAGCGACGGTCGAGCGCCGAGACGATGTAGGCGGGCAGGCCCTCGTTGACCTGCATGGCGGCCTGGCCGAGCGGGAAGTGGTCGGCGGTGAACGCCGCCAGCTGCATCGTGTCCTTGAACAGGCACGGACCGGCGGCGAAGCCCGGGCCGGGCAGGTCGGCAGCCCGCGGGTAGTCCTCGCGGATGGCGTGCAGGACATTGGTGTAGTCGATGCCGGCCTGGTCCGCGATCATGAGGAACTGGTTGGCCACCGCGAACTTCATGTACCGCCAGGTGTTGGTGAAGAGCTTGGCCAGCTCCGCCTCCTTGGTCGACGTGCGGATCGTCTTGGCGGCCAGCCGGCCGAAGAGCGCCGTCGCCCGGGTCGCGGCCGCGTTCGAGTCCGCCCCGACGATCTGGGGCAGCGAGCTGAGCTCCTCGAGCGCGTGGCCCTCGGCGATCCGCTCCGGGCAGAACGCGACGTCGACCTTGCAGCCGCGATCGGCCAGGTTCTGGGTCACGTAGCCGGTCGTGCCCGGGTAGACGGTGCTGCGCAGCACGACCAGCGCCCCCTCGCGCAGGTGCGGCGCGATCTGGTCGACCGCCTTCTCGAAGATCGTCATCGACGGTCCGAGGAACTCGTCGACCGGCGTGCCGATGACCACGACCAACTGCAGCGTGCGCTCGATCATCGAGCCGTCCGAGCCGAAGTGCAGGCGGCCGCTGGCGAGGACCTCGCGGAGCAGGTCGTCCGCGCCGGTCTCCATGAACGGCATCTCGCCCGCCGCGATGCGGTCGAGCGTGGCCTGGTTGGTGTCGTAGATCCCCACGGTCAGGCCGACGTTCGCGAGCGCAAGGCTCAGCGGCAAACCGACGTGGCCGCCGCCACCGAGCACGACGACATCGAGGTCGGCGGGTCGTTCGCTCATGCCGGCGATGCTAGCAGTCCGGTGCGGCGTGGCACCGGCACCCAAAAGTCCTAGACGCGGCGCTCCGAGAGGCGGCGACGTGCCTCCCAGATGACGTAGACGAGCACCGAGAAGGCCGGGACCCACGGCACCAGGAAGGCGAACGTGAAGCCCACCGCGAGGATGGTGCTCCCCTTGGCGACAGGCAACGCCAGTGCGCCGTAGTGCGGTTGGGTCGACGGCCACAGGACGGGGACCGCGAGATAGCCGGCCCGGCTCGCACCGAGCGACGCCAGGCCGACGGCGAACCCGAGCCACAGCACCGGGTTCCCCCAGACCGATGTCGTCATCGACTGTTGGGCCAGCGTCGCGCTGACGACCGGGAGGTCGGCGATGAACGTCGACCAGGGCACGATCGGGATGGTCGCGATCAGCAGCAGTCCGGCGCCGCCGAGCTGTCGAAACCGTCGGGTGCCGAGCATCGGCAGGACCGCGTAGATCTTCATCAGCGGCGCGATCGATGACGCTCGTCCCGCCGCAAGGACGAGCAGGGCCATCGTCGCGACATCGAGGCTCCCGACCAGGACCCCGTCGAGGATCGGCGCCCACAGGATCCACCACCCGGGCAGCCCCAGCGACCGGATGGCAGCCAGGGCGAGCACGGCCGACACGACCACCACCACGAGGCCGGCCGCCACCGAGGGCAGGAGCGTGAGTGGAGCCGTCACCAGCAGCGATGGCGGCGGTGCCCCGTAGTGGAGTCCGAACTCGTAGCTCGCCCTCCATGGATCCCCACCCGCGAGCCACACGCGGCTGGCGTCGGTGTACAGGCGCCCGTCGAGGCCGATGTGATGCGGGTACAGCACGTCGCGGAGCAGTCGCAGGCTGCCGGTCGCCCCGAATGCGACCAGCACCAGCATCCGCTGGACCCGCGCTGACCGCGTTGAGGCGTCCGCCGACGAGGTCAACGGACGGCGGCGAGCGGGGCGGTACGGAGGAGGATCGTGCCGTCGTCATCGGTATACGCCGACGTCCAGCCGGCCCCCTCGAGCCGGGCCACGAACGCGTCCTCGTCCTTCCCCGCGGCGACCACGACCGTCACCTTCCAGGCGTCGAGCTGCTCCGCCCAGCCGTCGCCGCCGGCGATGATGCGCTCGTAGTCGTCCCAGACCTCGACCGGGAAGAGCTCGATCCGCGAATCGATCGCGACCGGCGCCGCCGGCAGCTCGAAGATGAACCACGAGCCCCATGGCTGCGGGTTGAAGAGGTGGTCGCCCGGCTGGAGCATCTTGCGCAGCGCGCCGGTGATCCCCGACGGCGCGTTGCCGACCACGCCGACCGGGGCCCCGAGCCCGGCGTCGACGGGCCGCCACAGCGGCAGCACGACCAGCCCGACGGCGACGATGGCGCCGGCGACCACCAGGTTCAGGCGCCGGATCAGCGGCGGGTCGACGCGCTCCGGCCCGGTCGCCGCGGTCACGAGCGTCCCGGCGATCGCGGTGACGGCCCCGAGCGGCCACCAGGCCACCCCCCGGATCGCGAACGCCCCGATGAGGAAGAAGACGCCGAGCCAGGCCAGCGTGGGCCACTCGGTGGCCCGCCCGCGCCGCGCGATCAGCACGACGACCGCCCCGGCGCTCGCGAAGAAGAGCATGCCCGGCACGGTCCGCAGCGTGGTGGCCTGCCATTCAGTGATCCGCTGGGTCACCTGCGGGTTGGTCGACAGCCCGATGGCGTACGCCCAGACGGCCGGGCCGAAGGGGGTCAGGCAGGCCGCGGCCGCGCTCACCACGCCGGCCAGCAGGGTCCGCCGCGCCCCGGGGTCGCGGTCGTGGAGGTCCTCCAGCCAGGCCAGCCCGAGGACGAGCGGCCCGAGGAAGAAGCTGCCGTGGAGGTTGGCCCAGACCGCGACGATGACCGGCACCGCCCACAGGGCGCGGGGGTGGGTCCGCCGCTCGACGACCAGCAGCAGGACGACCGCGAACAGCGCCATCCCCAGGAGCTGCGGCCGGAGCGCCAGGGCGACCGCCGAGACGAGGAACGCGGCGAGGGTCAGCAGGGCGGCGCGGCGCGCGTCCAGCCCGCGCCGTCGGCCGATGGCGAAGAGGCAGCCGAACAGGACCCCGACCAGCGCCGCCCGCAGGATCGCCAGGCCGGTCCAGCCCGCCAGCCGGTACGCGAGCTCGAGGACGACCTGCGCCCCCCACTGCTGGTCGGTCCACGGCGCACCGGCCGCCGTGAACGTCCACTCGTCGACACGCGGGATCGCGCCGGTCGTGAGGATCCCCTCGCCGGCGCGGAGCTGGTATGTCAGGTCGACGGACGAGAGGTTGGCGATCAACGCGGCCAGGACCGGGAGCGCGACGGCCAGGAACGCCCAGAGTCGGTTGAGGCTCACCGGTGGATGCTACGTGCCCCCGGTGCGCCCTTGCACCGGCACGAAGGTCCTAGCCGGCCGCGGCCACCTCGGACGGGCGCACCACACCGGCGCCCTCGTCGTAGATCGCCTCGACCGCGCGGACCATCAGCTCGATGCAGAAGCGGTCGTGGACGAGGTCGTGCCCGGCCCGGCCGAGGGTGTCGGCGAGCGGGTGATCGGTGAGCAGGCGGATGATCGCCGCGGCCAGCGCCTCGGGGTCGTGCGGCGGGACGAGCAGCCCGGTCGTGCCGTCCTGGATCATCTCGGGGATCCCGCCGACGTCCGACGCCACGACCGGGCGCGACAGCGCCATCGCCTCCAGGATCGTCAGGCCCTGGGCTTCGCGGTACGACGGGAGCACCGCCACATCGAGGGCGGCGGTCACGGCCGGGACATCGTCGCGCCGCCCGGTGAACACGACGCGATGGGCGATGCGCAGCTCGCGGGCCTGCGCCTCGAGCGCATCCCGCCGGCTCCCCTCGCCGACGACGAGGAGGTACGAATCGGGCACGGCCCGCAGGACGAGCGGCCATGCGTCGAAGAGGGTGGGGTGGCCCTTCTCGGGCTCGAGCCGGGCCACGACGCCGACGATCTGCGAACCGGGCTCCATCCCGTACTCGTCCGGCAGCGTGCAGCACGGTTCCTGGTGGTCGTAGCGCTGGAGGTCGACGCCGTTATAGATCAGCTCGATCGGGATGACGTCGCGGCCCTCGTGCTGCAGCTTCCGCTCGATCGAGCGGGAGACCGCGATGAGCCGGTCCATGTGCGGGGTCAGGTCCCCGAGCAGCGCCTGGTCGTCGCCGGAGCGCACCCGGCTCGAGTGGACCGTCGACACGATGTACGGCCGCCGATGGCCGATCTCGCCGAGCGCCATGACGGCGCGGGTCCCGACCGTGTCCGCCCGGTACATGTGGGTGTGGAGGACGTCGGCACGCACCTCGGCGAGGTGGGCGGCGAGGGCCCCGACCGCGATCGCGTCGTCGGGCTCGTCGATGACCAGGACCGGGACGCCGGCGCGCTGCAGCTTGCGGACGGCGCTCCCCGCCGACAGCGCCACGACCGAGACGTCGTAACGGGCGGGGTCGATCCGGGTCACGAGCGAGAACAGGTGCTCCTGGGCGCCGCCGTTGGTGCCGGTCGCCAGCAGCTCGACGACGCGGACGCGGCCGCCGGGGACCGACGGCCGGATGACCGGCTCGAAGCAGGGCTCGAACGGCAGCGGCGCGCCCATCAGGCCGCCCGCCGGCGGACGAGCAGGCGCTGGACAGGCTCGTCGACGGCGCCCCACTCGTACTTGTACGGCTCGTCGCCGCGCAGGAAGTCCAGCCGCCGCTTGCCGTCCGCGATCGCGCGCTGCACGTAGGCGTGGACCATCACGACCCCGGGCGACAGCTCGCGGGCGTCGGGGTCGACGCCGGCGTTGTAGTAGAGGTAGCCGTCGCGGCGTCTCGAGATGGATCCCCGCCGCGATGCGCCGTCCGCCGACGCTGAGGAAGGTCAGGCGGACCGGGCCGTCGCGGCCGGCAAGCTCGAACAGCCGGCGGATGAAGACCCGGCTCTGGTCACCGCCGGCGGTCGGCGGGAAGAGGCCGGCGGCGCCCCAGCGGCGCTGGTGGAGGTCGATGAACGGCCTCGAGGTCGTCGAGCGGATCGGTCGAGTCGTCGAGGCGGATCTCGCCGACCGCCTCGGCCCGGCGGACCTTGCGTCGGATCTCGTGGCGCGCCTTCTTGCCCAGCGTCTCGAGATACCCGTCGAGGTCCACGCCCTCGGGCAGGGTCACGACCGGGCAGACGTCCTCGCGCTCGACGTTGAGGGTCCAGCCCTGCTGGATCTCCATCGCGCCGAAGGCCGCCGCGAGCGCATCGGCCGTCGGGTCGCCGCAGCGCAGGCGACGCAGGTCGACGACGTCCCAGGCCGCGGCCTCCGCCTCGGCCAGGTGGTCGGCCAACGCCCCGGCCACATCGACCAGGTCGTCCGGGGCGGCCAGGATCGTCGCGTAGTCGGCGTGGTACGACGCGCCGAAGAAGATCGCCGTCGCGTCGGGGGCGACGCTGGTGAGGTCGGCGTCCGTGTCGCCTCGGAGTCGCGTCCGGGTCAGCGCATCGCCCGACTCGACCTCGTGGCGGTGCATGAGCGGGACGATGGCGACCGGCGCCGCGGTGCCGTCGCTCGGCGCGTCGGCGGCGACGACCGCCACGGTCTCGTCATAGGCGTTCGCGCCGTAGCCGTCCCACCAGGCTCGCTGGAACGCCCAGCCGGAGAACGGGGTCGCCCACGGATTCCGGGCGACGAGGGCATCCCATGCCTCGGGCGTGAACGTCTCGAACGGCCGTCGCTCCGCGCGGAATCGGGGCCCGACCGACGGGACGGGCGCTCGGTCGAGGTCGTCGCCGGCCGGACAGGCAGGCTCCGCGGCGAGGGTGGTGGGGGTCACGCTCGAACGATAGCACCGGATGCGCCGGGATGGTTGCGACCGCAACGGCGTCGCGGCCGGCGCGAGACCGTCAAGCCGTGGCGACCGCCTCCGGCTCGGCCGCGGGCGGTCCGCGACGGGCGCGCCAGACGACCTCGGCCGCGACCACGACGGCACCGAGCGTCGTGGCGAACGGGACCGGCACGGCCACCACGAATGCCGCCAGCAGGGTCGTCGCGGGCATCACCAGCGACGTGTAGTACCACTGCGTGCTGGGCCACAGCACGGGCACGACCCACCAGGCGGCGCGGCGCCGGCCCATCAGGACCAGGGCGACGACCGCGATCGGGACGAGCACCGGGATCGCCAGCGCGCTCATGCCGCCATCGGACTGCTCGGCGAGGTTCGCAGCGATCGATGGGAACTGCGCGATGTAGGCGTCCCACGGCAGGAACGGGACCGTCACGAGCAGGACGATCCCCGTCGCGATGGCGGCCTTCCACTCGCCGAGCAGCAGCGGGACCGGGACGGCGTAGATCTTGACCAGGGCCGCGACCGGGGCGAGGCCGGCGACCAGCAGCGGGATCAGCAGGACGTGCGGGTTGGCGTTGTAGAGGCCGTCGACGAGTGGCGGGAAGGCCAGCCACCACAGCGGGATCCGCAGCCGCCGGAGCGCCCATGCCGTGCCGAAGAAGCCGATCCCGACGATCGCGGCGACCGCGACCGGCTCAGGCACGAGGGCGAAGGGCAGCATCGCCAGCAGCGACGGCGGTGGGGCGGCGAAGCGGATCGCCCCGTCATAGACGGCCCACGGGTCCCCGCCATGGAGCCAGGCGAGCGTCGCGGTCCGGTAGAGCCTCGCGTCGAACCCGGGGACCGCGGCGCTCATCACCGAGAGGCGCATCGCGCTGATGACCACGAACCAGCTCGCGACGAGGAGCTCGAGCGTCCGCGGCGGGAAGGTCAGCCGGCGCATCGTCCGGACATCGTGGGCGTCACTCGTTGGCCGTGCCGTTGGCCAGCCGGCGCAGCAGGAAGTATTCGGGCCGCGGGTGGTCGTCGGTGATGAGCGGGCCGTCGCCGACGTAGGCGGTCACCTCGGCGTCGTCCAGCCAGTGCTGGCGGTCGATGACCGCGATCCAGGCGTCGACGGAGGAGGCCGGCGAGTCGTAGGCGGACGAGATGTCCTCGAGGATCCCCGGTCGCGACAGCACCTCGCGGATGGCATCCGGCTCGAACGACATCGGCTCGTCCGACCCGAGCATGTACGCGCCGTAGCCGCCGGCGCCCTTGATCACGGTGACGTGCGGATACACGGCGGCGAACGTCCGGATGTGCTCCTTGAACTCCGGCTCGGGGGCACCGTATGGGACCCACTGCATCATGATCCCGCCCGGCGTCAGGTGGGCCTTGCCGGCCTGGTAGTACTCGAAGGACGAGATGACCGACGCGCCGGAGCTCTCGATCGGCGGCGGCGGGTCGGTGACGATGATGTCGAAGTGCTCGGTCGCGAGCTCGAGGTGGTTGCGCCCGTCGGTGATGATCACCCGCCCGTCCGGGTCCGCCAGGACCTGCGCGGCGTCGGGGTAGTAGTAGCCGAACATCTCGGGCACGGACGGGACCAGCTCGACGGCGTCGGTCCGCAGCCCCGCGATCAGCGCCGCCCGGAACGCGGTCCCCATCCCGAACGCGACGACCAGCGCCCGCGACGAATCCGGGCGGGCGATCAGCGGCAGGACCGGCATGAGCTTGGCGTCGACGGTGAGCAGCGTCATGGACGTGCCCGCCACCCACAGCTCAGGGGTCGGCCGGACCTGGCCCGCCTGGACCGACGCGATCTCGTCCTCGGTCGAGGCGAAGATCGTCCCTCCGAGGGAGCGGATGTAGGCCTCGTTCGGCTGGGCCACGAGCTCGGGCCGGACGACGAGCGTCCCGACCAGCACGAGCACCATCGAACCCACGGCGACGGCGGGCAGCGCCGTCGGGCGGGACATGACCGCCAGCACGAGACCGAGGGCGAGGTTGCTCACCGCCAGCACCACGATGATCGCCGGCGAGCCGATGGTCGGCATCAGCACGAACGGCACGACCAGGCTGCCGACGATCGCGCCGGTCGTGTTCACGGCCAGCAGCGATCCCAATTCGCCGCCGGCTGAGCCGGCCTCGTCGCGCAGCAGGATGGACGCCGTCGGGAACGCGATCCCCAGCACGATCGTGACCGGCAGGACCACGAGCACCGCCGACCCGAAGAGCGCCTTCAGGGTGGCGATGGGCTTGCCGGGGTCGAGCGCCTCCGGCCGGCCGAGCACCAGGACCAGGCCCAGCAGGACGAGCCCCGCGACCACGACCTGGCTCAGCGCCAGCAGCCGCAGCGGATCGCCGAGCCGCGAGCGGATCAGCCCGAAGATCAGGGCGCCGATGGCGATGCCGGTCAGGAAGGTCGCCAGGATGACCGTGAAGACGTAGGTGGTGTTGCCGGTCCCCGACGCGAGCAGCCGGGTCCAGGTGACCTGGTAGGCCAGGGAGGTGAGCCCGGAGATGAAGGCGATGACGAGCGCCAGCCGGGGTCGCGGCACGAGTCCCGCGCGGACGAGCCGGGCGCGGTGCTCGGACTGGCGGGTGTCGGCCGGGTGCCGCGGATCGGTCCCTGCGTCGGGGGCCGGGTCCGCGCCGCGAGCGCCCCGCGAGAGCCACAGGGCGGTCGCCCCGGCGATCGCGGAACAGGCGGCGCCGACCGCCAGCGCCCCGGACAACCCGAGGAGCTCGATCATGACGAGGCCCGCCGCCAGCGTCCCGATGATGGCGCCGATGGTGTTGGCGGCATAGAGCCGGCCGAACGCGCGGCTGAGGGCGCTGGTCCGGGCGAGATAGCGGGTCAGGCTCGGGAACGTCGCCCCCATCAGCACCGTCGCGGGGGCCAGCGCCGCGACCGCGAGCACCAGGCGTACCAGCGCCAGCAGCGTCGGCGAGTCCTCCAGCGCCGGATAGATCCCGCGATAGACCTCGCGGATCAGCCCGAAGGAGATCGGCGTGACCAGGACGACCACGACCAGGACCAGCTCGAGGGCGCCGTACAGGCGCAGCGGCGAGCGGACCCGGTCGGCGATCCGGCCGCCGACCGCCGCGCCGATGGCCATGCCGCCGAAGAAGCCGGTCAGGATCGCGGAGACGGCCTGGGTCGTGTTGCCGAACACCAGCACGAGCTGCCGGGACCAGACGATCTCGTAGATGAGCCCGGCCGCCCCCGACAGGACGAAGACGGCCAGGATCGCGGCGACGGGCGGCGCGGGGCGGGCCGGGGCGGCGGTCCGCTCGCTCACAGGTTGTTGTACGCCCAGTAGACGCCGACCAGCTCGACGAGCACGCCGAAGGCGATCAAGACCCGCCAGCCCGGTCCGATCCGCCGCAGCCTGGCGGCCGCCAGCCCGCACAGCGCGATGACGAACGGCGTCGAGTCAAGGAAGTAGCGGTAGCCGAACTGGAGCCATCCACCGCCGTAGTAGAGCAGAGTCGGGACCAGCACTGCCACGGCGGCGCCGAGCAGCAGCCAGGCGCGCTGTGACCGCCAGTCCGCGCGGACCGCCAGCAGGAGGCCGGGCGTGGTCACGAACACCGACATCCCCAGCCCGTCCGGGTGGAAGAACGGGAACCCGAGGATCGGCTTCGGCAGGTCGAGCAGGAAGTACTGCAGGTTCATCCCGACGTGGGACAGCGAGAAGAGGCCCTGCTGACGGAGCGTATCGAGGAACGGCGGGAGCGTCGCCAGCGCGTAGCCCGATTCGAGCGGGTCGCCGAACCGGATGGCGTTGTAGGCGAAGAACCCCACGATCGACGGCAGGACGCCGAGGGCCAGCCCGGCCCACGCGCGCCATGGGATCGTGCGGCGCGACCCGTCGCTCGCGTCGAGCCACGGCAGCAGCAGCAGCGCGTAGAACGGGATCGCGAACGCGACCGGGGCCCGGGTCAGGAAGGCCGCCCCGGCGAGGAGGCCGATCAGGACCGCCCGCCGCCGTCCCCACAGCTCGATGAGGCACCCGAGCGTCAGCACGGTCGCGATGAGATGGCCGGTGTGCCACACGCCGCCGCGGGTCGTCACCCACAGGATCTGGGTGGAGAACCCGAACAGCAGGATCAGCCAGCCGCGGTCGACGAGCCGCCGGACCCCGAGCCGGCCGACGAGCCACCAGCACAGGCCGACGCTCGTGGCCGCCAGCGCCGCGTTGATGCCCGGCTCCCAGGCGTCCGCGCTCTGCGGACCGATGAGGGCGACCAGGGGCATCAGGGCGACGGCCGGGAACGGCGCGAACGGGACGAAGTAGCGCGCGCCGTCGACGATCACGTCGTACGGGCCGGGAACGAAGTCGAGCCAGGTCCGGCCGTGGAGGAAGGCGTCCGCGAGGTAGAAGAAGTCGCCCCGTCCGGCATCGAAGCCGCGGTCGGCCAGCCAGTAGGCGATGAAGGAGACCGCGACGACCAGCCACCCGACCCGGGTGGCGCGACCCGGTCGTCGGGTCATGCGCCCGCCTCGCTCACGCGGGCACGGACACCGACCAGCAGGACGGCGAGCAGCGTCACCCAGAAGACAGCCGGATAGGCGACGAGCGGCGTCAGCGCGATGAGCGGCGTCGCCGTGACGAGCGGGATGGCGATGGCCCACCAGCGGCCCGCGGCGAGCAGGTAGGCGACCGGCAGCAGCAGCACCATCGCGTAGTGGTTCCACAGGACCGGGGAGATGAGCTGGCTCGCGACGACCGTCACGAGGTAGCTCGCCTCGGCGGTCGCGCGCCGCGCGGCGACGACCACCGCCACGATCGCGAGGACATCGCTCGCGAGCTGGATGGCGGTCGCGGCGGATGTCGAGAGCCCGGACTGGTACGCCACCGCCCCGGGCGTCACGTTGTTCGGGGTGGTGATCGATCCCGAGATCGTCCGGACGACCGACAGGAAGTCGGACCAGGAGGACGGCCCGGCCAGCAGCGTGGCGACGACCGCCAGCCCGGCGAGGACGACGACGCCGATCACGATGGCCCGCCACCGCCCGGTGAGCGCGGCCCACACGAAGACGAGCCCCGGCTGCAGCTTGACCGCGGTCCCGATGGCCGCGCTGGTACCGAGACGCCGCGGGTCGTCCAGCCAGCGCCAGCCGATGGCGAACGTGAGGAAGAGCAGCGGACCGACCTGGCCCAGCTTGATCGCGTAGGCGAACGGCCACGACAGCCCGGCCAGCAGCACGATCCACCAGCGCACGGTCCGCGACACGGGGAGGATCACGACGCCGAGGGCGAACGCGGCCAGCATCAGCGCGGTCCACGCGAGGACCGCGGTGGTCTCGGTGACGAGCGCCAGGGGCAGGACCAGGAGGATGGCGGTCGGCGGGTAGAGGTAGAGCCCGAACGGCCCGATCGCCGCGAAGTCCGTGACGTACAGCGGCCCGCCGTCGAGGAGCCGCCGGACGGCCTGGTAGTAGGCGCGGAAGTCGAAGCCGAGCGTGTCGCCGGCGACCGCGATGGTCGCGCCGATGACGACCACGACGACGGTGATCGCGACGATGGGGAGGGCCGTCCGGCCGAGACGGCCGGGAGACGCGGAGCCGAGCGCCGCGGTCATGCGGGCCGGCCGGCGCCCCGTCCGCTCCGCCGGTGGATGAGCGGGATCCGGAAGAGGTCCCAGGCCACCCGCATGGCCAGGCCCGGTCGCGCGCGCATCCGGGAACCGCGCCGATCGTCCCAGCGGATCGGGACGACGGCCATCGAGTACCCGCGGTGGCGGACGAGGTAGATCAGCTCGACGTCGAACACGATGCTGGTGATCCGCTGCCGCTTGAAGAGGTCGTGCGCGCTCGCGCGGGTGAAGCCCTTGAACCCGCACTGCGTGTCCTGGACCGGGCCGACCACCCAGATCGAGGCGAGGAGATGGAAGGCCTTGCCGAGCAGCCGCCGGTAGGCGGGCTGGGTCGCCCGCATGTCGCGGCCGTCGGGCTGGATGCGCGACCCGAGGGCGACGTCGTGGTCGCGCAGCGCGTCGACCATCAGCGGCAGCTGGTCGGGCGGCGTCGCCATATCGGCGTCGGCGAAGATGATCAGGTCCGACGTCGCCGCGAGCATGCCGCTGCGGACCGCCGCCCCCTTGCCGCCATGCGGCACCGACAGGAGCCGCAGCCGGGGCGTTGCGTCGTCCGGGACCTGCGCCTCCGGCCGGGCCGACACGAGCGCCGCCGTGGCGTCCGTGCTGCCGTCGTCGACGACCAGGACCTCGATGCGTTCCGGCAGACCCGCTGCCCCTGGCGCCCCGTCGCGCGCGCGATCGCCGCCGCGTCGCAGATACCCGAACAGCTCGTCGAGCGCCGAGCCGATGCGGGCCTCCTCGTCGAAGGCGGGCAGGACGATGGTCAGGCTGGCGGGCAGGGACATCGGCGGAAGTCTACGGGACGAGTCGTGGTCCGATGGTCCTGCTAGGCTGCCGCTCCGAGACGGGTACCACGGAGGCGGGCGGATGGAGGCATCGCCGGACGGCTCGACGCGCCGCCGCATCGCGCTGACGCTGACGGCACTCGGGCTCGGCGTGTTCGCGATCTACATCGGGCTGTGGCTCGCGCTGATCGTCGGCGGCGACACCGACCAGGCCGACTACACCGCCTTCTACACCGGCTGGACGATCGTCGCGGACGGGCACGGCGCCGACCTCTACGACCTCGGGACCCAGACGGCGACGCAGCAGGCGATCCTCGGCGGGCGCAGCTTCGAGGCCGGACTCAATCCGTTCAACAACCCGCCGCACCTCGTCGTGCCGTTCGTTCCCCTCGCGGCGCTCCCGCTCGCCACGAGCTACCTGGCCTGGGGCGCGATCCAGGTCGGGCTGCTGGCCTGGCTGGCCTGGCGGCTCTGGTCGGCGGTCGCGGCCGACTGGACGCGCCAGGAGCGCCTGGTCCTGGTCGCCGTCTCGCTGGCGGCCTCGCCCCTGCTGATCACGTTCCTGCAGGGCGCCTTCTCGCTGCTCGCCTGCGTCGCGGTCCTGGAGGCCTACCTCGCGTTGCGCTCCTCCCGCGACGGCCGCGCGGGAGCATGGCTCGTCCTCGCGACGATCAAGCCCCAGGCCGTGGCGGGCTTCGGCGTCATGCTGCTCGTCGGCCGGCGCTGGCGGGCGATCGGCGTCGGCCTGGCCGTCGCCGCTGGCCTGGCGATCGTCGCGACCGTCATCCTCGGGCCGGCGATCTGGGGCGACTACCTCCGCTTCCTGTCGCGCTATGTCTCGACGTTCGACGAGCTGAGCGTCCGGCCGTCGGTGATGTGGAACATCCGGGGCACCCTGACGCTCCTGATCGGACCGGACCGCGCGGCGGAGCAGGCGGGCCTCATCAACGGCATCGGGTTCGTCGGCCAGGTCGTCGGACTCGCGGCGGTCGCCTGGCTGTGGCGCGGCCGCTGGTCGCCGACGACCCCGGCCTTCGACCTCCGCTTCGCCTTGACCATCGTGATCGGGCTGCTCACCAGCCCGCACCTCAACCCGCATGACGACCTGCTGCTCGTGCCGGCGGCCGCCATCGCCTACCGGGCGCTGCGGGAGATGCCGAACGCCGGGCGGGCCGGCGTCGTCCTCGCCGTCGCCCCGTTCGTGATCCTGGTCGCCAATGGCGTCAGCGCCAACGCCGTGGAGGGCCCGCCGATCCGGGTCCCGGTCATCCTGATGACGCTGTTCGCGGTCTGGCTCGCGGTCGCGCTCGCCCGTCAGTCGTCGGGCGTCGCCGCGGGCAGCCCGTCGGGCTCGGAGCCCGCGCGGGCATAGGCGGTCGAAGGCGTCGTCATGCGGCGCTGGGGTCGGCGGGGATGGCCGAGATCGACATCGGCACCGACCCGTCGGTCCACGATCGGCGGGCCAGTGGGAGGCACGCGGCGCAGATGGCGAAGCCGCTGATCCACATCACCGGCAGCGCGAGCGCCGCCGCCAGCGGCACCGCCCAGCGCCGGTCGGTCAACGCGCCCCAGACCACGACCGCGAGCGCGACCGGCAGCCGGATCCACAGTGGCGCGGCCAGCTGGAACTGCTGCACGGAGCCGCCTTCCGGCGTGGTCCGCAGGAAGGCGATCCAGTCCTGCCAGAGGTGCCAGTCGACCAGGACCGAGACGGCGACGATGGCGCCGGTCACCCCGAGCGCGATCCCGAGGGAGCGCCACTCACGGCGGACGGCGAACCACACGAGGCCGATCCCCGGCGTGACCTTGGTCAGGATCACGAAGGCCCAGGTCCAGGGGTAGCGGAAGCCGAGGACGATCGCGGCGGCGATCCAGAGGTGGACGTTGCCGTGGTACAGCTCGAGCGCGACCGGCGGGAGCGCGAGGAGCCACAGGACCCGCACGCCGCGGCCGCCGAGCCAGATGAGGTTGCCGACCAGCAGCGCCGACCAGATCCACAGGAAGGTCGGCCATTCGAGCGCCCCGAAGGGGTCGAAGAGCCGCGCGATCGGCGGCGAGTAGTTGAAGGCCCCGAGCCCGCCCACGCCCGCCTTGTACGGGTCGGCGATGTCGACGTTCCAGTAGGCGAATGCGTCGAACCCGAAGGTCCCCGCCGTGGGTGCCACGATGACGAACAGGTAGACCAGGAAGAGCAGACCGGCGATCACCGCCCCGTCGCGGAGGGCGCGGGCCGCGGTCATCCGTCGATGTCGGGGGGCATCCATCGATCCTGTCAGGCCCGGCGCGTCATCGACACACGACCATCGTACCGTCGCGACCCCCCTCGCGGCGTCGATACTTCCCGACGTGACTTCGACCGCCGTCGCGCTCGGACCGGGGACCCGGGCGACGACCCTCCTCCGGCTCGCCCTCGCCGCCATGGCGGTCATCGTCGCGCTCGTCACCGACCTGAAGGTCGTCACCTCGTTCCCGATCGCCATCGACGCGACCATCCCGCTGGCCGCCGCCCAGCGCTGGCTCGATGGCGGCACGGTCTACGTCGCGGACGGGTTCACCAACCCGGACGTGCTCCCGCCGTTCCTCTATCCGCCGTTCGTGCTGCCGTTCGTGGCCCCGCTGACCGCCCTGCCCGAGATGCTCGTCCGGCTCGTCTGGGCCGGGCTCGCCGTCGCGGTGGCGCTGCTCGTCTGCCGCCGCCTGGCGGTGCCCTGGCGCTTCGTCGCGATCGTCCTGGTGTGGGAGCCCATGCTCGGCAGCCTCTGGGGCGCCAACGTCCAGCTCCTGCTGTTCGCCGCGTTCGTCGCGGCGTTCTGGCGCGCGCCGGCGGTCCACGACCTCCATCCCGAGCCGCGCGAGCTCGAGCGGCCGGGGGCGGTGACGCCGCGGATCGGCTGGTACGCCGCGACCGTCGCGAGCGTGAAGGCGACCCAGGTCCACGCCTGGCTGGCGATCGCCGGACGGTCGCCGCGGGCGGCCATCCTGGGCGCCGCGCCGTGGGTCGTCGTCGTGGTCGCGACCCTGCCGCTCGTCGGGATCGCGCTCTGGTCGGACTGGCTCGCCCAGCTCGCGCGCGCCTCGGACCCGACCTGGGATGCGATGGGCCCGTCGCTGCTGCGCTATCTCCCGGCCGCGGTCGTGGCCGTCCTCACCGCCGCCTCGCTGGTGGTCGCGATCCGCCTGCGCGGCCCCGACACGGGCGTCTGGCTCGGGCTGCTGATGCTCCTCGTCACGCCGAACATGCACGACTTCAGCGGGTTGTTCCTGCTCCCGGCGATGCTCCGGATCCGCCTCGAGTTCGCGCTGCTGGCGGCCATGCTGACCTCGACGGCCACGGCCGAGGGCTGGTGGCTGGGGATCGCCATCGTGGTCGGCGGGATGCTCGCCGGCCGGCGCTGGCCGGCGGCCTACGAGCCGGTGCCTGCATGATCGGCGAGCGCTCGTTCTTCACCGACGCCGGCCGCGGGCCGGTGCCACGGCGCGTCTGGTACGTGCTCATCGCGGCCGCCTGGCTGGGGGCCCTGATCGGCTTCGACACGCTGCGCGTCCACCTCCAGCTCGACCCGCTCGCCGACGTCCATGCCTATTACGACGCCGGCGCCCGGCTCAACGCCGGGCTCCCGCTCTACGACCAGGCGGTCGGCACCAACGACGCGTCGTTCTACCGCTATCCACCGCTCCTGGCGATCGCGTTCCGGCCGCTCGCGCTGCTCCCGTTCTCGACGGCGGCCAGGATCTGGGAGGCGCTCCTCATCGGCCTCTTCATCCTCACGGTGATCCGGCTCGGCGTCCGCGACCGCTGGACCTGGCTCGTCCTCGGCTGGCTCGCCGCGCCGATCGCGTGGAGCCTGGCGGTCGGGCAGGCCCAGGTGGCGGTCACGTTCCTGCTCGCGCTCGGCGCGCCGTGGGCCGTCGCGCTGGCGACCAACCTCAAGGTGCTCCCGGCCCTCGTGGCGGTCTTCTGGATCGGCCGGCGCGACTGGGGCGCGCTGCGCCGGTTCGCCGTCGCCATGGGCGCGCTCGCGCTCGTATCGCTCGTGCTCGAGCCCAGCGGCACGCTCGACTACCTGTCGTTCCTGCGCCTGGAACAGGTCGGCGCGGTGCGCAACCTCTCGCCCTACCAGCTCTCCCCGTTCATCTGGCTGGTGATCGTGGTCGCCCTGGCCGTGCTGGCGCTGCGCACGGCGCCCGGGCGGTTCGGGTGGCTCGTCGCCGTCACGCTGTCGGTCCTCGCCAGCCCGCGCCTGCTCATGTACATGCTGTCCACGCTGGCCGCCGGGAAGGCCGGACCGGCCCCTGCCGCAAGCGCTCCAGCGACGCCGCCGGATAGCTCCTAAGTACCGGTCGGAAGGCGACAGGACCGGTGCTACGCTGCACCGGCCGTGCGTACACCCCTACTGCTGTACGGGCTCGCCCTCGCCGTCCGGGCCGTGCTCATCTGGCACTTCCCGGCACCGGCGTATCCCGATTCGTCCTACTACGTGGACGTGGCCCGGTCGCTCCAGTCGGGCAGCGGGTTCAACGTCGACTTCATCTGGATCTTCGCCGAGGTCGGCGGCAAGATCCCGGCCTACCCGACCCTGCCGATCCCATCGAACGCCCACTGGATGCCGCTGGCGTCGATGGTCCAGGTGCCGTTCCTGGCGGTCTTCGGCAACGTCGCCTGGGCCTCGGCGGCGCCGTTCGCGCTGCTCGGCTCGCTGGCTGCCCCGCTGACCTGGGCGATCGCGCGCGACGCGGGCTCGCGGGCCATCGTCGCCGTCGGCGCGGGGATCCTCGTGGCCGTCCCGCTGCTGTCGGCCGTCTACCTCGTCCAGCCGGACAACTTCTCCCTCTACCAGCCGCTGGTCGCGGGCGCGCTCTGGATGGGGGCGCGCGGCCTGCGGGGCTCGCCGCGATCGTTCGCGCTGGCGGGGCTGCTGGCCGGCCTCGCGACCCTGTCGCGCAACGACGGCCTCCTCGTCCTGGCCGCCCTCGGCCTGGCGGTCGCCTGGGACCGCTGGCGCGCGTGGCGGTCCGCGGGCTCGCGGATCCCGGCGATCCCGCTCTGGTCCGCGCTGGCCTGCGTCGGGCTGTTCGCGCTGGTGATGGCGCCCTGGTGGGCCCGCCAGCTGGCGGTGTTCGGGTCGCTCTCGCCGTCGACGGCCTCGGGCAAGGTCCTGTTCATCCGCGACATCGGCGAGTGGAACAGCATCACGACGCCGGCCGACCTCGGGCACCTCCTCGGGATGGGCATCGGGCCGCTGATCGTCAGCCGTGTCGGTGGGCTCATCGCGGCGGTCATGATCTTCACGACCCTCGTCGCCGGATTCGTCCTGGCGCCGTTCATGGTCGTCGGCGGCTGGCTGCGCCGGCGCTCGGTGGACTTCGGGCCGTTCTTCGCCTACGCGGCCATCCTGTTCGCGTTCTCCGCCATCGTCTCGGCCGTCCATGTCCCCGGCGGGACCTTCATCCATTCGGCCATCGCGCTCGCGCCGCACGCCTACATCCTGGCGCTCGAGGGGATCGTGGCGGCCGTCGCCTGGATCGCCCGGCGCCGGCCGGCCTGGGACGCGGACCAGGCGTCGCGCATCTTCGTCGGGGCGGCAGTCGGGTTCGCCCTGGTCCTGACGGTCACCGGGACGCTGGTCGTACACGCCAACTGGGCGGGCCGCCAGGCGCGCTTCGAGACCGTGGCCGGGGCGCTCCAGCAGGCCGGCGCCGCGGCGACCGATCGCGTGATGTCCATCGACGCGTCGGGCACCAAGTACTGGACCGGCCTCGGCGGCGTGGTGCTGGTCAACGACCCGCTCGACACCATCGAGGAGGTCGCCCGAGCCTACGACATCCGCTGGCTCGTGCTCGATCGCAGCGATTCGGTGGCGGCCGTGCAGCCCATCCTGGACGGCCAGCGGCCGGCCTGGGTCGGGCCGCCGGTCATGACCGAGGGCGATCCGGTCCGGCTGGCGGTCTACCCGCTCGACCTGGCCGCCTCATGACCCGTCGCGAAGCGGTCCTGTCCGCGCTGCTGGTCTTCGCGGTGGCGTTCGTCGTACGCGCGGTCTTCGCGTCGCAGATCGTCTTCCCGAAGCCAGAGGACACGGCCTATTACGTCGGCGTCGCACGCAACCTGATCGAGGGCCACGGCCTCGTCTCCGACGCGCTGTGGAGCTACGGGACGCCGCCGCTGGTCTTCCCCCGCCCGGCCTTCGAGGTCTGGCTCCCGCTCCCGACGTTCCTGGCGGCGATCGCGATGGCGATCGGCGGGGCTACCTTCGCCGCCGCCCAGTGGTCGTCGGTCGTCGTCGGCTCGCTCGTCGCGGTCCTCGCCTGGCGCCTCGCCGCGGACGTGGCCGTCGAGCGCGGCCTGCCCGCCGGCCGGGCCCGCACCCTCGCCCTCGGCAGCGGCCTCACGGCCGCGGTCTACCTCCCGCTCCTGCTCCATTCGGCGCTGCCCGATTCGACCATGCCGTTCGCCGCGCTGGCGCTCGGGGCGTGCCTGCTGATGACCCGCATCGCCCGCGACCCGCGCGGCGCCCGGTTGACGGACCCGCGGCTCATCGGCCTCGGCGTCCTCATCGGCATCGCCGCGCTGACGCGCAATGAGGCGCTCTGGATCGGGCTGGCGTGGGCCATCGTCGCCGCCGGGATCGGCGGCCTCGAGCGGGCCGCCCGGGTCCGCCTCATCGCCGCGGCCGGCGTCGTGGCGCTGCTGGTGTTCGCGCCATGGGCCTGGCGCGACTGGCTGGTCTTCGGGAGCCCACTCCCGGGCCAGGCGGCGACCAACGCGCTGTCCGTGACCGGCTTCGACATCTTCGCCTGGAACGACCCGCCGACGCTCGCCCGCTACCTGGCGGTCGGCCCAGCCAGACTCGTCGAGATGCGGGTGGAGGGGATCGCCCACAACCTGTTCGACGTCCTGCTCCTGCCGGGCCTGCCGCTCTCGATCGTCGGATTCCTCGCGCTGCCGTGGCAGGGACGCGGCGCCGCGCTGCGACCGGTGCTGCTGCTGACGGTCATCACCTTCCTGTTCACGAGCCTGGTCTTCCCCGTCGCAACCACCTGGGGGACCTTCCTCCACGCCGCGGGCCCCGCACACGTCCTCCTGATCGTCTCGGCGCTGCTCGCGCTCGACGCGGGGATCGCCCGGCTGGGGGTCCGGCTGGGATGGACGCGGCCGGTCGCCTGGCTCGGCGCGCTGCTGGGGATCTTCGGGTCCGCCCTGTTCTCGATCGTGCTGCTCCCGTCGTTCGGCGACGGGTCGCGCACGACGGCGGCCCTCTACGACGAGCTCGGCACGCGGATGGCCGCGGTCGGGCACCCGCTGGACGCGACCGCCGGCCCGGTCATCACGAACTTCCCGATCTGGCTGGCCGAGAGCCAGGGCATCCCGGCCCTCGCCCTGCCCGACGAGCCGCCGGTCGACGTGCTCGACCTGGCCCACGATCCGGCATTCCCGGGGACGCATCTCCTCGTGGTCGTCGGCGCCAGCCACGGCCAGTGGCCGGCGGTCCTGGACACCGCCACCGAGGGCGCCGACTGCTTCCGCGAGATCGACCTGGGTCCCGGGCCGGCCGACCGGACGGACCCACTCAAGGACGTCCGGGCCTTCGAGGTCGTCTGTCCATGAGAGACGACCCCTATACTCAGAAGTCCATGGAGGCAGCACGCTCCGAGGCGCATGCCGGCGGTGACCGCTTCGACGGTCTCCACGAGGAGGCGACCGCCGCGGTCGACGGGGGCGCGACCTCGCTGCGGCGCATCCGGGAGCGCTACCGGGAGGCGTACGACGAGAAGCTCGCGCGCTGGCAGACCCTTCGCGACGACCTGGAGCGGCTCGAGGGCGAGTCGGACGCCGGCGGGTCCGTCGTCGGCCCCGTCGCGGGCGCGGACGACATGAGCGCCGGGACCGCCGAGGCGCCGGTCGGGATCGACCAGGCCCGCACCCGCGCCATGCACCGCGACGTCGACCAGCTGGTCGTGGAGCTGGCCGAGCACCAGGCCGAGCTCGGGCGCCTCGAGCTCGCGCAGCGCACCCTCGAGCGGACCTGGCTCTTCCTCGAGCACCGGGACGCCACGCTCGTGGCCGAGGCGGGCGAGCCCGCGACGACGGACGACATCGCGATGCGCATCGTCGAGTCGGAGGAGGCTGAGCGTTCGCGGCTCGCCCAGGAGATCCACGACGGGCCGGCCCAGAGCCTGTCGAACGCCATCTTCCAGGTGGAGTACATCGAGCGGGTCCTCGCGACCGACCCGCTCCTCGCCGGCACGGAGCTCCGCCACCTGCGCGTGCTGCTCCGGCGCGAGCTCGGCGACATGCGCGCGTTCATCAGCCAGCTGCGCCCGCCGCTCCTCGACGAGGTCGGCCTCGACGCCGCCATCGTCGACGCGGTGGAGCACGCGCGGACCATCACCGGGCTGACCATCACCACCTGGCTGGACGGCTCGGCCGACGGGCTGAGCGCATCGGCGAGGACGGTCGTGCTGCGCGTCGTCCAGGAAGCACTCCAGAATGTCCGCAAGCACGCCTCGGCGGCGAATGTGACGGTCTCCACCTCGGTGGGCGCCGACGGGTTCGTCCTCGAGGTCCGCGACGACGGTCGCGGGTTCGACAGCGAGGCGGCGGCCGCCCAGGGCCGCCGTCACTTCGGTCTTCAGTTCATGCACGAGCGAGCCGAGCTGATCGGCGCTCGATTGGACGTACGATCGCGACCGGACGGCGGCACCGTCGTCCGGCTCACGATCCCCATCGATGGCGCGACGGGAGCAGAGGAGAGCAGATGAGCGGTAACGACTACGGCGGGCCCGAACGGCGACGTGGGGGTCCGGATCGCCGGAACATCGGTGAGCGGACACGGATCCTCATCGTCGACGACCACGCCCTCTTCCGGGTGGGGATCGCCAACATCCTGGGCCGGGAACCGGACCTCGAGATCGTCGGCGAGGCCGACGATTCCCGGAGCGCCGTCGATCGCGCACTGGAGACGTCGCCCGACGTCGTGCTGATGGACCTCTCGCTGCCCGCCCCGGGCGGCATCGAGACCACCCAGCGGATCAAGCGCGAGCTCCCCTCGACGGCCATCATCGTGCTCGCCGTCAGCGAGGACGAGGACGCGCTCTTCGACGCCATCAAGGCCGGGGCCGCCGCGTTCATCCTCAAGGACGTCGGACCGGACGACCTGGTCACCATCATCCGGCGCGTCGTGGCCGGCGAGTACCTCATCAACGACAAGGTCTTCGCGAAGCCGGCCGTGGCGTCGCGCGTGCTCAAGGAGTTCCGCGAGCTGGCCGTCTACGGCCAGGACGCGGCGCCGATCTTCGCGCCCCTCTCCCCGCGGGAGGTGGAGATCCTCGACAACATCGCCCAGGGCATGACCAACAAGCAGGTCGCCTACGCCCTGTCGATCAGCGAGCAGACCGTGAAGAACCACATGAGCTCGATCCTGCGCAAACTGTCCGTGAACGACCGGACCCAGGCCGTGGTCTACGCCATGCGCCAGGGCTGGATCCGGATGCCGGAGGACTGATCCATCGCGACCCCAGCGACGCCCGCGCGCCAGCATCGATGACCGACGCACCCGCCACCACGCCGTCCACCGCCCCGGCGAGCCTCGCGGAGCTGACCGCCCGGCTCGCGGAGGAGGTGGCGCGCCTTGAGCGCGAGCTCGAGGAGGTGGACCTGCTGGTGACCCAGGCGAAGGCGGAGGCCGCCCGGCATGAGTCCCGGCGCAGCGCCGCGTCGGACAAGCTCACCGCGCTGACCAAGGACGCCCAGACCGACGAGGTGACCGAGCTGAGCGTCCAGCTCGTCACGCTGACCAAACGGGCGGCGCTGATGGAGTCGCAGGTCGAGGTCCTCGAGGGCAAGCGCGGAGCGATGGCGCGCCACCGCGACACCATGGCGGCCTACGCCGAGATGGCCGCCGGGGTCGACCCGGCCGGTCAGACGTCACCCGCGGTGCCGCGGGGCACCGCATCCGGGCCCTCGCCGGAGGGCGAAGCGGTGCCGAAGATGCTGCTGTCGGCCCAGGAGGACCTGCGTCGGGAGCTGGCCAGGGCGATGCACGACGGCCCCGCCCAGAGCCTCACCAACATCGTCCTGCAGGCCCAGATCGCCGAGCGGCTGGTGGGCAAGGATCCGGCCCTGGCCCAGGTCGAGATCCGGCAGCTGGTCAACATGGTGCAGCAGACGCTGGAGGCCACCAAGACCTTCATCTTCGACGTCCGGCCGATGGTGCTCGACGATCTCGGGCTCGTGCCGACCCTCCGCCGCGCGACCCGCGAGCGGGGCAAGCGGGCCGGCCTGACGGTCGACTTCGAGACCCTCGGGCAGGACCGGCGCCTGCCGATGGAGATGGAGAGCGGGCTGTTCCGCATCCTCGACGAAGCCCTGGTCGCCTATCTCGAGCGGGCGCCCGACCAGGTGTCCATGCAGCTCGACTGGAGTGAGGTCCTGGTGGCCAGGGTGCACGCCACACGCACGCCGAAGGCCGGACCGGCGGTCGAAGCCGAGGCCGCGGTGCCGAGCAGCGCCGACCTGCCGCCGGCCCTGGCGGCGATGGTCGAGGACCGCCGAGCGGCCGCCCGCGACGCCGTCGAGACCGCCCGGCGCGAATCGATCGTCAGCCTCCCGCCGACGGCGTGGCGCGAGATCCAGAGTCGAGCGGCGACGATCGGCGTCACGGCCGAGCTGCTGTCCGAGGGGTCGGAGCTGCAGATCGTCGCGCAGCTGCCGGCGGCCGCGGACGGTTGACGTGCGCGACCGCGCACGAGCCGGCCAGGGACTCGTCGAATACGGGCTGATCCTCGCCCTGACGACCGCCTTCACGGTCATCATCCTGGGCCTGTTCGGCGGGACCGTCGCCGATGTGCTGGCGGCGATCGGCGCCGCCATCGACGCGGCGGGCGGCAGCTGACCCCTCGTCGGGGTATGACTGGAGTCATGGCCACGCCCGTACCATCGTGCTAATGCGTTCCTGGGGCGCCATCCATATATTGGCGCAGCCCTCGACTGCGGGGGTGAGTACTCATCCAGGAGGCAGCCACATGGCGCTCTTCACTTCGTTCCTCGCCTCGCTTCGTCGGGACGAGGAGGGCCAGGGTCTCGCGGAGTACGCGCTGATCCTCGCGCTCATCGCGATCGTCGCGATCGTCGCCCTCATCTTCCTGGGCGGCCAGGTCAGCACCATCCTGAGCACGGTCGGCGACTCGATCTAGTCGCCGTTCCGAACGGACAGATCAAGGGCCGCTGGACCTCTCGAGGCCCGGCGGCCCTTCGCTCGTTCGGGCCCGCGGCGACCGGATCCCGGCACGCTTGACAGCGTTCGGACCGGCCCGTACCGTGGCCCGTCCCGTGGCCGAAGTCCACGGAGATTTGTCGGAAAGGAGGTACCAAAACTCATGTCCCAGCTGATTGCTCTCATCTCGTCCTTCCGACGCGACGAAGGCCAGGGTCTCGCGGAGTACGCGCTGATCCTCGCCCTCATCGCGATCGTCGCCATCGTCGCCCTGATCTTCCTCGGCGGCCAGGTCAGCACCATCCTGAGCACGGTCGGCGACTCGATCTAGTCGACGTCCCGCGTTCGGAACCTAGCGTTTCGACAGGCCGCCGGTGCCCTCCAAGGCCCGGCGGCCTGTGCACTTCCGGCAAGGATGGTGCCCACACGCACGCACCATCACCAACGGGCTATTGACACTCCGAGGGCCCGACCTAGCGTTGGGCTCACCGGTCAGACACCGGCGCCTGTACATGTACGAGCCTCGAGGAAAGGAGGTGAACCACGATGACCGCGCTCACGCGCCTGGTCGCTCGCGTCCGACATGCATTCGATCACGCCGACGGCCAGGGACTCGCTGAATACGCTCTTATCCTTGCTCTTATCGCCATCGTCGCCATCGCGGCATTGCTCTTCATGGGCAGCCAGGTCAGCGACAAGCTCAGCGTCATCGGGAGCACGCTGGATTCGGTCACGCCGTAGTCCGGCTCCTCCACCAAGCTGATCCGAGCCCGCCGGACCCCCGGGTCCGACGGGCTCTTTCGCTGCCCGGCGGGACGCCGACCGTCCGGCCGTCGGCCCGCCGACACATCCGGAGCGAACCTTGCAGGCAACCTTGCGTCGTGCGTGGAATCCTGCCGTTTCCTCCTAATGGTCCTAGCCCTTTGGTATAGTCGCGCCGCCTTCAGCCACTGCTACAGTGTTGCCACCTGTCACACCGCCTTCGGGGAGAATCGACTTTGAAGCGCTCTAATCGGCTGGTCCTGCTCGTGGGGGTCTTCCTCGCGATCGTGGCGTTCGTCGGCATCCTGTTGCTCGTCCGTAACAACGGCGACACGACGGTCAAGCCACCGACGGAGGGCTCCGTCGTCGTCGCGATCGCGGACATCCCCCTGTCCGGGAAGATCAAGGCCACGGACGTCGAGAACCGCACCATGGAACTGACCAAGATCCTGCCCGGGGCGTTCACGGACGTCTCGCAGGTCATCGGCCAGACCGCGCGACAGCCCGTCGCCATCGGCGCCCAGGTCACCGCGGATACCCTCAGCGGTGGGGCCCAGGGCTCGGTGCTCAACGTGGTGACGCCGCCCGGGATGCGCTCCATCTCGGTCCAGGTCGACCAGGTCACCGGCGTCGGCACGGTCATCAAGACCGGCGACTACGTCGACATGGTCGTGGGCCTGAGCGGCGACAAGTTCCCGGTCATCAAGGTCAATCCGGCCGATAACTCCCTCACCGTCGTCAGCGGCATCAACAGCACCAGCGTCAAGGTCCTGATCCAGGGGATGCAGGTCCTGGGCACGCTGCTGCCGACACCGGATACGACCGCCCCGGCCGACAACAGCGGCGGCAACAGCGGCAACCCGTCCGAGCCCGGCACGACCCTCAATGGCCAGCAGGAGATCGTCATCCTCGCGGTGACCGTCCAGCAGGCCGAGCTCATCAAGTTCGCCCAGGTGGATGGCTCCATCTCCCTGGCCCTCCGCTCCCCCGACGACTTCATCGACCCGACGACCGGCGAGCCGATCACACCGATCCCCACCGAGACCTCGGGCGTCATCCTCAAGACCCTCGTCGACACGTACAACGTGCTGCCGCCGGAGGTCGTGGAGACCGTCACGCCGAAGTGACCCCGTAGCTCGACCGCGGCCACCACGGCCGCGGTCGGACAGGCCCTGGCGCGACGGGCGCGACGACCCAACGGTCCCGCGCTCGTCGTAGTCCCGGCCTCGAACCAGACCCACCCATCCAGGCTGACCCTTCAGACCAGAGCGAGATGGCCGATCAGATCCGCGTCCTCGTCGTCGACGATATCCCGGAGACCCGCGATCACCTGACGAAGCTCCTGAGCTTCGAGAGTGACATCGACGTGGTCGGAGCCGCCGCGTCCGGTCGAGAAGCCCTCGACATGGCGCTCAAGCTCCACCCGGACGTCGTCCTGATGGACATCAACATGCCGGACATGGACGGCATCGCCGCCACGGAGCAGCTCACGGCCACGGTGCCGTCGGCGGCGGTGGTGATGATGTCCGTCCAGGGTGAGGCCGATTACCTCCGCCGCTCGATGCTGGCGGGGGCTCGCGAGTTCCTCGTCAAGCCCTTCAGCAGCGACGAGCTGACCGCCTCGATCCGCCAGGTCCACGCCCGCGAGCGCGACAAGGCCAGCCGCATCGCCGCGACCACGCCGCTGGTCCGCCCGGCGGCCGGGGGCGGCACGGGCGGCGGCGACGCCGACGGCGAGCCGGGCCAGGTCGTCGCCGTCTTCAGCCCCAAGGGCGGGGTCGGCCGCACCACCGTCGCGGTCAACCTCGCGGTCGCGGCCGCCACCGAGCTGGGCAAGAAGGTCGTCATCGTCGACGGTTCGTTCCAGTTCGGCGACGTCGGCGTCCTGCTCAACCTGAACCCGCGCAGCAAGTCGATCGCCGACCTCGTCCCCGAGCTGGAGGCGGGCGACCTGGACTCGCTCGACACGTTCGTCATCACGCACTCATCCGGCGTGCGAGCCCTGCTCGCCCCGCCCAGCCCCGAGATGGCCGAGCTGGTCACCCCGGCCGGGATCAAGCGCATCATCGAGGCGCTGCGCATCGACTACGACCTCGTCGTCGTGGACTGCACGGCGTTCTTCAACGACACCACCCTGGCCATCCTCGACGTGGCCGACGTCATCCTGACCATGCTCAGCCTCGAGATCACGAGCATCAAGAACATGCGGCTCTTCCTGGAGGTCGCGGAACAGCTCGGATACGAGGCGGGCAAGGTCCGGCTCGTCCTCAACCGCGCCGACTCGGCACTCGGCATCCGCGTGACGGATGTGGAGAATTCGATCGGCCGGAAGGTCGATGAGACGATCGTGAGCGACGGTCGGAGCGTGGTCTACGCGCTCAACCGTGGCGTCCCGTTCTTCCTGTCCAACAAGGAGGCGCAAGTCTCCCAGGACATCCTCCGGCTCGCTCGTACGGTCACGTCCGGTGACCGCCCGAGCGCGCCAGCCGGCGACGACAGCCGGAAGTCAACCCAGAAGAAATCCTTGTTCGCCTGGCGATGACCATGGCCGTAGTGAGCCCCTCGGGGCGAGAAGGGGTGTAGGCGATGTCCCTCCTGAAGCGGATCGAAAGCGCACGACCGGGCTCGCCCGGCGGCCCGGAGGGCGCTCCGGGCGCACCGGGGTCCAACCTGCCGGTCGCACCGGGCGGCGCGCCGCCCAGCGCGCCGTCGCCGCGGCTGACCAGCCAGGCACCGGTCCGGGAGTCGTTCCGGGACGTCAAGTTCCGGATCCAGAACCGGGTCATCCAGGACCTGGACCCGAAGCTCGACCTGTCCAACCAGGTCGAGGTCCGGCGCCAGATCGAGGAGATCTTCGGCAAGGTCATCGACGAGGAAGGCCTCGCGCTGACCCGTGCCGAGCGCGTCCGGATGCTGGAGCAGATCACCGACGAGATCATCGGCCTTGGGCCGCTGGAGCCGCTCCTGCGCGACGACAGCATCACCGAGGTCATGGTCAACGGGCCGCGCCAGGTCTACATCGAGCGCTCCGGCAAGCTGGAGCTGACCAACGTCGTCTTCCAGAACGACGACCACGTCATGCGCATCATCGACCGGATCATCGCCCCGATCGGCCGACGCGTCGACGAGTCGTCGCCGATGGTCGATGCCCGCCTCACCGACGGCTCGCGCGTCAATGCCATCATCCCGCCGCTGTCCCTGGTCGGCCCCGTCATCACGATCCGGAAGTTCTCGGCCTCGCCCTTCACGGTCGACGACCTCATCCGGTTCGGCACGGCGACGGCCGACATGTTCGACTTCCTCCGCGCCTGCGTGGAGGCCCGCCTCAACATCTTCGTGTCCGGCGGCACGGGCTCGGGCAAGACCACGACCCTCAACGTGCTCTCCTCGTTCATCCCGAACGACGAGCGCATCGTGACGATCGAGGACGCGGCCGAGCTGCAGCTCCGCCAGGAGCACGTCGTCACCCTCGAGTCCCGGCCCCCGAACATCGAGGGCAAGGGCGCGATCCCGATCCGCGAGCTCGTGCGCAACGCCCTGCGCATGCGGCCCGACCGGATCATCGTCGGAGAGTGTCGTTCCGGTGAGGCCCTGGACATGCTCCAGGCCATGAACACCGGCCACGACGGCTCGATGTCGACCGGCCACGCCAACAGCCCGCGCGACATGCTGTCGCGCCTCGAGACGATGGTCCTGATGGCCGGCGTCGACCTGCCCCTGCGGGCCATCCGCGAGCAGGTCGCCTCGGCGGTCGACCTCATCGTCCAGCAGAGTCGCCTCAAGGACGGGACCCGGAAGATCGTCAATATCACCGAGGTCCAGGGCATGGAAGGCGACGTCATCGTCATGCAGGACGTCTTCGTCTTCGAGCAGACCGGTGTCGTCGAGGGCAAGATCCAGGGTCGCCTCAAGCCGACCGGGATCCGGCCGAAGTTCGTCGAGAAGTTCGAGGTCATGGGCATCAACCTGCCGCCTGGCCTGTTCGGCTTCTCGTACTAGGCGACGGAAGGAGACCTGACCGTGGAGCCCATCGCGCTCGCGATCGCCGGCGTCGCCGCACTGGCGATCCTGCTCATCGCAGTCGGCATCGCGACGTCCGGTGGATCGGGGATCTCGGACCGCCTCGAGCGGTATGCCTCCTCGCGCCCTGCCGAGAAGAAGAAGAAGGCTGCGGCTTCGACCGGCCAGGGGCCGGTCACGGACTTCATCGCCCAGAGCCAGGCGCTCGAGAACCTCAACCGGGTCGTCGAGCAGCGTGACTTCGGCGCCAACCTCGCCCGCGAGATCGCCCGGGCCGACCTCAAGCTCAAGGTGTCGGAGTACCTGCTCATCTGGGCCGGCTGCATCGTCGGCGTGCCCGTCGGGATGTTCCTGGCGTCCTTCCTCTTCCCGGCCCTCGGCAACCCGATCTTCCTGCTCCTGGGCGCCCTCATCGGCTTCTTCATCCCGCGCTTCTGGCTGAACCGCCGCAAGGGCGGACGGCTGGGTGCCTTCAACAAGCAGCTGCCGGACACCATCACCCTGATCGCCAACGCCCTGCGGGCCGGCTCGTCCTTCCTGCAGGCCATCGAGCTGGTCGTCCGCGAGTCGCGGCCGCCGGTCTCGACCGAGTTCGGCCGGGTCATCCGGGAGGTCAACCTCGGCCTGCCGTTCGACCAGGCGCTCGAGAACATGGTCCGCCGGGTCCGCTCGGACGACCTCGAGCTGATGGCTACGGCCATCTCCATCCAGCACCAGGTCGGCGGCAACCTCGCCGAGATCCTCGACTCGATCGCGTTCACGATCCGCGAGCGAGTCCGGATCAAGGGTGAGATCCGCACCCTGACCGCGCAGCAGCGCCTGTCGGGCTACGTCGTCGGCTTCCTGCCGATCGCGCTGGCCGGGTTCCTGTTCGTGGCCGCTCCCGGCTTCATGGAGCCGATGTTCGCATCACCACCCGAGGTCCTCGGCCTGCCGGCCGGCGTGATCATCCTCATCGTGGGCGGGTTCATGATGTTCGTCGGGTTCATGCTCATCCGCAAGATCGTCGACATCGAGGTCTAGCCCGATGCTACTTCCCATCGTCATCGCGGCCGTCGCGGCCGGGGCGATCCTCCTGATCTTCATCGGGCTCGCCGGCGGTTCGTCGGTCGATCCGGTCCAGGCCCGCCTGACCCAGCTCGGGTCGATGCAGGCCAAGAACCTCGAGGAGCTCGAGCTCCAGCAGCCGTTCATCGAGCGGACGCTGCGGCCCCTGGCGACCCGCCTGTCCGGTGGCGTCGCCCGGGTCACGAGCTCGTCGTTCAGCGAGCGGACCGAGAAGCGCCTCGCGCTGGCCGGCAACCCTGGCGACCTGCGGGTCAACGACTGGCTGGGCATCAAGGCCATCGGCGCCATCGTCGGCGGTGTCCTGTTCTTCCTGCTGTTCGTCGTCGTCGGCGTGATGAAGCTGCCGCTCGTCATGGCGATCCTGATGACCGTCGTCGGCGTCCTCGTCGGCTACACGGTCCCCGAGTTCTGGCTGGGCGGCCGGGTGCGCAAGCGCCAGAAGCTCATCCTCCTGATGATCCCGGACGCGCTCGACCTGCTGACGATCTCCGTGCGCGCCGGCCTCGGCTTCGATGCCGCGCTCGGCCGGGTGGTCGACAAGCTCCAGGGCCCGCTGACCGACGAGTTCCGCCGCGCGCTGGCCGAAGTCCGCGTCGGCAAGGCGCGCCGCGAGGCGCTCCGCGACATCGTCCCGCGCACGGAAGTGGCCCCGCTGACCAACTTCATCGGCGCGATCATCCAGGCCGAGCAACTCGGTGTGTCGATCTCGAAGGTGCTCCAGGTCCAGTCCGAGCAGCTGCGCATCGAGCGCCGCCAGCGGGCTGAGGAGCAGGCGGCGAAGGCACCGATCAAGATGCTGTTCCCGCTCGTCGGCTGCATCTTCCCGTCGCTGTTCATCGTCATCCTCGGACCGGCCATCATCCTGATCGTCCAGAACCTCGGGACCTAGGCGATCCTCACCGCGCGGAATACCACGCGGGCCACGATGGTGGCCGCCCGCGTGGAGGTGGCGGCCAGCCTGTGGGGGAAGTTCAAGGGCCTGATGGGTCGAGCCTCGCTCGACTCCGACGCCGCCCTGTGGCTGCCCGACAGCAACGGCATCCACATGATGTTCATGCGCTTCCCGATCGACGCGATCTTCGTCGGCCACCCCGACGCGGAGCGCGGCGGCGGCCGGCCCGTGATCGCCGTCCACCGCTCCCTTGGGCGCTGGACCGGGATGGTCCCGCTGGTCCGCGGCGCCCATGGCGTCCTCGAGCTGCCGATCGGCACCGTCGACCGCACGGGCACCCAGGTCGGGGACATCATCACGCTCCTGTAGACGCACGCGAGACGCCCGCGCCGGGCGCCCGCTAAGCCGCAGCGAAGCGGTGGTCGCCAGGATCGCGGCGTGCTCGGTCGTCTCGTGTCGCGCAGCCTCGATCTCGCCTTTCCGGCGACCTGCGCCGGCTGCGGCCGTGAGGGCGACCCCATCTGCCCGCGCTGCCGTCCGGCCGTGGACGCCCGGCTGGCCCTGCCGCCCGGCGTCCCGCTCGGGCTGCCGGCCGACCTCCCGCCCGGGCTCCTCCAGGCCGAGTGGTGCGCGCCGTTCGGCGGGGTCGTCAGGAGCGCCCTGCACCAGCTGAAGTACGCCGGCGAGCGCCGGCTCGCCATGCCGCTCGGCGAGGCGCTCGCCCGCCGTTGGGCGGTGGCCGGCGGGGGCGGCGAGCTCCTGGTCCCCGTCCCGGTGCATCGCGAGCGGGCCGCCCAGCGTGGCTACGACCAGGCCGTCCTCCTCGCGGGGGCCGCCGCAGGACCGCTCGGCCTGCCGCTGGCGTGCGCGCTCGTCCGTCGGCGGGCGACGACGGCGCAGTACCACCTCGACCGCCTGGACCGCGCCGCCAACGTGGCCGGCGCCTTCGCGCCGGGCTCGGCGCAGGACGCCGCCGCGGTCCGCGGCCGATGGGTCGTCCTGGTCGACGACGTCATGACCACGGGAGCGACCCTGTCGGCCTGTGCCGCGGCCCTCGCGGAGGCCGGCGCCAGTGGCGTCTCGGCGATCACGGTGGCCCGCGAGCGCTGATCCGGGCCGTCCGGCAGCGGCCCCGGGGCGGCACCAGGTCTATACTCGAAGCTCCGAGACCGGCCCCTGGAGGTGACGAGTGAGGATGATCGTCAAGGGCAAGAACGTCGAGGTCCCGGACCATGTCCGCGCCTATGCCGAGCGGAAGCTCGGCCACATCGCCCGGCTGGTGGATGACCGGACCGACGCCCTCGTCGAGCTATCGAACGAGCACCACCGCAGCGTCGACCACGCCCACATCGCCGAGGTCACCCTCGTCATCAACGGGCGGACCCTGCACAGCCACGCCGACGGGGCGAGCTACCAGGCGGCCATCGACGCCGTGGTCGACAAGGTGGAGCGGCAGACCGTCGACCACAAGGAGAAGCCCCGCGTGCGGCAGCGGCCGGTGCAGGAGAAGCAGATCCTGTCGCGCATCGCGGACGGGACCTCCGAGCCGGGTCACGAGCCGCGGATCGTCAAGACCAAGCGCTTCGCGATCGAGCCGATGTTCGAGGAGGACGCGATCGCGGCGATGCTGGACCTCGGCCACATGTTCTACGTGTTCGTCAACGCGGAGAACGAGCAGATCGCCATCCTGTACACCCGGGACGACGGGGACTTCGGGCTGATCGAGCCGTCGGTCGGCGGCGCGTACACGCCCGCCCACATCGACGCCGGGCGGCGCCGCGCCGGCTGACGTTCGACCACGGCCGACCCCGGCCGGCAGTACGGGTCGGCGTCGTGGGGCAGGTTGCCGGCATCGTACGATGCGTCGGTGCTGCCAGACGGTCGACGACTCGGTGCCCACCTGTCCGTGGCGTCCGGCCTGGCGACGGCCGTGGAACGCGCCCACACCATCGGCGCGACGGCCATCCAGGTCTTCGCGGACAACCCGACCGCGTGGCGCCGCCGGCCGGAGCCGCCGGTCGATGCCCCGGCCTTCCGGGAGCGGCTGGCGGCCAGGGACATCGGCCCCGTGGCGATCCACGCCCCGTACCTCGTCAATCTCGCCGGACCGGACGAGGTGTTCGCCGAGCGGTCCATCGCGGTCCTCATCCACGACCTGCGGGTCGCGCCGGCGTTCGGCGCCGCCTTCCTGAACGTCCATATCGGCTCGCACGGCGACACCGCCCCGGCGGACGGCATCGTCCGCCTGACGGACGGCATCGCGCGCGTGCTCGGCGAGGTCGATGACGGACCGGGATCGGCCCGCCTGGTGCTCGAGAACTCGGCTGGGGGCGGGTTCACGCTCGGGGTCGACCTCGATGAGCTGGCGGCCATCGCCGACGCCCTCGCCGCGCGCGGCGTCGACCCGGCCCGGGTCGGGTTCTGCCTGGACACGGCCCACGCATGGGGCGCCGGGATCGACCTGTCCGAGCCGGAGGCGATCGATGCCTTCCTGCGCGGATTCGACGCCCGGGTCGGCCTCGAGCGGCTGGTCATGGTCCATCTCAACGACTCGAAGGTCGAGCGTGGCTCGCGGATGGACCGGCACGAGCATCTCGGGGCCGGGCGGATCGGCGAGCGCGGCCTGGCCGCCATCCTGACCCACCCCGGCCTCGCCCGCGCCGCCTACTACCTCGAGACACCGGGGATGGACGAGGGCTACGACGCGGTCAACGTGGGGCGCGCCTACGACCTGGCCGCGGGCCGCCCGCTGGCGGCGCTCCCGCCGGAGGCCATGGAGGTTCGCGGCAGCCGGGCCCGGTCCGCCCCGGCCGAGCCCGAGCCCACGGGCGCCCGTTGACCACCCAGCCGCCGGCTCGACCGTCCAGGGTGTCCCAGCGCTCGATCGACCTCGCGGTCCTGCTCGGCCTGCTGGCACTCGCCGCGCTGATGCGCCTGCCGGACCTCGCGACCCGCGGCACCTGGGACGCCGACCAGGGCCATGACATGCTGGTGCTCCGCGCGTTCGTGCGCGACGGCGTCTTCCCGCTGCTCGGACCGCCGACGTCGATCGGCGACTTCCACCACGGGGCGGTCTACTACCTGCTGCTCGCCCCGGCCGCGGCGCTGACCGGCGGCGATTCGCCACTCGCCGTGGTCTTCGAGATCGCGCTCTTCGGGATCGCCGCGGTCGGCGTCACGTGGTGGCTCGCGCGCGTGGTCGGCGGACCGGTCGCCGGGTTGGCGGCGGGCCTGGTGATGGCGCTGTCCGCATCGGCCATCGAGGAATCGACGTTCATCTGGAACCCGAACCTGATCGCCCTGACCAGCGCCGTCGCCCTGGCGGCGGCATGGCGGGCCTGGACGACCGGCCGCGTCCGCTGGTGGGTGCTGGCCGCGGTCGGGACGGCGGCGACGATGCAATGCCACGTCCTCGGCGTGACGCTGCTGCCGATCGTCGGGGCCTTGCTCCTTGCGGACGCCCGGCGTCGCGGGCCGGGGCCGGCGCGGCGGGCCGTGCTGCTGGCCGGGCTGGCGGGTCTGGCCATCGTGGCCGCCAGCTACAT
The DNA here is from genome assembly GCA_963813335.1 of uncultured Chloroflexia bacterium. GTDB lineage: Bacteria > Chloroflexota > Limnocylindria > Limnocylindrales > CSP1-4 > SPCO01. The sequence goes on from CAWEYL010000002.1 coordinate 45,024, forward strand.
CCCGCTGGCGATCCACGAGCTGACCAACGACTTCAGCGAGGTGCGCGCGGCGCTCGACTACATCGCGGGCGGCGGGGAGCCGCCGACGACGGGACCGGTCGGGCGGCTGGTCGTCGTGGGCATCCGGGTCGTCGCCTGGCCCCTGGTCGGACTCATCACGGACGCGCCGATCGCGGCCGCGCTCTCGCTGCTGCTGGTCGGCTCGATCGTGGCCTGGCGATGGCGGGCGACCGGTCGGTCCGGCGAGCGGACGGCGGTCCGCTGGCTGGGGCTCGGCCTGCTCTGGAGCGCGCTCGCGCTGACGGCCGCCGCACCGGGGCTCGCGGTCGTCATCCCGGGCCTGCCCAACGACCACTACCACGCCTTCGCCGATCCGATGGTCTTCGTGCTCGTGGGGCTGGGCGCCGGCGCGGCGGCCGGCCTTCGGGCGTCGGCCGGGCCGACGGCGTCGCCGATCGTCCGCTCGGCGCCCGCGGTGGTGGCCGCGGCCGTGGTCGTGGCCCTCATCGGCTGGAACATCGTCCGCGTGCCGCCGGCGGTCTCGGCGGACGGTGGCTTCCCGGCGGCGGCGGCGGCCGCGACCCGCATCGAGGCCGTGCTGGCCGGCCGACCCGCGGCGCTCCGCTCGCTGCCCGTCTTCAAGACGGCCGAGGCGTACGCCTACCCGCTCACGCGCGACGGCGCCGACCTGCGCGCGGAGGCCTCAGCCGCTGCGCTGGTGATCGTGTGCGACTCGCTGTTCGAGGGCGCGATCGGCGCACCCTGCGGCGGCCCGGCCGAGGACGCGTCACTGGCCGCGCGTCCGTTCGCAGGCGCCGCGGGCGCAGCCACGCTGGCCGATCGCTTCGAGGCCGCCCCGGGCCGGACGATCTCGGTCTACCTGCCCTGAAGAGAGCCGATGGCCCGCCCGACGGCTGGGCCGAGCGGGACCGGCGAGGAGGCGGCGCCTCGCGCACGGCGCGCCGCCGGATCGCCGGGTCCGATCGGCCGGGCGAAACCCGGTGCGGGACAAAAGTGAACGCCGGCGCCCCAGACGCCGGCGTTCACTGTCCCCGAAGACCCGGATAGTGGAGGGCGATCCGGGTCGTGCCCAGAAATATGCTAATAACGCCCCGGTTCCCGGCCCCCTGACCGGGAGACCTGGCGGATGGATCCGAACCCGACGCCGACCGGGGTGACGCTGGCGGCCGCGCCCATCGAACGGACGGGAGCCGCTGGTCGAGCCAGGCGGTGGTCGGTCGGCCGCTCCGGCGCGGTCGATGCTTCCTGGGCCTGGAGGCTGCGGCCGTAGCGGCGCATCCTGACGGCCAGGTAGTACTCCATGATCTGGCGGACCTGCGGCTCGCTCAGCAGGTCGTCGGCGCGGAGCGCGTATTCGACCCGAGCGGTCGGGTTCATCGACCCGGACGCGACGAGACCCAGGTATTGCGGCGTGTCCGCGTCGTCCCGGAGCTCGCGCAGGCCACGGGCGAGCTTGGTCGCGGTCCCGAGGGACGGCATCCGATCGCCGCGGATCAGGCGGGAGATGGTCGAGTGGTCCACGCCAGACTGCTGCGCCAGCTGGCGCTGCGACATCTTCTTGGCTTTGAGCTGGGCCCGCAGCCACTCGTTGAAGGCTCGGCCGTTCTGTGTCGTCATGTCGAGGTGGGCGCTCCGTCGGGATCGGCCATCGGTCGCGGTTCGTGCCGCGAGTGACTCCAACTATCGGATGGGGCCTCGGACCCCTGTATCCCCCGTTGGTACCGACGCTTGCGCTGGCCGCGGCGCGCGGCGGCCCGACGGTGCGGTGGGGTCGGGCGGGGTCAGGGGCGGCGAGGGTCGGAGCCCTGCCTGGTACTTTCGTCCGGGGTCCGATCGCAGCCCGATCCGGCCCTGCCGTCACGCTCGGGCGGTGATCACCGCGGAGACGGTCTCGCCAGGCTGGAGGATGGGATCCAGGCCCTGCGGCTTCTTGGAGATCACGTAGGCGATCGAGCCGAGCACGATGACCGAGAACACGCTGATCACGCGGTCCAGCAAGGCGATCGCGGTGGCCTCCGGGAGCGGCACCTTGTAGGCGACGACCAGCACGCCGACCACGCCCGCCTCGACGATGCCGAGGCCGGCCGGGCTGAGCGGCACGGCCGTCAGCAGCGACCCGATGAGGGCCACGAAGACGGCGCCCGACAGGCCGAGCTCGACATCGGGGAAGCCGAGCGCCTGCACCACGAAGTAGAGCCGCAGCGACTCGGTCATCCAGATCAGGACGGTGATGGTCCCGAGGAACGGCATCTGGCGCAGCTTGAGGGCGCCGAAGACGCCCACCTCGAACTTGTCGTACAGCTCGATGACGCGGTGCGGCAGCGGGAGGATGGTGAGGATCTGCCGACCGAAGTTGCGCATCGTGAAGAGGCCGACGGTGAGGAGGACGACGACGCCGAGGCCGATCGCGAACACGACCTGGATCGCCGGCGGCAGGCCGTCGCGGAAGCTCCAGTAGCCGGCCAGGATGCCGAGCAGGGCGATCGCGATGACGTCGAGGACGCGCTCGATGAAGACGGTCCCGAAGGTCTTGCTCAGCGAAGCCGTGCTGTTGATCTTGAGGAGGTAGGCGCGGTAGAGGTCGCCGAGCTTGGCGGGGACCACGCAGTTGACCAGCCACGAGAGGAAGATGATCACCGTCGAGTCCTTGGTCCCGATGATGAAGTCGGTCCCGCGGAGCAGGGCCTTCCAGCGCGCGCCGCGCAGGGGGAAGCCGAGATAGAAGATGGCGAAGGCCACGGCGACGAGGGCCGGGTTGGCGCCGGCGATCAGGCCGGGCACCTTCGCGAGGTTCGCCCCGTTGAGGCCGATGAACGCGGCGATGATGGCCAGCGGGACGAGGATGGAGATGATCGTCCGCGGCTGGCGCAGCCGCTTCGACAGCGAGATCTGCTCGGCCGTGACCTCCTCGTCTGCAGCCGGACCGTCCGCTGGCGTGGCCGGCACGGGCTCGCCGTCGGGGCGTGCCGGGATCGCGTCCAGGCCGGGGCTGATCTCCATCGCCCCGGACCCTATCGAACCGTCCGGTCCGCCCGCCATCGGCCGATGGTCCTCCCCGCCCGGATCGCTCACGTCGGACCCCCGGCCGGCGATCCCGCCGATCCCGCATCCGGCTTGACCCGGCCGTTGCCACGGGCCCGCTGGACGAGCTTGGCGACCGGCGTCCAGAGCCGGACGAGATAGGTCGCGCGCCCCGGGACCAGCTCCACGCCGTTCGCCAGGGCGGCGAGCAGGCCGGCCGCCGTCGAGGGATCGCCCTCCATCGCGGAATAGGCCACCCCGACCTCGGTCACGGAGTGCGCGTCGGACACCGCGACGATGGGCCGCCCGTGCTCGGCCGCGAAGGCGATCGCCTGCTCGTTGCCGTTGCCGACCAGCCGGGCGTTGTGGCCCTCGACCCAGTCGACCATCCCGACGAGCGACGCCATCCGGGCGTCCCGCAGGAGCGAGCCGCGCATCCGGTCGAATGGATGGGGGATCCCGACCAGGCCGCCCTGCGCCCGCGCCTCGGCCACGGTCTCCGCCGCCGAGAGGCCGGGCGGGATGGCCCGCTCGAGGAAGACGCAGACGAGGTCGCCATCGGCGGTCTTCACCTCCTCGCCGACGATGACCGTCAGCCCGGCGGGTGCCGCCGCGCGCGCTTCGAGCGCGCCGTCGATCCGGTCATGGTCCGTGATCGCCAGGTGCGTCAGCCCCCGGCTCGACGCCGCCCGGACCACGTCCGCCGGCTTCGAGAGGCAATCAAAACTCGCCCGGGTGTGGCAGTGCAGGTCGACGAACGCCCTACCCATCGGAGCGAGTGACGGTGGAGCGAGCCGTCGGCGGGCGTCCGCCGCGCGGAGCCGGCGCCTCGCGCACGGCGCGCCGGCGCAGTGCGGTGGACGGTCGGCGCATCCTCAGATCTGCTGGACGAGTGACTTCTTGAAGAAGTCGAAGTGCTCGAGTGCCAGGCCCGTGCCCAGCGCCACGCAGTTCAGCGGGTTCTCGGCGACGTGGCACGGGACGCCGGTGACCTGGGTCAGCAGCTTGTCGATGTTGCGCAGGAGGGCGCCCCCACCGGACATGACCATGCCCTTGTCGATGATGTCGCTCGACAGCTCCGGCGGGGTCTGCTCGAGGACGCTGCGGACCGCGGCGACCAGCTGCTGGAGCGGCGCCTCGATGGCCTCCATCACCTCGGAGCTGGTGATCGGGATCGTCCGCGGAAGCCCGGCGATGAGGTCGCGGCCGCGGACCTCCATCGTCAGCTCGCGCTCGAGCGGGAGCGCGGTCCCGATCTGGATCTTGACCTCCTCGGCCGTCCGCTCGCCGATCATCAGGTTGTACTTCTTGCGGACGTAGGTCGCGATCGAATCGTCGAACTTGTTGCCGCCGACGCGGAGGCTGTGCGAGACGACGATGCCGCCGAGGGCGATGACCGCGATCTCGCTGGTCCCGCCGCCGATGTCGATGATCATGTTCCCGGACGGCCCGCTGATCGGCACGTTGGCCCCGATCGCCGCGGCGAGCGGCTCCTCGATGAGGTAGGCATCCTTGGCCCCGGCCTTGAGCGCGGCGTCGCGGACGGCGCGCTTCTCGACGCTGGTGACCCCGGCCGGCACGCTGATCATCACCTCGGGGCGCGACAGCCCGATGCGGCCCTTGGTCGCCTTCGCGATGAAGAAGCGCAGCATCGCCTCGGTGATGACGTAGTCGGCGATGACGCCGTCCTTCATCGGGCGGATGGCCTGGATGTTGCCGGGCGTGCGGCCGATCATCTCGCGGGCTTCCTCGCCCACGGCCACGATCCGGTTGTCGTCCGAGACGGCGACGACGCTGGGCTCGGTGATGACGATGCCCTTGCCTTTCACGTAGACGAGGACGTTGGCGGTGCCGAGGTCGATGCCGATCTTCATGAGGTGGTGGCCGTGGTCCCTTCCGAGACGCGCTCGATCCTGGCCCCCAGGTCGAGGAACTTGCGCTCGATGTTCTCATAGCCCCGCTGAACGTGGTGCGCACCGTGGATCGTCGAGGTGCCGTCGGCCGCGAGCGCGGCCAGGATGAGCGAGGCGCCGGCGCGCAGGTCGCCGATCTCGACCTCGGCGCCGTGGAGCGCGGCGCGGCCCGTGATCGTCGCGTGCTGGGCGTCGGTCGTGTCGGCCACGACGCCCATCCGGCGGACCTCGAGGAGCCACTCGAGACGGTCCTCGAAGATGGCCTCATGGACGCGGGAGACGCCCTGCGCCTGGGTCAGCAGCACGCAGGTCGGCGGCTGGAGGTCGGTGGCCAGGCCCGGATACGGCGCGGTCTCGATGTCGACGGCGCGATAGCCCGAGCCGTCCAGCGCGGAGCCGTCGACCTCGATGGTGTCCGCGCCGCAGGCGACGCCCACGCCGACCTGCTCGACGGTCTCGAGGAACGCGCCGAGGTGGTCGCACGGCGCACCCTCGAGCGTGACCTTGCCGCCCGTCACCGCGGCGGCGACGACGAACGTCCCCGCCTCGATGCGGTCCGGGACGACGCGGTGCTCGGCCCCGCGGAGCCGCTTGCGGCCCTCGATCTCGATCGTGTCCGGCGCGGTCCGCTCGACGGCGGCGCCCATCGCCACGAGGAACGCGATGAGGTCGTCGACCTCGGGCTCCTGCGCGGCCGGGCGGATCGTCGTGTGGCCGTCGGCCAGGGTGGCGGCGAGCATCGCGTTCTCGGTGCCCATCACCGACACGAAGGGGAACGTGACCTCGCCGCCGCGCAGGCGGCCCGGCGCGGTCGCGAAGTAGTAGCCGTTGCGGTAGTCGATCGACGCGCCGAGGGCGCGCATCGCGTCGACATGCAGGTCGACCGGCCGCCGGCCGATCCGGTCGCCGCCAGGGTTGCTCATGATCACCCGGCCGAAGCGCGCCAGGAGCGGGCCGAGCAGGATGAAGCTGGCGCGCATCTTGGCCGCGGCCTCCAGCGGGACGAACAGCCACTCGACGTCGCCCGACGCGATCTCCATGGTGTTGGGATCCGGTCGGTCGACCACGACCCCGAGGTCGCGGAGGGTGTCGGCGAGGACGCGGACGTCCTCGATGTCCGGGACGTTCGTGAAGCGGCAGCGCTCGCCGGTCAGGGTGGCCGCGGCCATGAGCTTCAGGGCGGCGTTCTTGGCCCCGCTGATCGGGACGGTGCCGTGCAGGGGCTGACCACCCTGGACCCGGAAGAGCTCTCGGGCGACCGGTTCGGGGCGGTACTCCCAGTGGAACGGCCTCGCGTCGGCCACGCTCAGCCCCGGTGCCTCGGACCCTCGCGGTGACGCCGCTCCGCGACGCGGATCCGGAGGAGGGCCGCCTGGAGCTGGGCGCGGGCTGCGGCCAGGTCGGCCGGCTCGCCGGTCGAGGACTTCGACGGCCCGCTCCGCCTCGCGGCGGGCCTGCTGCGCCTTCTCGAGGTCGATCTCGCTGGCCATGTCGGCGGTCTCCGCCATCACCACGACCCGGTCGGGGCGGACCTGCAGGAAGCCGCCGACGATGGCGAACGACTCCTCGGTGCCGCCCTTGCGGATGCGCAGCTCGCCGACGCCGAGCATCGACACGAGCGGGGCGTGGTGCGGCAGCACCCCGAGCTCGCCCTCGGCACCGGGCAGGACGACCGCGTCGACCATGTCCGAGTAGGCGAGCCGCTCCGGCGTGACGATCTCGAGCAGGAGGGACATGTCAGCCGGCCAGCTTCGCCGCGTTCTCGCGGACGTCGTCGAGCGTGCCGGCCAGGAAGAACGCCTGCTCGGGCAGCGTGTCGACGTTGCCCTCGAGGATCTCCTTGAACGAGGCGACCGTGTCCTTGATGTTCACGTACTTCCCGGAGCGGCCGGTGAACACCTCGGCGACGAAGAACGGCTGGCTCATGAAGCGCTGCAGGCGCCGCGCGCGGGCGACCGTGGCCTTGTCCTCCTCGGACAGCTCGTCGATGCCGAGGATGGCGATGATGTCCTGCAGGTCGCGGTAGCGCTGCAGGACGCGCTGGGTCTCGCGCGCGACGTCGTAGTGCTCCTGGCCGACCACGAGCGGGTCGAGCACGCGCGAGGTCGAGGTCAGCGGGTCGACCGCCGGGTAGATGCCCAGCTCGGCGATGCTGCGCTCGAGGCGGATGGTCGAGTCGAGGTGGGCGAAGGTCGTCGCCGGCGCCGGGTCGGTGTAGTCGTCGGCGGGGACGAAGACCGCCTGGAGCGACGTGATCGAGCCGTTCTTGGTCGAGGTGATCCGCTCCTGGAGGCCGGCCATCTCGGTGGCGAGGTTCGGCTGGTAGCCGACCGCCGACGGCATGCGGCCGAGCAGCGCCGAGACCTCGGAGCCGGCCTGGGTGAAGCGGAAGATGTTGTCGATGAAGAGGAGGACGTCGCGGTGCTCGTCGTCGCGGAAGTACTCGGCCATCGTCAGCCCGGTCAGGCCGACCCGCTGGCGGGCGCCGGGCGGCTCGTTCATCTGGCCGAACACGAACGCGGTCTTGGCGATGACGCCCGACTCGGTCATCTCGGCGATGAGGTCGTTGCCCTCGCGGCTGCGCTCGCCGACGCCGGCGAACACCGACACGCCGGCGTGCTCCTGGGCGACGTTGCGGATCAGCTCCTGGATGATGACCGTCTTGCCGACGCCGGCGCCGCCGAAGATGCCGATCTTGCCGCCCTTCTTGAACGGGCAGATCAGGTCGATGACCTTGAGCCCGGTCTCGAAGACCTCGACCTCGGTCGACTGCTGGTCGAACGCCGGCGGGTCGCGGTGGATCGGCAGGTAGTGCTCGCTGACGACCTTCTCCTTGCCGTCGATGGCATGGCCGAGGACGTCGAACACGCGGCCGAGCGTGGCCTCGCCCACCGGGACGGTGATCGGCGGCGCCGGTGTCGCGCACGGCGACGCCACGGGCCAGGCCGTCGGTCGTGGTCATCGCCACGGCACGCACCCAGTTGTTGCCGAGGTGCTGCTGGACCTCGCAGGTCAGCGGCTCCTGGCCGGGGCGCTCGATCTCGACGGCGTTGTAGATGGCCGGCAGCCCGCCGGCCGGGAACTCGATGTCCACGACCGGGCCGGTGATCTGGATGACCCGACCGGTCGCGGTCGGTGCGGCAGTCGCCATGGGGTTCAGCCTCCTGCGTCCTTGGGCGTCAGCGGGCGTTCGCGCCGGACGCGATCTCGATCATCTCGCGGGTGATGTTGGATTGACGGACCTTGTTGTACGAGAGGGTCAGGTCCTCGATGAGGTCCTCGGCGTTCTCGGTCGCGTTCTTCATCGCGACCATCCGGCTCGATTCCTCGCTCGCCTTGGCCTCGAGCACGGCCTGGTAGAGGCGCGTGGCGACGAAGCGCGGCAGGAGCCGCTCCAGCACGTCCGAGGCGCTCGGCTCGAAGATGAACTGGTTGCCGGGGATCCCCTCCGTGTCGGCGGTCGGCTGGATCGGGAGGATCGTCAGCTTCTCGGGGCGCTGGACCAGGGTCGACACGAAGCGGCTGTAGACGACGTCCACCGAGCCGTACGTGCCGGCCAGGAAGTCGTCGGTCACGAGGCGCGCCAGCGGCAGCACGTCCGAGAAGGACGGCCGGTCGCCGAAGGTCGCGAAGTGGGCCTCCAGCGGGACGCCGGTGCGGCGCATCGCGTCGCGGCCCTTGCGCCCGACGGTGACGACCGCGAGGTCGCCGGGGTTGTCGATGATGTCGCGCGCGACGAAGCGCACGATGTTGGTGTTGAGCGGCCCCGACAGCGGCCGGTCGGTCGTGATCAGCACGATCAGGCGCTTGCCCACCGGGTTGGCCGCCAGCAGCGGATGGTCCTCGCCGCCGAGCACGGCCGCGAGGTCGGCCAGGACCTCGTCGAGCTTCTCGCTGTACGGCCGCGACGCGAGCGTCGCGTCCTGCGCTCGCTTGAGCTTGCTCGCCGCGACGAACTGCATCGCCCGCGTGATCTGCTTGATGTTCTTCACGACGCCGATGCGGCGGCGGATGTCGCGCTGGCTAGCCATGGTGCCGGTCCGTCCTCGACCTAGGCCAGGAAGGAGGTGCGGAACGAGTCGACGGCTTCGTCGAGGGACGCGGCGAGCTCGTCGGACAGGGCCTTCGTGTCGGCCAGCTCGGTCAGGATCGCCGGGCGCTCCGTCTCGAGGAAGCGGTAGAACTGGCTCTCGAACTCGCGGACCCGCGGCGTCGGCACGTCGTCGAGCTTGCCGGTCGTCGCGACATAGAGGATCGCGACCTGCTTCTCGACGCCGAGCGGCTGGTACTGCGGCTGCTTGGTGATCTCCGAGAGCTTCTCGCCGCGGGTCAGCTGGTCGCGCGTGGCCTTGTCCAGGTCCGACGCGAACTGCGCGAAGGCCGCCAGGGAGCGGTATTGCGCGAGGTCCAGCTTGAGCGGGGCGGCGACCTTCTTCATCGCCTTGGTCTGCGCGGCGGAACCCACGCGCGAGACCGAGATGCCGATGTTCAGGGCGGGCCGCTGGCCCGCGTTGAACAGGTCGGTCTCGAGGAAGATCTGGCCGTCGGTGATCGAGATGATGTTGGTCGGGATGTAGGCCGACACGTCGCCGGCCTGCGTCTCGACGATCGGCAGCGCCGTCAGCGACCCGCCGCCGTTGTCGTCGTTGAGGCGCGCGGCGCGCTCGAGCAGGCGGCTGTGCAGGTAGAAGACGTCGCCCGGGTACGCCTCGCGGCCGGGCGGGCGGCGCAGCAGCAGGGCCATCTCGCGGTAGGCCCAGGCGTGCTTGCTGAGGTCGTCGTAGACGCACAGGGCGTCCTTGACCAGGCCCTGGCCGGGCACCTCGACGCCGTTCTCCATGACCTCCTCGCCCATCGCCACGCCCGAATACGGGGCGAGGTACTGGAGCGGGGCGGGATCCTCGGCGCCGGCGACGACGACGATCGTGTACTCCATCGCGCCGTACTGCTCGAGGATGGCGACGGTGTTGGCGACGGTCGAGAGCTTCTGGCCGATCGCGACGTAGATGCAGACCAGGCCCTTGCCCTTCTGGTTGATGATCGTGTCGAGGGTGATGGCGGTCTTGCCGGTCTGGCGGTCGCCGATGATCAGCTCGCGCTGGCCGCGGCCGATCGGGATCAGCGCGTCGATGGCCTTGACGCCGGTCTGGACCGGGGTGTCGACCGACTTGCGCACGATGACGCCCGGGGCGATGCGCTCGACCGGGCGGGTCAGCTTCGTGGCGATGGGTCCCTTGTCGTCGAGCGGGCGCCCGAGCGGGTCGACGACCCGGCCCAGCAGGGCCGCGCCGACCGGCACCTCGACGACGCGACCGGTCGTCTTGACCGTGTCGCCTTCCTTGATCCCCTGCGCGTTGCCGAGGATGACCGCGCCGACCGTCTCCTCCTCGAGGTTGAGGGCCATGCCCATCAAGCCGTTGGGGAACTCGAGCAGCTCCGACGACAGCGCGCCGGACAGCCCGTAGATCTGGGCGATGCCGTCACCGACCTCGACGACCGTCCCGACCGTGCGGGTCTCGACGGCGGCGTCGAACGAGTCGATCGCGGACTTGATGATGCTGGTGATCTCGTCGGAACGGATGGCCATGGATCAGATCTCCTAGAGGGCGCCCGACACGAGCTGGTTCCGCAGTCGCTCGAGGCGGCCTCGGACGCTTCCGTCGATCAGGCGGTCGCCGATGCGCACGACCAGGCCGCCCAGCAGGCTGGGATCGACCTGGACCGCGAGCTCGACGGGGCCGCCGGTGGACTGTTGGAGGCGCTCGGTCAGGGCCCGGACCTCGTCCGGGGTGAGCGGCGCGGCGGTGATGGCGGTGGCGACGGTGATGCCCTGGCGGGCGTTGTCGAGACGGCGGAACTCGGCCGCGATGGTGGCCAGCTGGTCGAAGCGACCGCGCCGGATCATCAGGCCGATGAGGTTGAGGACCGGGCGCGAGACCGACGACCCGAAGGTCGACTCGGCCATCTCCAGGCGTCGCTCGAGCGGGATGGCCGGGTTGGCCAGCTCCCGACCGATGCGAGCGTCGGACGCGACGTCCGCCGCCAGGTCGAGCTCGGAGCGCCATGCCTCGACGGTCCCGTCGCGCATGCCGACCGAGAACGCGGCCTCGGCGTAGCGTCGCGCGGCCGTCTCGCGGGTCGCCATCAGTTCTTCGACCCGCCGGTCATGCTGCCGCTGAGGAACTCCTCGACGAGGCGCCGCTGGCGCTCGTCGGACATCGTCTCCCCGACGACCCGGCCGGCGGCCAGGAGCGCCAGGTCGGCGACCTCCGCACGGACCTCCGAGATCGCCCGGACCTTCTCCGACTCGATGTCGGCGGCGGCCCGGACGCGCAGCCGTTCCAGCTCCTCGCGGGTGCTGGCGATGTCGGCGTCGCGGGTCTCCTGGGCCACCTTCTGGGCGCGGTTGATGATCTCGTTGGCCTCGCGGCGCGCCTCGGTGAGCGTCGACACGCGCTCGGACTCGGCGTTCTCGCGGTCGCGGCGCGCCTGCTCGGCGTCCTTCAGGCCTTCCTCGATCCGCGTCCGGCGCTCGGCGAGCATCCTCCGGATCGTCCCGCCGAACAGCAGGTTGAGGACGACCAGGAAGACCAGGAAGTTGAGCGCCGAGACGATGATCCAGAAGCCGTTGATGGCGAGCCCGGACGACTCCTCGGCGGCCGGCGCGATGGCACCGACGCCGCCATGGAACGTCCCGACGATCGCGAGCGGGTCCACGATCGGTACTCCAGTCGCCTACGGCTACTTGAGGACGATCGCGAGGATCGCGACGACGATCGCGAGCACGCCGAGGCCTTCGGCAAACGCCGCGCCGAGGATGAACTGCGCCCGGATGCTCGGGGTCGCGTCGGGGTTGCGCCCGATCGCGGTGGCCGCGAGGCCGGTCAGGATCCCGATGCCGATGCCCGGGCCGATGACGCCGAGAGCGGCAAGACCTGCGCCGATGTGCTCCATGTGTTCCTTCCTCCTTGGCCCGGTCTCCGCCGGGCTTCCTGTGCCGATGGTTGGTGGGGTGGTCGACGCGCGCGCGTCGCGGATGTCAGTGGGCAGCCTCCGCTGCCGGGAAGCTCCGATGCTCCAGGGCCTCTTCCATCTCCGTCCCCACCGCTTCGCCGTCGTGATGCCCCTCGATCGCGATCAGCGTGTACATCAGGGCGAGGGTCGAGAAGATGAGGGCCTGGATCAGGTTGAGCAGGACTTCCAGCGAGATCATCGCCACCGGCACCAGCACGAGCGTGAGCGCCGTGATGACTCCGAGGGCCACTTCGCCGCCGTAGATGTTGCCGAAGAGGCGCATCGCCAGCGTGATGGGCTTGATGAACTCGAGCATGAACTCGATGAGGCCGACGAACATGTCGATGACCCCGTTGGCGATCCCATGGCGGAAGCCGCTGAGGACGAAGAACTTGCCGAGGTAGCCGCGGAAGCCCAGCGCCTGGAACCCGCGGAAGTGGAAGTAGAAGAAGGCGACCAGCGCGAGCCCGAGCGTGATGTTCAGGTCGCTGGTCGGGGCGCGGAAGGCCTCGATGCGGCCGAAGAACGGGAGCAGCCCGCTCCAGTTCGAGAACAGGATGAACAGGAAGAACGCCACGAACAGCGGGATGTGCTTGGCGGCCGCCGAGCCGCCCAGCGAGGTCGCCCAGTTCTCGAGCGATTCCCACGTGAACTCGATGAGGTTCTGGAACCGGCCCGGGATCATCTTGAGACCGCGCGTCCCGAGGAAGGCCACCAGGAGGACGACCGCCATCACGCACCAGGTGGTGAAGATCGTGTTGGTGATGCTCGGGTGGAACGACACGATCGCGCCGGGCGGGACCGGGTCGTCGGGCGCGAGGTCGACCAGCACGTGCGGGGCCGGCAGCTCCAGGTTGGCGGTGATCAGGTCGGAGATGCCGCTGACCGCCTGGCCAGGCTCGCCGACCGGGAACGGCGGCACGAGGATGAACGCGACGACGTTGAGGGCCACGACGATCGCCAGGAACGCGATCAGCCGGTTGCGGATGCTCTTCTTCGGCACGGGGGCGGCGTCGACCGGCTCACCGGGCGGGGACGCTGCGACCTGCTCGCTCGTCACGCTTGCTCCACACACAGGAGCGCGGCGTCATGCCGCGCTCGATCCTCCACCGTCGGTCGGGGCAGACCGACTCACTCGATCGTTTCCAGGAACCGGCTCACCAGCCTCATGATCGCGACGGTCCCGGCTCCAGCACCGAGGAAGAACCCGACGATCACGAAGAGTGGGAGGGTCCCCAACTGCCCGTCGACCCAGCGGCCCACCAGCACGCCGAGCAGGGTCGTGACCAGGAGAGAGATGCCGATCTGGGAGAAGAGGGCGACATAGGCCCAACCCCGGCCGGGCTCGATCATGGGCGACCTGACAAGGCCGCGGCAGTATAGCAGGTGGGCTGCGGGCCCGATCCGCGACCGAACCGCAACCTTCGAGACGTCAGCGGAGGACCGCGAACGCGTCCAGCTCGACCCGGCCGTCACCGACGGCGCGCACCTCGAACGTGTGGGCCCCGAGGGTCGCGAAGTGGCGGGCGAAGATCAGCTGCCGGTAGGCGACGGACGATCGGGCGAGGTTGACGGTGGCGGCCAGGATCCCGTCGACATAGACCTGGGCGTGACCGCTGCCTTTCGAGCGCGACACGACCAGTGCGATGTCGGTCGCGGTGGTGTGCAGGACCGCGACCCGGTCGCCCGAGCTCGTGTAGCGCACGGCACCGCCGAGGGCGTCCGGGCGCCTGGCCGACGTCCACGTGCCGCCGTAGCCGATGGCCGCGTGGGTCTCCTCGTAGCGCCCGAGCCGGAACGTCGGCCCGTACGCGTAGGCGCCGGCGTTGCCCTCCCGGTCGTACGCCTTGACCCGGAACCGGTAGGTCTTGCCGTAGGCGAGCGTCTGGTCGATCGACGTGGTGGTCGCCTTGGGGAGCTTCACGGTCTTGAACGTCCCGCCGTTGGTGCTCACCTGGAGCAGGTAGCGGACCACCCCGGAACCGTGATCCGACGCGGACCAGCGCAGGTGCGTCCGGGTCGAGGTCGCGCTGAGGGTCTGGGCGGGCAGGCTCTGGATCGGCGCGACCGAGATCGGCCCGGCGGCATCCCGGTCGACGGTGACCAGCACCACCGCACTGTCGGTGTCGCCGTGGCCGTCGTCGACGGTGTAGGTGAACCGGTCGGTGCCGTGGAACAACGTGGCGGGGCGGTAGGTGAGGCCGGTCCCGTTGCCGGTGATCGCGACCGTGCCGTGCGTCGCGCCCGCCGCGGACGCGATCGTGAGCTCATTGCCATCGAGGTCGATGTCGTTCCCGAGCACATCGAGCGCGGTCGCCCCGGCACCTTCAGCCACGTGGAAGCCGATGTCGTTGACGGCACTCGGCGGATCGTTCTCGCCGCCGATGGTCCATCGTCACCGTCGCGGTCGCGGTCCCGCCGTGCCCGTCCGAGATCGTGTAGGTGAACGAGTCGGCGCCGGAGAAGTTCATGAACGGCCGATAGGTCAGCCCCGTGCCGCCGCCGGTGATGACGACCGCGCCCTTCGAGCCCTGGGTGACCGACGTGATCGAGAGCGGGTCGCCGTCGATGTCCTGATCGCCCGCCAGGACCGCGAAGGCGGTCGCGGGCGCATCCTCGTCGATGCCGAAGGTGTCGTCATCGGCGGTCGGCGAGTCGTTGACCGGCGTGATCGTGACCGTCACCGACGCCGTGCGCGTCGCGATCCCGTCAGAGACCGTGTACGTGAAGGCGTCCGTGCCGTTCACGTTGTCGTTCGGGCGGTAGGTCAGCCCGGAGCCGCCGCCGGTGATCGCGACGACGCCCTTCGCGCCGTCGGTGGTCGAGACGATCGACAGGGAGTCGCCGTCGATGTCCGAATCGTTGCCCCGCACGTCGATCGGCGTCGCGCCGGCGTCCTCGAGCATGGTCGCCGTGTCGTCGAGGGCGATCGGGGGATCGTTCGTCGGGTCGACGGTGACCGAGACCGTCGCCGTGTCGGTCATGCCATGCCCGTCCGAGATGGTGTAGGTGAAGCTGTCGGAGCCGTTGTAGTCGGGGCTCGGGTCGTAGGTCAGACCGGTGCCGCCGCCGGCGATGGCGACCGACCCGTGCGCCCCGTTCGTGACCCCGACGATGGTCAGGCTGTTCCCGTCGATGTCGTCGTCGTTGCCGAGCACGTCGATCGCGGTGGCGCCGCCGTCCTCGTCGACGGTCGCGTCGTCCGCGACCGCGTCGGGCTTGTCGTTGACCGCGCGTGATCGTTACGTGGACGAGGCCCGTGTCCGTCCCGCCGTTCCCGTCGCTGATCGTGTAGGTGAAGGTGTCGGCGCCATTGGCGTTCGCGTCCGGCTCGTACGTCAGCCTGGAGCCGTCGTCGACGATCGCGACGGTGCCCTTGGCACCCTGCGTGACGGCGGTGATGGTCAGATCGTCGCCCTCCGGGTCGCTGTCGTCGGCGAGGACGTCGGTCAACCACGGCGCCGCCGTCCTCGTTGATCGAGATCGAGTCGTCGCCAGCGGTCGGTGCGTCGTTCTGCGTGTCGATCGTGATCGTGAAGGTCTGCGGGTTCCCCGTGGGATCGCCGTACGTCACTCCTTGATCGACGATGGATCCGCCATCGTCGACCGGGGTCACGGTCACATGGGCCACCCCGTGCGCGTTCGCGGCAGGAGTGAAGGTCAGCCGGCCCTGGTTCGCGGTGCGTTGCGCGGCGATCGCAGGTTGGGTGGTGAACAGGCTCGACTCGCCGGCCCCGAGCCCGATCGTGAAGTGGATCGTGTCGAAGGCCTGCTCGTCCGGGGCGCCGTCGTCGAACGTGTTGACCCAGCCCGGGAAGCTCGCCGGTCCGCTGTCCTCGTCGACGCTGACGTCGCCATCGGACGTGAACGACGGCGGGTCGTTGACCAGGAGCACGTAGATCGAGCCAGTGACCGTGTTGGACACGTCCTCGCCGTCGGTGACGCGGTACTGGAACGTGTCCAGGGTCGCGGGGTTGCCGACGTTCCAGTCGTGGTCCGGCGTGTAGGTCCAGTGGTTCCCGGTCGGGGTCAGCGTCCCGTGGTCGGGCTGGCTGATCACGTCCATCCGGAGGTTGCCGAGCGGGTCGTCGACGTCCGTATCGTTCTGCAGGAAGTAGACGTCGATCTGCGGGGTCGCTGTGTCCTCCATGTTCGCCACGGTCTCCGGATGGGCGACCGGCGGGTCGTTCACGGCGGTCACCGTCACGTCGACCGTCGCCGTGCTCGGCCCGTCGTCGTTCGTGGCCGTGTAGGTGAACGTGTCGGGACCGCTGTAGTTCGCGGCCGGCGTGTAGGTGACGCTGGAGTCGTCGAAGGTGACGGACCCGTGGGCACCGTTGGTCTTGCCGGTGATCACGATCGGCCCCGCGTCGGTGCGAGTCGTTGCCCAGGACGTCGAGGACGTTCGCGCCGCTGTCCTCGTCGACGGAGACGGTAGTCGTCCACGGCGTCGGGGACCGCCGCGGCGGCGGAGATCGGGAGCAGGAGGACCGTGAGCAGCGAGGCCAGAAGGACGACGGGCAGGCGCGTCGACCGCGTCAAGGCGTCATCACGACCGACTTGGAGTCCGAGTCGATCTGACCGGTCGCGTTCGTCGACGGTCAGCGTGATCGTGTAGAGCCCGGGGTCAGCATACTTGTGCGCGGCGGTCTTGCCGCTTCCGGTGTACGTGTCACCGAACTTCCACTCCCAGGACACTGCGTTGGGTGACGCAGAGCCGTCGACGGACACCGTGAGTCCGTTCCGCGTGTAGACGAAGCTGGCCGTCGGCGGCGGCGCGGGCGTCGGCTTCGGGGTCGGCCTGGGCGTCGGCGTCGGCTTCGGCGTCGGGGTCGGGGTCGGACTTGGCGTGGGCGTCGGACTTGGCGTGGGCGAGGGGGTCGGCGTCGGACTCGGCGTCGGCGAGGGGGTCGGCGTCGGGCTCGGTGTCGGGGTCGGCGTGGGCGTCGGCGAGGGGGTCGGCGTCGGACTCGGCGTCACGGTGGCCACGGCGATCGCAGGGTCGGACGCCGGCGGGGCCGTGAGGTCGAGGACGGACCCCTGGGCTGACGGCATCAGGTTGACGCCCACGACGAGCACCATCGACAGCGCGACCATCAGGGCCGCGGCGTCGCGGACGAGGCGCTGCCGCAGGATCGATGGCTCGCTGGCCACGCGCGGGGCCTTGGGTGCCTTGGGCGTCTTGACGACGGGAGCCTTCGCCACGGGCGTTTGCGCGACAGCGGCCGCGGCCACGCCGGCGGCGGCCGCCGGTGAAGCGGAACCTGATGCTGACCCGGCCACGACGATCCGTGCCGGCCGGTGCGGGACGGGCGCCCCGGTCGCGTCGACGGCGACCGCGGCGGCGGCGGCGGCGGACACGGGCATGCTCGATGGACGCATGTCGGCGGCGATCCCGGCCGATCCGGACAGGCGGGCCAAGATCTCGGCCTCGCTCAGGGCGCGCACCGGTTCGACCGGCGGCTCGGGCCGCTTGCGCCCCGTCAGCCGTCGGAACAGGTACATGCCGACGGACCCTTCGACGATCCGTGCGAGTCGGCCCGGCTGGTGGGGCACCTTCGGTTCGGGGGTCGCCACTGGCTTCGAGGTCGCGCGCGCCGTGGGTGCGGCGGCGGCCATCGGCATCGCCGCGGACGTGTGGGCTGGCGCGGGCGGCGTCGCAGGCGCCCCGATGATGATCGGCGCGGGCGGTGTCGCGGGCGCCCCGATGATGATCGGCGCCGCAGCCGCCTTCGCCGGCGCAGCAGCCTTCGCGGGCGCCGCCTTCGCCTTCGTGGACGCGCCCGTCCGCGAACCGGCCGGGCCCTTCGCGGAGGTCCGCAGCAGCGAGGCGCCGAGCACGACGCCGACCGTCGCGACGGCCGCGATGATGATGAGCAGATCGAGACTCATGGATCCCCGAGTAGTACTTCGGTACCCCGTCCGTAGTACGGACAGCGGATGCTAGCAGCAAGAGCCGAAGCGGCCTATCGGACCCTTCCCCACCGGACCGCACCGGACCGCGCAGGCCGTCCGGATATCGGTGCCAGGAGACCACGCCCCTATTTGGCGGGTGCGTCGGTCCCCAGGTCGCTTGCGTCCGGATCGGGATCGTAGGCGTTCGCTTCGAGCTCGGAGGGCCGTCGCAGCGCCCCGCGCGTCGGCACGAAGAGGATCAGGCCGAAGGCGAGGAACACGCCCAGGAACGCGTACAGCTGGGTCACCCCGGAGAGCAGCATCGCCAGGAGCGCGAGCAGCAGGCAGATGCCGTAGATGGCGAGCACGGTCTGGCGGTGCGACAGCCCGAGGTCGAGCATCCGGTGGTGGATGTGCCCGCGGTCCGGGCTGAACGGCGAGCGACCCTCGAGGAGCCGCCGCACGATGATCCAGAACGTGTCGATGATCGGCACGCCGAGCACGAGCAGCGCCACGGCCACCTTCGCGGTCCCGAGGATCGAGAGCAGGGCCAGGCTGTAGCCGACGAACTGGACGCCGCTGGTCCCCGCGAAGATCGAGGCCGGGTGAAGGTTCCAGCGCAGGAACCCCAGCAACGAGCCGGCAAGGATGAAGCACAGCGCCGCGATGATCGGCTGATACACCGACGTCGAGAGGTTGATCAGCCCCAGCGTCACGGCCGCGATGAACGCGATCCCCGATGACAGGCCGTCGAGACCGTCGATGAAGTTGATGCTGTTGATCATCCCCACGATCCAGAAGATCGTGAAGCCGGCGGCGAACCAGTCGGGGAAGGTGATGACGTCGCCGCCGACCGGGTTGGCGATGAATGTGATGGTGATGCCGAGGGCGACCGCGAACACGCCGAGGCCGATCTGGCCCGCGAGCTGCCAGCGGGCCCGGAGGTCGAGGAAGTCGTCGATGGCGCCGAGCGCCGCCGCCGCGGCGCCGCCGACCAGCAGGGCGACCAGCTGGCTCGTGACCGTCGAGCCGAGCGGCTCCTCGAGCCGGAACGGCAGGAGCCAGCCCAGGTCGTGCGTCGCGATGAAGATCAGGGCGACCGCGATGAACGCCGTCGCCACCGCGATCCCGCCGCCGCGCGGGATGGGGACGACATTGACGCGGCGTGCCTCCGGCCGGTCGAGCATCCCGTAGCGGACGACCAGCCGACGGACGACCGGAGTCAGGATGAGCGCGATGAGCGCCGCGGCGAGGAACGCCACGACGATCGGGACGAACGCGTCGCCGAGCGTCGGGATGAAGGTCATCGCACCATCGGTACGTCGGGAGCGAGGCTGGCGCTGGCGGACCTCACTCGGCCGCCAGGCCGGGGACGGGGAACCGGGCGACGATCTCGCGGACGTCGCCGGCCAGGCGCGCCTGGACCGCCGCGTCGTCGCGGCCGCGGATCGCCTCGATGATGATCCGGCCGACCTGGCGCATCTCGTCCGCGCCGAACCCGCGCGAGGTCGTCGCCGGCGTCCCGATGCGGATGCCGGAGGCGGTGTTCGGAGGCAGGGTGTCGAACGGGATGGCGTTCTTGTTGACGGTGATCCCGATCTCGTCGAGCAGGTGCTCCGCCTCCTTGCCGGTCACGCCGAGCGGGGTGACGTCGACGAGCAGGAGGTGGTTGTCGGTGCCGCCCGAGACCACGCGGGCGCCGAGGCTCGCCGACGGTCTCCGCCATCACGGCCGCATTGGCGACCGTCCGCCGCTGGTCCTCGCGGAAGGGCTCGCCGGCGGCCAGCTTGAAGGCGACGGCCTTGCCGGCGATGACCTGCATCAGCGGCCCGCCCTGGGTGCCCGGGAAGACGTTCCGGTCCACGGACGCGGCGAGCGACCCCTTGACCGCCGGGAAGTCCTCCGCGTTCAGCGACGGAGGCAGCTCGTTCCGGCTGAAGATCATGCCGCCGCGCGGCCCGCGCAGCGTCTTGTGGGTGGTGGTCGTGACGAGGTCCGCGTGCGGGAACGGGCTCGGGTGGACGTCCGCCGCGACGAGGCCGGCGATGTGGGCCATGTCGACGAACAGGACCGCCCCGACGCCATGGGCGATGTCGGCCATCCGCTCGAAGTCCCAGAGGCGTGGGTAGGCGCTCGCGCCGCCGATGATGACCTTGGGGCGGACCTCCTTCGCCTGCGCCTCGAGGGCGTCGTAGTCGATGCGCTCGGTGTCCTGGCGGACCCCGTAGGCGTGCACCTCGTACAGCCGGCCGGAGAAGTTGAGCGCCATCCCGTGGGTGAGATGCCCGCCGTGGGCGAGGCTCATCCCCAGGATCCGGTCACCGGGGTTGATCACGCTGAAGTAGGCGACCATGTTGGCCTGGGCGCCGGAATGCGGCTGGACGTTCACGTGCTCGGAGCCCGGATAGAGGGCGAGCGCCCGCTCCTGGGCGAGCCGCTCGGCGATGTCCACGAACTCGCAGCCGCCGTAGTAGCGCTTGCCCGGCAGGCCTTCGGCGTACTTGTTGGTGAGCCAGCTCCCCTGCGCCTCCATCACGGCCGCAGAGACGTAGTTCTCGCTCGCGATGAGCTCGATCTTGTCGTGCTGGCGTCGACGCTCTCCCTGCATCGCGGCCCAGATGTCGGGGTCGACCTCCGCGATCGACGCCATCGCGATCTCGCTCACCGGGGAGATGGTCATCGGGGGCCGACTCCTTCCTGCCGGTGCCGCGATCCGCCCGGCACAACCCGCGTATCTTCCCACGAACCCGACCCGCGCTGACCGAGTTCGGCCGTCAGGCCGGCGCCGACCCCTCGCCGAGGCCGTGCCGGATGCCCGCCGGATCGAGCACGGCCGCCAGGCGCGACGCCGCGATAGCCCCGGGACGCAGCATCCGCGGCTCGTCGGTCGAGCAGTCGACCACCGTCGACGGAAGGCCGCCGCGGGCGGCGCCGCCGTCGAGGATAAGCTCGATCGCGTCGCCGAGGATCGCCTCGATCTCGCCGGCGTCGCGCGCCTCGGGCGCGCCGGACACGTTGGCCGACGTGACGGGGAGCGGCCCGAGCGCGCGCGCGAGCGCGCGCGGGGATGGGTGGTCCGGCACGCGGAGGCCGATGGTGGCCGCCCCGCCGGTCAGCTCGTCCGGGAGCGCGACGTCCGGCCGCCGGCGGAGCACGATCGTCAGCCCACCCGGCCAGCAGGCGGCGGCCAGCGCCTCGGCGGCCGCGGTCATCTCGCCGAGCGCCGCGGCCTGGGCCGCGTCGTCGAGGAGCAGGACGATCCCCTTCTCGGGCGGCCGCCGCTTGACGCGGAACAGGCGCTCGATGCCACCGGGCGTGTCGAGCGCGACCGCGAGCCCGTAGACGGTGTCGGTGGGGACGGCGACGATCGAACCGGACCGCAGGGCCTCGGCGGCCGCCGCCCGGCCCCGGTCGTCGTCGGGGACGACCAGCGCGGTCATCCGGCGAGACCCTCCGTGGCCGCCCGTCGCGCGCGATCCGCGGCCGCGGCCAGCGTCCGTGACGCTGCCCGGGCGCCGGCCTCGTCGACGAGGACGAGCCGTTCGATCATCTCGGCGACGCCCTCGTCCGCGACGGCCGGCGCGAGGTAGCGGGCGACCGCCTGGACCGGCGCGGGCGCGGACGGCATCGCCGCCCCGTGGCCCACCTCGGCGAGCATCTCGATGTCGTTCCACTGGTCGCCGATGGCGAGCGTCGCGCCGAGCGGGATCCCGAGCCGCCGGGCGAGCCAGCGGATCGCGCGGCCCTTCGACACGCCCGGCGCCACGAACTCGAGGAAGCGCGGGTGGCTGATGGTCACGTCGGCCCGGCCCGCGAAGGCCTCGGCCGCGGCCGGTGCCAGCTCGGTGGGGAGCGGCGGTTCGCCGACCGCGAGGATCTTGGTGATCGGGTGGTCGATCGCCTCGAGGAGGTCCGGCACCAGCTCGGCCCGGGCGCCCATGAACGCGGAGTAATCGTCGGCGCGCGGGTCGTCGGCGCGGAGGATGAACCGCTCGAGGTGGTTGAGGTGCGGGTCCAGCCCGTGCTCGCGGGTCCAGGTCACGATCGCCCGCGCGACCGAGGCGGACAGCGGCGTATGCACCAGCAGCCGGCCGACCCTCGCCGACCCGGCCGCGGGCATGGCCCGGATCAGGCCGCCCTGGTAGCCGACGATCGGGTCGGTCAGGCCCAGCTCGCCGGCGAACCGCATCGCGCTCGAGACCATCCGCCCGGTCACCAGGGAGACCGCGACGCCCCGGGCCTTGGCGGCGCGGACCGCTTCGATCGTCCGCGTCCCGACGACCAGGTCGTCGCCCACCAGGGTCCCGTCGATGTCGAGGGCGACCAGGCGGATCGGGAACGCCGGGTCGGCCCCGCGGATCGTCGCGGCCCGCGTGCCGTCCTGGAGGCTCATCGCGGACCTCGATCGATGACGGCCACCCGCGGCAGGCCGGCGAGGTCCAGCTCGACGCGGCATGTCCAGCCGTCGAGTCGCGCCCCGACCGCCGCGACGATCGCCTCGCCCTGGTCCGCCCCGATCTCGAGCAGCGCGATCCCGTCGTCGGCGAGGACCCGCGGCAACAGGTCCAGCAGGCGGCCGATCACCTCGAGGCCGTCCGCCCCGCCGTCCAGGGCGAGGGGCGGCTCGAAGGTCGTGGCGGCCGGGAGCGCCGTCATCGCGTCGGCGCGCACGTACGGCAGGTTGGCGACCACGATGTCCCAGGCGCGGTCCTCCGCCGGCGGGACGAGATCGGCGGCCGTGAACCGCAGCCGATCGCCGACGCCATGCGCCACCGCGTTCTCCCGCGCCAGGTCGAGCGCGTCCGGCGAGATGTCCACGGCCAGGATCACGACCTCCTCGGCCGGGACGCGCCGTCGGCGCAGATCGGCGGCGATGGCGATCACGATCGCGCCGCTCCCCGTCCCCACGTCGAGGACCCGGAGCTCCTGGCCCGGTATGCGCCCGCCGAGGGCCAGCCGCCGCATGATCTCCTCGAGCGCGAGGTCGACGAGACGCTCCGTCTCCGGGCGCGGGATGAGCGCCCGGGCGTCGACGGTGAAGGCGAGCCCGTGGAACTCCTTGATGCCGCGGATGTAGGCGACCGGCTCGCCCGCCAGCCGCCGCTCGAGCGCGGCCCGGAACGTGCCCTCCGCGCCGGGCCCCACCGCCGCGTCGGGATGGGCCGTGATGGTGGTCCGCTCGACCCCGACGGCGTGGCCCAGCAGCAGCTCGGCATCGAGGCGGGGGGTCTCCATGCCGGCCGCGCGAAGGCGTTCGATGGCCTCGGCGAGCAGCGGCGCGATCGTCGTCACCGGCGGACCGCGCTCAGAGCCGGATCGTCACGTCGAGGTCGCCGACCTTGCGAAGGACCTCGGCACTCGTGGTCCCGCGCCAGCGGTGGAACAGGAGGTCCACCGACGCCTCGCCGACGCGCAGGTTCGTCAGCGTCACGCGGCCGAGCCAGTCGGGGAGGCGCGGGTGGCGCAGCTCCAGCTCGCCCCGGTCCGCGTGCGCCCGCACGCCCAGCATCGTCGAGAGGAAGAGGAACGAGGAGGCCGCCGCCCACGCCTGCGGCGAGCAGGCGACCGGGTACGGGACGGGGATGTGCGCGTGCTCGCGGTCGAAGCCGCAGAAGAGCTCGGGCAGGCGGTACTCGTCGAACCGCTGGGCCGCCTCCAGGACCTGGCTGACCACGCGGTTGGATGCGTCGTCGAAGCCATAGCGCTTCATCCCGGCCGCGATCAGCGACGTGTCGTGCGGCCAGACCGACCCGGTGTGGTAGCCGATCGGGTTGTAGCCGGGCTGGTCCTGCGCGTACGTCCGGATCCCCCAGCCGGAGAACATCGTCGGCCCGAGCAGCCGGTCCACGACATCGGCCGCCCGCTCCTGGCTGACGATCCCGGTCCACAGGCACTGCCCGGCATTCGAGCCGATGGCATCGGCCGGGCGCTTGTCGCGGTCGAGCGCCAGCGCGTAGTAGCGCTGGTCCTCCACCCAGAACGCGTCCTCGAAGCGCTGGCGCAGCGTCTCCGCATCTGCTTCCAGCTGGGTCGCCAGCGACGCGTCGCCGCGGACGCGGGCCAGGCCGGCCAGCCGCCGCTTCGCGTCGAAGACATAGCCCTGGACCTCGGCGAGCGCGATCGGCGGCACGGCCTCCGCCCCGTCGCGGTCGCGGATGGCGTCGCTCGAATCCTTCCAGCCCTGGTTCAGGAGGCCGCGCTCCGAGCGGCGCTCGTACTCGACGAACCCGTCGCCGTCGCGGTCGCCGTAGCGGTCGATCCAGTCGAGTGCGGCCATCGCATTCGGCCAGAGTCGGTCCAGCATGGCCCGGTCGCCGGTCCAGTCGAAGGTCTCGCCGAGGAGGATCAGCCACAGCGGCGTCGAATCCACCGAGCCGAAGTACGGCGTGTGCGGCAGCTCGCCGGCGCCCGCCATCTCGCCGGTCCGCAGCTCGTGCAGGATCTTGCCGGGCTCGGCGTCGCGGCGGTCGTCGACCTCCGTAGCCTGGTAGGCCGCCAGCACGGACAGCGTCTCCACCGCGACCTGCGGCCGGAAGGCGACGGACTGGAACGACGCGATGATCGAATCGCGTCCGAAGAGGGTCGCGAACCACGGGACGCCCGCCGCGATGTAGCGCTGGTCCGGTCCGGGACCGTCGTTGACGAGCAGCCGCAGGTCGTTCACCGAGCGGTGCATCACGAGGTCGAAGAGCTCGTGGTCGCTGTCGACGGTCGTCGTCCCGTGCTCCCACGCTCGATACGCGGCGGCCCCCTCGTCGCCCGAGACGTGCGGCGGCTCGGGGAAGAGCGACGCCGCGTCCGGCTCGGCGGCGGCATCGGGCGGGGTGGGTGCCGTGTCCGCCCAGACCGTCCATTGCAGCTCGCCGACGGCGCGCGGCTCCAGGACCATGTTCCAGCGCAGCCGCACCGTCGCGCCGGTGTCGAGCGGATCGGCCGGCATCGCCGCGACCTCGCCGATCTCGGCGGCCCCCTCCGAGAACGCCACGAACGTGCTGCGCCGCACGCCGTCGAGGCCGTCGTAGCGGAAGGTGATGCGATCCGGGGTGACCGCCACGGGCAGGAGCGTCCCGCGGGTGGCGCGCGGATACCCGCGCACCTCGAAGATGTCGGCGTCGTCCGCCCCCATGTCGATCTCGACCGGGATCGTGACCTGCCGGCTCGCGTGGTTGACGATGCGGAGGCGCTCCTCGAGGGCCCCGTTCCCGATCAGCCGGTCGCGCGAGATCCCGATCGTCCGCCCGACGAGGTCGTCGAGCGGGTGGACCTTCATGTCCGGGTTGCGGTCGGCCGACGGGTTGGTCAGCTGGATGCTGCCGCGGTAGTTGCCGCCCATCGACCCCTGGAGGAGCACCGGTCGCTCGCCGCCGACGTGGAGCACGGAGCAGGACAGCAGCCGCGTGTCCGTGCGGTACAGGCCGAGGCCCCGCGAATCGGGGTGGATGTCGCCGAACTGGTCCGTCAGCAGGTAGACGTTGCCGTGCTTGAGGACCTGGACCGAGCCGAGGTCGGTCGCCCGCGCGATCGGCCGGACGCGCGGCTCGATGAACCGCACGGCGGCGTCAGGCGGCGTCATCGGCGCCGGCGATGTCGTTGAGCCGGTCGGCCTGGTCGGCCATGACGAGCGCGTCGATGAGCGGGTCGATCTGGCCCTGCAGGACGCCCGGCACGTCGTGGACGGTCTGCCCGATGCGGTGGTCGGTGACCCGGTTGTCGGGGAAGTTGTAGGTCCGGATCTTCTCGGAGCGGTCGCCGGACCCGACCATCGAGCGGCGCGTCGCCGAGTCCGCGGCGCGCTGCTCCTGCTGCTTGAGGTCGAGCAGCCGCGAGCGCAGGACCGACATCGCCTTGGCCTTGTTCTTGTGCTGGCTCTTCTCGTCCTGGATCTCGACCACCAGGCCGGTCGGCAGGTGCGTGATCCGGACGGCGGAGTCGGTCGTGTTCACCGACTGGCCGCCGGGCCCGGACGAGCGCTTGACGTCGATGCGGAGGTCGCGCTCCTCGTCGATCTCGACCTCGACCTCGTCGGCCTCGGGCATGACGATCACGGTCGCCGTGGACGTGTGGATGCGCCCCGACGACTCGGTCGAGGGGACGCGCTGGACGCGATGGACGCCGCCCTCGAACTTGAGCCGGCTGTACGCGCCGTCGCCGGCGATCTCGACGATCGCCTCCTTGATCCCGCCGATGCCGGTCTCGTTGAGCGAGAGGACCTCGGCCGGGAACTTGTGGCGCGTCGGCATAGCGCAGGTACATCCGCAGCAGCTCGTTCGCGAAGAGCGCCGCCTCCTCGCCACCGGCGCCGGCCCGGATCTCGAGGATGACGTCGCGGTCGTCGTTGGGGTCGCGCGGCAGGAGCAGGACCTTGAGCTCCTCGAGCAGGCGCGTCTCGTCGGCCTCGAGCCGGTCGATCTCGTCGCGCGCCATCGCGTGCATCTCGTCGCCCGCGTCGCTCGCGTCGCGCAGCTCGCGCGCGCCGGCGAGCTCGGCCTGGACGGCCTGGAGTCGCCGGAACGCCTCGACCGTGGGCTCCAGGCGGGCCAGCTCCTGGCCGAGCCGGCGGATCTCGGAGGGGTCCGAGGTCACCTCCGGCCGACCGAGGTCGTTCTGGACCTCGTCGTATCGACGCGCGACCTCGGCCAGC
This sequence comes from uncultured Chloroflexia bacterium, assembly GCA_963813335.1. Classification (GTDB taxonomy): domain Bacteria; phylum Chloroflexota; class Limnocylindria; order Limnocylindrales; family CSP1-4; genus SPCO01. The sequence continues at coordinate 71,529 of CAWEYL010000002.1, forward strand.
TTCGCGTCGAGCTCGCTCATGACCCCGACGGCGGGTCGCCCGGGGTCGGATGCCGCGGGCGGCGGGCCGGCTGCGCGGCCGAGCTGCATCGGCTCCCGCTCGAACGGGGTCGAGCCGTCCGGGATGGACTCGCCGTCGGCCTCGAGCGCCTGCTCCATCGACACGATGGCGACCTCGATCATGTCGTCGCTGGGCTGCTTGGTGGTGATCATCTGGACGAGCAGGCCCGGGTAGAGCAGGACCTTCACGACCGGGTTCTTGCGGTGGCGCGCCCCGAACTTGAGGAGCTCGTAGCCGACGGCGGCGATCACCGGGATCAGCACGATCCGGCTGAGCGATCATCACCGCCACGCTCTGCCGGCCGACCAGCGAGAACGCGAGGATCGAGAGCAGGACCACGATGACCAGGAACTCGGTGCCGCAGCGCTGGTGGGCGGTCGGGTACTTGCGGACCTCGCCGACGGTCAGCGGGTCGCCGGCCTCGAGCGCGTGGATCGTCATGTGCTCGGCGCCGTGGTACTGGAACACGCGGTGGATGTCGGGCGAGCGGCTGATGAGCACGAGGTAGCCGAGCAGCAGGGCCACCCGGATCAGCCCTTCGAACAGGTGCTGGACGAGGCCGTTGTCGACGCTCGCGGTGGTCACGCTCGCGATGAACAGCGGCAGCAGGAAGAAGAACCCGATGCCGAAGACGGCGGTGATGGTCAGCATCAGCGCGACGGACCAGCGGCCAAGCTCGAGGCCCTCGCCGCTGGCCTGCAGGTTCGCGCTGCGGATCAGCCAGCGCGTGCCGACGACCAGCGTCTCGTAGAGGACGACCAGCCCGCGGACGAGCGGCCACTTCGACCACGGCTTCGCGTGGAACCCGGCATCGAGGCGCTCGGTCGCCCAGACGATCTGGCCGTCGGGGTGTCGGAACGCGACCGCGATCGCGTCGCGACCGCGCATCAGGACGCCTTCCATGAGCGCCTGGCCGCCGTAGGTGTACGTGGGCATGTGCCGAAGTCTACCGGCCGGCCGGGAATCGGAACGGCGGGCCCGGAGGCCCGCCGTCGGTTCGTGTCCGGATGGTGGACGCGATGGGGCTAGCTGCGGACCTGGCGCTCGAGGCGCTTCTGGAAGCGCTCGACCTGGCCGGCGGTGTCGATGATGGTCTGCTTGCCCGTGAAGAACGGGTGGCAGTTGGAGCACACGTCGACGCGCAGCTCCGGTCGCGTGGACCCGACGGTCCACTCGGTGCCGCACGAGCCGCAGTGGACCTTGGCCTCGTAATACTTGGGATGGATATCGGGCTTCACGGTGTGTACTCCTCCGAACGCCGTCCGTGCAGGGCCATGTGCCCCGCCGGTGGTCGCCGGCTCGATCCGGTCTGGCTAGGCGCTCGCCGTCGCGGTCTCCACCGCGTCGACCCGGATGCGCTTCTTGTCCTTGGTGGCGTGCTCGAACTTGACCTTGCCGGTGACCGTGGCGAAGACCGTGTAGTCCTTGCCGAGACCCGTGCCCGGGCCGGCGAGGAAGGTCATGCCGCGCTGGCGGACGATGATCGAGCCGGCGGTGACGAGCTGGCCGTCGCCGGCCTTGACGCCGAGCCGCTGGCCGACGCTGTCGCGGCCGTTCTTGACGCTGCCGCCCGCCTTCTTGTGTGCCATCTCGTCTACTCGTCCTTCTTGGTGGCCGGGGCCTTCTTCGGCGCCTTGGCCGGAGCCTCCGCCGCGTCGGCGGAGCCCGCCTTGGCCGTCGTCTTCGGGGCCGCCTTCGCCTTGGGCTCGGCGGCGGGCTTGGTCGTCTTCGTCGCGGTCGCCTTGGCGGGGGCCGCCTTGGCCGTCGTCTTGGTCTCGGTCTTGGCGTCGGCCTTCGCCGGCTTCTCGGCCGTCGCGGCCTTGGCCTTCGGCTCGGCGGCCGCGCGTGCCGACCGCGAGCTTGGCGGCGAGCTCGGCGTCCTTGGCGGCCTGGGCGTCGGCGGCCTCGACGGCCTTCCGGCGCTCGGCCGATGCGGCGGCCTTGGCCTTGCCGTCGGCCTCGGCGGCGCTCTTGCCGGCGAGCACGATGTCGCTGATGCGCAGGACCGTCAGCTCCTGGCGGTGGCCCTTCTTGACGCGGCTGCGCGCCTTCGGGCGGTACTTGAAGGAGATGAGCTTCGGGCCGCGGGTCTGGGTGACGACTTCGGCGCTGACCGACGCGTTCTCGACCACCGGGCGGCCGATCGCGGAGGTGTCGCCGTCGGCGACGAGCAGGACGCGATCAAGGGTGATCGTCTTGCCAGGCTCGACGTCGAGAAGCTCGACCTCGAGCTCGGTGCCGACCTCGACGCGATACTGCTTCCCGCCGGTCTCGATGACTGCGTACATGGGTCCTCAGGGATCTGTGTGATGCGACGGCGGGCGACGCGCGTGGCGATCGGGTCGTCGGACATGGGATGACGCCCGGCAGGGCCGAGGCGCGGACCGCGAAGTCTACGGCTCCACGCACGAATGGTCAATCGTGAGGGGTGTCACCCTCCCCGGACAGGATGACGCGTTCGCGCACGATCTCCTCGATCACGAGGTCGTGGCTGAGCTCATCGGCGAGGGCGGCGACGACCTCCTCGGGGCGCCCGTTGCCGAGCTGAGGATCGAAGCGGGTGCGCACGCGAAGCACGACCGCCGGCCCGCCATCGACCACCTCGATCGATTCGAGCAGCGGCCGAAGGTCGTAGCGGATGCTCGAACCGCCCTTGTCGCGGGTCCGGAACAGGCTGCGGGCCGCCGATGACCCGTGCCGCCGCACCCGCGAGCGCGGGCGCGTCCACTCCCCCGCCAAGCACGATCCGGTAGTCCGCCGCGCAGACCGCGGCCGCGAGCGCCGGCGCCCCGAGCCACACGTCGACGAGGTCCGTCAGCGACCAGCCCGGCAGCATCGCGCCGACCACGGCCTCCCGGGCACGCCACGCCGGCCAGCGCTCGACGAGCACGACGTCCATCAGCTCGGCCTCGGCCGCCATCCCGACCGGCAGCGGCGCCGCGAACGCGACCGGCGACTTCGGCTTCGACCCGGCGCCCGCGCGCGCCAGCGGCAGCCCGACGGCCGCCAGCGCCGCCTCCCACGCCTCGTTCAGCTCGCGACCCGCCAGTCGCGGAGCGTCCGGGACCGCGCGCGAGCGTGAGCCGCCATCGCTGACGCGGCTCGGGGATCGCCGCGGGTGCGGGCTCGGGAGGGGGGTCCACGTCTGGTAGTCTGCGGCACGATGGACGACCCCGCCCGTCCCGCTCCGACCCCATCGACGGGGGCGCTGACGGGGGCCGCGACCGGCGACGCGACGGTCGCCCTCCCACCACCCCCGTTCCTTCGGCCCGCGGTCGACGGCGACGCCCCCCGCTTCGTGCCGGTCTCGCCGCGCGTGGTCGTCCTCATCGCGGCCGCGGCGGTCCTCGGTCTCGTCCTGTGGATGGCGCGCGACAGCCTCCGCCCGTTCATCGTGGGGCTGCTGCTCGTCTACCTGCTCGACGGGCCGATCAACCGCCTGGCGCGCCGCGGCGTCCGCCGCCCGCTGGCGATCCTCATCGTCTACGTCATCGCCCTCGTCGCCTTCGTCGCCTTCATGGCGATCACGCTGACCCCGCTCATCAACGAGATCCTGCGATTCGCGGCGGATTTCCCGCACCTGGCCGAGCAGCTGAACCAGCGCATCCAGGACCTGTCCGATTACTACTCGCACCTGCAGATCCCGCCGGCCATCCGCGACTGGATCGACTCGCTGATCGCGGGCCTCCAGAACGGCCAGCCGGGTGCCGGGCTTAACCTGGCGCTCCTGCTGCCGCTGATCACCGGCGCCGGCAGCCTGATCGGCGCGATCTTCGGTTACGTGATCCTGCCCGTTTGGGTGTTCTACCTGCTCAAGGACCGCGCGGCCCTCGTCAACGCCTTCGACCGGGCGCTGCCGGCCTCCTGGCGGTTCGACACGTGGGTCCTGCTGCGCACCGTCGAGCGCGTCTTCGGCCAGTGGGTCCGCGGCCAACTGGTCCTCGGCTTCGCGGTCGGGGTCTTGACGTTCGTCGGGCTGATCATCCTCAGCCGCACGGTGGACCCGATCTTCGGCCGGTACGCGATCCTGCTCTCGGTGATCGCCGGTGTCCTCGAGCTGCTGCCGATCATCGGGCCGATCATCTCGGCGGTCCCGGCGGTCCTGCTCGCGGCCACGGTCGGCATCGAGGCGGTCGTCGCCGCGCTGGTCCTGTACACGCTGGTCCAGCAGATCGAGAACAACTTCCTCGTGCCCAAGATCCAGGGCGACGCGACGGACCTCCACCCGGCGGCGGTCATGTTCGCGATCATCATGGGCGGGGCGCTCGCGGGACTCCTCGGCGCGATCCTGGCGCTGCCCATCGCCGCCGCGGGGCGGGACGTGTTCCGCTACCTCTTCCGACGCATGAGCCCGGACGACCCCGAGGCGCTCGCGGCGCTGGTCGCCAAGGTGGGAGCGACGCCGGTCGATGGCTGAGGGCTTCGACCCGTACCGGGTGCTCGAGGTGGACCCGGAGGCGTCCGACGACGCCGTCAAGGCGGCCTACCGACGCCTCGCCCGTCGATACCACCCCGACCTGGCCTCCGAGACCGATGCGGCTGCGAAGATGGCGGTCGTCAATCGGGCGTGGGAGCTCGTCGGCGAGCCGGCGGCACGAGCCCGCTTCGACCGCGACCGACGCCTCGGCCGGGCGAACCCCGGCATCGAACCACCGACCCCGACACCCGCGCCGCCGCCGCGGCCGCGCACGCCCCCGCCGCCCGAGCAGGTCTCGAGCGACTGGACCTCGGGCCGGTCGTCGGTCGGCGGCACGTACGACGACTCCATGCGCGAGCCCGACGGGCTCGGCGCGGCCGGTCCCCCGCCCGGCCGGCCGTCCGGGAGCGTCCTCAACTTCGGCCGCTACGCGGGCTGGTCGCTGGGCGAGATCGCGCGCAAGGACATCGAGTACCTGGAGTGGCTCGACCGGACGCCCATCGGGCGGCCGTTCCGCGACGAGGTGGACGTCCTGCTGCGCAAGGCCGGCCGCCGCGAGTCGTCGACGACCGAGGCGACGGAGCGCCGCGGGCTCTACCGCCGGCGTTAGGAGATCGCGAGTGGTGCCGACGACCTCTGGTCAGGGCCGCGCACGCCGAACCACGTAGCCGGGCGTATCGGTCAGCGGGCGGACGCCTACGACGACCGGGGCGTCACCACTCGGCGCGGGTCTGCCGGATGTTCACGCTCTGGATGATCCCGAGGCCGATGGCCATGCTCACGAGCGAGGCGCCACCGTGGGTCACGAACGGGAGCGGGATGCCGGTGATCGGCATGATCCCCATCACCATCCCGGCATTCACCACGATCTGGAAGATGATCATCGATGCCATCCCGGCCGCGAACATCGTGCCGAAGGGGTCGCGCGACTTCCAGCCCGACGCGAGCACGCGCCAGAGGAGCAGGAAGAACAGGGTGAAGGCCACCATCACGCCGATGAAGCCGAGCTCCTCGGCGAGGATCGCGAGCACGAAGTCCGTGGAGCTGACGGGGAGGAAGTCGCCCTGGGCCTGCGTGCCGTTGGTCAGGCCCTTGCCGATCCATCCGCCGGAGCCGACGGCGATCTGCGCCTGGTAGAGCTGGTAGCCGGCCCCCTTGATGTCCGGGTCGGCGTCGAAGAACGAGAGCAGCCGCTGCTTCTGGTAGTCGAGGAGGACATAGGTCCACGCGATCGGCACGAGCGCGACGATCGAGGCGGTCAGCAGGCCCAGCCACTTGAGGCTCGCCCCGGACATCCAGAGCATGCCGGCCAGGATCGCGGCGAAGACCATCGAAGTGCCGAGGTCCGGCTGGAGCATGACGAGCGCGAGCGGCGGGAGGATCAGCACGCACGCCCCAAGGATCGTGCGCAGCGAATCGAGCTTGCCGTTCCGGGCTGACAGGTATTGCGCGAGCACGATGATCATCAGGATCTTCGCGAGCTCGCTGAACTGGAACGTGAACGGCCCGAGCGCGATCCAGCGCGAGGCGCCGCCGACGCCATTGCCGATCGCGAGCGTTAGCACAAGGAGCCCGAGCTGGAGTCCGTAGATGGGCCAGGCGAGGGTCTTCAGCCAGCGGTAGTCGAAGGCGGTCGCCACGATGAAGGCGACGACGGCCAGCCCGGCCCACATCAGGCCACGGGCGAAGGTGGTCTGGGCATCGAGCGGCAGGTCGCCGCTCTCGACGCTGTTCGTGTAGGCCATCACGAGCCCGATAGCGGCCAGCAGGCCGGCATAGGTCGTCAGCTGCAGGTCGAAGGCGCGCCACACCGCCCCGACGGACTTGGCAGCCCAGTCGGTGACGCGTGCTGGCTCGGCTCGGATGACGCCCATCGTCCTCAGTTGCTCTGGTAGAAGTTGCCGCGCTTGAGCAGGTCGAAGTTGCGGTAGTCCTTCTTGATCCCGTAGTGGAGCTGGAAGAAGTACTTCACGATCTCCGTCGCCGCGTTGCCCTTGGTGCGCGAGTCGTAGGCGAACGCGAGCACGACGAGCTTGGAGTCGCCCTTGTCGAACGAGCCGTTGTACGGGTCCTTGGGCGTGAAGCCGATGAACCACGAGTGGAACGGCAGGCGCCCCTTGCTGTCACGGGTGCCGAACTCTGCCGTCCCGGACTTGCCCGCGATCTTGATCGGGAGGTCGACGAGGTTGTACGTGTGGCGGACCAGGACGACGTTGCGGGCCGCCAGGCGCATCGTCTTGAGGACGCCGGACGGCACCTTGAGCTTGTGGAGGAGGATCGGCTTGAAGGGGCGCACCACGGTCCCGTCGGGGCCGGTGACCTGGCGGACGACCTGCGGCTGGTAGAGCTTCCCGCCGTTCGCGAGCGCCGCGTACGCGTTGATCAGCTGGATCGGCGTGACGACGTCGTAGCCCTGCCCGATACCGGCCTGGTAGGTCTCGCCGGCGAACATCGGAGCGCCGAGCGTGGCCTGCTTCCATTCGTTCGTCGGGACGATGCCGGAGACCTCGCCGGGAAGGTCGATCCCGGTCGGCGCGCCGAAGCCGAAGTTCTTCGCCCAGTACCCGAGCCGGTCGCTGCCCAGCATGCCGGCCAGCTGGTAGAAATACGTGTCGCTCGAGTGGCCGAACCCGCAGTAGATGTCGCAGGGACCGAAGCCGCGATGGTTCCAGTCGTAGAACTTCGTCGCGCCGAGCGTGAGGAAGCCCTTGGTGGGAACCAGGGTGGTGGCCTTGACCTTGCCGTCCGCGAGGGCCCCGGAACCCGTGACGAGCTTGTACGTGGAGCCGGGCGGGTAGTGGGCCATCGTGGCGTGGTTGAGCAACGGCAGGTTCGGGTCCTTCGCGAGGGCCTGGAAGGCCTTGGTGCTGATCCCGCGGGCGAACAGGTTGTTGTCGTACGTGGGGAGGCTGACCATCGCGAGCACTTCGCCGGTCTGCGGGTTCATCGCGATGAGGACGCCGCGTTTCAGGCCGATCGCCTTCATGCCCCACTTGAGTGCCTTCTGCGCGTCCTGCTGCACTTTCGTGTCGATCGTCAGGGTCAGCGAATCACCTGGCTGGACCTGCGTGACGGTCTGGAGGACCTGCGTCTTCTGGCCCCGGGCGTTCCGCTCGACGGTCTGGGCGCCGTAGACGCCGCGCAACTCGGTCTCGTAGGAGGACTCCACGCCGGCCTTGCCGACCAGGTCGTCGGGCAGATAGCCGCGCTCCTTGAGCAGCGTGAGCTGTTCGGCCGAGACGGGTCCCGTGTAGCCGATGATCTGGGACATCAGCGGTCCGTCGGTGTACTGACGGCGTGCCTCGACGACCACCTCCACCCCTGGGAGCTGGGTGGACGACTCCTGGATCAGGCGTGCCGTGTCGGGGTTGACGTCCTCCGCGATGCGGACGAGGTCGAACGCGGACCCCGGATTGCTGTCGATCGCGGTGTTGATCGTGGCGGGGTCGATCTTGAGCATGGCGGCCAGCCGCTGCACGACCTCGGGCCGGAGGTCGACCGGGAGATCGGTGGGCCGGAGCTTCACGGCGAACGTGGGGATGTTGGTGACCAGCGCACGGCCGTTCCGGTCGTAGATCAGGCCGCGTGGCGACGGGATCTCCTCGACCACCGTCCGGTTCTTGGTCGCGAGGGCCGAGAACTGGTTGCCGTTGACGATCTGGAGGTAGAAGAGCCGCGCGGTCAAGGTGCTCATCGCGATGATCACGATCAAGCCGAAGACCAGGAAGCGCGAGAGCTGCTTCGCCGGTGCGGCGCGCTCGCCGCCGATGTACGAGCTCACCAGTCGACCCGGTCGCGCTGCGCACGACGATCGTGGACCGAGACGGCGAGGGGCCCGACGATCGCGGCCAGGATCGCGTCATAGACGGCGCCCGGAAGCACGATCCCGAGCGGGTCGGTGATCGGAAGCGGCGGACGAAGGGCTCCGACGAGCGTGAACAACATCATCGAATACGCGATGCTCAAGACGAAGGTGGCGATGATCGGTGCGAGTGGCCTGATCCGTGCGAGAAGTCGACCGATGACGGCCGCACCGCCCACACAGAGGAGCAATGCGAACGCCGTCGACCCGAGGGGTCGGTCAGCCAGGACATCAAGTCCCAGCCCACCGACGAAGGCCCAAACCAGTCCCGGTTCGAGACCCACGACGATGGTGACGACGACCGCTCCCACCAGCACGAGGTGCGGCTGAGCGTCGCCGACGCGAAGATACGGTGTTCCTACGGTCAGTTCGAACAGGGCCGCCACTGTCGCACCGACTGCAGCGAGCAGCAGGGTCATGGAGCGTTCGATCCTCGGCGAGACGTCCGAAGGTCGCGCGCCCGCTGACGCGGCACTCGACACGATCGAAACGGCGGCGACGTCGCGGGCAGTATCCCACGGAGCGCTCGAAACGGGCAACGGCCCGTCTGACGGCGCCGGTTCACGGTCGGCGGCGCCGGTGCGCGGCCTGTTTCACGTGAAACACCTCGTCGATCGTGCGGGGTCGTCCCGTCGAACTCCCGCTACCGTGGCATACCAGCGCAAGGAGCCGGCGATAAGCGCCGGTGCAGGACGGCATGGGACCCTGACACCAAGCGCCCTGAAGCGAGGTCCGAGGCCGTCCGATGGTAGAATCAATGACCGTGAGAGCGTTCCAGGCAGGTCACTGAGTGGGCCAGACGATCGCCTGCGCAAACCAGAAGGGCGGTGTCGGCAAGACCACGTCGGTGGTCAGCATCGCGAGCTATCTGGCCATCGCCGGTGACCGGGTCCTCGTCATCGACCTCGACCCACAGGGCAACGCCACCAGTGGGTTCGGCCTTGATCGCTCGCTCCTCGACCGATCGGTCTACGACGCGGTCATCGACGACCTGGCGCTCGAACGCCTGGTGATCGAAGGGCCGCTCGGCGTCGATCTGGTCCCGTCCTCGATCGCGCTCGCCGGAGCCGAGGTCGAACTGGCGCCCATCGAAGCCCGTGAGCGACGCCTCGCCCGCCTGATCGCCGATCTCCCGGCCAGATACGACCACATCTTCATCGACTGCCCGCCGTCACTCGGTCTGCTGACCGTGAATGCCCTCACCGCCGCCGATTCCGTGCTCATCCCGCTGCAATGCGAGTACTACGCCCTGGAAGGATTGACCCAGCTGCTAGCCACGATCGACCTCGTTCGAGACCACCTGAACCCCGCGCTCGCCATCGACGGCGTCCTCTTGACGATGTACGACGGCCGGACGAACCTGTCCGCGGAGGTCGCGGCCGAGGTTCGACGCCATCTGGGGCCGCTCGTCTACGACACGGTCATCCCGCGCAGCGTGCGGCTCTCCGAGGCCCCGAGCCACGGCCAGCCGATCGCCACGTACCGGCCCGACTCCCCCGGTGCGGTCGCCTACCGGCGCGCCGCTGACGAGTTCCGCGAGCGCCACGCGAACCGCAGCGCCCGCCCGCCGATGCCGGTGATGGCCCCGCTGGGTGCGCCGCACGACGACGCCGACGGTTCGGTGGCCGTGCGCGAACCGGCGGTGGTGGCATGACCGTCCGGCCGGAACGGCCCCAGAGCCTCGGCCGGGGGCTGGCCTCGCTCATCCCGCAGCGCCATGCCGGCCAGCCCGGTCCGACGGAGATCCCGACCGACCGGATCCGCTCCAACCCGTATCAGCCGCGACATCACATGGACGAAGCGGCGCTCGCCACGCTCACGGCGAGCATCGTCGAGCACGGCGTCGTGCAGCCGATCCTCGTGACGGAGATCCTGGACGGCTACCAGCTCGTCGCCGGCGAGCGACGGCTTCGCGCCGCGATCGCGGCCGGCCTGGACCGGATCCCCGCGGTCGTGCGGCAGGTCGCGGACAACGAGCAGCTCGAGCTGGCCCTCGTCGAGAACCTCCAGCGGGAGGACCTCGACCCCATCGAGGCTGCCCTCGCCTATCGACAGCTCATCGACGAGTTCGGCTACAGCCACGAGGCGGTCGCGACCCGTGTCGGTCGTGCGCGGACGACGGTGGCCAACACCCTTCGGCTCCTCGAGCTCGACCCGGCCGTGCAGGCCGCGCTCGCGGGCGGGAGCCTGACCGAGGGTCACGCCCGAGCACTCGGCGGCCTCGCCACGGCGGCCCAGGCCCGCGTCCTCGAGACGGTCGTCGAGCAGGACCTGTCGGTCCGTCAAACGGAGGAACTGGTGCGCCGGCTCCGCGAGCCGAAGCCTGAGACGGCGGCGCCGAAGCCACCGCGCCTCGCCGATCCGGACCTCGACCGCGTGGAGGAGGACCTCCGCCGCGCGCTCGGCACCAAGGTCAGCCTGGCGCGCTCGCGCAAGGGCGGCCGCATCGTGATCGAGTTCTACAGCGACGAAGAACTGGGGCGCCTCTACGAGCGCCTGACCGGAGGGACCGCGTGACCGAGGAAGCCGCCAGCCAGCCGCCCGAGCGGACGCCAGCGCCGCGCGCCAGGAAGGCGAAGGCGGGCAGCTCCGACTACACCGCGGCGAGCATCCAGGTCCTCGAGGGCCTCGAGGCGGTCCGCCGCCGCCCCGGGATGTACATCGGCTCGACCGACGAGCGCGGCCTGCACCACCTGGTGTGGGAGGTCGTCGACAACTCGATCGACGAGGCGATGGCGGGCCATGCGCGCACGATCTCGGTCACGATCAAGAAGGATGGGACGGTCATCGTCCAGGACGACGGGCGCGGTGTGCCCGTCGGCAAGCACTCGACCGGCAAGGACGCGCTCGAGGTCGTCCACACGGTCCTGCACGCGGGCGGCAAGTTCGGGGGCGGCGGCTACAAGGTCTCCGGCGGCCTGCACGGCGTCGGCGTGAGCGTCGTCAACGCGCTGTCCGAATGGCTCCGTGTCGAATCCGCGCGCGACGGCAACGTCTGGGCACAGGAATACGAGCGCGGCAAGCCGCGTGGACCGGTGAAGAAGATCGGCCCCCAGGGGGCGCGCCGGGGGACGACGACCAGCTTCCGGGCCGATCCGCAGATGTTCGAGACCACCGACTACTCGTTCGAGACCGTCAGCGAGCGGCTCCGCGAGTCCGCGTACCTCACCAAGGGCGTGTGGATCACGCTGATCGACGAGCGGAACGACCGCGAGCGCTCCTTCTACTTCGAGGGCGGCCTGCAGTCGTTCGTCCGCCACATGAACCGGAACAAGGAAGCGCTCCACCAGAAGCCGATCTACGTCGAGCGCCGCGAGGGCTCGACGGCGGTCGAGGTCGCCCTCCAGTACAACGACACGTACACCGAGAACGTGCTCGCCTTCGCCAACAACATCAACACGGTCGACGGCGGCACCCACGTGACCGGGTTCCGTGCCGCGCTGACCAGCTCGCTCAACGACTGGGCCCGTCGCGCCGGGGTCCTCAAGGATGCCGACGGGAACCTGTCGGGCGACGACGTGCGCGAGGGCCTGACCGCGGTCATCAGCGTCAAGCTCACGGATCCCCAGTTCGAGGGCCAGACGAAGGCCAAGCTCGGCAACGCCGAGGTCAAGGGCCAGGTCCAGACGGCCGTGGCCGACAGCCTCGGCCAGTACCTCGACGAGAACCCGGGCGACGGGCGGCGGATCATCGAGAAGTGCCTCACCGCGGCGCGCGCCCGCGAGGCGGCCCGCAAGGCGCGCGACCTCGTGATCCGCAAGGGTGCGCTCGACGGCATGTCCCTCCCGGGCAAGCTCGCCGACTGCCAGGAGCGCGACCCGGCACGCAGCGAGATCTACCTCGTCGAGGGCGATTCCGCCGGTGGCTCGGCCAAGCAGGGGCGCGACCGCCGCTTCCAGGCGATCCTGCCGCTCCGCGGCAAGCTCCTGAACGTGGAGAAGGCCCGCCTGGACAAGATCCTCTCGAGCGAGAACGTCCGCCCGCTGATCATCGCCCTCGGGGCCGGCATCGGCGAGAACTTCGACCTCGCGAAGCTCCGCTACCACCGGATCATCATCATGACCGACGCCGACGTCGACGGCGCCCACATCCGCACCCTGCTGCTCACGTTCTTCTACCGGCACATGCCCCAGATCCTCGACTCGGGCTTCCTGTACGTCGCCCAGCCGCCCCTCTACCGGGTGAGCACCGGGAAGGTGACCCGCTACGCGCAGACCGAGAAGGAGCGCGACCGCGTCATCAAGGAGTTCAACGTCAAGAACCTCTCCGTCCAGCGGTTCAAGGGCCTCGGCGAGATGAACGCCGACCAGCTCTGGGAGACCACGATGAACCCGGAGACGCGGACGCTGCTGCGGGTCGATGCGGAGAACGGGGCAGCCGCCGACGAGATCTTCACGACGCTCATGGGCGAGAAGGTCGGCCCGCGCAAGGACTTCATCAAGAGCGAAGCCCGCAAGGTCCGGAATCTTGACGTCTGACGTCCGTGTGGCCCCGCTCGACGGCACGCCCGCGTTCGAGTTCTCGCCGCACAACTGCTTCGCGTGCGGGACGCTCAACACGAGCGGCCTGCAGCTGATCCTGCACATGGAGCGCGGGCGCTCCTGGACGGAACTCACGCTCGACGCGCGGTTCCAGGGGTGGGATGGGATCGCCCACGGCGGGATCATCTGCGCGATCCTCGACGAGGTGATGGCCTGGGCGCTCGTCGCCGAGGACCACTGGGGCGTCACCGCCCGCATGAACGTCGAGTTCAAGCGCCCGGTCCAGATCGGGCGACCGATCCGCGGCGACGGCTGGGTGACCCGCTCGCGCCGACGCGTCGTGGATGCGGCGGGGACGATCGTCGACGCGGAGACCGGCGAGACGCTGGCGACCGCCGAAGGCACGTTCTTCGCCGCCAGCGACGACCGGAAGCGGGAGCTGCAGGCGCGCTACGGCTATCGCCTCGTCGCCGCAACGCCCGACTCCGTGGACCACGCGTGAGCACCGTGGCCACCCCCGACGCCGAGCCCATCACCACGCCGGCCGAAACGCCCGTCAGCGAGGTGACCGCCCGTGCCGTCGCCTTCGTCGCGGCCCGCAAGCCCGCCGCCGAGGCCCTCGGTGCCAGCCTTGCCGACGAGGTCAACGACCCCGACGCCTTTGCCGCGGCCCTGGTCGCCGGCCTGCGCTCGCTGGCCGACCCGGAATACCTCGACGGGGCCGCAGCGGGTGGCACCCGGCATCGGCGCCATCTACGGCGTCCGCTGGCCACTGATGGCGGCGATCGCCCGCGGCTTCCGCGGGGCGACCCGCGACGTGCGGCCGGCACCGGTCCTGTTCGTCGCCGACCGCCTGTTCCGCGAGGACCACCTCGAACCGCGCTGGTTCGCCTTCGGCCTGCTCGAGCGGACGCTCGGGCCGGATCCCGAGCGCACGTGGCAGCTCCTCCGCCGTGCCGCTCGCGAGGCGGACGACTGGATCACGGTCGATACCCTCGCCCACCCGTACGGGCAGGGCATCCTCGCGGAGCCATACCGCTGGGCCGAGCTCGAGCAGCTGGTCTTCTCGCCGTCGCGCTGGGAGCGCCGCCTCGTCGGCTCGACGATCGCGACCATGCCCCACGTGGACCGCCGGCGCGGTCGCGATCCGGAGGTCGCCGCGCAGGCCATTACGCTCCTCGGGCAGCTCATGGGCGATGCCGAGCCCGACGTCCAGAAGGCCCTGTCGTGGGCCTGGCGCTCGCTGACGGCCGTGGACATGGGCGCCACCGTCGAGGCCCTCAGAGCGGAGACCGACCTCGCGGCGGCCAGCCACGACGGCTACCGCGCCTGGGTCATCCGCGACGCGCTCACCAAGCTCGACCCGGCCGTCGCCGAAGACCTCCGGACCCAGCTCGCGGGCATCCGCCGCCAGGCCGGGGCACCATCGACCTCCGAGGGCGCGCGCACCGCGGCCCGCTTCGGCGGGCTCCCGGATCCCGCCGCCTTCCCCGAACCGCCACTCACCTGACCGATCCCTTCGAGGAGTAGCCGACCGTGACCGACGACCTGGGCGATATCCGGGCCATCCGCATCGAGGACGAGATGCGGGTGAGCTACCTCGATTACGCGATGAGCGTGATCGTGTCCCGGGCGCTGCCCGACGTGCGCGACGGCCTCAAGCCGGTCCATCGCCGGATCCTCTACGCGATGGGCGAGATGGGCCTCTCGGCCACCAGCTCGTACCGCAAGTGCGCCGCGATCGTCGGCGAGGTGATGGGCAAGTACCACCCGCACGGCGACATGGCGCTGTACGACGCCATGGTCCGGCTCGCCCAGGACTTCTCGATGCGCTACCCGCTCGTCGACGGCCAGGGCAACTTCGGCTCGGTCGACGGCGATTCCGCGGCCGCGATGCGCTACACCGAGGCGCGGCTGACCGCGATCGCCGCCGAGATGCTCGACGACATCGACAAGGACACCGTCGACTTCGTCGAGAACTACGACGGCACGACCACGCAGCCGTCGGTCCTGCCGGCGAAGCTCCCCAACCTGCTGGTCAACGGCTCGTCGGGCATCGCGGTGGGCATGGCGACCAACATCCCGCCGCACAACCTCGGGGAGATCTGCGACGCCACCGTCGCCCTGATCGACGACCCGGACCTGACCACGGACGACCTCTGCAAATTCGTCACCGGCCCGGACTTCCCGACCGGCGGCACGATCTACCGCTTCGAGAAGCAGCGCAACGCGCTGACCGGGGAGTGGGAGACGGTCGACGCCATCCGCCAGATGTACGCGCACGGGCGCGGGCGGGTCGTGATGCGCGCCCAGGTGGCCTTCGAGGAGGTCCGCGGCGACCGGACCGCGATCATCGTCACCGAGCTGCCGTACCAGGTGAACAAGGCGTCGCTGCTCGAGAAGATGGCCGAGCTGGTCAAGGACAAGCGGATCGACGGGATCGCCGACCTGCGCGACGAGTCCGACCGCGACGGGATGCGCATCTTCGTCGAGATCAAGCGCGACGCGAACCCGCACAAGGTGCTCAACAACCTCTTCAAGCACACCCCGATGCAGCTCGCGTTCAACATGAACATGCTCGCGCTCGTCGACGGGCAGCCGCAGACGCTGCCGCTGCGCAGCGTGCTCGTCCACCACATCGAGCACCGGCGCGAGATCGTCCGGCGGCGGACCGAGTTCGACCTCGGCAAGGCGCGCGCCCGGGCGCACATCCTCGAGGGCCTCAAGATCGCCCTCGACCATCTCGACGCGGTCATCAAGACCATCCGCGAGTCGCCGGACGTCGAGCTGGCCCGCTCGAACCTCATGAAGCGCTTCGACCTCTCGGAGATCCAGGCGCAGGCCATCCTCGACCTCCGCCTCGCGCGGCTGGCCGCGCTCGAGCGCAAGAAGATCGAGGACGAGTACCTCGCGGTCATCCAGCAGATCGCCGAGCTCGAGGACATCCTCGCCAACCCCGCGCGGGTGCTCGGGATCATCAAGGACGAGCTGGCCGAGCTGAAGCGCAAGTACGGCGGCGAGCGGCGGACCCGCGTCGCCGACGACGCCAGCCGCGAGATGACCGACGAGGACCTCATCGCCGACGAGGACGTCGTGGTCACGATCTCGGGCCGCGGCTACATCAAGCGCCAGCCGGTCGACACCTACCGCCGCCAGCACCGCGGCGGCAAGGGGATCATCGGCCACGTCACGCGCGAGGAGGACGCGGTCGAGCACCTGCTCGTCGCGAACACCCACCACTGGGCCCTCTTCTTCACGAACCGCGGCCGCGTGTTCAGCGCCAAGGTCCACGCCATCCCCGACGCGAGCCGCCAGGCCAAGGGCATCCCGATCATCAACCTCCCCGGCGTCCAGGTGGAGTCGGGCGAGGTCCCGATGGCGACGATCATGCTCAAGGACTTCACGGCCGGCTCGTACCTGGTCCTCGCCACCCGCAAGGGCATCATCAAGAAGACGCCGTTGGAGCACTTCGAGAAGGTGCGCTCCTCGGGCATCCGGGCGATCACGATGCACGACGACGACGAGCTGGCCTGGGTCGACGTCTCGAGCGGCGGCGACGACATCATCATCGCCACGGCCAAGGGCAAGATCGCCCGCTTCGCCGAGTCCGAGGTCCGCGGCATGGGCCGCGACGCGGCCGGGGTCATCGGCATCCGGCTCGCCCGCCAGGGCGATTCGGTGGTCGGGATGAGCGTCGTCGAGCCCGATTGCGGACATCCTGGTCCTGACCGAGTGGGGCTACGGCAAGCGCGTGCCGTTGACCGAGTTCCGGCGCAAGCACCGCGGCGGCCAGGGCGTCGGGCTGATCTCGCTCGAGGGTCGCAAGACCGGCGACGTCGCGGCCGTCCAGCAGGTCACCGACGCCGACGAGGAGCTCCTGCTCATCACGGCCGGCGGCCAGGTGATCCGCACAGAGACCAACACCATCAACCGCTATTCGTCGGCGGCCCGCGGCGTCATCGTCATGCGCCTGGCCGAGGGCGACCGCGTCGTCGCGATCGCCGCATTCCGCGCCGGACTTGCGGAGCGGGACGGCATGGGCGACGATGACGACCCCTCGGCTGGCGGAGCCGATCCCGCCACCACGGGGAGTGGCGCGTGATGCCGGCGTGAGGGTCTTCGGCGAACGGGAGCAGCCCTTGTACGCGGACCAGTTCGAGATCTACTTCGGGAACGCCAACCCGGACCTGGCACGCAAGATCTGCAGCTACCTCGGCACCCAGCCCGGGCGCGCCGAGGTGTTCCAGTTCGCCAACGAGAACATCTTCGTCAAGATCCTCGAGAACGTCCGCGAGAAGGACGTCTTCCTCGTGCAGCCCACGAGCCACCCGGTCAACCAGTCGATCATGGAACTGCTGATCATGATCGACGCGTTCAAGCGCGCCAGCGCCGGCCGGATCACCGCGGTGATCCCGTTCTACGCCTACGGCCGCTCGGACAAGAAGGACCAGCCGCGCGTCCCGATCACGGCCCGCCTCATCGCCGACATGATCACCGTCGCCGGCGCGGACCGCGTCCTGACCATGGACCTCCACCAGGGCCAGATCCAGGGCTTCTTCAACATCCCGGTCGACGAGCTGACCGCGGTCCACATGCTCTCGAACTACTACCGCTACAAGAAGATCGACGACCCGGTGGTGGTCACCGACCTCGGCTTCGCCAAGCGCGCTCGCGCGTTCGCGGAGCTGCTCGACGCCCCGCTGGCCATCATCGAGAAGCGGCGGGTCGGCAACCTCGACCGGGCCGAGCTGATGAACGTCATCGGCGACGTGCGCGGCAAGCGCGCGATCATCGTCGACGACGAGATCGACACCGCCGGGACGCTCGTCGAGATCGTCCGCGCGCTCGAGCGCGAGGGCGTCACCGAGATCTACGCGTGCGCCACCCACGGCGTCCTGAGCGACCCTGCGATCGACCGCATCGCGGCCTCGTCGCTCATCGAGGTGGTCCTCACCGACTCCATCCCGCTCCCCGAGCGGAAGCGGATCCCCAAGATCACGACCCTCTCGGTCGCGCCGCTCATCGGCGAGGCCATCAAGCGCATCCACCGCGGTGAATCGGTCGGCGCGCTCTTCTCGAGCGAGGTCGCCCTGACCCAGGAGATGCTGCTCTGGGAGGACGGCAACGAGGGCCACATCGACACGCGCGAGGACGACGGTGCCGAGGGCGGCTCCGGCGACGACGGAGAGCCCTCAACAGGCGCCCTGCTGGGCGCGACCCCGGGAGACCGATGAGCCTGCAGCTGCACCAGCCGGATGGCGAGGGCGGCCTCGAGCCGCGACCGGTAGACGACCGGCAATGGCGCGACCAGCTCCGCTCGACGCGCTGGGGGCGGCAGTTGCCCGGCGAGCGGCCGCCGGCCCTCAAGAACCCCGAGATGAAGCCGACGTCGCGCCTCATGTCGGTGGTGTTCTGGGCCGGCCTCGGGCTGCTGACGTTCGTGATCCTGTTCGTGGGGTACCGCACCGGCTTCTGGGGCTGATCCCGCCCGGAGGGGGCCGGCGCCTCCGCCCCGTATACTTGGCCGTCCCATGAAGTTCTTCTCCCGTTTCGTCGACTCGAACGACCGCGAGATCCGACGCATCCAGCCCCTGGTCGATGAGGCGAACGCCCTCGAGCCCGAGATCCAGGCCCTCTCCGACGACGAGATCCGGGCGCGGTTCGCGGAGATCCGCGACGAGATCCGCGAGATCGCCATCCCCGAGGAGCCGTCCGAGGACGAGCGCACGCACCCGGACCTCGAGCGCCGCCGCGAGCTGACCAAGGCCCGCCGCGACCGCGAGAACGCGGCCATCCAGAAGGCGCTCGACGAGGTCCTGCCCGAGGTCTTCGCGATGACCCGCGAGGCCATGCAGCGGACGCTCGGGATGCGCCACTTCGACGTCCAGCTCATGGGCGGCGCCGTGCTCCACCAGGGGAGGATCGCCGAGATGCGGACCGGCGAGGGCAAGACCCTCGTCGCCCCGCTGGCCGCGATCCTCAACTCGATGTCCGGCCGCGGCGTCCACGTCGTCACGGTCAACGACTACCTGGCCCGCCGCGACCCGCAGTGGATGGGCCCGATCTTCGCCTTCCTCGGGGTCAGCGTCGGGATGATCACCCACGACGCCTCGTTCGTCTTCGAGCCGGGCTTCCCGACCAACGACGAGCGCCTCGTCAACCTGCGCCCCGTGTCGCGGGCCGAGGCCTACGCCGCGGACGTCACCTACGGCACCAACAACGAGTTCGGGTTCGACTACCTGCGCGACAACATGGTCATCGAGCTCGACCAGCGGGTGCAGCGCGAGCGCAGCTTCGCGATCGTCGACGAGGTCGACAACATCCTCATCGACGAGGCGCGCACGCCGCTGATCATCAGCGGCCAGGCCGAGGAGTCGGCCGACCTCTACTTCACGTTCGCCCGGCTCGTGCCGCGCCTCAAGGAGCGGCGGTCCGATTGGGTCGAGGGCGATCCGCCCGACGGCGACTACTTCATCGACCTCAAGGACAAGGCCGTCTCCTCGACCGAGGAGGGCGTCGAGAAGATGGAGGGCTGGCTCGGCGTCGAGAACATGTACGACGCCGACCCGCGGCTGGCCCGCCACTTCGAGCAGGCGCTGCGCGCGCACGCCCTGTACAAGCGCGACCGCGACTACATCGTCAAGGACGGCGAGATCATCATCGTCGACGAGTTCACCGGGCGGCAGATGCCCGGCCGCCGCTGGAGCGAGGGCCTCCACCAGGCCATCGAGGCCAAGGAGGGCCTGCGCGTCCAGCGCGAGAGCGTGACCCTCGCGACGATCACGTTCCAGAACTACTTCCGCCTCTACGACAAGCTGTCCGGGATGACCGGCACGGCGATGACCGAGGCCGAGGAGTTCCACAAGATCTACAAGCTCGAGGTCGTGGCCATCCCGACCCATCGCGACATGATCCGCGAGGACGAGTCGGACCTGGTCTTCCGCGACGAGAAGGCCAAGTTCAACGCCCTCATCGAGGAGATCGTCGAGATGCAGGAGGCCGGGCGGCCGGTCCTGGTCGGCACGGTCAGCGTCGAGAAGTCCGAGATCCTCTCCACGATGCTCGGCCGGCGCGGCATCGAGCACCAGACGCTGAACGCCAAGTTCCACGAGAAGGAGTCCGGGGTGGTCGCCCAGGCCGGGCGCACCGGCGCCGTGACCATCGCCACCAACATGGCCGGCCGCGGCACCGACATCCTGCTCGGCGGCAACCCGGCAGGCCTCGCCTCGGAGCTGCTCCACAAGCGCGGCCTCAACCCGGCCGAGGTGGACCCCGAGACCTACAGCGCCGCGCTCGCCGAGGCGAAGGCCGTCACCGAGGAGGACCACGTCCGCGTGGTCGAGGCGGGCGGCCTCCACATCATCGGCACGGAGCGCCACGACTCGCGCCGGATCGACAACCAGCTGCGCGGCCGCGCCGGACGCCAGGGCGACCCCGGCTCGTCGCGCTTCTACCTGTCGCTCGACGACGACCTCATGAAGCGGTTCGCCTCGGAGCGGGTCACCAAGCTCATGGAGCGGCTCGGCCTCGACGAGGACGTCGCCATCGAGTCGAGCCTGGTGTCGCGCACGATCGAGTCGGCGCAGAGCCGCGTCGAGGGCTTCAACTTCGACATCCGCAAGCGCGTCGTGGAGTTCGACGACGTCATCAACAAGCAGCGCGAGACGATCTACGCCGAGCGCGACAAGGTCCTCCACAACGAGGACCTGACCGAGACCGTGCGGGCCTTCCTCGACGAGGAGATCGACGTCCTCGTGGACACGGACCTCGCCGGCGACGACGCGGAGGGGTGGAACCTCGAGGGGCTCTCCAACGCCCTGCACGGGATGGGCATCACCGGCGAGGGGACCTCGCCCGACGAGCTCTGGGACGCGGGCGGCCGCGATGCCATCGCCGAGCACCTGCGCGAGCTGGCCGACACCCGCCTCGATGCCCGCTCGGCCGAGGTCGGCGAGGCCGACTGGTCGACCGTCGAGCGGCTCGTCCTGGTGCGCACCATCGACTCGCTCTGGGTCGAGCACCTGACCGAGCTCGACGACATGCGCCGCGGCATCGGCCTGCGCGGGTACGCCCAGCAGGACCCGCTCAACGAGTTCCGGCGCGAGGCCTACCGCCTGTACGAGGAGCTCCGGGGGCTGATCCGCCACGGGGTGGCGTCGACGATCTTCCGGGTGACCGTCACCCACGAGCCGCCCCAGGATCCGAGCGGCGTGAACGCGTCGCTGGCCCAGGGCGCCGCGGCGCTCGCCGGCGGCGGGAACGGCGCGGGGACGCCGGCCGCCGCGGTGGCCACTGCCGCGGCCAGGGTCGCCGCCTCCGCGCCCGGCTCGGCCGTCCTGCGCGGCGGGCCCGCGGCACCGGTCGCCCGCGGCATCACCGAATCGCTCGGCGACCAGCCGGTCGCCCCGGCCGCCGGGACGGGCGGGAACGGCTCGGGAGCGAGCGGGGGCGCCCGCCCGGGCTACACGCCGACGGGCGCCCGGATCGGCCGCAACGACCCGTGCTGGTGCGGATCGGGCGCCAAGTACAAGAAGTGCCACGGCGCCTGAGTCTCTGAGGACGGCCGGGCGCGGCGAGCGCTTGGTCAGTCGCTCGACCGTGCTCCGGTCCTTGCGCCGCCCCGCATTCCAGCCATCTGACCCTCAGCCGGTCGCTGGTCACGCGTCGACCCCGACCAGGCCTCCGGCCACGCATGGGGCCACGCCGCGTTCCTGTCAGCTGATGCTCCAGGCGGCCATCTGGCACGAATCCGGTGACGAAGGACCGCCTGGTGGTCATCTGCCGGAACGGCGATCGGCTCGGCTGGTGGAACAAGCGATGCCACCCGCTCGGGATTCCGACCCTCATCGCGTCGAGAATCCTCGATTCAGGCGCGTCCCGTGCGTGACCCGGACACATTTCCCTCTTGGCGATAGGGATTTGGCCCCGTATACTCATCCAAAACCTGTCGCGACCCCAGGACCGCGCGTGTTCCCCCGACAGGCCAGCCCCAGACGAGCCGCCCCTGCCCCGCGCTAGAGAGAGGGATCCGTGAAGCAGGTCGAGGAAGCATCGTTCGTCGATCTCATCGCCTGTGAGCGCGACTGTCGGTCGTGCAGTTACGCGGCCGCCCTCGATTGCGATGGCAATTGCGGCGTCTGCCCTCACAACGGCTACTGCCCGTGCGTGAACCCCGTCGTCGCGCGGAGCAAGACGGCGCTGCGGCTCATCGAGCTGCGCCCGCTCCTGCTCCAGGATCTGCAGGCTCGCAACTAGGTGGATCCGTCCGCCATCCGCGACCTGGCTGAACGGATCCGGTCGACCTCGGGGCATCTTTGACCTCGAGGGGAAGCAGGCCCGCGTCGAGGAACTCGACGCCCTGACCCTCGAGCCCGGCTTCTGGGACGACAGCCGGGCCGCCCAGAAGGTCACCCGCGAAATCGAGCGGCCTCCGCGAGGAGATCGAGACCTGGGCCGCCCTCGGCCGCCGTGCCGGCGACCTGCTCGCCGCGGTGGAGCTGCTCAACGAAGGCCCCGACGCCGAGCTCGAGGCCGAGCTGGACCGCGACGCGACCGAGCTGGACCGCGACTACGGCCGGGAGCGGACCGCGCTGCTGTTCTCGGGTTCGTACGACGACCGCAACGCGCTCCTCTCGATCAGCGCTGGCGCCGGCGGCACCGAGGCCACCGACTGGGCCGAGATGCTGCTGCGGATGTACCTGCGCTGGGCCGAGCGCCACCGTTTCTCGACCGAGATCCTCGACCAGCAGGAAGGCGAGCAGGCCGGCATCAAGAGCGCGACCGTCGCGGTGAACGGACGTCGCGCCTATGGCTGGCTGCGCGCGGAACGCGGGGTCCATCGGCTCGTGCGCATCAGCCCGTTCGACTCGCAGAACCGGCGCCAGACGACGTTCGCGCTCGTCGAAGTGCTGCCCGAGGCGGAGGACGACGTCGAGATCGAATTGGACTGGGACGAGATCCGCGTCGACACGTTCCGCTCGCAAGGCGCCGGCGGCCAGCACGTCAACAAGACCGACTCGGCGGTGCGGCTCACCCATCTGCCCACGAACATCGTCGCGCAGAGCCAGAACGAGCGCAGCCAGACCCAGAACAAGGAGATGGCGATCAAGGTCCTCAAGGCACGACTCCTGGAGCGGGCGCTCGAGGAGAAGGAGGCCGAGGTGCGAGCGCTCAAGGGCGAGCACGTCGAGGCCGGGTGGGGGAACCAGATCCGGAGCTACGTGCTGCACCCGTACCAGATGGTCAAGGACCTGCGCACGGAACATGAGACCAGCAACACGTCGGCGGTCCTCGACGGCGACCTCGACGCGTTCATGCAGGCCGAGCTCGAGCGCGGCATCGGCGCCGACGACGCCGCCTGATGACCGGCATCGCGAGCGCCGGGGCGGTCGGCGACCTGACCTACCGGCCCGTGCGCATCGACGAGCTCGAGGCATGCGCCGAGATCTGGCGGGTCTCGATCAACGACTACATCCGCCGCCTCGGACAGGCCGAGATCATGACCGAGACCGGGCCGCTGGTCCGCCTCTACCGCCACCTGGCGACGACCGACCCGGAGCGGTTCGTGGTCGCCGTGCGGGCCGGCGGGGCACCCGACGAGGACGAGGTCGTCGCCTTCGTCGCGTCGGTCGTGCGCGAGCGGCTGTGGTTCCTCTCGATGCTGTTCGTCTCGCCGGAGATCCAGGCGGCGGGCATCGGGCGCGCCCTGCTCGCCCAGGTGATGCCGCCGGGGGGCACCGCCGGCGATGCCGGCCCGATGACGATGGCGACGGCCACCGACAGCGCGCAGCCCATCTCGAACGCCCTGTACGCGACCTACGGCATGGTGCCGCGCATGCCGCTCCTCGACGTCTCGGGGCTGGTCGCGCGACCCGAGGCGTTCGGCGCCCTGCCGTCGGGTGTCACGCCCGTCCCCTTCGAGGCGATCGCCGCCGGGCCGCCGGGCGGTGCCGGCCACCGCGAGCTGGCGGACGCCGTCGACGGCCTCGACCGCGAGGTCCTCGGCGTCGCCCACCCGCTCGACCACCGCTACCTGCGCAGCGAATCCCGACGGGGCTGGCTCTACCGCGGGCCGGACGGCGCCGCGCTCGGCTACGGCTACGCCACCGAAGCCGGGCGGGTCGGCCCGGTCGCCGTCCGCGACGCCGACCTGCTCGCACCGGTGCTCGGCCACCTCACCACGGCCGTCGAGCCGCGCGGCGCCTTCGCGCTGTGGCTGCCGGGCAGTGCCGATCGCGCGGTCGTGCCCGCGCTGCGGGCCGGGTTCCGCCTCGACCAGTTCCCGATCCTGCTGTGCTGGGACCGCCCGTTCGCCGACTTCAGCCGCTACCTGCCGATCTCGCCCGGCCTGTTGTAGCAAGCGCACCGGACCACACCGGACCGGACCATCGTCCCGGTCCGCCGCTGACCGCCGTCACGTTTGCCGCACCCGTGGGCGGGTGATAGCCTCAGGTCACACGTGGCTCCCCTTGCCGTGCCCGCGGACGGAGTCCTGCCAGCCTGTGCCGGCGACGCCCGTCGCCGGCCGCAACGCCCGCGGAGCCGATCTTGACCCTCGCCCCAGCCTCGACCGCCACGCGCACGCTGCGCGAACGCGTCCTCCGCCGCCCGACCGAGCAGGCGACCCAGGAGCGCGCGGTCCTCGTGCTGCACGACGTGACCATGCAGTACGACAACGGCAAGGAGGCCCTGCGCGACGTCGACCTGGTCATCCCCGAGGGCGACTTCGTCTTCCTCGTCGGGCCGTCCGGGGCGGGCAAGTCGACGCTGATCAAGCTCCTCATCCGCGACGAGATCGCGACCAAGGGCGCGGTGGTGCTCGACGGCCAGGACCTCGCCCGGCTGCCGCGCCGCCAGGTGCCCAGGATGCGGCGCAAGATCGGGATCATCTTCCAGGACTTCAAGCTGCTCCCGACCAAGACCGTCTGGGAGAACGTGGCGTTCGCGCTCGAGGTGACCGGCACGCCACGGCGCAAGGTCACGCCCGCGGTCGACCGGGTGCTGGCCCTGGTCGGGCTGACCGCCCAGGCGCGCCAGATCCCCTCCCAGCTGTCCGGCGGCGAGCAGCAGCGCACCGCGATCGCCCGGGCGCTCGTGCACGATCCGCGCCTGATCATCGCGGACGAGCCCACCGGCAACCTCGACCCGCTCATCAGCTGGGAGATCCTGCAACTGCTCCTGCGCATCAACGAGCTGGGCGTCACGGTCCTCATGGCCACCCACAACGCCGAGGTGGTCACCGCGCTCCGCCGCCGCGTCGTGGCGCTCGAGGAGGGCCGGATCATCCGCGACGAGGTGGGCGGTGCCTACCACCGCGAGGACTGAGCGATGATCTCGTTCGTCGTGTTCAGCCTGCGCCGCGCCTGGCAGGGGTTCTGGCGCAACGCCCTGATGAGCTTCGCGGCCACGGCCACGATGGTCCTGATGCTCATGCTCCTGGCCGGCTTCTGGATCATCCAGACCGGCCTGCTCTCGGCGCTCCAGTTCACCGAGCAGAAGGTCCAGGTCGTCGCCTACCTGCAACCGAACACCACCGACACCCAGGTCCAGGCACTCAAGGCGGAGATCGCGGCGATGCCCGAGGTGACCTCGGTCGACTACGTGACCCGGGACGAGGCGCTGGCGAGGTTCCGCGCCTCGCTCCAGGCGCAGGGCCGCGAGGACCTGACGCGCTACCTCGACTCCAACCCCCTGTATGCCAGCCTCGAGATCCGGATGGTCTCCGCCGCCGACGTCGCGGTCGTGAGCGAGCGCCTCGACCCGTCGAACGAGCCGATCATCCGCAACGTCCTCAACCAGAAGGACTTCGTGGCCAACCTCGTGACGGTCACCGACATCCTGCGGACCGCCGGCACGATCGTGCTGCTCGTCGTGGGGATCATCGCGCTGTTCATCATCGTGAACACCATCCGCCTGGCCGTCGTGGCCCGGGCGGAGGAGATCGAGATCATGCGCCTGGTCGGCGCCTCGGACGCCTTCATCCGCTGGCCGTTCGTGTTCGAGGGCGCCTTCGTCGGCCTGCTCGGGGCGCTGATCACGCTGGGCCTGCTCGCCCTCGGCGCCGAGCCGCTGAGCGCGTTCATGGCGGACTTCTTCCGGGTGCTGCCGCTGCAGCTGGGCTCGCTGACCCGCGACCTGGTGCTGCTCGTCCTGGGCACCGGCATCGGGCTCGGCATCCTGGGCTCGTGGGTCTCGGTCCGGACCTACCTCATCCGCTGACCCCGCGGCCGCCCGCGACGGCCGCTCCGGTCGCGCTCGGCGGCCCCTTCCCGGGACCGGCGCTATCCTTCACCACCCCCGACCGGAGACCCGTCCGGGCATGACCGCAGGATCGGCTGACCACGATGCAACCTGACGCCCCCGACCCCGTCGCCCCCGACCCGGCCCACCCCGTCGTCGCCGACCCGGCGCCCCCGCCGCCCCCCGCGGCCTCCCGACGCTCGCTCGTGCTCTCGATGGCGATCGCGCTCGTCGCCGTCCTCGCCGGCAGCGGCCTGTTCCTGTCCGGCTACACGCTCGGCCAGCGGACCGCGTCGGAGCCCTCGACGCCGATCTCGGAGGCGGATGCGTTCCGGCCGTTCTGGGACACGTACCACACGATCACCGACACGTACGCCGGCGGTGACGTCGACCGCGAGGCGCTCATCCAGGGCGCGATCAAGGGGATGGTCGGCGCCCTCGGCGACCCGTACTCGTCGTACCTGACCGCCCAGGAATACCTCGCCTCCCTGCAGGGGATCAGCGGGCAGTTCGAGGGGGTCGGCGCCGAGATCTCAACGCAGGGCACGGACGGCGTGCAGGGCTGCGCGCCGCTCGGCCCGACCTGCCACCTGCTGGTGGTCTCCGCGCTCGAGGGCTCGCCGGCCGAGAAGGCCGGCCTCGCCGCCGGCGACCTGGTCCTGGCCACGGACGGCGGCTCGCTCGACGGGCTCACCGTGGACGCCGCACGGGCCCGCGTCCGCGGACCGAAGGGCTCGGTCGTGACCCTGACCATCGAGCGCGGGGCGGCCGCGCCGTTCGACGTGGCGATCACCCGCGACATCGTCCAGCGGCGCGAGGTGACCAGCAAGGCCCTCGCCGACGGGTCCGTCGGGTACGTCCGGCTCGCCGACTTCTCGGATGCGGCCGCGGCGACCCTGCGCGAGGACATCGCCGCCCACGTCGCCGCCGGCCGCACGGCGCTGATCCTCGACCTGCGCGGCGACCCGGGCGGGTTCGTGACGGCGGCCCGCGCCGTCGCCAGCGAGTTCATCGGCTCAGGCGTCATCTTCTGGGAGCAGGACGCCCAGGGCGGCCAGCTCGCCACGCAAGCGCTCCCTGGCGGCGTCGCCACGGACCCGAAGCTGCGGATCGTGTGCCTCATCGACGGCGGCAGCGCCTCGGCCAGCGAGATCGTGGCCGGCGCGCTCCAGGATTCGAAACGCGCGACGCTGGTCGGCCAGACGTCCTTCGGGAAGGGCACCGTCCAGCGCTGGACCGAGCTGACCGGCGAGGGCGGCGCGGTCAAGCTGACCGTCGCCCGCTGGCTGACCCCGGACAAGCGCTGGATCCACGGCGTCGGGCTCACGCCGGACGTCGTCGTCGACGTGCCCGCGGACACGCCCGCCGGGAGCGACCCGATCCTCGACAAGGCCCTCCAGGTGCTCGCCGCGACGGCGGCCGGCCCGATCCGCCTCGCCGCCGCCTGAGCCGCCCGACTGAGCCGCCGGCGCGACCGGGCACCGACGGGCCTTGCGCCTCCCGCGCCCATCGGGTACGGTTCTTGGGAACGAAAGGAGGTGATGTGCAGTGATCGACAGTAGTAGCTGCACCACCTCGCAGGAGATGGCCGTCTAGTCGGACACCCCTGTGGGTGGAAAGCTTTCGGACGCCGGCCCGCATGGGCCGGCGTTCGTGCGCCCGGGCCAGGCCCGCGGCCCATACTCCACCCCACGAGTCCCGAAGGAGCCATCCCATGCGCGACGAGAAGACCGTCGCCCTCAACCGCAGAGCCCGCCACGACTTCACGATCGACGACACGTTCGAGGCCGGGATCGTGCTGACCGGCACCGAGATCAAGTCGCTGCGCGCCGGCAAGGCCAACTTGTCCGACGCCTATGCGCGCGTCGAGCGCAACGAGGCGTGGCTGATCGGCGCCCACATCGCGCCATTCGAGCAGGCCAACCGCTACAACCACGAGCCCAAGCGGATGCGCAAGCTCCTGCTCCACCGCTCGGAGATCGACGAGCTGCTGGGGCGGGCCAAGGCCAAGGGCCAGACCATCGTCCCGCTGCGGCTGTACATCAACACCAAGGGCAAGGCCAAGATCGAGCTCGGCCTGGCCCGCGGCAAGCAGCTCCACGACCGCCGGCGCGACATCGCGGACCGCGACGCCCGCCGCGACGTCGACCGTGAGCTCGCGGACGCGCAGCGCGGACGCTAGGCGCGTGACGACGCCGCTCCCCGAGCGCCTGCGCATCGGCCCCGTCATCGAGGCGGTGGACGCCCATGCGGCGGGGGAGCCCGGTCGGGTCATCGTCGGCGGCGTCGCGGACGTCCCCGGCCAGTCGATGTTCGACAAGATGTCGTGGCTGCAGGCGAACCGCGACGACCTCCGCCTGCGGATGCTGCGCGAGCCACGCGGCTACCCGGCGGCGAACTGCAACCTGGTCCTGCCCTCGAACCATCCCGACGCGGACGCCGGCTACGTGATCATGGAGCAGGTCGAGTACCCCGGGATGTCCGGCACGAACACGATGTGCGTCGTCACCGTGCTGCTCGAGACCGGCCGGCTGCCGATGACCGAGCCCGTCACGGAGCTCACGCTGGAGTCGCCGGCCGGGCTGATCCGGGTCAGCGCCGAGTGCCGCGACGGCAAGGTCCTCGGGGTGACGTTCCGGAACGTGCCCGCGTTCGCGACCCATATCGCGGCGCCGGTCGAGGTCCCGCACCTGGGGACCGTCGTCGTGGACGTGGCCTACGGCGGCATGTTCTACGTCATCGCGGACGCGGCGCCGTTCGGGCTGCGCCTGACCCCCGACGAGGGCGCCGACATCGTGCGCATCACCGAGATGATCAAGGCCGCCGCGAACGAGCAGCTCCCCGTGGTCCACCCGGAGCAGCCGGGGTTCGCCGGCATCACCATCGGCCAGCTGTCCGGGCCGGCCCACGATCCGGCGAACTCGCGGCGGAACGTCGTGACCGTCTCGACCGGGACGCTCGACTGGGAACGGCCGGCGACGTGGACCGGCGCCATCGACCGCTCGCCGTGCGGGACGGGGACCTCGGCCAAGATGGCCACGCTGGCCGCGAAGGGCGAGCTGCGCGTCGGGGACACGTTCCGCCACGAGGGCATCCTCGGGACGGTGTTCACCGGCCGCGTCGTCGAGGAGACGGCGCTGGGCCCGTACCGGGCGATCGTCCCGACCATCACGGGCCAGGCTTGGATCACCGGGTTCGCGAGCTACGTGGTGGACCCCACCGATCCCTTCCCGGACGGGTTCACGGTCGGCGACATCTGGGCGTAGGCGACGACGGGCGCGGCGACCGGCACGGTTGACGCGACGGGGTCCGTGCTGGCCCGCCAGTAGAGCAGCACGCCGGCAGCGGTCGACACCGAGCACAGCAGCAGCCCGGCCGTGACGTCGACCAGGCCGGCCTGGAGCAGCGCGCTCATCAGGAACGCCGCGACGATGCCACGCGCGCCGGTGATGGCGTTCCAGCCGGCCATCGCCGCGGCGCGCGCGCTCATCGGCGTGTTGTCGCTGACCACCGACGCGATGCCGACGTCGATCGAGGCACCTGCCGCGCCGCCCGCGAGAGCGGCGACCCACAGCACCACGACGCTCGGGGCGAACGCCACCGCGATGAGGGCCAGCAGGCCCAGGCTCGTGCCGAGGCGCATCGCGACCAGCGGGCCCTTGCGGTCGCTGATGGCACCCCAGGCCAGGAACGAGACGGTGGTCGCGGCCGCGGTCAGGATCCCGATGATGCCGACGTCCGCCAGCGACAGGTCGAGCCGGTCGACGTAGACCAGCGCGTAGAGCGGGAGCGCGGCGATCAGCCCGCCACCGTAGAAGCCCTGTGCCAGGGCGACCCGCGACAGGATCGGTCGCTCGCGGAGGGCGCGGACCGATTCCCGCGCCGAGAAGCCCGGCGGTCGCTCGGCCGCCTTCGCTTGGAAGCCGGCGTAGCCGACGGCACAGACGACCCCGACCGAGCCGGCGAGCGCGACCGCCGTCGGGCCGCCCAGGCGATCGGCCAGGAGACCGCCGGCCAGTGCCGCGAGGGCACCGGCGGCGGCCCGGCCCGTCCCGAGCAGGCCGACGACCCGACCGAGCAGGCGGGCCGGGTACATCGCGCCCCACAGCCGCAGGTGGAAGGGACCGCCGAACGAGAGGCTGACCCAGAACACGATCGAGACGGCGATCATCACGGCCGCGGTCGGCCACACGTAGAGCAGGAGGAGCGATGCGGCGCCGGCGCCTCGGAGCAGCGCCAGCTGGCCGGGCGAGCGTGGTCCGAACCGCCCGGCGAACGCGCCGAGCAGGTTGGCGATGAAGGGTGCGGCGGCGAGCGCGGCGAGTCCGAGCGGCTCGAGGCCGCCGCGCCGGGCGATCGTGGGGAGCAGCGTCGTGACCAGCGCGACGCTCACGCCGACGCCGACGGCCGCGAGCAGGTCGAAGGCGAGATTCCGCCCGACCTCGCGCTGGGTCGGCGATGGGCGAAGCGATGGCCGGAGCACCGGGTACCTCGAAGCAGGCCCGCTTGGCCTGCGAGGTGAGCTGACGGGCTCGGCGTGGGTCTCGCCGTCGCGGACGGTCCGCGGTTCGCCCCAGGGTGGTGGGTCCCCCGTCCTCGATGAGGAGGTTCGGCCGTCGCCAATGCTACCAGCCCCGGCCGGCTCGCCCGTATGGGTCGTTGGTCAGGGGGCCGGGGCGACGGTCGTGGCGGCGCAGCCGGCGCACTGGCCGCTGATCGTGATGTGCGAGCGATCCACCACGAACGACCGTCCTTTGCCGAGGAGGCCGGCGATGGCGTCAGACTCGTCGCCGGAGAGCTGCCACGACGCCCCGCAGCCGCGGCAATGGAGATGGCCGTGCGCCTCGGTCGGCAGCACGTGGAACTCCTCGCGCCCGTCCATGCCGTGGTGGTGGCTGAGGTAGCCCAGCCCCTCGAGCACGTCGAGCGTCCGGTAGACGGTCGATGGCGTCGTCGTCGGATCGAACTCCCGGCAGCGCTCCACGAGCTCCGCGCCCGTCACGTGGCCGTCGCTGCGGCGGAGCACCTCGACCAGCGTGCGGCGCTGTGCCGTCCAGCGCAGCCCTTCGGCGTGCAGTCGATCGCGGACCTCGTCCCAGGCCGCCGTCTCGCCGTCGGTGGTGGTCAAGGGCCGAGGTCAGATCCCGAGCGACGAGAGGATGTCGGGAAGGGCGCCGTCCAGCCCGAAGAGGAAGACCGACCCGACCACGAGGCTGAAGCAGCCGGCCACGCCGCCGATCGTCACGTAGATGCGCTCGCGGGTCTGGCTCGCGACGAAGCCGACCGAGCTGATGACCACGATCACGAGGTTCGAGATCAGCAGGCCGACGACGAACGCGATGAGCATCGGGACGCCGAGGCCCGCGCTGGCGGCGCCGCCGACGGCCGCGATCAGCAGCACCTGCGTGCCGGTCTCGGCGCCGACGCCGTGGATCATCCCGACACCGAACGCCGTCCGCGTGCCGTATGAGCTCATCTCGAGCGGCTCGACGTGCTCGTGGCCGTGCAGGCGAGCCTGCACCCGGCGCCAGGCGTAGCGCATGCCGTCGAAGACCAGCATCCAGCGGCTGCGCAGGCGGAACGACGTCCCGCCACGTGCGTAGCGATAGACCGAGTACAGCACCCACATGCCGAGCGCGACCAGGGTCACGCCGACGATCCGGCCCATGATCGGGTCGAGCCAGTCCGGCAGGACCGCGCCCAGCCAGAGGGCGGCGAGGCCGAGCACGATCACGACCGCGCCGTGGCCGAGGGCGTACAGCGTCCCCAGCCGCACGGCTTCGACCTGGTCGGGGCCGAACCTCGCCGGGCGCACCGCCGGCATGGTCGACAGCGGGGCGAGGGTCGCGGTGCCCGGTCCCGTGTCGTGCGCCCGCATCTCGGCGGGGCCGCCGTGGCCGTGGTGGTCGCCGGCGATGGTCCGGTGCTGGTCGCCGTGCGCGGCCTCCGCGCTGCCGGCCGCCGCCGCCGTGCTGGTGATGTCGGTGATCGCCGCGATGTGGTCCCAGTCGATGCCGTGGCGCATGCCCAGGAGCAGCCCCGTCATGAGGATGCCGATGGACGCAGGGTCGAGCAGGGACGTGATGGCTGGCTCCATGGGGACGGACCTCCGGGGACAGGGACAACCGTACCGATTCGGGGGCGATGATGCAACTGATTGCATCTACGTTGCAGCGACCGATTCGGATCTCCGAGCGGCGGCGCGGGATCGGCGGCACACTTGGCCCGATGTCCCCTCGTGGCACGGCCCGCCCGATCCTGACCCTCCCCGACGAGCGGCTCCGTTCGCCGTCGCTGTCCGTCAAGCTGCCCGACCGCGGGCTTCGCCGGCTCGTCGACGAGATGGTCGTGACGATGCGGCTGGCGAACGGGATCGGCCTGGCCGCGCCGCAGATCGGCGAGCCCTACCGCCTCGCGGTGGTGGAGGTCGCCAACCAGCTCTTCGTGCTCGGCAACCCGACGATCGTGCGCCAGGGCGCCCCGCTCATCGACTGGGAGGGCTGCCTCTCGATCCCGGACCGTGCCGCGCAGGTCGCGCGGGCATCCGAGATCGTCATCGCGGCCGACGACATCGAGGGGCGCCACGTGCGCTACCGCGGGCGCGGCCTGCTCGCGCGGGCGTTCCAGCACGAGATCGACCATCTGGCCGGTCGCCTGTATGTCGACCTCGTCGAACCGGAAGACGTCGTCGACACGCGCGAGCACCCGGTCCAGCCGGGCTGAAGCGGGGCCTTAGCGGGCGCGGAGCAGCCGGCGGAGCGGCCGCGGGACCGCCGAGACGTCCAGCCGCCGGGCTCCGTGGAACGCCCTGAACCTGGCCGCCCCGCGTCGCATCGCGGTCGCGAACGCCTCGTCCTTCCCGAAGGCCGGATCCTCCAGCCACAGCCCGTTGATGACGAGCGTGCCGGTCGCCCGGTCCAGGCGCGGGTCCACCCGTGCGACCAGCCGGTCGCCCCACAGGATCGGCATCGTGTGCGGTCCCCAGCGGCGCTTGTGGACCGGCGTGTAGATCTCCCACGTGTACTCGAACCCGAAGACCGTCTTCGCCCGGCCGCGGGCGCTCACCGGATCGAGCGGGGCGAGCCAGCGTGACCTCGTCCTCCGTCGTGGTCTCGAGCGGCGCCCAGGCGGCCGGCACCGTCCCGGCGTCGAGGCCGCGGAGCAGGTCCGCGTCCGAGCCGAGCGCCAGCTGCGTCCCGCTCCAGCCCTCCGCGCGGACCTCGACCAGGGTCCCGTCGGCGAGCCGGCGCTCCCGCCAGGCCTGGAGCTCGGCCGGCGCCACGGTCCGCTTCAGGGCCTGGCTGACGCCCTTCAGCTTGGACAGGCCTTCCCAGGCGACCAGCTTCGTGAGCAGGAAGTCCTCGGCGGCCTCGTCCGCGCTCTCGCGGATCAGCTCGGCCGGCGCGACGGCATCGGTCGGCGCATAGACGCGCTCGAAGCGCTCGCGACGGGTGACCATCGCGTCGCCGATGCGCCACAGGTAGTGCAGCGCGAGCGAGCTGTCCTTCCGTCCCCGGTAGTCGTCGACCCGCGTGCGCGCCTCTGCCGTGTAGTCGCGGTTGCTGATCTCGCCGCGCTCGCGCAGGGCGACGCGCATCTCCTCGATCGCGGGGCCGTGCTCGGCCGCCACCTCCACCCAGTCCGCGTGGTCGCGCTCGCGGCGCATGATCACGCGCCAGTGGGGGAGCTCCTCCATCGGCCGGACGGCCAGCCAGCCGCCCCAGTCGAAGAAGCGGCGCTCGCCATACGTCAGGCGAGCCCAGTCGTCCTGGCGGTAGTCCAGCACCCGCGCGTGGAGCATGAGGTCCTGGGCGCGGGCGACCAGCACGAGCGGGTCCAGCTGCAGGTGCTCCATCGTCCGCATGGCCTCCGCGGCGCCCTCGAGGCCGCGCCAGCGCCGGCCCGGCCAGAGGCCCTGGCGCCCGAGGATGTAGCGACGCGCCGTGGCGTTCGAGATCTCGATCGTGTCGTGGGCCATGCCCGCATCGTACGGGCGAAGTCGCCCGAAGGTGGCACCTACACGGGTTCGGTGCTAGCATCCCGCATCCGAACCGGTGCGTCGGACCTGTGGGGATGTGTGGTTTCGACAGGGCTTGGCTACCGGGGAACGCGAGCCGAGGACGCCACTGGGCCTCGTAAATCAGGTGGCAAAAAGAAGTACCTGGCAACCGCCAGTCGACTCTCGCTCTCGCTGCTTAGGCAGTAGAGTGAGCGTGGAAGCTGCCTCCGCCTCGCGGGTAGTGGAAGCGTCACTTAGCGGGGCTGCGATCCGGACAAGCGTCACGTAGTCCGGAGTCAAGCCCGATCTAGGGGCACGTGACTGGACCGCCCGGCAGAGTGCCGATGCCCGTCCGGGCGGTCGACGACAAACCATCGGACACGCTCGTAGTGGTCTCCGGCGAAGGGTCCTGGACGGGGAGTTCGACTCTCCCCCATCTCCACCAACACGCTGCGCGATGGGGTGCCCCCGCGGTACCGTCTCCTCGCGATGGAGTCCGATCCCGTTGGCCACCGATAGCTCGTCCCGGGTCTCGGGCGAGGAGCTCGCGCTGCGGCTGGGTGTCCCACCCGAGCGGGTCGAGCGACTGGGGGACGGCGCGACGATCGAGCGCGACGCCGACGGACTGTTCGACCTCGGCGACGTGCACCGGTTGCGCCTCCTCCTGGCATTCGAGGCAGCGGGCGTGCCGCTCGACGCGCTGGTCGAGGCGAGCCGCGGCGGGACGATCAGCCTCCGCTACTACGACCAGCTCCATCCGACGCCCGGGCCCCTGTCAGGGAACTCCTACGCCGAGTTCCGGGCGTCGGCGGGTCCGGACGGGGCGCACCTGCCGGCGCTGTTCGCGGCCCTCGGCGTCGCCGAGCCGGATGCGGCGAGCCCGATGACCGCCGAGGACGAGGCGCTCCTCACCGACATGCTCGCCTCGATCGCCGAGACCGGGTACCCCGACCTCGCCCTGCGCGCGATCCGGATGCTGGGCGACGGTGCCCGTCGCGCGGCCGATGGGGCCCTCGCGACCTATGGCGAGGCGGTCGGCCGGATCGGCGACTCGGTCGCCGGGCTCCCGGTGGACGACGTCTACGAGCGCGTGCTCAAGCCGTGGGGCCGGTTCGCCCGGCGGTCGAGCGCGTACGCAGAATGGCTCGCCGAGCGCCATCTCAGCCGGGCGATCGATGAGTACAGCGTGTCCGAGACGGAGCGCATCCTCGAGGAGGCCGGGTACGTCGCCGCCCGCCTCGAGTCGCCGCCCGCGGTCGCGTTCATCGATCTGACCGGCTTCACGCGCCTGACCGAGGAGCGCGGCGACGAGGTGGCCGCGGCGACTGCGATGCGGCTCGGCGAGCTGACCGTCGACACGGTCCGGCGCGGGGGCGGCCGGGTGGTCAAGCTGCTCGGCGACGGCGTCCTCGTCCGATTCGACGAGGTGACGGCCGCCGCCGACTCGACCCTCGACCTGCTGGCGGCCCTGGCACCGGCGGGGCTGCCCACGGGCCACGCGGGCCTCGCGAGCGGACCGTTGATCGTCCGCGACGGCGACGTGTTCGGCCGGACGGTGAACCTCGCCGCGCGGGTCGCTGACGCCACTCCGGACGGCCACCTCTACGTCCCGGCGACGGTCGCCTCGACGTTGCCGCGCGACCGCTTCGACCTCCAGCCGGTCGGAGGCGCCGTCCTCCAGGGGATCGGCAGTGTCGCGCTCCTCGATGTCGTGCGAGCCCCGGGCGTGGGGGCGACCGTCAGGACGGGCTGAGCGCTACCGCGCCGCTCACGCGGCGTCCAAGGTCAGCTGACGACGCGCGGGACCAGGACGACGCGCCGGTTCGGCTCCTCGCCGATCGACTGCGTGGCGACGCCCGCGTGGTCGCGCAGCGTGAGGTGGATCCAGCGCCGCTCGAGGGCCGGCATCGGCTCGAGCTGGAGCATCTTGCCGGTCTCGACGACCCGCGCGGCCGCCCGCTCGGCGAGGTCACGCAGCTGGCGCTCGCGCCGGCCGCGGTAGTCCTCGACGTCGACGAGGACGCGCGTCCAGGTGCCCATCTCCTTGGAGAGCATGAGGTTGACGAGGTGCTGGAGCGCCGAGAGGCGCTCGCCCTTGCGGCCGATGAGGGCACCGAGCGCGTCGCGCTCGTCGCCTTCGCCGACGACGTTCAGGCGGCTGGTCTCGCCGGATTCGACCTCGACCTTGACGGCGAACCCGAGGTGGGTCATCAGCTGCTCGAGGATCCGCTGCCCGGCGGCGAGGGCCTCGGGCGAGGCTTCGGCCGCTTCGAGCTCGGCGCGCTCCGCGGCGAGCGATCCGCGGGCGGCCGTCACCTCGGCGACCTCGGACGCGGACAGGCCGCCACCGGCCTCCCGGCGCGGGGCGCTGTCGGGCCGCGGGCCGCGGTCGTCGCGGCGCGGAGGTCGGCTGTCCTGGCGCGGCGGGCGCGGCGGGCGGGCATCGGCCGCGGGGGCGGCGGCGACGGGCTGCGCTGGTCGGGCATCGCGCGGCGGGTAGGCGTCGCGCGGCGGCCGGTCGTCGTGGCGCGGCGGACGGCTATCGGGACGCGGCGGGCGGTCGTCGCGCGGTGGCTGGGGCGGGAGCGGGGTCGACGCCGCCGCCTCGCGCTTCGGTGCGGCGCCACCGAGGGCGGCCCGCGGTGCGGCCACGATGCGGGCCGGTTCCGCGCCCATGCCGAGCACGCCGCGGCTGCCAGGGCTCAGCACCTCGAAGTCGAGGTCCTGGAAGTCGGCCCCGAACTCCTCGCGCGCCAGACGGAGGGCCTCCTCGACCGTCTTGCCGGTGAACTCCTTGTACGCACTCATGTCAGCGTCGTCTCCCTCGTCGGCCCTGACGGCCCCGCTCGCGGGGGCGGATCGTCTTGTCGGCCGTCGTCTTCTTCTCCGCGTCGGTCAGGATGGCCGCGCGCTTGCCGGGCTCTGGTGGCGGTGGCATGGCCACCGGGTATCGGGGCGTATGTCCCGTGGCGAACCCGGGGGTCCACCCACGGAGCGGGAACATCCCGCCCCAGCCCACGATCAGGTATTGCTGGACGATCGAGAAGATCGTCGCGGTGATCCAATAGATGAACAGGCCCGCCGGCAGGAACCCGCCGTAGACCACGGACAGGAGCGGCAGGAGCAGCATCGTCTGGCGCGTGATCTTGGTGTTGGGGTCGTCATTGGCCGGGTCGCTGAGCGGCAGCATCATCCGCGACTGGACCAGCTGCAGGCCGGCCGAGATGATGGCCAGCAGGCTGACCCCGAAGCCGAAGATCGCGAACAGGTACGACGGCTTGCTGACGTCGAGGCCGCCCAGGATCGGGATGACCGTGTCGATGCACGGGCCGAGCGAGGCATCGGGGACGCCGGCGGCGTTCAGGTTGTTGCAGGTCAACGGGATGATCTGGTGGCCGAAGACGGTCAGCATCGCCGTCGGGTCGACGTTGGTCAGCCCGTTCTGGATGACCGAGTACATGATGAACAGGAGCGGCATCTGGAGGAGCAGGGGCAGGCAGCCGGCGAGCGGGCTGACGCCGCGCTCCTTGAACAGCTCCTGCTGCGCCACGCGGGCCTTCATGGCGTCGCCCTTGTAGCGCTTCTGGATCTCCTTGATCTCGGGCTGCAGGAGCTGCATCCGCCGCTGCGAGGTGAGCTGCCGCCGATAGAGCGGGATCACCACCGTGCGGACGATCAGGGTCAGGACCACGATGGCCCAGCCGATGGCCGCCGGCACGCCGAGGTTCTCGAGGAACACGTAGACGCCGATCAGGATGATCAGCATCACCTGGAAGATCGGGTTGAACAGCCACGCGAGGAGGCTGAGCGGGTCGGCGCCGGGCTGGGCCGGCGTGAGCGGCGGGTGCGGCGTCGGGGTGGGCGCCGGGCTCCCGGACGCGCCGGGGGTCGCGGTGGCGCAGGCCGCGACGACCACGGCGAGGAGGGCGAGCAGCAGGAGCTGCGCCCACGGCAGGCGCCGCAGGCGGGACGGGATCACGGGCGGGACGCCTCGCTAGCGGACGGGGTCATAGCCACTCCCACCCCACGGTTGGCATCGGGCGATACGCCTGGCGCCCATCCAGGAGCCCTTCACGAGCCCGTACTTCGCGATGGCCTGCTCGGTGTAGTGCGAACAGCTCGGCTCGTAGCGGCACGACGAGGGCAGCCAGGCGAAGACGACGCGGTAGAGCTTGATCATCGCGATCCCGAACCGCCGCCCGATGCCCTTCACGAGTGAGTTCCTCCGAGTGCGCCGCCCCTGGCGAGGATGCGCTGCAGTGCCCCGACCAGCGTGTCGTGATCCGCCTTGACGATGGCGGGCCGGGCGATGATGAGGACGTCCCAGCCCGGCTGGAACGAGGGCGCCATCGCCCTGAGCGCCTCGCGGAGCCGACGCCTTGCCCGGTTCCGGACCACCGCGCCACCGAGCTTTCGCCCGGTCGACAGTCCGATACGGGTCGTCTCGAGGTCCGTCTGCAGGAATCGGGCGGTGAACAGCGGATGGGACCTGGTGGTCCCGCCTTCTCCGATCGCCGCGAAATCCTGCGGGCTGGAGAGCATCACGAGCCGCGGCCTATCGGCGCCGCGCCCGGTCGTCAGGCCGTCAGCCGCTTTCGACCCCGTGCTCGTCGCGCGGCCAGCACACGTCGGCCCCCGGGGGTTCTCATCCGGGCGCGGAAGCCGTGCTCCTTGGCGCGATGGCGCTTCTTCGGCTGGTAGGTCTGCTTCATCGGGGGTGTCCGGGATCCTCTCCATCCGGCCTCGGAGCGACGTCGTCTTGTCGACCCCTAAAGGCACGCAAACGCGCCTGGCGCCCGAAAGCGCACGGCGCGTCGTCGTCCGCCGGATGATACGGCCCGTTCGGAAGGAGTGTCAATCGCGGGCGGGCCCGCCGGTCCGGGCGATGCGCCACCGGCCGGCGGCGCGGCCCGGAGCCGTCGTCGGGGCGCCCACGCTCGCATACCCCCAGGGGGTATTGCAGGATCGCCTTGCGACGGCCCGACGGCCGGTGCTATCCTCTCCGAGCCCTTCGGCGCCGGGACGCCTGCGGGACACCCGGGGACCCCAACGATTCCGGGTCCCGGGGACGCAGCACTCCAGGCGCCGTGGCCACCTCGAGGATCGCTCTCGTGCCCCGGCTCCTTCGCCTCAGACCCTGGCCAACGCTACCCATCCACGGCCCACATCTATCACAGGTCACATCGAACGAATGGACGCGAAGCAGGTCTGGCGAGCGGCTCTCGGGGAGCTCCAGGTGTCGCTGTCACCCGCCAACTTCGAGACCTGGCTTCGTGACACCCAGCTGGTGGACGTCGACGACCAGCGCTTCCGGATCAGCGTCCCCAACGGGTTCGCCAAGGACTGGCTCGAGACCCGCTACCGCTCGCTGATCAGCCAGACGCTCGCGCGCATCGTCGGCTACAGCGTCCA
Source organism: uncultured Chloroflexia bacterium (assembly GCA_963813335.1). Lineage (GTDB taxonomy): Bacteria > Chloroflexota > Limnocylindria > Limnocylindrales > CSP1-4 > SPCO01. The sequence goes on from CAWEYL010000002.1 coordinate 110,999, forward strand.
GGTCGAATTCGTCGTCGCGACCTCGCCCGAGAGCGCCGCCCCGGCCGTCGACCGGATCGCCGCCGACCCGGGCGACTCGACCGCGTCGAGCGGGCCGTCGTCCCAGCAGGTCCGCGTCGAGCCGACCCGCGTCGGCGGTGAGGGCGGGACGACCTTCATCAACCCGCGCTACACCTTCGGCAACTTCATCGTCGGGTCGGCCAACCGCCTCGCCCACGCGGCGAGCCTGTCCGTCGCGGAACGCCCCGGCCACGCCTACAACCCGCTCTTCCTGTACGGCGGGGTCGGCCTCGGCAAGACCCACCTGATGCACGCGATCGGCAACCAGGTCATCGCCAAGTTCCCGCGCAAGCGCGTCGTCTACGCCACGTCCGAGAAGTTCACGAACGAGTTCATCACCTCGATCCAGCAGGGCAAGATCGACGACTTCCGGGCGCGCTACCGGCGGATCGACCTCCTCCTCATCGACGACATCCAGTTCATCGCGGACAAGGAGCGGACGCAGGAGGAGTTCTTCCACACCTTCAACGCGATCCACGAGGACGGCAAGCAGATCGTGCTCTCGTCCGACCGCCCGCCGAAGGCGATCCTGACCCTCGAGGAGCGGCTGCGCAGCCGCTTCGAATGGGGGCTGATCGCGGACCTGACGGCCCCGGACCTCGAGACGCGCATCGCGATCCTGCGCGCCAAGGCCGAGGAGGGCTCCCTGCCCATCACGTCCGACGTGATCGAGTTCATCGCGCGGAAGGTCGTGAGCAACATCCGCGAGCTGGAGGGTGCGCTCAACCGGATCATCGCGTTCGCGAGCATGGGCGCGACCCCGATCAGCATCGAGCTGGCCCAGGCCGTCCTCTCCAACGTCCTGTACAACCCGAAGAAGCGCCAGGTGACCCCGGAGCGGATCGCCCGCGCGGTCTCGGACTACTACAGCGTCCCCATGGAGGCCCTCCAGGGCCAGAAGCGCGACAAGTCGATCGTCATGCCCCGCCAGATCGCGATGTTCCTGATGCGCGAGGAGACCGACGTCTCGCTCCTGCGCATCGGTGCCGAGCTGGGCGGCCGCGACCATTCGACCGTCCTCCACGCCTGCGACAAGATCACCCGCGAGAGTGCCGTCAACGACGACCTGCGCCGCGAGATCGCGGCGGTACGCGAGCTCATCTACGCCGACTGATCGGCGGGGTCGCGGAGCGTCGCCACGGGCCTTCCACGGCCCGTTCGTGTGGATAACCGCACGGAATCCGTGGAAAACCCTGCCCGGTTGTGGACATCCGACCGGTCCGCTGGGCACGACGGCGGGCGCGCCGGGGGTCGCTGTGGAGGCCTCGTCGGCGCCGTCCACGCTCCGACCACCGTGGACTCCCCGCCCGGCCGGAGCATCTCCACACTCAGGCTCCGCTCGTCAACGTCCCCGGCGTGCGCGGCCACGAGGCGCCGTCCACCGGCTCCACACCATGATGAGGATGATGACGGGGTGAGAAGATAGAGAGAAGATACCCACGACCCACGCGCACGGCCCGGCCCGGGCATCGACCGGGCGATCCCCGAGGCCGCCTGGCCGTCCGCCACGTGGTCAAGCGAGCCCAGCCCGTAACGGATCCACCGACCGCTCTTGGAGTGAACCCGACGTGAGACTCTCGGTCATGCAGGAGAACCTGGCCCGCGGCCTGTCCATCGTCAGCCGCGCCGTGTCCAGCCGCAGCACCCTGCCGGTCCTGGCCAACGTCCTGCTCAAGACGGAGGATGCGGGGCTCAAGCTGACCGCCACGAACCTCGAGATCGGGATCACCTACTGGGTGCCCGGCAAGATCGAATCCGACGGCGCCACGACGGTCCCGGCCAAGCTGCTGACCGATCTCGTGAACTCGCTGCCCGCCGGCGACAAGGTCGACCTGGAGCTCACCGCCGGCGAATCGCTCCATCTCCGGAGCGGGCGGTTCGAGACCCACATCAAGGGCATCGACGCCGACGAGTTCCCGGCCATCCAGGCCGCCGGCGAGCGGCCGACGACGCGGGTGGCCCAGGACGTCCTGCGCAAGGCGCTCAACGAGACCACCTTCGCGGCCGCGAGCGACGAGGCGCGCCCGATCCTGACCGGCGTCCTGGCCCGCTTCGAGGGCAACCTCCTGACCCTCGCCGCGGCCGACAACTACCGGATCGCGGTCAAGACCATCGCGATCCTGGACGCGGTCCCGGAGACCAGCGTCGTCATCCCGGCCCGCGCCCTCAACGAGCTGGCGCGCGTCCTGTCGGACACCACCGACGCCGTCGAGATCGTCCTCGCCGGCGGCCGCAACCAGGTGCTCTTCCACCTCGAGGGCGTGGACCTCGTCAGCCGGCTCATCGACGGCCAGTTCCCGAACTACCAGCAGGTCGTACCGAAGGAGCACACGACCCGCGCGGTGCTCGACCGCGAGGAGCTGCTCCGCGCGGTGCGCCCGGCCGCCCTCATCGCCCACGAATCCGCGAACATCGTCAAGTTCCAGGTGGGCGGCGACGGCGAGGCCGGGATCACGGTCAGCGCCAACGCCGAGGTCGGCGACCACGTCGGGCAGGTGGAGGCCACGGTCGAGGGCGACGGGACGACCATCGCGTTCAACGCCCGCTATCTCGCGGACGTCCTGACGAACGTCGATGCCGAGCAGTTCGCGCTCGAGCTCAACGGCCCGCTCTCGCCCGGGGTGTTCAAGCCGGTCGGCGACGACAGCTACGTCCACGTCGTCATGCCCGTCCGGACGACCTCATAGCCGACGACCGGAGGGCGGACCGGCCGGACCGGACCGCGGCGACCCTGCTCGACTCGATCAGCCTGCTCGATCTCCGGGGCTACGAAGCCCTCGAGGCCGCCTTCGGGCCCGGGCCGCAGCTGATCTGGGGTCCCAACGCCGCGGGCAAGACCAGCCTCCTCGAAGCCATCGTGCTGCTCGCCTGGGGGCGTTCGCACCGGACGACCGCGGACGGCGAGCTGATCCGCTGGGAACGGGACCTCGCCCGGGTCGAGGGGCGCGTCGGCCAGGACGTCGTCGAGGTGGCGATCGTCCGCTCCGGGACGAACGGCAGCGCCGGCCGCAAGCGGATCAGGGTCAACGGGGTCGGGCGGCGCGTCGGCGCGCTCGACGGTCCGCTGCGCGTCGTGGTCTTCGCCCCGGAGGAGATGCTGCTGGTGGCCGGCTCCCCGGGCCTGCGCCGCGCCGCGCTCGACCAGCTCGCGAGCGCCACGACCCCGGGCCATGCGACGACGCTCGCGACCTACGGCCGGACCCTCCAGCAGCGGAACGGGCTCCTGCGCTCGATCCGCGAGGAGACCGCCAGCCGCGACGAGCTGCGCTTCTGGGACGGGACGTTCCTCGATGCCGCGGCCCGGATCGTCGAGGACCGGCTGCGGCTGCTCGACCGCCTCGGGGCGCCGCTCGCCCGGGCGCACGCCGAGATCGCGACCGACGAGGCCGAGGCCGCCACGCTGGGCGTGCGCTACTCGACGAACGCGGCGGCGGCGCCGGGCGAGACCCCGCGGGAGGCGCTGGCCCGCCGGCTGGTCGAGACCGCCGACAAGGAGGTCTGGAACGGGGCGACGCTCATCGGCCCGCACCGTGACGACCTCGTCTTCGAGCTGGGCGGCCGCGACCTGGCCGGCTTCGCGTCGCGCGGCCAGCAGCGGACCGCGATCCTCTCGTTCAAGCTGGCCGAACTGGACCTGCTGACGGAGCTCGACGGCCGGGCGCCGCTCCTGCTCCTCGACGACGTCTTCTCCGAGCTGGACCCCGACCGCCGTGGCCATCTCGTCCGGCGCATCGCGGCGCTGCCGCAGTCCTTCGTGACGACCACCACCCTCGACGACCTCGACCCGTCGCTCCGGGCGATCGGCACCAGCTGGGAGGTCCGCGCCGAGGACGGGCGCGCCCGGCTCGTGCCTGCGCCGGGCCTCGCCGGGGCGGTCGGCGGCGTCCCGGGCGCCCCGTGACCGCGCGCCGCAAGCCGATGGTCCGCCTCGGCGACCTCATACCGGACGCGGCCCGCGCCCTGGGCCTGGAGGACGAGCTGCGCCTGTCCCGGGCGATCGCCACCTTCGAGGGCCTCGTCGCCGAGCGGGTGCCGCCGGCGGCCGGCGCGTGCCGGGTCGTCCGCCTCGAGGGGTTCGTGGTCGACATCGAGGCCGACGCCCCGATCGTGGCCCAGGAGCTGCGGCTGCGCTCGAGCGAGCTCCTCGGCGCGTTCGCGGCGGCGCCGGGCGGGATCGGCGTCCGCGAACTGCGGGTCCACGTCCGACGGCCGGGCCCCCGCGTATAATCCGCGGCACCTGCCAGCCATCTCGGGGCGTACCGTCCCCGATCGAACCGGGAACGTCCGCTCGCTCGACCGCCTCGCGCACCAGGACAAGCACGAGGTCCCGCCCGACCACGAGAGGCCCGCATGGCCGTTCGACTCCAGATGAAACTCGGCGTCGTCGCCGAACACGACCGACTCCCTGACTCGCCCGACACGCTCGTCGTCGTCGAGCCGAACGTCGGGTCGGTAGCCCGCTCGAAGGGCCTGCTCTACCTGCTCGTGACATCGCGGATCAGCTCGCGCCACGCCCTCGAGGCCACCCGCCTCGCGGCCGAGACCATCCGCAACGAGTACTACTACGACGAGTCGGCCGGCATCCGCGTCTGCATCCAGAAGGCGATCTCGACCGCGAACAAGCGCCTGGCGCACCAGGCCGACCGCCTCGGCCTGAAGTCGACCGACGGGAACGGCCCGATCGGCATCGGGCTGGCTGTCGTCCGCGGCAACGAGATGTACGTCGCGACGATCGGACCGGCCGAGGCCTACCTGATCCGCCAGGCGCGGCTCTCGACGCTGCCGGACCCGCACCGGGAGCGCGGCCTGCCGTCGGGCGACATCGAGCCGGACGTGTGGCGCGGCGAGATCTCGGTCGGCGATTCGCTCGTGCTGGTCTCGCCCAACGTCGTCGCCAAGCTCGGCCCGGACGAGCTGAAGGACGCGATGCTCACGCTCCACCCGCAGTCGGCGATGGAGCACCTCCACCACCGGTTCGTCGCCGACGGCGGGGCGGGCAGCGACGGGGCGATCGCGTTCGAGGCCGCCGAGGTCTCGGCCACCGCGCGCGGGCGCTCGCCCGTCCCGGTCAAGCCGCCGGAGCCGCTGGCCGGCGCCCCGGACCGCTCGCCGATCCCGCTCGCCGACAACGTCCAGGCGGCGGGGCTGGCCGTCAGCGCGGCCGCCGGGAGCGCCCGGGTGGCGGCCGGCGGCGCCGTCGGTCGTGTCGTCCACCGCCTTCAGGACCTGATGCCACGGCGCAAGCCCGCGTACCGGCGGGTCACGCCGCTCGCCTCGCGCCGCGAGACCCAGCGCCGCGCCGCGCTCGCGCTGCTCGCCCTCGTCGTCGTGGTCGGCGGGCTCGGCCTCGCCGTGTACGCCTTCGGCGGGACCGGCAAGCAGGCGGCCATCAGCTCCGTCAACGCCGGCCAGGAGGCCCTCGACAAGGCGCGCGAGAACCTCGCCAAGGTCAAGGGACCCGGGATCGACCTGGTGGCGGCCGACCCCGGCCAGGCGAAGACGCTCCTCACGGAGGCGTACCAGCAGCTCGACGCCGCCCAGAAGGCCAATGTCAGTGCCGCGGTCATCGACCCGCTCCGGCGGCAGGCGGTCGCCGGGCTCGACACGCTCTACGGCGTGGTCCCGGTGGCCTCGACCACGCTCTTCACGTTCAAGCCGGCGGACGGCGCGCCCGCGATCGACCTGGGCGGCCTCGTCGTCGGTCCGGACGGCGCCCCGTACGTGCTCGACCGCTCGACCAAGACCGTGTACCGCATCGACCTCAAGAACAAGAAGGCCACCCTCGTCGCCCGGTCGGGCACGAAGGCCGCCGGCACGACCGTCGCCACGCCGAGGTTCCTTGCGGTCGGCGGGCAGGACGTGCTGATCCTCGATTCCAAGAACGTCCTGTGGCGCTGGCGGTCGTCGAACGCCACCGGCAAGGGCACGCTGGTCAAGGTCACCGTCCAGGGCGCCAGCTCGTGGGGCGACGACGTGACCGCCATCGGGACCTACCTGCAGGACGCCAGCCGCGGGCTGTACAAGCTGTACGTGGTGGACCCGTCGGAGCAGCAGATCCACGCCTACTCGCCGGCGGCGGACGGCGGCGGGTTCCCCTCCAAGTCGATCCCCTGGCTCGCCACGGCGCGCGACGTGAGCGGCATCACCTCGCTCCTGATCGACGGCGACCTGTACGCCACCGACGCCGGCACCCTGGACAAGTACACCTCGGGCAAGGACAACGGCTGGAAGGCGAAGCCGCCCGGCGACGACCTGCTCCGCCCCGCCCCCGTCTACACGCTCTCGTCGGGGCCGAACCTGCCGGCGGACCGCGACAAGGGCGAGATCTACGTCTACGACGGCCCCAACGCGCGGATCGTCGCGATCGAGAAGGCCAGCGGCGGGTCGAGCGGCGCCTACAAGGCCCAGTACCGGCTGGCTGGCGGGGACGCGGGCTGGGGGGACCTGCGCGGGATGGTCGTGACCCCCGGCCTCCAGGACGCCCCAGGGAACGTGCTGTGGATCTCGGCCGACGGGCTCCACCAGGCCACGCTCGAGGCCGTCCCCGACGAGACCGCCAGCCCGTCGGCCAGCCCGTCCGCCAGCCCGTCCGCCGCGCCCACGGCGACCCCCAAGCCGACGAAGAAGCCGACCGCGAAGCCGACCAAGAAGCCGTAGGGCCGTCCGGCCATGATCCCGCTGCGCGACGCGAACCCGACGCGCCGGACGCCGCTGGTCACGATCGGGCTCGTCATCGCCTGCCTGGCGGCCTTCGCCTACGAGCTGGGCCTCCTCGCCAGCGGCGGCGAGCCCTCGCTCGACCGGTTCGTCACGGCGTGGGGCGTGGTCCCGTCCGAGCTCACCACCGCCTGGGCCAGGGGCGACATCCTCTCGCAGGAGACCGCCACGCTCATCACCAGCCAGTTCCTGCACGCCGGCTGGCTGCACCTGGTGGGCAACCTGCTCTACCTGTGGATCTTCGCCAACAACATCGAGGACCGCCTGGGGCGCGCCGCGTTCCTGCTCTTCTACCTTGCCGGCGGGGTCGCGGCGGCGCTCGCCCAGGTCGCGGTGGCGCCGGGCTCCGACATCCCGACGATCGGCGCGTCGGGCGCGATCGCGGCGACCCTCGGCGCGTACATCGTGTTCTTCCCGCGCGCCCGGATCACGTCGCTGGTGTTCCTCGGCTTCTTCTACCAGCTGATCGACGTGCCGGCGATGATCGTGCTGGGCTTCTGGTTCGTGCTCCAGCTCATCGACGGGATCACCTCGATCGGCCTGGTCGAGGCCAACGGCGGCGTGGCGTTCTTCGCGCATATCGGCGGATTCGTCGCGGGCGCCCTGGTCGCCCGCCTCGTGCTCACCCTGGGCGGCGGCCCGGGCCGGCCGGCGGCCCCGGCCACCGTGGGATAATCGGCACATGCCGGACGACGAGCTGGTCGAGATGGTCGTCGAGAGCGTGCGCGTCCACATGCTGTCGAGCCGGCACGTGGTGATCCTCAAGGAGACCGGCCGCGAGCGCTACCTCCCGATCTGGATCGGGCCGTGGGAGGCGAGCGCCATCGCGATGAAGCTCCAGGGCCTCACCCCGGAGCGCCCGCTGACCCACGACCTGTTCGTCGCGACCCTCGAGGACCTCGGGGTCTCGATCGACCGGGTGATCATCTCCGAGCTGGCCGAGGAGACCTTCCACGCCCGCCTCATCGTCGCCGGCGTCGGCCGGACCGTCGAGATCGATGCGCGCCCGTCCGATGCGCTCGCGCTGGCCGTCCGGGCGGGCGTGCGGATCTTCGCCTCCGCGGCCGTGCTCGAGCAGGCCGGCCTCGGGGCCGACGGCGCCTTCGACGAGGAGGAGGGGGAGCCCGGGATGACGCTCGAGACGACCGGCGAGGGGCTGGTCGACCCGCGGCTCGACGTCTTCCGCGACTTCGTCAACTCGCTCGACGTGGACCCGGGCGGCGAGAGCCGCCGGGAGAGCTGACCGGCCGGTCAACCGCCCAGGATGCTGGCCCCGCGGCGCAGCGAGCGCCGGCGGTTCACCCACATGTACAGCCGCAGGCGCCAGAAGTCGCGCACGGCCTTGGCGATGACCGACGGCTTGGCCCCGGTCGCGGAGCCGGCCGTGCGCGGGTAGTGCGGCACCCCGACCTCGGCGATGGTCCGACCCGCGGCACCCAGCTTGATGAGCAGCTCCGCTGAGAAGAACGCCCCGTCCGATTCGACGTGGATGCCCTCGAGCGCCTCGCGGCGGAAGAGCTTGCAGGCGCAGTCGACGTCGGTGACCTTGAGCCCGAAGAAGATCCGGTTGGCGAGCCGGTAGGCGCGCGCGTAGGCGGTCCGGATGAACGGGTCCGCGCGCTTGATGCGGAAGCCGACGACGACATCGGGCGCGTCCCCGGCCGCCAGCCGCTCGGTGAGCCGGCCGAGGTCGGCCACATGGAACTGGCGGTCGCCGTCGGTGAAGGCGACGAGCTCGTAGCGGGACGCGGCGAAGCCCGAGCGCAGGGCCGCGCCATACCCGAGGTTGGTCGGGTGGTGGACGGCGCGCACGACGTCCGGAAAGCGGGCCGCGAGGTCGTCGGCGATGGTCGGCGTCGCGTCGCGCGACCCGTCATCGACCGCGATGATCTCGAACGTCTCGGCGAGCAGCGGCAGGGTCGCCAGGGCCTCGTCGACCAGGCCTTCGAGGTTGGCCTCCTCGTTGTGGGCCGGGAAGAAGTAGGACAACCGGGCGACCCGGGCCGAATGCGTGATCTCCGTCGCCGGCATGGTTTCGGTGGTCATGGCGCCGCGCGGCGCCCCAGCACGTGCATCAGCGATCCGTCCTCCTGCGAGGTGAGCTCATCGATCTCGTAGCGGGCCTTCAGCTCGGCCAGCTCGCGGGGGTCCTGGCGCATCACATAGACCGGCCGGATCCCGAGGTTGGCGTCGATGACGTCGGTGAGACTCCCGAGGCCCTGGTCGAGGCGGGTCCGGTCGTCGACGATGAAGATATCAGGCCGCCGGCCCTCGACGATCTGGGCGTACCAGAGCGGCGTGGAGTAGCTCCACCAGCTGACGACCATGGCGCCGGGCTCCATGAGGTCGAGCGCCCGGTCGGTCCAGGCGGCGGCCTTGTGGTCGCCGCTGAGGTCGATCGTTGCATAGGAGTTGCGTGCCGCGAGCAGCGACGGCGCCACGAGCGCGATGGCCACGAGCAGGGCGACGGCGGATCGCAGCGTCGGGCGGTGGCGCAGCGAATCGCTCGTATCGACCCCGACGGCATCCACGAGCAGCCCGCCGAGGATCGCCAGCCAGGTCCACGCCATCAGGACCGGACCGAGGTAGTAGCGGGTGATGTCCGCGTTGACGTACGACGACGCGAAGGCGCAGGTGATCAGCACCGACGTCCCGGTGAGCAGCGCATAGCGCGGCCGGCGCATCGCCGTCACGACGAAGGCGACCGGGATGAGCGGCGCGAGGATCCCGAACTCGGCGACCGTCAGCCGGACCAGCGCCGCGACCTTGCCCCCGATGTCGCCGAACGGGTCCTGCAGGCTGCCCTGGAACTGCTGCGCCAGCGCCACATACCAGAAGCCTTCCCACGTCTCGGGATGGCCGTAGACGAGTGGCGCCCGGAAGGGGCCGCCCCGGAGCGGCAGCTCCAGATAGACGATGGCGATGGTCGCCACCAGCGCGACCACGCAGGCGAGGATCAGGCGCGGCCGGCGCAGGATGCCCGGATCGACGGCCAGCACGTACAGGCCGACCGGGACGGCCAGGAGGAGCGTCAGCGAGTGGTTGCCGACCGCGAGCCCGAACACGATCGCCGCGCCGACCAGCCAGCGGTCGGCGCGCGGGTCCGCCGCGGACCACGAGCGCCCCTCGCCGCGCACGCGGTCGTCCCAGCCGACGAGCAACCGAAGCAGGATCGCGACCAGCGCCAGGTGCAGGACGTGCGGGTCGGCATGGGTCCCGATCGACCACGCGAGCGGGGTGAGCGCCAGGGCGAGCCCGGCCGCGACCCCGATCGCGAGGGACCGCGTCAGCGCGCGGACGAGGTCCACCGTCACAGCGGCCGCCACCCCGAGGCAGACCGCCGAAAGGAGGTTCATCCGGAACGCGGGATCGCCGAGCGGCTGGAAGACCACGGAGGCGAGCCAGCCCAGCAGGACGTAGGTCGGGAAGCCCGTCGGGTGCGCGGTACCCAGCAGCGGGCCGACGGTCTGGAACTCCCCGGTGTCCCAGAACGCCACGCCGGGCAGCAGCGCCAGGCGCGCCAAGGCGAACGCCACGACGCCGACCGCGAGGGCCGGCGCCAGGTGCGAGGGGTCCGCTCGACGACCCTGTGCTACGCTCAGATCCACCTTCCACGCTCGTGCAGGAGCCGTTCCCGGTGACTGGCCCCGCATCCGGTGGGTCCGAGCGAGGCACAGCAGCGCCGTCGCGGTCGACCGGGACGCAGGGAGCCGTCGGCGCGGTCCTGGTCGTCCTCGCGCTCGGGCTCGCCCTACGACTCATCATCGCATACCTGCTCCCAGGGTCCGGTCTTCACAACGACCTGGGAGCCTTCCGATTCTGGGCGGGCGAATTGGCGGCCCACGGCCCGTGGGGCTTCTACGACCGCGACTTCCTCCACGACTACACCCCCGGCTACATGTACGTCCTGTGGCTGGTCGGGCTCGTGGGCCAGGCCTTCGGCGGTGTCAGCGTCGAGCTGATCAAGGTCCCGCCGATCCTGGCCGACCTCGCCATCGGCTGGCTCGCCTGGTCGATGATCCGCGAGCTCGGCGGCCGCGAGCGGATCGCCCTGGCGGCGGCGTTCGTGGCCGTGGTCAACCCGATCAGCTGGTTCGACAGCGTGGTCTGGGGCCAGGTGGACTCGTTCGGCGTCGTGTTCATGCTGCTGGGCCTGCGCGAGCTCTGGCGCGACCGCCCGGAACGCGCCGCGTTCTGGACCGTGGTCGCGGCGATCATCAAGCCGCAGCTCGGGATCCTCGTCCCGCTGGTGGCGATCGTGACCATCCGGCGCGCCCTCCGACCGAAGGGCGGCTACGGCGACGAGGCGGCGACCGGGCATCCGCTCCGGATCGTGACGACGGGCGTCGTCGGCCTCGGGACCGCGATCCTGATCGCCCTGCCGTTCGGGCTGACCCCGATCGGCCTCATCCAGCAGCTCCTCACCGCCGGCGGCACGTACCCGTACCTGTCCGTCAACGCCTTCAACCCATGGGCGCTCATCCCCGGCGACACGGGCTACAGCCTGGCGAACAGCGGCCTGTGGGTGTGCGACCTCCCGCTCGGCGCGGACGCCTGCGGATCGGGCACGGCCGTCTTCGGCGTCGTCCCGGCCATCCTCGTGGGGACCGCGCTGCTGCTGGCGGGGATCGCGGCGGTGCTGGTCGTGGCCTGGCGGCGGCCGGACCGGCTGACCCTCCTGGTCGGCCTGGCGGTGCTGTCGCTCGCGTTCTTCGTGCTGCCGACGCGCGTGCACGAGCGCTACGTCTACCCGTTCTTCGCGGTCGGGATCATCCTCGCGGCGATCTCGCCGCGCTGGCGGCCCGCCTACGTGGCGATGAGCCTGGGCCTGCTCGCGAACATGTACGTCGTGCTGGTGGTCCTGATCCCGGACAACCCGTCGATCGTCGACTGGCTCGGGATCGGCTGGTCGCTCAAGTCCGAGCCGGCGATCGCCGCCGTGGCCCTCATGTTCAGCGCATTCTTCGTCTGGGCGATGCTCCAGCTGCGCGCGAGCGCACGCGCGCGCCTCGCGGCGGATCTCGACGCCGCCTCCGAGCGTCCGGTGGACGTGACCGGCCCGCCGCTGACCCCTGACGTGCCCGCGGCGCCCCGTCAGCCGGGCACATCGCCCGCCGCCGTGCCGCCCGCGGCCCTGGTCGCTCCCGCCCCCGCGACCGTCGCGCGGATGCCGACCTGGTCGCGCCGGCCGTCGATGGGCGAGCTGGGGCTGGTCGGCTGGTTCCGCCAGCGCCTCGGCGAGCGGCCCATGCGCGCCGACCGCAGCCGGTCGCTGACCGGTGAGCGCGGCGGCCGCCTCGACCGGCTCGACCTGTGGTTCCTCGTGGTGCTCGTGGTCGCGACGATGACCCTGCGCACGTTCCGCCTCGCCGAGCCGTATCAGATGCACTTCGACGAGGTCTACCACGCGAGGACCGCCACCGAGTTCCTGCAGGCGTGGCGCTACGGGCTCTCCCACGACATCTACGAGTGGACCCATCCGCACCTCGCGAAGTACGCGATGGCCGTCGGCCTGGTCCTGTGGGGCCAGGACGAGGTCAAGGCGACCAGCGAGCTGGGCGTGCCGGTCGTGGCCTCGGTGGTCGAGCCACGGCGGATCGACGAGAGCGTCGGCGACGGCCGGGCAGGCGAGCGCCTCCACGTGGCGACCGGCAGCGAGATCCGGACGTACGACCTGCGGACCCGGGCCCTGATCTCGACGATCCCGGCCCCCGGCGTGACCGCGCTGGCCATCGACGAGTCCGGACTCAAGCTGGTCGTCGGCTATGGCGATGGGCGCGTCGCGACCCTCGACCTGACGGCCATCGGCCCTGACGCGGCGGCCGCCGGCGTGGCGCCGGCCGACCTGGTGACGGTCAAGGGGTCCGTCGATCTCCTGTACGCCACCGGTGACGGCTCGACCCTCGCCGTGGGCGAGGGCGACCACCTCGACGTCGTCGATCTCACGAGCGGCACGATCGTGGGCGGGACGGACCTCGCCGGGCTCGTCGACCTCGCGGATGGCGGCAACGGCGCGGCCATCGTGGCCACGGTGGGCGACGTCCCGGACCCGTCGGCCGCGGCGTCCGTGCTGGCCGAGCTGCTCGACGGGAACGCCGCCGACTACGAGGCGCTGCTTGCGAGTCCGGGACCCACGGTCGTGATGGGCTCGCCCGGGAACAAGGAGACGCGCGACAAGGTCGAGGCCGCCATCGGCGACGGCCGGCTGGCTGGGATGGCGGTCCAGGACCTGCCGCGGATCGCGGCGGCCACGACGGCCGGCGTCACGTTCGTGGATCCGGCGACCGCCTCGACGATCTCCACGGTCGTGCTGACCGGTGGCGCGCACGGCCTGGCCTACATGTCCGGCGTGGACGACCCGAAGCTGTACGTGACCTCTGGCGACGCGGCGGCGCCGACCTACCACGTCATCGCCATCGCCGGCGACAAGGCCGTCGCCGGGCCGACCGACCTCGGCACGCACCCGCTGCCCGGCCTCGGCACCAAGGTGCTGTACGACGACGCGAGCCAGATGATCCACATCCTGGGCCACGCCCCGACGACGGCGGGCACCTTCGAGCCGCCGCCCGCGACCGGCCCCGACCCGGCGTGGACCGTCTACGTCGTCGAGACGCACGGGGGCGACGAGTCTCGCGGGAGCGCGGTCTTCGCCGACGCCCGCCTCGGGGCGGGCTTCGTCCCCGTCGCGTGGGCGGCTGACGTGAACGCCGACTACCCGTCGACCGATCGCCAGGAACTCCTGGTCTTCGACGGCTCCGGCTCGATGTCCTCGATCGACATCGGCTCGCACGCCTTCGCCTGGCGTCTCCCCGGGGTGATCGCCGGCGCCCTGACGGCCCTCTTCCTCTATCTCCTGATGCGGATCCTGTTCCGCCGCCGGCTGGTCGCGGTGCTGACCGGCCTCTTCGTGCTGGTCGACGGGATGTTCTTCGTGCAGTCGCGCATCGGCATGAACGACGTCTACGTCGGGCTGTTCATCGTGGCCGCCTACACCTTGTTCGCGGCGGTCTGGACGGGCTGGTGGCGGGCGAGATGGGCGTTCTGGGCGGCGATGCCGGTCATCGGGGTGCTGCTCGGGCTCGCGCTGGCGAGCAAGTGGGTGGCGCTCTATGCCATCGGCGGCCTCGCGCTGCTGATCCTCGCGCGGAGCGCGCTCGGTCGCGTCGTGGCCATCCTCGGCCTGATCGCGCTGACCTGCGTCCTCGGCTACATGGCCATCACGGTGCCGCAGGACGCCGGCATCGGGAACCTGACGTTCCTGCTGGTCATGGTCGCGCTGACCCTCGTAGCCGTCGTCGTCGCGGTCCTGCACCCCGTCGCCTGGACCGACGAGGAGATGCGCTTCGCGGTGCTGGCCCCGACCGCCCTCGGGGTCGCGATCTTCTTCGGCGCGCTCGGGCTCGGGAAGCTCGACGCCGAGGTCGTGATCGCGGGCTTCGCGGCGACGCCCATCCGGGTCGCCCTGCTGCTCGCCCTGACGTCGCTGGCGATCTACGTGGTCTTCGCGCTGGCGGGGCGTGCCGGCTGGGGACCGATGGCGCTGCCGCCCGGACCGGCGGATCCCGCCCGGCGCCTCGAGCCGCCGGCGCCGCCCGCCGAGGGCTGGCTGCGCCCGGGTTCGGCCCTCGGCATCCCGGTCGCCTGGGCGGCCATCTGCCTGCTGGCCATCCCGCTCGCGGTCTACGTCGTCTCGTACATCCCGTGGGCGCTGGTGGAGGGCCACCGGATCACCTCGACCTGGCCGCCGGGCCACACGGGCGAGACCTTGCTCGACCTCACCGGGCGGATGTACGGCTACCACAACGGCCTGACCTCGCCGCATCCGGCGTCGTCGCCGTGGTGGGCGTGGCCGCTGAACCTCAAGCCGGTCTGGTTCTACCAGGAGGGCCTCGCCGCGGGGACCGCCGCCGCGATCTATGACGCGGGCAACCTCGTCATCTGGTGGATGGGCGTGCCGGCGCTGCTGTTCGTGAGCGTCATGGCCTTCCGCCGGCGCAGCCTGGCCCTGAGCCTGATCGCGATCGGCTTCGCTGCCCAGTGGATCCCGTGGGCGCGCATCGACCGCGCGGCGTTCCAGTACCACTACTACACGGCGTTGCCGTTCGTGGTCGCGGCCCTGGCCTACTTCATCGCCGAGCTGTGGCACGGCGCCTCGGCGATGACCTGGCGGCTGGCCCGCCTGGCCGGTGCGGCGGTGATCATGCTGCCCGCCGCGATGTGGATCTTCAGCCGGCCGCTGTGCGCGATCGTCGGGGTCGAGTCGGTCAACCCGGGCTCGCAGGCGTGCCCCGCGGTCATCCCGAGCTTCGTGCTGACCGCGCGGACCGCCGGGCTGGCCATCGCCACCGTGGTCGGCCTCTTCTTCCTGATCCGCGCGATCATCGCCGTGGGGGACGCCGAGGGCGATGGCCTCGACCGCGACGCCCTGCGCTCGTTCGGGCTGATCGGGCTGCTGGTGGGCGGCGCGCTGGTCCTCGCCTCGCAGCTGCCGGACACGCCGATCCTGACGCTGACCAGCGTGCCGGTCGAGCCGATCGTGCTCGTCGCGGCGATCCCGCTCGCGTACCTCGCCCTCGGCGTGATCGCCGGCATGGACCCCCGGCGCTACGTGATCGGGTTCCTGACGGCGGTCGTCGGGTGGTTCGTGATCCTGTATCCGAACATCGCCGCGCTGCCGCTCCCGTCCGCGCTGGTCAACGCCTACCAGGGCATCCTGCCGACCTACCTGTACGCGTTCCAGTTCCCGGTCAGCAAGATCGACCGCAACCAGCCCATCGCCTGGTCCGCTGCCCAGCTCGGCCTGCTCTCGCTGGCGGTGGTCGTGACCTGCCTGGTCGTGGCCTACTCGGCGTCGGTCTGGCGGCTCTCGCTGGCGACCGGCGAGCCGGAGGCGGGCGAGACGGACAGCCTCGCGCGGACGGGCGGCGCCTGAGGGATCTCGGCATGGAACCCGGCCGGGAGCTGGCCGCCCGCGGCGAGCCGGCGGATGACGAAGCCGTAGTACTCCTCGACCTTTGCGGTGACCCGCGGCCAGCTGAAGTCCTCCGCGCGGAGGCGGCCGGCCGCCCCCATCCGCTCCGCCAGTCCGGGCTCGTCGAGGACCCGCGCGATCGCCGTCGCGAGCTCCTTGGGCTCATGCGGCGGCACCAGCAGCCCCTCGCGGTCGCGCCGGACGACGCCCTTGTAGCCGTGGATGTCCGAGCAGACGATGGGCGCCCCGGCGGCCATGGCCTCGAGCAGCACGATCCCGAACGATTCGCCGCCGGTCGCGGGTGAGACGAAGACCCGCGCGGTCCGGTACAGCTGAGCCTTCTCGGCGTCGCTCACGCGGCCCAGGAATTCGACGCCCTGGAGGCCCCGTGTGGCGACGTAGCGCCGCGCTTCGCGCTCCTGCGGCCCCGAGCCCACCACCAGCAGCCGCGTGTCGTAGCCGGTCTTGCGCAGGATGCGCTGCGCCTTCAGCAGGTCGAGCAGGCCTTTGCGCGGCTCGTGCCGCCCGACGAACAACAGGTTGGGGGCGTCGTCCTGCCAGCGGGCGATCGGCACCGCGTTGGCGAAGCGGGCGATGTCGACGCCGTTGGGGATGACCTTGTAGTCGCCAGGGAAGAACCGGTCGATGAAATGCCGTGCCGCTGCGCTGACGGCGATCCGGCCGTGGAGGCGGGCCGCGTGGCCGCGCATGGCCCGGCTGCCGAGCTCGTACGACGGCGAGAAGCCGGCGTAGGCGTGGAACGTGGCGACGTTGACGCTGGTCGACTCGCGGAGCAGGAAGAGCGACAGGAACGGCACGAACGGCTCGTGGAAATGGAGCAGGTCGAACTGCTCGCGCGCGAGCAGCGCACGGACCTGGCTGATGTAGCGCGGCGAGAAGGTCAGCGTCCCGACGGACCCGTTCGTCGGCATCGAGAACCCGACGCCGATGCGCAGGATGTCGCCTTCCGAGGACCGCTGCGGGCCGTGGCTGGCGGTGATGATCCGGACGTCGTGGCCGCGCTGGCGGAGGTTCTCGTACAGGAACCGGACGTGCTGGGCCACGCCGCCCGCCTCCGGGTAGATGTACGGGCAGACCAGGCCGATCTTCATCGCGGGCCGGCGTCGAAGCGGGGCGGCCTGGCACGGCCGCCCGGGTAGCCGTGGTCGCGACCGGTGCCATCGCGGCGGAGCCGGCCGATGAGCTCGTCGCGCGCGTCGCGGCGGCGCTTGCGCAGCTGCTCGCCGAACGTGCCGAGCTGGCCGGTCGCGCCGTGGAACGAGCCGTGGTGCTCGGTCGTGCCTGCCGCGAGCGACGCGCGCAGGTCCGCCGCGGTCCGCCCCTCGAAGGACGTCCAGCCGATGCCGATCGCCGCGAGCGCATGGGCGTCGCTGTTGCCGACATGGGCCAGGCCGTGCTCGTCGGCGAAGCGGACCACGGCCTGATGGCGCGGACGTCCGAGCGCGGTCGGGTTGAAGGTCTCGATCGCGTCGGGCCGGAAGCGCGGGTCGGGGTCCTCGATCAGCCGGCGGAGCGCGAATGCCTGGGCGCAGAGCGGGTAGGGCACCAGCGGATGGGCCGGGATGGCGATCCCGCCGGCGTCGTGGACGGCCGCGATCGTGGAGCGGAGCGAGCGGTACGAGCGGACCGGCGCCTCGAGGTAGAGGGCCAGGAGGTGGCCGCCAAGGGTCGTCACCTCCTCGCCGACGATCACCTCGAGCGCCAGGCCGCGGTCCTGCGCCAGGGCGCGCGCGGCGAGCGCCGCATCGATGCGCTCGTGGTCGGTGATCGCGATGACGTCGAGCGTCCCGCTCGCGGCCACATGGTCGAGGATCTCGGTCACCGCGGCGGTCCCGTCCGAGGCGACCGTGTGGATGTGCAGGTCGGCGCGGCCAGGACGGACCGGCTCGGCAGCCGTCGGCTCCACGGCCGTCGGTCGGTCGAGCGCCTCGGCCGGGTCGGGTGTCGCGCTTGTCATGCCGCGTCCTCGAGGTCCGGCCAGATCGGGAAGAAGACCGCCCACCATTGCTCGGGAGCGTCCTCGATGATCCGCTCGAACTCGGCCGCCAGCGCCGTCATGGTCCCCTCGACCCGCTCTCGCCGCGTCCCCGCCTCCGGGACCTGCACCGCCGCGAGGCGTCCACGATAGCGCCCGATGCCCGCCCGCCGGACGCCCACGACGTACGCGGGCGCACCGCTCTCGACGGCCAGCATGGCCGGGCCGAGCGGCAGCCGGGCCGGCGCCCCGAACAGCTCGACCGGCATCCCGCCGCCGGTCAGGTCGCGGTCACCGACGAGGCCGACCGGCGTGCCGGCACGGAGCGCGGCGAGCAGCTCGCGGCGGGCCTCGCGGAGCCCGACGATGCGGATCCCCACCGCGCCGCGGGTCCGCACGAACCAGGCCTGCAGCGCCGCGTCGTCGATGGTCTCCATCGGCGCGACCGCGCCGCCGATCCGCCCCGCGAGGAAGAGCGCCGGCAGCTCGATGGCCCCGAAATGGAGTCCGATGAAGATCATCGCGCCCTCTGTCGCGAAGGCCGCGTCGACGACCTCGGGCGTCTCGACGATCAGGCGTCGATCGAGATCGCCCGGCTTGATCGCCGGCGTCCGGGCGACCTCGAGGTAGTAGCGCGCGTTGTGGCGGAACGCCGAGCGCACGAGCCGCTCGAGGGCCCGCGGGTCGGTCGCGGCCGCGCGGACCACGTGTCCGCCGCGCCCGCGCTCGTCGAGGGCGACGCAGACGCGCCGCAGGTTTCGCCGCGCCTGCGCGGCGCGCTCGGGCGCGAGCCGGTACCAGAGGTCGCCGGCGGCGATCGCCAGGCGGACCTGCGGACCCTCGGGCAGGTGGCAGGCGAGCCACGACGCCGCCATGAGGGCCTCGGCCCGGAGCCGCCGGCCGACCGTGCTCATCCGCCGGCTCCGCCGGCCGCGGGGGCGCTGGGGCCAGGGTCCGGGCGCCCGGCCTGCATGGCCCTGGCCCGCTGCTCGAGCTCGGCGCTCTCCTCGGCCGTCGCCGGCCAGATCGGCTTGAAGTTGTACCACTGCTCCGGCGCCGAGCCGACCGTGACCTCGAGGGCATCGGCGATCGCCTGGGTCGCCCGTTGCAGCTCCGCGGGGTCGGACGAGGCCACCTCGATCGGCGCCGACCACGACAGCTTGAAGGTGTCGTCGGCCTGCCGTCGGATCGTGACCGGCAGGATCCATGAACCGGTCCGGGCCGCGAGGGTCGCCGGACCGGCGGGCAGCGTGGTCCAGGCGTCGAACAGGTGCACCGGGATGCCGTCGGGCCGATACCCCCAGTCGACCAGCAGGGCGAGCATCTCGCGCCGCCGGAGGACGCCGTAGATCTCCCGGAGGTTGCGCCACGCGATGATCGTCGCGCCGCGTGCCTCGCGCTCCTCGCGCAGGAGCTCGAAGAGCTCCGGGAACGCGGAATCGTCGGCCAGCGCACTGATCGGCATCCCGTGCCGGGCGATGGCCGCCATCACGGCGTCGTTGCTGCCGACATGGCCGACCGTGAAGATCAGCCCACCCGGGGCGTCATCGGCGATGCGCAGCAGCCCGGCGACGTCGATGGCGGTGACCATGCTCGCCATCTCGTCGGGCGTTCGCGTGGGCAGGCGCATCAGCTCGACCAGGTAGCGCCCGTACTCGTGGTAGGCGCGCAGCGCCAGCCGGCGGACCCGCGGGTCGTCGGGCGGCAGGCCGAGGACATGCCCGAAGTTGCGGTTCGACCAGCGCCGCTTGGAGGGCCAGGCCAGGTACGAGCCCTGGGCGGCCGTGCCGACGACCTCGCGGGCCAGTCGCTCTGGGACGACGGCGGCCACCCGCGTCGTCGCCTTGTACGCGAGGACCGCCAGACGCTCGACGACGCGGGGGCTGGTGCCCCCGCGTCGGTGCGGAGCCTCGAGTCGGCGCTCGCGGGGAGCGCCGTCCGTCGTTCGGCGTTCGGCTCCGGTCACTTCGCCGCGGCGGTCGCGACCTGGGCCTTCGTGCCGGCGAGCTTGCGGTACGTCCGCTTCGCCAGCTTCTCGGTCCCGACCAGGGTCTCGTCGTCCTCCCCGCGGATGAACGCCTCGACCCGGTTGAACGCGATGTCGTCGTGGATCTGCTGCGGCGGGCTCTTCATGAAGTAGCTCGACGGCGCGACGAGGGTGCCCTTCAGGCCGCGGTCGA
>CAWEYL010000003.1:0-638371 GCA_963813335.1 uncultured Chloroflexia bacterium
CCGAGGAACGCCGCCACTCGGTCCAGCGCGTCGTCGAGGACCGGCTTGAGCCCGTGCCCCAGGCGCGGGTAGGTCACGAGCTCGGCATCGCGCAGGAGCGGGACCTTGGCCCGCAGCAGGTCGATCCTGGCGAACGGGTCGCTCTCGCCTGACAGGAGCAGCACCGGACAGGCGATCGACGGCCAGTGGGCGATCCGGGCGTCGGTGCGCTCGGGTGCGCCCGGCGGGTGGAGCGGGTAGCTGAACAGGACCAGGGCCGCGTAGGGCGAGTCCGGCTCCGCCGCGGCCAGGCTCGCGACGCGGCCGCCATAGGAGTGGCCGCCGACCACGACATCGGCCGCCGACGGCACCACGAGATGGAACGCGGGCACAGCGTCCTCGGCCTTGCGCTTCGGGAGGTCGATGGCCGTGGCGTCCAGACCGCGCCGTCGCAGGCCGTCGACGAATGGCGCCATGCTCGCGGCCGTGCCGCTCGCGCCATGCCCCAGGAAGATGCGCGGACCCATCGCGGAAGCGTAGCCTTGGTGGGCCGTTCGGGTGGCAAGGTCATGGTCCGGTCGGGTCATGGCTGGTCCCCGGGGCGGTGGTCATCCTCGGGTCGTGCCACTCGAAGGAGCCATGCCGATCGCCGCTGCCCGCCACCGCGTCCGCCGGACCCTCGCGCTGCCGCTCGTCCTGATGCTCGCGGGCATGGGCTCGGCGGTCCCCGGGGCGGCGCTGGCCGCCGCGCCGGTGCCACCGGCGTCGGTCGCCCCCGTCATCCCGCCCGGCGCGACCGTCCTGGGCGACACGGTCACCTTCGCCGGCCGCGGCTACGGCCACGGCGTCGGCATGTCGCAGTACGGCGCGCGGGGCCGCGCGCTCGACGGGCAGGACGCAGCGACGATCCTCGCCCACTATTACGCGGGGACGACCCTCTCGCCGTTGCCGGCCAGCCGGATCCGCGTTCTCGTGCTGTCGTCGTTCGCCGCCACCAGCGCCAAGCCGCTCGTCGTCTTTGGCCGGGCGACCCCGTGGACCATCGACGGCGTCAGCGGCACGTTCCCACCGGACGCGAAGCTCCGCCTGATCCCCACCACGACGGTCACGGCCGGTGTCGGGCGCACGTCCTGGCGCATCCGGGTCGATTCGCTGAAGGGCGCCCTCCTCCTGAACGTTCGCGCGCGGGGCGAGGTGGTCGTCCGTGCCGGCGGCGCCCACGGCCGGCTGCAGCTCTGGTCGAAGCCCGGGACCTACGACACCTATCGCGGCGTCCTGCGGCTCCGCCCGGCGACCACCAGGTCGGTGGTCAGCGTCGTCAACGACGTCACCCTCGAGCTCTACCTGCGCGGCGTCGTCCCGGCCGAGATGCCCGTCTCCTGGCCCGCGGCCGCGCTCCAGGCGCAGGCGGTGGCCGCCCGCTCCTATGCGGCCCGACGACTACGGCCCGGGGTCTCGTACTACGACATCGTCGACGACAGCCGCGCCCAGGTGTACCGCGGGTCGCTGGGCGAGAAGTCGGCGTCGAGCGCCGCGGTGGTGGCCACGACCGGGCTCGTGCTCAAGAGCGGCTCGGCGATCGCCAACACCCTCTACCACTCGACCGGCGGCGGCGCGACCGAGGACAACGAGAACGTCTTCACGTCGGCCACGGGCGCGCAGGTGGCCGGGCCGGTCAGCTATCTCCGCGGCTCCATGGACCGGCGCGAGGACGGCACGGCCTACGACGACGCCGCGCCGTACGCGACGTGGTCGATGGCGACCTACACGCGGGCGCAGCTCGCAGGCTGGTTCGCCGCCGACGCGCGGACCGATGTCGGCGACCTGGTTGCGCTCGACCTGACCGATCGCGGCGTCTCCGGCCGGCTGGTGAGCGTCACGCTCATCGGCTCGGACGGGACGAGGACCGTCTCGGGCGAGGTCTTCCGCACGATCCTGAACGCGGCGCGACCGCCGGCCGATCCGATGCTCCGGAGCACGCTCTTCGACACGGCGCCCATCCCGTAGCGGCTATCCTCGCGGGCATGCCCGACGAGCGAGCGCGGTGCGCCTGGGCCGGCGCGGACGGCCCGAACCCCGACCTGCTGATGGTCGAGTACCACGACCTCGAATGGGGCACGCCCGTCGACGACGACCTCGAGCTCTTCGAGCGACTCGCCCTCGAGTCGTTCCAGGCGGGGCTCTCATGGTCGACGATCCTGCGCAAGCGCGAGTCGTTCCGGGCGGCGTTCCGCGGCTTCGACCCGCGGGTCGTGGCCGCCTTCGACGACGGCGACCGGGCACGGCTCATGGCCGACGCCGGGATCGTCCGCAACCGCGCCAAGATCGACGCGACGATCGGCAATGCTGCCGCGTTCCTCGCGGTCGGCGGCGAGGCCGGCTCGTTCGGCGCGTACCTGGCGACGATCGTGCCGTCGCCGCCCGCCCGACTCGGACCGGACGCCGGGCCGGGGAACGTGCCGGCCACGACCCCGGTCTCCGATGCGCTGTCGACGGACCTCAAGCGGCGCGGGTTCCGGTTCGTCGGCTCGACGATCGTCTACGCGTTCATGCAGAGCGTCGGGCTCGTCGACGACCACGTCGCGGGCTGTTTCCGGTACCGCGGACCGTCGTGACAGGGTAGGTGTCACAGGGGTGGCGGAAGGTTCGGCCATCGAACCCGCGCTGGAGACCCACCTGATGCTCACCACCGACTGCCCCTGGTGCGACGGCCCGATGGCCGTCGACGCGACCTCGGCGGAGGTCGTCTGCGACGCATGCGACGTGCACGAGTCGATCGCCCCGGACGTCGCCGCACCGCTCGCCGAGGCGGCCTGACCCCTCGCGCTAGGCCAGGCGTCGCGACGGCGCGAGTGTCGCGCGCCGGAGCGCGCCGACCGGCGCGAACACGAGGCAGGTCAGCAGGATCGCGATGCCCATCAGGGCGATCGTGATCGAGCCGCTGGTGAGGTCGATCAGCGCCCCGCCGATGAGCAGGCCCACGGGCTGGAGACCGAGCGAGATCGTTCGGGCGGTACTGCCGATCCGGCCCAGCAGCTCGTCCGGGCTGTACGCGGCGCGCAGCGTGACGTAGGTGACGAGGACCATCGACTGGGCGAACCCGGCCATGACCGCGACGCCGACCACCACCGGGATCGAGGCGACGACCGAGACGAGCAGCAGTGCGATCCCGAAGATCAGGTTCCCGCCGAAGAGCATGGGGGCGACCAGCCGTCGAGCGCCGCGCCGCGAGATGAACAACGCGCCGGTCACGGTCCCGACGCCATACGCCGTCAGCACGATGCCGAGGGCCGAGGCCGTGTCGCCGAGGTCGCGCGTGATGTGGACCGCGAGGGCCGTCACGAGCGGCGCGTTGATGATCGAGGTCGCGCCCCAGAACAGGATCGCGGCCCGGAGCACCGGCTGGCCGACGATGTACTCGATGCCTTCGCGGATCTCGGTCAGCAAGCGCTGCCGCGGCCGGTCGATCGGGGCGCGCAGCTCGCGGCGCACGAACGCCAGGCCGATGGCCGACAGCGCGAACGAGGCGGCGTCGATGGCCAGCGTCGCCCCGGGCCCGATGGTCGTCGCGAGGAGGCCAGCGATGGCCGGTCCGACGATGTAGCCAAGCGAGTAGACGGCCTCGAAGTACGAGTTCGCGCGGGCCATCAATGGACGTCCGACCAGCCCGGGGATCGACGCGGTGTAGCCCGCCAGGAAGAACGAACGGAGCACGCTCATCGGCGCCGCCACGATCAGGATCACGGCGAGCGTCGGCCCGTGGAGGTAGACCGACAAGGGGATCAAGGCGGTCAGCACCGCCCGGCCGAGGTCGGCCAGGAACATCATCCGCTTGCGGTCGTTGCGGTCCGCGAGCGCGCCGGCCACCATCCCGAACACGAGGTCCGGCAGTGTCTGGAGCGCCCCGACCACGCCCATCGCCAGCCCCGAGCCGGTCAGCGCGAGGACGAGCAGCGGCAGCGCGGTGAAGCTGACGGCATCCCCGAGCGACGAGATGCCCTGCGTCGAGAGGAGCACCTTGAAGTCGCGGTTGCGCGAGAGCGGTTCGAGGTTCGGGTCCCCGTCGGGCATCGTTTCGATGGTAGCGGCGCGGTATCGTGGTCGGCAGCGGGGGAAGCGGAGTGGAGGAACAGCCCATGAATAGCCGCGCATATCTCGCCGAGCTGGTCGGCACGTTCGTGTTCATGTCGATCGGCTATGCCTCGGTGCCGGCATTCGCGGCTGCGAGTGCGCCGACGCCGAACCTGCTGGTCGTGCCGTTCGCGTTCGGCCTCGGCCTGCTGGCCGCGATCTTCGCCTTCGGGCACATCTCGGGCGGCCATTTCAATCCGGCCGTGACGATCGCGATGGTGCTCGACAAGCGGACCACCCCCATCGATGCCGTCGGCTACATCGCCGCGCAGGTCATCGGGGCGCTGGGTGCCGGGCTCCTGATCCTGGTCGCCCTGAACCAGGGGGCCGTGAAGGCCGGCATCACCGCACCCGGGACCGGCGTGTCCGACACGGGCGCGCTCATCCTCGAGATCGCGTTCACGGCGTTCTTCCTGGCCGTGATCCTGGCGGCGACCAAGCGGGCGCCGGCGCTCGCGGCGCTCGCCATCCCCCTCACGCTGGTGGCGATCCACTTCGGCATCGCCAGCCTGAGCGGCTCGTCGGTCAACCCGGCCCGTTCCATCGGGTCCGCGGTGGTCGGCGGCGACCTGAGCCACCTGTGGATCTACCTCGTCGGGCCGGTCGTGGGCGGGATCATCGGTTGGGGCGCGTGGCGCCTCATCGATGGCGGCGCGGAGGAGCCGGCCGCGGCCTGAACCATCGGGGGTGCCGCGGCCGGCAGCGCGGCACCCGGCCGGCGGACGTCGGCGCCCGCCGGTATGCACGATCTGCGCCGGGGTGCCCGTCCGCCGTGACGATGCACCTCGGCTGCATACCGGCACGTGGTGGAGCCGTCGTCCGCGCGCGATATGCATCCGAGGTGCATCACTCGCGAGAAAGCACCTCCCCGCGGAGAAGGTGCATATCCGTGGACGGCGTCCCGGTGACCGAGGCGTCCGGCGACCGACGGCCTCGAGCGCGCCGTGAGCGCCGCTACAGGTCCTCGAGGCTGAACCGTCGGGCGTTGCCCATCTGACCCCACACCCGCGCCTGCGTCACCGCGAGCATCTGCCGGATGTGGTTCCGGTCGTGGTGGACCCATTCGCCGAGGAGCTCGTCCACCCGGAGGAGCCCGACTTCGGGGTGCATGCCCTGCCGGGCCAGGTCGGCGGGCCCGAGCCCGCGGACGAGCTCGATGCCGTCCGCGCGCAGGGCCGCGAACTCCGCGGCGAGCTCGCCGGCGTCGCGCAGGTCGTCGCGTCGGGCCTCGGCGACGGCCGGCGGGTCCCAGTCTTCGAGGTCGGGCGGGATGGCCGGCACGCTGCCACCGGGGCCGCCGACGAGGATCGTCCGGATCCGTCCCGCGAACCCGCGGCGCTCGGCCTCGATCAGGTGGCCGACGCATTCGTTGGCGCTCCACTCCCCCGGCTCCGGCCGCCAGCCGCCGACGGCGCCGAGCGCGGTCAGCTCGGCCACCACGGTCTCGGCGCTCGCGGCGAGCAGGTCGGCGACGGTCGCCGGCTCGAGTGCGGCGATGGCCGGGCTCGCCCGGTCGTCGGTCATGCTGCGGGTCCATCGATGGCGGCCGTTTCCGGCGACGGGCGGCGACGTCCGGCGGCGGCGCGGCGATGTGCGGCACGACCGGCGTTCCCGGCATGACCGGCAGCGACCGGCCGCCCTCGGCCAGCCAGCACGCTGCGGACTGGCCGCCGCCCACGTCGAACAACGGCGGCTCCTCGGTCGTGCAGCGGTCGAACGCCAGCGGGCAGCGGGGATGGAAGCGACAGCCGGTCGGGATCCGGGCCGCGTCCGGCGTCTCACCGACGAGGATCGTCCGGCGCGGGCCGCCGACCGACGGCGGGACCGGCGTGGGCGAGACCGAGACCAGTGCCGCGGTATAGGGATGGTGCGGCGCCTTGATGACCCGGTCCGCCGGCCCGATCTCCATGATCCGTCCGAGGTACATCACCGCGATCCGATCGGCGATGACCCACGCGAGCGACAGGTCGTGGGTGATGAACAGGTAGGTCAGGCCCCGCTCCTGGCGCAGGTCGAGCATCAGCCGGAGCAGCTCGGTGCGGATCGACACGTCGAGCATCGAGACCGGCTCGTCGGCGACGATGACCTCGGGGTCGAGGACCAGCGCACCGGCGATGACGACACGCTGACGCTGACCGCCCGACAGTTCGTGCGGATAGCGCGCGGCGAAGTCCGCTCCCGGCCGGAGACCCGCGGCCTCGAGCGCTGCGATGGCCATCGCCTCGCGCTGATTACGCTCGCCGATCCTGTTCACGATCAGCGGCTCCATCACGAAGTCCAGGATCGTCTGCTTCGGGTCGAGGGTCTCGTATGGGTCCTGGAAGATCAGTTGGATGCGCTGACGCAGGGGCCGCAGCTCGCCCTGGCTCCACAGGTCCGTGACATCGGCGCCGTCGAACCGCATCCGACCACCCGTCTGGCGCGTGAGCTTGACGATGACCCGCCCGGTCGTGGTCTTCCCGCTCCCGGACTCACCGACGAGGGCAAGGACCTCGCCCCGGGCGAGCGTGAGGTCGATGCCGTCGACGGCGCGGACGACCATGCGAGGCTGCCGCCGGATCGAATCCAGGAGCCTGCCGTGCACGGGGAAGTGGACCTCCAACCCCGACAACTCGATGAGTGGCGGGTCGCCCTTCCGGCCCGCCTCGTTCGGGGCGGTCATCCGGTGACCACCGCGGGTCGGGCGGCCATGGTCGGCTGGACCGCGTCGCCCGTCGGATACAGGTGGCAGGCGACCCGGACGCCGTCGAGCGTCACCTCAGCCGGGACGACCGTCCGGCAGATGTCCATCGCCGATGCGCAGCGCGGCGCGAAGCGGCATCCGGGCGGTGGATCGCGCAGGTCCGGCGGCGACCCGGGGATCACCTCGAGCGAGCGACGGTCCGCGTGGATATTCGGGAATGCCGCGAGCAACTTCTGCGTGTACGGGTGACGCGGCGAGCCGAACACCTTCCTGACCGGTCCCTCCTCCGCGACGCGGCCGGCATACATGATCATGATCCGATCGCACGTCTCGGCGAGCACGGACAGGTCGTGGGTGATGAGGATCAGCGACAGCCCGAGCTTGTGGCGGAGACCCTCCAGGAGCTCGAGGATCTGCGCCTGGACCATCACGTCGAGCGCGGTCGTCGGCTCGTCGCCGATGACGATGGCCGGATCGCAGGCCAGGGCCATCGCGATCATCACGCGCTGGCGCATCCCGCCGGACAGCTCGTGCGGATAGGCGCCGCCGCGGCGGCGCGGGATCCCCACCAGTTCCAGGAGCTCGGCGGCACGGTCCTGCGCGGCGTCCGCGGGTGTCCCGAGGCGCTCTTCGATCGGCTCCGCGATCTGGTCGCGGATGCGCTGGACCGGGTTGAGGGCATTCATCGCGCCCTGGAAGACGATCGAGATCTCGCGCCACCGATAGCGGCGCAACGCCTCGTCGGACTTCTGGACGAGATCGATCCCCATGAACTTGACGCTGCCTTCCACGATCCGTCCGTTGGCTGGAAGGATCCGCACCAGCGACAGCGCCGTCGTCGTCTTGCCGCAGCCCGACTCCCCGGCGATCCCCAGGGCCTCGCCGTTGTCAAGCCGGAAGCTGACGCCGTCGACCGCCTTGACCGAGCCGGAGGCGAGCGAGAACTGGGTCCTCAGCCCCTCCACGACGAGGAGCGGGGCGTTCGGGTCGGCCTGCTTCGGCAGCGTTCGC
This sequence comes from uncultured Chloroflexia bacterium, assembly GCA_963813335.1. Taxonomy (GTDB): domain Bacteria; phylum Chloroflexota; class Limnocylindria; order Limnocylindrales; family CSP1-4; genus SPCO01. Next base: position 7,805 of record CAWEYL010000003.1, read on the forward strand.
GAGCGCGGCGGGACGGCAACCTGGTGCCTGGCAGCGTCGTCGATCATCGTCGTGCCCGCCCCTTCGGATTCAGCAGGTCGTCGAGCGCACCGCCGATCAGCGTGAAGGCGAGGACCACCAGGACGATGCAGACGCCCGGCGAGACGTACCACCACCAGGCGCCGAGGCCCGGCGCCCCGGCGTCCTGCGAGGCGCCCAGGATCTGGCCCCACGACGGGGCGAACGGGTCGCCGAGACCGATGAAGGCGAGGGTCGTCTCGGTCAGGATCGCCCCGGCGAAGATCAGCACCGCGTTCGCGACGATCAGGCCGGTGACATTGGGCAGGATGTGCACGCGCATCATCCGCCAGCGCCCCGAGCCGATGACCCGCGCCCGGTCGACGAAGGGACGTTCCTTGACCGAGAGCGTCTGCGACCGGATGATCCTCGCCGTCGTCGCCCAGCTCGTGATCCCGATGACGATGACGATGACGAACAGCGTCGTGCGGATGCCGAGGATCTCGCCGGTGCCGATGATGTCGAGGACGATCGGCGCGATGATCAATGCGAGGACGAAGGTCGGCAGCACGAGGAAGAAGTCGGTGACGCGCATGATCGCCGTGTCGGTCCGGCCCCCGACGAACCCCGACACGATGCCGAGCACCACGCCGATGAAGAGCGTCACCATGGTGGCCAGGAACCCGATGAGCATCGAGATCCTCGCGCCGTGGACGGTCAGGTTGAGGACGTCACGACCGAGGTTGTCCGTCCCGAGCAGGTGAGCAAGGGACGGTGGCTCGAGGCGTTCGCCGCTCGCGTTGGTGACCGTCTCCAGCGGGCCGACGAGCAGGGACGGAACGAGCGCCAGGACGACGAAGAACCCGATGATGACCACGCCGGCCAAACCTTCGGGGCGGCGGACGAGACGGCCCAGGAAGTCCCACATCGAACCGAGCCGAAGCATCCATCGGCCCCGGGGGCGCACGCTCGCGGGCGCGGCGGTCATGACCGGACTCTCGGGTCGAGGCGGGCGTAGACGAGGTCGGCGCCGAAGTTCGCTGCGACGACCGTCACCGCGAGGAGCAGGAAGATCGCCTGGAGGACCGGATAGTCGCGAGCCTCGAGGGCTTCCTGGGTCAAGGTCCCGAGACCCGGCCAGCTGAAGACGACCTCCACCGTGATGGCGCCGGCGATGATGAAGCCGAGGTTGATCCCGATGAGCGAAACGGTCGGGAGCAGCGCATTGGGTACGGCGTGGTTGCGCAGGACGCGTGCGTCGCTGATGCCCTTGGCCTTCGCTGTGGTGACGTAGTCCTCGTTCCGCGTCTCGATGACCGATGAACGCATGAGGATCGAATACTGGCCGATGAGCCCGAGGCTGACCGCGGCGAGCGGCAGGACCAGGTGGTGTCCGAAATCCAGGAGCTGGTCGACGAACGACGAGTAGGTCTCACCGAGCGTGAACATGCCCGACGTCGGGAACCATCCGAGGGCCGTCGCGAAGACGACCAGGAGGATCATCCCCAGCAGGAAATACGGCATCGAATACAGGGTGAGCGAGAGGCCGTTGCCCGCGTAGTCGACCAGGCCGCCGCGTTTCCAGCCGCTGTACGCGCCAAGGATGAGGCCGACGACGATGGCGATGAGCTCGCCCAGGCCGAACAGGATGAGCGTCGGCCAGACCCGGTTCGCGATGACGTCGGTGACGTCCTGGCCCTTGTATTTGAAGGACTGCCCGAAGTCACCGCTGAGCGTGCTCGAGAGATAGCGGACGAACTGGTTCGGGATCAGGGGCTCGTCCAGGCCCCATCGGGCACGCAGCTCCGCGCGAGCGGCGGCCGACGCATTCGGGTTGTGCGAAAGCCGTTCCGGGGATCCGGGCATCGCGCGGAACAGGATGAAGTTCAGGACGACGATCCCGGCGATCGTCAGGATCGCCTGGACGAACCGGCGCGCCAGGTAGCGTGACCCCATCCTGGGCGATCCGCGTCAGCGCCGATCCCGGCGCTGCTCCACGCTCACTCCTCCTCGTCGGCCGAACTGGGTCGCCTGGACCGGGCGATCAGGACACCCGCCACGATGAGCACGATCCCGATGACACCGATGATCAGCAAGGTGCTGGTCCCGCCGCTGGTCGTCGAGGAGTCCGTCGGACCGCTTGGCGCCGGTGTCGCCGGTGCCACCGATGCACCGGGCGACGTTGCGGCCGACGCGGCGGCCGGGGGCGACGCGGTCGGAGCCGGACCGGGCGCTGTCAGGTAGTCATAGCCCGCGGTCCCGTAGGCGAAGAACGGCAGGCCATCCTTCTCCGGCGACAGGCGCCAGCCGCCGAAGCGGTCCGTCCGGTACGCCGACAGCGCCGCGTCGTAGAACAGCACGTGATACGGCGCCTTGTCGTACAGGATCTGCTGCATCTCGTTGATGAGCGCCTGGCGCTTGGTCGGATCGTTCTCGGCGCCCTGGAGCTTGAACAACTCGTCGTAGCGGGGGTCCGAGAAGAAGCTGTCATTGCCGCCGCTGGGAATGCTCTCCGTGGTGGCGATCTTCAGCAGCGAGTTCGGATCGACGTCGCCGGCCCAGTTCCAGACGATCACGTCGAACGAGGCCTTGCCGGGCGGGCTGGCTTCGGGTGGCTTCTGGAGTGCCGACACCGCGTCGGCATCCAGCGACTGTGTCGTGACGCCGATCCCGAGCTCCTTCCACCAGGCTGCGAGGAACTCGGCACTCTGGCTGTAGGTCGTCGACGACGATGGCACGACCATCTTGAGGTTGATCGGCTTCGATTCGTGGTCGAGGAGCTTGCCGCTCGCGTCAAGCTTGTACCCGGCATCCGCGAGCTTCTGCTTGGCAAGGGCGATGTCGAAGGTCCGCAGGTTCTTCGGTTCCAGGTGCCAGAACCCGCCCGACATCGCGGGCGGGATGATCGTGCTGCCGACGAGACCGTGACCACCGAGGACCTTGTCGACGAGAGCGGCCTTGTCGATCGCATACCCGAGTGCGTCGCGGAACGCAGGATCTCGCACCGCCGAGGTCGACGCGCCGCCGCCGTCGATCGGCTTGCTATACGTATTGAAGACCATGTGCGTGAACGCGTTCGCCTCCGCCGCCGTCGTCGACTCGAGAGCCACGATGTCCTTCGTGCCCTTGAGCGCCGCGAACTGGTCGGCCGTCACGTTGCGGGCGTAGTCGATGTCACCCGACTTGAGCGCTTCGACCATCGCCGCTTCATTCTTGAAGAATTGGATGTAGGTCTCGTCCTGGTACGACTTCGGGGTCGGACCGAGGTAATTGGGATTGCGGACCATCCGGACGTACTCGCCGGGCTTCCACTCCACGGCCTGATAGGGCCCGGTCCCGACGACCGGTACGTTGTTCGGGTCGGTGTTGATGTCCCGCTTCTCCCAGATGTGCTTCGGGAGGATCGGCAGGTATGAGGTGAGGATCTGCTGGTTGGGGGTCTTGGTCTTCAGGACGAGCGTCTGTGCGTCCGGCGCGCTGACCGATGTGACCCCGGCGTAGGTGAGGTACACGTCGAGGTAGCCGACGCCGACGTATCCGCGGCCCGCCTGCTCGTCGAGCAGCTTCTGGATGGTCCACAGCGCATCTGCCGATGTGGCCGGCTGGCCATCCGACCACTTGAGGTTCGGGTCGATCTTGAACGTCCACGTCGTGCCGTCCTGGGTCCACGACTTGGCGAAGCCCCCGATGGGTTCGGCATTCAGGCCGAAGTCGACCAGGCCCTGATAGTTGAGATTGAAGACCTCCCAACCGACGTAGTACTCGGTCAGGTAGGGGTTCATGGCGTCCAGGTCCTGGACCGTGCCGACCCGGAGGACGACGGGATCCGCCGCGTGGATGGAGGCCGCCCCCGGCAGCAGGAGCGCCGCCGTCAGGCCGGCTGTGGCCACGATCCTGACGAGCCGAGCGCGCGCGGACAGTCGCATCGAGTCCTCCTCCGACGGCGGTCCGTCGCCTCCCCGGATCACCGCGTCATCTGGCGTTTGGGTGGCGGTACGTTGGCACAGGTCGCGCAACCGTGCAACGGCCGCCCCACTATGCGCTACACCATCCAGGACGTCGCCGGTTCCCGCTCGAGCAGGATGGGCCGATCGATGCCGAATCGCGCCAGCTCGGGCGCCGACGGCGTTGTCCCGTCGAGCCCCATCTCGGCCGCGATCCGGCCGAGCACCGACGCGAACTTGAACGCATGGGCGGCGCCCAGCAGCACGATGACGCCGGGCGCCTCGGGCAGCCGGTCCACCACGAAGTCGCGGTCCGGCGTCAGGGTGTACAGGCAGGTCTTCGTGTAGATCGCCGGGGCGAGAGCCGTCGGGAGGTGGCGGCCCATGAACGCTCGCAGGCGGGCGTCGGCGCCCTCGTCGAGCTCGAAGGTGCGCTCCGCCGGCGTCGTCGCCTGGCCGCCGCAGTCCTGGGCGGCCTTCGGGCCGGCCTCACCGTAGGTCGGGAAGCCGTAGAACGACGGGTCGTCCATCCAGATCCAGACCGGGAAGCGGTCGGGCGCGAAGGCGGCGGGGTCCGCCGCCGCGAAGTAGGTGACCTGCTCCTTGGTGATCGTCAGCGGCAGGCGGCGCCCGAACGGCTCGAGCAGCTCGTTGGTCCAGGCGTCGGCCGCGACGACGACGCTCCGGGCGCGGTGGGTCACGCCGCCGGCGACCAGCTCCACCTCACCGCCGACGTCGCGCAGCGAGGTCACGGGCGTCCGGTCGAGGAGCGTCGCCCCATGGGCCTGGGCGAGCCGGCGGTGGGCGGCGTTCCCCTTGAACGGGTCCGCGAGCCCGCCCTGGGCCTGGAACATCGCGGTCGTGCCCGGATCAAGGCGCCACTGCGGCCAGCGGCGCATCACCTCGTCGCCGTCGAGGAGCTCGAACGGGACGCCTTCCGCGGCGAGGCTGTCGGTGTAGTCCGCCTTGGGGATCGCGGGGTTCGCGGGCCACAGGTCGAGGCCGCCGGTCACGGTCACGACCCGGTCGCCGGACTCGGCCTCCACCTCGGCCCAGGTCTCGTAGGCGCGCCTGGCGAGGCGGACGTAGTCGGGCCGGTGGTAGGAGAGCCGGATGATCCGGCTGTGGTCCGCCGAGGCGCCGTTGGCGTGACCGAACTCGAACTGCTCGAGACCGAGGACGCGGGCGCCCGGATGGGTCGACGCCCAGTAGGCGGCGCCGGAGCCCAGCGCGCCGAGCCCGACCACGATCAGGTCCCACTCGTTCCGTTCGGCGGTCATCGATCGATGGTAGGTGGCCGCGGTCCGGCGCCGCCCGCCTGTCCCGTTCGCCGGTCTGTGCGCACGGTCGTGTGCTATGGTGTGCGCATGAACGTGCGCACGAACCTCATGCTCCCCGAGGAGCTGGTCAAGGACATCGATCATTTCGCCGGGCCCCGCGGCCGCAGCCGGTATGTCGCCGAGGCGCTCGCCGCCAAGGTCAAGCGGGACCACCTTCGCGAAGCGATCGCCGAGACGGCCGGCATCTGGACGGCCGAGGAGTATCCGGAGTTCGCGACGTCCGAGATGGTGGTCGAATGGGTGCGCGAGGGCCGACGAGCGACCAGGGATCCCTGGTCAGACGAACGCTGATGGTCGCCTACCTGCTGGATTCCTCGTTCCTGATCGACCACCTCCGCGGGTTCCCGCCCGCGACCGAGCGTTTCAACGCGCTCAATGAGGTGGGCGACACGCTGATGATCTGCGACATCACGGCCGCCGAGGTCTGGTCGGGACGAGCCTCCGAGCACGCCCGGATCGAACGGTTGCTGCGGTACCTGGAGTTCGTCCAGCCTGGCCCTCCGACATCGATGCGCGCAGGGATCTGGCGCGCCGAGGCCCGTGATCGGGGCCGCACGCTCGACATCCCGGACGCACTCATCGCCGCGACCGCATACGACCTCAAGGCAACGTTGCTGACCCGGAATGTCCGCGATTTCGAGCTGACGTCCGTCCGCATCGAGACCTACTGACGGCCCTCCCGGAGCAGCGCCACCCGCTGGATGGCGAGCATGCTCATCGCGTCGGCGATGCGGCCGTCCAGGGTCATCGCCAGCGCCTCGTCGAATGGCACCCAGCGGACCTCGAGCGCCTCGCTCGGCTCGGGCGACGACAGACCATGGGTCAGCCCGGTCGCGAGATAGAGGAACGCGACCTCGTCGGTGACCGAGTTCGAGAGCTCGACGCGGGCGAGCTCCCGCCATTCCGCCGCTTCGAGGCCGGTCTCCTCGCGCAGCTCGCGCTTCGAGCCTTCGAGCGGGTCCTCGCCGTCGGGGACGCCGCCCTCGGGGATCTCCCAGGAATAGGCGTCGAGCGTGTAGCGGTGCTGGCCGACGAGGACGACGCGGTCCTGGTCATCGATCGCCAGGACGCCCGCCGCGACGTTCTCGAAGTGGACCACGCCGTAGATGCCGGGACTGCCGTCCGGGCGGGTGACGTCGTCGTGCCAGATCGTCAGCCACGGGTTCTCGTAGGCGGTCCGGCGTGACCGGCGCACCCACGGGCCGGACTCGACCGGCGGCTCGTCGCGGGGCGGCTCGTCCATCGCCGCATCGTCGCACGCGGCGAGCTGGACTGTCGGCGGGCCGGCGTTGGCCCCTAGACTCGGGCGACGATGCCGACCGAGCGAACCGCCAGCCAACCGCGCTTCGAGCCCGCCGTCCATCGGGACGTCCGCATCCCCGCGCGCGACGGTGTCGAACTGTCGGCCAACCTCTGGCGTCCGGCCAGCGAGGCGGCCGGACCCGTGCCGGCGATCCTCGAGATGATCCCGTACGGCAAGGACAACTGGCGCCGCAATGCGGATACGGCCCGCGGCGAGTGGTTCGCGGCACGCGGCTACGCGCTCTGCCGGGTCGACGTTCGCGGAACGGGGTCATCGGGCGGCGTCGCGCTCGACGAGTACACCGAGGACGAGACGCGCGACGGCTTCGATGCCGTCGAATGGCTGGCCGCCCAGTCGTGGTGCACGGGCGCGGTCGGGATGTGGGGCATCTCGTACGGCGGCTTCACCGCGATCCAGGTCGCCAAGCTGCGCCCGCCGCACCTGCGGGCGATCGTGCCGGTCCAGGCGACCGACGACCGGTACCGCACCGACGTCCACTACATCGGCGGGTGCGTCACCGCCAGCGAGCTCTCGCAGTACGCGGTCAGCCAGGTCGCGATGAACGCGATGCCGCCGGATGCCGGGTTCCGCGGCGAAGCCTGGCTCGACGAGTGGCGCGGACGACTCGAGGCGACGCCGCCATGGCTCATCGCGTGGCTGCGCCAGCAGACCGACGGGCCGTACTGGCGGCCCGGCTCCCTGGCGCCGGACTACGACGCGATCGACGCGGCGATCCTCAGCATCGGCGGCTGGTGCGACGCGTATGTCGATGCGGCGTTCCGGATGCAGGCGCGATGCACCGCGCCGACGCGGACCCTCGTCGGCAACTGGGTCCACGGCTGGCCCCACGACTCGCCGCCGGGGCCGACCCTCGACGAGCTCCACGAGGTCGTCCGGTTCTTCGACCGATGGCTGCGCGATGTACCCAACGGGCTCGACGAGGAGCCTGCGGTCGTCTGGTTCGAGCGGGAGTACGCGGAGCCGGAGGCGTTCCCCGAATCGTGGCCCGGGCGGTGGCGGGCGGCCGACGCCTTTCCGCATCCGGCGACGATGGTCCGGCCGTTCCTCTTCGAAGGCGGAGCGGTGGCACTCGCCGGCCGGCTCGTGGAGCGGGGTCCGGTGACGCGCGGCGTGGACACCTATCGGCACCGAGCGACGGTCGGCACCGGCGGGAGCCTGTCCTGGGGCGCCGGCGGGATCCCCAACGGCCTGGCGCGCGACCTCCGGCCGGACGAAGCGATGGGGCCGGTCTTCACGAGCGCTCCCCTCGTCGAGCCGCTGTCCATCCTGGGCGAGCCGGTCGCGGTCCTGCACCTCGCGGTCGACGCGCCCGTCGCGACCGCCGTGGTCCGCCTTGCCGACGTGGCGCCCGACGGGACGTCCGCGTGGGTCTCTGCCGGGATCCTGAACCTCACGCATCGCCGATCGGACACGGATCCGGAGCCACTCGTGCCCGGCGAGCTGGTCGAGGTACGGGTGCCGCTGCGGCACGCCGGCTACCGGTTCGCGCCGGGACATTCGATCCGGGTCTCCGTGGCGTCCTCGGCGTGGCCGGTGATCTGGCCGTCTCCCGTTGCCCGCCGACGTTCTCGCTGCACCGCGGGCGACGCGACCCCGTCGCGGGTCGAGCTGCCGGTGATCACCGGCGGCCGGCGGTCCGAGCGACCGGCCGGTACCGGCGTTCAAGACGACGCCGCCGGAGCTGCGCGAGGTCGGTGGTGGCGGGCCTTCGGACGAGCCGCAGTGGCGGATCGAGGAGGACGTGATCCGCGGCACGACGACGGTCACGATCCACGACGGCGGCGAGGACATCCTCGAGGACGGCCGGCGGCTCTACGCGGCGGAGACACTGCGACTGACCGCGTCCGACCGCGACCCCGCCCTGGCCACCCTCGACGCCGACGTCGTCTACCGCTGGACCGATGCCGGTCATGCCATCGAGATCCGCGCGAAGAGCCTGCAGACCAGCGATCTCGAAGCGTTCGACCTGGGCGTCGACCTCACGGTCGACCTCGATGGCGAGCGCTTCTTCGAGCGCTCATGGCAGGAGCGGATCCCGCGGCATCTGGTATGACGCTTGCACGGCGACGTACCGTCGCACGATGACGGTCGAGATCGAGTTCCTGCCGGACCAGCGTGAGGCGGATCTCGCCGAAGCCACCGATCCGGTCGAGCTCTTCGGCGAGACGCTGCTCCTGGTCCGCGTCCGGTTCAGGGTGGATGGCCAAGACGTGATCCCGCTCGTTCGGGCGACGGTCGATCGATGGGTCGTCGACGAGGCCGGCGTCGCTGACCGCTCGGAGCCGACGTCCGAGGAGATCTGGCGCCAGCAGCCGCTGATCGGGCTGCTCACCGGCCTGGAGCGCGCCGTACGGGAAGCGAGCCAGCGCGGCTCATCGACCTGCTACCTGATCGAGTCTGCCGATCTCACCTTCGTCCGACGAGGCGGAGCAGCGCTTGCGGTGACATCGCCCGATCGGACGAGGACCGCGATCGCTGCGGTCGACGAGTTCACTGGGGCGCTTGCGACCTTCCGTGGAGCCGCGCGATCCTGGCTCGAAGAGGCGGCCCCGCAGCTGGCCGCCCACCTGTCCTGGGTCGAGTGGTTCCCGCCAGTCTGATCTCGCCCCGCCTCGATAGACTGCCGGCGTGAACGACGACGGCTATTTCGGCGAAGAGGTCGCCGCCCGGTATGACGACCCGGACGACGAGGCGTCGTCGCCGGACGCGATCGAGCCCGTCGTCGACCTCCTGGCCGACCTTGCCGGGAGCGGTCGAGCCCTGGAATTCGCCATCGGGACCGGCCGGATCGCCCTGCCGCTCGCGGCGCGGGGCGTGCCGGTCGCCGGCATCGACATCTCGCGAGCGATGGTCGCGCGGCTGCGCACCAAGCCGGGCGGCGATGCCATCGAGGTCGCCATCGGCGACATCGCGACCACCCGCGTCGACGGCTCGTTCTCGCTCGTCTACCTCGTCTTCAACACGATCATGAACCTGACCACGCAGGCGGCCCAGGTCGCCTGCTTCCGGAATGCCGCGGCGCACCTCGCGCCGGGCGGTTGCTTCGTGATCGAGACGATGATCCCCGAGCTGCAGCGGCTGCCGCCGGGAGAGACCTTCCGGACATACGGCGTCCCCGAGGCCTCCTGGTCGTTCGACGAGTACGACGTCGCGAACCAGGGGCTGATCTCGCACCACTTCGACACGGTGGACGGTGTGGTGGTGCGCAACTCGATCCCGTTCCGCTATGTCTGGCCCGCCGAGCTCGACCTGATGGCCGAGATGGCCGGCATGCGTCTGCGCGAACGCTGGGGCGACTGGCACGGCGCCCCGTTCACGGGCGACAGCCCGAAGCACGTCTCGGTCTGGGAGAAGCCCAGGCCATAGGCCCGATCAGCCGGGCTCGAGGTCGCCGGACGATCCGGTCACGCGGGTCGCGACGGAATCGAACGGCACCGGGCGTAGGCTCACGTCGACATGGAAGAGACGACCGGCCAGTCACCCGACCCGCCGAGCGTGTGGCAACGGCCACCGCCCGGTCCGGTCCGCGGCCCGCTGGCGCGTCCCATCGGCTGGGTCCGCCGGCCGCTCGGACCCTACGTGTTGGCCGTCCTGCTCGCACTGCTCTCGCTGCCGGTGGTCCTGCTCGATGTCAAGGCGTGGGCGGCGCCGTACACGGACTATCGCGACCTCCCCTTGCCGCCGACTGATCCGGGTGCGATCAGCGCCGCGCTGCTCGCCGTCGTGCTCGCCGCGATCGCGGGGTCGCTCGTCGGCCTTCGCTTCGTTCGGAGCAACGCCGTCGGCGGATGGGTCGTGACCGTCGTCGTGGCATGGTTCACCGCGATCCTCGTGCTCCCGGTCGGGCCGACCCTCGCCGGCCTGCCCTATCACACGGCCCAGGTGTGCATCGACGGTTGCCGTGCCTGGATCACCTCGCCCGGGATCGGCGCGGAAGCGCTGGCGCTGGGGTGGTGGCTGTCACCGTTCTACGCGCCCTGGACGCTGCTCGCGCTTGCCGTTGGCGCCGCCATCTGGGCCTGGATCGTGCGCCTGTCGATGCGACCCGTCGACGCCGCCCCGTAGACTGCGCGGCATGACGCACCCGCGCATCTCGGCCAGGGCCGCCAGCTTCACCGAATCGGTCATCCGCGAGATGAACCGGCTGGCCGTGATCGAGGGTGCCGTCAGCCTGGCCCAGGGCTTCCCCGACTTCGCCTGCCCGCCCGAGCTGAAGGACGCCGCCGCGCGGGCCCTCCACGACGACATCAACCAGTACGCGACGACCTGGGGCGCCAAGCCGCTCCGCGATGCGATCGCGACCTCGACGGTCGAGCACTTCCCGGGCTGGTCGCCGATCGATCCCGAGACGATGGTGACCGTTACGTGCGGCGCGACCGAGGCGATGGTCGCCGCGATGCTGGCGCTGCTCGACCCGGGCGACGAGGTGATCGTCTTCGAGCCCTACTACGAGAACTACGGCCCCGACGCGATCCTGTCCGGCGCGGTCCCCCGCTACGTGACCCTCCACGAGCCGGACTGGTCGATCGACCCGGACGAGCTGCGCGCGGCCTTCGGGCCGCGGACGCGCGGGCTGGTCCTCAACTCGCCGCACAACCCGACGGGCAAGGTGTTCACGCGCGCGGAGCTCGAGCTGATCGCGTCGCTCTGCATCGAGTTCGACGCCATCGCCTTCACCGACGACATCTACGAGCACATCGTGTTCGAGGGCGAGCACATCCCGCTCGCGACGCTCCCCGGGATGGCCGAGCGGACCGTCTCGATCCACTCGATGTCGAAGTCGTACTCGGTCACCGGCTGGCGCATCGGCTGGGCGATCGCCGCGCCCGACCTGACCGTCGGCATCCGGCGCGTCCACGACTTCCTCACGGTCGGCGCGGCGGCGCCACTCCAGGCGGCCGCCGTGGTGGCGCTCCAGTTCCCGCCGGCCTACTACACCGACCTCGTCGACGGCTACCGCCAGCGGCGGGACCATCTGCTCCCCGCCCTGCGCGCGGCCGGCTTCCGCGTCTCGGATCCCGCCGGCGCCTACTACGTGATGACCGACACCTCGGACCTGACCGACGAGGACGACGTCACCTTCGCGATGCGCCTGATCCGCGACCCCGGCGTCGCGGCCGTGCCGGGCTCGTCGTTCTTCTCGCGGCCGGAGCTGGGCCGCTCGAAGCTGCGCTTCGCGTTCCCGAAGCGCATCGAGACGCTCGATGCCGCCGCGGAGCGCCTGGCGAGGATCGGCTCGACGGTCTCGGCCTAGACCGGGACCACCCGGGGTGACCCGGCCGGATCCGCCCGTTGACCATGCGACGAACGACGACCGCGGATCCCGGCTCCTGAGTCTCACCGCGGGCGTTCCCGCGTCGTTCGGTCGTGCGGGGAGCCGATCGGCGCCTGACGCGAGGTTCGGCGCGGTTCGTCCGTCGGATGGTGCCGAAGGTGGTCCAGGCGGTCGACCCGGCATCGCCGCGCGGAGCTAGACCCGGACGACCCGGCCGACGGCCTCGGACAGCGCGGCGCGCGAATCCGGCGTGTCGTGGCGGCCCAGCGGGTCAGGCGAGATCATCCGCTCGCTGATGACCCCGGCGCGGCGCGTGAAGACCACCGGGTAGATCGCGCCGCTGCCGTCCGCCTCGAGGGTGATCGCCACCGCGTCCGGCCCGCCCGAGTCGAGGACGTGCGCCAACGGCTGGACGCCGTCGTCGCGCAGGCCGCCGTCCGGATCGGCGGTGAGGACGTGCGCCAGGTAGCCGCGCTGGTGGAACAGCTCGGAGCCGTCGGCCAGCTCGGTCGCCAGCCAGCCAGCCGCCTTGGCCGGGGCGATCGTCGGCCGCGCCGGTTCGATGCCGAACCGCGTCCGCGCGATGTGGCCCGCCAGGACCCGGGCGTTGTAGCGCGCCCCATGGACCGCGCCGGAGTTCGCCGGCAGCCCGTGCCGCTGGAGGCCCTTGGCCGCCTGCCCGAGGGTCCCCGCGACGAAGATCCCCTCCACGCTCGTGCTCTCCCACCACGGGCTGACGACGGGCAGCCCACTCGCCCCGAAGGTTGCGACGCCGAGCGCCGGAAGGTCGAGCAGTGGGGCGACGAACCCGGTCGCCGAGATGACGTCGTCGGCCTCGACCAGGAGGTCCCCGCCGCCATCGGTGCGTCGCAGGTTGACGGCCAGCGCGCCGTCGGCATGGCGCTCCACGCGGTCGATCGCCGCGTCGAGGATCGTGACGCCGCCGCCCAGGACGTTGTCCTCGTAGGGCTGGAGGTAGCGCGCCCGGACGCCGACGAGGGAGTTGGTGTCGACCGAGAGCTTCGCGTGCGACGGCGAGACCAGCACGAGCTGGCGCGCCCACGGGAGCAGCCCGTTCGCGAGCTCGAAGCCGGAGTTCTGCTTGCCGATGATCAGAACGCGCCGGCCCGCGTAGGTCTCCGCCGGGCGGACGTCGGCGTAGTGATACGCGTGCTCCATCCCGAGCCCGGGCGGGATGTATGGCTGGGCGACGCCGACGGCCATGATCAGCGTCCCGCAGGTGTAGCGGCCGTCGACGGTCTCGACCTCGAAGCGGTCCGCGCCCTCCGGTCCGTCGAGCAACCGCGTCGCCGTCCAGGCGCAGTCGTAGCGGACCTGGAGCGCGGCCCGGTCCGCGAACGTGACGAGGTTGGCCTCCATCTCGGGGCGAGATGGGAAATACGAGGTCCCGTCCATCAGCGTCGGCGCGATCGCCCGGGTCGTCTCCTCGTCGCCGAGCAGGCTGTTCCAGTCGTAGCGCTCGTACGCGCGCGTGCCGCGCTCGACCGGGGCGTATGGCTTGGTCCACGACAGCAGCCGCTGGAAGAACGGCCAGCGCCGGAACATCCCGCCCGGCGACGGGTCCGCCGACAGCACCGCGTGTGGCACGCCCAGGGTCCGCAGCGAGTACGAGACCTGGAGCCCGCCGGGTCCGCTGCCGATGACGATGACCGGATAGGACCCCGGCGGGAACGGGCGCGTCAGCTCCGCCATCGGTTCGCGGCCCGCAGCCGCCGGGCCTGCGCCTGGAGCATCCGGAACATGACCCGCGGGTGGGCGATGAGGAACGCCTCGGTGGACGACGCGGAGAGGACCAGGCAGCGCATCGGCCGGGTGGCGACGACGTCGGCGATGGGTGTCTCGCCGAGGAGGATCGAGACCTCCCCGAAGAAGTCGCCCCGCCCCAGCCGCGCGCGTTCCGTGCCGTCGACCACGATGGCCGCCTCGCCGTCGAGGATCACGTGGAACCCGGACCCGCTGATGCCCTGGCGGAGGATGCGCTCGCCTTCGCCGAAGACCGCCTCGTCGAAGGTGTGGACGATCCCCTCGAGCTGTGGCGCGGTCAGGTCCGCGAACAGCGCAAAGCCGGCGATCGCATCCGCCAGTTCCTCTCGAGAGGCCATACCGGGCTCCCTTCGACGGCGCGTCATGGAGACGTCGCGTGATGATGGCATCGTGCCAGACCTGCGCGGTTGACGCCCGCCGTCCGTGCGGCGCAGCATGGCGGTCGAGCCGCCCCCAGACGGCCGTTCGGAGGACGCATGACCCTCACCGCCGATCGTCGCGTCGAGCTGCTGGCCGCGGCCGGGCTCTTCGCCGAGGTCGACGCCGCCGGGATGGAGCGGATCGCGGCGCGCGCGGTCGAGGTCGAGTTCCCCGCCGACCACGTCATCGCCCGGCAGGGCGAGATCGGCACCGGGTTCTTCATGGTCGTCGACGGCGGGGTCCGGGTCGTCCGCGACGGCGAGGTGCTGGCCCGGCTCGGCCCCGGCGAGTTCTTCGGCGAGCTGTCCGTGCTCGATGGCCGGCCGCGCGTCGCCCAGGTCGTCGCCGACGGTCCCACGACCTGTCTGGCCCTGGCGACCTGGGACTTCGAGGCCGTGCTGCGCGAGGAGCCCGCCGTCGCGCTGGCCGTCGTGCGGGAGCTGGCGCGCCGGCTGCGCGACGTGACGGAAGCCCGCCATCACTGACCCGTCGATGACGACCGAGCCCGCCGCGACACCCGCGCCGGCGCTGCCGACCAACGGCACAGCGACCTTCCTGTTCAGCGACATCGAGGGCTCGACGAGCCTCGAGGAGCGGATCGGGACGACCCGCTACGCCGAAGTGCGCGAGCGGCACCGGGCGATCCTGCGCGCCGCGTTCTCGGGGCACGGCGGCAGCGAGCAGGGCACCGAGGGCGATTCCTTCTTCGTGGTCTTCGCCAGCGCCCGCGAGGCGGTCGCTGCTGCGGTCGACGCGCAACGGGCGCTCGCCGCGGAACCGTGGGCCGAGGACGCGCGGGTCGCGGTCAGGATGGGCCTCCATTCGGGCGAGGCCGGGATGGCCGGCGGCAGCCTCGTGGGCCTCGACGTCAACCGCGCGGCACGCATCGCCGCGGCCGGCCACGGCGGCCAGATCCTCGCCTCGGAGGCGACCCGGGGGCTGGTCGCCTCCGCCCTGCCAACCGGCGTCAGCCTGCGCGAGCTTGGCGAGTACCGCCTGCGGGACCTGCTCGCCCCGGAGCGGATCTACCAGGTGGAGGGCGAGGGGCTCGCGACGGCCTTCCCGAAGCTGCGCACACCGGACGTCCGCCCGAACAACCTGCCGACCCAGCTGACGACGTTCGTCGGCCGCGACGACGAGCTGGAGGAGGCCCGCCGCCTGTTCGAGACGACCCGGCTGCTCACGATGACCGGGCCGGGCGGGACCGGGAAGACGCGCCTTTCGCTGCAGCTGGCGACGACCGTCGCCGACGCCTTCCCCGACGGCGTGTTCTTCGTGCCCCTCGAGCCCATCCGCGACCAGATGCTCGTGGCTCCACGGATCGCGTCCGCGGTGGGCGTGGTCGAAGCCGGCGGCCAGCCGATCTCGGAGACCCTCGAGGCGTGGCTGGCGAACCGGCGCGTGCTCCTCGTGCTCGACAACTTCGAGCAGGTCGTCGACGCGGGGCCGATCGTCGCCGGTCTCCTGCGGGCCGCGCCGCAGCTCAAGGTCATCGCCACGAGCCGGGCGGCGCTCCACGTCTCGGGGGAGCAGGAATACCCGGTCCCCGGCCTGCCGACGCCGCCCGATCCGTCGAGCCTCTCCGGTCGGGAGCGCATGCAGCTACCGGGCGGCGCCCGCGGCCTCGATGCGGCCGCCGTCGGCCAGTACGCGGCGGTCCGCCTCTTCGTCGAGCGGGCGGTCGCCGTCCGGCCGACCTTCAGCGTCACCAACGAGAACGCGCCGGCGGTCGCCGCGATCGCCGCCCGGCTGCACGGGATGCCGCTGGCGATCGAGCTCGCGGCCGCCCGCATCAAACTGCTCTCCCCCGACGCGATCCTCACACGGCTCGAGCACCAGCTGGACGTCCTGTCGGCCGGCGGCCGGGACCTGCCCGCCCGGCAGCAGACGCTGCGCGGCGCGATCGCGTGGAGCTACGAGCTGCTCGACGACGGGAGCCGGCAGCTGCTCGACCGGCTGTCCGTCTTCGCCGGGAGCGCCGACGTCGAGTCGGCCGATGCGATCACCGGGCCGGGCTCAGAGCTGGGCATCGACATCGTCGACGGGCTGATGGCGCTCGCCGACCAGAGCCTGGTCCGCGTCGACGAGACGCCCGACGGCGAGCCGCGGTTCGTGCTGCTCGAGTCGATCCGCGAATACGCCGAGGAGCGCCTCGAGACGCGAGGTGAGCGCGACCTGATCCTGGCGCGGCACGAGGCGTGGTTCGTGGCCCTTGCCGAGCAAGCGGCGCAGGAGCTCTCCGGGGACGACCAGCGGCGCTGGCTCGAGCGGCTGGAGCTCGCCCACGACGACATCCGCGCGGTCCTCGATCGGGTGGTCGCCCGTCCGGACCCGGCCGTGGCGATCGGGCTCGGCTTCACGATGTGGCGCTTCTGGCAGAAGCACGGGCACCTCGGCGAGGCGCGCCGACGGCTGGACGCCATCGATGCCGCCGCGTGGTCGCACGACGATCCGATGCTCCGCGCCCGTCTGCTCGAGGCGCTGGGTGGCGTCTGCTGGTGGCAGGGCGACGTCGCCACGATGCAGCGCCACTACGAGGAGGCGCTCGCGATCTGGGAAGGGATCGGCGACGACCGCGAGCTGGCGAACGCGTACTACAACGCGTCGTTCTCGTATGCGCTCGGTCCCGACGGGAAGTTCGGGGCCGGCGACCCGGAGGGGCAGGGCGAGGCCTACGTCCGCGCCGCCCTCGAAGCGTTCCGCCGTATCGGCGATGCGCGCGGCGAGGCGAACGCCCTGTGGGGCCTCGGGACCATGCACTACTTCCAGGGCGACTTCGAGACGAGCGCCGACGAGAACCGCACCTCGCTCGACCTCTTCCGCGCGGTCGGCGACCGAACGATGGAGAGTTGGGCACGGCACATGCTCAGCCTCTCGCTCATCAGCCAGCAGCGGACCGGGGAGGCCAAGGTCCACGCCGTCCACGCGGTGCGCCATTTCTACGAGGCCGGCGATGTCGCCGGGCTCTCGCTGACGCTCTACGACCTGTCCTCGATCGCCGTCCAGGAGGGCGATCTCGAGCGGGCGGCCCGGCTCCGCGGCGCCGCGACCAACCTCGCCAACGAGACCGGCACGACCCTCGGGGTGTTCACGGAGGAGGCGTTCGAGGCAGCGCGGCTGCGACCGAACGTCCGCGAGCAGATGTCCGTCGCCGAGGTCGAGCGCCTGGGCGCCGAGGGCGCGGCGATGACCCTGGACGAGGCGATCGCTTACGCGTTCGAGGGCGCGCCGCCCGACGAGGATGAGGAATGATCTTCGACAGGGCGGGCCGGCCGCAGCCGATCCAGCTCCTCGGGGCCGCCCTCGGCTAGACTGGCGGTCCGATGACGAGCACCTCGACGATCCCGAAGAATCCCGGCCGCCGCGACCTCGGGATGAAGGTCACGCTGCTGTTCCCGGACCGGGAGATCGTCGAGAAGTCCTACGTCCCGATCGTCTACACGGCGTGCCGGACGTGCTACTCGGAGGAGCCGCCCGAGGAGATCTACCGGCGCGCGGTCGCGGGCGACTTCGATCCGGTCAAGATGCAGAAGCTCATCTCGTCGGTGATCGAATCCGGGCACGGCTCGACCATCGAGCACATCGTGTTCACGTTCGCCATCACCGGCGTCTCGCGGACGCTGTCGCACCAGCTCGTCCGGCACCGCGCGGGCGTGGCCTTCGACCAGCAGAGCCAGCGCTACGTCAAGTTCAAGGACCAGGCGACGATGCTCCCGCACTCGATCGCCGAGGGCGACCCGGTCCTGCGCGAGCGCTACGAGGAGCAGATCGCCGGGTCGCTCGAGCTGTACGGCGACATGCTCCAGGCCGGCCTCCCCGGCGAGGACGCTCGCTTCGTCTTCCCCAACGCCGCGCGGACCAACCTGGTGATGACGACCAACCTGCGCGCCCTGATCCACATGTCCGGGCTGCGCCTGTGCACGATGGCCCAGTGGGAGATCCGCCGGCTCTTCCAGCTGGTCCGCCACGAGGTGTTCGGGGTGTCGCCGTTCCTCGGGTCGTTCCTCGCCCCCAAGTGCGTCGCCCTGGGCTACTGCGACGAGTTCAAGAACCGCGACGAGCACTGCCCGATCCGCCCGCACAAGGACAACGTCCTGGCCGCCTGGGCCGAGAAGTCCGCCGCGGCCAAGGCCGCCGGCCGGGAGCTGCCCCAGGTCTGACCCGGCTCAGGCCGGCGGGACCAGCACCGCCACCGCGCGCGACCGGTCCGGATCGAGGAACGCCCCAAGGCGCTCCGCCTCCTCATCGAGTTCCCGCCGCTCCGATGTCGAGAGCACCCGGCCGAGCTCGATGGTCATCGTCGCGTCCTTGCCCGCCCGGCGCACGCGCCACGCCCCGGCGATCCCGCCGTCGACCAGGATCACGCCCTTCCAGACGAAGTCGCCGCCCCACGACAGCTCTCCTGAGATCCGCGAGCGGTCGTCGTGCGAGAGGAAGACGTTGTCGTACTGGGGGAGGAAGCGGACCGGGGCCGGCAGGTCGGGGTCCGCGATCGACGCATCGGGCAGATCGAACAGCTCGCGGCCGGCCTCGTCGCGGTAGGTCACGAGGGTCGGCCGCATCCGCTCGAGGACCGCGCGCACGCCGGTCAGCCACGACCAGGTCCGGACGTCGGCCGGGGTCGCGGGACCGAAGGCCGCGAGGTAGCGGCGGAT
The DNA here is from genome assembly GCA_963813335.1 of uncultured Chloroflexia bacterium. Lineage (GTDB taxonomy): Bacteria > Chloroflexota > Limnocylindria > Limnocylindrales > CSP1-4 > SPCO01. The sequence goes on from CAWEYL010000003.1 coordinate 26,545, forward strand.
CAGGGGTGCCGGGTCGTCGTCGGTGCCCATGGGGACACCGAGCCACGCCTGCGCCGTCGTGTTCACGGTCCGGCCGGTCTGGCGCCACAGGCCGCGCGGCGGCACCTGGACCAGGGGCAGCAGGATCCGTGCCGCGTAGGCCAGCGAGGCGCGGTCGCGATCCGGCCAGCGCTTCGCCAGGTCCTCGCCGAGCGCGGCGTGCGATCTTGGCTCGCGCTCGAGCGCTTCGCGGCCGGCCTCGACGACCTCGTCGATATCGAGGCCGGCGAGCTGCTTCGCGAACGGCGAGCCTCGCCACACCCGTTCGCGGTTCCCGGCGAGCACCGGCACCATCGCAACGCAATCCGCCGCCGTGACGAGGTGCAACGTCCCGCGGAGCAACCCCATCCGGACCGCCTTGCGATGCTCGATGAGGCCGCTCAGCTCGCAGCGGGTCGAACCCGTCGATGCGCGTCCAAAGGCCGACGTAGGGATCGATCGGCTCCTGCGCCTGGAGCCCCACCAGCCGTTCGATCACCTCGCTGGCCGGCAGGCGCTCCCGGGCCAGCAGACCCTGCCGCGCGAGGAGCGTCCGGTTGAGGGTGCGCCGGGAGAGGACGGTCCCGCTCCGGGGCATCCGGTCAGGCGTCCTCGCCCGGCAGGTCGGCAAGGAACCGACGGATGACGCGCGCCAGCCGGGGGCCGGCGACAGCGCCAGCCTCCAGGACCTCCTCGTGGGTCAGCGGCTCGCCGCTGTAGCCGGCCCCCGCATTGGTCACCAGCGAGACGCCGCACACCTCGAGCCCGACCCAGCGAGCGGCGATGCACTCCAGGACCGTCGACATCCCGATGGCGTGGCCGCCCAGCCCCGCGAACATGCGGACCTCGGCCGGGGTCTCGTAGTTGGGGCCGGTCAGGCCGACGTAGACGCCCTCGGCCAGGGCGACGCCCTCGGCGGCCCCGGCGGCGTGCAGTCGCGCGCGCAGGCGCGGGCTCCACGCGTCGGTCAGGTCGGTGAAGCGCTCGCCGAGCGCGTCCGCGTTGTGGCCGATGAGCGGGTTCTGGCCGGTCAGGTTGATGTGATCGGACATCACCATCAGCGTGCCCGGGCCGAACGACGGGTCGAGCCCGCCGGCCGCGTTCGTCAGCACGACCACGGTCGCGCCGAGCGCGTGGAAGAGCAGCACCGGCTGGATGACCAGCCCCGGATGGTTGCCCTCATAGAGGTGGAACCGGCCCTGGAGCATGACGACCGGCGTCCCGGCCAGGGTGCCGAGCAGCAGGCGGCCGGCATGCCCCGGAGCGGTCGCGGCGGGCCAGCCCGGCAGGTCCGCGAACGGGATGGCGACCGGGTCCTCGAGGTCGTCGGCGAGGCCGCCCAGCCCGGAGCCGAGCACGATGCCGACGGCCGGGACCAGCGGCGAGCGCTCGCGGACGGCCGCCACGAGCGCGGCCAGGCGCGCGGGCTGGTCCTCGGGGGTGATCGGGAGGGTCGGATCGACGGGATCGGACATGCGGGCCTCCAGGATCGCGTCCAGGGGGTAGACGGCCGAGGCCCGCAGACTTCGTCGGCCCGACGGAAGTATCGACACCGGGATGCCGATCACGTCCCGTCGGGCGCGAACCCGCGGGCGGACCGTGGTGAGACAGCCACCCGAGCCGGGCAACGAAGCGCCCGAAGCGACCGGCGGCGGATCGAAGGTCCTTGATGCGATCTCGGTTCCTGCGTTCCTGTCGGCCCCTTCGGGCAAGACCTACGGTAGGGCCGGGCGGTGTGGACGGTCAACGCGGTTATCCACCTTTTCCGCCCAAAGGCTCGTTCGCGTATCCACGAGATGGCAACGGCTGTGGACAAGCTGTGGATGAACCCGGCTCAGCCACCCATCGCGAACATCTCGACCTTGGGCAGCGCCGAGGTCGTCGCGCGCGAGCGCAGCTCCGAATATCGGTCGTCGCGGCGCGTCCAGATGCCCGCCAGGAACGCGGCTAGCGCCTCGTCGTCCGCGCCGCTGCGCAGCTCGGCCCGGACGTCGCGCCCGTCGACCGCGAAGAGGCAGGTGTACAGCTTGCCCTCCGCCGACAGGCGCGCGCGCGTGCAGTCGCGGCAGAACGGCTCGGTGACCGACGAGATGACGCCGAACTCGCCGCCGCCGTCGAGGTAGCGCCAGCGGTCGGCGACCTCGCCGCGGTACGACGGGTCCGCCGGCTCGATCGCCCAGCGCTCCCGGATCGCGGCGATCAGGTCCGCGGCGGGGACCACCTCGTCGAGGCGCCAGCCGTTCGAGTGCCCGACGTCCATGTACTCGATGAAGCGCAGGATCACGCCGGTCTCGCGCGCCCAGGCCGCCATCGGGACGATGCTCGATTCGTTGATCCCGCGGCGCACGACCATGTTGACCTTGACCGGGGCGAGCCCGGCGTCGATCGCGGCGTCGATCCCGTCGAGCACCTTGGCCACCGGGAAGTCGATCCCGTTCATCGCGCCGAAGACGGCATCGTCGAGCGAGTCCAGGCTGACGGTGACGCGCCGCAGGCCGGCGTCCACCAGCGCCGGGGCATGCATCCGCAGAGCCGACCCGTTGGTGGTCAGCGTCAGGTCCAGCGCCTCGCCATCGGGACGCCGGATGCCGGCGAGCATGCCGATCAGGCTCGGCAGGTCCCGTCGGACCAGCGGCTCCCCGCCGGTGATGCGCAGCTTCTCGACCCCCAGCCCGACCGCGCTGCGGGCCACCCGGGTGATCTCCTCGAACGTCAGGACCTCGTCATGGGGCAGGAAGGCGAAGTCGCGGCCGAAGACCTCCTTGGGCATGCAGTACGTGCAGCGGAAGTTGCAGCGGTCCGTGACCGAGATGCGCAGGTCGCGCAACGCCCGTCCCAGCGTGTCGGTCACGCCCGGGCGCCCGTCGAAGGTGGCCGGCAGGTCCATCGGCACATCGTACCCCGCGTGCGGTGCCGGGCCCGCCACCGCCGGCGGACAGGTCGGGACTCCCCGCCGGTACCACCGGCGCACACCGCTGGTACCTCTAGCCAACTGCACCTTACTCACCACCGCTGGCACGATGCCTCCACGTCCCGGATGCCCGGCCCACCTTGGCCGTCCACCCAGACCGGCCGCCACATCGACCAACTCGAACGAGCGAGGACTTCTGATCCATGGCCACGACCGACACCAAACCCGGATTCCGGCTTCCCTGGGCCTCTGACCGTGGCGAAGCCGATCAGGAAAGTGCTCCGGCCGACGCCACCACCAAGACTGGCGACCCTGTCGCCGAGGAGACCGACGCTGCTGCCATGATCGACGTCGAGCCCGCCACCGCGGACCAGGTCGAACCGACCGGGACCGCCGACTTCGAACCCGTCCGGACCGACAGCGCCTCCGCGTCCGTGGATGCCAGCGTCGAGACGGCGTCGGGGGCGGAGTCTGCCCAGGTGGCCGAGGCCGCGGCGGCCGAGTCGGCCTCCCCCGCCCGAGCCGCTGCCGGTGCGCGCAAGCCGAGCAAGTTCCTGGCCGACCTGACCAAGGCCATGCAGGCGACGGCCGAGGCCGCGCGCAACGAGACCATGGAGCGCTTCACCGCCGAGGCCAAGGCCGCCAGCGAGCGCGTCCACGCCGACGCGGCCGAGGAGATCACCGAGCTGCGTCGGAACGCCGACGACGACGTCGCCTCCATCCGCGACTGGTCGAAGGGCGAGATCGCCCGGATCCGCGAGGAGACCGAGACCAAGATCACCGCCCGCAAGAACGACCTCGAGAGCGAGCTCGAGGCGCACGCCGGCGTCGTCGAGCGCCGGGTCGAGCGGGTCAGTGCCGCCGTCGCGGCGTTCGAGCTCGAGATGGCGGCCTTCTTCGAGCGCCTCCTCGCCGAGGACGACCCGTCCGCCTTCGCCACGATGGCCGAGCGCATCCCGGAGCCGCCGAGCCTCGATGGCAGCGCGGTCGACGACCACGCACCTGCCCCGAAGGCGACCGCGCCGACCGTCGAGGCACCCGTCGCCGAGGCCGTGGTCGAGGCGACCGCCGACGCCCCGGAGCCCGTCGCCGAGACCGCGGCCACGGCTGATGCCCCCGAGGCTGCCACCGAAACGACCGGCGACACGGTCGGCCAGATCGACGATGCCGCGGCCGCCGAGGCGGAGGCCGCGGCTGGCGCCGACGACCCCCGGCTCACGATGCTGGACGGCGCCACCGACTTCGACGCGGCGGAGGCCGAGGCGGCCCTGTCGGCCGCCGAGGCGGAGGCCGCCCACGACGGGCCGAGCGAGATCCCGGCGATCGCCGAGGAAGTCGTCGCCGCCCGCCTGGCCGGCCTGGTGCCGCCGAGCGAGGGCAATCCCGAGCAGCAGACCGCGCGCGTCGTGGTGACCGGCCTGGTCAGCGTCGCGAGCATCGCCGGCTTCAAGCGCGGCCTCGCCCGCACGAGCGGCGTGGGTGCGGTCGGCGTGACCTCCGGACCGGACGGGGAGTTCGTCTTCAACGTCAGCCACGCGGCCGACATCGACCTCAAGGCCGCCATCGCCGCGCTGCCCGGCTTCGACGCGAAGGTCACCAGCGAGAGCGCCGACGGCTTCGAAGTCGCCGCCCGCGATCCCGAGGCGCGCGATTAGCGTCGTCGATCACGGAGAGGAGCCAACGTGACCCGTCCGAGCGTCGTCGTCGCTCTGCCAGCGGCAGAGTCAGAGCCGGTCCTCGCCGAACTGGCGGGGGCTGGCTTCGACGTCGTCGAGGTGCGCTCGCCGGGTGCCCTCGAAGCGGTCCTCGCCACGCGCTCCGATATCGCCGTGGCCATCCTCGACGGCGAGACCGACTTCGACGAGTCGCTCGAGTACTACGCGGTCCTCCACGACGGCCAGCGCCATATCCCGGCACTGATGGTCGTCTCGACCAGCTCGTTCGAGCGTTGGACGGGCAGCTCGCACGGCGCCGACGACGAGTACCTGACCCGCCCGCTCGATGCCGAATCGATCCGCTGGCGCATCGAGGCGATGTGCATCCGCAGCCAGACGGTCGACGACGGCAGCGGGCCGATCCTCCAGAACGGCGACATGGGCGAGGGCTGGACCTCGCGCCGCGCGACCGTCATCGCCGTATTCAACCCGAAGGGCGGCGTCGGCAAGACGACCATCGCCACGAACCTGGCCGCCGTCCTGCAGACGCGGCGCGGTCGCTCGGTGCTGCTCATCGACGCCGACACCGTCACCGGCCACGTCAGCACGTCGCTCGCCATCGAGGCGGTCCGCAGCGTGTCCGACAGCTGGCGCGACGAGGCCGAGGGCGGCCATCCCGAGGCGCTGATGGACATCGCGTCCGCGCACGGCTCCGGGATGAAGGTGATCTCGCTGACCAATTCGCCGCTCAACATGGAGCTGCTCGACCCGTCCCGCGTCTCGGCTGAGATCAATGCGGCGCGCGGCTCCTACGACGTGATCATCATCGACCTGCACCCGTCGTACAGCGCGATCAACCAAGCCATCTTCGAGCTCGCCGACAAGATCCTCGTGCCGGTCACCCCGGACGTCCCCGCGCTGCGCGCCGCGGTCCAGTTCCGCGACGTCTCGATCACGCTGGGCTGCCGCGAGAAGATCGCCCTGCTGATCAACCGCGCCAACAGCGGGGTCTCCGTCGCCGACATCGAGCGGACCGTCGGCATGCCGGCCATCGCGCTGGTCCGCTCCGGCGGACTGCTCTTCGTCCGAGCGGCCAATGAGGGCCGGACGGTCGCCGAGATGTTCCCCAAGGAACGGGTCACCGCCGACTTCGACAACCTGGCCGACGCGCTCTTCGGCGTGGCGCCGACGACGGCCGCGGCCAAGCCGGCGATGCGAATATTCGCCCGCCAGAAGGAAGCCGCGAGCGCCTGATCCCGGCGGCTCCCGCCGGTCACGAGCATCTCGCCGCGGGGCTACCCGCCCCCCGGACCGCCCGGTGTCAGGTCGGGCAACGGCTGCGCGCGCTCGCCGGCCATGCTGTCCACCTGGTCCACCCCGCGCAGGTAGAACCGGTTCAACAGGATGACGGTCGCCTCGCCGCCGTCGATCGCGTCGTTTCCGAGCATGGCCCTGGCGTCGGTGACCGGGATGAACATGTCGCCCGAGCGGTCGAGCAGCCGCGACGGGTCCGTCCCCGGATAGAGGTAGACGGTCCCGACCACCCTGTACGGCGGGGCTTCGAGCGCGAGGTCGTAGCGGACCTTGTGGATCCGGTGGGCCGTCTTCTCGTCCTCGGTCATCGGCGGCAGCGTCGTCTCGCCGGCGAGCACGAGGATCAGGTCGTAGGGGTCGATGGCCCGCAGGCCCGGCGCCTCCGTCATCGGCCCGGAGCCGTCGACCGGGGCCCAGCGGACGTCGTCGATGGGCACGGACTCGCGCTTGTTGAGGACGTCCGAGAGGCGGCCGTCGACGTCCATCCGGCCCGTCAGGCGCCATTCCTCGGTCACCGCGTCGAACGCGATGCCCCGTCCGGGAGCTGCGGCGGGCGCGGCCGACGGCGCCGGCTCGGCGGCCGGCTCGTCTTTCCTGCGCTTCAGGAAATCGAACGGCACGTCACTCCTCCGCGGTCCCGGACTTGGTCCGGATCGTCTCGACCACGCCCACGTCGGCGAGGGTCGTGGTATCGCCGAGGGCCCGCCCCTCGCCGATGTCGCGCAGCAGCCGGCGCATGATCTTGCCCGACCGCGTCTTCGGCAGGTCCGGCGTGAACATCAGGAACTTCGGCTTGGCGATCGGGCCGATGACCTTGGCGACGTGCTCGCGCAGCTCGGCCGCGAGCGCCTCGTTCGCGTCCACGCCGACCTTCGGGATGACGAAGGCGAAGATCGCCTGGCCGGTGATCGGGTCGTTCTTGCCGACCACCGCGGCCTCCGCCACGGACTGGTGGTCGACCAGCGCCGACTCGACCTCGATCGTGCTGATGCGGTGGCCGGACACGTTCATCACGTCGTCGACGCGGCCGAGCAGCCAGAGGTAGCCGTCGGCATCGCGCTTGGCGCCGTCGCCCGCGAAGTACATGCCTGGGAAGCGGCTCCAGTACGTCTGGTGGTAACGCTCCGGATCGCCGTAGATGCCGCGCAGCATGGCCGGCCACGGGCGCTTCAGGACGAGGTAGCCGCCGCCGCCCAGCGGCACGCTGTCCCCGTTGCCGTCGACGACGTCCGCGGCGATGCCCGGGAACGGGAACGTGGCACTGCCCGGCTTGGTGGCGGTCACCCCGGGGAGCGGCGTGATCATGATCATGCCCGTCTCGGTCTGCCACCACGTGTCGACGATCGGGACCGTGCCGCGGCCGATGTGCTCCTGGTACCACAGCCAGGCCTCGGGGTTGATCGGCTCGCCGACCGAGCCGAGGACGCGGAGCGAGCTGAGGTCATGGGCCTGGGCGTACTGCGGGCCCTGCTTCATGTGGGCGCGGATGGCGGTGGGGGCGCAGTACAGGATCGAGACCTTGTACTGCTCGATGATCTGCCACCAGCGCTCCCACGACGGCGTGTCGGGCGTGCCCTCGTACAGGATCCCGGTCGTCGCGTTCGCCAGCGGCCCGTAGACGATGTAGCTGTGGCCGGTGACCCAGCCGACGTCGGCGGCGCACCAGTAGACGTCGTCGGGCTTGACGTCGAAGACCATCTCGTGGGTGAAGCTGGCCCCGAGCAGGTAGCCCGCGGTCGTGTGCATGATCCCCTTGGGCTTGGCCGTGGTCCCCGACGTGTAGAGCAGGTAGAGCATGTGCTCGGAGTCGAGCGGGACCGCGGGGCAGTCCTCTGACTGGCGGGCGACGATGTCGTGCCACCAGACGTCGCGGCCGTCGACCATCGCGGTGCCGCCCGGGAGGTCGTCGCCGAGCCGCCGCACGACCAGCGTGTGCTCGATCGTCGGCGTGAGCGCCAGCGCCTCGTCGACGGCCGGCTTGAGCGCCGCCGGCTTGCCGCGCCGCCAGCCGCCGTCGGCGGTGATCACCAGCTTCGCCTCGGCGTCGTTGATGCGGTCCGACAGCGCCTCGGCGCTGAACCCGCCGAAGATGACCGTGTGCGGAGCCCCGAGGCGCGCGCAGGCGAGCATCGCGATCGGCAGCTCGGGGATCATCGGCATGTAGATCGCGACCCGGTCGCCGGTCCCGATGCCGAGCTCCTTGAGCGCGTTCGTGGTCTTCGATACCTCGCGCAGGAGGTCGGCGAAGGTCAGCGTCCGGGTGTCGCCGGGCTCGCCGATCCAGTGGTACGCGACCTTGTCGCCGAGGCCGTTGGCGACGTGCCGGTCGAGGCAGTTGTAGCTGATGTTGAGCTTGCCGCCCGTGAACCACTTCGAGAACGGCAGGTCCCATTCGAGCGTCGTGTGGAACGGCTCGAACCAGTCGATGCGGTCGCGCGCGAGTCTCGCCCAGAACGCCTCGAAGTCCGCCTCGGCCTCGGTGTACAGGTCGGCCTTCGCGTTGGCCTGGGCGGTGAACCCGGCTTCGGGCGGGAACGAGCGCGTCTCGGCCAGGAGGTTCTCGATCTCCGGCGACGACTGAGTGGGATCGACGCTCACGTGGCCTCCTGCTACGACGGTCGCCCCATTCTAGCCAGCCGCCCGGCGGACCGGTCCGGCGCGCTCCGGACTCGCGGTGCGCGGACGCCTACTCGTCGGGGAGCAGGTCGTCGTCGCTGGGGCCGGCCTCGGTGGTCGCGGCGTCCGCGAACGGACCCGGCTCACGCGCCAGCACGACGCGCTGCGGGCGGGGGATCTCGATGCCGTTGGCGGTGAACGCGGCGAGCAGGCGCTTGCGCAGCTCGCCGCTGGCGGCCCACTGGTCGGGCGCCCGCACGCTGCCCAGGATCTTGAGCGTGACGCCGTGCTCGGCGAGGGCCTCGACGCGCTCGACGCGCGGCGCCTCGAGGATCCGCCGATGCCACAGCGGCTCGGCGGCCATCTCGCGGCCGACCGCGTCGACCACCTCGATCGCCTTGTCGATGTCGGTGCCGTAGGCCACGGTCACGTCCTGGTTGATCCGCGACCAGACCCGGGTCAGGTTGGAGGCCACCTTGACCTCGCCGTTGGGCACGGTGTGGACGATGCCGTCGAGGTCGCGCAGCGTCGTGCGCCGCAGGGTGAAGTCCTCGACCGTGCCCGCCACCCCGCCGATGCGCACGACGTCACCCTTCGCGTACTGGTTCTCGACGAGGATGAGCGCGCCATTGAGGTAGTCGCGGACCATGCTCTGCGCCCCGAAGCCGACCGCGATGCTGACGACCCCGAGGCCCGCGAGCGCGGGCCCGATGTTGAGCCCGAGCTCGCCCATGATCATCAAGCCGGCGATGACGAGGATGAAGAAGCGGAGGGCGTTGCCGAGGAGGGCATCGAGCGTATCCATCCGCTTGGCGATCTCGACGGCGCTCAGCTCCTGGGCCGTCCCCTCGGTGGTCTCCCGGTCGAGCAGCGTCTTGACGATGCCGTGCACGAAGATCCGGGCGAGTCGCAGCGCGATGACCGCGACGACCACGATGAGCAGGAGCGGCAGCACCTCGGCCTTGATCCAGGCGACGAGGTCGCTCCAGGGCGGCTTGTCCAGGTCGGGCACGACGACAGCGTAGCGCGTGGGCCGCGTCGGCCGGGCGTCAGGCCGTGGCGGAGACCGGCTGGGGCGTCGGGCGGTCGGGGGCGGTGCCGCCGAGGCGGACCGAGATAGCCGCGGCGGCCTCGCGCGCCTGCGCCGCGAGCTCCGGGACGCGCCGCGGGGTCAGGCGAAACGCGGGACCCCAGATGTCGACGGCGGCGATGACGTTGCCACGGGCGTCGTGCACCGGTGCGGCGACGGCGTTGAGGCCCAGCTCGTACTCGCCGATGGCGGTGGCGTACCCGCGGCGGCGGATGCGCGCCAGCTCCTCGAGCAGCGGCTCGAGCTGCGTGATGGTCCGCTCCGTGTAGCTGGCGAGGCCGCGCCGGACGATGCGGAGCACCTCGCGCTCGGCGAGGGCCGCCAGCAGGACCTTGCCCGACGCGACGCAGTGGAGCGGCGTCGCCCGACCGGTCCAGTCGCCGACCGCGATCAGGTTGGGGCCGTCCGCCTGGGCGACCGCGAGCATCGAGTCGCCGTCGAGGACGCCCAGTCCGGTCGTCTCATGGGTGAGGCGGGCAAGCCGCTCGAGCTCGGGCAGCGAGATGCCGCGCAGGTCGAGCGTCCGCTCAGCACGCTCGGCGAGCCGGATGACGACCAAGCCGAGGCGGTACTTGCCCGTCTCGCCGTCCTGCTCGACGAGGCCCCGCTTCTGGAGCGTCGCGAGCAGCCGCGAGGCGGTCGACTTGTGCAGGCCGAGTCGGCGCGCCAGCTCGGTCACGCCGGCCTCGCCCTGGCTGTCGCCGAGGGCCAGCAGGAGCGCCGCGGCCCGGTCGACCGAGCGGACCGCGTTCCCGTCAAGCACCATCGTGGCCCCGCTCAGCCCGCGGCCGGGGCGGCCATGCCGCCGTGGGGATGGGGTGGCGGGGCACCGTGGGCGCGGGCCTCGAGCGCGGCGTCGAGCGAATCGGCGAAGATCGAGACGATCCGGTCGACCGTGTCGCCGCCGGCGTGCGCCTCGCACATGAACCACGGCTCGCGCGAGTCGGGCTCCGGCATCGCGCCACGGGCGTGCATGCCGATGGCGATGGCGTCGTACAGCTCGTGGTCCGTGGTGGCCCAGTCGCGGTACTCGGTCGCCTCCTCCTCACGGAACATGATCCCGAACATCGAGGGGTGCCCGGTGAAGTGGTACGGCAGCCCGGTCGGGTTGAGGATCTCGCGCAGGCCGTCCTGGATGCGCCGGCCGGTCGCGTGGACGGTCTCGAGGGCGTCCGTCTCCTTGATGATCGAGAGCGTCTTCACCGCGGCCGCGGCGGCCACCCGGTTCCCGGCGTACGTGCCGCCGTGGCTGACCTTGTCGGGGAGGACGCTCATGACCTCGGCCCGGCCGCCGAATGCCGCTGCCGGATAGCCATTGCCCATCGCCTTGGCGTAGGTCGCGAGGTCCGGCTTGATGCCGAAGAACTCGGCCGCGCCGCCGCGCGCGAAGCGGAAGCCGGTCTTGACCTCGTCGAAGATCAGCAGGATCCCGAACTCCTGGGTGAGCGCTCGCATCGCCTGGTGGAACCCGGGCTTGGGCATGATCCCCTGGGCGTTGCCGAGCACCGGCTCGACGATGACCGCCGCGATCTGGTCGCCCTCGCGCTCGAACAGGCGGCGCAGGAAGTCGATGTTGTTGTAGCGCGCCGGGATGATCGTGTCCGCGACGGCGCCGGGGATGCCGCGACCCCAGGCCAGGCGGACGGGGTTGTCCTCGTCGCCGAGCTCGGACATGTCGTCCGGCGAGACGCTGATCAGCGCGTAGTCGTGGACGCCGTGGTATTGGCCCTCGAACTTCACGATCTTCTCGCGCCCCGTGTACGCCCGGGCGATGCGCATCGCGTGCATCGTCGCCTCGGTGCCCGACACGGTCATGCGCGCCTGCTCGACCCAGCCCGTGAGCTCGCAAACGAGCTCCATCGCCCTGACTTCGTCCTCGGTCGTCAGGCTGAAGCTGACGCCGCGGCGCATGCGCTCGTTGACGTAGTCGTCGACCCGGGGGTCGCCGTGGCCGAGGATCACCGGGCCGTAGCCCATGCGCAGGTCGATGAACTCGTTGCCGTCCTGGTCCCAGACCATCCCGCCCTGGCCGCGATCGACATAGATCGTGTCCTCACCCCAGGCGCGGAAGTTCGAGTCCGTGCCGCCGGGCATCACGGCGAGCGCGCGCCGGTACATGGCGTGCTGCTGCTCTCGTCGGAGCGGTGGGACGGTTCGGGCGGCGGGTTCGGTGGCCATGAAGGTCCTCAGCTGCGGGTTCGGGCCGCGCGACGACCCGCGGCGTGGGACGGGCGTTGCGCGATACGGGACGGAACCCGGGCATCGTGCCATACGGCTCAGGCCAGCGTCAACGCGACATTCGTACGAGATGGCTGCGAACCGTGCGAATCACGGCGGCTGCAGGTCCGTCCCCGACGGGATGCGTGCCGGAGCGCCGATCGCGCATCCGGCCCGGCGGGCCGTGTCACCATGGCCGACGTGACCACGCGGCCCGACGCCACCCATCGCCGCGACCCCGCCGAACCGGTCAGCTACTGGCTGCGCGGCCCGTCCCCGGTCATGGATCCCCAGCTCGTGGCCGGCGACGCGCTCGACGTGGACGTCGCCATCGTCGGAGGCGGCTTCACCGGCCTGTGGACCGCGATCGCCCTGACCGACACGGACCCGGGCCTGCGGATCGCCGTCCTCGAGGCCGAGACCGTCGCCTTCGGGGCCAGCGGCCGCAACGGCGGCTTCTGCGAGGCCAGCCTGACCCACGGACTGGCCAACGGGATCCGCCACTTCCCCGACGAGCTCGAGCGGCTCGAGCGCGAGGGGATCGACAACCTGCAGGGGCTGATCGCGTTCACCCGCGAGCACGCGATCGAGTGCGACCTCGAGGAGACCGGCACCCTGGCCCTCGCCGACCAGCCGCACCAGGTCGAGGAGTTCCGCGCCTGGGTGGACGAGGCGGCCGCGCACGGCGAGCACCTCGAGTTCCTCGACCGCGACGCCGTGCAGGCGGAGATCCACTCCCCGCTCTGGCAGGCAGGGCTGTACCGGCCGCCCGGTCGCGACGTGGTGCTCGACCCGGCGGCGCTCTGCCGCGGGATCGCGCGAGTGGCACGCGAGCGCGGCGTCCGGGTGCACGAGGGGACGAGGGTCGCCCGCCTGGAACGCCGGGCCGGCGGCGTCCTGGTCCGGACGGCCGCGGGAGCGACGGTGCGGGCAGGGCAGGTCGTCGTGGCCACCTCGGCCTACTCGGGCTGGCTGCGCCGCCTGTCATCGCAGTTCGTGCCGGTCTACGACTACGTCCTGGTCTCGGAGCCGCTGGCGCCCGACGAGCGGCGCGCCATCGGCTGGGCGCGGCGCCAGGGCCTGTCGGACGCGAACAACCAGTTCCACTACTTCCGCCTCACCGCCGACGACCGGATCCTGTGGGGCGGCTACGACGCCATCCACTACCCGGGCAGCCGGGTCGGGCCGGAGCTCGACCGCCGGCCGGCGACGTTCGAGAAGCTCGAGGCGCAGTTCTTCCGCGCGTTCCCGCAGCTCGAGGGCCTGGCCTTCCCGTACCGCTGGGGCGGCGCGATCGACACGACCTCGCGCTTCACGGTGACCTTCGGCCAGACCATGGGCGGCCGGGTCACCTACGCGCTCGGCTACACCGGCCTGGGCGTCGGGACCAGCCGCTGGGCGGCCGGCGTGGTCCGGGACATCCTGCTGCGGCCCGACGAGGACCGCCTGCGGCTCCGCATCGTGAGCAGCCCGCCGTTCCCGTTCCCGCCCGAGCCCATCCGCTCGATCGCGGTCGACACCGTGCGCCGCGAGCTCGACCGCGCGGACCGCGAGGAAGGGCGCCGCTCGGTCATCCTGCGGACGCTCGACGCCCTGGGGATCGGCTTCGACTCCTAGCGGTCGTCGAGGCCCGTCCTCGGCGGCTCGTCAGGCCGGGGTGGCCACCCACGTGGGGAGCTCGCTGCGCAGGGTGGCCAGCGGCATGGAGCCATGGCCGAGGACCGCGTCATGGAAGGCGCGCAGGTCGAACGCCGACCCGTCGCGCGCGCCGATCTCGCGGCGCAGCGCCTCGATGGCGCGCTGGCCGATCTTGTAGGTCAGGGCCTGGCCGGGCCAGCAGATGTAGCGGTCGGTCTCGATCTCGGCGTCCGTCACCGACAGGCCGGCCGAGCGGAGGAAGTCCACCGAGCGCTGGCGCGGCCAGCGCAGCGCATGCAATCCGGTGTCGACCACGAGCCGGGCCGCGCGCCACGCCTGGGCGTCGAGCATCCCGAAGCGCTCGGCCTCGTTGCGGAAGAGGCCCATCTCGTCGGCCAGGCGCTCGCTGTAGAGGCCCCAGCCCTCGACATACGCCCCGCCGACGCTGCGCACGCCGAGGCGGCGGAACGGGATGAGGTTGGGGTTCTCCATCTCGAGGGCGATCTGGAAGTGGTGGCCGGGGACCGCTTCGTGGTACGTCGTCGAGCCCAGCTTCGAGTACTTGCGGCTCGGCAGGTCGTAGCCGTTGGCGTAGTAGATCCCCGGCCGCGAGCCATCGGCCGCCGGCGGGAAGTAGTAGGCGAACGGCGCGTCGCGCTCCTTGTACTCCTCGACCGCGCGGACCTCGCAGGCGGACTTCGGCAGCACGCCGAAGTACCGCGGCGCGATCGCCATGGCCCGCTCGATGTCCTCCTCGGCGCGGCCGACGAGCTCGGCCTTGGTCGACGGGGTGTTCTGAGGGTCGTCGTCGAGGGCGGCGCGATATGCGGCCGTGTCGTCGCCGAACCCGGCGGCGGACGCGATCTCGCGGCGCTCCTCCTCGATCGACTCGAGCTCCTCGAGGCCGATCCGGTGGACCTCCGCCGGGTCGAGCTCGAGGGTGGTCCAGCTGCGGATCTGGGTCCGGTAGATGGTGTCGCCGTCGGGCGCCGACCAGATGCCCGGCTCCTCGCGACTGGCGTAGCGGTACTCGCCGCGAAGCGTGTCGAGGAAGGCGGCGTCCGCGGGCACGACCACGTCGCGCACGATCTCGCGGATCCGCTCACGGTCCGCCTCCGATGCCACCTTGACCATCGACGGGACGATGGCCTGATCGATCGGGACGGCGAGCATCCGCTCGATCTGGGCGATGGTCCGCTCGGTGACGATGCGCGGCGCGGTCAGGCCGGACGCCAGCCCGTCGCGCAGCAGCTGGGCGTTGGCGGCCATGAAAGTGGGATAGGCATGCAGCCGGGCCACGAACGCCTCGAAGCGCTCGGGGGTGTCGGCGGGCTGGAACTGGGTCAGTTGCGGCAGCAGCTGCTGCGGCCCGCCCATCTGGTCCACGACCCTGAGCTGCTCGAGGTGCTGCTGGTCCTCCTCCAGGTGGAGCGCGGCGATGACCAGCAGCATGTCGCGGGTGATGCGCGCCTCCGTCGGCAGGCCGTCGATCGGGATGGCCTCGGCCTCGGCGGCCGTGCGCTCCATCAGCGAGCGGAGCGCCGCGCGGCCGTCCGGCCCCGGGTCGGGCAGCCGGTCCGCGTAGCGCGGGTCGCCGTAAACGGTGGCGATCGTCGGCTCGAGGGCGAGGGTCGCCTCCCAGTAGCGGTCGGCGAGGTCGTCGACGGGTGCGGCGAGCGGATCGGTCGATGCCACGGTTCTCGGATCCTCCTGGGTACGGGCGCGCGCGTCAGGCGTCGGCAAGGGCCACCGGGGACGACAGCGTACCGCGTGCGGGACGGCCGCCATGTCGGCTGCGAGACACTCGTCGGGTCAGCCGCCGAAGAGCGGCATCTGGTCGCCGCGGCGCTCGATCATCGGGTCGAGGCCGAGGAGCGGCTCCAGATCGGCCAGGTCCGGTTGCTCGGCGGCGAGGAACCGGCCCAGGTGGTTCGACTTGATGATATTGAACCCGCCGTTCTCGAGCGCGGCGCGCAGCAGCGGCGAGCGGTCCAGCTTGTAGCGGACCAGCTCGGTCCGCTCGGGCGCGATGACGAGGAAGCGCACCAGCGAATCGTCGGCCGGGATCCGGTCGTGGCGGCGCAGCAGCGGCTCGCCCAGCATCGCGGTCCACTCGACCTCCCACAGGAGCGCCACCTTGCCGCGGATGTACCAGATGCAGTCGACGTCGCCGAGCTCCTCCGACGCCCGGCTGATGCCGCCCAGGTAGGCACGCTGCTCGCGGCCGTCGAGCCGGTCGCCGAGGAGCTCGCCATCGATCCGCCGCGTCTGCTCGCGGCGGGCGAGCCAGATGCGCATCCCCAGGCGGTGGCCGGCGTCGGCGAGCTCGGCCAGGAGCGCGGTGTGCTCGTGGCTGCGCCGCAGGAGGTCCTCGCCGGTGACCAGGCGGTCCGGGGTGCTGGCCATGCTGCGGTAGCTCTCGAGGCAGGCGCGGACGAGCCCCTCGTCGGGCAGGTCGTGACCGGTGAAGAGGGTCGGCGATCCGGTCGAAGAACGCCAGCTCCGAGAGCGGGCCCGCCGTCGAGAGCAGGCTGAAGACCGCCCATTCCACGCGGTCGGCGAGCGGGACCGCGGCAGCCTCGCGGTCGGCCGGGTCGCCCAGCCACCAGCGGCCCGGCTCGATCTCCTGGAGGCGGGCGTTGGTCGGCCGGCTCATCTCGTCGCGGACCAGCGCCAGGAGCCGGTCGACCGGATCCGGCGCTGGCTTGCGGGCGCTGGCGATCCGGGGCGGGGCGACCGGCTCGCTCGGCGGGGCGCCGGCGGCTCGTTCGGCGGACCCGTCCGGTCGGGCGGGACCGGCGGTCCAGGTGCCGCCCTCGCCGGGCTCCGTCGCACCCGGGCGGTCCTCGTTCGGTGGCTCGGCGAGCGCGGTCGCCGTCCCGGGGGCCCCGATCTCCTCGTCGGCCGCGGGCTCGAGCGTCGCGAGCCGGCGGAGCTGCCCGGCGCGGTCGAGGCCGACGAGCACCTCGCCGAGCAACCGCTCGTAGCGGGCCGGCTCGCCGCGGGCGCGCAAGGTCTCGACCGCGACCTCGGTCACGGTCTTGGCCGCCTCGGCCGGCGAGAACGGCCGCTGGTCGAACCGCTCCGGCGCGGAGAAGAGGCCGGGGCCCGGGACCAGGTCGGGGTCGCCGGACCCGCCCGGGATCGGCGGGAGCGTCACATTCCCTCGCGTCCGCGGCGCCGGCGGCCGGGCGGCGCCCGGCGGCAGGAACTCGACGGACCCGCCGATGTCGTCGTCGCCGTCCGCCAGCCGTGCGCTGACGAGCCGGTAGCCGGCCCCGGCGCCGCCCAGGACGGCCGCGGCGAGGGCCTCGGGGCCGCCGTCCACGAGGAAGACCGCCCGCCCGTCACGGGCCATGACCGGGGTCGTCGCCTCGAGGGAGCGCCCGATGGTCGCCGCCTGCCAGCTCCACGGCGGCCGCAGCGAGGTCCCGCTCAGCGCGTCGATCGGCAGCAGGACCGCGGCCTCGTGCCCGAGGACCCACGAGGTCGCGTGATAGGCGGCCGACAGCCGCTCCATGCTCGGGCGGACCGGGAGCTGGCCGAGCACGAGCCGGAGCCGCGGCGCCGGCAGGCCGCGACCCCCGGGCGCGGGCTCGTCCTGGAGCAGCCGCAACCCCGAGGGGCTCGACAGCGCCAGGACCGCGGTGGCGGTCCCCTCCCCCAGGCTGCGCAGGTCCTCGCCGAGGCGCGCCTGCAGCGGGCCGAGGGCGCCGCCCTCGAGCCGCTGGACGAACCCGCGCACGAGACGGACCGCATCCTCGAAGGCGAGCCACGGGTTGCGCTCGCGCCACTCGTCGGCCGCGGGCAGCTTCACGTGGCCGCCGACGATCCGCAGCGGCGCCGTCCGCCCCGGCCCGAGCGTCAGGCGGCTCGCCGGGAGGATCGAGTGCAGGAAGGCGAGCCGCAGCGCCGCGAGCACGGGCGCGGCCCGCAGGTCGCTCTCGATCCGGTCGATGATCGCCGCCAGGCCCACCAGCTGGCGCGGCGTATGCAGGGCGAGCAGCTCGTCGACCAGGTCCTCGGCCCCGTGGACGGCCGGGAACCGGCTGCGCAGGCCCGCGCGGACCGCCTCGAGGCCGACATCGGCGTGGAGCCGGACGAGGTCCTCCTCGTCGAGCGGCGCCTGGCGCTGCTCGCTGCCGCCCCGCTGGTCGCGGCAGACCGTGCAGCGGTAGTGCCGGGCGACCGGTCGCGGCTCGGCCGCTGCGGAACCGGGCTCCGCGGTCGGGTCGACGGCCCACGAGATCTCGTCGATGACGAGCGTCCGCGAGCACGTCGCGCAGCGCGTGGCGTACAGGTCGCCGAGGGAGACCTTGAGGCTCGACTCCCGGCGGGGCGACGCCGCCATCGCCCTGGAACGCGGCGTCGAGGTGGCGGACATCGGGCGGGCGCAGGACGACGTCGGCGAGGACGCGGGTCAGCGGGCTCGATTCGAGGGAGATCGCCCGGCGCTGCCGGTCGACGGCCGCGCGGGCCACCCAGCCGCCACGGCCGAACAGGTCGGCGACGACGTCACCGGCGCTCGAATACAGGTCGATGCGCGAGGCGACGAGGGCCGGTGGCGGTGGCGGCGCCGCTCGCTCGAACGCCGGGAGGGAGAACCCGGGCTCGTTGTCGGAGGGCGAGGCGCGGCCGCTCATCGGACGATGCTAGCGGATGGTCCGCGCGGGATGTCCAGTGCGATGGTCCGGTCCGGCGTAGCCCTCGCGGCCCGCCGGCTCGACGGCCTTACGGCTCGTCGAGCTCGTCCGGCTCCTCCTCGAAGGCCTCGTCCGTGGTCGATTCGGGCGGGAGCACGCGATCGAGGTCCTCGATCTCGTCGTCCTCGTCGTCGTCCTCGAGGTCCTCCTCGAGGTCCATCTCCTCGCGGACGAGGGTGCCCTTGGTGTACGGGCGCAGGTCGGTCGACTTGGCGGCGGTCGGGAAGCTGACCTTGCCGTAGTTGCGCGGGTCCTGGAAGACCTCGCGGATGATGATCCGCACGTCCTTGTCGCCGAGCGAGGTCACGCCCGCGGCGTACTTGTTGCCATCGGCCATGAGCTTGAGCAGGCGGGCCGCCACGCGCGGCTCGACCACGCCGATGCGCTTGCCGTTGCTGATCGCGATCAGGCGGTTGCCCTCGGGGATCAGCTCGACGTTGTCGCCCGGGTTGATCTGGGCCAGCTCGCGTGGCGTGGCGAGATCGGTCAGGAAGGCGAACCCGGTCTTGCCGGTCTCCTCGACGAAGATCGAGACCGGCGCCTTGCTGCCCTCCTGGGCCGGGACCGTCTTCTCGCCGGCGGCCACGAGGAGCATCTTCAGCCGGTCGATGTTCCGTTCGGCGATCCGGTTGGTGGGGTCGAGCGCCAGCGCCGTCTGGTAGTGCTCGCGGGCCGAGCCGAGCTCGCCCAGCTCCCAGAGGGCCTTCGCGAGGCGGTTCTCCGCCTCGGCGTCCGGGCCGAGCTCGAGGAGCTTGCGGTTGGTGGCGGCGGCATCGGCCCACTGGGCCGCCGACGCCTGGGCGATCGCCTGGTCCGCCAGCTGGCGCTTCGTGCGCGTGAGGTTGACGGGGCTCTGGGCCTGGGTCTCGACGTCGGGGAAGGTCACGAGGGCGTACGTCCTTTCGGGGCGCGGCGGACCCGGGCGCGGGTCATCGGAGGGAGCGCGCGGCGGCCGCGGCGCAAGCAAGGCTTTCTACCACCGGGCGGCCGGGACGTCAAACGTCCGGGTGGTCGGAGGTCGGTCTGGTGGGCGCCTGGCACGTTGCCCATCGGGACTCCTGCGGACCGGGCCTAACCGGGCAGGATGCTCATGAGGAGAACGTTAGGGCCGATCTCAGGAGCGGACCGGCAGGTCCGCCGATCCCCGACGTCCGCGCCGCGATGGATCCGTGCGTGAAACCGCTGGCGATCGCCGCTCCTGCCGGCCGGGTTCGCGCTCGGGCAAGGCCGGATCGGCCATAACGTTCTGCCGGTGAACGTCGTGCCGGGTCGGCCACGTGGGCACGGGATCCGCGACCGGGCGCGTCCTGCGGCTGGGCCGCCCGGCGCCCGGTGCGCCGCTAGCCGCGGAGCAGCAGGTTCCAGGCGATCACGATGGCCCCGAGCACGGCCAGCAGCACGATCTGCCACAGCCAGGTGATGTCGCGGCGGCGCGCGGGCGAGGAGCCATGGACCGCATCCCACAGGTAGAAGGCAAGCGTGAGAAGCGCCGGGCCGATCAATCGCGGGATGGCCATCGCCCGGATGGCGGCAGCGCCGATCGCGATGGCGGCGGCATAGGTCAGCGCGGACCAGAAGGCGTCGCGCAGGTTGGTCAGCCGCAACGCCGCCGCCCGATATCCGAGCAGGAAGGCGATCACCGCGTCGCCCGCGGCCAGGATCAGGAGGCTGCCCTCCGGGATCGGCTTGGGGGTCGCGCCCGAGCCCACCGGTTGGGCGAGCCCGCCCGGGACGATCGCGGCGATCCCGGTGAAACCGATGAACGCCACGACCAGGATCGTGATGAGCACGGAGGTCCGGTCGGCGTCCGAGATCCCCTCGGGGGCGAGGTGGATCCGCGCCTCGAGCGCGAGCGAGCGCGAGACGAGGTACGCGGTGAGCAGCAGCGCCGGCGCCAGCCACAGGCCGAACGGGACCAGGCGGATCGCCCCGAGGCAGGCGACCGCGGACACCGAGGGCAGGATCAGCGACTCGATCGGCACGCCCGCCGCGGCCTCGGACGGCGGGAGCAGGTCCGCCAGCACCTGGAGCGTGCCGAACAGCATCGCGATCAGCAGCAGGACGGCGACCAGCCACAGTGCCGGCGGCTCGAGCAGGCGCGACAGCCCGACGATCGTCACCGCGGCGAGGGCCAGGTCGCGTCGGGCGTTCCGCTCGTCCATCGCCGGGATGGTACGCGAGGCGGTCATGTCCGCTCCGGCTTCGAGCCCGCCCAGGCGAGCAGCGCGGCGCGATCGCGGGTGTTCACGACGTTCGCGGGCTCGACCCAGGCCCGCCGCGCCTGGCTGATCCCCCAGCGCACGTAGTCCAGCTCGTCGGTGCGGTGCGCGTCGGAGTCGATCGAGAGGAGGCAGCCGTCGGCGACCGCGCGACGGGCGCGCTCGACGGCGAGGTCGAGTCGGTGCGGCGAGCCGTTCATCTCGAGCGCGGTCCCGGTCCGCGCGGCCTCGGCATAGACCTGGTCCCACTCGAGGTCGAGGTCGTCGCGGGTGTCGATCATCCGGCCGGCGGGGTGGGCGATGACGTCGACATGCGGGCTGCGGATCGCGGTGAGCGTCCGCCTGGTCAGCTCGGCCCGCGGCTGGCGCCGGGAGACGTGCAGCGAGGCGACGACGAGGTCGAAGCCGGCAAGCAGGTCGTCCTCGTAGTCGAGGTCGCCATCGGCGCGGATCTCCAGCTCGCAGCCGTGGAGCAGCCGGAAGCCGCCGGGCGGGGTCTCGGGGGCGCGGTCCCGGCCGCCTCCTCGGCGGCGAACCGCGCGTTCAGCGCGGCGATGATCTCGCGCTGCTCGGCGACGCGCTCGGGCGTGAGCCCGCGGGCGATCGCCAGCGACTGCGAGTGGTCGGTCAGCACCTGGTAGGCGTAGCCGCGCCGCCGGGCGGCCTCGGCCATGACCTCGATGGCGTGCGTCCCGTCGGACCAGTCGGAGTGGCTGTGCAGGTCGCCGCGCAGGTCGGCCAGGGCGATCAGTGCCGGCAGCCGACCGGCCAGCGCGGCCTCGATCTCGCCGCCGTCCTCGCGCAGCTCGGGCTCGATGAAGGGCAGGCCCAGGAAGGCGTAGGCCTCGGGCTCGGTCGCGACCGTGCGCAGCTCCGCGGCGTCGCCGGTCAGCGGCGCGCCGTCCTCGCCGATGCGCAGGAAGCCCTTCTCCGAGAGGCTCCAGCCCTGGTCGCGGGCCATCGCCCGCAAGCGGACGTTGTGCTCCTTGGAGCCGGTGAAGTGGACGAGATACGTGCCGGCCTCGCCGGGCGGCATGATCATCAGGTCCACCTGCGGGCCGCGCAGCAGCCGGACCGCGGCCTTGTAGCCGCCCTGGTTCACGACATGGTCGACGACGCCGAGACCCGTGAACCGCCCGATCAGGCTCGCCGCGTCGTCGGTCTCGGCGAGCAGGTCGAGATCGCCGATCGATTCCTTGCGACGCCGGAACGAGCCGGCGGGCTCGAGGCGGCGGACGCCCGGCGTGCTGGCCAGGGCCGCGATCATGTCGTCGACGTAGCCCTCGGCCTTGTCGAGCAGCATCCGGCCCGGGTTCGCGTCGAGCCGGGCGATGCCCTCGAGCACGAGCACCTCGGTCCTGGCCGACATGCCGCGCAGGCCGCGCAGGCGCCCGCCCTCGGCGGCCGCGCGCAGCTCGTCCATCGAGGCGATGCCCAGCTCCTCGTGGAGCTGGCGGACGGTCTTGGGGCCGAGGCCCGGGATGCGCAGCAGGTCGACCAGGCCGGGCGGGATCTCGGCCTTGAGCCGCTCGTGGTACGCGAGCCGCCCGGTCGTGGCCAGCTCGGCGACCTTGTCGCTGATCGCAGCGCCGACGCCCGGGATCCGCGGCGGCGTGCCGGAGCGGTAGGCCGCGACGAGGTCGACCGGGCTGCGCCCGATGGCGTCCGCGGCGCGGTGGTAGGCGACGGTCTTGAAGACGAGCTCGCCCTTGACCTCGAGCATGTCGCCGATCTCGTGGAAGATCCGGGCGAGGTCGCCGTTGGTCAGCTCGGCGGGGTCGTCGGTCACGCCCCGATGGTAGCGGCTACGCGGCGACGACCCGGTTGCGGCCGGCCCGCTTCGCGCGGTAGAGCGCCCGGTCGGCCCGCTCGACGAGGTCGCCGATGGGCTCGTCCTCGTACTCGGCGACGGCGACGCCGACGGAGACCGTGACCGAGGGCAGGCGCAGCGCGGTCAGGTCGAGCCCCGCCACCGCGGCGCGGACGCGCTCGCCGACCTCGAGGGCGACCGCCGGACCCGGGTTGCGCAGCAGCACGACGAACTCCTCGCCGCCGTAGCGCGCCGGGACGTCATCGTCGCGGACCGCGCGGACGATGGACCCGCCGACCGCCCGCAACACCTCGTCCCCGACGCCGTGGCCGTGGCGGTCGTTGAGGGCCTTGAACCGGTCGATGTCGATCATCAGCACCCCGACCGCGTCCTCGGCCCGGCGACGGCGGGCCAGCAACGCGCAGAACTCGTCGAAGTAGCGGCGGTTGGGGAGCCCGGTCAGCGCGTCGGTCGAGGCGTGCAGCTCGGCGGTCCGCTGCGAGCCCGCCCGCGACATGGCGACGGACGCTTCCGCGGCGGCGCCCTGGAGCAGCCGCCTGGTGGCCTCGGGCCACGGCTCCGGCGAGCGGCGCGACAGCACGATCGCCCCGGCCATCCCGTCGCGGGCGATGAGCGGGACGGCGAGCGTGTTGCCGAGGCCATAGACGCCGCGGACGCGGTCCGCTATCCGGTCCGCGATCGCCTGCGCGGTGAGGTCCGCGATCGTGGGTGCGGCGGCTGTCCGGGCGGGGCCGCGGTCGAGCCGCTGCGGGATGCCGCTGACCCTCGAAGCGAAGCCGCTCCAGCGGCTCCCGGCCCCCACCGGGACGCGGGCCTCCGCCCGGACGCCGGCCCGCTCGGGGACGGCCGCCTCGACCTCGGCGACGATGGGGATCGCGACCGGCGTCCTGGCCCGGGTCGGGGCGTCCACCGGGTCGGACAGGTCCGAGATCGGGAGCAGGGTCGTCGACGGCGGCACACCCCGGCGGACGCTGATCAGCGTGGCCTGCAGGGCCCGCGCATCGGGGCGGCGCAGGGCGACCACCAGGTGGTCAGCGCCGCTTGCGGCGGCCAGCTCCTCGACGATGGCGCCGACGATCGCGTCCTCGGACACGGAGCGCGACAGCCCGGACATGATCCGCGCGAACGATTCGGCCTCGGCCCGACGGCCCTGCTCGAGGGCGATGACGGCTTCGTGGTGGCGGAGCGCGGCCAGGCCGGCGATGGCGACGAGGCCCGCGACGATCCAGTCGAGGGGGCGGGCCTGCTCGGCGAGCAGCCGGAGGACGAGCAGGGATCCGAGGAGGGCGAACGTGCCGGCGAAGACCCACCAGGAGCGGCGGATCCGTCGGTCCGTCGTCGCTCCGTCACGACCTGGGCGCAGGTTCGGTTCGCTCACGTCGGATATGGAGGATGGCAGTCCCGAGGCGTCCCGTCCATCCCCCGAGTAGGACCATGGTCCCGGGTCGGGACCAGTACCTTCGTCCTAGGCGGCCTCGGAGGCGGCCGCGGCGGCATGGCCGCCGTCGCGCTTGACCCGGTAGAGCGCCCGGTCCGCGGCCGCGATCAGGTCGGTCGGGGTGCGGCCGTCGTCGGGGAAGGTCGCGACCCCGATGGATGCGGCGATCGGCACCGGGCCGCGCTGCTCGCCGACGTACGGGTGGTCGCGGAACGCGTCGAGGATGCGCCGCGCCGTGGAGGCGGCCTCGGCGGCGTCGGTCTCGGGCAGGATGATCGCGAATTCGTCCCCGCCGTAGCGGGCCGGGATGTCGGACGCCCGGAGGGTCGAGCGGATCAGCTCCCCCGTCCACGTCAGCACCCGGTCGCCGAAGAGGTGGCCGAAGGTGTCGTTCACCAGCTTGAAGTCGTCCAGGTCGAGCATCAGGACGCTCAGCGGGCGACGGGCCCGCTGCGCCCGGACGACCTCCTCGCCGAGCCGTTCGTGCAGGAAGCGGTGGTTGTAGAAGCCAGTCAGCAGGTCGCGGTCAGCGCGGTTGCGGGCGTCCTCGTAGAGGCGCGCGTTCTCGAGGGCCATCGCCGCCTCGTTGGCCATCGTCCTGGCCAGCTGCAGCCGCTCGAGGTCCCAGGTGATCGGCGTCCGCGAGAAGAGCTCGACGAGGCCGATGGCCTGGCCCTTGGCGACGAGCGGCAGCATCGCGAGGACGTGGTTGCCGTCGTGGACGAGCAGCTCGACTTCGGCGCGATCCGCCCGCGGGTCGTCGACGTCGATGATCACGGGCTCCTGGTGGGTGAGCACGCGCAGGGTCTCCGGGTACCCGGAGACGTCGTAGTACGGGTCCATCGTGTCGATCCGCGACTCGGGGTAGTAGCCGAGCGAGTCGACCCGGCCGGCGGGCCGGTCCCAGTAGCTGATGGCGCACTCGTCGACGCCCATGGCGCGGGCGAGATGGCCGGCCATCAGGTTGGCGACCTGCCGCGGGTCCAGGCTCTCGGACAGCTCGGCGCTCATGTCGAGCAGCCGCCGCAGCTCGCCGGCGAGGTCCTGGGTCCGAGCCAGCAGCCGGGCGGACTCGATGGCCGTGGCGGCCTGGTCGGCGAGGATCGTGAGGAGCCGGAGGTCATCGTCGTCGAACTGGCGCAGCCCGAGCTTCGAGAGGGTGATGACGCCGACCGTCGCCTCGTCGTAGCGCATCGGCACGACGAGCATCGATTCGTCGACGTCGTCCGTGCCCGGGATCGTCGAGCCGCGAGAGTCGAGGTTGGCGTCGTTGATGAGGAGTGGCTTGCCGCGCTGGGCGACCCAGCCCGTGAACCCCTCGCCGAGCTTGCAGCGGAGGACCTCGAAGTCGACCTGCTCATACGCGCCGACGGTCCCCTCGAACGCGATCGGCACGACGTCGCCGCCCTCGAGGACGTAGACGCGGGCGTTGTGGTAGTCGATGATCCGCCGGGTCTCCTCGACCACGGTCCGGCCGATGCCCTCGATGGTCCCGGCCCGGCTCAGCCGGGCGGAGGCCGCCTGGAGGACGCCGAGCTGCGCGGCGCGCGCCTCGGTCTGCTCGAAGAGCTCGGCATTCGTGAGCGCGATGGCCGCATGCGTTGCCAGGGTGGTGATGAACGCCACGTCGCTGTCGGTCCACTCGCGCGGCTCGAACGTGACGGCCGCCAGCGAGCCGATGACCCGGTCGTGATGGATGAGCGGCGCGATCAGCTCGCCGGCGAACTCGAGGACCCCGTCGTAGCGCTCGTAGCCATGCTTCCGGACCCCGCGCACGTCGTCGCGGGCGACCACCCGGCCGGAGCGCAGCACCTCGCCGGCCCAGCCCTCATCGCGGTGGAAGACGGGGAGGCTGGCCGCGACCTCGTCGCCGATGCCGGCCCAGGCCGCGACATCGAGCCGGTCGTCACGGAGGATCCGGATGGTCGTGCTGTCCGCGCGGAGGGCGCGCATGGTCTCGTCGACGATCGTGCGGAACAGCTCCTGGCGGTCGTGCGAAGCCGCCAGCCGCTCGGCGATGCCGAGCACCGAATCGAGGCGCTCGGCGAGCTCGACCTCGAGCGGGCGGGCCTTGGCCGCCGGCAGCGCGGCCAGCGGTTCGCCCTGCGCCCGCAGCAGGCCGCGGAAGAGCGCCGGCCCGCCGCCGCCCTTGGACGCGTCGGACCGAGCGGACCCGGGCAGCCCGGGTTCGCGCTCGTCGCTGGCCTGACGCACGCTCACGTCCCGATGGTGGCACCGCGGGGCCGTTCCATCGGCACGCCAGCGGTCAGGACGTGGCCCGTACGGACGTACCGGGTGCCGGCCGACACCGGGCTCGTTGACCGTCCCGGAAGGCCGGGTCTACACTCCGCCCGGGCCGACTCCCGGAACGCCGCGGAACCGGCCGTCCCATCCCGTACCCAAGAGGTCAGCGCCCCATCGTGGACGACGGTCCCAGTCGACGCGACGCCGCCCGAGGCGTCGTCACCAGGCACTCGGTCCGCTCCGCTCCCTGACGGCTGACCGCGGCCCCGCAAGGGTCGCGCCACCCGCGGCGGACCGGTCCGACCGTGAGGTGGTATCCATGCTCTACCTGAGCCAGGCCATCGGCCGACCCGTGCTCGACGCCGATGGCGTGCCGCTCGGCCGGGTGGACGATCTCATCGTCGCCCTCGGCGACCGCTATCCGCCCGTGACCGGGCTGGTCCTGCGCACGGACCAGCGCCGGATCTTCCTGCCCTGGACGTCCGTTGCCACCTTCGATGCCTCCGGTGGCCGGCTGTCGACCGACAAGATCGACATCACCTCCTTCAAGCAGCGCCCGAACGAGATCCAGCTGCGCGCCGACCTCCTCGACAAGCAGATCGTCGACATCGACGGCCGCAAGGTCGTGCGCGTCAACGACCTGCGTCTCGACGACGTCGAGGGGAAGCTCCACCTCGTGGCGGTCGATGTCGGGGCCGCCGGGCTGCTGCGCCGGCTCGGCGTCGAGGGTGCCTTCCGCGTCCTGGCCCGCAACGTCGGCTTGTCGACCCCGGAGCGCTACATCGACTGGGAGGACGTCGACCCGGTCGAGACCAGCATCGCCTCGATCAAGCTGCGCGTGCCGCACGCGGGCCTCGCCGAGCTCCACCCGGCCGACCTCGCGACGATCATCGACCAGCTCGCCCCGCGCGACCGCGCCGGCGTCCTGGCGTCACTGGACGACGAGGCCGCGGCCGACGCGATCGAGGAGATGGAGCCCGACACCCAGGTCGAGGTCCTCGAGGACCTCGCCCCGGAGCGTGCCGCCGACATCCTCGAGGAGATGTCGCCGGACGACGCGGCGGACCTCGTGGCCGACCTCTCGGACGAGACCCGCGCGGAGCTGCTGGCGCTCATGGAGCGCGACGAGGCCGACGAGCTCGGCGAGCTGCTCCGCTATCCCGAGGACACCGCGGGCGGCACGATGACCACGGAGTTCGTCGCCGTGCCGGCCGACCTGTCGGCGGCGGCCACCATCGACCGGCTGCGCGAGCTGGAGCCCGACGCCGAGACCATCTACTACGTCTACGTGGTCGACGCCGCGGAGCGGCTGGTGGGGGTCCTCTCGCTGCGTGACCTGATCGTCGCGCCGCCGGCCAGCCCGATCGGCGAGGTGATGATCCCGGAGCCGGTCGCCGTGGACGTGCTGGCCGATCGCGACGAGGTCGCCACGGTGGTCGCCCGCTACAACCTCCTCGCCGTTCCCGTGGTGGACGAGGAGAACCGGCTCGTCGGGATCGTCACCGTCGACGACGCGATGGACACCATCCTGCCCGCCGGCTGGCGGCGCCGGCTGCCGCGACCCGTCGGGCGCGGCTAGGAGCCCGGTCCGATGCGCCGGCCGCCGCCGATCGCCCTGCGCCGCCCGCGACCGATCATGCGATTGCGTGACCGGCTCGCACTCGGGCGCCGCGTGCGCCTGCGTGGGCGGTTCCGCGGTCGGCGCGGGCTCCTGGCATTCCTCGCCGTGATGGGCCCCGGCCTGATCGCCGGCATCGCCGGCAACGACGCGGGCGGCATCACCACATACAGCGTGCTGGGCGCGGAGACGGGTCTCACGCTCCTCTGGCTGTTCCCGATCACGATCGTGATCCTGGCCATCGTCCAGGAGATGGCGGCGCGGCTCGGCGTCGTGACCGGCCAGGGGCTGTCCGACCTCATCCGCGACCGGTTCGGGGTCCGGCCCACGGCGTTCGCCATGTTGGTGCTGCTGGTCGCGAACGTGGCCAACACCGTCGCGGAGTTCTCGGGAGCGGCGGCGGCCCTCGAGATCTTCGGGATCTCGCGCTATCTCGCGGTGCCGATCACCGCGATCGCCATCTGGGCGCTCGTGATCAAGGCCTCGTACAAGACCATCGAGCGCGTCTTCCTCTCGGTGATCGTGGTCTTCCTCGCCTACATCGCGTCGGCGATCCTCGCGCGGCCGGACTGGGGCGAGGTCGGCAAGGCGCTCGTGACGCCTTCGTTCGACTGGTCGACCACGACGCTGCTCCTGATGGTCGCGCTGGTGGGCACCACCGTGACCCCGTACATGCAGTTCTACCTGACCAGCGCGGTCGCCGAGAAGGGCATCGGCGAGGACGAGCTGAGCCTCGAGCGCGCCGACGCCATCGGCGGGTCGATCTGGACCAATGTCATCGCCATCTTCATCGTCGTCGCGACCGCGACGACCATCTACGCGACCGGCGGGTCCATCGAGACGGCCGCGGACGCGGCGGCCGGGCTCGAGCCGGTGGCCGGGAGGCTGGCCGAGGCGCTGTTCGCGGTGGGCCTGTTCGGGGCGAGCGTGCTGGCCGCGACGATCATGCCGCTCTCGACAGCCTTCGTCGTGTGCGAGGCGTTCGGCTGGGAATCCGGCGTCGACCACCGCTTCTCGGACGCCCGGGCGTTCTTCTCGATCTACACGTTCGTGCTGGCCGTCGGCGCGCTGGTCGTGCTGATCCCGGGGCTGGACCTGCTGCCGCTGATCATCGGCTCGCAGAACCTGCAGGGCCTACTGCTGCCGGTCGTGCTGGTGTTCATGGTCGTGCTGGTCAATGACAAGCGGCTGATGGGCGACCACCGCAACGGCCGGACCGCCAACGTGCTGGCCTGGGGCGCTGTCGGGCTCGTGGTCGTGCTCGACGCGGTGCTCCTCGCGGTGAGCGCAGCCGGCGCGCTCGGGATCACGATCGCGTAGCAGCCCTCGCGACCCGTGCCGCCGGCCCGTGCTGCGTGACTACCCGGCCTAACGCTCACCCACGGAACGTTATGGTTGATCCGAGGGACGCAGCGCCCGGATCCGACCCGAGCCATGAGGTACGGGGGCGCCACGACCGGCAAGTCTGTGCTCAGGTTGCAGTGAGCGCCGGTTGCTGGATCGGGCGGCCAAGCAGCTACCCGCCATAAGGTTCTGTGGGCGAGCGTTGTGCCAGGTCCCGCGGCGCCATGACGGCCCGATCCCGGAGGCCGGGCGCCGGGAGGCCGGGGACCGCTCGAGCTGCCGCCATCGCCGCGCCGCGTGACGATCGCCTAGCGGCCCTCGCCGGTCTCGACCGGGAGGCCCGCGGCGCGCCAGGCCGGGAAGCCGGCACCGACCCACGACGCGTGCTCGAAGCCGGACGCGCGCAGCAGCGAGGTGCCGATCGACGCGCGGAAGCCCGCCTCGCAGATCACCGCGATCGGGCGGTCGCGGGGCAGGTCGGCGAGGCGGTCCGGCAGCGAGCCGCCGTTGATGTGCCAGGCGCCCGGGACGTGGCCGGCCGCGTACTCGTTCATCTGCCGGACATCGATGACGAGCGGGGCCTCGGCGGCGCCCGAGCCCGCCAGCGCGGCGGCCAGCTCCTCGATCGACAGCCGGCCGCTGGCCTCGACCGGACGCCCGGACGCGGCCCACGCCTCGACCCCGCCGTCGAGATAGCCGGCCATGTCGTCACGTCCGATCCGGATCGCCTGGCGCATGAGCGGGTCGAGGTCACCGGGCCGCTCGGCGAGCAGCACGACCGGCCGGTCGAGGTCGACCACCCAGCCGAGCCAGGTCCCGAACGAGTCCTCGAGCGGGATCGAGATCGAGCCAGGGATATGCCCGGCGACGTGGACCGCCGCCGGTCGCGCGTCGACGAGCGTCGCGCCCTCGTCCATGGCGGTCTCGACCGCCGCCGGGTCCAGCGGCGGCGGCATCGGGATCCGGCCACCCAGCAGCGGCGGCCCGCCCTGGTTCGCCGGGCGCATCCGCGCGAAGTAGCGCGGGATCGCCGGCTGGCCGGCGAGCAGCGCCCGCGCGAAGGCATCGACGTCCATCGGCGAGAGCAGCGGGTCGAACCGGCGCTCCTGGCCGAGCGTGGTGGTGGCCGCCTCGCCGATCCCGGTCGAGCACAGCGACCCGGCGCCGTGGGTCGGGTGGACGTGCGTGCCGTCGCCGAGCGGCAGCAGGACGTCGTGGATCGAGTGGTACATGTCGTGGGCGTACGCGACCGCATGGTCCGCGCCGAGCAGGTCGGTCCGCCCGACCGCGCCGACCAGGATCGAGCCGCCGCTCAACAGCGTCCCCGGATCGTCGGACACCGACCCGTCGACGACCCGGTACGACACGTGCTCGGGCGTGTGCCCGGGCGTGTCGAGGACCTCGAAGTGCAGCCGCCCGACGTCGAAGCCCGCCCCGCCCGCCAGCCCGGCGTGCTCGTAGCGGAGCTCGGCGCCCGCCCCGATCACGTGCGTCGCCCCTGTCAACGCCGCCAGGTCGCGCCCGCCCGACACGTAATCGTTGTGCAGGTGGGTCTCGACGACGTGGCTGATCCGCAGGCCTCGCTCGGCCGCGGCGGCCAGGTAGATGTCGACATCGCGCCGCGGATCGACGATCGCGGCGACGCCCGCGTCCTCGTCCGCGATGAGCGTCGACAGGTGGCCCAGCCCGCGGATCGAGAACGACTCGAGTCGCATCCGCTACATCATCACGAGGCCGCCGTCGACCGCCAGCACGTGGCCGGTGATGTACCCGGCCTCGTCCGAGGCGAGGAACGCGACGGCGTCGGCGATCTCCTGGGTGGTGCCGAAGCGCGCGAGCGGCGTGCGGTTGGTGATCTCGTCCATGAGCGGCTGCGGCAGGTCCTGGGTCAGCTCGGTCAGCACGAACCCTGGCGCGACGGCGTTGACCGTGATCCCGCGCGAGGCGAGCTCGCGGGCGGAGGCCTTGGTCAGCCCGATCAGCCCGGCCTTCGCCGACGAGTAGTTCGCCTGGCCCATCTGGCCGGCCTGGCCGGACACCGAGGTGATGTTGACGATCCGCCCGGCGCGCGCCTTGAGCATCGGCCGGGTCACGGCCTTGGTCATCCAGAACGCCCCGAAGAGGTTGGTCTCGAGGACTTCGCGCCAGGCCTCCTCGGTCATCCGCATGATCAGGTCGTCGCGGGTGACGCCGGCGTTGTTGACGAGGATATCGACCTTCCCGAACGCCTCGAGCACGGCCTTGACGACGCCGTCGGCGGCCTCCGGCGCGCGGGCATCGGCCTGGATCGAGACCGCCCGGCGGCCGAGCCCTTCGATGATGGCCACGGTCTCCGCGGCCGCCGCGGCATTGCCCTTGTACGTGAACGCCACGTCCGCGCCCTGCGTCGCGAGGCGGGTCGCGATCGCGCGGCCGATCCCCCGCGAGCCGCCGGTCACGAGGGCGCTCTTGCCGGTCAGGTCGATCATGCGTGCGTCTCCTGGCGGGCGGGCCCGGGCTCGCCGGGGACGACATCGTCGAGCGGGACGTCGACCGTGCCGGGCTGGGCCATGATGCGCGCGAGCGCGTCGGGGATCGGGTCCACCGAGTCCCAGTCGACCGGCGCCCGGATGACGAGGTCCGCCGGGTCGACGGCCGCGTCGCCGGCGATCCCGCGTGCCGGGTCGGCGGTCCATTCGATCGTCACCGCGCCGCTCGTGAAGCCGGCCCCGAAGGCCACGATCACGATCCGGTCGCCGACCTTGACCCGGCCCTCGTTGACCGCCTCGGCCAGGGCGATCGGCACGGACGCGGCCGACGTGTTCCCGTATTTGTGGAGGTTGACGAACATCTTCTCCATCGGCAGGTCCAGGCCCTTGGCCACCGCGTCGATGATGCGGATGTTGGCCTGGTGCGGGATGAACAGGTCGATGTCGGACGGCTGGAGGCCGGCCTTCCGGATCGACTCGAGCGCCGTGGACGCCAGCGTCCGCGTCGCGAACCGATAGGTCTCCTTGCCCTCCATCCGGATGTAGTGCTCGCCGCGGGCGATGGTGTCGGCCGAGGGCGGGCTCTTGGCGCCGCCGGCGGGCAGCCAGATCATGTAGGCGCCCTGCGGCTCGGTCGTCATCTCGATGCCGAGCCCGCCGCCCGGCTCGTCCGACGCGGACAGGACGACCGCCCCGGCCCCGTCGCCGAAGAGGATGCAGGTGTTGCGGTCCGTGTAGTCGAGGAAGCGGGTCAGCAGCTCGGCCCCGATGACCAGCACGTGCTTCGCCAGCCCGCTCGTGATGTAGGCGTGCGCGGTCGCGTACGCGTAGACGAAGCCGGAGCATGCCGCGGCGACGTCCATCGCGGCGGCCTTCGTGTTGCCGATGGCCTCCTTGACCAGCGCCGCGGTCGAGGGCATCCAGTAGTCGGGCGTCAGCGTGGCGAGCAGGATCAGGTCGATGTCGTCCGGCTCGATGCCGGCCGTGCGGATCGCGCGCATCGACGCGACCGCGGCCATCGAGGCGGTCGTCTCGTGCGCGGCCGCGACCCGTCGCTCGCGGATCCCGGTGCGGGTGACGATCCACTCATCCGAGGTATCGACGATCCGCTCGAGGTCCTGGTTGGTGAGCACCTGCGACGGGGCGTAGCGGCCCCAGCCGGTGACATGGGCGTAGCGCGCGACCTGACTCACAGCGGTTCCACCTCGACCAGTGGCTGCTTCGCCTTGACCAGTGTGCCGCTTTCGGGGATGACCTTGACCACGCGGCCGGCCAGGTCCGACTTGATCTCGTTGAACAGCTTCATCGCCTCGATCAGCCCCACCACCTGCCCGACCGCGATCTCGCCGCCGACGGTCACGTAGGGGGCCGAACCGGGCGCCGGCGAGCCGTAGAAGATGCCGGTCAGCGGCGCCTTGACCGATGGCTTCGACGGTGCGCCCGGGTCGCGACCGGCCGCGGCCGGCTCGCCGGGACCGTGCCCGTCGGCGGAGGCCGCCACCGCGGCCGACGGCGGCGCCGGCTCCGCGACCGCGGTCGCGAACGCGGACGGCTTGCGCAGGACGAGCCCGGTCCCGCCCGACTCGACCTCGAGCTCGGTCAGGTCCGACCGGTCGAGGAGGTCCGCGAGCCGGTCGATGAGCGCCAGCAGCCCGGCGTCGCCGTCGTCGCGGACCGCGACCTCGGCCGGCGCCTCCGGCTCGGGGACGGCCCCGTCCGGGGCCTTCTCCTTGCCGGTCATGCGTCGAACCGGGTGAAGACGAGCGCCGTGTTCTGGCCGCCGAAGCCGAAGGAGTTGCTGATCGCCGTCCGGATCTCGCGCGACGCGGCGACGTTCGGCGTCAGGTCCAGGCCGACGCTCTCCGGGTCCGGGTCGACGAGGTTGATGGTCGGCGGCACGCAGCCGGTCAGGATCGACTGGATCGTGACGATCGCCTCGATCGCGCCCGCGGCCCCGAGGGTGTGCCCGAGCATCGACTTGTTCGCCGTGATCGCCACCCGGGACGCGCCGTCGCCGAAGATCGTGCGCATCGCCTGGAGCTCGGCCTTGTCGCCCTCCGGGGTCGAGGTGGCGTGGGCGTTGACGTGGTCGATGTCGGCCGGCTCGAGCCCGGCCTTGCCGAGCGCGATCCGGGCGGCGCGCACCGCACCGATGCCGCCCGGCGCCGGCAGCGTGATGTGCGAGGCGTCCGCCGTCGCGCCGTAGCCCACGAGCTCGGCATAGATGGTCGCCCCGCGCGCCTCGGCGTGCTCGAGGGCCTCGAGGATCACGACGCCGGACCCCTCGCCGATGACGAACCCGTCGCGTCCGGAATCGAACGGGCGCGAGGCGCCTTCCGGGTCGTCGTTCCGGGTCGACAGCGCGCGCATCGCCGCGAACCCGCCGACGAGCGGCTCGAAGATGCCGGCCTCGGTGCCGCCCGCGACCATGACGTCGGCGTCGCCGCGGCGGATGATCTCCGACGATTCGCCGAGGGCGTGGCCGCCCGAGGCACAGGCCGAGACCGTCGTGAAGTTCGGGCCGGTCATCCCGAACGAGATCGCGATCTGGCCGGCACCGATGTTGGGGATGCCCATCGGGACGAGGAACGGGCTGATGCGGTCCGGACCGCGCAAGGCGTTCGTGGAGATGCCCTCGACGAGCGTCCCGACGCCGCCCAGCCCGGTGGCGAGGATCACCCCGGTCCGCTCGGCGAGCTCGCCCTCGAACCGCGCCGGGAGCCCCGCCTGGTCGAGCGCCTCGCGGGCGGCCACGAGCCCGAACTGGATGTAGCGGTCGGTCCGCCGGATGTCCTTCCTGTCGAGGATGTGCGACGCGTCGAAGTCGCGGACCTCGGCGGCGATCCGCGAGGTCAGCCGCGACGGGTCCCAGGCCTCGATGGTGCGCACGCCGGACCGGCCGGCGACGAGGCCCGCCCAGGTCGTCGCCACGTCGTTGCCGAGGGCCGTCACGGCCCCCATCCCGGTCACGACCACGCGCCGCCGCTCGCTCATCGCACGAGCTTGCCGGTGCGGACCGTGGCCGCGCGATAGACGTCGCCGGGGAGGCCGCGTGCCGAGATCGCGTTGGCGACCGAGAGCGCGTCGAACTCGGTCCGCTTGATCTCCGCCTCGACGTTGCCGTCGACCAGGTCGACCAGCGCCCAGGACGCCGTCGGGTCGCCATCGAAGACGTAGCCCGCCGACCCGGCGTTCACGATGATCTTCCAGCCCAGGTCGCGCACCTCGGGGAGGTGGGTGTGGCCGCAGGCGATGACCCGCGCGTCGGTCCGCGACACCCGCTCGAGGATGACGTTGGGGTCGAGCGCCTGGTCGAAGCCCGCGGTCTGCGACCCGGGGGACGCGTGGCAGGCGAGGATCAGCGTGTCGTCGGTCGAGCGCGCCCGGCGCTCGTTCGGGAGGCGGCGCAGCCAGGCCAGCCGCTCGTCGCCGAGCGCGTCGTTGGCCCATTCGGCCGCGGCGAGGTACGTCTCGGGGACGCCGTCGGTCATCCACGGGAACGCCGCGGCGTAGTCGAAGTCGGCGACCGCGACGTCCGTGTTCCCGGCGACCACCATCGCGCCGTCGGACTCCATCGTCCGCAGCAGGTCGATCACGCCGGCCGGGTCCGGTCCGTTGTAGACGAGGTCGCCGGCGACCGCGACGAGGTCCGGCCGGCTCGCGTGGACCGCCTTGCGGACGGCCTCGAGCGCCGGGAGGTTGCCGTGGATGTCGGAGATGATCGCGAGCCGGGTCATCGGAGCACGCCCTCGCCCGGGATGATGAAGCTGATCGTGGTCTCGCAGGCGACCTCGCCGTCGACGCTGGCGACGCCGCGGCCGCGCCCGAAGCGGCCACCGAGCTTCTCCATCGTGACCTCGAGGCGGAGCGTGTCGCCCGGCACGACGATCCGCTTGAAGCGCGTGTCGTCGATCCCCGCGAAGAGCCCGATCCGGTCCCCGAAGCCGGGCTGCTTGGCGACGTAGATCGCCATGGTCTGGGCGAGCGCCTCCACCTGGAGGACGCCCGGCATGACCGGCAGGCCCGGGAAGTGGCCCTGGAAGAACCACTCCGTGGCGGTGACGCCCTTGATCCCCACGATCCGCTTCGCCTCGGGCTCGTACTCGACGATCCGGTCGACGAGGAGGAACGGCCAGCGATGCGGGATCAGTGCTTCGATCTCGCGGACCGAGTGGATCGTGGCGGGTGGCGCGTCGGTCACGGACAGCTCCTGGGGTGGGTTGACGGTCAGTCTGGCCGCTGCCGCGCGGGCCGAGCGGCGAGATGCGTGCAGGTATGCATCACGTACGGGCGGCGGCGGTCAGGAAGGCGGCGCTCCCGATGCGGTCGAGCAGGTTCGTCGTGAACCGCCCGTCCAGGAAGACCTCGTTGGCCAGCAGGGCGCGCTGGATCGCGACGTTCGTGACGAGGCCGTCGATGACGAGCTCCTCGAGGGCCACCCGCCCGCGGGCGATGGCCGTCGCCCGGTCCGGGCCCCAGACGACCAGCTTGCCGAGGAGCGAGTCGTAGAACGGCGGGACTTCGTAGCCGGTGTACAGGTGCGAGTCCATCCGGACCCCGGGCCCGCCGGGCGCGTGGTAGCGCTCGACGATGCCGGCACCCGGGCGGAAGTCCGCCTCGGGATCCTCGGCGTTGATGCGGAACTCGATGACGTGGCCGCTGAACGCGACGTCCGCCTGGCTGAACCCGAGCGGCTCCCCGGCCGCGATGCGGATCTGGGTCGTCAGGAGGTCGATCCCGGTCAGCATCTCGGTGACCGGGTGCTCGACCTGGACGCGGCAGTTGATCTCGATGAAGTAGAAGCCGCCCGCGCTGTCCACCAGGAACTCGAGCGTCCCGACGTTCTCGTAGCCGGCCGCCACGACCGCCCGGAGGGCCCGCTCGGCGAGGTCCGCGCGAGCCGCCTCGGACAGCGCCGGCGTCGGCGCCTCCTCGAGGATCTTCTGGTGGCGGCGCTGGACGGAGCAGTCGCGCTCGCCGAGGTGGACGCCGTGGCCGTAGCGGTCGACCGCGACCTGGACCTCGACGTGGCGGTTCTCGTCGAGCCACTTCTCGAGGTAGAGCGAGTCGTCGCCGAAGGCCGCCTTCGCCTCGGAGCGGCAGACCTTGAGCACCGATTCGAGCTCGCGGGCCGTGCGCACCATGCGCATCCCCTTGCCGCCACCGCCCGCCGACGGCTTGATGAGGACCGGGTAACCGAGCCGCTCCGCCTCCGCGAGGGCGTGGGTCTCATCGCGGAGCATGCCGTCGGAGCCCGGGATCGTCGGCAGGCCGTGCGCGCCCAGCAGCCGGCGGGTCGCCTCCTTGCTGGCGAACCGCTCGAGGACCGGGCCGGGCGGGCCGATGAAGGTGATGCCGTGGGCCGCGACGACGTCGGCGAAGCCCTCGTCCTCGGACAGGAAGCCGTAGCCCGGGTGGATGCCGTCGCAGCCGGTCACCAATGCGGCCGAGATGACCGCCGGCGCCGACAGGTACGAGCGCTTGGCGTCGGCCGGGCCGATGCAGATCGCCTCGTCGGCGAGCTGGACCGGCAGCGAGTCGCGGTCCGCCTCGCTGTAGGCCACGACCGCCTCGACACCGAGCGTCCGGCACGCCGCGCAGGATGCGCAGGGCGATCTCGCCGCGGTTGGCGATGAGGATCTTGCGGAACATCGGTCAGGCGTCCCCGCCCGGGGCCGCGGCCGTGACGAGCTCGATGACGATCAGCTCCTGGCCGTATTCGACCGCGTCGCCGGGCTCGACGAGGCTCGCCCCGACCAGGCCGTCGACCGGGGTCACGACCTCCTGGGCGACCCCGAGCATGTCGACGATGCCGAGCCGGTCGCCGGCGCGGACCTTGGTCCCGGCACGGACCCCCGTCCGCGGCTGGAAGATGCCGACCGCCGGCGAGGTCGCGACGGAGCGGCGCGGGTCCGCACCGTCACGCCCATCACGGCCGTCCCGGCCGGGGCCGACCGGCGTCAGCGTGGCGACCGCCGGATGGCTCGCGTGCGCTGACGATCCGCGGCTCGACCGCTCCGAGGAGCGCTTGCCGGCAGGGGTGGCCGGGCGGCGCAGGCGGACCTTCCAGTCGCCCTCGCGGACCTCGAGCTCGCCGAGGCCGGTCGCCGCGAGCTTGGCGATCAGCGCCGGCAGCAGCTCGTCGCGCGAGGCGATCGATGGCGGCGTGGTCCTCGGCCCGCTGGGACGAGGCGTCGGCGTCCTGGGGTGGCGTTCCGGGCACTCGCTAGACCTCCTCACGGGCCGGCGGGTCGTCGCGCGACCACGGCGTGACGGTGGCGCCGATGGCTCGCCGGCCCGGGTCCAGCAGGTCCCGCAGGCGATCCCCGAGGCCGCGATCGACCTTTTCGGGGAGCTCCGGCACGTCGGCCTCAGTGTAGGCGCCGAGCGACCGATAGCGTCGGTAGCGTGCGTCGAGCAGCTCGTCGATGGTGAGCGCCTCGAGCGCCTCGAGCCGGTCGAGGATGATCGCGCGCAGGCGCTTGGCGGTCTCGGCCGGGTCGGTGTGGGCGCCCTCCCCCGGCTCCGCGACGACGAGGTCGAGGACGCCGAGGTCGTGTTGGTCGGCGGCGGTCATGCGCATCGCGGCGGCCGCCGTGTGCGCTTCGTCCTGGGTCCGCCACAGGATCGACGCGCAGCCTTCCGGGCTGATGACCGAGTAGACCGCGTTCTCGAGGGCGATGACGACGTCGCCCACGGCGATCGCCAGCGCGCCGCCGGAGCCGCCCTCGCCGGTGATGACCGTGACGATCGGGGTCCGCAGCCGGGTCATCAGCGCGACCGACCGGGCGATCGCCTCGGCGATGCCGCGCTCCTCGGATTCGGGGCCGGGGTGGGCGCCCGGGACGTCGACGAAGGTGATGACCGGCAGGCCGAAGCGCTCCGCCAGTTCCATGACGCGCATGGCCTTGCGGTAGCCCTCCGGGTGCGGCATCCCGAAGTTGCGCCGGATGTTCTCGTCGGTGTCGGTGCCCTTCTGCTGGCCGATGACCGCGACCGACCGGCCATCGAGCCGGGCGATCCCGGCGACCATCGCCTCGTCGTCGCCGAACAGGCGATCCCCGTGCAGCTCGACGAACCCGTCGGTCATCGCCTCCACGAACTCGAGCGTCCGCGGCCGGCGCAGGTTGCGGGCGAGCTGGACCCGCGCCCAGGCGTCGTCGGCGCTGTGGCTGCTCCCGTTCGTCGGCGTGCCGTTGGTCGGCGCGCCGTTGCCCCCGACGAGGATGGCGGGATCGGTCGGGGCGTCGCCGGCCGCGAACTCGCCGACCCGGTCGGCCAGCGTCGAGAGGAACGAGAGCGGCCGGAAGCCGGGCAGGTCCGAGCTGGCGGGGACCGCCGCGGACGCCCCGTTCCGGACGGGCAGGAGGCGCAGGATCGCCGCCAGCTCGTCGCGCAACGCGGGGCGGGGCACGACGCGGTCGATGAAGCCGTGGCGGTACAGGAACTCCGCGCGCTGGAACCCCTCGGGCAGCTCCTGGGCGATGGTCCCGGCCTGCACCCGGGCGCCGGCGAAGCCGATCAGGGCGTTCGGCTCGGCCACGTTGACGTCGCCGACCGCGGCGAACGAGGCGAACACGCCGCCGGTCGTCGGGTCCGACAGGACCGACACGAACGGGACGCCGGCCGGGTGCAGCCGCTCGATGGCTGCCAGGGTCTTGGCGAGCTGCATCAGCGCAAGCGTGCCCTCCTGCATCCGGGCCCCACCCGACGCGCTCACGATCAGGAGCGGGATCCGCGCCTCGAGGGCGTGCTCCGCGGCCCGCGTGACCTTCTCGCCCACGACCGCCCCCATGGAGCCGCCCATGAACCCGAAGTCCATGACGCAGATCGCGACGGGGATCTCGGCGATGGCGCCGGTGCCCCACAGGGCGGCGTCGCGCATGCCGGTCGAGGCCTGTGCGGCCGCGAGCCGGTCGACATAGCTCTTGCGGTCCACGAAGCGCAGCGCGTCGACGGACTGCAGGCCGGCGTCGTGCTCGACCCAGCGTCTCGTGGTCGAGGAGCTGCTCGAGCCGGGTGGCGGCGGAGAGCCGGAAATGGTGGCCGCAGGTCGGGCAGACCCGCATCGCCTTGTCGAGCTGCTTGTTGAACAGCATCGTTTCGCACGACGGGCACTTCGTCCACAGGTCGGGCGGGTAGGCGTCGCGCCGGGCGCGGAACGACGGCAGCTTGATCGGCATCAGTCCAGCCGCCCCCGGGCGACCGCGCGGACGGCCCGGGCCATCGGGGTCGCGGCGGGCCGGCGCAACCGCCAGGCGACCCACGCCGCGCCGGCGAGCGACAGCGCCGCGGAGGTGAGGGCGCCGCCGATGATGAGCGGGCGCAGGTCCGCCTCGGGGTCGTCGTCGAGCGGGAGGCCGTCCACGTAGGCCGCGAGCGCCGCGGCGTCGGCGTCGGCCGCCGGCAGGCGCATCGACACGACCGACCCCTCGCCACCGGCCGCGACCGGCAGGCGTCGAGCGAGGGCGGCCGCCGACAGCCGGGCGGCGAGCGCCTCCTCGAAGCGGAACGACGGATGCAGCCGCGGCAGGTCCCGGGCGAGCCGGTCGGCCACGGCGCGGACGCGCGGGTCGAGCTCCGCGGGGGCAGGCGCCAGGTCGGCCCCGGTCCCGTGGGCCGTGAGCAGCGATTCGAGGTAGCGGTCCGCGATGAGCGCCTCGATCTCCGTCGCGTCGCGGCCGCCGGGCAGGGTCACCCGCGGTCCTCGCCCAGGTCGCGGGCCACGTTGCGCAGTGCCCGGTGGATGAGCACCCGGACCGATCCCTCGGAGCGGCCCATGATCCCGGCGATCTCGGCGGTGGACATCTCGTCGACGAAGCGCAGCACGACCGCGCGGCGGCGGTCGCCGCTCAGGCGGCTGATCGGCGCGGAGGGCGGCCCGGCCCTCGTCGCGGCGGGCGGCATCGGCCTCGAGGTCGAGCGGCGCGGCGAGGTCGGCGACCGTGTCGAGGGTCGTCTCGGGGCGACGACGGCGCCGGCGGCGGCGCTCGGCGACCACGTTGCGGGCGATGTGGAACAGCCAGACCTTGAAGGTCGAGGCGCCCTCCCCGTCGGCCGGCCGGGCGCGCTCCTCGAAGCGCGGCAGGTTGGCGAGCGCCGCCAGGAACGTCCGTTCCGTGGCGTCCTCGGCCTCGTGCCGATCCCCGAGCTCGTAGAACGCGTAGTTGTACACCTGGGCGAGGTACTTCCGGTAGAGGGCGTCGAAGCGCGCCGGGTCGGCCTGCGCCGCGTCCACGAGCGGGCGATCCCGATCGAGGTGGACGAGGCGCGGACCACCGGTCTCCTCCGACCGGTCCACCTTCCTGAATGCCGGACGCGCCATCGCGTTACACCCCGACCGTCGGCGCGAGGCGCGCGTGGCGGATCTCCCCGACCAGGACAGGGCGCGATCCGTCGGCCGTGGCGGCGTCCTCGACCAGCAGCGCGCCCGTGCCGGACTCGACGCCGAGCGCCCGGACGAGCTCGCTCGTGCCGTCGGGGCGGACCAGCTCCACGATCCGGCCGGTCGTCGACTGGCGGTCCGCCCAGCCCGCCTTGTCGAAGCGGTCGGCGCGGAGCGCCTCGACGCGCGCCTCGAGTCGGACGACGAAGGCGTCGGCCAGCGTCTCGCGGTCGACCGGCCGGCCGCCCGTGGTCTCGCGCAGCGACGTCATCGAATCGGCGAGCGCGGGCGGGAAGGTCGCGGCGGGCCAGTCGGCGTTGATCCCGAGCCCGACCACGGCCCGCGGCTCGTCCGTGCCGAGCCCGTCGGTCTCGCCGAGGACGCCGGCCAACTTGCGGACGCGCCCCTCGGTGTCCTCCACGACGAGGTCGTTCGGCCACTTCAGGCGGATCGTGCCATCGGGCAACCCCGCGACGGCTTCCGCGGCATCGGCCATCGCAAGTGAGGCTGTCGCGGCCAGCCGCCAGACCTGGTCCGGGGGCAGCCAGTCGGGCCGGAACCCGAGCGAGAGCAGCAGTGCGGCGCCGGGCGGCGCGACCCAGGTCCGGCCCTCGCGGCCGCGGCCGGCGGACTGCGAATCCGCGATCGCCAGGCAGACCTCGGGCGTGCCGTCGGCCAGCCAGCGCGCGCACGACGTCGTTGGTCGAGGCGACCTCGGCGAACCGCTTGGAGCGGGCCAGGAACGCCGTCA
Organism: uncultured Chloroflexia bacterium; assembly: GCA_963813335.1. Taxonomy (GTDB): domain Bacteria; phylum Chloroflexota; class Limnocylindria; order Limnocylindrales; family CSP1-4; genus SPCO01. Next base: position 68,005 of record CAWEYL010000003.1, read on the forward strand.
TGCGCGGTCGTCCATCAGCCCGCGGCGGCGACATCGACCGGCTCGGGTCGCTCGAGCTCGAAGGCGTCGTGCAGCGCCCGCAGCGCGGTCTCGAGCTCGGCCTCGGCCACGATGCAGGTGATCCGCACCTCCGAGGTCGAGATCATCTCGATGTTGACGCCCGCGTCGGCGAGCGTCCCGAACATCCGGGCGGCATAGCCCGGCGCGTTGTGGAGCCCGGCGCCGACGATCGAGACCTTGCCGACGGATGCATCGGTGGTGAGCTCGCGGGCCCCCATCTCGCGGACGAGCGGCTCGAGGACCTTCTTCGCCCGGGCCAGCTCGACGCGCGGGACGGTGAAGGACATGTCTGTCGCGCCGCCGTGGCCGACGTTCTGGACGATCATGTCGACGTTCACGCCGGCCTCGGCCAGCGGCTCGAAGATCGACCGCGCGACGCCCGGCCGGTCCGGGACGTCGACGATGGTGACCTTGGCGACGTTCCGGTCGTGGGCGAGCCCGCGAACCTTGTTGCGCTGCTCCACGAGCGGGTCCTCCCTGATGCGCGTGCCGGGGGCGTCCTCGAACGAGCTGAGGACCTCGATGACGACGTCGTTGACCCAGCCCAGCTCCACGGCGCGGACCTGCATGACCTGGGCGCCCTGGTGGGCGAGCTCGAGCATCTCCTCGTAGCCGATGACCGGCAGCTGGCGGGCCTTCGGCACGAGGCGGGGATCGGCGGTGTAGATGCCGTGGACGTCGGTGAAGATCTGGCAGCGCTCGGCGCGCAGGGCGGCGGCGAGGGCCACCGCGGTCGTGTCGCTGCCGCCGCGGCCGAGGGTCGTGATCTCGTCGGCGGCAGCTGCTCTGGCCCTGGAACCCGGCCACGATCACGACCTTGCCGGCCTCCAGCTCCTCGCGGACGCGGCGCGGCTCGATGCCCGCGATCCGTGCCCGGCCGTAGCGGCCGTCGGTGGTGATGCCGGCCTGCGGCCCGGTCAGGCTGATGGCCGGGAGTCCCGAGCCCGTGGAGCGCCATCGACAGCAGCGTCGCCGCCTGGTGCTCGCCGGTCGCGAGCAGCACGTCGAGCTCGCGCGGGTCGGGGTCGTCGGTGATGGCTGCGGCCAGGCCGAGCAGCTCGTCGGTCGCGTCGCCCATCGCCGAGACCACGACGACGAGGTCGTTGCCGGCCGCGCGCTCGCGCGCGATCCGGCGCGCCACCCGCTTGATGCGGTCGGCGTCGGCCACGGAGGAGCCGCCGTACTTCTGGACGACGAGGGGGGCAGGCATCGCGGGGCATTCTACCGCCCGGGTCGCCGTGCTCCCGCCATTCGGCCGGCCGCGGGCTACGATGGCCCGGCCCGTCCCCGCTCAGAGGTGTCCCCGCGATGTGCTTCGACCTCGACAGCCACCCGCCCATCGCGCCGATCGCCGGCGGGGCGCTCGACCAGGCCTCGCTCGTCCTGACCGGCGCCGACGGCAACCGGCTGCTCGCGTTCCGTGCCCGCGCGTCCGAGCCGAGCGGGGCCGGGATCGTGATCCTGCCGGATGTCCGCGGCCTGCACCCGTACTACGAGGAGCTCGCCCTGCGCTTCGCGGAGGCGGGCATCGACGCGCTCGCGATCGACTACTTCGGGCGGACCGCCGGCCTCGACACGCCCCGCGACGACCGGTTCGAGTACCGGGCGCATGTCGACCAGACGACCTGGGCCGGGCTCGCCAGCGACGTCCGGGCGGGCGTGGCCGAGGTCCGGAACGATGCGACCCGCGTCACGACGCTGTTCATCGTCGGGTTCTGCTTCGGTGGGCGCCTGGCGTTCGACGCGGCCACGCTCGGGTCTCGACGCGACCGGCACGATCGGCTTCTACGGACGGACGCTCGGCGAGCATCCGAGCGGCATGCCCGTCCCGGTCGATGTCGCGGCGTCGATGCGGGGCGACATCCTCGGGCTCTTCGGCGGTGCGGACGAGGCGATCCCGCCCGAGGCCGTCGCCGCCTTCGACACCGCGCTCACCGACGCCGGCGTCGCCCACCGGCTGGTCACCTACGACGGCGCCCCGCACAGCTTCTTCGACCGCAAGGCGGCCGACTTCGCCGACGCGAGCACGGCGGCCTGGGCCGAGGTCCTCGGGTTCATCCGGTCGCGGACCGGCTAGATCCCGCCGCCCGTGACCTGGCGGCGGAACCGGAACGTCGCGACCGCCAGCAGGCCGACCGCGAACGCCACCAGCGCGCCGAGCTGCGGCAGGATCGTCACGACGTCGCCGCCGTCGACCAGCAGCGTGTGGAAGGCGTCGAGCGCCCAGGCGTGCGGCGTCAGGTGGGCGAGCGTCTGCATGACCGACGGGAAGACCTCGATCGGGACCATCGCGCCCCCGAGCAGGGCCAGGGTCATCCCGAGCGCCGGACCCAGCGCGCTCAGCTGGTGCTCGTTCGAGACGAGCGTGGCCAGCAGCATCGCGGCACCGGACGCGACCAGCGCGAACAGCACGATGATGGCGCCCGTCGCGAGAGGGTCGAGCCAGCTCACGCCGAACAGGAATGCCGAGGCGAGGACGATGAACCCGCCCTGGAACATGGCGAAGGCGAACCGGCCGAGCGTCTCGCCGAGGACGATCGTCCCGGCGCTGGTCGGCGTCGAGTATTCGCGGCGCGAGATCCCGTACAGCCGGGTGGTGATGAGCGCGACCGCGCCGGTCATCGAGGTCAGGAACATGAACAGGATGACCTGGCTCTCGGCACCGACCGCATACCCGTTCGGGTTGGCGCTGACCTCGCCGACGGATCGCAGCGACACCGCGACGCGCGCCATCGTCGCATCCTGCGCCCGGGCCGCGGCGAGCGCCTGGTCGAAGCTGACGCCGTTCGCGGCCGAGGCGGACCGGGCCGCCGTGACGAGGGCCGCCTGATCGGCGATCGCCGCGTCGATCGCGGTCTTGATGGCGGTCGCGTAGCTCCTCGGCTGGGTCACGTACTCGAGCGCGCCCGTGCCGCCACCACGGAGCGCCGCGTCGTAGCCGGGCGCGATGACGATGCCGAGCTCGACGAAGCCACGTTCGACGGCGTCGCGCAGGTCGTCGGCCGTCGCGAACCGGCGCACGTCGAGCTTCAGGTCGGTCATCGTCATGGACGTGGTGAGGTCGGCGGCGAGCGGGCCGCCGTCGAGGTCGGCGACGCCCATCCGCGCGGTGCTCATGCCGCCATAGGTCATCCCGAGCACGATGATCAGGATCATCGGCAGGACGAGGATGAAGAACAGGCTCATCCGGTCGCGGAAGGTCCGGACCATGTTGACCCGGGCGATGGCGAGGGCTTTCATGCCGGCACCAGCGCCCGCCGCGCACGCGCCAGGCCGACCGCGCCGGTCACGACGCCCATGACGACCAGCACGACCACCGACGGCAGGATCTCGGCGAGACCGACGTCGGCGACGGACATCGTGTCGATGGCGCGCAGGAACCACGCGTGCGGCGTGATGAGGGCGATCCGGCCGAGGAGCTCCGGCGCCTGGCTCAGGGGGATGAACACGCCGCCGATGGCGGCCAGGCTCAACGCCACGATGGCGTTGAGGCCACCGGCCTGCTCGGCCGTCTTGGCCAGGGTCGAGACCAGCGTCGAGACGCCGGTCGCGGCGACGACCGCCGCGAAGAGCAGGGCGGCCAGCAGCACCGGCGGTCCCCAGCTGGCGTGGACGAGGACCGTCGTGGCGACGACCATCGTCGTCATCGCGACGAGGCCGAGGACCATCCCCGCGAGCGCGCCGCCGAGGACGATCGCCGCCGGTGCGACCGGGGCGGCGAGGAGCCGGTTCAGCGTTCCGTCGCGCCGGTCCGCCAGCAGTGCCAGCGCGCCGTACTGGGTCGCGAAGAAGACGAACATGATGGCCATGGCGGCGCCATAGAACGTGGCCATCGAGGCCTGGCGCTTGTCGGCGGCGGCCTGCGTGACGGCGATCGGCGGCTGGCCGTGCACGGCAGCCGTGGCCGCGTCCACCGTCGCCTGGTCGACCTGGCCGCCGGTCGCCGCGATGGTCCGGACCGCGAGTCCGACGGCGCCGACATCGGCCGCGAACCCGGTCACGACCGCGCGCGCCACCTCGCGGGCGGTCGGGTCGCTGCCGGCCAGGATCGTGATCCCGGTCGCGTCACCGCGGCTGACCGCATCGCTGAAGCCCGGCGGGACGACGATGGCGGCGCCGGCCCGATCGGCGTCGATCTCGGCCGTGGCGGCGGCCTCGTCCGCGGCCATCGAGATCGTGGCGATGCCCGAATCGGCGACGCGCCCGAGGACCTCGGTGCGAAGGACCTGGGCCAGGCTGCCACCGTCCTGGTCCACGACGACGATCGTCGTGTGGAAGGTCGGGCTGAAGTCGGGGATGATCGCCGCGAAGGCGACCGAGAGGCCGAGCGGGGTCAGGACGGCGAAGAGGATCGCCGACCGGTCGCGCAGCCGCTGGCGCAGGATGCGCCGGGCGATGACGAGGGCGGAGCGCAGCACGGCCCGCGTCCTAGTCCCGCAGGGCCTTGCCGGTGAGGTGCAGGAAGACGCTCTCGAGGTCGGGTTCGACGACCTCGACCGAGCGGACGGTCACCCCATCGTTCGAGACCGCCTCGAGGATCCGGGGAAGGAGCCGGCGGGCCTCCTCGACGAGGACGTCGACCCGTCCGTCGGCGGTCGTCACCTCGCGCACACCGGACAGGGCGCGCAGGACGGTCGCGGCCGCGCCGAGGTCACCGGTCGCGACCAGCGTCACCCGGTCCAGGCCGCCGACCATCGCCACGAGCTGGCGGCGCGTCCCTTCAGCGATGATCCGGCCCTCGTCGACGATGCCGACCCGATCGCACAGCCGCTCGGCCTCTTCCATGTAGTGGGTCGTGTAAAGGATCCCCATCCCGGCCGCGCTGAGCGCCTCGACGCTGCCCAGGATCGCATTGCGGCTCTGAGGGTCCACGCCCACGGTCGGCTCGTCGAGGACGAGCAGGCTGGGACGGTGGAGGAGGCCGATGGCGATGTTGAGCCGGCGCTTCATCCCGCCCGAGTAGGTCCCGGTCCGCTCCTTCGCGCGGTCCGTGAGGTCGACCACGGCAAGGACGTCGTCGATGCGCGTCCTGCGGTCCTGGCCCTTGAGCCCGTACAGGCGCCCGAAGAAGTCGAGGTTCTCGCGCGCGGACAGGTCCGGGTAGATCGCCAGGTCCTGGGGCACATAGCCGATGTCGGCCTTGAGCGCGGTCGCGCCAGGGTCCATCGGCTGGCCGGCGATGCGGATGTCGCCGGCGTCCCGGCGGAGGATCCCGCAGATCATCGAGATCGTCGTGGTCTTGCCCGCCCCGTTCGGGCCGAGGAGCCCGTACGTCTCGCCGCGGGCGATGGTGAAGCCGACGCCGTCGACGGCCTGGCGATCGCCGAACCGCTTGCGCAGGCCAGAGCACTCGAGGACGAACGGACCCGCGGCCGGGACCGGAGCCGCTGCCGGACGGTCCGCCTCGAGCGGACGATCGGGGGGCGGTGACAGTGGCCCGGTGGGAGCGGGTGCGATCGCCATGGCAGGGCGGCCTCGAACGCATGACTGGGGTCGAGATACGGTCGTTCGCAGCATCGGCCGGCGGAGGCGGTCGGTCGAGTGCCGTTCATCCCCTGTGGGATGGCGGAATGGACTGCCGACCGTCGCCTAGGGGGCCGTCTTCGCCCGTCGGCGCTGCCGTGCCCAGGCGAGGGTGACGAGACCGATGCCGACGAGCCAGATGACCGGGACGCCGAAGAACGCGAACGTGAGTCGGGCGATCGCCGGGTCATCGTTCGACGGGCACGGCACCGCCGGATAGTGGAAGAAGCAGGCCTGCTGGGCGTCGTACAGGCTCACGGCCGCCTGTACGGCAAGGACCACGGCGAGCACGAGCATGAGGAGGGTCCAGGCGACGCCGACCCAGAGAAACCTGCGGCTGCGCTGGCGCTGTCGCATGTCGTACCCGGCCGTCAGCCCCCGGTGAGGACCCTGGCGCCCTGGGCCCGCGGCTCGACCACTTCGATGCGGCCAGGCAGGTCGGCGTCGGCGGCGGCGGCGGCGAAGGCCGCCTCGATCCGCGTGATGCCCGCCATCGAGTCGGCGAACGCGAGGATCGTCGAGCCGGCGCCCGACAGGCAGGCGCCGATGGCTCCGGCCCCGCGGGCCGCGGCGACCAGGGCCGGGAGCTGCGGATAGACCTTGGCCCGGTACGGCTCGTGGAGCCGGTCGACGGTGAGCTCGCGCAGGACCTCGTAGCGCCCCGTCGCGAGCCCGGCCACGCCGAGCGCCACCGCCCCGATGTTGGCGACCGCATCCGCTAGCGGCACGTTCTTGGGGAGGATCGAGCGCATCTCGCCGGTCGGCAGGCGCAGCTCCGGGATGAACAGCACCGCGCGCAGGTCGCGGGGCGGGTCGAAGCGGACCGCGTCGACCACGCCGTCGTTCCGGATGGCGGTGATCGTGAAGCCGCCGAGGAGCGCGGCGGCGGCATTGTCCGGATGGCCCTCGATGTCGGTCGCGAGGCGCAGGATCTCGGGCTGGCCGAGCGGGCCGCCGAGGAGCGCGTTGCCGGCGACGAGCCCGGCCACGGTGGCGGCCGCCGACGACCCGAGGCCGCGGGCCAGCGGGATCCGGTTGTGCATGACGATCCGCCAGCCGACCCCCGCGGGCAGCTCGCCGCGGGCCGCGGTCAGCGCCGCCTCGAGGCCGCGGACGAAGCGGTTCTCGTGATCCTCGGGGAGCTCGTCGCGGCCCTCGCCCTCGACGGTCAGCTCGATCTGCCCGCGGCTCCAGCCGCGCACCTCCAGCTCGACCCGGTTGGTCAGGGCCAGCGCGACGCCGAGGCAGTCGTAGCCTGCCCCGATGTTGGCCGAGGTGGCCGGCACCTCGACCGCGACCGTGCGGCCATCCAGTTCTGCGAGCCAGTGGGCGACCATGGCTACCACCCCAGCGCGACAGCGACAGCGCCGACGGTCGGCGCAGTCTCGATCCAGCGGCCCACCTGCCGCTCGGCGGTCGTCGGGTCCTTGAGGCCGTGGCCGGTGAGGACGCAGGCCACCAGCGCGTCGGGGTCGAGCTCGCGGGCGGCGGCGGCCCTGCGCAGGCCGGCGATGCCCGCGGCCGAGGCCGGCTCGCAGAAGATGCCCTCCAGCCGGGCGACATCCCGGTAGGCCGCCAGGATCTCGTCGTCCGTCACGGCATCGATCCGGCCATGCGAGCGGTCGCGCGCCTCGATGGCCAGCTCCCAGGACGCCGGGTCGCCGATCCGGATCGCGGTCGCGACGGTCTCAGGGTGGTCGACCCGTCGCCCGCTGACGAGCGGCGCCGCGCCCGCGGCCTGGAAACCCCACATGCGCGGGGTCCCGGTCACCATCCCGGCCGCGGCATAAGCCTGGAACCCCATCCAGTACGCGCTGATGTTGCCGGCGTTACCGACGGGGATGGCCAGCACGTCCGGCGGGCGGCCGAGCGCGTCGCAGATCTCGAAGGCGGCCGTCTGCTGGCCTTCGAGGCGGAAGGGGTTGACGGAGTTCACGAGGGTCACGGGGTGGTCTCCCTGCTCGGCGAGCGCGCGCACGATCGTGAGGGCCTGGTCGAAGTTGCCGTCGATGGCGACGACGCGGGCGCCGGCGACCAGCGCCTGGAGCAGCTTGCCGGTGGCGATCTGGCCCTTTGGCAGGACGACGATCGCCTCCATCCCGGCGGCCGCCGCGTAGGCCGCCGCCGATGCCGAGGTGTTCCCGGTCGAGGCGCAGACGACGCTTGTCGCACCCTCCTCGGCGGCCTTGGCCACGGCCAGCACCATCCCGCGGTCCTTGAACGAGCCGGTCGGGTTCTGGCCCTCCACCTTCAGATAGAGGTTCGGGACCCCGATGGCCGCACCGAGGCGCGCCGCGTGGACGAGCGGCGTGTCGCCCTCGCCGAGGGTCAGCGCCGGGGTCGCGTCGGTGACCGGGAGGAAACGCGCGTAACGCTCCATCAGCCGCGGACGCGGGGCGCGGGCGGTGGGTGGCAGGGTCGCGCGCGGGTCAGTCATCGATCGGGTACCGCACGCCGTCGCGCGTCTCGAGGATCGCCCGGGCCGGGACCGGGATCGGCTCGTCGCTCGGGCCGGTCGCCGGCGGTCGGGGGCCCCAGGTGGACCCGGCGCCGCGCGCGATCGCGATGAGGTCGCCGAGCACGGCCGACGACGTCGCCGCTCCGCCCGCGCCCGGGCCATCGAAGCCGACCGAGCCGACGGGTTCCGCCTCGACTTCGACGCGGTTGCGCACGCCGGCCGTCCGGCCGAGCGCCGAATCGAGCGGGAGCGCGGTCGGCAGGACCGCGGCGGACAGGCCGCCGTCGGGTCGGCGCTCCGCTGTCGCGAGCAGGCGGATCACGCGGCCCGCCGCGTGCGCCTCCGCCGCGTGCGCCCTGGTCACGGCCGTGATGCCGGCACCGGCCGGGCCGCCGGCGCTGGTGCCCGGTCGCGTCTCGATCGACGCCGGCTCCAGCCAGCGGTCGAATGCGAGCCTGGCGAGGATCACGAGCTTGTTGACCGCATCCAGGCCCTCGACATCGCCGGTCGGGTCCGCCTCGGCGTAGCCCAGCCGCTGCGCCTCGGCGAGCGCGTCCGCGTAGTCCCGCGGCGTGTCCGGATCGGTCATCGCGGTGAGGATGAAGTTCGAGGTGCCGTTGACGATGCCGCGCACGCGGCTGACGCGGTTCCCGGCGAGGTCCGAGGCGAGCGGCCCGAGGACCGGGATGCCGCCGCCGACCGCCGCCTCGAACCGGAGCGCGGCGCCGGTCTTGCGGGCGATCGCCTCGAGGGCCGGCCCGTGGTGGGCGATGACGTGCTTGTTGGCGGTCACGACCGGGGTACCCATCGACAGGGCGGCGGCGATCAGGGTGTGGGCCGGCTCGTCGCCGCCCATCAGCTCGATGACGACGTCGGCCCGGCCGTCGGCGACGAGGTGAGCCGGGGCGTCGGTGACGAGTTCGGCGGGCAGTCCCGACGCGATCGCCCGATCGGGTTCGCGGACCGCGATCCCCACGAGCTCCAGGCCCGGGCCGTCGGATGGGCGCAGCTCGGCTCGCCGGTCGATGAGCGCGCAGGCCACCTCGCGGCCGACCGTCCCGGCGCCGAGCAGCGCGACACGCATCGGGGCGGCGCTCAACGGTGGGCTCGGCGGGGGCGGGACATCGGGGTCGATGGTAGCGGACGGCGTGACGCGGCCGGGCGCTCCGGGCGGTCGTGGTGGTGCGGGAGCACCCCGGTTCAGCGGCGGACGCCCGACCGGCGCGACCCGGTTCCTGTGCCGGACGCCACCGTGTCGCCGCCGGCCGCCGCACACCGGCATACGGCACAACGCTCGCCCACAGATCGTTATGGCCGATGGCCGGCCGGATCCACGCGATCTCGACGCCGACAGCCGGGAGCGCGAGCGTGGATCGGCGGGGATCTTCCGAGATCGGGCTCCGTCGGGCACCCAGTCGAGCCCCGGACCGGCCATAACGTTCTGTCCATGGTCGTTGTGCCAGGTTTGTCGGGGTAGGCCCCGCGGCGCAGCGGCCCGCGGCGCAGCGGCCCGCGGCGCGGCCACGCCGACGGCGTGACGCGGCCGAGCGGCCCGGGCGGTCCGCTACACTCGCCGACGATGACGACCGAAGCCGTCCCCGCACCGGCCCCTGCCGCCGACGCCGCCGTCCGACCGCGGATCTTCAGCGGGATCCAGCCGTCGGGCGCGCCTCATCTCGGCAACGACCTGGGTGCGATCCGCAACTACGTCCGGCTCCAGGCCGAGTACGACACGATCTACTGCATCGTCGACTACCACGCCCTGACCAGCCTCCACGACCCCGACGCGCTGCGGGCGCGGACCCGCGAGATGGCCGCCGCCCTGGTGGCCCTGGGCCTCGACCCGGACCGCTGCATCCTCTTCGTGCAGAGCCACCGGCCCGAGCACACCGAGCTGGCCTGGCTGCTGATGACGGTCACCCCGGTCAGCTGGCTCGAGCGGACGCCGACGTACAAGGAGAAGAAGGAGAACCAGCCCGACGACATCAACCACGGGCTGCTCACCTACCCGGTCCTGCAGGCCGCGGACATCGTCATCTACAAGGCCTCGCTGGTCCCCGTCGGCAAGGACCAGGCCGCCCACCTGGAGCTGTCGCGCGAGATCGTCCGGCGCTTCAACTCCATCTACGGCGAGACATTCCCGGAGCCGCAGGCGGTCCACACCGAGGTGCCCATCGTGCTCGGCACCGACGGCGTCCGGAAGATGAGCAAGTCGCTCGGGAACACCATCGACATCCTGGCCGAGCCCGAGGTCATCCGCCGCCAGGTCATGAGCATGGTCACCGACACGCAGCGCATCCTGCGGACCGACCCGGGCCGCCCGGAGGTCTGCAACGTGTGCCAGCTCCACCGCTTCTTCGGGGCCGACTACGAGACGATCTGGGACGGCGAGCGGACCGCCCGGACCGGCTGCGTCGACACCAAGAAGCTGCTCGCGGAGCGCATCATCGCCCACTACGCCGAGGCGCGAGCGCGTTTTGCCGAGCTGATGGCCGACCCGGCGCGGATCGACCGGATCCTCGCGGACGGCGCGGAGCGCGCCAGGCCGCTGGCCGAGGCCACGATGGCCGAAGTCCGCGAGCGGATGGGGCTTCGCTAGGACCCGCAGGGGCTCGCCACGGAGGACCGAACGATGATCGACGACCGACCGGGCGGACGGGATCGGCGACTCGTGAGCGCGATCCTGGTGCTCGGCGCGGTCGCGCTCTTCTTCATCGTCCTGGACCAGCTGGCCTCGTTCCTGTCCTTCTTCGCGGACATCCTGCTGACCTTCTTCCTGGCCTGGCTCCTCGCGTTCATCATCAGCCCGATCGTCACCCGGATCATCGCCGCGATCCCCAAGCTGCCGCGGGTCCTGGCCACCGTCATCGTCTATACCGGGGTGGTCGCGATCCTCGTCGTGATCATCGTGGTGGTCGCCGGCGCCCTGACGACGTCCATCGCCGAGTTCGTCGCCTCGATCCCGCAGATCCAGCACGACCTGCCCTCGATCGTCGCCCCCTGGCAATCGTGGCTCGACTCGGTCGGGCTCAGCCAGATCGATCTCCTGACCCAGCTGACGTCGATCCTCGACAACCTCGACCAGGTCGCCGCGGTGCTGGTCACGCCGCTGCAGCAGATCGCGGTGGCCAGCCTGAGCGTGGTCGGGACGATGCTGATCGTCTTCTTCCTCTCGATCTACATGGTCATCGACCGCGACCAGATCATGGCCTTCCTCTTCCGGCTGGTGCCGCCGTCGTACGCGGACGAGGCCCGCCTGCTCCAGACCTCCGTGTCGCGCTCGTTCGGCGGGTTCCTGCGCGGGCAGGCCCTGATGGGGGCGGTCTACTTCCTGATCGCGCTGATCACGAGCGTCGTCATGGGACTGCCGCTGGTCGCCCTGACCTCGGTCTCCGCCGGGCTCCTGATGGCCATCCCGTTCTTCGGGCCGTTCGTGGCCTGGGCCCCGCCGGTGATCATCGCCCTGCTCTTCCAGCCGGACGCGCTGCTGCCGACCACCGCGCTCATGGTCGCAGGCTGGTTCGTGGTGATGAACGTCCTGCAGCCGCGGATCATGCAGGACTCCGTCGGGATCCACCCGATCGTGGTCCTCGGCTCGGTGCTCATCGGATCGCGGCTCGCCGGCATCCCGGGGGCCATCTTCGGCATCCCGATCGCGGCAGTCGCCTCGGCGTTCTTCTTCCACTTCCTCCATCGCTCGTCGGGCGACCGGTCCGTCGCCGGGCGCGCCGCGAAGCGTTTGTCGGAGCGCGAAGGCCGGCCCGTCCGGGTCCCGCGCGAGCCCGCGCCCGGCACGGCCGCGGACGTGGAGGACGCCGGCCCCGATACCGCGGAGGCCGTCACGTGAGCGACGACCCGCCGGACCTCTCGCGCGAGCGGGCACGGACCGAGCGGCGCGACATCGACAAGGAACGCGGCGAGCCCGTCGCGGGCGGGTCGGCGCGGGGCGGGCCGCGGGCGCTGCGCGGCAACGCGAGACCGCTGGGCGAATGGGATGGCCGGCCGCGGATCCTCGTGACCAACGACGACGGGGTCGAATCGCGCGGCCTCCTCGCGCTCAAGACCGGCGCTCGATCCGATCGGCGACGTGACGGTCGTCGCCCCCGACACCAACCAGAGCGCGGTCGGCCACCAGAAGACCCTGATGCGCCCGCTTCGAGTGCGCGAGCGGACGCTCGGCGACGGCTCGCTCGCCTACTCGGTGGACGGCTCCCCGACGGACGCGGTGAGCCTCGCCTTCCTCGGCTACTTCGGGCACACCTTCGACCTCGTGGCGTCCGGCATCAACTACGGCGCCAACCTCGGCGACGACATCACCTACTCGGGCACGGTCAGCGCGGCGATGGAAGCGGTCATCAACAACTGCCCGGGCTTCGCGATCTCGCAGGAGTACTACGAGCACCCCGATTTCGAGCTCGCCGGGCTGGCGGCGACGACCGTGGCGCGCAACATCCTCGAGCACGGCCTCTCGCCCGGCGAGCTCATCAACGTGAACGTGCCGGCGGTGACCCTCGAGGAGTGCGCCGGGTTCGAGGTGACCCGCCTCGGCAAGCGGATCTACCAGGACGAGCTGATCCAGCGCCTCGACCCGCGCGGCATCCCCTATTTCTGGATCGGCGGCCCGCCCCCGTCGGGCCTGTCCGTGGAGGGCACGGACTTCCACGCGGTCGTCAATCGGCGCATCGCGGTCACGCCCATCCATCTCGACCTCACGGGACGCAGCCTCCTGAAGCGGCTGCGGACGTGGTCGTGGCCCCTCGAGGAGGCCTGACCGCGTCACGCCAGCCGGCGTACCATGCCCCCTCCCGGACGCGCCGACGAGTGGGAGGACGACCATGGACGACCTGACCAAGCTGATGTCCAGCGTCAGCGGCGACGGCGGGACCGGCAGCCCGGACCCGATGGCGGCCCTCAGCGGCCTCCAGCAGGCGGTCCAGCAGGAGGGCGGCATCGACGCCCTCGTCGGCAAGCTCAAGGACGCCGGCCTCGGCGACCAGGTCGATTCATGGATCGGGACGGGCGAGAACCAGGCCGTCGAGCCGGCGGCGCTCGGCCAGGCCCTCGGACCGGACACCGTGCAGCGGCTGTCGGCCGGCTCCGGGATCGACGCGGGCAAGCTGCTCCCGCTGCTCGCGGCGTTCCTGCCGCAGATCGTCAACATGCTCACCCCGCACGGGAAGGTCCCCGACGGCGGACTCGGTCAGGCAGCCAGCGGGATGGACCTGGGCGGAGTGCTCGGCGGGCTCCTGGGCGGGGCCGGCGGGACCGGCGGCAGCCCGGATCTCGGCGGGATGCTCGGCGGGCTCCTGGGCGGCACGAAGGGCTGACCGCCCGGCCGGGCGTCGTCGCCCGGTCATCGACGGACGTCCATGCCGGACTCGACCACGGTCCGTGGCCCGGGCACGCCCATCCCGACATGCTCCGGGCATGGAGTACTCGCTCGCCGTCACCCGGATCCAGCGCTTCCTCGAGGAGGAGGCGATCGTCTGGCTGTCCACCGTGCGACCGGACGGCACCCCGCACATCGTGCCGGTCTGGTTCTGGTGGGACGGGACGTCGCTGCTGGTCTTCTCCAAGCCGGACGCCGTGAAGGTCCGCAACCTGCGCGCCGGGTCGTCGGTGATGCTGGGTGTCGGCGATGCCGACGAGGACTTCGACATCGGCCTGTTCCAGGGCCGCGCCGAGATCCTCGACGCGCCGACGGCCGAGGTCATGCCTGCCGGGCACCTCGAGAAGTACGCCACGCACATGGCCGGCATCGGCCTGGCGCCCGAGGAATACGTGGCGACCTACTCCCTGGCCGTGCGCATCACCCCGAGCCACTACCTCGGCTGGCATGGCCGCTCGATCCCGCAGAGCGTGCGCGTCGCGGGGGCGCCGCAGACGACCATCGACGAGCCGGCCCTCGGCCGGCCGAGCCTGCGCGACTGGCTGGGCGAGCCGCTCGCCCGCGGGCTGCGCGGCTTCGGGGTGGGCCTGCTCCGACCGGGAGCCGCGGGGGCGCTCTGACCGGCGGCCCTGCTCCGGCGTGAGCGTTGCGTCCGGACGGTCTCCATGAGATAGGACGTGTGGCTCTGGCCAGCCGATCCGCGACGGCGTGTACTTCTGGGGGATCCGCCTCGAGACCGAGGCGGTGCGCGCCCGGCGCGGCATTCCCCTCACGGCACGTGCGAGGTACCTCGTCAGGTGGGTTCGCATTCCCAGGGAGGCGTGCAGTGACGGCCATCATCGAAACCGAGCGGCTGACCAAGTCCTACGGCACGCATCGCGGGATCATCGACGTCGATCTCGACGTCCAACGGGGTGAGATCTTCGGCTTTCTTGGGCCGAACGGCGCGGGCAAGACCACGACGATCCGGATCCTGCTCGACCTGATTCGACCGACAGAGGGGCATGCCCGCGTCTTCGGTATCGAGACGACCGTCGACCCAGTCGCGATCCACCGTCGCGTCGGCTACCTGCCCGGGGAGTTCGCCCTGTACGACCGGCTGACGGGCGGAGAGACGATCGACTACTTCGCCAACCTCCGCGGCAGCGTCGATCCGACCTACAAGGCGGACCTCATCGCCCGACTCGACCTCGACCCGAGCCGCCCCTTCAAGGAGTACTCGAAGGGCAACAAGCAGAAGGTCGGGCTCGTCATCGCCCTCCAGCACCGACCCGACCTGCTCATGCTCGATGAGCCCACCGCCGGGCTCGACCCGCTCGTCCAGCAGGCGTTCTTCGAGCTCCTGCGCGAGACCGTCCGCGAGGGCCGAACAGCCTTCCTCTCGAGCCACATCCTCGGCGAGGTCGAGAAGACCTGCGATCGCGTGGCGATCATCCGGGAAGGCCGCATCGTCAAGGTGGATCGCGTCGAAGCGCTCCGTGACCTTGCCCATCACCAGGTCGAGCTGCAGTTCGCGGCCCCGGTCGCACCGGGCGTGTTCGCCGAGATCCCCGGCGTGAGCGACGTGGCGGTCGAGGGTCTTCGGCTTCGGATGCGCGTGACCGGCTCGATCGCGCCGGTCGTGTACGCCGCGACCGCGTTCGAGCTGGTCGACCTGGAAGCCCGCGAGCCATCACTCGAGGAGACGTTCCTCGCCCAGTATCGGCGCGAGGCCGTCGGGGTGGACGGCCATGACCGCTGAGATCGTCGGCCGGCCGGGGCCGGCGGTATCGCCGCATCCGTCGCTCGTTGGTCGCGTCTACGGGCTGGGCAGCATCTTCGGCAAGACGTTGCACGACTCCCGGTGGAGCATCCTCACCATCGTTGCCCTGATCGGGGTGATGATCGTCGCCGGGGGCGGCACCATGGCATCCACGTACGGGACGCCCGAGACACGCGGCGAGCTCGCGATGATGTCGAGGACCCTGCCGCCCGTGCTGGCGGGCATCTACGGCGATCCGCTCCGCGTCGACACGCTTGGCGGGTTCATCTCCTGGCACTACGGCGCGTACTTCGCGCTGCTGGCGGGCCTGTGGTCGATCCTCGCCTTGTCGTCCACGCTCGCCGGCGAGGCGAAGCGCGGCAGCCTGGATCTCGCGGCCGTGACGCCCCGGTCGAGGCGCGTCCTCGCGCTCGAGAAGCTGGCCGGTCACGTGGTCGCCGTCGCCATCGCGATGACCATCGTCGGCGTGCTGACATGGCTGACCGGCGCGAACTTCGCCAAGTTCGAGGGCGACAGCATCGCGGTCGACGCGGCGTTCGCGTTCGCCGTGGGCGTCGCCCTGAAGGCGCTCATCGCGGGGTCGATCGCGTTCGCCATCGCTCCGATCCTCGGACGCGGCGCGGCGGCGGGGATCGCGGGCGCTGTCATGCTCGCGGCCTACCTCCTGAACAGCTACCGCGGCGTCGCGCCTGCGTTCGACGGGCCCGCGAACCTGGCCTGGTTCTCGTGGACTCGCGGCCATGTGCCGCTCGCCGACAGTGACGACTGGCCGTCGCTCGGCGCTCGTCGTGCTCGTCACGATCATCCTCTTCGCGGTCGGGATCGAGGTCTTCGCACGACGGGACATCGGGGTCACGGTCGGCGTCAGAACGCCCCGCATGCCCCGGCTGCTGCTCGGCGTGCGCGGGCCGACCGGCCGGTCGTTCGGCGAGCTCCTGCCGACCGCCGTGTGGTGGGGCCTCGGCCTCGGGCTGTACGGGTTCGTCATGGCGGTGTCCAGCACGGCGTTCATCGACGGATTGCGACGCTCGCCGGGGGTCATCGAGGCGTTCAACGACATCGTGCCCGGCATGGACCTGACCACGTCGGCCGGGTTCCTGCAGTTCGTCTTCGTCGACATGGGCCTGCTGCTCGTCGGTCTGGCCGCCGCGACCTTCGTCGCGGGTTGGTCGTCCGACGAAACCAGCGGCCGGTTCGAGCTCCTCCTCACGACGCCGCTCACCCGCGTCCGGTGGGCGCTCGCAGGCGGGGTCGGCGTGTGGCTGGCCATCATCGTCACCGTCGGCCTCGTGGCCATCGGACTGGCCTTCGGGGTCAACGCGAGCGGTGACGATCCGGTCCAGCCCACGGTCGGCCTCCTGGCCGTTGCCTTGTACGGGGCGGCCATGGCCGGCATCGGGTTCGCGGTCGGCGGCCTGACCCGGCCGTCGCTCGCGGCGCCGACCGTCGTGGCGGTCACGATCGGCACGTTCCTCCTCCAGATCCTGGCGCCGGCACTCAGGCTCCCGGACTGGGCAGGGCAGCTGGCGCTGAGCAGTCACATGGGCCACCCGCTCGTCGGATCATGGGATCCGGCGGGGGTCGCAGCCTGCCTCGCATTGGCGGCGTGCGGGCTGGTGCTCGGCGCCTGGGGCCTGCGGCGTCGAGACGTCGGGGGATGACCCCCTAGCGCAGGGTCGTCGTCGCGTAGCGCTCGAGGCGCTCCAGCGACCTCGGGCAGGTCCGTCCGCCCGAACCCGATCCGGAAGTGGTTGCCCGGGTGCCCGAACTGCGAGCCCGGAAGGAGCAGGACGCCCTCCGCCTCGACCAGGCCCGCCGCCCAGTCGTCGATGCGCAGCCCCGGCACCGTGAGCCGCGGATAGCCCACCGAGCCCGCCCGCGGGCGGACCCACTCGAAGCGGTCCGCCCAGTCCTCGAAGAAGCCGTCGAGCCGGGCGATGCCGGCCTCGACGATCCCGCGCGACCGGGCGAGGATCCGGTCGCGCGCCCGCAGGCCGATCAACGCGAGGATCTCCGACGGCGCCGACGAGCAGATGGTCGTGTAGTCCTTGACGGCCGAGCACCGGGCGAGGAGCTCGCGGTCGCGGGTCGCCAGCCAGCCGATGCGCAGGCCGGCCATCGCGAACGACTTCGACATCACCCCCAGCGAGATCCCGCGCTCGAACGCCGCGGCGCCGGCCGGCAGGCGATCCGCCTCGTCGAACTCGAGGAACCGGTAGACCTCGTCCGCGAGCAGGTGGACGCCGCGGGCGTCGAGCGCGTCGGTCAGGACGGCCCACTCGGCGGCCGTCGGCAGCATGCCGGTCGGGTTGTGCGGGGCGTTGACGACGACGACCGTGGTCGCCGGCGTGAGCGCCGCGAGCAGGCGGTCGACGTCGAGCGCCCAGCCGTCGACCTCGTGGAGCTCGTGGAGCGTGACGTCCGCGCCCGCCGCGCGAGCCACCTCGTGCAGGCTCTGGTAGGCGGGCCACGTCGCGACGACGTGGTCGCCCGGACCGGCGATGACGTTCATGAGGCAGAAGATCGCCTCCTCGGCGCCGGCGAACACCAGCACGTCGTCTGCGTCGAGGCCGTCGTAGAGCGTCGCGATCTCGCGACGCAGCAGCGGATGACCGGTCGATTCGGTGTAGCCGAGCGTCAGGCCGTCCCACAGGTCGCGCGTCTCGTCGTCCGCGAGCGCGAGCAGGTCGCCCATCGGCACGCCCTGGACGTCCGAGGCGCACAGGAGGTGCTCGACGGCGAACTCCCAGCGGGCGAAGTAGCGTTCGAGGGCGAAGTCGGCGATGCGCATGTCCGCATCATGCCGGACCGGGCTCGGCCGTATCCTCCCGCCATGGGAACGACGATCGTCATCGTCGGCTCGCCGACCGCACTGGGCGGCCATCTCGGCGGGATGGAGCGAACGCCGGCCGCGCTGCGACGGCTTGGGCTGGCCGAGCGCCTGGCGGCGCGGCCCGGGCTCGCCGGGGCGTCCTGGCGGGATGCCGGCGACGCGGCGAACGACCCCGGCTGGGCGCCCGACCCGGACCCCCGGGCGAAGAACCGCGAGCGCATCTGCGCCTACCTGCCGCGCCTCGCCGACCTCGTCGCGATCGGCCTCGGCGCCGCCGGTCCCGGCGCCCGCCTGCTGGTCATCGGCGGCGACTGCACCTCCCACGCCGGGGCGCTGGCCGGCCTGCGACGGGCACGGCCCGGGCTCCGGCTGGGCCTCGCCTGGTTCGACGCGCACGGCGACTTCAACGTCCCCGACACCACGCCGTCGGGCAACGTGTGGGGCATGCCGTTCGCGATGGCATGCGGGCGAGGCGAGCCCGACCTCCTCGCCGCCTGCGACGCCCCGACGGTCCGCGAGGCCGACGCCGCGCTGCTCGGCGGCCAGGTGCTCGACGAGCAGGAGTCGCGGATGCTCGCGTCGAGTGGCGTGGCGCAGTTCGGTGCCGGGATGCTCGGCGACCCGGCCGGCAGGGCCGCGCTGCGCGGCTGGGCGGAGACCGTCGCCGGCCGTATCGACGGCTGGTATGTCGCGTTCGACCTCGACGCGCTCGACGAGGCCGGTGGCTGGGCGCTGATGATGCCGGAGCCGGGCGGGCTGGCCCTCGAGACGGCGCTCGACGCGGTCCGGATCGTGGCGGCGACGGGTCCCGTGCTCGGGTTCGGCGGGACCGCGGTCAGGTTCGGGGCCGGCGGCGATCCCGAGCGGACGACGGATGCGCTGGCCGACCTCGCGGCGGCCGCGCTGGCCTGATCAGCTCCCGACGATCACCAGGTCGGCGGCGATCGTCCGGAACGCCTCCTCGGCGAGCCCGGTCCCGGTCAGCAGCCAGCTCGGGTTGGCCCCGGCATCGACGGACAGAGCCCAGCTGCCGTCACCGACCGAGACCAGCGCCCCGGTCCGATCGCCGAAGGCGGCCGTGCCCGCGTCGCTGCCGGCCGGCACGCACCCGTCGGAGCTGGCGCAGAACGCGCCTTCCTTGAGGTCGATCTCCGCGCCGCCGGGACCGCGATACGAGATCTCGAGGCGCGCGCCGCCGGCGAGTCCGTATCTGCCGGTCCGGACGAACCAGCCGCGCGGCAGGGCGGGGCAATAGACCGACCAGTCGACGGCGGCCGCCACGTGCGCGTAGAAGTCCTGGTTCTCGGGTGTCCCGGTGCACGCATCGGCCGCGCCGGCGCCCGATGGCGAGGGCTCGGTCGACGGCTCGGTCGACGGCTCGTCGCTGGGCTCGTCGGTCGGTGTCTGGGTGGGCTCGGCGCTGTCGGACGGGGCGTCGGTCGGCACCTCCGTCGCGCCCTCGGACGCCCCGGGAGTCGGACTCGCGATCGAGCCGGACGAGGCGTCCGGGCCTGCGGCGCTCGCGCTCGTCGAGGGCGTGCTCGACCCGCCGCAGGCGCTCAACACGAGCGCCAGGGCGGCGGCCAGGACCAGGAAGGACCGACGACGGTCGGGACGGTCGCGTCCCGGCGCGCTCGATCGACGTCGCGTCACCGCCGGAGGGTAGCACGGGACGCCCCACCGGCCGGTCCGCCGGGGTCTGGCGGCGGCGGCAGGACCGACAGGTGGATGGCCTCGCCGGCCGCCGGGAAGGCCACGGTCTCCGCCGCGCGGCCCATGCCGAGCGCGAGCGCCAGCCGGAGCGGCCCCGCGTGCGACACGACGAGGGCCGGCCGCGGGTCGGCGAGCAGCGCCGACCACGCCTCGCGGACGCGCGCCTGCAGGGCGAGCGCGGTCTCGCCGCCCGGCCAGTCGATGTCGACCTCGCCCGCGGCGAGCCGCGCGGCAAGCTCCGGCTCCAGCGCGGCCAGCTCGTCGAAGGTCAGCCCTTCCGCCCGGCCGCAGTCCGACTCGCGCCAGCGCGCGTCGACGACCGGCGGTCCCATCCCGGCGGCGGCCGCGATCGCCTCGGCGGTCGCGAGCGCGCGGATGAGCGGGCTCGAGACGATCCGGGTGCCCGGCGCCAGGAGCGGGCCCAGCTCGGCCGCCAGGAGCCCGGCGGCGAGCCGGCCCGCGTCGTCCAGCGGCGGATCGCTCCGACCGCAGTAGCGCTGCCCGGTCCACGCCGTCGACGCGTGCCGGACGAGGCTGACGGGGATCCGCATGGGGTGCTGCATCGGGTCAGGGCCTCTCGTCGCCGGACGGACCGGCGATCGCGGCCGATTCGAAGGTCGCCATACCGTCGCGGATCCGGACCGCGGCGTCGACGAGGCCCAGCGCGAGGGCGGCACCCGACCCCTCGCCGAGCCGGAGGTCGAGCTCGAGCAGCGGCCGGAGGCCCAGCCGCTCGAGGACGATCGCGTGGCCGGGCTCCACCGACCGGTGCGAGGCGATGAGCCGCGGGCCGATGTCCGGCCCGAGGGCGACCGCGATCAGGGCCGCCGCCCCCGTGATGAACCCGTCGAGCACGACCGGGCGGCGCCTGGCGGCCGCGGCGACGATGACCCCGACCAGCAGCGCGATCTCGAGGCCGCCGACCGCGGCGAGGACCCCGAGCGGGTCGGCCGGGTCGGGCCGGTGCAGGGCGATCGCCCGTTCGATCGCGAGGACCTTGCGACGGCGTCCCTCGTCGTCGACGCCGGTCCCCCGCCCCGTCACCGCGTCCGGCGGGGTCCCGGTCATGACCGCCGCGATCGCGCTCGCCGCGGTCGTGTTGCCGATGCCCATCTCGCCCAGCCCCACGATGTCGGCATCCGAGAGCTCGCCCGTCTCGGCGAGGGCCAGGCCGATGGCCACCGCGCGGAGCGCCTCGTCCGCGGTCATGGCCGCGCCGACGGTCATGTCAGCGGTTCCGCTACGGACGCGAGCGCTGACCAGCCGGCCGCCCGCGGCGCCCGGCGCCGCCGGCGGGATCGGTCCCGCCACGCCGACGTCGACGACCGTCACGCTCGCCCCGACCCCGGCCGCGAGCACGTTGATGGCGGCGCCGCCGGCCACGAAGTTGGCGACCATCTGGGCCGTCACCGCGGACGGGTAGGCGGAGACGCCCTGGGCCGTGACGCCATGGTCGGCGGCGGCCACGACGATCGCCTTCCGGGCGACGGCGGCGTCGGTTCGGCCGGTGACGCCGGCCAGCTGGACGACCAGGTCTTCGAGCCGGCCGAGGCTGCCGGGCGGCTTGGTCAGCCGGTCCAGGCCCGCGCCGGCGGCGGCCATGGCCGCCGTGTCGAGCGGCCCGATCCGCGCCAGCACCGCGTCGAGGGCCGCCCGGTCGGCGGCGGCGGTCACGGGCGAGGCGCCCGTCGGCAGGTCCGTGCGCGTCACGCGCCGGTCCCGCCCTTGAGCCGGAGCGGCAGGCCGGCGGCCATGAGGAACGCCTCGTCCGCCCTGGCCGCGATCCGCTGGTGGGTGAGCCCGACGAGGTCGCGGAACGCGCGCGCGCCGGCGTCCATCGGCACCATCCCGAGGCCGAGCTCGTCGCTGACGATGACGGCCGGCCCGGTGCGGCGGTCAAGCGCGTCGAGCGCCGCCGCGAGCGGGCCGTCCAGGATGGGGTCGGGGTCGCCAGGCGCATCGCCGACCAGGGCGCTCAGCCAGAGCATGAACCCGTCGATCAGAAGCGGCTCCGCAGGATCGGTCGATGCGATCGCAGCCGCCAGGTCGTCGCCGACGTCGACGGTCGGCCACGTGGCGGGACGGGCGCGACGGTGGCGGGCGATGCGATCGTCGAGCTCGGGGTCGCCGGGCCGGGCCGTCGCCAGGAACCAGGCCCGGCCGCCGCCGGCCAGGCGTTCCGTGGCGGCGAGACCGAACCGGCTCTTGCCGCTCCGCGTGCCGCCGAGGACGAGGATCAGGGGCCGGGCCATCTCAGCCGGCGCCCGTCGTGCGCACGATCGCCGCTGCCAGCGCGGTGGCGACGAGGACGGCCGCGAATGTCGATTCGACCGTCGCCCCGAGCCCGTCCCCGTCGAGCTGCCCGCGACGCCCGACGATCAGCCACGACCCCGCCAGACCGGCGGTCGCGCCCGTCAACGCGCCGATCGCGATCGCCGGACCGTCCCCGCCCGGGCCGGCGAGGAGCACGAGGAGCGTGACGATGAGCGCCGCCGACGCGGCCGCGATGGCCGCGTCCGACACCCGCAGGCGCTCGCAGAACCAGGTGCCGAGGCGTCCAGCGGCGCGGGACCGCAGCGCCAGGCTCGCGACGACCGCGACGGCCCGGGAGACGGCCCCGGCCGCGATGCACGCCAGCGCGGCGGCGGTCGGCCCGGCGGCGCTCGCCAGCGCGGACAGGGCCACGACGTCGAGCACGAGGACGAGGACGAGCGCGACCACTCCGCCCGGTCCCGTGGCCGGGTCGGTGCGGGCGGCCTCGGCGCGGGACGGATCGGGCGCCAGCAGCGCGTCCGCGGTGTCGGCCAGGCCGTCGAGATGGATCGCCCCCGAGACGACGGCCGCGACCCCGATCGCCATGGCCGCCGCCACGGTCGGTTCGAGCCCGCCGACGAGCAGCATCGGCACGCCGCCTGCGGCACCGACCAGGCCACCGACGAGGCCGAACGCGGCCGCACCCGTGGACGTCGCGGCCGCGGCACCGGCGCGCGACCCGAGCGGGAGGCGCGTCAGGAAGCCGAGCGCCGCCGCGACCGCGCCGGCCACGTCGAGCGGGCTGCGTCGGGCGGCCACGACGAGGCGGGACTCCTCGATGCTCACGCGGCACCCACCGGCAGGCGCACGAGCGCGGGGTCGACGCCGAACACCTCGCGGATGCGCTGGGCGTCGAGGGTGGTCGACGGCGGCCCGTCGGCGACGACGGCGCCGCGGTCCATGGCCACGATCCTCGGGAAGAAATGGGCCGCCAGCGCGAGGTCGTGGAGGACGGCGACGACCGTGGTGCCGTCGCGCTCGTTGAGGTCGACGAGCAGCTGCATGACCTCCACCTGGTGGCGGATGTCGAGGTGCGCGGTCGGCTCGTCGAGGACGAGGATCGGCGCCGCCTGGGCGAGGGCGAGGGCGACGAAGACGAGCTGGCGCTCGCCCATCGACAGCTCCCGGGCGTCTCGTCGCCGGAGGTGTCCGATGCCCACGCGCTCGATCGCGGCATCGATGGCGGCGTGGTCGGTCGGCCGCAGGCCGGTCAGCGGCGGCTCGTGCGGCAGCCGGCCCAGCCCGACGACCTCCTCGACCGACATCTCGAACGGCAGCTGGGCGATCTCCGGGACGACGGCGATCGTGCGCGCGATGGTGCGCCGGTCCAGCCCGCCGATCGGCGAGCCGTCGAGCGCCACGTGGCCGGTCCTCGGAGCGAGGACGCCGGTCAGCGCGCGCAGCAAGGTCGACTTGCCGGCACCGTTCGGGCCGACGAGCGCCAGCCGCTCGCCACGGGCAACCGACAGCGACACGTCGGTGACGATCCGCCGCTCGCCGTAGGCCACCCCAAGGCGGTCGCCGACAGGATCGCCGTGCCGCTCACAGCTCGTAGCCCGTGCGCGTCCGGGTCAGCAGGACCAGGAAGAATGGCGCGCCGATCAGCGCCATGACCACACCGACCGGGATGTCGCCGGCCAGTCGCGCGACGAGATCGGCCGCCGAGAGCAGGACCGCCCCATAGATCGCCGAGAGCGGGATCAGGCGCCGCGCGGATGGACCGGCGAGCATCCGAACGCCGTGGGGCACGACAAGGCCGACGAAGCCGATCAGGCCGCTGATCGCGACCGCCGCCGCGGTGCTGAGCGAGGCGGCCGCCAGCAGGATCCGCCGCTCGCGGCGCACGTCGAAGCCCAGGTGGACCGCGGTGGCGTCGCCGAGCAGGAACCCATCGAGCGAGCGCGATCGGAGCCCGACCACGATCGTCGCCCCCAGGATCAGCGGGGTCGCGATGGCCAGCCGGCTCCAGGAGGCGCCGCCCAGCCCTCCCAGGAGGAACGAGAAGATCTCGCGGAGGTTGGAGCCGGAGAGGTACATGATCATCGTGAGCAGCGCCGCGAGCACCGAACTGACGGCGTAGCCGGTCAGGAGCAGCCTGGTCAATCCGGCCGCCCCGGCGCCACCGACGCGGAGCACGAGGTAGGCGGTCAGCAGCGCGCCCGCGAAGGCGAGCCCGTTCACCACGCCGAACTCGACCATCACCAGGTGGATGGGCACGAGGACGCCGATCGCGGCCCCGAGCGCCGCCCCGGACGCGGTCCCCAGGATGTACGGGTCGGCGAGCGGATTGCGGACGACACCCTGGAGGGTCGCGCCCGCGACCGCGAGCCCCGCGCCGACGAGCATCGCCGTGAGCACGCGGGGCACGCGCAGGTCCCACACGATGGTCTCGGTCGCGGCGGTCCACGCATGTCCGCTATCGATGCCGAGCAGGCGCCAGAGGATGACGCCCACGGTGTCGCTCGGACTGATCCGGACGGACCCGAGCGACACGCCCGCCACCAGCAGGACGAACAGGCCGATGACGCCGAGGGCCGCGATCAGCCCTGGACGGCCGCGGAGGCGGCCGGCGAGGCCGACCGTCCCCAGGTCCGCCGAGATCGTGGAGGCCGACATCAGCGCACCGTCACGGCGTCGGCGGCAGCGTGATGTCGGGGTACATCGCGAGCGTCAGGTTGCGCAGCCCGATGGGCAGGCGCGGGCCGGGCCGGGTGATCTCGGTGTCGTTGACCGGGCGGATGTCGCCCTCCTTCACCGCGGTCAGGACGTCCCAGCCGTTGCGCTTGGCGATCTCGCCGGCGGTCGGCTTGTAGAAGGCGTTGACCCCCACGATGATCACCTGCGGGTCGCGCTCGATGAGCGTCTCCAGCGGGATCTCGTAGGTGGTCGGGTCTGTGGTGATCACGTCGACCCCGAGCAGCCCGACCATCTCGGCGAGGAACGAGCCCTTGGCGGGGCCATAGATCTGCCCGGTGTCGGGCAGGTAGCCGACGTCGTAGAAGACCCGCGGCGTGGCACCCGAGGCGGTCGCGGCGGCCGACGCCGCGGTCGAGACGGCATCGACGTCCTTGCGCATGCCGGCGGTCATCGCGTCGGCCTCGGCCGACCGCCCGGTCGCGTCGCCGAGCAGCTCGATGTCCTTGTAGACCCCGTCGATCGTCGGTGCATAGATGACCAGGACCGGGATGCCCAGCGAGCGGAGCCTGGTGATCGCGTCGGCCGGGGTGAAGCCGAGCCCGCCGGCGATCACGAGGTCGGGGTCCAGGGCGACGACCTTCTCGACGTCGACCGAGGCGAACGTCGCGACGTCGGGGAGCGGCACGGCCTCGGCCGGGTAGTCGGTGCCGTCGTCGGTCGCGACGACCCGGTCCCCGGCGCCGATCGCGAAGAGGGTCTCGGTGGCAGCCGGGGTCAGGGTGACGACCCTGTGCGGCTCGGCATCCAGCGTGACGGTGGTGCCCTCGTCATCGCTCAGGCTGACCGGGAAGGCCGGGGCGGGTGTGGGGCTGGCGGTGGGGAGCGGCGTGGCGGTCGGCGCCGTCGCGGGGACCGGGGTCGCCGTGGCGAGCGCGACGCTTGGCGAGGCGCCGGCGCTGCTGCACGCGCCGCTCAGGACGGCGAGGAGCGGCAGAAGGACCAGCACACGGCGGAGCGACGGGCGTGGGGACGGTGACATCGGGCGAGAGCCTCAGGACGGGATCGGCGAGGTCGCGCGGCGTACGCGGGACCCTCGCTTCTGACATGGGGAAGCGAGGCGCCTATCCGGTGGGGTACACGGTCCTGCCTACCTTTCTCTCGAAGGTTCGAGCATGCACCGTGAGGTCGGCGACCGGACTTCCGCCCCCGGAGGGGCGGTCACCGTAGCGGGACTGTGCCGGAATCGCACCGGCTTCGCGACCACGCGGCGTGGTTCTCGGGTGTCGGCCGGAGCGTAGCACACGAGCCCCGTCGCTCGATCCCGCCGGCCGGATAAGGGCGGGATAAGCGCTCCCTGCGAGGATGGCCGCCTCGCCTCCCCGCCGCGTCTCGACCGCCGGGGGAGGTCAAGCCGTCATGGTGGGACATCGGTGGGGTCGAACCCTTGCACCCGGGATCGTGGCCCTCGGCGGGCTGGCGATGGTCGCGACCTCGACGCAGGCCGCGCGGGACCGTCCGTGGGCACCGCCCGACTGCCCCGGCGGTGGCGCGGCACGGGTGGCGATCGCGCGCGCCGCAGACCCGCCCGACCCGGCATCGGTCGCGGGCGAGCCCTGGTTCCGCGCGGACCCGCGACTCGACGGCGCGGGCGCGCTGGACGGCCAGCGACTGACGGTCGGCCGCCGCGGCGGCGGCGCACCGGCGACGCTCGATCTGCCCGCAGAGTCGTTCGCCGCCGGACCGTTCGGGGACCTGATCCTGGTGGGTGAGGACGATGGCATCACGTCCGCCCTGGCGACGCTCGACCTCGCCGCCGGCTGCCGCTCGACGGTCGACTCGACGGCGGACGTCATCCGCCGCGCGACGGTCAGCCCGGACGGCTCCACCGTCTACGAGAGCCGGGTCGCCCGGGCCACCCGGGCGGATCTCGGCATCTGGTCGCGGCCCCTCGACGGGGACGGACCCGCCCGGCGCGTGCTGCCGCCGCTGGAGCCGGACGACCGCTTCGGGCGGACCTGGTCGACCGGGTTCACGTGGTCCGACGGGGGCGACCGGCTCGCCATCCAGACCTGCGGCCAGGTCGCCTGCCGGACGAGGCTGCTCGACCCGTCGGACGGGTCGTCGCGGCTCGTCGACGACCCGGCCCTCGGGCTCCTCGTCGGCGTGACCAGGGACCGCCTGATCGCGCACGAGGCCTGCCGCGGGTTCCCCTGCCCGCTCGTCGCCACGGACCTCGCGAGCGGCGATCGGCAGGTCCTTGCCGAGGATGCCGGCCCGGCTGTCCTCGCGTCCGATGGGGGCGCCACACGGGTGGTCCACGAGACCGCCGCCGGTGCCGGCCGCCGGTTGCGGGCCATCGCCGCGGACGGGTCGATCGCGACCGATCTCGGCGCCATCCCCGACGGCCTCGCGCTCGGCGGGACCGGCGGCGACTCGGACGGCGGCCTCCGGCTGCCGTCCGGCTGGGTCCTGCTGGCGCCGGACGGCCGGTTGCCGCTCGACTCCGTGGATCCCCGCCTCACCCTCCGCCAGGTCCGGGACGGCCGCGCCGTCCGACTCGACGAGGTGCCGCGATGACGCGCTTCTCCCCGTTCGCGGTCTGCCGTCCGGCCATCGCCGCAGCCCTCCTGGTCCTCGCGGCGCTCGCGGCCGATGCCCTTGCCGCCTCGGCCCACGGCGCGGATCCGGCGCTCGGCGGCGGGCTGTTCGACCAGAACCAGGCGCTGCGCTTCTCCTGGCGAACCGGCGCGGAACCCGCGGCGGCCCTCAAGACCGCGATCCGGGCGGCCGCGGCCGACGCCACGGCCAGTCGGGCGTCGAGGGCGGCGTCGTTCGTCTACGACGCCGGCGGTCCCAACCCGATCGGTTACGGGGCGGGCGCTCCGTGCGGGGTCAACGGGCTGGCATGCTTCACCCGGAGCGCGCCGGACGGCTTCACGATGTGGTTCCGCGAGCAGGGCCACGTCTTCGACTGGGGGACGCTCAAGTGGTGCCAGTCCTACAGCACGGCCCCGAGCGGCTGCTACGACGCCGAGACCATCGCGCTCGACGAGTTCGGCCACGTCGAGGGCCTCGACCACCACATCAACTACGCCGACGACCACGACTACGAGGACGCGGTCGTGCAGACCTTCTCGCGGACCAAGCCATCGAGCGGCTGGAACGCCCACGCGTTCGGCCCGTGCGACACGACAACGCTGCAGCGGCGCTACGACCTGCCGAACTGGTCGACGAAGGTCTCGACCTGCCAGAACCTCGGCACGACCCTGACCCTGACCGCCTCCCCTGCCTGGGTGGCGTACGGCGCGTCCGTGACGGTCACGGCCGTCCTGCGGATCGCCGAGAGCGACGCCTACGGCCAGCTTTCCCTCGACCCGCTCACGGGCCGGACCGTCAACCTCCAGCGGCGGGTCACCGGCACGACCGCCTGGGTCGCGGCCGGGACCATGTCGGCGGGTCCCGCGTCGGGCACGTACGTGTCGACCGCACGCCTCGTGACGGGCTCCGAGTTCCGCGCGGTCTTCGCCGCCCCCGCCGACGAAGGCCTCAAGGGGGCCACGTCGGCCACGTTCCGGGTCGTGGTCGGCGGATGCGCCGGGTCGACCTGCCCACTGGCACCGCCGGCCGCCGTCGACCCGGCCGGTGAAGGGAGCGCGTCGTGACGTTCGCCATCCTGCGCCGCACCGTCCACCATCGCGGGCTCGCCCTCGCGGCGGCCCTCGTCGTACCCGTCGTGGCCGCGTCGTGCTCCCTCGCTCCGCCCGGCTCGCCCGGCGGCCGGGTCGAGGCGAGCGGCGTCCCGGCTGGGACGTCGACCCCGGTCGCGTCGCCACCGACCGCCCGACCGAGCCAGGCGACCCCGCGCACCGTCCACGCCGACGCCCGGACCGACGGCGACCTTGCCCGGGGAGGGGCCGCCGACGGCCTCGCTCGCGGCCGAGGGCGGCGACCCGGTCGTCGGGCAGCTCGGGACGTTCACCTGGGGCGACGGCGGATCCGACAGCCCGTGGCTTCCCGGCGCGCCCGTGGCCGTCGGTTCGCGCGAGCCGCTCACGGTCACGCTGGCCGACGGCCCGCCGGTGTCGGGCTGGACGGCGCGCCGGGTACGTGCCGGGGCCACCAGCCCGGCCGGGGCGGTCGCGGTCGGGAGCGGATCCGGACCGATCGCGTTCGATGCTCCGGCGACCGGCTCATGGACCGTCGAGGTCGCGGTGACCTTCGCCGACGGGCTGGGATCGGCGGCCTACTTCTGGCGGCTCGACATCCGGTGACAGTGGCACACTGCGTGGGCGATGGCCGCACCACCGAGGATCCGCCGACGGCTCCCGCCGCTCGTCGCCGTGGCGATCGCGGCGGCCCTCGCCATGTCGGCCTGCGCGTCGCCGTCGGTCACGTCGGGGCCGCCGTCGCTCGACGGCCTGCTCCTGCTCACGGGCGACCTGCGCGCCACGACGACGCTCGAGACGTGCGTGGGCACGCCGTGCCGGATGGAGGCCGTCGAGTCGCCGGACGGCACGACCTGGATCGCCTCCGGCGACGGCGGATCGCTGGCCGCGACGCTCGTGGACGCGACCCTGCGGACCAGCGACCCGCTCCATCCTGGCGGCCATCAGACCTGGCACACGCTCGACCTCGTCGATGCCGAGGGGGCCGCGGTCGAGGGCCCGTTCATGTTCCCGGGGTGGGACCCGGGCGGCTTCCGGTTCGCGGCCCTGGCGGGCCAGCTCGACACGGCCCCGCGGCTGGTCATCGTCGACCCGGAGACCGGGATCGCGGCCGACGACGCCCTCGACGCCCCGGTCGTGCCGGCCCCGCCGGCCTGGCTCGGCGATGACCGGATCGCCGTGGTCACGGGCACGGACGAGGCGCTCACGACGGCGATCGTCGCGACCGCGACCGGCGACGCGGTCCCGGGGCCGGACGGGGCCCGGCTGTTGGCCACCTCGGCGGACGCCCGCACGATCGCGGTCGCCCGGCCCGGACGCGAGCCGGTGACGGTGCGCGTGACATCCGACTGGCTCGCGGGTGGCGGTCCGACGCTGGCCTCCATCGACCCGCCCGACAAGGCGGTCGCGGTGACGGCGCTCGCGCTCGATGCCGACGGCTCGCGCCTGGCGGTGGCGTGGCTGACCGAGGGCGGGACGGTCCGCGTGCTGGCCTACACCCGCGCCGACCGCTGGCGGGCGGTCGACGTCACGGGCGCGCGGAACCCGCCGGCTGCCGTGGTGGCGTGGTCGCGCTGATCCAGGGCGCGGGCCCGCCCGGGCCCGCCGGGCTCAGGCGGTGGCGACGGCCTCGGTCGCGGACAGGATCGAGACCTGGGCGTCCTCGGGCAGCATGACCCCGAAGACCTTCTGGAGCGTGAGGAGGTGGACGCACGAACCCCAGCTCTCGAAGTAGTGGCAGGTGCATCGCCACTGACCGGCATCGAGACCGACGTGATGGGTGTCGTTGTCGCCACGGAACGTGAGTGAGAGCCGATCGATGGTGATCCGGTCAAGCTCTCGCGCGTAGCGATTCGCCTTCTCGATCTTGCCGATCAGGGAGCTGTGCATCGCTCGACTACCTCCGTCGCCCGCGGGGGCGCTCCCGAGGCCGCCGTCCGGTCATGCACCTCGACCGGTGATGGCGGTCGCGTTGTCCGAAGGGTACACCCGCACCATCGGCCGGTCACCCCGGAATCGTACCGGTCGGGTCAGGGGGCGTTGGTCCCCTCGCGGCCGAAATCGTCCTCGAGGCGCACGACGTCGTCGAGCTCGGGGGTCGACACCTCGACGAGCTCGCAGCGCTCGATCGATTCGTAGCGATGGATCCGGCCGGTGCGCACGCGGCGCGACGCGCCGGGGCCGAGCTCCTCGGTCCGGACCGTCCCGTCGTCGTCCTCGAGGAAGAGCCGGAGACGGCCGGACAGCACCAGGATCGCCTCGTCCTTGACCTCGTGGCGCTGGAGCGACAGCCGCTTCCCGGTCTCGATCACGAGGATCTTGCCGACGTACCGGTCGGTCTCGGCCCAGATGCGCTCGTGGCCCCAGGGCTTGTCGACGCGCCGACCGCCGACGTCGCCGGCGCCGTCGGTCATCCGCGGACCAGCTTCTCGCCGGCGACCAGCATCGCCGCGCGCGTGTCGGCCG
Organism: uncultured Chloroflexia bacterium; assembly: GCA_963813335.1. GTDB lineage: Bacteria > Chloroflexota > Limnocylindria > Limnocylindrales > CSP1-4 > SPCO01. The sequence continues at coordinate 98,824 of CAWEYL010000003.1, forward strand.
AGGTGGCCTCGACGTAGACGCGCACGAGCGGCTCCGTCCCGGAGGTCCGCACGAGCAGCCACGAGCCGTCGGCGACGTAGAACTTGAAGCCGTCGTTCGTGTCGAGCGGGATCGTCCGGGTCACGGCCTGGCCGGCCAGCTCGGCCGGGGCCTGCTCGCGCAGGTCGACGAGCAGCCGGCGCTTGGTCTCGGCGTACAGGTTGCGCGCGATGTGGACGTCGACGCGCTGGTAGAACGACGCGCCGGCGATCTCGTGGAAGTGCTCGATGGCCTTCGAGACGGGCCAGCGCCCGGCGGCCTTCTCGCGCAGGAACAGGTCGAGCAGCATCAGGTCGGCGTAGATGCCGTCCCGCTCGGGCAGGTGCATCCCGAACCCGAAGCCGCCGGACTCCTCGGCCCCCATCATCGCCCCGGTCTCGATCATCTTGGGGCCGATGAACTTGAAGCCGACGGCCGTCTCGTAGACCTTGATCCCGTAGTGCTCCCCGAGGCGCCCGGCCATCGAGGTGTTGTTCACGCTGATGACCACCGGGTCGCGCAGGCCGCGGTGCTCGGCGAGGTAGTACATCAGCAGGCCCGTGACCTGGAGCTGGTGGATGAACGTGCCGCGCTCGTCGGCCGCGCCGGCGCGGTCGGCGTCGCCGTCGAGGAGCAGGCCGAGATCGAAGCCGCCGCCGGCCAGCATCCCGAGCGCCTCGTCGACGTTGGGCCGGATCGGCTCGGGGTTGACGCCGCCGAAGTACGGGTTGCGCTCCTGGTGGATCTCGGTCACGCGGATCTTCCCGCCGCCGAGCAGACGGCTGATCCAGCCCGCGCCGGCGCCCCACATCGGGTCGACCAGGACGTGGACGTCGGCGGCCTTCAGGGCATCGATGTCGATGGTCGTCCGGGCGAACCGCTCATAGCCCTCGAACGGGTCGTAGTAGTCCACGAGACCGGCCGCCTCGGCGTCGGCGAGCGGCCGCCGGTCGACGGCATGCCCGCCGTTCTCGGCGAGGCGCTCCTCGATCGCCTTGAGGATCTCCGGGCCGGCGGCGGAGCCGGTCGGCGCCTTGACCTTGAAGCCGTTGTCGATCCATGGGTTGTGGCTGGCGGTGATGACGATGCCGGCCGCCGAGCCGCGCTGGACGACCTCGTACGAGCTCATCTGGGTCGGGACGGCGTGCTGCGCCAGCGCCACCGGGATGCCGTGGGCGAGCACGACCTCGGCGGCCGCGGCGGCGAAGTGCTCGGAGGCGAACCGCCGGTCGAAGGCGATCACCACGCCCTTCGCCTGCTCGCCGCGGCTCTCCACGTAGTGGGCGACGCCGTCGGCGCAGCGGCGCACGTTCTCGAACGTGTAGTCGTCGGCGATCCGCGCCCGCCAGCCGTCGGTGCCGAAGACGATCGTCGTCGGGGACGGCGCCTCCGTCGTGCTCGTCACGTCAGCCTCCCGGTTCGGCGCAGCGATCGATCAGCTCGCGGACCCGCTCGATGTCGGGGAGGGTCCCGCGCAGGACGGCGATGGGCTGCGTGGCGGTCATGCTACCGCGCCCGAGCGGGGCGATGACCCCCAGGCGGCCGTCCACTCGCCGCACGACGAGGTCCTCGTCGCCGACCTCGACGGTCTCACCCGGCTTCACGACCGCGCCCTCTCCCCGCGAGCCGAGGGCCGTGAGGAGCGCCGTCCACGAGCCCAGGTCGGACCAGCCGACATCCATGGCACCCATGACGACCCGCCCGTCACGGGCGGCGCCTTCCATCACCGCGTAGTCGATCGAGAGCGCCTTGCGGATCGATTCGTAGGCGCGCTCGAGCATCGAGGGCGAGCCGACCATCGGTCCCAGCGTCTGGACGAGCCCGGTGTAGCGCTCCAGTGCCGAGCGGATCGCCCGGCGCCGCCACAGGAACATGCCCGCGTTCCAGGCGACGCCGTCCTCGCGCCCGAGCTGCTCCGCCCGGGCCGGGGTGGGCTTCTCCTCGAACGCCCGCAGCGGGTACGCCCGCAGGGCGCCGTGCGCCTCGCTGCGAGCGGCGTCGGGCAGGAGGTAGCCGTACTCCGTCGCGGGCCGGTCGACGCGCACGCCGAGCGTCACGAGCGGATCGTCGATGCCGAAGATCCCGGTCGCCAGGTCGTCGGCGGCCGTCCGCAGTACGTCGCGGAAGGCGTCGTCGCGGTCGATCGTCTGGTCCGCGGGGAGCACGACCATGACCTCGTCGTCGGGCCGCTCGATGGCCAGGGTCGCGAGGGCGATGGCCGCCGCCGTGTTCCGGCCGAGCGGCTCCAGCAGGAGCTGGACACCGGGCAGCTGCTCGCGGACGAGGTGCTCGTAGCGCCGGTCGGTCACGACCGTGATGTCGTCGGTCAGCGGACGGATGCGGTCGCCCGTGGCCTCGAGCAGCGACCGCTCCCCGAGGAGGGGCAGGAACGGCTTCGGTCGCTCGGGACGGCTGAGCGGGTGGAGCCGGGTCCCGCCTCCGCCGGCCATGATGACGGCATACATGCGCCGCCATCATAGGGACGTCAGTCGGCCACGATCACGTAGCGGCCTTCCCAGACGACGTGGTGCTGCCACTCGTGGTAGGCGGTGTAGACCCTCGCGAAGCTCGCGAGGTTGTAGTACTTGTACGGATACGGGTCGCTCGACCCGGGCCCAAGCGGACCGAAGACGTAGACCCCGAGGATCGTCCGCTTGGTCGGGTCGTCCACCTGGACCCTGGCCTTGTAGCCGAGGACGACCCAGGCGTGGGTCCCGCGCTTGATGGTGACCCCGACCGGGTGGTGGGTGCGGTCGATCGCCTCGACCATCGCGTTGATCGCCCACGCCCGCGACGTGAAGGACTTGGCCTTGTAGGGCTGCCCGGTCCAGTGGCGGAGCGCCCAGGCCCAGCCGGCGATGTCGTTCCCGGCCGTGGCGTAGGTGTAGCGGTTGTTCATCCGGATCTGGCGGTACAGCAGGTACTGTCGCGAGTAGGTCCGGATCTTCTGGCGCAGGATGATGTTCATCATCGTCTGCGTGGCCGCAGGCACGCACCACGTGTTCCGGTACTGGCGCACGGCCGCGGCGGAGCGGTAGAGCACGACCGATGTCAGGGTGGTCCCGGGCGGCGTCGGGGCGGGGGTCGGGGTCGGGCCGGGGGTCGGGGTCGCGGTCGGCTCGGGGGTGGGCGTGGGCGTCGGCTCGGGGGTCGGGGTCGGGGTCGCGGTCGGCTCCGGGGTCGGGGTGGGCGTGGGCGTGGGGTTCGCGTCCGCGGCCGGCGGGTCGGTCGGCAGGTCGGCGGCCACGTCGATCACGACCGTCGGCGTCGGTGTCGGGGTAGGCGTCGGGGACGCCCCGTCGTCGGCGAAGGCCGGCAGCGGCACCACGATCAGGGCGGCGGCGGCCAGGGCCACCGCACGGAGGCCGGTGGCCAGGCGCAAGCGCTTGGCGATGGACGCTGGGACGTTGGGCATGATCGATCCCGGTGAGCAGGACCGCGTCGAGCGGCGAAGACCAAGTCTGACCGCCTGCGGAGACGGTGTGACCGGGCCGATGGTCCGCGACCCGACGCGTCGGATGGTCCGGTGCGTCGGCGCACAACCCTAGCAGCCGCGTCGCGGCCGGGAAGGCCTCAGAAGCTCGGTGGCGTCAGGCAGAACAGGACCGTCGCCGGCGTGTCGCCGCGGTTCATGTTCCAGTGCGGCAGGCGCGACGGGAACGTGATCGCATCGCCCTCGCGCAGGACGTAGTGCTCGTCGCCGACCCACAGGTCGAGGACGCCGGCCAGCACGACCACGACCTCCTCGTCCGAATCGTGCGTGTAGGCCTCCTCGCCGGTCCCGCCGCCCGGCTCGATCGTGGACAGGATCACCTGGAGCCGGCCGGCCATGTCGGACGTGAGGAACTCGTCCACCGAGCGCAGCCCCGGGTAGGCCACCCGTCGGCGCGCCTCCCGCCGGACGACGCGGCCGCTGACCTGCTCCGCGGCGAAGAGCTGGGCGATCGAGAGGTCCAGCGCCCGCGCGATGCGGCCGACGGTCGCGATCGACGGGCTGGCGACGTCCCGCTCGACCTGCGAGAGGAAGCTCTCGGTGACGCCCGACCGGGCCGCGACGTCTCGCAGGGTGAGCCGCCGCGCCTGGCGCAGCGCGCGGATCCGCGGGCCCAACTGGAGCTCGGTCGCCATCGGCCTCCCCGGTGTGAACGCCATCCACGTTCAGAGGCCTGAAGTATAGGTTCAGGTCGACACCGTCTGACGGTGGCCGCGCGGCCGAGCGACGCGAGATTCGCACGTCCAGCGCGTTGACGCCGAGGGGAGTCGCCCGTACCATCGCCCAACCTGTAGCGAGGCTACAGGGACGCCGCTCAGCGCCGATCGTCCGCCCCCGAGGACACCCGTTGACCGCATCCCTGACACCCGACACCGGCTCTGCTCCGATGCCCGCCCCGGCCGCGCCGGCCGACCGCCGGGCTGCAGGCAGCCCGGACGTGGAGATCATCGACGTCACGAAGCGGTTCGGCGCCGTCACCGCAGTCGACCACATGCACCTGCGCATCGAGCGCGGCGAGTTCTACAGCCTCCTCGGGCCGTCCGGCTGCGGCAAGACCACGACCCTCCGGATGATCGCCGGCTTCGAGCAGCCGACCGAGGGCGAGATCCTGCTGGCCGGCCAGCCGATCGCCGGCGTCCCGCCGTACAGGCGCAACGTCAACACGGTCTTCCAGCACTACGCGCTGTTCCCGCACATGGACGTGGCCCGCAACGTCGGCTACGGCCTGCGCCAGACGAAGGTCGGCAAGGCCGAGGAGGCGCGCCGCGTCAGCGAGACGCTGGCGATGGTCCGCCTCGTGGGCTATGAGCGGCGGCGGACCTGGGAGATGTCGGGCGGCCAGCAGCAGCGTGTCGCGCTCGCCCGCGCCCTGGTCAACCACCCCACCGTGCTCCTCCTCGACGAGCCGCTCGGGGCGCTCGACCTCAAGCTGCGCAAGGAGATGCAGCTCGAGCTCAAGGCGCTCCAGCGCGAGGTCGGGATCACCTTCGTGTACGTGACCCACGACCAGGAGGAGGCGCTCACGATGAGCGACGTCATCGTGGTCATGCGCGACGGGTTGATCCAGCAGATGGGCTCGCCGCAGGTCCTCTACGAGCGGCCGGTCAATCGCTTCGTGGCCGGCTTCATCGGCAACTCCAATTTCGTCGAGGCGACCCTGCGGTCGCACGACCCCGCCACCGGCGGGGCAGCCATCGAGATCGCCGACGGCCGACGCCTCGGCGGCCACGTCACCGACGACAGCGCGCGGCCGGTCACCAATTCGGCCGTGACCATCGCGATCCGGCCCGAGCGCCTCGTCATCCGCGAGGGTGGCCAGAGGGACGGCCCGGGCTGGACGAGGATCCCAGGACGCGTGGTCCAGGGCACCTACCTGGGGGACCAGACGGAGTATCGGGTGGCCACCGACGCCCTCGGCGAGGTGGTCGTCCGTCGGCCCGTGACGACCGGCCAGGAGGCCCGGACGTACGGACCCGGCGAAGGAGTGGACATCGCCTGGCACGAGGATGCCGTCCTCGTGCTGGTCGGCTAGCGAGCGATCGATAGCGACACGGGACAGGACGACGGACGGACCCAGCACCGCCGGCGCGGCCGGCACGCGGAGGAGGATGACGATGGCAGAACGCGATCTCGACCGGATCATCGACCGGGTGGACACGGCCAGGGTGAGCCGGCGCGGCTTCCTGGCAGCGTCCGGTCTGACCGGCATGGCGGCCTTCCTGGCGGCGTGCGGCGCGAGCGGCTCGTCGAGCGCCCCGTCGGCGGCGGCATCGGCCTCCGCGGCGGCATCGGCCGCGGCATCGGCCGCGCCATCGCTCGCAGAATCGGCGGCGCCGTCCGGCCCGATCGGCGGGACCGGGACGACCGAAGGCGCCTTCTACCTCTACAACTGGGCGGACTACACCGACCTCAACAACATCGAGACGTTCAAGAAGAACTACGGCATCACCGACTGGTCGTACGACACGTTCGGCTCGAACGACGAGATGATCACGACCCTGCAGGGCGGCAAGATCGGCCAGTTCGACGTGTCGGCGCCGACCTCCGACCTCGTCCCGACCCTCGTCGCCGACAAGTTCATCCAGAAGATCGACTGGTCGAAGGTTCCGAACGTCAAGTACATCAATCCGGCGTTCAGGAAGCAGTGGTGGGACCCGAACGACGAGTACAGCCTGCCGAAGGACTGGGGCACGACCGGGATCACCGTCCGCACGAAGGACGTCAAGGAGCCGCTCACCACCTGGAAGCAGTTCTTCGACCTTGGTGAGAAGTACTCCGGGCGGATCATCGCGGTGAACTCGCAGGTCGACGTCTTCGCTGCCGCGCTGAAGGCACTCGGCTATTCGGTCAACACCGAGGACAGCACCCAGCTCGACGAGATGAAGAAGCTCCTCCTCGGCTGGTCGCCGCATCTCCTCGCCCTCAACTCGGACACCTATGAGGTCCCCCTGGGGAACGAGGAGGCCGTCCTCGGCCTGACCTGGACGGGTGGCGTATCGGACCTGAAGAAGGCCGCGGCCACGGCGGACACGCAGTACATCATCCCGGACGACGGGACCCTGTACTGGGTGGACACCTGGGTCATCCTCGCGGAGGCGCCGCATCCGCAAGCGGCCCACGCCTGGCTCAACTTCATGCAGGACCCGCAGATCAACGCGATCGAGACCGAGACGAACCAGTACGCCACGCCGAACGACGAGGCGAAGAAGTACATCTCGCCGGAGACGCTCAACGACCCGGTGATCTTCATCCCCGAAGACGTGGTCAAGGCGGGCATCGGCTCGGGCAAGTGGGAGGTCTCGAAGGACTGGTCCGGGAGCACCCAGCGCAGCGATATCTGGGCGGAGTTCTCGGCCAAGATCGGCAAGTAGCCGCCGCGCGCGAGTCCCCATGGCCACGGTGACGGCGCCCGCCCCGAAGCGGGCGTCGTCCGCGCCACGGTTCCGGTCCGGGCTGCTGACCGGCCTGCTCATCCTGCCCGCGGGCCTGTGGTACCTGATCCTGCTCGTCGCGCCGATCGCGATCGTCATCCTGTTCAGCTTCGGCCGCCGCGGGGCTACCGGCGGCTACGGCGGCGGCTTCACGCTCGACAACTACGCCGGGGTCCTGAACCAGCCGGACCCGATCATGACCAGCCTCTTCCTCGCGACCGCGGGGACGATCCTGTGCCTCCTCATCGGCCTTCCCCTCGCCTACTACATCGCGACCCGGGCCGGCACCCGCAAGTCGCTCTACCTGATCCTCCTGGTCATCCCCTTCTGGACGAGCTTCCTCATCCGGACCTATGCCTGGCTGATGATCCTGGGGCCGGATGGGGCGGCCGGGTTCATCGGCGACCTGACCGGCAACCCGAGCTTCCGGATCCTCGGGACGGAGCAGGCGGTGCTGATGGGGCTCGTCTACGGCTACCTGCCGCTGATGGTGTTCCCGCTCTACGTGACCCTCGAGCGGATGGACCGGACCCTCGTCGAGGCGTCCAAGGACCTCGGCGCCGGACGCTGGGCGACCTTCCGCCAGATCACCCTGCCGGTGATGATGCCGGGCCTCATCTCGGGCAGCATCCTCGTCTTCATCCCGATGATGGGCGAGTACGTCATCCCCCAGATCCTGGGCTACGGCCAGGTCTTCACGATGGGGAACGCGCTCGTCCTGCGCTTCCTCGAATCGCGCAACTGGCCCGCCGGCGCCGCCCAGGCCGTGGCGCTCATCGTGGTCATGCTCATCACGATCACGGTCTACCTGTGGTACCTGAACCGCGGCCGGCGTGACCGCGACGTGAGCATCCTGTGACCGCGCCGTCGATCCCGGCCGCCGCGGCCCGGCCGACCCGTGGCCGCGCGCGCCGGCGGGTGGACCGCGGCGCCCAGGCCGTCGAGGTCTGGCTGCGCGCGCACACCGCCCTGGTCCTGCTGTTCCTGTACCTGCCGATCGTCGTCGTCGTCGTGTTCAGCTTCAACGGCACCGCGCGCCGCGTGACCCAATGGGACGGCCTCAGCCTGCGCTGGTACGAGTTCGTCCTCGCCAGCGCGGAGATCCAGAAATACCTGTGGAACAGCCTGATCGTCGGGTTGGCGACCGGCATCATCGCCACCGTCGCCGGGACCATGGCCGCCCTCGGCCTGCAGCGCGCGCCGAAGTGGTTCCGCATCCCGTTCGACGGCCTGACCTACGTCAGCATCATCGTCCCCGAGCTCGTGATCGCCCTGGCCACGCTGGTGTTCTTCGCGAGCACCATCGGCCGCGACGGCGTGATCACCAACGCGACCGGCGTGGAGCTCGGGTTCGGGTACCACACCATCGTGGGCGCCCTGACGCTCTTCAACATCAGCCTCGTGATCCTCCTCGTCCGGGCGCGCATGGCCGGGATGGACCGCAACCACGTCGAGGCCAGCTTCGACCTGTACGCGACGCCGTGGCGGACGTTCTGGCAGATCACCTTCCCCCAGCTGCTGCCCGCGATCGTGGCCGGGTTCCTGTTGTCGTTCACGTTCGCCTTCGACGACTACCTCATCACGACGTTCGTCAACGGGCGCGGGACGTCGACCCTGCCGCTGTACGTCTTCGGCCAGATCAAGCGCGGCGTCACGCCGGCGACCAACGCGGTCGCCTCGCTGATGCTGCTCGTGACCCTGGCGCTGCTCATCGGCGGCCAGTTCCTGCTGACCCGCAACAGCCGCCGGCGCGGCGGCGAGGGCGGCCAGGTCGGCGGCGTCGTGGGGATGGTCACCGAGCAGTCGGGCGGCTGACCGCGCGGTCCGGAAGACGCGCTCAGGCGGGGGTCAGGGCGGGCTGAGCCAGACGGTCGGGATCGCGGCGTCCGGGGCGCCGAAGGTGCCCACGGCGGCGAACCCGCCGCCGACCGCGGTGATGCCCTCGATCTTGCCCTGGCTGAGCGCGGCCGACTCGTTCGCGCGTTCCCAGGTCAGCGCGTCCGTCGAGACCCACGCGACGCCGGTCGGATACTGCGTCCCGAACAGCCGATGGCCGACAGCGACCAGCCGCGTGCCATCCCAGGCGACGTCGTGCATCTCGATCCCGAGCCCGAAGTTGTCGAGGCTCGGGGCATCGGGCGCGATCGTCCAGGCGGCGCCGTCCGTCGAGCGCCAGACGACGGCCCGCGTGCTGTCCGCCGAGTTCCCGACGGCGACCAGCCCCAGCGCGCCGGCCGGTGCCAGCTCGCGCATCACCCCGGCCCGCAGGGCGGGCTGGTCGGCGACCCGGGTCCAGGTCCGGCCATCGCGCGAGGTCCAGGCCGCCGACCCGTCTGCCGTCCGGGCGTCCCCGGTCGCCCCGACCGCGACGAACCCGGTCCCGGGCATGGCCTCGACGGCCGCCACCCGCGTGCCGGCGGGAGTCCCGTCCAGCGTGCCGCGGGTCCACGCGCGGCCGTCCGGGCTCCACCAGAAGCGGGCCTCGATCGGGCCGGCCAGCCCGCCGAGGTAGCCGACGGCGACGTAGCCCGCGGGCGAGCTCGCGACGCCGGTCATGCGCACCTGGGTCGAGTCATGGAGGTCGGGGGCGTCCGGCGCGGCCGACCAGGAGCGGCCATCGGTCGAGGACCACGCGGCCGCATGGTCGCCCGCGGACCCGACGGCCACCACGCCCGCCGGGCCGTCGCTCACCGCCACCGCCTGCGAACCGTCCGCTGCCGGGAAGGCGGCGATCCTGCCCCACCGCCGGGCATCCGTGGACAGCCAGGCGCTGGCCGTCACCGCCCGGTCGTCGTAGCCCACCGCCACGAGGCCGACCGACGTCAGCGCGACGTCGAGGAGGTCGGCCTGACCGCCCTGGTAGTGCTCGGGGTGGCCGAGCGAACCCGGGTTGATGTAGGGCGGGGTGGACGCCGTCGCATCACCGGGCGGCGCATCGACCACGTCGGCCTTGCCCCAGTCGAGCCCCAGGACGTGCGTGGTCGGCTCGGGCGTGGGGACCGCCGTCGGTGACCCGGCAGGCTGGACCGGGGCCGTCCCGCAGCCGGCCGCGAGGACGCCGGCGACCAGCAGGCCCGCCGCCCGGCCGCGCGATGAACGGGGGCTCACCCCAGGGCGATCGCGGTCAGACCGCGACGGCCTCCGGCACCGGCAGGCCCGCCTCGTCGGCGAGCGCCGCGGCCTTGTCGGTCCGCTCCCACGGCAGGTCGAGGTCCGGCCGGCCGAAGTGCCCGTACGCGGCGGTCTGGCGGTAGATCGGGCGGCGCAGGTCGAGCGCCGAGATGATCGACGCCGGGCGAAGGTCGAAATGGCGCTCGATCAGGGTCTGGATGGTCGCGTCGGGCACCTTGCCGGTCCCGAACGAGTCGACCGTGAAGCTGATCGGATGGGCGATGCCGATGCCGTAGGCCACCTCGACCTCGAAGCGGTCGGCCAGCCCGGCGGCCACGACATTCTTGGCGACCCAGCGGGCCGCGTAGGCCGCCGAGCGGTCGACCTTCGTCGGATCCTTGCCCGAGAAGGCCCCGCCGCCGTGGCGGGCCATGCCGCCGTAGCTGTCGACGATGATCTTGCGGCCGGTCAGGCCGGCGTCGCCCATCGGGCCGCCGGTCACGAAGCGGCCGGTCGGGTTCACGTGGGTGACCGGGTCGATCTCGCGCAGCTCGTGCGGGATGGACGGCAGGATCACGGCCTCGACGATCTCGGAGCGCAGGCGCTCGGCGCGGACATCCGGGTCGTGCTGGGCGGAGACCACGACCGTCCGGACGCGCACCGGGATGCCGCGCTCGTACTCGACGGTCACCTGGGTCTTGCCGTCCGGGCGGAGGTACGGCAGCTGGCCGGTCTTGCGGACCTCGGCGAGGCGGCGCGCCATGCGGTGGGCCAGCGCGATCGGCAGCGGCATGAGCTCCGGGGTCTCGCGGCAGGCGAACCCGAACATCATCCCCTGGTCGCCGGCGCCGAGCTCGAAGGCCGGGGCCGCGTCGTCGCGCACCTCGAGGGCCGAGTCGACGCCCTGGGCGATGTCGGGCGACTGGGCCTTGACCGACACGAGCGTGCCGCAGGTCTGGTAGTCGAAGCCGTAGTCGGCCCGGGTGTAGCCGATGTCGCGCACGGTGTCGCGGACGATCGACTGGAAGTCCACGTAGGTGGTCGTCGAGATCTCGCCGAGGACCATGACCAGGCCGGTCGTCGTGGCGGTCTCGCAGGCGACGCGCGCCTGGGGGTCCTCGCGGATGATCGCGTCCAGGATCGCGTCGCTCACCTGGTCGCACATCTTGTCGGGATGGCCCTCGGTCACCGACTCGGACGTGAAGAGATAGTGCTCGGCGTCGATGATGCTCATCGGGTGGGGACGGCCTCCTGGGCGTGGTTCGGTCGGACGGAGGGTAGCACGCGACGCCCGTCAGACCCCCGTGCGGACCGCCTCGAGGTCGAGATCCCGTTCGACGCGGCGGAGCGCCTCGTCGCCGATCGCGCCGTCGTCGCGCAGGCGGATGACGGCCTCGCGCTGGGCCGCCACGATCGACAGCCGGATGGCCTGGTGGTCCAGCCGTTCCTGGTCCTCCTCGTCGGGCGCCCCCTCCGCCCCGTTCGTCGCGTGGCTCGCCTCGTGCTCGTAGCGCTCGCGCAGCTGGACCACCAGGGGGAGGTGGTCGGGGAATTCCTCGGCCAGCCCGTCGAGGCGGAGCAGCGCCGCGTCGACGGCCGCCTGGCGGGCGACGGCCTCCTCGCGCTCGGCGCTCGTGCCGGCCACGATGCCCAGCCGGCGGATGACCCACGGCAGCGAGAGGCCCTGCCCGACGAGCGTGGCCAGGATGACGCAGTAGGCCAGGTAGATGATCAGGTCGCGGCCGGGTACCGCCAGCGGGAGCGACAGCGCGGCGGCCAGCGAGACCACGCCGCGCATCCCGGCCCACGACACCACGAAGACCGAGGCCGCCGGGGCCGGCGCGCCCGCCCGGACCTTCGCGCTGAGCCAGCGCGGCACGTAGGTCGCCGGGAACACCCAGACGATGCGGGCCAGGATCACGGTCAGGCTGATCGCGACCCCGAGCCCGATCAGCTCCGCGGTGCTGCGCTGGAGCCCGACCAGGATCGCCGGCAGCTGCAGGCCCACGAGCAGGAACGCGAAGCCGTTGATCACGAAGATCAGGACGTTCCAGACGCCGCGGCCCGCGAGCCGCCCATCGGGTGACAGGGCGCGCGCGGCCTTGCGGCCGGCGATGACGCCCGCCGTGACGGTGGCGAGCACGCCGCTCAGACCGAGGGTCTCGGCCGACAGGTAGGCGATCAGCGGCGCCAGCAGCGAGAGGGCGATCTCGAGGGTGGCGTCGGTCGTCCGTCGCCACGCCGCCACGACCGCCGTCCCCACGACGATCCCGACGAGCACGCCACCCACCCCGACGACGACGAACGACGCGCCCGCCCCGACCAGGGAGAAGGACCCGGTCGCGATCGCCAGCACCGCGACGCGGAACAGGATGAGGGCGGATGCGTCGTTGATCAGGCTCTCCCCCTCCAGGATCGTCACGACCCGCGACGGCACGCCGAGGCGGCGGAAGATCGCCGTCGCGGCGACCGCGTCGGGCGGCGCGACGATGGCCCCGAGCGCGACGGCCGGCCACCAGCCGAGATCGGGGATCAGCGCGTTGGCGACGAGCGCGACGGCGATGGTGGTGAACAGGACGAGCCCGATCGCCAGGAGCCCGATGGGGCGCAGGTTCGCCTTGAAATCGCGGATGGGCGTGTCGAACCCGGCCCCGAACAGGATCGGTGGCAGGAAGAGCAGGAAGACGACATCCGGCGGCAGCTCGATCACCTGGATGTCGCCGATCCGCGAGAAGACGAACCCGAGGGCGAGGCCGCCCAGGACGAGGGCGATCGGATACGGGATGCCGATGCGCCTGGCCAGGTAGGCGAGCCCGAGGGCCACCACCAGCAGCAGCAGGACGAGTTCGATCGCGGTCTGGGCGTCCATCGGTCGCGACCCGGGTCAGTCGGTGGCGGACGGCGCGGCGGTCGCCGCCGTGGCCGCGGCGGATCGTGCCCGCCACGCGTCGAGGCCCGCGAGCTCCACCGGCTCGACCGCGTCGGCGGGCTCGAAGCCGAAGACCTGGCCGAGGAACGAGATCTCGGCCTCGAGCGAGCGGCGGATGGCGGCCGCGCCGCGGAACCCGTGGCCCTCGCCCGCGAAGGCGAGGTACGCGTACGGGATGCCGTTCGCGGCCAGCGCCGCGACGATCGCCTCGGCCTCGGCCGGGACGACCACCCGGTCCTCGAGGCCCTGCAGGACCAGGACCGGGACGGCGATCCGGTCGAAGGCGTGGACCGGCGAACGGCTCCGATAGCGCTCGATGGCCGCCGGGTACGGGCCGACCAGGCGGTCCGTGTAGCGCGACTCGAACTTGTGCGTGTCGCGGGCCAGCGTCGCGAGGTCGCCGACGCCGTAGGCGCTGATCCCGGCGGCGAACCGGTCGCGGAACGCGAGCGCCGCGAGCGTGGTGAACCCGCCGGCGCTGCCGCCGGAGATCACCATCCGGCGCGGATCCACGACGCCGCGCTCGACCAGGGCGTCGGCCGCGGCCACGCAGTCGTCGACGTCGACGACGCCCCACGCCCCGTCGAGCTGGCGGCGGACGTCGCGGCCATAGCCGGTGCTGCCGCCGTAGTCGACGTCGACGATCGCGACCCCTCGGCTCGTCCACAGCTGGATGGCCAGGTTGAGGCTGGTGGAGGCGTTCGAGGTCGGCCCGCCGTGCACGAGCACCCGCAGGGGCGGCAGCTCGCCGGGCGGGCCGACGAACGCGGGGTTGCGGGGTGCGTAGTAGAGCGCGTGCGCCGTCCGGCCGCCGCTCGTGGCGAACTCGATCGGCTCGGGGATGGAGATGACCGTCGCATCGAGGGTCAGCGAGCTCGCCCTGCGCAGGACCCCGGCCGGCGCGAGGGTCTCGGTGTCCAGCCGGACCACGACGGCGGGACTGCCAGGGGCGCCGGCAAGCGTGATGACCCCGGCGGGCCCTGCCTGGAGGCCCTCGAACTCCGTGAACCCGCTCTCGACCTCGCCCACGAAATCGCCCGGGGCGATGTGGAACAGCCGGTCCCGGCCGGCGCGGCGACCGACCGCGACCAGCGACCCGTCGGGCAGGAACGCGTACGACGAGCGGCCGAAGATCCAGGCCGGGTCGGCGAACTCCGCCTCCATCGGGGCCAGCGGCTCGAGCCGCGGGCCGTCCACGAGCCGATACAGGTTCCACCAGCCGCTCCGGTCCGAGACGAGGTGCAGCGTGCCGTCCGGGGCGAACTCGGGCTGGACGATCGATTCGTCCGGTCCGCCCGCGGCCAGGACCGGCTCGCCGAGGGTCCCGTCCGGCCCGATCGACGCGACCCGCAGGCGGGTCGCGTCCCAGGGCATGTCGGGGTGGTCCCACTCGAGCCAGGCGAGCCGCGACCCGTCCGGGGAGACGCGCGGCGACGAGACGAAGTCGGGCCCCGAGACGAGGACGCGCGGGTCGCGGTCGCCGTCGAGCGGCACGTCGACGATCTCGTTGACCGCCTCGCCCTCGCCGCCGTGATCCTCGCGGACCGCGATGAAGCGACGGCGCGCGGCGTCGAACCGGAGATCGGCGTAGCGCCACGGGCCGGGCGGCGTGATCGCGACGGGGGTCGTGACCCCGGGGTCGAGCCGGTAGAGCCGGCTGTCGGCGCCGTCGGAGAAGGCCACGACCCCGCCGGCGACCGCATAGGCGCCGCCGCCGTACTCGTGGACCCCGGTCCGGACCGAGATCGGCGCGTCGGTCAGGTCCGCGATCGAGCCGTCCGCGGCCGCCCGGACCAGGACCCGCCGGCCCGCCTCGGCCGGGCGGCCTTCCAGCCAGTAGACGTCGTCCCCGTCGAGCCATGGCTCGGCAAGGGTGACCAGGTCGCCGACGAGGTCGTCCACCCGGACCGGGCTGCGCCACGATCCGTACGGCGCGACCTCCGGTTCGGTCATCCGCGGATCAAGTGCCGTGCTGCCACGAGGACACGTAGGCGGCCTGCTCGGCGGTCATCGGCTCGAGCACGATGCCCAGCGCGGCCAGCTTGAGCCGTGCGACCTCGGCGTCGATCGCCTCGGGGACGACGTAGACCTTGGCCTCCAGCTCGCCGTGGTGCAGCGCCACGTACTCGGCCGACAGCGCCTGGTTAGCGAAGCTCATGTCCATCACCGCGGCCGGGTGGCCCTCGGCGGCACCGAGGTTGACCAGGCGACCCTCGGCGATGAGGTGCAGCTTCTTCCCGCCCAGGTCGAACTCCTGGACGTTGTCGCGGACCTCGCGGACGTGGCCCTCGGCCAGCTCGCGCAGGGCGGCCAGGTCGAGCTCGGCGTCGAAGTGGCCCGAGTTCGCCATGATCGCGCCGTCGCGCATGGCCTCGAAGTGCTCGCGGCGGAAGACGTTGAGGTTGCCGGTCGCGGTCACGAAGAGCTCGCCCCAGCGGGCGGCCTCGCTGTGGGTCATCACCGAGAAGCCGTCCATCAGCGCCTCGAGCGCGCGGACGGGGTCGACCTCGACGACCGCGACATGGGCGCCGTGGCCGTCCATCCGCGAGGCGATCCCCTTGCCTACCCAGCCATAGCCGGCGACGACGACCTTGCGGCCGGCGATGAGGATGTTGGTCGCGCGCAGGATCCCGTCGACCGTGCTCTGGCCGGTGCCGTAGCGGTTGTCGAAGAGGTGCTTGGTCTGGGCCTCGTTGACCGCGACGACCGGGAAGCCGAGCGCGCCGTCCGCGGCCATCGCCTTGAGGCGGATCACGCCGGTCGTGGTCTCCTCGGTCCCGGCGAGGACCTCCTTGACCTGCCCCGGGCGCTCGCTGTGGAGCAGCGAGACCAGGTCGCAGCCATCGTCCATGGTGATCTGCGGCCGCGCGTCCGCGACGGCGTTGAGATGCGCGTAGTAGGTGTCGCGGTCCTCGCCTCGGCGCGCGTACGTCGCGATCCCGTATTCGGCGACGAGCGCCGCGGCCACGTCGTCCTTGGTCGACAGCGGGTTCGAGGCCGCGAGGAACACCTCCGCGCCGCCGGCCTTGAGGGTTCGCATCAGATTGGCGGTCTCGGTGGTGACGTGGAGGCAGGCGCCGATGCGCAGCCCGTCGAGCGGGCGGTCGCGCTCGAAGCGCTCGCGGATCAGGCGCAGGACGGGCATCTCCCGCTCGGCCCATTCGATACGTCGGACGCCTTCGGCCGCGAGGCCGAGGTCCGTGACGTCGTGGGCGGGGGCCGTGGTGGCGGTCATCAGGTGTCGGTCTCCTTGCGGGCGAAGAGGCGGCGCAGCGGCGCCGCGAGGTCGGGCCAGGGCGAGCCCAGGCGATGGATGAGGCGTTCCTCGAAGCGGGTGTGCTCGGCAAACCCGAGCCTGCGGTAGGCGTTCAGGGCGGGCGGGTTGTCGGCTCGCACGTTGAGCACGACCTGGTCGCACGAGCGGAGGAGCTCGGCGGTGACCGCCCCGGTCACCGCGGTCGCGAACCCGCGTCCACGATAGTCGATGTGGGTCAGGACGTTGCCGATGACGGCGAGCCGCGCCGTCGGGCTGATGACGTGCGTGCCGGCCGCGGCGACCAGCATGCCGTTCGCGCGGACGCCG
The DNA here is from genome assembly GCA_963813335.1 of uncultured Chloroflexia bacterium. GTDB lineage: Bacteria > Chloroflexota > Limnocylindria > Limnocylindrales > CSP1-4 > SPCO01. The sequence continues at coordinate 115,389 of CAWEYL010000003.1, forward strand.
TAGTAGACGCCCTCGGTGATCGCCCCGGTCGGCAGCCACGAGGCGAAGCCGAGCTGGTAGAGCCGGTTCAGGTCCCCGATGTCGACCGGCAGGATGCGCTGGACCGTGGCCGGGTACGGGCGGAAATGGGCCCGGTCGACCCACATCCGGACCATCTCGGGCCCTGGGTCGACGCGGTAGAAGGCCGCGACCGCGGCCATGACGTCGGGGCGCATCGCCGCGTACGCCGCGCGCGGGCGGATGACGTCGCGGAGGATCGTGGCGATGCCGTCGGGGCGGCCCATGACGAAGAGCGGCTGCGGGGTGGGGCCGTTGTACTCGAGGACCAGCGAGACCGGCGAATCGCCGGCCCACGCCACGCCCCAGCGCGTCCGGGCGAACTCGCGCTCCTCAAGGTCGCAGAGCGCGTAGGCGCTGTACAGCCGGTCTCCCTCGAGGAACGAGCGCAGGAGCGCCCGGTCCGTGGTGGTGCGGGCCACCAGGTCGTCGCGTCGCCCCATCGCGACCGTGACCATCAGCCGGCGGCCACGACGGGTTCGGGCGGGATGCGGGCGGGACGATCGTGGCCGGGCAGCGCCGTCCAGCGCGCGATCGCGGCGGCCGTGGCGGCCCGCAGGCCCTCCTCGAACGGGGCGCGGACCACGCCCTCCTCGGTGACGATCCCGGTGATGAGCTCGGCGGGCGTGACGTCGAACGCCGGGTTGCGGACCTCCGTCGCGGGCGGCGCGATGGCCACGCCGCGGATGGCCGTGACCTCGACGGCGGCGCGCTCCTCGATCGGGATTGCCGCGCCGTCCGGGGTGTCGAGGTCGATCGACGTGGTCGGCGCGCAGACGTAGAACGGGATCCCGTGCCGTGCCGCGAGGACGGCCAGCGTGTACGTGCCGATCTTGTTGGCCGTGTCGCCGTTGGCGGCGACGCGGTCCGCCCCGACGATGACCACGTCGACCTCACCGCGGGCCATGAGGTGGCCCGCGGCCATGTCCGGGATCAGGGCATGCGGGACGCCGGCCTGGGCGAGCTCCCAGGCGGTGAGCCGGGCGCCCTGCAGGTAGGGCCGCGTCTCGTCCACCCAGACATGGACCGGGCGGCCGGCATGGTGGGCGGCCTGCACGATGCCCAGGGCCGTCCCGAACTGGCCGCAGGCCAGCGGCCCGGTGTTGCAGTGGGTCAGGATGCGGACCGGCCGGTCCTCGGGCTGGGGAAGCTCGGCCAGGCCGAACTCGGCCATCCGGCCGTGGTCGGTGGTCGCCTCCATGACGATCCGGTCGGCCTCCGCGCGCAGAGCGTCGGCGATGATGCCGCCGTCGTCCGAGAGGTCGCCGATCTGCTCGTAACGGGCCATCATCCGGTCGATCGCCCAGCGGACGTTGACCGCGGTCGGGCGGGACTGGACGAGGGCGTTGGCGCCGCCGCGGAGCGTCGCCCGGCGGGCGTAGGGCCGGGAGTCGCGCACGCGTTCGGCCGACAGGGCCAGGCCGATGGCGGCCGCCTGACCCATCGCGGGCGCGCCGCGGATGATCATCTCGCGCAGCGAGAAGGCGACCTCGCCGGCAGTGCGGTTCTCGACCTCGACGAGCGCGTCCGGCAGACGGCGCTGGTCGATCAGGTAGAGCACGCCCGGGCCCTCGCGGAACGGCGTCCGGAAGCCGGTCGGGCCGGTCGGCGCGGTCGGCTCCTCCTCGACGAAGCCGGCGAGCATGCCCGCCCCGGTGGCCGGGTCGAGGATGCCGGCGGCCGCCTCGGCCGACGCCCGCTGCAGTGCCTGGGCGGCACCGGCCATGGTGGCGGCGGTCTGGACGATCTCCCCGGCGAACTGGCGGAAGAAGCGGCGCCGGCCGAGGTCCACGCCCTCGGGCGCCGGCGGCGCGTCAGGCGGGGGCGTCGCCGGATCGGCGGCGGTATCCGTGGGCGGCGACCCGCCCGGCGACTCCGCGGATGTCCCGCGCGTGGGGTCCACCGATGGCCTGCCTCGACCGCGTCCGGGTCAGTACTGGACGACGCTGGTGACCCGGCGCCCTTCCAGTCGATCGCGGCCCTTGAGGAAGTCCAGCTCGACGAGGAACGCGAGGCCCGTCACGTCGCCACGCAGCCGCTCGACGAGCTCGATCGTGCCCTTGACGGTGCCGCCGGTGGCCAGCAGGTCGTCGACGATCAGGACCTTCTGCCCAGGCTGGATCGCGTCGCGGTGGATCTCGAGGGTGTTCGACCCGTACTCGAGCGCGTACTCGACGGTGATGGTCTCGGCCGGCAGCTTGCCCAGCTTGCGGACCGGGACGAGCCCGGCGCCCAGCTGGTAGGCCATCGGCGCGCTGAAGATGAACCCCCGCGATTCCATGCCGACGACCAGGTCGATCTTCTCGCCGAGGTACGGGGCGAGCATCAGGTCGATGGCTTCCTTGTAGGCGGCCGGATCCTTCAGGAGCGTCGTGATGTCGTAGAAGAGGATGCCGGGCTTGGGGAAATCGGGGATCTCGCGGATCTTCGCGCGGAGCTCCTCGGCGGACATCGGTATCGGGGCCTCCACGGTGGGGACGGCGGGCGCCGGTGGGGCGGGCGCGGACCGGCCAGAAGTCTACCGCAGGCGAGCGGGCCGGCCCAGCCGGGTGCGGGCCCCGGTGCGGGCGCCCGCGCGGGTCAGGCGGAGGTCGCCCGCGTCGCGACGGCGATGGCCGGCGTGGCCGCGGATCGCCCGTGCAGCCGGCTCGTCAGGAGGACGCCGCCGATCCCGACCAGGATCGCGACCGCGAAGGCGCCGACCAGGCCGTCGACCGGTCCGCCGGTCGAGCGGATGCTGGCCGCGACGATCGCGCCGGAGACCCCGGTCCCGAGCGCCGTGCCGAGCGTGTCGGAGAGGCTGAGCGCGCTCGTGGCGGCGCCCTGCGTCTCGGGTGGCGCCTCGCGCAGCACGATCAGCGAGAGCGGCGCATAGCCGAGCCCCATCCCGAGGCCCGCCAGCGCGAAGGTGGGCACCGCCAGGGCGACCGGCACCGATGGCGCGAGGATCGTCGAGAAGGCGATGAGGCCGATCACCGTGACCACCAGGCCCGCCCGGACGAAGCGGGCAGTCGGCCAGCGACCCGCATAGCGAGCCTGGATCCACGAGCCGGCGGTCCACGAGACGGTGGCGGCGGTCAGCACGATCCCCGCGGCGATCGCCGAGAGGCCCCGCCACGACTCGAGGGTCAGGGTGGCGTAGGCGTCGACGGCGAAGAAGGTGAACGTCATCACGCCGCGCAGGAGGACCGCGGCGGGCAGGACCGGCCGCGCCGTCAGCGTGCCCGGCGGGGTCAGGCGGCGAAGCGCCGGGATCCCCACCACGAGACCGGCCGCGATGAGTCCGAGCGTGACGCCCGGCTCCGAGTCGAGCGGCACGATGCCGCCGTGTCCTGGCGTCAGCCCGACCATGACCAGGCCGGCGCCGAGCGCGACCAGCAGGGCGTTCGGGAAGCGGTGGCGCTCGGCGGTCGCGGCGGCGGCCTCGGCATCGGCCGCCGGGCCGCTCGGGACGACCCGCGAGACCGCCCGATAGGTGAGCAGGCCGGCGACCGCGATCAGCGGCAGCAGCCCGAGGAAGACGTAGCGCCAGCCGAGCGTCTCGCCGACGACGCCGGCGATGGCCGGGCCGATCACGCCGGGCAGGACCCAGGCGGTCGACAGCGTCGCGAACATCCGCGGTCGGAGCGATTCCGGCAGGCTTCGGCCGATGGCGACATAGGCGATCGGCGGGATCGCCCCGGCACCAAGGCCCTGGATGAACCGGGCGCCGATCAGCATCGGCATCGAGACCGCCAGACCGCCGATGAGCAGCCCGATCGCGAAGAGGCCCAGGCCGATCGCGAGCGGGCGCCCCAGGCCGCCCTGGTTGATGACGCCGCCGACGACCGCGATGCCGATCAGCGAGCCGAGGAAGAACGAGGTGAAGACCCAGCCGTAGTGCTCGAGGTCGCCCAGGTCCCGCGCGACGATCGGCAGCACCGTCGAGATCGCGAGGGCCTCGAACGCCACCAGGGTGATCGTGAGGACCAGCCCGATGGTCAGGCCACGTCGGGCCGGCGACCAGAGGCTGTCAGGGCCGGAGCCTGGGCGTTGCATGACCGGAAGCATGCCGTCCCGGCGACGACGCCGCCACGGGCAAGCGTCGCGGGCCGCGACGGACGTTCGTCGCGGTCGCGGGCTGCGGGTCAGTCCCCGCCGAGCGAGGCAGCCGCCACCTCGGTGCGCAGCCTGGCCTCCGCCGCGGACCGTTCCGCCGCGCTCCGGCCAGGAAGCCGGTCGAGGCCGAGCAGGGCGGCCCCGAGCACCGGCGGGGCGTCAAGCCGGTGGATCGTCGCGCGCGGCGCGACCGCGTGGACACCGGTGGCGATGCGCGCTTCGAGCGTCGCGTCCCGCGCCCGGAAGACACCGCCGGCGAGGACGACGACAGGGTCCCGGCGCGTCAGGTGCAGCCGCCGGATCATCGCGTTCGCCATCGTCGCGAGCTCGTCCGCGAGGCGGTCGAGGATCGCCCGGGCGACACCATCCCCGTCGCCGGCCGCGGCGAAGACGACCGGGGACAGGCCGTAGAGCGCGGTCTCGGGCATCCGCCCGTACTCGATCGCCCAGGTCACGTCGATCGGCCTCTTGAGCCCGAAGAACGCGGGCACGGTCCGCTCGAGGACGGTCCGCGGGCCGCGGCCATCGCGGGCGCGGACCGCGGCGCCCAGTGCGGCGAGGCCGATGGCGCCACCACCGCCCCAGTCGCCCGAGATCGGGCCGAGGGCCGCCAGCCTGGCGGTCCGCCCGTCCGGGCCGATGCCGGCGGCGTTCACGCCGGCGCCGCAGATGATCCCGACCCCCCAGCCCCGCGCCGTTCCGGCGCGGATCGGGGCGATGGCATCGTTGACGATGATCGAGGTCGCGGCGAGTCGCCGGGCGGCGAAGGCGGCCGCCAGCCGGCGGACGTCGGCAGGCGTGTCCGCGCCGGCCAGCGCGTACGACCCGATGGTCGCGGTCGGGCGCTCGCCGGACGGCGCGAGACCCGCGGCCGCCCAGGTGGCGTCCGCCTGCTCGACGAGACGGTCGGCACCGGCGTCCATGCCGACCTTCTGGTGCGAGCTCGTCGGGCCCGCGCCCGGCGGCCAGCAGGCGACCGTCACGCCCGACGAGGAGGAGATCCGTCTTCGAGTTCCCCCCGTCGACGGCCAGGACCGCGACCTCGGGTTGCCGCCCGGGACTCACGTGACGCCGCTCGGGACCTCGCCGAGCGCATCGATCGTGACGAAGGTCGCCCCGGCATCGCGCAGCCGGGACACGATCGGCGCGAGCGCCTCGCGCGTCGCCGTCGGCCAGGCGTGCAGCAGGACGACCGCGCCGTCGCCATGGGCGATGGCGCCATCGACCACCGCTCGCTCGATGGTGGCTGGGGACCTGGCCGGGTCCCAGTCCTCGACGCCGACGTGCCAGCCGACGTGCCGGTAGCCCGCGGCCCGCAGCGCGGCCTGGACCCGCGGGTCGTCCGCGCCCGCGCCGAACGGGCAGCGGAACCACGGGCGCGGGTCCTCGTCGGTCGTCTCGAGGATCACCCGGCCCGCCTCGGTCAGGTCCTCCAGCAGGCCCGCGTCGGTGAACAGCGGCATCCGGGCATGGTAGTAGGAGTGGTTGCCGACGAGATGGCCGGCGGCCGCGATCGAGCGTGCCGTCGTCGGGTACGCCTCGGCCCAACGGCCCTGGACGAAGCACGTGGTCCGCAGCCCCAGGCCGGCCAGCAGGCCGAGCATCGTCTCGGTCGCGTCTGCGGTCGCGGGCCGGTCGTGGTGCTCGACGTCGAACGTCAGCGCGACCCGGAACGGATCCGCGGCCCGCGGCGCGTCGCCACCCGCCATCACTTGTCGACGCCGGTGATCACGAGGCCCCGAGTGAAGTACTTCTGGGCGAGCAGGAACGCGACCACGGGGATGATCAGGGTCATGAGCGTGCCAGCCTGGATCAGGCCGGGCTCACGGTAGTGGATCCCGTTGAACCGCGAGAGGCCGAGGGCGAGGGTCTGGATGTCCGGGTTCCCTGACAGGTAGAGCACGGGCCCGAAGTAGTCGTTCCAGGTGAACACGAGGTGGAACAGCGCCACCGCGATGACGACCGGCCAGGCTTGCGGCAGCAGCACCGACCAGAGCGTCCGAAGTGGGCCGGCGCCATCGATCGCGGCCGCCTCGTCCATCTCGGTCGGGATCGTCATGAAGTACTGGCGCATGAGGAAGACGTCGTAGGCGTTGGCGAAGAAGGTCGGAACGAGCAGTGGCAGCCAGCTGTTGATCCAGCCCAGCTTCACGAAGATCGTGTAGGTCGGGATGATCGTCACCGCGGTCGGCAGGAAGATCGTGGCGATCAGCAGCGTGAACAGGAGCCCGCGGCCCGGGAACTGGAAGCGGGCGAAGCCGTACGCCACCAGCGTGCACGAGATGAGCGTCCCGATCGTGCCGATGATGGCGATCGCCGCGGTGTTGAACAGCAGGCGCGGGTAGTCGATGAGGTCCCAGACCTTGGCGAAGTTCTCCCAGTGCGGTGCGAAGACCCAGACGCGGTCGAGCGTCCGCCATGAGCCTTGCCAGACGATCGGGACGTCGGGCGCCGCCGGGTCGACGAACGTGCTCGACTTGCGCAGCGGCTCGATCATGGCCAGCTGCCTGACGGTGCCGTCGATGGGAACGACGAACAGCTCGCGGTCCTTGCCGTTGATCGAGACGGTCGCCGGGTCGGCCGGATAGAGCGGCGACCCGTCGGCGGTGATCTGGTCGGTGCTCTTCAACGAGTACGAGATCGAGCGGAGCATCGGCGAGAGGAAGGCCGCGATCGCGAGGACCGCGATCAGCGTCAGCAGGAACGAGCGGCGTCCGTCGCCGCGGACGCGCGGGCGGTCACCGGTCCGGGCCGCGGGTCGCCGGCGGAACCACGTCCGCCCCGTCGCGGAGGGCGACGGCCGGAGGCGGGCGCCCTCGTCGGTCGCGGTGGTCATCGCCTAGCGACCATCGCCCGCGTAGTAGACCCAGCGGCGCGACAGGCGGAAGAGGATCAGGGTGATGACCAGCGAGATCGCGAACAGGAGCCACGCCAGCGTCGCCCCATACGACATGTTCTGGAACGTGAAGAAGTTCTTGTAGATGTAGAGGTTGAAGAACAGCGTCGACCCGCCAGGCTCGCCGGTACCGTTCTTCAGGACCAGCGGCACGAGGAAGTATTGGAGCACCTCGACCACGCCCAGCACGAGCGTGTAGAAGATGACCGGCGACATCATCGGGATGGTCACGTGGCGGAGCGACGCCCAGGCGCCGGCGCCATCGATGCGGGCCGCGTCGTAGAGCTCGGTCGGGATGCCGCGGAGCCCGGCCAGGTAGACGATCATGCCCGCCCCGATGCCCCACAGGCCCATGATCACCAGGCCGGAGTAGATCCAGGTGGGGTCCTGCAGCCAGTCGGGCGGGTGGGCGATCCCGATGGCCTCGAGCGCCCCGTTGAGCCAGCCGGAATCGGCGCTGAGCATCTCGCGCCAGATGAAGACGCCGGCGACGAACGGGATGACGTACGGCAGGAAGAAGAGCACGCGGAAGCCGCCCGAGCCGCGCAAGTGGCGGGAGTGGAGCATGAGCGCCACGAGGAACGGCAGGCCGACGGCCACCGGCAGGGCGATCAACGCGTACTTGAATGTGACGATCAGCGCGTCCCAGGTCCGCTGGTCCGCGACGAGGTTGGCCCAGTTGTCCAGGCCGACGAACCTGAGCGGCTCGGCCTGGAGCAGGTTGATGTTGGTGAAGGTGAAGACGAATGTCGCCACCATCGGGAACAGCGTGAACGCGAAGAACCCGATGATCCACGGCGCGATGAAGAGGTACCCCCAGCGCGCGCGTCGCCAGGCGAGCCCGCTGAACGGGCGTCGGCGGGGACGCGCGACGCTGGTGGTGGCCGCCATGGGTCAGTTGCCGCCCTTGTCCCAGATGGCCTGCATCTGCGACTTCATGTCGGCGATCTCCTTGTCGAGGTCGAGCCCGGGCGTCGCCTGCCACTTGGTGCCGAACGTGTTGATCAGGTCCAGCGTCTGGTTGTAGGCGGGCACATAGGACTCGAAGTTCGGGACGTCAGCGAAGGCGATGCCCTGCTTGGCCACGTTCCAGTCGATCGTCTGCGTGTAGTCGGCCTGGAGGCTCTGCAGGAAGGCATCCTGCTTCGACTCGACCGCCGGCATGGCACCGTAGGTCTTGAGCAGCTCGTCGGATTGGAGCAGGTACTGGAGGACCGTGAACGCCTCGTCGGGGTGCTTGCTGCTCTTGAGGATCCGGAACGTGTCGGCGTTGAACGCCGCCGTCGTCTGGCCCTGATAGGACGGGGTCGCCCCGAGGTTCCAGTCGTCACCGGCGCCGGACACGCCGTACGTCGACCACAGGTAGTTCTCGCTCATCGCGACCTTGCCGGTGAAGAACGGATAGCCCTCGGGGTTGAAGTTCGTGTCGAGGAACTTCGGCCCGGTGACGCTGAAGTGGTCCTTCCAGATGCCATCGTAGAAGTAGTGCCAGGACGCCGCCCACGCGTCCGGGATCTGGACGGTCTTGCCGTCGCTCGCGGCGAACGAGCCGGCCTTCCAATAGGCGCCCACCTGGCGGATGTCGTCGCGCTGCGGCTCGAAGCCCCACTGGACGATGTTGTCGGGATCGAACCCGGCCTCGGTCGCGTCCTTCCCGTTCTTGTCGACGGTCAGCATCAGCGCGAGCTTGTGGACGGTGTCGTAGTCCCATGGGACGGTCGAGCCGTCGGGCATCTTGTAGGTGCTGTTCCACTGGTGCGGCGGCTCGGCGAGGCCGGCCTCCTTGAAGAGGCTCGCCTTGTAGAAGAGCGCCGACGGGTAGATGGCGTACGGGATCCCGGCCTGGCCCTCGCCCGCCACGTTGTACAGCTGGACGGTGTTCGCCGGGTACTGGGTCATGTCGTAATGGTTCTTGTCGATGAGCGGCTGGAGGTCCAGCCACTGCCCGTGGAACGCGTTCGCGCCGCCGATGCCGACCGGCCCGACGATGTCAGGTCCGGCGCCCGACCCGAGCTGGACGGCCAGCGAGTCGCGCGCCAGCTGGTACGGGTAGCCCTCGAAGCGCAGGTGGATGCCGGGGTGCGAGGCGTTGAAGTCCTCGGCGACCTTCTGCTCCACGTCAACCTGCTCGGGCGCGTCGCCCGTGCCCAGGCAGCAGTACCAGCGGATCTCGACGTCGCCGGGCTTGGCGCTCGACTGGTTGCCCGGGATCGCGGTGGGCGGCGGGGTGACGCTCGTGTCCGCGGACGCCTCGGCCGATGCCGCGGCGGATGTCCCCGGCGAGGCACCGGCCGCCGTCGAGGCCGCCGGTGACGGGGTCGTGGTGGTGCTCGAGCACGCGACGGCCATGAGCGCCGCCGATGCGAGGAGCGCAGCGAGGCGCCCCAGCCGTTGGTCCATCTCGTTCCTCCGGTGGTGTTGACGTTCGCTACCGGGCGACCCGGCGACCTGCGATCTCACCGATCCGTTCCTCCTCCTTCGATCCCTGGGCCTCCGGCGCGTGCATCCACCGCGGCCGGACGACCACTCGTTCCACGTAGTAGCGCGTGCGATCGCCGCGCACGAACGTCCGGCCGAGCTCGACCGGGGTCCCGTCGTCCGTGGAGGCGATGCCTTCGATCAGGAGTGCCGGCGTGCCCGGCTTGCGGTCCAGCAGGCGGGCCTCGCGAGCCCGCAGCAGGACCGGTTCGAGGACCTCGCGGGCCCTGGCGATGCGCACGCCGTAGCGCTCGGTGAGCAGGTCGTACAGCGAGCCGTGTTCGAGGTCCGAGGCGAGCAGCCCCGGGAAGCGCTCGGCCGGCAGGTGGACCTGCTCGAGCAGCAGCGGCTCGCCGTCGGCCAGCCGGAGGCGCTCCAGGTAGAGCGTCGGCGAGCCCGGTTCCAGTCCCAACGCCGTGGCGACCGCCTCGCCCGCGGATTCAGGTCGCGCGGCGATCAGCCGGGTCGCCGGGTCGAGGCCGCGGGTCTGCATCTCCTCCGAGAACGACAGGTCCCCGGCGAAGTCGCGGTCGATGCGCGGATGCAGGACGAAGGTGCCGCGGCCGCGGGTCCGCTCGAGGCGCTGCTCGCGGACCAGCTCGCTCAGCGCCCGCCGGACCGTGATGAGGCTGCACCCGTAGCGCTGCGCCAGGTCGCGTTCGGTGGGAAGCCGGTCGCCGGGGCGCCATTCGCGCTCGTCGAGGGCGGCCTTCAGGTCCAGGTAGACCTGGTGGTGCAGCGGGATCGGGCCGAGTTCGAGTCGAAAACGTGCCATCGGGCGGGGCGGACCTCGGGCGACGGGTGCAGACTCTCTGGAGCGCTGGCGGCGATCGATGCTCGGGCCATCGCGGGGACTTGAAGCCGCCGCGATTGCTGATAACGTTATAAGCAATCGTGTCAAGCCCCGGTGGCTGACGGCGCGTGGAGTGAGGGGCGATGGGCGTCAAGATCGCCGTGGTCGGCGGCGGCAGCACCTACACACCGGAACTCGTCGAGGGCTTCGAGGCACGCCGTGACCGCATGCCCATCGACGAGCTGGTCCTGCTCGACACGGATCCGCGCCGCCTCGAGATCGTCGGCGGCCTGGCCCAGCGGATGCTCGACCGGCTCGACTGGACCGGCCGACTCCGCTGCACCGGCGACCGCGACACGGCCATCGACGGCGCCGACTTCGTCCTGATCCAGCTCCGCGTCGGCGGCCAGGCCGGCCAGGCTCGTCGACGAGACGCTGCCGCCGACGTTCGGCGTGGTCGGCCAGGAGACCACTGGGGCAGGCGGCTTCGCCAAGGCGCTGCGGACCGTGCCGCTGGTGCTGGAGCTCGCCGAGCTGACCGCGAAGCGCGGCGCACCCGGCGCGTGGATCGTGGATTTCACCAACCCGGTCGGGATCGTCAGCCAGGCGCTGCTCGACGCCGGGCACCGCGCGATCGGGCTGTGCAACGTCGCCATCAACATCCAGCGCGGGATGGCGGAGCGGTTCGGGGTCTCGCCCGAGCGGGTCGAGCTCGAGCACGTCGGGCTCAATCACCTGAGCTGGGAGCGCGCGGTCCGGATCGACGGCGTCGACCGTCTGCCCGAGCTGATCGACGGCGATGCCGAGGCGCTCGCGTCGATGGTCGGCGTCCCGGCCGATCTGGTCCGGGCCGCTCCGCGCGATCCCCTCGTACTACCTGCGCTACTACTACCAGACCCGACCAGGTCGTCGACGACCAGCGCGCCGGCCATACCCGGGCGCAGGAGGTCATCGACATCGAGAGCCAGCTCCTCGACCTCTACCAGGACCAGGGCCTGGCCGAGAAGCCGGCCCTGCTCGCGACCCGCGGCGGCGCGTACTACAGCGAGGCCGCGGCCCAGCTGATCGCGTCGCTCCATGACGGAGCCGGTGACATCCAGGTCGTCGACGTGCGCAACGACGGGGCACTGCCCCGACCTGCCCGACGCGGCCGTGGTCGAGATCCCGGCGCAGGATCGACCGCGACGGCGCGCATCCCCTCCCCCTCGGGCCGCTGTCCTCGGACATGCTCGGCCTCGTCGAGGCGGTGAAGGCCTACGAGATGCTCACCATCGAGGCGGCGATGACCGGCGACCGGCGGACCGCGCTGCGCGCCCTGCTGGCCAATCCGCTGGTCGCCGACTACGACATCGCGGCGCCACTGCTCGACGCGCTGCTCGAGGCCAACCGCTCACACCTGCCGCGCTTCTTCGGCTAGACCTCGCCCGCGTCCGGCACGGTCCGGTCCACGGTGAGGCGCGCGACCACCGCCTGGGTCAGCTGCCAGGCCTTCGACGGCAGCGCCGGCACCCGGATCCGGACCTGGTTCGAGGCGAACGTGACGTCCGAGGGCTTGACCCCGGGCAGTCCCCCATCGCCGAGGAGGCGCATCGCGGTCGCGCGGGTCAGCGATGCCCCGAAGCGGAAGACCATCAGCCCGTCCTCGCGCGAGATCGACGAGATGCCCGGAGGCCTCCGCCGCGAGCCGTAGCTCCGCGACCTCGACCAGGCGCAGGACCTGCGGCGGCATCGGTCCGAAGCGGTCGGTCACCTCCTGGCGGAACGCGGCGAGGTCGCCGGCCGTCCGCGCCCGCGCCAGGCGCCGGTACAGCTCCAGCTTCTGGGCCTCGTCGGGCACGTACTCGACGGGCAGGTTCGCCTCGAGCGGCAGGTCCACGACGGCCTGCGGCGGGACGACGATCGCCGCCCGGCCCTCCAGCGACGCCTTCTGCTCCTCGACGGCCTCGGCCAGCAGGCGCGAGTAGAGGTCGAAGCCGACCGCGGCCATGTGGCCGGACTGCTCGCCGCCGAGGATGTTCCCCGCGCCGCGGATCTCGAGGTCCGACAGCGCGATCTGGAAGCCGGCGCCCAGCTCCGAGGCGTTGAAGATCGCCTGCAGGCGCTTGCGTGCCTCGTCGCTCAGGCGCTCGCGCCGCCGGTAGAGCAGGTAGGCGTAGGCTCGCCGGGAGGACCGCCCGACGCGCCCGCGCAGCTGGTAGAGCTGGGCCAGGCCGAGCGTGTCGGCGCGGTCGATGATGATCGTGTTGGCGTTCGGGATATCCAGCCCGGATTCGATGATCGTCGTGCACACGAGCACATCGGCCTCGCCGTGGGCGAAGGTCAGCATCACGGTCTCGAGCGCGCCCTCGCCCATCTGCCCGTGGCCGACGACGAACCGGGCGCCTGGCAGCATCCGCCGGAGCTGCTCCGCCTGGGCCTCGATGGTCTCGACGCGGTTGTGGACGTAGAAGACCTGCCCGCCGCGGTCGAGCTCGCGCAGGATCGCGTCGCGCACCAGCCCGGCCGACGCCTCGGCGACGCGGGTCTGGATCGGCAGCCGGTCCTCCGGCGGCGTCTCGATCGCCGACAGGTCGCGGATCCCGGCGAGGGCCAGGTTGAGCGTCCGCGGGATGGGCGTGGCCGAGAGGGTCAGCACGTCCACCTCGGAGCGGAGCCGCTTGAGGCGCTCCTTGGCGGCCACGCCGAACCGCTGCTCCTCGTCGACGACGACCAGCCCGAGGTCCTTGAAGCGCACGTCCTGGCTGAGCAGCCGATGCGTGCCGATGACGATGTCGACGGTCCCCGCGGCCAGCCCCTCGATGGTCGCCGCCTGCTCCTTCGCCGATACGAACCGCGACAGCAGCCGGACCTCGAGCGGGAACGCCGCGAAGCGTTGGCTGAACGTCTCGTGGTGCTGCGCGGCCAGCACGGTGGTCGGGACCAGGACGGCCACCTGGCGGTCGTCCTGGGTCGCCTTGAACGCGGCCCGGAGCGCGACCTCGGTCTTGCCGTAGCCGACGTCGCCGACGACGAGGCGGTCCATCGGGCGGATCCGCTCCATGTCGGCCTTGACCTCGAGCGCCGCGCGCAGCTGGTCGACGGTCTCCTCGTACGGGAACGAGGCCTCCATCTCGGCCTGCCACGGCGTGTCCGCGGCGAACGCGTGGCCCTGCGCGGAGGCCCGGGCCGCGTACAGCGCCAGCAGCTCCTCGGCGAGGTCCGTGACGGCCTTGCGGACGCGCTGCTTGGTGCGCAGCCACTCGGTCCCGCCGAGCTTGGAGAGCGACGGCCGCTCCGCCCCCGAGTAGCGGCTGACCCGGCCGATCTGCTCGACCGGCACGAAGATCCGGTCGCCCGCCGCGAACGAGAGCTCGAGGAAGTCGCGCTCGTCGCCGGTCCCGGACGACCGCCGCGTCATCTGCTCGTAGCGGGCGACGCCGTGGTCGATGTGGACGACGAGGTCGCCCGGGGTCAGCCGCTCGAGGATGTCGCGCGGTACGACCCGTCGCAGCGCGCGCGGCCGCCGGACGCGGACGGTCCCGAACAGCTCACGGTCCGTGACGAACGTCAGGCCCTCCGGCCCGCCGGTGAAGCCGCCGTTGAGGCTCCGGTCGACGATCGCCACGGCGCCCGGCGGTGGCGGCTCGGCGACGCGATCGACGACCGCGACCGACTGGCCCGCCTCCTCCAGCAGGTCCGCCAGCCGCGGTGCCTGGTCCGAGGCCAGGACGACCCGGGCGCCGTCCGCGCGCCAGCCCGCGACCGCGTCCACGACACCCGCTGCCCGACCGAACGGGAGCGTGGGCTCGCGCCAGCCGAAGACGTCGCCCGACGACAGCGCCCCGCGGGCCATCGCGGTCCCGACGGCCGGGTCCGACTCCCACGTCAGCTCCAGGGTCCGCGACCCGGTGAGCCGCGCCTTCCAGTCGCGTGACTGGAGATAGGTCGAGGGCCAGTCCTTCGGCAGCTCGCCGGCCGCGATCAGCTCGGCGCGCCGCTCGTCGGCCTGGCGCCACAGGAACTCGGCGGCGTCGGCGATGTCGCCGGGCTCGTCGATGACCAGCAGCGTGCCGGGGCCGAGGTGGTCGAGGCCCGTGGCGGGGGCGAGGTGGGCGGCCCAGACCTCGGCCGCGTCGCCGACGACCATCGCCCGGGTCTCGCCGGCCGGCTGCGTGGCCGCGCCCAGCCGTGCGTCCTCGGCGCCCTCGAAGCGCGTCAGGTCCGCGTCGAGCCGCTCGGGCAGCCGGGCGGCGGTGCGGCCAAGGCCGGCCCGGATCGCCGAGGCGCCCTCGGCCGGCAGCAGGAACTCCGACGCGGGCAGCAGGACGGCGTCGTCGACGGCGCGGACCGTCCGCTGGTCGGTCGGGTCGAAGGCGCGCAGCGAATCGATCTCGTCGCCGAAGAACTCGATGCGGATCGGCAGCGGCAGCGAGGGCGGGAAGACGTCGACGATGCCGCCGCGCTTCGCGAACTCGCCGCGGCCGGCCACCTCGAGCACGGGCACGTAGCCGAGGCCGAACAGGTCGCGCAGGAGCGCGTCCTGGTGGAGCCGCACCCCGCGCCGGAGCCGGCGCGGCTCGGCCGGCAGGTCGTCCGGGGCGAGCGTGTGCTGGAGCAGCGCCTGGACGCCGGCGACCAGCACCCTGGCCCGGCCGCTGCGCCACGCGGCCAGCGCCGCCACCCGGGCGGCCGTCTCGTCGGCGACGAGCTCGCTGCGCTCGTAGGCGAGCGCGGTCCGCGGCTCGAGGACGACGACCTCCTCCGGGTCGCCGAGCCAGGCGCCGAGCTCCTCGGCCACGCGATCGCCGATCTCCGCGTCGCGGGCGATCCAGGCCAGCCGCTCGCCCGTGTCCGCGAGCGCGAGCGCCGCGGCGAGGTACGACTTCGCGCCGTGCGGCACCGCGACCAGGCCTGCGTGTCGGCCGACCCGGCGCGGGTCGTCGGCCGCGCTGCCCAGCCGTTCGCGCAACGATGCGAACGAGCCGGTCGCTGCCAGCAGCGGCGGCAGCGACGCCAGGTCCGGCAGCTGGTGCCGGGTGGACGTGCGGGGCTCGGCCGCGGCGCGTCGGCGGGGCGCCGGCCGGCGGACCCGGGCATCGCCCCGCGCCTCGGCCCGCCGGGCGTCCTCGGCCTCGGCGTCGACCGCCGCGACGTCGAAATCGACGAGATCCTCGTCGGCGGGTGGCCGGTGCCGGGCGGCCAGCGTCGAGGCGGCCTGCTCGGCGAGGCGTCGGTCGCGGCCGCGTCGCCCGCGGATCGGCGGGGTGGCCCGCTCAGCCACCGGCGCCGCCCTCCTCGGACGGGCGGACCTTGCGCCAGCCGGTCTTCGTGCGGCGGACGCCGTCCGCACCGGGTGGCCCGTCGACCTCGCCGGGTGCGGCGAGCCGGTCGGTGTCGGCCGGCCGGAGCTCGAACTTGTTGAAGTGGTTGGCGGCCTTGCTGGTCCCCTCGCGAGCCCACGCCTCCACGGCATCCGCGGCCGCATCGAGCAGCTCGTCGAGCCGCTGCTGCTCGTCGGGCGCGAACTTCGACAGCACGTGGTCGATCGCCGTCCGGTCCGGCTCGCCGATCCCGACGCGAAGGCGACTGAACTTCTCGGTGCCGAGCTCGTCGACGATGGAGCGCAGGCCGTTGTGGCCGCCCGGGCCGCCGCCCTCGCGGAAGCGGAGCTTGCCGAACGGCAGGGCGAAATCGTCGGCGACGACCAGGAGGTCGACCAGCGGGGCGTGCTCGCGCTGCAGGACCTTGCGGACCGCGCGGCCCGAGTCGTTCATGTACGTCAGCGGCTTGACCAGCGTCAGGTCCAGGCTGCGGTAGCGGCCGCCGACGACATTGGAGGCGTCGCGCTGGCGGCCCTTGCCGGTCCAGCCGGCCCGCTCCGCGATGCGGTCCATCACGAGCCAGCCGACGTTGTGGCGCGTCCCCGCGTACTGCGACCCGGGGTTCCCGAGCCCGACCACCACCTTCAAGATCCAGGACCTCCGCGGACAGCACGACAGGGCCCGAATCCCGTCCGACGCGGTCGGCGGGAGGGCCTGTCGCGATGGTACCGGACGCGGTCGAGCGGCGCGTCGGCCCGGTCGCCCGCGGTCCGGGCTAGTCGCGGTCGAGCAGCTCCCGCTCCAGCGCCCGCATCGCGTCGCCCTCCCCCGGATCCGCGTGGTCCCAGCCGCAGACGTGGAGCGTCCCGTGCGTGACGAGGAGGCGCAGCTCGTCGCCGGCCGACCAGCGGACGTCGCCGGTCTGGCCGCCACGGCCGGCGGTCGCCTGCTCGATCGCCCGCTCCACCGACACGACGATGTCCCCGAGGTGGACGCGCGCACCCGGTGGGAGCGCGAAGGCGGGCTCGGCGGCCGAGGCGTCCGACCGGTCCGGCCCGCCCCGGTGCGTGGGGAACGCGGACGGTGGCAGCAGCGGGAACGACAGCACGTCCGTCGGCCCGGTCGCGCCCATGTGCGTCGCGTTGAGCCCGGCCAGCTCGGCGTCGTCGGTGAGGATCAGGCCGATGGATGCGGGTCCCGGCGCGCCGCCCGCGGCGAGCGCCGCCGCGACCGCTCGCGCCAGCCGCACGGACGCGATCGGGACCGCGACGCCGTCGCGGATCTCGAGGTCCAGGCGCCACGGCGCGAGATAGAGCGCCCGGCGGCTCACGAGACCTGGTTTCGCCTCGACTCGATCTCGACGACCTTGCTCTGCGGGTAGGCGATCCGGGTGTGGTACATGCCCAGCAGCTGGGCCACGAACGCCTCGCGGATGCGCTCCAGGTCGCGCAGGGTGAGGTCGCACTCGTCGAACTGGCCGTCGGCGATGCGCTCCTCGATGATCCGGGTGACCATCGCCCGGATCGCCGGCTCGTCGCGCAATTCGAGGGAGCGGACCGAGGCCTCGACGCTGTCGGCCAGCATGATGATCGCGGCCTCGCGCGACTGCGGCTTGGGGCCGCTATGGCGGAACGGCCGCTCGTCGACGGCATCGGCCGCCTGGCGGCCCTCCGCGGTGGCCAGGCCGCCGTACGGCTCTGCCGCGCGCTCGCGGGCGCGGCCGTAGAAGTAGCCCATGATCGCGGTCCCGTGGTGCTGCGGGATGTAGGCGATGAGCGCCTTCGGCAGCCGGCTCTTGTAGGCGAGGTCGATGCCGTCGGCCACGTGCTGTTTGACGATCGCCGCGCTGACCTCGGGGTCCAGCGTGTCGTGGACGTTGTCGCCGCCGGCCTGGTTCTCGATGAACCCGAGCGGGTTGGCCAGCTTGCCGATGTCGTGGTAGTACGCCGCGACGCGGGTGACCAGTGGGTCGCCGCCGATCGACTCGGCCGCCCGCTCCGCGAGATTGCCGACCATCAGCGAGTGGTGGTAGGTCCCGGGCGTCTCGACCAGCAGGCGGCGGAGCAGGGGCTGCGACGGGTTCGCCAGCTCGAGCAGCTGGAAGACGGTCAGGATCCCGAAGACCGAGCCGAGGACCGCGAACGTGCCGACCGCCGCGACGCCCGAGCCGAGCGCCGAGGCCGCCGACGCGAACCACAGCTGGATCACGCCCTGGACGTCGCGCGCGCCGAGCAGCGAGAAGGTCGTGACGACCATGGCGTTGACCACGAAGACCGCGAACGCCGCCTGGACGAACACCTGCAGCCGGTCGCCCTTGCGGATCATCACGATGCCCGTCAGGCCGCCGAGGAGGACGTACGACGTCAGCTCGAGGGAACCGCCGTTGACGGCCCCGGCGATGACCGCGATGAGCCCGATGACGACCGTTGCCAGCGACGCGTCGAGCAGAATGGCCAGGAGCATCCCGATCGCGGCCGTGGGCAGGAAGAACTGGAGGATCGACCGACCGGCAGTGATCTTGAGCGCGAGGGTCGCCCCCACGACCAGCAGCCCGGTCAGCACCAGGACGTTGTCGCGATGCCAGAGCGTCGGGCGGAAGCGCCAGAGCCAGCCGAGCAGCAGGCCGACGATCAGGACGGACAGCAGGAACCAGCCGAAGAAGCTCGCGACGTCGGGCCTCGAGGTCTTGAGCCCGAGCGCGACGATCTTCTCCAGGGCATCCGCCGAGACCCGTTCACCGGCCGGGACGATCTTCTCGCCCTGCAGGACGGAGACCATCACCGGCTGCACGGCGGCCGTCGCCTTGGCGATCTCCTGGTCGGTCAGCTCCTGGCTGAACGACGAGTTGGGGACCACGAGCGGGCCGATCAGCTCCGCCGCCAGCGCGCGCTCCTTCTCGTTGAGCCCCCCGGCCATCAGCCCGGCCAGCCTCGTCCGGGTCTCGGCGACCTCCGTGTCCTTCAGCGGCGCCCGCAGGAGCGCATCGAGGACGCGCGCCGACTCGGTGCGGATCACCGACCAGCGGCCGGGGTCCATCGCGAGCAGGGTCGCCTGGGCGGAATCGGTGAGACCGGAGATGGCCACCTGCAGGAGCGAGGTGCGCTGGTCGGGCGTGATCTCCGCGGAGAACGCGGTATCGACCCGCTGCACGCGCTGCTCGAAGGCGACCTGCTGCTCGTCCGCGAGCGCGATGGCCTTCTCGGTCGTGAAGTCGTACTGCGGCGCGACGTTCTTGGCGGCGTCGGCCCGGGCGGCGGCCGTGCGGCTGTCGCTCTGGAACTCGAGCGTCTTGGGCGCGACGATGTCGCGCGGCGCCAGGTCGCCGGCGGCGACCGTCAGCGTCGGCTGCGGCAGGATGTCGGACCCCAGGATCGCGGTGAGGACCGCGATCAGGATCCCGGCCGCGATCGCGAGCCGGACGGCGTCCTTGCGGGTGAACCGGGCGATCGCCTCGGCGCGCTGGGTCAGCATGGGTCGGTCATCGGACGGTCGGGAGGCTAGTGCGTGCCGCCGTCGTGGGCGACGAGGTCGGCTTCCGCGAGGGCCTTGGCGACCAGGCCGCTGACGACCTTGCCGTCGGCGCGGCCGCGGATCCTCGGCGAGAGCCAGCCCATGACCTTGCCCATGTCGCGGGCGGAGGTGGCCCCGGTCGCGGCGACGGCCTCGTCGACGAGAGCGGCGATCTCCGCCTCGCCCAGGGCCTGCGGCAGGTACTCGGTCAGGATGGCGATCTCGGCCTCCTCCTTGGTCGCGAGGTCCTCGCGGCCGGCGCCACGGAACGCCTCGACCGACTCACGGCGGGTCTTCACCTCGCGCGCGAGCACGCCGACGAGCTCGTCGTCGGTGAGCGGCCGCTGGTTCTTCTTCTCCAGGTTGTAGGCGGCGTTCGTCGCCATGCGCAGCACGTCGCGGCGCAGCGTATCGCCACCGCGCATCGCGGCGGTGATGTCGTCCTGGAGTCGGTCTCGAAGGGACACCGGTACTGGCTACCTCGGGCGGGCGGTTCGGCCGTGGTTCACGGCGTGGCGCCGGGACGCCCGTGGGGCGCGGGTGGCATCGGGAGGGCGCGCGCGGCGCGCGTCCCGGGTCAGCCGACCTGCGTTCGGGCGTTCTTCTTGCGCTTCGCTTCCTTGCGCTTGCGCTTCACGGACGGCTTCTCGTAGTGCTCGCGTCGGCGAGCCTCCGCGAGGATGCCGCTCTGCTGGATCTTCTTGTTGAAGCGGCGCAGGGCGCTTTCGAACGTCTCGTTCTCTCCCACTCGGACTTCAGCCAATCGGTGTTCACCTCCCCAGGCCTGGAGTTCGTGGCTCTCGCGCGGGCTCGTGGCCAGCCGGCCCGACGCGTGCTCAGCGGTCCCCCGCCGAAGCCGCCGGAGTGTAGCCGAGCCCCCGGGGTCGGTCAAACGGTCGGAAGGTGCTGTCCGAGCACGAAGATCCAGTACGCGTCGAGCGCCGCGACCACCGCCCAGAACCCGACGATGAGCGTCGGACGACGCAGGAAGCACTTGCTCCACGACACGCCGAGCGAGATCGAGCGCAGATACAGCCCGATCGCCACGATCGCGACGACCAGCACGAAGACCGCGGGCGTCACCAGCCACGCGATCAGACCGATCGTCCCCATGCGGCAGAACGTGAAGGCCAGCCGCTCGTACTTCTCCGGGCGGGTGAGCGGCGGGCGGGCGTAGCTGGTCGGTCCGACGGTGGTCATGCGGGTGCCTCGCTCGAGAGCGGCCGCAGGTCATCGAGGGCGATGAGCTCGCGAGCCGGGACCATGCCCGCCGACGTGTGCCGTCGCAGGCCGCCGAAGATCTGTCGGGCGCAGAACGGGACCCGGACAGGGTTCGCCTCGCCATCGGTCGAGCCGACGTGCACGCAGCACTGCTGCAGGCGCTCGATGTTCAGGGTCCAGGGGTCCATGAACGTCTTGATCGAGACCCGTTTGACCCGCAGCGCGATGTCGGTCATCGGGGCCTGGCCGCGGTCGGTGATCCAGCGGCCGAGGCTCTTGATGAAGCCCGAGACGCCGAGGTCGCAGACCTCGCAGATGTCGAGCAGGTAGTCGATGACCTCCTTGCGGCTGACCATCGCCGTCTCCGACAGCAGGCCCGTGAGCGACTCCCAGAGCGCGTCGTCCGGGGCCAGCCGGTTCCCGAACACCGCCATCCGCTCGGCCAGCCGGTCGCGGCCGATCAACTGCACGATCGAGCGGTGCGAGCCGTCGTCGCCGCGGACGAAGTAGGTCAACGACGAGCAGTCGGGATGGCTGCACGGGAGCGCGATGAAGTCGTCCGGCCCGACGCGGCCGGCGGTCTGCTCGCCCAGCCGGCGGATGGTCCCGGTCGTCGTCGAGCGGTCCATCGGGTCGATGGCGTGCGCCCGGCCGGTCGTGAACATGGGCTGGATCGCGACGCCGGCGACGTAGTCGGTGGCGAAGGCGTGCTCGACGACCGCGCCCACCTCGTGGTCGTTCACCCCCTTGGCGACCGCCATCGCGAGCGTGGTGAAGATCCGCTCGCCGGTCAGGCGCTCGATGGCGAGCCGCTTCACCTCGCGCAGGTCCTCGCCGCGGTGGTACAGGTGCGTCGCGAGCTCGAAGCCGTCGAACTGGAGGTACACCTCGACGCGGTCGCGGAGGCTGGCGAGCTCGGCGAGGAAGCGGTCGTCGCGGGCGACGCGGATCCCGTTGGTGTTGAGCACGACGCGGGTCACGGGCGATCTGGTCGCCTCCCGGATGATCTCGACGATCTCGGGATGGACGGTCGGCTCGCCGCCGGACAGCATCAGGGCGTCGATCCGCCCGCCCTCCCGCTCGATCGCGGTGTCGAGCGAGCGGACGATGTGGGGCAGCCGCGCGTGGCGATTGATCCCGGGCCCGCTGCCGGCGAAGCACGTCGGGCAGTGGAGGTTGCAGTTCTCCGTGACGTCGATCAGCAGGATGCAGCTGTGCTGCGTCTGGAGGTCGCCCAGGCCGTCCATGTAGCCCATCGGGATCGGGCGCAGGTTACCGGGCGTATCCGGGGTGATCTCACGGGTAGGGATGCGCCAGTGCTGGAGCTCCTCCCAGAGGTCGCGGTCCTCCTCGTAGAGGCTCACCACCTCGCCGTGCCCGCGGCGGCAGATCCGGCGCAGGTAGACGGCGCCGTCCATCGCCACGAGGTTGCCCTGGAGGATGTCCGTCTCGTAGTCGATCTCGCGGTCGGGATCCTCGCTGAAGCAGCGCCCGCAGATGGTCAGGACCATCCGCAGCGGGAGATAGGGTCGGAGGGCGAGCATCGGATCTAGATCGAGCCGGCGACCGGCAGGCACAGCCCGCTGATCCCGAGCAGGACGATGACCGGCACGACCAGGAGGAGTCGTGAGCGCGCGGCCGGGGCGCGCGGGATCGGGATGCAGGGTGCGCATGACCAGGAACGAGCAGAGCAGCCCGAAGAGCAGCACGACCGTAAGGATCACCTGCGCGAACGGGCCGTAGCCGTATCGTCGACGTGCGGAGGAGGAACGGGATCGCGAAGAGGAGCCAGACGATGCCATAGGCGCCGAGGACGATCCGCCTCGCGGTCGATCGGACCGGGGCGATCGCCTCGTCCTGTC
Source organism: uncultured Chloroflexia bacterium (assembly GCA_963813335.1). GTDB lineage: Bacteria > Chloroflexota > Limnocylindria > Limnocylindrales > CSP1-4 > SPCO01. The sequence goes on from CAWEYL010000003.1 coordinate 137,604, forward strand.
GCTGACGGGAATTGGCGAGCGCGAGAGCCTCGCGCACCTCCTCGGCGGTGAACCCGCCGGCGATCGCCGACCGCTCGATCGCGGCATCCGTGAACCCCGGCCGGATCGCCTGGATCCAGGTGACCAGCTGCTCCACGCGCGTCCCCGTCTGCCACGGCCCGCCGGGCGTGATCGGCGGTGGATCGGCGCTTCCCGGGTCGGCCGGGCCTTGGGCGCCTGCTGGCGTGCCGTCGTCGGTCATGACAGTCCCTCCATCCGTACGGGGATCGGCGTGGGCGGCGCGGGGATGCGGTAGGCGTCGCGGCGGACCTGCCGGGCGAAATGCAGCAGGAGCAGGCCGACCATCGGGATGAGGACCCACTGGGGTCCGCTGAGACCGAGCGCCTGGGGCTCGTTGCCTCGGACGAACTCGACGAGGAATCGGAAGACCCCGGCCGCGAGCAGGTAGAGCTTCACGGCGTCGCCCGGGACCACGACCCGGTCCCGGTAGCGGAGGATCACCGCGATGGCGACCAGGTTGAAGAGGATCTCGTACAGCATCGAGGGATGCATCGGGACATCGCAGCCGGGACAGCGGGCGAACGCCGCGGCGGCCGCCGGGCTGACCGAGATGCCCCACGGCAGGTCGGTCGGCGTGCCCAGCGGCAGCTCGGACAGGAAGCAGCCGATCCGCCCGATGACGGTCGCGACGGGGATCGCCAGGAGATAGCAGTCGCCGGTCGAGCGGGTGTAGCCGAAGGCCCGCTTCGAGAGCACGATCGCGATGTAGCCGCCGGCGATCGCGCCCAGGATGCTCTTGCCGCTGTGCTCGATCACCTCGCTGAACGGCTGGGTCGCGAGCGCGTCGTAGACCTCGAGGTGCTCCCAGGACGTGATCACCCGGGCGCCGATCGCGCCGCCGAGGACCGCCGCGAGCGAGATCCACACGATCGGTCCGCCGAGCCAGTCCCGCCGCCGCAGCTCCCGGTAGTAGATCGCGAGCCCGACCGTCAGCGCCAGCACCGTGAACGCGTCGTGCGTCATCACGGTCAGCGGGCCGAGCTGGAACAGGACGGGATGCATCGGCGCTATCCAGTAGCCGGCATGACGACGGATCGGTCGCGGGCTCGACCGATGGACGCCGCTCCGGTCCGCACGTTACACGCACCGGCAAGGCGTCACATCTCGGCTGTTCGGGCCCGCGCCCGCGCGCTACCCTCGTTCCGCGATGTCCACCCTGCTCGACCTTCTCGATCACGCGGTCACCCGCTATGGCGAGCGCGGCGCGCTCGCGCTGCGGCTTGACGACGGCTCGACGACCGAGTGGACCTACCGCGAGCTCGCCCGGCGGGCGCGGATCGCCGCGTGGCGGCTCCGGGCGATGGACCTGGAGCCTGGCGACCGGATCCTGACCTGGTCGCCGTCGACGCCCGAGCTCCCGGCCGCCTACTACGGGGCGATGGCCGCGCGGCTGGTCCTCGTGCCGCTCGACCTGCGGATGTCGCCCGCCGCGGTGGAAGGGATCGTCGCGGCGTCGGGGGCCCGGCACCTCATCCTGGGCACGGGACGCGACGCGCCTGACCCGCGCGAGGCCGGCCTCGACCATTTCCCGACCACGACCGTCGAGGCGCTCTGCGCCGAGCCGGCGCCCCACGACCCGGCCTTCCCGCCGGACTGGGAGTCGCGCCAGGCCGCATGGGCGCGCCCGGCCGCGGACGAGGTCTTCGAGCTCGTCTTCACGTCCGGCACCACCGGCACCCCCAAGGGCGTGACGTTGACCCACGACAACGTGGTCGCCTCGATCGAGTCGTTCCACCGGATCGTCCCGCCCATGGAGCACCGCCTGGTGTCGCTGCTCCCGCTCTCGCACCTGCTCGAGCAGGCCGTGGGGCTCTACTACGCGCTGGATGTCGGGGCCGACATCCTCTACGTGCGCAGCCGGAACCCGCGCGTCATCTTCGATGCGCTGCGCGACCAGCGCGTGACCTCGATGGTGGTGGTCCCGCAGGTCCTCGACCTGTTCTGGAGCGCCATCGAGCGCGAGGTCGCCAAGCGCGGCCGCACGGCGGCCTTCGACCGGCTCCGCTGGATCGCGCGCCACCTGCCGATGCGGTTGCGCCCGCGGCTGTTCGGTGCCATCCACGGGCAGCTCGGCGGGCATTTCCGCCTGTTCCTCTCGTCCGGGGCGTTCCTGCCGCCGTCGCTGCAGCAGGCGTGGGAGGACATCGGCGTCACGGTCCTGCAGGGCTACGGCGCGACCGAGACCGGGACCGGGACGTGCACGACGCTCGCCGACCACGGGCCGGGGACCGTCGGGCGCGCGCCCGCGGGGATCGAGATGCGCCTCGCACCCGACGGGGAGATCCAGTTCCGCGGCCGGACCGTGTTCGACGGCTATTGGCAGAACCCCGAGGCCACCACGGCCGCGTTCACCGACGACGGCTGGTATCGCACCGGGGACGTCGGCCACCTCGACCCGGACGGCCGGCTCATCCTGTCGGGCCGGAGCCGCGACATGATCGTGCTGCCGAACGGGTTCAACGTGTATCCGGAGGACATCGAGAACGCCCTGCGCATCGCCGGGATCCGCGACGCGATCGCGGTCGAGACGAGACCCGGCCGGATCGAGGCGATCGTCCTGACCGGCAGCGCCAGCCCGCTGCCGGGCGCCGCAAGCGCGTCCGGCGGGGTGCACCCCGACCACCCTGCCGAGATCCGGGCAAGCATCGACGCGGCGGTGAAGGCGGCGAACGCGACGCTCGGCCCGAACCAGCGGATCGTGGGCTGGCGGCTCTGGCCGGAGGACGACTTCCCGCGAACGCACACCCTCAAGATCAAGCGCGGACCGATCCAGGCCTGGGCCGCGGTCGAGGGCGAGCGCGCCTGAGGGCGAGGGACTAGTTGCCGACCGGGTACGGGATGCCGATGGTCTCGAGCGCGGCCTGGACGTCCGGTGCGGACGGATCGGTCGAGGCGCCGGGCAGCCAGTCGTAGACGATGACCGTCGTGCCGACGCCGCGGATCACGTGGACCGTGCCGAGCGGGGTCTGGACGCGGCCGGGGCCGGTCTCCAAGTACAGCCGCTGTTCCGCGGCGGCCTCGGCCGCTCGCGACGTATCGCGCAGCTCATAGACGACGATGTAGCCGTGGGTCGGGTCGGCCGGGAGGGCCGCCTGGTAGACGGCCCGTGGCGCGTTGGCCAGGATCGGGCCCTCGGCCGGCCGGTACGGGACCTGCGAGTCGAGGAGCTGGATCTGGTGCTGGGCGAGCGCGGCCGCGATCTCGGCGCGGGTCTGGCCGACGGCGGGACTGACGTCGAGGTTCGGCGCCGTGGACGGCGGCGGGTAGGTGGTCGTGCCGCCCGTGCTCGGGGCCGCGCAGGCGGCGGCCGCCACCGCGAGGCATGCGGCGAGGACGATCGCGCGAGCGCGGCTCGTCATCCCGGCGGCCATTCGAAGGGGCGGCCGCCCATCAGGTGGAGGTGCAGGTGGTCGACCGTCTGGCCGCCCCACCGTCCGACGTTCGTCACCAGCCGATAGCCCGAGTCGGCGATGCCCTGCTCCCGGGCGACGGCGGCCGCGACCGCGAACAGCCGACCCAGCAGCGGGCCGTCCGCCTCGGTCAGGTCTGCCGCCGACGCGATGTGCTCGCGGGGGATCACCAGGATGTGCGTCGGGGCGCGCGGCGCGACGTCGCGGAACGCGATCACGTGCTCGTCCTCGTGGACGCGCGTGGACGGGATCTCGTCAGCGACGATCCGGCAGAACAGGCACGCGTCGGGCACGGCTCCTCCTTGCTCGCTCACCACAGTATCGGCTTGGAGCTCATCAGGAAGCCGATCGTGCCGACGAGGCCGGCCATCAGGTACGACACGTAGCGCTGCCGGCGGGCGCGGTCCTTCCAGACCTCGTCGTCCGCCGCGGCCGTCACGCCGACCAGCCGCCGGAGGTTCGGTCGCTGGACGAAGAACGCGATGGCCAGGTTCGCGAAGTAGATCGTGAGCGCCAGCAGCAGCCACGGCTGCTGGAGCATCGTCGAGCCGAGGACGGCGACGAGCCCGAGCCCGGTCAGCGCCAGCCCGAGCCCGATGACGAGCGTGCCATGGCTCTGGCCCCAGAGCAGGACGTGCACCACCCGGTTGTCCGAGTCGACGGTCGCGCGCCGCGTCCGCAGCGCGAACGGCAGCAGGATCGACGGCAGGAACAGGCTGATCGCGAGCGTGATGTGCGTCACGAGCAGGATCGGGAAGAGGTTCGGCATGGAGCGCGATTGTAGGGTGGCGGACCGCTCAGGCCGGTCGGTGCGCCTCCAGCGCGACCCAGTCACCTTCGTCGAGACGGCGGTCGACGACCAGCCCCGCCGCCTCGAAGGCGGCGCGGACCTCGGCCTCGCGGTCGATGAAGATCCCCGACGCGACGAGGATCCCGCCGGGCCGCAGCTCGTCGTGCAGCGGCGCGGCCAGCGGCACGAGCACGCCGGCGATCAGGTTGGCCACGACGACGTCGAACGCCGGTTCGCCGCTCGGCAGGCTGCCCACGCGAGCGCGGATCCGCCGCGCGATGCCGTTCCGCTTCGCGTTGGCCGCGGTGGCCTCGATCGCGATCGGGTCGATGTCGACGCCGACGGCCCGTGCCGCCCCGAGCCGGATCGCCGCGATGGCCAGGATCCCGGAGCCGCACCCGACATCGAGGACGCGGGCGCCGCCGAGGGCCGTGCCGCGGTCGGCGACCGCCTCGAGTGCCGCGAGGCACAGCCGCGTCGTCGGGTGGAGCCCGGTCCCGAACGCCATCCCCGGGTCCAGCGCGAGCACGAGCTCGTCCGCCACGGCCTTGTGGCGTCGCCAGGTCGGGCGGATGACCAGTCGCCGACCGACGCGCAGCACCGGGAAGTACGCCTTCCAGGCATTAGCCCAGTCGGCCTCGTGGACGATCCGCGTGCGGAGCTCGCCGATGGGCCGCAGCCCGAACGCCTGGAGGTGGCCGAGCGCGTCGGCGATCGACGCCGCCTGGGCCTCGGCCGCCGCGGGGTCACGGGCCGGGAGATAGGCGCGGATCGTGGCCGGTCGGGTCGGGTCGATCCGCGCGCCGAGGCCCTCCTCGACGAGCTCGAAGGCGGGCTCCACGGCCACGCCGCCGGGTGCCGCCCGTCCCAGGATCTCGCTGATCGCCTCGACCGCCTCGACGTCCGCCTCGACCGAGAGCTCGAGCCAGGCGCCCTGTCCGTCCGCCGCCGCGCTCACCCCAGCCCGAGCTTCTCGCGGATGCCGCCGGCGCCGTGGACCTCTTCCCCGCCCTCGGCGGCCAGCTCGGTCAGCAGCTCGCGCTGGCGTTTCGTGAGCTTCGTCGGCACGACCACGTCGACGAGCACGTGGAGGTCGCCCTTCGAGCCCGCCCGACGGAGATGGGCGACGCCCTTGCCGCGGAGGCGGATCTCCGTGTCGGGCTGGGTGCCCGGCTTGATCTCGACCTCCTCCTCGCCGTCGACGGTCGGGACCTTGATCTTCGTCCCGAGGGCGGCCTGGGCGATCGTCACGGTCGCCTCGAAGTAGAGCTCGGTGCCGTCGCGCTTGAGGGTCGGGTGCTCGGCGACATGGACGGCGACGTAGAGGCTGCCGGGCGGCCCGCCACGCGGCCCCACCTCACCCTCGCCCGAGAGGCGGATCTGGTGGCCCTCGTCGATGCCGGCGGGGATCGTGACGCGCAGCGTCCGCTTGCGCTCGGTGCGGCCGTCGCCCTTGCACGTCTCGCATGGCGTCTCGACGATCTTGCCTTCGCCGCGACAGCGCGGGCACGCCGCCACGTTGACCATCTGGCCGAGCATCGTCTGGCGGACGCTGCGGACCTCGCCGCGGCCGTTGCACTGCGGACAGGTCGCCGCCTCGGTGCCCTCCTTCGCGCCCGTGCCATGGCAGGTCTCGCAGGACTGGAGGGCGCGGAACTCGATCTCGCGCTCGACGCCCCTGACCGCCTCCTCGAAGGTGATCCGCAGGTCGTAGCGCAGGTCCGCGCCGGGCTGCGGGCGTCCGCGCCGGGCCGCGCCGGCCGCCTGCCCGCCACCGAAGAACGCGTCGAAGATGTCGGAGAAGCCGCCGAAGCCCTCGAAGCCGGGCCCTGGACCGCCGCCGACGCCCGCCTTGCCGAAGGTGTCGTAGCGCTGGCGCTGTTCCGGGTCGGACAGGACCTGGTAGGCCTCGTTGATCTCCTTGAAGCGCTCGTGTGCCGCCGGGTCCTGGCTGACGTCCGGGTGCCACTGCTGGGCGAGCTTGCGGAAGGCGCGCTTGATCTCGGCGTCGGACGCGTTGCGCGCGACGCCGAGGAGGGCGTAGTAGTCCTGTTCGGTGGTGGCCATCGAGCGCCAAGGATACGGGAGGTCGCGGTCGCGCCCCGGACGGTCCGGTCGGCGCGCTACGCTGCGCGGGTCGACCGCCCGCCGGAGGACCGATGACCGAGGCGCCCCGCCTGTCCGTCGCCATCACCGTCGACCACGACGCCATGTCCGATTCGATCCGCCGCGGCGACCCGCCGGTGAAGCTGAGCCACGCCGAGTTCGGGCCGCGCGTGGGGTCGAAGCGGCTGCTCGAGCTGTTCGCTCGGCGCGGCATCCCGACGACGTGGTTCGTGCCCGGCCACACGCTGACGACCTTCACCGATGACACCGAGGCGCTGGTGGCCGGCGGCCACGAGATCGCCTGCCACGGCTGGTTCCACGAGGACTTCGCGACGCTCGCGAGCGACGAGGCGACCGAGATCCTGGAGCGCGGGGTCGAGGCGGTCTGGGCCGTGACGGGCGCGGCGCCGGCCGGGTTCCGGGCGCCGTACTGGTCGATGGGGGCGAGGACGGCCGAGCTGGTCGAGCGGGCCGGGTTCGCCTACGACAGCTCGCTGATGGCCGGCGACTACGCGCCGTACCGCGTACGTCACGGCGACCGGCACTCCCCGGCAGACGGGAGCTCTTGGGGCCGGCCCGGTTCGCTGGTCGAGGTGCCGGTCTACTGGGCGATGGACGACTGGCCGCACTTCGAGCCGCGCGAGGGCGGCGGCGGGCTGTCGGCGCCGTCGGCGGTGCTGGAGATCTGGACCGAGGAGCTGCGCTACGCCTCGGAGCACGCGCCCGGCGGCCTGGTCATGGTGACGGTGCATCCCGAGTGCATCGGGCGCGGCCACCGGATGGCCATGCTGGAGCGCTTCATCGACGCGGCCGAGGCGATCCCGGGCGCGACCTTCGAACGGCTGGATGCCGTCGTCAGCCGGTGGTCGGCCGCGAATCCGTGACCGCGGGTCGGACGCGGTCGGGCTTCCTGCTGACGATCGTGGCCGGCCTGTTGGCAGCCTGTACGTCCGTGACGCCCACGCTGCGTCCGACGCCTCTGCCGTCGATCGCGTCCGCCAGCCCCGCGGCCGTCGGCGTTCCCGTCTCGGTGCGGTTCGCCGGCAAGATCAACTGTGCGACATTTCCGTATTCCTGCTCCGGGATCCTGAGCGTGCTTGAGCCTGGCGTCGCGGTCGACGAGACCTGGCGGCCGCCGGCGTCCGACGTCAGGTGGCTCCCCAGGTCCGGCGGATACGACAAGGACACGGACCACCTCGACCCGACCGCGGTCGGTGCCGTTCCGACCCTGGCGGTCGGGACCCATCAGGTCGTCATCTCGCTCCTCGGATCGTCCGACGCGATCTCCTTCGCGCCGGATGGCACGATCGCCACCGACCTGCTTTCCCGCTGCTCCGCCGACGTGGATGTCACGCCGTCCACCAGTCAGGTCTCGATCCTGGTCACCTTCACGCCCGACGGGCAGACCTACGGCGGGACCTGCACCGTCAAGGTCGAACCTTGAGCTAGCTCGGGCATTCGAAGACGGTCCCGGTCACGTCCATCGTGCCCTTGAGATGGATGACGCCGTCCGTGCCGGTCACGTCGTTGTCGAGCGTCCAGCCGCACGGGAGCTGCGTCCCGCTGGCGTCCTTCATGTGCACCTGCGCGCCCGTGCCCTTGTACGAGCCCGACTTGAGCTCCGGTGCGCCACTCGTGAACGTGATCGTCCCGTCGGCGAGGACCGAGATGCTGCCGAACGTCCCCTTGTCCGAATTCAAGGTGACGCCGCCGGTGCCGATATCCGCGGCGTTCCCCGGCTGCCAGGTCCAGGTCGCGTCGTAGAGTCCGGAGCTGACCAGGCTGCCGGTGACGTTGGTCCCGCCCGGCGAGCCAGCGCCGCCACTGTCCACCGATGCGCCTGCACCCCCGGCTCCCGCGCCAGCGCCCGCGTCGGACGCCGTCGGGCCGCCACCGGCCCCGGCGGACGGACTCGAGGCATTGCCGCATGCGGCAAGCCCGAGCGCAACGGCAAGGAGGATGGGGGCGGATCTCCAAGCCGAAGGACTGACCGACTGGTGCATCTCAGGCCCTCCCGGCTCGCGGGGGGCTCAGCGCAGTGGTGAGACCACGCCGCGGCCGCGAATCCTAGGCTTGCCGGGTCTCGCGGTCAACGAGGTCAGTGCGGCAATCCCAGCATGGGAATGAGCGGGTGCCCCTCGCCAGGAGCAGGAGTTTCGTCGCGACCAGCAGGTCGGCTCTCTACGATGTGGGACGTGGCAACGACGTACCGCTACCTTGCCGTGGGGTATGAGGACGCGAGTATCCGGTCCTGGTTCGCGAACCTCGGTGCTGCCCCGTTCGTGGTCGACGCTGGGCGAGGCGCGTGGCTGCACTTTCGCGAGCTCGGTCCGCTTCTTCAGGACGACACGGGCAGCGTGGATGTCGAGGGGTCGCCCTTGGTCTCGCTCTTCTCGGCGATGGAGAGGCGTGGAGTCGTGTGGGCGGCCGGTGAAGTCCATTTCCTGACAAAGGGGCTTCCCCGTGCCTTTCCCGCCCTGGAGCGGGTGCGGCTCCAGTTCGAACGATGGATCCGATCGTTCGACCTCGTTTCGGATGGGAGACCTGGCGAATGGGATTACTTCCTGGAGGGCTCCCTACGCAATCACAGCGGGCCTATCTATGCCCTTCCTGATGCGATGGCCGCGCTTCGCGAAGGCATGTACTTCGTCTCGGAGGGCGATGGCGATGAGGTCCTCGATGTGCTTTGTCGCTCGCTGTCATTGCGAGGCATGGTCTGCAAGTAGTCGCGCTCGGCCGAGAACCGCGTCGAACATCGACGGCGTGAGCCTCCCGGTGAAGGTGTTCTGCTGGCTTGGGTGGTAGGAGGCGAGCAGCGCGTACGGGCCGACCCGAGCCTCCGCCATGTGACCGAACCTTGGCCGCGGCGCGACGACATGCCCCAGCTCCGCGAACGCTCGGATCGCCGCGTCCCAACCGAACTGGCCGAGCGCCACCACCACCCTCACCGACTCGAGCAGCGCCAGCTCGCGGACCAGGAACGGCGAGCAGGCGTCACGCTCGTCGGGCGTCGGCTTGTTGGCCGGCGGCGCGCAGCGGACGGCCGCGGCGATGTAGACATCGGTCAGCGTCAGCCCGTCGTCCGCGTGCCGGCTCGACGGCCGGTCCGCCAACCCCGACTCGAACAGCCGCGCCCACAGGAAGTCGCCCGACGCATCGCCCGTGAACACCCGCCCCGTCCGGTTGCCGCCGTGCGCCGCGGGCGCCAGCCCCAGCAGCAGGATCCGCGCGTCCGGATCGCCGAACCCGGGCAGCGGCCGGCCCCAGTACGTCTCGTCGCGGAACCGCGCGACCTTCTCGGCCGCGACCCGCTCGCGCCATTCGACCAGCCGCGGACAGCGCCGGCACGCGACGATCTCGCCGGACAGCGCCGCGAGGGCCGCCCGGTCGGTGCTCACTTGAGCAGCAGCTTGTCGAGCCGCCGTGAGGTCACCGCCAGGCCGACCAGCCCCATCACGCTCAGGTATGCCACGTGGACCAGCAGGACCGGGCTGATGGCCCCGACCGTCAGCGACCGGATGAGGTCGACGCCCTGGTACAGCGGCGTCAGGCGGACGAATACCTGCAGGCCGGGCGGATAGGTCTCGATCGGGTAGAACGTCGCCGAGAACAGGAACATCGGCAGGATCACCAGCTGGATCAGGTCGAAGTCCTGCCATGTCTTCATGAACGAGGTGGCGGCCATGCCGACCGCGCCGAACGCGAACCCGACGAGCAACGCCGCGGGGCCGGCGAGGATCACCCACGGCGAGACGACCAGCCCGAGCAGCGCCATCACGACCATGAACCCGATCGCGTACAGCCCGCCACGGATGAGCGCCCAGCCCAGCTCGCCGGTCGCGACATCGCCCGGCGACAGCGGCGTCGCGAGGATCGACGTGAAGGTCTTGTTGTAGTTGAGTTTGAAGAAGAAGTTGAACGTGCTCTCGGCGATCGCGCCGTTCATCGCGGCCGTGGCAAGCAGCGCCGGTGCCACGAAGAGCTGGTAGCTGATCGGCTGGCCATCGGGCCCCGGCACGGTCCCGATGAGCGCCCCGAGCCCGAACCCGATGCTGAGCAGGTAGAACAGCGGCTCGAAGAACCCCGAGAAGATGACCATCCAGCCGTGCCGGTAGACGTAGAGGTTGCGCTCGATCAGGCGCAGCGAGCGGCGGCTGCCGATGAGGAAGGTCGAGGTGATCGGGAGCGCCGTCACCTGGGCACCATCCGCTTCTCGAGGAGCCGGAGGAGCGCGACGACCCCGATCGCGAACATGATCGACAGGTAGGCCACGTCGATGACCGCGGCGAGCGGGTCGGCCGACACGGTCCCCAGCGACAGCGCCCGGGTCAGCTCGACGCCGTGGAACAGCGGCGTCAGCCAGGCGACGACCTGGAGCGGCTCCGGCAGCGAGGAGATCGGGTAGAAGGTGCCGGAGAACAGGAAGAGCGGCAGGATCCCGAACCGGAAGATCGCGTTGAACTTGTTGGGGTTGTACTGGGTCGTGGCGAAGGCCGCGATCGGGGCCGCGAACGCCATGCCGGTCAGGACCGCGGCGGGGATGGCGAGGACGATCGTCGGAGCGGCGGCGGCTCCGAAGGCGATGATGACGAGCGTGAAGACGGTCGAGATCATCGTCAGTCGCGCCGCGATCCAGGCGAGGTTGCCGGCCGCGATGTCACGGACCGAGATGGGCGTCGCGGCCATCGCGTGGAAGACCTTGTTCCACATGATCCCGGCCATGATCGGGAAGGTCGCCTCGAAGGCCGCGGACTGCATCGCCGTGGCCGCCAGCAGGCCCGGTGCCAGGAACTGGATGTAGGTGACGCCGCCGAGGGCGGCGTTGCTGCCGGCGTCGACGTACGTGCCCAGGCCGAGGCCCATCGCGGTGAGGAACAGCACCGGCGACAGGAACGAGCTGAACACGCTCGCGCGGAACGTGCGCTTGTACGAGAGCCAGCGATGCTCGAAGACGTGGACCGCCGGCGAGTCGGATCGCGGGTCGGCCGAGGGGCGCGCGGGCGCAGCGGCGGTCATCGGTCCGTCCGCCTACTCGATGAGCGAGCGGCCGGTGAGCCGGAGGAACACGTCCTCGAGCGACGACCGGCGGACGAGGACGGCCTCGGGTCGAAGCCCGCGCTCGTGGACGGCCGCGACGGCGGCCTCGCCGTCGTCGGTGTACAGCAGCACCCGGTCTGCCAGGTGCTCGATCCGCTGGGCGATCCCGTCGAGCCGGCCGTCCAGCGTCTCGGCGAAGCCCGGCTCGAAGCGGAGCTCCGTGACCTCACGGGTCGAGTACTGCTCGATCAGCGATCGCGGGCTGCCCTCGGCGACGATCCTCGCCTTGTCCATCACGACCAGCCGGTCGCACAGCTGCTCGGCCTCGTCCATGTAGTGGGTGGTCAGGACCAGGGTCACGCCACGCTGCTTGAGGCGGTACAGGCGGTCCCACAGGAGGTGGCGTGCCTGGGGGTCGAGGCCCGTCGTCGGCTCGTCGAGGAGGAGCAGGCTCGGCTCGTTGATGAGCGCCCGGGCGATCGTCAGGCGCCGCTTCATGCCACCCGACAGCGGCTCGACCTCGTCCTTCGCGCGCTCCGTGAGCTGGGCGAAATCGAGGAGCTCGTCGGCCCGCCGGCCGATCTCCTTCCAGTCGAGCCCGAAGTAGCGCCCGTAGATGAGCAGGTTCTCGCGCACCGTCAGCTCGGTGTCGAGCGTGTCCTGCTGCGGCACCACGCCGAGCCGGGCGCGGATCCGCGGACCGTCGGTGGTCGGGTCCATGCCCATGACCGTGAGCTCGCCCGACGTCATCGGCGAGACGCAGCCGATCATCCGCATCGTCGAGGTCTTGCCCGCGCCATTCGGCCCGAGGAATCCGAAGGATTCGCCGGGGGCGACATCGAAGTCGACGGCGTCCACCGCGGTGAAGTCGCCGAAGCGCTTGGTCAGGCGGCGGGCATGGATGAGCGCGGGGTCGGGATCGGGCATCGGACGGGGCATGGTACCGCGTCGCGACGCTGGACAAAACGTGCTACGCTGCGGTAGCACGGAATCAGAAGACCCCGCGCGACATGCAGGAGTCCCTCATGGCCGAGATCCCGAAGCCGGTCGCGGAGCTGCTCGATGCGGCGCTCGTGGGCGAGCTCACCGTCGTCGACGGCGACGGCCGACCCGTCACCTACCCGCTCATCCCGCTGTGGGACGGGGAGCGCGTGTACATGACCTCGTCGATCCTCTTCAGCCGGAAGCTCGAGCACATCAACAGCAATGCCAAGGTGTCGGTCTCGATCACCGACCCCATCGCGGTCGGCGGCCGGCGCGACCGCGCGCTGATCCAGGGAGACGCCCGCGTCATCGACGACGACCCGCACGGCGGATGGGAGCGCCTCCTCCCGATCTGGGAGGCCAAGGAGCCGGCGATCGTCGCGTTCCTGAAGGTCCGGGTCGCCCTGCCGCTGTTCTTCGAGCGCGCGCTCATCGAGGTCACCCCGCGGCGCGTCCTGTACTGGTCGGACGGCGACGCCGCGACGGCACCGCAGGAGACCCTGGTCTCCGTCGGGGAGGCGGCGTGATGCGCAGCACCGACGGTCTCGACGCCCGCGCCGGGCTCGACAAGCTGGCCACCTTCCCCTACCAGATCGCCACGTGGGTCGGCGACGACGGGTACCCGGTCAGCGTCGCCGTCGACGCCCGGGTCAGCCCGACCGAGCTGGTCGCCAGGTTCCCCCGCCCGGCGGGCCTGGTCGTCCCGACCGACCGTCCCGTGTCGCTGACCGGGTCGCACATCCGCCCGCAGCCTGGCTACGGCTACGACGAGCGCCGGCACGTCACGGTGTGGGGTAGCGCGACCGCGTCCGACGGCGGGTTCGCCGTGACCGCCACCCGGGCGTGGGGCTGGGACGAGAGCGAGGTCCCGTTCTTCGAGTACTCGGAGCGTTCGGTCGGCCAGTCGCGCAAGTACTTCGACGCGCTCTCGGTCGAGCGCGGGACGCCGGTCCGCCCGAAGCTGTCGCTCGGGTTCCTGACGCTCCGGGCCACGCGGCTGCCGTTCCTCACCGCGACCATCGTGCCGGTCGTGCTGGGCATCCTGATCGCGGCGACGCACGGCTCGTTCGACCTGGTCGCGGCGCTGCTCACGATCATCGGCGCGTCGTTCGTCCAGCTCGGGCTCAACGTCGCCAACGACGTCTTCGACACGGCGCTTGGTGCCGATGACGCGAACGTCACGCCGACCCAGTTCAGCGGCGGCTCGCGGGTCATCCAGTACGGGCTGGTGAGCTTCCGCCGGATGGCGACGATCGCGACGCTCTGCTACGTGGCGGCTGGCGCGATCGGGCTGATCCTGCTCGCGACCCATGGCTCGACGGCGCTGCTCGTCATCGGGGTGCTGGGGTTCGTCTTCAGCATCGGGTACACGGCGCCGCCGCTGAAGTTCGTCTATCGCGGCCTCGGCGAGATCGTGGTCGCGGTCGGATTCGGGCCGATGATGCTGCTCGGCGCGTACGTCGTGCAGACCGGCGGGACCCTCGCCTGGGAGCCGTTCGTGGCGTCCATCCCGGTCGCTCTGCTCGTGGCGCTGATCCTGTACGTCAACGAGATCCCGGACCGTCGCGGCGACGCGCTCGCGGGCAAGCGCACCCTGCCGGTGCGGTTCTCCCGGACCACGGTCATCGCCGGGTACGACATGGCCGTCGCGGCCGCGTATGTCGTCGTGGTGCTCGCCGTCGTGGCCGGCATCCTGCCCGTGCCCGTCCTGCTGATGCTCCTGACGATCCCGCTCGCGCTCAAGGTGTCGCGCGGCCTGCTGCCGTACTACGACAACCCGTACGGGCTGATGTCGATCATGGGCGTCAACGTCCAGCTCCACCTGCGGGCGGGCCTGCTCCTGTTCGCGGGCTACGCGATCGTGCTCATCGTCGGGGCCGTCGCGCCGGAGGTCCGCCTCTTCATCTGAGCCGTCGGGCGAGCCCGCCGGGCCTCGTCAGGCGAGGCCGCGGGCGGCCCAGGCCCTGGCCGGGATCACGAACGGCCCGGCTGGCAGGCGCTCGCGGAGCCGCTCCCGAAGCTGGGCTTGGGCGTCCGAGGAGAGCCCGGCGGTGTAGGCGCCGGCCGGGCCGGCGCCGCCGGCGAACGGCGCCCACCAAGCCTCGAAGTCGGGGTGCTCGAGGTCCGCGGCGAAAGCGGTCTCGGCGACCTCGCGGAGCCCGGCCGACCGGAACAGCCGCCCGAGATCGCCCTCGGTCACGCCGGCGAGCTCGGATTCATCGTCCACATCCGGGTCAAGTTCTCGGGCGACCTCCCAGAAGAGGCCCAACGGTCCCGTCCCGCCGCCGTGGTCCCAGACGCATGCGACGACCGCGCCGCCAGGGCGGGTGACGCGGCGCATCTCCGCCAAGCCAAGGATCGGGTCGGCCATGAAGTGCACCACCAGCTGGGCGAGGGCGGCGTCGAACGTGTCGTCCTCGAACGGGAGGTCCTCCGCGGATGCCTGGCGGACGTCGACGCCGGGGTAGCGCGCCCGGACGGCCTCGACGAAGGAGACCGACGGGTCGACCGCGGCGACCGACCCCGGGCCGAGCCGCCCGACCAGTTCGCGGGTGAGCGCGCCCGGGCCACAGCCGACATCGATCGCGCGCTGGGGCGGCGCGATCCCCGCCAGGTCGGCGAGCTGCGCCGACAGCAGCATGGAGTACCGTCCCATGAACCGGTCGTAGGCGTCCGCGGCGACATCGAAGCTCATGGGGTCACGGTACCGCGCGATAAGCCATCGATGGGCGCCGATCCGGAACATGGCGCGGTGGATGTGGTGCGGTTCGGGCTTGGGATCCGGGCGCTGCGGCGCAAGCGAGCCTGGACGCAGAAGCGGCTGGCTGCTGAAGCGTGCGTCTCGAGGTCCGTCATCGTGCGGATCGAACGCGGTCGCGCCGATCGCGTCGCGGTCCACACCCTGGTTCGGGTCGCTGCCGCTCTCGGGTCATCGATCTCGGTGAGGCTCCTCTGGCAGGGTGAGGGTCTCGACCGCCTGCTCGACGCGTCGCATGCCGACATCGTCGAGCGCGTGGTCCGCCTGCTGTCGAGTGACGGCTGGGAGGTGACGACCGAGGCGTCCTTCAACGTCGACGGCGAGCGTGGGTCGATCGATGTGCTCGCGTTCCACGCTGCGACGGGCGCGCTGCTCGTCATCGAGGTCAAGTCGGTCGTGCCGGACATCCAGGCGACGCTCCACGGCCTGGATCGCAAGTTCCGCGTCGCGCGGCGGGTTGCCGCCCAGCGGGGCTGGGAGGTCCGAACGGTATCGCGCGTCCTCGTCCTGCCCGACGATCGGACCTCGCGGCGACGCGTCCAGGCACACCGAGGCGACGTTCGACGCGGTCGTGCCGGCCAGAACCGTCGAGATCAAGCGGTGGCTTCGGGCGCCGGCCGATGCCGTCGCGGGGATCCTGTTCCTGTCAGATGACCTTCACCCGGTCACTCGTCACCGCGTCAGCTCACCACGGGTCCGGCCCGTGGCAAGCCCACGCACGGATCGTGGACGGGAAGAGGTCGGAATGAGTCAGATGGATCCTCAAGCGGTCATCTGACCGCGTGCCGGTGACCAACGACCGCCTGAAGGACATGCGCCGGAAACCCGGGCGTGAGGGAGTCCGCAGGCGGGTCTGCGGGACCTGGGCGGAAGCGGGGCAGCGGGGAGTCCGGGCCGCGGCCGGAACCCGCGGCCGGAACCCGCGCGAATCGAAGAGCCCGGCCGGAGGCCGGGCTCTGTGTGTCAGCGAGTGCCCTGAAGGCCTAGACCTCCTTGAACTCGCCCTCGACCGTCTCCTCGCCCTCGGCGGCGGGCTCGCCCTCGGCGCCCGTGCCGTCAGTGCCGTCCGACGACGCGCCGTCGGTCGACTCGCTCGCGCCCGCGGCCCCCGCGGCCTGGTAGGCCGCGGTCGAGACGCGCTGGAGGGTCTCCCCGAGCGAGGTCATCTGGCTGCGGACCGCGTCGATGTCCGATCCCTTGAGCGACTCGCGGAGGCCCGAGACCTTGTTCTCGATCTCCAGCTTGTCCTCGGACGGGATCTTGTCGCCGAGGTCCTTGACCACGCGCTCGGCCTGGAACGTCAGGGCCTCGGCGTCGTTGCGGACCTCGACCTCCTCGCGGCGCTGGCGGTCCTCGTCGGCATGCTCCTGGGCGTCGCGGACCATCTGGTCGACGGCGCTCTTGTCGAGCATCGACGACGCGGTGATGCGGACCTGCTGCTCCTTGCTGGTCGCCCGGTCCTTGGCCTTGACGTCGAGGATGCCGTTGGCATCGATGTCGAAGGTCACCTCGATCTGGGGCACGCCGCGCGGGGCGGGCGGGATCCCGTCGAGGATGAACCGGCCGAGGGTCTTGTTGTCCGCGGCGAACTCGCGCTCGCCCTGGAGGACGTGGATCTCGACCTGCGACTGGTTGTCCGACGCGGTCGAGAAGACCTGCGACTTCGAGGTCGGGATGGTCGTGTTCCGCTCGATCAGCTTGGTCATGACGCCGCCGAGGGTCTCGATGCCGAGCGACAGCGGGGTCACGTCGAGGAGCAGGACGTCCTTGACGTCACCGGCCAGGACGCCGGCCTGGATGGCCGCGCCGATGGCGACGACCTCGTCCGGGTTGACGCCCTTGTGCGGCTCCTTGCCGTTGAACATCGTCTTGACGGCCTCGACGACGGCGGGCATGCGGGTCATGCCGCCGACGAGGATCACCTCGTCGATGTCGCCGGGCTTGAGGCCCGCGTCCTTGAGGGCCGCGGTGACCGGGCCGGCGGTCTTCTGGATCAGGTCGGCGACGAGGTCCTCGAGCTTGGCCCGCGTCAGCGAGATCACGAGGTGCTTGGGGCCGCTGGCGTCGGCGGTGATGTACGGGAGGTTGATCTCGGTGGTCGTCGTCGACGACAGCTCGATCTTGGCCTTCTCGGCGGCCTCCTTGAGCCGCTGCAGGGCCTGCTGGTCCTTCGCGAGGTCGATGCCCTGGTCCTTCTTGAACTCCTTGAGCAGCCAGTCGATGACGCGCTGGTCGAAGTCGTCGCCGCCCAGGTGGGTGTCGCCGTTGGTCGCCTTGACCTCGAAGACGCCCTCGCCGAGCTCGAGGATCGAGATGTCGAAGGTGCCGCCGCCGAGGTCGTAGACGGCGATCTTCTCGTCGCCCTTCTTGTCGAGGCCGTAGGCCAGGGCCGACGCGGTCGGCTCGTTGATGATCCGCTTGACGTCGAGGCCGGCGATGCGGCCGGCGTCCTTGGTCGCCTGGCGCTGGGTGTCGTCGAAGTAGGCCGGGACGGTGATGACCGCCTCGGTGATCTTCTCGCCGAGGTACGCCTCGGCGTCGGTCTTGAGCTTCTGCAGGATCATCGCGCTGAGCTCGGGCGGCGTGTAGCTCTTGCCGTCGGCCAGGGCGACCGCCACGCCGTCGCTCTTGCCGTCCTTCTCGACCTTGTACGGGACGAGGTCCTTGCTGCGCTTGACCTCCGGGTCGTCCCAGCGGCGGCCCATGAAGCGCTTGATCGAGTAGACCGTGTTGGTGGGGTTGGTGACGGCCTGGCGCTTGGCCAGCTGGCCGACCAGCCGCTCGCCGGTCTTGGTGAAGGCGACGACCGACGGGACGGTCCGGCCGCCCTCGGCCGACGCGATGACGGTCGGCTCGCCGCCCTCCATGACCGCGACGACGGAGTTCGTCGTGCCGAGGTCGATGCCGATGATCTTGCCCATGGGTGGGTGCTCCTTGATGAGTGCTGGGAAGGACTAGTTGGGACGTTGCTTGTGGGTGCCGCGGGCGGGCTCGCCAGCCCCGGTCGGCGGTGCCGGGGCGGCTGCGGGCTCGAGGGGAGCGTCGGGTGGCGGCGCCGCCACGGCGACGAGTGCCGCGCGCAGGACCCGGTCGCGCAGTCGATAGCCGCGACGCAGCTCGTCGACGATCTCGCCCTCGGGCCGGCCGGTGCCGGGCACGTTGACGATGGCCTCGTGCTCGCGCGGGTCGAACGGGCGGCCCGGCATCGCGTCGATCGGGGTCACGCCTTCGGACTCGAGCAGGACGCGCAGCTTGCGGTCGATGGCCGCGATCCCGTCGAACCACGGGTCGGTCGAGATCGACTCCGGTCGCGCCTCGATGGCGAGGTCGAAGTCGTCGGCGACGGTCAGGACCTTGCGCAGGAGATCCTCGCCGGCCAGGCCGAGGTCGCGCTGCCGCTCCTCCTGGCTGCGGCGGCGAAAGTTCTGGAACTCGGCCCGCTCGCGCTGGAGGGCGTTGAGGTACTCCTCGCCGCTCGCGCGGGCGTCGGCCAGCTCGGTCTTCAGGCTCTCGATGTCGGCAAGCAGCTTGGCCGGGGAGATGTCGATCTCCTCCACGCGCTGCTGCCCGCGGGTCTTCCCGCTAGGCATACAGGTGGTCCACCAGTTCGTTCATCAGGCCGGACACGAAGCGGACCGTGCCGATCGCCTGGGAGTAGCTCATGCGCGTCGGGCCGAGGACGCCGACGACGCCGATCGCCCGGCCCGCCCGCCCGTAGGGGGCGAGGACCAGCGAGACGTCGCGCATCTCGATCGGCCCGTTCTCATGGCCGATGTAGACCCGGATCCGGCCCGCGTCGGCCACGTCGCCGACCAGCTGGCCGAGATAGGTCCGGTTCTCGAGCGCCGAGAAGACCCGTCGGAGCTTGTCGCTCTGGGCGAACTCGGGGGCGTCCATCACGTTGAGCAGGCCGTCGCTGAAGACCTCCTCGATCGCCTCGGCGTCGTAGTCGCGGACGATGCGGACGATCCGGTCGCCGATCCGCTTCGCCAGCGCGTCGACGCGGTCGGTCTCGCCGAGGCGAGCGAGGACCGTCTCCGCGTTGCCCGCCGTCTGGTTCGCCAGCTTGTCGTTGAGCAGCGCGGCGACGCGGTTGAGCGTCGGCTGGTCGATGTGGTCGTCGTCCGCGAGCGTGACGAGCGCCTGCTTGATCGCCCCTTCGCGCAGGACGAGGATCAGGCTGGCCATCCGCTCGTTGATCGCGACCAGGTCGACGCGCCGGATGTGCGCGGCGCGGGGCTTGGCCGGCGTGGCCAGGCCGGCCGAGCGGGTGACGCTCGCGAGCGTGGTGGCCGCGAGGCGGAACCAGTGCTCGCTGGCGAACTCGACCTGCCCGAACTGGTGGCGGATCATCAGCTGCTCGACGGCCGGCAGCGGCACCGCATCGACGATCGATTCGACATAGAAGCGGTATCCGGCGTCGGTGGGGACGCGACCGGCCGAGGTGTACGGGTGGGTCAGGAGCCCGGCGCCCTCGAGCTCGGCGAGGATGCTGCGCACGGTCGCGCTCGACACACCGAGGCCGTAGCGCTCGACGAGCGCCTGCGAGCCGACGGGGGTCGCGGTGGTGACGTATTCCTCGATGACGGCCCGAAGGATCGCCTGTGTGCGGAGGTCCAGGGGGCCGATGGGGCGGGTCCGTCGCGCCAAGGCCGGTCTCCTACGTGGTTAGCACTCTAACGGTGAGAGTGCTAACGAGGTGCGGGCATCGTAGCAGTCGCGTGGCGTGAGTGTCAACGCGCCGAGGCGGTCTCGCGCGGCGGTCTCGCGCAGCCGGACCGGGCTCAGACCAGGCGCTCGAAGAGCTCGTTCGAGAGGAGCCGGCCGCGGGTCGTCAGCACGACCCGGTCGTCCGGCGTGACATCGATCAGCTCGGCGGTGAGCGCCCAGCCGAAGGCGTCCCCCAGCGGCGGCTCGTGGGCCGTCGCGAGCGGGATGCCGGTGTCGAGCCGGAGCCCGAGGATGACCCGCTCCGCGGCCGCGGTCTCCGCGTCGATCTCCTCGGCGCCGCCGGGCGGCAGCGCCGGGGGCGACCCGTCGGCCGGCGTGAGCGCGGCCACGTAGCCGTCGAGGCGGGCCGCGTTCCAGCGGCGGGTCGCGCCGTCGAACGCGTGCGCGCCGGGGCCGACCGCCTCGTACGGGAGGCGGCCCCAGTACGTCAGGTTGTGGCGGCTCTCGTGACCCGGGCGCGCCCAGTTGCTGATCTCGTAGCCGTGGAACCCGGCTTCCGCGAGGCGGACCACCGCGTGGTGGTACTGCGCGGCCGCGCGGTCCTCGTCCTGCCCAGGCCGGGCGATCTCGCGCCAGCGGCGGGCGCCGCGCGTCGTGGGCAGGTGGTCGCCGTCAGGGCCGGTCAGGCCCTCCGCATCGGGGTCGTCGAGCGTCAGCCCGTACAGCGAGAGGTGGTCGGGATCCAGCTCGAGCGCGGCGTCCAGCGTCGTCATCCAGGTCGCGACCGAGCCGTCGGGCAGGTCGTAGAGGAGGTCGAGGCTGACCGAGCCGATGCCCGCCGCCCGGGCCTCGGCCACCGCGTCGACGACGTCCGCGGCGCGATGGCGCCGGCCGATCCGCTTGAGCTCGCGGTCGTCGAGCGACTGCGCGCCCAGCGACAGGCGGTTGATCCCGGCGGCCGCCCACGCGGCCGCGTCGCCGCGCTCGTCCGGACCGGGGTTGGCCTCGAGCGTGACCTCGGCGTCGGGTGCGAGGCCGAACCGGTCGCCGACCAGCGAGACCAGGCCGCCGATCGTCTCGGGCGGCATCAGCGACGGCGTGCCGCCCCCGAGATAGAGCGTCTGGAGCGGCGGCCGTCCGGCCGATCCGGATCCGCCGAACGCCGCGTCGAGGGCGTCGGCGCGGAGGCCGATCTCGGCCCTGAGGGCCGGCACGAAGGCGTCGATCCTGGCGGTCGGCCCGCGCGCCGCGGCCCCGGCGTAGACGACGAAGTCGCAGTACGGGCAGAGCGAGACGCAGAACGGGACGTGGACGTAGAGCGCGACGGGCGGCCCGGCGGCAGGCGCGTCGGTGCTCGACGCTGCCCCGGCCGCGGTCATGGCATCAGCGCTCCCGGGACCCGATGACCCGCCAGCCCTCGGGGACGCGGCGGCGCTTCTCGATCTCCTCGACCTCGCGGCCGCGCGGCTTCGTCTGACCGGTATGGCCGGTGCACAGGAAGACCGCGAAGCGGGTGATCGCATGGCCCAGGAAGGCGGCGGCGATCCCGCCGGTCCAGGCCGTCAACCAGCCGCCGACCAGGCCCATGCCGAGAGCCAGGATCAGCAGGTAGCGGTCGCGGCCGGGCGCCCCCAGCCGGGTCGTCAGCGCGTACAGGAGCGCCTGGATCAGGTTCGCGACCGTCGGCTCGAGGCCGGTCGCGAGCAGGAGCCCGAAGAGCGCGCCGCGGAAGGCGACCTCGTCGATGAAGGCCGTGGCGACCGAGTTGAGCAGGGCGCCCGGGTAGGACCACGGCTCCGGGAAGCGGATGCGGTGGTAGCGGACCGTCGCGAAGGCGACCGCGATCCCGACGCCCGCAAGTCCATAGATGAGCCCGCCGAAGAGCGCGCCGAGCCGGTCGCCCGAGCCCAGGAACAGCGTCTGCTGCGGGGACGGATGGACCAGCACGATCCCCACGGCGAGCGCCGCGCCGATCCCGTACCAGGCCAGCCGGCGCCGCGCGCGCGGCCGCTCCCCGTTCTGCTCCGCCTCGTAATACTCGGCGGTACCGAAGCGCTCGGCGTCCAGCCGCAGCATGACCAGCAGCAGGGCCAGGCCGATGACGATGAGGGTCCGGGCGATCTCGACGAGGTCGTCCACGTCGGTCGTCTAGCCCTCGTCCATGCGGAGCATCGCCAGGAACGCCTCCTGGGGGATCTCCACCGAGCCGACCCGCTTCATCCGCTGCTTGCCCTCTTTCTGCTTCTCGAGGAGCTTGCGCTTGCGCGTGATATCGCCACCGTAGCACTTGGCGAGCACGTTCTTCCGCATGGCGCGGACCGTTTCACGCGCAACCACGTTGGAGCCGATGGCCGCCTGGATCGGGATCTCGAACATCTGGCGCGGGATCAGCTGCTTGAGCCGCTCGGCCAGCTGGCGCCCGACCGACTGGGCGCGGTCGCGGTGGACGATGAGCGACAGGGCATCGACCGGCTCGCCGTTGACGAGGATGTCGACCTTGGCGAGGTTGGCCGGCCGGTAGCCCAGCTCTTCGTAGTCCATCGACGCGTAGCCCTGGCTGCGGCTCTTGAGCTGGTCGAAGTAGTCGACGATGAGCTCCGCCAGCGGCATCTCGAAGTGGAGGACGACCCGCGTCGGGTCGAGGTACTCCATGTTGCTGAAGTCGCCGCGGCGGTTGGTCGAGAGCTCCATCAGCGGCCCGATGTACTGGCTGGGCGTGACCACGCTGAGCTTGACCCACGGCTCCTGGATCTCCTCGATGTCGGTGGGGTTCGGGAGCAGCGCCGGATTGTCGACGACGAGCTCGCCGCGGCCGAGCGTCCGGATGACGTGGTATTCGACCGACGGCGCCGACGCGATGAGATCGAGGCTGAACTCGCGCTCGAGGCGCTCCTGCACGATCTCCATGTGGAGGAGGCCGAGGAAGCCGCAGCGGAACCCGAACCCGAGCGCCACCGAGCTCTCCGGCTCGTAGGTGAAGCTGGCGTCGTTGAGGTGGAGCTTCTCGAGCGCGTCGCGCAGGAGCGGGTAGTCCTCGCCGGACACCGGGTAGATGCCGGCGAACACGAGGCTCTTGGCGGGCTGGTAGCCGGGCAGCGGGACATCGGCGGGGCGGGTCGCGCTCGTCAGCGTGTCGCCGACCTGGGCGTCGCGGACACTCTTGAGCCCGGTGGCGACGTAGCCCACCTCGCCCGCGACGAGCTGCTGGACCGGGACCAGCTGCGGCCGGAAGACGCCGAGCTCGAGCGGGTCGGCGGTCACGCCGCTGCCCATCAGCAGGACCGCGTCGTTGTGGTGGATCGTGCCCTGGGCGAGCCGCACGTAGACGATGACGCCCTTGTACGCGTCGTAGTGGCTGTCGAAGATCAGGCCCTTGAGCGGCGCCTTCGGGTCGCCCTTTGGCGCCGGGATGCGAGCGACGATGGCCTCGAGGATCTCGGCCACGCCGGTGCCGTCCTTGGCACTCGCGAGGAGGACCTCCTCGCGCGGGATGGCGAGGACGTTCTCCAGCTCGTCCATGATCGTCTCGGGGTCCGCGGACGGCAGGTCGATCTTGTTGAGGACCGGGATGAGCGTGAGGTTCTCGCGCAGCGCGAGGTGGACGTTGGCGAGCGTCTGCGCCTCGATGCCCTGGGTGGCGTCGACGACCAGGATCGCACCCTCGCAGGCCTGGAGGCTGTGGCTGACCTCGTAGGCGAAGTCCACGTGGCCGGGCGTGTCGATGAGGTTGAGGCCATAGACCAGGCCGTCGTTCGCGGTGTACTCGAGCCGCGCTGAGCGGGCCTTGATCGTGATGCCCTTCTCGCGCTCGAGGTCCATCGAATCGAGGACCTGGCTGGTCATCTGGCGCGCGTCGATCGTGTGCGTCATCTCGAGCAGGCGGTCCGCGAGCGTGGACTTGCCGTGATCGATGTGGGCGATGATCGAGAAATTGCGCAGGCGTTGCTGCGGGATGGGTGTGCTCACGACGCCGGAGTGTAGTCGTCGGACCTTCACGACGCCGTCGTGCGCTCACGCAGGATCACCATGGTCGGAAGAAGGCCGTGCCCAAGCCATTGCGTCCGGCGACGGGTCCAATGGGCCATTGCGTCGGGTCGTGGTGAAGTTGAACATGGCAGCGGGCGATGCTCACGCGTACCCGCTGGTCGATCTTCGTCCTCGTCGCCACTGTGACGGTGGCAGGCGCTCTTGCAGGCTGCATGCGAGAGGATCAAGGCGAGGGCATGACGATCTGGAACCAGACCTCGGCGACCGTCGACGTCAACTACCGACGGATCGTTGGCACGACCGAGATGGAGGACCCCGTCATGACGGTCCCTCCCGGCCAGCGGGTCAACGTCGTCGGCCTGCACCAGGCCGAAGGGAAATGCATCCGCGGCACCCTGGTCGCGATCCTGGACGGCCGGACGATCGCCACGCTGTCGCAGCCGTGTCGGGGCGTCGAGTGGGTGATCACGAGCCCGGAGATGTCCGTGTCCAGGGTCTCACCGTCATAGCCGCGGGCGCCATCCGGCGGCGGCCGCTCAGGCGCCGAGGCCGAACCCGAACGCCGACATCGCCTTGAGCAGGAACCAGATCCCGAACACGAGGCTGATGGCGATCATCACCACGCGGCTGTGGCGCGTGAGCGCGTCACCCGCTCGGGCGAGCAGCACGTCGGCCCGGGCGGGCGAGACGACCGCTGCCAGCAGCGCGAGGAGATGGAGCGCCTCGGCCGCCACGACCCAGACGACGAACACGGCCCAGCCCGCCGCCGGGGCCAGCTCGGCGTCCTGGATCGCCCCGATCGCCCCGAGCGTGAAGGCCCAGAGCTTGGGGCTCAGGGCGACGAGCCCGGCGCCCATGAGGAACGCGCGACCCGCGCCGATGCCGTCGACCATCGTCATCCAGCGCGGTGGCGGGGCGTCCTCGTCCGGCTGGTTCGCGACCTTGCGCGCCGCCGAGACCAGGAGCAGCACGCCGACGACCAGGAGGAGGGCGCCCTCGACGGGACTGATGCCGGTGGCGGCATCGTCCATCGCCCGCTCGAGGATGAGCCCGAACACCGCGTACTGGACGAGCCGCACGAGGGTCATGCCCGCGATCCAGGCCCCGGCCCTGGCCCGACCGCCTGCCGACCGGAGCATCAGGATCGTGATCGCGACCTGGATCGGCAGCACGGCCGTCGCGATGGCGAGCGGGATGAGCGTCGTCCAGAGCTCGGTCATGGTCGGTCAGTGTGCCTGACGGATCGTCGGCCTCGTGCGGCCCCTTGTCCCTGCCTCGTGGATCGGCTGGCCGCCGCTTGACAGCGGCCGCCGGTGGCGCTATATCGTGACGCGATATAGCCTGCCGGGAGGTAGACATGCGGACCGTCGTCCACGGCTGGAGCAGCCTCGGGTTCCTCTCGAGGGTCGCGATCCTCGTGCTGACCGGGGTCGCCTGGGCCGCGCGCTCGCTGCAGTCGATCCTCCTCGACCCCGACTACTGGGACCCCGTGACGGCCAACGACTACGTCTCGATCTACCTCTACAGCCTCGCGTGGCTGCTGACGGCCGTCTCGCTCCTGATCCTGCGCGAGGTGGCCCGCCCGGCGCGCGACCTCTCGGTCGCCATCGTCGTCGTCGCTGTCGCGTGCGTGGTGACCGGTGTCGCGAACGGGATCGAGGATGCCCTGGGGGTCAGCGGGTTCGGCATGGTGTACGTCATCGGCATCCTGACGAGCGTCATCGGGATGATCGCGATCGCCGCCATGCTTCGAGGGACGCCAGCCGGCCGACTGGCGTTCGTACCCGCGATCGGCGCCCTCACGATGCTCCTGATGGTCCTCGGTGGCGGCATCCTCGGCCTGGCGGCCTGGGGCGGGTTCGCGGCGGTCCTGGCCCGCGAACGGTCGAAGCCCAGCGGATCGCCGGCGGCCGCCTGACCGCCACGTTCAGGCGGCCTGGGCCGCCAGGACCGTGACGCCGACGATGATCAGGATCACGCCGGCCACCTGGATCCGCGCGAGCCGCTCCCCGAACAGGACGTAGGCCGCGACCGCGCTGATGGCGGCGAACTGGCTGCCCATGACCGCGACGATCGGGATGCTCTCGCGGGCGCCCCATGCCGAGGCCGTCGCACCGAGCATCTCGCCGATCCCGGCGATGACCAGCAGCGGCAGCGCCGCGCGCGTCGTGCGCAGGCGGCCGGACAGCGCGACGGGCAGCGTGATGATCCCGACGCCGACCACCCGCGCGGCGAGCGCCACCCACACCGGCGGCAGGACCGCGGCCGCCCGGCCGCTGGCGACGAGCCCGACGCCGAAGATGAGTGCCGCGCCGACGGCCAGGATCGCGCTCTTGCGGAGGTCGCCCGGCGCCATCGGCGGCGTGTGGGTCATCGGCCCGGGCGCCTCGGCCACCTCGGGGAGCGGCGCGTCGAGCGCCCCGGCGACCAGCCCGAGATCGCCGACCGGGACGTCGGTGGTGGCGCGCTCGATCGATGACATGACCACGCCCGTGGCGATGATGGCCAGCGCGAGGCCCGCCAGCAGGCCGACGGTATCGCCGAGTGCGATGGCGATGACGGCGGCGACCGCGCCTTCGGTCGCGACGATCGGGGCGACGATCGAGACCTTGCCGATCGTGAGCGCCGCGTAAGCGAGCATCAGACCGAGGCAGTAGCAGAGCCCCGCGACGAGCAGCAGCACGAAGACGAAGGGGTCGAACGTCGGGGGGAGCGCGGTGGCGAGCGCAAGCGGCAGGCCGACGACCGTCCCGATGACCATGACCCATGCCAGCACGACGATCGAGCCGAGCATCCGGCTCGAGCGCGACGAGCTGAGCGTGGCAGCCGACCACAGGACGGCCGCGGCGAGGCCGCCGAGGATCGCAGTCACGTGCCAAGTGTGGCGGGTGCGATGTGTTGCCGTCGCCGGTTCGTCGATTCGTCGACTCGTCGAGTCCAAGGTGCGCGAGTGGCAGGCAATGCGACTGTCCTGTGAGACCTCGCCGTTTCGGTCAGATGACCCTCAGGTGGTCACTCGTCACCGAACGAACGGCGGAGTCCTGTCGATCGAACCTGCCTCGTGCGTGGACCCCGGCCGGACTGGCCACGGGACCTGCCAGATGCGCGCCTGGTGATTCATCTGACAGGAATGTCGTGACCAACGACCGCCTGACGAGCATCTGACAGGAACCAGTCCTGCGTCGCAGGCTGCTGGTCGGCGCAGCCGATCCCTGCCCCTCGCGGTCCCTGCTGCTCCCGGTCCGGCCGGGGACCTGTGGTACCATCCGCCTTCGCGTCCGGCGCTCACCCCGTGCCGCGCGTCACGTCGACCACCACCATCACACCAGAGGTCAGCCCACCTTGGCCAAGACGCCCCGCACCTGGACGGGCGCTCGTACGCCGTCAGGACTCAAGCGAGTCCGTCAGGCCGCGAGCCGCCGTGAGGTCCTCCAGCCGCGCCGCAGTGCCGCGAAGACGTACGTCGCGAAGGCCCTCATGGCCGCATCCGCGCCGGCCGACGAGGGACTCGATGCGAACTTCGCCCTCCTCGAGGCGCTGAGCGCGCTCGATCGGGCGGCCAAGGCTGGTGCCATCCACCCGAACGCCGCCGCTCGCCGCAAGTCGCGCCTGACCCGCAAGGTCAACGCCGCGGTCGGTGGCGCGCACGTCCAGGTCGGTGGCCGCGTCGTCAAGACGACCGGCAAGGCCGCGGCCGCCAAGGCTGCCAAGGCCCGCATCGCGGCCGGCAAGGCCGACAAGGCCAAGGGCGCCCAGACCGCCGCCGGCAAGGCTCGCGCCGCGCTGAGCAAGACGGCCCGCGCCGAGGCCGCCGCCGCCAAGGCCGCCGCCGCCGCAGCCGCGGAGACCACCACGGCCAGGGCCGCGACGAAGGCCCCGGCCAAGGCACCGGCGAAGAAGTCGACGGCGAAGGCGACCGCCGCCCCGAAGAAGACGGCGACGAAGGCCCCCACCGCGACCGCCAAGGCCGCCCCAAAGGCGAAGAAGGCCGACGCCAAGTAACGGTCACCAGCCCACGACGACGCCCCGACCGACGGTCGGGGCGTTTCGATTCGTGGCGGGTTCGGGCGGCCAGCGGCCGGCGTCAGGCGGTCGGCGTCAGCGTCTCGGGCTGGCTGGCTCGGGCCTTGGGTCCCGCGACGCCGTAGAGCACCGCCCCGCCGACCCCGCCAAGGGTCGTCAGCACGAACACGGTGGCGGCCGTGCGGAACTGCTCGCTCCAGTAGAAGCCAGTGAAGGTGGCTGCATCCACCGCCCCCACTGCGGCCAGCTCCGCCCCGCGGCCCGCGGCGACGTAGCGCGAGTAGACGCAGTCGGCGCCCGTCTGGCAGGTCGGCGGGATCACGGTCCCGTTCTTGTCGACGCGGTTGAAGTCGGGGTAGCCGCCGTCGGCGAAGAAGAAGAGCGCCTTGAAGAGCAGGATCAGCACGGCCATCGTCAGCCCGGTGGCGATCGCGGCGACCAGCCCGTTCGAGATCAGCCGCGGCCATGGCCCGGCCCGACGGTCCGAGCGAGCATTGGCGTAATAGCCGATCAGCAGCCCTGACGGCAGCGCGAGCAGCCAGATCATGAACTCGATCGGGATGATGAGCATGAAGCTGCCGACGATCGTGACCGCCATCCCGATCCCGACGTAGGCGGCCATGATCGCGCCGCGATCGGCGATACGACTCACGAGGTGGCGAGCGCCGAACGGCCCAGGAAGCGCGCGGCGTCGCCGAGCTCGCCCTCGATGCGCAGCAGCCGGTTGTATTTGGCGACCCGCTCGGAGCGGGACGGTGCCCCGGACTTGATCTGGCCGGTCCCGAGGGCGACGACCAGGTCCGCGATGCTCGTGTCCTCGGTCTCGCCGGAGCGATGCGAGACGACGGCGCTCCAGCCGGCGCGCTGGGTCATCTCGATGGCCTCGAGCGTCTCGGTCAGCGTCCCGATCTGGTTGAGCTTGATGAGGACCGAGTTGACGGCGCCCTCGTCGATCGCCCGCGCGATCCGGCTCGTGTTCGTCACCAGGAGGTCGTCGCCGACCAGCTGGGTCGTGCTGCCAAGCCGGTGGACGAGGGCCTTCCAGCCGTCCCAGTCGTCCTCGGCGAGGCCATCCTCGATCGAGACGATCGGGTAGCGGTCGACCCAGTCGGCCCAGAGGTCGATGAGCTCCCCGGATTCGAGGGTCCGGCCCTCCTTGGCGAGCACGTACCGCGTCGCGGCGCCATCGGCGCCGGAGCCCGGCTCGACCAGCTCGGTCGTGGCCGGGTCCAGGGCGATCGCGACGTCTTCGCCGGGCCGGTAGCCCGCCTTCTCGATGGCGCGGAGGATGACCTCGACCGCGGCTTGATTGGAGGCGAGCGACGGCGCGAAGCCGCCCTCGTCGCCCTGCCCGGTCGCGAAGCCGTCGTCGTGGAGGATCGAGCGCAGCGCCGCGAAGACCTCGGCCCCGGCACGCAGGGCCTCGCCGTAGGTCGACAGCCCGACCGGCATGACCATGAACTCCTGGAAGTCGGTCGAGTCCTGGGCGTGCTTGCCGCCGTTGAGGATGTTGAACATCGGGACCGGCAGCGTCCGGGCCCCGGCGCCGCCGAGGTAGCGATAGAGCGGCAGGTCGTAGGCGGCCGCCGCGGCGTGGGCGCAGGCGAGCGAGACGCCCAAGATCGCGTTCGCGCCGAGGCGGCCCTTGTCGGGCGTGCCGTCGAGCTCGATGAGGACCGCGTCGACGCCCGCCTGGTCGGAGGCGTCGAGGCCGTACAGCGCCGGCGCGATCTCGTCGGTCACGTTGCTGACCGCCTTGAGCACGCCCTTGCCGCCGTAGCGCGCCTTGTCGCCGTCGCGCAGCTCGACGGCCTCGTGGGCGCCGGTCGAGGCGCCCGAGGGCACGGCCGCTCGGCCGACGGCGCCGTCGTCGAGGATCACGTCGACCTCGAGCGTGGGATTGCCGCGGGAATCGAGGATCTCGCGGGCGTCGATGAGGTCGATGGTGAGGCTCACGCCGTGGTCTCCGTCCTGGTGGTGGTCTTCTTCGCGGCGGCCGGCTTGGCCGCCGGCTTGCTGACCGCCTTCCTGGCGGCGGGCTTCTTCTCCGGCTCGGGCCGGTCCAGGAGCACGCTGACGCCGGGAAGCTCGCGTCCCTCGAGGAACTCGAGCGACGCGCCGCCGCCGGTCGAGATGTGGGTCATCCGATCGGCGAGGCCCTGCTTGGTGACCGCGGCGACCGAATCGCCGCCGCCGACCACGATGGTCGCGCCAGCGTCGGCCCGGTCGGCGAGCATGCGCGCGACCGCGTTGGTGCCGTGGGCGAAGGACGGGATCTCGAAGACGCCCAGCGGGCCGTTCCAGAAGACCGTCTTGACGTCCGACAGCGCGGCGACCATGAGGTCCTGGCTCGCCTTGCCGAGGTCGACGATGTGCCACGACGCCGGGATCTTCTCGGCGGGGAGCGTCTTGTACTCGGTGCCGCGCGTGACCTCCTTGGCCACGATGACGTCGACCGGCAGGACGACGCGGACGCCGTTCTTCTCGGCCGTGGCGAGGATCCGCCGAGCGTCATCCACGCGATCGGGCTCGGCGAGGCTCTTGCCGATGGCCTTGCCCTGGGCGAGCAGGAAGGTGTTCGCCATCCCGCCGCCGAGGACGAGCAGGTCGACCTTGGTGAGCAGGTTGTCGATGACCTTGATCTTGTCCGAGACCTTGGCCCCGCCGAGGATGGCCGCGAACGGGCGCTCGGGCGCTTCGATGAGCTTGGAGAGCATCTCGATCTCGCGCTCCATGAGCAGGCCCGCGTAGGCCGGCAGGAGCTTGGCGATCCCGACGGTGGAGGCATGGGCCCGGTGGGCCGTCCCGAACGCGTCGTTGACGTAGATGTCGGCGTACTCGGCGAGCGCGGCGGCGAACGCGGGATCGTTGGCCTCCTCCTCGGGATGGAACCGGAGGTTCTCGAGGAGGAGGAGCTCGCCCGGGCGGAGCCGTTTGACCGCGTCCTCCGTGCCGATCCCGAGCGCGTCGCCCGTGACCGGCACGTTGCGCCGGATCAGCTCGGTCAGGCGCAGGCCGACCGGCCGCAGCCGGAGCCCGTCCTGGACCTTGCCGTTCGGGCGGCCGAGGTGGCTGGCGAGCACCAGCCGCGCGCCCGCGTTGAGGAGCGTCGCGATCGTGGGGATGGCCGCGCGGATGCGCGAGTCGTCCGAGACCTTGCCGTCGGCGAGCGGGACGTTGAAGTCCACCCGCACGAAGACCCGTTTGCCCGCGACGTCGACGTCGCGGATCGTGAGCTTGTCCATGGCAGCCTCGATCCCGCGGCCGTCAGGCCGCGACGGGCAGGCGGGCCGCCACGAAGGCGATGAGGTCCGCGATGCGGCAGCTGTAGCCCCACTCGTTGTCGTACCAGGCGATGACCTTGACCATGTTCCCGCCCAGGACCATGGTCGACGCGGCGTCGATGATCGACGAGCGCGAGTCGCCCTTGAAGTCCATCGAGACGAGCGGCTCGTCGG
The DNA here is from genome assembly GCA_963813335.1 of uncultured Chloroflexia bacterium. Classification (GTDB taxonomy): domain Bacteria; phylum Chloroflexota; class Limnocylindria; order Limnocylindrales; family CSP1-4; genus SPCO01. The sequence goes on from CAWEYL010000003.1 coordinate 168,888, forward strand.
AGACGCCGAGGATGCCCTTGAGCGGGCCGGCGGCCGCCGTGCGGAACGCCGCGTTGAGCTCCTCGACGGTGGTCGGCCGGCTGACCGTCGCGGTGAAGTCGACGACGCTGACCGTCGGGGTCGGGACGCGCAGGCTGAAGCCGTCGAACTTGCCCTTCAGGTCCGGGATGACCAGGGCGAGGGCCTTCGCCGCGCCGGTCGTCGTCGGGATGATGTTCTGGCCGGCGCTGCGAGCGCGGCGCGGGTCCTTGTGGGCGACGTCCAGGATGCGCTGGTCGTTGGTGTAGCTGTGGATGGTGTTCATCAGCCCCAGCTCGATGGTGAGCAGGTCGTGGACGACCTTCGCCGCGGGGGCCAGGCAGTTGGTCGTGCAGCTGGCGTTGCTGATGACGTGATGGGTCGCCGGGTCGTAGCGGTCCTCGTTGACGCCGAGGACGATCGTGATGTCCTCGTGCTTCGCGGGGGCGCTGATGATGACCTTCTGGGCGCCGGCCGCGATGTGCGCCTTGGCCTTCTCGGCGTCGGTGAAGAGGCCCGTGCTCTCGAGCACGATGTCGACGCCCAGGTCGCCCCACGGCAGGTTCGCCGGGTCCCGCTCGGCGAGGATCTTGATCTCGCGCCCGTCGATGACGATCGAGGAATCGCCCGCCGCGACCTCGCCCGGGTAGGCACCGTACGTCGAGTCGTGCTTGAACAGGAGGGCGTTCATCTCCGCGTCGACGAGGTCGTTGACGGCGACGACCTCGATGTCGGGGGCGCGCTCGATGAGGGCCTTGAGCGACTGGCGGCCGATGCGGCCGAAACCGTTGATGCCGACGCGGGTGGACATTCGAGACCTCCTGGTTGGTTGGGCGATCAGGCGGGTAGGGCGTGTGCGGATGGGCCGTCCGATCGTGCGCTCGGCCCTGGGGGACGGACAGGCCCATCGGTCGCGTTCGCAGGGTCCGAATGGACGTTGACCAGCGGATAGGCACCGGCGAGCGAGACGTCCCCACCGAGGAGCGGGGCGAGGATCTCGACGCGGCGGGCGACCCCCTCGAACGCCTCGCTGGCGATGGCCTCGCGGACCGGCCCGAGGAGCCGCTCCCCCTGCGCGTCGGCGATGGCCCCGCCGATGATGACCCGGTGCGGGTTGAAGGTGTTCACGAACCCGACGCAGGCGACCGCGATCGCGCGACGGGCGCGGGTCATGAGCGCGCTGCAGGTCGGGTCGCCGGCGTCCTCGCCGGCTGCCACGTCCCGCGCGGAGAGCGCGTCGCTGCCGACGTCGGCGGCGCGCGCAGCCAGGGTCCCGCGATCGCCGGCATCGACCGCCGCGCGTGCGTCGCGGGCCAGGGCGGTGCCGGATGCGACCGCCTCAAGGTGACCGATGCCGCCACAGCCGCAGCGCGGCCCGTCCATCATCACCGGGACGTGCCCGAGCTCGCCGGCGAGCCCGTCCGGCCCGTGGAAGAGGCGGCCGCCGCTGACGATGCCGCCGCCGATCCCGGTCGAGACGGTCAGGTAGATGAAGTCGTCGCAGCCGCGGCCGGCCCCGAAGGTCGATTCGCCCAGGGCGGCGACGTTGGTGTCGCGGTCGAGGAAGGTCGGCAGGCCCAGCGCCGCCTCGACGTCACGGGCGAGCGGGATGTGGTGGAACTCCGGTCCGAGGTTCGGCGGCTCGACGACGGTCCCCGTGAAGGGATCCACCGGGCCGGGCGCAGAGATGCCGATCCCGGCCAACCGGTCGACCACGTCCGCCGGGGCGGCGGATCGGGCCGTCCGGAGCGCGGCGATGCACGCTGCGACGACCGCCGCAGGCCCATCGGCGCATGGCGTGACGGTGGCATTACGGGCGAGTCGCGAACCGTCCGGGAGGACGACCGCGGCCCGGATGTGGGTCCCGCCCAGGTCGAGAGCGAGGACCGGTCGTGGGGACAGGATGGACTCCGGTGGTCTTCGACGCTGGAAAGCCCCGCCATTCTAGCAAAGCCGGGGTGCCCTCCCGGGGTTGCGGACGGGTCGTCGTGCGGTGATGGCGCGGTCGCGGGACCGCGCGGAGGACCCGCCAGGGCCGGCGTGGTCGGGGCGTCGGCCGGGAATCGACAGGGCCCCCGCCGTCTGGCGGAGGCCCTGAAGGCTTCGCGTCGCGAGGGTCGCGTCAGGCGCCGATCCGGAAGACCTTCCCGCCGCAGATCGGGCAGGTGCCCTGCATGGCCGGCTTGCCATTCTTCATCGTGATCCGCGTCGGATTGACGACTTCGACCTTCTTCTTGTCCTTGACGCAATACGCCTCGGCCATCTGGCTCCTCCTCGGGATGTGCGCGTCACGGGAACGTTCGTCCCGCGTCCGCCTGGGCTGCCTTAGGTGTCTGGTTCGTTCCGCCAGAGGGAGGGTCGCCAGCGATCGGTCGCCGCGGCCCGCTTCTGACGATCCATCTCGGCCAGGATGAGCAGGCTCTCAAGACCTGTCTCGACACAGGCCGCCTCGGCCGTATCCTTCGCCTCCCCGCTGACGAACTCGCCAGTCGTCCGGTTGGCATAGACCGCACAGACGACGCCGGCTCGACAGCTGGCGAGGGTTGCGAGCACGAGGAGTGCCGACGCCTCCATCTCGAAGTTCATGACGCGCTGCCGCGCCATCTCTTCAGCGAGGTCAGGGTAGCGGATAGGCAGCTGCGGGATCGGGCGTCCCTGCGCGCCGAAGAATCCCGGCGCCGTGGCGGTCACACCCACGTGATGGGGGTGCCCGAGCCGCGACGCGGCCTCGATCAGGGCGCTGACGGCCTCGTAGTCCGCGACGGCCGGGTAGCCGTCGTGGACGAAGAAGCTGGTCGTCGCCTCCAGGCGGACGGCTCCGGTGGTGATGACGAGATCGCCAAGGCGCATCTCCGGCTGGAGCGCCCCGCACGAACCGACCCGGATGAACGTGGGCCGCTCCGTGATGGCCAGGATCTCCGCGACGACGATCTCGACGTTGTCCGTGCCGATGCCCGTGGAGACGACCGACACGCGTTGGCCGCGGTATCGCCCGGTGACGGTGGCGAATTCGCGGTGCTGATGCTCCAGCTCGATGGAATCGAGGCGCGTTGCGATGCGGCTGGTTCGGTCGGGGTCACCGGGGAGGAGGATGTACTCGGCCAGTTCGCCTGGACCGAGTCCGATGTGGTACTGCCGTTCACCGGCTGGGATCGCGATCCTGCGATCCCGAGGGGATTCGACGCGGGGATCCGCGTTCGGCAAGACCGCTCCCTCGCTCGTATCGCCGTTCCGCAGGCGCGAAACTCGGCCGAGGATAGTCCCGCCTTCTCGCGAGCGTCAAGCCGCGTCGATCGTGCACGGATCGTGCTCAGCCGGCCCGGCCGACGCCGGGCGGCCCGGGAGCGGGCGGCGGCGGGCCGGCGAACGCGGCCAAACGGGCGGCCACACGACCCGACAGGCGGCGCCGGAGGAGCCGGCGGCGGGCCAGCGTGACGAGCAGCGAGGCCAGCGTGAGCGCGGCGAGCGTGCCCAGTCCGGCGACACCCGTCAGGTCGTGCCCCGGGAATGGGCCGAAGCCTGCGGTCGCCGGAAGGGTGGCGCTCGTCCCGGGGCCGGCGGCGATCACCGCCGGGTCGCCGCTCGGCGTCGCCAGCGCCGCCGCAGCGGTCGGGTCGCCCGCGAGCACGATCCCGGCGGGATCGTCGGCGACGACCGTCCAGCCGCGCTCCGTCGAATCGACCCGGCCGACCACGTTCACCACATCGTCCGGCTCGATCAGCGGCAGGAGCTCGGCGGCGGCGTCGTGCAGGACCACCGGACCCGTCGCGGTCCCGTCGTCGAGCAAGAAGCCGTCCGGGAGCAGGCCGCTGACGATGCCGCCCACGCGCACGGTCGTGCCGTCATGGCCGGCCAGGTCCACGAGGTCGGCGTCGGGCACGGCCGGCGCCGCACCGGTCGGCGCCGCCGCCGACCCGGGACCGGCGGTCGGACCGGAGACGCCGGCATCGCCGCTCGAGCCCGTTCCGGACGTTGCGCCGCCGGTGCCCGTTCCGGGTGCGGCTGTGGCCGCGTCCACGCGCATGTCCCCCCGCCCGCGTGGAAGGATCGCGTAGCGCCGGTCCTTGGCGGTCGGGTACGGGCGGCGGACGATGCCGACGACGGTGGCCAGGTGGCCCTCCAGGACCGACGCCACCGGGATGCCGGCACCGGCCTGGCCGAGCACGACCACCCGTTCCTTGCCGACGAGCAGCTCCGCGCGCCATCGGTCGCCGAGCTTGTTCACCGTGTCGATCCGCCCGCGGACCGTGACGAGGCGCCACTCCTGGGCGAGCCCGGGCGAGCGGTACAGCAGCAGTGGTGCCGGGACCGTGGCCGTGCCGAGTCGCTCGATGGCGGTGGCCGCCAGCCTCGGTGCGCCGTACGACGTGCCGACGCTGCCGTCGACGCGGACGCGAGTGCCGACCGCCGGTGCCGTGGCATCCGAGGGCGCGCGGACTTCGATCGCGCCCGACGTGTCCTGCACCACGAACAGCTTCCCGGTCCCGTCGAGCAGCGTGGCGGGCGCGGTCACGACCGCCACGATGGCGACCGATCGGCCGCTGGTCCGCTTCGCCGCGGCGATCGAGATCGGCCGGATCGGGGAGGCGCTGGCGGACGGCCCGGCGGTCGGCGTCGGACGAGCGGTGGGCCTCGGCGTGGGCGTGGCACCCGGCGTGACCACGACGACGTCAGCGACGTCCCGAAGGCAGATCCGGTAGCCGTCCAGCGCCCCGCTGCGCGTCGACCGCTGGCCGCCGATCCCCGTGATCCGGTACGTGCCGCCGACGGCGAAGGTCGAGGCCGCGATCCCGCTCGAGGAATCGGCGAGGACCTTGATGGCCGGGCCTTCGCTCGGCTGCAGCGTGACCGTGACGTCGCCGCTCGACGACGTGGTCGGGCGAGCGTCGACGCGGCCGGTCGCGACGAGGATCCGTCCTTCGGTGGACTCGTCGAGGCCCGTCGGCCCGAGGGCCGTCGGTTCCGGAGGCGCCGCGGTCCCGGTCTCCACGATGCCGCCCGCCACCGGCCGGACCTCGAGCTGGCCGTATGGCGCCGCCAGCGGTCCCGTGACCTGGAGCGTCGTGCCGCGCGTCGGCTCGGTCGTGCCTGCTGGGAGCCGGACGGCGAGACCGCCGGTCGGATCGGCGATCGCGACGAGCGCCGGCGTCCCGAGCCGGCCGGCCTCGACCGTGATGGTCCCCGTGACGGTCACGATCGTTCCGATCGGCAGGAGGCGAGCGGCGGCGAGATCCGTCGTCGCGGCCGGCGTGGGCTGCGGTGTCGGAGTCGGTGTCGGCTCGGGAGTCGGGGTGGGCACGGGAGTCGGGGTCGGGGTCGGCGTGGGCGCAGGCGTCGGCGTCGGGGTCGGCGTCGGCGTCGGCGTCGGGGTGGGCACGGGAGTCGGGGTCGGGGTCGGCGTCGGGACGGGGGTCGGGATCGGGGTGGGCGTCGGCGTCGGGACGGGGGTCGGAGTGGGCACAGGGGTCGGGGTGGGCACAGGGGTCGGGGTGGGCGTCGGGGTGGGCGTGGGTACGGGCGCAACCTCCGGGACCGGCGGCGCCGAGAGACCCTGCGGCGACGGCGCGGCCTGGACGAACCAGTCCACCGAGTCGTCGTTCGTGTCCCAGCCGTTCCCCAGTGCGCCGCCGGGTGCGCGCTCCAGGCTCGAGCCGGCCGCGGGCGCCGGTGCGGGCGAGCCCTCGACCACGTCGTTCGCCGCGTCCCCCCAGCCGACGGCGTCGACCACGGCGCCCCCGACGACGCGCAGCGCGATCGTCCCGCCGGTCGCGGCGAACCCGCCGGAATACGTCAGGTCCGCGGCCGCCGCGAACGCGCCCGCGGTATTCGCGAGCAGGATCCGCTTCCCGGGATCGAGGATCGTGGAGACCGTCCACGTCCCCTTTCGCGTCACGGTCGAGCCCGAGGACGTCGCGTAGACCACCTCGAGGCCGGCCAAGTCGACCGCACCGGTCCCCTGGTTGGCTACCTCGACGAACTCGTCGGATGCCGAAGCGCCACCCGTCTGGATCTCGCTGACGACCAGGGTCGACGTCGGCCAGGCCACCGATGCCGCCAGGGCGATCGGCACGCCCGCCGCACCGCCAGGGACCAGCCCCGAGGCGGCGATCAGGGCGACCACGAGCACGAGATGTCCCACCCGGACGCGAACCATGACGACCTCCCGGCGGGACACGGGCGGCGGTCATCGGCGGTCGCGACATCGTCGCAGCCCGCGCTTATCTGCGGCTCACCGCGGGTCCGGACCGCGGTTGGACTACCATGCGTGCCACCGTCCGGACGACATCGACAGGGAGAGACCGTGGCTCGCGCCAAGAAGACCGATCGCGCCGAAGCGCGCCGCCGCCATCGCGCCGAAGCCGCCGAGGCTGCGGGCGAGGCCCCGGTCGACGGCGCCGCCGCTCCGCGCTCGGCGTCGCGCTCCTCGACCCCGGCGTACTCGGCCCCGGGGGGCCGGGTGGGCATCAGCCAGTCGTTCCGCCTGGCGTTCCATCCGCTCAACATGCGCGAGGACATCGCGGCGCTGCCCTGGCTGCTTCGCTCGAGGGCGTTCCTGATCCCGCTGGCGGTCACCCTCGCCTCGACGGTCATCGTCCTGGTCTCCGGCGGTCCGACGAACATCGTCGCGGCCTTCCTGTTCGCCTACTTCGTCCAGACCCCGCCCATCGGCGGCGCGCTGATCGCGGGCTTCCTGGCGCCGCGCGCCAGCTGGCTGCTCGGGCTGATCGTGTCGCTGATCGCGTCCGCCGGCTACGCGGCGATCATCCTGATCCTGACGGCCGGCATGCCGGACCAGGCCGCCGCCCTCCAGACGGTCCCGGTCGAGGCGTTCCTGCTGGCGCCGGTCCTGGGCGCGTTCTTCGCGGCCGCCGCCGCGTGGTACCGCCGGTTCCTGCAGCTGTCGAACCCGAACCGCGGGCGTCGGGCCGAGGCCAAGCGCGGCGCCGACGGCCGATCGCGGACCAGCGGCTCGCAGAAGGCCCCGGTCAAGCGCTAGCGGCCCGCCCCGGTCAGCCGAGGCGGCGCATCCCGGCATAGCCCGTCTGGCGGACGCCGTCGGGGCGTTCCGGCCCACCGGCCGCCGCCGCGGCCTCGGGGAGTGCCTGGACGGCGTGCGCGACCACGTTCACGACCGAGCCGTCGCGCTGCAGGTCGCCATCGATGAGCAGCAGGGCGTGGCGGCGGACGACGGACCGCAGCCGTGCCCAGGTGTCCGGCCAGAGCGTGACGTTGACCATCCCGGTCTCGTCCTCGACCGCCAGGAAGACGGTCCCCTTGGCGGTCATCGGGTGCTGCCGCGTGACCACGAGACCGCCCAGCCGGACCGGCCCCGGGCGACGCTCGGCGAGGGTCGAGTTCGGGACCGCGCCGAGGCGGTCGAGGGCGCCCCGGAAGAGCGCCGTGACCTGCCGCCGCGCATCGAGCCCGATGACCGCATAGGCGTCGCCGATCCGCTCCGATTCGGTGAGCGGCGGGAGGTCGGGCACGGCCGTCGCCGGCAGCCGCAGGTCCAGCGGCCGGCCGGCCGCCGCGCCGCGCTTCCCGGCCGCGCGTCCCAGGGCCCGCAGCGCCCGCCCGTCGACGCGGCCGCGCGACGATCCCGCCACCTCGCGCAACTGCCAGAGCAGCTCCCGCCGCGGCCGGCCCAGCGAATCGAGCCCGCCGGTCCGGATGAGCCGCTCGAGGACGTCCTCGGGGAGCCCGGTCCGCTCGACGACGTCGGCCAGGCTCGCGTACGGCCCGCGCGCGAGCTCCGCGTCGAGGAGCGCCTGGTGCTGCTCGCCGATCCCCTTGACCAGGCCGAGGCCGAGGCGGATGCCCCAGCCGGCGGTGATCTCCGGCGTCCAGCGTTCCTGCGCGGCCGCGTCGGGGATGACGCAGGACGGTGACCGGATGGGCTCGGGCCGGGCCGCGATCCCCGCGCCGTCGGGGAGCGGCTCGCCGGGCCGCCCCACCCACTCGGTGGTGGTCCGGTACGAGGAGGCGTTGATGTCGACCGGCAGGACCGCGACGCCGTGGCGCTTCACGTCGTTGACGAGGACCTCGACCGGGTAGAAGCCCATCGGCTGGGCGTTGATCAGCCCGACCGTGAACTGGGCCGGGTAGAACAGCTTGAGGAAGGCCAATTCGTAGGCCGTCCGCGCGAACGCGGCCGCGTGCGACTTGGCGAACCCGAAGCTCGCGAACGCGGCGACCTGGCGGAACAGCTCCTCGGCGGTCTCCTCGGCCATCCCCGGCTGGCGGAGCGCCCCGTCCACGAACTGGCGGTGGAGCTTCTCCATCTCGTGGCTGGAGCGCCACGTGCCCATCGCCCGGCGGAACCCGTCGCTCTCGGCGGCCGTGAACCCGGCCACCTCGATGGCGATGCGCATGACCTGCTCCTGGTAGAGGATCACGCCCATCGAGTCGCGCAGCACCGGCTCGAGCGAGGGATGGAGATAGGTCACCGGCTCCAGGCCCTGCTTGCGGCGCAGGAACGGGTGGACGGCGTTCCCCTGGATGGGTCCCGGGCGGATGATCGCCACCTCGACCACGAGGTCGTCGAGGCTCTGCGGCCGCGACTTCGGGAGCGTCTGCATCTGGGCCCGGCTCTCGACCTGGAAGACGCCCACGGTGTCGGCCGCCTGGAGCATCTCGAAGACCTCCGGGACGTCCTCGGGCAGCCGGTCGAGATCGAGGCAGACCGCGCAGTCGTGCTCGATGAGCTGGAGGGTCTCGTCCATCGCGGCGAGCATCCCGAGGCCCAGCAGGTCCAGCTTGATGAGCTTGAGCGTCTCGACGTCGCGCTTGTCGAACTGGACGACGACCCGGTCCGCCATCGTCGCCCGCTCGAGCGGCGCGATGTCGATGAGCGGCGCCGCGGTCACCAGCATCCCGCCCGAGTGGATCGAGAGGTGGCGCGGGAAGCCGTCGATGCGGGCGCAGAACTCGAGCCAGCGCTCCCAGTCGCTCAGGCCGACCGTCGAGCCGCCGCGGGGCTGCGGGGGCGGCTCGGGCTCGACCCGCGCCACCGATGAGCGGCTCGCGGCCGCGCCCTGGTCCGCCCGTCTCGGTGCCGGCGGCCCTGACGGATCTGCGAGCTCCGCTCCGAGGTCCGAGGCGGAGCCCCGCGACGCCATCGGCCCGAGGATTCTGCCCAGCTTGTCGGTCCGTCGCGGCGGCGTCTCCAACTGGCCGCTCTCGGGATCCACGGCCCGACCCTCCACGAGCGCCGGCGGGAGGATCCGGTCGCGGTCGGCCTCGTAGCCCGTCCCGCGTCCGGCGCGCAGCCAGGCGACGCTCGCGGTGGAATCGCCCGGTCCCCCTTCATCGTCCGACGGGCCACCGCCGCGGACCGCCGTCCGCGGGGCCAGCGGGTCGTCGTCGCCGAGCCAGGCGAAGGGTCGTGGCGCATCCGGGTCGTCCGGCGCCTTCGGCTGCCGCCAGGGCGGCACCTTGCCGACGAGCGGGACCCGCTGCTGCAGCTGGCCCATCCGGTCGACGAGGCCGTGGGCCTCGGCCCGCTCGACGGCGAGGATCTCGCCGGGCGATCCGTCCCCCGCGCGCCGGAAGAACTCGGCGAACCCGCCGTCGGCCTCGAGGTCGCGACGGACCATGACCGAGTCGTACGTCTCGAGCGCCTTGGCGACCCGGTCGACCAGCGGGCGCGGGAACCCGAGCGCGTACCCCACCTCGCGGACCGCGGACCGCGCCCGGTACGTCACGAGGTTGCAGACCATCCCGGTGTGCTCGGGTCCGTAGCGCCGGTAGATGTACTGGATGACCTCCTCCCGGCGCTCCGAGCTGAAGTCGATGTCGACATCCGGGTAGGTCGTCCGGCCCGGATTGATGAACCGCTCGAACAACAGGTTGTGGGCGATCGGCTCGACCCGGCTGATCCCGAGCGTGTACGACACGATCGAGCTGGTCGCGCTGCCCCGGCCCTGGGCCGGGATCCCCTGCTCCTTCGCGAAGCGCATGAGGTCCCAGCAGATGAGGAAGAACTCGGCGAGGCCGGCCCGCTCGATGACGTCGAGCTCGTGCGCGAGCCGGGTCACGACCGCCGAGGTCATCGGGTGGTAGCGGCGGCGCGCGCCCGCCCAGCACAGCTCCGAGAGATAGGAGAACGGCGTCTCCTGGTCCGGCACCGGGAAGCCCGGGAAGCGGTACTGCTCGAACCCGAGGTCGACCGAGCACGACGCCGCGAGCTCCACGGAGGTCGCGATCCCCTCCGCCCAGGCCCTCGCCGTCAGCGGGTCGCCGCCCGCGCCAGGGCCCGGCGGCAGCCGCGCCAGCTCCTCCCCGGACTTCAGGTACGACTCGCCGTCGGCGCGGCGCAGGGCCCCGAGCGTCTCGAGGGTCCGGCCGTGGCGGATGGCGGTCAGGACATCGGCCAGCTCGCGGTCCTCGGGGCGGGCGTAGTGGACGTCGTTGGTGACCACCACCGGCAGCCCCAGCTCGTCGGCCAGCGCCGCCGCTCCCGCAACGAGCCAGTCGTCGTCGGCGAGGAGGTGGTGCGAGAGCTCGATGAAGAAGCCGCTGCCGGCCGGCCCGTCGCCGCGGCCGAAGAGGCGGGCGTAGCGTTCCGCGACCGCCCGCGCGCCCGCCCGGTCGCCCACGCGCAGGCGGCGCACCAGCTCCCCGTCGCGGCAGCCCGACAGCGCGACGAGTCCCTCGACGTGGTCGGCCAGGAGCGCCTGCGAGAAGCGCGGCATCCCCTTCGTCCCGGCCAGGTTGGCGTGCGAGACGAGCCGGCACAGGCTCCGCCAGCCGATCGCCGAACGCGCCAGCAGCACGAGGTGCGGACCGCGCGCCCGCTCGCCGACGCCGCGCAGGTCCTCCTTCACGGGCTCGCGATGGCCGGGCAGGCGCGGGCGCTCGGGCCGTGGCCGGCGCGGGAGGCCGTCGAGGGCGCCGCCGGCCGAAGCCTCGCCCGCGCCCCGACCGCCCGCCGTGCCGTCGCGCACGCCGGGGCGCGATCACGACCCGGTCGCGATCGGGGGCGGCCGCGTCGAGCAGCTCGATCTCGAGCCCGACGACGGGGTGCAGCCCGACGGCCTCGGCCGCCCCCACGAAACGGACCGTGCCGTACAGGCCGGCATGGTCGGTCACGGCCAGCCCGCTCATCCCCAGCTCGACCGCCCGCGCGACCAGGTCGTCCGGTGGCGAGGCGCCATCGAGGAACGAGAAGTTGGTGTGGCAGTGCAGTTCCGCGTACGGGGTCGGGGCCACGAGACGCTCCGGGGTCGCCGGGCTGGAGGGGGCCTGTCAGTATAGAACATCCGTTCTGTCTTGACCAGCCCACGTGGCACCGGGACCAACGGCGGGATGGACAAGACGCCGGCGAGGCGCTTTCCTGTGCAGGTGCGACCGAACCCCAGCCCGCCGGTTCGCCACGATCTGGCTCGCCCTGCTCCTCGCCGTCGTCACGACCCCGCTCGTGGCCATGGCCGGCCATGTCCAGGACGCGAACGCCGCGACACCGATCCGCCCGCGCATCACCGGCATCAAGCCGCTGACCAAGGAGGTCTACGGCTACCTGCCCTACTGGCGACTCGATAGCACGACGGTGGACCATCTCCAGTACGACCTCGTCTCGACGATCGCGTTCTTCGGCCTGGGGATCCTCGCCAACGGGAACATCGACACGTCCTGGGTCGGTTACAAGGAATACGTCGGTGACGACGCCGCAGCGGTCACCAACGCCGCCCACGACAAAGGCGTGCGGGTGGTCCCCACGTTCCAGTTGTTCGACGGCGGGGCGCTCCACAAGATGACCGCGTTCCTCGGCAGCGACGCCGCACAGGCCACCTTCATCGCGCAGGCGCTGGACCTGATGGCCGCCCGCAAGGCGGACGGCGCGAACCTCGACTTCGAGCCGATGCCGGCCTCGATGACGCCCGCCTACCTCACCTTCGTCGCGAAGCTCCGGACCGCCATGCGGACCCGTTTCCCGGGGTCGACGTTGGTCAACTCGACATCCGCAGGCGCCGGTGCGGACCTCGTGGCCGGCCTCGTGCCCCTGGTCGACAAGCAGATGATCATGACCTATGGCTACCGGACCGCGACGGCCACGGTCGCCGGCGCCGTGGCGCCCCTGGCCAGCGCGGCCCGCAACGTCAACATCCACATCACCCGGATCCTGAAGTCGGCGCCGGCGGACTCGATCCTGCTGGGCGTGCCCTATTACGGGTTCGACTGGCCGGTCACGTCGGCCGTCCCCAACGCGACGGTCCAGACGGACAAGACCACCTACGGCGCCGCGAAGAGCATCACGTATGCCGCGGCCCGCGACTACCTCGCCGCCCACCCGACGATCGTCCGCCACCACGACACCGTCGAGGGCAGCGCGTTCTACATCTATCGCGACTCGGTCAAGAAGACCTATCGCGAGGTCTATTTCGACGACGAGCGGAGCCTCGGCGCCAAGTACGACTACGCCCTGGTCCAGGGCCTCGGCGGCATCGGGATCTGGACCCTCGACAACGACAAGGGCTACACGGCGCTGTGGAACGTCCTGCGCCAGAAGTTCTATGCGCCCGTCCGCTCGACGACCATCACCGCGTCGATCTCAGGCCTGCACCGGACCGCGGGTGTCGTCTGGCTGACCGTCCACGGCCGTGTCCGCAACACGGGCACGGTGCCGCTCACGGGCCGCTGGTGGTGGTCGATCACGGACCCGAAGGGCCACATCGTCGAGTCGGGCAAGTGGGCGCCATCGACGATCTACCCGACGCGCTCCCTGGCCCACGGCCGCGTCGTCCGCCTGGGGCTCGCCAGCAGTCTCCGCGCCGGCACCTACACGCTGCGGATCTACTTCAAGACGGCGAGCCGCAGCTGGCGTTCGCCGGTCGTCGGATTCCGCCAGCCGTACTGAGCGCGACCCGGACGAAATCCGTCCGTCCGGCCTCGAAACATCCGGGGCGGGTCCCGCGTCTCTTGGCCATGCACGCACCCATCCGCCCCGTGGCGACCATCGCACTGCGAAGTGCGTTGATGGTCGCGCTGGCGATGATGCTGATCATGGTCCTGCTGCCGATGGTCCTCTCGGTCGAGGCGTCCGGCAGCTAACCTACCAACAAACGTCTCGGCGCCTGGGGGCCTCGAGACGATCCGGCGGCGGCGATCGCGATGATCGACGTCGACCAGTCGGGGAGCCGGTGAGCGACTCTGCCGACCAAAGGACCCCCGTCGCTTGGGGGCGACGGGGGTCCTTCCATGCCCGGGCCGCGATACGGCGGTACGCTTCGGCCGTGATCCCGCGCTGGCGTCCCGTCGTCGTGCTGCTCGTGGCCCTGCTGGTCACCGCGTGCGGGTCGGCCGCGGCGTCACGGCCCAGCACGGCGCCGGCGCCCGGCAGCGACGTCCCCGCGGCCTCGGAGCCCGCCACGGCGGCCCCGCCCGCCGAAGGCCAGAGCGACACCGAGTGGGGGCCGATCTGGGACACCGTCCCGTCGGGCTTCCCGACCTACCCGGGCTCGAAGGTGACCGAGGTGGGCACGGACCCCGCCAGCGAGGTGCGCGTGATCGACGGCGTCGAGCCGACGGCCATCGCGTCATGGATGGACCAGCACCTGCAGGCTGCGGCATTCCGCACCGACGGGTTGTCCGGCCCGTTCGAGGACGGGAGCTACGTCGTCGACGCCAGCGGCCAGGCCGGTTGCCGGGTACAGGTGCGGGTCGCCCCGACCGGGGGCACCTCGACGATGGTCGTCCTGTACGGGGCGAGCTGCCCTCACGGATGACCAGCGGCTCACCCACCGCCCGCACTATGCTGCTGACCGCGACCGGTCCGGGACACCCGGTCGAGCCAGCCTGGGGGAGGCGCTACGTGCAGAAGGCACAACCACGGGACCTGGGGGCGCTCGTGCTCGTGGTGGGGATCCTGGTGACGCTCTTCGTCGTCAGCCTGCTGGTCGGCGCCCCCGCGCGCTGAGGCCGTCGAGGATCGTCGCGACGCCGCTGGCGTACGCCTCGTCGAGCGTGCCGCCCAGTCGGAAGGCGCCCGCCAGTTCCATGCTCACGAACCCGTGCGCCCACGCCACGAATGTCCGCGCGGCCGAAAGGGCGTCATCGGGCCCCACGAGGACGGTCATCGCGTCGACGATCGGACGTGCCAGCTCGGCGAGGGCGTCGGGATCGGGCTGGAGGTCGGGCGAGAGGTGGGCGAAGAGGAGCCCGTAGCCGTTCGGGTTCGCGAGCACGAATCCGCGGTAGGCGTGGGCCGTCGCGGTGACGTCCGCGCGCGGGTCCCCGCTCGACACGGCCAGGGAGAGCCGGCGAGCCAGGTCGGCGGTGACCGCGTCGCCGACCGCGCGGATCAGGGCGGCGCGGTTCGGCACGTGCTTGTAGAGGGACGGGCCGCGGATCCCGACGCGCTCGGCGACGCGGCTCATGACGACGGCGTCGAGGCCGTCCTCCTCGAGGATCGAGCGTGCCGCGGACAGGATCGCGTCACGCGACGTCCGGGCCGGTGCTGGGCTCATGGCCGCGAGTATAGCCTATTGACATTAGCCATCAAGGCTATATAGTGTAGCCATCGAGCGCGAGGAGCGCGCTCTCAGCTGCCGGAGAAGATCGAGATGACCGCACCCATGACGACGACCCAGACCGCCGGCCCGGCGCAGGCAAGCGCCTCGGCGAACGTTTCGACCCAGCTGGCCTGGATCCGGCCGTGGCTCCGGCTCGAGGGGGTCGCCGTGCTGGCCGCCGGGCTGGCGGGCTTCCTGGCCCTCGGGCTTCCGTGGTACCTCTTCGCCGTCTTGCTGCTGGTGCCGGACGTCTCGGCGATCGGCTACCTGCGCGGGCCGCGCATCGGGGCGATCGTCTACAACGTCGCCCACGACCTGGCCAGCGGGGCGGCGGTCGCTGGCATCGGGCTGGCCACCGGGAGCGTGCCGGTGATGGCCATCGGGGCGGTCCTGGTGGCGCACTCCGGCATGGACCGGGCGGCCGGCTACGGGCTGAAGCTGCCGACCTCGTTCCAGGACACGCACCTCGGCCGCATCGGCCGGCGCTCGGCGTAGCTCAGTCGTACAGGCGCTCGAGGTGCCACGTGCCCGCGACGCGGTCGAGGTAGACGAGGGCGAGCCAGCGCTCGCCGACCACCTTCACGTAGTCGCGGGCGATCGGGTCGCGCCACCAGGCCTCCTCCACCCGCCAGCGGTTGCAGACCTCGACCGCCTCACGCCGGCCGTTCCAGCTGATGGCCGTGAGGCGGCCGTCGGGATCCAGCTCGACCTCGATGCGCGGATGCTCGCGCAGCAGCCGGCTCACGGGACGGCCTCGCCGTCCAGTGCGACCCCCTGCCACGACCAGCGGTCCTCGGGGAGCGGCGCCTCGGGGTCGGCGATGGCGACCCGCCGGACGCGGTCCTCCCCGTAGGTCAGCGCGAGCCGCGCCAGCTGCCAGCCCAGCCGGGCCGTCCGCGCGGCCTGCGGCACGAACAACGGGAGCTGCTGCCCGGCGGCCGGGGTCGTGCCCCGCAGCTCGAGGTCCAGGCGCGCGACGGCGGCCGGCGGCGGCTCGCGTTCCAGGCGTGCGAACAGGAGGCGCTCGATCGCCTCGGGGTCCGCGGTGGGCTCCGGGAAGCGCTGCTCGACCTCGATCCGCGGCGCGGTCCCGGCCGCAGCGAACGCCAGGTCCAGCTCGAGCGTCAGCGTCGCGCGGTCCGCGGCGAGCCCCCGGCCCGTGAGCTGCGCGGTGAGGGCCGCCACGAGCCGGTGCAGGACGAAGCGGAGCGGCTCGAGGTCCTCGACCGGCGGCTCGATGGGCAGTGCGAGGGCGAGCCGCTCGGGGGCGCGACGGGCACGGAACGGGTCGGTCTCCTCCCCGCTCGCCCGCGCATGCAGCCTCGCCCCCTCGTCGCCGAACCGGGCGATCAACGCGCTCCGCGGCACGTCGGCCACGGCGCCGATCCGGCGCAATCCGAACCTCGCGAGCCTGGCGCGGATGTCTGGGTCGGTGGTCAGCAGGCCTGACGGGCGATCGGCGAGGAACGCGGCGTCGTCGCCGGACGGGACGATGACCGGGGCGTCGGGGCGGGCCGTGACCGCCGCGATGGTGGCCGCGAAATGCGTGCCGGCGATGCCGACCCGGAGCGGCGGGCCGGGCGCCGGCCACTCCCCGGGGAGCGCGCCACGGACCGCGGAACCGGCACGCTCGACGAGGACGGGCTCGGGACCCCACAACGGCCCCAGCCCATCGATGCCGAGCTCGAACTGGCCGAACGCCGCGTCCGTGGGGTCGCCGCTCCCCGCCAGGCTCGGGCTGAGCCGCCCGAGCGCCTCGAAGACGGCCTCGACCGCCTCCCGGTCCGCGTCGAGGTCGGGCTCGAGGAACGTCGCCTCAGGGGCGAGCCGGTGCGCGCTCCCCAGCGGCTGCCCGCGCCGGACGCCGAGCGCCCTCGCGTCCGGGCTCGCGTCGATGACCGGACCCGGGTCCCATGGCCGGCCGCCCAGCACGAGCGGGCCGGTCGGGAAGGGCTCGGATCGGCGGGCCCGTGCCAGGCCCAGGGGGAGATGCGGCACGAAGAGGTGGAGACGTCGCATGGTCGTGGTCTCGCGATCGGGGGGCCTCTGGTACGGGGGCTGGACGGTGGAGCGCGGGGGCCTGGTCGAGCAGCAGGGCGTCGCGGGCGAGACACGCGTCCCGCTCGCCGCCCTCGGCGTAGAGGATGCGGAGCGTCGCCGTGCGCCCCGGCGGGCCGTGGCGGTTGTGCGCGACGAGTGCCTCGGTGCGCTGGCCGACCACGTCGCGGCCCAGGCGGACCCACGACCGGCGGGCCAGCTCGAGCCGGATCCCGGTCGACTGGTCGACCGCGGTCGCCAGGCCACCGGCGAGACCGGGCGCATCGAGGATCAGCAGCAGGATCTCCGCACGCCGGGCGAGCGCGGCGAGCCGGTGGAGCCGGTCGGCGATCCGGCCCGGCTTGTCGGTCCTGGCCAGGCGGCCGCCGGGCAGGTCGAGGACGAGCAGGTCGACCGAGCGGCCGGCCAGCAGCGAGCCCGCGATGCGCAGGCCCTCGTCGAGGCTGGCCGGGGTGATGACGACCAGCCATTCGAGCCGGACGCCGCGGGCGGCCGCCTCGACCGGGTCGAAGCTGCGCGACAGGTCCAGCCAGGCCACGACCGAGCCCTCCGACTGGGCCTCCGCGGCGACCCGCAGCGCGACGGTGGTCCGGCCGCTCGAGCCGTCGCCGCGGATGGCGACGCTGGCCGAGGTGGGGAGGCCGCCCGGGCCGAGGATCGCGTCGAGCGCGGCGAACCCGGTGTGGATGACCCGTTGGCTCGGGAGCGGCGCCAGGGCCGGCTCGGGCGCCACGGCCAGGGCGCCATCCGTGGCCAGGGCGAGCGCCCCGTCGGTGGCCGCGAGGGCCCGCCTCGGAGCTGCGGCACCCCAGCGAGCCTGGAGGCCCGCGAGCGCGGTGTCCACATCTCCACGGGGGGTCGTCATCGGACGTCGATACTAGAACATCTGTTCTATCTCATCAACCCCTGTCGTCGCCTGGATATGCACGATGTCCGGCCAGGAGTCGCATCCAAATCTCGATGCACCTCGGATGCATATCGCGGGTGGCTCGAGCCGCAGTCTGCCGGAGTCGGTCGCCGGAGCCAGGGTGGCCGGGGCCCGCGGGTGGCTCGAGCGGCGGTGGCGATCTCGTATCGGCCACGCATCGGGCTCCATATGCAGCCGAGGTGCATACCGATCCGGGAACACACCCCCCTCCGCGAATCGTGCATATGTCCGCAGGAGGGCCGGACGGGCGCCGCGCCAGGCGGGCGCCGCGCCGGGCGAGCGCCCGCGCCGGGCGAGCGCCCGCGCCGGGCGGGTGCCGATCGGGCGGACGCCGACCGCGTCACAGCCCGGTCACGCGAAGCGCCTAGCGTCAGCGCCTACCATGCTGCCGATGCCCGCCACGACCACCGAGCCGCGCCCCGAACGCCCGATCCTCGTCGTCGACGACGACGCCAAGATCGTCCGGCTCGTGCGTACCTACCTGGAGCGCGAGGGCTACGCGGTCGTCGCGGCCGCGGACGGCCCGGCCGCGCTCGATGCCATCGAGACCCACCGACCCGCCCTGGTCGTGCTCGACCTGATGCTCCCCGAGCTGGACGGACGGGCCGTCATCCGCGCGGTCCGGCGCGACGACGAGGCGGCCGCGACGCCGATCATCATCCTCTCGGCACGGGGCTCCACCATCGACCGGATCGCCGGCCTCGAGGACGGCGCCGACGACTACCTCCCCAAGCCCTTCTCCCCCGCCGAGCTGGTCCTCCGGGTGAAGTCGATCCTGCGCCGCGCGGCGCCGGCCGACGCCACCGCTACGACGCGCCCGCCACTGGTCCACGCCGACCTCACGCTCGACCGCGACCGCTACGAGGTGACCCGCGACGGCGAGCCGATCCCGCTGACCCGCGTGGAGTTCCGGCTGCTCGAGGCCATCCTCGCCGCAGACGGCCGCGTCCTCACCCGCGACCAGCTCCTCGACTCGGTCTACGGCGACGACGGCGCCGAGATCCTGGACCGGACCATCGATGTCCACGTCGGCCGCCTCCGCGACAAGCTCGGCGACGACGCCGACCGGCCGCGCTACGTCGCCACGGTCCGCGGCGTCGGCTACCGCGCGGCCCGCACCGGTCCGGGCGCCTAGCCGATGGGTCGCGGGATCGCGGTCCGGATCGCCCTCGCGGCCCTGGCCTCGGCCGCGGTCGGCCTCGCGATCCTCGCCATCGGCGTCACCGTGGTCGGGGCGGACATCTTCACGACGCTCATGGTCGAGGCCGGCGAGCCCGCCGACCACGCCCGGTCGATGTACGACCAGTCCGTCACGGTCGTCGTGATCGCCGCCGTCGGGGTCGCCGCGACCGCCAGCATCCTCCTCGCGGTCCTCCTCGCCCGGATGCTGGCGCGGCCGCTCGCGGAGGTCGGCACCGCCGCCCGTCGGGTCGCCGAGGGCGACTACGCCGCGCGCGTCCCGCGCGAAGGGCCGGACGAGCTGGTCAGCCTCGCCGATTCGTTCAACCAGATGGCGGCCAGCCTCGAGCGCCAGGAAGCGATGCGGCGCGACTTCATCGCGAACGCCGCCCACGAGCTGCGCACGCCCCTGACCAACCTGCAGGGCTACCTCGAGGCGCTGCGCGACGGGGTCATCACCCCGGACCGCGCGACCTACGAGTCCCTGTGGGACGAGGCGGAGCGGCTGGTCCGGCTCTCGCGGTCGCTCGATTCGCTGGCCGAAGGCGACGCCGCCGGGCCACCGACCCTCGTCGAGCTCGACCTCGCGGCGGCGATCCGCGGCGCGCTCGACCTGGCCCTGCCGGGGCTGGAGCGGGCCGGACTGACGGTGCTCGTCGACGTCCCGGAGCACCTGCCGGCGCGGGCGAACGCGGACCAGCTGGCCCAGGTGCTCGCGAACCTGCTCTCCAACGCGGCCCGCTACACGCCGTCGGGCGGCACGGTGACGGTCCGGGCCGAGCGCCGCCCGGCCGACCTCCTGGTCTCGATCGAGAACAGCGGCGAGGGGATCCCGGCCGACGACCTCGACCGCGTCTTCGAGCGCTTCTACCGGGTCGAGAAGTCGCGCGACCGCGAGCGCGGCGGGGCCGGCATCGGGCTGGCGATCGTCAAGCAGCTCGTCGAGTCCGCTGGCGGGAAGGTCGGCGCCGAATCGGCCGCCGGCCGGACGCGGTTCTGGTTCAGCCTGCCGGCCTGACGCAGCGCGTCGCGGAATCCCGCCCCGTTCACCTCGCGGCGGCGGGCGGCTTCGAGTTCCCAGGCGGTCATCGGCTCCATTCGGCAATCTCCACGTGGCGTCGGACAGGACGCTTGATGTCAAGTCTCTTGATATCGAACGACCACGTTACCCTAGCGCGAGAGATATCTTGATGTCAAGAGACTTGATATCGACCTTCTTGACGTGGAGTGAGGGCCAGCCGATACTCCCGGCGATGGATGCCACCGACGCCCTCGACGAGCTCGACGCCCAGCTCGAGGTCTGGGCGCGCGAGATCCCCGACCTCGAGCCCGTGACCGAAGGCATCGTCGAGCGCATCCAGACGCTGGCCAAGGCGTTCGACCGCTCGCTCGACGAGACCCTCGCGGAATCCGGGCTCAACCGGCACACGTTCCACGTCCTCGGCAAGCTCCGCCAGGTCGGCCCGCCCTACCAGCGCTCCGCGGGCGCGCTCGCGGCGCGGATGCGCCTCTCGAGCGGCGCGATGACCAATCGCCTCGACCGGATGGAGGCGGCCGGCCTCATCCGCCGGCTGCCCGACCCGCACGACCGGCGCGGCACGCTCGTCGAGCCGACCCAGGCCGGCCACGACATCTGGGACCGCACCGTCGGCACCCAGGCGCAGCGGGAAGCGAAGATCGCGTCCGTCATCGACGCGTCCGAGCGGGCGGAGCTGCATCGGCTGCTCCGCTGCCTGATGCGGGCGTTCCCGGGCAAGGGGCACGCCGTGGAGCCGCCCGCCGACGACTGATCAGGCCGGCGCCGGCAGGCCGATCGCGATCATCCCGACGAGGATCCCGCCGAGGCCGACCCACTGGACCGGCTTGAGCCGCTCACCGAGGAACGCCACGGCCGCGATGATCGTGACCGCCGGACCGAACGAGGAGGCGAGCCCGACCATCCAGGTCGGCGCGGTCTCCAGGCCGAGCACGAAGAAGACGAGGCCGAGCACGTCCAGGGTGCCCGCCGCGATGACGCCGAGGACGACGGTCCGCCTCGACCACGGCGGGCCGTCGGTGGGGAGCGCGGCCGCGCGACGACCGGCTCGCGCCAGGACCACCAGGATCCCGATCGACAGCAGGGCGTTGAACCCGCGGGCCATGATCAGGAGCGGCAGCCAGTCGATGGTCTCGAGCGCGATGTCGGTGACGATCGACATGGTGCTGAAGAGGACCAGCGCGATCACGGCGAAGACCACCCCGGGACCCGCGAACCGGGTGCCGCGCAGGCCGCCGTCGAACGCGACCCCGGTCAGGATCACCCCGACCGTCGCGACGGCCGCGCCGAACGCCTGGACGGTCGTCAGGGTCTCGCCGCGGATGGACGACGGCGAGGACGACAGTGAGGCCGCCGTACGCGGCGACCATGCCGCTGACCACCGAGATCGGCCCGATCTGCAGGCCGGTGAAGTACGACAGGTAGGCGCCGGCGCCGATGAGCCCGAGCACCGCCGCGACCGCGACCGAGGGCGCGTCGAGCGGGAGGACCGCACCGGTCAGCAGTCCCAGGGCCGCGAACTCGACGGCGCTCACGATCTGCAGCCCGGCCGTCACCCGCAGGCTGCCGATGACCCGGCTGGCGAGGGCCGTGATGACGTCGAGGGTGCCCCAGGCAAGAGCGGCGCCGAAGCCGGCGAGCAGGCCGAAGGGCATCGGCGGAGCCTAGCCGGGGCGCCGGCCGCGAGGGAGCCGGTTGCGCCCACCGCGTCCGCCGGCCGGGCCGGTCCGCGGGGGGTCGCGTGCTACACTCTGCCACCGTCCGGACGCCTCGCGCGACCGACGTCCCGTGGGGATGTAGCTCAGCTGGAAGAGCACCGCGTTCGCATCGCGGGGGTCAGGGGTTCGAGTCCCCTCATCTCCACCACCTCCCCACACCTGCTCGGGTATGAGGCGCGCCGCGTGCGGATCCTCCTGGTCGGCCTGATGGGCAGCGGCAAGTCGACGGTCGGACGGCGCCTGTCGGCACGGACCGGGTGGCCGTACCTCGACAACGACCAGCTGGTCGCCGAGGTCGACGGCCGGACCGCCCCGGAGATCATCGAAGCCGAGGGCGAGGCGGCGCTGCATACCGTGGAGGCCGAGGCTTTCGAGCTGGCCCTGACCAGGCCCATGCCCGTGATCATCGGGCTGGCCGGCTGGCTCGTGACCGACGAGGCGCGGCGGGCGCGCATCCGCGACGCGGGGACCGTGGTCTGGCTGCGGGCCGACCCGGCGATCCTCCTCCTGCGGGCCGGGTCGGGACGCGGCCGTCGGCCCGAGGCCCTCGCAGCCGACTGGATCGAGCGGACCGCCGCGGAGCGCGCGCCGATGTTCGAGGACGTGGCGGACTTCGTGATCGACGTCGACAAGCTCGCACCGAACAAGGTCGTCGAGCGGATCCTGGCGGCCGTCCCGTCCGCCCTCGATGAGCGCGGGTGAAGTCCCAGATACGCGGCAGATAAGAGCGCCACGTCACGATGCCGGCATGACGTCGGCCAGGGATCCGGAGATCGAGCTGACCCGGCGGACGCTCGAGGCGCTCCGCGGCCTCGACCCGTCCGGGACGTGGGACGACGTGGCTCCGTCGGTGCTGCCGCTGCTGAAGCGCGTCAGCCACCCATACCCGCCGGATGCCGCACCGATGCACCTGCGCGTCCCGCCCGGGATCTGGACCGGCTTCGGCGTCGACATCGGCCCCGCCTGGGCGCACGTCTCGCGGGGCCTGTTCGCGCGCTGGGGCATCGACGAGGCGACCCTCCTCGGGACGGCGCTCGACAACCTGCGTCGCCGGGCGATCGAGCAGCCGCCCCAGGTCGAGCGTGCGACGGTGGTCGGCGCGCCGATCATCGTGATCCAGGCGCAGGGCTGGGGCTCGGCGCTGGTCCTCGCGCCGGACCGCCTTGCGGCGATCCTCGGACCGGAGCCGCGGACCCTGTTGACCCCGGTACGGAATGCGCTCGCTGCCTTGCCGCGCGACGTCGACATCGAGCTCGCCGCGCTGGTCTGGGAGACGTTCACCGAGGAGTGCGCGGACGAGCTCGACATCGACCCGTTGTCGTGGGACGGCCAGACGGTCACGGCCTTCGGCGCCGGTCCGGTCCTGGTGAACTAGCCTGCGAGCGCCCCGTGCAGCTCCATCGAGTGGTCGCGCAGCCAGTGCCGCCACGTGACGTGGTCGGGGCGCTGCCCGGCGACGACGGCCCAGAAGCGCGGGCCGTGGCCGAAGACGCGCAGATGCGCGAGCTCGTGGATCACGACCGTCTCCAGCGCCTCTGGTGGAGCGAGGACCAGGCGCCACGAGAAGGAGAGCCGGCCCGCGCGCGAGGCGCTCCCCCAGCGCGACCTCGGATCCCGCAGGGCCACGGCGACGGGCTCGACGCCCATCGCCGATGCGTGACCCGCCACCTGCGCCTCGATCTCGGCCCGGGCGCGTGTCCGGAACCACGCCTCGAGGACGGCCGCGACCGGGCGCCGGTCGGCGGCCGCGACCCGCACGATCAGGGCCGGCTCGTCGGTGCCTGCCGACCAGGCCACAGTCGAGCGTCGGGCGCTCCCAGCCGGGATCAGGTGCAGCCGATGCAGCGTGCCGCGGTAGCGGAGGCAGGCGCCGTCCTGCAGCCCGCCCAGCGACGCGAGCTCCGCCCGGGCCGCCGCCTGGCGTGCGAGATGGCGGCGGAGCCACGTCTCGCGCTGGGCAAGGAACGACGTGACATGGCGCTCCGGGTCGTCCCAGCCCGGCCGACGGCGCGCTGGCACGGTCACCACGACCCCACGATCCGGGTGGATCACCACGCGCAGGGTGCGGGCACGCGGCGAGCGGCGGAGCGTGTAGCGGAGCGGACCGCCGGGGAGGTCCACGACGGCCGGGGTCTCGGCGGCGGCGGTCACGCGCCTCGCCGCAGCAGTCGGCCGGTCCGGACGCCGGTCTCGCGGCCGTCCTCGACGGCCAGGCCGCCGTTGACGATCACGTGATCCATGCCGCCCGGATGGCGGGCCGGGGTGAGGTAGGTCGCCGCGTCGTCGACGGTCGCCGGGTCGAAGACGACGAGGTCCGCGACGGCGCCCTCGCGGACGACGCCGCGGTCGCGCAGGCCCAGGCGGGCCGCGGGCACGGATGTCAGCTTGGCGATGGCTGTCTCGAGCGGCACGACGCCGCGCTCCCGGACGTACGTCCCGAGGACCTTGGCCGTGGTGCCGTAGGTCCGCGGGTGCGGCCGTCCAGCGTCGAGGACGGCGTGGCCGGGACGCCGGCCCTCGGCGTCGGTGCAGACCGCGATCCAGGGCACGGCCATGATCGCCTCGACATCGGCCTCGCTCATGCAGTCGATGACGATCGAGACGTCCAGCCGGTCGTCCATCAGCGCCTCGAAGGCGACGTCCGCCGGATGGAGGCCGAGGTCGTCGCTGAGCTCCGTGAGCGTGCGCCCCGACCAATCAGGGTGGCTCGCCGCATACGAGATCGTGATGGACCCCCAGCCCGGGTCGCGGGCGATGTCCTCCCAGCCCGAGGTCCCCCGGTCGATCTCGGCCTTGACGAGGGCCCGCACCTCGAGGTCGGCGAGCGCCGCCACGCAGGCATCGACGCCGAGCCCCAGCAGCGCCGGCGGCAGGATCGTGGTCAACGTGGTCGCGGCCGCCGTGTACGGGTACTGGTCCGCGGCCACGTCCAGGCCCTCGGCGCGCGCCCGCTCGAGCACGGCGACCGCCTCGGCGCCGCGGCCCCAGACCTCGCGCGAGCCGCACTTGAGGTGCGACACCTGGAGCCGCGCGCCGTCGCCGGCACCGCGGATGGTGGCGACCGCCTCGTCGAGGGCGTCGAACAGCCCGGCGGCCTCGTTGCGCATGTGGGTCGCGTAGAGCCCGCCATGCCGGGCGGCGGCGGCGGCCAGCGCCTGGAGCTCGGCGAGGTCGGCATGCAGGCCGGGGGCGTAGATGAGCCCGCTCGAGAGGCCGATCGCGCCGGCATCCATCGCGGCATCGACCTCGCGGACCATCGCCGCCAGCTCGGCCGCCGTCGGCGGGCGCGCATCCGCACCCAGCACCGAGCCGCGGACGGTCCCGTGGCCGACGAGGAACGCCACGTTGATGCCGAGTGCCTGGCGCTCGACCTCGTCGAGGTAGTCGAGGAACGACGACCAGCGGGCCGTCAGCCCGTTCGGCCGCAACGAGAGCTCCACGAGCTCGCGCCCCCTGGGCGTGATCGGGGCGAGGCTCTCGCCGCAGTTGCCCGAGAGCTGCGTCGTGAAACCCTGCGAGAGGTGGCTGTCGAGGCCGGCGTCGACCAGGACGGACCCGTCCGAGTGCCCGTGCGGATCGATGAAGCCGGGCGCGACGACCCGTCGGCTCGCGTCGATGACGAGCTCCACCTCGGCCGGATCGACCGCGCCGAGGTCGCCGACGGCGAGGATCCGGTCGCCGAGCACGCCGACGTCGGCTCGCCGCCCCGGCGCGCCCGTGCCATCGATGACGGTCCCGCCGCGGAGCAGCAGGTCGAAGCCGGTCACCTGCGGATGATGACACCGCGGCCGGGGCGTCGGGCCGCGTCGGGAGGCCGCGTCGGGCGGCTCGGTCGGGAGCCCTCGTCGGCCGGCGGCCGACCCTCCTGCTACACTCCGCCTTCCGTGGGGCTATAGCTCAGCTGGAAGAGCACCTGCATGGCATGCAGGGGGTCCGGGGTTCGAGTCCCCGTAGCTCCACCAAGCATGACCGCCGAACCCCACCCCTCGCCAACGGCGGGGGGTGTCCCGTCTCCGAGGCAGCGAGACCGTGACCGAGACCGACACGACCGACCAGCGGACCCGGACCGAGCGCTACGACCCCGCGGCCATCGAGCCGCGCTGGCAGGCGCGCTGGGCGGAGCTGCGGCTGTACGAGACGGACCTCGACGACGAGTCGAAGCCCAAGTACTACCTGCTCACGATGTACCCGTATCCGTCGGGCGACCTGCACATCGGGCACTGGTACATCGTCACGCCGTCGGACGCGCTCGCCCGCTTCCGGCGGATGCACGGCTTCAACACGTTCTTCCCCATCGGCTTCGACGCGTTCGGGTTACCGGCCGAGAACGCCGCGATCAAGAACGGCGGCCACCCGTTCACCTGGACGATGGCCAACATCGAGAACATGCGCCGCCAGTTCCGCACGATGGGCGCGACCTTCGCCTGGGACACCGAGGTCGTCACCGCGGACCCCGCGTACTACCGCTGGAACCAGTGGCTGTTCCTGCGGTTCCTGGAGGCAGGCCTGGCGTATCGCGCGATGTCGCCGGTGGACTGGTGCCCCAACGACGGGACGCTCGCGCGCGAGCAGGTCGAGGGCGCCGACCGCCACTGCTGGCGCTGCGGCGCGCCCGTCGAGAAGCGCGACCTGGAGCAGTGGTTCCTGCGCACGACCGCGTACGCCGACGAGCTGCTCCGGTTCGACGGCCTCGACTGGCCGGAGCCCATCCGCATCCAGCAGACGAACTGGATCGGCCGCTCCGAGGGCGCCGAGATCGACTTCGCGACCGCCCCGGACGACCATCAGCCCGGCGGCGACCGGCTGCGCGTCTTCACGACCCGCCCGGACACGCTGTTCGGGGCGACCTTCATGGTCCTCGCCCCGGAGCACCCGCTGGTCCCGACGCTGACCTACCCCGACCGCCGGACCGAGGTGACGGCCTACGTGGAGCAGGCGCGCCGCCGGACCGAGATCGACCGGCTCTCGACCGACCGCGAGAAGACCGGCGTGGCGCTCGGCGCCGACGCGATCAACCCGGTCAACGGCGAGCGGATCCCGATCTTCATCGCGGACTACGTCCTGTCCGGCTACGGCACGGGCGCGATCATGGCGGTCCCGGCCCATGACGAGCGCGACTTCGCGTTCGCGGTCAAGTTCGGGCTGCCGATCCGCCGCGTCGTGGCGGCCCCCGGCATCGCCGCCGACGACCCGATGGACGCGGCCTTCATCGCCCACGCCGCCGACGAGCGGCTCGTCAACAGCGGTCCCTACGACGGCCTGCTCGCGGACGAGGGCGGCAAGGCGATCGTGGCGAAGCTGGCCGAAACAGCCAGCGCGGAGCCCAGGGTCACCTACCGCGTCCGCGACTGGCTGATCAGCCGGCAGCGCTACTGGGGCACGCCCATCCCGGTCATCTACTGCCCGACCGACGGGATCGTCCCGGTCCCCGACGCCGACCTGCCGGTGCGCCTGCCCGAGACCGTCGACTACAAGGGCAGCGGTGACAACCCGCTGAACCACGACGCGGCGTTCGTGGACGTGACCTGCCCCCGCTGCGGCGGTCCCGCGCGGCGCGAGACCGACACGATGGACACCTTCGTCGACTCGTCGTGGTACTGGTTCCGCTACCTGACCCCGGACAAGGAGGACGGCCCGGTCGACCGCGCGATGGTCGAGCGCTGGACCCCGGTCGCCCAGTACACGGGCGGGGCCGAGCACGCGGTCATGCACCTCCTGTACGCGCGGTTCTGGACGAAGGCGATGGCCGACATCGGCCTGATGACCGAGCGCGAGCCGTTCATCCGGCTGTTCAACCAGGGGCAGATCCTGGGCGCCGACGGCGAGCGCATGTCGAAGTCCCGCGGCAACGTCCAGGACCCCGACGAGCTCGTGGCGCGCTACGGCGCCGACACGGTCCGGCTCTTCCTGATGTTCATGGGCCCGTGGGACCAGGGCGGGCCGTGGAGCCCGACTGGCATCGGCGGCGTCCATCGCTTCCTCAACCGCGTGTGGACGCTGGGCATCGACCCGCACGGCCGCGAGCCCGGCGACCCCGATCCCGGGTCACTGCCCACCGGCGAGACCGAGGCGACGGCGCGGGAGGCGATCCGCGCAGCCGCCCACCGGACGCTGCGGGCCGTGACGGCGGATTACGAGGCCTTCCACTTCAACACGATGGTCGCGAAGCTCATGGAGCTGGCCAACACGCTGTTCCGCTACCGCGGGACGGCCGTCGCGGGCTCCGCCGAATGGGACGAGGCCATCCGGCTCCTCCTGCTGATGCTGGCCCCGGCCGCGCCCCACATCGCCGAGGAGCTCTGGAGCCGCCGCCTCGCCGCCGCCGGCGAGCCGTGGAGCTCGATCCATACGCAGTCCTGGCCCGAGGTCGACCGTGCGGCCGCCGCCGAGGCGACCCGCGAGGTCCCGGTCCAGGTCAACGGCAAGCTGCGCGACAAGCTGACCGTCCCCACGGGCATCGACGCAGCCGCGCTCGAAGCGGCCGCGCTGGCCAGCCCGAAGGTGGTGGCGGCGCTCGCGGGGCGGACCCCGGACCGCGTCATCCACGCCGGCGGCGGCCGGCTCGTCAACATCGTCGTCCGCGACTGACGGCGAGGCGGCCGGCATGATGGCCCGCGTCTCCCCGCTGATCCTCCTCGTCGCGAGCATCGGCACGATTGCGTACCTGCTCGCGCTGTTCACGGCGCCGCAGGGGCCGGCCGACCTGCCCTGGTGGGCGACGCTGTTCCTGATCCTGCTGGGTGTCGCGGTCACCGCCCTCGCGATCGCGGTGACGATCGACCCGCGGCCGCCGGCGCTGCGTCGTGCGCTCGCCGGTGCCGGGCTCGGCTGGATGGCGATCACGGCCGGGACCGCGCTGATCGCCGGTTCCGCGAACCGGGGGCTCGCCGCCGACCGCGTGCTGCTCGTCGCCGCGGCCGCGACCGGCATCGCGCTCTGGGTCCTCGCGGTCACGACGCCCTCGACCGACGACGACCCGACGCCGGTCGGTGCGCGCCTCGGCTCGGTGATCGCGTTCGCGGTCGCGATCGTCATCTCGGCCGCGGCCGCCGTGGTCGTGGTCGACATCGCCATCCGGCTGATCCGGGTCGTGCTCGGCGGCGAGGCCACGGAGCGCCTGCCGTGGGTCGCGGTCGTCGCGGTGATCGTCGTGCCGTTGCTGGCGTTCGGCGTCGCGACGATCGACTCGCGCCGGGCGGCGGGCGGCACGTTCGTGGCGCAGGCCGCCGCGAACCGGCGCAACAGCGTCCTGCTGCTGGTCACGCTGGTCGGCGTGGTCGCGGCCACCTCCGAGATCATCGCGGTGACGCTCACGCTCGACCCGATCCCCGGCCTGTGGGTGGCGTTCCTCGCCGGGCTCGTCGGGATCGGTGCCGCGGTCGGTGCCAACCGGTTCGGCGCGTCCGTCATCCTCGGGACCTCCGACGCCCACGAGGCCGACCCGATCGCCGACCGCACGCTCGTCGACGTCGTCCGCGAACTGTCGATCGCGGCGGACATCCCGATGCCCAGGGTCTACGTGGTCCCCGACGGCAGCAAGAATGCGTTCGCGACGGGTCGCGACCCGGCACACGCCTCGATCGCGGTCACGCGCGGCCTCGCCGACCACATGGACCGCGAGGAGCTCCAGGGCGTGATCGGCCACGAGCTCGGCCACATCCGCAACCTCGACACCCGCTACGCGCTCTACATCGCGGTCCTCGTCGGCATCGTCGCGCTCGTCACGGACGGCTTCCTGCGGATGGTCATCGAGGGCTGGAGGAACGGCGCGTTCATCTGGAAGAGCGACGACAAGAGCGCGGCCGCGACCCTGGCGATGGGGCTCGCCGTGGGTCTGTTCCTGCTGATCGTGGCGGCCCTGCTGCGGCTGCTGGCTCCGCTGTTCTCGCTGCTCGTGCAGGCGGCGTCCAGCCGGGAGCGCGAGTACCTCGCGGACGCGACCTCGGTCGAATTCACGCGCAACCCCCGTGCGCTCGAGCGCGCGCTGACCGACATCGCGAGCGACACCGATCCGCTCGATCGCGCCAACCGCGGGACGCAGCACCTGTGGTTCCGCAATCCGGTCAAGGCCGGGAGCGACAGGCGGGCCGGGCTGCTCTCGACGCACCCCTCGATCGGGGCGCGGATCGACCGGCTGCGCAAGCTCCAGGGCCTCGACCCGCTCGATCCCGGGTCGGCGGATGCCGTCTCGGCCGAGACGTAGCGGACCGCCAGCGCAGGGTCGCGCGGCCGGTCCTCAGGTCGCGATCACCGGCTGTCGCAGGATCGTCTTCGTCCGGGACTCGCCGACGCGGCCGGGATCGTTGAGGTAGATCTCGTGGTGCGCACCATGGGGCCGAAGGCCCGCGTCCGCGATCGCCGCGTGCAGCCGTCGGACGGTGGGCGTCTCCTGCTCGTAGGAGCCCACGTGCAGGATCTGCGCGCTCGGCCCCTCCGCCCAGTGCAGTGGGAAGACGCAGCCGGCGAACGGTCGCGGTTGATGGTCCGCGATGGCCGCGGCCACCTCGCCGTCGGTAGCCGCATCGGGCACGGCCAGCAGCATCCGCCACGACCACACCTGGTCCGCCTTGGCCTCCGTCGTCTCATCCGCGGTCAGCTCCTCCGGCGTGAACCAGAAGAGCGCCTCGAGCATCCCGATCCGATGGCCGGTGACGCCGCGCCCGCGAAGCTCGAAGTGGAGCGGGTACGCGATGCCGAAGAGCGCGCCGATCGCGTCGGTGAATCCCGGGCTCCCGGGCACGGCGTCGCCGTCGACGGCAAGGAACCGATGCTCCGGCACATCGACGAACCGCACGCGATCGCGCCGCGCGGACGCAAGTGCCCGAAGATCGTCGCTGTGATCGAACGGACGGGTCGGGGCCAGCACGGTGGACATGATCGGCACCTCCGAGCTTCCACGATGGCGCCGCGGGATCGCGTCCGCCAGTGCCGGAGCGCTCGAACCTCTCGAGTCGCGCGGGCGGTCCCGGGCGCCGGGCGCGACCCGCAAGATCTGCTGGCTGCCTAGACTTCCGGCATGACAGAGGAGAGCACGATGGGCGATGGACAGGTGGCACCCGCGACCAGGGGTGTGACCGTGCAACTGCTGGCCACGGTGGACCTTGGCCCCGAGATCGAGGGCATGGATGGGCGCCAGCTTCGAACGCGGATGGTGACCATCGAGCCTGGCGGCGTCTTCGGCCCGATCCACGACCACATCGGCAGGCCAGGAACCGTGTACGTCCTGGAGGGAACGATCACCGACCACCGGAACGGGGTCGCGACCGACTACGGGCCGGGCGTCGGCTGGCCCGAGGATCGGGACACGCTCCACTGGCTCGAGAACCGGGGAACGATCACGGCGGTGGAGATCTCGGTCGACATCGTCAGGCAAGCGTGAATCCGGGCACCGCCGCCGAGCCGCTCGTCACGGTCGTCATCCCGACCTACAACCAGGCGGCGTACCTGGAGGCGGCGATCCGGAGCGTGCTCGAGCAGGACTACCCGAAGGTGGAGCTCGTCGTCGTCGACGACGGCTCCACCGACGCCACGCCGCGGATCCTCGATGGGTTCGGGGACGCGATCGTGCACCTGGCCCAGCCGAACCGCGGCGCCGCGAACGCGCTCAACGAGGGCATCCGGGCGGCGAGCGGTCCGCTGGTCTGCTGGCTGAGCTCGGACGACGTCTTCCTGCCCGGCAAGCTGCGCCGGCAGGTGGCCGCGTTCCTCGAGGAACCCGACCTGGGGTTCTGCTACACGGGCTTCGTGACCATGGACGCCGAGGGGCGCGACCTGCGCGACCTCTCGGATGTCCCGACGGTCCACCCCGACCTGTTCGTGTCGGTCTACTGGGCGAACCCGGTCAACGGCTCGACCGTGATGATGCCGCGGGCGATCTTCGACGAGGTCGGCCCGTTCGACGAGACGCTCCGCGCCGACGTCGACGGCGACATGTGGCTGCGCGTCCTGAAGACCCATCGCGCCCGCTACCTGCCCGGCGCCACGCTCCGCTACCGGGTCCACGGCGCGGCGCTGTCGGCCGACAAGCCCCTCATGCGCGCGTCGAAGTCGCAGGTCCGCCGCGCCCGCCTGCGCGACGGCTCGCTGGTGGCTCGGCTGCGCGCCGACGACCCGGCGGCGGTCGCGTCGACGCTGGCCCGGATGAGCGCCCACTACACGACGATCGGGATGCCGGACATCGCGCGGGCGCTCCTGCGGGCGTCGTTCCGGGCGGGGTTGGCGCTGCCGGCGCAGGGCCCGGCCACCAGGGCCGTCGTTCTTGCGGCGACGCCCGGTCCGGTGAAGGCCGGCGCGGCACGGCTTCGCCGAGCGCCCCGGGCGGCCATGCGACGGGTCCGCCGGCTGGCGCGCCGGATCGTCGGCCCGCGCTGAGCCTCAGGCTGGAGGCACGCTCCAGCCGGCCGCGTCGGCGTACGCGCGGACGCCCTCGGCGAGCGGGGTAAGGCGGCCAAGCGCCAGGTCGGCCACGAGCGGCGCGGGATCGCTCCAGAACTCGATCGGCGTCTGGTCCGGATCCGGTGCGAGGCGGATGCTGGGCGGCCGGGTGCCCAGGGCGGCGGCGATGCGCTCGACCTGCTCGGGCAGCGGGTGCGGGTCGCCGCCGGCGAGGTCGTAGGTGGCGACCGGTCCGGCGCCAGTGCCGGCGGCGGTCACCGCGCCCACGAGCGCGCGGGCGACATCGGCGACATGGACCGGGTCCGAGAGCGAGGTCACCGCCCCGCTGAGCGTGAACGCCGTCCCGGCGCGCAGCGCCGCGGCCACGCGCGGGATCAGCCTGGTCGCACGCTCGCCCGGTCCGTAGGCGTTGTACAGGCGGACGACCAACGCGCTCGTGGCGGAGCCGTCGGCGACCAGCGACCGCACCAGCCCCTCGACGTAGAGCTTCGAGAGCGCGTAGGCCATCGGCGGGTCGACGGGCATCGACGGGTCCACGCGGCCGGTCCTGCCGGCATAGACCGCAGCGGACGAGAGCAGCACGATCCGCCGGGCACTCACCCGCCCGAGCAGCGCCCCGGCGACTCCACCGGTGGCGGCCAGGTCGGCCCATGGCTCGCGGACCGCCAGCCCGTGGTCGGCGTTGCCGGCGAGGTGGATGACGGCGTCGAACGGACCCACCAGCGCCTCCGGCAGAGGCCCGAGCGGATCGGCCATGCGCACGGCGCTGCCGCCCGGCGGGTCCGGCAGGTCCTGGCGCGAGAGGGCCGTGACCGCCCAGTCGGAGGGACAGGCGGCGATCACGTGGCGGCCGATGAACCCACCGGCGCCCGTGACGAGGACGCGCATCCCCGGAGCCTGGGTGGATGGGTCGGACGGCTGGATCAGGGGAACGTCGCCTCCTGCCAGGCGATCGTCCGCCGCACGCCGTCCTCGAGGTCGATCTGCGCGACGTAGCCCAGCTGCTCGCGTGCCTTGTCGAACGAGGCGTTCTTCACGGGCGTGACCAGCGGCCCGGGGTCGGCGAGCTGGATGAGGTCCGTCGGCTTGCCGAGCAGCCGGCAGATCAGCTCGGCGACCTCGGTCATCGGCCGCGGGTCGGCGCGGCCCAGGTTGTACGCCTCGTACTGACGGCCGTCCCAGCCTTCCATCAGGCTGCGGCAGCCCGCAACGATGTCGTCGATGTAGCACCAGCTCCGGGACGTCCCGCGGTGGACCGTGATCGGGCGGTCGTGGCGGACCGCGTCGATGAAGTTGGTCATCGCGCTCCGGTACGGGTCCGGCCGCTCGCCGGGGCCGTAGCACATGAAGAACCGCATGCTGGCGGCCTTGAGGCCCTGGCTCTGGCTGTAGTGGCGCAGGTAGTGCTCGGCCTGGAGCTTCGACCAGCCGTAGACGTTGGTCGGCTGGAGCACGGTGTCGGTCTCGAGGGTCTCGACGACGAGCTCCGAGCCGTGATCGCCGTAGATCTCGCTGGTCGAGGCGAAGTACAGGCGCGCATCGTGCTCCATCGCGAGCTGGATCAGGTTGAGCGTGCCGCTGACGTTGATGTCGACGCAGCGCCGCGGGAACTGCTCGCCGTTCTCGCGCCCCACCTCGCCGGCGAGATGGAAGATGTGGTCGATCTTCCACGTGCGGAAGACCTCGGAGAGCTCCTCGTAGCGGGTGACGTCGGCGCGGAGGTAATCGGTCTCCTTGCGGATGGCGACGTCGGTGACCTTGACGTCGTAGCCGCGCTCGCGGAGGTGCTCGGTGAGGCGGCGGCCGATGACGCCGAGGCCACCGGTGATCAGGACGGCCATGCATGCTCCTGGGGCCGGCGTTGCCGGGATGCGGGTCGGGTCAGCGAAGCATACCGTGCGGCCGCGGCGGGCTCAGGCGGCAGGTCGGCGGAAGAGGATCAACTTGCCGGACGGTGCCTGTCCGGAGCGCATCAGGACCCGGTCGGCGATGGACAGGTAGGCGCCGGTCGCAGCGGCCCAGCGCGGTCCGCGGCGCGCCCGGCGGCCGACCGCGGACCAGCGCCGCGCGCGCTTGCCATAGTCGGGCAGCCCGCGCTCGATCGGGTTCGCGGCCACGACCGTGCTCGCCCCGACGTCGACCAGCTCCAGGCCGGCCGCCTCGAACGCGGCCCGGTACTGCGCCAGGGGGCGGGCGACGGACGCGGCGCCGGGCTTCCGTGGCGCGACCGGCGCGGGCAGCGGCAGCGCCAGCGCGGGCTCCGCCAGGAGCAGGTGCCCGCCCGGGGCGACGGCCGCCGCGATGTTCGAGGCGGCATCCGCGAAGCGCCCGTCGTCGAGGACGTGGAGCAGCACGTTCATCGTGGTCACGAACGGATAGCCCCGCTGCGCGGGGATCGTGTCGGGCTCGGCGATGTCACCGAGCGAGAACGACGCGGCGGGGAACTGCTGGCGCAGGCGCTCCACGGCCTCCGGCACGAAGTCGCAGCCGTCCACCCGCGAGGCGCCCATCTCGAGCCACGTGGTCACCCAGTAGCCCGTGCCTGAGCCGACGTCGAAGACCGCCAGCCCGTCGAGAGTCCGCAACCCGTTGCGCGCCAGGAAGGCCTGCACGTTGCGCCGGCCGATCTTGTAGAGCCAGCGGTTGAGCTCCTCGGGCAGCCCGGCCTGGCCGACCGCCCGAAGCGTCGACTCCTGGTGTTGTCGCTCCCAATAGGCGGCGGGATCGACGTCGGACGGGTCAGGCTCGGTCACCGGCGGAGTATAGGTGGGGCCCCGCGGACAGACGGTTCGGCGGCCTCGTCAGGCGGTCTGGCCCGCAGCCTCCGCGGCCTCGGTCCCGGCATCGGCCTTCGTCCGGGCGCGATGGCGGGCCTGCTTGGCGCGGTTGCCACAGGTGGCCATGTCGCACCAGCGGCGGCGGGCCGTGCGCGAGGCGTCGTAGAAGACCCAGTTGCAGGTGTCGCTGGCGCAGACGCGGATGCGCTCCGGCTGGCCGCTGGTCAGCTCGCGGACCATGGCATCGCTCAACCTGGCCAGCGCGTCGTCGACCGGGTCGCCCACGTGGCGATGGTCCACGTGCACACCGTCCGAGGCGGCCACGAGCTCGATGACCTGGCGGGCGTGGAGGGCTCGATTGACCTCCGACAGCGCGCTCCCGCGCGGGACCCGGTGCTCGACGACGGCGTCGGCGACCTCGCGCAGGGCCCCGCGGACGGTGTGCACGCGGTCGATGTCCCGCGCGGCGACATCGGGCCGGTCGGCGGCCTCGCGGCGCGCCCGGTCGGCGCCTTCGACGTGGATCAGGCCTCGGTCGGCGAACCAGCCGAGGGCCAGATCGAGCGTGGGGAGCTTCTCGACGGGGAAACCATCCTCGGTGTCCAGGGTGTTCAGGAAGTCGAAGGTGGTATCGACGCTGACGTCGTGGGCGTGGCCCTGCGGCGCGGGCTGGATGGTTGACGAAGTGTTCATCGCGTAACCACATTACGCCTATTGACAGGTTACACGCAACCCTCTACGATGCACCTAACCCATTAAGAGACATTTACCGGTTACATCGACCGGAGGAAGCGGAGGTCCCAATGGACGCCATCGCCATCATCATCGGACTCGTCGGCGCCATCGTCCTGCTGGACCTCTCGGCCCTCCGCACGGGTGCCGACTCCCGCGAGTTCGACCTGGACGAGCACCGCCGCTAGGCCGCTCGACCACTTGCCCCCGCCCGTCCACAGGAGGACGACATGAACCACTGGGCCCTGATCGCCATGGACGTCGCCAATGAGCAGGCCCGCCAGCTCAAGCATGCACAGCTCGTGGCCGAGGCCCGCGCCGGCCGCCCGGCCGGGACGCCCTTCGTCCGGCGGGCCCTGGCCAACAGCCTGGCCGTGGTCAGCCGCCGCAGCGCGGCCGCGGTCCGACGGCTCGACGACTGCGTCGCGGACGACCTCGGCCGGAGCCTCGCTCCGACGAAGTAGGCGCACGGCCCGCGTGCCGTCGATCGACCCGATCACCTGAACGGTGGGTGAGGCACTCGCCTGATCCACCGTTCTTCATGTCCGGTTTCGTCGTTGCCCGCGCAGATCAGCTCGTCGCGGCCGGGTCGACCACGCGGCCCGCGAACAAGATCGCTCCCGTCTCCAGGTCGCGCAGGGCGAAGAAGAACGGGTGGTCGAGCCGCAGCGTGACCTCCTTCGCCGGCTGCGGCCCGGTGCAACCACCAGTGTCCATCCCGATCGCGGTCGCAGCGGCCGCCTCGGTGCCCTTCTCGTCGACGTCGATGTTCGCCTGGTGGATGACGTTCCCGATGTAGAGCGTGTCGCTTTGGCTGGTGGGTCGGTGGATCCCCGAGAAGTCGGCCGTGCCGGCACTGAATGCGTCGGGCATCCCGAGGGCGGCCAAGAGCCCCTTGAGCTGGGCCCGCGTATCGATGCTGAAGCGCGGCATGAAGAGCGACAGGCTGTACGGATACGAGCCGCAGTCCTCCGGTTGCGGGCCGTAGCTGATGTCCTTGGCGAGGCGTGTCCGCTCCTTGGCGAGCGATGCCGCGATCTGTCCGACCTGCGCGCCGCTGAGCCTGGACTCGAACGTGGCCAGGTCGTCGGGCATGATCAGGGTCATGGCGAGCGGGGGCGTGTCGCCCGGGCCGCGGTATCGCAGCTCGGTGGCCCGCCAACCGGCGCCCTTGACGTAGGGAACCTCCTGCCCGCCGAACAGCCGCATCGTCGGCACGTCGCTGACGGAGGTCGCCGACCGGTGGAAAGGTCGTGCGGTGGTCTCGCCGTCAGCGAACGGGACCAGCCAGTTCGCCTTCAGGTAGACGGCGTTGACCAGGTACAGGCGCGTGCCGGTGGTGACGTCGTTGCTGCCGAGGAGCTTCGGGATGCGGCGCTCGGTCTGGCGGCTCACCCAGGCATTGATCGTCTGGCGTGCCGCATCCGGGTCGGCCGTGTAGTCCACGAGCTGCTGGCCCGACCCGAAGGTCCGGGCGATCTCGTCGAGGAAGGACTGCTCGATCGGCCAGCCCTTCTGCGCGAATGAGCTGTTCGCGATCTTGAGAGCGAGCTCGTGGCTGTGGCCCTCGTCGTCCTGGTAGGTGCCGTCGCGGGACGCGATCAGCTGCTCCAGCGAGCCGTAGCCAGGCCCGAGCGTGGCCTGGCTGCTCGCGTGCAGGACGTCGTCGATCTGCGAGGCGGTCGTGCCCTTGGCGCCCGCCCGGACCATCCCGAGGGCGAGGGCGATGCTCGTCGGCGAGAAAACCATGTTCCGGCTGGCCCCGTCGATGGTCGGGTCCGCCAGCATCTGGCGATAGATATCGATGCCGAACGCATCGATCGCCGTCGCCGCGGCGCGGGCCTGCTTCGCGTCGGCCGGTCGGCGGGAGACGGCCGACATCGCCACATCGATGCCAGTGATCGCCGGCTCCGCCACGCCGATCCACGGCGTCCCGTCGTGGTCTGCCGCGGCGACCCACGCGCGGCTAGCGCCACTCTTGAGGGTGAACCCGAGCGGTTCGACCTGGTACCAGGTGTACCCCGACGCCTCGACGGGGCCTCCGACGACCTGGAGCTCGGTGCCCAGCGGGAGGAGCGGGTCGTACTTGACGGAGTCGTCGCTGACGCGCGGCTCCGACCGCATGCGCACGTCGCCGCTGACGGTCTTGACGACGGCGCCAAGGAATGCGTCGCTCGGGCCTGACGGGCTCGCGGCTGGCGACGAGGACGGGGCCGGCGATCCGGCCGACGGTGTCGCGGACGGCGTCCCGTTCGGGCCGGCCGACGGTGATGGTGAGGTCTCCTGGGATCCGCAGGCGGCGACGGCAAACGCGACAACGAGGAGTCCGACGCTGATCCGTCGAGCCTGGTCCATGGCGTGTCCCTCCCGCTTCCCCGCCCGATGCGAACGTGATTCGGCGGTCGTGGAGCCCAGCCGGCCGTCTTGCGGTGGGGCCGATCGGCGTTGGGACGCCTGATGATGCCGGATGTTGCGGCGGCCGGATAAGTCGCAGCTAAGCGCCCATCGGTAGGGTCTGCCACGACGTCTCGTCCACGTCGGTAGTGCCCCCAACGTGGCGAGACGTCGCGTCGCGAGCGCCCAGTCCGCCTGAGCCGATCCCGCCGGGGAGGGCTCGACCTTGGACCCTGCACCGGCGCCCTGGCGCACGATCGAGAGCAGCCCGCCAGGCGGCGCGACCGCTGATAGCGACGCCATCGGCAGTCCGGCCCGACCGTCCCGGACCGCATTCGCGATCTTCGCGTTGGCCGGGCTCGTCGTGCTGGCGTCGTTCCTCGTGGCCGTCGGCTCGGGCACCGGCGGTTCGCTCGAGGTCGATGGCGGCTCCCCGGTGCCGGCCTCCTACCCCGGTGCCGCGGCACCCAGCGCGGTGGACGGCATGACGTCGGTGAACGGCGATCGGGTCGTCGTCGAGATCGTCGGGGCGGTCGCCCATCCCGGCGTCTTCCACCTTCCCATCGGTGCGCGCCTCGGGGACCTGGTCGAGGCGGCCGGCGGGTTCGGGCCGCGGGTCGACACGACGCGCGCGAGCTCGCTGAACCTCGCCGCGATCCTCAAGGACGGCGACCAGGTGCGGGTGCCGTCGCGCGACGACGCCCAGGCAAGCAGCCCGTCGCGAGCGGGCGCCGACGGGACCGGCGGGACGGGCCCCGGCGCCACCCCCATGGTCGACCTCAACCGAGCCACCAGCGCGGAGCTCGAGGCCCTGCCCGGGATCGGGCCGGTGACGGCCGGCAAGATCGTCGCGTCGCGCGAGTCGACCGGCCGGTTCGTCGCGATCGAGGACCTGCGGACCCGCAAGCTCGTCGGCGAGAAGCTCTTCGAGCAGCTCAAGCCGCTCGTGACGGTCGGGTGAGATGCCGCGCAGCGGCTGGCTGGCCACGGGGGCGGTCGCCGCCGCCTGGACGGCCACGAGCGTCTCCTGGATCTGGGCCGTCGCGTTGACCGTTCTCGGCGTGGCGGCCGTGGTGACGGCTTGGGCGATCCGTGCCGAGCGCGCCGAGCGCGCCGGGCGGGTCGTCCTCTTCGGGGCGGCGCTGATCCTGGCCCGGCTCATCGTCGGCGGCGCGGGTCCGGCGGTGCCGGCCACCGTCCCGGACGGCCGCGGCCCGTGGCTGTTCACGGTCGAAGCCACCGGCGCCGCCCGCGACGGGAGTCAGACTGCCACGCTCGGATCGCTACCGGGTGCGACGCCCGTCGTCCGGGTGGCGGCGACCCTGCCGGCCTATCCCGCGGTCATGGCCGGCGACATCGTCACCGTCGAGGGTCCGATCCGCCCGCGACCCACCTCGTCCTATGGCGACTACCTCGAGCGCATCGGGGCCGTCGGGACGATCACGGCCACGTCGATGGAGGTCGCGCCGCGGCCGTTCGATGCGGGGCACGCCGTCGAGGACGCCCGCCAGGCCGCCGCCGCGGCGCTGGCCGCCGTGCTACCGGAACCCGAGGCCGGCCTCGCCGCCGGGATCCTCATCGGCCTGCGCGATCGGGTCGACCGGGACCTGGCAGCCGCGTTCACGACGGCCGGCGTGAGCCACGTGGTCGCCATCTCGGGCTGGAACATCGCGATCGTGGCCGCCGCGGTCGCGGCGTGCTCGGGCCGGATGGGCCGGCGGCGGCGGTCGGTGGTCACGATGGCCGCGATCGTCGCCTACGTCGTCTTCGCGGGCGCGTCGGCCTCCGTGGTCCGTGCCGGGGCGATGGCAGGGGTGGTGCTGCTCGCCCGCGAATCGGGTCGGGCCGGACGCGCGGCGGCGGCACTCGGCTGGGCCGCGGCGATCCTGCTCCTGGCCGACCCGCGGCTGATCGGCGATGCGGGATTCCAGCTGTCGGCACTCGCGACAGCCGGGCTCATCGCGTGGGCCACCCCGACGACCGAGGCGATCGAGCGGCTCGGCCGCGGACACGTCCCGCGCTGGCTCGCCGAGAGCCTCGGGGTCTCGCTGGCGGCCCAGCTGGCGACGCTGCCGGTGATCCTCATCGCGTTCGGGCGGCTGGCGATCCTCGCGCCGGCGGTCAACCTCGTCATCGTCCCGCTCGTCGCCCCGGCGATGGCCGCCGGACTCGTGGCCCTCTTCGGTGGCGTCCTGATGATGCTCGGGGCGCCACCGGTCGCCGGAGCGGTGCTCGCCCTCCCGGGCTGGGTCTCGCTCCGGCTGATGGTCGCCATCGTCGACACGGCCGCCGGGATCCCGTTCGCGAGCGTGACGCTACCAGCGCCGATCGCCCTGGCCGCGGCGGGCGCGACGATCGCCGCGATCCTCGGCGTCCGGGTCTGCCTTCACCGCCGCCGCGGTCGCGCGTCCGCCCGGGATCGGACGGCCGAGCCACGGCCCACCGAGTCTCGGCCCGGCGGGCGCCGGACCACGACCTCACCGCCCCGCGTGCTGCGCCTCGCCGTGGTGTCGCTCGCGGTCAGCGTCGTCGTGGGCGGCGCGGTCGTCAGCTCCCGCCCCGTCGGTCTCCCTCGCGTCTCGGTCATGGATGTCGGGCAGGGCGATGCGATCCTCGTCGAGGGCTCGCGCGGCGGCAGGCTGCTCATCGACGGAGGGCCAGACCCCGCCCGGTTGCTGATCGAGCTCGACGCGCGGATCCCGCCCTGGGACCGGCGCATCGATGCCGTCATCCTCACCCACCCCCACGAAGACCATGTGGCCGGCCTCGCGCGACTGCTCGACCGCTATCGGATCGGGCGCGTCTTCGAGCCCGGGATGCGCGGGCCCGGGCCTGGGTATGCCGCCTGGCTCGGCCGGCTGGCGGTCGCGGCGGCGCCCGTCCGGATGGGCCTTGCCCGGGGCGATCGATTGGCCGTGGATGACATCGACCTCCGCGTGCTCTGGCCGATCCGTGGCCAGGTCCCGGCCGAACCGCCCGACGGCGGGACCGGCATCAACAACGTCTCGATCGTTTTGCTCGGCTCGGTCGGCACGTTCCGGTTCCTGTTGGCCGGCGACGTCGAGCAGGGGATCGACCCGTCGTTGCTCGAGGAGCGGCTGCCTCGGCTCGACTTCCTCAAGGTCGCCCACCACGGCAGCAAGACCGCGACGACGCAGGCGTTCGTCGACGCCGTGCGCCCCAGGGTCGCCGTCGCGTCGGCTGGCGCGGGCAACCCATACGGTCACCCAGCGCCGTCCACGCTCGAACGGCTGGCGGCCGCCGGCGCCCAGGTCTTCCGGACCGACCTCGACGGCACCGTCGTGGCCACCTTCGACCCAGCCGGGATGACGGTGCGGGCGGAAGGTGGGCGTCCCGTGGCCGCCCGCGCCGCGGTGCCGGATGCGCGAGCCGCGGCGTTCCGCTGCGGCATCCCGAACGCCGCCCTCATCCCGGAACGCGAGCCGACGCGGCCGCCGCCGGCCAGTGCCCTCCGCCCGAGGCCGACCACCACCGTCGGGTACCATCGAGCCGATGACGGTCCCGGGGCGGGTGGACGCCGCCTCCCTCCTGCTCTCCCTGGATCCCCCGCCCTGGTTGCTGCGGCACGCGCGCGCCGTGGCCGAGGTGGCCGGCTGGCTGGCGGCGCGGATCGACGCACGCGGGATCGCCGTGGACCGACGACTCGTCGAGGCCGCGGCCCTGCTCCACGACGCCGACAAGGCGCTGCCGGCCGGCGATCCGGCGCGCGGCCTCCCCCATGGCGAGGGATCGGCGGCCTGGCTGACCCGCCAGGGCCATCCCGAGCTGGCGCGGGCTGTCGCGGGCCACCCGGTGACGCGCCTGCTCGACGGCGAGCGGTCCAAGACCTGGGCCGCGTTCGCGAGCCGCGAGGAGCGGATCGTGGCCTACGCCGACAAGCGCGCCGGGCAGCGCCTCGAATCGATGGACGCCCGCTTCGCGTCGTGGCGCCGGCGCTATCCGGACCCGACCGGTGGCGACCGCCAGGCCGCCGGCTGGGACGATGACGCCCTGCGGGCGGTCCGGGCGCGCGCGGCACGCCTCGAGGCCGATGTCTGCCGGGCCGCCGGGGTCGCGCCGGCCGAGGTCCGCCGGCTCGCGTGGACCGGCGACGCCCTCCGCGCCGCGGCGGCGCGCGCATGACGACCGTCCCGCTCGCCTACGTCTGGGGCGACGACGAGTTCGCCGTGGAGCGCGTGATCCGCGAGTTCGCGAGCCGGCTGGCAGGCGACGTCGGTGCCCCGCTCGAGCGCTGGGACACCCGCGTCGACAAGGTCCACGCTGCCGCGCAGGTCGCCGAGCTGGGCGAACGCCTGGGGACTGGCGTGATGTTCGGCGGCGGGACGCTGGCCGTGGTCGCGAACCTTGGCGTGGCCGCCCCCGGCAAGGCCGGCAAGGACGCGCTCGTCGCGATGCTGGACGTCATCCAGCCCGGCAACGCCCTCGCGGTCGTCGACCTCGTCGAGACGGGCAAGGCCAAGCGGGACGCGCCGCCCCAGAAGGTCCTGGCGGCCGCGATCGCGGAACGCAAGGGTGTGGTCGCGTTCCGCCAGTCGCCGAAGGCCAACGACCTCGCGGGTTGGATCGCGGCGCAGGCGCACGAGCGCGACATGGCCCTCGCCCCGGGGGCCGCGAAGGAGCTGGCCGAGCGGATCGGCGGCTTCGTCAGCCAGGGCGACGCCGAGCGCCGCTACCAGACCCGGACGGCGTCGATGGAGCTCGACAAGCTGGCGCTCTACCGCGACGGGGCGACGGTCACGATCGAGGACGTCCGCGCCCTCGTGGCTGAGGCGGTCCCGGGCTCGATCTGGGCCTTCAGCGATGCCGTCGGCGAGCGCAGGACCGGGCCGGCCCTCACCATGCTCGAGCGATTGCTCGACACCGCCCCCGAGCCGGTGCTGATCACGGTCCTGCACCGGCGGATCCGCGAGCTGCTCGAGATGGCCGACCGCCTGGCCGCCGGCGAGTCGCTCGCGGCGGCCGCGCGGGCGATGGCCATCAACAGCGAGTTCCGGGCGAGGACGCTGGCAGCCCAGGCGCGGGTCTGGACGATCCCCGAGCTGCACGCCGCGCTGGACGGCCTGCTCGAGATCGACGCGCTGATCAAGGGGGCG
Organism: uncultured Chloroflexia bacterium; assembly: GCA_963813335.1. GTDB lineage: Bacteria > Chloroflexota > Limnocylindria > Limnocylindrales > CSP1-4 > SPCO01. The sequence continues at coordinate 211,747 of CAWEYL010000003.1, forward strand.
CCTGGGACGTTCGCCACCACCGAGCAGCGCCGGATGGCGTTCACGCTCTGGGTGATCGACCACGTCGGCGCCCGCGAGCGCCGCTCAGCCTAGGAGGACCAGGCCTGCTCCTGGACGACGAGGTCGCTCTCGATGGCGAAGACGCAGCGGCCCTCGCCCAGGTCGAGCAGCTCGATCAGGTCGGGGTCGATGTAGAGCTGCGAGCAGTCCTCGCACAGGCCGCCGGGGATGCCGAAGCACAGCCGCTCACTCCGGTCGGGCAACCGGAACGTGGTATCGAACCGGGTCGTGATGAGCCGGCGACCACAGGCTGGGCAACGGTCTCGCATGGGCGACATGCGCGAAATCTAGGCTCGGCCCGTCATCCCCCGGCATGACCCGACGGTACTGGCCACCCCGTACCCGCCCGAACCGCCCTCGACGGCCGCGCGACCCCCGCTACAGGACGCGGAGGACGGTCTTCGCCTCGGACCAGTGCTTCTCCAGCCCGTAGTAGTCGCGCTCGGGCGGCGTGAAGATGTGGACGATGACCGAGCCGTAGTCGAGCAGGACCCAGTGCGACGCGGCCGTGCCCTCGCGGCCGATGGGCCTGGTCTTGCTGTCGCGCAGCTCGCTCGCGATCCCGTCCGCGATCGCCGCGATCTGGCGCTCCGAGCCGCCCGAGCAGATCACGAAGTAGTCCGCGAGGGTGGTGAGCGGGTACAGCTCGAGCAGCACGATGTCGGCTGCCTTCTTGTCCTCGGCCAGCTCGACGATGCGGCGGGCGAGCGCGAGCGGCTCCTGGTCGGCCTTCGGGGCGGCGGCCCGGCGCGGCAGGCCGTCGGCGTTCGGCGCCCCGCTGGCGGGCGCGGCCTTGGTCGTCGCCTTGGGCTTCGCGGCGGTCTTGCGCTTCGCAGTCGCCTTCGGCTTCGCGGCGGCCTTCGGCTTCGCCGGAAGCGCGGGTTCGGTCACGATCGGTCATCCCTCCTGGTGGTTCGGTAGAGGTCATGGTCGCCGATATAGGCGGCCACCGCATCCGGGACCAGGTAGCGCAGGGACCGTCCCGTGGCGGCGCGCGTCCGCAGCTCCGAGGCTGACAGTCGGATGCGCGGCCCGTCGAGCACCACGACCCGTCCCTCCATCCCCGGAAAGTGGCGGGCCACGAGCTCGGGCCCGGCGTCCGGGTAGCCGTCGCGCGGCGCGATCGCCAGCCGCGCCAGCTCCAGCACGCGCCGCGGCTCGTGCCAGGTGGGCAGGCCTGCATACGCCTCCGACGAGAGGATCAGCACGAGGTCCGGATCCGTGGCGGCGAGCGCCTCGAGCGTGTCGACGGTGTACGACGGGCCGGGCCGGTCGAGCTCGATCCGGCTGGCCTCGAACGCCGGGTTGCCGGCGATCGCCGCCTCGACCATCGCCAGCCGGTCGGCGCCCGACGAGATCGCCTGGTCCGGCTTGTGCGGCGGCACGCCGGCCGGCATGAACAGCACGCGCTCGAGCCCGAGGCTGTCGCGGGCCGACTCGGCCACCGCGAGATGGGCGAGGTGGATGGGATCGAAGGTGCCGCCGAAGACGCCCAGGCCCCGGTGTCGGCCGATCACCGCTCGTCCCACGGTTCGGGCTCCCACTCGAGCTCGGTCGCGCCGATGCGGACCATGTCGCCCGGCACGATGCCGGCGCGCCGGAGCCCCGTGTCGATCCCCATCTTCGCGAGGTCGCGCTGGAAGCGCTCGGCCGATTCCTCGACCTCGAAATTGGTCTGGGCCGCGATCCGCTCGATGCGCGTGCCGCGGACCCGGAAGACGCCGTCCTCCTCGGGCTCGATGGTGAAGCCGTCGCCGATCGCCTCGATGCGATGGACCACGACCCCCGACGGCTCGGGTGGCTCCGCCATGTCCGCGGGGTCCGGCAGCAGCTCGGCGAGCCGGGCGCGGAACGCGCCGACGCCCTCCCCCGTGGCCGCGGACAGCGCGACGACGGCGAGACCGTCCGCCTCGCGCTTGCGGCGGAACGCGGGCCACGCCTCCGCGGCGCGCCGGCAGGTCCACCTTGTTGAAGGCGATCAGCATCGGCTTGGCGAGGAGCGCCGGGTCGTGAGCCGCCAGCTCGTCGCGGATGATCTCGTGGTCCCACTCGGGGTCGCGCGACGAGCCGTCCACGACGTGGACGAGGATGCGGGTCCGCTCGACGTGGCGCAGGAACTCGTGGCCCAGCCCGAGGCCGGCGCTCGCGCCCTCGATCAGCCCGGGGACGTCGGCGATCGACGGCCGGCGCTCGTCCTCGTCGCCGAGGTCCATGACCCCGAGGTTCGGCTCGAGGGTCGTGAACGGGTAGTCGGCGATCTTCGGCTGGGCCGCGGTGACGGCCGCGAGGATCGTGGACTTGCCGGCGTTCGGGAGCCCCACGAGCCCGATGTCGGCGATCAGCCGGAGCTCGAGGCGGAACGCCCCCTCGGTACCCGGTTCGCCTTTCTGGGCGTGCTTGGGGGCCTGGTGCGTGGAGGTCTTGAAGTGCGTGTTCCCGAGGCCGCCGCGCCCGCCGCGGGCGATCATCGCGCGCTGCCCGCGGGCCACGAGGTCCGCCACGAGCTCGCCGGTCTCGTCGCTGTACACGGCCGTCCCGGGCGGGACGGTCAGGACGAGGTCGTCGCCGGCCTTGCCGTGCCGGCGCGAGCCCTCGCCCCGACCGCCCGGCGTCGCCTTGAAGTGGCGCTTCACCTGGAAGTCGCGCAGCGTGGTCTGGCCGGGGTCGACCTCGAGGTAGATGGAGCCGCCCCGGCCGCCGTCGCCGCCATCGGGCCCGCCGCGCGGGACATGGGCCTCACGTCGGAACGTCGCGGCCCCGTCGCCCCCATCGCCGGCACGGACCCGGATCGTCACGCGGTCGAGGAACATCGGACGCATTCTCGCATGGCGTCCGGACCATCCCGCGAGAGGAGACCGAGTCGCCGGGGCGAGCGACCTAGAGGTAGCCCAGCGGGTTGACGCGCGTGCCGCCGTCCCAGACGGGGCCCACCCAGACCTCGAAGTGGAGGTGCGGGCCGGTGGCGTTGCCGGACTGGCCGATGCGACCCACCTGCTGGCCGCGGTCCACGTGCTGGCCGCGCCCGACGGTGATCGCCGACATGTGGTTGTACGTGGTGTACAGGTTCGAGCCGTGGGCGATCCAGACCTGGTAGCCGCCGCCGTTGCTCTTCCAGCCGGCGAAGATGACCGTCCCGCCGCCGCCCGCACGCACCGTCGAGCCGTAGTCGGCGGCGATGTCGATCGCGTAGTGGCCGTAGTGGAAGTACTGGCTGATGTAGTTGCCGCCGCCGACCACCGGCCACAGGAAGTGGCCGCCGTTGTAGGTCGTGGGCGGTCGGACCGAGCCGCCACCGCCACCGCCGCCGCTCGAGTGGCGCGTCGTGTGGGTGATGGTGGTCTTGGCCGGCGGCTTCGGGATCTTGATGCCCTTGCCCGCCGCGCCCGGGATCACGATGACCTGGCCGACGACCAGGTTCGGATCCTGGAGCCCGTTCGTGGTGAGGATGTCCTGCTTGTCGACGCTGTACTTCGCGGCGAAGGCGTCGAGCGTGTCGTTCGGCGTGACCGTCACGACCAGGCCCGTGACCGGCGGGATCGTGAGGACCTGGCCGATGTGCAGGTCGTTCTTGTTCTTGAGGTCGTTGGCCCACCAGACCGTCATCATCGAGACGTCGAACTTGGCGGCGATGCCGACGAGCGTGTCGCCCGACTTCACCTTGTAGGTCCGCAGGAGGTCGCTGCCGTCCTCGATGGCCGTGTCGACGGCGATCGGCTTGAGGAGGGTGCCGTCCTCGAGGAAGGGGCCCTGGACGGCCACGGTCGCGCTGTCGGTGACCGTGTTGCCGGAATCGCCGGCGGCAAGGTTCGCGTCGACGCCGGATGCACCGCCGTCCCCGGCGCTCACGCTCTGGTAGTCGTCCCCGTCGATCGCGCCGTTGCGGGCGAGGCCGCCGACCGCGGCAGCCGGGATGCGGGCCGCGTCGCCGTCGCCGGTCGGGCCGCCGATCGGGCCGCCGTTCGCGGGGCCGCCGGCCGACACGCTCGCGACCGATGCGCCGAGCACGATGGTCGCGACGGCCACGGCGACGATCCGGTCGTGCCCGAGGCGGGCGACGAGTCCGCGACTGCCGAGCGGCGCCGCCTGCGCCCGGTGGCGGCGGCGGTCATGGGTGGGGGCGAGGTGGGCGGCAACGGCGAGGGAGCGCACGCCGCCGCGCACCTGGCGGGCAGCAGACGCACTCCGGGTCTGGAGCGTCGAAGCGGGGTCGGGCCCGAGGCTCCTGGGTCGACGCAGCCGTCCGATGACGCGCTGGACGCCGACCGATGCATTCAGCAATACGGTCTCCTGGCGTGTGGGACGGTCGCTGGCGCGGGATGGTGCGCGAGGATCTCGGAGTGGGGGTCGACCGTCCTGGGTCGCGGTATCGAGCTGGGGGTCTCTCTTCGCGGCCGCTACCCGCTTCTCGGGCTACGACATCACCCCGAACGGTACCACGGAGGTTGCGACACTGACAAACCCCAGAAGCTTGCGAAACGGTGACAGTTGCCCTTCTGTGGTGGCTCCGGGCACCGTCGCAGCGTCCGGCGACCGCCTGACCGCCCCTCTAGGCGTCGAGGCTCTTGGTCAGCGTCGAGAGGAACTCGGCGTTCGACTGGGTCTTGGCCAGCCGATTGAGCAGGATCTCGATGCCCTCGTTGGCGCCGACCGCGGACAGCATCCGGCGCATGGTCCAGACCATCTTGAGGGTGCCCTCCTCGAGGAGCAGCTCCTCGCGCCGGGTGCCCGAGCGCTGCACGTCGATGGACGGGAAGATCCGCTTCTCGGCGAGCTTGCGATCGAGGATGAGCTCCGAGTTACCGGTGCCCTTGAACTCCTCGTAGATGACGTCGTCCATGCGCGAGCCGGTGTCGACGAGGCATGTGCCGATGATGGTCAGCGAGCCGCCTTCCTCGATGTTGCGCGCCGCCCCGAAGAAGCGCTTCGGGGGATAGAGGGCGATCGGGTCGAGGCCACCGGAGAGGGTCCGGCCCGACGGCGGGAGGGCGAGGTTGTAGGCGCGGGCGAGCCGCGTGATCGAGTCGAGCAGGATCACGACGTCGCGGCCGGTCTCGACCTGGCGCTTGGCGATCTCGAGCGCCATCTCGGCGACATGGGTGTGGTTCTCGGTCGGCTCGTCGAAGGTCGAGCTGATGACCTCGCCCTTGACGCTGCGACGCATGTCGGTGACCTCCTCGGGGCGCTCGCCGATGAGCGCGACCATGAGGAGCATCTCCGGGTAGTTGGCGCTGATGCCGTTGGCGATCTGCTTGAGGAGCATCGTCTTGCCGGCCTTCGGCGGGCTGACGATGAGGGCGCGCTGGCCCTTGCCGAGCGGGTTCACGAGGTTGATCAGCCGCTGGCTGAGGTTCTTCGGGTCCGTCTCGAGGTTGATCAGGACGTCCGGGTGGACCGGGGTCAGGTCGCCGAAGACCGGTCGGCGGCGGGCGGTCTCGGTGTCGACGCCGTTGACCGAGTCGACCCGGAGCATGCCCCAGTACTTCTCGGCCTCGCGCGGGGCGCGCACGGCGCCGGCGACGCGGTCGCCGATGCGCAGGCCGAAGCGGCGCACCTGGCTGGAGCTGACGTAGACGTCGTCCGGGCTGGGCAGCAGGCCGTGGCGGCGCATGAAGCCGAAGCCCTCGTCGACGATGTCGAGGATGCCGCTCGCGTAGGCGTGGCCGGCTCGCTCCGTCTGGCGCTGGAGGATGAGGTCGACGAGGTCGTCCTTGCGCTCTCCGGCGGCGGTCTCGAGCTCGAGGTCGCGGGAGACCTGGCGGAGCTCCGACACGCTCATCTCGCGGAGGTCGCTGACCTCGAGGTCGTTCCGCTCACGGGCGGCCTCGAGCTCCTGCTGCTCCTCGAATTCGGTGACTGGGGCGCGGCCGCCACCGATGGGATTGCGTCGGCGGGGACGGCGGTTGCGCGATCGATCGCGCTGGTCTGGGCCTGGTCCGGGCATATGGGAAGGGTCACCTACGGGTGAAGGAGGGGGCCGGGCGATGGTGCGCGCGGAATCGCTGCCGCAGCGCGGGTGCCGGTCGGGATGAGCGGAGCATAGACGCGCCGCGCGGGCTCGTCAACGGCCTGCGAGCCCGTACCATCGGGCGTGCCATGCCCAGACCCGACGGCCTGACGATCGGCCCGTTCACGCCCGACGCGCTCGACGAGGCGGGCCGCCTGCTGGCCGCCCGCCACCGGGTCCAGCGGCTGACCGAGCCCGGCCTCTCGCCGGCCTACGAGGATCCGGCCCTCGCGCGGGCCGAGGTGGCCTCGATCGCGGCCGGCGACGGGGCGTCCGGCGCGGTCGCCCGCCGCGGCGGCGAGCTGGTGGGCTATCTCCTGGGCTCGCCGCGCGCCGCGCTGTGGGGTGCCAACCGCTGGGTGGAGGGGGCCGGCCACGCGGTGCTCGACCCCGAGACGGTCCGCGACCTGTACGGGTTCGCCGCGGGCCGCTGGGTCGAGGAGGGGGCGACGAACCACTACGCCATCGTGCCGGCCACCGACCCGGCCCTCGTGGAGGCATGGTTCCGCGTCGGGTTCGGCCAGCAGCACGTCCACGCCATCCGCGAGGTGCCGGATGCCGGGATGACGGCCACGGCCCGCGACGGGCTCACCGTGCGGCGGGCCGAGCGCCGCGACATCGGGGCGATGGGCCGCATCGACGTCGCGCTGCCGGAGCACCAGGTGCGCTCGCCGGTCTTCTCGATGCAGACGCCGCCGACGGTCGAGGCGTCGGTCGCGGACATCGAGGCGGACTTCGATGACCCGCGCTTCGCGACGTTCGTCGTCGAGCACGACGGTGCCGTGGTCGGCTTCGCGGTGGGCTGCGGCATCGAGATGTCGTCCGAGCACCGCGGCATCGTGCGGCCCGACCGGGCCGGCTTCCTGGGGTTCGCGGCCGTGCTGCCGGAGGCGCGCGGCCTCGGAGCCGGCCGGGTCCTCGGCGAGGCGGTCCTCGCGTGGTCGCGCGACGCGGGCTATCCGACGGTCATCACCGACTGGCGCGAGACGAACCTGCTCTCGAGCCGAACCTGGCCGCGGCTCGGCTTCCGCCCGATCTTCCGGCGCCTGTTCCGCGCGATCGCCTGACCGCGGGTGGGCTGGCGGGGGCCGCGGCTTGGCCCGGGGCGGCGACGGCTCACCGGACGGGAACCGCCGCGCATCAGCTCCTGTCAGATGACCACCAGGCGGTCGCTGGTCAGAGATCCCCGGCCAGATGGTCGTCTGGGGATGCATCTGACATGCGCGGGCGGGCGACCCGTGCGTGCGGCCCGGGGCGGCCGGCGTCGATCGGTGACCAAGGACCGCCTGAGGGTCGTCTGGCACACGGGGTCCAGGGCCGGACCGGTCGTTCTGCAGAACGCGGTCGGCCGGCCGGGCCGGCACGCGATCAGGCCTTGGACGCCGCCGCGGCGCGAGCGCCTTCCCAGTCCTTCTTGAACTGGACGATGCCCTTGTCGGTCAGGGGGTGGTGGACCATCTGCTGGAGGACCTTGAACGGGACCGTCGCGACGTGCGCCCCGGCCAGCGCGGCCTGGGTCATGTGCAGCGGGTTGCGGATGGAGGCGGCGAGGACCTCGGTGTCCAGCTCGTGGATGGCGACGATCTCCACCAGCTCGCGGATGACGATCATGCCGTCCTGGTTGATGTCGTCGAGCCGGCCCACGAACGGCGAGAGGAGGCTCGCCCCGGCCTTCGCCGCGAGGAGCCCCTGGTTCGCCGTGAAGATCAACGTGCAGTTGGTCTTGATGCCTTCCTCGGCGAAGCGGTAGATCGCTTCGAGGCCGTTCTCGCTCATCGCGACCTTGACCACGATGTTCGGCGCCAGCTTGGCGAAGTGGCGACCCTCCTCGAGCATCCCCTCGACGTCGTCGCTGATGACCTCGGCCGAGACCGGCCCGGAGGTGATCTTGCAGACCTCCTTGAGGATCTCCTCGTAGGAGCCGCCCACCTTGGCGTAGAGGGTCGGGTTGGTGGTGACCCCGTCGAGCACGCCCCAGCGGGCGGCGATCCGGATCTCTTCGATATCGGCGGTGTCGAGGAAGATCTTCATCGGTCGTGGCTCCCTTTCGTTCAGGCGGAGTCTACGGCGCGCGACGTGAACGGATCGTTGCCGTTCAGAACCTGTCGGCGATGCCGCGCAGGATCGAGGTCACCGGACCGATCGCCAGCGCGCCCAGGATGGCGAAGCCCGCCGTCACGGCGTAGCCGCTGAAGCGCTCGCCCTTGCGCAGGAGGATGGCCGGCAGGGCCAGGCCGATCAGGATCTCGGCGCCGAACAGCAGCGCCCCCGGGTCTGCCGCGAGCTGGTCGACATGGACGAGACGCGAGATCCCGAAGACCGCCCCTTCGGCGATGAGCGCCGCGGCCAGGACCGCGACCGCGACCGCCCGTGGCCGGCCCGATGCGTGGCGCCACACGGCGCCGGCCCCGCCCATGACGGGTCCGGCGATGAGCGCGACGAGGCCCCAGACCGTCGCCGCGTGGCCGGCCCCGATCGCCCGATAGCCGGCGCCCAGCGTGTACAGGAGGTAGTAGACGGCGACCGCCGCGAGCAGCCCGATCAGCCCGCGGAGCGCCCCGGTCGGGATCGTCCGCGCCGAGGCGCCGAGGGCGAAGGCGAGGGCCAGCCAGACGCCGATCATGTTGGCGGGGATCAGCAGGCTGTACGGCCACTGGAGCTGGTCCGAGAGCCAGGCCAGGGCGCCGAGCGCGGCGCCCACCAGGATCGAGGTGCCGAGACCCTCGACCGCGCGTCCGATCAGGGACGGCCGGATGGCGAGATCAGGCGCTGGGGACGGACTCGACGACATCGGACGCGGTCGTGGCACCCGGCTCGGGCTCGGACTCGCGCGCCTGGAAGGCGGGCACTCGACCGTCGCGGACGGCCAGGGCCGCGGTGACGAAGCCGTCGAACAGCGGGTGCGGCCGCTCCGGCCGGCTCTTGAACTCGGGGTGGAACTGGCTGGCCACGAACCAGGGGTGGTCCTTGAGCTCGACGATCTCGACGAGCCGCCCGTCGGGCGACTGGCCGCTCAGGAGCATGCCCGCCGCCTCGAGCGTCTGGCGATAGCGGTTGTTCACCTCGAAGCGGTGGCGATGCCGCTCGTAGATGACCTCCTGGCCGTAGACCGCGGCCGCCTTCGAGCCGGGCGTGAGCTTCGCGGGATAGAGGCCCAGGCGCATCGTGCCGCCCTTGTCCTCCATGTCGCGCTGGTCGGGCATGAAGTCGATGACCGGGTGCTCGGTGAACATGTCGAACTCGGTCGAGTTGGCGTCCTTCGAGCCGACGACCTCGCGGGCGAACTCGATGACCGCGCACTGCAGGCCTAGGCACAGTCCGAGGTACGGCACGCCGTGGTCGCGGGCGAAGTGGGCGGCGAGGACCTTGCCCTCGATGCCGCGATGGCCGAAGCCGCCCGGGACGAGGATGCCGGCGACGCCCTCGAGCCGCTCGTGCAGGTTCTCCTTGGTCAGCGCCTCGGAATCGACCCAGCGGACCTTGGCGTCGACCTCGTGCGCCCAGGCGGCGTGCTTGAGCGCCTCGGTGACCGAGAGGTACGCGTCGGGGAGCTCGATGTACTTGCCGACGAGCGCGATCTCGAGCACCGGCTTGGGCGCCTTGATCCGCGCCACGAGGGCGCGCCAGCCGGCGAGGTCGGGCTCCACGGTCTCGTCACCCAGGCCGAGCTCGCGGACGATGAGCCGGCCCAGACCGGCCGCCTCGAACATCAGCGGGACTTCGTAGATCGTGTCCGCGGTCTCGGCCGGGATCACCGCGTCCGTGGCGACGTCCGTGAACAGCGCGATCTTCTCGCGGATCTCGTCGGGGACCGGATGGTCGGAGCGCAGGACGATGACGTCGGGCTGGATGCCGATGCCGCGCAGCTCCTTGACCGAGTGCTGGGTGGGCTTGGTCTTGAGTTCGCCCGTGGCGGCCAGCGCGGGGAGCAGCGTCACGTGGACGTACAGCACGTTCTTGCGCCCGACGTCCTTGCGCATCTGCCGGATGGCCTCGAGGAACGGCAGCGATTCGATGTCGCCGACGGTCCCGCCGACCTCGACGATGACGACGTCCGGGTCGCCGTCGCGGGCGACCCGCAACATCCGCTCCTTGATCTCGTTGGTGATGTGCGGGATGACCTGGACGGTGCCGCCGAGGTAGTCGCCGCGGCGCTCCTTGCCGATGACCGCCTGGTAGATGCGGCCGGTCGTGACGTTGCTGAGCTGGCTCAGGTTGGCGTCGATGAAGCGCTCGTAGTGGCCCAGGTCCAGGTCGGTCTCGGCGCCGTCGTCGGTCACGAAGACCTCGCCGTGCTGGTACGGCGACATGGTGCCGGGGTCGACGTTGATGTACGGGTCGAGCTTGAGGATGGAGACGGAGAGGCCGCGGGCCTTCAGGATCCGCCCGACGCTGGCGGCGGTGATGCCTTTGCCGAGTGAGGAGGTGACGCCTCCGGTCACAAAGACATACTTCGCCATGGGTCGGGTCCTCCGGGGGTTTTTCTGATGCTATCGGAAAGCGGCCCGGATGGCGAATCGGATCCGGCGAACGCGCCGTCGTCGTCGGTCTGGGACGTGGTTGACTAAGTCGGACTAACCTCGTACGGTCACCACGTGGTCGAACCGGTGGTGAACATCCACGAAGCCAAGACGCACCTCTCGCGACTCGTCGAACGCGTCGAGGCCGGCGAGGAGGTCGTCATCGCGCGCGCCGGGCGCCCGGTCGCACGGCTGATCCCCTATCGCGCGCGGACGCGCCTTCGAACGCCCGGGCTCTGGCGCGGGATCGTCCGCATCGCGCCGGACTTCGACGCGACCGACGACGTCGTGCTCGACGCCTTCGAGTCATGATCCTGCTGCTCGACGCCCACACCGTCATCTGGTGGCTCGCGGATGACCCATCCCTGCATCCCGCGGCACGCGCTGCGATCGAGGATCCGGCCAACGATGTCCTGGTCTCAGCAGCGAGCATCTGGGAGATCGGCATCAAGCGGGCGCTTGGCAAGCTCGATGCCCCCGCGGGCCTGGTCGACGCGATCGGCGAGACGGGCTTCGATGTCCTGCCGATCACGGGCATCGACGCCGAGCTCGCCGGGTCGCTGCCGGCGCACCATCGCGACCCCTTCGACCGGATGCTCGTGGCCCAGGCGGCGCGCGTCGGCGCGATCGTGGTCAGTCGCGACACGGCCTTCCTCGCGTACGGGACGGACGTTCTGACGGCCTGAGCGACCGCGACCGGCACTCGCCTCAGGTCGCCGGCGGCCAGTACCCCGGCAGCGGGTCCTCGCGGCCGTCGCCCCACACCTCCGGGCCGCAGAAGAACGGCCGCGCGCGGGGCGCTGGCAGGGATGCCGGATCCGCCCGCCAGGCGTCCAGCGTCGAGGCCAGCCAGGCCTCGATCTCGGCGAACTCCGTCCAGCGCTGGAACGGCCAGCCCGCCTCGAGGCAGATGCGCACGAGCGATCGCTTCGCGAAGACGATGTCGCTGTAGCCGGCGGCGTAGCGGTCGCTCTCGCCGTCGCCGATGAACACGACCGCCCGGCCGGCGGCCTGGTGCTCGAGCACGCGCTGCCGCTTGCACGTCCCGCAGACCAGGCAGGTCGGATGGCCGTTCGGGATAGTCGATGCGGGCCCTGCGGCCCTGGAAGGTCGTCGTCGCGGTGACCACCGGGAGGTCGCCGACCCCGAGGGCGACCAGCGCCGGCTCGATGAAGAACCCGAACCCGTCCGAGACGACCTCGACCGGGATCCCCGCTGCGATCGCGTGGCGCGCGAACGGCACGAACCCGGCGTCGTGGGGCTGGGCGGCGGCCACGTCGAACAGCGCGTCGGGGTCCGTGTCGACCATCGCCATCTCGAGGGTCATCAGCCGCCGCGACCCGATCAGCCCGGCGTCGTAGGCGACGACCTCCTGCTCCCAGTCGCCGTGCACGAACTCGGCCATGACCGTGTCGGAGACGTCGCTCAACGCGATCGTCCCGTCGTAGTCGACGAGGATGGCCAGCGGCGGGTCGCCCGGGGCGAGCGGCGCGACCGGCGGCCGGAGGCCCGGAGACCGGCCCGGCTCCGCGGTCATGCGGCCGACCGCCGGGGTGCGGGTCGCCGCGAGGCCATCCGGGTCAGGGCGACCCCGCCGAGGATGATCGCGCCGCCGAGGACCTGGCCCAGCCGGATCGGCTCACCGAGGAACACGAAGGCGAGGACCACCGCGAAGGCGGGGACCAGGGCCTGGATCGTGATGACCCGCGTCGGCCCGAGCCAGCGCACGCCGTTGAACACGACGACGTTCGCGAGGGCGGCGGCGAGGATCCCGGAATACGCGACCGACAGGACGATCTGCTGGAGCGCCCCGGGCGCCGACAGGTCGACCGCTCCGGGCGCCACGAGCTGGCCGATGCCGGGGATCGCGAGGACGAGCGCGCCGCCGACCGTGCCCCAGGTGGTGAGGACGAGCGGCGAGCGACGCTGCAGGATCCGTGCGCCGACCGCGGTGAACGTGCCCCAGCAGACGGCCGCGCCCAGGGTCAGCGCGAACCCGATGGGCGAGCCCGTGAGATCGATGCCGACCCCGGCCCCGATGACGATCACGACGCCGATGAACGAGACGGCGACGCCGAGCGCCTTGGTGGGGCTCAAGCGTGTCCGTCCCGACGAGCACGGCGAGGACGGCCGTGACGACGGGGGTCGAGGCGATCAGGAGGGCCGAGTCGCCGGCCGGGATGGACTGCAGCCCGACGGTCCACAGGATCTGGTACAGGCCGAAGCCGACACCACCCAGCGCGATGATCCGCCACCCGTCGGGCCGGGGCAGCCGCAGGCTCCCTTCCGACCGCCACAGGATGAGCAACAGGGTGAGCGAGGCGAGGACGTACCGGGCGAACGTGAACCCGATCGGCGGCATGATCTGGAGGACGTCCTTCACCACGATGAAGTTCGCCGCCCAGACCACCATGACCCCGGCGACGCTCAGCTCGACGAGGCCGCGATCGGTCCCGAGCCGGATCGCCGACGCCCGGCCGGCAGGCGCGCGGTCGCCGGACGCTCGGACGCCCGCCGGTCCACCGGCGGGCGTCTGGGTCACCTGGTCCGAGGTTCCCGCCGGGTCGTCGGCGGGTTCGACCGAGTCGATCAGGCGCCCTCGCTATCGAGTTCCAGGATCTCCTCGTCGGCTTCCTCGGTCAGCTTGAGCCAGACGAAGAGGCCCGCGAGCACGGCGAGCGGGATGACGATGAGCGCGCCGAGCGTGATGCCAAGCGCCACGGCGACCGTCTTGAGTGCCTTCATGGCTGAGTCCTCCGAGCTGCGATCAGGACGCTGCCGGGGCACTCGCCCCGGATCCCTTCTCCGGATAGCGAAGGCTGGGGCCCTTGGCGACCAGTCCGTCGATGTCGTCCTTGGTGAATTCGGTGAGCGTGTGGCGGCTGCCCGAGGTCCCCCCGGCGCCGGAGACCATCAGCCGGAGGACGAATGCGCCCTCCTGCTCGAAGAAGAAGACGTCGAGCGGCTTCTGCTCGTCGATGTAGCGGCCCATCACGCGGAAGGCGGCCTCGTAGTGCCCGGCGACGTGCGGCGGGGGCGGGGGCGTCCGGTTGCGGCGCGCGGCCGCCTCCTCCATGAACCGGGCGATGTCGTCATCGACGAAGGTCAGGGTCTCCTTGACCAGCGTGCCCATGGTGTCGCTCCACGAGGAGCTGCTCGCTCCGGAGATCACCAGGCCCTGGACGATGAACCCATCCGGCGCCTCGACGAGCAGGACGTCGCGCATGCCGCGCTGGTCGATGAACGCGCCGATGCTGCGAAAGACCTCTTCGAAGTCCTGCCGTGGACTCCCCTCGTAGATCCGCATGTCGGGTTCGATCCTCCGTCAGGAGCAGGGTGTCGAGCGGTCGACGCCGGTCGGCCGAGTGTACCAGCGCGCCACGCCCGGGCAAGGCGGATGGGTGCGTCGGCGCACCCGTCAGTTGCTGAAGTCGACGGCCGCGACCCGGCGCGCGATCTCCCCGCGCGACCCGGGCGTCGTTGACGATCAGGGCGGTGTTCGCGCGCACGGACGCGCCGTCGGTCAGGGTGGCGATGCGGGCCAGCAGCCAGGGCGTGAGCGCCGGTCCGCCGATGCCCTCGGCGTCCGCTTCGTGGACGGCCTGGTCGACGACGGCTCTCACCTGCTCCTCCGGGAGCGCGACGTCCGCTGGCACCGGGACGCAGACCAGGATGCCGCCGCCGAGCCCCATGGCGAGGACATGGCCGACCTGGTACGCGGCCATGGCGATGTCCGGGACGCTCTGGAGCGCCTTGATCCCCGACGAGCGGGCGTAGAAGCCAGGCACGTCTTCCTGGCCGACGGCGACGACCGGCACGCCGCGGGTCTCGAGGTATTCGAGCGTCGCCGGGACGTCCAGGATGGCCTTCGGTCCGGCGCAGACGACCGCGACGGCCGTGCGGCCGAGCTCCTCGAGGTCCGACGAGATGTCGAGCGTCGGGGGGACCGTCGAACCCGGGACGCCGAGCGCCCCGCGGTGGACGCCGCCGATGCCGCCGGTCGCATGGACCGAGATGCCGGCGGCATGCGCGGCGATCATCGTCGCGGAGACCGTGGTGGCGGCGAGCCCGGGCCAGGAGAGGGCCTTGGCGAGGGTCGGCCGCGACGCCTTCTGGACCGTCCCCGCGGGGGCCGTCGCGAATGCCTCCAGCTCCGAGGGCGGCAGCCCGACGAGCACCCGGCCGTTCATGACGGCGACCGTCGCCGGGACGGCGCCCGCCTCGCGGACCGCGGCCTCGGAGGCGAGGGCGACCTCGAGGTTCGCCGGGTACGGGAGGCCATGGCTGATCAGCGTCGACTCGAGGGCGACGACCCCCTGGCCGTCGGCAAGGGCCTGGGCGACCTCGGGTTGCACGAACAGGCGGTCCTTGAACATCGCGGTCAAGCGTAGCCACTCGCCCGTCCCACGACGTGGGGCAAGTGACGCCGGGCATGCCGGGGCGGACTGCCTCCCGGTACCCTGACCGCTGCCATGGCCCACCGACCCGACCGTCCCCCGATGACCCCGGCCGACATCCGCCGCCAGGTCGTCGTCGAGGAGCTCGACCTCGCGCGCGATGGCTCCATGGCGGTCGTCGTCCGCCGGACCATCCGCGGCATCCGCTATCACGGCCACCTGCTGGCGGTCCCGCTCGACGGGCGCCGCGCGGGCATCCCCCGGCCGCGGACCCTGACCAGCGGCGTCGTCCGCGACACGCGGCCGCGCATCTCGCCGGACGGGCGGACCGTCGCGTTCGTCCGGACCGACCCCGCCGACGACGACGCCCCCGCGACCCTGCGGCTCATCGGCATCGACGGCGGCCGCGTCCGCACCGTCCGGCGCGGCCGCCACGGTGGGGTCGGCGAGATCGCCTGGTCGCCTGACGGGACCCGGATCGCGTTCACGGCCGAGGTCGACCCGCCACGCTGGCTCGTCGGACCGGTCGCGCGTGTCGGCGCCACCGACAAGGACAGCCCGCGGGCGCGCCGGATCACCCGGACCGATTGGCGTTGGGATGAGGAGGGCCACCAGGACCGCTGGTCGCACCTGTGGGTCGTGGACGTCGTTCGGGGTGCCGTGCCCCGCCAGGTCACCGCCGGCGACTGGGGCGTCAGCGACATCGCGTGGCATCCCGACGGGCGGACCGTGGTCTTCACGAGCGACCGCGGACCGGAGCCGGACCTCGCGCCGCGCACCACGATCTGGGCGGTGGACGCCGGCGGCGACCCCGGCACCTCGGTCCCGCGCGAGATCCTCGCTCCGGGCGGCTGGGCGATCAAGCCGGCGGTCTCGCCCGACGGGCGCTGGGTCGCGGCGATCGGCGTGCTGGAGCCGCTCCCGATCGACGACATCAGCCCGACCGTCCTGGTCGCACCCGCGGACGGCAGCCATGCCGCGACGCCGGTCGACCTCGCGCCGGACCTCGACCGGCCGATCGCGAACTGGACCGACAGCGACCTGACCGGCTGGATGGTCTCCGGCCGGCACGGCCCGACCTGGATCGACCCGGCCACCCTCGTCGCCACGGTCTCGGATCGCGGCCGGTCGCGACCGCACCTCTTCACGCTCGATGCGACGGGCCAGCCCGCCGGCCATCGGGCAGCCGTCGCCGGCGAGATCGTCACCCACACGATCGCGGCGAGCCAGCGCCGCGATGACGGCTCCGCGACGGTCGCCTACCTCGCGACGGACGGCCCGCGCGCGATGGAGCTCTCCACCGTCGAGCTGCCCGGCGACGCGCCGCGGCGGCGGACACGGATCGGCTCGGCGTGGCAGGACCGCTTCGCGCCGATCGCGATGCGGCTCGTCCAGGCCCCCGGCGCGGCCGGGCCGATCGACGTCTGGATGGCGACCCTGGCCGGCAAGGCGGACGAGCACCTGCCGACGGTGGTCGACATCCATGGCGGACCGCTCGGGGCGTGGGCGCCGTCGCCGCACGTGGAGGTGATCCTCCTCGCGTCGGCGGGCTATCGCGTCGTGCTCCCCAACATCCGCGGCTCGGCGACCTATGGCCGCGACTGGATCCGTCCGCAGTTGGGCGATTGGGGCGGGGTCGATGCCGACGATGTCCACGCCGCGGTCGACCATGTCGTCGCCCTCGGGCTGGCCGACCCGGATCGGCTGGGGATCCTCGGGCTCAGCTACGGCGGGTTCATGGTCAACTGGATGGTCGGCACGACCGACCGCTTCCGCGCCGCCGTGTCCGACAACGGCGTCGCCAACCAGGTGTCCGCGTGGGCCAACTCCGACTCCGGACCGGAATACACCCGGGCGGCGCTGATGGGCGACACGCTGTCAGCCGAAGGCGTCGAGAAGCTCTGGCGCCAGTCACCGCTGCGCCACGTGGCCGACGTCCACACGCCGCTCCTGATGCTGCAGGGCGAGGCGGACCTGCGCTGCCCGGCCGCCGACAACGAGCAGTTCTTCATCGCCCTGCGGCACCTGGGCCGGACCGTCGAGTACGTCCTCTACCCCGAGGAGTACCACGTGTTCGGGAACGCCGGCCGACCCGACCGGCGCATCGATCGGCAGGAGCGGATGCTCGCCTGGTTCGACCGCTACCTGCGCGACTAGGGCCGTCGCCCGGCCTCAGGCGAGCGGCAGCTCCGGGCGCGGGACCGAGATCTGCCGGCCCGCGGCCCGATGGCCGGCGAGGGCCGCCCGATGCAGCGACGCGGCCACGGACCGCCCGCTCGAGCGAGCGGCGAACCACCCGACCAGGAACCCGGCATCGAACGCGTCGCCGGCCCCCGTGGTGTCCGTGGCCAGACGACGTTCTGTGGCCACCTCGAAGCGGACGCGCTCCGCGCCGTCCCGGGCGAGGACCGTGGCGCCCTTCGCGCCCCGCTTCACGACGGCGATCGGCGCCGACTCCAGCAACCCCTCGACCGCGTGATGTCCCAGGAACGCCTGGGCCTCGGCGGCCGTGGCGAAGAGCAGGTCGGGGGCGATGCCATCGATGCGCTCGCGCGCGGCGCGCCGGCCGTCCGCCAGGAGCGGCCCGATCGACGCCAGGTCGAGGCTGACGATCGCCCCCGCTGCGCGCGCGAGCTCGATCGCGCGGAGACCGGCCTGGCCGAGCGGCTGGCCGATCAGCGAGTAGACCGGCAGGTGGAGCGCATCGGCGCCGGCGAACCATGCCGCCTGGAGGTCGTCGGGGCGGAGCGCGTCGGCAGCGCCGCGGTCCGCGACGAAGCTGCGCTCGCCGTCGGGCGTGACCAGCACGCCGATCCGGCCGGTCCGCGCGCCGGCGACACGCATGACCCGGGGCGTGACCTTGTCCGCACGGAGGACCTCGACCAGCGCCCGGCCCGCGGCGTCCCGTCCGACCGAGGCGACCAGCGTGCTCCGCGCCCCCAGCCGCCCGATCCACCGGGCGGTCGTCGCCGCCGATCCGCCCGCGACCAGCGCCACGTGCCCGGGTACGTCGGAGCCCGCCAGCATCGGCGTGGCCGGCGCGAGCACGACATCGACCATGAGGTCGCCCAGGACCACGATCCGCGGCACGGACGCCGCGGGGCCGCGGGGCCGCCGAGGTCGGCTCGGACGATGCGGCCGGGGCGGTCGGAGGCTCGGCATATCGGGATGGTAGCGGCGCGACCGGGCGTGGCGAGCCGCCGCGGACCGCGACCTACAATGACGCCCTTACCCCTCGCCCCGACACCGGAGCTGCCCGATGACCGCCGTGACGCCCGACCTCGACCGCCTCGCGATCGACACCATCCGCACGCTGTCGATCGATGGCGTCCAGCAGGCGAACTCCGGGCACCCGGGCGCCCCGATGGGTGCCGCGCCGATGGCCTACACGCTCTGGACGCGCTTCCTGCGCCATGCCCCGACGCACCCGGACTGGGCGGATCGCGACCGCTTCGTCCTGAGCGCCGGCCACGCCAGCATGCTGCTGTACTCGCTGCTCCACCTGACCGGCTACGACCTCTCGCTCGACGACCTCAAGCAGTTCCGCCAGTGGGGCAGCCGGACGCCCGGCCACCCGGAGTACGGCCTGACGCCGGGCGTCGAGGCGACCACCGGCCCGCTCGGCCAGGGCCTCACGAACGCGGTCGGCATGGCCATCGCCGAGCGCCGGCTCGCGGCCGAGTTCAACCGCGCCGGCCACGACCTCGTCGACCACTGGACCTACGTGATCGCGTCGGACGGCGACCTCCAGGAGGGCATCGCGTCCGAGGCGTGCAGCCTGGCCGGGCACCTGCGGCTCGGCAAGCTGGTCGTCCTCTACGACGACAACCACATCCAGCTCGACGGCCCGACCTCGATGGCGTGGTCGGAGGACGTGATCAAGCGCTTCGAGGCCTACGGCTGGGACGCCCGGCGGGTCGAGGATGGCAACGATGTCGCCGCCATCGAGGCCGCGATCGAGGCCGCCCGCGGCGACGACCGACCGAGCCTGATCGCCGTCCGCACCCACATCGGGTACGGCAGCCCGAACAAGCAGGACAGCCAGAAGGCGCACGGCTCGCCGCTCGGCCCCGACGAGGTCCGCCTCGTCAAGGAGGCGTACGGTTGGGACCCGGACAAGACCTTCTACATCCCCGACGACGCGCTCGCGGTCTTCCGCGAGGCCGTGCCCGAGGGCGACCGGCTCGTCGCCGAGTGGGAGGCGCGGTTCTACGCGTATCGCGACGCCTATCCCGCGGAGGCGGCGGAGTTCCGTCGCCGGATGACCCGCGGCGGGCTCCAGGCCGGCTGGGACGCCGACCTCAAGGTCTACGAGACCGGTTCCGAGGTCGCGACGCGCAACGCGAGCCAGGACGCCATCAATGCCCTGGCGACGCGGGTGCCGGAGCTGTTCGGCGGCGCCGCCGACCTGTCGGAGTCGAACCTGACCGACGTCAAGGGCGAGCCGAACTTCGAGGCCGGGCAGCCGGGCCGGAACCTCCGCTTCGGTGTCCGCGAGCACGCGATGGGCGGCATCGCCAACGGCATCGCCTACCACGGCGGCTTCATCCCGTACGACGCCACGTTCCTGACCTTCAGCGACTACATGCGCGGGTCCGTGCGGCTGTCGGCGCTGGCCGGGCTCCACGTCATCGATGTCTGGACGCACGACTCGGTCGGCCTCGGCGAGGACGGGCCGACGCACCAGCCGGTCGAGCACTACGCGGCGCTGCGGGCGATCCCGAACCTGTGGTTCGTTCGGCCAGGCGACGCCAACGAGACGTCGGCGGCCTGGGCGATGGCCGTCGAGCGCGGCGACGGCCCGGTCGCCCTGGCGCTCACCCGCCAGAAGCTCCCGACGTTGCCAGGGACCGACACGCTCGCGCGCGAGGGAGTCCGACGCGGCGGGTACGTGTTGCGCGAGGCGAGCGGCGGCGCGCCGCAGCTGATCATGATCGGCACCGGGTCGGAGCTGCAGCTGGCGTTCGCGACCGCCGAGACGCTCGAGGCCGAGGGGGTCCCGACGCGAGTCGTCTCGCTCCCCTGCTGGGAGCGCTTCGACGACCAGGACCAGGCGTATCGGGACGCGGTGCTGCCGCCAGCCGTGCGCAAGCGGGTCAGCGTCGAGATCGGCGTCTCGCTCGGCTGGGAGCGGTGGGTCGGCGACGAGGGCGCGATCATCGGGCTCGACCACTTCGGCGCCTCGGCGCCGGCCGGCACGATCTTCGAGCACTTCGGGTTCACCGCGGACCGGGTCGCGGACGTCGCGCGGCGCGTGGTGCGCGAGGGCCTGCGCGGCCGGATCCCGACGGTCGATGGCGGTCACTTCGGCGCGAGGCACACCTAGGCGGGAGGTCTGACGACCAAGATATGCAGAGATGCCTTGACCGTCTGCATATCATTCGGACATGAAGAAGCACACCACCATCGACCTCGACATGGTCCTGGTCGGAGAAGCCGCCGTCGTCCTTGAGACCAAGCGGGTCACCGAAACGGTCCACGCGGCGCTCCAACGGGTCGTCGATGCGGAACGGCGGCTGCGCCTCCTCGAGCTTGATCCAGCGCTGTCGCTCGACGATCTCGCTGCTGACCGACGCGGGCGCTTCGACAAGTCGATCACGCATCCGTGACGGAAGTCCTCGATACGAGTGCCCTGATCCTCGCGAGGCGAGATCCGGCGGTCGCCGAGTGGCTGCGGGCGGCGATCGTGGCCGACCGAGTCGCCATCTGCGATCAGGTCGCGATCGAGTACCTGCGTGGGGCACGAAGCGCGGCTGAGTTCGACGAGTACGACGACGTCCTGTCCGCGTTTCCGCGGCTCCGGATCGAGCCCGTCGATTGGGATCGGATCCGCGTCGTGTATCGATCCTTGAGCGCGATCACCGGCGGCTATCAACAGAGCGTGCCGATCGCCGACGCACTGAT
Organism: uncultured Chloroflexia bacterium; assembly: GCA_963813335.1. Taxonomy (GTDB): domain Bacteria; phylum Chloroflexota; class Limnocylindria; order Limnocylindrales; family CSP1-4; genus SPCO01. Next base: position 232,632 of record CAWEYL010000003.1, read on the forward strand.
CGCCGCGGTGGCCGAACGGCATGGGCTCACGGTCGTCCACTACGACCAGGACTTCGACCGCATCGCCGCCATCACCGGACAGGATGTCCGCTGGGTCGCGCCCCGTGGATCAGTCGCCTAGGCGACTCGTGACGCAACGGAATCCGTTGCGCTAGACTTCAGGCATGGCCATCACCGCGGCAGACCGGGTCCGCTCGCTCGTCGAGGATTTCGGGGGGCAGGCGGAGGTCGCCCGGGCGCTCGGGGTCGACCGGTCGCGCGTCACTCGCTGGCTCCGCGATGCGGCGCCGGATGCCGCCAACAAGCGCAAGCTCGAATCGATCGAGTTCGCGATGGCGCGCCTCCTGCAGACCTTTCACCGCGAGACCGCGGTCTCGTGGCTCTACGGCATGAACGCCCACCTCGGCGACCGGCGGCCGATCGACCTGCTCGCCGCCGGGCGCGTCTCCGAGGTCCTCGCGGCCATCGAGGCCGAGGAGACCGGCGCCTACGCGTGACCCTCTACCGGGTCTTCCCGTGGGCGCCGCGGCGGTTCGTCCGCCCTCTCGACGTCCCGCGCGACCGCCAGGGCGCGAACCGGCACGACAACCCGGACCTGTACACGGCCCTCTACCTGGCGCGTGAGCCGGACGGCGCCATCGCCGAGGCGATCCAGGGGTTCCGCGGTCGGACGCTGACGGACCGGGACCTGGAGCGGGCGGACGGCCGGCGGCTCGCGCTGGCGACGCTGGACGACCGCGAGGTCCCGCCGCTCGTCGACCTCGACGACCCGGCGGAGCTGGTCGCCCGGGGCTGGCGGCCGTCGCAGGTGGCGACCCGGCATCGGGCCACGACCCAGTCGATCGCGCGGACCCTGTTCGAGGACGGCGCCGTCGGCTGCTCGTGGTGGTCGGCGCTCGAGGCGTCGTGGACGAACGTCACGCTGTTCGGGAGCCGCGGCGGCCGGCTGGCCCTCGAGGCCCCGACGGAGCCGCTGACGATCTCGCATCCGGCCCTGGTCACCGCCGCCGAGCGGCTCGGCATCGCCCTCGGTCGGTGACGGCCGTATCCTTCGAGGCCTGATGCGCATCGCGTTCGCTGCCGACCATGCCGGGGCCGCCCTCAAGGACGAGCTGCGCGCGCGGCTCGCGATCTCGGGCCTCGACCACGAGTGGATCGACCTCGGCGGCGACGGCTCGGACCCGCTCGACGACTACCCAGACTTCGCCGAGCGGCTCGGGCTCGCGGTCGCCGGCGGTGAGGCGGACCGCGGGATCTTGATCTGCGGCTCGGGCGTCGGCGCGAGCGTGGCGGCGAACAAGATCCGCGGCATCCGCTCGGCCGTCTGCCACGACACGTACTCGGCCCACCAAGGCGTCGAGCACGACGACATGAACGTGCTGACGCTGGGTGCGCGGGTGATCGGCCCGGAACCCGCCTACGAATGCGCGGTCGCCTTCATCGGCGCCTCGTTCAGCGGCGAACCGCGCCACCGGCGCCGGCTCGACAAGGTCCTCGCCATCGAGGCCCGCGGGGACTGACGCCGCTCCCCGTTCCCTCGCCGCCCGGCCGTGCGGCGTACCATGGGCCTCCGCTCAGCGATGGGCTCCGCCGTGCACGTTCCGGGACGTCGATACCGACCCGTAACCGTCCGTTCACACACGACTGCCTATCCTTCGGAGGCCACATGACCGACTCCGCCTCGACCACCATCGACGCGCCCCAATTCGCCCTCGGCGACGGCGCCGCCGCGTTCGCCGCGGCCGTGGAGCGCGCCCGATCCGAGGACTGGGTCAACCGCCTCTTCGCCCGCGACGCGACGCTGTGGTCCTCCGACGCCCGCGTCCAGGAGGCCATCCTCGACCGGCTCGGCTGGCTCGACGCGCCGGCCCACTTCAGCGAGCGGACCGCCGGGCTCGAAGGCTTCGGCGACAGCGTGGTCGACGAGGGCTATACGACCGCGATCGTCGCCGGCATGGGCGGCAGCAGCCTCGCCCCGGACATCCTGCATCGCACGTTCGGCAGCCAGGATGGCTACCTCGCCCTGCGGATCCTCGATTCGACCGACCCGGCGTACGTGGCGGCGACGCTCGACGACCTCGATCCGCTCAAGACGCTGATGATCGTCGCCAGCAAGTCCGGCACCACCACCGAGCCGAATGCCTTCCTCGCCTACCAGTGGAAGCGGGTCCAGGACGCCCTCGACGCCGTCGGGCATCACACCTACGACCGGCCCGGCGCCTTCTTCGCGACCGTGACCGACCCGGGCAAGAGCCTCGACGCGATCCCCCATCACGACGACTTCCGCGAGGTCTTCCTGAACCCGCCCGACATCGGCGGGCGGTACTCGGCGCTCACGTATGTGGGGCTCGTGCCGGCGTCGCTGATCGGGCTGGACCTCGACGCCCTGCTCGCCTCGGCGAGCACGATGGCCGGCGCCTGCCGAAACCCGGACCCGGCGACCAACCCGGGTGTCTCGCTCGGCCTCGCCATCGGGAGCCTGGCCGCCAACGGGCGTGACAAGCTCACGTTCCTCGCCGACGACGAGATCGGCAGCTTCGGCGCCTGGCTGGAGCAGCTCATCGCCGAGAGCACCGGCAAGCGCGGGGTCGGGATCGTGCCGATCGACCTCGAGCCGCTCGGCGGCGTCGCAGACTACGGCCCGGACCGCGTCTTCGTGCGCATCGACCTGGGCGAGTCCGACAACGGCGGACGAGACGAGCTCGCGGCGGCCCTCGAGGCGGCCGGCCATCCGGTGATCCGCATCTCGCTCACCGACCCGATCGACCTCGGCGCCGAGGCCTGGCGCTGGGAGATCGCGACGGCGGTCGCCGGGATCGTCCTCGGCATCGACCCGTTCGACCAGCCCAACGTCGAGGAGGCCAAGCAGCTGACCCGTGACCTGCTCGCCAAGGGCGGGACGGTCGAGACGGCGCCGCCACTGGCCGCCGACGGGCCGCTGACCCTCTACGGCGATGCCGCGCTCCGACTCACGTCGGGCGATGGCGGCGTCACCGGGGAGCTGGCCCGCCACCTGGCCCGCCGCAAGGCGAATGCCTACCTCGCCATCCAGGCATTCATCGACCCGACGCCCGAGACGGACGCGGCCCTCGCCCGCATCCGCACGCTGCTGCGGGCGAAGACGGGTCGCGCGACCACCGCCGGCTACGGCCCGCGCTTCCTCCATTCGACCGGGCAGCTCCACAAGGGCGGCGCCCCGATCGGCTGGTTCCTCCAGCTGACCGCGGACCACCCGGCCGACCGCGAGATCCCCGGCTGGCCGTACACCTTCGGGCAGCTCATCGACGCGCAAGCAGCGGGCGACCTCGCGGCCATCGAGTCGCACGACCTGCCGATCGTGCGGATCCACCTGGGCGCCGACCCGGCCGCCGGGCTGGCCGCGCTCGAGACCGCCCTCGCGACGGCGCTCGACCAGGCTCCGGAGGGCTGACCTCGATGCGCATCGGCTTCATCGGACTCGGGCGCATGGGCGCCAACATGGTCCGCCGGCTGGGCCGCGACGGGCACGAGATCGTGATCTTCAACCGGACCCCGGAGAAGACCACCGAGCTCGCCGGCGAGGGCCAGGGCGCGATGGCGACCTACTCGATCGCCGAGCTCGTCGAGCACCTGCCGAAGCCGCGCGCGGTCTGGATCATGGTCCCGGCCGGCGACGCCACCGAGGCGCAGATCCACGAGCTCCTCGAGCACCTCGAGCCGGGCGACACGATCATCGACGGCGGCAACACCAACTTCCACGACGACGTCCGCCGCCACGCCGAACTCGCGGCCAAGGGCATCGGCTACGTCGACGCCGGGACCTCGGGCGGGATCTGGGGCCTCCAGGTCGGCTACTGCCTGATGGTCGGCGGCGACGCGGCGACGGTGACGCCGCTCGAGCCGGTCTTCAAGACGCTCGCGCCGGACGGCGGCTACCTGCACGTGGGCGGACCGGGCGCCGGCCACTACGTGAAGATGGTCCACAACGGCATCGAGTACGGCCTGATGCAGGCCTATGCCGAGGGCTTCGAGATCATGCACGCGAGCGACTACCCGCTCGACCTCGCGGCCATCTCGGAGCTGTGGATGCAGGGCTCGGTGGTGCGCTCGTGGCTGCTGGAGCTGGCCGGGCGGGCGTTCCGCGCCAACGGCCAGGACCTCGAGCACCTGAAGGGATTCGTGGCCGATTCCGGGGAGGGCCGCTGGACGGTCCAGGAAGCGATCGACCACGACGTCCCGGCGCCGGTCATCACCCTCTCGCTGCTGACCCGCTTCCGCTCGCGACAGGACGACTCGTACGGCGCGAAGGTGCTGGCGGCGCTGCGCAACGAGTTCGGCGGTCACGAGGTCAAGAAGGAGTGAGCCCACTCCGATGGTGAAGACCGTGGGCGACCCGCCGGCGACCAAGGCGCCCCCTGGCAAGCCCGAGTCGAGCCCGCCCATCCCGGCCCGGCCCGCGCCGCGCGCCAAGGACGCGCCGCGGACGATGCGCGACCTGCGGATCGCCCAGCAGGGCAAGCGCCCGTCGCGGGCGAAGCCGATCGAGAACGTCCTCCGCGAGGGCCTCCGCCTGGAGCGCATGGCCGACCCGGCGATCCTGGTGCTGATGGGCGCGACCGGCGACCTCGCCCATCGCAAGGTGCTCCCGGCGCTCTACCAGCTGTGGCGGACGAACCTGCTCCCCCACGAGTTCGTGGTGCTCGCGGTCGGCCGCCGACCGTACGACGACGAGACGTTCCGTGCCGAGATCCGGACCTCGCTCCAGCAGTACAGCCGCGTCCTGCCGATCGACGAGGCGGCCTGCGACTCGTTCGCTGAGCGGATCTGCTACCACCGCCTGGACTTCGCCGACAACGACGGCTTCGACGGGCTGGCGACCCGTCTCGACGAGCTCGACGAGGAGCGCGGCACCCGCGGCAACCGGCTCTTCTACCTCGCGACGCAGCCCTCGCAGTTCGCCGAGATCGTCGCCCAGATCGGGCGGGTCGGGCTGGACCACGAGCACCACGACGGCGGGTGGCGGCGGATCGTCATCGAGAAGCCGTTCGGCCACGACCTCGAGTCCGCGAAGCGGCTGAACCGCGAGGTCGGCAAGGTCTTCCGCGAGTCGCAGGTCTACCGCATCGACCACTACCTGGGCAAGGAGACCGTCCGGAACCTGCTGGTCTTCCGCTTCGGGAACGGCATCTTCGAGCCGCTGTGGAACCGCCGTTACGTGGACCACGTGCAGATCACCGTGGCCGAGTCGATCGGCATCGAGAACCGCGGGGCGTTCTACGAGGAGACCGGCGCGTCCCGCGACGTCCTCCAGAACCACCTGCTCCAGCTGGTCAGCCTCATCGCGATGGAGCCGCCCGCGACCTTCGATGCCGATTCGCTGCGCGACGAGAAGGTCAAGGTGCTGCGCGCCATCGCCAACGACCCCGGCGCTGCGGCCAGGGACGTCGTGCGCGGCCAGTACGGCCCCGGCTGGGTGGCGGCGACCAAGGTCCCGGCCTACCGCGACGAGCCCGACGTCGACCCGCACTCCGAGACCGAGACGTTCGTGGCGGCGAAGCTGACCATCGACGACTGGCGCTGGTCCGGCGTGCCGTTCTACGTCCGGACCGGCAAGCGCCTCCCGAAGCGCGCCACCGAGATCGCCATCCAGTACCGCGAGGTACCGCACCGGCTCTTCCGGGACGCCGCCGCCGACCCCGACCCGAACCTCCTCGTCATCCGCGTCCAGCCGGACGAGGGGATCATGCTGCGCTTCGGGGCCAAGGTCCCCGGGCTGGGCATGGACGTCCGGTCGGTCACGATGGACTTCACCTACGGGTCGGCGTTCAACGTGGACTCGCCCGACGCCTACGAGACGCTCATCCTCGACGCCCTCCAGGGCGACGCCTCGCTGTTCACCCGGGCCGACGAGGTCGAGGAGGCATGGAGCATCGTCGACCCGCTGATCGACGCCTGGGCGTCGAGCCCGGAGCCGGCGCTCCCGAACTACGACGCCGGGACGTGGGGACCGCCGGAGGCCGACGAGCTGCTCGCCCGCGACGGACGGCGCTGGCGGCGGATCTAGCATGGCCATCGACACCCCGGCCAAGGTCGGCGAGCCGGTCCTGCGCTGGTCCGGGCGCGCCGACAGCATCGCCGGCTGCGAGGCCCTGCTCGCGCGCATCTGGGCCAGCAAGGACCTGACGGTCAAGGCCGACGATGCGCCGGCCCGCCATATCGCCGCGCGGACCAGCGTGATGAACCTCGTGGTCGTCGCGCGGCGGCCCGAGGTCGCCGAGCATTGCGCCGCGACCATCCAGGCGCTGACCGGCCGCCACCCGTCGCGGACCATGATCATCGGCTCGGCCGACCCGGACGGCCCGTCGTGGCTGGATGCCCGGGTCGAGGCCTTCTGCGTGCTGCCGCGCGAGGACGCCCCGGAGACCTGTGCCGAGATGATCCGCCTCACCGCCGGCGGTGAGGCCGGACGGCACCTCGGGGCGATCGCCACCCCGCTCATCCTCCACGACCTGCCGGTCACGGTCTGGTGGCCGGGCGAGCCGCCGTTCGGGACGGAGCCGACCCGCGAGCTGCTCGAAGGCGCCGACCGCCTGGTCGTGGACGGGTCCACCTGGAGCGGCGACGGCCTGGCGCGGCTGGCCGAGATGGCGCAGCTCCTCTCGACGACCTCGATCTCGATCAGCGACTTCGCGCTCGTCCGCCAATCGCGCTGGCGCGAGGCGATCGCCTCGATCTTCGACGATCCGGACTTCCTCCCGTACCTGCGCTCGCTGCGCCGCATCGCGGTGACCTTCGGGACGCACGACGAGGCCTGCGCGCCGCGGTCGGCGAACCTGGTCAAGCCGGTCTACCACGTGGGCTGGCTGGCCTCGCGGCTCGGGCTCTCCGTGGTCAAGCCGCTGACCGAGGTGGCGGGGCACGGACCCGCGACATCGAGCCGGCCGGTGCGCGGTCCCGGCGCCAAGCCGGTCGTCGGCCGCGGGCTCGCCGCGACGCTCTCGGACGGCCGGAGCGAGGTCGGGGTGGTGGTCCGGCCCACCGTCTCGACGATGCCGGCCGGGACCACGTTGCGCGTCGAGCTGCTGGCGGAGCGACGGGGCTCGGAGCTGCGCGCCGACGTCACGGCCGAGGCCGAGACCGTCCACGTCCGGGTCTGGCAGGACGGGGTGGAGGCGCTCGAGCGGCACTTCCTCGCCCCCCGCCGGACGGAGGTGGACCTGCTCGCCGAGGCGATCGAATCCGGCCGACGCGACCCGGTGGCGGTCGGCGCGCTCCGGTCCGCGGCCGCGCTGACCGGCCTGACGTGAGCGACACGCTGCCCGCCGCGGACGAGCCCGAGATCCGGGTCGTCGCGGACCCCGCGACCGCCTCCGCGCTCGCGGCGGAGCTGACCGCGGCGTGGCTCACCGAGGCGGTGGCAGACCGCGGCCGCGCCGACTGGACGACCACCGGCGGGTCCTCGCCCATCGGGATGTATCGGCGCCTCATGCGGCCGCCACTGGTGGACCAGGTCCCCTGGTCCGAGGTCCGCGTCTGGTGGGGCGACGACCGCTTCGTGGGCCGCGACCACCCGCTCTCGTGCGTCAAGGCGCTGGACGACATCCTGCTCGGGATCGGGCGGACCGAGGAGGGCACGGCCGGCGGCGCCGTCGAGGTCGGGATCCCTGCGGCGAACGTGCATCCATTCCCCACCGGCGAGGCGATCGGCCGCTCGCTCGGCGCCGACTGGTGCGCGACCCAGCTGGCCGCCACCCTCCGATCCGACGGGCCGCCGTTCGCGGGCGGCTGGCCCGCCTTCGACGTGCTCATGCTGGGGATGGGCGCCGACGGCCATGTCCTCTCGGTCTTCCCGGGCTCGGCGGCCTTCGACTCGACCGAGCTCTGCCTCGCGATCCCGGCGCCCACGCACATCGAGCCACATGTCGAGCGGGTGACGATGAACCCCGCGGTCATCGGCGCCGCCCGGCGCGTCCTGGTGGTCACGACCGGGCCGGGCAAGGCCGCCATCCTGGCCGACGTCTTCGGCGACGCCCGCGACCCGCGCCGCTGGCCCGCCCAGCTGGCCAGGATCCCGACCGCCACCTGGATCCTCGACGAGGCCGCGGCCGCGGGACTCGCGCGCTGACCCGATGAGCTGGCCGGAAGGGGTCGCGGCGCGCCATATCCCCGCGCCGGACGGCGTCCCGATCGGGGTCTTCACGAGCGGCACCGGGCCGCCGCTGGTCCTCGTCCACGGCACGGCCGGCGACCACACGACATTCCGGATCGTCGGGCCGATGCTGGCGGGCGTCCGGACGGTCCACGCGGTCGACCGCCGCGGACGCGGCGCCTCCGGCGACGCCGAGCCATACGCGATCGAGCGCGAATACGACGACCTGGCCGCGGTCGCGAGGGCGATCGCCGACGCGGACGGCCGGGCGGTCGAGGTCGTGGGGCATTCCTACGGCGGCCGTTGCGCCCTTGGCGCGGCGCTGCGGACCGACGCGATCGCCCGGGTCGTCTGCTACGAGGGCGCGCCCTCGCCACCCGACGTGCCCTACCAGACCGCTGGCCTCGCGGCCGACCTGCGCCGACTCCTCGATGCCGACGCGAACGACGAACTCTACGCCGCGTTCCTGACGCGGGTCGTGGGCATGTCCGCGGCCGAGCTGGCCGCCTACCGGGCGGACCCGGTCTGGCCGGTCCGGGTCGCCACGGCCGCGACCATCGTCCGCGAGCTCGAGGCGGAACGGACGCCCGCCGCGGGGCTCGACGCCCTGGCCGGGGTCCGCCAGCCGGTCCTGCAGATCCTCGGCGGGGAGAGCCTGCCCGCCTTCGCCCGCGCGACCGCGGCGCTCGACGCGCGGCTGGCGGACGGCCGCGTCACGGTCATCCCGGGCGCCCGGCATGCCGCCCATCACACCCATCCCGAGGCGTTCGTGGCGGCCGTGCTGGGCGATGACGACCGTCCGGCTCCCGTGCGAGACTGAGCGACATGCTGGACATGGGCTGGCTCGGCTGGATCGTCGTCGGCCTCCTGGCGGGCGCGATCTCGGGAGCCATGCTCGGGGGGACGACCGCGCGCGGCTGCCTGCCGAACGTGGTCGTCGGCATCCTCGGCGGCGTGCTGGGCGGCTGGCTGGCGACGCAGATGGGCTTCGGGCCCGCGCAGGGCTTCCTCGCCGCGCTGGTCGTGGCGATCCTCGGCTCGCTCGTCGTCCGCCTCGTCCTGAACGCCATCTCCACCAAGGACTGACCCGTGCCCGGCGGACCGACCGGGCGCCCGATGTGGACTACCATCGACGCATGAGCGACGCCGCGACCACCGCCCCTCCCGCAACCGCGACACCGGCCGCGGAGCCGGCCTACTCCCCGGGGCTGGCCGGGGTCATCGCCGGCGAGACGGCCCTCAGCCTGGTTGACGGCGAGCGCGGCCGGCTCCTCTATCGCGGCTACCGCATCGGCGACATCGTCGACCACGGCTCCTACAGCGCCGTGGCCAACCTGCTGTGGACCGGCGACTGGGATCCGGCGGCGCGCCTCGCCACCGCGCCCGTGCCGCCCGAGGTCATGACGGTCCTGCGCACGCTGCCGCCCACCACCAAGCCGATGGACGCGCTGCGGACCGCCGTCTCGGCCTGGGGCGCCGTCCAGAACCCGACGTGGCCGCCGACCGTCGATCAGGCGCGCGCGATCACGGCCGCCTCCCCATCCGCGCTGGCCGCGTTCGCCCGGCTGCGCCAGGGCCTCGAGCCGATCGAGCCGGACCCCTCGCTCGACCTGGTCTCCGGCTTCCTCTACCAGATCAACGGCGTGGTGCCGGAGCCAGCGACCGCCAAGGCCCTCGACGCGTACTTCATGGTGGGCGCGGAGCACAGCTTCAACGCCTCGACCTTCACCGCCCGGGTCGTGATCTCGACGCGGTCGGATATCGCCTCGGCGGTCGCCGCGGCCATCGGCACGATGAAGGGCCCGCTCCATGGCGGCGCCCCGACCGAGGTGGTCGACCAGCTCTCCCAGATCGGGACGCCCGAGCACGCCGAGGCGTGGCTGAACGGTGCGCTCGATCGCGGCGAGCGGCTGATGGGCTTCGGCCATCGCGTCTACCGCGCCTACGACCCGCGCGCGGCCGCGCTGCGCAAGGTCGCCGAATCCATGCCGAACGCGCCCGACTGGCTGCAGACCGCGATCGCCGTCGAGGATGTCGCCCTGCGCGTGCTGGCGGAGCGACATCCGGAGCGGGCCCTCAAGACCAACGTGGAGTATTACGCGGCCCCGGTCCTGCTCGGCGTCGGGCTCTCGCCGGACCTCTTCCCGGCGACGTTCTCGCTCGCACGCCACGCGGGCTGGACCGCGCATGCCCTCGAGCAGGCCGGCGCCGACCATCTGATCCGCCCGTCCGTCCGCTACATCGGCCCCGCGGAGCGCGATCTGCCCGCCTGACCCCTGCTACAGCCAGCCGCGGCGCCGGAAGTAGGCGACGAGGGCGATGAGCAGGATGCCCATCAGCAGCAGGATCCCCAGGAACGCGAACTCGGCCGTCTGCCCGGGGACCGGCACGTTCATCCCGAAGATGCTCGCGATCAGCGTCAGCGGCAGGAGCACGACGCTCGCCGCGGTCAGGATCCGGAACGAATCGTTCAGCCGGTGCGACAGCACCGATTCGTTGGTGGACTCCAGCGCCTCGATGACCTCCTTGTGGTTCTCGAGCGTGTCCCAGATCCGCTCGGCCGCGTCGGAGATGTCGTCGAAGTAGATCTCCAGCTCCTCCTGGAGATAGCGCTGCTTCGTCCGCTCGAGCTCGCGCAGGACGGCGCGCTGGGGCCGGACGATGCGCCGGAAGTTGATGATCTCCTGCTTCGCTTCGGAGATGTCCCGCACGATCTCGCCCGATCGCCCCTCGAAGATGTCGTCCTCGATGCGGTCGAGCTTCATCTCCATCTTGCGCAGCATCGGGAACGAGGCGTCCACGCAGGTGTCGACGATCTTGTAGAGCAGATAGCCCGTCCCCTTCGAGAAGGTCGCCTCGCGCAAGTCCGCCTTCTCGCGATAGCGCTCGAACATCGCGGTCAGCGGCGGGAGCGGCATGTTCGGCAGCGTGATGAGGTAGTCCGGGCCCATGAACAGGTCCATCTCCGCCGTCAGGATCCGCGAGGTCTCCTTCTCGTAGAGCGGGAAGTGCAGGACGATGAAGACGTAGTCGTCGTACTGGTCCAGCTTCGGGCGGTTGTTGCGCGAGTAGACGTCCTCGTAGTCGAGCGGGTGGAAGTCGAAGTTGTCCTCCAGCCAGTCGCGGTCGGACGTGCGCGGCGATTCGATGTGGATCCAGCGGATGCCGGACGCCTCGATGATCTCGGGTGCCGCGACCTCGGGCTGGAGCGTCGGGCGCCACGCCGCCGCGCGCTCGGCGGCCGCGCGGTCGCGGGAGGGGCGGCAGGACGAGGTTCGGCACGCAGCCATCGTAGCGGTCACCGCGCGACGCGCGACGCCCCGCGCGACGTCTCGCAGTAATGAGTACAGTCGTATCTGACAATTCGAAGTCTTCTGACAACACAACCACGGGCCCCGACCGGGGCGTCCCCCGAACGGTGGGCCCGCGGCAACCGACGGATGATCGCCGTCCGATCGCCTTGTGGAGGGATGACGATGACGACGACACCGCCGGACGACGCGCCGCGATGACCGAACTGGTCTCGCCGGGCACTGTCGGTCCCGGCCAGGTGACGTGGTGGTCCGACCTACGCGACCGGCTGCCCAGCACCCCGCTGAGCGGCTGGATCGTCGCGGGCGCCGTGTGGCTGGGCATCGTGGTCCTCGCCCGGCCGGAGATGGGCCCATGGCGGACCGGACAGGACGCGATCTCCTACTGGGCCCCGCGTCTCGCGGCCCCGTACGCGCAGGCCGACTGGACGACCGTCGGCGCGTACGTCTACTCGCCGGCCTTCCTGCAGCTCGTGTCGCCGCTCCAGCACCTGCCCTGGCTGGTCTTCATGGGCGTCTGGACGGCGCTGCTGCTGGCCGCGGTCCGGTTCCTGACCGGGCCGTCGCTGTTCGCGATCGGCGTCCTGCTGGCCACGGCCGAGCTGATCGGCGGGAACATCTCCCTGCTGCTCGCGGTCGCGATCGTCATCGGCTTCCGCTGGCCGGCTGCCTGGGGCCTGGTGCTGCTGACCAAGGTCACGCCCGGCGTGGGCCTCCTGTGGTTCGCCGTGCGCCGCGAATGGCGGAGTCTCGGGATCGCCTTCGGCGCGACCGTCGCGGTGGCGGTCGTCTCCTACACGATGATGCCGTGGGCCTGGGCGGAATGGGTCTCGGTCCTCACCAACGTCGCGGGTCGCAACGGCACGTGGGCCGCTGTGCCGATCCCGCTCGTGGTCCGCCTTCCGGTCGCGGTCGCGATCGTGGTCTGGGGCGCCCGGACCGATCGCCGCTGGGCGGTGCCGGTCGCCTCGATGCTCGCGCTGCCCGCGCTCTGGTACGGCGGCCTGTCGATGCTCCTGGCGGTCATCGTGCTGCAGCGCGAGCCGTGGAAGTCGGTCGGGCCGGGCGGCCCGTCACCGGTTTCGAGCGAGGTGCCCGCCGTCGCGGCATCCGCGGTCGAATCGGTGTCCGCGACCGCGTCCTGACCTTCCCGGGGGGACGGCCGGCCCGTACCATGCCGGCAGGGCGGCCCGATCGACGAGGCCGAGCGCGACGGGGGACGGCGTGGCGATCCTCGAGACCCACGACATCGGGAAGCGCTACGGCCGGCGGAACTGGGCCCTGCGCCACCTCGACCTCGTCGTCCCCGACGGGAGCATCACCGCGCTCGTCGGCCCCAACGGCTCGGGCAAATCCACGCTCCTCAAGGCCTGGGTCGGCTTCGAGCGGCCGACCGAGGGCCGCCTCACGGTCGACGGGATCGACCCGTGGAAGGACCGCGGCGGCGCACTCGCGCGGATCGGCTACGTCCCCCAGGCACCGTCGCTGTACCGCGAGCTGACGGTCGACGAGCACGTGCGGATGGCCGAGACGCTGCGGCCGGGCTTCGAGCCCTCGATCGCCTACCGGCGGCTGGACGACCTGGCCATCCCGCTCGGATCGCAGGCGGACGAGCTGTCCGGCGGGCAGCAGGCCCAGGTGGGGCTGGCGCTGGCGCTCGGGACGCGCGCGCCGGTGCTGCTGCTCGACGAGCCGCTCGCGAGCCTGGATCCACTGGCACGCCGCGAGTTCCTCCACGTCCTGGTCGACGCGGTCCGGGCCGACGGCGCGACCGCCCTCCTGTCGTCCCACGTCATCACCGACATCGAGCAGGCGTGCGACCGGCTGCTGGTCCTCGGCGGCGGGCGGACCCTCCTCGACGTGTCGATCGCGGGCGCCATCGCCGCCCATCGCGTGGTCGAGGTCGGCGCCGACGGCGCGATCGCCGGACTCGCGGCCGGCGGTCCGGCCTCGGTGGTCGGGACGGTTCCCCGGTCCCGCCGGCGAGCGGCTGGCGCTCGTGCGCGAGGCCGGCGACCTCGGACGCGCCTCGACCCTCGAGGAGGTCGTCCTCGGCCACCTGGCGGCCGGACGGACCCCGGCGACCCGCGTGACGGCAGGAGCGCAGGCAGCATGACCCTCCGGCGGATCCGGCTGACGCTGCGACTGCACCGCTTCGAGGTCTACAGCTTCGGGATCGGGCTGGTGCTGGTCTCGATCGCCGCCTTCGCCGTGGCGACCTACATCGACAGCCTCAAGCCCGGGATCGAGTGCTTCCCGGACACCGGCGAGGTGACGCCGGCCTGCCAGCGCGCCCTGGACAAGTACTGGGGCGCCCAGCAGTCGCTGGGCACGCTGCTGGGGACCCCGACGCTGATCCTGACATCGGTCATCGGGCTGTTCCTCGGCGTGCCGATCGTCGGGCGCGAGATCGAGCGCGGCACGACCCGGCTGGCCTGGTCGCTGAGCCCGTCGCGCTGGAGCTGGTACCTCTCGCGGGTCCTGCCACTGGCGGTGGTGGTCGTGGTCGCCTCGTTCGTGGCGGGTGTCGCCATGGACCGGTTCTTCGGGGCGAGCACGCCGAACCAGGACCTGACCCAGTCGTTCGCCGGCTATGGCGCCCGTGGCGGCCTGCTGGCGGCTCGGGCGATCTTCCTCTTCGGCCTGGCGGTCGTGGCCGGCGCATTGATCGGTCGGGCGCTGCCGGCGCTCATCGTCGCCGGGCTGCTGAGCGCGATCGCGCTCTCCGCCGGCGAGAACTTCTACCAGCAGGTCCTGCTCCGCCCGGAAGCGATCCCGGTGGCGATGACCGACTACTCGTACCGGGGCAACCAGCCCCTCTACTTCGACACGCGCTGGCAGCTCAAGGACGGGACACTGGTCGGGTACGAGTACTTCGGCGACCAGGGGCCGCCGTTCGACGAGAACACGGGCGAACCGCTCTACCCACAGTTCCAGCTGGTGATCCCCGGCACGCAGTACCGCTGGGTCGAGACCCGCGAGGCGGCGGCGCTGGTCGGCGCGTCGGTCGTGGCGCATCCTGATCGGCGGCGTCGTCGTCCAGCGGCGCCGCCCGGGCTAGACGGGGCGGTCGCGGAGCAGGCGCCGGCCGCCACCGAGCGGATCAGGCGCCGGCCGGCACCCTCGATCCGGCGCCGACGCGTCGCGCGAAGACGGTCGCCGCCCCGAACAGGAAGACCGTGCCGCCGGCGATGAACGGCCCGGCCACGCCGCCGACCGAGGCCAGCGCGGCGCCGATGGCGGGGCCGACGATCCCCGCCGCGTACAGCGGCAGGTAGACCAGATTGAGCGTGGCCGAGCGGCGGTCGGCCGGCACGTCGAGCGCCAGCAGCCCGAAGATCATCGAGCTGACGGTCGCCGTCGAGACGCCGAGGACCACCGCGAGCAGGGCGAGCGCCGGGACGGCGGGCGCGAGCGGCATGAGCAGCAGGATCACGCCGCCACAGGTCAGCGCCGCGATGAGCACCGGCCGGAAGCCGATCCGGTCGCCCAGGAGTCCGCCGAGCGGCGAGAACAGCGCGCCGACGAGCGCGGCCGCGCCCATGACGAGCGCGATCGCGGAGGCCAGGCCGGCGCCGCTGCCGGTCAGGTCCTCGACCAGGACCGGGATGTACGGCCGGCTCATCTGCGTCGCGAGGTACGAGATCCCGAAGATCAGGAAGATGCGGCGCACGGTCTTGTCGGTCAGCACCGAGCGCATCGCGCCGAAGGCCAGCCCGATCACGCCACCGGTCGGGATGATCTCCGGCCGGATCTCGCGGGTCAGGGCCACCAGCAGCGCGGTGCCCACCGACAGCCCGGACGACAGCCAGAAGACCGCGGGTAGCGACCAGCCGAGCCCGTCGACGAGGATCCCCGCGAGCGCCGGCCCGAACGCGAAGCCGATCGGCCCCGACGAGCCGAACAGCGCGATCGTCACCCCGAGGCGGCGCAGCGGCGTCACGTCGCGGATGCCCGCCAGCATCACCCCGGTGTTGCCCAGCTGGAACCCGATGAGGAGCATCGAGAGCGCGAGCTGCCATGGCTCCCGCGAGAGCGCCACCCCGGCGAACACGACCGCTTCCACGAGGGCGCTGCGGATGATGACCGCCTTGCGGCTGTACTTGTCCGCCCACACGCCCCACAGCGGGACCAGTGGCAGCCCGACCACGAAGACCAGCGAGCTGAAGAGGCCGACGAACGCCAGGCGGTCAGCCTCCTCGACCCCCATCTGGCGGAGGTAGGCCGGCAGCAGCGCGAAGATCTGGGCCACGCCCATCCCCTCGACCAGGCTCGTGACCCAGAAGACGGCGACGAGGAACCGCCAATCCTGCGCGGGGCGCGCGTCGACATGGGGTTGAGTGGGAGGGAGGTCGGGCACGGGGGAAGCCTAGCGGACGTCCGGCTCGGTCCGTTGCGGTCCGGGTCCGGGTCCGGCGGCCGTCACCTGGCGGGACGCGCGAAAGCGCCCGAAGGAACTGGTGGGAGCCCAGCCGTTCAGCGGGTCCAGTGGCTACGAACAAGTCCGCAGTCCCTGGTCGCCGCCGGGTCCCTCGCTCGCTGGCCTTGCGGCCGGCGAACCCGGTTCCCGGGACCGTCCCGTGGATCACTCCTCGGACCGGTCTGGCGGTTCACATCTGCCCCTTCGGGCAAGACGAAATGTACGGTGCGAGGTCCGACATCCACAACGGGCTTATCCACGAACTTCGTGGTAACGGGTCCGACCTTATCCCCAAGTTCGTGGACGTTGTGGACGAGTTGTGGATACTCGTCGTGGAGGTTGCCGCCCATGGCCCACCTGCTCAGCCGGCTTGTCGCCCTCAACGATCGCTGGGCGCAGCCGTTCGGGGACTTCAACCACCGCTGGCTGAACGCCTTGTTCCGCCCGCTCGGTCCGGTCAAGGACCTGCTCCACGGTCGCTGGCTCGGCCACCCGCTCCACGGCGCCACCACGGACCTGCCCATCGGGCTGCTCCTGGGGACCGTCGTCCTGGACCTCGTCGGCCAGCGCGCGGCCGCGGACATCGCCCTGGTCGCCACGATCCTCGCGATCCTGCTCGCGGCGATGTCCGGCCTGGCCGACTATGCCGACACGGATGGGACGGCCCGGACCCGCGCGACGACCCACGGGACCCTGATGACGGTCGGGCTCGTGGTCCTGCTGGTGTCGCTCGTCGCGCGGGCCGGCGACCCGGCCGACCGGACCATCCCGGTCGCGCTCTCGATCGTCGGGCTGCTCGTGATCACCGCCGGCGCCTTCGTCGGCGGCGACGTCGTCTACGTGCTCGGCAACATGGTCAGCCGGCACGCGTTCCGTGGCGCGGGCACCAAGTGGATCAAGCTCGACACGGGCGAGATCGCCGACCTCGCCGCCCTGCCCGAGGCGACCCCGACGAAGATGCGGGCCGGCATCAACGACCTCCTGGTCGTGCGCATCGGCGACACCGTCCACGCACTCCACGCCGTGTGTGCGCACGCCGGCGGTCCGCTCGAGAAGGGCACCGTCGCCGACGGCTGCGTGCAGTGCCCGTGGCACGCCTCCCGGTTCCGGCTCGCCGACGGCCACGTCGTGCGCGGGCCGTCGGTCTACGACCAGCCGTCGTACGAGATCCGCGCGGCCGAGGGCGGCGGCTACGAGGTCCGGCGCGCGAGCGCGTGACGCGAGCCGCATCATCGCCGGATGCGGACCGTCGAGATCCCCGACCCGTCGCTCGTCCTGCTGGTCGGCGCGGCCGGCGCCGGGAAGTCCACCCTGGCCGCACGGCTGTTCGAGGCCGACGAGATCCTCTCGTCCGACGCCTACCGCGCGCGGATCTCGGGGGACGCCGCGGACCAGCGGGCGACGCGCGCCGCGTTCGAGCAGCTCCACCGGGCCCTGGCGGCCCGCCTCGCGGCGGGCCGGCTGACCGTGCTGGACGCCACGAACCTCGAGCGCAGCGCCCGACGGGCCGGGATCGTCCGGGCCAGGGCCGCCGGCGTGCCGGTCGTGGCGATCGTCCTGGACCTGCCAGCGGCCGTGGTCCTCGCCCGGAACGCGGGCCGGACCGAGCGGGTCGTCGACCGGGCCGTGGTGGGCCGGCACCTGGCGGCGGTCCGCTCGACCCTCGACGGCGGACAGCTGCCCGTCGAGGGGATCGACGCGATCGTGCTCCTCGGATCGCCCGGGGCCGTGGATGAGCTGCGGATCGAGCGCCGCCGGCGGGCCTAGGCGCTGCCGATCCCGATGAGCGCGACCGCCACCGACGCCAGCACGATGCCGACCGCGTGCGAACGGGTGACCCGCTCGTGGAGGACGACGGTGGCGAGGATGACCGTCGTCACCGGGTAGAGCCCGGAGACCACCGCCGCGATCGCGAGCGCCCCGGTCTGCACGGCCGCGATGTAGCCGGCGTTGCCGGCCATGTCCAGGACGCCGATGGCGAGCAGGACCGGCAGGAGGTTCGCCGTCGGGCGCCACGCCGACCGGGTGACGAGGATGACCGCGACGATCAGCACCGCCTCGGACCCGCGGACGATCGCGAGCGGCGCGAACACGTGCCCGTCCGAGATCTGGTTGATGACCACGCCGAACAAGCCGATGGTCGTGCCGGCCAGCAGCGCGAGCCCCAGGCCCTGGCGCCCGCCGCCCTCGTCGGTGACGCGCGAGACCAGGACGACGGCCACGAGCGCCAGGCCGATCCCGACCAGCACCATCGTGGCCGGGAGGCCCTCGAGGACGATCCCGGCGACGACCGGGATGAGCGCGGCGAGGACGCCGGTCACCGGTGCGACGATCCCCATCCGGCCGACGGCGAGGCCGCGATAGAGCGCGGTGATGCCGATCCCGCCGAGGATCCCGCCGAGGACGGACCACGCGATGTCCGCCTCCGTCAGGCCCGGTTCGTGGCGCAGGATCGCGAGCCCGGCGGCGATCGCCATGCCGGTGAGCTGCGAGACGAGGACGACGCCGTACACCGGCGTGCGCCGACTGGTCAGCCCGCCCGCGAAGTCGCCGGCACCCCAGGTGATCGCCGAGGTGAGCGCGAGCAGGAGCGTCGCGACCGACGGGTCGAGACCGGTCAGGGGGCGGGCTCGGTGGCGGGCGCGGCCGATGCGGCCTCTGGCGAGGCCGACGCGACGGGCTCTGGCGTTGCCTCCGGAGCCGCGGGTGCGGCCGGCGCGTCGGGCAGGATCGGGTCGGTCACGGGCGCCGGCGCGTCGTCGACCAGCGTCGGGCCGGGCAGCTCGACGACCGAGGCCGCGACCTTGTCGTAGCGGTCCGAGGTCGTCAGGTAGATCACCTGGAAGTCGGACGCCACCGCCCGCAGCAGCTCGAGGGCGCGGGCGGCGCGCTCGTCGTCGAGCGTCACGAACGGGTCATCGAGGATCAGCGGCGGCCGGCGGTCGCCGGTCACGAGCCGGACCAGGCCGAGCCGGGCGGTCAGGTAGACCAGGTCCATCGTCCCCTGGCTCAGGGCCGAGACCTTGACCCAGTCGCGCTTCTCGGGAGCGCGGACCTCGATGTCCAGCGTCCGGTCGTCGACCCGCACGTGCCGATACCGGCCACCGGTGACGATCGTGAGATCGCCGACCATCCGCGCCTCGAGGAAGCGGGTGGCGGTCTTCATCGTGGCCTGCTCCGCGCGGTCGATGGCCGCGAGCGTGCCGCCGTAGACGCGCTGGCGCCGCTCGAGCGTCGCGTATTGCTCGCGCCACATCGCCAGGCGTTCGGCCTGCCCGGCGACCTGCTCGGCATCGACGGTGTTGGCCTCGACTCGGGCCCGCGCATTGGCCTCGTCGTCGCGGGTCCGCTCCAGCGCCGATTCCTGCTCGCGGACCTCCACCTCGAGGCGCTCGCGCGCCCGGGGCTCCTTGGCGATCGGCCCGAGCGCGTCGATGGCGCTCGCTTTCTGGGCGATCTCCAGGGCGGCCGCGTCGCGGACGGTGGTCAGGGAATCGGGCGGCTCCTTGCCGACCAGGCCGTCGCGCTGGGCCGTGAGGCGGTCCATCTGGGCGACGTGCGCCTCCTCGGCCGCGAGCAGCGTCTCCGCCGCGGGCAGGTCGTCGAGGCCGAGCGAGGCAAGGCGGCGGGCCGTGTCCGCCTCGCACTGGGCCAGCTCGGCCTCCATCTCGGAGCGGCCGCGCAGGCGGCGGTCGATCTCGACGTCGCGGAGCTGCTCCCCCATCGAGTAGCTGCGCCGCTGGCCGACCGCGACCCCGCCGAGGATCAGGCCGATGCCGGCGATGATGCCGCCGACGACCGCCGGGATGATCCCGAGGCTCGCGATCTTGAGCACGTTGGCGGCGACCGACACGATCGAGACCAGCAGGCCGATGACGATCAGGGCGATCGAGATGCGCGAGACCGACCGCCAGGTGGTGGGCTCCGGCGCGACCTCGAACTTGACGTTGACCTCGCCGGCCAGCGCGGCCCGCAGCTCCCGTGCCCGCACGTCGAGCGAGCGCAGCCGGTCGACGCCGGCGCGGATGACGGGCAGCGGGTTCAGCGACGGGTGGGTGCTCGCCAGCTGGTCCAGCTGCGCGGTGACCTCGACCGCCTGGCGGTAGCGCTCGTAGCGCTCCTGGGCCGCGTCGCGCTCGGCCATCAGGCGCTCCGCCTGCCGCGCCTTCTCGAGCATGCTCCGGCGCTCGGCGAGGATGAGCTCGGTCTCGGCGCGCCGGTCGTGCGCGCCCGCGAGCGCGTCGCGGTCCGCTGCCAGCTGGGCCAGCGCCGCCTCGCCCTGCTCGACCGCGGTCTGGGCCTTCCCGACCGCCTGCTCCGCCACCTTGAGCCGGCCCGGGTTCTTGTCGCCCTTGGTGGTCAGGTCGTGGATGGCCTTGTCGAGCTTCTTGCGGGCCCGGCTGGTGCCGCGGTCGGCGCCGCTGATGGAGGCCTGCAGCCGGTCGCGCAGGGACGCCTCGTCGCGCGTGAGGTCGTCGAGCTCCTGGTGGCGGATCGAGGCCGTGGCGCGGAAGAAGCCCTCGGTGGGGATGCCGGTCAGCTCCGCGATGATCTGGTCCGCCAGCGCCGGGTCGTCGATCGACTGGCCGTCGTATTCGAGGCGGACCGTGCCGCGTGAGCCCGCGAATGTCTTCTCGAGCGTGCCGCGCTTCTGGCCGTCCTCGTCGTCCTGCTCGAACTCGATGGTGACGACGGACCTGCGCCTCCGGCGCGGCGTCCCACGGTCGAAGGGATTCGAGGTCGCTGGCCGCGCTGGTGACGCGACGGGTGATGGCCAGCTCGATCGCGCGCTGGATGGTGGTCTTGCCGGCCTCGTTGGGCCCGCGCACGACGGTCAGCCCGGGTGCGAGGTCGATGTCGAGCTCGCGGTAGCGGCGGACCTCCCTGAGCTGGAGGCGGCGGATCCTCACAGCGAGATCTCCTGCCCGGCGAGCAGCAGACGGCCGAGCCGGAGCGAATCGCGGAGCTCGGCGGCCTCGTCCACCTGGCCGGCCTTCTCGCAGGCGGCGATGCGCGCCTCGAGGTCGCGGATGAAGGCGCCGGCGACGGTGTCGGGCGACGGCAGCGACGCCGCTCGTGAGCGCCGGCATCGACCGGTCGCGGACGCGCACCTTGAGGAACGAGGGCGCGAGGCGCGCCTCGACCTCGTCGATGTCGAGGTCGAGGTCGTCCGGCCGGACCCCGACGAGCCGGACGTCGAGCACGAGGTCCGGGTCGGCGCGCTTCTCGAGCGTGTCGATCAGCGTGGGTTGGCTCTTGATCGTGGCGGCGTCGAGCTCGGTCCGGTCGAACCGGGTCCGTCCGACGACGCGCTCCTCGACGGTCACGATCCGCTTGCCGGGCGCCTCGTCCAGCTCGATCAGCAGCACCTTGCCGGCCCGGTCCTGGTCCAGGGCGACCGGCTCCGGTGCGCCCGAGTACGCATACGTCACGGTCCCGCCGCGCCCCTGCTGGGACGAGTGCCAGTGCCCGAGGGCGAGATAGTCGAGATGGCTGGCCGCGATCTCGTCGACCGTGAAGACGACCTCGTCGCGGTCCGTCTTGCCCGGGATCGACAGCGAGCCATGGATCATCCCGATGCGCCACTTGCCGGCGGGCTCCGCCTTGGCGGCGTCGAACCCAGCGAGCGGACTGGCCGGGGCACGCTTGGTGGCGAAGACCCGGCCATGGACGACCGTGTCGATCGCATTCAGGTAGACGGCCGGCTGGTCCGGCGTGAGGACCGTCAGGAAGTCGTCCGCCTCGGTGCTGCCGGCGAGGGTCTTGAGGTCGTACGCGCGGTAGATCGACGCGCGGTCGTAGACGTCGTGGGTGCCCGGGATGATGACGGTCCGGATGCGCGCCTCGACCAGGCGAGCCAGCTCGGCGGCGACGCGCTCCACGGAACGGCGCGGCTGCACGTTGGAGTCGAACAGGTCGCCGGCGATCAGGACCAGGTCGACGCGCTCCGCGATGGCGAGGTCCACCGTGGCGGTGAACGCCGCGAACTGACGCTCGCGCTGGGCAGCCGCCTGCTCTCCGAGGTCATCGTGACGGGCGCCGAGATGGACGTCGGCGGTGTGGATGATCCGTAGCATCCGGTTTGTGGCGGGCCTCCCTCGACGGTCGCGGCCGGACGATGCGCCACCCGGGATTCGCCGGGCCCCGATCGGACCGCCGGAGCGGCCCGCGGGTCCGGCGCGAGCGAGGCGCCCCCATGACTCCCCGCTCGCCACCCCGGATGCTCGGCGGTCATTGTGACAGGTACGGTGTCACGGCCGCCACCGCAGCCGGCCCCGCTCCTGCCGGATTCGGCGACTCGTCGTATCATCCCCGACCTACCACCCGGTGCGCCCCGAGACGCGGGCCGATACGGCACTTGGGTCGCGCGCCCCGGCTTCTCCCGCCAGACCTCGCCCGTCCCGTCCGCCGATGCGGCTGCCCTCCGGACGCACGCAGTACCAGCGAGCACCCGCCGCCCGGAGGACCCAAGTGACCTTTGTCGATCGAACCCTGAGCTGCGTCGACTGCGGTGTGGAATTCATCCACTCCGTCGCCGATCAGGAGTACTACGTGCAGAAGGGGTTCACCAGCGATCCGAAGCGCTGCACGAGCTGCCGCGCCAGCCGCCGTGCGGCCAGGGAGACGGATCCCGATCTGCGCGAGATCGGCGGACCGCGCGGCTACGAGCGCGGCGACGACCGTGCCAACCGCGAGTACTTCGCGGTGATCTGCTCGTCCTGCGGCAACCAGGCGCAGGTCCCCTTCAAGCCGCGCATGGACCGCCCGGTCTACTGCTCGGACTGCTTCCGGACCGTCCGCCCGGACTGACCTCCGGCCTCGCCGGGGAGCTACGCCTCCTCGACCCGGAAGACCTCGCCGGCGCGATGCCGTTCGCGCCGGCGCCCCCGCCAGACCGTCACGCGCGCGGCGCCGTGGACCTGACACGTGCCGTCGCGGCCGATGACCGCGGTGTCCTCGTCGATCCCCAGCACCACGGATCCGCGCGGCGCCTGGAGCGCGACGAGCGCGGACATCGGCTCCGGCCACGCGTCGTAGTGGGGCACGACCGACACCCCCGACGCGAACCCCAGCCCTGACCGCCACCTGAGCGGCCATGG
Organism: uncultured Chloroflexia bacterium; assembly: GCA_963813335.1. Taxonomy (GTDB): domain Bacteria; phylum Chloroflexota; class Limnocylindria; order Limnocylindrales; family CSP1-4; genus SPCO01. Next base: position 255,591 of record CAWEYL010000003.1, read on the forward strand.
CAGCAGCCGGACGCGGAAGTCGAAGGTGTGGCCGGCGAGGACCATCGCGCCCGCCGAGCAGCCCGCGAGCACCGCGCCGCGCTCGTGTGCCGCCGCGATCGCCCGGCCGACCGCGCTGCCTTCGAGCGTCTGGAGCAGATAGCCCGGCTTGCCGCCGGAGAGGTAGACGAGGTCAGCCTCGCCGACCGCCTGGGCGAAGCCGGTGTCGTCGGCCGAGGCCCGGTCGCGGACCAGGACCGGCTCGACCTCGGCGCCGAGGCCGCCGAAGTGGGCGACGCCCATGGCGGCCCAGCGGTCGAACACCTCCTCGCCGTCCGGGTAGGAGGCGGTCGGCAGGATCGCGACGCGCGGACGCGGGCGGCCGGTCGCGGCGAGCAGCTCGAGGTCGAAGTCGAGCATCGCAGGAAGGAACTCACCGGCGCCTACGAGCGCCACCGGGCCGGGCATGGCGGAGAGTCTAGGGCGGCGTGCTCGCGACCGTGTTGCGGCGCCTCGGACGCGCTGCGACACTGGCCGCAATGACCAGCCGCCAGCGATGGACCCTCATCGCCGCGATCATCGGATCGGGCGCCGTCTTCCTTGACGGGACCATCGTCAATGTCGCCCTCAAACGGATCGGCCAGGACCTCCCGACGACGTATATCGGCGTCCTCGAGGGCCAGGCCTACGTCGTCAGCGGGTACCTCGCGGTCCTCGCGGCGCTGCTGATCCTCGCTGGCGGGCTGTCGGACCACTACGGCCGCCGCCGCGTCTTCGCCATCGGGCTGGCAGGCTTCGGCGCCACGTCGGCGCTGTGCGGCCTCGCCCCGACCCTCGAATGGCTCGTGATCTTCCGGCTCATGCAGGGCGCGACCGGGGCGCTGCTCGTCCCGGGGTCCCTGTCGCTGATCACCCAGGCGTTCCCCGGTGCCGAGCGCGGCCGCGCGTTCGGGATCTGGGCGGCCGCCACGTCGGCGCTGACCGTCCTCGGGCCGATCGTCGGCGGGACGATGGTCGACACGATCGGCTGGCGGAGCGCATTCCTCATCAACGTGCCGCTCACGGCGTTCGCCCTGTGGGTGACGTTCCGCTATGTCGCCGAGTCGCGCGACACGGAGGCCCCCGGGCGGTTCGACTGGCTGGGCGCGCTGGTGGCGGCGCTGGCGGTCGGCGGGCTCGCCTTCGGCCTGATCCGCGGGCAGGCCCACGCCTGGAGCGACGCGCTCGCGTGGGGCGCGATCGTCGTCGGGGTCATCTCGCTGATCCTGTTCCCGATCCTCATGGCGACGCGCCCCAATCCGCTCGTCCCGCTCAGCCTGTTCCGGAACCGGGCGTTCACCTCGATCAACCTGACGACCTTCTTCGTCTACGGCGCGCTCTACGTGAACTTCTGGTACACGAGCCTGGTCTTCCAGGGCGTGCTGGGCTACACGGCGACGGGCGCGGCGATGATCGGCATCCCGACCGGGGTGATGCTGTCGCTGCTGTCGACGCGGATCGGGACCCTGGCCGGGCGCATCGGCGCCCGGCGCTTCCTCGTGGCCGGACCGATGCTGATGGCCCTCGCGCTGCTCTGGTATGCGCGGCTGCCCGCCGATTCCGAGCCATGGCTGGCCGCCCTCGAGACCCCGTCGAGCCTCATCCCGCCGACGGACGTCTTCATCGACGTGCTGCCGGCCGTGCTGCTCTTCGGGCTGGGGATCTCGCTGGTCGTGGCCCCGCTGACGGCCACCCTGATGAACTCGATCCCGAGCCGGTTCTCCGGCCTGGGCTCGGCGATCAACAACTCGATCTCACGGGTCGGCCAGCCGCTGCTCGGCGCGTTCATCTTCATCGCCGCGAGCGCGACGTTCTACGCGACGCTCGGGAGCCTGGCGCCCTCGCTGGACACGTCCTCGGCCGAGGTGCAGGCGGCGTTCCAGCCACTCAACCCGCCGCCGGCGAGCGCCACCCAGGAGCAGGTGACGGCCGCCACCCAGGCGTCGATGGACGCGTTCCACCTCGCGATGCTCGCATCCGTGGTGCTGCTGGTGGTCGGCGGGCTGATCTCGTGGGTGGGCCTGCGCGAGCCGGAGAGCTCGGCGGCGCAGAGCGGGCTGGATCCCGGGGAGGGCGTCCCGGCGGTCGGCTAGCGGCTAGCGCGGCACCCGGAATGCGCCGCCGTGGCCCGGGATCACGATGTCGGCCACCTCCAGAACGCGGGCGCGACCGGCCTCGATGGCCGATTGGTCGTCGGCCAGCGGGTCGACCTCGGGCGTCTGGTCGGCCCGCCACCACAGGTGGGTCAGCGCGTAGGTCGCGTCGTCGGCGGTGACGATCAACGACGCGTCCTCGTTCGTGTGACCCGGGGTCAGCCACAGCTGGGCGTTCGGCGAGAGCTGGTAGCCGTCGCCGTCGTGGTCGAGCCACAGGTCGTCGCGATAGCGCGCCCAGAAGTCCACCACCTCGGCGTTCGGGAAGAGCGCGATGTTGACCGTGTGGTCGGGGTGGTGGTGGCTGATGAATACGTGTGTGACCGCGCCGGGCGAGACGCCCAGGGCCGCCAGCGGATCGAGGATGCGCGAACGGTTCGCGACCATCCCGGGGTCGGCGACGATCAGGGCGTCGCCGTCGCGGACGAGCGTGACGCTGCTGCCGACCCGGTCGTCCGCGTAGCCGGCGTGGAGGAGATGTACCGAGGCCACGTCCGGATGCTACTGCCCGCCGCCGCCATGTCCATCGGTCGTCGCGGCACGCGCGATGCGGCGGCGTGGCGCGGTTCGCGGTGCGAGACTCGGGGCCAGATCCCGAACGAACGGAGGCCAGATGCCCGCCGAACGCCCCGCCGACCTTGTCCTGACCGGCGGACGGATCGCCACGATGGACGCCGCCCGCTCCTGGGCCAGCTCGATCGCCGTCCGCGACGGGCGGATCGTGGCGGTCGGGACGGACGGGCTGGTCCGTCCGTTCATCGGACCCTCCACCCGAGTGATCGAGCTGCGCGGGCGGACGGCGACGCCCGGCTTCCAGGACGCGCACGTCCACCCCGTCCACGGCGGCCTCACGATGCTCCGCTGCGACCTGCACGAGGACGAGGAGTCCGGGCCCGGCCTGGACGTCATCGAGGCGTACGCCCGCTCGCATCCCGACGAGCCGTGGATCCGCGGCGGCGGGTGGTTCATGGCGGCCTTCGAGGGCGGGACGCCGCGGCGCGAGGACCTCGACCGGATCCTGCCCGACCGCCCCGCCTTCCTGACCAACCGCGACGGCCACGGGGCGTGGGTCAACTCGAAGGCACTGGAGCTCGCCGGGATCACCGCAGCGACCCTCGATCCTGCCGATGGCCGGATCGAACGCGATGCGGACGGCACGCCGTCGGGCACGCTCCACGAGGGGGCGATGGCCCTGGTGGAACGCCTGCTCCCCGACGACACCCCGGCGGAGCTGGAGGAGGCCCTCCGGCTCGGCCAGCGCCACCTCCACGAGTTCGGGATCACCGCGTGGCAGGACGCCATCGTCGAGCCGCACGTCGAGGAGCGCGCCTATGTGGCGCTGGCGAGCCGCGGCGAGCTCACGGGCCGCGTGGTCGGGGCGCTGTGGTGGGACCACCACCGCGGTGCGGACCAGATCGAGGAGTTCGTGGCGCGGCGGGAGGCGACCGCGATCGGGCGGTACGCGCCGACCAGCGTGAAGCTGATGATGGACGGCGTCCTCGAGAACTTCACCGGCGCGATGCTGGAGCCGTACGGCGACGGCCACGGCGGGACCACCGGGAACCGCGGCCTGCTCCAGATCGATCCGGACGGGCTCGCGAGCTGGGTCCCGGCCCTCGACGCGCTCGGGTTCCAGCCCCATTTCCACGCGATCGGCGACTGGGCGGTCCGCGCGTCCCTGGACGCGGTCGAGGCCGCACGCCGCGCCAACGGGCCGTCGGACACGCGGCCGCACATCGCCCATATCCAGGTCATCCACCCGGACGACATCCCGCGCTTCCGCACCCTGGACGTGGCCGCGAATGCCCAGCCACTGTGGGCCTCGCACGAGAGCCAGATGGACGTCCTGACGATCCCGTTCATCGGCGAGCGGTGGCGCTGGCAGTACCCGTTCGGGTCGCTCAAGGCGGCCGGCGCGCTGCTGGCGATGGGCTCGGACTGGAGCGTCTCGAGCGCGAACCCCATCTGGGAGATGCACCTCGCGATCGAGCGGCAGACCCCGGCCCGCTACGCGGGCGAGCGCGACGTGTTCCTCCCCGACGAGCGACTCGACCTCATCGATGCGCTCGCGGCGTTCACGATCGGCTCGGCGTACGTGAACCACCTCGAACGCGAGACCGGCACGCTCGAGGTCGGCAAGCTGGCCGACCTGGCGATCATCGACCGCGACCTGTTCGACCGCGGCGCGGGCACGGTCTTCGACGCGCGCGTCGTCGGGACCTTCATCGAGGGTGTGCCGGTGCACGAGGACCCTGCCCTCGACGGGTGACCGACCCGCGCACCGGCATGGACGGATGACGATGCCTGTTTGGCATCGGACGTCAGTGTCGCGGCCGTGGACGTCGGCGCATCTTCTCCTTGCGCCCCGGACCTACCGGGAGCGGGAAAGGAGAAACCAGTGAACGCCTACGCACTCCTCGCGGTGAACGAACACCTGGAGTACATGCGGGCCGAATCCGCGAGGCGCTATCGCTTCGCCCAGCCCGGACCGAGCCTCCGCGATCGGATCGCGTCGGTCACGAATGGTCTCCGCCGCTCCCTCGGTGGCGAGTCCGCGGCTCCGCTCCTCCCGACGCTCCAGGACTGACCGTACCGAGGCTGATCTCCCGCAGCAACGGTCCTCCTCCCTCCGATACGCGACCGACCTCCGTTCCTCCGACGGGGGTCGTCGTGTGTCCGGCGCCCGTTGTCCGGGCTGAGGCCAGCGAGGTCGTCCGGGCGGTCGATGTCGCGAAGGGTCGCGCCGGCCGGGTCGTCCGCCCGCCAGTCCGCGTCCGGGACGACCGCGAGCGCGAGGCCGTCGCGCAGCGCGCGCAGCCGCCGCTCGTCCGATGCCAGCAGGGTCTCGGTGATGGCGATCGCCGGGCTCCGGCGAACGGCCATCGGCAACGGCCGGTGGCGGCCGCCGGCTTCCAGCACCGCGGCATCGACCGATGGGTCTCCGAGCGCGTCGATCAGCCGCCGCAGCACGGCCGGAACCAGCGTGGGCATGTCACCGCCGACGACGAGCACGACCTCGGCGTCGGTCGCGGCCAGGCCGGCATCGACGCCGGCGAGCGGGCCTTCGAAGGCGCGGGCATCGTCGATCCGGCGGGTACCGGCGGGGATCACCGTCGCGGCTCCCGGGGCCACGACGACCAGCACCTCGTCGACGACGCCGGCCACAGCGCCGACCGCGCGCGCCAGCATCGGGATGCCGTCGACCGGCTCGACGAGCTTGTCGCGGCCGAAGCGCGACGACCGGCCGCCCGCGAGCACGATCGCGGCGGTCGTCATCGGGTCGTGGCCGAGGCGACGACCCCGGCGCGCGGTCCGGGGCGATGGCCCTCGGGCGTGCGGCGGAGGACGCCGCGGCGGTCGAGGTCCTCGAGGATGGCCATCACGTACCGACGGCTGGTGCCGGTGGCATCGCGCAGGGCCGCCGGGGTGAGCGGCGCGGCCGCCGCCAGGGCGAGCGCCTGGGCTGCGAGCGTGCGGTACGTGTCCGCGGCGTAGGCGAGGGACGGCTCGAGGATCACGATCCGGCCTGCGCGCTCGAGGGCCCGGATGCCGTCGGGCGGGCACCCGACCGCGCGGGCCGCGTCCGCGAGGGGCGGCGGCGCGACGACGGACAAGGCACGCTCGAGGCGGTCCATCGCGGCCAGCACGGCGGGGTCCGCGGCGGCTTCGGCGGCGCCGGGCAGCGTGACGCGGTCGCCGGCGCGGACCAGCCGACCGTCACGGACCAGGGCGTCGACCAGCGAGCCGGCCGCGGTCCGCGCGTCGTCCCAGGCGAGAGTCACGGAGCGGCGGATGGCACGGGCCGTCGCCGTGCGCAGGTCGGCCAGGCCCGTCCCACCACCCACGGTCGACAGCGCCGCGTCGGCGGCGGACGCGGCGACATCGGGCGCGAGGCGGACGCCATCGATATCGACGACGGCGCCGTGGAGGTCGAGACGGGCGGCCGCGGCGGCCGAGCGATCCCCCGCCGCCACGGCCGCCGACGAGGGCCGCGACCCGCTCCACTGTCTGCCGACGCCGCGAGACCCCGCGCGCCGGCGCGACGTCGATGACCTGCCCGCCGACCACCTGGTGCGCCCCCGACGGCCGGCGCAGCACGAATCGATCGCCCGGCGCGGCGGCGACCGGCTCGGCGAGGCGCAGGATCGCGGCGGCGCCCGCGCCCTCGGGCAGGTCGATGGCGTCCCGACCGCTCCGACCGATCGCGGCATCGACGGCCGCCGTGCCGAGGTGCAGACGCGCCCGCGTCCGGTCCGGCAGGGCCGCGCGGAGCCGCACGAGCAGCCGGTCCGTCGCGACGACGCCCGGGTCCGCGGTGAGGACCTGGCCGCGCGAGAGGGTCGAGGCGTCGGCGCCCGCGAGGTTGACCGCGGTCCGCCCCGGCCCGGCGGCATCGACCGTCGCGTTGTGGACCTGGAGCTCGCGCGCGCGGACCTGTGCGTCACCCGGGACGCACGCGCAGGGAGGCGCCGCGCTCCAGCGGTCGGCCGCGGAGGCTTCCGGTGACGACCACCCCGCGGCCCTTGACGGCGAAGACGCGGTCGACCGCGACGGTCGATGGCCGCGCCGGCACGACGGCGGTCCGGCTCGCGACGGCGTCGCTGACGTTGCGCAGGGCCGCGCGCACCGCATCGATCCCGGTCCCGTCGATCGACGACACGGCCAGGACCGGCACCCTGTCGAGCGACGTCCCGGCGAGCAGCGCCCGGACCGCCTCGACCACCTCGTCGCGTCGTCCGTCCTCGACGGCGTCGATCTTGGTCACGACCGCCAGGCCGTCGCGGATCTCGAGCGCGTCGAGCAGCGCGAGATGCTCGAGCGTCTGTGCGCGCGGGCCGTCGTCCGCGGCGACCACCAGCAGCGCGGCATCGATCTCGCCCGCCCCGACGAGCATGTTGCCGACCAGCTTGTCGTGCCCCGGGACGTCGACGAAGTCGAGCTCGACGCCGTCGTCGAACGTGAGATGGGCATACCCGACGTCGATGGTCATCCCGCGTCGCCGCTCCTCGGGCAGGCGGTCGGCGTCGATGCCGGTCAGCGCGCGCAGCAGCGTCGTCTTGCCGTGGTCGATGTGCCCGGCCGTGCCGACGACGACGGTCATGTCCGTCCGTCGAGGGCCGTGGAGATGGCGCTGGCGAGCACGCCGTCCGCGTCGGGTTCGACGGTTCGCAGGTCGAGCACCACGCGGTCGCCCTCGATGCGACCGATGACCGCCGGGTCGCCGTGGCGAAGGGCGGCGAGCAGCCCGTTCGCCGAGCGCGCCTCGAGCGCGAGCCCGAAGGACGCGAGCGTTTCGCCCGGCAGCGAGCCGCCGCCGACCGTCGAGCGGAGCTCGACGACCGACGCGCGCGAGCCGATCGTGCCCACAAGCGCCTCGGCCCTCGCCCGCAGCGTGTCCGCGGGGGTCGAGATCATCCGCCAGACCGGGATCGCCTCGACCGCCCGGCCGGACCGGTACAGCCCGAGCGTCAGCGCGACCGCGGCGAGCGTGGCCTTGTCCGGCCGCATCGCGCGGGCCAGCGGGTCGCGCCGCATCCGCGCGACCAGGTCGGCCCGCCCGACGACCAGCCCGGCCTGCGGGCCGCCGACCAGCTTGTCGCCGCTGAACGTGACGATGTCCGAGCCGGCCGCCAGCCGCTCGCCGGGGAGCGGCTCGTGCGCGAGCCCGAAGGTCGCGGTGTCGAGCAGCGCGCCGGAGCCCAGGTCGTCGATGACGATGGCGCCGTGGCGATGGGCGATCTCCGCGACCTCGCCGGGGTCGGGCGCCTCGGTGAAGCCGGTCATCGAGAAGTTGGACGGGTGCACGCGCAGGACGGCCTTCGCCCGGCCCTCGGCCAGCGGGGCCTCGAAGTCGGCGGCCCGGGTGCGGTTGGTCGTGCCGACCTCGATCAGCTTCGCGCCGGCGCGCCGGATGATCTCCGGGATGCGGACGCCACCACCGATCTCGACGAGCTCGCCGCGCGAGACCACGACGCCGCCGCGTCCGGCCAGGCCGACGGCGAGCGCGAGCGCGGCGGCGTTGTTGTTGGTGACGAACGCGTCCTCGGCGCCGGTCAGCGCGATGAGGTGCTCCTCGGCGGTGCGGACGCGGGCGCCGCGGCGGCCGGTGTCGCGATCCAGCTCGAGCAGGAGGTAGCGAGCGGCGAGCGCGGCCGTGGCGTCGGCGACCTCCGCGGCCCATGGCGCCCGACCCAGGTTCGTGTGGACGATCACGCCGGTGGCGTTGAGGACGGGGAGCGGCCCGGACTCGGCGAACGACTCGATCCGGGCGGCGACCTCTGCGCCCAGCGCCTCCGTGGACCGCGCCGCCTCCCCCGCCGCCAGCCGCGCCCGCTCGTCGTCGACGACGGCGCGGGCCGCGTTCACGACCGCATCGACGCTGGGTGGTCGCGGGCGGTCGCTGGGCTTCGTCGACATCGGGCCTCCGTGACGCGGGAACGGGCTGGCCCGATGGAGTCTAGGTCGCCGGCGCCCTCACCGGTCGCACCGTCGCGGCATCATGGTCCCGACATGATCGATCCGACCGGCAGCATCCGACTCATCCGCGTCGAGCCCGCGGGGGTCTGGCACGTCGTCGCGCGGGATGGCGACAGCATCGCCGTCACCGCGTGCAGCATCGACCTCCCGGCCGGCGCCGAGCAGCGCGCGATCCCCGTCGAGAGCCTGCTTGCCGCGGGCCGCATCTGCCTCGACTGCGCGCAGGCGCTGCTCCACGCTGGCTGACGACGCGGATCGAGCAGGTTCGGAGAAGCCGGCGCTCGGCCGGCGAACGTAGCATCAGGTCACTTCAACGGATCCAGGACAGAGGAGACCGATATGGCTGACACCACGAAGACCAGCAACGGGTTCAGCGCCGACGAGAAGGCTGCGATGCGCGAGCGCGCCAGGGAGCTGAAGGCGGAGTCGCGAGCGAACGCCGATCGCGAAGCCGGGCTGAAGGACGTGCTCGCGAAGATCGCCGAGATGCCGCCGGCCGATCGCCACATGGCCGAGCGGATCCATGCCGTCGTCACGGCGGCCGCGCCAGCTCTCTCCCCGAAGACCTGGTACGGGATGCCCGCCTACGCGAAGGACGGCAAGCTCGTGTGCTTCTTCAAGGCAGCGTCGAAGTTCGACTCGCGCTACGCCACGTTCGGCTTCGAGGAGGCAGCCCGCCTCGACGACGGCTCGATGTGGCCGACGTCCTATGCCCTGACGGAGCTGACCGCCGCCGACGAGCAGCGGATCGGCGAGCTCGTCAAGCTGGCGGCGAGCTGAGGACCGACCCGCTGTCCCGTTCGACGCGAGGACAGCGGCCGGTTCCTGAAGTGGCTAGAAGCGCCGGCGACCTGGCGTGACGGCCGCGCCCACCACGGCGGCCTTGGCGACCGGCGATCGACCGGGATTGGACACGACCCCGCCGACGACGGCTGCCTTGGCGACCGGCGAGGGGCCGGGCTTGACCGCCGCGGTCACGACCGCGGCCTTGCCGAGACGGGACGACCTGAGTGGCATGTCAGACTCCTTCGGCCACGAGGGCCTCGTCGGCCTCGATGGCGGCGATGATGGCCTGGACGGGGATCCGCCCGTTGGTGACCAGCTGCCCGCCGGCGTGGCGGATGGCCGCCCCGAACGGGGCAGCCCACAGGTTCTCGTAGACGAGCACGGCGCCCAGGCTCCCTGGCGCCATGATCTCGCCGAACGTGAGGACGTCCTCCTCGGCCAGGGTCTCGGCCAGCTGGGTCTCGAGTCGGGCGAAGGCTCCGAGATCGTCGAGATCGCCCAGCTCCTGGGCCATGACGGTCCCATCCGTGCCCTTGCCGATGATCACCAGGTCCATGACCCGGATGATCCCGGCATCGTGGAGCCGCAGTAGCTCCTCCGCGGCCTCGCCGGTGAACCGCTGCTCTCCAGCGGGGAATTCCACGACCAGGTAGTCGACCGGCCCCAGGCGGTCCAACTCCGATTCGCTCATGACCATTCCTTTCCGTGCGCTCCGGCGTCGGGCGATCGAGCTGCCCGTTGCGAAGCTGCGAGGACGGTCTGGGGGCCGTCACCTCGACAGTCTCGGCCGCGGCAGGCGCCGTCGCCCGAGGTCGATGCCGCTCGATGGTACGTCGGACCGCCGGCGGCGTCGCGGGCCATACGGCGGGAACGCTCAGACCGACCAGTCCGCGATCAGCGTCCGGCGGTCCTGGTCGCTGATCACCGCATGACCGGCGAGGAGATCGACCTCGAGCGTGAGTGCCGCATCGTGGTGGAGCCAGCGGAGCCGGAGCGAATGCGCCACCTCGGTCTCGACGCAGAGCTCACCCTCGAACGCGGGGTGTGAGTTTCGAAGCCGGACCAACTCGAGAAGTCGGCTGACCACCGGGCGCTCCAGCGCCGCACCGATCTCGTTCGAGGTGTAGTCATGGCGATTGATGGCCCGGCCCTCGCCGGTCCGCTCGACCGCCGTGGTGTCGTTCTCGCCGGCGAGCAGACCCACGTAGTAGACCTGCGGGACGCCCTTGGCGAACAGCTGGATGGCCCTGGCCGCAAGGTACCGCTCGTCGTCACCGTCCAGCGCGGAGTAGTAGGTGCAGTTGAGCTGGTGGACGTCGATCTCACCCGGGTCCCGGTCGGAGAGGATCCGGTTGACATTCCCACCCTGCCGCTGGACCCGGTCCGCCAACGCCTGCATCTCGACCGGCTCCAGGATCCCGATGAGGTCCGGCCAGACGGGGATCCCGTCGTGGCAGTCGAGGGTCGTGAACTGGTGGTCCGGCGAAGCCGGCAAGGTGCGCGCCCAGGCGCGTCGCGTCGCCCGTGTGGAACGAGTGCAGGAGCAGCGCCGGCAGCACGAAGTCGTAGGTCCAGAAGCCGTGCGCCGCGAGTCGCTCGTGCGTCGCGAACACGTCGTGGACCTCGGGCAGGACGACCAGTCCGAACGAGGCGGCGACGTCGGTCACCCACGTGAGGAAGGCGTAGATCTCGGGCTCGACCATGAAGCAGGTCGTGCCGGGCTTCTTGATCACGTAGCCGACCGCGTCGAGCCGGACGATCCTGACGCCGTGCGCGGCGAAGTCCCGGAGCCAGTCCGTGATCAGTGACTTGGTCGCGCCAGAGGTGACATCGAGATCGATCTGCTCGGACCAGTCGGCGGTCCCGAACGACGTCCAGATCCGCTCCTGTCCACCCGAGTCCTCGATCGTCACGGTCGAGAAGGGCGCCTCCGGCTTCCGCAGGAAGATCCGCGCGACATCGCCGTCCGGCGGGTTCCCATCCGGCCACACCTTGTCCAGCGTGATGAAGAGATCGGCCGAGGTGGATCGGCGCCCGTGTCGCTGGAAATCCCGGAATTCCGGGCTCTGTCGCGACAGGTGGTTGATCATCACGTCGAGCAGGACGTCGTGGTGCTCGCTGAGCCGCGCGATGTCCCCCCAGGTCCCGAATCGCGGGTCGATCTCGCGGTAGGTGATCGGCGCGAATCCTCGGTCGCCCGACGAGGGGAACGGCGGCAGCACGTGGACACCTCGGAAGTACCCGGCAAGCGGACCGTCCAGCAGGTCGCCGAGCGCGTGGAGGTCGCCGCCGAGCGAATCCGGGTAGGTCAACAGCTGCGGGCGGGGCTGGACGCTCGGTGGTCGCATCGACGGTCCCGGATCGCGGCTCAGGCGCCGGTCGAGACGGGCAGCGCGGTGGTCGGCTCGCATCCCTGTGAACCGCGGGCACACATGTGGGCATCACGGTACGCGAACCAGGCCGGCCGGATCCGCCGCAGGACGGGCCGCATCGTCATCCCTTGACCGACCCTTGCAGCAGCGCCGAGATGACATGGCGCTGGAACACGATGAAGACGCCGAGGGTCGGCAGGAGGATCAGGACGGTCCCGGCGCACAGCAACGGGATGTTCGTCGCGTAATGACCCTGGAAGGCGCCGAGGGCGCCGGCCATGGTTCGCTGGGTCGGGTCCTCCACGAGGACCAGCGCGAGCAGGAACTGGTTCCACGCCCACACCGCCATGAGGATCCCGAGGGACGCCATGGGGGCGCGCGCGAGCGGCACGTGGATCCGCCAGAAGAGGTCCCAGGTGCTCGCTCCGTCAACCACGGCCGCCTCGGAGATCTCCTTCGGCATGTTCACGAAGTGGGCGCGCATCCAGAAGACCGCGAACGGCATGAAGAGGCCGATCAGCGGCAGGACGATCGCGAGCCGCGTGTTCAGGATGCCCATCTGGCGCGCAAGGAAGTAGAGGGGCGTGATGATCCCCTCGAACGGCAGCGTCAGGCCGAACACGAACAGGAGCAGCAGCAATCCGGCGCCCGGGATGCGGAGCAGGCCGATGCCGAAGCCGGCCATCGTCGAGATCACGAGCGCGATCGGCACGACCGCGAGGACGATGAACACGCTCGATCCCAGGAGCGCGCTCATGTTGGCGACCTTGAAGGCCTCGATGAAGTTGCCCCACTGCGGGTCGGCGGGGAGGCTGAGACCGCTCGGCACGCTGCCAGACGGGTAAAGGGCGGTGGTGAAGATGCTGACGAACGGCACGATCGTGAGGGCGATCAGCGCCAGCAGGAGCACCCGACCCGTGTAGAGCTCGCCTCGCGCGACCCTCATCGCTCGCCACCTCGGCTCAGGCGCTGGATCGGCAGGATCACGATGAGGACCAGGATCACCAGGACGACGGCCAGGGCGGATGCCAGCCCGACTTGGCGCTCGAGGAACGCGAGGATGTAGATCTGGATGCCCGGGCACGGCCGTCGCGTTCCCTGGGCCGCCACCGGTCGTGACATAGACGATGTCGAACGCGGCGAGCGCCGCGATCACCGTCACGGTGAAGCAGATCCCGATCTCGTAGCGGAGGCTCGGCACGGTGATCGCCAGGAACTCCTGGCGCCAGCCCGCCCCATCGAGCCTGGCGGACTCGAAGAGCGCGGAGTCGATCCGGGTCATGCCCGTCAGCAGCAGCACGGTGCAGAAGCCGAGCAGCACCCAGACGCCGATCAGGCCGACCGCCGGGAGGGCGGTGTCGAAGTCCCCGAGCCAGGCGCGCGCGACATCCCCGAGGCCGATCGCGGTCAGCCCCTGGTTGATCAGGCCGGTCAGCGACAGCAACCTGCCCCAGATGATCCCCGCGGCGACGAGCGGGATGACCTGGGGCAGGAAGAGGACGGTCCGCGAGACCGTCCCGAGCCTCCCGCGTGCGATCCGGTGGATCACGCTCGCGGTCACGAGGCCCAGCGTCACCGGGATGAGGCTGTAGAACAGCACGAGCCGGAAGGCGTTGAAGAGCGTCTCGACGAGCTTGGGTTCGCTCAGGACCGTCGCGTAGTTCGAGAGGCCGACCCACGTCGCCGGTCCGACGCCGTCCCAGCGGTACAGCGAGTACTGCACCGTCAGGGCCAGCGGCTGGAGCACGAACACCGCGTACATGACGAGGGCCGGCAGGACGAACAGCCAGCCGACCACGGTCTGTCGGCGGATCCCCAGCATCCAGGGGATCCGCCGGTCGAGCCGCCGACGGGCCGCCGAGTCAGTGGGTGGGGGCACCCCCTGCCTCGGCCGGACCTCGTCGGCGGCATGGGTCAACGGGAGAGCTCCTTCTGGTACTCGGCCTGGACGGCCTTCAGGAGGCCGGCGGCATCCTGCTTGCCACCGACCATCTTCTGCAGTTCCGGCGTCCAGCCCTGCGCGAAGATGGAGCCAGTGGCGTTGGCGATGAAGTCCATCGCCCCATTGTCCTTGGCGACGCTGGCGCCCGGCGGCCAGCGTTTCATTGGTGACGGAGCCGGCTGCGGCCGGCGGGACGGCCAGGTCGGTCGGACCGCCCGGGTTCGAGCCACCGACGGTGACGTCGATCTGGCGGGCCGTCTCGTTGGTCGCCACCCAGTTGAAGAACGAGGCGGCGCAGTCGGCGTTCTTGGCCGTGTTGCCGATGCCGTACGTCAGGGGCGCCGACATCGCGGCCACGGACCCGCCGGCCTCGGCAGACGGGAAGACGAAGAAGCCGACGTTGCCGGCAAGGTCCTTGTCATAGACGGCGTTCTGCCAGTCGCCATTGAACATGAACACGCCCTCACCCTTGCCGAAACGGGCATTGGCGTCCGTGTACTCGGTGGCGTTCGCGTCCTTCGGGAAGTAGCCGGCCTTCACCCACTGCTCGAGGTGCTGCGCGGCCGTGAGGTTGCTCGGCGTGTCGATGGTGGCTGCGGGCTTCTGGAAGATCCAGTCGTTGATCGGCTGGGTCGGCCCGTAGGCGGCCATCAGATTCTGCAGCGGGAAGGCGAGGCCACCGCCGCTGGCGGTGGCGTTCCAGGCCATGATCGGCAGCAGGCCGGCCGTCTTGGCCTTGGCCAGGAGGCCGTCGAACTCGGCCACGGTCTTGGGTGGCTCGGTCATGCCGAGCTGCGCGGCGAGCTTCTTGTTATAGAAGACGCCGGTCAGGCTGTAGTTGAGGCCCATGGCATAGAGGGAACCGGAGCCGCGGGTCCCGTCGGATCCCACCCGGTTCTGGGCCAGCTGCGCGGCCGGCCACTTGTCCCAACCGTAAGCCGTCGCGTAGCTGTCGAGGTTCTTGAGCAGCCCGTCCTTGACGAGCGAGACCATCGACGGCAAGCGGATCAGGTCCGGGGGATTGTCGCCGGACAGGAGCCGCGGGGTCGCGGTCATGAGGTTCGTGAACTGGTCCTGGCTGATCTTCCAGGTGACATTCGGGAACTGCTTGGTGAACTCGTCGGAGAGCTTGAACGGCAGGTCGAACCCGGTCTCGAAGTAGGCGTTCAGCTGGACTGGGGCGGTCCCGCAGCTCGGGCCTGCCGCCGCGCTCGGCGACGGAGCAACGCTGGCCGCGGTACTTGCGGACGGCGCCACGGTGGGCGCCGACACGCTGGCCGCGGGGCTTGGGGTGACGGCGCCCGGAGCGGCGCACGCGGCCGCAAGGACCGACGCGACCGCGATCGCTGCGAGGCGCGCCGCGGGCGATGTCGCCCCGGTGCGCGGGAAACGGACTCTGGCCATGAACACTCCTCCTCCTCGTGTGTCTTCCCTAACGGGAGCCAAGCCCTGCGGGCGTCGTCATCCACGGCCCTCCTTCGGGGGCGCCGTGGTCGCACGGACCACCAGCTCGGGTGTCAACGGGACGACCGTTGGCTGTTCGGAGCGCGCCTCGATCTCGGCGAGCAGGACCTCCGCCCCGCGACGACCGGACTCGAGCAGTTGCTGGCGGACGTCGTCAGGCCGACGTAGTCGGCGGCCTCGATGTCGTCGTAGCCGATGACGGACAGGTCGTCGGGGACGTGGAGCCCGATCTCGCGGGCGGCGGCGATGACGCCGAGGGCCTGCGTATCGCTCGCGGTGAAGATGGCCGTGGGGCGATCGGCGCCGGCCAGCATCCGATGGGCGAGGTCGCGGGCCTCGTAGCGGCCGTGGGCCCCATGTCCGATCCAGGCGGTCGGGGATCGAGACCCCTGCGCGAGCCAGCTCGCCTGTCAAGCCGGCCTCGCGGTCTCGACTCGACGTGAACCCGAACGGGTCCGCGACCGCGTCGCCGATGAACCCGATGGCCGTGTGACCAAGGTCGAGGAGGTGTCGTGCTGCGAGCGCGCCACCGGCCGCGTCGTCCCCGATGACCCGCGGCATCGCGGCGATCGACGGCGTATGGACGTCGATGAACACGACCGGGACCGGCGAGCGCACCAGGAGCGGGACGGCCGAGTCGAGCGGCGGCAGCGACATCACGAGCAGTCCGTCGGTCCGCTGCGACTGGGCCAGGGTGCCCAGGTAGTGATCGCGCTTCTGGACCGACTCGACGTTGTAGATGACGAGGTCGAACTCGCTGTCCGACAGCACCGCGTCGACGCCGCGGAGGCGTTCGGCGGCCTGCGGCCGGGTCAGGAACGACACGACCACGCCGATGGTCAGCGTCCGACCGAGACTGAGCCGCCGCGCCGCCGGGCTCGGTGTGAACCCGAGCTCCCCCATCACCGCCAGGATCCGCTCACGGGTCTGTGGGTTGACCACGTCCATCCCGTTCAGCGCCCTCGACGCCGTCGCGACGCTCACCCCCGCGTGGCGGGCGACATCGCGGATGGTGACGGCCTTCTTGGTCACGGCTGCCTCATATGTAACCGGTTACATGAGACCGGTTACAATACGGTATCAGCCACGTCAAGATGTCCGGTTGCGAGGGTGTGGCCTGGCGCCCGGCGATGCTCGATCGAGCAGCGGTCCGTCATGGCGGGAACGCGTGGGAGTCGAACCCACCGCGCCGCGCCGAGCGCCGCGCCACTGGTTTTGAAGACCAGGGGACCCACCGGGACCCGACCGCTCCCGCGCCGATGGTAGCGCGGCCGGACCTATCATCCGGACATGACGACGCTCGAGGCCCCGCCGCCGAACCCGTTGCGCCTGACCGACCTCACCGACTGCGGCGGCTGTGCCGCGAAGCTCGGGGCGGACCTGCTCGCTGACGCGCTCAGCGGACTTGGCGCCGACGCCGCGGCCCACGCCCCGGACGAGCTGATCGCCGGCCTGACCCCGCCGGACGATGCCGCCGCCTACCGAGTCAGCGACGACCTCGCGATCATCGGCACGCTCGACTTCTTCCCGCCGCTCGTCGACGACCCGCGGACCTACGGCGAGATCGCAGCCGCGAACGCGCTCTCCGACGTGTTCGCGATGGGCGGCCGGGTGCTGTTCGCGCTGTCGATCGCGGCGTTCCCCGAGGACCTGCCGCGTGACGTGCTGGCCGAGATCTTCGACGGCGCCTCGGCCAAGGTCCGCGAGGCCGGCGGGACGCTGGCCGGCGGCCACACGATCCGCGACCCGGAGCCCAAGTACGGCCTCGCCGTGGTCGGCGCCGCCCACCCCGACAAGCTCCTGCGCAAGGGCGGGGCGCGACCCGGCGACGTCCTGCTCCTCACCAAGCGGCTCGGCACAGGCGTGCTCGTGTCGGGCGCCCGTCAGGGCCGTACCGCGCCCGACCATCTCGCTGCCGCGATCGACCAGATGCGCACGCTCAACCGCGCCGCGGCCGAGGTGCTCGTCGCACACGGGGTGTCCGCCGCCACCGACGTGACCGGCTTCGGCCTCCTCGGCCATGGGCTCGAGATGGCGCGCGCGTCCGGCGCCCGCTTCGTCTTCGATGCCGCCGCCCTCCCGGCGCTCGACGGCGCGCTCGACCTGGCCGCGGCCGGCGTCGAGACCGGCGGTGCCGCGCACAACCGGCGGTTCGTGCTGCCCGCGCTGACCGATCGCCGACGGCGTCGCGCCCGAGCTGGTCACGCTCGCCCACGACCCGCAGACCTCCGGCGGGCTGCTGGCGGCCATCGACCCGGTCACGGTCGCCGCCGTCGAAGGGGACCTCGACGCCCGCGGTGTCCCGCATTGGCGGGTCGGCCGGGTCGACGCGGGCGACCCTGCCGTCGTCCTCGCGTAGGCCGCCGACGATGGAGATCGCCCCGGGGATCCGACGGATCGGCGCGCAGAAGGTCAACGCCTACCTCATCGAGGAGCCGGGCGGGATCACGATCGTCGACGCCGGCCTTCCCGCCTACTGGAGCGACCTCCAGGACGAGCTCGCCGCGATGGGCCGCTCGATCGAGGACGTCCGAGCCGTGCTCCTGACCCACGCCCACGACGACCACATCGGCTTCGCCGAGCGGATCCGCTCGGAGCGCGGCACGCCGGTCCACGTCCACGAGGCGGACGCCGCCCTGGCCCGCGGCGAGACAAAGGCGACCAACGAGGGCGGCGGCCCGATGAGGCCGATCCCGATCCTCGCCTTCCTCGTCTACGCCATCCGCAAGGGCTATCTGCGGACGAAACGCATCGCGGAGGTCTCGACGTTCGGGGATGGCGCGACGCTGGACGTGCCCGGGACGCCCACGGTCATCCATGTCCCGGGCCACACGGCGGGGAGTGCCGCGCTGCTCGTCCCGTCGCACGACGCGATCCTGGTCGGCGATGCGTTCGTGACGCTCAACGTGATGAGCGGCTCGACCGGGCCGCAGCCCTTCCCGAACTTCAACGCCGACAACCGCCAGGCGCGCGAATCGCTGGGCCGCCTCGATCGCGTCGAGGCCGCACTCGTCCTGCCTGGTCACGGCGAGCCGTGGACCGGCGGCCTGGCGGAGGCCCTGCGTCTGGTCCGGGCCACGGGCCCGGTCGGCTGACCCGATGATCCCGCGACGGGTGCGCTGGCTCGCCGTCGTCCTCCCGGCCGTCGTGGTCGGGGCCATCGAGCTGCTGAGCGATACCGTCCTCGACCCGTTCCTCCCGTTCCCATGGGACACGATCCTCGTGATGCTCGTCGTCGGGCTCCTCGCCGCCGGCTTCGCGAGCTGGACGTTCGGTCGGATGGATCGGCTCACGACGTCGCTCGAGGCCCGGAATCTCGAGGTCGAGAACCGCGCCGCGTCGGCCAATGCGCTGCACGGGGTCTCGCAGGCCATCGCCTCGCTCGCCGACCTCGAGGAGATCCTCGAGGCGACCGTGAGCAGCGCCCGGACCCTGCTCGGCGCCGACCTGGGGCTGCTCGTCCTGATCGGCACCGACGGCGAGCCGGTCCTGCGCGCGACGAGCGGACCGGACGACGCCTTCGATCGGAGTGGGTCGGGCGGCGGCGACGAGGCAAGCCGGTTCCTGCGAACCCCTCACCCGCCCACCATGCTCGGGTGCGCCGCTGCGGCGAGGCGGGACCACGATCGGCACGCTGGCGGTCGCCGGCCGCTCGATGCCGAGCCACCAGGTCGGCGACGTCGAGACGCTCTCGTCGCTCGCCAACCATGCGGCGATCGCGATCGAGAACCATCGCCTCGAGGCCGAGCTTCGCCAGCTCGCCGTCCAGCACGAGCGCGAGCGGATCGCCCGTGAGATCCACGACGGGCTGGCCCAGCTGCTCGGCTACGTCAACACGAAGTCGCAGGCGGTCGAAGGCCTCCTCGCGGCCGGGCGGCTCGACGAGGCCATGGTCCAGATGGCGGAGCTGAGCGCGGCCGCGCGGTCGAACTACGTCGACGTCCGCGAGGCCATCCAGGGCCTGTCCGAGCCGGTCGGCGCCGAGGTCGACCTGGGTGCAGAGGTCCGCCACTACGCCGACCGATTCGCCGAGGCGTCGAAACTCGTCGTCTCGGTCCATCTCGAACCAGGGCTCGAGACGGCGGGGATCGCGCCCGCCGTCCGCGACGAGATCTTCGGGACGATCCGGGAGGCCCTGACCAACGTCCGCAAGCACGCCGCGGCGCGGCGCGTCACGGTCGCGATCGGCACCCGGGATGGGCGCCTCCTCGTCACGGTCGCCGATGACGGGCGCGGCTTCGACCCGGACCACGTTGACGGCGGACCGGGCGACTGGCCGCACTACGGCATGACGACGATGCGCCGCCGGGCGGCCGCCATCGATGCCCGGATCGGCTGGACGAGCGCCCCCGGCGGGGGCACGACCGTGGAACTGGTCGTGCCGCTCGACGGGGCCGGCGCCGCGGCGCGCCGAGGCCGCCCGATGAGGATCCTCATCGCCGACGACCACGCCCTCTTCCGCGACGGGGTCGCCTCGCTCGTCCGGGCGTGGGGTCACGAGATCGTGGGACTCGCCGGCAGCGAGGACGAGGCGGTGGCGCTGACCGCCGAGGTCGAGCCGGACCTGGTGCTCATGGACGTCCGGATGCCGGGCGGGTCCGGGCTCGCGGCGACGTCGCGCATCAAGGCCGCCCAGCCCGCGGTCGCGATCGTCATCCTCACCGTGTCCGAAGACGAGGACGACCTCTTCGAGGCGATCAAGGCCGGCGCCCAGGGGTACCTCCTCAAGAACCTCGAGGCGGCGGAGCTGCGATCGATGCTCGAAGGGGTGGGTCGCGGCGAGGCCGCGATCAGCCCGGCGACGGCCATCCGGATCATCGAGGAGTTCGGACGCCGCGAGCGCCTGTCGTCCGGCGCCGAGGCCGTGCGCCGACCGGCCGGGCCGGATCGGCTGACCGAGCGCGAGCTCGACGTCCTCGCGCTCGTGACCCGCGGGCTGCGCAACAAGGAGATCGCGACCGAGCTCGGGATCAGCGAGAACACCGTCAAGTTCCATCTCCGCAACATCCTCGAGAAGCTCCACGCCGGCAGCCGCGCGGAACTCGCGGCGCGGGCCGTCAGGGAGGGGCTCGTCCCGGCGCCGGAGGCGGACTAAGCGACACCGCCCAGGCGCCGTTGCTGCCGGCTCCAGGGGGCCATATGGCAGGGGTGCCCCTACCCGGTCTGACGGGCGCCGTTCCCACCCGCATGCGTGTGGTCGCCGCCGGCCGCTGACGCCACGCTCCGTGGGACTCGGCCGCAGCGGAGGCAGCCATGGGCTACCGCATCGACATCAACCAGGCGGGCTGCATCAACTGCGGCGTCTGCATGGACGTCTGTCCGGTGCAGGCGCTCGACATGACACGGCCCGATCATCCGGGCATCGAGGCGGGTCCCGGCGGCGGACCGCTGCGCTGGACGATGGAGCATCCGGTCCAGGTCGGCGAATGCATCGGCTGCTCGATCTGCATCCGCGAGTGCCCGGTCGAGGTCATGGACCTCGTCAGCGTCGACGGCCCGACGCCCCTCGCCGAGCGCCAGGGGCCGATCACCCGTCCCGAGCCCACTACCGGGTGGATCCCGTGGTCGGCGATCACGCGCGAGGCGCTCAAGCCGACGAGGGTTTCGCCGTTCGAGGGCGGCTATCAGACCCGCAACCGGCCGAAGCCATGGCAGGTCTGGTCGACCATGGTCGAGCCGGACGTGGCCCCGCTGGCCGCGCCGTGCCAGGAAGCCTGCCCCGCCGGGACCGATGCCGGCCGCTACGTCGGGCTGATCGCCCAGGGGCGCTACGACGACGCGTATGCGGTGGCGGCCGAGGTCAACCCGTTCCCGTCCGTCTGTGGCTGGATCTGCACCGCCCCGTGCGAGGCGGCCTGCCGGCGCGGGACGCTCGACGAGCCGATCGCGATCCGGACGCTCAAGCGGTTCGCCGCCGAGCACGGCACCCTGCCGCCGGTCGATCCCCCCAAGGTCCGCCGCGAGGAGCGCGTCGCCATCGTCGGCGGCGGTCCCGCCGGCATGTCGGCCGCCTACTACCTGATCCGTCTCGGCTACGGCGTGACGGTCTTCGAAGCCATGCCCATCCCCGGCGGCATGATGGCCATCGGGATCCCCGAATACCGGTTGCCGCGCGAGACGCTCCAGGCCGAGATCGAGCGCATCGTCGGGCTGGGCGTCGACCTGCGGCTCGACGCGGTCATGGGTCGGGACTTCACGCTGAGCGGCCTCGAGCAGGAGGGCTTCAAGGCCATCTTCCTGGCCACCGGCGCCCCCAAGAGCCGGCGCCTCGGCGTCCCCGGCGACGGCTCGCGGGGCGTCGTGCCCGCCACGGTCTTCCTCAAGCAGGTCAACCTCGGCGAGCGGCCGCGGCTGTCCGGTCCGGTCATCGTCGTCGGCGGCGGCAGCACGGCGATGGACGCCGCGCGATCCGCCCTGCGCAGCGGCGCCGAGTCCGTGACGGTCATGTACCGGCGCGGGTTCGCCGAGATGCCGGCCCAGGCCGAGGAGGTCGAGGCCGCCCGCGCGGAGGGCGTCGCCTTCCGCATCGGCGCGGTCGTGACCGAGGTCATCGCTCCCGACGGGACGACGACCGGGGTCCGGTACGCCGAGCAGGCCCCGACCGGCGAGAGCCAGGGCGGACGCGCGGTCTGGGCAGCGGTCCCGGGCAGCGAGGCCACCATGTCGGCGTCGACGATCCTCGTCGCGGTCGGCGAGGAGCCCGACCCGTCGATCCTCCCCGAAGGCGCAGGCATCGAGGTCAGCGCCTTCGCCGGGATCGTCGCCGACCCACGGACCCTCTCGACCGGACATGCCGGGGTCTTCGCCGGCGGCGACGTCGTGTCGGGTCCCAAGACCATCATCGATGCGGTCGCGTCCGGCCGACGGGCCGCCGGCGCCATCCACGAGTACCTCGCCGGCGCTCGCGACGGCGAGGCCGAGATCATGGCCACGGTCCGCTATCGCACCCCGGTCGAGACGAGCCTCACGCTCGACCTCGCGCCGCGCGCCCGGGCGCGCCAGCCGCTGCCGATCTACGAGCCCGGCTCCTTCCGGGCCGGCCAGGTCGGCTTCGACGCGACGACCGCGATGGCGGAGGCGTCGCGCTGCTTCCGCTGCGACGCCGTCTACGGATGCCCGACGGTGGCCGTCACGACGGGCCGCGGCCCGGCCGACGGACCCGGCAGGCAACCCGACCTACCCGCGCCGGTCGTCGGCGCACCCACCCCCACGTCCACGTTCCCGGCAGCAGGAGGAGATCGATGACGCCAGAACAGGTCCCGGGATTCTTCGACTTCGGCGAGGGGTTCATCGAAGGGACGATCGGCGCGGCACTCGTCGCGCTCTGGATGCTCGCCCTCGCGCTGTTCCTGGCGCGGCCGTACATGGCCGCGAACACGCACAAGTTCACCCTGCGGCTGGGTGCCGACCTGTGGTGGATGATCTACGTCGCCCTTCGCGACATCCTGCTGCTCCAGGTCTTCCTGGGCAGCTTCATCTTCTTCTACCCGGACGTCGTGAGCGGCAAGGAGCTCCCGATCACCGGCGGGATCGCCGCGGTCTGCGCCTTCGCGGTGCTGCTCATCAAGCTCATCAAGGGCGACCGCGAGCTCAGCTGGTACCGGGCACAGGTCCTGCTGCTCGGGCTCGGGGCGACGCTCTACATCGTCCCGTACTTCCTCGGGGTCCAGGTGACCAACTTCGCCGGCGACAACGACGTCGCGAACACGCTGTCCTCGGCGCTCGTCAGCAGCAACAACGTGGACGTCGCCCTCTACCTCTGCTACCTGTCGGCGTTGCTCGTCGGCATCCTCGCCGCGATCGCGGTGATCTACAACTTCCGCCAGACCGCAGGCCACGCGCGCCTCGACCAGGGAACGGAGACCGCCCGATGACCGGCGACGAACTCGCGACCGCGCTGACGTCCGGTGGGTCCGCCTGGCTGGTCCTCTCGATCGCAGCGATCCTGCCGATCCTGTGGTCGTTCGCGATGGTCCTGCACTTCGCGCGACCGTACGTGATCCGCTTCCTCCAGACGCTCACGCTCCGCTTCGGCGGCGACGTCTGGTGGCTGTCCTACGTGCTCATCCGCGACGCCCTGCTGACCATCGTGCTGGCGATGAGCGTGATCATGCTCATGCCGAACCTGTACATCGGGCTGGGGCTGCCCCTGACCGCCCCGTTCGCCGTCGTCCTCCTGCTGTGGGCGATGGTCATCAAGCTGATCCGCGACGCGGACGACGACCCGGCGGCGTTCCGGCTCGTGAGCGGCCTGCTCGTGGCCGCCTCGGTCCTCTACATCGTCCCGCAGATCTACGGCCTGGAAGCGGCCGACCAGGTCGAATGGCTCGACCAGTACGGCCTCGGCTGGATCCCTGGCGCCCTGAGCGCCTCGAGCGGCGACCCGGCGGTCGTGAACTCGTGGGCCTGGCCGATCCTCATCATCAGCCTGGTGCTGTTCGGCCTGACGGCCGCCGCCCTCTTCTTCCGGTACCTGCTCGGTCTCGGCCGGGTCGAGACCGCGCCAGTCGAGGCGCCGGCCGCCAAGTAGGCTCGAGGCGCGGACCGGGCGGACGGCCGAAGCCATCCGCCCGGTTTCGGGCTGGTCGGACCAGAGGGTCAGGCCTTCGTGGTCGCCTCGTCGGCCGTGTCTGCAGCCGTGTCGTCCGCCGTGTCGTCGGTCGTCCCGTCGTCGGCGAGGATCCGGTAGAGGGACCGGCGCGCGTCGGCGAGGACCTTGCGCGCCTCGTCCCGAGCGGCCGGTGATCCGACCCGATTCACCTGGGTGGCCGCGACGTTGAGCTCCCGGATGAGCCCGCCGAGGTCGTTGCCGCCCTCGTGCCGCGTCCAGGGGCGATCCGCCGGGACGGCCTTCGCGGCCGCCTGCCCGGTCTCGGTGAGCGAGAACGTCTTGCGGCCGTCGCGATCCTCGGCCGTGACGAGGCCCTCGTCCTCGAGCTGCTGAAGGGTGGGATAGACCGAGCCGGCGCTGGGGTGCCAGCGGCCGCCCGACCGGTCCGCCAGCTCCTGCATGACCTGGTAGCCATGCATCGGCTGCTCGGCGAGGAGGCCGAGGATCGCGTCGCGGATGATGCCGCGCCGCATCTGGAAGCGGCCGCCATGGGGACGGGGCGGGCGGCCGTGGCCGTGGCCGCCGAGTCGGCCGCCGAGGCCGCGCATCCGGCGGCTGCCGGGACGCTCGACCGACAGGGCGTCGTCGGCGTGGGGGTGGTGGTGCGGGCGGCCGTCAGGGCCGGACCCGTGTGTCCTGAAATCGATCACTGGGATGTTCCTTGGGTCTGGTATGGGTTGGTTCGTTGCTTGCGAGCTCGCGCTATCACGATATATCGAGTTATGTCGTGATGTCAAGCCCTCCTCCTTGCCGCGGGGACGCTACTGTCTCGACATGCGGATCGAAGGGGCCAGGTTCGGCCATGTGAACGTGACCTCTCGCGACTGGCGGCGCCTCGCCGACTTCTACCGCGATGTCTTCGGGATGGAGCAGGCCGGTCCCGAGCGGGATATCTCCGGCGCCGACCTCGACCGTGCGACCGGCCTGGTCGGCGCGCACCTGCGGGGAGCCCACCTTCGCCTGCCGGGCGGCGGCGACGATGGCCCCACCCTCGAGATCTTCAGCTATGAGGTCATGGCGCCGGATCCGGGAACGGCCACGCCGCACCGCGCCGGCTGGGGTCACATCGCGATCATGGTCCCGGACGTCCCCGCGGCCCAGGAGGCCGTGGTGGCCGGCGGCGGAGCGATCCTCGGCGATGCCGTCACCATGGCGACCAAGGACGGCCGGCGCCTGACGTGGGGCTACGTCACCGACCCGGACGGCAACATCCTCGAGCTGCAGACCTGGCACGCCGGGTGACCCCTCCCCGGCGCTACACTCGGACGGTCAACCGCTCCGCAGGAGGCCGCCCCCGTGGCGAGACCCTACGTTCGACTGACCCAGCCCCTCGTGCGCGACGCGAAGGGCGGCGAGCTTCGACCCGCGACGTGGGACGAGGCGCTGGATCGCGTGGTCGCCGGGTTCGAGGCCGCGAAGGCGGCCCACGGCCCGACGACCTTCGGGACCTTCAGCTGCTCGAAGGCGACCAACGAGGTCAACTTCGCGGCCCAGAAGTTCAGCCGGGCGGTCCTGGGCAGCAACAACATCGACAGCTGCAACCGGACCTGACACGCCCCGAGCGTCGCCGGTCTGGCGACCGTGTTCGGTGCCGGTGGTGGCACGAATTCATACCGTGAGGTCGAGGACGCCGATCTGATCGTCCTCTGGGGCAGCAATGCCCGCGAGACCCATCCGATCTTCTTCCACCACGTCCTCAAGGCCGTGCGCAAGGGCGCCCGCCTCTACGCCATCGACCCGCGGCGGACGTCGTCCGCGGAGTGGGCCGATGTCTGGCTGGGGCTCGACGTCGGCTCCGACATCGCGCTCGCCAACGCCATCGGTCGCGAGATCATCGATGCCGGGCTCGAGGACGAGCGCTTCATCGGCCGCGCCACCGAGGGCTTCGAGGCCTATCGGACCAAGGTCGACGCGTACACGCTGGACTACGCCGAGCGCGAGACCGGCGTCCCGGCGGAGACCATCCGCGAGCTCGCGCATGCCTTCGCCACGGCCGACAAGGCGATGATCTGCTGGACGCTCGGCATCACCGAGCACCACAACGCGGTCGACAACGTCCTGGCCCTGATCTCGCTGGTGCTGCTGACCGGCCACGTCGGGCGGTATGGCAGCGGCGTGAACCCGCTGCGCGGCCAGAACAACGTCCAGGGCGGCGGCGACATGGGCGCGCTCCCCGATCGCCTCACCGGGTTCCAGCACGTGGAGAACGACGCGATCCGCGCCAGCTTCGATGCCGAATGGGGCGTGACGGTCCCGCCGAAGCGCGGCTGGCACCTGTCGGGGATGTTCGATGCGATGGAGCGCGGCGACCTGACCGCGGTCTACTGCATCGGCGAGAACCCGGTCCAGTCCGAAGCCGACCAGAAGCGCGCGATCGAGCTCCTGTCCGGGCTCGACTTCCTCGTCGTCCAGGACCTGTTCCTGACCAAGACTGCCGAACTGGCCGACGTGGTCCTGCCGGCCACCGCGGCCTGGGCCGAGAGCGAGGGCACCGTCACCAACTCCGAGCGGCGCGTCCAGCGGGTCCGCAAGGCGGTCGAGCCGCCGGAAGGTGCACGCGACGACCTCGCGATCGTCTTCGAACTCGCGAACCGGATGGGCGCGGGCTGGGGCCAGCCGGACCCGGAGGCCGTGTGGGACGAGGTCCGCCGGCTCTCCCCGGTCCACGCCGGCATGAGCTACGCCCGCCTCGAGTCGGAAGGCGGGCTCCAGTGGCCGTGCTGGGACGAGACCCACCCGGGCGAGCTGTACCTGCACAGCCGGCTGTGGGAGGACCCGATGCCCGGCGACCGGGTGCCGTTCGTGCCGGTCGACCACGACCCGCCGGTCGACAAGCTCGATGCGGACTTCCCGATCCGGCTCACGACCGGCCGCCGGCTGGACTCGTACAACACGGGCGTCCAGACCGCCGGCTACACGTCGCCGCTGCGGCGCGGGGAGTCGCTCGACATGTCGCCCGAGGATCTCGCGCGGTTCGGCCTCGCCGAGGGCGAGGTGGTCCGGGTGGTCTCGCGGCGCGGCCAGGTCGAGGTCGCGGTGCGCCTCGACGAATTGCTCCGCCCGGGTCTCACGTTCATGACCATGCACTTCCAGGACGAGGTCGCGGTCAACCTGCTGACCATCGACGCCACGGACCCGAAGTCCGGCACGGCCGAGTTCAAGGCCACGGCCATCCGCATCGAGAAGCTCGAGGTGCCGGTCGGGGCCTGACCGGCACGCTGCTACCCGGTGGTCGTGGGCGTGTCGTCGTCCGCGGGTGGGGCGGTCGGCGGCGTGGCGGGCGGCGCGACGGGTGCCGGTGCCGCAGGCGGGGCGGTCGGCGTCGGTGCGGGAGTGGTCGGCGTCGGCTTGAATGCGGTCGAGCCGGCGCGACTGGCCGCGCTGCTTGCCGCGGAACCGGCCGCCGTGGTCGCCGAGGTCACCCAGGCCGGACGGCCGGAGAGGTAGGCCACGATCCCGACGATCGCCACGCCGATGAGGACGAGCAGGGTCAGACCGCGCAGGTCCTCGAACGTCGCATCCATCACCGTCCGGACCGCGCCGGCGACGCCGAGGTTGGCGATCCCGCCGACCAGCACGTCCTCCATGGTGCGGATCGCGAAGCGGGCGATCAGGAACGCCACGATGGTGCCGATCGCGAGATAGACCACCATGTGCCGCCGGTTGCGCGCGAGCCACAGGCTCACCGCCAGCAGCACCACGCTCAGGATCACCAGCAGGATGACGATGATGTCGAACGCCTTGACCGCGGCGCGCGCCGCCTCCAGTCGCGCGGACGGCATCAGCTGGATGGTCCCGAAGTCAGCGGGCACGGTGATGCCGAGCGCGCTGTTGAGCCGCTGGGCCAGCGTCCCGGGTGCCTCGGGTGCGGACAGATCCGGGAGCACGACCTCCGGCGGGATGATGCCTGCCGCCTGGAGCTGCTCGAGCGCCTTGCCCACGATGGGGAAGACATCGAGCGTGACGTAGCCGTTCACCACGTTGACGTTGTCGGCCTCGTCCCGGAGCAGGCGCATCACCTGCTCGTGCGTGAACGACAGCGAGTTGACGAGCGCGTCCTGCGTCCGCGGGTCGGCGAGGACGACCTGCAGCCGCTTGTCGACGCCGTCCTGGACGGCCAGTGCGATCGTCCCGGCGAGCGGCTTGAGCGCATCGGGGAGACGCGCCTCGAGCCGCCCCTGGACGTCGATGGCCTCGACGACCTGGGCGCTGATCCGCGCGCTGACCGGGTCGATGATCGTCGGGTCGGTGACGACCGTCTCGACGAGGGCCGTGAAGCGCTCGGTCTTGAACGCGACCTGGTGCGCCCAGACGGCCACCGTGGACACGACGACCGAGAGGCACGCCAGGACGAAGACGACGGCGAGCAGTGCACGTCCGCCGCGCGACAGCGGCGCCCTCGCCGGCTTGGCGGGTGGCACCGGCGTGAACATGTGGGGCTCCGGAACCGCCGGCGTCGCTGGCTTGTTGGCTGCGTCCATCCCGTCCTCCTCGCGGATCCGTCGGAACGACCTCCAACAGTAGCAGGGGCCCGACGGCACCGAACGGCGCACGGGGACTCCCTTGACATCGACCCCTCCGGTGCGAGGATGCAGGTTCGTCGTCCGACGAGGACCTGCAGCGCGTGGAGGAGTCCGTCGTGGCCAAGTACCTGTTTCATGGGTCGTACACCCAGGCCGGCATCAAGGGGGTCCTCAAGGATGGGGGCACCGGCCGTCGCAAGGCCGTCGACGCGCTCGCCAAGAGCCTCGGCGGTTCCGTCGACTCGATGTACTGGGGGTTCGGCAAGGACGACTTCTACGTGATCGCCGAGCTGCCGACCGCAGCCGCCGCGGCAGCGCTCGCGGCCACGACCGGCGCGTCCGGCGCGGTCTCGATCAGCACGGTCGTGCTGCTCACGGCGAAGGACATCGACGCCGCCGCCAAGCTCCATCCGGACTACCGGGCGCCCGGCGCGAAGTAGCCGATCCGGTCGCGGCGTGGCCGCGAGTCAGGCCGGCTGGACCACCGGAAGGCCTGCCTCGCGGGCCGCGGCCGCCAGGCGTTCGTCGTACGTGACGAACGCATCGAGCTCGGGGCCGATCTCGAGCGCGGTCGCGAGGTGGATGGCGTCGAGCGTCCGCAGGGTGGCCGGCGCCAGGCTGGCGGCGATCGAGCCGACGGCCGGACTCAGCAGGACGATGGACACCGACCGGAGCACGGCGTCGACATGGCCGGGGGCCACGACCTTCCGGGCGACCGCGCGTCTGGTCTCGATGGCACCCACATGGCTCGTGACGACGCGGTCCGCCTCGACGTACCACCGACGCATCGGGGCCGCATCACGTTCGTCGAGGACGAGCTTGACCAGGGCGGACGAATCCACGTAGGCAAGCGTCATCGATCATCCTCGTCTCGCATCCGGAGCAGGAGGTCCGTCAAGGTGGGGCCATCGGGATCCGGATCCGGGAGCGGCTGCGGGATGTCGGCCGGCCGGATCTTGGCCAATGCGATCCGGCCGTCGGCGATCATCTGGTCCACCTTCGAGGACAATGTCGAGGGCCGCGGGCCGAGCTGCGCGACGGGCTGCCCGTGCTCCGTGACGTCGAACGATTCGCCGGCCTTCACGCGGTCCAGGTAGACGCTCAGGTTCTGGCGCAACTCCCGAACCCCGACGCGGGCCGGCCGGTCGCCGGTCTCGCTCATGTAGCACATGGTAGCACAATCGCCCACCCGACTCGCGAAACGGCGGCGGGCTCGGCCTGGCGCCGGCGCTACACTCGGCCGCGATGGACCTGCACGTCATCGGGCCACTGGCCTCGCCCGCCGAGCGGGCCGCCGTGGACGCCGTCCTGGGGCCGCCGGAGTCGGGCTGGGTCGGCGGGCGGCGGGACGCCGCGAACCAGGGCCATGCCGCCACCGGCGGCCACGCGGTCCGAGCCCGCCGCTCGCAGCTGCTGCCGGCGCTGCACGCCGTCCAGTCGCGGGTCGGCTGGATCAGCCAGCCGGCACTGAACTACATCTCGAAGCGCCTGGCCGTGCCGCCCGCCGAGGCCTATGGCGTCGCGACCTTCTATGCCATGTTCGCGACCAAGCCGCGGCCACCGGTCGTGGCCCATGTGTGCGACGACATCGCCTGCCGGATCGCCGGCGGGGAGGAGATCTGTGCGGATCTGACGCGGTCGCTTGGTGCGGCCGGCGAGCCGGCACGGGACGGGCGCATCGGGTGGCTGCGCTCGCCCTGTCTGGGGCTGTGCGACCGGGCCCCAGCGGCCCTGATGACAGCGGCCGGTGAGACGCCCGCGACGATCGGCGTCGGGCCGGTCGATGCGGCGACGGTCCTGGCCCTGCTCGAGTCAGACCACGGCTGGAACGAGTACCGCTGGACCGACGGTGACGAGCGGGAAACCGCCGACCTCCGTCTGCTGCGACGAGTCGGCGTCGTCGACCCGTCGTCGCTCGACGACTACCGGGCAAACGGTGGCTACGCGGCGCTCACCCGGGCGCTCGGGATCGGTGCCGAGGCGGTCATCGCCGAGGTCACCGCATCGAAGCTCATGGGGCGCGGGGGAGCGGCCTTCCCCACCGGCCGCAAGTGGGCCGCGGTCGCGACCCAGCCCGCGCAGCCGCACTACCTCGTGTGCAACGCCGACGAATCCGAGCCCGGCACGTTCAAGGATCGCGTGCTGCTCGAAGGCGATCCGTTCGCCGTCGTCGAGGCGATGACGATCGCCGCATTCGCGACGGGCGCGTCGATGGGCTACCTCTACATCCGCGGCGAGTACCCGGCGGCCGAGGCGAGCATCCGCGTCGCGATCGAGTCAGCGCGCCGAGGCGGCCTGCTCGGGACTGACATCCTGGGCTCCGGCTTCGCGTTCGACATCGAGCTCCGGCGCGGCGCCGGGGCGTACATCTGCGGCGAGGAGACCGCGCTCTTCGAGTCGATCGAAGGCAAGCGCGGCGAGCCGCGCAACAAGCCGCCGTTCCCGGTCGAGGTGGGGCTGTTCGGCAAGCCGACGGTCGTCAACAACGTCGAGACGCTGGCCAACATCCCGCTGATCCTGTCGATGGGCGGCGAGGCCTACGCGAGGATCGGCACCGAGGGCTCGACCGGTCCGAAGCTCTTCTGCCTGTCCGGCCACGTCGAGCGGCCCGGGACCTACGAGGTCGAGTTCGGGGCGACGCTGCGCGACCTCATCGAGCTGGCCGGTGGCGTCCAGGGCGGCGCGCTCGATCAAGGCGATCCTCCTGGGCGGGGCGGCCGGCGTCTTCGTCGGGCCGGAGTCGCTCGACCTGCCGCTGACGTTCGAGGCGACGCGCGCCGCCGGGGCGACGCTCGGGTCGGGCGTGATCATGGTCTTCGACGAGACCGTCGACCTCGTGGACACGCTCCGGCGGATCGCCCAGTTCTTCCGCGACGAGTCGTGCGGCCAGTGCGTCCCGTGCCGGGTCGGCAGCGTGCGCCAGGAGGAGCTGCTGGCGCGGCTGGCGGCCGGGAGCCGCGTCCGGCCACGGGACGAGGAGCTGGCACTCCTCAAGGAGATCGGCCAGGTCATGCGCGACGCGTCCATCTGCGGGCTGGGACAGACGGCGTCGTCGGCGATCGAATCGGCGCTCCGCCAGCCGGACCTGGTGGCGATATGACCCACGATCCGGGCGGACACGCGCCGCGCCAGGAGCCGCCGCCCGTGCCGCTCACGCCGATCCTGCTGTCGCCCCCGGCACGGGCCACGCGCACGCCGATGCCGCCACCCGTCGAGGCGCCGCCCGCGATCGGCCTGACCATCGACGGCGAGGCGGTCTCGGTGCCCGCCGGCACGACGATCCTCGGCGCCTGCCGCCAGCAGGGCATCGACACGCCGACCCTCTGCTACGCCGACAACCTGACGCCGGTCAACGTCTGCCGGGTCTGCGTCGTCGAAGTGACGGGATCGCGCGTGCTGGTCCCCGCCTGCTCGCGCCCGGTCGAGGCCGGCATGGAGGTCCAGACCGACTCGGAGCGGGTGCGGACGTCGCGCAAGATGGTGCTCGAGTTCCTGGGGTCGTCGGTCGACATCTCGCTCGCCGGCGCCGCCGCGCCGGACGGCTCGACCGCGGCGTATGCCGAGCGCTATGGCGCCGATCCGACGAGGTACGGGCCGCCCGCGACGCCGGCTGCCGCAGGCGAGCGCGATGCGCACGAGCCGGGCCACCACCACGCCGCGGCCGGGGACGCGACGGCGGCGACGGTCGCCCAGCCCACCAAGATCGACAACGAGCTCTACGTCCGCGACTACTCGAAGTGCATCCTCTGCTACAAGTGCGTCGAGGCCTGCGGCGAGGACGCCCAGAACACGTTCGCGATCGCGGTCGCCGGGCGCGGCTTCGATGCGCGCATCTCGACCGAGCAGGCCGTCCCCCTGCCCGAGAGCGCGTGCGTCTACTGCGGCAACTGCATCGGCGTCTGCCCGACCGGGGCGCTGATGGCCAAGCCCGAGTACGACATGCGCGAGGCCGGGACGTGGGACCCGTCGCAGCAGACCGTGACCGAGACCATCTGCCCGTACTGCGGCGTCGGCTGCGTCGTGGAGCTCCACGTCCAGGACGAGAAGATCCTCAAGGTGACCTCGCCGTGGGACTCGTCGGTCACCGCGGGCCACCTCTGCGTGAAGGGACGCTTCGGCTTCGAATTCGTCAACGAGCGCCCGCCGAAGCGGGACCGCTCGGGTCGATGACCGAGCGGATCACCCTCGACGACTTCGAGCGGGTCGACATCCGGGTCGGGACGATCGTCGCGGCCGAGCCGCTCAAGGGCGCGCGCAAGCCGGCCATCCGCCTGGAGATCGATTTCGGGCCGGAGATCGGGATCAAGCGCAGCTCCGCCCAGATCACCGTCCATTACGAGCCCGGGGCGCTGATCGGCCGGCAGGTCGCCGCGGTCGTCAACTTCCCGCCGCGCCAGATCGCGACGGTGATCTCCGAGGTGCTGACGCTTGGGTTCCCCGACGCCGCCGGCGAGGTCGTGCTGATCGAGCCGGAGCAACAGGTCCCGAACGGGGCCCGCCTCTTCTGACGTTCGGCGGTAAGGTCAGCAAACACGTCGGCACCTGACCCAATGAGGATCGCCATGGACGACACTGCCGTCTTCGACCACATCAACGCGCTCGCCAGCGAGGAGGAGGCGCTCTACGCCAGCGCCGGCGACGGCGGACTCTCGACCGACGAGAGCGAGCGCCTGAAGGTCATCCAGGTCGAGCTCGACCGCTGTTACGACCTGCTCCACCAGCGCCTGGCCAAACGCTCGGCCGGCCTGGATCCCGACGAGGCAGCGCTCCGCCCGGCCGGGGTCGTGGAGGGCTACCAGCAGTAAGCGGCTCAGCCCCAGCCGGACAGGTCGCGCAGGTGGATCCGGGCGTCGTGGGCGTACACGTTGAAGCCGGTCCCGCGCAGGAAGCCGACCAGCGTCACGCCGAGGCGCTCCGCGGTCTCGATGGCGAGGTCCGACGGCGCCGAGATCGCGCAGACGATCGGGATGCCCGCGACCGCGGCCTTCTGGACGATCTCGAAGCTGACCCGGCCGGACACCATCAGGATCCGATCGTGCAGCGGCATCGCGCCGGCAAGGACCTGCGAGCCGACCAGCTTGTCCAGCGCGTTGTGCCGCCCGACGTCCTCACGCAGGGCGAGCAGCTCGCCGCTGGGCGTGAACAACGCCGCGGCATGGAGGCCGCCCGTCTCGTCGAAGGCGCGCTGGGCAGCGCGCAGCAGGTCCGGCAGCGCGAGGATCACCGAGCGCAAGACGACCGGTCCTTCGGGCAGGGGCTCGGCGCGCAGGGCCACCTCGTCGATCGACGCCTTGCCGCAGATCCCGCACGACGCCGTGGCGATGAAGTGGCGCTCGGCCACCTTCGAGTCGTCGAACTGGCGCGACAACCGCACGGTGATGGTGTCGTCCGGCTGGCTGAGCGACGCCGGGTCGCCGCCGGCTGTCGAGACCACCTCGGGGCCCTCGATCAGGCCCTCCGTCCGCAGGAACCCGACCGCGAGCTCGTCCTCGTTGCCGGGCGTGCGCATCGTGACCGCGACCGCCACCGGCGCCTGATGTGGCCCGGCGGCGCGGATCTCGAGCGGGGCCTCGCCGACGACACGGTCGTCGCGGACCTCCATCGAATCGGCGCGGATCGCCACGATCCGGCGACTGGTGACGTGGCGGATCGGCGGGGCGTCGTCGGGGGTCGGCGTCATGCTCGGGAGTGTAGGAGGATGGCGGCGCGATGACAGACCACGGCCTCGACGCTCGCCGCCGCGCCTTCATCGATCGAGCGCGCACGGCGACGCTGGTGACGGTCGACGGCGAGGGGCTCCCCCGTCCGGTGCCGATCTGTTTCGTCCTGGCGCCGGATGCCGCGGTCCTGTGGACGCCGATCGACGAGAAGCCCAAGCGGACCGACGACCCGCGGGCGCTCGCCCGCGTCCGCGACATCGAGTCGCGGCCCGATGTGGCGATCCTGGTCGAGCGCTGGGACGAGGACTGGGCGAGGCTGGCCTGGGTGCGCTGCACCGGGCGGGCGACCCTGGTCGATCCGGGCGGGCCGGGTCACGCCGAGGCGGTCGCGGCGCTGCGCGCCAAGTACCCGCAGTACAGCGCGCAGCGTCTCGAGGCGCGGCCGATGATCCGGGTCGACCTCGATCGCGTCTCCAGCTGGGGCGCCGTCGGCGACTGAGCGGCGGTCCGCCCTGAACGAGCGGCGTCAGCAGTCGAACGCGAACCAGCACAGCTCATTGCGCAGCCGCTGGTCGTCCAGCACCAGCTCCCTGATCTCGAGTGAGAGTCGAGCGCGCTGCCACCGGCACTCCAGGCGGCCGGCCGCCTCGCGCTCGTCGTCAGGCACGGCGGCCCACACCGTCCTGATCGCGTAGGCCGCGGCACCCAGCTCGTGGGCTGCCACGTGACCCACCGCCGCGGCCTGCCCGGCAGCGTACGCGGCATGCCGTGCCGCCCCGCGCAGGTCCCGGGCCGCGGCGTTCGCATGGCCGCCCGCCGCGCGGGCCTCTGCCCAGGTGACCTCGCCGCGCGCCCAGGCACGCCCAAGGGCGATCGCCCGACGTGGACGGTCGTCCTCCGGCCGTGCCCGCTCGAAGTGGTGCAGCACGTGCTCCGCGCAGTCAGCCGCCCACGTCGCAAGCAGGCGATGATCGTCGTCCTGGAGGGTCCCGCCACGACGCACGGTGATGAACCGTGGATCCCGGACCTTGGGGAGGATCATGAGTCACAGACTCCGATATTTCGGCAAAGACCATGTCCTTGACGGGCCGACGGCGGGCCCTAGCATGCGGCTATGAACCAGGTCTGGTACTGCGGCAACTGCCGGTCGCTCAACGACGTCCGCAACAAGGTCTGCTACGCCTGCCACGCGAAGCGGTCCGACGCCGAGACGGTCCCCGACGGCGCCGCGGCAGCCGGCCTCGGGACCGCCAAGGTCGCCAAGGACCCGAGCTTCTTCGGGGCGCTGCTGGGCGGGCTGATCGCCGCGGTCGTCTCGCTCGCCGCCTGGTACTTCCTCGAGCGCAACATCGTGCGCGGCTCGTTCTCCATGGCGTGGCTGATCGGCGTGGTGATCGGGTTCGGCGTGCTGTGGGGCGGCCGCGGCCGCTCGTCGCTCCTGAGCGTCATCCTCAGCGTCCTGCTCACGGTGGCGACCATCGTGATCGGCGAATACCTGCTGATCTCGAAGTCGCTCGCGGAGGCGAGCGACAAGGTGATCGCCGGGATCCCCATCGCCCCGCCGAGCGCGGTCGTGGATGCCCTCGCCTCGTTCGTCGGCGACGACCCGTTCCGGCCGCTCCTGTGGTTCTTCGCGATCTTCGCGGCCGTGGCGATCCCGTGGCGCGGGATGGTGGGCCGCTAGGCGCGGACGACCCGCGGGGTCCAGCGGTCGGGGCCTTCCTCGATGTCCACGCCGATGGCGTCCAGCAGCCGCTGCGACGCGGCCGCGACCTCGGCGATCGCCGCGTCGAACGCGTCGGCGTTCCGGGCCGCGGGCGTGCGATAGCCGCTGATCTTGCGGACGTACTGGCGGGCGGCGGCCTCCAGTTCGCCCGTCGTGGCCGCGGTGTCGGGCCGGCGAAGGGTCTTGATGCTTCGGCACATGCCCGTACGGTACCTCGCTCCCGGGCTCGACGGGTATCGTGGTCGGCGATGGAGCGAACGGACCGCCGACCGTGATCGAAGCCGGCCTGTGGGGCCTCGCGGCTGCATCATCGCTGATCATCGGGGCGCTCCTCGCATTCGGGTTCGACCTGTCGAACGCGAAGCGCGGCCTCGTGCTCGCCTTCGGCGCGGGCACGCTCCTGGGCGCCGTCGCCTACGAACTGGTCGAGGACAGCCTTTCGACCTCCGAGAACGGGATCGAGGTCGGCGTCGGGTTCGCCCTCGGTTCCGTCACCTTCTTCGTGGGCAGCGTCCTCATCGACCGCATGCCGGGCAGCGGCGGGTCCGGCGGAACCGGCTCCGTTGCCGAGCGGACGCGTTCCGCCGCTCGCCGGGGATCGCGGGCGAAGGGCCTCGCCGTCGTCCTCGGGTCCGTCCTCGACGGGATCCCGGAATCGGTCGTCCTCGGGCTCTCGCTGATCGGCGGCGCCGGGATCGGTATCCCGGTCCTGGTCGCGGTCTTCGTCTCGAACATCCCCGAGGCCCTCTCGGCATCGGAGGACCTGTTGGAGGCGGATTTCAAGAAGCGGCAGATCATCGGGATCTGGGTGATCGTCGCGGTGGCCAGCGGCCTGGCGTCGGCGCTCGGCTTCGCCCTCCTCGACACCGCGCCGGTGTTCTGGGTCGGGCTCATCGAATCGTTCGCGGCTGGCGCGATCCTCGCCATGCTCGCCGAATCGATGATTCCCGAGGCCTACGAGATCGGCGGACGGCCCGTGGGCCTCGCGACGTGCGTCGGGTTTGCGCTCGCGGCCTACCTGTCGCTGCGCTTGTGAGCGGGACGGAGGCGGAGACGGGGGCGCGGGCGGCGGCCGACGTGGTCGAGACGCTCGGGATGCGGCCGCATCCCGAGGGCGGCTGGTACGTCGAGACGTGGCGGGCGCCCGAGCCGCTCGGTGGTGGCCGGCCCGCGGGCAGCGCGATCCTGTACCTGCTCGAGGCGGGCCAGCGGTCGCACTGGCACACCGTGGACGCGGCCGAGGTCTGGCAGTGGTCGGCGGGCGATGCGCTGGAGCTGTCGGTCTGGACGGACGGTGGGGCGGTCGTCCGACACCGGCTGGGCGGCGACGTCGCGGCCGGCGAACGGCCGCAGGTCGTGGTCCCAGCCGGCGCATGGCAGGCGGCGCGGCCGCTCGGCGCGTGGACGCTGGTCGGCTGCATCGTCACGCCGGCATTCGAGTTCGACGGGGTTCCGCCTGGCGCCCGACGGCTGGGAGCCGCCGGCGTGAGTCCGGCGGTCCGTTCGGCCGGTCGCGTCGGCGGGCGAGCGTGCGGCCCTGACCGACGAGGCCGAGCGGCTGGTCCGGTTCGTGGCCGCAAGCGCCACGAGCCACCGCGGCGCGCTGGGCGTAGCGGCGGGGCGCGGACGATCCGCGGCCGTGCCCAGGTCGTCGTTCCCAGCCGGGATATGCCCACCATTCATATCCCAGGGGGAAGGCTCACGACACGGCGCCGTCGGCAGTCGATCGCCGAGCTCCATCCGCGCTCGACCTCGGGCCGATCCTGCGCGATCCCGCCCGATCAGCCCTCGATCCGGGACAGGACCGTGGGTCCGGCCGTCGTCGTCAGGGACCTTGCCCTGGAGATATGAATGAGCCGCATACGGCGGGCCACACGGGCGCGGTCTGCCGCAAGGCACCCCTCGCGCGACTCAGCCGCCCTCGCGGAGCCCCCACGGCGACCCGTAGGCGTTCAGCAGATCGAGGAACGGCACGGCGTCGAACGCCTCCGGGCCGAGCACGCCCGTCCCGCTCCACGTCCCGGCGGCGAGCAGCTCCAGCGCCACGACCGGGTTGATCGCCGTCTGCCAGACCACCGCCTGCGAGCCGTACTCGCGCATCGTCCACTCGTTGTCGACGACGTGGTAGAGGTAGACCTGCCGCGGCTGGCCGTCCTTCCCGGTGCCGCTGACCCAGGTGCCGGCACAGGTCTTGCCGTGCATCCGGTCGCCGAGCGTGGCGGGATCCGGGAGCGAGGCGGCCACCACGTCCCGCGGCGAGACCTCGGCGCCGCCGACCCGGAGCTTGTCGGTCTTGTCGAGGCCCAGCTTGTGCAGCACCTGGAGCACCCCGATGAACTCGTCGCCGAGCCCGTACTTGAAGGTCACCCGCCGGGCATCGACCCAGCGCGGGACCAGCAGCACCTCCTCGTGCTCGACGTTCACGCATTCGACCGGCCCGATCCCGTCGGGGAAGTCGAACGTCTCGGGCTCGCTGAAGGGCGGGGTCGTGTACCAGCCGCGGCCGCGCTCGAAGACGACCGGCGGGTTCAGGCACTCCTCGATCGTGGTCCAGATGGAGAACGACGGGGCGAAGTCGTAGCCGTCGACGACGAGGTTCGCGCCGTCGCGGATGCCGACCTCGTCGATCGTGCTGAACAGGTGGTCGGCCGCGTACCGGGCGAAGACGTCGGACAGCCCCGGCTCGACCCCGATCCCGACGAGCGCCAGGCGGCCCGCGTCCGACCAGGCGGACGCCCGCTCGAACTGGGCATCGCCGAGCTTGACCCCGCTCTCCTCGTAGGGCCGCTCCGGGTGCGGCGACGAGAGCGACATCGCCATGTCGAGGTAGTCGGCACCCGCGGCCAGCGCGCCCTCGAAGATCGGCATCACGAAGCGCGGATCGACGGCGTTCAGGACGTGCGTGATCCGGTGCTCGCGGGCGAGTGCGGCGACGTCGCCAGCCCTGGACGCATCGACGCGCGCGGCGACGAACCGCGGGTCGCCGCCCTGGCGGGCGACCGTCGCCTCGGCACGGGTCGCGTCGTAGTCGGCGACCACCATCGTCTCGAAGAAGTCGCGCTTCGCGGCGATCGGGACGACGGAGCTGCCGACGCCGCCGGCGCCCACGACGAGGATCCGCATGGAAGTCCCTCCGGTCCGCTGGCTTGGGACCGTAGTGTGCCTCGGGCCTGGCGACGGACGGCCACCCGTCCCGCCAGCCGCGGCCCCGTGCCGCCTCAGCCGCAGTCGCGCGCCGCGGCGGTCGCGGTCAGCCGGTCGTCGCCCGCCACGTGATCGGCCCCGTGAAGCAGTGCCGGAGCTCGCGGCAGGCCCCGCCGGTCAGGTCCCAGGTCCGGCCGTTGACGTACGGCCCGCGGTCCACGACCGGCACCGTCAGGGTGCGGCCGGAGCCCGGATCCTTGAAGGTGACGAGGGTCCCGCAGGGCAGCGTGCGATGGGCGACGCCGACGAGCGACTTGGTCAGGGTCAGACCGCAGGCCGTCCGCTGGCCATAGAAGCCCGGGCCGTACCACGACACGTCCGAGTCGTGGTGCCACGGGTTGCGGACGACCTTGGTCGCCGGCACCGTCGGCTGGGCAGCGCGTGGCCGAGCCTGGAGCGGCTCCGTTCGCTGGTCTGGCTCGAGCATCGTCGAGTCGCTGTCCAGGGTCCCGTCAGAGCGGGCCCCCGGATCGGGGGCGATCGTCATCGACGTCCCGCGGACGGCAGCCGCGATCTCCACGCTTGCGAAGAGATCCGTGTCCGGCATATCGAACGAGCTGGGGCTTCGCGAACCCACCGGAACGGGGACGGCGACCACGGCGAGCAGGGCGATGAGCGCCATGCTCGCGACGACCCAAGGGTGTCGCACGTCGGTGACACCGTACCATCGGCGAGCATTCCGCGCCGTTCGGCCCAGTGCCGGATCCGTTGCAGGACCATCGCAGACCTCCCCGATGCCCACCAGGACCTACCCGCTCGACACCCCGCTGGACCTCGTCCGGACCCTGCGACCCCTCGCTCGCGGGACCGGCGATGCGACCATGCGCTTCGCCGCCGGCCGAGCCTGGCACGCGACCCGGACGCCGGACGGGCCGGCCACCTTGGCCCTCACCGTCAGCGGCGACCTTCTGACCGCTGAAGCCTGGGGACCGGGCGCCGATCGGGCGCTCGACGGCGTCCCGGAGCTGGTCGGGCTGACGGCCGGGCCGATGCGGGTCGCGTCCCACCACCGCCTCGTCGACCAGCTCGCGCGGCGATTCCCGGGCGTCCGGCTCACGCGAACACGGGCGGTGATGGAATCGCTCGTCCCGGCGATCCTCGAGCAGAAGGTGACCGGCGACTCGGCCCGCCGCGCGTGGCGCGGCCTCGTGAGCCGGTACGGCGCGCCGGCGCCCGGGCCCTCCGAGTTCCGCCTCCGCGTCCCGCCACCCGCCGCCGTCCTGGCCGCCCTCCCCTACTACGACTTCCACCCGCTGGGGGTGGAGCAGCGCCGCGCCGACACGATCCGCCGGGCGGCCGCGCGGGCCGACTGGCTCGAGGCGATCGTCGACCTGCCGATCGACGCGGCCCACGCGCGGATGACCGCCCTGCCCGGGATCGGGCCGTGGACCGCCGCCGAGGTCGCCGTCCGGGTGCTCGGCGACCCGGACGCCGTGAGCGTCGGCGACTTCCACCTGCCGAACGTCGTCGCCTTCGCGCTCGCCGGCGAGCCGCGCGCCGACGACGCCCGGATGCTCGAGCTGCTGGAGCCGTGGCGGGGTGAGCGGGCCAGGGTCATCCGGCTCATCGAGCTGAGCGGGATCGCGCCCCCGAAGTACGGCCCCCGGCTGACGCCGCGCCGCATCGAGCGCGACTGACCGTACACTCGTCGCCGAACCACGCGAGGAGCACGAACACGAGCACCGCCACCGATCCCACCGCGACGGACCCCGTGCGCGCCGCGGGCGCGACGCCGTTCACGCGCGCCACTCGACTGGCGCGCTTCGACGAGCTGCTGCGCGAGCGGATCGTGGTCATGGACGGCGCGATGGGCACGCTCGTGCAGAGCTATGAGCTGGTCGAGGCGGACTATCGCGGCGAGCGCTTCGCCGACCACGGGCACGACCTGCGCGGGGACGCCGACGTGCTCTCGCTGGTCCGCCCGGACATCGTCCTGGCGATCCACGGCGCGTACCTCGACGCCGGCGCGGACATCATCGAGACCAACACCTTCACCGCGACCCGCATCGCGCAGGCGGATTACGGGCTGACCGAGGTCGTCCGCGAGATGAACCACGAGGCGGCGCGCCTCGCCCGTCAGGCCGCGGATGGCGCGGAGGCAGCCGAGCCGGGCCGGCCCCGCTACGTCCTTGGCGCGCTCGGCCCCACCAACCGGACCGCCTCGATCTCGCCCGACGCCGCAGACCCGGGGGCGCGGAACGTCACCTTCGACGAGCTGGCGGCGGCCTACCAGGAGGCGGCCGAGGGACTGGTCGCGGGCGGCGCCGACCTCCTCGTCATCGAGACCATCTTCGACACGCTCAATGCCAAGGCGGCGATCTTCGGCGTCGAGGCCGCCTTCGATGCGCTCCGGGACCGGGTGCCGCTGATCATCTCGGGCACCATCACGGACGCGTCGGGCCGGACCCTCTCCGGCCAGACCGTCGAGGCGTTCTGGACCTCGGTGATGCACGCTCGCCCGATCGCGGTCGGGCTCAACTGCGCGCTCGGCGCGAAGCAGCTCCGCGGGCACATCGCGGACCTGTCGCGGATCGCGGGGATCCCCGTGAGCGCCTACCCGAACGCGGGGCTCCCGAACGAGTTCGGCGGCTACGACGAAGGCCCGGGCACCACCTCGGAGCTCCTCGGCCAGTACGCCCGCGACGGGCTGATCAACATCGCGGGCGGCTGCTGCGGGACCACGCCGGCCCACGTCCGGGCGATCGCGGAGGCCGTCGCGGGCGTCGCGCCTCGGGCCATCCCGGTGATCGAGCGCAAGACCCGCCTGTCCGGGCTCCAGGTCCAGACCATCCCGCAGCCGGGCGGCGTCTTCGTCAACGTCGGCGAGCGGACGAACGTCACCGGGTCGCGCAAGTTCGCCAAGCTCGTCCTCGAGGACCGCTATGACGAGGCCGTCGAGGTCGCCCGCCAGCAGGTGGCGGCGGGCGCCCAGCTCATCGACGTGAACATGGACGAGGCGATGCTCGACTCGGCCGCGGCGATGACCAGGTTCCTCAACCTCATCGCCTCGGAGCCGGATATCAGCGTCGTCCCGGTGATGCTCGATTCCTCGAAGTGGGAGGTCATCGAGGCCGGGCTCAAGTGCATCCAGGGGCGCGGCGTCGTCAACTCGATCTCGCTCAAGGAGGGCGAGGCGCCGTTCCTCGAACACGCCCGCCTGTGCCGGCGGTACGGCGCGGCGGTCGTGGTGATGGCCTTCGACGAGCAGGGCCAGGCGGACACGGCGGAGCGCAAGGTGGCCATCGCCCGGCGCGCGTACACGCTCCTCACCGAGACCGTCGGCTTCGAGCCCGAGGACGTGATCCTCGACCCGAACATCTTCGCCATCGGGACTGGGATCGAGGAGCACGCCGGGTACGCGGTGGCCTACATCGAGGCGACCCGCCGGATCAAGTCGGAGCTGCCCGGAGCGCTCGTGTCCGGCG
This sequence comes from uncultured Chloroflexia bacterium, assembly GCA_963813335.1. Lineage (GTDB taxonomy): Bacteria > Chloroflexota > Limnocylindria > Limnocylindrales > CSP1-4 > SPCO01. The sequence goes on from CAWEYL010000003.1 coordinate 297,952, forward strand.
GTGTCTCCAACGTCTCGTTCGCGTTCCGCGGCAACGACCCCATCCGCGAGGCGATCCACTCGGTGTTCCTGTACCACGCCATCGCCGCCGGGATGGACATGGGCATCGTCAACGCCGGCGCCCTCGCGATCTACGACGACATCGACCCCGACCTGCGCGAGCTCGTCGAGGACGTCGTGCTGGACCGCCGGCCGGATGCCACGGAACGGCTGCTCGCGGTCGCGGACAAGTACGCGTCGGAGCGGTCGGGCTGGGCCGGCGAGGGCGGCGACGCCCTGGCGTGGCGAGCGCTCCCGGTCAACGAGCGGCTGACCCACGCCCTCGTCGAGGGGCTCGACGCCTGGATCGTCGAGGACACCGAGGAGGCGCGCCAGGCGGCGGCCCGTCCCATCGAGGTCATCGAGGGCCCGCTGATGGACGGCATGAACGTCGTCGGCGACCTGTTCGGGGCCGGCAAGATGTTCCTGCCCCAGGTCGTCAAGAGCGCCCGCGTGATGAAGAAGGCCGTGGCCCACCTCGTGCCGTACATCGAGGCGGAGCGCGAGCCCGGCGCGGCGCGCTCGAACGGCCGCATCGTCATGGCCACGGTCAAGGGCGACGTCCACGACATCGGCAAGAACATCGTCGGCGTCGTGCTCGCCTGCAACAACTACGAGGTGGTCGACCTCGGCGTGATGGTCCCGGTCCAGCGCATCCTCGAGACCGCGCGCGAGGTGGACGCCGACCTGATCGGGCTGTCCGGACTGATCACCCCATCGCTCGAGGAGATGCGCCACGTGGCGGGCGAGATGGAACGCGAGGGCTTCGAGCTGCCGCTGCTGATCGGCGGCGCGACGACGTCGCGGACCCACACCGCGGTCAAGATCGAGCCGCAGTACCACGGGCCGGTCATCCACGTCGCCGACGCGTCCCGGGCGGTCGGCGTGGCGGCATCGCTGCTCGATGTCGACCGCCGAGTCGCCTTCGCGGCGGGGGTCCGCGACGAGTACGAGACCGTCCGGCGCGAGCGCGGGGCGCGCGAGGAGAAGATCGCGCGGCACCCGATCGCCGAGGCGCGCCGCCATCGGCTGGCCATCGACTGGACCGGGGTCGAGCCGCCGCAGCCCACGTTCCTCGGCGTCCGCACGCTCGATGGCTACCCGCTCGGGGAGCTCGTCGAGCGCATCGACTGGACGCCGTTCTTCGCCACCTGGGAGATGAACGGCCTCTACCCGGCGATCCTCGACGACCCGCTGCGGGGAGCCGCCGCCCGCTCGCTCCACCAGGACGCGCTCGCCCTGCTCGAGCGGATCGTCCGCGACCGGCGGCTGACGGCCCGGGCGGTCGTCGGGTTCTGGCCGGCGAACAGCGTCGGCGACGACATCGAGCTGTACACGGACGAGACCCGGACCGGGCTGGCCGGCACGATCCACACGCTCCGCCAGCAGATGGTCAAGCCGCCGGGGCGCCCGAACCTCGCGCTCGCGGACTTCACCGCGCCGCGCGAGACCGGCCTGGCCGACCATGTCGGCGGGTTCGCGGTGACCGCCGGGCACGGGCTCGAGTCGCTGGTCGCCGAGGCGAAGGCGCAGCACGACGACTACACCGCGATCCTGGCGACGGCGCTCGCGGACCGGCTGGCCGAAGCCTTCGCAGAACGGCTCCACGAGCTGGTCCGCCGCGAGCTGTGGGGCTACGCCGCGGACGAATCGCTCTCGAACCTGGACCTCATCGCCGAGCGCTACCAGGGCATCCGCCCCGCGCCCGGCTACCCGGCCTGCCCGGACCACACCGAGAAGGGCCCGTTGTTCGACCTGCTCGACGCCGAGGCGCGGGCCGGCATCGTCCTGACCGAATCGTTCGCGATGTTCCCGGGCGCCTCGGTCAGCGGCTACTACTTCTGGCACCCGCAGGCGGCCTACTTCGGCCTTGGCCGCATCGGCCACGACCAGCTCGAGGACTACGCCCATCGCAAGGGCATGGCCATCGAGGACGCCGAGCGCTGGCTCTCCCCGAACCTCGCCGAGGACTGAACGGCCTCAGGCCCGCTGGGCCGCCATGCCGCGATAGGCGGCGACCGCCTCGAGGAACCGGGCGAGTGCCGCAGGCGTGTTCGGGTCGAGCGCCACGATGACGTGGTCCGCGCCGAGTGCCGCGTGCGCCGCCAGCCCCTCGGCGATGACCTCGGGGCCGCCCTCGAGCGCGCGCCCCGGCACCGCCGCCTCGCCTGGCCCCAAGTCCGGGTAGCGGACCTCCAGCCCGACCGTGATCGTCAGCGTCGACGGGTCGCGCCCGACCCGCTCGCATGCCTCCGCGAGCCCCCGACGCCCGGTCGCCAGCCGCTCGTCCGGCAGGCCGAACCAGGCCATGTTCCAGGCATCGGCGTGGCGTGCCGTCAGGTCGAACATGCGCGGCTGTTTGGCCGCGACCAGGATCGGGATGTCGGGCCGGGCCGGCGGGATCAGGACGGCGTTGCGGGCGCGCTCGTACGTGCCGTCGAGGTCCACCCGACCCTCCCGGATGAGGCCCGTGATGATGGCCAGCGACTCCTCGAAGCGCGAGACCTTGTGGTCGGTCGGGAAGCCGAACGCCTCGAACTCCGGGTCGTGCCAGCCCGCGCCGACCCCCAGGATCAGCCGCCCGCCGCTGATGGTGTCGAGCGTGCCGGCCATCTTGGCCAGCACCGCCGGGTTGCGGAACGCGGTGCAGAGCACGATCGTGCCGAGCTCCACCCGACGCGTCGCCTCGGCGATCGCGGAGAGGATCGTCCAGCATTCGTAGAGCCCGGTCGTCGGGTCGTCGCCGAAGCGAAAGAGCAGGTGGTCGTAGACCCAGACCGAATCGAGGCCGCCGGCGTCGGACGCCTGGGCCATCTCGCGGACGACCTCGTAGGGCACCGGACCGCGCCCTTCGTCCTCGATCGGGAGGACGATGCCGATCTTCACCCGCCGACGGGTGCTGACAGCGCCCTCAGCCGATCGCCTTGCGCACCGCTTCTTCCAGCTCGGGGTCGAGGGTGGTCTGGATGACCGTCCCGCCCTTCATCGGCCGGAGTGAGGCGAGGATGCCGGCCGTGTTCCCGCCATGGAGCAGCACGAAGAGGGCCGAGTGACCGCCTTCGAGCTTGTCCGTCACCTCGCGCACGAAGTCCTTGTCGATGCGGTCGCTCACCGCGTGCCCGACGACCGCGCCGCCGATCGCGCCGATCGTCAGTCCGACCACGGGGAAGAAGACCGTGAAGAGCAGGCCGAGGCCGCCGCCGATCGCTGCTCCGGCGATGGCACTGCCGTCGAGCGTGCCCTTGACGTGGGTCTTGCCATCCGGGTCCTTGCGGATCACCGCGGCGTCGGCGATCTCGACCCCGTCGGCCGACTGGAGGTTGCGCAGCGCCTGCAGCGCGGCCGCGGCGTCGTCCTCCGATTCGAACGAGACAACGATCAGGTCACTCATCGTGGACCTCCCTCACTGGGCTGGCAGTTCGGGTAGACATGCGAATCTACCCTCCGGCGGGGGGCGTCATCCCGAGATCGGGTCCCCTGCTACGATCGGCCGATGAACCGCCGGATCGCCGCCCTGCTGCTCGTGGCCCTCACCCTCCTCCTCGCCGCTTGCGGCACGGACCAGGGGCAGGCCATCGCGAGCGCCGCCAATCCCCAGGTCTGCGCGACGAACAACGCCCTGACCCGGCTCGACCAGGTCCTGGCGGTCCTCGGCGGCCTGGACGCGGCCGAGGTGGCGGATCCGTCGAGCGACGCCCACGCCGATGCGCTGGCGGCCATCGATCAGCTCGATGCCGCCCTGGCCAAGGTCGAGACGGCCCTCGCGGTGCTGCCGCCCAACGGGAGCCCGGACCGCGCCCAACTCGCGGCGGCGGTCGCGGCCGCCCGGGCGCTGCTCGCGGACCTCCGCTCGAAGATCACCACCGGAGACGTCGCCGGCATCCAGGCGGCCCTCGACCAGGCCGCCGCCCTCGACGCGAAGGCGAAGGAACTCATCGCCTCGATCGACCCGGCCGATCTTGTGGGCTGCCCACCGCCGGCACCGCTGCCCACCCGATCGCCGAGGCCGACGCTGCGACCCACGGCCCCGCCGTCCGCGTCGCCGTCGCCGAGCCCAACGCCCGCGCCGACCCCCACGCCGAGCCCGACGCCGACCGCCAGCCCGACGCCCACCGCGACACCGACGCCCACCGCGACACCTACCCCGACGCCGACGCCGACGCCGACGCCGACACCGACGCCGACACCCACGCCAACCCCGACACCGACGCCGACTCCCACGCCCACGCCGACCCCGACACCGACGCCGACGCCCGACCCCGACGCCGACCCCGACGCCGACCCCGACACCCACGCCAACGCCCACGCCAACGCCCACCCCGACGCCGACCGCCAGCGCCAGCCCGTCGCCGAGCCCGAGCCCGAGCCCGAGTCCGAGTCCGACGCCATCACCGAGCCCGAGCCCGTCGCCGAGTCCGAGTCCGACGGCAAGCCCGTCGCCGAGTGCCGCGGCGTCTCCGTCGACCGGGGGTGGCGACAACACCTCGTCCGGCGGCTCGCCGCTGTTGCTGATCGTCCTGATCATCGCCCTCGCGGCGATCGTCGGCGGCCTGGGCTTCTGGTATCGCGGCCGGAGCGTCCCGCCGCCCGCCGGACCGACAGCTGGCAGCGCGGCGGCTGCAAGTGCGGCTGCGGCTGCACGCGCGGCCGGGACGACGGCTCCCCCACCTGCGGCGCCGCCACCCGCCGCACCGCCTCCGGCGGAGCCGACGGAACCCGGCCCGCCCCCCGCCTAGCGACGGATCGTGACGCCCCGCCGGCTCTCGAGCCGACGGGGCGTTCCGTCCTCCAGGGAGCAGTCAGTCAGCCGATGGAGGTGGCCGGGCGGATGTTCTGGTTCAGCGAGAACAGGTTCGACGGGTCGTAGCGGCGCTTGATGTCGGCCAGGCGCGGGTAGGCGGCGCCGGGGTAGGCCTCGTGGATGCGCCGGTCGCCCTCGACCCCGAGGAAGTTCGAGTAGACGCCGACCGAGCGGGCCGCGAGCTTCTCGTGGAGGGCCTCGGTCCAGGCGACCTGCACGTCCTCGGTCGACGGGTCCTCGTAGTGGTCGAGGACCGCCACCATGATCGGGGCGTCGCGGTGGGCGAACGCGGTCGCGTCGGCGGGGACCCGGCCCATCGCGCCGCCGAGGACGCGCAGCTGGACCATCGCCATCGGCGAGGGCGCCGTGGCCATCGCGTCGAGCATCGCGTCGATCGCATCGTCCTCGAGCACGTCGAGGAACCGCGAGCGGCTCACACCGTACCCCGGGGCCTCAGCCGCGGCCGTGAACTGGTAGATGCCCGGGTACGGCATCGGCATCGCGAGGTCGATGATGGGCTCGGCCACCTGGCGGAACGGCGCGATGGCCGCCTGCCCGTCGGCCGGCTCGCCGGCATACACGAACATCACCACCAGCGACAGCTGGCCCACCTGCTTCGGCGCCACGAACGGCGCCGGCGGGATGCGCATCAGGAACGAGATCGTGGTGAGCTCATCCGGCGCGCTCGCCGCGATCGGCACGAGGCTGCGGAGGACCTCCTTGGTCGGCGGCAGGAAGAGGGCGCCGCCGAGGACTTCGCCGACGGGGTAGAGCGCGTACTGGAAGCGGGTGACCACGCCGAAGTTGCCGCCACCGCCGCGGACCGCCCAGAACAGGTCGGGGTGCTCGTCCTCGCTGGCTGTGATCAGGCGGCCGTCAGCCGTCACGATCTCGACCGCCTGCAGGGCGTCGACGGCCAGGCCGTACTTGCGCGCCAGCCAGCCGATGCCGCCGCCGAGCGTCAGGCCGGCGATGCCGACCGAACCGGTGTCGCCGAACGGCGTCGCGAGGCCATGCGCGGCCGCGGCCTGCGTGAACTCCATCGCGGTCAGGCCCGGCTGGGCCCACGCGACACGACGCTCGACGTCGATGTGAAGGCCCTTCATCCGGCTCAGGTCGAGGACGATGCCGCCGTCGACGCTGCTGTGGCCGGCGAGGCTGTGGCCGCCGGCACGGACCGCGATCTGCATCCCGGACTCCGCGGCGAGCGTCACGGTCCGCGCCACATCGCCCTGGCCGGCCGCACGCACGATCATCGTGGGATGGCGGTCGAAGGACAGGTCGTGGATCTGTCGCGCGCTGTCGTAGTCGGACTGCCCGGGAAGGATGAGTTCACCCAGGAGCTCGGCCTTGAACGCAGCGAGGTCGAACGGGTTGGCGAGATCGTGGCGGCGGGGTCGGAATGCTTCCAAGGCCGTGGCTCCTTGCGGTGGTGTCGGAGGGGTACGGCGATGGTGCTGCGGCGGCATCCGGGCGGCGACCGACGCCCGTCGCCAGTCGGCATGGACATCCGTCCACACCCCGGGGCGGGCGGCCAGGCGGCGCCCGGCCCGTTGCCCTACGACCGCTGGTGGCGGTAGAACGGGATCGGCTCGGGGGCGAGCGGGGTGTTGTCGAGGATGAGGTCGGCCGACTTCTCGGCCAGCATCATCACCGGGGCGTAGATGTTGCCGTTGGTCACGTACGGCATCGAGGACGCGTCGACCACCCGCAGCCCGTCCAGGCCGTGGACGCGCATCGTCAGCGGATCGAGGACCGACCCGTCGTCCAGGCCCATCCGGGCGGTGCACGAGGGATGCAGCGCCGTCTCGGCGTCGCGGGCGACCCAGTCGCGGATCTCGTCATCGGTGGTCACGGCCGTCCCGGGCGAGGTCTCGCCGCCGTTGTATGGGGCCATCGCCGGCTGGTTGAGGATGTCGCGCGCGACGCGCACGGCCTCGACCCATTCGCGCCGGTCCTGCTCCGTGGACAGGTAGTTGAAGCGGAGCGCCGGGTGCTGGCGCGGGTCCGTGCTCTTGAGCCGCACCGAGCCGCGGGCGTCCGAGTACATGGGGCCCACGTGGACCTGGTAGCCGTGACCCGCCGCGCCGGCGCTCCCGTCGTAGCGGATCGCCAGCGGCAGGAAGTGGAACATCAGGTTCGGGTAGGCGACCTCCTCGTTGCTGCGGGCGAACCCGCCGCCCTCGAAGTGGTTCGTCGCGCCCGGGCCCGCGGCGGAGGAACAGCCACTGCGCCCCGATGAACGGCCGGCGCCACTTCTGCGTCGCCGACGGCTGCATCGAGACCGGCTGCAGGCTCGTGTACTGGATGTAGACCTCGAGGTGGTCCTGGAGGTGGTCGCCGACGCCCGGCAGGTCCTGCACGACCGGGATCCCCAGGCGTTCGAGGTCTGCGGCCGGGCCGACCCCGGAGAGCTGCAGGAGCTGCGGGGAGTTGATCGCGCCGCCGGCCAGGATCACCTCGCCGGCGTCGATCCGCTCCGTGCCGCCGCGGCCCCTGGCAACGTCGACGCCGACGGCCCGGCCGCCCTCGAAGCGGATCCGCGTCACGAACTGGCGGGTCCGGACCTCGAGGTTCCGGCGGCCCATGACCGGGTGGAGGTAGGCGCGCGCGGCGCTGAGCCGACGCCCCCGGTGGATGTTGCGGTCGAACGGCGCGAAGCCCTCCTGCCGGTAGCCGTTGACGTCGTCGGTCAGGTGGTAGCCCGCCTCCTTGCAGGCCGCGAAGAACGCGGTGAAGAGCGGGTTGGTGGCCGGACCGCGCTCCAGCACCAGCGGGCCGTCATGGCCCCGCCACGGATCGTCGGCCGCGGCCGCCAGGCACGTCTCCATCTTCTTGAAGTAGGGCAGGCAGTGGGCGTAGTCCCAGGTCGCCATGCCGGGATCGGCCGCCCAGCGCTCGTAGTCGAGCGGGTTGCCGCGCTGGAAGATCTGCCCGTTGATGCTCGACGAGCCGCCGAGGACCTTGCCGCGGGCGTGGTAGATGCGCCGGCCGTGCATGAACGGCTCGGGCTCGGACTCGTACTTCCAGTCGTAGAACCGGCTGCCGATCGGGAAGGTCAGCGCCGCGGGCATGTGGATGAAGACGTCGAAGCGGTAGTCCGGCCGGCCGGCCTCGAGCACGAGCACGCGATTCGAGGGCGAGGCGCTGAGTCGGTTCGCGAGCGCGCTCCCGGCTGAGCCGCCGCCGACGATGACGAAGTCGTACCTGGTGCCCGGCATGGTCCGGCGATGCTAGCAGCGCGGCTCCGCGGCGGAGGCACCGCACCGGACCGACGTACCCGGGCGCACCGGACCTGTGGGTCAGGGGTCCCCGGGGCGTCCCGCTCTACGGTCCGGTCATGGGGATCGAGACCGTCGTCCTGCTCTTCGTCTGGCTGGTCATCGCCGAGGTCGTGCTGACCAAGCTGGTCAACGGCCCGGAGTAGGCGTCAGCCTTTCACCCGGAACGTGGCCGCCCGCGCCCTGTCGGACAGGAGCGTGGTGCTGCCGGCCGCGTAGATCCTGATCCGCACCGAGTAGGTCCCCAGGCGTCGCGTCGCCGAGATGTACCAGGTCGGCTTGAACGTGCGCGTGACGCCGGCCGCGAACGACGCGTTGTCGTAGACCTTGCGGAAGACCAGGGTCCCCTTCGGGTCGTAGATCCGGACGTCGACCTTGGCCTTGGTCGCGGCCGACGCCCGCACCGAGACCGTGATCGTCTCCGTGTGCCGGCGCGCCCGGATCGCGGGCGACGCGGTCGCGCTGCGCACCCACGTGACCGTGGGCGGCGGTGGCGCCACGGGCGGTGGCGGCGTGCCGAAGCCCAGGTCCAGCCCGCCCGCTGCGTAGTAGGCGGCCGCTCGCTCGCGGAAGTAGCCGCCGTCGTCGTCGGCCGAGAGCGACGACCGGGTGTTGCCGTTGATCGCGGCCGGGTCCGTCACGCCGTCGTGCTGGCCGTCGCAGGCGCACGTCGTGCCGTCGGCGCCGCCGCCGAACAGGAGGGCGACGACCCCGGCGTCGCGCCACATCGCCAGGTGGGTGCCGCCCGGATCCTCGAGGAACCACTGCGCCCGGTTGTCCTGGTAGTGGCCCCACGTGTCGTTCATCGCGCGCATCTTCGTGTTGCCCAGGGGGATCTGCCAGACCACGACTCGATGGCCCGTGTCGGCGACGTACCCCGCGATGAACCTGGCGTAGCGGACGAAGTCGGCGTCGTCCCAGCGCGAGGCGCCGCCGTCGCCGTAGACGATCTGCTTGAACGACGCGTCCCGGTCGGCGATGTCGGTGAAGGTCAGGTCGAACGGGGCGCCGAGCGATCGGTAGAAGGCGCCGGCGCGTGCCGCCAGGGTGTCGACCTGCGAATCCGGGCTGTTCGAGTAGGCGATATCCCAGTTCGTGCCCCAGACCGAGAGGTGGTAGGCGAGCAGGACGTTGGGCGCGAGCTGGTCGCGCAGCCGGACGATCGCCTTCGCGAACCCGGCGGCCGTGTTCGGGAGCCCCGTCAGGGCGGCGTCGCCGGAGCTCGCGACGGACGCCGGGACCTGCGTGGCGTCATCGTTCGTGCCGGTCGCCTGCTCGATGTAGCCCCACAGGTCGGGCTCGACGTGGAGGATCACCGTCTGGTCGCCGGCCGCCCGCTGGAAGAACAGGCGCAGGTCGGCGTAGAAGGCGGCCATCGTCGTCGGGTTGGCGAGGTTGGAGAGGTCCTTGGCCGATTCGCTGCTGCCGCTGGCCGGGTTCGACTGCAGGAGCATGTAGTAGGGGAAGACCGCGATCGACCCGTGGTCGGCCGAGTCCTGGATGTACCAGCTGACGAACTGGCCGTTCGTGTTCCAGGTCGACCAGCCGTTGCCCGTGTTCACGCCACCGGCGAGGTACTGGTAGCGGAACTTGAACGGGGCGGAGGCATGCAGGGCGGCCGCCCCGCCGGGCGCGTCGGCGAGACCCAGCTCCAGCCGATCGGACGGCCACGATGCGGGGAGGGCCGGGAGCGCGGCGGCGGCACGCGTCGACGCGGGCGGCGCAGCCGTCCCCGTGACGAGGACGAGCACGACGGCGACCAGGATCGGCAGGCGACGGATGACCGGGACCCTCCAGCGTCCCCGCATCGTCACCGCGCGAGCCGTCGACGTCACTCCCTCGCTCGTCCCGTTCCGGGCCGTACGTTGATGGGTGCGTCCGGGCACCGGGCACGGCTCGGCGTAGGCTTGTCCGACGCTGCCGCCACGGGAGCGCTGGAGGTGCTCGATGCAGATCCCCAAGCCCACCGAGGCCGACAAGGAGCGGTTCCGCTCGCTCGTCCCTGACGACGCCCGGGTCGAGGTGAAGCCGATGTTCGGCAACCTGGGCGCGTTCGTGCACGGGAACATGTTCATGGGGCTGTTCGGTTCGCAGGTCGGCGTCAAGGTCACGCCGGCGGACGCGGAGCGCCTCAGGGCCGCCGGCGGCGGGCCCTTCGGACCCGAGGAACGGCCGATGGGCGGCTACCTCACGCTGCCGCCGGCGATGGTCGGCACGCCCGACGGCGATGCCTGGGTCGGGAACGCGCTCGAGCATGTCGCGGCGCTGCCGCCGAAGAAGGAGAAGGCATGAGCGGACTCGCAGACTCCCTGATGGTGACGACGGTCGCGGTCACCGACCTCGATCGGGCGAAGGGGTTCTTCGCCGACCAGCTCCAGCTGCCGATCCTCGACGAGCAGCCGTTCGCCATCCGGTTCGGTGCCGGGAACGGGTCGCAGCTGTCGGTGCGACGCGGGCAGCCCAACGTCGGCCAGACGGTCGGGCATTTCGAGGTGGCGGACATCGTCGCCACCGTCGCCGAACTCTCGGCGCGCGGGGTCGAGTTCCAGGATTACGAGACCCCCAAGACCGTCGACTTCATCGCCCAGATCGGTCCGGCTCGGGGCGCCTGGTTCGTCGATCCGGACGGGCAGGTGTTCGGCGTTCGAGAGGGGCCGGTTCCCGGTCGCGGATGACAGCCCGCCGAAACGCGCGAACGGGGGGACACGCAGGCGCTACTGTTGCCTCGTCGTTGACGTCTCCCGGCAAGGCCCGGTCGGTCTGAGGAGGGATCCCATGATCCAGAACATCATCGGCGCCGCGGTCGGCGCGCTCGTGACCTATCTCCTGCTGGTCATCATGGTCGGCGGCCCGGCGGACAAGTTCGTGGCGCCCGTGGTCATCGGCGCGATCGTGTCTGCCGCGTGGCCGATCGCCATCGGCTTCTGGCTGGCTCGCCGCGCGAAGGCCCGCCGGGACGACAAGATCTCGGCCGAGGTCGAGCGCCAGGTCGCCGAACAGACCAAGGGCAACTGACGCCCGCGATCCGGGTCGGGAGCCGGCCAGCGCCCGCCCGGATCAGAGCCCGAGGAGCTGCGCCTTCTTGGCGGCGAATTCCTCTTCGGACAGGATCCCGGCGTCCTTCAGCTGGCCGAACTTCCTGAGCTGCTCGTACACGTCCTCCTGAGCCGGCGGCGCGGGGGGCGGCGGAGCGTACTGCGGCGGAGCCTGATAGACGGGCGCCGGCGCCGGGGCCGCGGCGTATGCCGACTGGTCCTCCTGCGCCCAGCGATTGGCCTGTCGACGCGAGACGCGATTGCTCACGGCCGTCGCGGTGCCCGCGATGACCGCGGTCCGGGCCATGCCTCCGATGAGTCCCATGTCGTTCGCTCCTCTCAGGATTCGAGCGTATCGAGGGCAGCCAGGATGGCCTGGGTGGGGACGTGGCCGTAGGCGACGAGGTGACCTCCGGCCTTCCGGGCCGCCTTCCCGAATTCGAGCGACCACAGGTTCTCGTAGACGATCAGCAGACCGAGACTGTCCGGTTGCAGGGTGGCCGCCGCCGCGGCGGCGTCATCCGCGTCGAGCATCCCCGACGACGCGCCGGCCAGCGAGCCGAGGTCGCCGATCTGCGCCGCGTCGAGGTCCGCCGTGGTCAGCGCGTCGAAATCGCCCTCACCCCGCTTGGCGATGACCAGGACGTCGAGGATCCGGATCAGGCGCCGATCCACCAGGTCGAGCAATGGCGGGACGAGTGCGCCGTCGAGCTTCTTGCCGACCGCCTCGATGAGCATGAAGTCGATCGAGCCGGTCTCGTCGATCTCTGACATCTGTCTGCACCTCGCTCCATGGGCGTCACAGGGTCGCGTCCGCTCCATGGTAGATGACCGACACGTCGTCGCGCCGTCGTGCTGGCATACTGGCCGCGACGGGTGATCGGCGCCCGGACATCGTGCTCGTGGCTCGGCCGCGTCGGAACGAGGAGGATCGATCAGTGGACCTGCAGCGTGACGCCGCCCGGCTCGCGTCCATCGCGACGAGCTTCATCTGGATCGGCTGGCTGTTCATCATCTACGCGCTCGTGGCTGGCGTGCTCTGGTGGATCGACCTCGTGCAGCGCCCGGCGTTCAACTTCCTGGAGGCGCTGGCGATCTCCTCGGCAGCCATCGGGGTCCCGCTCTTCCTCGCGTTCATCGTTGCCGCCTTCGGATACGCCCTCCGGCTGTTCGCCCTCTACGTCGCCGGCAAGTCGCAGTAGCCGGCGGGCCACCACCATGACCCTGCGACACGTCGGCGCGCTCGCGGCGCTCCTCCTCCTCGTGGCCGGCTGCTCAGCCAGCGGCACGACCGACCCGACCGCCGAGGGCGTCGGCGGGGAGCTGCAGGGGAGCACGTGGGTGCTCCAGTCGTTCGCGTCGAACGGCGTCCTTACGACCGTGCCGGACGACCAGTACGCGGATGCCGACTTCCGGGCGCAACGGGTCAAGGGGTTCGGTGGCTGCAATCAATACGACGCGGCGTATCGGACCGGCGGCCGGATGCTCCTGATCGGGCCGCCGGCGGTGACGCTGATGGCATGCGCCGAGAACGGGCTGTTCGAAGCCACCTACCTGAGCCTCCTGCAGCAGAGCCGCTTCTTCAACATCCGGGGCGACACCCTGACGATCCGCGGCGCGGACCGCTCGGTGCTGCTGGTGTTCGAGGTGCCGCCCGCCAACCCGCTGCTCGGATCGTGGGTCGTGGACTCGTTCGAATCGGCGCCGGGCAAGGTCACGGTCCCGCTCGATGGCACGACGCTGACCGCCGTCTTCCGCTTCGGCAAGGTGGCCGGCTCGGCCGGCTGCAACACCTACCAGGGCCCGTACACCACGAACGGCGACGCCGCGGCCATCGGGCCGCTCGCAACGACACTGATGGCCTGCGCCGAAGACGTGTCGGCCCAGGAGACGGCCTTCCTGACCGCGCTCCAGGGCGTGGCGAAGATCCAGACCCGGGCGCAGACCGTGCAACTCCAGGACCGCAACGGAAGCCTGGTCGTGGCCCTGATCCGGGCCTCCGCCGTCGAGCCGTCGCCGAGCCCGAGCGCCGCACCATCGGCAAGCGCGTCGGCCGGGCCGTCGGCATCGCCATCGGCGTCTCCGACCACCAAGCCCACCGCGAGCCCGAGCCCCACGCCGACCGCCAGTCCGACACCCGCGCCCACGCCGACGCCGACCGCCGTCCCGACCGCCTCGCCGGCGCCGACCCTCAGCCCGCCGCCCTCCCTGCCGGCGCTCGCGACCTGCACGGTGACCGCGTCGCCCGACGTGCCCGTGGCCACGCTCAAGTACCCCGCGACGTGGCACACGGTCGCGGCGCCGCCGACCCTCGCCTGCCGCTACTTCGACCCGAAGGCGATCACGGTGCCGGCCGATCCGACGACGCTCACGACCGCGGTCATGGTCAAGGCGGACCCGGTCGGCTCATACGCGGACGCGCTGACAGCCGCGACCAACCCGACCGCCTGGAACGTCCTGCGGAACGAGGCGTTTACGATCTCCGGGCTTCCGGCGACGCGCATCGAGGCGACGTCGACGGCCGGCAGCCCGGATGTTCCCGTCGGTTCCACCCGCTATGCCTACCTGATCGACTACGGCGGGCACCCCGTCTGGATCGAGACGGTGGGCACGGCCGGCGACTCGACGTACGTCTCGAACACGAAGGTCGTCGACCTCATCGCGGCCACGTCCACGTTCCAGACCCCGCCCGCTCCCTGAGGGTTCGCGATGGGCTCGACGACGGCCCGCCAGCGCGCGTGCGAGGAGGTCGTCCGGTACGGCCGCCGGCTGCAGGCCGAGGGGCTCGTGCACTGGACGTCCGGCAATCTCTCGTTACGCGTCGAAGGCGACGCCGACCTGATCGCGATGACGCCGAGCGACACGCCCTACGACACGATGGAGCCGGAGGACGTCTGCCTCGTCCGGAGTGACGGGTCCATCGTGAGCGGTCGACGCGGACCGACGTCCGAGTTCCCGCTCCATACCCTCGTCTACCAGCGACGGGCAGAGGTCGGCGCCATCGTCCACACCCACAGCCGGGCGGCGATGACGATGGCGACGCTCGGCTGGACGCTGCCGCCGATCCTGACCGGTCTCGTCGAGGCGTCGGGCGGCGCCGTGTCCGCCGCGCGCTACTCGCGGCCGGGGACCGCGGAGATGGCCGACTTCACGGCCGACGCCCTCCGCGACCGCGGGGTGTGCTTCCTCCGGCACCACGGCCTGCTGGCCATCGGGGCGACCATCCAGCGCGCCTTCAAGGCGGCTGCGGTGACAGAGGCGGCGGCGGATGTCTACCTCCGGGCGCGCCAGTTCGGCGAGGTCCCGGAGCTGCCGGCGAGCGAGGTCGAGTGGATCGCGAGCGCCTGGCGGGAGCAGTGGGGCGGCGAGGCAGGCTGATCAGGTGTTCGCGGCAGCGCTGCGCGTCCGGCCCCTCAGCGGCGCACGGCTCCCGCGGTGAACCCCTCGATGATCCGGCGTTGCAGGACGAGGAACAGGAGGAGCGGCGGGATGAGCACGACCGCCATCCCGGCGAACGTCAACCCCTGGTCCGTCGTGTAGACAGTCGAGAATCGGCTGAGGGCGAGTGGCGCCGTCAAGGAATCCGGCTTCTGGAGAAGCACGAGTGCGCCTCCGAAGTCGTTCCAGGTGAACACCGCCACGAGCACGGCGACGGCGAGGATCCCCGGCCGCGCGAGTGGGACCACGATCCGCAGCAGGACGTCCACCCGGCCGGCGCCGTCGACCCGAGCCGCGTCGATGACGTCGCGGGGGATCGTTCGAAGGAAGCCCGTGAGGATCACCGTGGCGAACGAGACACTCGTGACCACGTCGATCAGCGCGAGGCCCGTCAGGCTGTTGATCAATCCGAGCGATCGGAACATCGAGAACAGCGGGACGACGAGCACATCGGTCGGGATGATCAATGGCGCCAGGATCGCGATGAAGAGCAGCGCCCGACCCGGTGGCCGCAGGAGCGTGAGCGCGTAGGCCCCGCTGACCGCCAGGATCAGGACGACGACCACGGTCAGCGCCGTCACATAGGCCGAGTTCGCCAGCGCCATGCCGAGTCCGGCACGGCCCCACGCCTCGCCGATGTTCCCGATCGCCGGCGGCCATGGCACGTCCCACGGCGCGCGGTAGATGTCGGCACTCGACCGGACCGCGTTCGCCAGCGTCCAGATCAGCGGATACAGCCAAAGGATGGCCAGGACGGTGAGCAGCACGACGGGCCACCGGCGGCGGAGCAGGCTGCTCATGGTCTCGCCATCTCGGCTCGGCGATCCATGATCCGGTACTCCACGACCGCGAGCAGCAGGATCAGGACCAGCAGGATCATGGCCATCGCCTGCGCGGAGCCGACCTGCAGGAAGCGGAATGCAGTCGTGTAGATGTCGGTCGCGACGGTCTCGGTGGCGTGCGACGGACCGCCCTCGGTCATGACCCAGACCATGTCGAAGATCCGCAGGCTCCCGATGGTGGTCAACAGGACCACCGCGAAGGTCTGCGGCCACAGCAGCGGCCAGGTGATCAGGCGGAGTCGCTGGAACCGGCTGGCGCCCTCCAGCACGGCGTACTCGTCGTACGCTCGCGGCAGCGCCTGGATCGCCGCGACGTACACGACCATGACCAGGCCCGAGAACCGCCACAGGAAGACGGCCATGATGGCCCAGAGCGCCGTGTCCGCGTCCGACAGCGGCGCGATGGCGAGGGCATCGAACCCCAGGGCCGACCCGACCGTCGCCGCGATCCCGAAGTACGGCGCGTACAGGAACTTCCACACCGCGCCGACCGCGACTGGCGCAAGGACGAACGGCGCGAAGAACGCGAACGTGAAGAAGGTCCGTCCGCGCTTCACGTCGCCCAGGAGGACGGCGAGCCCCAAGCCGAGGCCCGTCTGGAGCACGACGGCCACAGCGGTGAACAGGAACGTGTTCAGCAGGCTTCGCTGGAACACCGCATCGCCGAAGATCAGGCGTGCGTAGTGTTCGAGCCCGACGAACCCGGTGAGGACGAAGCCCGTCGTGTCATGCACGCTGAGCACGACGCCATAGACGAGCGGGTAGACGAGGAATCCGGTCAGGAGCACGAGGGTCGGCAGAAGGAACAGCAGGTCGATGGCGCGTTCGCGGCCCGCACGGCCGAGGAACCCCGGACTGGACCGGTGCTCCGGACGAATCCCCTGGACCATCATGGCTCCCGAGCGGGATATGAGCGCCCGAACCATACTCGGTCGACACGGGACCCGACCAAGCAGCTGGCTTGTCCGGTTCCTCGAACGACCCACGTCAATGGTGAAGGGCCTTGCTGAAGCCGCCTGGATCGACGCTCGACGGCACGTGGACGCGGCTGCGCGGTCGCCGCGAGGTCCTGAAGCTGGGCGCCGTCATGGCCGCGGGTGGCATGGTCGCCCCGCTGCTCGCGGCGTGCGCCGCGCCGGACCGAAGCGGAGTGACGCAGAGCGGGAACGCCGTGGCGGGCTCCATCACCGTCCTCGGCGAAGCCGGCGATCCGCGCACGGAGCCGGCGCTCCAACAGGTCTACGAGGACTTCAGGACGCAGCATCCGGGCGTCGAGTGGGACATCCGGACGATCCCGGCCATCGGGGCCGAGTGGGACCGGCTGGCGCGCGCGGCGCTGACGTCCGGTGAGCCGGTGGGGCTGATCCTGATCGATGGGCTGTACGTACGAGCGTGGACCCGCGATGGCCTGCTCGCGGACCTCGGGGCGGACCCGAGACTGGCCGACGTGCTCGCGCGAGTCCCTACGCATTTCCAGCTGGGTGGTGTCGGCGAGACGACGTCGCGGGCCGTTCCCCTCGCACTGAGCAGCGGCCTGCAGACGACCGGCCTGTACCACAACAAGGCGCTGCTCGACCAGGCCGGCCTGGCCGTGCCGCGGACGATCGCCGACCTCAAGGCCATGGTCCAGCCGCTCGCCGCGCTGGGTGCGGCGCCGCTCGTCCACTGCTCCGGTGATGCGGCATTCAATCCCCTGCTCGTCATGTGGCTGCTCCCGATGATCGCGGGGCGGGCCGGCGACCCGGTCGCGTTCGTCGAACGCACGATCAAGGGCGAGGTCGGCTACGACAGCCCCGAATGGATCGAGACCTTCCAGACCATCGCCGACCTCCGAACCTCCGGCGTCCTGCTGGCGGGGTCTGGTGCGACGGACTACGCGACGATGCAGCTCCTCTTCCTGCAGGGCAAGGCCGCCATGACCTACAACGGCACCTGGATGCTCGCCCAACTGCTCGCCGGTTCACCGAGTGTCGCCTTCGACCTGCACGTCGCGCCGCTTCCGCTCGTCGACGGGGCCTCGAAGGCTCGATCCATCCTTGCCTGGACCGGCTTCGCGATGCCGGCCAGGGCCGCGGCGAGCGGCGACAGCGTAGCGGCGTTCCTCGAATATGCGAGCCGCCCGGCGGTCGACCGATCCGTGGTCCAGGGCATGCAGGTCTATTCACCGATCGCCGCGTCGAATACCGCGATCGAGAATGACATCGCCCAGGAGTTCCTCCCGATGCTCGAAGACGCGATCATGTCGCTCAACTGGCTCTGGGAGCCGGAGATCGACGCAGAGATCGCCGACCAGGTCCAGGCCCTCGTGAAGGGCGACACCGACCCGGCGTCGGTCGGGAAGGCGATCCAGGCCGTCGCCGAGGGACTGCGTTCATCGGGTCGCAGCTACTACCCTTGACCCCGAGCGCGCGGCTACCTGGCGATCGGATGCGCGCCGCGATGGACGGAGGGGCGTGACAGGCTCGCTGCTCGAAACGAAGTTCTACGCGCCGAGGCGGCGTAGCGGCCTGGTGCCGCGACCTCATCTGACCGAGCGACTCCGCAGCGGGACCCGGTCGAGGCTCACGCTCGTATCGGCCCCGGCCGGCTTCGGCAAGTCGACGCTCATGGCCGAGTGGCTGGCCGCTCCTGCCGACGGATCGGTCACCGCGTGGCTCTCGCTCGATCCCGGCGACAACAATCCCGATGCGTTCTGGACCCACCTGATCGCGGCGCTGCAGACCGCGGTGCCCACGGTCGGCGCGGGGGCGCTGACGCTGCTCGATTCGCCGCACCGGTCCATCGAGGCCGTGCTCGCCCCGCTGCTCAACGACCTGAATGCGCTCCCGCACGAGGTCGTCCTGGTCCTTGACGACTATCACGTGATCGAGTCGCCCGACATCCAGGCCGGCATGGCGTTCCTGCTCGAGCATCTGCCCCCGCACCTGCACATCGTGATCGCGACACGCGCCGATCCGGCGCTCCCGCTCGCTCGGTTCCGCGCGCGCGGCGACCTGGTCGAGGTCCGAGCCGCCGACCTGCGCTTCACGCCCGACGAGGCCGACCAGTTCCTCAATGGGGTCATGGCACTCGGCGTGTCGGCCCACGATGTCGCGGTCCTCGAGGGCCGGACCGAAGGCTGGATCGCGGCGATCCAGCTCGCCGGCCTTTCGATGCAGGGACGAGACGACATCGAGGGCTTCATCGCGCGCTTCGCCGGCGACGATCGATACATCGTCGACTACCTCGTCGAAGAGGTCCTGCAGCGCCAGCCCGGACCGGTCCGAACGTTCCTGCTGGAGACCTCGATCCTTGGCAGCCTCACTGGCGCGTTGACCGATGCCGTGACCGGCCAGGACGGCGGCAAGGCCATGTTGGAGGCGCTCGAGCGGCAGAACCTGTTCCTCATCCCGTTGGATGACCGCCGCGATCGGTATCGCTACCACCACCTGTTCGCGGACGTGCTCCAGGCGCGTCTCCGCGATGAGCGACCCGAGCGCGTGGCGGGCCTCCATCGGCGCGCGACCGAGTGGTACGAGCAGAACGGCGAACGGGCCGAGGCGATCCGCCACGCGTTGGCCGGCGGGGACCTCGCGCGAGCCGCGGACCTCGTCGAGCTCGCGCTGCCGGCAGCCACCCGCGAGCGGCAGGATGCGACGCTCCGTCGGTGGCTGGAAGCGCTCCCCGACGAGGTGATCCGGGCACGGCCCGTGCTGAGCAATGGGTATGCCGGGTCCATCCTGGTGCGGGGCGAGACCGAGGGCGTCGAGGCCCGCCTCCGAGACGCCGAGCGCTGGCTGGACGTAGCGGCCCCGAGGCGCAGGGAGACCGGCGGATCTGCGACCGAGATGGTCGTCCTCGATGAGGGCGCGTTCCGCACGCTGCCGGCCAGGATCGCCATGCACCGGGCCGGGCTGGCGCGACTCCGCGGTGACGTCGCCGGGACCATCGCCCATGCTCGCCGGACGCTGGAGCTCGTCGGCGATGACGACGACCTCGGCCGTGGAGCGGCATCGACGCTCCTCGCGCTCGCGTACTGGACCGATGGGGATCTGGAGGCAGCCACCGACCTGTATGCCGGGGCCATGACCCGCTTCGAGAGGGCGGGGTATCGTTCCGACGCGACCGGGCTCGCCCTCGGCCTGGCCGACATCCGCATCGCGCAGGGCCGTCTCCACGACGCGATGAGCATCTACGAGCGGGGCCTGGAGATCGCTAGCGGCCCGGGCGCGATCGTCCAGCGGGGCGCAGCGGACATGCACGTCGGCATCAGCGAGATCCTGCTCCAGCGCGACGACCTGGCTGGCGCCGTGCACCATCTGCACAGGGCCGCGGATCTGGGCGAGGCGAACGGCCTGCCGCAGCACCCCTACCGGTCGCGCGTGGCCGCCGCAGCGATCCGGCAGGTGGAAGGCGACCCCGAGGCAGCCCTCCGGCTCCTGGCCGAGGCGCGTCGCCTGTACTTCAGCGACTTCTCGCCGGACGTGCGCCCCGTCGAAGCCCTCATAGCCCGGGCCTGGATCTCGACGGGGAGGCTTTCGGAGGCGAGGGGCTGGGCGCGCGAGCGCGGGCTGGCGACAGCCGATGACCTCGACTATGTCCGTGAGTTCGAGCACGTGACCCTCGCCAGGCTGATCCTCGCGGAGGGCGTTCGCGACCGCTCCGATGACAAGCTCGGTGCGGCGACCGAGCTCTTGGGCCGCCTGCTCACCGCCGCGGAGGACGGCGCGAGGACCGGGAGCGTGATCGAGATCCTGGTCGTCCAAGGGATCGCTCGTCGTGCTGGCAACGACATGCCGGGCGCCCTTGCGTCGCTGGAGCGGGCAGTGGCACTGGCCGAGCCCGAGGGCCATGTCCGGGTGTTCCTCGACGAGGGCGCGCCGATGACCGCTCTGCTGAAGGTGGCAGCGAAGCAGCGGGACGCCGCGGAGCATGTGCGTCGCCTCCTCATCGCCGCCAGTGCGACCGATGGCGGGACGGCCGTCGCCCAGCCGCTGATCGAACCACTCAGCGACCGGGAGCTCGAGGTCCTGCGCTTCCTCGACAGCGACCTCGATGGCCCCGACATCGCCCGCGAGCTCTCGGTATCGCTGGCCACCGTGCGGACCCACACCAGGAACGTCTACGCCAAGCTCGGCGTGAACAGCCGTCGGGCGGCCGTCAGCCGTGCCGCCGAGCTCGGCCTGCTCTCGCGCACCCGGGACCGCCGACCCGTCGATTGATCGTCCGCGACGGCTGCACGGCGCCGCGAGATTCATCACCCCACTCATCACGTGTGGTGATGCGCGCTCATCACATCCGCCTCCACGGTGTTCCCAGAGACCCACGCCGGCATGGCCGGTCAGCGGTCCAGTTGGCAACACGCACGAGGAGCGGGATGACCGAACGACACGCCACGACTGGGGACCCGTACGAGTCCGGACGCTATGAGATCCGGCTCGCGGGCCACCTCGACGCGCGCTGGGCGTCGTGGTTCGACGGGATGACCGTCAGCCACGAGGACAGCGGGATCACCGCCATCAGCGGCCAGATCGCCGATCAGGCAGCACTCCACGGCCTGCTCCAGCGGGTGCGTGACCTGGGCCTGCCACTCATCTCGGTCGAGCGGGTCGAACTCGACCGGCCCGACCTTCCCACCCACGACCCTCACTGACACGCTTCAAGAAAGGGACACTGACATGGCTCTCCCCACGCGAACCTCAGCGATGAGCTCGATGCGGAAGACCGCGTTCGTCGCGGGCGTCCTGTACCTGCTCACGTTCCTCAGCTCCATCCCGGCCGTCTTCCTCCAGGCGCCGGTCCTCAACGATCCCAACTTCATCATCGGCGGCGCCGGTCTCGACACCCAGGTCCGCCTCGGCGCCCTCTTCGACATCGTCAACAGCCTCACCGCCATCGGCACCGCCGTGGCGCTCTACGCCGTCATCAGGCGCCAGAGCCCGAGCTTCGCGATCGGCTTCGTCAGCTCGCGACTGTTCGAAGGCACGGTCCTCATGATCGGCGTCATCAGCATCCTGTCGATCGTGACCCTGCAGCAGCCGGGCGCGACCGGCGCCGAGGCCACCCTGCTGGTCAGCATCCAGCACACCCTCGTCACTGTCCGCAATTGGACCTTCGTCCTCGGGACCGGCGTTCCCGCCCTCAACGCCGTCATGCTCGGCTGGATCATGTACAAGTCGCGGCTCGTCCCGCGGGCGATCCCGACGCTCGGGCTGATCGGCGCCCCGCTGTTCACGTCCTGGATCATCGGCTACATCCTCGGCGTCACCGAGGCCGGCACCACCTGGCACGCCCTCGGGGTCGCCCCGATCTTCTTCTGGGAGCTGTCCATCGGCCTGTGGATGACGTTCAAGGGCTTCCGCAAGGACGCGCCGATCATGGTCGCGGCCGCCGCGGAGGACGCAGGCCTCGACGGCTCGGCCAGCGTCGCCCGCTCGACGATCGGCGTCGCGGCCAACGCGGGTGCGGCGTGACCGCCATCCGCGAGGGGGCGCCGCGGACCCCGCCGCGCCCCCTCGTCCGCACCTTCTGGTTGCTGCACCGCGCGGCCTACCGGGTCACCGGGGGAGGCTTCGGCCTCTCCCAGCCGGTGACCGGCAGCAAGTTCGGGATGCTCCGCCTCACCTCGGTGGGGCGGCGCACCGGGCAGGCGCGGGTCGCGATCATCGGCTACTACGAGGACGGCCCGAACCTCGTCACCCTGGCCATGAACGGCTGGGGGGAGAAGGAGCCCGCCTGGTGGCTGAACCTCCAGGCGCGGCCCGACACGACGGTCGACCTTCCGGGCGAGACGCGCGCCGTCCGGGCCCGCGCGGCGGTCGGCGAGGAACGCGACCGGTTGTGGGCGACCTTTAGCGACTATCCCGGCTGGGGCGACGACATCGGCGCCCTCGCCGCGCGCCGACCGACGGAGACGGCGGTCGTCGTGTTCGAGCCCCGGGCCGCCGGCGCCGGGATCGGGGCCGCGTCATGACCGCCATCGTCCTGCGCCGCCCGGGCCGCCTCGCTGTCCGACATCTCTGGCTCATCCCGGGGATCGCCCTCGGGATCTACGCCAACATGGTCGCAGGGCAGCATGCCCTCGGGCTGGTGCCGGTCCTGGTCTTCGGGATCGTCCCCCACCTCGCGGTCTTCGCCGGGACGGGCCAGCCACACGCCGCGGGCCAGCTCGCACCCCGTGCCGTGCCGCTCTACAACGCGATGCACCGGCCGGCGCTGCCGCTGGCTCTCCTCGCGGTCGCCGCGGTCGGCATCCTCCCGCCGTTCTGGCTCGTGGGCGCCCTCGCGTGGCTGGGGCACATCGTGGCCGACCAGGGCGTCGGCAAGGGGCTGCGGACGCCCGATGGCTGGCGCCGCCCGCTGTGGCTCGAGCGATGACGTCGCCGTCGATCGCGTACGACGTGGTCGTGGTCGGCGGGGGGGCGGCCGGCCTGAGCGCCGCGCTCGTGCTGGGCCGGGCCCGGCGACGGGTCGCGGTGGTCGACGCCGGCGCGCCTCGCAACGCGCCGGCGGCCCACATGCAGGGCTTCCTGTCCCGCGACGGGATGCCACCGGCCGAGCTCCTGGCCGCCGGCCGTGCCGAGGTCCACGGATATGGCGTGGACCTGATCGAGGATCGGGTCGCGGCCATCGATCTCGGGTTCACGGTCCGCCTCGCCGGCGGTCGCGAGCTGGTCGCGCGTCGGATCCTCGTCGCCACCGGCGTCCGAGACGAGCTGCCGGACATCAGCGGCGTCCGGGAGCGCTGGGGCCGGGACCTGCTCCACTGCCCGTACTGCCACGGCTGGGAGGTCCGCGATCAGCCGATCGGCGTCCTGGGCACGAACCCGGGCGCGGTCCAGCACGCGCTCCTGGTCCGGCAGTGGTCCGACGACGTCGTCCTCTTCGCCCATATGCTCGAGCTGGGTGCGGACGAGCTCGAACAGCTCCACGCCCGAGGCGTGCAGGTCGTGGGCGGGGCGGTCGCCCGGCTCGTGATCGAGAACGACCAGCTGACCGGCGTCGAGCTGGCCGGCGGTCAGGTCGTCCCGCGCGCGGCCGTCTTCATCCGGCCTGTCAACGTGCCGCATGCGGACGGGCTGTTGGCGGGTCTCGGTGTCGAGGTCGATGCCGGCGGTTTCGCGATCGTCGACGCGGTCGGTCGCACGAGCACGCCCGGCGTCTGGGCCGCCGGCAACGTCGCGGATCCGCGCGCCCAGGTGATCACCTCCGCGGGCATGGGATCCGCTGCGGCGATCGCCATCAACGCCGACCTCGTGCAGGACGACGTCGCAACGGCCGTCGAGGACCTGGTACCCCGGCGTCCTTGAGGGTCGGTGATGGATCACCGAGCGTCACCCGGCGCGAGCGGATGCGGGTCGATCGCGATCCGGTCTTGACAGCGGACCGACTCCAAGGTCTACGGTTCGCGCCATGGCAGCGACACCCGAGTCCGGTTTCCTGGTCATCGCCGACCTGACGGGCTACACCGCGTACTTGGCGGGCAGTGAGATCGAGCATGCCCCGGCGATCGCCGGCGACCTCCTCGAGACGATCGTCGGCCGCCTGGAGCCCCCGTTCCGGCTGGCCAAGTTCGAGGGCGATGCCGCGTTCCTGTTCGTCGAGGACGGCCGGGCGGACGGCTCGCTGCTGCTCGACGCGATCGAGGCCTCCTACCTCGCCTTCCGGCGCCGGCTGCGCAGCATCGACCAGGCGACGACCTGCGACTGCAACTCGTGCCGGCTGGCCCCGAAGCTCGACCTCAAGGTGTTCCTCCACCACGGCGCCTTCGTCTGGAGCCGCATCGCCGGGCGCGACGAGCTCGCCGGGTCGGACGTGATCATCGTCCACCGGCTGTTGAAGGGCGCCGGCGCCGCGGAGGCTCGCGCCAACGGCTTCGCGCTGTTCACGGCGGCCGCGGTCGATGCGCTCGGGCTCGATCCCGCCATGGTCGATCTCCGGCCGGGCCACGAGGACATCGAGCACCTCGGGCAGGTCGACACCTTCACCCTGGACCTCGAGGCGCGCTGGCAGGCGGAAAGCGGGGCGCGACACCTCGACATCGCCGATGCCGATGCCGCCTTCGACGTGGTGGCGACGCTGGCCGCCGAGCCGTCCGTCGTCTGGGCGCACCTGACGTCGCCGGACCTGCGGACGCGCTGGGAGGGGCCGATCCGCATCGACGAGACATCGGCCGGCGGGCGCCGCGGCGTGGGCACGACCGCGCAGTGCGTGACCGGCCGGCTGGCCACGCTCGAGGAGATCGTCGACTGGCAGCCCTACGACCGCGTCGCCTGGCGGCTGACCGTGCCGGGCCTGGGACCGATCGCGGCGACGGCCGATCTGGATCCGGCCGACAACGGGACCCGGCTCCGCATCCGCTGGGCCTACCAGGGCGAATCACCCGCGGACCCAGACGCAGTCGAACGGTTGCGCGTCGAGAAGGAAGCTGCCTACGCGCGCCTCGCGACGGTCGTTGGCGGTTAGTGCTCGACGACCTGCTCGAGGGTCCCCGCCGCATCGATCCAGTCGCTGATCTCCGCCTCGCCAGGGACCCGCCGCACGATGCCGGGCCGGGCGGCCACGACCTCCTGGAAGGTGACCTCGAGGTTGGCCGCGTTACGCCGGGCCAGCTCGGCTGGTGAGCCGACGCCGGCGGCCACGAGCAGGTCGCTGTACTGCGGCCCGACGCCCGGGACCCGCATGAGGTCGATCTTGTCGACCCACTCGCGGATGCGCTCGCTGCTGATCCCGGTGGCCTCGGCGATGCGCTCGCGGTCGTACGGCCGGGCACCCGCCGAGAGCAGGTCGTCCGTGGTCTTGATACCCGCCGCGGCGAGCCTCTCGCCGCTGGCCGGACCGATCCCTTCGACGTCCTCGATCGGCATCCGGTCGACCGCCGGCGGCGGCTCGTCCGGTGCCGCGGCGGCCATCGGGGCGGCGGCCATCGGCGCGGCGGCGACAGGAGCCGCGACGGGCTCCTCGGCAGCCGGCTGGGCGGCGACGGCCGCTGCCGGCGCGACCATCACCGCTGCGGCGACGGGCGCGGGTGCGGGAGCGGCCACCGGTGCGGGTGCAGCCGCCGCGACGGGCGCGGCGGCGACGGCCGGTGCCGCTGCCACTGGCTCGCCCACGCCGAAGGCGGCCTTCACCTCGCTGGTGTTCAAGTACCAGAAGAGCAGGCCGGGCATGATGGCCATCGCGAAGCCGACGCCCGTCCCCGGGAGCTGGAAGAACGCGAGGACCGCCTCGAAGAGGGCGAAGCCCGTGACGATCAGCGCGAAGACCCGCGCCCACGGCTGGAGTCCCCAGAGGCCGAGGGCGACCAGGATCCAGATGAGCCCGGTGACGACCGCGAGCCACCCCCACAGCCCGACGCCGTCGAAGGCCGGGATATCGCCCAGCACGCCGAACCAGTCGAAGCCGAGGACGCGCAGGCCGAAGAAGAGGTTGCCGAAGCCGGCGAGTGCGGCGAAGAAACCCAGGACCGCGATGAGGATGGGCGGGTTCTTCATGGGTGTGTCCCTCGAGCGCTGCCGACGCGACCGCCATGGTGGGCGAACGGGCGCCGGCTTCTGTTTCCCGCCAGTCGCGGCGGACGCCCCAATTCTAGGGACCCGGGCCCACGTCCATCCGGGCTGTCGGTACGTCTTCCGCGGACGTGCCGCATGGCCCCGGGTCCAGGCGGAGAGCGCCACGTACACTCGGTCACACGATGAGAACGACAGGACGGCCAGATCGATCGAGCACCCGGCGCCCGCGAGCGACATCGTTCCGACGTGGGGGCCGCATGGCGGCGGTGGCCGGTCTGTCGCTGCTGGCCGCGTGTAGTCCAACCGCGTTGGGACCCGTGTCGCCCACCGCCGCAGGACCCAGCTTGGCAGTCTCGACGCCGCCCGCCAGTCCAAGCGCCGCGGCGAGTGTCGCTGTCGAGGCCAAGCCGGCATGGTTCGACATCAGGATGACCGACGTCCTCACCGGCCGGACATTCGCCATCAACGACTTCTCCGGAAAGGTCGTGCTCGTGGAGGCGATGGCGGAGTGGTGTCCCACCTGCATCCAGCAGCAGGCCGAGGTGAAGAAGCTCCATGACCAGCTGGGGTCGACCGACGACGTCGTCTCCATCAGCCTCGACATCGACGTCCACGAGGACGAGCCATCGCTGAAGGAGTACGCCACGGCACTCGGCCACGACTGGCACTACGCGGTGGCGCCCCTCGAGGTCGCCCGAGCCCTGGGCAACCTCTACAGCGCGGAGTACCTCAATCCACCGTTCTCACCGATGCTGCTCATCGATCGGCACGGCGTTGCGACGAGCCTGCCGTACGGCGTCAAGACCGTGGACTTCCTGCGCACGACACTGGAACCGTACCTGGCTCCATGACCCAGCTGGACATCGCGATCACCTCGTTCGCGCTCGGCCTCCTGGCCATGACCAGCCCGTGTGTCCTCCCGCTCTACCCGGGCTTCCTCGCCTACCTTAGCGGCCAGACCGAGCTCACGTCGGCGCGGCGGCGGTTCCTGCTAGGCCCTGCCGTCCTCGCCGGCGTGCTCACGATGATGATCGCGCTCGGAGCCGCGATCGCGGGCCTCGCGGTCTCGGTCGGCACGGCCCTGGCGGTCATCATCCCGCTTTCGGCGTTGCTGCTTGCCCTCCTCGGCGTGGCGCTGCTGCTGGACCACAATCCGTTCAGGAGCCTCCCTCAGGTCCGCATCCCGATCCTGCGCCGGCCACTGTTGAACGCGTACGTCTATGGCTTGCTGTACGGACCGATCGCGCTGCCCTGCTCCGGGCCCCTCGTCGTCGCGATCTTCGCCCTGTCGCTCACGGTCGGGGAAGCGCTCGACAAGCTGTGGGTCTTCGTGTGGTTCGGGATCGGGTTCGGCATGCCCCTGTTGATCCTGTCGTTCCTGTCCGGGACGTTCCAGCAGCGCCTGACGCGGGCATTCGCGCGGCATGGCCGACGGATCAACACGATCGGCGGTCTGCTGCTGATCGGCATCGCTGTCTACAGCCTGTGGGACAACTGGCCGATGCTCGTTGCCTTCTACGCCTGAGCAGACTCCGCTGGCATCCGATCGTCACCGGGCGCCCCGAGGTCGGGGACCCGGGTAGCATCTTGGCGTGGTTGCTGTGGACGACGAGCCGGAAACGACGCTGGCCGTCGACGAGTTCATCCTGCGGCCGTGGCGCCGGACGGATGCCCCAGCGTTGCTGGCCGCATGCCAGGACCCGGAGATCGCACGATGGGTCACCATCCCGCAGCCGTACCAGCAAGCCGACGCGGACGCGTTCATCGAAAGCTCGCTCGCAGCGTGGCGGGACGGCACTGGCGCGCCGTTCGCGATCGTCGACGCCGCGACCGATCAGCTCCTCGGAGCGGCCACCCGCTTCGGGCCGGACGGGCACCAGGCGACGCTCGGCCTGTGGCTCGTCCAGGAGGCGCGTGGACGCGGGATCGGCACGCGGTCCATCCGGGCGCTGGCCGACTGGACGTTCGCCACGACAGCGGCCTTCCGCCTCGACGTCTTCATCATGGTCGGCAACGACCCATCGGAACGCATGGTCGAGCATGCCGGATTCCGGCGTGAGGGCGTCCTTCGCGCCTGGGACCTGCATCACGACGGCGTCCCGGTCGACTGCGTCGTCTACTCGCGCCTCCGCACCGACGAGTAGGGCCGCGCGCACGACCCCCCGCGTGTCATCCTCGGACTGCACGTACATGCCGCCGGCGGAAGGTTGCCGCCCCTGAAAGGAACCCTGCCATGTCCGCCGAGTCGTCCGAGTCCGTCCGCACCGCCAACCGCGACTTGCTGCAGTCCCTCCCCTTCGATGACACCCAGGACTTCGAGGACGCCGAGCGGGGCCTGATCGGGCGGCTCGATCCGTGCGTGATCCGGGCCGCGGACGGCCGCGTGGTCTGGGACAACGAGTCCTACGGTTTCCTCGAAGGAGCGGCGCCGGAGACCGTCAATCCCAGCCTCTGGCGCCAGTCCCAGCTCGTGGCGTCGGACGGCCTGTTCGAAGTGGTGCCCGGCATCTACCAGGTGCGGGGATTCGACCTCTCGAACGTGACATTCGTGGAGGGCGGCACCGGGGTCCTGGTCATCGATCCGCTCATCAGCACGGAAACGGCGTCTGCCGCGCTGGCGTTGTATCGCGAGCACCGCGGCGAGCGGCCGGTCGTGGGCGTCATCTACACCCACAGCCACATCGACCACTTCGGTGGGGTCAAGGGCGTGACCAGCCAGGCCGACGTGGACGCAGGGCGCTGCGAGATCATCGCGCCCGTCGGGTTCCTGGAGCCTGCGATCGCCGAGAACGTCTACGCCGGGACGGCCATGGCTCGCCGGGCGGGCTACATGTACGGCGCGGTGCTCGAGCGGGGTCCCGACGGCCAGGTCGGCGCAGGGCTGGGTCAGACCGCCTCCGGCGGCACGGTGACGCTGATCATCCCGACGGTCAGCATCGCGACCACTGGCGAGGAGCGCGTCGTCGACGGCATCCGCATGGAGTTCCAGCTCACGCCGGGCACCGAGGCGCCCGCGGAGATGAACGTCTTCTTCCCCGACCACGGCGCCCTGTGCATGGCGGAGAACACGACCCATACGCTGCACAACATCCTGACCATCCGTGGTGCGCTGGTCCGCGATCCACGCATCTGGGCGCGCTACATCACGGAGGCGATCGACCGGTTCGGCGACCGGACCGACGTCGTGTTCGCGTCGCATCACTGGCCCACCTGGGGTCGTTCGCGCGCGCTTGGCTACCTGGCGCTCCAGCGCGACCTGTACGCCTACCTCCACGACCAGACGCTGCGGATGCTCAACCGGGGCATGGTCGGGTCGGAGATCGCGGAGGCGATCCAGATGCCCCCGGCGCTGGAGGCCGCATGGCACGCACGCGGCTACTACGGCTCGGTGAGCCACAACGTGAAGGCGATCTATCAACGCTACATGGGCTGGTACGACGGCAACCCGGCGCACCTCTGGCAGCACATCCCGACCGAGGCCGGCCGGCGCTACGTCGCGGCCATGGGGGGCGCGGACGCGGTGCTGCGCACGGCCCGAGCGGCATTCGACGAAGGGGACTTCCGCTGGGTCGCCGAGCTGGTCGACCACCTCGTCTTCGCCGAGCCTGACAACGCTGCGGCCAGGGCCCTCCAGGCCGACGCCCTGGAGCAGCTCGGGTTCGGGGCGGAGAACGGCACCTGGCGCAGTGCCTACCTGGCCGGGGCCACGGAACTGCGGCGCGGCAGCTTCGGCACGCCGACGGCGACCTCTTCCGCTGACCTGCTCGGGGCGCTCTCGCCGGACCAGGTGTTCGACGCCATCGCGATCCGGGTGGATGGACCGCGAGCATGGGATCTGGCGCTCTCGATCGGCGTGTCCCTGCCTGACACGGGCGAGAGCTATCGGCTGGACCTTCGCAACGGGGTGCTGGTGCACCACGAGGCACCCGTCGACGATGTCGCGCTCGTGATCCGCACCTCTCGTGAGGCGCTGCCGGGGCTCCTCGTGGGCAGCACGCAGGGCATCACGCTCGAGGGCGATGCGACCGTCCTGGGGCGACTGCTGGCCGTGCTGGAGGCACCGGACCCGGACTTCTCCATCGTCACGCCCTGACGCCACTGGCGTGCCGGGCCGGGTCAGTGATGGATCGCGTCAAGCGTCACGCGACGCGCGTGGATGCGGCAGATGACGCGCGTCTCGAGCGCTGCCTGCTGGGCTGGGTAGATGAACCCGTAGTAACGCGGGTGTTGCGTGTACCGCCGCGTGAGCGCGTCGAGGTGCGCCTCGGCGCCATCGGTGATCAGCTCGGCCTCGCCGCGGACCTGGACGAAGCGGCCGGTGTCATCCGGGTCGACGACGAGCAGCGAGACGCTGGGGTCCGCGAGAAGATCCCTGCCCTTTCGCCGTTCCAGCGTGGTGTTCACACGGGCGCACGTCCCGTCGTAGTCGACCCAGACGAGGCTGGACTGCGGCTGCCCATCGGGGAGCATCGTCGTGAACACGCCGACGAGAGGGCGGGCCAGGAGGTCGAGGTGGGACGCAGCGACCGGCACGTCGGCGGGTGCGACCGGGCTCGTCACCGTCATGACGTGCCGCCCTCGCCCCGCGCATCGAACGCCACGACGTGGGTCGGTCGGATCCGGCACAGGACGGGGATCTCGGTCTCGGCAAGGACGGCCGGCACGCATTCGCCGAAATAGCGCATCGGCCGACCGGCGTATTTGGACGTGAGCGCGTCGAGGTGGGCCCCGGCCGCGACCTCGGTCATCTCCGAGACCATGCCGCGCACCTCCAGATACCGTCCGTCGTCGCGGGGGTCGTAGCAGAGGAGCGTCACGCGAGGGTTGCGTCGCATGTTCCGCTCCTTCTGGAACCCGGCCATCGTGTTCACCCGGACATGTTCGTCATCGAAGTCGCACCAGACGACCGACGTCTGCGGCGAGCCGTCGGGCATCACGGTCGTGAGCGCGGCCACGGGTGGGCACTCGACCAGGTCCAGGTGCGAATCGGGGATCCGGCGCCGGTCGCCGGGGATGACGCCGATCACCGGCGGCCGGATCGAAGGTGGCGACGCGGACATGCCGACGACGCTAGCGACGGCGCACGCCGACGGCGAGAGCCGGACGGACCGTTGCCGGCAGGCAGAGGGTCAGCCGATGACGTGCGTCTCCGGGTGCCGCTCGAGGTACGCGCGCACGTACGGACAGGAAGGGATGACGCGGAGCCCGCGCCGCCGTGCGTCGTCGAGCGCGAAGCGGACGAGTCGATCACCGACGCCTTGCCCTCGATGGGTTGGCAGCACTTCGGTGTGGACGAGCGCGATCCGGCCGCGCTTCACGATGTAGTCGAGGTAGCCCGCGACGGTGCCGTCGTCACGCGCCTCGTACCGCTGCGCGTCTTCGGCATCCACGATCGTCAGTCCCATGGCGACCGATGGTACGGCGCCGTGGCTCGGCGGGCCCGGCCATCGACGACCACCCATTCACCCGGGGTGGATCGACGTCGGGATGATGGCTGCCGATCCCTCCTGACGCACGATGCGATCTGGCCGTTCTGTCGGTCTGCGACGCAACTAGGCTTGCAGGTGATTCGACGAAGAGCCGGTTACCGCCGGCGTTGGGAGTGATGCGATGAGTGCGCCGTTCCAGGGCAAGATCAGCGTCGACATTCGCGACTCGGTCCCCGACTGGGCGCCCTTCCAGCCGCCCAAGGCGCCGGACGGTGCACCGAGCGTCGTGTACATCGTCCTGGACGACGTGGGCTTCTCCGCGATGAGCTCGTACGGCGGTCCGATCGAGACCCCGAACATCGATCGCATCGCGACGCAAGGCGTTCGCTACACCCAGTGGCACACGACGGCACTGTGCTCCCCGACACGATCCTGCCTGCTCACTGGCCGCAACCACACCCGCAACAGCATGGCCTGCATCACCGAAGCGGCCGGAGGGTACCCGAATGCCAGCGGCACGATCCCGCCCGAGAACGGGATGCTGCCGGAGATCCTGGGCGAGCTGGGCTGGAACACCTACATGGTCGGCAAGTGGCATCTCTGCCCGACCGTGGAGATGAACCTCGCTTCGACCCGCCGCAACTGGCCGAGCGGCCGCGGGTTCGAGCGCTGGTACGGGTTCCTCGGCGCCGAGACGAACCAGTGGTTCCCGGACCTCGTCTACGACAACCACCCGGTGGACCCGCCGAAGACGCCCGACGAGGGCTACCACTTCGGCGTCGACATCACGGACAAGGCGCTCGAGTTCATCCGTGACGCCAAGGCCATCGCGCCAGACAAGCCGTTCTTCCTGTATTACGCGCCCGGTGCGGCGCATGCGCCACACCACGCCCCGAAGGACTGGATCGATCGGTTCAAGGGTCGCTTCGACATGGGCTACGAGGCGATGCGCGAGCAGACCCTCGCCCGCCAGAAGGCGTTGGGCCTCGTGCCGGCGGACACGGAGCTTCCGCCCCTCAACCCGATCGGCACGGCGCAGACCCGCAGCGGGCCAGACGGCAAGCCGTTCCCGCCGCTCGAGTACACGAAGCCCTGGGACACGCTCTCCGACGACGAGAAGCGCCTCTTCGCGCGGATGGCGGAGGTTTATGCGGGCTTCCTCGCGCACGCCGATCACCAGATCGGCCGTCTCCTCGACTACCTCGAGGAGACGGGCCAGCGCGAGAACACGCTGGTCATCCTCGTGTCCGACAACGGCGCGAGCGGCGAGGGCGGCCCGGACGGATCGGTCAACGAGAGCCTCCTGTTCAACGGCATCCCTGACAACCTCCAGGCCAATCTGGCCAAGCTCGACGAGCTTGGCGGCCCGACGACCTACAACCACTACACGAACGGGTGGGCGATGGCCTTCAACACGCCGTTCAAGATGTGGAAGCGGTACGAGTTCAATGGGGGCACGTCCGACCCGTGCATCATCAGCTGGCCGGGCAACGAGGCCGCCGCCGGCCAGATCCGGGAGCAATACCACCATGCGGTGGACCTGGTCCCGACGATCCTCGACCTGCTCGGCGTCGAGCCGCCGGCGAAGATCAAGGGCCACGTGCAGAGTTACTTCGATGGCGTGAGCATGCGCGCCAGCCTCGCCGACGCATCCGCCCCGTCCCCCCGGCACACGCAGTTCTACTCGATGCTCGGCTCGCGCGCGATCTGGCACGAGGGATGGAAGGCCGTCACGACCCATCCGACCATCAGCGGCTGGAGCCACTTCGAGAGCGACACCTGGGAGCTCTACCACACGGACGTGGACCGCTCCGAGATCCACGACCTCGCGGCCGAGATGCCCGAGAAGCTCCAGGAGATGGTCAACCTGTGGTACGCCGAGGCCGGCCGGAACGACGGCTTCCCGCTGGACGATCGGTCGCCGCTCGAGATCATGTTGACCCCGCGACCGCAGCTGGCCAGCCCGCGGAACCGCTACGTCTACTACCCGGACACCGCCGAGATCCCCGAGGCCCAGTCGGTCAATGTCCGCAACCGCTCATTCACGATCGGGGCGCTCGTTGACATCCCGGGACCGGGAGCAAACGGCGTGCTCTTCGCCCAGGGCGCGCGCTTCGGAGGGCACGCCCTGTACGTCAAGGAGAACCGGCTCCACTACGTCAACAGCTTCGTCGGGATGTTCGAGCAGAAGATCGTCGCGACAGAAGACCTGCCGACCGGCGAGAACCTCATCCTCGCGGCGTCGTTCGACAAGGACGGCGAGGACCCGCCCCACGTCTCGACCGGGATCCTGTCCCTCTACCACGGCGACAAGAAGGTGGGCGAGGGACGCATCAAGACCCAGCCGGGCATGTTCAGCGTCGCGGGTGAGGGCCTGTGTGTCGGACGTGACAGCAGCGATCCGGTGACCACCGACTATCCCGGCGAAGCGCCATATCGCTTCACGGGCGGGGTGATCCATCGGGTCGCGGTCGATGTGAGCGGCGAACCGTTCGTCGACATGGAGCGAGAGGCCGTCGCGATGTTGGCGCGTGAGTGATGCGGCACCAGCGCGCCACCGTCCGCGTGGTACCGACCTCGGCTGGATGACCGGCGGGCCAGGGACGAGCGGCCGTGACGTCGGGCCCTGCCGCTGCTGGATCGCATCGGCGCGCGATGCGCGCGCTGGCATGGTTCACGTTGGCACGGGGCTGCCTGGCGTTGGCCCTGGGTGTCGCTCTGCTCCTGCGGCTCGACGGGACGAGTGAGACCCTCGCCACATTCATGGGCCTCTACTGGCTGACGGGCGGGGTCGTCACGCTGACCCTCCATCGCGAGATCCGCAGCATCGGTGCGCGTCGCATGCCGATCGTGGCCGGCATTACGGGCGAAGCATGGCCGGGGCGCCGACGGATTCCCCGGAGCTCGAGGGGCGAGTCGACGCCTGGTCGAGTCGCTCGAAGAGGCGGTCGCGATCGATGTGCTCGGGTCGTTCTGGCGGCGGCGCGATCTTCGTGGCCCGCACGGTCGGCCGGCTGGTATGAACGTCCAGGGACGCAACGGGGCGGCTCATGAAGGACGTCCAGTGCAGGGAACCGAGTTGATGGTCCGGGCGAGAGGATGGGAGCCTCCCAAGGACCGGGACGGCGTCACGCCTCTGCCGCCCCGTGACAGTGCTTGACCTTGCGGCCGCTCCCGCACGGGCACGGGTCGTTCCGCCCGGCCTTCGCGACAGCAGCCCGGAGTTCGGCGTCGCGTGCCGCGTAGACCGCCATCAACTCTGCCGGGGCACGACCCTGGCTCAGCAGGGCCGACATCGCACGCATCGGCTGGTCGACATGGTGGAAGAACGCCTTGTACCCACTGCACAGGTAGTTGAGCCCGGGCTCGCCGTCCGGCGTCCGGATGAAGCGGTCCTTGGGACATGCGCCGTGGCAGGCGAACCGGACGTCGCAGTCAAGACAGAACTGCGGGAGGGTGTCGAGCTTGTCCTGACCGAACTTGCGCTGGGCGGGTGAGGCGACCAGCTCGGCCATCGGCGTCTCCGTGATGTTGCCGAGCTTGTAGCCCTCCTCGACGAAGTGATCGCACGAGTAGACGTCGCCGTTGTGCTCCATCGCCAGCGCGGCGCCGCAGGTCGGCTGGAAGACGCACAGGCCGCCCGGCTCGCCGTGCCAGTTGGCCAGGGCGACATCGA
Organism: uncultured Chloroflexia bacterium; assembly: GCA_963813335.1. Taxonomy (GTDB): domain Bacteria; phylum Chloroflexota; class Limnocylindria; order Limnocylindrales; family CSP1-4; genus SPCO01. Next base: position 332,982 of record CAWEYL010000003.1, read on the forward strand.
ACATCTGGACGTAGACGGTCCCGATGTCCCGGCGGACCCACTCGTCGAAGACCGTGTTGAGGAACGTGCCGTACTGGTCGGCCGTGACGGAGCGGTCGGTCACGAGATCGCCTTCCTGGCGGTATAGCGGCCGGTCGCGCCACGATCGCCACGGCGCCTCGCGCGCCAGGCCCGGAGACAGCTCGATCTGATCGAGGGTCACGTCGATCCGCGGTGTCGGCAGGCGCTCGATGATCGGGATGAACTGGAGATAGCGCGACCCGAGCTCGTCGCGCAGGTAGCGGTAGACCTCGAGCGGACTGTCGGCGTTCGCCCGGTGGAGCGTGGTCAGGGTGTTGAACTCGACGTCGTGGCGCTTCAGGGTCTCGAGACCGCGGAGCACGCGGTCGGAGGTCGGCGCGCCGCCTCGGTCGACGCGATAGGCATCGTGCATCGCCGGCGGTCCGTCGATGCTGATCCCGACGAGGTAGTCGTGCTCCTTGAAGATCGCCGCCATCTCGTCGTCGATAAGCGTGCCGTTGGTCTGGATCGTGAATTCGACCTGCATGCCCGGCCGCCGGTACTTCTCGACGTAGGCATGGGCGCGCCGGAAGAAGTCGGCGCCCATGAGGGTCGGCTCACCGCCCTGCCAGGCGATCGCCACGTACGGCACCCGCTGCGCCTCGATCAGCTGGCGGATGTACGACTCGAGCAGCTCGTCGGCCATTCGGAAGCGACTGCCCGGATACAGCATCTCCTTGGACAGGAAGAAGCAATACTCGCAGTCGAGGTTACAGGTCGCGCCGGTCGGCTTGGCCAGGAGGTGAAAGGCCGGCGGGGCGTCCGTCGCTGCGGTCGGGACAGGCGTCTCGGTCGGATTCATCGGGGCACCGAGCCGCCGTGGACGACGCCCACATCTACACCGCGGCGGCCGCGACGGCCGGTGTCTGGACGGGCGACCACGACTCCGGCGCCGAACCGGTGCTCGGACACCACGTGCGCGTGACGCCGATCTGGAGTCGGTAGACGTCGATCATGCGGCGCACTTGTCCCTTTCCGTCGCGGTGGTCCACCACAACCATAGTGGTCCGGCCGAGCACGCGAAGCGGCATCTCGCCGACTTGGGGCACGGTCGGGCGCGACCAGCCGAGCACAGGATCTCCCTCGGACGCTCGGAGGTGTGGCCGAGTCTGTCGAGCCGTGAGTCGCCGGAGAACGAGGAACCGGAGACCGAGGGCCGGTGCCCGCGATCTCCGGTCGTTGGTGGGCGCCAACCGGGCCTACCAGGTCTCAGTTGCCGTCGTCGCTCCCGCCACCCTTGCCGCCGTGGTCGTCGGGCGTGGCCGTCGGCTTGGCCGCGTCGTCGCTGCCGCCACCCTTGCCGCCGTGGTCGTCGGGCGTGGCCGTCGGCTTGGCCGTCGGCTTCGCCGAGTCGTCGCTGCCGCCTCCGCTGCCGGCGTGGTCGTCCGCCGAGGCGGTCGGCTTGGCCGCATCATCGCTGCCGCCACCGCTGCCGCCGTGGTCGTCGGGCGAGGCGGTCGGGTTCGTCGCGTCGTCGCTGCCGCCGCCGCTGTCGCCGTGGTCGTCGGCCGACGCGGTCGGCTGGGCCGCGTCGTCGCTGCCGGCGCCGCTGCCGCCGTGGTCGTCGGGCGAGGCGGTCGGCGTCTCGATCAGCCCGCCATTGTCGTCCGCGCCCACAGCGGGCTGGGCGACGATCGGAGCCGGATGGTCATCCTTGTTCTCGGCGTCGCGAGCCAGGGCCATGCCACCGACCATCAGGAGGGCGGCGGCGGCGAGGATGCCAGTGGTGGTGAGGTTTTGGCGGTTCATCTCAGACCCTCATATCTCGGTGCTGGTCGTTCTGTCAGTCGGGTGGGTTCGCTGCACTGAACGATGGGGTCGGTCTGCGGCTTGCACCACCGGCCCAGGTTCCGAAACGCATCGGACCTTGGTCTGACGCCGGCTCAGACCCGGGTCCGGTCTCCTCGCGCCGCCGCCCTCCTACAATCGGGTGCAAGGAACAGGAGGTAGCGGTGCTTCGACAGCGAGTCGCCGGGCTCAGGGCGCAGGCTCGAAGCCGACCGGGACGACCTCGTGTTCGTCTGCCGACGGCCTGGCACCTGCCCGGGCTCGGCCTGGCGGGCATGCCCCTGGCCCGCCGCTACCTGCTGGTCAGCCTCGTCTTCGTCGTCATCGGCGGGGGAGTGGTGGCCTTCTCACTCGGCCAGCTCATCGAGAGCAGCGCCATCAACCGCACGACCTCGCTGACCGCCTTGTATGCCGACAGCTTCCTGGCGCCAGAGCTGCAGTCGCTGGCCAGCAGCCAGGACCTGAGCCCGTCCGAGATCGCATCCCTCCAGCGCCTCCTCAGCGATTCGCCACTGGCCCAGAAGGTCGTCTCCTTCCGGGTCTGGTCGACCGACGGTCGGATCCTCTACAGCCCGGTCCCGGAGCTGATCGGCCGCCGGTTCGACATGAGCGGTGACCGCGGCGCGGCCGCCCAGGGCGCGGTGATCGGGGACCTCAGCGACCTCAGCGATCCGGAGAACGCGTACGAGCGGGAGCGCTGGAACCACCTCATCGAGATCTACCTGCCGGTTCGCGCGACCGGCTCGTCCCGGATCATCGCGGTGGCCGAGTTCTATCAGCTCCCCGACGAGCTCGAGGCCGAGGTGAACAAGGACCGCCTGATCACGTGGGGGCTGGTGGCGGGCGCCACGTTCCTGGCCTATCTGGCCCTCGTCCGCGTCGTTCGCCAGGGCAGTTCGACGATCCTCCGCCAGGAGGGCGAGCTCCGGCAACAGGTGCTCGAGCTCTCGACGCTGCTCGAGCGGAACGCACGGCTGAGCGACCGCATCCGTCATGCGGCGGCCCGGACCACGGCTCTGACCGAACTGGAGCGCCGCCGGATCGGCTCCGACCTCCACGACGGGCCGAGTCAGACCCTCGCCCTCGCGATGCTCCGTCTCGACGCCGTGGAGGGACGATTCGATGCCGCGGGCCTGACCGGCGACGCCGATCTCCAGGATGTGCGGGGCGCGATGGAGGCGGCGCTGACGGACATGCGCGGCATCGCCGCGGGGCTTCGAACCCCCGAGCTCGAGCGGGCCAGCCCGGTCGAGATCGTCCGGCGCGCCGTCGCCGAACACGAGCGCCTGGCCGAAACACCGGTCACGGTGGTGCTCGACGGCATCCCGGCCAGCGCCCCGCTCGCGACCAAGATCGCCCTCTACCGGATCCTGTCCGAGGCCCTGTCGAACGCGGCGCGGCACGGACGGGGGGCCGCGGTCGAGGTGAGGGTGACCGAGGGAGATGAGGGCGACCTGATCCTCGAGATCAGCGACAGCGGGCCCGGGTTCGATCTCACTCGGAAGCCCGCTGAAGGGCACCTCGGCCTCGCGGGCATGCGCGAGCGCGCGGAGCTGCTTGGCGGTCGGTTCGATCTCGAGTCCACCCCTGGTTTCGGCACTCGCGTCAGGGCGGCGCTGCCGCTCGTCGGACCATCGGGCGAGGAGGACGCGTGACCGAGCCGATCCGCATCATCGTGATGGACGACCACCCGCTCCTCCTGGACGGCCTCGTCGCCACCCTCTCGGCAGACGAGGAGCTGGAGGTGGTCGCAACGGGCGGCGACGCGTCGTCCGCTGTGGCGGCCGCACGACGCCTGCAGCCTGAGCTCGCCCTGCTCGACATCGGGATGCCCGGCGGCGGCATCGAAGCCGCGCGGCTCATCGGCTCGGGCTCTCCCACGACTCGCGTGGTCATCCTCACGAGCTCCGAGAACGAGGACGACCTGCGGGCCGCCATGGATGCGGGCGTCAAGGGCTACGTGCTCAAGGGTGTGGCCGGGCGCGAGCTTCGGACCATCCTCAAGTCGGTCCACCGCGGTGAGGTCTACGTCGCCCCCGGGCTGGCGTACGTCATGATCAAGGGCCTGACCAGGCCGCGTTCCGTCGACCCGTTCGAGGACCTGACCACTCGAGAGCGCGAGGTCCTCGAGCTCGTTGCCGCCGGCCTCTCGAATGCCGAGATCGGCGGCCGGCTCGGACTCGCCGAGAAGACCGTGAAGCACTACATGACCGCGATCCTGGGCAAGCTCCAGGTCGGCAGTCGCGTCGAGGCTGCGTTGCTCGCCTACAAGGCCGGCGTGCGCCCCGACGCGGACGGACGAGACGACAGCCAGGGCTGAACACCGCGAGGGACCGCCTCCCCCGCCATCGTCTGCCACGGACCAAGGGTCGGCGCCCGTTCAGACCAAGGTCCGGCTTCGTTCGCGACTGGAGCCCGTTCCGAAACCGCATCGTTCCGCCGAGGCTGTGCATCAACGAAAGGGCGCGGCGCCAAGGGAACCACCCAGCGGCCCGCCCGGTCCGTCAAGCAGTCAAGGAGCCACCGATGTCCCGCCTCAGCACCAGCCGCGTCTCCCGCTTCCTCGCGACGACCGGCATCGCGTCCGCCATCCTGCTCGGGACGCTCGCCGCCCCGACGGCCACGCTCGCCAAGGGCGGCGGCACCGTCGTCCGCGCCACGGGCACCTGCACGGCCGCCAGCACTTCGAAGCTCAAGGCCAAGCACGACGGCAGTCGCATCGAGGTCGAGTTCGAGGTCGATCAGAACCGCAACAACCGCCTGTGGAAGGTGACCATCTCGGACGACGGCCACCGGGTCTTCACCGGCACGCGCCGGACCGTGGCACCCAGCGGCTCGTTCTCCGTCACGCGCCGGATCCCGAACCGCGTCGGCAAGGACCGGATCGTCGCCCGGGCCGTCAATGCCACGACGGGCGAGGTCTGCCGGGCGGCGCTCAGCGTCTGAATCCCGCGCTTCCCGAACGAACGGACGGTGGTCCACGACCACCGTCCGTTTCTTGATTCCCGGGGCGGGTCGGCGAGGGTGATCGGCGCGGTCGGGCCCCGCGACAGCGGCCCGATCACATCGATCGGGTCAGGATGCCGGATCCTGCGACGAGTCCGCTGGCTCGGTCGGGACGGCCGCCTCATCGGCGGAGATCGCATCGCCCCCGGAGCCAGCGGGGCGTCGGGCGACGCCGGGCATCGCCTGCTGGACCGCCCGCCCGATCATCTCGAGGAGTGGGGCGACTTGGCCAAGCAGCTCCACTCCTTCGCCGTAGAAGGTCAGGTTCGTCCCCTGGAGGACCTTTGATGCGGCCTCGACGATCTCGGGTGCCTGCTGGACCGGGAGCAACTCGAGCTGCATCTGCTGCTGTGCCCGTGGGAGCAGCAACTGCTGATCGACATCGAGCGACTTGACCTGATTCTGCAGCGTTCGCATGGCGAGTTCCTCGGCGAGGATCCCGCGCTCGGTCTCGATCCGAAGGAGTCGGACCGGAGCCTCCGCCGTCAGGCGGTCCTGCTCGGCAGCGAGCCTGCCGTGCAGCCGCTGCTGTTCGAGTTCGCCTTCCTGCCGCTCGGTCTCGAAGTGTTCCGCCAGGTCTCGCCGCTGGCGAGCGACCTTGGCGGTCTCCATCTCCTCCTCGCGTCGGAGGGTGGCCTGGTCGGCCGCCAGCTTCTGTTCCTGGATCCGGGTCTCGGACTCCAGTTCGGCCAACTGGAACTGCTCCTGGGCCTGCATGTTCGACTGGTCGGCCTTGAGCTTGATCTCGTTGCGGACCTCGGCCTCGAGCTGCTGCCGAAGGGTGGGGTCGACGATGAAGACCTGCGCGACCTGGGATGTCTCGATCCGGACGCCCCATTCCGTCGCGTCGCTGCCCTCGGGGTGGACCGTCGCCCGCAAGCGCCGCGTCGATGACGCCGCTCAGCGTCGTCTTCCGCTGCTCGATGCACTCGACCATCGTCATGTGCGAGACGGCGTGCCGCAATTCGCCGTAGCAGACGTGGGTGAGCAGAGTGGTGATCTGGGTCGTGCCGTCGCCCTTCGTGAAGTCGAACATGGCGGCAGCGGCGACGGGGTCGGTGATCCGATAGATGAAGGTGCCCTTGAACCGCAGCGGGACGCCGTCCTTGGTCTCCTGGGTGAACTCGAAGGCCGCTTCCTGCTTCGTGCTCGGGACCAGGACGTAGATCGTGCCCGGCCTCAGGTAGGTGTTGACCGCCGATCCGCGGTTCTCGAGCACCCCCTTGCGACCCACCAAGAGGTACTCGTTCGGCCCAGCGCGCACCATCATCAGCCTCCTTCGGCGGGCCGTCGGGTAGGCGTCGTCATGACGCTCCACGCGCCCTGAGACAAGGAGAGCACTGCGGGCCGACGTCTCCAATCAGCCGGAAGTCCGGTCGGTGCCTCGGGGGGCGTTGGCGAGCGGGGAAGCCAGCTCCGGTCGTACGCGCAGCGCTTGTCAGCGGCAGCGGCTGTCGGCGGTGGCAGGCCCGCTCTCGACGCACCGCGATCGGTACGCTCCTCGGATACGAGGCCTCGGCCTTCTGGGGCGTGAGGTGAGCACGGTCACGGCAAGCTCGTGGTGGACCCGCCTGTGACTCGATGTGGACCGGCTACGCGCTCGCCAGAACGCTGAACACGTCGACCGACTCGACTCGCATGAAGGGAGGTCGAGGCGCAGTGCGGGCGGCCTCGAGGGCGTCGCGCGCGGCCTCCTCGGACGCGAAGACCAGGACATTGAGCGTCCTGCCGGCACCGTCGCTCATCCAGAGCGCCGAGACGAAGCCCGGCGCAATGCGAACGCGCGGCGCCACGTTCGCATTCACCATGCTCCCGCTTCCATCGATCTGCGCCGCATCGCCCGCCTCGCGGACCACGACTGCGAACATCGGACGCTCCTTCTCTTATGATCACGCAAGCCAACGTGATTTCACATAAGGTAGAGTTGCACGAAATGACCCAGAGCGTCAAGCCCCGTCGCCGCTACGACTCACCGCGGCGCGCCGCGCAGGCCGCGCAGACGCGACGCGACATCGTGACGGCGGCCGGGCTGCTCTTCCGTGATCGCGGCTACGGCGTCCCGCTGGCCGAGATCGCGAGCGAGGCCGGCGTTGTCGTCGAGACGGTGTACCGGATCTTCGGCACCAAGGCCGCGCTCTTCGGGGCAGCGGTGGAGGCACTGCTGGCGGGTGGCGCCGGTCGGGCCGAGGTCCCCGTCGAGCAGCGGCCGGCGATCAGTGCCATTCGCGACGAGCCGGATCCGCGCAAGCAGGTGGAGCGCTATGCCGCGACGCAGCCCGGGATCCATCGTCGTGCGGGACCACTCTTGCGCGCCCTCCGCGATGCCAGGGGGAGCGATCCCGATCTCCGGCGGCTGTGGGACGAGATGGAGGCCTGGCGGCTCGACGGGCAGGGGCGCTTCGTGCAGATGCTCGCCGATCGGGGGGCGCTCGCGCCGGGCCTCACGGTCCATGTGGCGATCGACATCACGTGGACGCTGTGCTCGCTTGCGGTCTACGACTCGCTGGTCCTCGGTCGGGGCTGGGGCGACGAGCGCTACCAGGCCTGGCTGACCGAGACTCTCGCCCGGCAACTGCTCGCGGGTGACTCTCCTCGCCGCTGAAGCCGCGGGAGACGCGAGGCACTCCTATGGCGCGTCCACGACCATGAGCGCGTCGAGCGCCATGGCCCCTTGACCGGCTCGATACACGACCACCGGGTTCAAGTCGATCTCGCGGATCGAGGGCTGGGCGCGGAGGATCGCAGCCACGCGCGCGATGATCCGGGCGACGGCCTCGACGTCCGACGGCTCTGCCCCTCGGAAGCCGCGCAACGATGCACCCAGCTTGAGCCGCTGCAGCTCACGCACGATGCCTGGCACCGTCAGGTCCGGCGGCAACACCCGGTAGTCCTCCAGCAGCTCCGCCTGCACGCCTCCAAAGCCAACGAGGAGGACCGTGCCCCAGTCCGGATCATTGCGACCGCCCACGATGAGCTCGATGCCGGGTCGACTCATCCGTTCGACGAGGACGCCGTCAAGCGCGACACCTGGGGAGTGCTCCGCGACAGCCGCGTGCAACGTGCGCCAGCCCCGATCGAGCTCTGCGGCGTTCTGTACATCGAGGATCACGCCCCCCGCATCGCTCTTGTGCGAGAGCTCGACGGCCTGCGCCTTCAACGCCACTGGGAAGCCAAGGGAGGTCGCCGCGTCATGAGCCTGGTCCACGGTCACGACGAATCGACGTCGCGGAAACGGGATCCCCATCGGCGCCAGCAGCTCTTTCGCGCGGTATTCCGCCACGACGCCTTCGGGCATCTTGCCAAGGGCTTTGACGGCCGGTGCGGGTTCGCGCTCCTCGACATCGCGCTCCTCGAGGGCATGCACGCGTGCGACCGCGCGCAACGCACGCTCCGGCGACACGAAGCACGGCACGTGCAGCGTCCGCAGACGCTGCAGGTAGTGCTCAGGGACGGCGGCACCTTCATCGAGGCCGGCGAAGATCACCGGTGTCCGGGGTCGCAGTCGTTCGACGGCGCCGATGATCGATGGGAACTTGAGATCCGATGTCTTGGCATCGGTCTGGATGATGGCAAGGACGATGCTGCCAAAGCGCCGGTCGGGAAGCAGCGCCGCGAGCGTTCGGTGATAGAGATCCGGATCGACCAGGCCCTGAGCCGTCAGATCGAGTGGGTTGCTGACCGGGACGAACTGCGGCAGGGCGGCGCGCAAGGTCGGAGCGCTCGCGTCGGTCAGGACGGGCAGCGGCAGACCCACCTGCTCGCAGAGATCGAGGGTCAGCGCCTTGAAGGCGCCCGACTCCGTGATCACCGCGCTGCCGCCGCGCGGAAGGGTCGAGCAGCGCGACACGAGCTCCAGCACGTCACCGAGCTCTTCGAGGCTCTCGACCAGCACCACGCCGGCGCGTTCGACCAGCACGCTCATGACCCGGTAGTCGCCGGCCATGGCGCCCGTGTGCGTTGCCGCTGACGCTCTTGCCGCGCTGCTGCGGCCAGGATGCAGCAGCACGATCGGCTTCCCGCGACTGCGTGCGCGTCGCGCAAGCTCCAGGAACTGTCGTGGTCGTCGAAACTGCTCGACGATCATCCCGATCGCCTTCGTCATGGGATCGTCGAGCAGGTAGGCGACGTAGTCCTCGACGCCGCTCGCCGCTTCGTTACCCGTGGAAACGGAATACGAGACGCCGAGATCCCGGCTCGTGAGCATGACGTGGAGCACGGCCGCCATCGCCCCGCTCTGGGAGACGATGCCGATGCCGGGCTCCGCGAGCGCAAGCGCAGGTGTCTCGACGAAGGTGAGTGCCACGCGATCGACGTGATTGACGTAGCCGAGGCAGTTCGGTCCTTCGATCAACATCTCGCTTTGGGCAGCGATGCGCGCAAGCTCGAGTTGCTCGGCGCGACCGGCTTCACCGCCTTCAGCGAAACCCGCCGAGAAGATGACGGCCGCCCCGACCCTTCGACGCGCGAGGGCTCTGACGGCATCGAGGACGGCGGCTCGGGGGATCGCGAGCACGGCGGCATCGACATCGGACGGCAACTCATCGATGGAGCCGAGGCAGCGTCGGCCACCGATCTCGGCGCGGTTGGGATTGATGAGATAGACGTCGCCGCGGAACTGCATCCGGTCCAGGTTCGCGATGGTCGACGCCCCCAGCGCGCCGGGCGTGGCAGATGCGCCGACGATCGCGATCGACTTCGGCTTCAACAAGCGTTCGATCGCGCTCACCGGATAGCGAGCGCCGGCGCCCGTCTCTACCGGCACGGGACTGTCACGAGCAAGCCGTTAGGTCTTCCGGGACGGGTCGTAGGCCCCAAGCCCCGGCTTGTAGGCCTTGTCGTCGATGAACTGCTTGATGCCTTGCTTGCGACCCTCGTTGTCGAAGGAGTTGGCAGCCTCCTGCGCGCGCACCAGGTAGTCCTCTGCATTGTCGTAGGTCATCTCGCCGACGCGGCGGATCGCGTCCTTCGTCGCCTTCAGCGCCACCGGATTCTTCTCCAACAACGTGCGGGCGACCTGTTCGACCCGTGCTGCCAATGCGCTGAGCGGCACTGCTTCGTTCACCAGCCCCCACTCCGCCGCCTTCCGGCCATCGACGGTCTCGCCCGTCAACGCGTGATACATCGCCCGCCGGAATGTCAGCAGTTCGCGCGCGACCTTGGTCGCCCCGCCGCCCGGCAGGATCCCCCAGTTGATCTCGGAGAGTCCGAACTGGGCTTCCTCGGCGGCAAACGCCAGGTCGCAAGCGAACAACGGACCGTAGCCGCCGCCGAAGCACCAGCCATTCACCATCGCGATCGTCGGCTTCTGATACCAGCGGAGGCGCCGCCACCAACCGTAGGCCTCGCGTTGCGCGGCGCGAACGGCGCCCATGCCCTTGGCCTCGGTCTCGCGGAAATACTCGTTGAGATCCATGCCGGCCGACCACGACGAGCCCTCGCCGCTCAAGACCAGCACCCCGACATCGTCGCGGAACTCAAGCTCATCGAGGACCTGCATCATGCGCCGGTTCAGCTTGGGACTCATGCTGTTGCGCTTGTCCGGGCGGTCGAACCTGACCCAGGCGATGCGATCGCGCACGTCGAACGCCACGAGCTGACCGTCAGCCCGCTTGGCGTTCCCCGCTCTAGCAGCGCTCATCGATCCAGGCCCTCGTGCGTCGGTGGTTGCCCGGCTTCGCCGTGGAGTGCTATACGCTATAGCGATCGGCTCGTCGCCGACGATAGCAGAGGCTTGCGGCCTTGTTCACATGATCGATCCGCTGGTGGAGTATCCGGGTTACCTGTTGCGCCGCGCCTCCGTCGCGGCGATGGCCGACCTGGCCGATCGACTCAGCGTCCTGGGTCTTCGGCCGACGGAAGCGACCGTCCTGCTCGTGATCGATGCGAACCCGGGCGCCACCCTCAGTGACGTCGGCCGGCTGCTCCGGATCGCCAGCGCCAACATGGTGCCGCTGATCGCTCGTCTGGAGGCGCGGGACCTGATCGATCGTGAGCCGATGGACGGCCGATCGCAGGCATTGGTCCTCGCGCCGCTCGGCCGATCGTTGACCCAGGAGATCAAGGCCGTCGTGACCGAGCACGAGGCAACCCTGATCGAGAGGATCCCCGCCGGCGTACGCGGTGACTTCCTGGAGGCGTTGCGCACGATCTGGGCGGGAGGATCGACCGCCGACGCCCGATGATCGCGCGGACAGGCGTCCGGCACCATCCGATGGGAGCCTCAGCCGAACGTCAGACCCGGCGCAGGCGCTCGAGCTCGCGCCGCAGGCGCTTGCTCGGCCGTCCCTCCCCACGGATGAGGACGATCCCCGGCCCGGCCTCGGGCACGACCGGCGGGCTGTGGTCCACGTAGCAGGTCGCGGCCACGGGCGCCCCGACACGCGACTCGATCGGCCTCACGACCTCGACGATGCGCCGGCGATCGGCGATCAGGGCCTCCACCCGATCGCCGGCGCGGACCTTCGTCGACGGCTTCGCCGGTGATCCATTCACGAGGACGTGGCCGGCCTCGCACGACCGGGTCGCCAGCGGGCGGGTCTTCACCAGGCGCACCGCGCACAGCCAGCGGTCGATGCGCGTCTCGTCGGTGGCGTGGGGATCAGTCACGCGCTACAGGATGGCACGGGCCGAGAAGGCGTCGCGGCGGACTGGGCCTGGACAGCGGCACTAGTCCCAGGCCCAGGCGAAGGCCGAGATGCGCCACCCGTCGGCCTCCTCGCGGAGCGCCGCCGTCAGGAAGCCTGTCCTCTCGACCGGCGCCGTCCTGCAGCCATCGCGCGCCGACGGGAACCACCACCGCCATGACACGCGTCATGGTCGGTTCACGACGGGCGTGACTGAGCATGGCGGGGGCCGGGCGGGACACTGGGGGCATGACCAACGCCCGTTCTGAGAGAGATCGCATGCCGTTGACCGCAACCATCGACGTCGCGCCTGCTCCCGCCATGACCACTGCCGGTCACCAAGCCAAAGCGAGCAGTGTCGCGATCGACTTCCGCGCTGTCGAACGACGATTCGGCGACATCACGGCGATCGACGGAATGAACCTGACGATCCATGACGGTGAGACCGTCGCGCTGCTCGGTCCGAATGGGGCCGGCAAGTCGACCGCCATCGGGCTCATGCTGGGCCTCATCGAGCCCACCCGCGGTACGGTGACCACGCTCGGCCTGCCGCCCAGAGACGCGGTCGCCAGCGGTCGCATCGGCTCGATGCTCCAGGACGCGGGGCTGCCGATCAACGTCAGGGTGGGCGAACTCGTCGACTTCGCTCGCCGCCTCTACCCCCACCCGCTTGCCCAGGACGACGTCATCGCGCGCGCCGGCCTGACCGACCTGACCGGGCGGTCTGTCGACCGCCTGTCCGGCGGCGAGGCGCAGCGAGTCCGGTTCGCGATCGCCATCGCCGGCGACCCGGATCTCGTCTTCCTGGATGAGCCGACCGTCTCCATGGATGTCGAGACGCGGTTGGCCTTCTGGGCCGACATGCGGCGGTCAGCCGCGGAGGGACGGACGATCCTGTTCGCCACCCATTACCTCGAGGAAGCCGACGACATGGCGGATCGCGTCATCGTCCTCGACCATGGCCGGATCGTCGCCGACGGCACCGGTCGATCGATCAAGCGCCGCGTCGGCGGCCGGATGATCCGGTTCGACCTCGCGGGCGCCGATCGCGCACGACTCGCTGCGTTGCCAGGGATCGAAACGGTCGAGATCCATGGCGACTCGGTCCGGTTGACGACAGCGGACAGCGACGACACGGTCCGTGCGCTACTCGAGTCGGGCCTCCCCGTCCGCGATCTCGAGGTGACCAGTCCTGGCCTCGAGGATGCGTTCATCGCCCTCACGTCGGCGCATGGCTCGAAGGAGTCCATCCTATGACGGCCACCGCCACGGCCCGATCGGTGGGCGCCCTCGGGCCGGTTGCCGGCTTCATCTCGCTCGAGCTCCGGCGCGCACTCCGGAATCGACGCTACGTGATGCTCGCGATCACGATTCCGGTCGCCTTCTACCTGCTGTACACGGGCGTGCTGTCCGGTGCCGCGACCGACGCCGACGCTCCCGTCGAGGGTCTCCCATGGCGCACGTACTTCATGATCTCGATGGCCGCGTACGCGGCGATCGGCGCCGCGCTTGGCGGCGCGATCGTCATCGCGCAGGAACGCGACTCCGGTTGGACACGGCAGCTTCGCGTGACTCCGCTGCCCCCGGTTGCCTACGTCACGGGCAAACTGGTCGTCTCGTACGTCGTGACCGTGCCGGCCATCGCGGCCGTCCTCATCGCGGGCTTGACACTCAACCACGTCGCGCTGTCGATCGAGACATGGCTGCTGCTCTTGGTGTCGCTCGGCGTCGGGGCCCTGCCGTTCGCCGCCCTCGGGCTGCTGATCGGATACGTGTTCGACGGCAACAGTGCCCAGGGCGCGACGATGCTCGGTCTCTTCGGCCTCGCGATCCTCGGCGGACTGTGGGCGCCGATCTCGGCGTTCCCGGACGATGTCGCTACCATCGGACGCATGCTCCCGTCATTCCGGCTCGCGGACCTCGGGCGCGACGCGGCCGGTGGCCTCCCGCCCGACGGCACAGACGTCGCGATCCTCGCGCTGTACGCGGTGGTCGTCGGAGCCCTGACGATGTGGCGGTACCGATCCTCCGAGCAGCGCGCGAGTGACTGACGGCGTGCGTTGGATCCCGGTATGGCGCGTCATCGGCGCGATCTTCGTCGCCTACCCGGTCGTCCGGATCCTCGCGGCGCCGCCGGAACCGGTCGTCGCTGTCCTGGTCCTCTCCGCGACCGCGATCTTCGCGCTGCTGATCGGCGTCCTGGCGCGACTCGACCCGCTCGACGAGCGACGCGGATCGCCGACCATGGCCGCGCTCGACCTGGGGATCATCGGCCTGGCGACCGCGACCTTCGTCCGCGCGCCCGAGGACGGCTGGATCGCGCTGTTCTATTACGCGGCCACGGCGGCCAGCCTGCTGCTGCCGGAACGACGAGCGATCGCCGTCATCATCCTGTCCGGTGTCATGTGCGCCGTCAGCCTGGGCGGCGTCGCCGATCTGGCCGATGCGCTCATCCAGGGCCTGTCCGTGTCGGTCATCGGGATCACGGTGTTTGCGATGGCCGCGTTGCGCCGCACGAATGCGGCGCTCGTCGCGACGCGCCAGGAACTTGCGACCTTGGCCGTGGCGGCGGAGCGCCATCGGATCGCTCGTGATCTGCACGACCTGCTCGGTCACAGCCTCTCCCTGATCGCGATCAAGAGTGAACTCGCCGGACGGTTGCTGCCAAGCGACCCGGATCGAGCCCGCTCGGAGATCTCGGACATCGAGCGGGTCGCCCGGGAGTCGCTGGCGTCCGTCCGCGAGACGGTCGGCGGCTATCGCCAGCCGACGCTCGAGCGCGAGCTGGCGGACGCGAAGGTCGCGCTCGATGCGGCCGGCATCGATCCGACGATCGACCATCGGGTCGGACCACTTCCCGCACCGGAGGACACCGTGCTCGCCTGGGCGCTGCGCGAGGCCGTCACCAATCTTGTCCGCCACAGTGCGGCCCGCCACAGCGTGATCCGGACATCCCGGGACGGAGCCGTGGCCGAACTCGAGGTGGTGGACGATGGTCCGGGACGGGCGACCGACATCGCGGCCGACGGGAGCGGCCTGGCCGGCCTGCGGGAGCGCCTGGAACGCATCGGCGGGCGGCTCGAGGCGGGCCGCCAGCCGACCGGCGGCTATCGACTCGTCGCGACGGTGCCGATCCCTGACTGGCCGAGGGTCTCATGACGGCGCCGATCCGCGTGCTCCTGGCTGAGGATCAGTCCATGGTGCGCGGTGCGATGGCGGCCTTGCTGTCGATGGAGGACGATCTGGTGGTGGTCGGGCAGGTTCCAGACGGTGCCGCCGTCGTCCCGGAGGCGCTCCTTGTCCGGCCGGACGTCGCCGTCCTCGACATCGAGATGCCCGGCGTCAACGGATTGACCGCCGCGGCCGCTCTGCGTGCGGCGGTGCCCACGTGTCGCGTCCTCATCGTCACGACGTTCGGACGGCCGGGCTACCTGCGGCAGGCGATGGAGGCGGGAGCCACCGGATTCATCCTCAAGGATGCTCCGGCGAGCGAACTCGCTTCCGCCATCCGACGCGTCGCCGCGGGGCGTCGTGTGGTCGACCCGTCGCTGGCCGTCGAGGCATTAGCGGAGGGCGCGAACCCACTCTCCGAGCGAGAGCGCCAAGTCCTCGAAGCAAGCATCGAGCAGGCGACGATCGCCGAGATCGCGGCGTCGATGTCGCTGAGCGAGGGCACCGTCCGCAACCACCTCTCCGCAGCGATCCAGAAGGTGGGCGCTCGCAATCGCGCCGAAGCCGCCAGGATCGCCCGCGACATGGGTTGGCTCGAGGCGACCGGCTGACCAGCTGACCGGCGTCGATGGGGGCGAGAGGATCTGGCCCTCCCACTCGAGGAGCACACCCCGACGGGGGACTCGGCACCCACGCACTCGATGCTCCATGACCGACCTACCGGGCCGAGACGCCGTCGAGGCCGACGAGGCGGGCGCTGACCTCCCACAGGCGGGCGGCGGCGGCGATGTCGTGTGAGGCCTCATTCGCGTTCCGTGGCCGGCCGTTGGCGAAATACGTACCCGTGACGCCCTCCACCTCCGACGACGACGCCAGGTAGATCGACGTCGCGGCGCCCTGCTGCGGTGACTTCATGAACGGTCGCCAGAACGGCACGAGGAACTTGAAGATCCGCGAGGGATCCTCGGAGCCGAAGCCGCTGTTCACGACACCGGGGTGCAGCACGTTGGCCGTCACACCGGTGCCTGCCAAGCGACGGGCCAGCTCGTAGGTGAACATCACGCTGGCCAGCTTCGACTGGTTGTAGGCGTCCTGGCCGGAGTACCGACGCTCGCCCTGTAAGTCCTCGAAGTCGATCGTGCCGAGTGACTGGGCATTGGAGGACACGGTCACGACCCGCGCCGGGGCAGCTGTCCTTCAGCCGATCGAGCAGCAAGTCGGTGAGCAGGAACGCCGCCAGATGGTTCACGGCGAAGGTGTGCTCGAGCCCATCAGCTGTGACATGGCGGGTCGCCCAGAAGCCACCGACGTTGTTGATCAGGACATCGAGGCGCGGATAGGTGTCAAGCACCTCCGAGGCAACGCGGCGCACCTCGGACTGAATTGACAGATCGGCGCCAAACGCCTTCACATCCGGATTGCCAGTCACACGGCGGATGTCGGCCGCCGCGTCCTCGGCACGCCCGAGGTCCCGGCCCGTGATGGCGACACAAGCACCCAGCGTGGCGAGTCCGACGGCTGTGGCCTTGCCGATGCCGGCAGTCCCGCCGGTGATCAGCACGACCTTGCCTGCCATCGACCCGTTGCTGCCAACCATGGCCAACTCCTCGTACGTCTGGTGGTGGGCGCCGGTTGCGTTCCGGCGCCCACTCGACGGCATCACGAAACGATGCCTGTCATGCAGTGGTAGGGCGGGAAGCAGGCTCCGACGTCCGGAGGGCCGTTCCGGACGCGCCATCGGGCCCGGCCACCAGGAAGGCGACCATCGCGAAGAAGCCGAAGTTGAAGATCCCCAGCAGGAGCAGGACCGGCGAACCACGTCTTGCTCTGGAGCTGCCAGGTGTTCAGCAGGGCTCCGATCCATGCGATGAGGCCCGCGATCAGGCCGCCAGCGATCGCGATGCCGCCGACGATCCCGAGGGGAAGCATCGACCACGCGAGCGGGCTGCCCCTGAGACCGACGATGTCGGGGCCGTTCATGACGAATGCGTCGTTCGCGTTTGCGATCGCCACGGCCACGATGGCCAGGATGGCGCCTGCGATGACGGCGAGCCCGCCGCCGATAAAGAGCCGGGTGACAGTTGCCTTGGACATTGGATGTCTCCTTTCGAGTTGACGAAGGACCGTGGTGGTTGGTCCCGGCGATACGGCCGGTTGTTGCGCGAAGCGCCCCCTGTCGTTGGTCAGCTGGTCGCCACGAGGGCGTCGGCACGCACCGGTGCGACGGCATCTGCCAGATGGCGCTCCGAAGACCGGAACCCCTTGGCGATCAGCCAGACGCCGAAGGCGACTTCGAAGAGTCCACCGGGGATCGAAAGCAGCAGCGAGACATGGATCCCGAAGATCTCGGCGATCGCGCCAGTGAGGAGGACCGCGTAGCCCACGACGCCCCACAGCGCGAGCGTCCGAGGGACCATTCGTGTTCGGAACACAAACCAGGTCATGAACAAGGCCCCGAATGCCAAGGTTCCCTCGCCAAGCTGGTAGGCCAGCGTATTGGCCTGCATCAGGAGCGATCCGAGCCCCGTGGCCCCGCTGTCGGCGGCGCCGGTGACGAATTCGCTCAGCGGCACGAGCATCAGTAGGAACAGCACCCCCAGGTCCAGGAGGACGACTTGGGCGGTGATCGCGGCGAGGTAGACGAGCCCGGTGCGCTTGCCCCGGCGCTCAGCGATCGGGAAGAACAGCACGCCCTTCCCGATGTCGGTGGCGGTGTTGAGGAGCATGAGGAAGGCGCCGAGCAGCAACGTGGTCGAGTGTGCGGAAAGTGTGGCCATGAAGTCAGGCGCGGTCGTGACAGAACTCACCAGGCCGAAGCCGATTCCGTAGACCAGGAACCCGGCGATGAAGAGCGCCCCGAAGATCCTCGAAAAGCGCTTACCGGGCCCCTGCGGGTCCTCGATGGAATGGTTGGTAGAGGCGGCTGTGTCGCGGCCCTGAACGTTGGAAGTCATGTCATCTCCTTGTCGTTGTTGTGTCGTGTCGTCCGGGCCTCACGGCCGCGGTAGGTTGGAAGTGGCACGTGGCGTCCGCCGGCATCACACGGTGATCGCGACCTTCCCCTGCGCATGGCCGGCTCCGACGTGGTCGATCGCCTGCGCTGCGCTGCTCAGGGGATAGGTACGATCCAGGACAGGCATGACCTTGCCGGCCTCGATCAGCGCCTTGAGGGCGACGAGATCGGCATGGTTCGTGGAGACGAGGAACCGCCCGAGGCGCTGCGTGCCGAACCGGAACAGGAACGTCGCACGGATGAGCCGGCCCGCACTCGCGAACCATCGGTTTCCGAAGTTCCCGCCGTTCGGGATGAGCACGCCCGTGGGGCTCAGCGCCCGGCGCAGGCTGGACAGCGAGTGGTTGGAGACGTTGTCGAGGATGACGTCGTACAGCTTCCCCTTGCTGGTGAAGTCCTCCGCCGTGTAGTCGATCGCGTGGTCGGCCCCGACCGAGCGGAGGAGGTCGAGGTTCCGCGTGCTCGCGACCGCGGTGACCTCGGCGCCGAGCGCCTTGGCGATCTGGATGGCGAATGTGCCGATGCCGCCTGATGCCCCGTTGATCAGGACCGCCTGTCCGGGGCGGACCTTGCCGTGGTCCCGGATGGCCTGGAGGGCCACGAGGCCCGCCATCGGGACCGTGGCGGCCTGCTCGAAGGTCAGGTTGGCCGGCTTCATGGCCAGCTCGTCCTCGGACGCGGCGGCGTACTCGGCGTACGAGCCGGTGGACGCGCCGAACACCTCGTCCCCGGGCTTGAACCGCGTCACGCCGTTGCCGACGGCCGCCACGTACCCGGCAACATCCGTCCCGCGGACGCCGACCTTGGGCCGGCGCAGCCCGTAGACGGGACGCGCGATGTACGGCAGTCCGCTCATCACCGCCCAGTCGGCCGGGTTGACGCCGGCGGCACGGACGCGGACGAGCACATCGTGCTCGCCGATCTCGGGTCGCTCGATCTCCCGTAGCGCGAGCGTCTCGCCTGAGCCGTAGTTGTCCTGAACGATCGCCTGCATCGGATCTCCTTCCCTCGGGTCGGCGCCGCTCCTGATCGGAGTGCGCTTACTGCACGCTAGGGAGGACGCTGCCCTGTTCCATCCGGACGAACACGTACTCGGCACTTAGGACCGCGCGGGACGGGGGACTACGTACCCGCTCGGTGTTCCCCGCGATGTGGTGGAACCACCGAGCCAGCGACCATCCGGACCATGCCTACCTACTTGATCGAGGTACACATGGCGGACGCAGACACGCTCGAGCTGGAGCGCGCCACGCGGATGCTGGTAGCCGCTCAGTCCCGGATGCGCGGGCAGGCGAGCTTCGCGCGAATGATGTTCGCTGGTCTCGATCGCGCCGATGGTCGGCTCGTCTACGTGGTCGAAGCGGACAGCCTCGAGTCGGCCCGACGCATGGTGAGCCTGGCCCTCCTACCACCCGGGCGGATCCGCGAGATCACCAACCTCGCGGACGCGCACCTACTCGGTGGTCGACACCCACGAGGCGATGCTGACTCTGGAGTTGAAGCCGAGCTTGTTGAGGATGTTGTAGACGTGGGTCTCGACGGTCCGCTCGGACAGGAATAGCCGAGTGGCGATCTCCTTGTTGCTCAATCCCTCGGCAATGAGCGTCGCGACCTCTCGCTCACGCTTGCCAAGCGGATCGGGCGCACTGGCGGTCGGGGACCCAGCATCTCGCACGACCTTCTTCCCGAGGGCGAGACCCACGGCACCGTCCCGGTCGAGGCTCGCCCCCGCCTCGAATGCCTTGTTGAAGCGGGCCTCGCCGAGCACGGCAGTGGACTGCTGTCGAGACTTCGCGACCAGGGGCATCGTGAACGGGCTCGGCTGGGCCCCGATCGCTCGACGCAACATCTCCGACGCACCCAAGAGCTCTGCCGCACGCTGCGCGCTTCCCGCCATCGCGGCGGCACTTGCGAGCGCTTCCATCCGCATCGCCAATCCGGGGCGGTCGTCGACGACCAGGCTGGCATCCAGTGCTTCGATCAACGCCGCCTCGGCCGCAGCGTGATCACCGAGCATCAGGGCACCCATGCCGGCGCTGGTGAGATGCACGCTGAGCATGAAGATCTCGTTGCACTTGCGCGAACGCGCAGCGGCGGCGAGCCCGACGTCCCGCATCCGGGTGAAGTCGGCGTCGACGAAGGCCACGAAGGCCTCAGACTGGGCGGCCGCGATGAACGACATGTCGTCCCCGAGGCGCGTCGCGAGCGCCGTCGCTTCCGCGGACGTCGCGCGGGCTGCCGGCATGTCGCCGGCGAGGACCTCCAAGGCCGCCTGGTTCGCGAGGATCCGCACGAGGAGGCCGTCGTCCTTCGACCGGCGTGCGATCGCGGTCGCTTCCGCGACGGCCTCCAGTCCCGCCGCATGGTCACCCTGGACGACCGCGAGGGTGATCTTCACGTAGAGCGCATGGCTTCGGATGGCCTCGTCGCCACCGCGCCGGGCGAGGAGGTCGTCGATCCAGTAGACGCCTTCGCTCACGGCGCGGTGTCTCCAGTGTTGGCCTAGTCCGGCCGCCATCGCCAGACCGAGGTCCGTCCCGTCTGGGTCAGCCAGGCAGTGCCGCAATGCGGCGCGGATGTTGTCGGCTTCGAGATCCAGCTCCTCGAGCCATGCGAGCTGGGATGCCACATCAGGTCTGGCCAGATCGAACTCGGTGGGTCGGCAGAGGCTCGAGTAGAACGAACGGTGTGCGTCCTTCGCGATCGCCTCCTCGCCCGCTTCACGGAGCCGAAGCAGCGCGAACTCACGCATGGTCTCGTGGAGTCGATAGCGCGCCCTTCCTGACGTGCCCTCGCGGACGACGAATGAGCGCTCAACGAGATTGGTCAGGACGTCCAGCGCGCTGAACTGCGTCGCTGTGCCCGCCTGGCCCACCTTCTCGGCTGCCTCCAAGCCGAACGAGCCGGCGAACACGGACAGGCGCCGGAGGACTGCTCGATCGTCGGGACCCAGCAGGGCGTGACTCCAGGCGATGGTGGCTTCGAGTGTCTGGTGGCGCAGGGGAGCGGTTCTGCTGCTACCAACAAGCAACTGGAAACGGTCGTTGAGACGCTCGACGAGCTGCTCGAGGCCGAGGGTCCGCAGTCGCACCGACGCAAGCTCGATCGCCAGGGGGATGCCGTCGAGGCGGCGCGCCAGCTCCATGACGGCGGCCTGATTGTCCGGGGTGATCTCGAAGGGTGCGCCGGCTTCCCGTGCACGCTCCACGAGCAAGGCGACGGCTTCCGACTGGGCGATCCGGTCGGGCGCCGCATGCCCCTCGGCGTCCGGGACCGACAACGGGCCGACCTGGATGACTGTCTCTCCGTTGACGCCGAGTGCCTGTGTGCTGGTCGCCAAGATCCGGAGAGACGGCGCCTCCCGCAGAACCGCATCGGCGAGCACCGCGCAGGCGTCGAGAAGGTGCTCACAGTTGTCGAGGACGAGCAACAACCGTTTGGAGGAGACGTACTCGATCAACCGGGACAGAGGCCACTGGCTCGACTCATCGCGAAGCCCGAGCGATGTCATGACCGTCTTCGTGACGAGCTCTGCATCCTCCAGACCGGCGAGCTCCACGAGCCACACACCGTCCGGAATGCCGCGCCGGAGGTCAGCTGCCGACCTCAGGGCGAGCCGTGTCTTGCCCACCCCGCCCGTCCCGACAAGCGTCACGAGACGGGCGGTTGCCAGAGCGGCCTTGATCTCCTGCAGTTGGCGGCGTCGACCGACGAAGGTCGTCAACTCGGCGGGCAGATTCCCCCGCATCGCTGTGGGAGTGGACATCGTGCATCGCTCCGGGCGTCGGGTCGTTCGTAGTCTGACAGCAACGCCGTCCGTGGCCGCGACGGGTTCCGGCCCTCGCCTGATCGTCCAAGCGCCCCGTCGCCACGAAAGCGCCGGAGGCGATCGGCCCGCCCGCAGGCTTCGCTACCGACACGTGATCGACGGCTCGCGAGCGGAGCGAGGGTCGCTGCACCCCGAGTCTCAGTTGACGAGCGGGTAGGTGCCCCAGTCGGCGGGGTAGTCGTCCTCGGGACCGTTCGTGACCCGGACGACATCCATGCCGTCGGCGCGCATCTGGAAGAGGTTGGCTTTGGTCTGGCCGCCGCCGATGTCGACCTGCCGGGTGAACAGGATCCGGGTGCCGTCGGGCGACCACTGCGGGTTCCCGAGGTTCGCCTCATCCGGGCTCGCGGCGATGACGATGGCCGTCGCCGCGCCCGACGCGATGTCGACGCTGTACAGCCGGCCGGCGCTCTCGACAGCGATCGACCGGCCGTCTGGTGCCCAGTCGCCATCCTCGACCGGGATGTCGCCGACCTGGCGTGCGTTCGTTCCGTCGGCGTCGGCAAGGAAGAGGCGGGGGCGGTCTTGTGGGGTCACCACCCGCGTGAACGCGATCGAGCTTCCGTCCGGCGCGAAGCCGATCGGGATGTCGTGTCCCCCGTTCGTCGAGGTCGTCAGTTGACGGAGGCCGCCGCCGTCAGAGCTGCGCAGCGACCACAGACCGGTCTGGCTCGGATCGGTGTCGTTCCATCCTTCGGCCACGATCGACGTCTGATCCACCGACCAGACCCCGCAGAAGATGTTGAGCGGGCCGGTCGGGCTCGCGAGGAGACGGAAGCCGGTCCCGTCCCCGTTCATCACGGCGCCGGGGGTGGTGATGAGCTTGCCGTCGGGCGACCAGTACGGGCACGCGTGCGGCTCGGGCCGAAGCTGGCGCAGACGGGATCCGTCGGGGTTCACGGTGTACAGGACGACGTCGTTCTGCGCCGGGTCCCACCGGCCGAAGACGATCCGACCATTGGACGGTGGGCCGAAGGGGCGCCCACCGCCGGCAAGCAACGTCGCGAGGATCAGGGCGAGGATCAGTGCCGCGACCGCGAGCATCGTCCAGGCCGGACTCAGCGCGACTCGCGGGAACCCGATCGTCTTGGCAGTCATCGAGGAACTGCTCAGCGTCGCCCGCCAAGTGGGCCGCTGCCGACGGTGCGCGACGTGATCGAGGACCGCGTCGAGTTGGCCATCGACCACGGTCCGGTCGGCAAGGCCGTCAAGCGTTGCGCGGAGGGCACGTTCGAGATCAGGCGAGGTATTCATGCCAGATGCTCCGCGGTCATTGACGGGATCCGCGCGTCGGCCTCGAGCGAGGCTCTCAACGCGGTCAGGGACCGGTTGAGCCGTGACTTCATCGTCCCGAGCGGGACGCCCAGCGTCGCGGCCGCGTCGGTCAACGGCAGGTCGAGGTAATAGACGAGGACGATCACGCTGCGTTGCTCGATCGTCAGGCGACGAAAGCCTCGCTCGATCTCGTCTGAGACCGCATTCGAGTACTCGATGTCGGGGCCGACCGGCTCGTGGATCGGCTCCAGTGGGACCTCGAGCCGCACGCGCCGGCTGGCGCGCCTGGCCACGTCCTGACAGGCGTGGACCAGGACCCGGTTCAGCCAGGCATCGAAGCGGTCCGGATCCCGCAGTCCACGCAGGTCGAGCCAGGCGTCAACCAGCGCGTCCTGGACCGCATCCTCGGCTCGACCCTCGTCGCGACAGATGAGCCGGGCGACGGCGTTGAGGCGACCGATGGACGCCATCGCGAGTTGCGAGAAGGCGTCGCGATCGCCTGCTCGAGCCCGGACGACGAGGTCCCGATCCATCTCACCACCTGACGAAGGTGCGGACGCGTTCCGCTGTCATGGTGAACGGCCGAAGCTCGCAGGAAAAGGTTCCATCTTGTCCACGCGATAGGCCCGGATCAACTCGGCGAGATCCGCAGCACATACGGCTGACCTTCGGCCGCGACCCAGACCGCTCCACCCGCCACGACGACGTTACCGCACTCGCCATCGAGTATCGAGGTGCCCGACGATGCGTCCCGTCGCGGCGTCGATCCGCGTCAACCCGCCGTCGGCGACCCAGACGGATCCGAGGCCGACGGCCAGGCCGCCGATGCCTACCTCGGTACCCAGGTCGACCGCGGTGATGGCCTTGCCCGAGTCGGGATCGATGCGGGACCGACCAGCCCGTGCGGCCCGTGCCGACGCCGATCCAGACCTCCTTGCCGTCGCTCGCCACCGGGCCGTCCAGCGGTACCCGCAGCCCGACCTTGTTGGTCGCGGCATCGATCCGCACCACCTCATCCATGTTGTCGACGTCCACCCAGACGCCACCGGGTCCAGCCGTCATGATCTGCGGCCCATTCGGTCGCGATCGGCCCGACCGGGATCGTCGCGACGACCTTGTTGGTCGCGGGATCGATCGCGCGTGACCGCGCCACTGTGCTCGTCGGCCACCCATACCGACGCCCGCGGTCACGGCCACGCCCAGCGGCTGCGATCCGACCGGGATCGACGCAACCACCTTGCCGGCGACCGGGTCGATCCTCAGGAGGGCGTCGTGCTCGTAGTCCGACTGCCAGACGGCACCTGCTCCGGTCGTCACGTAGCCGTACTCCATCCAGTCCAAGGGGAATCGTCCCGTGATGGCGGACGTCGCCAGATCCACGCGCACCAGGCTCGTGGGCTCGTGGACCCAGAGCGACTGGTCGTCGGCAGCGAACCAGCGCGGTCTCGACTGGCTGACCGACCTGGATCCGGCTCTCGATCTGCGCGCCGGCCGGGATGGACGCGGACGATGACGGAGCCGCACTCGCGATGCCGGTGGCGACTCGACAACGGCCGTGAAGCTCGTGGCTGACACGCTCGCGGAAGCCGCCGGCGTGGTCTCACGGGACGAAGGACTCGTCGGCGTCGCCGCACAGGCTCCGACTGAGATCGCGACCAAGGCGGCGACGCTCGCCCCCACGACCAATGACGGATATCGCATGGAACGGCTCCTCGGTTCGGGCTGTCATGGGGAACGGCCGACGTTCGAGGGGAAAGGTTCCATCTCGTCCGCGGGAAGGTCCCGACGCGCACGGTGCGGGCCGAGGAGTCCAGTCGATCGGAGCGATCGCTCGACGATCAGGCAGGTATGGTCGGGGCGAGAGGACTGGACCCGACAGAACCTACCTCATCGACGGTCGCCGACCGGGTCTCCGGCGTGCTGTGATCCATCCAGTGAAGCGACCAGCGTTCCCGAAATCGGGATGGATCCCGAGTGTCCCAAACGGTCATGACTCAGGACACAGCCGACCGCCGTCGACTGACTGGCCGCGAGACGCTGGATGGACACTGGTCGGCCTGTCAGCCGGCGAGGACGCTGTCCACGCGGATGACCGGCGGATGCTCGAAATGCTTCTTCACCGCACATTGCTCCGCCGACCTGACGACTGCGTCGGCGTACTTGGCCGGGAACCCTTCGGGCAGCTCGATCGTGACCTGCACGTCGTTGACCAGGTGGGTCGCCGGGTCGAGCTGCATGCGCTGGACCAGACGGATGCCCTCCGGCGAGATCCCCCGCTGCCGGCAGAAGCCCAGGACGTAGATGCCCGCGCAGGTGCCGATCGTCGAGAGGAACGTCGCGAAGGGCGTCGGGGCAGAACTCTCGCCGCCGCCCGCAGCGGGCTGATCGGTGGGCACGACGAATCCGCCGAAGTGCGCGTCGACGCGCGCGCCGCCGGGGAAGTCGATGGTCATCTCCATGGCATGAAACCTCGTTCTGTGGATGTCCTATTCAAGGGGTGCGCCGGCCGCGGCGAGGTCCGCCATCCCACCGGCGTCGACGATGTCGCTGAAGCCAGCCGCGACCATCTGGTCAGCGGCGACAGCGCTCCGCCGGCCGGAGTGGCAGTAGACGAGATAGGCGGCCGACTGGTCGAGGGACGAGATCCGCGACGCGAAATCGGCGGCCTCGACGCTGATGTTCTGCGCCCCGGCGATATGGCCGGCCGCGTATTCCGCATGGGTGCGGACGTCGATGACGACCCGCGAGTCCAGCATGCGCACCGCCTCGCTCGGGTCGACCTTCTGGATGGCGGACCGTGCCGAGGAACCGCCGCATGCGGCAATGGCGATCGCCGCCAGGGCGAGAAGGACGACGAGGCCGAAACGAGTGGAACGGTGGTTCATCCTGATGCTCCGAGTGTCGTGGTCCGTCGGACCTGTCGGTCGACGGGGGGTGGTCGGTTCCTGGGCGAGGCGACGGTCGTGCCCATCGGCGATGCCATCGACGTGATCGGGCGGCCGCACGAGTCCATTCATCGGTAGCAGATGCCCCCTCTGGCGCGCATCCGAAATCGCCAGGCCAGCGTGCCGGCAAGGAGGATCAGCGAGACGGCTCCGATGACGGGCTGGAGGGGCGCGAAGACCGTCATGGCCCCGCTGGTCCCGAGCAGGACCAGGGCGATCTTGTTGCACACCGGGCAACCGATCGCCAGGAACGCACCGAGGCTGGCGACGGCCCCGAGGGTCGTCCCGTCGCCACCTCCGGCGGCCGTGCTGGCAGCGAGGAGGAACGCGTCTGGCTCGGCCGGGACGATCGGGCCGGGCGCCGTGTAGGTCGCGCCCAGCAGGCCCATGAGCGGAGCCGACATCAGCCATATGGCGATCGCGAACGGCTCGACGGGCACCTGCCGACCGAACACCGGGTTGGGGATGATGGCCGCGACCACGCCGAAGGCGACGACCGACGCGGCCGTCCAGAGCACGGCATGCACGGCGAAGCGCCGGTCGATGGTTGCGAGCACCGCAGCCGCTGGACAGCCGACCGGCAGTGAACGACCGATCACGGCCGGTCCAGCGTCGCGATCACGCGTTGAAGGCGGGCCCTCGCCTCCTCGGCCACCAGCCGGATCGCCGGCAAGTCGACGATACCGAGGATGGCCATCGGATCCATCGCCTCGACGATCGTGCCCGTGCCGTCTTGGCGGAGGACGACGTTGCAGGGGAGCAGGGCGCCCACGGACGGATCGGCTTCGAGCGCCCGGTGAGCGAGCGGAGGGTTGCAGGCTCCGAGGATCACGTACGGTGGCCGCTCGATTCCCAGCTTGTCCCGCATCGTCGCCTTGATGTCGATCTCGGTCACGACGCCAAAGCCCTCGGCGCGAAGGGCGGCCTCGACGGCCGAGCGTGCGCTTGGGAGATCGCTCTTCATGCGCGTGCCGAAGGTGAAGCTGGTGGCGATTGCCATGGGGCTCACCTCGCGCTGGCCCGGAGAGCAGGCCCATTCGGGCGACGTGCAGGCGGCAGGACCCGCTCCAGGCGGCGCGCCACGATCGCATGGATGATGTCGCAGGCATCGGTGATCGCCGGCTCGGCGAGCCGGTAGTACACGGTCGTCCCGGTGCGGCGGCCATCGACGAGTCCCGCCGATCGCATGACGGCGAGGTGTTGGCTCACGTTCGGCAGTGCCACGCCGATCGCGGCAGCCAATCCGCCGACGGATCGCTCGCCTCCCCGCAAGGTATCGAGAAGCATGAGCCGTTTCGGGTCCGTCAGGACTTTGCAGAGCTCTGCGTGGAGGCGGTACGTCTCCGACTTGTCGTCAAGGTCCACGGGATCGGGTGTCCTCCAGGAGGCGGTGCGTGGCGTAGTCCCTACGGTACGCCTATTTGCGTACTTGCGCAACTAACGTACTAATCGGTGCACCTGGAACCTCGCACGGACTCCGACTGGAATGAGCAACCGCGCGCGACTCGACGGCGTCCCATCGACGCGGGCGCGACATGGGCGCACCAACCTAGGACCGCGATCGCGGGGACGTTCCCACGTGGCTCGCACAGAAAGTGGTCGGGGCGAGAGGGATAGCCCCGCCACCAACGACCTTCCCATCACGATGCGCCTCGCCGAGCCGCCGGAGCCTTTCGACTGGCTCAAGAGCGCATGACGAGACGGCCATCCCGCCGAGCGCGCCACCGACCGCGAGGTCCGGGTGGTCGAAGCCGTCCTGGTCGCCGGGTCGGAGAAGGCCGCCGCCTACCGCCTCGGCCTGTCGCACTCGACCGTCAAGCACCACCTGGCGAACGCACGGACGAAGGTGGGGGCGGAGACGACGGCGCAGCTCGTGTGGATCCTGGCGGAGCGGCTGCCCGAGGCCGAAGACCTGGCCCCACCGGACGACGAACAGCAGTCCGCATGACGAGGTCGTAGGGCTACTCGCGCTACCCCGAGGACTCTTCTTGGCACCCAAGACCGTCGAGGCGGACATCGCCAGCATCTTCTCGGAGCTCGAGCTCCTGCCCGCGCCGGACGATCACCTCGGGGTGCTTGCCGTCCTTGCCGATCTTCGAGGGGCGGGTGACGCCGTCCTTCATGGTCACGTCGACCGCACAGCTCGGCCCGTTTCGCTCGCGCGGCTCGTGCTGTGGGTCCTGCGTTCAGGCGGGCTCGCGCTCCGACTCCTCCGTCGTCTCGACGCCGCCCGTTCCTTCGGTGCTCCCATGCCACGTGGATCCTGGGAGGGGCCCACGACGGCGGCGCCCGCCGGCTGGCGTTGCCGGCGCGCGGTGAAGATGGTCGGGGACGGGATGGTCGACGATCTGCGTGCCCAGGAGCTACCTCGCTAGGGGTTGGCCACGCGCCACGATTGGCTCACGCCGACCCCATTGGTGTCGCCCGCCCCGTGGTCGCCGGCCGAGAAGTACAGGGGCGCGCCGTTGTAGGTGAGCTGCACGGTCCCGTCTGGCCGCGTCACCTGGGCCAACTTGCCGGTGATCCCGCTGACACCCGCGGTGGCGCCGTCACTCAGGAGCAGCGGCGGCCAGGTCTTCGAGCAGCTCGCGTTGCAGGCGCTCGTCCCAGAACCGGGCACGTCCTTGTTGAAGACGTAGACGGTCAGGGGATCCTCGCCAGTCGTCGAATTCGGCCACGAGGTACGTGCCCACCCCGGCCTTCGTTGTTGACGACAGGGTCCACACCGCGACGTTGTTGCCCTCCCCGCCAGCTGCCGTGGGAGCGGCCGATGCCGGTGCGACCGTGGTGGTCGCCGCTGGCACCGACGAGGCGCCGTTCGACGCACAAGCGCTGAGCGTCAGAGCGAGGGCCGCGACGATCACGATGAGCGCTCGGGCATGCAGGCGTTGGTTTGGTGCGCGCCCGGTTCCGGATCCCTTCTCATGCTGTGCGTTCATCTTCATGGTCCTTCCTCTCGGCTCCCCGCGCCGCTCTCCACGACGTGGATCTGGCCTAGTCAATTCGAGGTTGCTGCCGGCCCAGCCGACGCCGGGGCGCAGCGAACGCGTGCGTGGCACATTGCTGACATCACACCGCCGCCTTACAGGCGCACGGATCGTGGATCCGAAGCCCGGTCACTCAGCTCGCGGTCGTTCCCGTGCGCAGGACGACCGCGTCCGGGTTGCGAAGGGCGAGGCAGATCGGGCACTACGCGAAGGCGACCGTCTTCGCGCCGGCCACGATCTCCTCGACCACCTTGGCCGCCCCGACGATCCTCGCGCCGTCGGCCACCTGCTCCTCGCCGATCCCGCGCGGCTTGGTGCAGGCGCCGCACAGCCAGACCTCGCCGCCGTTGCCGATGAACTGCGCATACAGGTCGGCCAGCACCGGCAGGCCCGGGGAGGCGATCCCGTCGAGGCCGCCGTGCGTTCCGAGCCAGACGGCGTCGATCGTGCACAAGACAACCGCGCTTTGTCCCGCGGTCGCCGCGATATTCGCCGCGACGAACGGGAGCGTCGCCCGCTCGGCCTCGTCCTTGCCGTGCGTGCAATTGAAGATCAGCATGTCGCTCATCGGGTCCTCTCGATCGTGAACTGGTGGCGCCCGTCGCCGGTCGCCTCGGTGGAACGGACCGTCTGGCCCAGCATCCGGGCCAGCGGCGGCAGGTCCTCCTTCGCCGCCGGGTCGCGCGCGACGACCACGAGGACGTCGCCTAGGGGGATGGCGCCGATGCGCCGGCGGAACTCGTCCGCCAGGCCGTCGGCGCAACCCATGGCCCCGGCGTCGAAGTGGTGGACGCCCGACTGTGCCGCGGCCCTGGGCGCGTCCCCCTCGCCAGCCGGCCGGAAGCCGGAGCAGAGGACGTCAAGCCGGGCGATGCGCCCGTCGGGGTCGACGTCGAGGTAGACCTGCTGCTCGACGAGCTCCCAGGCGCCGTCGGCGTAGGTGCGGAACTGGTACCGGGCCGAGGTGCGGTCGGCCATCCGCTCGGTGAGGACCTCCCGGACCTCGACGGCGTCCGCGTCGCCGAACCAGTCTGTGTACCTGGCGACGACCTCGGCGGCGCCGGTGACTGCCCCCGGGCCGCTCGGGATGAGGTATCGGAGGGCGGCGTCGCGAGCCAGGAGGTCGAACATGCCGCGGAAGTCGCGGGCCGCGACGGCCGCGACGAACTGCCGGGCTGCGGCGCGGGCTGGGTCGCCGCCGCTGGGTGCGGCCGGTGCGATTGTGGCCTGGCCGCCTGCCTGGGATGTCAACTGCGTTTCTCCCCTGCTGGTTGGTGCAGGGGGCACGCTACGGGCTGGGCAACCCCGTGTCGTCCGGCGTTCGCCCTACGAATTGAGCGGTTCGAGCGAGTCGAGCAGGCCCTGCTGCATCGCGAACAGCGTGGCCGTCGAGCGCGTGGAGGCGCCGATCTTGGAGTAGATGCGCTCGATGTGGGTGCCCGCCGTCTTGGGCGTGATCCCCAGGAGCCCGGCCACCTGCTTGTTCGACGCGCCCCGGGCGATCAGCAGCAGCACTTCCACCTCGCGCGCGGTGAGCCCGCCTGGCCCCGTGTGGCGGCGGGCCCGCCGCTGCCCCGCGGCCTCGAGCACCGCGTCAACCGCATCGGCCGCGAGGCGCCCAGCCCGGACCTCGCCCCGGAGCTGGTCGGCGGCCGCCCTCTCGGTCAGGGCCTCGCGGTACGGTCGTGCCTCGCTCATGGCGGCGAAGGCATCCGCGGCGGCGAGGATGCGGCCTGTGGCTGGGATCGCCGAGCCGGCGAGCCCGCGGTGGTACCCGGAGCCGTCGAGGCGTTCGTTCGCGAGCGCGGCGATCGCGCCGATCCGCCCGAGGGCGGGCGGTCGGGAGAGCATCCGGTGCGTGTAGTAGGCGTGCATCCGCATCCGCTCTGCCTCGCTCTTGGACAGCGGGCCGGGCTTCTCGAGGATCGTGGCCGGCAGGCCGTTCATCCCCAGGTCGTGAAGCAGTCCGGCCCGGCGGAGCGTTGCGGCGTCAGCGGGCGGCAGGCCAGAGAGCTCGGCCGCCAGCGCCGCCAGCGCCGCCACCCTGCGCGAGTGTCCGCCGCGCGAGGACGACCGGAGGTCGGTGAAGTCCGCCAGGGCCTCCATGGCCGTGTCGATCTCCGCTTCCGGCAGGCGACGCTGCAGGCCGACCTGGTCCGCGATCTCGTCGTTCCAGTCGCCGACCTTGTCGAGGCCAGCGAGGACGGCCTCGGCGTCGGCTAAGAAGGCGTCCACCACGTCGGGGGCGAACTGCGTGCCCCGCCACTCCTTGGCCAGCTTGACGGCGCCGGGACGGCCGTGGATGCGGTGCAGGACCTCTACGCTGTCGGCGACGTGGAAGAGGCGCACGGCTGGTGCGATCTGCTCCCCGCCGACCCCCTCGGGCACGCCCTTTCCGTCCCACCGCGTGAACACCTGCAGGAGCTGGTGCGCGACGCCGGCGCCCAACCCGAGGCGCTCGGCCATCCGGGCGGTGGAGATGCAGTGCGACATGAAGCCGCGGGCGACCGGGGCCCCACCGGTGGACACGAGCGCGACGCCCAGCCTGAGCCGCTGGACGAGGGGCGCGCCGGCTCCCACCTTGCGCAGCGAGTAGGCCATCATCGGCAGGCCGGCCCGGTCCACGCCGAAGCTGTCACGCCGAAAGGCGATGTCGTCGCCGAACCAGTGCGCCACCTCGGGCGTGTCCGCGACGCAGCCCACCCAGGCAAGCGTCACGACGTAGTAGAGATCCTGGCGGTCGGCCGCTCCGAGGCCCATCCGCGCGGCGAGGCGGTCGGCGATCAGCCACGAGCGGAGGGCGTGCTCCATGGGCAGGCCGAGGCCAAGGTCGGTGGCCAGCGAGAAGGCGGCCACGAGGTCGGCCGAGCGGATCCCCGGATCGAGCTCGAGGTCGGGCGAATGGGGCGCAGCGGGTCGCACTGCTGCAGTATCCCCCACCGACAGCGCCGGGCCGACGAGCGTCGGCCGGGCCCTGTTCACCAGCCGGCCGGCGCCAGATCGACACTCAAGGCGAGCGGATGCCTGTGCCAGGTCCTGCGCTCAGCCGGGCGCCGGCCCGGGACGCGCACCAGCAGGCCCGGCCGGAGGGCTCGGTGGGCCGCAGCCTATTTGCCTTCGTCCGCGTGCCAGAAGGTCAGTCTGGTCGGGGCGAGAGGACTCGGCCCGACGGAACCTACCTCATCGCTGCGAACGCGTTGAGGCTCTCTCGAGCGGGAGAAGGTCTCGAACTCCACTTGCCCCTTGATCTCAGCCCGTCGTCGCCGGGGTAAGCAGCCCCAGGGTCGCCAGACGTTGGACGGCCTCCGCACGCGTCTGACAGTCGAGCTTCAGGAGCGCGCTGCCGACGTGCATCTCGACGGTGCGCGGGCTGATGAAGAGCGACTGGCCCATCTGACGGCTCGTCATGCCCCGGGCGACGAGGCGCACGACCTCGAGCTCGCGCCGAGTCAGGCCATGGTCCGCGAGCCTGCGTGCCTCGCGTGGCCCCAGCCGACGCTCGACGGACTCGCCGATCATCGCGAGGTCGGCGGCGATCGCCCGCCCCAGTGGGATCGCGCCGAGGCGGCGGGCCGTGCGGGCCGCGGCCACGAGCAGCGCGACGCCCTCGTCGCGGCGGCCGGCGCGAACGACCGCGATCCCGGCGCGGCGCCCGATCTCGGCCCGGTCCAGCGGCAGGTCGCGGGAGGAGACCGCTTCGAGGGCGCTGACGAGATGCTGCGCCGCGGTTTCGACTTCCCCGTCGATCCAGGCTGCGGCGCCGAGCGTCGCGCCGAGAGCCGCTACCGCCTCGGGCTGGGCAGTCTGGGCGGCGATCCGGGCGAGGGCTTCGGCGCAGGCCCGGACGCCAGCGCCGTCCCCGAGATCTCCGTAGACGGTGGCCGCCCAGCGCAGCGCGGGCACGATGTAGTGGCGCTCCTCCGTCCGGCTCCACCGCTCGCGCAGTCGGGCACAGCGCTCCAGCACGGCGGCCTCGTCACCGTCGAGTCGGTCGCACAGGGCTAGCCCCCACGTCGACGTCAGGTCCATGGCCGCGAGCTCGATGTGGCGGGCGAGCTGGACCGATGCCTCCAGATGTGGGCGCGCTCGCGTCGCGCTTCCGCGTAGCGCGGCGATGATGCCGACGATGCCTTCGGCGACGGCGCGGGCATGGAGCGTCGCGTCCCCCGAGCGGATCACGTCGCGCCCCATCTGCTCGGCGCGCGACCATTGCCCGGTCTGCCAGAGAACCATCGTCATGCACGCTACGCACAGTTGCGCCGATGACCCGAGCGCCTGGGTCCGGCAGTACTCGGCGCCTTCGACGTAGGCCGACCGCGCCGGATCGTAGTGACCGCCGTGCTCGAGCGAGTCGGCGAGCCGCTGGTACAGCTCGGCGGCCGCCGCGACGTGGCCCCCGTCGAGCGCCAGCGACAGACCCTCGCGGACAAGGGCGAGACCTTCCTCGAACCGGCCGAGTCGCGCCCGCACATTGCCGTCGAGTCCGGTCGCCCGGGCCACCAGGTCGACCCGCCCGGCGGCAGCAGCCTCCGTCCGCGTCACCGTCAGGAGCTCCTGTGCGGCGCTGAAGCTCCCAGCGGAACGGAGATGGGCGGCAGCCGCGAGGCGCTCGGTCGCCGCTTCTGCCGGGAGACCGGCCGCGGCGAAGGCGTCAGCGGCGGCGAGGCGGGCGTCGATCGCTCGCGCCCACCGGCCGAGGACTTCGAGGCAGCGGGCCCGGCGCGCATGCGCCTGCGCGGCGAGGTCGCCCCGGCCCTCCTCAGCCCGCTCGGCTGCCGCCCGCTCCCACGCCCGGGAGGCATCGGCTGGCGAGCCCGCCAGCTCCGCGGACTCGGCCAGCCGCTCGGTGATGGCGACCCGGGACGCGAGCGTGCCGCGGTCCTCCTCGAGCGCGCGGCGGTAACCGTCCGCGGCATCACGATAGGCGTGGACGCGACGCGACGCATCGGCGCTCGAGAGGAGCCAGGGGATGGCCTCCTGAGGCTCGCCGCCGCGGAGCCAGTGCTCGGCGATGACCAGCGGCTCGGCTTCCCGATCCGCGAGCAACGCCGCGGCGTGACGGTGTCGCGAGCGGCGCTCGGGAGCCGGCAGCTCGTCGACCAGCACCTCGCGAACGAGCGCGTGGCGGAACCCCACGACCCCGTCCCGATCGGTGAGGATGCCGCACTCGAGACCCTCCCTCGACCACGCACCGGCGTCCGGGACGAGCTCGTCGATGAGCGACCCGTCGATCGGATCGCCCAGCAGCGCCGCCGTCACGAGCGCCCGACGGGCCGCGGGGCTCAGGCCGTCCGTGCGCGCGAGGATACTGTCGCGCAGGGTGTCGGGGATCGGCAGGTCGGCCCGGGCGAGCGTGGCCCGGTCGCCCGAGACGGATACGGCGTCATCTCGGAGCAGGGCAGCGGCGAGCTCCTCCACGAAGAGCGGAAGGCCCTGACTCCGATCGACGAGCCGCCCGGCCAGTGTGTCGTCCGGCCGGGCGCCCAGCACCTGACTTGCCAGCTCGATGGTCGCCTCGGCATCCAACGCGCCGAGCTCCACCTCCTCGAACCGTCCGATCCTGCGGAGTTCCACCCGCAGGCGCCGGACCCCACTGCCGCGCGGGATCTCGTCGGTGCGGTATGCGCCGATCGCCAGAAGGGGCTCGTGGGCGGCTCGCGCGGCGATCACCGCGAGGGCCTCCAGGGTGGCATGGTCGGCATCCTGGAGATCCTCCACGACGAGCACGAGCGGGCGGCGTCGGGCGAGCTCGACGAGGACCTCGCATACGACCTCGAGGACATCAGCTCGGCCCTCGGCGATGACCGGCGACGCAGGCTCGAGGACCCGCGACGGGACTTCCGTCGATGGATCCAGGCCCAGCAGGATGCGGGCCGCGTCGCCGCCAGGCCTGCCACGCCCGACCCGCTCGATGACGGCTGGACCGATCTCGGGCCAGGCGGGGTGGAAGCGGATCGCCGCCACGAGAGGCCCCAGCGGCATGGCGCCGGCACGACCCGCCGTGCCGCCCAGGACCACCAGGCCTCGCCGGTCGAGGGCGTGCTCGATCAGCGCCGTCTTGCCGATCCCCGCCTCACCGGCGACCAGGAGCACGCCACCGCGGCGCCGCCGAGCGTCAGTGACCGCGCGACGAACGGTGGCGAGCTCTCGATCTCGACCGACCAGCGTGGAGGACCGCATCCTGGGTCAGAAGGTTAACGAAGCGGCACCCGATGCGAGGAGCTCCACGACCTGCGCCGCGCTGACGATGGACGCGCCGTCGACCAGGTCGTCCGCGGTGATCGCGCGTGGCTTCGTGCACGCGCCGCAGGCCCAGATCCGACCGCCGGCCGCAACGAACTGGGCCATGACATCCGAAAGCGCCGGGAGCGTATCGGCCACGACGCCGTCGGCACGGCCCTTCACGGCGAGCCAGGCTCCTTCGATGGTCAGAAGCACGATCGCATCCTGATCGGCGGTCGCCGCGACGTTCGCCACGACGAAGGGGAGGGTCGCGCGCTCCGGGTCTTCCGGTCCGTGCGTCGCGTTGACGATGATCGTAGCCATCAGTTCGTGCCTCCTGAGGTCGATTCGTTTCCCGGCGCAGCAGCGCGTCGGATGAAGTAGCGGGCAGCGGCCTCGCCGGCCTGCTCGCGGCCGACCACGTGGTGGCCGGTCATGCGCCCCCATGAACGGAGGCCGTCCTCCGCCGAGGGGTCGTCGGTCAGGATCTCGAGCGTCTGGCCCGGCTCGAGGGCAAGGACCTCCGCCCGGATCGTCGGGGTCAGCGTGGCGCAGCTCAGGCCGAGTCCATCGAGCCGACGATCGGCGCGAACGCCAGCCGATGGCGCGGTGGCGATCGGACCAGCCTCTTCGACGATCGCGAAGCCCGAGCAGACCAGGGCGACGTCCGTCAGGCGGCCGTCGGCCACCCGTGCCACGACGCGCTGCTCGACGACCCGGCGGATGCCCTCCTCCCAGAGCCGGATGCGGAAGCCAACCAGGAGCCGGTCGACGATCGAGTCCACGCTCGAGGCCAGCAGCTCCCGGTCCGAGGTCCCTTCGAACCAGCCCTCGATGACGGCGCGCGTGGCCGCGGCGGTCGATTCCTGGCGGATCGTCCGCGGGGTCAGCGCCCGGAACCGGACATCCGGCGCAAGAAGCTGCTCGAACGCGTCGAAGTCCCCGGCGACGACGTCGTCGATGAGCGTCTGGCCGAGCCGCTCGGCGGCCGGGTCGTGTGGGATCGCGCGGTCGGGCGCGGAAGCGGTCATCTCGGTACCTCCGGGCGTGCGGTCGAGGTCGACTCGACGGTATGTCGCGCGCACGACCCGAACAACCGGAGCACTACGGGGTTTCCGGTGCGAGGGCGCGCCCGACAGCTGCCGTCCGTCGCGTGACTCGGCGGCCGTGGGAGTAGCATCACCGCCTCGCGGGAGGAGGTCGTTGTCGATGTCGACATCGGAGGTTCGGGTCTTCGACCCAGTCGCATACAAGAGCACCACCCGCGAGCAATGGCAGACGACCGCCGAGGCGTGGCACCGGTGGGGGCCGACGCTGGAGGCCTGGCTTGGCCATGCGACCCAGGCGATGCTCGACATGGCTGGCATCAAGGGCGGTGCTCGGGTCCTGGACGTCGCCGCGGGTGCGGGCGGGCAGACGATCGCGGCGGCCCAACGGGTCGGGCCGAGCGGGACTGTTCTCGCCACCGACATCTCCCCCGTGATCCTCGAATTTGCCCAGGCTGAGGCCTCGACGGCCGGACTGTCGAACGTGACGACCCGAGTGATGGACGGCGAGGACCTCGAGGTGGAGCCCGGATCGTTCGATGCCGTGATCTCGCGCCTCGGACTGACCTACTTCCCCGACCAGCAAGAGGCGCTCGGGAACATGCGCCGCGCATTGCGCGACGGCGGACGGGTCGCGGCCATCGTCTACTCGACGCCCGAACGCAATCAGTTCAACTCGATCCCGATGTCGATCATCAGGCGACGTGCTGCGCTGCCGCCGCTGCTCCCAGGACAGCCCGGGCCGTTCAGCCTCGGAGCGCCGGGCGTGGTCGCGGCCGCCTTAGAGACCGCCGGCTTTCACGACGTCGAGACCCGCCTGGTCGACGCGCCACTTCGGCTGACGTCGGCCGCCGAGTGTGTTCTGCTCGAACGGGAGTCGTTCGGAGCGCTGCGCCAGATGCTCTCCGGCTTGTCCGAGTCCGAACGCAACGAGGCTTGGGTCGAGATCGAAACGGCTTTGGCCACGTTCGAGGGTGCGAACGGTTTTGTCGGGCCGTGCCAGCTGCTTGTCGCCGCAGGGATCAGGTAGCTCGGCAACATCCACCGCCATCGGCTTGGACGGGTCGGCCAGCACGCAGCGACGAGCGGCATGGCCCGGACCTGAAGGTATCCTCCTCGCGCCCACCCCGCGCAAGAACGCGCTATGGTTGGTGCACGCGGAGGAGGCCCACCACAAGTTGCGAATGGCGGATCTCCAGCCCGGCTGGGCGGTGGTCGGGAATGATGGAAAGCGGGTCGGCGCCGTGCAGCGGGTCGGCCAGAACTACGTGCTCACCTCGATCGACGGGCGGGCCGGTGAGATCTACATTCCCGCTTCTGCGATCGCCAACGTCGACCACGACGTCATCCATCTCTCGATGCCGCAGGGAGACGTCGCACAGATGGGATGGGGGCAGCCGCCGCGGGACGACGACGTCCCGACCACGTCCGAGTCCGACCTCCACCGACATGTCTGACTCGGCGTCGACCGCGATCAGCGGTGAAGCGTCGGCCGGTAGGTGAGCTCCTGGGTGTGGCCGTCGAGGGTCCTGCCCGCGATCAACTCGAGGTCGAAGTCGGCTGCACCTTCGAAGATCGGGCGCGCTCCGGTCTGGCCTGTGACCACGGGGAAGATGGTGACCTGCACGCGGTCGACCAAGCCGGCTGCCAAGAGCGCTCGGTTCATCGACAGGCTGCCGTGCGCGCGTAGAGGCACGTCGGACTCTTCCTTGAGCCGGGCGACCACATCGACGGCGTCGCCGCGCACCAAGGTCGCGTCCGGCCAATCGAGTGGCTCATCGAGCGTCCTCGAGACGAGAGGCAGGTTTGGTCGGGGCGAGAGGATTTGAACCTCCGACCTCATCGTCCCGAACGATGCGCGCTACCAAGCTGCGCCACGCCCCGACCGAGGTGCCCGTTGTACAGGGCCTGCGGATGATAGCGCACCAGGCCGCAATGCCACCGCGAGCACGGATCAGTGCGTGCCGTGCCCGTACCTGCCCATGACCATGGTCCCATCGGGTACCGGACCACCGCGACCCTGACCCGGCCTCGCGCGCGAGCCTATGGTGCAGAGAGGCGACACCCCGGGGCGGGTGCCGCATGCCATACGGAGCGCCTGGCTTGCCCGATACCGGATCGGACGACCGACCACACCGCGGACGCCGCATCCGACCGCCGCACTGGCTGGGACCTCGCGCGGTCCTCGTCGCGGCGGTGGTCGGCTCGGTGCTGGGCGCCTCCCTGCTCACGGCGGAGGTCGTCACCGACCACGTCCGCGATTCGGCCACCGACGAGGCCGTGCGCAGCGCCGAATCGGTGGTCCGCGCCTTCGTCGACCCGATCCTGACCGAGGGCGCGATGGGCACCCCCGACAGCGCCGGCGGCCGGCAGATCGATGCCCAGCTCGAACGGCTGGTCGGGTCGGGCAACCTCCTCCGCATCAAGATCTGGGGTTCGGACGGCACCGTGCTGTTCTCCGACCTGCCGGCGCTGCGCGGCCAGCGCTTCGATGTCGATGCCGACCTGCAGGAAGCCTTCGCCGGCGAGATCTCGCACGACATCTCGGACGCCTCGGCAGCCGAGAACGAGTTCGAGCACGGCATCGCCGACCGGCTTGCTGGAGGTCTACCTCCCGGTCACCGGTCCGGATGGCAAGGTCATCGCCGCCTACGAGATCTACCAGGATGCGGCGGCCATCGACGCCAACATCGCTGCCACCGGCGCGATGTCTTCCTGATCGCGGCCGCGATCGCGATCCTGCTCGCGGCCCTGCTGATCGCCGCGTTCGACGGCACCTCGCGGCGACTCGACCGCCAGAACCGACGGCTCCGCCAGCTGACCGACACGCTGGCCGACAGCGAAGCGCGCTTCCGCTCCCTGGTCCAGCACGCCTCGGACCTCTTCGTGGTCGTCGACCGCGACGGACGGATCATGTACGAGAGCGTCGCGGTCGAACGGCTCCTCGGCTACAGCCCGGACGACCGGGTCGGCCAGGCCTTCGTCGACGAGGTCCATCCCGACGATCGCGACATCTTCCTGCGCCATCTCGCGGCCATCGCGGAGCGTCCTGACGGGGAGATCGTGGGCGAGACACGGCTCCTGCATCGCGACGGCCGCTGGCTTGCCTTCGAATGGACCGCGCACAACCTGCTCGACGACCCGGCTGTCGGCGGCCTGGTCATCAACGCGCACGACGTGACCGAACGCACGGACCTCGAGGCCCAGCTCCGCCACCAGTCGTTCCACGACCCGCTGACCGGGCTCGCCAACCGCGGCCTCTTCACCGACCGCGTCGCCCACTCGCTCGCCCGGCGCCGCCGCGGCCGGGCGATGCCGGCGGTCCTGCTGATCGACCTCGACGACTTCAAGAACGTCAACGACACCCTCGGCCACGGCTCCGGCGACCGCCTCCTCGTCGAGGTGTCGCGGCGCCTCACGGACACGATCCGCCCGGGCGACACCGCCTGCCGGCTGTCCGGCGACGAGTTCGCGGTCCTGCTCGAGGAGATCGGCGATGTCGCCCACGCCGTGGAGATCGCCGACCGGCTCCTCGCGCAGCTGGCGAGCCCCGTGGACATCGGTCGCGAGGTCTCCGTGACCGCCAGCGTCGGCATCGCCATGGTGGACACCGAGGTCGACGACGCGGACGACCTGCTCGCCCGGGCCGACGTCGCGATGTACGCGGCCAAGACCGCCGGCAAGGGCCGCCACGAGTGCTACGAGCCCGCGATGCGGGCACGGGCCTGGTCGCGCCTGGAGCTGGAGGCGGAGCTCCGCCGGGCGATCGGCGCCGGCCAGATCGCCGTCGTCTACCAGCCGATCATCGACCTGCGCAACCGCGCCCCGGTCGAGATGGAGGCGCTCATCCGCTGGGACCACCCGCAGCGCGGCCGCCTCGCCCCGGCCGACTTCATCGGCGTCGCCGAGGAGAGCGGGCTGATCGTGCCGCTCGGACGGTTCGTCCTCGAGGAGGCCTGCCGGCAGGCGAGCGCGTGGCCCCGCCAGCCCGGCGGCCGTCCGATCGACCTGAGCGTCAACCTCTCGAGCCGCCAGTTCCGCGACCCCGGGCTGCTCGAGACGATCTCGTCGGCGCTCGAACGGGCGGACCTCTCGCCGTCGAACCTCAAGCTCGAGATCACCGAGTCCGCGATGCTCGACGCCGACGCCTCGGACCTCCTGATGCGGCGCATCCGGGACCTCGGGGTGCGCATCGCCGTCGACGACTTCGGGACCGGGTTCTCCGGCCTCAGCTACTTCCAGCGCTTCCCGCTCGACACGCTCAAGATCGACCGGTCCTTCGTCGCCGGGCTGGGCCGCGACCCGCGCAGTGGTGCCATCGTCCACGCCACGATCGCGTTCGCGAAGGCGCTCGGGCTGACGGTCACCGCCGAGGGCATCGAGACCGAGGACCAGTTCGAGCGGGTCCGCGCGCTCGGCGCCGACCTCGGCCAGGGCTACCTGTTCTCGAAGCCGCTCGAGGCGGCCGCCGTCGCGCCGTACCTCGCCGCCGCCCGGAAGGCCAGCGCCGCCTAGTCGCCGATGGCCGTCTCGGCCTCGTGCGCCGCGTTCGAGCGGGCGCGCGCGTCGGCGTGGATCGGCAGCGTGCCGAGCGCGGCGAGCAGGAACGTCACGGCCATGAGCCCGAAGACGATCGGGACGCCGGCCGCCTTTCCGGCGCTCTGGATCACCACCCCGTAGAGGGCGGTCCACAACGAGCCGATGCCGAACGCGAACGCGAAGTAGACCGCATACGACGCGTCGCGGATCGATGGCGGCGCGATATCCCCCAGCAGCGCCTGGAGCTGCGGACTCTCGGCGAAGCTGAACAGCCCCATCAGGATGATCCCGGCCCACAGCCCGACGAGGGATGTGCCGGCGAGGAGGAACACGACGAACCCGAGCGCCCCGCCGAGGTAGACCCCCACGATCAGCGGCTTCCGGCCGATCCGGTCCGAGAGCCAGCCGGCCACCAGCGGCATCGGCACGGAAAAGACGATGAGCGCCCCGTACATCAACCCGGCTGTGGCCTCGTCGAAGCCGAGGACCTCGGTCAGGTAGATGAGCACGAACAGGTTGACCACGCCGAGGCCGCGGCCGCCGCCGCCCAGCGCCGACGTCAGGTACAGCCAGCGCAGGTCGCGGTCGCGCATGACCCGCCCGAGCGCGGTCCGGACGCTGCCGCTCGCGATGGCGGCGGCGCGGTCCGTCCCGCGCTCCTTCACGAACGCCAGGATCAGCAGCGCGATGACGATCGCCGGGATGCCGAAGATGACCGAGGTCCAGCGCCAGCCGACGAGGGCGATGAGCGGGACGCCCACGATGGCCACGACCACGGTCCCCACGTTGCCGCCGGCGATATGGGCGCTGATGGCGAACCCGCGCCGATCCGTCGGGAACTGCTCGGCCAGCAGGCCGTTGCCCACCGGGTGCTGCGGGGAGCCGCCGATCCGCGACGCGATATTCGGGATGGCGAACGTGGGCATGTTGACCGCGAGCGCCTGGAGGGCGAACCCGCCGCCGAACAGGATGCCGCCGCCGGCCAGGAGGCGCCGCCGCGAGACGAGTCGGGTCAGCGACGCGTAGCTCAGCTGGACGAGCCCGGACGCCACCGCCCCGATCGCCGCCAGGAAGGCGATGCTCTCCACGCTGACCCCGAACTCGTCGATGATCTTGAGGTAGATCAGCGGCAGCAGGACGGCCTGAGCGTGGTTGACGGCGTGCGCGACGGAGAGCAGGCCGAGCGAGCGCATCGGCCGGATCTCGGCCACGTCGTGCATCCGCGTATCGTGCGGCATCGTTGGCCTATCGCGTCGGTCCAAGATGCGCGCCGCCGCACGACGCGGTTGCCGCGCCGGGGGGCCGGCGCGGCCGTCACGATCGCGCGAGGCGCTCCTTCAGGCTGGCCCGGCCGCGCGACAGCCAGCTGGCGACGGTCCCCTGCGGCACCTGGAGGATCGACGCGATCTCGGCGTGGGTGTAGCCGTCGACCGCACTGAGGAGGAGCGCGGTGCGCGTCCGCGGCTCGAGGGACGAGAGCGCCACCCACAGGTCCGGGTCCACTGGATCGACCCAGGGCACCGGGTCGAGCCGCGCGAGCGCGGCGACGAGCCGGCGGCGCCCGCGGAGCTGGTTGAATGCCAGGCGCAGCGCGATCGTGTATAGCCAGGCGCGGACATCGGTGCCGTCGAACCGGTCCCACGACCGGAACGCCCGCAGGTACGCATCCTGGGCGACGTCCTCGGCGTCGTGCTCGTTGCCCAGGACCAGCACGAGCCGACGCAGGAGTGCGGGGTAGTGAGGCTGGACGGCCGCCTCGAACGCGGCCGTGTCCTCCCGGCCCGAACCGGTCACGACGGCGAGGGGCTGTCGGACGGTCTCCATCACGGCATCGGCAGGTCCGGGCAGGCCCCGGTCCCGGTGGCACCGACCCGCTGGTCGACGACCATGATCACGCTGCCGTCCTCCAGGAGCGAGCCCGGCACGACGTAGCCGTGCGCCGGCGGCGTCGTCCGCTGGATGCTCGACCCCTCGCCCTTGACGCCCGCGGTCCCGGACTCCACCTGCCAGGTGACCGTCGTGAAGCCGTGCGCGGCGAGCAGCGCCGCGGCCTGCGGCGGTGTCAGGCATTCCATGTGGGCGCCGGCCATCGGCTGGCCGTCGTTCTGGATGCCCGGGTAGCCCCTGACCAGCCCGCTGGCCACGACCGCGGCGCCAGCGGTCGCGGCGATGGCGAGGACGAGGACGGGTGCCGCGCTGAGCGACAGGGCGAACCGGCGGGATCGCCGACCGGTCGCACCGAGCGCCGGTGGGGCGCCGGCGACCGGCACGCGTGATTCCATCGCCGCGAGGCGCCGGTCGAGACCGGCGTCGAGATCCAGGTCGAGGTCGTGCATGTCAGGTCTCCAGTGACCCGGGGCCGCCGGTCCAGCCCGGCCATCTTCCCCTGTCGACCTCTACAACACCGCAGCGCCGCAGATCCATGCAGCCCGCCGCGGCCGGGGGCGCGATCCCCGGCCCGGCGCCGGTCCTACTTGTGCTTGGGGACCTCGTAGAGGTCG
Source organism: uncultured Chloroflexia bacterium (assembly GCA_963813335.1). Lineage (GTDB taxonomy): Bacteria > Chloroflexota > Limnocylindria > Limnocylindrales > CSP1-4 > SPCO01. The sequence goes on from CAWEYL010000003.1 coordinate 375,987, forward strand.
GCCTGCGTCGTCTTGTGGCTCGACCCGGACCCGCTCGACCCCGTGCCGCCCTGCTTCGGGAGGATGTACAGGATCATCAGGGCGATCGGGCCGAAGATGATCCCCATGGCCCCCCAGACCGCGGCGCGTCGCCCGAACTTCGGGGCGCCGCGATACGCGTAGATCGCGCACACGACCCAGACGACGGCTCCGGTGATGAGCAGTCCACCGGTGTAGATCGGGTCCATGGATCCTCCATTCGGCCGACGGCCTTGGCTCAGTCGAGTCGCGGTCGCCTCCGGGCACCGTCGCGCGACAAGGATACCGCCCGGCCGGGAAGCCCCGGCCGGGCGGTCGTGCGGCGGTCGACGGCCCGCTCGACGCGGGCCAGCTCTCAGAACAGGAAGAGCAGCTCGCGGTACTTCGGGAGCGGCCAGAGATCGTCGGCCACGAGGGTCTCGAGCTCGTCGGCCACCTCGCGCAGCGCGTTCTGCGCCGGGATGACCTTGTCGACGAAGACGCGGGCCTCCTTGTGGACGCTCCCCGCCTTGTGGGCGGCGTGCTGTGCGTGCTCGAGCGCGTCGATGGCCTCGACGAGGTCGTCGGCGAGCCTGGCGACGGTCGTGCACACCGAGGCGATCCCCTTCGACGCGCTGGCGCCGGACAGCCGCCCGAGATAGGCCGCGGTGGCCGGCAGGATCAGCGTCCGGGCCATGTCCAGGGCGCAGCTGGCCTCGATGTTGCTGACCTTGACGTAGCGCTCCCAGTTGATCTCGACGCGCGAGGCCAGCTCGCGCTCCGAGAGCACGCCGAAGGATGAGAACAGCTTCTTGGCCTTGGCCGTCGTCAGCGCCGGGAGGGCGTCGACGGTGGTCGGGTTGTTGGGCAGGCCGCGCTTGGCCGCCTCGGCATGCCATTCCTCCGAGTAGCCGTTGCCCTCGAAGAGGACCTGCTTGTTCGCGCCGACGATCTTCGAGAGGATCGCGGTCAGCCCGGCGAAGTCGTCGGGCTTGATCTTCTCGAGCTGGTCGGCGATCCCCGACAGCGAGTCGGCGACGGCCGTGTTGAGCACGGTCTGCGGCCAGTAGATGGGGGCCGACGACCCGACGGCGCGGAACTCGAACTTGTTGCCGGTGAAGGCGAACGGCGAGGTCCGGTTGCGGTCCGTGGAGTCCATCGCCAGCTCCGGCAGCGACGTCGCCCCCAATTGCATCGAGCCGCCCTTCTTGGACGTCGAGGCGGCGCCCTTCGCGAGCTGCTCGACGACGTCCTCGAGCTGCGAGCCCAGGAAGATCGACATGATGGCCGGCGGCGCCTCGTTCGCCCCGAGGCGGTGGTCCTGGCCGGCGTCCGCGATGCTCGCGCGGAGCAGGTCGGCGTGCGTGTTGACGGCCTCGATGACCGCGACGAGGAACGCGAGGAACTGGGCGTTGGCATGCGGGTCGTTGCCCGGGTCGAGGAGGTTCTCGCCGTCGTCCGTGCCCATCGACCAGTTGTTGTGCTTGCCCGAGCCGTTGATGCCGGCGAACGGCTTCTCGTGGATCAGGAAGGTCAGGTCGTGCTGGCGGGCGATGCGCCGCATCAGGCTCATCACGACCATGTTGTGGTCGGACCCCACCGAGGTGGGCTCGTACACCGGGGCCATCTCGAACTGGCCGGGCGCCACCTCGTTGTGGCGGGTCTTGGCCGGGATGCCCAGGCGCCACAGCTCGCGGTCCAGGTCCATCATGAAGGCGAGGATCCGCTCGCGGATCGGGCCGAAGTACTGGTCCTCCAGCTCCTGGCCCTTCGGCGACGGGGCGCCGAACAGCGTGCGCCCGGTGAGGACGAGGTCCGGGCGCTGCTCGGCCAGGCGGCGGTCGACCAGGAAGTACTCCTGCTCGGGCCCGATGTTCGTGAACACGCGGGTCGCGGTCGTGTTGCCGAACCAGCGCAGGACGCGCAGCGCCTGGGTGCCGAGCGCCTCCTGCGAGCGCAGCAGCGGGATCTTGTGGTCGAGCGCCTCGCCGGTGTACGAGACGAAGGCCGTCGGGATGGTCATCGTGACGCCGTTGGGCTCGACCTGGAGGAAGATCGGGCTCGTCACGTCCCAGGCGGTGTACCCGCGGGCCTCGAAGGTGGCCCGGATGCCGCCCGACGGGAACGAGCTGGCGTCGGGCTCCCCCTGGACCAGGTTCTTGCCCGAGAACTCGGCGAGCGTCCGGCCCTCGCCGCTCGGGTTGAGGAACGAATCGTGCTTCTCGGCCGTGGAGCCGGTCATCGGCACGAACCAATGGGTGTAGTGGGTGGCGCCATGCGCCATGGCCCACTCCTTCACGCCGTGGGCGACCGCGTCCACGATCGCCGGGTCGAAGGGCTCGAGCCCGTCGATGGTCCGGCGGAGCTTCCGGAAGATCGGCTTGGCGAGGTATTCGCGCTGCGCATCCTCGTGGAAGACGTACTGGCCGTAGATGGCCTGGCCGGCGTCCTCGAGGTACTTCTGGGTGGAGGCGACACGGTGCTTGGCGATGGCCGCGATGGCCGTCTCACGTGCGGTCATGGGTCTCCTGTCGGTGCCTCGGCGTCGCGGGACGCCGCACTGCTCGTCGTGTCGTAACGGTAGCAGCGGGTCGGGTTGCGGTTCAGTACCCGTCCGTCCGTCGCAACCTTGTGCATCGGCGTTAGCGTGCCGCTCCGGGCCGGCGTCAGGCGCCGCCCGGGGCGGGCGTCTCCCCCGGCCGGCGGACCGCCACCAGGTCGTCGAGCAGCCGGCCGAACTCCCGCTCGACGTCGACGTAGCGGTCCGAGCGCCACACGACCGCCAGGCGTCCGTCCGCGGTCAGCCGCGTCCAGACGCGGCGGCGCGGCAGGTAGAACGTGATCGTGATCCCGGCGATCAGCGAGATGAACGCGAGCCAGATGATGCCCTGCCCCGGGTCGTGCTTGGCGATCAGCAGCGTGTACGCCCCGACGTCCTGCAGCTGGACCGACAGCCCCAGCTGATCCGACACGCGGGTGTCGCCGGGACTGAGGGTCGTGGCGTCGTAGTTCCGGGTGATCGGCGTCCCGTCCGGGTTCTCGCCGACCACCTGGTACGGCAGCATCAGCACGACCGTCGTCCCGTCGTCCGCCTTGCGCAGCAGGAGCTGGAGGCCGATGTCCCGGCCGGGGACGGCGAGGATGCCGTAGGGGGAGCCGTCCGCCGCGTCGGTCAGCGGCACGGCGCCGTCCCACAGCGGCCGCCCCGCCGCGTCCTTGACGATGAGGTACGGCGCCGGTCCGAAGCCGTTCTGGTGGAACGTGTAGCCGCCGATCGAGAGCGGGTCGTTGACGCGGATGGTCTTGCGCGCGATCTCCTGGCCGTTCTGGTAGACCGCGAGATCCGTGGTGAAGTCGGACGCCTGGCCGGTCTCGAACCCGGGCGCCTCGAAATCGAGGTTCTTCACCAGCAGCAGGCCGGGCGTGCCGATCGGCTGGACCGTGAGCGACTCGCCCTCGGGCACGACCAGGCCCTGCTCGTCGCCGAGCCGCGACGTCACCGCCGCCGCGACGAGGAATAGCACCAGCCCGGTGTGGGTGAGCAGCGTCGCCATCTTGGTGAACTGGTGGCGGTCGCCGTAGAGGAACGTCGTGCCGTCCTCGCCGGTCGCCTCGCGGACCCGGAAGTGGTTGCGCCGCAGGACCGAGCGGGCGTCCGCTGCGGCCACGCCGGTCATCGCCGCGCGGTCCGGGAGCCGCGGGTCGAAGTACGGCTCCGGCTGGTCCACCCGGATGTCCGCGACGCCGCGCCACAGCTTGGGCGTGCGGTCGAGCGTGCACACGACGATGGAGACGACCAGCAGCGTGAGGCCGGCGCTGAACCAGACGGAACGGAAGATCGAGAAGACCGACAGCCGCTCCAGGACGTCGACGAGCGCGGTGCCCATGACCGGGTCGTAGCGGCCGTGGATGTCGTCCATCGCGGCGGCATAGTCGCCGGCCGAGCGGAAGGCGAAGTCCGGGAGCTGCTTGATGGTCATCCCGACGATGGCCATGACCAGCAGCACGATGATCTGCGCGACCGCGAAGTCGACCGAGGTCAGCAGGCGCCAGATCCCGCGCCCGACCCGGGCGAGGGGGTTCGACGGGGCGGGTCGGGTGATGGCGGCCGGGACGGCCGTCCGGGTCGCGATGGCGGGACTCCTAGACGGCGGCCGGGGTCGCGGGAGGGGCGGCGGCGCGCGCGGTCGCGAGGGCGTCCGCGATGTCCGCCTCGATGTCCTCGACGTCCTCGAGACCGACCGAGACGCGGAGCAGGCCCGGCGAGATGCCGGCCGCCAGCAGCTCGGCCTCGGACATCTGGCGCTGCGAGGTGGACGGCGGGTGGACGACCATCGTGTGGACACTGCCGAGCGAGGCGGTCAGCTCGGGGAGGGTCAGCGCGTCGATGAGCGCCTGGCCCGCCGCACGGCCGCCGGCGACCTCGAAGGCGAGCATGCCGCCCGCGGCGCCTGGCCGGAACTGGCGGATGGCGGTGGCGTGCTGGGGGTGGCTCGGGAGGCCGGGGTAGAGCACGCGGTCGACGCCGTCCTGACGCTCGAGCCACTCGGCGAGGGCCAGCGCGTTGCGGGCGTGCTGTGCGCCGCGCACGCCCAGGGTCAGCATGCCGCGCAGGACCAGGAACGCCTCGAACGGGCCGAGCGTGGCCCCGGTCTCGATCTGGACCCGCTCGACCTCGGCGACCCACGCGGCCGGGCCGGCGACGACGCCGGCGATCAGATCGCTGTGCCCGCCCAGGAACTTGGTGGCGGACTCGACCACCAGGTCGGCGCCCAGCTCCAACGGCCGGCAGATGTACGGGCTGGCGAACGTGTTGTCGACGACGTACGCCGCCCCATGGCGATGGGCCAGCTCGGACAGGGCGGCGTGGTCGCTGACGAACGTCGTCGGGTTCGCGATGGTCTCGGCGTAGAGGACCCGGGTGGGGGCGGCCTCGAGCGCGGTGGCCACGGCGTCGAGATCGGTCATGTCGACGATGTCGATGCGGACCCCGAACCCGCCGAAGGTGCGCAGCATCTGAGTCCGGGTGGAGCCGTAGACGGCCGCCGGCGCGACGATCCGGTCGCCGGTGCGGACCAGGGACGCGAGCGCGGCGTGGATCGCGCCCATGCCGGAGGCCAACGCGACCCCTGCCTCGCCCGAGGCGATCTCCGCGTAGGCCGCGCCGAGGGCGGCCGTGGTCGGGTTGGCGATCCGGCTGTAGGCGTAGCCGCCGCGCGGGTCGGCGGCTGCCCGGCCGAGCTCCTCGGCGTCGGCGGAGGCGAAGGTGGCGGTCTGGTAGATCGGGACGCTGGTCGGCGTCTGCTCGATCCGGGGGATGCGCGACGCGGCGCGGATCGCGCGGGTCGAGAAGCCACGGGCCGGTCCGTCCGGGCCGCGCACGTCGGGGTCGCTCACGGCCGGATGCTACACCGGTCTCGCGCGGCGGGGGTCGAGCCCGCCTAGACCGCCCGCTGGAGCGGCATCGCCACGCCGGTGACGCGGTCCTTGCCGGCCCGCTTGGACACGTACATCGCGTTGTCCGCGCTGATCATCAGCTCGTCGACGCTGCGGCCGTCATCGGGGTAGGCCACGACCCCGACGGAGAGCGACGGGCGCGGCGCCCCGATGGGCAGTTCCAGCGGCATCGTGCGGACCCCGATCCGGATCTTCTCGGCCAGGACGAATGCCCCGGTCGGGTCGGTCTCGGGGAGCACCACCACGAACTCGTCGCCGCCGTAGCGGGCGGCAGTGTCGATGCGCCGGATGCTGGTCTCGATCACCTCGCCGACCGCGCGCAGGACGCGGTCGCCGTGGAAGTGCCCCGCCCGGTCGTTGACGGTCTTGAGCTCGTCGACGTCCATCATCAGCAGGCAGAACCCGCGGCCCGAGCGCGCCGAGCGGGCGATCTCGCGGTCGATCGCGGCGAAGAAGAACGTCCGGTTGAAGAGCCCGGTGAGCGGGTCCACGGTCGAGAGCCGGATGGCCGCGTCGCGGGCGCGGCGCTGTTCCCGGCCGATGACCATCGACACGAACGCCAGCAGGACGAGGGCCGTCAGGTTGACCGTCACGTACGCCAGCTCGGTGGAGCCGAGCGATCCGGACGCCGAGCCGGCCAGCACCGCGATCACGTAGCCGAGGGCCGCGATCAGCGTGAGGACCACCGTGATCCGCCCCGGGACGACCAGCGCCGCGCCGGCCACGACCAGCGGGAAGGCGAAGAAGAACGGGCTCGCCGCGCCACCGGTCAGGGCGACCAGCAGTGAGGCACCGATGAGCGCGGCCGCGCCCTCGAGGACGTACCGGGCGGACCCGAGCACGTCGGACGGCATCAGGTCGTGGACGAGGACGATGAACAGGCCGCCGAGGGCGAGGAGGACGAGGATCGCGGGCTGCGTGTCCGGCCAGAGGCCGCTGACCGCCACGATGACGGTGGTCGCCATCAAGAAGGTCCAGGCCACGATGCGCACGACCCGGTCGTAGCCGGGCATCGGATCGCCCTCGGGCGGGACGATGTCGTCGACCCCGAGGATGGCCGCCGCCTCGGCGTGGCGCGGCGGGCTCTGGGCGACGCCGCCGGTCCCCCATCCGGACGCGTCGACCAGCACGGGGACGACGAGGGCGGCCATCAGCCCGAAGTTCGCTGCCACCGCGACCACGATGAGGGCGAGGATCGCCTCGACCGGCAACGTCCAACCTCACGACAGGGTGCGTCGAACGCCGCCAGCGCGCGCCCGACAGAGGGTCATCTTAGCGGCTGGACGGGTGGGCTCCGGGGCGGAGCGGACGCCTCCGGTGCGGTGGGGCACCAGCTTGCGCGACGGGTCCCTAGCGGACCCCCCACTGGTAGCTCTGCTTCACGAGCCGGAGGTAGACGAACGTCTCCGTCTCGCGCACGCCCTCGATCGCCCGCAGGCGCTCGGCGAGGAAGCGCAGGAGCGATTCGTTGTCCTCGCAGACGGTCTCCACGAGGAGGTCGTACGTCCCCGCGGTGATGACCACGTAGTCGACCTCCGGCATGGCCGCGAGCTCCTCGGCCACGGCCACCAGCCGGTCGCTCTGGCAGCGGACGCCGACCATGGCCATCTGGTGGAAGCCGAGCTTGAGGGGGTCCGTCACCCCGACCACCTGGAGGATCCCGCGCTCGATGAGGCGGTTCGTGCGGGCGCGGACCGCCGCTTCCGACACCCCGAGCTCGGCGGCGATCTGGGTGAACGGGCGCCGCCCATCGGCCTGGAGGTGCTCGATGATCCGCTTGTCGAGGTCGGACACGTCCTCGACGTTCCTGCCGTTGCGAGATCGAGCTGGGCGTCCATTGGCGGTCATGGTCCCGTGGTCTCCCGTGGCGATGGGCTGACGCCGATCGGTCCGCCGGCACCTCCGGTGTCGCCGGCCGTCGACGATGGCGCGGGGCTGGGAGCGGCAGCGTGGCTGGGAAGCGTGACCTTGATGATCGTCCGAGTCTGCAGCGGCGCGGCGAGTCCGTCCATGGCCTTGATCAGCGCCGCGAGCGCCGGCCGCTGACCGGTGCTCGGCTTCTGCGGCTTCGCCCCGGTCGACGGCCCCCATTCGATGAGGATGTTCATGCCCTTGAGCGCGATCGGCGATTCGCCCTGACCGGGCTTCGAGCCGGACTTCCAGGCGGTCGCCTTGGCCAGCGCCTTGGCCGAACTGTACTGGCTGATGATGATGGGCCAGCCGGCGTACGTCGCGACGATCCGCTTGACGAGGCCGCCCTTGCCCTTGCCGCCGGCGTTCGTGGGGACCAGCCTCAGGCCGGCGGCGTTGAGCGCGGTGTAGACGGCATCGGCCGTCGCGGGCGAGGTCAGGTGGGTGACCGGGGCCGCGGACGTGACGGTCGTGGGGTGGGCCGTGGGCGTCTCGTCCGGCGTCGTGGTGCCGCCGCAGGCCGCCGCCGCACACGCGAGGACCACGCCGACGGCGATGGGCCGTACCGACCAGTCGCCGTGGCCACGGCCCGTTCCCCGACCGCGTCCCCGTCGCGCGAGTCGATTCGAGATTCGCATCGCGGGCCGGATGCTAGCACCGGGTTCGCACGCTGCCGCCCGTACGGAGGTCCCGGTACCGGCGCCGCGGCGCTCAGCCGCGGTCGAGCTCCACGAGGGCCTTGGCGACCGCGCGGATCGATGGCAGCGTGATCGGGTCGAGGACCAGCTGCACGGTCCCGATGCCCTCGCGGGCGTAGGCGCGGAAGCCGTCGGCCAACGCCGCCGGGTCGCCGGTCAGGGATGGGATCGCGGCCTGGCTCGCGTCCCCCGACAGGCGGCCGGTGCCGCCCGGCAGCCCCACGAGGACGGCCACCGTGCGCTCGATGTCCGCGGGGTCGCGGCCCACGTCGCGGCAGGCGTCGTCGACGATGTCGCGCAGCGGGGCGACGCCCTCCGGTCGATTGCCGATGTCCGCGTACCAGGTGTTCCACGCGCTCGCGTACGGCAGCGCGATCCGGAGCATCCTCGGGCCGTTGGACCCGATCAGCAGCGGCGGCCCGCCGGGGCGGGAGCTCGGCGGCAGCAACTCGCAGTCGCGTGCCTGGTAGTAGCGCCCGTCGAAGTCGATCGCGCCTTCGCCGAGGAGCGTGCGGATGATCGTGAACGCCTCCTCGAAGCGGTCGACCCGGTGGTCGTACGGGAAGCCGAAGGCCTTGAACTCCGTCTCGTTCCAGCCGGCACCCAGGCCGAGGATGAACCGCCCGCCGCTGATCTCGTCGATCGTCGCGGCCTGCTTGGCCAGCAGCGCCGGGTTGTGGAAGCTGGTGCAGGCCACGAACGGGCCGAACTCCACCCGACTGGTCGTCGCAGCGATAGCCGCCATCAGCGTCCATGCCTCCCACGGCCCGCGCGGCGGCCGGTCCGCCCAGCGGTAGAGCAGGTGCTCACCGAGCCAGATCGAATCGAAGCCGAGGTCCTCGATCGCGCGGATCATGTCGAGGAGCTCCGGCCAGCGGACCTCGCGCTCGACCTCGGGCAGCTGGACGCCGACCTTGATCGGGCGGGCCGCCATCAGCCGCGGGTCGCGACGGCCGCCGCGATCGCGCGCAGGTGGTCGGGCGTGCTGCCGCAGCAGCCGCCGACGATCGTCGCCCCGGCGTCGCGCATCTCGCAGACCTGGCCCGCCATCGTGTCGGGGTCGGCGCGATAGACCGCGCGCATGTCGACGAGCTCGGGCATGCCGGCGTTGGACTTGGCGACGAGGACGACGTCGGGCCGGGCCGCGTGCATCTTCGCGATGACCGGGATCAGCTCGTCCGGACCGTTCCCGCAGTTGCCCCCGACCGCGTCGGCGCCCCACGCGTCGAGCGCCGCGACCGCCTGCTCAGGGGTGACGCCCATCATCGTGTGCCCGCGGGTGTCGAAGGTCATCGTGGCGATCAGCGCGATGCTCGGCGACGCGCGGCGGACCCCCTCGATGGCGGCCTTGATCTCGTTGAGGTCCGACATGGTCTCGATCCAGATCAGGTCCACGCCGCCGGCGATCAGCGACGCGGCCTGCTCGTGGAAGATGTCGACGGCCTCCGCGTAGGGGAGCGTGCCCAGCGGCTCCACGATCTCGCCGGACGGGCCGATGTCGCCGGCCACCAGCGCCGTGCCGCCGGCGGCGTCCACCTCGGCGCGGAGCAGGATCGCCGCGGTCCGGTTGAGCTCGTCGACCGAGTCGGCATGCCCGCTCAGCTTCAGCCTTGCCCGGTTGCCGCCGAACGTGTTGGTGAGCAGGATCTGCGAGCCCGCCTCGATGTAGGCGCGCTGGATCCGGCGGATGACATCGGGGTGGGCGAGGTTCCAGACCTCGGGCGGGTCGCCGAACTGCAGGCCGTTGGCGAACAGCATCGTGCCCATCGCGCCGTCGGCAACGATCGGGCCGCCCTGGGCGAGCAGCGCGCGGAACTTCGCGCTCGCCGCGCCGCCGTCGATCGAGCGGCGGGTCGCGAGGTCGGGGAAGGCCGCGCGGTCGACGTCCTCGACCTGCGCGGCAGGGCCGCCATCGTGGCTCGCGCCGTTCGAGGCGCGCACAGCCGCCTCGTCGAGCCGCCGGGTCCTGGTGCCGCGTCGAACGCCGTCCATGCCCGGCATCATCCCACGCCCGGTGGGTTGACAGCGATGTGGCGTGTCCCGCACCCTGCGCCCGACATGCATCACGCCATCGCGTCGACCTTCGCGACCACGTCGCAGCAGCAGCCCTGGAGGGCCTGCTCGACCTGATACGCCGCGCCCGGACCGGGCGCCACGACCACGGTGAGACGACCGCCCTCAGCTGAGATGCTGGGGGCGGTTTCCTTTTGGAGGCAGAACATGGATCCCGCGCTCCTCGTCAGGGGCTTCATCCTCGGGTTCACGATCGCGGCCGCGGTCGGACCGATCTCGGTGCTCGTCATCCGCCGCACGCTGGCGGAGGGACAGGCGGTCGGGCTCGCGTCCGGCCTGGGCGTGGCGACCGCGGACGCCACGTACGGCGCGATCGCGGCGTTCGGCCTGTCGGCCATCACCGACGTGCTCGTCGGCGGCGGTCGATGGTTGGGGCTGATCGGCGGGCTGTTCCTGCTCTGGCTCGCCTGGAAGACCGTGCGTGCCGAGCCGGGTGCGGCCGCGACCGTGACCGAGCGCCGCGGCGGGCTGCCCGGCGCCTACCTCTCGATCCTGGGCCTGACGATGACCAACCCGATGACCATCCTCTCGTTCGGGGCGCTGTTCGCCGGGCTCGGGGTGACCGGCGAGAACGCACTGGAGTCGGCGCTGATCACGCTTGGCGTCTTCTCCGGCTCGGGCGCCTGGTGGGTGATCCTGACGACGGTCGTCGGCCGGCTGCGCGCGCGGGTCACGCCGCGCGGGCTGCGCATCGTCAACGTCGTGTCCGGCGTGGTGATCGGGACCTTCGCGATCGCGGCCATCGTGCTGGCCGTGCGCGGCCCGGCGGCCTAGGCGTCGGCCGGCTTCTCCTGGATCGTCCAGCTGTTGCCGTCCGGGTCGTCGAAGAACAGGAACGAGTTCCACGGCTCGCCCGGGCCGTCGACCCACGTGCCGGCGTCGTTGTGGCGGACCGGAGTGACGTCGAGGCCGCGGGCGACGAGCTCCTCACGGCAGGCGGCGATGTCCGCGACCACCAGCTGCATGCCCTTGACCGAGCCCGGCACGGCATCGGTGAGCCCTGTGCCGATCGTCACGGAGCAGGCGGAGCCCGGCGGGGTCATCTGGACGACGCGGAACGAATCGCCGAACGACCGGTCGACGTCGACGACGAACCCGACCTGCTCGGCGTAGAACGCCTTCGATCGGTCGACGTCCGAGACGGGGATGACGACGACCTCGAGCTTCATGTCCATCGGGCGGTCTCCTTCGACGTTGTGGCGGCGCGGCGGGCAGGGCGCCGATCTGCGGCACGACCCGCCCGATGGTACGGCCGCAGGACGATGGGTCGGCCGGCGACCCGAGGGGGCCACCGGCCGAAGCGCTATTCGAACTCGATGGTCGATACGACAGCCTCGACGTCCGCCACATCGGCAGCGGGGGTGTCAGCGAAGTGGATCGCGTCGATGACGATCGGGGTGCCGTTGACATCGACGACCCACAGGCGATCCGTCGCGCCACCGTTGGTGCCCGGTCCGGCGTCGGTGCCGGTCGGCGTCGGGAACCGCCAGAAGTTGAGCAGGCCGCCGGCGGGACACTCCGGGGAGTCAGCGTTGATCGCGTTCGTCAGCACGAACGTCTTCGCGGCACGGCCACCGATGCTCGTGTCGGTCACCGGCCCGGGATCGAAACCGGTCATGGTCGTGAGCGAGGTGACGAGCGACGCGACCGAGGGCGGCGCGGGCGACCCCCCGGGGGCGGGATCCACGTGGCATGGATCGGGAATGACGGTCTGCGCCTGCTCGACGACCAGCCACGGCATGCTCGCCCCCGGCTTGGTGAGCTGCACCGACGCGAGCTGGATCCGGGTGGCGCGCCAGCCGAGACCCAGCGACAGGGAGAACGGGTGCGCGAAGGGATCGCCGGCACGATAGGTGCCTGGTACCAGACGGTTGTCGATCTGCTCAACGTACAGGGCGGGCAGTGTCGCGGTCGGGGCCGTCGGGCTCGCGGTGGGACCAGGCACGCCGACGCTGGCGTTCCGGGGCAGGAGGGCATAGCCGGCGACGGCCACGACGGCGATCGCTGCGGCGGCGACACCCAGTCGAGCTGGGGTAGACATGGTCGAGAACCTCCACGCCGGCCACGTGTGGCGGCGCTGTGGGGTCGATGGCACCTCGTCGAGGACGGCGTCCAGGACGCGCTCAGGCATCCGGTCGACCCCTTCGGAGAGCCAGGACCGAACGATGGTGGTGACCTCGGGATCCGTTCTCATCGAGTCGCCTCCCGGGCGGTCGGTCGCGCGTCGGCCTCGAGGGCCGCGCGCAGGCCACGCATCGCATGATGTAGGCGGGATCTGACCGTCCCGACGGGGACGCCGAGGGTCTCGGCGACCTCGTCGAGCGGCAGGTCGAGGTAGTGGTGCAGCACGACCACCACGCGGTGGTCGATGGAAAGTCGGCGGAAGCCGCGCTCGAGCTGGTCGCGATCGACGACCGAGCCCAGGCCCTCGCCCGCCGCCGGCTCATCGGCCGGGAGCAGGCGGAGGTTCGGCGCCCAATGGCGGGTTCGACGGCCCTCGCTGTAGCAGGCGCGGACGAGGAGCCGGTACGACCAGGCGTCGAAGCGCGCCGGGTCGCGGAGCTGCGGGAGGTCCCGCCAGATCGCGAGCAGCGCCTGCTGCGTCGCATCCTCGGCGAGGTCGGTGTCGCGCAGGATCCTGTGCGCCACCGCGTGGAGACGGTCGCCCACGGCCACAGCGAGGCTCGCGAAGGCCTCCTCGTCGCCGCGCTGTGCCAGAAGCACGAGCTGGGTGTCCATACGCTCCACACCTGCGGCGTCGATCATCGTCGACGTCTGAACGGTATGGGCAACGCACCGGCGACGGGGATGCAATCTTCGTCGGATCGTGCCCGGCCGACGCTACAGTGCGCCGATGGCCGCCTCGTCGCGCGCGTTCGTCCTGCGCCACACCCACCTCCGCCCGGTCGCCGGGCTCGAGGACGTGCGGCTCCACCTGGCCGACGAGATCCTGCCGCTGTGGCACGCCGCCCAGGTCGAGACCGGCGACCCGGACGCCGCCCTGCCCTACTGGGCGTTCGCGTGGGGCGGTGGACTGGCCATCGGGCGCTACCTGCGGGACCGTCCCGAGGCCGTCGCCGGGCGGCGGGTCTTCGACCTCGGCTCAGGCTCCGGGCTCGGCGCGATCGCGGCGATGCGTGCTGGGGCGAGCATGGCCGTGGCCAGCGACATCGACCGGTTCGCGGTCGCGGCGATCCCCCTCAACGCGCGCGCCAACGACGTCCGCGTCGACAGCATCCGGCGCGACGTCCTCGATGAGGACCCGCCCGACGCGGACGTCATCCTCGCCGCGGACACCTGGTACGAGGCCGGGCTGGCGCGACGGGTGCTGCCGTGGCTCCAGCGGGCGCAGGCGCAGGGCATCGACGTCCTGGTCGGCGACCCCGGCCGCCGCGACCTGCCGACCGACGAGCTGGTCGAGCTCGCCGCCTACGACGTCCGCACGACCACCGAGCTCGAAGACCTCAAGCTGACCCAGGCTCGCGCCTACCGGTTGCGCGGCCCGTCCCGCTGAGGGCAAGTGGCCCGGCCGGTCATCCGGCTCCGGTCGAGAGGGACGCCCGCAGCGCCGCGATCTCGGCCCGCAGGCCAGCGAGCTCATGGGCGATCGCGTCGGTCGACATCGCCGCGCCTGCGGCCGTCGTCGCGGACACGGGTTCGGGCTCGGGCTCCGGCGTCCCGGGGGCCACCAGCAGGCTGGCGAGGATGCTGGCGAGCGCGCCGATGATGCCGATGCCCGCGAACATCACGAACACGGCCGTGACCCGCCCGAGGAGCGTCACCGGGTAGTGGTCGCCATAGCCGACCGTGGTGATGGTGACGATCCCCCACCACAAGGCGTCGCCGCCAGAGTGGATGTTGGCGGCGTCGCCCGCGCGGCTCTCCTGCTGGAGGACCAGGATGCTCGCGATGCTGAGCACCATCCCGGCGAGCAGGATCGTGATGAACGTCGCGTACGAGCTGCGGTTGTCGAGGACGTCCTTGACCAGCGCTGCGCGGTTCTGGCCACCGAGCAGTCGGGTGATGCGGGCCAGTCGGCTGAGGCGGGCCAGGCGGAAGAGCGCGGTGAACGGCAGGACGCCGAAACTCGGGATCGACCCCAGCAGGTCGAGCCAGCCCCGCCGCGAGATGAAGTACGCGCGCCTCGGCCGTGAGCCGGCGAGGTTCATCGCGAAGTCGACCAGGAAGATCGCACAGATCGCATTGTCATAGACCGTGACGAGATCGCGGGTCTCCTTGTCCAGCGGCAGGATCAGCAGGACCATGAGCGCGAGCGAGAAGATCGTCAGGACCAGGATGAAGATGTTGTAGGCGTTGCCGTGCTCGCGGAATGCCGGCTGCTCGGCCGTCATGGGCGCTACCTCCTCACATGTGGGACCCCGGGGCGGGGCGCGCCCATCGTAGGGTCCCGGGGTGACCCCGGTGAGGGACGGGTAGCGGCGGGCGAGGCTGGTGGTGGTCGGGAGGCTGGTCGGGGAGGCGGGATTCGAACCCACGATCTCGTGCTCCCAAAGCACGCGCGTTGCCAGGCTACGCTACTCCCCGGTGGCCCGGCCGATGATACGACCTCATCGCCGGCGGCCCGTCCCGCGGCGCGCGAACGAGTGTCGGCGCTCGTCGACGACCGTCAGGCCGGCGTCGCCAGCGCTCCCGCGAGCCAGGCCAGCTCGCGTTCCGCGTCGGCGTCCTCGCCGAAGTGCCCGAAGTCGCTGGCAAAGACCTCCACCCCCGGGATGTGGGCCGCCAGCCAGTCGCCGTGGGCGGCGGGCACGAGCGTGTCGGCGCGGCCGTACCAGAGCGAGGTCCGGACCGCGATCGAGGCGACGTCGAAGCCCCACGGGACGACGAATGCGAGGTCGTCGTCGACCCAGCCGTCGACGCCGTCGCGCAGCGTGTCGGTCATGACCTCGTCGAACACGACCCGGTCCTTGCGCTGCTGCTCGCGGTCCGATTCGGACAGCTGGTAGGCCTCGGGCAGGGCGTCGACCACGCCGCCGGCGATGCTCTCGAGGATGATCCGCCGGTCGTCCAGCAGCTGCTCGCGCAGGGCGGCCTCGCCGACCAGTGAGAGCTCGCCCTCTCGAACGTTCCCGGCCGTCTGGCCCGCGAACCAGTCGAGGCCGTCGGCACCGAACGGTGCGACCGCGACGACCGCGGCGCAGCGGATCACGCGCTCCGGCAGGAGCGCGGCGCACGCCAGCGAGTGTGGGCCGCCGCCAGAACGGCCCGTGACGGCGAACCGCTCCATGCCGAGCGCATCGGCGATCGTGCGGACATCCTCGGCGATGTCGGCGACGCGGCGGCCCGGCCGGCGGGTCGACGCGCCGTACCCGGCCCGGTCGAACGTGACGCGCCGGACGCCCATGCGCTCGTAGATCGAGGCGTCGCGCCAGCGGCCGAGCCGGCTGCCCGGCGTGCCGTGGATGGCCACGATCGGGAACCCGTCCGGATCGCCCCACTCGGCGACCGCGAGGGTCCGGCCGTCCGCGGCCGGGATCCGATGCTCGATCCGGTCGCTCATCGCGCTCACAGGGCCCACGCGGCACCGCCGCTGCGCTCGCGGACCACGTTCCCGAGCCACATGATGGCCGTGCCGATCGCCAGGAAGCCGACGGTGATGCCGACGCCATAGACCACCACGCTCGCATAGCCGCCGTTCGCCGGGTCGAGGAACGGATACGGATACCAGCCGTCGATGGCGCCGCGGACCAGCGTGAAGGTCAGCCACACGAGCGGGAAGACCAGCCAAACGAGGGTCTGGCGTGGCCGGAGCCGCGTCGACGGCGGGGCGATCAGCCAGTCGGCGACCAGGTAGACGGGGACCGCCTTGTGGACCACGAAGTCGACCCAGGCCACCGCCACCTGGAGGTCCTCGCCGGACAGGAACAGGATCACGACGAAGAAGGTGACGACCAGGTAGACCACGGCTGCGCCGCGGAGCAGGTCGACCCGACGGGAGCGGACATCGCGCCAGACGGTCGCCATGGCCAACAGCAGGAACGCCGCGAACAGGTTGCTCAGCACCGTGAAGAACGCGAAGAACCGGGACGGGTCGAACGTCCCGGCCTGCGCCGAGGTGACGATCTGGTAGCCGAGCGCGAACAGCCCGAGCGCGCCGAACGTGGCGCGCACCACGGGGAGTGCCCCTCGACGATCCATCGCGACCGATCGTAGCGGGTCGTCAGCCCTCGGGCGGGGTCTCCGGGTCGAGCGTGAGCGCGGCGGAGTTGATGCAGTAGCGCAGTCCGGTCGGGTTCGGCCCGTCCTCGAAGACGTGGCCGAGGTGGCCGCCACAGGCCGCGCACATCGCCTCGGTCCGGGTCATGAAGAACGAACGGTCGGTTTCGGTCGCCACAGCGGCCGGGTCGGCCGGGGCGAAGAAGCTCGGCCAGCCGGTCCCCGACTCGAACTTCGTCCCGGAGGAGAACAGCGGGGCGCCGCAGCCGGCGCACCGGTAGGTCCCGGCTCGGTGCTCGTCCCACAGCTCGCCGGTGAAGGCTCGCTCGGTGCCCTTCTGGCGGAGCACCCGGTACTGCTCGGGGGTGAGGTCGGCACGCCATTCGGCGTCGGTCCTGGTCTGGGCGGACGGGCCCTTGGTCTCATGCATGGGCCGATGATGCGCCACGACTGTCTCGCCACGATGACGAGCCGTGGCGTCACGCCGGCAGCGGACCGGTCGTCCATGAGCCAGACGCCGGGTGGTCAAGGCAGGCTAAATCGACCGCCCGGCGTCACCACGTCACGGTCTGGCAGTCGCAGCTACAATCGGGTGCGACCACCGGCGCCTGGCGCCCCTCGAACGGAGGAACCTCAGCCCGCGTGCAAGCCCGCCGGATCCGGCCTGACACCGGACCAACCGACCGTCGCCGCCTCGCCGCGGCCGGTCTGTCGGCGGTCCTCCCCGGACTCGGCCAGGCGTTCAACCAGCGGCGCCGCCTCGCCCTCTGGTTCCTGATCCCGTCGCTGATCGTCCTCGTCGTCGCGTTCGTCGTCGTGCGCACGCAGTCCCTGACGCACCTTGCCGCGTGGGCCATCACGCCGGCCGTGCTGGGCATGCTCCTGACCGTCAACCTGGCGATCCTCGCCTGGCGGTTGACCTCGGTCGGACAGGCCTACCTCGACACCCGCCGCCAGGGCCCGACCGGCAAGCTCGGGATCGTCGGGCTGGCCGTGATCGTCGTGGCCGTGATCGTGCCGCATGCGCTGGCCTGGCAGTACGGGAGCATCCTGGGGAACACCTTCAGCAAGGTCTTCGCGGGGCACGACGTCAGCGCCGCGGCCGATGGCGGCGCGCCGACGGCCTCGCCCGGCCCGGGGATCACGGAGCGGCTCAACATCCTGCTCATCGGCGTGGATTCGACGTCGAAGCGGACCACCGACCTGACCGACACGATGATGGTCGCTTCGCTCGACCCGGTCGGCCACACCATCTCGATGGTGTCCATCCCGCGCGATCTCGTGAACGTTCCGCTCAGCCACGGCGACGTCTACGGGCCGAAGCTCAACTCCCTGATGTCGTACGCCGACCGCCACAAGGACGCCTTCCCGGCAGGTGGCATCGCCGCCCTCGAGGACGCGGTCGGGTCGCTGCTCGGGATCCCCATCCACTACTACGCGCGGATCGACTTCGTGGGCTTCATGAAGATGGTCGATGCCGTGGGCGGCGTCGACATCGATGTCGCCAGGGGCTTCTCGGACCCGAACTACGACGGGGTCGGCCTCGACGGCCGCGGGTACACCGTGACCAAGGGCCCGCACCACTTCACGGGCGCCGAGGCGCTCGCCTACGCCCGGGTGCGCAAGGCCCCCGGCGAGAGCGACTTCACCCGCGCGGCCCGGCAGCAGGAGGTCATCGTCGCGCTGCGCGCCCGCGTGCTCCGCGGCGGGAGCGTGCTCTGGGAGCTGCCGAAGCTGCTCGACGTGGTCGGCGACACGGTCCACTCGGACCTGCCCGTGGAGCGGCTGCCGGACCTCGCGGCCGTCGTGGACGAGATGGGCCGCGGGTCGATGGTCCGGGCCGTCATCAAGTGGCCGCTCGTCCACCCGATCAGTACCCGCTACGGCGACTCGCAGGACCCGGACCTGCCGGCGATCCGGGCCATGGCGGCGGAGCTCTTCTCCCCGCCGGGCGTCACGCCGGTCCCGTGGCCGACCCCGAAGCCGACCCCGACCCCCAAGCCAACGAAGGCACCGAAGGCGACGCCGACCGCCCAGTCCTAGGCTGGCCAGCGCGAGCCGTGGGCGCCGTGCCGCGGTCGCGCGCGATGTGGCACAGCGCTCATGAGCGGAACGTTATGGCCGGTCGGTACCCCGTCGACGCCAGGATTCGCGACTCTCACGCCGCTCTTGGCCGGGATCCACGCACGAAACCGGCCATCGGCCCCGGTCCGCTCGCAGCTCGATGGGCCAGATCGAGGTGGTTTCGGCCATTACGTTCTATGGATGGTCGTTGTGCCAGGTTCCGGGTGCCGCGTTGGCCGATGCGGCCGTGTGGTCAGGACGCGGGCCAGCGCGAGCCGGGCGGCACCCAGCGGGCGAATCGCTCGAGGAGCGCCGCCAGGTCGGCATCGACGGCCACGAGCCGGCGATGGTCGGGGGAGATGAAGCCCTCGCGGACGGCCCCGTCGAGCCACGCCAGCAGCCCGTCCCAGTAGCCTGCCGGACCGAGCAGCCCGATCGGCTTGCGGTGGAGTTCCAGCTGCCCCCATGACGCGACCTCGGCCAGCTCCTCGAGCGTCCCGAGGCCACCGGGCAGGGCGATGAATCCATCGGCCAGCTCGGCCATGCGCGCCTTCCGCTCGTGGAGCGTGTCGACGACGTCGATCTCGGTCAGTCCGGGA
The DNA here is from genome assembly GCA_963813335.1 of uncultured Chloroflexia bacterium. Lineage (GTDB taxonomy): Bacteria > Chloroflexota > Limnocylindria > Limnocylindrales > CSP1-4 > SPCO01. The sequence goes on from CAWEYL010000003.1 coordinate 394,963, forward strand.
TGCGCGAGCTCCCGATCCGCGAGCCGGTGCGGGATCACGCCGAAGACCTCGCCGCCGGCGGCGAGCGCGGCGTCCGCGAGCGCCCCCATCAGCCCGACCCGGCCGCCGCCATAGACGATGCCGATGCCGCGCTCCGCCAGCCCGCTGCCGACCGCCCGGGCGAGCGCGGCATAGGCCGGCGACCGGCCGGAGCTCGCGCCGCAGAACACGCAGAGGCGCACGGCGGTCCCCCTCCCGCTAGAAGCCGAGCGCCCGGAGGTGGGGCGTCATCCGCCGCGCCGCCGCCGAGCGGTGCGAGATCGCGTGCTTCTCGGCGGGCGTCCACAACCCGAGCGTCCGGCCGCCGGGCGGCTCGCTCGCCGGCTCGAAGATGGGGTCGTACCCGAACCCGCCGGTGCCGCGCGGCACGGCAGCGATCCGGCCGCGACAGGTCCCGCGGGCCAGCGTGACCGGCAGACCCCCGCGCGGCCCAGGGACGTCGGGCAGCGCCAGGGCCAGCACGCAGACATAGCGGGCGCCGCGGCGCAAGGGTGGCAGGCCTGCCAGGGCTTCGAGCAGCTTGCGGTTGTTGTCGGCGTCGGTGGCGTCCTCGCCGGCGTAGCGCCGGGTCCGGACGCCGGGACCCCCGTCCAGCGCGTCCACCTCGATCCCGGAGTCGTCGGCCAGGGTCGGCAGGCCGCTCGCCCGGGCGCCGAACCTGGCTTTCAGGGACGCGTTCGTCTCGAAGGTCTCGCCGTCCTCGACCGGGTCGCCGGGGACCCCGATCTCGTCGAGCGAGACCAGCTCGGCGCGCTCGAGGTGCAGCAGCTCGCGGAGTTCGCGCAGCTTGTGGGTCGAGCGCGTGGCGACGAGCAGGCGCGGACGAGCCACCGCCCTACCGCTTGACGGTGGCGAGGATGGCGGCCTGGGCCGCGAAGAGCTGGGCCAGCCCGGCATCCGCGAGGTCGATCAGGCCGTTCGCGGCCGCGCGGTCGAACGGCAACCCCTCGGCCGTGCCCTGCAACTCGACGTAGGCGCCGCTGTCGGTGCCGACCACGTTGAAGTCGACGTCCGCCCGCGAATCCTCCGAGTAGTCGAGATCGAGGAGCGGGACGCCGTCGACGAGCCCGACCGAGACCGCGGCGACCTTGCCCACGAGGTGGCGGTCCATCCCGTAGGTGATGAGCGCGGCCGCGAGCGCGACGTAGCCGCCGGTGATCGACGCGGTCCGGGTGCCGCCGTCGGCCTGGAGCACGTCGCAGTCGACGGTGATCGAGCGCTCGCCGAGGCGGGTCAGGTCCACGACGCCGCGGAGCGAGCGGCCGATGAGCCGCTGGATCTCATGCGTCCGCCCGCCGATCCGGCCCTTCGCCGATTCGCGGTCGGTGCGCTCCGCGGTCGCCCGCGGCAGCATCGAATACTCGGCGGTCACCCAGCCGGTCCCCTTGCCGCGGAGGTGGGGCGGGACGCGGTCGACGACCGTGGCCGCGCACAGGACCTCCGTGTCGCCCATCCGGACCCGGCACGAGCCCTCGGCCCACTTCTGGACCCCGAGCTCGAAGCTGACCGGTCGGAGGTCGCGGGGGCCGCGTCCGTCGGCTCGCACCGTCGGGGGTCGGTTGCCGATGCTCATGTCGTCGCCTTCTCCTCTGCCTTGGCCGCATCCCACAGCGCGTCGAGCGACGCGAAGTCCATGTCGCGCAGGGCGACGCCCACCTCGGCCGCCTGCCGTTCCACGCTGCCGAACCGGCGCCGGAACTTGGCGTTCGCCGCGCGCATCGCGGCCTCGGCGTCGACCTCCTGCTTGCGGGCCACGTTGACCAGCACGAACAGGAGGTCGCCGAACTCCTCGGCCCATGCCCGGTCGTCGCCGTCGGCGGCGGCCTCGCGCAGCTCCTGCGTCTCCTCGATGACCTTGTCGAGCACGCCGTCGAGCGACGGCCAGTCGTACCCGAGGTGGGCGGCCCGCTCCTGCATCTCCTGGCTGGCCGCCAGGGCCGGGAGCGAGGCGCTGATGCCGTCGAGGGCGCTCTTCGCGGCGGTGTCGCCGCCGGCGTCCGCCCGCTCCGCGGCCTTGATCCGCTCCCACTGGCGGTTGACGTCCGACGCGGTCTTCGCCTCCGCCTCGCCGAAGACGTGCGGGTGGCGGCGGACGATCTTGGTGGCGAGCGCCGCCTGCACGTCGGTCAGGTCGAAGACGCCCTCCTCCGCCGCCAGCTGCGCGTGCAGGATGACCTGCAGCAGCAGGTCGCCGAGCTCGTCCGCCAGCTCCGGGGTCGCACCGCCCTCGAGCGCGTCGTAGACCTCGTAGGCCTCCTCGAGCAGGTGGTTGCGCAGCGAGGCGTGGGTCTGCTCGCGGTCCCAGGGGCAGCCATCCGGCTGGCGGAGCCGGTCGGCTGATCCAGGGCATCGCCCACGGCCCGGCGACGGCCGCCTCAGGCGCGAGCGGGGCGAGGTAGCACGGCGCGGTCAGGGCAGCCTCGTCGAGGGCGCCGACGGTCGTCGCCTCGGCCGCCCCGAAGCGGCCCACGGGATGGTCCGCCGGGTACAGGCGGCGCAGGACGGCGAGGGGGTCGCTGCCGCCCGGGCCGTGCCGTCCCGGGAGCGGCGCCGCCGCGGCCGGAGACGCCCCGAGCAGGACCGCGGGCACGATCAGCACCGGGCGCGACGGCTCGATCGGCGTGCCGATGAGCCGCTCGGCCGCGACGAGCTGGACGCCCGCGCCTGGATCCAGTCCCCAGCGCAGCCGCGCCTCGGCCAGGAGGGCATCCAGCATGCGCCGCTCGCTAGCCCGCGCTGGATCCCGTGATCGACGGATCGCGCTCGATCTTGACCACGGCCTTCTGGGCCGTGTACCAGTTGGCGAACGCGGTCGACTTGATCGCCTCGAGCTGGCGGCCTTCGGGCGTCCTGTTCTCCTCGGCGAAGACCTTGAACGAGGTAGGTCCCGTCACCGGTGATCGAGACCACGTTGCTGGTCTTGCCGACCTCCGCCGCGAAGATCGCGTCGGTCAGGCGCGGGTCGAGCTGGTTCGGGCGCGACCCAGCCGAGGTCGCCGCCCTTGCTGGCGGTCTCGGCCTCGGAGTTGTCGCGGGCGAGCGCGGCGAAGTCGGCGCCGCCGTCGGCCGCGGTCTTGAGCTTGGCCATCTGGGCCGCGTCCGGAGCGTGGTACATGATCTGGATCACGTGCCAGCCGATGGACGTCTTGACCGGCGCCAGGAGCTCGCCCGTCCTGGAGGCCGGGGGCGAGGATCGCGGTCTTGAAGTCCTCGGCCTGCGACAGGTCCGAATCCTTGTCGATGTAGCCCAGCTTGCCGCCGGTGCCCGTGTCGCCCTTGGCGCTCGCCTCGTCGCTCGAGGTCCGGGCCATCGAGTCGAACAGGCTGGGGTCGGCCTGGAGCTTGGCGTACGCCGCGTCGGCCTCGGCCTTCGCGGCGGCCCACGCGGGGTCGGTGGCGGCGAGGGCGGCGGCGCCCTCCGGGTCGTCCTTGGGGGAGTACTGGATGTGGCGGACCTTGACGGCGTCCGTCGCCGGCGTCGGCGACGTCTCCACGATGTAGATCTCGCTGACCTGCCGCTGCGGGCCCTCCTTGGAAGCGTCGGCGACGATCTTGTCCTCGAGCTTCTGATGGATGACGTCGCCGGCGACCACCGCGCGGTACTTGGCGAGCTCGATGCCGTTGTTCTGGATCTTGGCCTGGTAGGCCGAGTCGACGGTCTCGGCGACGATCTCGCTCGCCCGCCCGATGCGGTAGATCCCGTCCGCGCCCTCGACGACGGCCGTCGGCGTGTTCACCGGGGCGCCGAAGACCGCGTTGACGAACGCCTCGTCGCTGCCGCTGTCGTCCTTCTGGATCCAGCCCATGTCACCGGCCTGCGGCGCGGTGGACGTGTCGGTCGAGACGACCTTGGCGACCTCGTCCCAGGCCTTGCCGGCCTGGAGGTCGACGAGGGCCGCGTCGGCCTTCGCCTTGGCGGCCGCCTTCTGCGCCTCGGTCGGCGCGGTCGCACCGGCGTCGGTCGCGGGGGCGACCTCGATGACCCACGCGTGGCGCGACTCGGGCGTCGTGGCCTCGGTCACGAGCCGCGCATCGATGTCCGGATCGGTGGCGGCGATCCCCTGCCCCGCCGCGAGCGTCGCCTGGAGCTTGGTGTCGATGATCCGCTCGAGCGTGTTCGGCGCGAGCTGCTGGGTCTGCTGGTCGAGGTACTGCTGCGCCGTCTGCGCCTGGGCGTCGGTCAGACGGCCCACCTGGCGCTGGTTGACGATCCGGCTGGCGGCCTCGCTGATCCGCCACTGCTCGATGAGGTAGCGGTCCTTGAACTCGTCCTTGGTGATCGACTGGCCGTCGACGCTGCCGACCGACGCCCAGTGCGTGTTGTACCAGGACAGCCCTGCGGCGAAGAGCAGGATGAGGACGGCCGCCAGGACGACGAGGCCGAAGGCGAGGTTGGTGTAGAAGTTCCGCCGGTCCTGGCTCTCCCACTGCGCCTTGTGGGTGCGCTTGACGACGGGTTTGGCTCGAAAGGTCATGGGGTGGCTGGATCCTGTTCGAATGGCGTGGCCGGTCGGCTCCGGGGAGAGACGGGGCGCGTATCGTACCGCAACCTCGCGCGAGGCCAGTCCGTGCGCGGAGCCGCTCACCGGCGCATCGTCCGCTCGACCAGGTCGAGGTACCCGCGGGCCTCGTGCTCCCAGGCCAGGGCGGCCACCCTCGCCCGGGCGCGCGCGATCCGCGCCTCGCGGGCCACGGGATCGTCGACGATGCCCTCCAGCGCCGTCGCGAGGTCGGCAGCGTCGCCGGGTGCGTAGGTCACGACATCGTCGCCGAACGTGCGCTCGACGAGCGGCAGCCGGCTGGCGACGACCGTCCGGCCCATCGCGGCGTACTCGTACGCCTTCGTGGACAGCGAGTAGTCGGTGAACTCCGTGCGGCGGGTCGGCGCCAGGCCGACGTCGGCGGCCGCGATGGCCGCCGGGACCTCGCCGATCGGGATACGCCCGTGGAACGCCACCCGGTCGGCGATGCCGAGGCGGTCGGCCTGGTCGTGGAGCGGCACCTCCTCGAAGTCGCGGCCGTACAGCTCGAGGGCGACCACGAGGGCCGGCCGGCGCTCGCGCAGGATCGCGATCGCGTCGAGGACCACGTCGAGCTCGTAGATCGGGCTGAGCCCGCCGGCATAGACCAGGACGAGCCGGCCGTCGGCCATGAACGGGCGGGCCGGGCTCGCGGCGGGGTCGAACCGCGCCAGCGATGGCACGTTGCGGACGACCGTCAGCTTGGCGGCGGGGACGCCCAGCGCGAGAAGCCGCTCGCCGAGTGCCTCGTTCACGGTGACGACCGCGCTGGCATACCGCGTCGCCAGCCGCTCCTGGAGCAGGAGGATGCGCCGTGCCAGTCCGCCGAGCCGGGAGCGGAAGCGGCTGCCGAAGAAGACCGGCATCGCCTCGTGCAGGTCGAGGATCACCGGGACGCCGACCAGCCGGAGCGGCAGCGTGGCGAACACGAGGAAGTCCGGCAGCGTGTGCACCTGGACGAGGCCGTAGCGGCGGCGGGCGTGGGCACGCACGAGGGCGAAGCCGGCGCGCAGGAAGAAGGCCAGGTACTCCGCGAGGTACACGCCGAGCCCGGCACCCTGGTGACGCTGCACGCCGAGCCGGCGGACCGTGACGCCGGCGATGGTCTCCTGCCCCGGATCGGCCGACCGTCGCAGGGCGAAGACGTCGACCGCGTGGCCGGCCGCGGCGAGGGCCTCGGCCTCGCGCCGGACGCGCGGGTCCTCCTCGTAATAGGAGTGGGTCAGCATCGCGATGGGACGGCGTGCCGAGCCGCTCGCGCCTGACCGGTCGGTCGCCGTGTCCATGCCGGAAGAGCGTACCGCAGCGCGTGGCGGCCGGGCCGTCCGAGCGACGGCGGCCGGGCCGTCGGAGCCCGCCGTGTTACCCTCCGCGCCGATGAACGAGACGGCCCAGGTGTCTGCCCACTTCCGCACGACCGCCGTCCGCCCGGACCCCTCGGCCTGCTCCGCGAGGCAGTCACCGAGATGCTCGGGCGGCGGCGGCTGATCGCGTATCTCGTCCAGGCGGACATGAAGAAGAAGGGCGCCGACACGCTGCTCGGCAACATCTGGTGGGTCCTCGACCCGCTCCTCCAGATGATCGTCTACGTGGTCTTCGTGTCGGTCGTGCTCCAGCGCGGCGGACCCGACTATCCGCTGTTCATCTTCTCCGCGATCCTGCCCTGGAAGTGGTTCCAGACGTCGGTGCAGGACGGCATCACGTCGGTGACGAGCGCGGACAAGCTGATCCGCCAGATCCAGTTCCCCAAGCTCGTGCTCCCGGTCTCGACGGTCGTCGCGGGGATCATCAACTTCGCGTTCGGCCTCATCCCGCTCGTCGGCCTGATCCTGCTGCTCTACCGCGACCGGCTGACCGCGACGCTCTTCCTGATCCCGGTCATCGCCGCGGTCCAGTTCTTCCTCAACCTCGGTCTGGCCATCGGGCTGGGCGCCCTCAACGTCTTCTATCGCGACGTCGGCAACGTCTCGCGCCACGTCCTCCGCATGTGGTTCTACCTGTCCCCGGCGCTCTACTCGATCGAGTCGCTCCAGAAGGGCACCGAGAATCTGCCGATCCTCGGACCGCTCCTGCTCCTCAACCCGTGGACGACGCTCTTCACGGCCTACCGCGACGTCATCTACTACAGCCGCATGCCGAACTGGGTCGGCCTCGCCGAGGTCCTCGTCGGCTCGCTCGTGCTGTTCGCGCTGCTGACGTACGCCTTCAAGCGGGCCGAGCCGTCGTTCGCCAAGGTCCTGTGATGGACGATCCGGAGCGGCTCAGTTCAGCCGCGCCGGCGATCATCCGGCCGGATGCGCCGGTCGCTATCGAGGCGCAGGGGCTCGGCGTCAAGTACAGCCTCAAGTTCACCCGCAAGACGACCATCCACCGCTCGTTCGTGAACCTGCTCAAGGGCCAGCCGTCCGACGACTTCTGGGCGCTGAGCGACGTCAGCTTCAAGCTCGTCCACGGGGAGTCCCTCGCGGTCATCGGTCCGAACGGGGCCGGCAAGAGCACGCTGCTCCAGGTCCTCGCCGGGATCATCACCCCGTCCGCCGGGGTGGTCGAGGTCAACGGGCGCATCTCCAGCCTGCTGACCCTCGGGGCCGGGTTCGACCAGGACCTGACCGGCCGCGAGAACGTCCGCCTCGCCGGGGCGTTCATCGGCATCGAGGGCGCCGAGATGGCGCGGATGACGCCGGGGATCATCGCCTTCGCGGACCTCGGGCCGTTCATCGACGCGCCGATCAAGACGTATTCGTCGGGCATGCGCGCCCGCCTCGGCTTCGCCATCGCGACCTCGGTCGACCCGGACATCCTGCTCCTCGACGAGGTCCTCGCGACCGGCGACCAGGTGTTCCGGTCGAGATCCAAGGCCCGCGTCCTCGAGCTCGTCCACGCGGCCAAGGGCGTCGTGTTCGTGACCCACGACCTCGGCTGGGTCCTGGAGTTCTGCAACCGCGCGATCCTGCTCGAGCGCGGCCGGATCGTGGCCGAGGGCGATCCCGCCGAGGTCGTGGCCATCCACCGCGAGCACTCGGAACGGGTGAAGATCGAGCGCGAGGCGGCGATCGCCGCGGCGCTCGCGGAGTCCGGCTCCGGGCCGCTGCCGCCCGACGCCGCGAAGAGCCGCCTCGCCGGCTAGGCGGGAGTCAACGCCTCGCGGGCCGACCAGCCCGCCCCGAGGCGCAGGACCTGGCGCGGCCGGACCGCACGGCCGCGCGAGCTGTCGACGGTGTCGACCACGAGCGTCGCCCGCTCGAACACCCGGTCCCAGTCGATCGCCCGGTGGGCCGTGACCACGACCACGACGTCCGAGACGGCGAGCAGCGCGTCCAGGCCGACCGAGGAACGTTCGATGCCGGCGGCGTCCCGGAACGTCGCCACGTGCGGATCGTGGAAGGCGACATCCGCCCCGCGCTCCGCCAGGCCCGCGAGGACGTCCGCCGCCGGCGAGTTCCGCGCGTCCTGGACGTTGGGCTTGAAGGCCACGCCGAGGACCCCGACCCGGGCGCCCTTCAGGGCCTTGCCCCGGTCGTTGAGCGCCTCGGCCGTGAGGTCCACCACGTGGCGCGGCATCGCGAAGTTGATGTCCCCGGCCAGCTCGACGAAGCGGTCGATGAAGTCGAACTCGCGCGCCCGCCAGCTCAGGTAGTACGGGTCGACCGGGATGCAGTGGCCGCCGACGCCCGGGCCCGGGGTGAAGCGCATGAACCCGAACGGCTTGGTCGCCGCGGCGTCGATGACCTCCCAGACGTCGAGGTCCATCCGCTCGCACAGCAGGGCCAGCTGGTTCACGAACGCGATGTTGACGTTGCGGAAGACGTTCTCGAGCAGCTTGGCGAGCTCGGCGGCATCGGGCGACGACAGCGGCAGCACGTGGTCGTTGATCAGTCCCAGCAGGGCGGCGGCCCGCTTCGTCGCGGCGGGCGTGGTCGCGCCGACGAGGCGCGGCACGGTCTTCGACGCCGACGCGGGGTCGCCGGGGTTGACCCGCTCCGGCGCGAACGCGAGGTCGAAGTCGGTGCCGGCGACCAGGCCGGACCGCTCCAGCTCGAGGCGGAACGGGCCGGTCGTCGTGCCCGGGAACGTCGTCGACTGGAGGACCACCAGCTGCCCCGCCCGGAGATGCTCGCGGATCATCGACGCCGCCGAGAGGACCGGGGCCAGGTCGGGATCCTTCGACTTGGTGATCGGCGTGGGGACGCACACGAAGATGACGTCCGCCTCGGCGAGGCCGGCCGCCTCGGGGGTGACGACGCGCAATCCGCTGCCGAGGGCCGCCACGAGGCGGTCGTCCGTGATGTCGTCGATCGGCGAGCTGCCGCCGGCGAGCTGGGCGACCCGGGTCGCGCTCGCATCGACGCCGTCGACGCGCAGGCCGGCTTCGACGAAGGAGATCGCCAGGGGCAGCCCGACATACCCAAGGCCGATGACCGCCAGTCTCGAGTCGCTCACGGATCCTCCATGTCAGCCGAACGCGCCGTGCCGGCGCCGGGCCGGGTGCCCGGTCGAGAGGATAGCCCGTCCGGAACGACGACCGTCAGCGCGGCCGGGCGGCGGCCGCCCGGACCAGTCGCCGGTACGCCTCCGCGGCGGCGGCCCAGCTGAACTCGGCGCGGGCCGTGGCCCGGATGGCCGCGCGCCACGCCGCACGCTCGGCGGGCGGGCGGTCGACGACCGCGGCGATCGCCGCGGCCAGGTCGTCCGGCCGGAGCGAGCGCGCCACGACCCCCAGGTCGCGCGAGGTGACCAGCCGCTCCATGACGGGCAGGCCCGGCCCGATGACGACCGGCGTCCCCGCCGCGATCGACTCCCAGAACTTGTTCGGCGTCGCGTGCCGCTGGTTGTAGGAGATGGGCGGCAGCGGCACGAGCGAGACGTCGGCCGAGGCGGTCCAGGCGGCGAGGTCGTCGGGGTGGACCGGCGGCAGCGTGAAGTGGCGCCCGACGAACCGCGGATCGGCGTCACGCGCCTGGGAACGCGCCCGCCAGCGCCCGAAGCCGATCAGCACCAGCGCCGCGTCGGGAACGGCGAGGACGGCCTCGGCCGCCTCGTCGAGCCCGAGGTTGGGTCCCAGGCGTCCCTGGAACAGGACGATCCTGGTGTCGGGCGGGAGCGAGAGGGCCGCCCGGATCCGGTCGTGGTCGCCGTCATCCACCGTGCCGGCCTCGGGGTAGTTGGGGACGACGAGCAGGGGCTCCGCCAGGCGCCAGCGCGCCTGGAGCCGTTCCGCCAGGGCGTCGTTGACCGTCATCCGGGCGTCGGACCGCGCAGCCCAGCCACGCTCTCGGCGGGCGTGCCAGGCGCGGAACGGCCGCGGCATGCCCAGGACGTTGTTGCCTTCGAAGACGTCGTCGATGGCGTCGTAGATGACCGTCGCCCGACCGCCGCCGCGCTCGCGGGCCGCCAGCGCCGGCGCGATGGCGAGGCTGCCGAACGCGTGATAGAGGTCCGCCGGCGGCAGCTCCCGGTCCAGCGTCCGCCACCAGCCGCGCACCGTGTGCGGCCAGAACGTCCAGCGGGCCAGCGCCATCACCCGGCGGCGGACCTTCGCGGCGATCCGCCGCGGGAGCCGGATCGCCCGCGCGGCGGCCGCCCGCGACCGGGAGCGCCGGGCGGGCGCGACCGCGGATGCCGCGGCCGCGGCGGGCGGCGGCGTCGGGACACCGCCCGGGCCCGTCTCGGGCGCCACGCCCTGGTGCCGTCCCGCCATGCCGGCGAACGGGCCGCTGGGCCGGTACCGGCGGATCTCGATGGCACCGTCCGATTCGCGCTCGGGGAGTCCGTCCACGGCGACCGCCGCGATCTCCACGGCGTAGCCCTCCGACGCGAGGGCGCGGGCGATGCGCAGACCGCGCGAATACGGCGCGGCGGGATTGCCCACCAGCACCACCGCACGCCGACCCGTCGAGGTCGCCGCCCTCACCCGGCCGTCACCAGGGCTTCCCGGTCAGCCGGCCGTACTCGGCCAGCAGGATCCCGACCTGGTCCTCCCAGTTGTACTCGGTGTGCGACGCCTCAAGGCCGCGCCGCCCATAGGCGAGCCGGTCCTCGTCGCCCGCGTCGAGGATCTCGCGCAGGGCTGCCGCGATGGCGACGCGGTCCGTCGGATCGCACAGGACCCCGCAGCCGGTGGCGCGGACGATCGTCGCCATCCCGGGGAGGTCGCTCGCGACGACCGGGACGCCGGCGGCCATGGCCTCGAACAGCTTGTTGGGCGTCGTCAGCCGGTGGTTGAGCGTGGAGGGCTGGATCGGCATCGCGGCGACGTCGGCGCAGGCGACCCAGTCGAGCAGCTCCTCGGGGCGGACCGCGGGAAGCACGTGGATCCTGCCCGCCGATTCGGGGGCCGCCGCGCGCTCGCGGAGGACGGTCTCGAGGACGCCGTAGCCCATCAGGACGAGGGTCGCGGACGGGACCGCCGCGATGGCGTCCATCAGCTCCTCGATCCCGCGGTTCGGGAAGAGCCCACCGTGGTACAGGACGACGCGCTGGTCGGGAGCGAGGCCGAGGACGTCGTGGAACCGCCGCTCGCGCGGCTCGGGCGGGAAGAAGCGGTAGGAGCAGTTCATGACGATGAGCGGCAGCGGGACGCCGAAGCGCTCGGCCATGACCTCGGCGTACGGCTCGGTTCACCGTGATGACGCGGTCGGCGCGGTGCGCCCAGCCGCGCTCGGCGCGCGCGAGGACCCAGCGCGCGGGACCACGCATCCGGGCCAGGTTGCGCGCCTCGAGGTAGATGTCGCGCGCGTCGTAGACCACCCGCCCGCCGTGCCGGCGCCCCAGGTCGAGCGCGACCGGGATGCCCATGTACGCCATGCCGTGGTACAGGTCGGCCGCCGGCGCGACGACCCGCGCGCGGCGGACGTGCGAGCGGATGGTCAGCGGGATCGCCGCGCGCCGGATGGTGCCGGCCACGATCCGCCGCGGCAGGGATGCCCGCCTGGCCGATGCGGCAGGCGCGGGCGGGGCCGACGGCGTCGCGGTCGGGTCGTCGCCGAGCGTCGTGCCCGGCCCGGTGGCGGCAGCGGCGGTGGCGGATGGCGCGGTGGCGGCAGAGGTCGGACCGGGTGCCGGCGATCGCCCGACCGCCCCGCGGCTCCAGGCCACGATGCGCCGCAGCATCCCTTGCAGCCACGGGAACGGCACGCCGTCGGCCGCGGTGGGCGCAACGCGCAGGATGCGATACCCGGCGGGATGCTCCTCCTCCGCGACGGTGCCCGCGGTCTGGCGGGCGAGCACCGTCACGGTGTGGCCGCGCGCCACCAGGGTGCTGGCGATCCGATAGGTGCGCGAGTCGTACTCGCCGGTCGAGGGAAGGACGAGCACCGCGCGTTGGCGGACGGGTGCGCGACCGTCGACGGCCGAGGGGGGCATCGGGGTCATCGTCCCACAGCGTCCGCCGACGCGTCCTGCCGATCCGCCAGCCAGCGGAGCGAGCCGGGCGCGAGATCGTCGACCGCGGCCGAGCCGAGGGCATCGAGCACGGCGGCCACGTCGTCGGCGTCGGCCGCCACGATGACCGGCCGGCCAGCGCCGGCGGCCGCGCGGACGTCGCTCCAGGTCGACCGGATCGAGGCGTGGAGGTCGGTCGTCCGATCCGGCGCGGGTGCCGGTCCGGCGCCGGGCAAGGAACGGGCGATCCGGCCCAGGGCGCGTGTCGCGAGCCCGGGCGCGGCGGCCGGGGTCGGAGCCCCGACCACGCGGACCGGGAGGGCGGTGCGGACCGGGAGCGCCGCGACGCGCGCGGCTGAGGACGGACGGGTGGCGACCACCATCGCCGAGCCGGGTTCGACGCCGGGTCCCGAGGCATCCAGTCCCGGCCGCGCGGCCTCCGCTGTGGAGTCCATCGCCGACACGGGCCGCGCGGCGTCGTACACCGCGGCCGTGGCCGCCAGCACGGCATCCGGCCCGAATCGCGCCACGACGTCGCGACGGAGCCCGGCCCGGTCGATGGCGTCGATCCGGTCGCGGAGGGCCACGATCGCCTCGGCGAGGGCCTCGGGTCCGGGCGCGAGCGCGATCTCGCCGGCCGATCCGTCCGACCCGACGATCTCGGGCACGCCGCCGGACGGGGTCGCGGCGACCGGGAGACCCGACGCGAGGGCCTCCGCGGCGACCATCCCGAACGTCTCCCACGGGCTGGCATGGACGAACAGGCCAGCGTGCCGCATCGCCCGGGCCACGGCCTCGCGCTCGGCCGCCGGCTCGACCACCACCGCGTCGCCGATCGAGAGCTCGCGGACGAGGGCCGCCCAGCGCGCCGACTCGGCCGCCGTCGCGCCTCCGATCATCCGGAGGTGGAGCGCCGGTCGTCGGGCGCGGGCGATGGCGGCGGCGCGCAGGAGCGTCTCGATGCCCTTGTGCTCGGCGAGGGCACCCACCCACAGCAGCTCGTCATCGTCGCGCGGTTCCCCCGACGGGGCCGGGAATCGATCGAGCGGGACGAGGTTCGGCAGGACGGCCAGCGCCGGGACCGGGACGCCGGAACCCGCCATCGCGGCGCCGATCCGGTCGGCCAGGGCGCGGCTCACCGCGACGACCTGGGCCGAGGCCACGAGGCGCTGGTACGCGGCCGCGGCGCCCTCGTTCGACAGCCGCCCGGGGAGCGTGGAGTCGTACTCGGTGACGACCAGCGGCAGGCCCAGCTCGCTCGCGAGGGACAGGGCGGCGAGGCCGTCCGGGAGCCCCGTGTGGGCGTGGATCAGCTCGAGCGGCCGGCCCGCGCGGACCGCCCGCGCGGCGTGGGCGCGCCCGAACGCCGCGAGGACCCCGGCGTGGCGTGCCGCCTGCTCGACGGCCTCCGAGCCGTCCGTCGGGCCCCAGGTCCGGACGACCGGCAGCCTGGCGACCCCGATGCCGGCCACGCCACGGTCGTGCGACGGGGTCAGCGCCGACGGGTCCGACACGGCGCGGGCCCAGGCGGCCTCCGCGACGGCCAGGCGGCGCGCTCGCTCGGCACTGCCGCCGCCGACCTGCACGGTCTCGAACGACGCCACGTCGACCTCGGTCCCCGAAGCGCGGAGCGCGGCCACGTGATCGGCGACGAAGGACCCCCGGCCCGGCATGTCGTGGGACGGGAAGCCGCGCGCGACCACGAGGACGCGGCGGATCACCGGGACGCCGCCAGGGCCGGGCCGGACGCTGCGCTCAGGCCGTCGTAGACGGCGAGCAGCCGGGCCGACTCGAGCTCCCAGTTCCAGCGCTCCCGGGCCGCGTGCTGGCAGCGCCGGCGCAGGTCCGCCGCCGCCGCGGGATCGAGGGCCAGGATCTCGCCGAGCGCACGGGCGAGGTCCCTGGGCCGCGTCGGGTCGCAGACCCGCCCGAGCGGCCCGTCCGGGTCGTCGATCACGATCGCCCGTCGCTCGGGGAAGTCGCTCCCGACCACCGGTGTCCCGACGGCGAGGCTCTCGAACAGCTTGTTGGGCGTCGACGACCGCTCGTTCAGCGTCCGCGGCTGGTTGGGCATCGCCGACACGTCGGCGGAGGCCACCCAGTCCAGGAGCGAGTCGGGCGGGACCGCCGGCAGCACGTGGAGCCGGCCCTCGAAGCGGGCCTCGGACGCGAGGCCCTGCAGCGTGCCTTGCAGCGGCCCGGACCCCATGAAGACGAGGTGGGCCGTGCGGACCGCGGGCTCGAGCATCGCCTCGGCGAGGACCTGGAGGCCGCGGTCGCGCAGGAACCCGCCGTGGTAGAGGATGACGCCGGCTGCGGGCGGGATGCCGGCGGCGGCCCGGAGCAGGTCCGGGCGCGGGTCGCGGACGGGCTGGCGCGGCGGCGTGTTCCGGACGATCACGGCCGGCGGTCCGCCGTATCGCCGTTGCAGCTCGTCGGCGATCGTCCGGTTCACCGTGACGATGGCCGCGACCGCATGGATCGAACGTCGCTCCTCGGCGGCGAGGATGCGCTTCAGCCACCACGGTCGGTCCGCGGTGTCGCCCGCCTCGACGAACAGCTCGTGGCTGTCGTAGACCACCGACGCCGTCCCGCCCTGGCGGCGCGCCGCCCGGAGGGCCGCCAGCAGGCCCGTCAGGTCGTGCCCGTGATGGACCTCCGCCGGCGGCGCAGCAGCCGCGCTGGCGTCCGCCCAGCCGTGGACCGACAGCCGCCACCACGCGAGCCGGTCGAGCCCGTCCACGTGGCCATGCGGCCGTGGCTGGGCACGGCCGCTCAGCATGTAGCGGATGGCCTGGACCGCCGTGTACGGGAGGGTGACCAGGGCGAGGCCAGCGGTCGTGACCGCCGGGCCAACACCCGCCGACCCGCGGCCCGCCGCCCGCCGGATCTCGCCCGGCACGGTCCTCAGCGCGCGCCAGGGGTAGTAGCGCATGTCGCGCCAGCGCCGGCTCCAGTCGCCCGGGGACGGGGTTCGGATGATGGCGATGCCGTCGCGGACCTCCGTCGCCGGCGGCCCGCCGTCGCCTCGGCCGGTCGCCAGGTGGGCCATGATCGTGACCGACCACCCGGCGTCACGCAGGGTCGCCGCCTCGCGCAGGACCCGGATGTCCGTCGTGCAGTCGTTGCGCACGTACATGACCGCGCGGCGGGCGACTCCCGGCGTCGCGGTGTCCGCCACGTGGTCCGCCACGCTCAGCCGAATGCCCCGACGATGGCGTCGACGGCACCCGACGGCGCCAGCTCGACGGTCCGTGCCCGGTCCTCGGCACGCCGTCCCGCCTCGGTTTCCGGGGCGAGCCGCGCCAGCTCGGCCACCGCGCGGTCGCGGTCGAGCCCGATCACGACCATCCGCCCGTCGGACCCGGCGACGGCCTCCACCCACTCGGTCGTGCCGCGCAGGACCAGGCACGGCACGCCCAGCCAGGCCGCCTCGCGCTGGACCCCGCCAGAATCGGTCAGGACGGCCGCGGCGTGGAGCTGCAGCGCGAGGGTCGTGCGGTAGCCCTGCGGCTCGACGACGCGCACGTCGGCGGGCAGGGCGATGCCGGCCTGTTCGAGGGCGACCCGCGTCCCCGGGTGGAGCGCCAGGATGACCGGCCGCCGCGGCGTCGCGACGGCGCCGAGGAGGGCCGCCCAGGCCGTCATCGCCGCGACCGAGCGGTTCTCCGCCCGGTGGATGGTGGCGAAGCAGTAGCCGCCGGGACGGAGCCCGGGGTCGAGCGCCGCCAGCGCCCCGGGGTCGCGGATGGCCGGCACGGTCCGGGCGGCCAGGTCCTGCATGACGTCGCCGACCTCGGTCACGCCGTCCACGATCCCCTCGGCGGCGAGGTTGGCCACGGCGGTGGGCGTCGGCGCGAAGAGCCAGCTCGACAGGTGGTCGGCGACGACCCGGTTGACCTCCTCCGGCATGCGCCGGTCGAAGGAGCGCAGCCCCGCCTCGACATGCGCGACCGGGACGTTCAGCTTGGCGGCGACGAGCGCGCCCGCCAGCGTCGAGTTCGTGTCGCCGTAGACCAGGACGGCGTCGGCGTTCGCGTCGCGGACGATCGGCTCGAGCGCCGCGAGCATCCGGGCCGTCTGCTCGGCCTGGCCGCCGCCGCCGATCCCCAGGCCGTGATCGGGTCGGGGCAGGCCGAGCTCGGCGAAGAACGCGCCGGCCATCGCCTCGTCCCAGTGCTGGCCGGTGTCGACGAGGATCTCCTCGTGGCGGGCGCGCAGGACCGGCGTGAGCGCGGCTGCCTTGATGAGCTGGGGCCGCGTCCCGACGACGCTGACGATGCGCATGCCCAGAGGGTAGGCCGTCCGCTACGGGACGGGGACGCCGCCAGGTCGACCCCCGGTCCCGACACCCTGGAACCCGACCGACGCCGGGAGGGCCGCTCCCAGGTCCGCGAGGCTGTTGCGGCCGTCGTAGACCATCGCGAGGTTCGGGAACCAATCGGGGTCGAGCTCCCGCCAGAGCGGGTCCGCCGTCTGGGTCACGATGGCCCGGACGCCGGGTGCGGGCTCGCCCCACGGCCACGGCGTGGCGCCGGTCCGGGCGATCTCTTCGTCGCTGAGCAGCGGGTCGTGGGCCAGGACGTGCGCCCCGGCGAGGACCAGCCGCTCGATGAGCGGCATCGCCCGCGAGTAGGCGAGCTCCTTGACCCCGTGCCGGTAGGTGAGCCCGAGGACGAGGACCTCGACGCCGTCGAGCCCGCCGAGGGCGAGCTGCAGGCTGCGGATGGCGACGCCGACCTGGCCGTCGTTGACCCGCCGGCTGAGGGCGACGATCTCGAGCTCCGGCGCCCGGTCGAGGAGGAAGTGCGGGTAGACCGGGATGCAGTGCCCGCCCACGCCGATGCCCGGCTGGTGGATGTGGCTGTACGGCTGGCTGTTCGCGGCGGCGATGACCTCGGTGATGTCCACGCCGATGCGGTCGGCGTAGCGGCTGAACTCGTTGGCCAGCGCGATGTTGACGTC
Organism: uncultured Chloroflexia bacterium; assembly: GCA_963813335.1. Classification (GTDB taxonomy): domain Bacteria; phylum Chloroflexota; class Limnocylindria; order Limnocylindrales; family CSP1-4; genus SPCO01. The sequence goes on from CAWEYL010000003.1 coordinate 411,867, forward strand.
GCGATAGGTCGTGTCGGCCAGCTTGGCGAACTCGGCGGCCTCGGCCGAGCTCATGGCCACGACCTCGGCGTCGAGCACGCTCTCGTAGAAGGCCGCCGCCCGCGCGGTGCCGGCCGGGCCGAGCCCGCCCACGAGCTTGGGGTAGGTGGCCAGGTTGACGAGGGCCGCGCCGCTGTACAACCGTTCCGGCGAGAAGGCGACGTAGAAGTCGTCGGTGTCGGCGCCGCTCGAATGCAGGCCGGTGACGGCCTCGAGGCGCGGCGCATACCGGCCGCGCGTATCCCCGATCGGCAGGGTGGTCTCGAAGATGACCGTCGAACCGGCGTGGACGCCGGGCGCGATCGCCTCGACCGCCGAATCCATCCAGCGGTGGTCGGGCCGCGACTCATCGTCGAGGATGACCGGGACGATGAGCACGACGACATCGGCGGCCGCGGCGGCCTCACCGCCGTCGAGCGTGGCGCGCAGCCGGCCCTCGCCGTGCGCGTCGCGGACCAGGTCCGCGAGGCCGGGCTCCTCGCCCACGTGCGACTGCCCGGCATTGATCGAGTCGACGACGCGCGGGTCGATGTCGACCGCGATGACCGACCAGCCGTGCGAGGCGAACTGCCCGGCGAGCGGCAGGCCCATCTTGCCGGCACCGACGACCGCGACGGTCCCGGCCGTGCCGGGCTCGCCGACCCACGGCGACACGAGCCGGGCGGCGCCGTGGCGGCACGGGCTGGGCGGCAGCGAGATCGATCCGCCCAGGAGGCTGCTGGTCGTGCTGGGTCGCGTGCTCGGGCTCATGCCGACACCAGCTCGACCGTCCGGCGGTCCTTCGCCGAGGTCAGGAGGGCATGCGCGAGGACGACGGCCCAGCGGCCGTCGTCGGCGTTCACGATCGGCCGGTCGCCGGTGCGCACGACGTGGATGAACGCCTCCAGCTCGGCCAGCAGCGGCTCCTCGTTCGAGACCGGGAGCTCGGCGACCTCGCCGGCGAACGTCGGCGCATAGCCGGCGATCAGCCGCGGGTTCGTCAGCTCGGACGAGCGGGTGAACGTGAGCCGCTGGGTGAGGAAATCGAGTTCGAACATGCCCTCCTCGCCGACGACGGTGAGCTGTCGTCGCTTCGCCGGGGTCAGCCAGTCGACATCGAGCATCGCGACCGTGCCCGATTCGAAGGACATCAGCCCGAAGAGCAGGTCCTCGTGGTCGGCATGGATCCGCTGGGCGGTCTCCGCGAAGACGCGGATGGGCCGCTCGCGGGCGATCCACGACAGGATGTCGACGTCATGGGTCGCGAGGTCGATGGTCACGCCGACGTCGCGGATGCGCGCCGGGAACGGGCCGGCACGGCGGCTCGTGACCGCGTACACGGTGGAGAGCCAGCCGGCGCCGAGGAGCCGCCCGAGCTCGAGCACGGCCGGGTTGAAGCGCTCCACGTGGCCGACCTGGATGGGCACGCCCGTCGCCAGCGACGCGGCCACGATGGCCTCGGCCTCGGGTGGCGTGGCGGCCAGGGGCTTCTCGATCAGCGCCGCGATCCCGCGCTCGATGGCGGCCAGGGCCAGCCCGACGTGGGTCGTGGTCGGCGCCGCGATCACCACCGCGTCGAGCTCGGCCTCGGCCAGCAGCGCGAGCGGCTCCGCGAACCCGAGGGCGCCGGTGGAGGCCGTGGCCGCCGCGAGGGCGGCCGCATCCGGGTCGGCGACCGCGACGAGCCGGGCGCCGTCCATCGAGGCGAGGATGCGAAGGTGGTTCCGTCCCATCGAGCCGAGCCCGATGAGCCCGACGCGGACCTCTCCGTCCCCCACCGGGGACCAGTGTGCCGTCATCCGGCGGCGACGCCCTGGGCCGGTCGGCGGGTCGAGACCTGGTCGCGGACGGCGGCGATGACCTCGTCCTGGTCGGCTTCGCCGAGACCGGGGTACATCGGCAGCGACAGGGTCCGGGCGGCGGTCCGGTCCGTGACCGGGAGGTCGGCGTGGATGCCGCGCTCGAGCACGTACGGCTGGCGGTGGACCGGGATGGGGTAGTAGATGCCGGTGCCGATGCCCGCGGCGGTCAGGCCCGTGATGATCTCGTCGCGCCGCTCGCCCACGTCCACCGTGTACTGGTGGAAGACGTGGACCCGGCCCTCAGGGGTGACCGGGGTCCCGATCGGCAGGTCCGCGAAGGCGGCGTCGTAGCGCGCGGCGATCGCCTGGCGCTTCGCGGTGTTGCGTGCCAGCTTGTCCAGCTGGCAGAGCCCGATGACCGCGGCGATGTCGGTCAGGCGGAAGTTGTAGCCGAGGATCTCGTGGTGGTAGCGCTCGCGCATCCCCTGGTTGCGGTACAGGCGGATCCAGTCGGCCAGGCGGTCGTCGTCGGTGGTGATGAGGCCGCCCTCGCCGGTGGTCATGTTCTTCGTGCCGTACAGGCTGAAGGCGCCATGCCCGAAGCTGCCGACCCGCTTGCCGCGGAATTCGGCGCCGTGGGCCTGGCAGGCATCCTCCACGACGGCCAGGCCGTGGCGGTCGGCGATGGCCTGGATCATCGCCATGTCGGCCGGGAGGCCGAACAGGTGGACCGGGCAGATCGCGCGCGTCCGCGGCGTGATGGCCGCCTCGATCCGCGCCGCATCGATGACGTAGGTGTCGGGCTCGATGTCGATGAAGACCGGCGTCGCCCCGGTGAACAGGATCGCGGACACGGTCGCGTTGAACGTGTGGCCGACGGTGATCACCTCGTCGCCGGGACCGAGGGCGAGGGCCTCGAAGATGGCCATCAGCGCGACGGTGCCGTTGGAGACCGCGATCGCGTGGCGGGTCCCGATGAACTCGGCCCAGCGTTCCTCGAGCTCGACGACACGCTTGCCGCCGGCCAGCATCCCGCTGCGCAGGACGGCCGTGACGGCCTCGACCTCCTCATCGCCGATATCGGGGCGCGCGACCGGGATCATGCTCGGGCTCCTTGTGGGACCGCCGCTGCTGGATGTTCGCGCAGCGACTCATCGTCGGGGACGTAGGTGTAGCGACGCCCGCAATCGGGGCAGGACAGGTCCGGGTCGCGCGCATAGCGCTCGACGTCCGGGGGTGCGGCGTGGCCGGTCGAATCGACCAGGCGGGCGCCACAGGCGCAGACCCAGCCGAGGCGCCGGGCCGGGTTGCCGACCACGAGCGCGAAGCTGCCGACCGGCTTCGTGACGATGGCGCCGGCGCCGACCATCGCGAACGGGCCGATGTCGCAGCCGGCCACGACCACCGCGCCGGCGCCGATCGACGCGCCGTCGCTGATGGCGATCGGGGTCACGGTCCAGTCGGCGGCCCGGGCCAGGTCGCCGGTCGAGGTGACGGCGCGCGGGTGGCGGTCGTTGGTGAGGATGGCGCCGGGGCCGATGAAGACGCCGTTGCCGATCGTGACGCCGTGGTAGATGAGCGCCCCGTTCTGGATCTTCACCCGGTCGCCGATGACGACGCCTTCGTCGATGAACGCGTCGCGGCCGACGACGCAGTCGGCGCCGAGCGTCGCGCCGGTCCGCACCTGGGCGCGCTGCCAGATGGCGGTGCCCGGGCCGACGGTCACGTCGGGTTCAAGGTCGGCACTCGCGTGGACGCGAGCCGAGGGATCGATCACGGGGGCGTGGGCTCCTGACAGTCGTCGATGGGTGTTCGAGTATAGCCGAAGGCCCCCGCCGCCCCGGCGACGGCGGCCGCCTTGGCGGCGCGTGCGGTCAACGGCGACGCAGGAGGCCCATGGTCACGCCGAGCGCGGCCCCGAGGGCGAGCGCGCCGCGCCAGTCCAGCAGCGTGCGGACGTTGCCCTCGACGCGGCCCGCGATGAGCACGAGCACGCCGGTGTTTCGCTCGAAGGTGGCCTGCCCGGTGATGACCGTGCCGATGAGGCCCTGGTCGACGTGCGCCTGGCGGGCGAGCAGCGTGCGCGCCGCCCCCTGCGTCAGCCGGAGCTCGTCGGCCAGGCCGATCCCGAGCCCGCCCAGCTCGACCGAGACGCGCTTGCCGCGCGCGAGCGCGACGCCGCCCTGGCTGACGGCGACGTCCTCGGCTTCGACGCTCAGGATCCCGCCCTGGTGGACGTCGACGTGCTCGGCGGTGACGTTGCGCAGGCCGCCCTGGGTGACCGAGATGGATTCGGCGCGGGCGTCGCGTGCACCGCCGTTGGTGATCGAGATCGACAGGGCCTGGAGGTCGCGCGCGCCCCCGTCGACGATCTCGAGGCGCTCGACCGGCGCGGTCGTGGCCGCGGTGGCGGCCGGCGCCGCGGCTGTCGTCGCCATGACCGGGGCCGGGGCCCGCTTCGCGGTCGGCGCGGCGGTCTTCGCCGCCGCGGCCCGTGTCGTGGCGGCCGGCTTGGCCGTGCTGGTCCGCGGCGCCTTCGCCTTCGGCGACGGTGTGGTGGGGTCGGTGTCAGCCATGGGGTCCCTCGACGGCTCAGCGCCTCGGCGCGGGTGTTGACGTTCGGGACCAGCGTACTCGCCACCCGGCCGGGTCGCACCGATGCCGCGCCGGAGGCCGAACTTCGAGACCTCATGTATCCTCCGCCGCGACGCAGCCTCCCCAGGGCCGCGACAGGGGTTAGCGAGGGGTCCGCATCGTGGCGACGATGAATCGTCCGTTGGCGCTCGGCATCGGGGCCGTCGCCCTGATCGCCGTGGTCGGAGGCGCGGTCGTCGCCGGCGGCGGCGCATCGTCGAGCCCCGGGCCGTCGGGCAGCAGTGCCGCGCAGGTCACCACGTCGCCATCGCCGACGCTCTCGGGCGAGCCGACCGCCTCGCCGTCGCCGACCGCCTCGCCGTCGCCGTCGCCCACCCCATCCCCGACGCCGATCCCGACTCCCGTCCTGGTGCCCGACCCGCTCACCGGCCGGATGGTCACCCAGGCGGTCGCGAACCGGCGCCCGATCGCGATCATGATCGACGACCTCGGCCCGGCGCGGCCGCAATCCGGGTTCAACGCCGCGTCCGTCGTGTGGCAGGCCCCGGCCGAGGGCGGGATCCCGCGCTACATGATGATCTTCAACTCGACCATCCCGGGCCTGGTCGGCCCGGTCCGCAGCTCGCGGTTCTACTTCATCACCTGGGCCGCCGAGTGGAAGGCGCTCTACGGCCACGTCGGCGGCTCGCCGCAGGCGATGTCGACGCTGCTGTCGAAGGGCAGCGGGCAGTACGTCTACAACGCGGACGAGTTCCGTTGGGGCGGCTCCTACTGGCGGATCAAGACGCGGTTCGCCCCCCACAACATGTACACCGACGGGAAGCACCTGCGCCGCCTGGCGGTGAAGGTCGGCGCCAAGGACGGCCCGGTCAAGGCGCACTGGCAGTTCGCGCCCGACGCGCCCCTCGAGGCGCGGCCGCAGGGCGGCACGATCGTCCTGACCTACCCCCAGAACAAGATCACCTACAAGTACGACCGGGCGACCAACACGTACCTGCGGTCCGTGACCGGCGAGCCCAAGCAGATCGACAAGGCCGACGGCAAGCGGGTCGCGCCCAAGAACGTCGTGATCATGAACATGATCTTCGGGCCGCTCAACGACGGGCACCCCAACAAGCACCGCCTCGAGGCCAACGTCGTCGGCACCGGCAAGGCCTGGATCTCCACGAACGGGAAGACCATCAAGGGCACGTGGAGCAAGAAGTCGAACACGGCGCCGACGCTCTTCTTCGACTCGGCCGGCAAGCCGGTCACGCTGACCGTGGGGCAGACCTTCGTGCAGGTCATGCGCATCGGGTCGGGCTACGCGATCTCCATCAAGGACGGCAAGGTCCCGACGGCCTCGCCCTCGCCGAGCGCCAGCACCTCGAACTGAGTCAGGCCCGCCGGATCCCCACGTCGGCGTAGACGGCACGGGTCTCGGCCGCCACCTGCGCCCACGTCCGCCGCTCGGTCGTCGCGCGCCGTCGAGCCGCCGCGGCCAGGCGACCGTGGACGCGGTCGTCGGCCCAGATCGTGCGCAAGGCGGTGGCCAGCCGGTCCGCGTCGCGCGCCTCGACCAGCACCCCGGCCGTCCCGACGATCCCGGGCAGGATCCCCACCGCCGACGCGACCACCGGCGTCGCGCACGCGATCGCCTCGGTGGCGGCCAGCCCGGCCGCGTCGGAGACCTCGGGGAGGATGGCGGCCCGGGCGCCGCGCAGCAGGCCGGCCGCGCTGGTCGTGGTCATGGCCGGGGCGTAGGCCAGGCACTCCCCGATGCCCTGCCGGGCGGCGACGCGGGCCAGCGACGCCCGGTCCTCGGGGCTCGCGCCGAGGAGCACGATGCGAGGCGGCCAGGCGACCCCGTCCGGCAGGCCGGCCGGACGGCCGGCCGCGGCGAGGGCGGCCAGCGCGCGCAGGAGCGTGGCGAGGTCCTGGCGCGCGTCGTAGCGCCCCGGATAGACCAGGTAGCGGCCGCCCAGCCCGAGCCGGTCGAGCTCGGCGGTGGCGTCGTCGTCCGCCACCGACGGTCCCGCGGAGCCGCGACCCGGCGCCGGGGTGAACGCCGGGCGTGGGGCGAGCGGGATCACCCGGATCCGATCGGGGCGGATGTGGAGCAGCCGTCGCGCGGCGGTCTTCACGGCCGGCCCGGCCACGATCACCGCGGCGGCGTCGCGCAGCAGGCGGCCGCGCAGGCGCTGCCCGAACCGTGCCGCCGCCGTGCGCCCGAAGGCCTCCGGCAGCTCCCAGGGCGCCAGGTCGAGCAGCGTCGCCACGATCGGGAGTCCGGAGGCGATGGGCAGCGGTCCGGCGCCGGCCGTGTGGTAGATCGCGCCGGCGGCCCCGCCCCGCTCGGCATGCCAGGCCGCGCCGAGCGATGCCCCGCGCAGCAGGAACGGGTCGACGGTCATCGCCCCGGAGCGGAGCAGGTGGGTGGGCGGCAGCAGCCGGCGGCCGACCACCGTGAGCCCACCGTAGGCGGGGGTCGGGTCGTCCAGGTCGCTGCGCAGGAGGAAGGCGAACGATTCGCCCTCCACGGGGTCGTCGTCGTACGCCCCAAGGAGCGCGTCCAGGTACGCCGCCGTGACCGGGGCGCGCGGCGGTTCCTGGAGGGGCCGCGCATCGAGCACGACCCGCACGCCCGGCGACCGGCCCGGCCCGGTCGGGCCGCTGGCGAGGGTCTCGCGCTTCGGCGGGTCGGGCACGGGACCGCCCGGACCGGTCATCGCCCGCCGCGCCGCCGCAGCAAGCGGTCGCGCAGCTCCTCGGCGCGGAGCTGGACGACGACCACGAGCGCCTCGACGATGATCCGGCGCGACATCTTGCTCTGGCCGACGCGGCGGTCGCGGAAGGTGATGGGGATCTCGCTGATGCGGGCGCCGGCGCGATCGGCGCGGAAGGTCATCTCGATCTGGAAGACGTAGCCGCCGGCGTGGACCCCGTCGAACGGGACCTCGGCGAGGGTCGAGGCCCGCCACGCCTTGAAGCCACCGGTGAGGTCCCGGGGGCCGAGCCACAGCACGGTCCGGGCGAAGACGCTCCCGCCGCGCGAGATCACCCGGCGCGGGAGCGACCAGTCGGTCACGCCGCCGCCCGGCGTGTAGCGCGAGCCGATGACGAGGTCCGCCGCTCCGTGGACGACCGGCTCGATGAGCTCCGGCAGCACGGCCGGGTCGTGGCTGAAGTCGGCGTCCATCTGGACGACGATCTCGGCGCCGCCCTCGAGCGCGCGGGCGAAGCCGTCGAGGTAGGCCCGACCGAGGCCGGCCTTGACCGAGCGGTGGCGGACGCGGATCCGGGCATCGGCCGCCGCCATCTCGTCGGCCAGGCGTCCGGTGCCGTCGGGCGACCCGTCGTCGACGACGAGCAGGGTCGCGCCCGGGAGCGCCGCGAGGATGGCCGCGCCGATCGGGCCGATGTTCTCGGCTTCCTGGTAGGTGGGGAGCACGACCCAGACGCCCGTCCCCGGCAGCCGCTCGCCGACGATCGCGCCGGCTCGGGCGGGGGATGGGTCGGTCATCGCCGGCAAGTGTACGGGCCGCTGCCCGTCAATGAGGCCTGACCACGATCTTGCTGACGGCCTCGGTGGTCCCGAACCGGCTGGTCGCGCGGACCACGAGGCGATAGGTCCCGGGCGCGGCCCACGAGCCGGCGTCGCTCTTGCCGTCCCACGTCGGGGCCACGCTGCCGCGCAACGCGGCCCGGTCGGCCCAGATGGTCCGGACGAGGGTCGTGCCGTGGTAGACCCCCACCTTGAGGCGGGCGTCGCGGAGGAGGCTGATCGTGGCCCTGGCCGTCTCCTTGCCGCGCGGGTCGAACGAGGCGACGGACCAGGCCGCCGAGCGGATGGTCCGGTCGACGAGGACCGTCGCGTCGCGCACGGTCCGGTTGCCGGCCGCGTCGAACCCGTCGATGCGCAGGGTGTAGCGGCCATCGCGGACGAGGCCGCCGCCCGGGCGGGTCCCGGTCCAGCCGGTCGTCCACGCCGCCCTCGCGGCGACCGTCCAGCGGCGGATGGCCGCGCCGGACGGGTCGAGCAGGCTGACCGACCCGCTGAGCGGCTCGGTCGACGTCCAGCCCAGGCTGATGCGGGCCGTGGGACCGGCGACGCCCGGCGTCAGGAACCAGGGCGCGACCGATGGCGTGACCGACGCGCGCCTGCGGTCGACGACCACGTCGAACGAGCGCTTCGCGCGGTTGTTCGAGGCGTCGGCGGCCCACAGGGTGATGCGGTAGCGCCCGTCGCGGACGACCCTGGACCCCGGTCCCGTGCCGGTCCACGTGAACGACGGCGCGCGGCCGGGAACGGACCCGTTGCGGATCGCCTTGCCCACCTTGCTGCCGCTCAGCGGCGCGACCGAGTAGCCCCAGCGGACGAGGCCCGTGACCGTGAGCCGCATCGTGACCGTGTCGCCGTGGCCGTTGCCGTCGGGCGAGAACCGTGCGGCCGAGATCGTCGCGGCGCCGATGGCCGGCGGGACCTTGTCGGTGATGAACTTGGCCTTGAGCGCCGCGTAGAGCTCGGGCCGGCTGCCGTCGTAGCCGAGCGCCCAGATGCCGACGCCGCGCAGCCCCGCCCGGTTGACGAGGTCGTACTTCGCCTTGAGCGCGGTGACGTCGTCGAAGTAGAGCTGGCGCCACGGCTTCACGCAGCCATAGGCCGTCGTGCAGTTCTCGCGCCGGTAGGCGATCCACGAGACGCCCTCGACCGGGTCGTACTTGCGCCCGTAGGCCAGCGCGAACTCACGGGCGATCGCGTACGGGATGGCGACCGAGGCGCCGTACTTCGTGCCCGAGATGTTCGTCGAGTGGAGCGCCTGGTCCGCGGTCGACCAGGCCCGCCCGTAGTAGGGCACGCCGAGGATGACCTTCGAGGCCGGGATCCGCGCCAGGTAGGCCGCCACCGTGTCCGAGATGTCGTAGGCCGGCCCGCCGATCGGGGCGACCGACCCGACGGGGCTCGAGCCCGCCGTCCGATAGTCGTAGCCCATGATGACCACGGCATCCGCGGCACCCCGGGCGGTGCCGTCCTTGATCGGGTAGTTCCCGATCCAGCCGGTCGTGTCGAACGTGAGCTGATAGCCCTTGGCGACCTTGTTCAGCTGGGATCGCACCGCCCGGACGAGCGACGTGAACTCGTCGGCGTAGCCCGAGGCGATCGGCTCGAAGTCCAGGTTCACGCCGTCGGCGCCCCGGTCCCGGACGGCCTGCGCGATCTGGCGGGCGAGGCGGCTGCGGTAGGCGGGACTGCCGAGGAGGGACTTCTGGCGGGCGAGCCCGCTCGAGGTCCAGGCGAAGCTCTGCACGGTCAGGACGACCCGCGCGCCGCTCCCATGCGCGGCGTTGATGACGCTCGTCATCCGCGAGCTGGTCCAGCCGCTCCAGCCGACCGTCGGCGAGCCGCCCGCGCCCTTCTTCTGGAGGTTGCCGGTGCCGTCCGCGCCGACGCCGAAGTAGGCGACGGTCGAGATCTTCTCCCAGTCGAGCCGGGTGGAGCTGTCGGCCAGCTCCCAGTACGGCAGGAAGCCGAAGACCTCGCGGCGAAGGCCGCCCGGGTCGACCGCGGCGGCGAGCTCGAAGGTTGGCTGGCCGGCGGTGCCGTCCCAGGTCGCGCTGGCGGCGTCGATCACGGTGGACGGGTCGACGACGGGCCGGTCGTCGCCGACGGAGACGGTCGCGACGGCGTCGCCGCCGGGGTCGGCTGCGGCCGTCGGGGCATCGCGCATCGTGCTCCCCGAGACGCGCCCCGATGGCAGGTCCCTGGGCGACCCGCCGTCGACGGGCCAGCGATCGGTGGCGCGTGGCGTGAACGGGACCGTCACCCGGCCGCCCGGCTTGAACGCGATGCGATCGCCGGCATGGGCGAGCGCCTCCTGGTATTGCACGGTCGGCTGGATGCCGGGGCTCGCGGGGCCGGTCGTGGTGGCCGCCTCGGCGCCATCGGCGCCGGCGGGCGGCAGGCCGACCAGCGCGAGCAGGCCCAGCGCGAGCGCGAGGCGGCGGGGCGTGCGGGCGGGCACGTGGTGGTGAGCGATCGGCACGACGGTCCTCATCCGGGTGGCGGCGGTCGTTCGACGCTACCCCTCGGCGGCGCCCGCGGGTAGGCGACGAAGGTCCCGGTGCGGACTGGTACGGTGCGGTCTGGTGGGGAGCGGGTCGGTCCCCCGCGGGCCTAGTGGAGCGGCAGGTTCAGGTTCGTGTAGGACTTGCGCCCGGCCGCGTCGGCGCCGTAGACGCGCAGCTTGAGCGTGCCCGTCCCGCCGCCCGTCTTCAGGTAGAAGACCGCGCGATACGTGTTCGCGGCCGTCTTGGTCATCGCCATGCTCCATGCCGCCTTGCCGGGCTGGACGATCGAGATCCGCGGCGCCGCCTTCTGCGTCTCGGCCGAGGTCGCGTAGACGATCATCTTCTGGCCGCGGGCCGGGGTGGAATCGCCGACCCGGAAGCCGTAGGCGTTCATCTCGAAGGCGACCGCCTGCGTGCTCGTGGTCAGCGCATCGGTCGTGGTCACGACCGAGGTGTACCTGCCGATCGGCAGGCGGCCCGAGGCGTCGCTCTTCATGGCGTCGTAGCTGCGCGTGTACGAGCCGGCGTCCTGTGCCTGGGCATCGACGAGCGTGTCGACCACGGTGCCGGCGGCGTCGCGGATCGTCCAGGTCACGGTCGCCGGATGGAGGAGCCGGTAGCCCAGCACGGTCGTCGCGGCGTACTGGTCGCCGTCCTGCGGGTAGAAGAGGGTCCGCGACGTCGTCACGAACCCGAGCGTCGTGCTCACGCGGACCGGCCGGGCGATCGCGGACCCGGTGTTGCCGACCGAGTCCGTCAGGGTGAACCGGACGTCGTACAGGCCGTCGGCGACGACCGTTCCGCCGCTGTCGCGGCCGTCCCAGCTCATGACCGGCGAGCCCGCCTTGACCGCGACGGCGATCTTGCGGACCAGGGTGTCGGCGCCGTCGACGACGCGCATCGTCAGCGTCCCCGCTTCCGGCGCCACCGAGGTGAAGGCGACGGTCTCGCGCAGCCCGTCGCCGTTGGGGCTGATCAGGCCCTCCGGATCGGCGGCGGGCGTGACCGCGCCGAGCTCGGGCGCGACGGTGTCGACGGTGAGCGTGCCGGCGGTGGACGTGGACGCGTTGCCCCAGCCGTCGACGGCGTCGACGCTGACCGCGTACGCGCCGTCCGCGACCGTGACCCCGCCCGAGGTGCCGCCCCAGGTCAGGCTGAACGTCGCGCCGGTCCCGGTCGCGGTCTTGATCGTGCTGCCGTCGGCCCGCTTGACCGTGGCCGTCCAGGCGGCCGATTCGGAGAGGTTCCCGGAGATCGTCGCGGTGTCGGTCACGCCGTCGCCATTGGGCGAGAAGCGCGCGGCGCCGCCGTCGACGCCCCAGACGCGCGGGGCGGCGCTGTCCTTGGGGACCAGGTCGCCGGCCGCCACCCAGCCGTCGATCGAGGGGTCGTCCAGGCCCTGGACGTGGACCGCCGTGCCGGCGACCACGGCCGTCGCCATGCTGCTCACGACGTGCAGGCGCGTGCCGGCCGGCAGGACCGCGGGCGGGTCGCCCTCGGCGGCGGGGGTGAGCGCCGAGCTGTCGAAGAGCGCGGCGCCGGCCGGGCCGGCCGCCGCGTTGCCGGGCACGACGAGCCTGGTCGGGTCAAGGCTCGTGTCGGCCCACGTCGCGCCGGTGACGTCGTCGGTCGTCAGGCCCGGCTTCGCGACGAGCGAGCGGTAGTAGCCCGCCGTCGAGCTATCGGTGTCGGTGTAGGCCGTGGCGCCCGACGTGCGGGAGGACGCGAACGACTTGACGTGGTCGTGGAAGTTCGGGGCGCTCCGCCAGACCTCCTCGATGGTGGCGTGGGTGGTGAACAGCGCCCGGATGTACGGCTCGGGGTTGCCGTGCCCGTCGGCGATGACCGCGCGCGCCCGGCCGCCCTTGAGGAAGCCCGCGCCGTAGTTGTCGACCCGCTGGCGGGCCACGGTCACGGACGGGGCCGCGTTGCCCGGCTCCGAGTTGCCCGACGCGTAGCACAGGTGGCTCAGGATCGACGACCGCGTTCGGCGCCAGGGCGAGCGTCGAGACATAGGGCTCGCCGTAGTACTGGTTGTTGTAGTCGCCGTTGCCGGCGGTGGCGTTGAGCCCGAAGCCGTCCTTGGTCGTGTACTTCGAGTCGTAGGTGTACGGGCTCGGCCATCCGTTGCCGTGGCCGAAGTAGATGACGATCGAGGCGCCGGTCGTCGCCGACTTGACCTTCGACCAGGTCGCGTTCGGGCTGTAGACCTTGACGACGTTCGAGGTGTACTTGATCGCCTCGGCGTAGGCGCGGTCGGCGTCCGCGCGATACGAGGCGGTCGCGCCGTGCGTGGCCCCGACGATGATCACCACCTTGGCTCCCGCGGGAGCGGCCGCGCTCGCGGCCGGGGCGAACGCGCCCAGGGCGGCGAGCATGGCGAGCAGCAGGGCGGCGACGAGTCTGCGCAAACGGGCGCTCCGAAGCGATGGGTGGGGTCGGTCGATCGGTCCTCAGGCTGGTGGATGAACGTGCGGCGCTCAATCACAGGATGGTCCGGTCCGCGCCGTAGGCCCATCGGGGCCGGCGAGTCCGGTGGTGAGTGGAGCGGTGGGGTTGGGGTGCGGTGGGGGTCCGCCCGGTCATTGTCCCTTGTCGCGCAAGCGCACCACCAGGTCCGCCAGCGCCGGGGCCGTCCGGTCCCGCTCGGAGACGATCGGCCGCCCGTCGCGCGTCCCGTCGACCGCCGGCCACCGGACCGCGGCCGTCGGGTCGTCCCACGCGAATCCCAGCTCGTCGCTCCCGTCGTACGGGTTGGTGACGAGGTACAGCATGCCCAGCGGTTCCAGGGCCAGGAACCCGTGCGCGACGCCGGCCGGGATGACGACCCAGCCGTCCTCGCCGATCTCGCGGGTCTCGACGACTGGCCGGCCGCCGGAGCCGTCGAGGACGGGCCGCAGGTCGACGAGCGCGACGAACGCCCGGCCCGAGGCGACGATCCAGTAGTCCAGCTGGCGGCGGTGGTAGTGCAGGCCGCGCAGGACGCCCAGGCGCGGACGTGGACAGGTTCGCCTGGACGAACGTCGGCGCGACGCCCGGGTCCGCGCCCGCGTCGCGCGGGTCGATCGCCGGGAACCGGTCGGCGCGCCACAGCTCCCGGAACGCGCCGCGGGCGTCCGCCATCCGCGCGACCGCCCCGTAGCGGACGCCGGGCAGCGACGACGCGGGGCGCTCGAGGCTCATCGGGCGCGCCCGGGGGCGGCCGCCTGCCGCCGTGCGCGCTCGAGCGCGGGCGCGTAGTCGGCCATCGCGTCGGGCCACGGCCGGAGGGGCTCCCCGGACGGGAGCGGGGTCGCGGCGAGGACGCCCCAGCGCGGCGGGACCGAGGCACGCTCCCAGGTCGCGCCGGGGACGTGCTCGACCCGGACCGCCAGGCCGAACCGCCCGACGATGTCTTCGGCCCATAGCGCCCGGGTCGCGGTCAGGCCGTTCACGACGTGGTGGACGCCCGCGTGCGCGTCCTCGGCCAGCAGTTCCACGATGGCGTCGGCGACGTCGAGCGTGTACGTCGGGGTGCCCCATTCGTCGGCCACGACACGGAGCGGCTCCCCGGCCGCCGCCGCCCGGTCCGCCGCGGCGAGGATCTTGCGCGGGAAGTCGGGCTCGCCGGGGCCGAACAGCCAGGCCGTCCGCACGATGCCCAGCCGGCCCCCGCCCGCCGCGTCGGCATAGGCCGCGCCGGCCGCCCGCTCGCCGGCCAGCTTCGAGACGCCGTACGGGTTGCCGGGCGACGGCTCGTCCGCCGGTCCGTAGCCGAGGCCGTCGGTCCGCGCCCCGTCGAAGACCTCGTTGGTCGAGACCACCACGAGGTCGATCCCGCGCGCGGCGCACGCCCGGGCGAGCACGCCGGTCGCGGTCCCGTTGCGGGCGAGCGCGCGGTCCGGGTCGCGGGCGCAGCCGTCCACGTCGGTCCAGGCGGCGGCGTGGACGACGACCTCGGGCCGGTCGCGGTCGAGGGCCGCGGCCACGCCCTCGGGGGCGTCGAGGTCCAGCTCGCGGCGTCCCCATGCGAGCGGTCCGCCGGGGCCTGGGAACGGGGCGTCGGCGAGCGCGCCGACGAGCGCCGACCCGAGCCGCCCGGTCGCGCCGGTGACGGCGATCCGCATCAGCCGGCCGAGCGGAGGCGCGCCCCGTACTGGCGCTCGTAGTACGCGTCCCAGTCGTCCGAGCGGGCCGCCCGCCACCACGCCTCGTTGGCGACGTACCAGTCGACCGTGGCCGCGAGGCCGGCCTGCGAACGGGACCCGCGGCGACCAGCCGAGCGCCGCGATCCTCGTCCCGTCCATCGCGTAGCGCCGGTCGTGACCGGGTCGGTCCTCGACGTGGCGCACCAGCGACCACGGCTTGCCGAGGTGCTCCAGCAGCAGCCGGACGATCTCGCGGTTCTCCATCTCTGACCCGCCCGGGACGTTGTAGGTCTCGCCGCTCGCCCCGTGGCGCAGCACGGTGTCGATCGCCGCGGCGTGGTCGGACACGTGCAGCCAGTCGCGCCGCTGCCGGCCATCGCCGTACAGCGGCAGCGGCCGGTCGTCGATGGCGTTCGTCACGAACAGCGGGATGAGCTTCTCGGGGTGGTGGTACGGGCCGTAGGTGTTCGCCCCGCGGGTCACGACCGCGTCGACCCCGTGGGTCACGACGTAGCTGCGCACCAGCAGCTCCCCGGCGGCCTTCGCGGCGGCGTATGGCGAGCGCGGCGCGAGCGCATCGGTCTCGACCGACGCGCCGGTCGCCACCGAGCCGTAGACCTCGTCGGTGGAGACCTGGACGAAGCGCGGCTTGCTCGCGGCCGTGCGGCACGCCTCCAGGAGCACGTGGACGCCGATGACCCCGGTCCGCAGGAACGCCTCGGGGTCCAGGATCGAGCGGTCGACGTGCGACTCCGCGGCGACGTTCACGACGGCATCCGCCTCGGCGACCAGCGGCCCGACGACCGTCGCGTCGGCGATGTCGCCGCGGACGAACCGCAGCCGCGCGGCCAGCTCCGGGTCGTCGCGGACCGGGGCGAGGTTGGCCTCGTTGCCGGCGTACGTCAGCTTGTCGAGGACCGTGATCTCGGTCCCGTCCCGGCGGCCCAGGACGTCGCGGACGTAGCACGAGCCGATGAACCCGGCGCCGCCGGTGACCAGCAGGCGACGGTAGCGGTCCGTCACGACGACGGCCGCTCCACCGGCGCCGCCAGCCGGCCGGCCGCGTCGTCGTCGCGCGCCAGCTCGGAGGCGCGCAGCAGCGACGGGACGGTCCCGGCGTCGGTCCAATGACCCTCGTAGACCGGGGCGTAGAGCCGGCCGTCGGGGATGTAGTGGTTGAGGACGTCGGTGATCTCGAGCTCGCCGCGGCCGGACGGCGACAGCCCGTCGATGACGTCGAACGCGTCCGGGCGGAGGAAGTAGACGCCGATCGGGATGAGGTCGCTCTTGGGCGCCTCGGGCTTCTCCTCGAAGCCGACCACCCGGCCGTCGGCGTCCAGCTCGGCGACGCCGAACCGCGCGGGGTCGGGGACCTGGTAGAGGAGCGTGCCGGCGCCGTACGGGCCGGATTCGAAGGCCGCCGCCACGGGTGCGAGGGCCGGACCGCGCAGGATGTTGTCGCCGAGGATGCAGCAGAAGGCGTCGTCGCCCACGAAGTCGCGGGCGAGCCCGATGGCATGGGCGATGCCCAGCGCGCCCAGCTGGTAGCGGTAGGTCAGGTCGAGCCCGAAGTGGGCGCCGTCGGCGAGGAGCTCCACGACGTCGCCGACGCTCTTGCCGCCGACGATGACCATGACCTCGCGGATGCCCATCCCGGCGAGCGTCTCGATGGGGTAGTAGATCATCGGCCGGTCGTAGATCGGCAGGAGGTGCTTGTTGGTGACGATCGTCAGCGGATAGAGCCGCGTCGCCGTCCCGCCGGCGAGGACGATGCCCTTCATCGGTCGGCCTTCATCCCGCCCAGCCTACCAGCCAGGGATCAGGGTTTCGGGGTCGATCGGGCGTGCGCTGACGGGGTGGGCGTGAAGCACGGCTGCTCGCCCGGCGGCAGGACGGTACCGCTGCAGTCGACCGGCTGCTGGCCGATCGGCGGCAGGCCGCCGTCGTAGTCGAGCACCACGAGCACGTACTCGAGCTTGTCGAGGTCGGCGGTCGGCCGCAGGAAGGCGGTCTGCACGACGTCGTTGGCGTCGAGCCGTACGTCGACCACCTGGCCGATCAGCAGGCCCTTGGGATACGGCGAGCGGATGCCGCCGGCGAGCTCGATGCCGGCCGTCACGACCTCGTCGCCGAGCGAGATCTTCTCGCCCGAGTCGATCTGGCTCATGACCATGACGCCGCCGAGCTGGCCGACGACCTCGCCGGTGGCCGCGCTCGAGACGAGCTGGCCGATGACCGTGGAGTCGGCGTCGGTGAGGAGCGTGACCGTGGCGCTGTCGGGCCCGACATCGGTCACCCGACCGGCGAGCGCGCCGCCCGAGGTCACCACCGCGTCGCCGAGCGCGATGCCCGCGTTGGTCCCCTTGTCGATCGTCACGACCCGCCGCAATTCGAGCGAATCGCGGCCGATGACGGCCGCCGCGGTGGTCTTGTGGTCGAAGCCGGCCTGCAGCTGGAGGAGGCCGGTCAGCAAGTCGTTCTCGCGGCGGATCTCGTCGACCTGGGTGTTCTCGGCCGTGAGCCGCTCGTTCTGGTCGCGCAGCTGGGCGTTGTCGGTGCGCAGCCGGTCGATCTCGGTGACCGCGGTCGCGACCGACGCGATCCCGCCGGCGACGCTGTCGAGCGCGCCCTGGATCGGGCGGAAGGCGTAGCCGATGCCGCTCTGGAGGTCGCGCACGCCGGGGTTCGAGGAGAAGGCCATCATCAGGACCGTCACGACCAGCAGGACCGTGAAGACGATGCCGCGCCGGCGCGCTGCCCGATTGGCGAAGGCCGAGCTCATCGCTGGATCCCCTGCATGGCGTCGCTCAGCGCGGCGGCCGCGAGTAGGTCTCGGCGACCAGCACGCGGTCCATCCCGTCGAGCTCCTCGAGCACGATCCCGGTCCCGCGGGCCACGCAGGTCAGCGGGTCGTCGGCGACGTGGACCGGCATCTGGGTCGCCTCCGCCACGCGCCGGTCGAGGCCGGCCAGGAGCGCGCCGCCGCCGGCCAGCACGATGCCCTGGTCCATGATGTCGGCGACGAGCTCCGGCGGGGTCTCCTCGATGGTGTCCTTGACGGTGTCGACGATCTGCGCGACCGACGGCTCGATGGCCTCGCGGATCTGGTCCGCGCCGACCTCGACGCTGCGCGGCAGCCCGGTCAGCAGGTCGCGGCCGCGGAGGGTGACCCGCTGGGCGTCCCATTCGCCCGGGTAGGCCGAGGCGATCGCGATCTTGATGTCCTCGGCCGTGCGCTCGCCCAGGAACAGGTTGTACTCGCGGCGGGCGAACGTGACGATGTCCTGGTCCATCTCGTCGCCGCCGATGCGGATCGAGCGCGAGACGACGATCCCGCCGAGGCTGAGGACGGCGACCTCGGTGGTGCCGCCGCCGATGTCGACGATGAGGCTGCCCGACGGCTCGCTGACCGGGAGGCCGGCGCCGATGGCGGCGGCCATCGGCTCCTCGATCAGGCGGGCCCAGCGGGCGCCGGCGTTGAGGGCGGCATCGCGGACGGCGCGCTTCTCGACCTCGGTCACGCCCGACGGGATGCCGAGCAGCATCCGCGGCCGCGGGATGAGCCCGACGCGGTCGTGGACCCGGTTCACGAAGTACTTGATCATCTGCTCGGTGACGTCGAAGTCGCTGATGACGCCGTCGCGCAGGGGCCGGATGGCGATGATGTTCGCCGGCGTCCGGCCGACCATCCGCTTCGCCTCGGCGCCGATGGCGAGCACCCGCCGGGTCTTGGCGTCGATGGCGACGACGGACGGCTCGCTCATGACGATGCCGCGGTTGCGGACATGGACCAGGGTGTTGGCGGTCCCGAGGTCGATGCCGATGTCGCGGGAGAAGAGGCCGAGGATCCGGTCGAGCATGGTCGGGGAAGCGTCCTTGGAACAACGATCGTCAGGTCGCCGCGTGGGCACCGCGGATGCGTGCCGGGTCGCGCGGGATCACGCACGGATGGGGAGAGCCCGGGCAGTATACCCGGTCACTCCGGGAATCCCCGACGAGCCCCTCGTGGACCCGTCCCGCGCCTAGGCGAGGAACGGGATCTTGATGTCCTTCGGGATGAGCGGACCGAGGATCGTCAACATGATCGGGACGGTCGTCGCCCGGAGCGCGTCGGCGATCCACGAGTTCGCGAGGCCGTCGTGATAGAACTTGAGGAAGAAGATGCCCTCGGCGGTCTTGCCGAGGAGGTTCGGCTGGCCGTAGAAGGTGTCCAGGATCGCGATCGCCGACGAGGCGATGAGGATCGCGACCAGGCCGCCGAGGATCGCGCCGATCACCGAGTCCGCCATCTGCGAGACGCCGACGAGCACGGTCTTGCCGTACAGCCGCCCGACGACGATGTTGCCGATGATGAAGACCGCGGTGAACGCGATCGCGTAGCCGACCATCTCGGCGTAGCCCTTGGGGAGTGTCGTCCAGATGCGCTCGACGATCGCCCCGACGGGCCCGCGCAGGTACGCGCCGGCGACGAATGCCACCAGCAGCATGATCAGTCCGATGACCTGGCGGACCAGCCCGCTCCGCCAGCCGACGAACACGCCGCCGACGATGAAGGTGCCGAGGATGAGGTCCATCGTGTCCACGGTGCCGCGTCCCTCCGGTTCGTGACGGTCAGGCCCCGAACGATACGAGGGCCGCGCCCGTCCGTTCAGCCGGCCGCGCGACCCGTGGTGCCCACCCGGTCGAACGCGATCCCGCGGTCGCGCATGGAGATGTACGCGTCGTGCCCGATCACGAGGTGGTCGAGGAGCTGGATGTCCAGCATCCGGCCGGCGGCGAGCGCCTCGGCGGTCAGGTGCAGGTCGTCCGGCGAGGGAGTCGGGTCGCCGGAGGGGTGGTTGTGGACGAGGATGATCCCGGCCGCGTTGAGCCGCACCGCGTCGCGATACAGCTCGCCGACGCGGACCAGCGACGAGCTCACGTTCCCTTGGTACACCGTGGCGACCCGCAGCACGTGGTTCTTGGTGTCGAGGATCACGACGCGCAGCTCCTCGCGCTCGAGCCGGCCCATCTGGAGGATCAGCCGGTCGGCGACGTCACGCGGCCCGCGGATCGACCAGCGGCCCGACGGCCAGTCCGCCAGCAGGCGGCGGCCGAGCTCGAATGCGGCGACCAGCTGGGCCGCCCGTGCGGTCCCGACCCCTGCCAGCCCGGCCAGCTCCAGGTCCGTGGCCCGCGCAAGTCCCGTGAGCCCGTCGTGCGCGGCGAGCGCGTCCTCGGCCAGGTCGACGGCCGATCGGCCGCGCGATCCGGAGCCCCAGATGAGGGCGATCAACTCGGCGGCCGTGAGCCCGCCCGCGCCGCGCAGCGCCAGCCGCTCCCGCGGCCGCTCGGCGATCGGGACCTCCCGGATGGCCCGTCCGCGGGGAAGCGCCACCTGATCCTCGGCCACCCGTGAGCACCTCCGCAGCGACGACAGGGCGGTCGAGGCGTCCCCGGGCCCGGACGACGGGAGCCCGCCGATTCCCCCCGCCATCCGGACCTCGAGGACAGGGTCCAGCCTATCGGCGGGCACTCACCGGGCTCTCACCGGCGCCTTTGCCGGCGCTCACCGGCGACCGGGGTGCCGGCGTGCCGCGGCGCGGCTCAGGCGACGGAGCGCGTCGCGACCTCGGCGAGGATCAGCAGGATGGCGTTGAACCCGGCGTGCAGCCCGAACGACGACCAGATCGAGCCGCGGCGCACGAACAACCAGCCGAGGGCGAGCGCGACCGGCAGCCGGGTGGCGAACCCGATCACGGCCAGTCCCGCCGTCTCGCCGAGGGTGTTCCCGGCGACCCCGATGACGTGGGCCAGCGCGAAGACCAGCGCCGCCCGGACGATCCCGCGGCGGACGCCGAGGGAGCGGACCCACGCCGTCGTCGCCAGCCCGCGGAACAGCATCTCCTCCCCGAACGGCGCGATGATCGCCCCGGCCAGGAGCTGGAGGGCGAACCCGGTGTTCTCGCCGGCCGGCGGCAACGGGCTATCCGGTGTCACGCCCAGCAGGGTGATGAGGATCGCCGAGATCGGCACCGTCACCACGATCACCGGCAGGGCCCACAACGCTCCCCCGCCCATCTCCGTGAAGGCGCGGGCGTCCAGGCGGCGAAGCCCCATCTCGGCCCACGTGAGCGCGCCGGCGTCGACCACGAGCAGGCGGATCAGCCCGAGGTAGACGAGCGCGAGGACGAGCACGGAGAGGAACTGCCCGGTCGGGCCCTGGACGTCGATGCCGACCAGGGTCGCCAGCTCGCCGATCAGCGCTCCGGCGAGGAACGAGATCGGGATCGCCGCGGCGAAGACGAGGATCGGCGACGGGCCCAGGTACGGCATGCGGCCGGCGGCCCGGCGCTCGATGCCCTGCGAGCCCGCGGCGCAGATCAGCCCGATGGCGAGGATCGTGAACCCGGCGAACAGCATCACGAGCGTCGCCGCCCCGCCGCCCGAGAGGATGCCGATGACGATCAGGGCAAGGCCGGAGAGGCTCCCGAGCCAGCCGACGACGAACAGGGCGGGCGCGGCGCGCCCCTCGATCGTGAACGTCGAGGCACCGGGCCGGGACGGGCCGTCGGGCGAGGCGGGCGGGGCGCCAGGCGGGGCGGCGTCCGGAGCAGACGGGACGAGCGGCTCCGCGAGGACCAGGTCGTCCGGGTCCGGGCGTATCGGACGTTCCGGATCCGGGCCTGGTGGGATCAACGCTCGGGGATCGGATCCTGGGCGGGAGCCGTCCGCGCGCCGGCGCTCTTGCCGGTCAGCGATGGACGGGTCGACGGGCGGACCTGCGCGGCGGCGGATGTCGTGCTGGCCGGGACGCGGGCCGTCGCGTCACGCCGGCTGGTGGTGGGCTCCAGGACGGCCGCGGCGGCTACCTCGCGGCGCTCGAAGTCCTTCCCGCACCAGGCGCACAGCGACCAGTCCATCCCCACGAGGCGGCTGCAGTTGGGGCAGACCCGGTTGAGCCGCGTCCGGCAGCTCGGGCAGATGATCCACTCGTCGTTGATCGTCCGGTCGCAGCCGGGACAGTGGTGGATCGACTCGACCTCGGCGAGGAGCGCCTCCTCGGCCAGGTTCCGCTCCCAGACCTCGCCGATCTTCTCGTGCGGCCGGATGATCTTGTAGACCCAGACCGCGAAGATGAAGAAGATCGGGGTGAAGACGATGATCCCGGCAGCCGCGAGGTACGGCAGGATGACGTTGGCCGAGCGCTGCTGCATGTCGCGGAACGCCCAGTAGGCCGTCGCCAGCCAGATGATGACGAGGTACACGCCGATGAGGCGGAGGCCGACCTGGACGACGGGGCTGCCGAAGATGCCGCCGATCGTCGAGCCGATCTGGGCGAGGATGTCTTCCATGCCTCTGGACGAGTGCCTCCGTGCGCGCCTGACGCTCGAACCTGACGGTGGGGACCGGCCGTCGAGGACGTCCGGCGCAGTGTAGCAGGGGTCGCTGCGGCCCTCGGATGGGCCCGACCTCGCTCAGACGGGCGGTTCGGCGCGCACGTGACGGGCCCGCCACGCGGCCAGCACACCGGTGGCGATGAGGACGAAGCTGCCGACCGCCACCGCCAGGACCCCGATCCCGGCACCCAGCGGGCCGAACAGGTACGGCCACGTCAGGCCGAGCGAGAAGACGCCGAGGGCGAACCCGGCCAGCCCCGTCCGGACCCACGGTGGTGCCGGCTTGCGGACGACCGAGAGAGCCACGACCGCCACCGCCCAGAGGAACACGAGCAGGTGCGCCGGGCCGGCCAGTCCCCACGTGTCGAAGTAGCCGACGCCGCTGGCGCCGAGGACGGTTCGCGACCACGGGAGGAGCATGCCGATCGCGATCAGGCCGGCGCCGGCGACCGTGGCCCAGTCCAGCCCGGGGTCGAGCCAGGCGAGCTCGTCCGGCGACGTCGCGGGCGCCGGCGCGCCGGCCGGCGTGGACGTGGTCGAGGCCACCGGGGCGGCTCCCGCGGGAGCCGCCGCACCCGCGGCCGGCGCGGCCAGGGGGATGACCGCCGGGGGCGCCGAGAACTGCGGCGGGAGCGGTCGCGGCTCGGTGGTGGATGACACCTCCGACGGTGTCGGTTCGACCTCGGGCGGGGGTGCCGCCTCGGGCGGGGGCGCCTCGACGGGCGGGGCCTCGGGCGGCGCCGCCTCGGCGATGGCCGGTGCTGACGCGCCCGCCGTCGCGGCGAGGAGGCTCGGCGATGGGGCGAGGGGCGCGGTGCGGCGGCGGGCGCCTTGGTCGCCTGCGTGCGTCCCTTGCCGAGCGCCGTGCGCGGCGGTGGCAGCGCCCCGGCCCCGACGCGAGTCGGGGCAGCCGGTGCCGGGGGCGGCGCCGGCGGGGTCGCGCCGGGTGGCACGTAGGCGCCCGCGACCGCGGCCGAGGCCGACTTGCGGGCCGCCCGCAACCTGGCAGGCTCAGCCGGAGGCGCCTCGACGACCGGGTCGGGTCCGGGATCCGCGGCGATCTCGCCGGCGGTGGAGGGCGTCGCGACCGGAGCGGGTGCGTCGGCTGCGGTGAGGGTCGGGCGGACGCCGCCCGCGACGGAGGCGAGGAGCGTGCCGCACGCCGGGCACGAGAGGCGCCCGTAGGGCACGACCTCGCTGCAACCCGGGCAGACGATCGCACGTTCGGTCATCGCTCACCTCGACAGCCGCCTCGCGCGCTGGGCGGACCTATAGCGTGCCAGACGTCAGGTGCGCGTTCCAGCCCCCATTCGGGTCAGTCGCGCCGGCGCCAGATGCCGACCCCGAGCGCCGCGCATCCACGGTCCACGCCGCATGCCGCCAGGCGCAGGCCACGCCGGCCAGCACGAGACCGCCGATCCACAACGCCACGAACGCGATGACCGACGCGACGATCAGCAGCGGGTCGCCGGTCGAGAATCCGACCTCGACGGCGTGCCAGGCGGCGGCCGCGGCCGCGACGGACGGGACGAGCACGAGCAGCAGGCCGATCGACGGGACGGCGAACACGACGACGGTCCGGACCGGATGCCGGAGGATGCCGGCGATCGAGCCTCGCAGTGCCCCGCCGGCCGACCGACCGTCGAGCACCGCCCGACGGGCGGCGACGCCGCCGACGATCTCGCCGAGCAGCCAGGTGACGAGCACGACGACCACGGTGCCCGGCACGGAACGGAGGACCCGCCAGGCGATCGGCGTGGCCGCGTCACCGGGGAGCGTCAGCTCGCGGTACGTGGCCGCGACGATCGCGTTGGTGCCAACGGCCAGCGCCGCGGCGAACGGCAGCATCGCGACGAGACGCGCCGCGAGGATCCGCGCCGCCACGCGGCCGTCGGTGACGCCGGTCGGGAGCGGCACCCCGCTGGCGACCTCCTCGTCGGTGGCCACGACCCGGATCAGCTCGGCCTCGGCGGCCGCGGCCAGCAGGCCGCCGCCGATGAGCCAGACGAGGAACGCGACCGCGACACCGGCGACGACCGCCACGAGTGCCGTCGACACCCCGCCGAAGACGAACGAGATCAGCAACGGCCCGACGAGGTCGGCCAGGCCGGCCGGCGTCGGGATCACCACGATCGGGACCAGGAAGACCAGCAGCCCGCCGCGGACCAGGAAGGCCGCGAGGGCGAGGAGCCAGGTCGACGGACGAGCCAGGGTCACCAGCAGCGAGCCGGCGAGCGTGGCCCGCATCGCTACTGGGCCGGGCTGGCCGACGGTGCGGGCGACGGCAGGCCGAGGGTCGGGGCCAGCTGGTCGAGGCGGTCCAGCGCCGCCTTGACCGCCGCGGTCTCGGCGCCGTAGCCGGCGAAGTCACCGGCCCGCAGGGCAGCCTGGGCCAGGTCGTAGTGGCGGTTCGCGTAGGCGATCAGCCCGGCCACGTCATCGGGCAGCGGCTCGATCGGGCCGGCCGACGCGGTCGGACCCGGCGTCGGCGTCGGTCCGGGCGTCTGCCCGGGGCTCGGCGACGGGGTGGGCGACGGCGACGGGCCGCTTCGGGCCTCGGCCGCGAGCAGGAGATCGACGGCGCCGCCGAGGGTGGGTGCCCACACCACGTTGCGGTTGGACGCCACCACGATCCGCTGGAACTGGGGGAAGGCGAGGCTGGTCGATTTCAGGTAGACCGGCTGGAAGTAGATGATCGAATCGCCGATCGGGACCACGATCAGGTTGCCCCGGATGACCGCGCTGCCCGACTGGTTCCAGAGGGTGACCTGCTGGCTGATGATCGGGTCCTGGTCGATGCGCGCCTCGATCTGGGTCGGCCCGAAGACCGTCGATTCGGCGGGGAATCGGTAGACCCGCGTGGTCCCGCGGTTCGGCGCGTCGTTCCGGGCCGCGATCCAGGCGATCATGTTCGGCCGGTTCTCGGGAACCATCGGTTGGAGCAGCAGGAACTCCGCCTTCGACTCGCCCGGCATCCGCATGACGACGTAGTAGGCCTCGGACGGCAGCGTCTGCTCGTTGCCGGTCGAGGTCGGCACCGTCCACAGGTCGTCGGTGCGGAAGAACTGCTGCGGGTCGGTCACGTGGTAGCGCCCGAACATGTTGGTCTGGACGTTGAACAGCTGCTCGGGGACGCGCAGGTGGCGCTGCAGGTCGGCCGGCATCTGGTCGATCGGGGTGAACAGCGTCGGGAAGACCCCCTCGTACGCTCGGACGATCGGGTCGGTCGGGTCGGCGACGTAGAAGTGCATGGTCCCGTCGTACGCGTCGACCGTGATCTTCACGCTGTTGCGGATGTAGTCGATGTCGTCGGACCCGAGCCCCGATCCGGGCAGGGCGCCCGGGTCGAAGGCCTGCGCGTTCGGGAACCGGTCCGACGTCGTGTAGGCGTCCTGGATGTAGACCAGCTCGCCCGCGAGTCGTCGACGACGAGGTACGGGTCCTTGTCGAACTTGAGGAACGGGGCGATGCGGCTGAGGCGATCCGACAGCGAGCGATGGAACAGCAGCTGGCTGTCGGCCGTGACCTGGTCGCTGATCATCAGGTCCAGGTCGCGGAAGCGCAGCGAGAACAGCAGGCGCATGAGCGTGTTGTCGAGCTTGATCCCGGTGGTCCCGGTCCAGCGCGTCTCGGTGCCATTGGCCGAGGAGGCGTCGCCCGCGCCGGTCGGGAAGTCGAACTCGGCCTGCTTGGCGCCGACCACGACGTAATCGGACGGCCGCTCCCCGAAGTAGATACGCGGCTGGGTGATCGCCGGCGCGCCGCTGACGGAACGCGGTGGGAGATCGCTGATGAACAGGTCCGGCTGGCCGTCGTTGGTGACCTCGTTGACGGGCACCATCGCGACGCCGATCCCGTGCGTGTAGACGATCCGCTGGTTGACCCAGCCGGTCGCGTTGGGGTTCTGCTCGAGCGCGAGCTCTCGTCCGGAGAGCATGACCTGGCGCTCGTCGCCGGCGATCGTGTACCGGTCGGTGTCGACGTCCGTGAAGTCGTAATAGCGGCGGATCGTCTGGAGCTGGTCCAGCGTGTCCTGGAGCGGCCGGTAGTCCCAGAGCCGGGCGTTCTGGAAGGTGTCCGGCTCCGAATCGACGAGCGCCTGGGTCAGCGGCTGATCGCCCTTGAACGGTGGGTTCTCCCAGCCTTCCAGGCCGTAGGCGAGGCGGGTCATCGCGATGTTGTTGGCGATATACGGCTGCTCCTGGGCGAACTTGTTCGGTTCGACCGAGAGCCGCTGGATGGCCCACGGGTAGACCTGGCCGACGGCCAGCGAGGCGATGAACCAGACGGCCACGGTCAGCCCGAGCGGCCAGACGTAGCGCGTGAACGCCGCCCCGACGAGGAGTGCGGCGGCGAGCCCGGAGATCACCGTCAGCACGTCGAAGGCGAAGAACTGCGCGTGCTGGTCCGTGAAGCTCACGCCGGTCGCCACGCCGCGGGTGCTGTACACCAGCTCGTACTTGTCGAGCTGGTAGCCGAAGGCGACCGACAGCAGGAACAGCCCGCCGAGCACGGCGATGTGGACGCGGACCGGCGTCGAGAAGACCAGGCCGCCGCGCGCCGCGCCGACGAGGTACCGGGCGCCGACCACGATGAGCGAGCCGATCACCAGCGCATTGAAGAGGCCCTGCATCAGGCGCAGGAACGGGAGCTGGAACAGGAAGAAGCCGATGTCGCGGCCGAAGATCGGGTCCGTGACCGCCGCCGCGCCGGCGGGCGCGAACGGGACCTGGTGGGCCCACAGCAGGATGGTCTCCCACGCCGCCGCGAGCGAGCCGCCGATGGTCAGCGCGAGCAGCCCCGAGACGATGACGAGCCCGACCCCGGCGATCGGCGTCAGGTCCGGCAGGTCGTCGGCATCGAAGACGATGGTCCGCGGCTCGCCGAAGCCCGGCGATCCCGGACGTCGTCGGCCGCCGGCACTGGAGCTTGCCGCGTCGTTGACCCGGTCGATGATGCCGCGCAGGCTCGACGGCCCGGTCCCCGGCGGCGGGCTGAGCCGGTTCGCGATCGCCAGGTTGCCGAGCAGGACCACGAGCGCGAGGGCGAGGCCGCCGATGAACAGCAGCGCCTGGGCGCCGACCCGGGTCCAGAAGACGCCGTCGAAGTGGATGCTGGCGTACCACAGGGCGTCGGTCCACAGGTCGATGCCGAAGCTGAACAGCAGGAAGAGCGCGATCAGCGCGGCGAGGATGACCCACAGGCCGATGCGCCGGCCGCGCCCGGAGCGGGCGCCGTCGTCGGGGCCGCCAGGCGCGCGCCGGCGCCGGATGTGCTCCGGCGGGGGCCGCTCGGCGTCGTCCGAGGACGCCTCGTCGTCGCCGTGCTCCTGGTCGGCGTCGTCGTCGTCCCGGTCGTCGTCGTCGGTGTCCGGCTCGTCGGGGTCGCGCTCGTCCGGCGGCTTCGGGGTGGGGTCCGGCTCGCCGCGCGCCTGTGCTTCGCGGCGGCGCAGCTCCTCGAGGAAGTCGTCGAACATGTCACGCATCGTCCGCGGAGTCTAGTCGGTATCGGCGTCAGGGCCGGTGCAGGCCCTCGATCGACGTGCGGAACGCCGCCAGGACGGTCTCCGCGAGCTCGTTCGGGCGCATCGCCGCGGCGCGGGCCGGCTCGAACCGGAAGGCCGCGCGGATGACCAACGCCGTCCGCCACGGCCGGGTCGGGTCGTCGGGCGGGGCGAGGGTCCCGAGGCGCAGCTGGAGGCGGCCCTCGTCCTCGAGGATCAGCCCTGACAGCGCCCCGGCGATCGAGGGCCCCAGGCGGGCGAGCGGCGGATCCGGCGGCGGGCCGGCGGTCGGGGCGACATCGCGGAAGCTCACGATCCCCTCGTCGTCGGCGACCCAGACGATCGCCAGCCACCAGCCGTCGGGGGCGTCGGTCGGTCGGGACATCCCGGCGCGCAGCCGCCGGTCGCCGATCCGGACCTCGTGCTCGCGCAGGAACGACGGGCCGGGCGGAGGGAGGCGTTCGGGCACGCGGGCAGGATAGCCGGGCGCGGGCCGGGACCGGTCAGGCGGGGGTGTCGCCCTCGGCGGCGGCGGTCTCGGCGGCGCCATCGGCGGTCTCGGCGGCCGCGGCCTCCGTCTCGGTCGCACCATCCGCGGTCTCGGTCGCGGCGGCCGTCGTCTCGGCGGCCGCGGCGGCGGCTTCCTTGGCCGCAGCGTCGCTGGCCTCGCCGACCTCGTCGATCGCCTGCTCCGCGGCGGCACCGATCCCGGCGATCTCCGCCGCGTCCGGGAACTCGACGACGCGCCCTTCGAGGGCCGCATCGGTCTGCATCGCGACGGCCTCCGCCTGGAGGTTCGCGATGTCGGCCTGGATCCGCAGCTTCAGCATCTCGCGCTTGACCGCGGGGTCCGGCGGGGCGATGGCACCGGCCTCGGCCGGGGTGATGGTGTCATCGGGCACCTCGCCGCCGAACCACGACAGGAGGCGGCTCCGCTGCCGGCTGGGCGTCTTGGCGCGGATGATCGCCTCGGCGTCGATGGCGGTCAGCCCGGGGAGCGACTGCTCCGTGCCCGTCGTCAGGGCGGCGTGGCACGACGGGCAGACCTCGACGTCGGGCTTGGGGAGTACCGCGGAGCACCACGGGCAGATGGACGCCGCGGTGTCGTCGCCGTCGGTCATGGGCTCGGTCACTCCTTCATGCTAGCCGCGGGTCCCGCGTGGGCCATGGCCCATCCGTCAGGGGCGTCGCGGCACCGCTATGACTACTCCCACTCGATGGTCGCCGGGGGCTTGGAGCTGATGTCGTAGACGACCCGGTTGACGCCGGGGACCTCGTTGACGATGCGCGAGGAGATCTTGCCGAGCACGTCGTAGGGCAGCTTGGCCCAGTCCGCCGTCATCCCGTCCTCGCTCGTCACCGCCCGGATCGCCACCACGTTCGCGTAGGTCCGCCCGTCGCCCATCACCCCGACGCTGCGCACCGGGGTCAGGATCGCGAAGCTCTGCCACAGGCTGCGGTACAGGCCGGCGCCCTTGATCTCGTCGATGACGATCCAGTCCGCCTCGCGCAGCGTGTCCAGCCGCTCGGCGGTGACCTCGCCGATGATGCGGATCGCCAGCCCCGGACCCGGGAACGGCTGGCGCAGGACCATCGCGTCGGGCAGGCCCAGCTCCGTGCCCACCCGGCGGACCTCGTCCTTGAACAGGTAGCGCAGCGGCTCGATCAGCTGGAAGCGCAGGTCGGCCGGCAGCCCGCCGACGTTGTGGTGGGTCTTGATCTTCTGGGCGGCCTTGGTCTCCGACGTCGCCGACTCGATGACGTCCGGGTAGAGCGTGCCCTGGGTCAGGAAGTCGATCCGGCCGAGCTTGGCCGCCTCCTCCTCGAAGACGCGGA
Source organism: uncultured Chloroflexia bacterium (assembly GCA_963813335.1). Taxonomy (GTDB): domain Bacteria; phylum Chloroflexota; class Limnocylindria; order Limnocylindrales; family CSP1-4; genus SPCO01. The sequence goes on from CAWEYL010000003.1 coordinate 441,175, forward strand.
TGAACTCGTCGCCGATGATCCGCCGCTTCTGCTCGGGATCCTCGACCCCGGCCAGGCGGGCCAGGAACCGCTCGCGGGCGTCGACCATGACCAGGCGCATCCCGAGGTCGCGCTCGAAGGTGACGCGGAGCAGCTCCGACTCCTGCTTGCGCATCAGGCCGTGGTCCACGTAGATGCAGGTCAGGCGATCGCCGACCGCGCGATGGACCAGCGCGGCCGCCACCGCCGAGTCGACGCCGCCCGACAGCGCGCAGATGACGAGGCCGTCCGAGCCGGTCTCGGCCGCGTGACGGTCCACGCGCTCGCGGATGCCGGCGACGGTCGTGTCGATGAAGTTGGCGGCCGTCCAGTCGGGCTCCACGCCGGCGATCCCGACCACGAAGTTGCGCAGCACGTCGCGGCCGCGCGGCGTGTGGACCACCTCGGGGTGGAACTGGATCCCGTAGAGGTTGCGCTCCGGCGCGGCCAGGCCGGCGTACGGGTTCGAATCGGTCTGGGCGGTCCCGGTGAAGCCCTCCGGCAGCCGGGTGATCGAGTCGCCGTGGCTCATCCACACGGGCTGCTCGCGGTCGATGCCCTGGAAGAGGCCGTCCGCGGTGGTGATGCTGACGTTGGCCGGGCCGTACTCGCGCTTGTCCGCCGCGAGGACGTCGCCGCCGAGCTCGTGGGCCATCAGCTGCGCGCCGTAGCAGATGCCGAGGACCGGGATCTTCCCGTTCCAGACGGCCGGGTCGGGCCGCGGCGCCTCGGCGTCGTAGACCGACATCGGGCCGCCCGAGAGGATGATCGCGCGTGCCCCGCGACGCTCCAGCTCCTCGTACGGGGTGTCGTGCGGCAGCAGCTCCGAGTAGACGTCGAGCTCGCGCACCCGGCGCGCGATCAGCTGCGCGAACTGGCTGCCGAAGTCGAGGACGACGACCGTGCCGGGCGCGCGGGTCGTGGCGCCGCTGGGTCGGTCGTCGGGGGAGCGGTCCGGGGCCGGGGCCTTGAGCGCCGTCTCGAGGTAGGCCTCCACCTCGGCGTCGTCCGGGGCGAGGACCCGGTGGCCGGCGTTCGCCGCCTCGCCGTGGACCGTCTTGCCCCGCTGTGGATGTGCCGAGTCAGCCCCCTCGCCGTCCGCCAATGTCGCCTCCCCGTCGCGCCTCGCCTCGGGCCACGCCGCCCGTGGTGACAGTGTACCGGGCCGGGCCCGGCCATCGACGGGTGCGCTCCGGCGCCGCCCCGCTCAGTCGCGGTTGCGCATCGCCTCCGCGGCCATCTCGAAGTAGCGCCCGAGGTCCGCGGCGACGTCGCGCGGCGGGGCCATCCCCTCGACGGCCGCGTGCATGTGGACGAGCCAGCGGTCGCGCTCGGCGGGCCCGATCGCGAAAGGTGCGTGGCGCATCCGCAGCCGCGGGTGGCCGCGCTCCTGGTCGTAGGTCGTCGGGCCGCCCCAGTACTGGGCGAGGAAGAGCGTCAGGCGGTGCCGGGCGCCGGCGAGGTCGGCCTCGGGATAGATCGGGCGGAGGAGCGGGTCGGCCTCGACGCCCTCGTAGAAGCGGTCGACCAGGCCCTCGAAGAACGGCATCCCGCCGGCGCGGACGTAGAGGCGCTCGGGGGTGGAGGGATCGGCCGTCGTCACGGCCCGAGTCTAGCGGGGCCGGGCGGCCATCGGGTCCGGCAGTCCGGTTTCGCTGCTCCGCGGCCGCTTCTCCCGTCTGACGGACCGGGCGATGCACGACGAGCGGTCCATGGGTCCGGGGTCGCTGCGTGAAGCGCCCCCAGCGAAGCATCACGCAGCCAGAGCGGACTCCGAAGCCGCGTGGGGCCGAGGCCGGCTCGCGCGGCGCCGACGGCTAGCGGGTGTGGCGCTGGTGTCGACGCGTTCGCCCGTCGCCGGCGAGGTGCGGGGCCGCGAGGTCCAGCATCACGAGGGCTCCGAGGGCGATGACCAGGAGGTTGACGGCGTCCATGCCCGACACGATGGACCGGGCCGTCGCAGATGTCCTCCGGCGAGCGTGGTCATCCGCTCGCGACGGATGACGTAGAAGCCGCCGGCTGGGCCGGCGGCTCCACGATCTGCGTGGGTCCGGCGGTGCGACCGCCGCGCGGACCGTGCCCTAGGCGGCGGCTGCGGCCCCGGCCTTGGCGCGCCACCCGGTGTCGACCGTCTGCCGGGTGCCCCGCCACGCGAACCGCGCGGCGACCGCCCACAGGCCGATCATCCAGATCATCAGGCCCAGGCCCTGCGCCTTGGCCACGCCCGCAGGGAGCGAGCTGGTCGCGCCGATCGGGTCGAGTCGCGTCAGCGTCACGAGGATGCCGTAGGCCGCGACACCGATGCCGATGCCGGCGAGGTAGGCGACCAGCCGGCCGCTCCACGCCCGGCCCCGGATGAGGCCCACGACGGCGACCATGTGGGCGATGCCGAAGGCGACCGTCGGGATGACCAGGATGCTCCGGGTCGTCGGGTCGATCGAGGCCGCCGGCAGCGCGACCAGGCCGATGCCAAGCACCGCCGCTCCGGCGAGGAACGTCGTGAAGGCGGCGAAGCCACGGGTCCCGCGACGGCGCGGATCGGCGATCAGGGTCGGGGCGGTTCGGGTCGACGTGCTCACGAGGGTCTCCTGTCGGTTCGATGCGATGACGGTCAGGCGGCCGCGCCGGCGACCGGAGCGCTGCTGCGGCGGCCGCCCGTGGCGCGAGCCACGAGCGACGGCGACCACGACGGCGGCGAAGATGGCGGTGAAGGTCCCGACGATCTCGAGGCCATCGAGGGCCCGGTCGGACGGGACGGCGGCGAACGGATCGTTGCCGAGGACCAGCAGCACCAGGGCGGCGAGGCCGATCACGGTGGCGGACCCGGCGACGACGAACGCCGCGATGTCGGCCTTGGGATGGTCGAGCATCAGCGCGAACCCGACGATCACGGCGACCAGGGCGAAGGCGCCGACGAACGGGGTCAGGGCGACCATGTCGTCCAGCAGCGCCTTGTCGGCGACGCTGATCGCGAAGTCGCGCGTGTCGATGACCCAGCGGGCCACCGCGATGCCGAAGGCGGTGAGTCCGGTCAGGGCGCCGCCGGCGACGAGGATGAGTCCGGCGAGGAAGCGGGGGAATGAGGCGGTCATGGTGTGTGGTCTTCCTTCTGGTTCTAGATGACGACGGCGTGGTCGAGGACGCCTGGCAGGCGCCACTCGGGGTCGGCGTCGATGACGCGGTTGGCGGTCTCGCCGTTGTGGCGAGCCACGGCGGCGAAGAAACGAGCCCGGCGGTGCGACACGATCCGGGCGTCCTTGCACGGGCAGCCCTCGACGAGGCAGCCGCTCCGAAGCGTGGCGGCGGGGGCGAACACGATCGGCTCGGTCCGAAGCTGATTCGGGTGGAACATCGCAGCTGACTCCTTCCTGTCGGTCCGGGATGGCCCGATGACCAGAGGATGGGATCGGCGCATGGCGGCGGGCATGGTCGAGCGCCCGCAACGCGGATGGACGGATGTCAGCCCTGGGCGGCCGACTCCAGGCGGATCCGGAATGCCGCGAGGTCGAGGGCGGCCGCGCGCCTGACCTGCGGCGCCGCCATCGATTCGAAGGCGCGGTACTTGAGCGGCAGCCCGACCGTGAGGCGCCAGCGCAGGGTGCAGCCTGTCGCCGTCGGTTCGATGGTCGCGTCGATGTCGATGGAGACCCCACTGGCGTCCTTGCCGGTCACGGCGAACCGGCTCGGCGCCTCGAGCGCGATCACGCGGGCCTCGAGCGTCGCCGAACGGCCGGCGACGCGCTGGTCGATCCGGAGCGTCGAGCCGGTCGCGAGGTCGCCGGCGGTCAGCCGCTCGACGCGGACGATGCCGCTGGCGATCAGCCAGGTCGGCCAGTGTTCGACGTCGACGAGCTTGGCGAACGCCTCGCCCGGCGGCCGCGCCACGACGACGTCCTGCTCGAGGGTGATCGCCATCAGCCAGATGCCCGTGGGACGAGCCGGAAGGACGGCCCACGGCCGAGCCCCTCGGACGGCGTCCCGTAGCGCAGGATCAGCTCGCGGATGGCGTGGGCGTGGTCGGCACCCTCGAGCGGGATCGCCGTGGCGTCGAACGAGCGCTCCCCCACCGTCACGCGGCAGTCCGGATCGGCGAGCAGGTTCTCGCCCCACTTCGAGTCGGTGTTCGCCGCCACCAGGAACGAGCCGTCGTCCGCTTCGATGAAGCCCACGGTCGCCGCCCGCTCCTCGCCGGTGCGCCGTCCGCGCGTCACGATCCGGAGGACGCGCCCATGGGCGACCAGGTCGGCGTTCATCGCCGGTCGGGGATCGGACGGCGGGGACGTCAGGCGGCCGCCTTCTCGTCGACCTTCTTGCCGCCGTACGTGCCGGTCACGCTGGTATTCCCGTCGCCGTCTCGCTCGTAGGACAGGCGATCCCTGCCGGAGGACAGGCGCATCTCGAAGGTGCCGGCGTCGTCATCGGTCTCGCCACGCGCGGTCAGCGGCAGGTCCGGCGTGAACTCGCAGGCGCGCAGGACGACCTGCGTGCCGGCGTCGGTCGGCGTGTACGTCACCGTCCCACCGAAGTCGCAGCCGGCGGTCACCGCGTCGGTGCCCTCGAAGTAGATGTAGTCGTGCGTGTTGAAGACGTGGCCGTCGACAGAGGTGGCGAGATCGAGCGCGTCCCGGTAGAGCCGCGCCGTCTGGGCCGGGTTGGCGACGTAGGCATCGACCATGTCCCAGTCCGTGCACGTGGTGATCCGCGCGGACGGCGGCGTCCGGCTCGTCAGCCACGCTGTCAGGAGGTCGTCCGGGCAGGCCTGGCCCCAGCCGTAGATCACGTGCGGTCCGCCGACGGCCTGGACGAACCAGGCGTCCTTGAGCCGGCTGTAGATGCGCATGCCGTTCGCGATCGGGGTCGCGGGGTCCGTCGTCGAGGTCAGGACGAAGACCGGGTACGGCGTGTCCTTGAGCGGGGCGGGCCGCGTCGGATCGGTCGTCGCCGCCGGCCAGTAGAGGCACGGCAGGTCGCCGTAATAGGCCGTCTCGAGCCGCGAGTCGTTGATGCCGTACGCCTCGGCGCTGGCGACCCACGCGTCGAGCCGCGCGTCGGTGTCGCCCGCGTCGGGGAAGAACGCGTAGTCCTGGCACTCGACGGCGTAGTACAGCGCGTCCGAGTAGCTGGGGTCCTGCTGCGGCTCGAGGGTGTCGGGATCGAGCCCGAGCGCGCCGTAGACCTCGCGGGCGAGCGGCACGTAGTCGCCGCGCGACGCGGCGCCGAGCGCCCGCTGGAGCAGGAGCCGGTCGTACGAGTAGTAGAGCGCGTTGAACGCGGCCGTCTCAAGGTCGGTGCCGCTCAGCGTCCGCTGCTCGGTCGTGCCGTCGGACTTGGTGAAGTCGAAGGTGAGCGGGCCGCCCAGGAGCGCCGTCGCGAGCGCGTCGTACGCGGCGAGGGCGTCGCCGCCCCGGATGTCGCGCTTGCAGGTCGCGTCGGCGGTGCAGGCATGGAGCACCGAGACGAGCGTGTCCTCAGCGGAGCGGGTGGCCTCGACGTAGTAGGTCGGGCCGTCGATCGTCAGGTCGACCGGGCCGTCGACGTAGAGCGTCGCGATGTGGTCGGGGTGGGCGGCCGCGTAGGTCTGCACGAACTGCGTGCCATAGCTCAGGCCGTAGAGGTCCATCTTGTCGACGCCGAGGTAGGCGCGGACGGCCTCGAGGTCCTCGACCGCCTGCTTCGTCGCGTAGAAAGGCAGGTCCGCCTCGGCCACGCCCGTTTCGGCCACGCAGTCCTTGGCGAAGGTCTCCGCCGCGGCGGCGGCGGCGGAGCGCTCGGCCGGGACCTGCGGTCGGGCGGTCGACTGGTAGTAGGTCGCCGCGGCCTTGGTGCACTGGATCGGCCCCGAGAGGCCGATGCCGCGCTGGTCCAGCCAGACCATGTCGTAGTCCTCGACGATCGACGCTCCGTAGTAGTCGTCGACATAGCCATCGCGGGTGGGGATGTCGCTGTAGCCCGGGCCGCCGGTGATCTCGACGTAGGTGCCCTTGCGCTCCTTCGTCGCCTTGTGGATCGCGAAGGTCACCTTCCAGGTCGGTCCGCCGGCCGTGGTCGCGAAGTGGTCCTTCGGGACGGCCAGCGTCACGCATTCGAAGACGGTCGTGTCGGGACAGGTCTGCCTGGAGACCAGGGTGTAGGCGGGCGCGGCCGGCGTCGCCGGCGATGCCGGAGTCGAAGCCGGTGGCGCCGCGCTTCCCGGCGCAGCTGGCGACGCGGCCGTCGAGGCGCTGGGCGAGGATTCGGCAGCGGCCGACCCGGACGGCGCGGGACTCCCGGACGCCGGCGGGGCCGAGGCCGGGAGCTGGGCCGGCCGGTTCGGCGAGTACGTCCAGCCCGGCGCGATGCCGGATCCGCACGCGGCGACCAGCAGGGCGACCGCCGCGACGGTCAGCGAGTGTCGAAGACGAGGAGTCCGTGATCGATGGGTGGGTGGCACGGCGGTCAGCCTAGGGCGCCGGCGGCTCGGTGCCGACCGGGTGTCGCGGTCCGCGCGTCAGCGGCCGCGCTGCCAGGACTTGCCCTCGGTCTGCGTCGAGGGCGCGTAGACCATCTCGACCCGCTGCATGTCGCGGATCGTCCGGGCGCCGAGGGCCGCCATCGACTGGCGCAGCGCCCCGACGAGGTTCTCGCTGCCGTCGGTCACATGCGCCGGCCCGAAGAGGATCCGCTCGAGCGTCCCGACCGTCCCGACGTTGATGCGCGTCCCGCGCGGGAGCGTCGGCGACGGCGCGGCCATGCCCCAGTTGGTGCCACGACCGGGCGCCTCCTCGGCGCGGGCCAGCGGCGAGCCGATCATCAGCACGTCGGCGCCGGCGGCGATCGCCTTGGCCAGCTCGCCGCCGCGGCGCATGCCGCCGTCGGCGACGACCGGGATGTACTTGCCCGTCTCGGCGAAGAAGGCGTCGCGGGCCGCGGCCACGTCGCTGATCGCGGTGACCTGCGGGACGCCGATGCCGAGGACCTCGCGGGTCGTGCACGCGGCACCTGGCCCGACGCCGACGAAGACCGCGGCGGCGCCCTGCTCCATCAGCGCGAAGGCCGCCTCGGCGTTGGTCGTGTTGCCGACCGCGACCGGGATCGGCATGTAGCGGGTGAACTCGGCGAGCGAGAGCGGGTCGTACTCGGTGGCGAGGTGGCGGGCGCTCGAGACCTGGCTCTGGACGAGGAACAGGTCGGCGCCGTGCTCGGCGCAGAACGGGCCGAAGCGGCGGGCGGCACCCGGGGTGGCGGCGACGGCCGCCTTCGAGCCGGCGTCGTGGATGGCCTGGAGCCGGGCCGAGATCAGGTCCTCGCGGATCGGCTGGGCGTAGACCTCGGCGAGGATCGCCTGGACCTCGTCGGCCGGTGCGGACGCGATGCGCTCGAGGATCGCGTCGGGCTCGTCGTAGCGGGTCTGGACGCCTTCGAGGTTGAGGATCGCGAGGCCGCCGAGGCGGGCGAGCTCCCCGGCGACGCGCGGGTCGACGACCGCGTCCATCGCCGACGCGATGATCGGGATGGCGAGGTCGATGCCGGCGAACGTCTGCGCGAGGTCGACGTCGGCGGGCTCGATGGTGTCGGTCCCGGGCGCGAGCGAGACGTCCTCGAAGCCATACGTCGGCCGGATCGTGTCGACCTTCGAATGGAAGACCCGACGCTGCGCCGCGCCGTCCGGGGTGTGCGTCGTCGCCGTTCGGTCGATCACGTGGCCCTCCTGTGCCGCCTCACGGTGGGCTGCCTGTGGCCCCGAGTCTACCAGCGAGGCGGCGACGGCCGACGGTTGCGGGTCCAGTGCCATCTCGAATCCGAGCACGGATGGCGGGTGCATGTAGTCTCATGCGATGAGCAGGAACTCTTCGGCGGGCGGCGATCGCCTTCGACCGCTAGCCGCGGTCTGTGTTGCACGAGCGCTGACCGGCTGGACCCCTCCCCAACCACGGCGGGCGACGGCTGGCACCGGTTGAGACCTATCGTGAGCCGCAGGGTACGGACAGCAGCCATCGATCGGAATCGTCGTCCAGGCGACGTCGGGTCCCTCGACGGACGGGCACTGACGGTCCGAATCGGGCGGCGGCGATTGCCTTATCCCGGTATTTCACGGTCATCGAGGCTCACGTCGACGAGAACGTCGTGACCGCCCGGTTTGACCGAGTGATCAAGCCCGGATCGGGCGGCGACCAGATCGATGTATGTCCGCTGGCCAGCCGATCACCTTTCGCGTCTCGATCGACAGGCACCCGGGTTCCGCTCCACTATGTCCTTCAACTTGACGACAGCAGCTTGAAGCAGCCTTGACGAAGTCACATGCGGCGCGATGTCGGTGACGATCGAGCCCAAACCATGATCGCGATCCTGAGCACCATGGGCAAGACGACCAGATGCACGTCGGGTCAACGGATCGCATCCTGTGCGAAGCCCATCCAGTGCCAATTCGAACCACGCGGCACGTTCCGGGTCCGCGAGGTCGTCGCGGATGCGTTCGATCGCCGTGCGGTAGCCCGGCCAGACGACCTCGCGGTGGGCGTCGTCGATCGGGAGCCAGCGGGCGCCGTCGTGCTCGTGCGACAGCGTCGGCTCGGCGCCGGGCGCGACACGGACCGCGAAGACCGCGGCGGTCATGACCCCATCGACGGACGGCTCGTGGAACTGGTTCACGAGGTCGAGGTCGTAGAACGCCTCGATGGCGTCGGCGTCGAAGCCGGTCTCCTCGCGGAGCTCGCGGAGCGCGCCCTCGGCGACGCGCTCGCCGTCTTCGAGCGACCCGGAGACGCACTGCCACAGGCCGGGCAGGATGCGCCCGGGCGCGCGGCGGATCAGCAGGATCTCGCGGCCCCGCGCGAGCGTCGCGGAACATCCAGCAGTCGACGAGGTCCGGCCGGAACGGGCTCACGCGACGAGCCGGGCGCGCATGTCGTTCAGCTGCTCCAGGTGCATCAGGTCGTGGACGCCCGCGAAGACCAGCCATTCGCCGCAGCGCAGCCGCCCGACTTGCTCGTGGACCAGCGGGCACGGCTCGGCCTCGTGGCCGGCGACGGTCCGTGCGAACCGCTCGATCAGCCGCTGGCTCTGGCCGATCTTTCGCAACAGCGTCGCGCGGTCCTGGTCGGCTGTGCCGGGGATCCCCTGGACGACATGGGGCGCGTCCGCGGGCCAGCGCCCTGCCGCCGCCAGCGATGCGGCCATGGCGAGACCGGCCCGCGACTCGCAGTCATGGCCGATGCACTGGGCGACGTTCCAATCCCCTTCCCCGCCGGGCAGCGTGAACGCCAAGTCCGGAAGCTCGTCCACGAACGCGGTCAGCGCCGCGGCCAGCGAACCCAGCTGGAGCCCGATCGCCTCCGCGGTGCCCGGCCCGCCTCGACGGCGGACCTCACGGCGGACCTCGATGAGCCGGCCGGTCTCGATGCCGCGCCAGGCCGCGACGATGTCGGGTGCCCCCGGTTCGAGCGCATCGACCCAGGTCGTCAAACCTCGACAGCGTCCGTCCAGGCAGACGGCTCCGGGAGTGGCTCGTGCGCGACCCGCATCGAACGGACATGTTCCTCGATCGCGTCCCGGATCCGCCGCTCGACCTCGGCCCGCGTCCGACCCGTCGCGACACACCCGGGGAGGTCCGGGACGTACGCCGAGAAGGTCCCCCCAGCGCGCTCGTAGACCACGGCATAGCGCTTCATCGTTCGTCTCCCTTGAGGCCTGCCTGCCTCAGGATACTGTTCCAGGTCCCGCGGGCCAGATCGTCACGACGGTCTCCCGGCGATCGTCGACGAGACCCGGCCGAACGGGGTGGCGAAACTGACGATGGCTCCCGCGGGTTCGCACGAGCTGCCATCCGTGCTCCTGAGGATGTCGATCGCGTCTCGGACCTTCGGCATCGGCCGAAGCTATCGAGCGGCGCTCACCCCGCCCTTACCCGGCGCCAGGCTCAGCTCACAGCCGCTCGAAGCGCTCCACCGGGAGGACGAAGACCGTGGCGCCGCCGACCTCGACCTCGAGCGGGTAGGGCATGAAGAACTCGCCCGGCTCCATGATCGGCGGCATCGGGTTGACGGTCTGGGTCCGCGACGTGCAGTTCTCGCGGACGATCCCGAGGACCTCCTCGACCTCGGCGTCCTCGACGCCGAGGATGATCGTCGCGTTCGACTGCTTCAGGAATCCGCCCGAGCTGTGCAGGCGGGTCGCGCGGAACTCCTTGTCGAGCAGGGCGTCGACCAGGGCTCCGGCGTCTTCGTGATGGACGATCGCGACGACAAGCTTCATCGCGGGGAGTATCCCGGCGCGGACGCCGCCGGTCAACGCAGATTCGCGAGGTGTACGATGCCGGCTCCGACCGAAGCGTGCGTGCAGGAGAGCCCGTGACCAGCGACGCCCGACCCTCTGACCCCCGCGCGTCCCTCGCCGCCACGGCCGTCGCCGTGTCGCGCGCCACCGACCTCGATGCCGCGCTGAGCGCCATCCTTGGCGCGATCGAGGCCTCGATGCAGCCGTTGATGGGCGCCGTCCTCGTGCAGGATCCGGACCGGAGCGGCCTCGTCGTCGCCGCTTCGTCCAGGATGGACGCCGATGCCGACGCGCGATTGACGGCTGCGGTCGCCGATCCGACCCATCCGTTCGCGGAAGCCGCGAACGCGCGCGTCGCGACGTTCGATCGCGAATCGACCCTACCGACGGGCAATGCGTACGTCGGCGCCTACCTGCCGCTCCTCAGCTCCACCGGCGGTGCCGAAGTGTCGCTCGGGAGCATCGGCTTCGGCTGGCTGGCGCCGCGTGCCCTGGATGCCGACGAGCGCGACGCCCTCGAAGGGTTCGCCGCGCTGGCGACGCTCGCGGTCGAGCGGGCGCGACTCGAATCGACGGCGGCCGAACGCTCCGAGTGGTTCGAGCGCCTGGCCCACAGCGACGCCCTGACCGGGCTCGCGAACGAGCGGACGGTCGGCCGGGTGCTCGAGCTCGAGCTGGCGCGTGCCGGGCGGCAGACCAGCGAGGTGTCGCTGGCGATCTTCGATATCGACGACTTCCAGGCGACCAACCGCGACGGCGGCCATGCGGCCGGCGACGACGTGCTTCGGCGCGTCGCGGCCGTGCTGGCCGAATCGGTCCGGCTGGTGGACACGGTCGGGCGGATCGGCGGCGACGAGTTCGTCCTGATCGCGCCGGGGTCGGCCGGGATGACCGTGGCGCAGCGCGTCATCGACGGGATCGCCGCCCTGCCCGCGGTCGCCGGCAAGGATGTGTCCGTCTCCGCAGGCGTCGCCCGGTTCCCGGTCGATGGCTCCGACGCGGACGAGCTCATCGCGTCGGCGATGGCGGCGCTCCAGGCGGCCCGCGCCGAGGGCCGCGGCAAGGTCGCGGAGCCGGCGGCGGCCCCCAAGGCCTAAGCGCTAGGCGACGGCCGAGGCGGCTCCCGACGACACGACCGGTCCGGCCGGGGCGGTCGCGCCAGGCGCCGGTTCGCGGGTCAGCACCACCTGGATCCCGGCCGCCGGGTGGACGCCCGACGTCGCCAGGTACCCGGTCCCGTCGCGGCCGACCTGGAAGCCGCCGATCGCGACCGGGACCTTGTCCTCGCCGATGAGCCACGCCTCGTAGACCTCGTTGCCCTTGGTCGGGTCGAGGTCGTGGACGGCCAGGGTCAGCGTGCCGTCCGGGTTCATCGCCGCGAGCCCGGCCGCCTCGGAGGCCTCCGCGGGCCGGAGCACCGCGGTCATCGATCCGTCCTGCGCCGCGAGCTGGAGCACGGCAGCGACATCCCGCTGGTATTGCTCCGCGCCGTTGAGCTGGTTCTGGAGGAACAGGTTCCAGCCGGCGAGCGCGACGATCGCGACGACGGCGGCGACGCGGAGGATCCACGAGGTCGGCGAGGTCTTGCGTGGTGCGGACGCGGACGCGGCCTTCGTGGTCGGGAACGGGATCGGCTCCTGGACGGCGGTCGTTGGCGCGAGCTCTGGTTCCGCGCTCATGGGCGCGCTCGACGGCGCCGACCGCGCCTCGAGATCCGCGGCCGCCGCCGCCATGATCCGGCCCTTCAGCGCCGCCGACGGCTCGACGACCGGCACGGACTCGAGCAGCACCGGCAGCACGGACCCCGCCTCGGCGATCTCGGCGTGCGCATCCGAGCAAGTCGCGAGGTGCTCGCGGACCGCGGCCTCCTCGGCCGGGTCGAGCGCGCCCAGCACGAACGAGTCCGCCATCTCGCGGACGTCGTCGCAGGTGAGGCCCGTGGCGCGCATGTCGTCGGTCATGGTGCCCCGCCCTCGACGATGGTGCCGTCGGCCGCGACCGGCTCGACGTCGCCGGGATCGTCGACGGTGAGCGCACGGCGCATCGCGAGCAGCCCGAGCCGCATCCGGCTCTTCACGGTCCCGAGCGGGGTGTCCATCCGGAGCGCGATCTCCTGCTGCGTCAGGCCGCCGAAGTAGGCGAGCTCGATGGCCTCGCGCTGGACGTCGGAGAGCACGGCGAGCGCGCCCCGGACGGCGTCGGCATCGAGGTTCGCGGAGACCTCCGTCCAGATGTCGGGCAGGCGCAGCTCGACGGGCGGCACGTCCTCGCGCTCGGGCAGCTCGGTGGTCGGCTTGCGCCGGCGGATCGCGTCGATCGCCCGGTGGTGGACGATCGACAGCAGCCAGGTCTTCACGCTGCCGCGCCCCTCGATGTAGCGGGCGGCATTGCGCCAGGCGCCCAGGAAGGCGTCCTGGACGACGTCCTCGGCAAGCGTGGCGTCACTCGTGATGCGGTAGGCGATGGAGTAGGCCATGGTCCTGTATCGGTCGTAGAGCTCTTCGAGGGCGTGGAGTTCCCCGGCGACGATCCGCTCGAGCACGGCCCGGTCCGCGTCGTCCGCCGGGGACCCGACGCGCCGTTGGAGCGAGCCCGATTCGTCCGTCATCGTTCGATGCGTGCGGCGGAGGGCCGCGGTTCACTTCGTGCGAGCCGGTCGTCGACCGCGCGCACCATCGCGGCGGTGACCGAATCCAGCTCCTGGGTCGCATCGACGACCGCGAATCGCTCCGGCTCGGCCTCGGCCAGGGCCAGGAACCCGTCGCGCACGCGGCGGTGGAAGGCGAGGTCGAACTCGGCCTCGAAGCGGGTCACGTCGTCGGGCGCCTTGCGCGCCAGGCCCGCCTCGACGGGCAGGTCGAGCAGGATCGTGAGGTCGGGGCGGAGACCGTCCGTGGCCGCCGCTTCGAGGCCCCGGAGCACGTGGAGCGGCACGCCGGCGCCGTAGCCCTGGTAGGCGAGGGTCGAATCGGCGAAGCGGGCGCAGACCACGGTCCGGCCGTCCCCCAGCGCGGGCCGCAGCACCTCGCTCACGAGCTGGCGCCGCGCCGCATCGAACAGGAACGCGTCGGTCAGCGGGTCGCTCCGTCCGCCGGCCCCGGTCCGGGCCAGCAGGACCTCGCGGATCCGCTCGCCGAGCCAGGTGCCGCCCGGTTCGCGGGTCGAGACGACGTCGTGGCCGCGCCCCGCCAGCCAGGCGACGAGGCGGTCGGCCTGCGTCGTCTTGCCGGCCCCTTCGGGGCCTTCGATGGTGATGAACCAGCCGCGGTCGCGCGGGGTCCCGGGTGCGGTCACGTCCCGAGTGTAGCCGGGGGCGGGGCCGGGCCCGACGCGCGCTCGCGATACCCTGTCGCCACTGCCATGAGACGACGACTGCTCGCCGGCCTCGCCTTCGCCTGGATCGCCGCGGTCGCGCTGCCGGGGATCGCCAGCGCGCACCCGCTGGGCAACTTCACCATCAACCACCACGCCGGGATCAGGGTCGAACCCGACCGCGTCCTGCTCGACGTCGTCATCGACCAGGCGGAGATCCCGGCCTTCCAGGCGCGCCTCCAGTACGACACCGACGGCGACGGCGAGCTCAGCGACGACGAGATCGCCGCGGGCCGCCTCGCCGGCTGCGCATCGCTCCAGCCGGCGCTCGCCCTCGAGGTCGCCGGGGCGCGCGCGTCGCTGACCCTCACCTCGGCGGGGCTGTCGTTCCCGCCCGGCGCGGGCGGCCTGTCGACGCTCCGACTCGTCTGCGAGTTCGAGGCGCCGCTCGCGGCGCCGATCACGGCCGCGACGGCCATCACGTTCCGCGACACCTCGTTCCCGGAGCGGATCGGCTGGCGCGAGATCGTCAACCAGGGGTCGGGCACGACCGCTCGCCGTGACCGCGGGCGTGGACCGCTCGACCAGCCCGTCCGCCCGGCTCACGTCGTACCCGAAGGACCTCATCGCGGCGCCGCTCGACGACCGCTCGATCGCGATCACGGCGTCGCCGGGCGGCGCCGAGCTGGCGCCGGTCACGTTCGCCGATGCCACGCCGGTCGCGTCGCCGACGACCCCGGTCGTCCCGGCCGCGGCCGCCGCCGCACCCGCCTCGGCGACGCAGGGGTCCGTCCCCGGCGGCGTGACCGGCGGGGAGCTGCCGTCGATCTTCGGGAGCGCCGACCTCACCCCGATCGTGCTGCTGGTCTCGCTGCTGACCGCGATCGGCCTCGGGGCCGCCCACGCGCTCACGCCAGGCCACGGCAAGACGCTGATGGCCGCCTATCTCGTGGGCTCGCGCGGGACCGCGCTCCACGCCGTCGGGCTCGGGCTGTCGGTGACGCTGTCGCACACCGTCGGGATCCTGGCGCTGGCCGCGATCATCGTCGGGGCGCAGGGCGTCCTGGCACCCGACGTGGTCGTCCGGACCGCGCCGGTCGTCGCGGCCATCTCGATCGTGCTGATCGGCGGCTGGATGCTCGTCGGCGAGATCCGGCGGCGACGCGGGGTCGCCGCGGCTGCCAGGGCGACCGCCCAGGACCACGATCACGGGCACGACCATCCGCACGCGCACGACCACGCCCATCCCGCCGACCGCCCCGCCCAGGCGCACGTGCCCGAACACGAACCGGGCTACCACGAGCACGGTGGCGTCGGCCACACGCACCTGCCGCCGGCCGGCTCGACCATCACGTGGCGAAGCCTGTTCGTCCTCGGCCTCGCGGGCGGGTTGATCCCGTCGACCAGCGCGCTGCTGATCCTGCTCGGCTCGATCGCGGCGGGACGGCCGGCCTTCGGGCTGGTCCTCGTGGTGGCCTTCGGGCTCGGGATGGCGCTCGTCATGGGCGGCGTCGGCGTGGCGCTGGTGTTCGCGCGCGGCCGGCTGGAGCGCTTCGACGGCGCGTCCGTCCTCGGCCGCACCAGCACGCTCGTCCCCCTCGCCGCGTCGGTCGTCGTGCTCAGCCTCGGGCTGTACCTGACGGCCCAGGCCGTGGGCGGCGCCCCGGTCCTCTGAGCGGCCAGCCGAGCCGCGTTGCACTACGGCATCCGACCGATAGGCCGTCGCCGACCCCTCTGCTAGGCTCCGCGGCGCATGCGAGACCTGACCGACCGCGCCCTCGACACCGCCTCGTCGCTGGGCGCCGGCTACGCCGATATCCGGATCGTCCGCCGGCTCGATGAGAGCGTCGCCATCCGCACCGGCCGCGTCGAGGGCGTCGCCTCGGGCGAGAGCGAGGGGTTCGGCGTCCGCGTCCTCGTCGACGGCGCCTGGGGGTTCGCCAGCAGCCACGTCCTGACCGCCACCGAGATGGACCGCGTGGCCGGCGAGGCCGTGCGCATCGCCCGCGCGAGCGCCACCGCGCTGCGCGACCCGGCCATCCTCGCCGACCGTCCGCCGGCCAGCGGCCGCTACGAGACGCCGGTCGCCGAAGACCCGTTCGCGATCCCGCTCGAGCGCAAGATCGGCGACCTGCTCGCGGCCGACCAGGCCGCCAGCCGAGTGAAGGGCATCGCGTTCACCGAATCGATGTACGCCGCCGAGCGCGAATGGAAGACGTTCGCGGCATCCGACGGCAGCTTCACGGAACAGGTGATCACCCACACCGGGACGTCCGTGGAGGCCAATGCCGTCGACGGCGACGAGCACCAGCGGCGCTCCTACCCGGACGCCGGCGGCGGCTGGAACGCCGGCGGCTACGAGTTCGTCCGCTCGCTGGACCTGGCCGCGGCGGCCGAGCCGCTCGCCGACGAGGCCGTGGCGCTGCTCAGCGCCCCGCAGTGCCCGTCCGGCCGGTTCACCGTGATCCTCGACCCCAGCCAGCTGTACCTGCAGGTCCACGAGAGCTGCGGCCACCCGACCGAGCTCGACCGGGTCTACGGCACCGAGGCGTCGTACGCGGGGACCAGCTTCCTCACGACCGACAAGCTCGACGAGGGGTTCCGCTACGGCTCCGACCTGATCGACATCGTCGCCGACGCGACCGCGCCCGGCGGGATGGGCACGTTCGGCTGGGACGACGAGGGCGTCGCCGCCCAGTCCGTGCCGCTCATCCAGGGCGGGATCCTCGTCGGCTACCTGACCAGCCGCGAGACCGCGACGAAGATCGGGCGGGCCAGCGGCGGGGCGATGCGTGCCGACGGCTGGAACCGCATCCCGCTCATCCGGATGACCAACATCAACCTGCTGCCGAAGCCCGGGATGAGCCTCGACGACATCGTCGCCGACACCGACGACGGGCTGTACCTCTCGTCCAACCGCTCGTGGTCCATCGACGACCGGCGCCTGAACTTCCAGTTCGCGACCGAGGTCGCCTACGAGATCAAGGGCGGCAAGAAGGGCCGGCTCTTCAAGAACCCGACCTACACCGGGATCACCTACGAGTTCTGGCGCTCGTGCGACGCGGTCGGCGACGAGTCGAGCTACGTGATGCTCGGCACGCCCAACTGCGGCAAGGGCGAGCCCGGGCAGGGCGCCCACGTCGGCCACGCGGTCCCGGGCGCGCGGTTCCGCGACGTCCAGGTCGGGGTGGGCAAGTGGTAGCGGGGCGCCGGCACTCGATCGCCGCGGTCGCTCGATGATCGACGACCGCGCGGAGGATGCGCTGCGGCTGGCCCAAGCGGCGCTCGCCCACGCGATGCGCGAGGGGGCGACCGAGGCCGAGGCGCTGGTGATGGCCGACGACGCCGCGCTCACCCGCTTCGCGAACAGCCAGATCCACCAGAACGTCGCCGAGACCAACGCGGTCGTGAACCTGCGGTTCGTGGTCGGCAAGCGGGTCGGCGTCGCGTCGTCCGGGCGGACCGACGACGAGGGCCTGCGGCTGCTGGCGTCGCGCGCCGCGGCCATCGCGCGGGTCGTCGAGGAGCTCGAGGACTGGGGCGGGCTCCCCGGGCCGACCGAGGCCGAGGACATCGAGGCGGGCTACAGCGCGGCGACGGCCGGCGCGAGCCCGGAGTCGCGGGCCGACGGTGTCCGCCAGGTGATCGCGGCGGCCGACGCCGCCGGGGTGACCGCCTATGGCTCGTTCTCGACCGGCACGGAGACCGCGGCCATCGCCAACAGCAAGGGCGCCCGCCAGCGCGGGACGCGGACCGTGTCGCAGCTCCTGACGGTGTCGATGGGGCCGAACGGCGGGACCGGGTACGCGGAGGCGGCCGCCGTCGACAGCACCACCATCGACGCGGCCGCGATCGGGCGGGAATCGGCGGAGAAGGCGCGCGCGACCGCGAACGCCGTCGCCGTCGATGCCGGCGACTACCCGGTGGTCCTCGAGGAGTACGCCGTCGTCGACCTGCTTGACATGCTCGGCTACCTCGGGTTCAGCGCCCAGGCCGTCCAGGAGGACCGCAGCTTCGCGGAGCCCGGGAAGCGGATCGGCTCGGACCTCGTGACCATCACCGACGACGGCTTCGACCCCGCCGGCCTGCCGATGGCCTTCGACTACGAGGGCGTCGCGAAGCAGCGCGTGCCGCTCGTGGAAGCCGGCATCTGCCGCCAGGTCGTCTACGACGCGCAGACCGCCGCGCGCGACCGCGTCGAGTCGACCGGCCACGGGCTGCCGGCCCCGAACACGTGGGGCCCGTTCCCGCTGAACATGGTCATGACCGCCGGGACCGCGAAGCGCGACGACCTCGTCGCCGGCATGGACCGCGGCCTCCTCGTCACGCGGTTCCACTACACCAACCCGGTCCACCCCAAGCTCGCGATCGTCACGGGCATGACCCGCGATGGGACGTTCCTCGTCGAGGACGGGAAGATCGTCGCCCCGGTCCGGAACCTGCGGTATACGCAGAGCTACCTCGACGCGCTGGCGGGGATCTCGGCCGTCACCGCGGAGCGGCGGACGCTGCGCGGCAACCTCGGGGCGGTCGTCGTGCCCGCCGTGCGCATCGACGGCTGGACGTTCACGGGGACGACCGAGCACTAGCCGACCCGGGCCGGGTACGCTGCCTGCCTGACCGACCCGACCGGAGGACCGATGACCGCATTCGATGTCGACGCCCTGCGCGCCGAGTTCCCCGCCCTCGCCCGCGAGCAGGGCGGGCGGCCCGTCGCCTACCTCGACGGCCCGGGCGGCACGCAGGTCCCGCAGCGGGTGATCGACGCCGTCGTCGGCTACTACACGACGATGAACGCCAACCACGAGGGCGCGTTCGCGACCAGCGTCGAGTCGGACGCCATGGTCGAGGAGGCCCACGCGGCCGTGGCCGACTTCCTCGGGGCCGGGTCGCCCGACGAGATCAAGTTCGGCCAGAACATGTCGACGCTGACGCTCCAGATCGGGCGCTCGATCGGCGCGACGCTCGGGCCCCGGGACGAGATCGTGGTCACGACCCTCGACCACGAGGCGAACGTCTCGACCTGGAAGGCGATGGCGGCCGACCGCGGCGTCACGGTCCACCAGGTCGACATCCGGCCCGACGACGTGACCCTCGACCTCGAGGACCTCGAGTCGAAGCTCGGGCCGCGGACGCGGCTCGTCGCCGTCGGCTATGCCAGCAACGCGGTGGGCTCGGTCAACCCGGTCAAGGCGATCGTCGAGCGGGCGCACGAGGTGGGGGCGCTGACCTATGTCGACGCCGTGGCCTTCGCCCCGCACGGGCCGATCGACGTCCGGGCGCTCGACACGGACTTCCTGGTGACCTCGGTCTACAAGTGGTTCGGGCCGCACATGGGCGCGCTGTACGGCAAGGCCGCGGTGCTCGACGACCTGCCGGCGTTCAAGGTCCGCCCGGCGGTCGATCGCTTCGAGACCGGGACGCTCTCGTTCGAATCGATCGCGGGCACGCTGGCCGCGACGGACTACCTGCGCGATGTCGGTCGCTCGTACGGCGACGTGACGGCCGCGCCGGGGGCCGCCGGCGCGAGCGAGCGGCGGCGCGAGCTCGTGGCCGGCATGGTCGCGATCGCCGACTACGAGCGCGAGCTGGTCACCCGGCTCATCGCCGGCCTCGAGGCGATCCCGGGCGTGACCATCCACGGGATCACGGACCCGGCGCGCTTCGCCGCGGAGCGCGTCCCGACCGTCTCGGTCTCCATCGATGGCGTGCACCCGCACGACGCCGCGACGACGCTCGGCCGGGACGGGGTCTTCGTCTGGGACGGCGACTTCTACGCGACCGGGCTGATCGAGGCGCTCGGCAAGGCCGAGACCGGCGGCGTCCTGCGCATCGGGCTCGTCCACTACAACACCGCCGCCGAGGTCGACCGGGTCCTCGCCGGCGTCGAGGCGATCGCCGCCGGCGCGATGACCGGAGCGGCCGTCGATCCAGGCGCAGCTGGCCCGCGGGTTCGACCCGGCCGAGCTGCGCCGGATCAAGCGGCTGTGGGTCCGCCACTCGATCGCCGAGGACCGCCGCGACATCGACGGGCTGATCGCGACGCTCGCGCCCGACTGCGTCTACGAGATCGTGGTCACCGGGCAGCGCTGGGCGGGCCACGAGGGCGCCCGGGCGTTCTACACCGAGCTCTTCGGGGCCTTCCCGGACAACGCGTTCGCCCTCAGCGAGATCGTCGTCGGGCCGCAGGGCGTGTTCGAGGTCGCGACGCTGACCGGCACCAACCAGGGGCCGTGGGCCGGGATGCCGCCGTCGGGCCTCGCGGTCAGCCTCGAGGTGCTGATCTTCTTCCCGTGGGATCCCGGCACGGAACGGTTCCTCGGGGAGCGGATCTGGTTCGACCGGGGTCCGGCGCCGGGCTGACCGGACGGTCCGAGTTGCGGAGGACCGCCCGCGCGGGCCATCATCGGGACGAGCCGGCGGACGACCCGCCGCCGCTACCGGGGTCTCCCACCCATGATCCGAACCTCCCGAACGGCGATGACGGCCGCCTTCCTCCTCTCCGCGGCCGCCCTCGTCGCCGCCTGCGGCGGCAGCACCGCCTCGACCACGCCCGGCGCACCCACGGCGACGTCGGCCGCGCCGACGACCAGTGCCGGGACGGGCGAGTCGCCCACCTCGACGCCGGCCGGAGGCGAGACGGCCGAGCCGTCGCTCGGTGCGCTCCCGTCCTTCGACATCGGGCAGCTCGCCTCGGGGCTCGAGAACCACGACTCCTACAAGGCCTCGCTGTCGATCGGCGGCACCGAGTCCTACAGCACCACCGTCGTGACCAAGCCGGTCGTCTCCAGGGACATCGTCCTCAAGGACGGGACCCATATCGTCGTGGTCGGCGACGAGGCCTGGATGGGCCAGGCAGGATCACCCCTGGCGTCCGTGCCGACCGCGCTGGCGACCCAGCTCTATGCGGCCTTCGATCCGACCGTCCTGTTCAAGAGCTTCTCCGGGCCGGAGTGGGCGGCGAGCTCGGTCGACAAGGGCACCGAGCAGAAGAACGGGCAGAACACGCACCACTACCACATCAATTCCACGACGGCGGCCGGCGGTTTCTCGGGGATCCCCGCGGGCGCGTCGATCGACGTCTGGG
This sequence comes from uncultured Chloroflexia bacterium, assembly GCA_963813335.1. Taxonomy (GTDB): domain Bacteria; phylum Chloroflexota; class Limnocylindria; order Limnocylindrales; family CSP1-4; genus SPCO01. Next base: position 461,843 of record CAWEYL010000003.1, read on the forward strand.
TCGCCGATGAGGGCTACCTCGTGTCGCTCGTCGCGACCGGGTTCGGCCAGGACCTCGACATCGAGGTGACGAACATCGACGACCCGGCCAACAAGGTCGAGAAGCCCAGCTGACGTCGCGTGAGCGGCCCGGCGCTCGACGCGATCGTCGTCGGCGGCGGGCCGAACGGCCTCGCTGCGGCCATCACGGTGGCCCGGGCCGGGCGATCGGTCCGGGTCTATGAGGCGGCCGCCACGATCGGTGGCGGGGCACGGACCGAGGAGCTGACACTCCCCGGGTTCCGCCACGACGTCTGCTCCACGATCCTGCCGCTCGCGCTGGCCTCGCCGTTCTTCCGCACGCTGGACCTGGCGGCCCACGGGGTCGAGTTCATCCAGCCGGACGCACCATTCGCGCAGCCACTCGACGGTGGACGGGTCGCGGTCGCGGAGCGATCGCTCGCGGCCACGGCGGCCGGCCTCGGCGGGGCGGACGGGCGGGCGTGGAGCCGGCTGTTCGGCCGGCTCGTCCGGGAGGCTGACGACCTCGGGCCGGAGCTGCTCGGGCCCGTGGTCCACGTGCCGCGCCATCCGCTGCTCCTCGCCCGGTTCGGGCTGCCCGCGCTGCGGTCCGCGGTCGGCCTGGCCCGGTCGCGGTTCGAAGGCGAGCCGGCGCGGGCGCTGTTCGCGGGGGTCGCGGCGCACGCGATGCTCCGCCTCGATCGCCCGTTGAGTGCCTCGTTCGGGCTCGTGCTCGGGACGTACGCCCACGCGGTCGGGTGGCCGATGGTCCGCGGCGGCGCCTCGGCCGTCACCGAGGCGATGACCGCGGAGCTGCGGTCGCTCGGCGGCGAGATCGTCACCGACCATCGGGTCGCGTCGGTCGCGGAGCTGCCCCCGGCACGGGTCACGTTCCTCGACGTCACGCCCCGGCAGGCGGTCGCGATCGCCGGTGAGCAGCTCCCCGCGCGGGTCCGCGGCCGCGCCGAGCGGTTCCGCTACGGGGTCGGCGTCTTCAAGGTCGACTGGGCGCTCGACGGGCCGGTGCCGTGGGCGGCCGAGGGGTCACGCCGGGCCGCGACCCTGCACCTCGGCGGGACGCTCGAGGAGATCGCGGCATCCGAGGCGGACGTGGCGGCCGGCCGTCATCCCGAGCGGCCGTATGTGCTGTTCGTCCAGTACGCGCCGTGGGATCCGAGCCGCGCGCCGGAGGGCCGGGCCGTCGCCTGGGCGTACTGCCACGTGCCTGCGGGGTCCACGGTGGACATGACCGAGCGGATCGAGGCCCAGGTCGAGCGCTTCGCACCGGGGTTCCGCGACCGCATCCTGGCCCGCTCGAGCCTCGGGCCGGCGGCGATGGAGGCCCACGACGCGAACGACATCGGCGGCGACATCAACGGCGGCATCCAGGACATCCGCCAGCTGGTCTTCCGGCCGTGGCCCGCGTGGGATCCCTACCACCTCGGTGCCGGGCTCTATCTCTGCTCGTCCTCGACGCCGCCCGGCGGCGGCGTCCACGGCATGAGCGGCTGGCACGCCGCGCGGTCCGCGCTGCGGCGAGACCTGGCCTGAGACGGTTCGCGCTCCCCAGCTGCGCGCCGACCCCGATATGCACCTTCTCCACCGGCGGACCTTCCCCAAATCGTGATGCACCTCGGCTGCATATGCCGCCAATGGCCGTGGGATGGGAGTCCCTCCGCATCGATATGCACCCACGGATGCATATTCGGCGGCCACGGCGTGGGGCTGGGTGCGCCCTGCCGCACGAGTCGGCGCGGGCCGGACACGCCAGACACACCAGAAATGCAGCCAGGGTGCATACGCCTCGATATGCAGCCGAGGTGCATACGCTTGGCGAGATATCACCCTGGCGGAGATCGTGCATATTCCGGACGCAGACGATCAGCCTGCGGCGATCAGCCTGCGGCGAATCAGCCCTGCGGCTCGGCCCTTGTCGGCGCATCGTCGGCGGCACCCGCAGCCGCTCCCGCACCCGCGCCGGCGCCCGCAGCCGCACCGACCCCCGGGCCGGCCGGCGGCGGCTCCCCGGGCCCCAGCTCACGCCGGAGCCACAGGCCCAGCAGCAGCGCGCCGGCCGCCGGGATCGCGCTCCACGCGACGAACATCAGCAGCACGACCGTGAGCACCACCCGGATGTCGGACATGGTCGCCTGGATGCTGCCGCTCTCGAGCCGGACCGCCAGGTCGTCGAGCGAGGTCGCCAGCGCCGCCAGCGAAGCCGAGTTCGCGGCCAGCAAATCCTGGTCCGCCGTCAGGCTCGTCGCGACGTCCTGCAGTCGCTGGTCGAGTCCGGCCAGGTTGGTCGTGAGGGTCGCCACGACATCGGCTGCCGGCGCCAGGGGATGCTGACCGAGGATCCCGAAGTCGCGGAACGACGCCTCCAGGGCGTTCAGCGTCGGCCCCATCGCGCCCACGGTCGTCGCGGCCTGAGAAACGGTCGCGGCCGTCGAGTCCAGCGTGACCCCCACCGAATCCGCGGTCGCCGCCGCGTCGGTCAGCGTGTCGGCGGTCCGGTGGACGGTCGTCGCGAGATCGCGGATCGTGGCGTCGATCTGGTCCGCCGCGCCACCCAATCGCCCCAGGGACCAGATGAACGCCAGCAGGCCGATCGCGGCGACGACGACACCGATCGTGCCGTAGGCGAGCAGCCCGACACTCAGCCGGCGCAACCCCTCGCGCAGGCCGACCGGCTTGTCCGCGGGCGGCTCCACCGAGGACGGGGCCATATTCGGTTCGGTCATGTCAGACCCCCCGGAGGTCGACCATCTCGCCGACCTCGGTCAGCAGGCAGTGCACGTTCGGCGCCAGTTCCGAAGCGTACTCGGCGAAGGCTGCCGGCGGCTCAACCAGCCGCTCGGGGTAGACGAGACCACCCATCGAGTGCGGCCAGTACGTGCCCCAGTGGATCGGCACGGCCGCGCGCGGACGGATCAGCCGCAGGGCCTCGGCCGCGCGCTCGGGATCGAGGTGACGGCCGCGTCCCAGGGTCGGCCCCCAGCCCCAGACCGGGATGAGCGCGACATCGACCCGCGGCCCGGGCAGCATCGACATCTGCTCGAACATGTCGGTGTCGCCGGCGAAGTACACGCAGCGCGAACCCTGGATGACGAAGCCCATCGCCGGCGCGGTCGGCCCGCGCGGCGGCCTGAACCCTGAGTGGTTGGCGGGCACGCCGTCGATGCGCAGGCCGCCGACCTCGGTCGACTCGCCGATCGCCAGCTCGCGCACGCTCGCGAAGCCGGAGGCTCGCAGCCACTCCCCGGCGCCGGCCGGCACGACGATCGGCGTCCCCGCCGCGACGTGCCTGAGCGACGGCAGGTCGAGGTGGTCCCAATGCAGGTGCGAGATCAGCACCGCGTCGAGATCGGCGAGGCGCGACCGCGCCGGGACCGGGACCTGGCGCTGGAGCGGCCCGACGCGCGCCCGCGTGACCGGGTCGGTGGCGATCCGTACGCCATCGATGTCGATGACCACGCACGAGTGGCCGACGAAGTCGAGGGTCAGCCCCCCGGTCACCGCCAGGTGCTGCGCGCCGCGTCCGGGTAGAGCCGGACCCGGCGATACGGCTCGCGGCCGCGCGAGCGCGACACGAGGTTCGCCCGCTCGGCCATCTGGTGCTGGAGCCGCCGGATGTACGCGTTCTGCGGCGCGAGCTCCACGGCCTCCGACGACGTCAGCACGACCTCGATGGCGTCCTCGGTCTCGCGCATCGCCGCCTCGCGCGGGTCGATCTCGAGCGAGAAGATCGAGGTCAGGCTCGCCTGCATCTGCTGCATCGTGTTGCTCTTGAGGACGTAGATCGGCATCGCCCGGTCCTCCGCGTCACGGAGCATCGGGGTCTTCTGCTTGTACTCGTTCTTGAGGGTCATCACGACGTCGGCCTCGTCGACGTCCCGGGCGATCACCACGGGGAGCTGCAGGTCGCGGACCGCCTGCTCGAGCCGCTTGCGGCTGATCCCCTGGGGGAGCACGCGGAGCGTCGGGAGCGGCGAGCCGCCGGGCACGAGCACGGTCTCGCCGTGGGGGCCCTCCTCGGTGCCGAGCGGCATGTCCTCGAGCTCGTCGTGCTCCAGCTCGTCGGCGTTGACCGGACCGGTCCCCTCCTCGGCCTTGAGCGCGTTGAGCGCCCGGCTGGCCTGGTCGCGCCAGGCCTTCTGGCGCTCGAGCTCGCGCGCCTCGCGGGCGCGCTTCTCGGCCGCGGTCGGCGTCCCGGCACGCTCGAGCGGCCCGCGATCCGCGATGTCGCCCGCGACGAACGGGGCGTCGGCGGGGGCCGGCACGCCGCGCAGCGCGGAGGACCCCGACGAGAACCGCTCACCGGGCATGACGCCCGGTGCGCCGCCCTCCGATGTGCCGCCGCGCGAGGCCGGCTCACGCCCGGACCCGCCGCGGGTCTGCCGCCAGCCGCCGGACGCGCCGGGCCGATAGCCGGCGCGCGACGCGGTCCCGCGCTCGGCCTCGCGATAGCCGCCGGTGCGATACCCGGCGCCGTCGCCGCGCCAGCCGGGCTCCATCCGCCACGGCGAGCCCGTCCCGACCAGCCCGGCGAACCGCTCCGCGCCGAGCTGCTCGCGCGGCGACGGCCGGGGCCGGCCCTGCGATCGATGGACGCCCTCCTCGTCGCGCCAGCGCAGCTCCGGGGCGACCGGGTCGCCGCGCAGCATCGCGTCGACGGTCTCGGCGACGTCGGAGTGGACCACGACCCGCTCGCGGTCCTGGATCTCGACGATGACGTCGAAGGTGGGCGGCGCCTTGCGCTCGAGGACGCTCTTCTGGGTCCGCCGCCGGCGGGCCTCCTCGTCGCCGAGGGTGACGCTCTGGATGCCGCCGATCAGGTCGGACAGGGTCGGGTTGAGCATCAGGTTGTCGAGGTTGTTGCCGTGGGCGGTGCCGATCAGCTGGACGCCGCGCTCGGCGATGGTCCGCGCCGCGACCGCTTCGAGCTCCGTCCCGATCTCGTCGATGACGATGACCTGGGGCATGTGGTTCTCGACCGCCTCGATCATCACCTCGTGCTGCAGCGACGGGGTGCGGACCTGCATCCGGCGGGCCTTGCCGATGGCCGGGTGCGGGATGTCGCCGTCGCCGGCGATCTCGTTGCTCGTGTCGACGACCACCACGCGCTTGCCCAGGTCGTCGGCGAGGACGCGGGCGGCCTCGCGCAGCATCGTGGTCTTGCCGATGCCCGGGCGGCCCATGATCAGGATCGACTTCCCGGTCTCGACGAAGTCGTTGATGATCTCGATGGTCCCGAAGACCGCGCGGCCGATCCGGCACGTCAGCCCGACGACCTTGCCGCTGCGGTTGCGGATCGCGCTGATGCGGTGGAGGGTCCGCTCGATGCCGGCGCGGTTGTCGTCGCCGAAGGTGCCGATGTGGTCGACCACGAAGGCGATGTCGGCGTCGGTGATCTCGCGCTCGAGGAGGGTCACCTCGGAATCCGGGAACCGGCCCTCGGGCCGGCGGCCCAGGTCGAGGACGACCTCGATGAGGGCGGTCCGGTCGGGCAGCGCGTTCACCGCGTCGACGACCTCCGGCGGCAGGGCCGCGAGGAGGACATCGAGGTCGTCGACGGTCTCGAGCTGGCGGTCCGGGGATGCCACGCTGACCTCCGCTATCGGACGCCGGCCGGCACGAGGGCCGGTTCGGCGACACGGACTAGGGTTTCCTTCATGAGCAGCGTCACGCTGGCGATCGAAATCGAAGCCGGCGTCCTCCAGGCGCCGGTCGATCGGTGACTCGTAGGTTCGCACGGGTGCGATGATCCCGTGCTCCGAGCGTCGCTCGGCGTCCTTGGCGGTGCGCTCGGCGATGACGCCGAGCCCGAAGGCGACCAGCGCCGAGGAGTCCGCGTCCGGCCGGGCCACGACCTTGAGGTAGTGCGGCTGGTCCTCCTTGGCGACGCCCACCTGGACCAGGCCGGCCAGCTCCGTGCCGTCGCGCCCGCCGTCGGGCATCGCCTGGACGAACGCCTCGACGTCGGCGAAGCGCAGGATCGGGGCGAGGCTGGAGCGCGGCACCCGCCAGTGGCCGCCCTGGCGCTCCCAGTCGACGAGGCGGATGGCCTCGAGCCGGGCGACCGGCGTCGGCGTGGCGGCGGCGTACAGCCGGGACATGGCCAGGGCGTCGATCCCGGTCGCGGCCCGGATCCCGGCCTGGGCCGCGCGCTTCTCGGTCCAGGGAGCGGGGAGCGGGCGGTTCCCCGGCCGGGCGAGGATGCGCTCCTCGCCGTAGCGCATGAAGCCGGCCTGCATCAGCAGCTCGACGTTGCCGTCCATGTCCGCGCAGGCGACGTGGAAGCGCGCCGCGCCGCGCTTGGCGCCCTCGCGCAGCAGCTGCTGCACGAGCCGGTAGCGGATGTCGCCCGCATCGGCCATGCCGACCGCGTCGAGCTCCACGATCGTCCACTCGTCGCGGACCGACTCGCGCTCCACGCGGACGAGGCCGGCGATCCGGCCGTCCTGCTCATAGACGTACATGAGGTCGTTCGGGCGGAAGGCGCCCAACGGCAGCCGGAACAGGCTGAAGACGCCGATCGGCGGGCCCGAGAGCGGGAGCCCCAGCGAGCGGGTGTCGGCCCCATCCGACTGGCACAGGCGCGACAGCTCCCCGAGGGCCGCGAGGTCCGTCAGGCGCGCGGCCCGGACCTTGCCGCTGCTGCGCGCGGCGCGCGGCTCGGTCACCGTGGCTGCCGCGCCCGGCGGGTGGGATGCGGGCGTCGGCCGGAGCCTTCGCCCGGGTCGTCGTGCTCGTTGGCCATCGTCGCGACGAGCCGGTGGAAGCGCGTCTCGCCGGCCAGCTCCGGGTGGAACGCCGTGGCGATCACGTTGCCCTGGCGGACGGCCACGATCCGGCCGTCGTCGAGCCGGGCGAGGACGTCCACCGCGGGGCCGACCCGCTCGATCACCGGGGCGCGGATGAAGACCGCGTGGACGGGCGTGTCGCCGAGGATCGGGACGGCCAGCTCGGCCTCGAACGAGTCGAGCTGGCGGCCGAACGCGTTGCGCTCCACCGACACGTCGAGCAGCGGCAGGATCGGCGGCTCGCCGCCGACGATCTGGTCGGCCAGGACGATCATGCCGGCACAGGTCCCGAAGATGGGCGTGCCCGCCTCGGCGAGGTCCATGATCGGCTGGCGCAGCCCCCAGCGCTCGATCAGCTGGCGCATCGTCGTGCTCTCGCCGCCGGGCAGGATCAGCCCGCTGACACCGTCGAGGTCCGCCGGCTCGCGGACGCGCACGCCCTCCACGCCGATGGCGCGCAGCGTGTCGAGGTGCTCACGAAAGGCGCCTTGAAGGGCGAGGACGCCGATCTTCACAACGGCCTCTCCGAGCGCCGAGGCGACGCTCCTGCGAGCCATCGGCGGGAGGATGCAAGGACCCGATCCTCATCGGTCGGCCGTCGTCGGACGCGTTGTCGTGGCCGTTACCAGCCGCGGACGGCGAGGCGCTCCTGGTCGGGGATCTCCTCGAGGGCGATCCCCCGCATCGGGGCTCCCAGGCCCTTCGAGACCTCGGCGATCTTCTTCGGGTCGTCGAAGAAGGTGGTCGCCTGGACGATCGCGTTGGCCATGCGGGCCGGGTCCTCGCTCTTGAAGATGCCCGAGCCGACGAAGACGCCCTCGGCGCCGAGCTGCATCACGAGCGCCGCGTCCGACGGGGTGCTGATGCCGCCGGCGACGAAGTTCACGACCGGCAGCCTGCCGTTGGCCGCGACGTCCTTGACCAGGTCGTACGGGGCGCCCAGCTCCTTGGCGGCGACGAACAGCTCGTCCTCGCGCATCCCCTGGAGGCGGCGGATCTCGGCGAGCACGTCGCGCAGCTGGTGGACGGCCTCGACGATGTTGCCGGTGCCGGCCTCGCCCTTGGTCCGCATCATCGCGGCGCCCTCGTTGATGCGCCGCAGGGCCTCGCCGAGGTTCCGGCAGCCGCACACGAACGGGACCTTGAAGGCGTGCTTGTCGATGTGGTTGTGCTCGTCGGCCGGGGTGAGCACCTCGGACTCGTCGATGTAGTCGACGCCGAGCGCCTCGAGCACCTGCGCCTCGACGAAGTGGCCGATGCGCGCCTTGGCCATGACCGGGATGGTCACGGCGTCCATGATCCCCTCGATCATCGAGGGGTCGGACATGCGGGCGACGCCGCCGGCCTTGCGGATATCGGCCGGGACGCGCTCGAGCGCCATCACGGCGACGGCGCCGGCATCCTCGGCGACCTTGGCTTGATCGGGCGTGACGACATCCATGATGACGCCGCCCTTGAGCATCTGGGCCAAGCCCTTCTTGGTGGCCCAGGTGGAGGTCTCGACGGTCATGTGAGCTGGATCCTCTGGTGGTTCTGCGCTCGGTCGTGCCGGCCGGGTCTGGCCCCGGGGTCCTCGCCCGTTCGAGTCGGCCGGTCTCCCGCGCGCGTCTGGATTATGTCACGGGTCTTCGCGTGTCCCACCCCTTGGTCCAGACGAGTGGTCCATGCGGGCACCACGGGGGGAGTGGCCGGGCGGCCGGGGAGTGGCGCGGCGCGACCCGGCGCGGCGCGGCGCGGCGCGGCGCCGTAGCCGTGGCACCTTCCGCCGGCGGATATGTCACTCATTCATCAGCCGACGCGGAAGGCGCACGGACAAGCCGCGTTCACTGGCCCCGAGACGCCGCGCCCGAGCGTGGCCAAGCACGATCCGACCTCGGACCAGTCACGATCCCGGCCCCGTCGGACTCCTTGCCGTCTCCCTTGCCCAGAAGATATGAATGAGTGGCATCGACGGGGGAGGAACGGGTCGGACGGAACCTTCGCCGCGGCCCCGAGTCACTCCTCCCCGAAGCGGAACCGCGTCATGTCGGTCGGGAACACCGACCAGGCGAACGCCTTGACCGGGGTCAGCTCCCAGAGCCCGCCCTCGGCCCAGTTCGACTCGCTGGCCTCGTAGCCTTCGGCGGCTCGGTACTTGGCGTAGCCCGCGAGGATCCGCCCCGCGAGCGGCTGCGCCGGCGCGACCAGCTCGCGCGCGACCCCTTCGACGATGACGACCTCCTTGCCCGACTCGACCTTGACCGCGAGGTTCGGGTTGGCGCGCAGGTTGCGCTGCCAGCGCGTCGGGCCGCCCTCGACGTACCAGCGGTCGTCGACCCACGCGCCCCAGATCGGGATCATGTGCGGCGCCGCATCGGCGCCCGCCGTCGCGATCCAGTAGGTGATCGCAGCCTCGAGGCGCTCGCGCGCCCAACTCCAGTCGAGGATCCCGTCGGTCGTCTCGGGGACCCCGTAGCCGGGGATCCAGGGCCGGTCGGCCCGCGGTGTCGCCATGACCTCGATGCTAGCGCGCGACCGTGCGGACGACCCCGGACATCAGCTTGGTGGCGCGGCGCGCATTGGCCGGCGACAGGCGCGAGAGCGCTTCGACCAGGCCGATCACGTCGTCGTCGGGCAGCCCGCCGAGCAGGTCGAACAGGCGGAGGATCGTCGAGTCCGGGATCCGGCCAAGCAGGTTGAGCGAGCGCTCGAGCTCGCGCGGCTCCAGTTGCGGGACGAGGCCCACGGCACGGTCGAACAGCCGGACGAAGACGAGGAACGCCGCGAGCCAGTCGCGCAGCGTGGCGAGCTCGGTGTCAGCGGGGTTCGCGGCCGCGGCAGCGGCAGCCTCGACCTCCTTGGCCTCGAGCACCGCGATGATCGGGTCGCCCTCGCGGACCTTGCGCTCGGCGATGACCCGCCCGAACCACTGCCAGTGGTCGCCGACCGCGAGATAGGCCGTGCCCGCCGGTCCGCGCCGGCCGACGCGCCGCGGCTCCGGGACGCGCTCGACGATCCCCCACGACTCGGCCTCCGCGAGGGCCAGGCTCGCGGCGCGGTGGCTCAGTCCCAGGGCCTCGCGGACTTCGCGCTCGGTCAGCGGCTCCTGGCGTGCCATGAGGTAGGCCTGCACCCGGGCGATCGCCGGCGTGACGCCCCACGCCGCACCCATCTCGCCCCACGCCTCGGCGAGGTCGCGCCGGATGGCCTCGGCGGTGGCGCTGGGGGCGTGGCCGTTGGTCTCGTGATCCACGGATACACCGTCGACGATAACGTGCGCCTTGACAGTAGCGGGTTTCTCGTCCATAACTTGCTATATGAGAGTAGCACGACAGGGTCGGGAGAACCGTTGGCGCAGTCGCTGGGCGGGCGCCGCGGCGGGCATCATCCCGGCCGCGACGCTGACGGCACTCTTCGCCGTGTCGGGCTCGCTCGACTCGGCCGCCGACGGCGTCCGCACGTTCGCCGAGTTCGCGCTGTGGGGCGGGGCGGTCGGCTGGGTCGTCGGGCCGCTCGCGGTCGGCGGTGGTCGGACCATCCGGATGGCCGTGCCGGCATTCGCGCTCGTCGGACTCGGCATCGGCGCGGCCCTGGCGGTCGTCCAGGCCGCCCTGGACACGATCGCCACGCACGGTATCGACCCGGTCGCGGTGATCGGGGCGATGGTGGCGCGCGGTGCCTACGCCGTCGTGTCCACCCTCTACCTGCTCGGTCCGGCGCTCGCCCTCGGGCTGCTGTGGTGGCTGGGCACCCGCCCGCTCCTCGAACGCTCGGTCGGTGTCCCGGGCACGGCCGGCACGGCAGCGCCGCGGTCACGCACATCGGCGACACGCCGCTGGGCGATCGGGTTCGTGACGGGCCTCTGCGTCGGCGTCAGCGTGCTGGTGACCGGGATGCTCGGCGCGGTCCTCGGGATCCTGGCCATCCTCCTCCTCGGGATCGAGCCTGAGCGCGCGGCGCCCGTCGGCGGCCTGTTCATCGGCTGGGGCATCGGCTGGCTGGCCATCTTCGGCACGGCCTCGGCACGCTGCGGCGACGGCTGCACCTTCCCGGACCTGACGCCCTGGATCGCGACATCGTCGGCGCGCTCGCGGTCGGCGTGGTCCTGACGCTGCTCGCCGTGCAACGGCGCGGCTCTGACACGAGGGCAACAACCACATGAGGATCGCCATCACCGGCGGGACCGGCTTCGTCGGCGGCCGGCTCGCCGAGCGCCTCCGCGCGGCCGGGCACGACCCGGTCCTGGTCTCGCGGCGCACCGGCGCGTCACTGACCGACGGCGTCGAGGCACTCGCGGCGGCGTTCGATGGCTGCGACGCCGTCGTCCACTGCGCCGGCATCAACCGCGAGATCGGCGAGCAGACCTACGCGGCGGTGCATGGCAGCGGCACGCAGGCCGTCATCGACGCGGCACGTGCCTCAGGCGTCCGCCGCATCGTGATGCTGAGCTTCCTTCGCGCGCGTCCGGACGGACCGACCACGTACCACCGCTCGAAGTGGGCGGCCGAGGAGATCGTCCGCGCCTCCGGCCTGACCCACACGATCCTCAAGGCTGGCGTCGTCTATGGCCGTGGGGACCACATGCTCGACCACCTGAGCCACGCATTCCACACGTTCCCCGTCTTCGCACTGGTCGGCATGCACGAACGACCTGTCCGGCCCGTGGCCGTCGACGATGTCGCTCGGCTGCTCGAGGCGGCGGCGCTGGGCGATCGACGCCTGGCCGATCGGACGATCGAAGTCCTCGGCCCCGAAACCATGCCGCTTGGCGAGGCCGTCCGGCGCGTCGCCCGAGTCACCGGTCGCCGGCCGGTCTTCGTGCGCCTCCCGATCGCGGCGCACCTGTTGATCGCCCGCTTCGCCGAGGCGCTGATGCGGGTCCCGCTGATCTCGATCGCACAAGTCCACATCCTTGCGGAGGGCATCGTCGATGCGGCGCCGTTCGCCGACCAGCCGCCGGCCGACCTGGCGCCGGCCACGGCCTTCTCGGACGAGGCGATCCGCGACGGCTTGCCGGAACCGGGTGGGTTCGGGTGCAGCGACCTCAGGTGGGCAGCCTGACCATCGCCACGTGCGGCGTCTGGACGAGACGCGCAACGCGACGCTCGAGGCCGAGGCGGACCTAGCCGCGCCGGTCGATCTCCTCGCGCAACGCCCCGAGGATCTCGAGCTCGATCAGGTCCTTCGGTCGGCCGGCGGCGCGTTTCATCGCCATCAGGTCCTGGAGGCTGGCGATCTGCACGGCAGCGCCGTGCAGGGTCGTGCCGACGGCGTGCTCGAGGAGCCGCTGGTAGTCGAATCCGGGATCCGGTGCGGCCAGCAGGTCGAAGTCGCCGTAGCGGGTGGTGAGGGTGAAGAGGCCACCTGCCCGCAGCGTTCGGGCGTCGAGCGGCGGCATCCGCGGACCATCCGGAGGGAGGCCACGCCGGATGGCAGCGAGCTTCGACAGGGCATCCGCAAGCGCCGACAGGTTGTCAGGATCGCGGGCGTAGCAGATGTCGATGTCGGCCGTGAGCGACGGTGAGCCATGGGCTTGACTCGCGATGCCACCGATCAGGACGAACCTGACCCCATGACGGATCAGGACCTCGAGGATGAGGTCTGGCCTGAAGCGGGGAAGCTCGCTCATTCGGCCACCCGGCGGAGACGACGTCGGAACTCCACCATCTCGGTGTCATCGGCCATCGACACCGCCAGGCGCTTGGACATCGGAACGTCCAGGCGCTCCTGGATCTGCGACCGGTCCACGCCGATCCCGAGGCGCGGCAGCGATTCGAGGCCGTAGCCGCATGCCTCGAGCAGGCGATCGAGCGTGCCGACGCGCGGATCCACGCGGCCGCGCTCGATGCGCGCGATCGTCTCCTGCGGGATGCCGGCTTTCGCGGCCAGCTGCCGCTGGGTCAGCTTCGCGCGCTGCCGCGCCTCTCGGACCATCCGCCCCGCCATCGACATCGCTCGATCCTCCGTGATGACGTAAACATCATCACGTGGCGGGGCCGCGACGTCAAGTGATCGGCAGCGGCACCCATTTGCCGAGCGCGGTCGAGACCGCCACGAACAGCGGCAGCCCCTGGTCGATGTCGACCTCGCACGACGCGATCCGCTCGGGGCCGGACGGCGCCGCGAACGTGTAGATGATCTCCTGACCATCGAACGCGGTCGGGCACTGGCCGGTGAACGGGTGGCTCCGAAGCCCCGCGAAATCGGTGAGCTTGATCGCAGTGTCGATGGCGGCGACCTGCGCAAGCGGCACCGTCCCGAGGAAGTTCGGCGGCTTGGCGGCCTCGTGGACGGTTCCGTCGCGCTCGAGGACGACCGTGCGGCCGCACGTCCCCGCCGGGCATTCGCCGCCCCGGAGCTCGACGGTCACCAGCGGCCCGGCGGCGGTCGGGATGACCGACTCGGCCCCGCAGGCCGACACCGCGATGGCAACGAGCACGAGCACGATGAGCGCCGGGATGGGCGCACGACGACGGACCTGCATGGCCGCCCGACGATACGGGACGCCGAGCGGTTCCCGCGACGCTACCCTCATCCCATGCCCGTCCTGCGCAGCCGGCTGGACCCGAACGCCTCGGAGACGCGCGCCAACCACGAGGCGATGGCGGCGCTGGTCGACGACCTGCGAGCCCGCCAGGCCGCCGTCGCGGGTCGCGGGGCCGGCGGCGACGACCGCTCGATCGAGCGCCATCGCGAGCGCGGCAAGCTCCCGGTCCGCGAGCGCATCGACCGGCTCATCGACCCGGGATCGGCCTTCCTGGAGCTGAGCCCGCTGGCCGCCACCGGCCTCTACGACGACGACGCGCCCGGCGCGGGGATCGTCACCGGCATCGGCCGGATCGAGGGCACGACCTGCGTGGTCGTCGCCAACGACGCGACGGTCAAGGGCGGCACCTACTACCCGATGACCGTCAAGAAGCACCTCCGCGCGCAGGAGATCGCGCTCGAGAACCGCCTGCCGTGCCTCTACCTCGTCGACAGCGGCGGCGCGTTCCTCCCGCTCCAGGCGGAGGTCTTCCCGGACCGCGACCACTTCGGCCGCATCTTCTACAACCAGGCGCGGATGTCCGCCGCCGGGATCCCGCAGGTCGCGCTCGTCATGGGCAGTTGCACGGCCGGCGGCGCCTACGTCCCCGCGATGAGCGACGAGACCGTCATCGTCAAGGGCACCGGCACGATCTTCCTCGGCGGCCCGCCGCTGGTGAAGGCGGCGACCGGCGAGGACGTCACGCCCGAGGAGCTCGGCGGGTCCGCGGTCCACACCCGGCTGTCCGGCGTCGCCGACCACGAGGCGCTCGACGACGAGCACGCGCTGGCGCTCGGCCGGTCCATCGTGTCGAACCTGAACCGCCGACCGCCGGCGCCGCCCTGGGACCGCCGCGAGGTCGAGGCACCGGCCGTCGACCCGGCCGGGCTCTACGGCTCGGTCTCGCTCGACCCGCGCCGGCCGGTCCCGGTCCGCGAGATCATCGCCCGGCTCGTCGACGGCTCGCGCTTCCACGAGTTCAAGCCGCTCTACGGCGACACGCTGGTCACCGGCTTCGCCCACCTCGCCGGCTACCCGGTCGCGATCATCGCCAACGACGGGATCCTCTTCAGCCAGTCGTCGCTCAAGGGCGCGCACTTCATCGAGCTCGCGTGCCAGCGCCGGATCCCGCTGGTCTTCCTCCAGAACATCACCGGGTTCATGGTCGGCCGCGAGTACGAGGAGGCCGGCATCGCCAAGGACGGCGCGAAGCTGGTCACGGCGGTCGCCTCGGCGGAGGTCCCCAAGTTCACGGTGCTCATCGGCGGCAGCTTCGGGGCCGGCAACTACGCGATGGCGGGCCGCGCCTACCAGCCGCGGTTCCTGTGGTCCTGGCCGAACAGCCGCATCAGCGTGATGGGCGGCCAGCAGGCGGCCCGCGTCCTCTCGACGGTCCGGGGCGGGTTCGCCGACGACGCCGAGCGCGACGCCTTCGAGGCGCCGATCCTCGAGACCTACGAGCGCGAGGGCTCGCCGTACTTCGCGACGGCCCGGCTCTGGGACGACGGGGTCATCGACCCGCTGGACACGCGGCGCATCCTGACGATGGGCATCGAGGCGGCGCTCCACGCGCCGATCCCCGAGACCCGCTTCGGGGTCTTCCGGATGTGAATCCGCGGCGTCTCGCCGCGGTCCGCTAGCATCCGCGGGTGCCGACCGTCAGCCGTCTCAGCATCGCGCCCGTGCGCAGCCTCGGGCTGGAGCACCGCGACGAGATCCGCCTCGAGGAGAAGGGCGTCCTCGAGGACCGGCGGTTCTTCGTCATCGACGCGACGAACCGCCTGATCGACCAGCTGATCGAGGGCACGCTCGTCCAGGTCACGGCGTGGACCGACCCGGAGGCCACGATCCTGCGGCTCACGTTCCCGGACGGCACGGTCGTCGAGGACGCGGTCGAGCTCGCCGAGCCCATCGTGACCGCGATCCACAAGCGCACCGGGGTGGGCCACGTCGTGGTCGGGCCGTGGGGTCCGGCCCTCTCCGACTTCCTCGGCCGCGAGGTCCGGTTCGTCCGCTGCGACCAGCCGGGCGGGACGCGCATCGCCCATCCGGCCTCGCTCGTCACGGACGGCTCGATCGAGGCGCTCGCCGGCGTCCTCGGCGCCGGCGACATCGATGCCCGCCGCTTCCGGATGCTCATCGAGCTCGAGGGCGGGCGCGCCCACGAGGAGGACACCTGGGTCGGCTGCCGGGTCGCGCTCGGCGAGCGCGATCCTGCGCATCAGCGCGCCCGTGCCGCGCTGCGCGATGACCACCCACGACCCGGCGACCGGCCACCGCGACCTCGACACCCTCCGCGCGATCAAGGACTACCGCGGCCTCGTCGACGGCAAGGACCTGATGTTCGGCGTGTGGGGCGAGGTCGAGCGGCCCGGGACCATCCGCCTCGGCGACCGCGTCCAGGTGCTGCCCGACTGACCGGCTGCGGCCCGGGGGTCTGAGCTAGTCGGTGCGCTGGCCCGCCTGACCGGGCTGTTCGGTGGCAGCGGCCGGCGCGCCACCGCGGCGGACGAGGACGACCCAGGCGATCGAGGCCAGCGCGATCAGCGGCGAGACCCGCACCGCCGCGAAGACCCCGTCGCGCAGGACCGCCCCGGCCATGTCCGCGCCCTGGCCGAGCGGGTCCGTGCCGGCCGACCCGTAGATGGCGACGACCAGGCTGGTCGCGAGGAACACGCCGAACATCGCCGAGACCACCGCGAAGAACGGGGCGCCGATCCCGATCGCCACCCCGGCGCTGATCGCCGATCCGCGCGAGCCGAGCGCGGCCGGCGTGAGCGCGGCGCCGAGCAGCGCGAGCCCCGGGAGCGCCATCGACCACCACCCAGACGCCCGCGCCGCCCGGGGCGCCGAGCCCTTCCGGCGGGGCGACGGAGACCGCGATCGCGACCACGATCCCGAACAGAAGACCGGCCAGCAGCGAGCCGCGGCGGGCGGCCCGGATCAACGCGAGCCGACGGCCGGTGGGGTCGGGCCGCCAGTTCGGGTCGGTCGGGGCGGTCATCGGCGGTCCGTCGAACTGGTCCTGGTCCACGCTCGCGAGCCTAGCAGCGGCCGCGCGGCGTGGCCCCGTGACGTTCGGTGGGGCCGGATGGGTCGTTAGGATGACGTCGTGCCGCACACCGTCCGCCTCGAACGCACCGGCCCGGGTGGCGTCGTCGCCCGGGTGACGCTGTCGCGGCCCGACGTCCACAACGCCTTCGACGCGACGCTCATCGCCGAGCTGCGGACCGCGTTCGCGATCCTCGCCCGTGAGGGTCCGGCCACGATGCGCGCCGTCGTCCTGACCGGCGACGGGCCGTCGTTCAGCGCCGGCGCCGACATCAACTGGATGCGCGCCGCGATGTCGCTCGATGTCGAGGGCAACGAGCAGGACGCGATGGCGATGGCCGACATGCTCGAGACCGTGGACACGTGTCCCGTGCCGGTGATCGCGCGGGTCCACGGCGCGGCGCTCGGCGGCGGGATGGGGCTGTGCGCCGTCGCGGATCTCGTCATCGCCGAGAGCGGGACCCGGTTCGGCTTCACCGAGACGCGCCTCGGGATCCTGCCGGCGGTCATCTCGCCGTTCGTCATCGCCAAGATCGGCGAGAGCCACGCGCGGGCGCTGTTCCCGGGCGGCCGCCGCATCGATGCCATCCGCGCCCAGCGGATCGGCCTGGTGCACGAGGTCGTCGAGGGCGAGGAGGCGCTGGACGCCGCCGTCGACGCGGCCGTCGCGGACCTGCTGCTGGCCGGCCCGACGGCGGCGCGTGCCGCGAAGGCGATCGTCCGCGAGGTGCGCGGCCTGGGCCACGGATCGTCGAAGTGGCACACGGCGCGGGTCATCGCCCGGCAGCGCGTCAGCGAGGAGGCGCGCGAGGGCTTCGCCGCCTACGACGAGCATCGACCGCCGTCATGGGCACCCGACAAGGAGACGTGACGCCGGACGGGCCGGTCGTGGCGTGCGTCGGCTGCGGCGGCCTCGTCCCGGACATCGACGGCCCGACGCACCGCTACCTCGAGAGCTCACCGGGATGCTGGGCGATCTACTCGGCGCTGCCCTATGGCGGCATGGCCGGTCCAGCCGAGCAGCCATATGCCTCGATGATGGTCGACGCGTACGCGGTGCAGCACCCCGGCCGGCCGGGCCGCTCGTCGACCCCGTCCGTCTGGATCCACCTCGCGGCGATGCACCTCGTGCTCCGGCGTGGCTGGCCGGCCGAACGCCTCATCGAGATCCGCCGCGTCGCCGCCGACGCCTACGACGGGTGGCCGTGGCTCACGCCGCCGGCATCGATGGGGCCGGTCACGGCCGTCGACGTGGCAGCGGCGCCGGCAAGCGAGGTCGCCGACCGCGTTCGTGCCTGGGTCGAGGGCGCGAGCGCCGCGTGGACGGCCCACGACCCCGAGATCGCAGGCGCTGACGGAGCGGCTCTTCGGCTGATCGCTCGGCGCTCGATATGCGACGATCGCGACACACATGGCCGAGGAACTGAGCCCGAGCGAGGTCGCGCGACGTCTGGGGACGTCGACGCGGACCGTCCAGCGCTGGATCGAGAGCGGGAAGCTGCCCGCGCGACGCGTTGGCGGACGCTGGCGTGTCGCGAATGTCGCGTTTGACGCGTTCGAGCGCGATACGGCGGCCGGGCGACGGGCGCCGCGAGCCCGATCCGGCGCCTCTTCGTGGCCAACCGCGGCGAGATCGCGGCACGGATCCAGCGGACGTGCGACCGCCTCGGGATCGTGGCCGTCCTGCCCGTCACCGACGGCCCGGATGCGCTCGACCTGCTCGACATCGATGCCGTGGTCGCGGCGGCCCGTTCGGCCGGCGCCGACGCGGTCCACCCCGGGTTCGGGTTCCTGGCCGAGAACGCCGACTTCGCCGACGCGGTCGCTGCCGCCGGGCTGACCTGGGTCGGACCGCCGCCGGCCGCGATCCGGGCGATGGGCGACAAGGCCGCCGCCCGACGACTGGCGGCCTCGCTCGGCGTGCCGGTCCTCCCCGGCTACGACGACACGGACCAGTCGGACGCCGCGCTGACCGCGGCCGCGGCGCGGATCGGCTTCCCGCTGCTGGTCAAGCCGTCCGCCGGTGGCGGCGGGAAGGGCATGCGGACCGTTCGCGAGGCGACCGCCTTCCCCGATGCGCTCGGCTCCGCCCGACGCGAGGCGCACCGCGGCCTTCGGCGACGACCGGCTCATCCTCGAGCGCCTCGTCGAAGGCGGCCGGCACGTCGAGGTGCAGGTCCTCTTCGATGCGCATGGGAACGGCGTCCACCTCGGCGAGCGCGACTGCTCGATCCAGCGCCGCCACCAGAAGGTGCTCGAGGAGGCGCCGTCGCCCGGCATCGATGCCGCCCTGCGCGCCCGGCTCGGCGAGGCGGCGCTGACCCTGGCGCGCGCCGTCGGCTACGTCAGCGCGGGCACGTGCGAGTTCCTCGTCGACGACCGCGGGGTGCCCGCCTTCCTCGAGATGAATACGCGGCTCCAGGTCGAGCATCCCGTGACGGAGCTGGTCACCGGCCGCGACCTCGTCGCGGACCAGCTCCGGATCGCGGCCGGGCGAGCCGCTGGGGTTCGCGCAGGACGACGTGACCGCCACGGGCCATGCCGTCGAGGTCCGCCTCTACGCCGAGGACGCCGAGGCCGGGTTCCTGCCGCAGACCGGCCGCGTCGAGCGGCTTCGATGGCCGACGGGCGACGGCATCCGCGTCGATGCCGGGATCGAGCTCGGGACCGAGGTCGGCGGCCGCTTCGACCCGATGCTGGCCAAGGTCATCGCCTGGGGCGCGACCCGCCCCGAGGCCCTCGACCGGCTGACGCGCCGGCCCTCGACGAGACCGTCGTCCTGGGGCTGGTCACGAACCTGCGGTTCCTGCGCTGGCTGGTCCGCCAGCCGGTCGTCCGCGACGGCGCCGCGCGGACCGACACGCTCGACCGGATCTGGCCGCCCGACGACTGGGCCGAGCGGGCCGCGATCCCGGACGACGCCTGGGCGGGCGCTGCGGCCGCGCTCGAGAGCACTGACGCCGGTGCCGACACCTGGCACGGCGCGTGGCGGCTCAACGGCCCGGGCACGATCCGGCTGGTCGCCGAGGGGGTCGAGCGCTCGGTGCCCCTCGGGGGCCCGCCGACGGAGTCGATCGGACTCGAGGCCGTCCGCGTCGGCGACCTCGTCCACGTCGACATCGCCGGTCGCAGCGTCGCCTTCGAGATCGCGCCGCCGCCCTCGCTCGAGCGGATCGGCCGGGCCCCGGTGGGTGGCGGGCCGCACGGCGGTCCCGTCGACCTGCTCGCCCCGATGCCGGGGGCCGTCCTCTCCGTCCACGTCGCGATCGGCGCCTCGGTGGAGGCGGGCGACCCGGTCGTCACCCTCGAGGCGATGAAGATGGAGCACGCGGTAGTCGCCACGGAACGCGGTCAGGTCACGGACATCCTCGTCGCCCCGGCCGACCAGGTGACCCGCGGTCAGCGGCTCGCCGTCATCGGACCGGCGCCGTAGACTTCGCGGCGATGGCACACCACGACACGCCCCTCCCCCAGACGCGGGCCGAGCTGCTCGCCCTCCATGCCGAGACCCGCCAGCGCCGGAATGCCGCGCCGTGGGGTAGCGAGGAGCACAAGGAGGCGATCGACCTGATCAGTCGGATCGAAGTCGAGGTCGCCCGCATCGAGCGGGCGATGGACCCGCCGCTCGTCTGACGCGGCCCGCCTGACCGCCGTCGACCACCCGATGCCCGAGACCGTCCGGATCTACGAGGTCGGGCCGCGCGACGGGCTCCAGAACGAATCGGCGGTCGTCCCTACCGCGACCAAGGCGCGCTTCCTCGAGCTGCTCGCCGATGCGGGCCTGCGCGAGATCGAGGCGACCTCGTTCGTGTCGCCGGCGGCGATCCCGCAGCTCGCGGACGCCGACGACCTGATGGGCGGCCTCGATCGACGCGCCGGCGTCCGCTACCCGGTCCTCGTCCCGAACGAGCGCGGCATGGCCCGCGCCGAGGCCGCCGGCGCCGATGCGCTGGCCGTCTTCACGGCGGCGACCGACGCGTTCACCCAGGCCAACATCCGGATGACGATCAAGGAATCGCTGACCACCTTTGCGCCGGTGCTGGCGCGGGCGGGCGACCTCGGCTGGTGGCGGCGCGGCTACGTGTCGACGGCCTTCGGCTGCCCATACACCGGCCGCGTGCACCCCGCGGCGGCGGTCAAGGTCGCCCTTCGGCTGCTCGACCTCGGCGTCGACGAGGTCTGCTTCGGCGACACCATCGGCGTCGGCGTGCCGAGCCAGGTCTCGGCGCTGACCGGGCTCGCCGTCGCGGCCGGGATCCCGCTCGAGCGCATCGCCTTCCATTTCCACGACACGCGCGGCACGGCGCTCGCCAACGTCGCAGCCGGCCTGGATGCCGGCGTCCGCTGCTTCGATTCGGCGGCCGGCGGGACCGGTGGCTGCCCGTACGCGCCGGGCGCGGCCGGCAATCTGGCGACGGAGGACCTCGTCTACCTGCTCGATGCGTCGGGCTACGAGACCGGCGTGTCGCTCGACGGCGTCCTCGCGGCCGCCCGGTTCATCGCCGACGCCCTCGGCAAGCCGCTGGCCACGCAAGGTGGGCCAGGCGGGCGGCTGGGACCCGACGACGGGAGCCTCGACCGGCCGAGCGTGATCCGGCGCGTCAGGACGGCCGGACGATCCAGCGGCACCCGAGGAGGACGACGTCGGTGGCGCGGGCGCCGTCGATCGCGAGATGGATCGTCGCAACGGGGCTCGCCGGGTCACCGCGCGGTCGGAGGCGGAGGCGCTGCGCGCCGATCTCGGCGTCCCGTGCGCCACCGCCCACGAGCGACGGCCGGAAGCGCAACCCGACGCTGCGCAGCATCGCGCCGCTCGTGGCAGCCACGTCGTCCACGGCGAGCTCGAGGACGGTGAGCCGCGCCGGTCCGGCCGCGCGCGACGCCCGGTCCGCGGCGGTCCACTCCGCCGAACCGGCAACGTGCTCGATGAGGAACGGCGGGCGGGCCGGACCGAGGGTCCGCGCGGCGGCGAGTCGCCAGCGGACGACCTCCCCGTCGGGTCGGCGGCGCTCGCCGTCGATCGGTCCGACCAGGTCGCTCGCGGTCGCGCGGAGCCGCGCGAGGTCGCCGTCGATGTCGTCGGTGGCGATCGCCCAGGTCGCCAGCCCGCCACCGGTCTCGAGGGCACGGACGGTCGGTGCCCCGATCCACGATGTCGCGGCCAGCACCGGATCGAAGACGCCGATCAGCTCGAGGAACGTGTCGCCGAGCCAGACCAGGCGATTGAACGTCCCGAGCCCGTCGTGCCGCCCGCCGCCGCCCGGCACCAGGCCCAGAGCGCCGGCCAACTCCGCCGCGGCGGCATCCGGGTCGGTGGCCGCGATGACCAGGTGATCGATGCCGTGGAGCATCGCCGGAGCGTAGCGCGCCACGGGTCGCGGCCGTGGATGGCAAGCACGAACCGGTGTCTCTGCTATCGTCCGCGGCGATGGACGGTGTCGTGCTCGTTCTGAACCAGAACTACGAACCGCTCAACGTCTGCAACCTGCCTCGCGCCTTCCGACTCGTGTTCGGGGAGAAGGCCGAAGTGATCGAATACGACCACCAGGTGATCCGGACGCCGCGGACCGAGTACCGCGCGCCCTCCGTCATCCGCCTCCAGCACCTCATCCGTCGGCCGCGGCCGCGGGTGAAGCTGTCCCGGCGCGAGATCTTCACGCGCGACCGCCACACCTGCCAGTACTGCGGCAGGCAGGGCCACGACATGACGCTCGACCACATCATGCCGCGCCACCGCGGCGGCGGGCACACGTGGGAGAACCTCGTCACCGCGTGCAAGCCGTGCAACCACCGCAAGGGCGGCAAGACGCTCGAGGAGGCCCGCCTGCGCCTGGGCCGGCCGCCGTTCGAGCCGCGCAGCGACATCTACTCGCTGTTCACGCCGTACCTCGCCGACGACAACAACGAGGCCTGGCGGACCTACCTGTTCCTGGGACGGAACTGATCGCGGCCGACCACGGGGCGGACCTCGCGGCGACCCTGCGGACGGCGATCCCGCCCGAGGTCCACGACCTGCTCGCGACCCTGTGGGCGGGCGGCCACGCCGCGTACGTCGTCGGCGGGTCGCTGCGCGACGCGCTCCTCGGCCGGCCGGCCGAGGACTGGGATCTCGCCTCGGACGCCCTGCCCGAGCGCGTCCTCGAGCTCGTGCCCGGCGCCGTCTACGAGAACCGGTTCGGCACGGTGGCGATCCGGCGCGGCGACGACATCCTCGAGGTCACGACCTTCCGCTCCGACCACGACTACGCCGACTTCCGGCGGCCGCACCGCGTCGAGTTCGGCGACACCATCGAGGTGGACCTCGCCCGCCGCGACCTGACCTGCAACGCGATGGCGTGGGGGGCGGTGGCGGCGGCCGCCGGTTCGCCCGGGCTGATGGACCCGTACGACGGCGCCGCCGACACGCGGGCGCACCTCCTGCGCGCGGTCGGCGAACCGCAGAAGCGGTTCGAGGAGGACGCGCTCCGCATGGTCCGGACCGTGCGACTGGCGGCGACGCTCGGCTTCGATATCGAAGCGGCGACGCTCGCCGGCATCCAGGCGAAGGCCGAGCTGGTCCAGCACCTGTCGGGCGAGCGGATCGCGACCGAGCTCGACAAGCTGCTCGCCGCCGAGCGGCCGTCGATCGGGCTGCGGCTGCTCGCGGACACCGGCTTGCTGGCCGGAATCGACGAGGCGCTGGCCGCCCAGCGCGGGATCCCCCAGAACAAGGTCGAGGGCGAGGACCTGTGGGACCACACGCTGCGCTCGGTCGATGCGGCACCGGCCGGCCGGCCGGTGGTCAGGCTGGCGGCGCTCGTCCATGACATCGGCAAGCCGTCGACCTTCGCCGACGGCCACTTCATCCGCCACGACGCGGTCGGGGCGGACCTCGCCGGCGAGTTCCTCGACCGGCTGCGCTCGCCGCGGGCCGTCCGCGAGCGGGTCGTCCACCTCGTCGCCAACCACATGTTCAGCTACGAGCCGAACTGGTCGTCCTCGGCGGTGCGGCGGTTCATCGCCAAGATCGGCCCGGACTCGATCGAGGACCTGTTCCTGCTCCGTGAGGCGGACAACGTCGGGTCCGGGCTGCCGGCCGACGCCGGACGGCTGGAGGAGCTGCGGGCCCGGGTCGCACGAGGCGCTCCGCGAGGGCGTCGTCCTCGGCCGCGGCGACCTGGTCGTCGACGGCGACGACCTGATGGCGGAGCTGGAGATCGGGCCCGGGCCGCACCTCGGCCGGATCCTCGACGCGCTGCTCGAGCGGGTGGTCGAGGACCCGGCCCTCAACGACCGTCCGAGCCTGCTGCTGCTCGCGCGCTCGATGCTGGCGGACGAGCCGTGATCGAGATCCTGCTCGAGGCGGAACGGGCGCTCGAGATGGGCCGGGTGGACGCGGCCGAGACGCTCTACCAGCAGGTCGCGGACGCGGATCCGCGCAACTCGATCGCGGTGGTCGGTCTGGCGCGCGTCACGCTCGAGCGCGGCGACGAGCCGGGCGCGCTCCAGCTCGCCCGGCGGGCACTGGTCATCGACCCGGAGAACGCGGCCGCGAGCCGGATGGTCGAGCGGCTCGAGGAGGTGATCCGCTACCGCGGCGCGGAGCCGCCGGCGCCGGTCGAGGACCCGGCCGTGATCGTCGAGGCGTCGAGTCTGGTCGAGCAGGCAGCGACCGTCACCGAGCCCGAGGTGATCGCCGTCCTGGCCGAGCCGACGCCCCCGGTCGCGACGCCGCCCGCGGAACCGACGTCTCCGAAACGGCGCTCCCTGCTCGACCGGCTCCTGCGCCGCCATCGGCCCTGAGCCGCCGATCGCTGATCGACGGCTGGAATCACGAACCGGCGAGGGCCGCGGGCCCTCGCCGGTCGGTGCGGTGCGGATCGGGGATCCGCCGCGCGGTGTCAGGCGGGGTTGGCCACCTGCTGCAATGCCGGGACCTTCACCTTCTCGGTCGCGGCGCGCGTCGCCCAGACCAGCCCGAGCCCCGTGATGACCACGGTGAGCCCGATGAGGCCGAAGAGGGCTGCGATACCGAGGCCCATCGTGAGGGCCGAGGCCGTGACGCTGCCGACGCCGAGCTGGCCGACCAGGGCGAGGGCCGTGGGGGTCCAGATCTGTCCGCGGGCCGCGGCCTGGATCGGGTCGGTGCGGTCGAAGCCGGTCCAGTACTTGCCGGTGTTCTGGTAGTCGTAGGTGCCGGCGGGAGTCACGACCTTGCCGTCGACCACGACGTCTGCGGGGATGGTGACGGTCGTCGCCGCGTTCAGGGTGTGGTACGTGATCGTGGCCATCTGGTACATGTACTCGCTGACGGTGTTGACGACCGGGTCATTCGCGTTGAGCTCGCTCTTGTCGACCGTGAAGCCCCAGTCGTTGGTCAGGAGCGCCATGATGGCCGTGGCCTCTTCGGTGTTCCCCTTGGCGTCGGCCAGCTGCCCGTCGGCGTTGTAGGTGAGCTTGACGTTCTGCGCGGCGCTGAACGCCTGGAGCGCACCAGCACCCTGCTGCGTCTTGTAGAGCGTGTACCCGCCCGCGGCGAAGAACACGATGCCCATGAAGACCAGGCCGATGCCGAGCTGCTGCAATCGCTTGTTCATGACGTCCAACCCTCTGTTGTCTACGTTTGTGGTCGATGTCCTCACTGTCGGGTCGGCGGCAGCACACGGATAGACGACGCGCGGACCCTTGTGGGGGCTCACTGGCCCGGGTGGGTGGGGGCCACGCGACCCGTGCCGTTCGGCCCTGCAGCCCCTATCGTTGGCGGCATGACACGGATCCTGGTGACCGGCGGCGCCGGCTATGTCGGCTCGGTCTCGGCGGCGGCCTTCATCGAGGCCGGCCACGAGGTCGTCGTCCTCGACGACCTGACCACCGGCCATCGCGCGGCGGTCCCGGCCGGGGCAGCGTTCCACCACGGCACGTACGCCGACTACGACGCCATCGCGCACCTGCTCGAAACCGAGCGGATCGAGGCCATCCTCCACTGCGCCGCCCGCTCGCTGGTCGGCGAATCGATCCGCGAGCCCGCCCGCTACTACACGGACAACGTCGCCGGCGGTGTCGCGCTGCTCGAAGCCGCGCGCGCGGTCGGGGTGGAGCGCATCGTCTTCAGCTCGACCGCCGCCGTCTACGGCGACCCGGACACCACGCCCATCCCCGAGGACGCGCCGCTACGCCCGATCAACCCCTACGGCGAGTCGAAGCGAGCCTTCGAAGGCGCGCTGCAGTGGTACGGCCGGGCCTACGGGATCCGCGCCGTCAGCCTCCGCTACTTCAACGTCGCGGGCGCGACCGAGGCGCTCGGCGAGGACCACGATCCCGAGACGCACCTGATCCCGAACGTCCTCAGGGCGGCCGAAGGCACGCAGACGCTGACGGTCTTCGGCGACGACTACCCGACGCCCGACGGGACCTGCATCCGCGACTACATCCACGTCGCCGACCTGGCCGATGCGCACCTGCTGGCGATCGAGGCGACGGCGCCCGGCGACCCGCGGACCGACGACTTCCTCGTCTGCAACCTGGGGGTCGGCGGCGGCTTCTCGATCCGCGAGGTGATCGCCGCCGCCGAGCGCGCCGTCGGGCGCGCGATCCCGTACGCGGTCGGGCCGCGCCGGGCGGGCGATCCGCCGGTGCTGGTCGCCTCCGCCGCGCGTGCCGCCGAGGTGCTCGGCTGGCGGCCGGCGCAGCCCTCGCTCGACGAGATGGTCGGCTCGGCCTGGGCGTGGCGGCAGCGCCACCCGGGCGGCTACCCGGACTGACCCGCTAGCGCGGCTCGATGGGGGCGTTCGCCGGGGCGAGACGCTCGGGTGGGGTCGTGGGCTCGACGCGCGGGCCGGGGGCCGTCAGGTCCGTGTCGTCGCCGGCGCCCGGCTCGTGCCAGCGGTCGCTGACCGGCCAGACCAGCCACAGGCCGATGCCCATCGTCACGAGCAGGCTCAGGATCGCGATCTGGTAGGCGCCGTTGCCGAGCGAGTCGACGAACAGGAACACGATCAGCCCGTACAGCAGCTGGCCGACGACCTGGCTGCCCTTGCCGACCAGCCCGTACAGCCCGAAGAACTCGCCGAGCCGGGCCTGCGGCGAGAGCCGGATCATGAAGACGCGGTCGGCCACCTGGACCCCGCCGAGCCCGCTGCCGAGGATCGCCCCGGCGACCACGAAGATCGCGATGCCCGGGGTCGTGCCGCTCAGGCCCAGCGAGACCACGCCGAGCAGGAGCCCGACCACCCACGACACCAGGACCGCGATCAGCGTCTTCTTCGGCCCGTGCCGGTCGACCAGCCAGCCCCAGCCGAAGCTGGCCACGATGGCGACGACGGTCAGGATCACCGACACGATCAGCCACTGGCCCTGGGTGAGCCCCACGGCCTTCACCGCGACCACGCTCATCACGACGATCAGCGTGTTGACCGCGTCGCTGTAGAAGAACCGGCCGAGCAGGAAGCGCAGCAGCCCGGGCACGGTCCGGGCGTGGGCGATGGTCACGCGGATCTGGTCGAACGAGCCGGTGAAGTCCTTGAGCGTCACCTTCGGCGCGTCCGTGGCGCGCGGCGAGTCGCGGACGATCAGGAAGATCGGGATCGCGAAGACCGCGAACAGGACGCCGGCGATGAAGAAGATCGGGTCCGGCGTCTCGGTGATGCCGAGGAGCAGCAGGGTGACGGCCGCGAAGATCGTGCCCATGTAGCCGACGCCGACGCCGATCCCCGAGAGCTTGCCGCGGGTCGACGAGTAGCTGACCGTCGAGAGGGTCGCGTCGTAGTAGATGAGCGCGGCCTGGTAGGCGAAGTTCGCGATCGTGAAGAGGATGGCGCCGACGACCGCGGGCGTCGGCCCGATGACCGCCGAGGGCACGATCGTGAAGACCGTGAAGAACAGCAGGAACGGGAGGCGCCGGCCACCGCGGTCGCTGAGGGCGCCGAGGATCGGCGAGACCAGGGCGTTGAGCCCGACGCTGATCGCGATCGTCAGGCCCTGGACGAGCTGACCGAGGCCGGGCCCGAACCGGGAGTCGTCGGTCAGCCAGAGCCCGATCGCGGTCGACACGATGGCGTAGCTGAAGATCGTGTTGGCGAAGTCGTAGAGCGACCAGGCGACCGGGACGCGGGCCTGGCCGCTCGGCGTCAGGCCGCCGAGCCCGCCCGGGGCGTGCCGCCGCGTCGGGGCGTGCCGCCGCCGTGCCGGGGTTCGTCGCGGGGCCGCTGGGCGGGGCGGCGTCGGTCACGGCGCGATGATAGAGGGCGGCGGTCGCAGGTTTCGGGGGCTTCGAGGCTCGAGTGCTGGCGCAGCGCCATCGATTCGCGAGGCAGGATCCACGCAACTGCCCGACCGCTGGCAGGAAGCCAGCGTTCGGGGCCGGCGGGAGGCGAGCACCGCGTCTTCGCTGGCTCCTCGCCAATGAAGAGGGGCCGTCAGGCTCGATACCGCCAGATCCATTGGCGCACAGCCAGCGCGGTCGGGATGATGGGCTGGGATGGACGCGGCCGCCCGATGCCCCGAACGCTCCGCCGCGCCACCCGCGCCCGGTACAATCTCGCGCGATGACCTCCACCCGTCTTTGGGACCGCGCCGCCGCGCTGCCCGCCCTCCCCGATGGCCGCCGGCGGCCCGAGGTGGCGGTGCTCCCCGCGGGCGTCCCGAGCCTGGGCGACCTCTTCGACTTCATGCGCGACGCGGAGCTGCGCTTCGCCACCCTGCGGATGCGCATCGAGGACCGGACGCAGACCGCCCGCGGCGAGGACTTGACCTCGATGGAGGTGGCGCTCCGCCACCCGGGCGACGCCAAGGTGACCACGACGCGCCAGACGGACGGGCCGCTCGGCGAGTACGAGGTCTGGATCTCGGACGGCGAGCTGGTCCGGACCTACTCGGGGATCCACAAGCTCGGGACCCAACGCCCGGTTCGCAACCGGCCGCGCGGCCTGGCCGACCCGGACTTCCCGGGCTTCGCCCAGGTCTACGAGCCGCTCACAGCGCTGCCGTTCGAGACGCTGCCCGACACCTTCGTCCACCCGGCCGGCTACTGCCAGAACGTGCTCTCGACCGGCCGCGCGTACGTCGCCGGGACGGCGCTCGTCATCGGCCGCGAGGCGATCCTCATCGAGTGCGACCACCCGCGCACGACCGAGATGGCGGGCGACCGCCCGGACCACCATCTCTCGCTCGCGGTCGACCGCGAGACCGGCGTCATCCTTCGCCTGGTCGAGTCGATCGGTGGGGTCGAGACCCGGCGGGCCGAGGTCGTCGACCTCGCGCCGGATGCGCCGCTCCAGCCGTCGGCGCTGCAGTTCGTCTTCCCCACCGGGACGACGATGCTGTACTAGCCAGCGCGGGTCGACACAAGCAGACGCCCGGCGGACGGATCCACCGGGCGTCGTCGATTCCGCGGGGTCCGCGGGGTCAGATGATGTCGAGCTCGCGTTCGATCGCTCGAAGCTCCTCTGGCGTCCCCTGCACCTTGGGTCCCTTGAACCAGTTCTTCGCCGAGACGAAGTACCAGATCGCCGCGCCACCGAGCACCACCAGGAACACGACCGGCGTGTAGTTGAAGGTGGTGATGTTGATCGGCAGGGCCTGCGGCAGCATGAACAGGAAGAAGATGAAGACCACCCAGATCGTGGCCACGATCCCGATGGGCCGGCTCCATCGCCCGAGACTCCACGGGCCTTCCTCGAACTTGTCGCCGGCGCGCCAGCGCAGGAAGACCGGGCTGATGTAGGCGACGTAGAGCCCGATGACAGCGATCGAGGTGATCGCGAAGTAGGCGACCGGGCTGTACAGATAGGGCAACCCGAGGATGAACGCCCCGACGGCAGCCAGCCAGATCGAGTTCGTCGGGGTGCGGGTGCGCTTGTTGATCCGGTGCCAGAACGCGCTGCCTGGCACGGCGCCGTCGCGCGAGAACGCGTAGATCATCCGCGAGTTCGCCGTCACCGACGACATGCCGCAGAAGAACTGCGCGCCGATGACCAGGAGCAGGACGATCATCCCGAGCGACTGGCCGACCGCGTCGATCCAGATCTGCACCGGCGGGACGCCGGTGGCGGTCTGCAGCGCGTGGGTGTAGCCGTCGACCTGCGAGCCGTCGGTCCCGGTGAAGACCTTGTCCGGCGTGATGCCGACGTTCATCGCCACCAGGAGGATGAACCCGAAGATCACCGAGATCACCACGGACCAGACGATCCCGCGCGGTGCGGCCATCTCGGCGTCGTGCGTCTCTTCGGACATGTGCGCTGACGCGTCATAGCCGGTCAGCGTGTACTGCGCGTTCAGGAGCCCGATCAGGGCGACGTAGAGCGGGATGCCGAAGATCAGGAAGCCCGGGAACGACGCGTTCGGGTCCGAGCTGGTGTTGTTGACC
Organism: uncultured Chloroflexia bacterium; assembly: GCA_963813335.1. Lineage (GTDB taxonomy): Bacteria > Chloroflexota > Limnocylindria > Limnocylindrales > CSP1-4 > SPCO01. Next base: position 491,543 of record CAWEYL010000003.1, read on the forward strand.
GCCTTCGAGAACACCGTGCCCAGGTCCGTCCGCGAGTGCTGGTTGAGGAGGACCGTGACGATGACGATGACGGTCACGCCGACGATGTGCCACCAGACCGACACGTCGTTGAGGAGCTTGACGATCCTGATCCCGAAGGTGTTCAGGAGCGCATGGAGGACCAGCATCACGCCGTAGACGGCGATCGTCACCGTCGGCGTCACCGTCACGTTGAAGGCGAGGTTCAGGAACGCGGTCGTGAACAAGGCGAGACCGAAGTCGATGCCGGCGGTCACGGCGACCTGTCCGATGAGGTTGAACCAGCCGACGAACCAGCTCCAGCGAGCCGGGTCGCGACCCGACTCCGGGGCGAGCTTCGCGGCCCAGTAGTACAGGCCGCCGGCCGTCGGATAGCTCGATGCGACCTCGGCCATGCCGAGCGCGACGAGGGTGACGAAGAACCCGACGAAGAGCCAGCCGAGGGTCATGATCGCCGGTCCGCCGACGTTCATCGCGAATCCGAACAGGGTGAGGCAACCGGAGAGGATCGAGATGATCGTGAAGGAGACCGCGAAGTTGGAGAAGGTCTTCATCCCCCTCCGCAACTCCTGCGCATATCCGAGCTTGTGGAGTTGCTCGGTGTCCTTGGATGCCGCTGGACCGGATGCCATACCCAAGACCCTCCTGCACGACGCTGACGGGGAGAACGCGCGGACGCAGGGACCGGGCGGGCGACGTCGCGGAAACCGGGCGATCTCGATCGCGATGGGACTGGGGATCCCGCCGGACCGCAGTTCGACCTACCCTCGGCGGTCCACGATAGGGGTCCGCGGGTCGGTGTCAAGATGGATGCCGGCAGGGGCAACACATCGCTGGAGGTCGAGGACGGACATGGGCGATCGGCTTGCTGGCAAGGTCACCATCGTCACGGGCGCCGGGTCGGGCATCGGCCGCGCGACGGCGATCCGCTTCGCCGAGGAAGGGGCCCGTGTCACATGTGTCGACCTCGACCGCGACAGCGTCGAGGCGACCGCGGCCGGGATCGGGGCTCAGGCGTTCGCGGTCGCAGCCGACGTGTCCGATGCCGCCGCCGTCCAGGCCTACACGGACGCGACCGTCGAGCGCTGGGGTGGGCTGCACGCCGTCTTCAACAACGCCGGGGTCAATCTGCCCGGCGTCTTCCACGAGGCGTCCGACGCCGTCATCGACCGGACCCTGGCTGTCAACGTCAAGGGCCCGATCTACGGGTGCCGCTACGCCATCCCGCACATGCTCCGCGGCGGCGGCGGATCGCTCATCAACACGAGTTCGGTCAATGGCCTCGTAGCGGAGCCGTTCCTGGCCATCTATGCCACGTCGAAGGGCGCGATCATCATGCTCTCGAAGGGGATCGCCCTCGACTACGCGAAGCAGGGCATCCGCTGCAACGCGATCGCCCCGGGGTGGGTGGACACGCCCGTCAACTACGCCCACGCCGAGATGCTCGGCGGGCTCGACAAGGTCTACGCCGAGATCGATTCGTTCCAGCCGATCGGCCGGCCGGGCGAGCCGCGCGAGATCGCCAACGTGGCCCTGTTCCTCGCCTCGGACGAGTCGTCGTTCGTGACCGGGTCGGTGGTCGTCGCGGACGGTGGGATGACCGCCAAATAGGGCGCGGCGCCGCTCGGCGCCGACGTACCATGCGCCAGCATGCGGCTCGGCTTGGACGGGGCCGCCAAGGTCGGAGGGACCCGTGAGCGACCACGACCACGCGAAGCACCCGCGGCTGATCGAACTCGAGGAGATGGTCCGCGACGGCCAGATCGACACGATCGTCGTCGCCATCACGGACATGCAGGGCCGGCTCATGGGCAAGCGCGTCCAGGGCCAGGCCTTCCTCGACGGCGTCATCTCCCACGGCGCCCATTTCTGCACGTACCTCCTCGGCACGGACATGGAGATGAACACGCCCGAGGGCTACAAGCTGATGAACTGGGAGACCGGCTATGGCGACTGGATCGCCGAGCCGATCTGGGACCAGCTCCGGGTCCTGCCCTGGCTGCCCGGCACCGCGATGGTCCTCGCCGACGCGGTCGACGACGAGACCGGCGCGGAGATCCCGGTCGCGCCGCGGACCATCCTCAAGCGCCAGGTCGCCCGGGCGGCGGAGCGCGGCTACGCCCTGAAGGCCGGCACCGAGTTCGAGTTCTACGTGCTCAAGGACTCCTGGGAGGAGCTGGCCGAGCGCGGCCATCCGGTCCCGCGCACGTTCGGGCACTACAACGAGGACTACCACCTGCTGCAGGCCACCAAGGCCGAGCCGCTCCACCGGCTGCTGCGCAACCAGATGACCGCGGCCAACGTGCCGATCGAGTTCAGCAAGGGCGAGGCCGCCAACGGCCAGCACGAGGTGAACATCCGCTACGACCACGTCCTGGAATCGGCCGACCGGAGCGTCGTCTTCAAGCACGGCGCGAAGGAGATCGCCTACCTCAACGGCTGGGGCATCACCTTCATGGCCAAGCCCGACCACCACTGGACGGGCTCGTCCGGGCACCTCCACATGAGCCTGTGGGACCTTGCCACGGACATCCCGCTGATGGCCGCCGCCGAGGGCGAGCCGGCCGGCCCGTACGGCCTCTCGGAGATCGGCCAGCACTTCGTGGCCGGCATGATGAAGCTGTCGCGCGAGCTGGCGGTGTTCGTCGCCCCGTTCATCAACTCGTACAAGCGCTACGCGTCGCTGTCATGGGCGCCCGTGAACGTCGTGTGGGGCCGCGACAACCGCACGACCGGGTTCCGCCTCGTGGGCAGGGGGCCGACGCTGCACATCGAGGACCGCTTCCCCGGCGGCGACATGAACGCCTACCTGACCTACGCCGCGATGATGGGCGCCGGCCTGTACGGCATCGAGCACGAGCTGGCGCTCGATCCCGAGTTCAAGGGCAACGGCTACCTCGCGACCGGGGTCCAGCGGATGCCGCGGGCGCTGTACGAGGCGATCGGCGAGCTGGAGCGGTCCGACGCGGCCGTCGAGATCTTCGGGCAGGACGTCGTCGACCACTACCTGAACGCCGCGAAGGTGGAGCAGGACACCTACGACTCGGTGGTCCACCCGTGGGAGCGCGAGCGCTACCTCGAGCGCGGCTGATGGATCGTCGGGGGCGCGGCTGGGCGCGTCGCAGGGGCCGCTGCGGACGGGCCGTGTCGCGGGACGAGTGGCCGTGGGCGCTGCCGACTTCGCCATGGGTGAAGAGACAGCCACGTCTAGCGTGGACAGACGCGCTCGGGGACTTGCTGTGGCGCCGGCATGTCGTTCGGTGTGGGTGAAGGATCGGGCAGCGAACGCCGCGACCGCGCGGGTCGCGGGCAGTCGGAGGCGCGTCCGCGGCCGGTCGACCGGGTTTCGGCATTCACGTCACAGCGAAGGCGCGGGCCGAGGGCGGGCAGACGACGACGGCCGGCGGACTCCGAGTCCGAACTTCCTGCGTCATGTGACCGGCGCGGGCCGCGCACGCCCCATGCTTCAGAGAAACGGGTCTGGGAGACCGCGACCTGTGTTCGCCGGCCTGACCAACGCCGGCCCGATCGTTTCCTGCAGAGAAACCGGACTCCTGGACCCGTCGAGCCGGGGACCCGTCGAGCCGGGAGCCCGTCGAGCCGGGAGCCCGCCGCGGGGGACCCGTCGAGCCGGGAGCCCGCTGCGCGGTCCGCCGCGGGAGCCCGCCGCGGGAGCCCGCGCAGAGCCAGGCGCCAGCGAGCGCCGCGGCCCCCCACTAGCGCCCCGCCGCGACCTCGCGGAGTCGCGCGGCCACGTCCGGATGGCTGGCGTCGTCGGCCAGGTCGGCCGGGGTGCGGCCCTCGTCGTCGCGGAGGGTCGGATCGGCGCCGGCGGACAGCAGCAGCTCGACCAGCTCGATGTCGCCGTGCTGCGCGGCCTCGTGCATCGGGGCGTAGCCGCCGTGCTGCCGGGCGTCCACGTCGGCACCGGCCGCGAGCAGCACCCGGCACACCTCGATATGGCGACCGGCGGCCGCGGCATGGAGCGGCTGGTTCACGAACGGGTTGCGCGTCCAGGCGCCGACATCGGCGCCGTGCTCGAGCAGGATCCGGGCCGCCTCGGGCTTGCCGAAGAACGCCGCGAAGTGGAGGGCGGTGAAGCCGTCGGCGGAATAGGCGGTGGCGGCCGCGGGGTCGTCGTCCAGCAGGCCCCGGAGTCGGTCGATCTCGCCCAGCGCCGTCGCCTCGAAGACGTCGCGCTCGGGGTCCGCCGCGACGAGCGCGTCGGTGACCGGGCGGGCGAGACGGTACCTCGAATGCATCAGTGCCGAGACGCCCGCCTCGTCCCGCGCGTTCGCGAGCGACGGGTCGAGGGCGACCAGCTCGGCGACGAGCGCCGCGTCGTCGGCGTTGACCGCGGCGATGAGATCGGCGGGCGTCGGGTCCGGGGCCATCACGACGAAGTGTCGCGCATCCGGGCGCGCGAGGTCATACCCTTGTCCCACGTCACCACTCCGCAACCCGCGAGGTCATCATGCGACTCGCCGACAAGGTCACGATCATCACCGGCGCCGGCGGGGGCATGGGCCGGGTCGCCGCGCAGCTGTTCGCCAAGGAGGGGGCCAGGGTCGTCGTCGCCGAGTACAGCGAGCCGGCCGGCCGCGACACGGTCGCGATGGTCGAGGCGGAGGGCGGGACCGCGACCTACGTCAAGGCCGACGTCTCGAAGGAGGCCGACGCGAAGGCGATGGTCGACCACGCGCTGGCGACGTACGGCCGGGTCGACGTGCCTCTACAACAACGCCGGGATCATGCCCGAGGCCGACCACTCGGTGATCGACACCGACGTCGCGACCTGGGACCAGGTGATGGCCGTCAACGTGCGCGGCCCGTTCCTGGGCTGCAAGTACGCGATCCCCGCGATGATCGCCGGCGGCGGCGGCTCGATCATCAACGTCGCGAGCTTCGTGGCGATCCTCGGCTGCTCGGTCCCGCAGGACGCCTACACCGCGTCGAAGGGCGCGATCCTGTCGCTGACCCGCAGCCTGGCCGTCCAGTTCGGCCCGAACGGCATCCGCACCAACGCGATCTGCCCGGGCCCGATCGAGACGCCACTCCTGATGGACTGGCTGCTCAAGGACGAGGCCGCCAAGAACCTGCGGCTCGCGCGCAACCCCACGGGGCGCTTCGGCAAGCCCGAGGAGATCGTCTTCATGGCGCTCTACCTGGCCTCCGACGAATCGCGGTTCACCAACGGCGCGTCGCTCGTCGTCGATGGCGGCATCACCGTCAACTACTTCTAGCCGGAGCATGGACGTGGCTGCGGGTCGGATCGCCATCGGGGTCGATGTCGGGGGCAGCGGGGTCAAGGCGGCCGTCGTCGACGTCGAGCTCGGCCAGCTGCGGTCGGACCGGCTGCGCGTGCCGACCCCGGTACCGTCGACGCCGGATGCCGTCAACGCCTCGATCGCCCGGCTCGTGAAGCGACTGGTCACATCGGCCGGCCTCGGCCCGACCACCCCGGTCGGGGTGGGGCTCCCCGGCGTCACGATCGACGGCACCGTCAAGACGGCATCCAACATCGATCCGGGCTGGCTCGAGTTCCCCGAGCGCGAGCGGCTGTCGCGCGTGCTGCTGCGGCCCGTGGCGATCGTGAACGACGCCGACGCTGCCGGGATCGCCGAGATGCGCTTCGGGGTCGGGAAGGACCGGCCCGGCGTGGTCATCTTCCTGACCCTCGGGACGGGCGTCGGCTCCGGCGTCTTCAACGACGGCGTGCTCGTCCCCAACACCGAGTTCGGGCAGATGGAGATCCGCGGCCGACCCGCGGAACGGCGGTCGGCGGCGATCGCGCGCGTCCGCCGCGGCCTGTCGTGGAAGGCCTGGGCGCAGGACCTCGACGAGCACCTCCAGGCCATCGACACGCTGCTCTGGCCGAACCTGCTGATCATCGGCGGCGGCGTCAGCAAGAACGCCGATCGCTTCATCCCGCGGCTGACGGTCCGACCACCGGTGGTGGCCGCGACGCTGCGCAACGACGCGGGCATCATCGGCGCCGCGATCGTCGCGATCGAGCACGGGGTGACCGCCGGCCCGCTCCTCGAGACGCTCGTCCCGCCAGCACGGCCAGACGGCCAGCCGCCCGCCTGACGAGCGCGTCGGTCAGGCCTGGGCGCGCAGGGCTCGGAGGACCTCCGCGGTCCCCGAGACGATGAGGTTGTCGCCCGACGACGAGCACGCGTCCGGTCGGCGGGTTCGGCTCGTAGTCGCGCTCACCGCGGACGATCGCGAGCGCGAAGATCCCGTCCTCGCGCAGCGACCCGACCGTTCGGCCGTCGAGCGGCCCGCCGGGCCCCACCTCGAGCTCTTCGAGCGAGAACGCGAGTTCGCCGTGCGACAGGGCCGAGTCGATGAAGTCGGCGACCCGCGGGCGGATGGCGAGCTCGGCGATCTGGCGACCCGCCCGCGTGTACGGGGACACGACCCGGCTCGCCCCGGCCTGGAGGAGCTTCGCCTCGGCGCCATCCTGGTTGGCCCGCGCGACGACGAAGAGTGCGTGATTCAAGGCCCGGGCCGAGAGGGTCACGTAGACGTTGTGGGCGTCCGAAATCGATGGTGGTGATGAGGCCGCGCGCCCGCTCGACACCGGCAGCGCGGAGCACGTCATCGTTCGTGGCGTCGCCCTCGACGACGAGATGACCGTCGCGTGTGGCCTCGCCGAGTGACTCGGGGTTGATGTCGACGACCACGAACGGCTGACCGACGTGGGCGAGCTCGCGGGCCACCGTCGACCCGACTCGTCCGTAGCCGCACAGGATCAGGTGACCGCGAAGCCCGGAGATCTGCTCAGCCATTCGTCTCGCCTCCCGTCGGCCGCTGACCGTTTCGGAGAGGACCGCCTCGGCCACGATGCCGATCGATCCGAAGATGATCCCGATGCCGGCGACCGCCAGCGCGACCGTCCAGGCACGACCGAAGTCATCGAGCTCGCGGACCTCCTTGAAGCCCACGGTCGTGAGCGTGATCCCCGTCATGTATGCCGCGTCGTCGAGCGGCCAGCCGAGCATGACGTACCCGGCGGTCCCGATGGCGACGATCGCGAGCACGGCAAGCAGCCAGAGGCGGACATGCGAGCCCGTGAGCGCGTCGATGAAGCGCGTCATGTTGCGATCGTAGAGAGTCCGAACCTGCCTCCGGAGGGCCATCCGGCATGGCGGAACGGGCCGAAGGCCGGCGTATCATCGCGGCATGCCAGACCAACCCGCCCGAGGTCCCCGATGACGATCGAATCGCAGCCAACGTCCGCCGTCGCGCCTGTGGTGATGCGAATGGTGATCGGCGGCCAGTCCGTCGACGCCGCGGACGGGGGGACGTTCGATGTCGTGAGCCCCGTCACCGGGGCGGTCATCGCCACCGCGCCGATGGGCGGACGCGAGGACGTCGACCGCGCGGTCGCGGCCGCGCAGGCCGCGTTCGAGGACCGCAAGGGCTGGGCGACCTGGGCCGCGGGCAAGCGCGGCCGGAGCCTGTCCAAGTTCGCCGCCCTGATCAAGGACCACAGCGAGGAGCTGGCCCAGCTCGAGAGCCGCAACGTCGGCAAGCCGATCACGGGCGCGCGCGGCGAGGTCATCGGGGCGAGCCTCGTCTTCGACTACTACGCCGGCGCCGCCAACAAGGTGTTCGGCCAGACCATCCCGGTGTCCAAGCCGGGGCTGGACCTGACCCTGCGCGAGCCGATCGGGGTCGTCGGGCTGATCGTGCCCTGGAACTTCCCGCTGCTGATGGCCTCGTGGAAGGTCGCCCCGGCGCTGGCGGCCGGCAACTGCGCGATCCTCAAGCCCGCCTCGTACTCGCCGCTCACCGCGATCCGCCTCGGCGAGCTGGCGCTGGAGGCCGGCATCCCGGCCGGCGTCCTCAACGTCGTGACCGGGCCGGGCGGCACGGCCGGCGCGTCCATCGCGGCCCATCCGGGCATCGGCAAGGTCGCGTTCACCGGCGAGACCACCACCGGCCAGGAGATCATGCGGCTCGCGTCCGCGAACGTGAAGAAGATCTCGCTCGAGCTCGGCGGCAAGAGCCCCAACATCGTCTTCGCCGACGCGGACCTCGACAAGTTCGCGCGCGAGTCGCCGTACTCGGTCTTCGACAACACCGGCCAGGACTGCTGCGCGCGGAGCCGGATCCTCGTCGAGCGGTCGGCCCACGACCAGGTGGTCGAGGCGTTCGCCGCCGCGACCCGGACGCTGCGCGTCGGCGACCCGGCCGACGACGCGACCGAGGTCGGCACGCTCGTCAGCTTCAAGCAGCGCGACCGCGTCAAGGACTACATCGAGATCGGCCTCGGCGAGGGCGCGACCGTCGTCGTCGGCGGCGAGGCGCCCGACGGACCCGGCGCTGTCGGCCGGGGCGTACCTGATGCCGACCGTCTTCGACGGCGTCGACAACGACATGCGCATCGCGCGCGAGGAGATCTTCGGCCCGGTCGTCTCGATCATCCCGTTCGACACCGAGGAGGAGGCGCTCCGGCTCGCGAACGCGACGCCGTACGGCCTCGGCGGGCTCGATCTGGAGCCGCGACATCGGCAAGGCGCTGCGCTCCGCGCGGGCGCTCCAGTCCGGCGTCATCTCGATCAACTCGAACTCGTCGGTCCACACCGAGGCGCCGTTCGGCGGCTACAAGATGTCGGGGATCGGCCGCGAGCTCGGGATGTCGGCGCTCGACCTCTACACCGAGACCAAGAACGTCTTCATCGACCTGAGCTGACCGGGCTCGGCGCGGCGCGGCGCCGCGGCCGTGGCAGCCGTCGACCCGGAGGCCCGGATGGCCGACGACGCACCGATCCTGGAACCCATCGGGCGGCACCGACCGCCGGCGATGTGGGTCGGCGGGCTCGTCGCGGTGCTCGTCGCGGTCGTGGCGATCGCGATCGGCGGGCGGCTCGAGCCGGGGCCGTCGGCGTCGGGGACGGAGCGCGGCGAGGCGGCGGTGAGTTCGGTCGCGGTGAGTTCGGCGCCGGCAAGTTCCGCGGCGGCCGTGGCGCCGGGCCCGGTTGATTCCGCGGCGGCCGTGGCGCCGGCGCCGGCCGGTTCCCTTGCGACCACGGCGCCGGCCACCTCCCCGCTCCACAGCCCCGCGCCGATCTGGTACCGGCCCTCGCCGTGGCCGATGGGCGAGGACGGCCTGGCCGGCGGGACCGTCTATTCGTCGCCGTCACCGTCGCCGTCGTCATCGACTGCTCCGGACGCGGGTGGCCTCGGCGTCTCGGGGCATCGGTGGCCGTGGACCGGCAACCCGGCCGAATGACCACCGACGGAACGTTATGGCCGGTCGGAGGGCGGCTTCGTGGATCCGAGCCCCCACCGCGACCCTCCTTCGCCCCGGAGATGCACCCTGAGCTGCATCAACGGATCGAGGGATCGGCCCGGGAGCCCTGCCTCAAGCGCCGGGATCGGCCATAACGTTCTGCCCATGAGCGTTATGACAGGTTGCTGAGCCGGGCGCGGGCCGGCCGGCCGACCGCGGGATCCGTCAGGCGCCGACGTCGCGGTCCGGCCAGCGGACCCCGGGATGCCGCAGGTCCAGCCAGTCGCGGAGCGCCCAGGTCGACGTGCGGAACGCGATCTTCGGCCAGGGCAGCGCGTCGGGCGCGTAGGCCTGGATCTCGGTCGCCTCCGGGGTCGGCGCCGCGGTCCCGCCCACGATCCGCGCCTCGAACACGATCGTGACGACGGCTGCCTCGAGCCTCGTGTACAGCCCGACGAGGTCGCCCGGCTCGACGAGCAACCCGGTCTCCTCCCAGGTCTCGCGGATCGCCGCCTGATGGACGGTCTCGTCGACCTCGAGGAAGCCACCGGGCTGCGCCCACAGCCCGACACCGGGCTCGATGCCGCGCCGGATCAGCACGACGTTCCCCTCGTCGTCGATGGGGAGGGTCGTGACCACGAGCCGCGGGTTGACGTAGGCGATGTGGCCGCACGCCTCGCACGACAGGCGCTGGCGGTCCTCGCCGTCCACCAGGCCGAAGCGCAGCGGCGATCCGCAACGGCTGCAGAAGTTGAGCGACGACGCCAGCCACGACGGCACGCCCCGTCCGGACGCCATGTCGCTCGAGCGGCCGTCGGGGCCGCGGTCGAAGTCGTCCATCAGGCGAAGAGAACCAGGATGCCCGCCCCGACCAGCGCCGCCAGGCCGATCAGGCTGACCGCCACCCAGGCGAGCCGGAACAGGCCCTTGGTCCGGTCGACCGGCATCCACGCCCAGGCCGCCCGCCAGATGCGGACGACCGCGTCGGCGGTGGTCACGACCAGCAGGGGCAGGGCGATCAGGACGCACACCTTCACCAGCGGGCTGCCCAGCGACGCCCCGAGCTCGAGCGCCGTGATCGCGATCGCGCCGAGGATGAGGACCGGGACGCTGAGCAGGACGTAGTGCTTCTGGAGCGGGGTCGGGGCCACCTCGGGCACGGACCGCGGCGGCAGCCCCTGCAGGCTCGGCGGGAGAACGGGGGCCGGCACCGCCTGCCGATCGAGCGTCGGCATCCCCGGCTCCCAGCGCGGGTCATCCATCGTGTGCGGCTCGCCGGGAGTCATGCCCGCGAGTGTACGAGCCTAGACCGTCCGGGTCTCGCGCACGTCCGGATCGTCGATGACGACCGAGCACGTGGGGCACCACCAGCGCGTCTCCAGCGCGGTGCCGCACAGCTCGTGCTGGATCGGCTCGCCGGTCGCACCGGCGCCGGCGCCCCAGTCCGCGAGCAGGCGCAGCACCGAGGCGAGCTCGCGGCCTGTGGCGGTCAGCGCATAGGACATCCGCGGCGGCCGCTCCTGGTAGGGCGTCGCCGTCACGATCCGTTCGCGCTCGAGGCGGCGGAGGCGATCGCTCAGGATGTTCGGGGCGATGCCGGGGAGGTCCTCACCGAGCTCGTTGAACCGCCGCGGTCGTCTCGAGCAGCGCCTCGACGACGAGCAGGCTCCAGCGGTCGCCGACCCGGTCGAGGGCGGCCTCGAGCGCCGATGTCGGGCGGGCGGCTGGTCGGTCGGGCATCGGGCCAAGCGTACGGGCGGGCTCGGGGGTTGTCACCGTGGGGAGTCGGTAGTAGATTGCAAGTCACAAGTCTATCGCGATACCAGGAGCCCCACCCCATGAGCGTCATCGAAGAACTGCAGTCCGCCGTCACCGCCGTCGCCGAGCGCGTCGGCCCGTCCATCGTCGGGATCGGCCGCGGCACGCGCGGCTCGGGCGTCGTCATCGCCGACGGCGTCGTCCTGACCAACGCCCACAACCTGCGCGGCGACGAGGTCACCGTGACGTTCGCGGACGGCCGGCAGACCCGCGGCACCGTGGCGGCCTACGACGGCGACGGCGACCTCGCGGTCGTCAAGGTCGACACGACCGGCGCGACCCCCCTCGAGTGGGGCGACGGCGCCGTGCCGAACATCGGGACCGCGGTCTTCGGGGCGGCGGCCTCGCACGGCGGCGGGACCCGGGTCACGTTCGGCCTCGTCTCGGCTGTCGCGCGCGCGTTCCGCGGCCCCGGCGGCCGGCGCATCGAGGGCAGCGTCGAGCACACCGCGCCGATGGCTCCGGGCTCCTCCGGCGGCGCGCTCGTCGATGCCGACGGCAAGCTGCTCGGCCTCAACACCAACCGCATCGGCGAGGGCTTCTACCTCGCGCTGCCGGCCGACGCGGCCCTGCGCGCGCGGGTCGATGCGCTGACCCGCGGCGAGACCCCGACGCGCGTCCGGCTCGGCGTCGCGATCGCGCCCTCGCATGTCGCGCGACGGCTGCGCCGCTCGGTCGGCCTGCCCGACCGTGACGGCGTCCTGGTCCGCGGCGTCGAGGAGGGCAGCCCGGCCGAGGCGGCCGGCATCGAGGCCGGCGACCTGATCGTCGAGGCCGCGGGCAAGCCCGTCGCCGACGGCGACGACCTGTTCGCCGCGCTCGGCGGCGTGACCGGCCAGTACGAGGTGAAGCTGGTCCGCGGGGCCGAGGAGCGCGCCGTCACCGTCGGCTAGCATCTGGCGCGTGGAGCGCCTGATCGCCTGGTACACGGTCAGCTCGTCGATCGGCGCGGTCGGTCGCGCTGGTCGTCGCGAACGCGATCCCGCTGGTCGGGGTGCTGTTCCTCGGCTGGGACGTGTGGACGATCCTGATCGTCTACTGGCTGGAGAACGGGATCGTCGGCATCTTCAACGTCGCGAAGATGTGGCTGGCCGAGGGCGTCGACGACGCCTCGACCGCAGACGAGGATCAACGGCCGCCCGATCCAGGGCCAGGCCAAGGGCTTCCTGATCCCGTTCTTCCTCGTCCACTACGGGATCTTCTGGGTGGTCCACGGCGTGTTCGTGCTGTCGTTCGCGGCGTTCGCCACCTTCCGCCTGGATGACGGGATGTTCCAGGGACTCGATCCCGTCCCGGATCCCGGATCGGTCGTCACCGGGCCGGACCCCGGCGCGATCGCGTTCGCGGCGCTGGCCCTGTTCATCGGGCACGGAGCGTCGTTCCTGTTCAACTACCTGGGGCGCGGCGAGTACCGCCAGGTCTCAGCCGCCGGCTTGATGTTCGCGCCGTACGGCCGCCTGGTGATCCTCCATCTGACGATCCTGCTGGGGGCGTTCGCGATCATGGTGGTCGGGGCGCCGGTCGGCGCGATCGCGGTGCTGGTGGCCCTCAAGACGGCGATGGACCTGGGCTTCCACCTGCGCGAGCATCGGAACGTCGCGGCACGGCCGATCGCGCCGCCGGCCTAGGTTCCCGCGTGGCGCCTGGCGGCGCAACGCCTCAGGACCCCGCGTTCGACGGGTCGTCCATCACCGATTCGGTCTGGCGGGCGCGCCACGCCGCGAGGCGCTCGGCGAGCGCGGGATCGGACAGCGCCAGGATCGAGGCGGCCAGCAGGCCGGCGTTGGTGGCGTTGCCGATGGCGACCGTGGCGACCGGGACGCCGCGCGGCATCTGGACGATCGACAGCAGCGAATCCAGGCCGCCGAGGTGTTGCGTCGGGATCGGCACGCCGATGACGGGCAGGGCGGTCTTCGCGGCGAGCATCCCGGGCAGGTGCGCGGCGCCGCCCGCGCCGGCGACGATCACCTTGAGCCCGCGTCCGGCGGCGCCCTCCGCGTAGCGGAAGAGGTGGTCCGGCGTCCGATGCGCCGAGACGACCTTGAGCTCGGACGGCGACGCCCAGCTCGTCGAGGACGGCGACCGCGGCCTCGAGCGTGGGGAAGTCCGAGCGGCTGCCGCCGACCACGCCGACGAGCGCCGATCCCGCCTTCGCGCCGTCGCTCATCGATCCTCCTTCGCCTCCGGGTCCGCCGCCCAGCCGAGGGCCGCGCGGGCGGCTCGCGCCCGGTCGAGCGCCGCGTCGACCGTGGGCCCGAGCGCCGTGACGTGCCCCATCTTGCGGCGTTCGAAGACCTCGCGCTTGTCGTAGAGGTGGAGGTGGACGTCGGGGTCGGCGAGCGCGGCGGCGACGCCGGTGAGCCGCGCGGCGCGCTTGCGGCCCCGCGCCCAGCAGGTTGACCATCGCCGTCGGCGAGAGCGCCGCGGTGGAGCCCGAGCCCCAGCCCGCAGATGGCGCGGATGTGCTGCTCGAACTGCGAGGTCGCGGCGCCCTCGATGGTCCAGTGGCCGCTGTTGTGGACGCGCGGCGCCAGCTCGTTGACGACGAGGGATCCGTCGCGGAGCAGGAACAGCTCGGCGGTCAGCGTCCCGACGAGGTCCATCGCCGCGGCCAGGCGCAGGCCGATGTCCGCGGCCGCCGGCCTGGACGCGCCGCGTCGACCGGCGCGGGCGCCACCGATTCGAAGAGGATCCCGGCGTCGTGGACGTTGCGGGAGATCGGGAAGGTCGCGGTCGAGCCGTCGAGACCGCGGGCGACGATGACCGACAGCTCCGCCTCGAAGTCGATCTCGCGCTCCGCCAGCAGGGAGGCGCCGGGCGGGCGACCGAGCGTCGCGAGGGCGCCGTCGATGTCGGCTGGCGGTCGCCGACCCGGATCTGGCCGCGGCCGTCGTAGCCGCCGCTCGATGCCTTGAGCCGGAGCGGCAGCCCGACCGCGTCCGGCGCGGCGGCCGCCCGCAGCTCGTCGGTCGTGCGGACCTCGCGCCAGGGCGCCACGGCGATCCCGGTGCCCTCGACGAACCGGCGCTCGGCGATGCGGTCGTGGGTCACGACCAGCGGCCCGTGCCCGGGCCGGACCGGGACGAGCGGCTCGATGGCCGCCACGACGGCCGCGGCGATGTGCTCCAGCTCGTAGGTGACGACCGCGCTGCGGCCGGCCAGGCGGAGCGCGGCGCCGACGTCGTCGTACGCGCCGATCACCAGCTCGTCGGCGACCGACGCGCTGGGACAGTCGATGTCCGGGTCGAGGACCGCGATGCGGTAGCCCATCGAGCGGGCGGCCTGCGCGAGCATCCGGCCGAGCTGGCCGCCACCGAGGATGCCGATCGTGGCGGGCGGCAGGATCGGCGCGCCGATGGGGGTCGTCACGCTCCCGAGTGTACGGGCCGGGACGACGGGGCTGCCGGTCCGTCGAGGCCGGGCCGCGCCGGCTATGACGCCCGCGATGCCCGCCCCGCACCGGGTAGCATCGGGGCATGCCCGACCCCGACCGGACCGCGCTGATCCTCGATGTCGACACCGGCATCGACGACAGCCTCGCGCTGCTGTACGCCGCCGCCTCGGCCGACGCCGAGATCGTCGCCGCGACCTGCGTCTTCGGCAACACCGAGGGCGCCCAGGTGGCGATCAACACCCGTGCGGTGCTGGAGCTGGCCGGCCGCACCGACGTCGAGGTCGCGCTCGGGCGCGAGCTGCCGCTGGTCCGCGAGCTCGAGACCACGCCCGAGACCCACGGGCCGCAGGGCCTCGGCTACGCCGAGCTGCCCGCCGCCGTCGCGGCCGCTGTCCGAGCGCCACGCCGTCGACCTGATCGTCGACGAGGTCCGCCGCCGGCCGGGCGAGATCACGCTGGTCACGCTCGGCCCGCTCACGAACCTCGCCCTCGGCCCTCGACAAGGAGCCCGCCCTCCCCCGCCTGCTCCGGGGCTACACGCTGATGGGCGGCGCGTTCGGCGCGTCGGGCAACACGACGCCGACCACCGAGTGGAACATCCACTGCGACCCGCACGCCGCGAAGATCGTGTTCGCCCGCTGGGCCGAGGCGATGGCGGCCGATCCGACGATCCCGCGCCCGCTCGCGCTCGGGCTCGACGTGACCGAGCGCGCGAAGATCCTCCCCGACGACGTGGTCCGGCTCGCGCGTCGCGCCGGCAGCACGCCGGACGACTCGATCGCCCTGGCGCACGGCGAGGACCCGATGCTCGCCACCCGGTCCGTGGCGAGCAACCCGATCGTCCGCTACGTCGCCGACGCGCTGCGCTTCTACATGGAGTTCCACGCCCACTACGACGGCTTCTACGGCGCGTTCATCCACGATCCGCTGGCCGTCGCGGCCGCGCTGGACCGATCGCTGGTCGAGACCGAGCCGCTCTTCGTCGACGTCGAGACGCGCCGGCGAGCTCACGGCCGGGATGACCGTCGCGGACCGCCGCCACCTCACCGGCAAGCCGCCCAACCTCGACGTCGCCGTCGAGAGCGGACGTCGCGACCTTCATGGAACGGCTCATCGAACGCGTCGGGGGGCTGGCGGCGGACCGGTCCGCCGTGGCACGCTAGGCGGGGAGGGTTTCGCCGGCGCGATGACGCGCCGGCGCGGCGGACGGAGGAGGAGGATCCGATGGGCCTCGACTGGCTGACGATCTGCGCGGACGACAAGGCCACGAACTGCGTCCAGCCGATCCAGCTCGCCTACTTGGTCGCCGTCATCGTCGGCGCCGTCCTCTTCGCGGTCATCGCCCGGCGGTCGCGGGACCTCTCGACGGCCACGCTGACGCTGATGGTCGTGGCGATCGCGATCAACATCGCGGTCGGCTCGCTGGTCTACGCGCTGCGCCTCCCGATCTACCTCGATTCGATCGGCACGGTCCTCGTCGGCGCGCTCGCCGGACCGTGGGCCGGGGCGCTCACCGGGCTCCTCGCCAACCTGATCTGGTCCATCCTGCCCGTCCCGGGCGGCGCCGGGCCGACCGCGGCGTTCTTCGCGCCGGTGGCGGCGGTCATCGGCCTGATGGCCGGCTTCTGGGCGTCGCGCGGCGTCTTCCGGCTGCGCAGCGACGATGCCCGCGTCGGCGGGTTCCTCGCCCTCGCGTTCGGGATCGCGGTCGCCGGGATCGCGCTGCTCGTCGTCCAGGCGACCATCGGCATCGCGTTCGACTCGACGAACACCGATTCGCAGAACCAGTTCGTCATCAAGGGTCTGCTCATCCTCGGGGTCGGCGTCCTCGCCGGCTGGCTCTCGCGCCGGACCATCTTCGACCTCAAGGGCGAGGACCCGCGGATCCGGACCTACCTGGTCGCGGCCACCGCGATCTCGGCGGGTGTCCTGATCTTCGCGTTCGTCCGCCTGCTGATCGGCCCGACCGGCTACTTCTCGACCGTCGACGGCGTCCTCGACGACGGCTCGCCCGGACAGCTTCCTCGGCGGCGCCAACCTGACGGGTTTCGCGCTGAGCGACCCGCTCGGGATGATCGTCGCGCTGGTCATCGCGGTCCTGATCGCGGTCGGCATCACGTCGTGGGCACGCCGCGGCGAGAACGCCCGGCTGTTCCCGGTCTGGGTCGGCGGCCTGACCACCGGCCTGGTCGCCGCGATGATCTCGGCCCCGATCGCGGCGGGCGTCTTCGGCGGCGTGACCGGCGGCGGTACGGATGCGCTCGTGGCGCTGTTCCGCACGCTCGGGCTCAACGTGCTCCAGTCGGCGTTCGCCCAAGGGCTCACCAGCGACCCGCTCGACAAGACCATCAGCTACACGATCGTGTTCATCATCCTGAGCGCGCTGCCGATCACGGTCCGGACGATGTACAGCCGCGGCGAGACGACCGTCGCGAGCGAGCAGACGGTCGCCGCTTGATCGTTCGCGCGGGCTGACGGACGGAGGATGTCGACCGCCACCGGCTATTTCGTCGCGGGCTCGAGCTGGCTGCACCGGCGCTACCCACTGACCAAGCTCCTGGGCCTGGCGTTCGTGCTCGTGGCGGCGTTCCTGCTGCCGCCCGTCGTGCTCGTGGTCCTCGCGTTCGTGCTCGTCGCCATCGTGTGGTCGGCCGGCCTGCTGCGGCCCGCTGCCAGGGCCATGCGCATCCCGGCCCTGCTGCTGACGTCGATCGTGGTCGTCAACGCGCTGTTCTTCCCGGGGGCGACCGACCGCCTCGTGACCGTCGGGCCGCTGTCGGTCACCCGCGAAGGGCTCACCTTCGGGCTGATCTCCGCCGGCCGGCTGATCGTCGCCTTCCTCGCCTCGGTCACGTTCCTGTTCACGACCCTCGCCGATGACCTGCTCGAGTCGCTGGTCAGTCGCGGCGCCAGCCATCGCATCGCGTTCGTGATCCTGTCCGCGGTGCAGATGGTGCCGCGGATGCAGGCCCGCGCCGGCGCGATCCTCCAGGCCCAGCAGGCCCGCGGGCTGCCCATCGCCGGGTCGTTCATCCGTCGCATGCGGGCGCTGGTCCCGCTGATCGGACCGGTGATGCTCGGCTCGCTCGTGGATGTCCGGGAGCGGACCTTCGCCCTTGAAGCGCGCGGGTTCGGGGCGCGACCCGGGAGGACCGCCTACCGCGTGGTCGCCGACCCGCCGACCGATCGCTGGCTGCGCCTCGCGCTCATCGCCGGCATCGTGGCGATCATCGTCGGCAGGATCGCCGGGGTCTGGCGATGACGGACGCGGCGCCACCCGTCACGACGCCGCCAACCGCGCCGCTGCGGATCGACGGACCTGCCAGGTCCGCTACCCGACGCGGCGCGACCCCAGCCTCGCCGACGTGACGGTCGCGCGTCGCCGCGGGCGAGCGCGTGGGCGTGGCGGGCCGGACCGGGGCGGGCAAGTCGACGCTCACGCTGGCGGCGGCCGGCTTCATCCCGCGGGTCGTGCGCGCGACCATGGGCGGCACGGTGCTGATCGGCGACGCCGACACGAAGACCGCGCCGGCGGACCGCCTCCTCGGCCGGGTCGGGATCGTCTTCGCGACGCCGGCGAACCAGCTGTCCGCCTCGAAGCTGACGGTCCGCGAGGAGCTGGCCTTCGGCCTCGAGAACCTGGGCGTGCCGCGCGCCGAGATGGACGCCCGCATCGACGCCGTCCTGGACCGCCTCGCGATCGCCCACCTCGCCGATCGCGAGCCGTTCGCGCTGTCGGGCGGCGAGCAGCAGCGTGTGGCGATCGCCAGCATCATCGCGATGGGGACCGACGTGCTGGTGCTCGACGAGCCCACCGCCCAGCTCGACCCGGCGGGGACGGCGTCGGTGGCGGACCTGCTCGACGGGCTGGCCCGCTCCGGGACCGCGATCCTGTGCGCCGAGCATGCGCCCGAGGTCCTCGGGCAGATGGACCGCTGCCTGGTCCTGGACCTCGGGCGACCGATCGCCCTCGACCGGCCGGGACAGGCCCTGCTCGCGGCCGGTGACGCCGTCGGACTGCGGCCGCCGACGCTCGTCCGCCTAGCCCGACTCGGCGGAGCGCCCGTCGGCCAGGAGTTCGACGAGGCCGCGATCGCGGCAGCCCTGCGAGCCGCCGGCGGTCGGCTGGCGATGCCGGAGGCGCACGCGCCCGCCACCGCGTGGTCCGCCGGCGCCCGACCCGGCGCGACCGTCCGGCTCGAGGGACTCGTGCATCGCTATCCGAACGGGGTCGAGGCCGTGCGCGGGGTCTCGCTCACGGTCGAGGCCGGCGAGGCGGTCGCGATCGTCGGCCAGAACGGATCCGGGAAGACCACCCTGGTCAAGCACCTCGACGGGCTGCTGCGCCCGGACGAGGGCCACGTCCTGCTCGACGGCGCCGACACTGCCGAGCGGACGGTCGCCGAGCTGGCGGCCACCGTCGGATTCGTGTTCCAGAACCCCGACGAGCAACTCTTCGAGCGATCGGTGGAGCGCGAGGTCGCGTTCGGTCCGCGCAACCTGGGGCGACCCCCGACCGAGATCCCCGGGCTCGTCGAGCGCAGCCTGGCGGCCGTCGGGCTGCTCGAGGTCCGCGCGACCAACCCGTACGACCTCGACCTGTCGCGCCGCAAGCTCGTGGCGCTGGCCGGCGTCCTCGCGATGGACCCGGCGGTGCTCGTCCTCGACGAGCCGACGACCGGGCAGGACGCCGATGGCATCGAGCGCGTCGAGCGCGTCGTCCATGCGTATCGAGAGGCCGGGCGGACCGTCATCGCGATCACCCACGACATGGAGTTCGCGGCCGCCAACTTCACGCGCATCGTCGTCATGCGCCTCGGCGAGGTGGTCCTCGACGGTCCGCCGGCCGCGGTGTTCCAGGCGTCGAACGCGGACCTACTGGCCACGACCGGGCTGACGCTGCCGCCGGTGGCCCGGATCGGCGCCCTGCTGGGGCTCGACCCGGCCCCGCTGGACCTGCGCTCCCTCGTCGAGGCGCTCGCGGTGCGCGGCTGAGCACCGCCGGCGGAACCAGCCGAACGTCCCATATGGCCGATACGTGGCCGTCGAGTATCCTGCGCACCGTGATGCCCGCGCGCCGCCATGCCCGAGGCCGCTCCACGCCCCGCTGGCTCGTTGCCGTCGTGCTCCTCGGGATCCTCATCTCGGCCTGTTCGCCGGCCGAGCCGAGTCCGAAGACGACGGTCGTCCCGAGCCCCGGCGCCAGCGGCTCGATCAGCCCCGATGCGAGCAGCGCCGTCACCCCGACCAGGCCACCGGTCGCGCCGGCCAAGTGGACCGACTGCGGGAGCGGCTTCCAGTGCGCCAACCTGCGCGTCCCGAAGGACTACGCCGACCCCGCCAAGGGCACGCTCCAGCTGGCGCTGCTCCGCCTGCCGGCGACCGACCGGTCGCAGCGCATCGGCTCGCTGATCATCAACCCGGGCGGCCCGGGCGGGTCCGGTGTCGACTTCGTCCGCGACGGCGCCAGCCAGTTCCCGAGCGCCATCCGCAAGCAGTTCGACCTCGTCGGCTTCGACCCGCGCGGCGTCAACACCAGCAGCCCCGTCCGCTGCATCGACAACCTGGACCTGCAGGCCGACCTCGACCCGTCGCCCGACAACGCGGCGGAGCTCAGCGCGCTCGTCGACCAGGCCCACCAGTACGCCGACGCCTGCGCGAAGCGCAACGCCGCGGTGCTCCCGTACCTCTCGACGGCCGCCGTGGTCGACGACCTCGACACCATCCGGGCCGCCGTCGGCGACGAGAAGCTCAGCTACTTCGGCTTCTCGTACGGGACGCTGATCGGCTCGATGTACGCGGACAAGTACCCGGACAAGATCCGGGCGATGGTCCTCGACGGCGCGCTCGACCCGCAGCTGAGCGAGGTCCAGCTGCGGACCGGCCAGGCCAAGGCCTTCAACGCCGCCCTGACGCGCTTCCTCAACAGCTGCGCGAAGCGCTCGTCGTGCGCGTTCCACGAGGGCGGCAAGACGGTCAAGGCGTTCGACGCGCTGATGGCCAAGATCGACAAGAAGCCGCTGCCGATCCTGCGCATCGCCGGGCGGCGCAAGGTGGGGCCCGGGCTCGCCTTCACGGCGGTCCTCGGCTCGCTCTACAACAAGGCCAGCTACCCCGCCCTCGAGAAGGCCCTCGCGCTCGCCAAGGCCGGGGACGGCCGGCTCCTCGTCCTGCTGTCCGACCCGTTCCGCGGGCGGAAGCCCAACGGCTCCTACTCGAACCAGAGCGACGCGTACTTCTCGAACACCTGCCTGGACTTCCCGGTCTCGGCCGACGTCGCCGACTACACGGCCCTCGCCAATAACCTCCGCAAGGTCGCGCCGCGGTTCCGGGCGGTGGCCTTCAACGACCTGCCGTGCGCGTTCTGGTCGGTCCCGCCCGAGCGGACGCCGGCCCCGGCGACCGGCGCCGGCGCGCCGCCGATCGTGGTGATCGGCTCGACCGGGGACCCGGCGACGCCCTTCCAGTGGGCGAGGAACCTGGCCGCCCAGCTCGAGTCCGGGACGCTCATCACCCGCAAGGGCGAGGGCCACACCGGCTACTTCTTCAGCAATTGCGTGCGGAAGGCGACGAACGCCTACCTGCTCGCCCTGACGGTCCCCAAGAAGAACCTCGTCTGCAAGTAGGGTCGGGGCGCGGGCCTCAGCGGCGGTCCTGACCGACCACCACGAGCAGGAACGACGTCTCGACCACGTCGATCCCCGCGATGACCAGCGCGACCAGCAGCGGCAGCGGGTGACCGAGACCCCAGCCCCCCGCGGCCGCGAACGCGGCGATGGCCAGGAACGCCAGGCGCACGCCGCGGATCAACCCCGGCACGTCCGTGGTCCCCTCGGCCATCCGGGCGAGACTGCGCGACAGCAGCAGCACGCCGACCGCCACGGACGCGCCCACCAGCGCGGCGCGGATGACGGTCGGCGGCGTCACGAGCGCGTCGAGCAGGCCGGCGGTGGAGCCGAGGACCGTGGCCGCGACCACCGCGACCGCGCCGATCGCGAGCGCCCCGAGCGACGCCGCGCGCGGGCTCACGCCAGCGTCACCTCGTGGACCTCGCCGGCGACGATCCGCCAGGCGCGGACGCCCGGCTCGCCGGTCGCGGGATCGGCCTGGTCGTCGGCCAGCGAGACCAGCAGGTACAGCGCGTCGGGGTAGAAGGCGAGGCCGATGTCGGTCGGCGACGGGACCGCCGGCGAGTGCGTGTGCGAATGGACGATCCCCCAGAAGACCTCGTCCGCATCGTCGGTCGCGATCGTCAGGCGGTACAGGTCGTCGGGGTCGATCTCGTAGCGGAGCGGGGAGGCCGCCTTGTTCCTCGTGGCCTCGAAGCGGAGCGCCTGCCCGCCGTCAGCCGCCGGCGCGTCGCCCACGATCAGGCCGCACGCCTCGTTCGGGATACTCGGCCCGGGCATGCGCGACGAGCGCGGCGCGGATCGCCGCGGGGAGCACGGCGGTCGCCGGCCCGGGATGGGCGCTCACCACCAGTTGACGCCACCCTCGAGCGCGTCCTCCATCTCGTCGAGCGACATCGAGAACGTGCCGGCCGAGAGGTACTTCCAGCCGCCGTCGGGGAGCAGCGCCACGATCGTGCCGCCGTCCATCTCCCTGGCGACGCGGGCCGCGGCGACGAGCACGGCGCCGCACGACGGCCCGGCGAAGATGCCCTCGCGGAAGACGAGGTCGCGCAGCGCCGCGATCGAGTCCTCGTTCGAGACGAGGTACTTCGCATCGATCAGGTCGGGCTCGAAGATCTCGGGGATGAACCCCTCGTCGAGCGAGCGCAGCCCCTGGACCTTCTCGCCGGGGAGCGGCTCGACCGCAACGACCCGGACACCCGGCTTCTGCTCGTGGAGGTAGCGCGAGACGCCCATCAGCGTCCCGGAGGTGCCGAGGCCCGCGACGAACACGTCGATCTCGGGGCAGTCCGCGAGGATCTCCGGGCCGGTGGTCTCGTAGTGGGCGAGCGTGTTGGCCGGGTTCCCGTACTGGTACGGCATCACGAACCGCTCGTCCTTGGAGACGAGGTGCTTGGCCAGCGCGATCGAGCCGTTCGAGCCGAGCGCGCCGGGCGAGTCGATGACCTCCGCGCCGTAGAGCGCGGCCATCTGGCGCCGCTCGTTGGTGACGTTGTCGGGCATGACCAGCGCGACGCGGTAGCCCTTGCGCCGGCCGATCATCGCGAGCGCGATGCCGGTGTTGCCCGAGGTTGGCTCGAGGATGATCGACTCGGGGCCGAGCAGCCCGCGCGCCTCGAGGTCCTCGATCAGGTACTTGGCGACGCGATCCTTGACCGAGCCGGTCGGGTTCAGCATCTCCAGCTTGGCGAAGATGTGGACGTCCGGGTTCGGGCTCATCCGCGGGATCTCGACGAGCGGCGTGTGCCCGATCGCCTCGAGGATGTCGGTGTAGCGACCGCCGTGGGGGACCATCGCCTCGTGGGCGTGGGCGTGCGCGTGCGCCTCGTCGTGCGCGTGCGGGTCTTCGGCTTCGGGGAGCCGCCAGGGGACGGCCATGGGTCAGCCCCCGGCCATCGCCGGCAGGAGCCGGACCTCGTCCGCTGCCGCGACCGGCGTGTCCAGCCCGGCGAGATAGCGGACGTCCTGGCCGTTGATGTAGACGTTGACGAACCGGTTGAGCTCGCCGTCCTCGGTCAGCAGCTGGCCGCCCAGCGACGGATGCCGCTCCACGAGCGCGTCGACGACGTCCCGGATCGAGCCGCCATCGAGCTCCAGCGACTTGGCGCCGCCGACGTTCGGGCGGAGCACGGCCGGGATGAAGACCGTGCTCATGCGCGCGCCTCGGGCGAGACCGCGCCGGCGGCACCGGTCATCGTCATCGCGAACGGGATGTCGTCGCCGACCGCGTCCACGGTGATCGGGTGGCCGGCCTTGCGCGCGGCAACGGCCTTGTCCGAGCAGACCGGGCACTCCGGGTCGCGGCGGAGCTTGAGCTCGGTGAACTCGGTCTCGAGGGCATCGAACAGGAGCAGCCGGCCGGCCAGCGTGTTGCCGATCCCGAGGAGCACCTTGAGCGCCTCGTTCGCCTGGAGCAGGCCGAGGATGCCGGGGACGACGCCGAGGACGCCGGCCACGGAGCAGCCGGGCGCGAGCTCGGGCGGCGGCGGGGTCGGGTACAGGCAGCGGTAGCACGGCCCCTCGAACGGGACGAAGGTCGTGAGCTGGCCCTCGAAGCGGAAGACCGAGGCGTGGATGACCGGGATGCCGGCCGCGACCGCCGCGTCGTTGAGGATGTAGCGGGTCTCGAACGTGTCGGTGCCGTCGAGGATCACGTCGTAGCCGGCGATGATCCGCTCGACGTTCGCGCCGACCAGCATCTCCTCGTGGGCGACCACCTTGATCTCGGGGTTGAGCGCCTGGATCGCGATCCGCGCGGACTCGACCTTGCGCTCGCCGACCCGGTCGGTCGTGTGGATGATCTGGCGCTGCAGGTTGCTGACGTCGACGACGTCGAAGTCGACGATGCCGATGGTCCCGACGCCCGCCGCGGCGAGGTACAGCGCGCCCGGCGAGCCGAGCCCGCCGGCGCCGATGAACAGCGCCTTCGAGCCGAGCAGCTTCGCCTGGCCGGCCGAGCCGACCTCGGGGATCAGCAGGTGGCGGCTGTAGCGCTGCTTCTGCTCCGCCGAGAGCACGACCGGCGTCTCGAACTCGAGGCCGGCGCCCTTCCAGGCCTGGAAGCCGCCCGACATCGACTTGACGTTCGTGTAGCCCATGTCGGCGAGGGTCTGGGCCGCGAACAGCGACCGCACGCCGCCCGCGCAGTACAGGATCACCGGGGCGTCGCGGTCCGGGACCGCGCCCTCGATCTGCTGCTCGATGTAGGACTTGGAGATGTGGACGGCGCCGGGGAGGTGGCCCTGGTCCCACTCGGAGGCCTCGCGGACGTCGATGATCGCCGCGCTCCCGGGCGCGAGGGCGTCCACCTGCTGGGAGGTGACTTCATCGATCTGGGCGCGGGCCTCGCGCAGGAGGTCGGCGTAGGACTTCGGCATGGGGCTGGTTGGCTCCGATGGGACGACGGGCTGGCGGCTGGCGCCAGGGCGGAAACGAAAGAGAGGACGGCCCCCAGGCCGTCCTCACGATGAGTGGTTCGCGGGCGGGGGCGGTTCGGATGACTCGCCGGCGATCAGGCCGGCCGGCGACACCTGCAGCGGCGCTCGATCCCGGTCATGCGCCGGCCTCGGCGGGGCTGGGGGTGAGGTTGGTGGGATCGGCCGCGCCGAGGTCCGCCAGCACGTGCTGGAGGCTGTCGTGGCTGAGCATCGCGCACTTGAGGCGGGCCGGGCTGATCTCGATGCCGAGCAGGTCGAGCAGGTCGTCGGCGCGGAAGCCACTGACCTCGGCGAGCGGCTTGCCCTTGATCTCGTCGGTCAGGAGCGAGGCGCTGGCCTGGCTGATCGCGCAGCCGCGGCCGGTGAAGCCGACGCGGTCCACGACCCCGTCCTTCACCCCGAGCATCAGCGTGATCCGGTCGCCGCAGAGCGGGTTGGCGCCCTCGTACGACGCGTCGGCGTCCTCGACGACCCCGAAGTTGTGGGGGCGCCGGTAGTGCTCGAGGATGTAGTCGCGGTAGAGGTCGTCCATGGCTGTCTCGAAGTCTAGCGCGTCTGTCTAATCCCGACCAGCAAGGTCGGGATTAGATCCGGCCGGCTCGGGCCCGTCGGTGGGCAGGGACGCGTCAGAGCGCCGGGACGCGTCGGAGCGCGGCCGGGGCGCCGTCCTCGTGCTCGGGGCGCCGTCCTCGTACCCTGGGCCGTCATCGTCACGCGCTGGCGCCGTTGTCGTGCGCTGGGCCATCCATGGACCGTCCGACAAAGGAGCCGCATGGGATCGCCGTCGGATAGTCCTCTGACCACCTCGGATGCTCTCTTCGTCGTCGATCGGCCCGCCATTGGTCATTTCGATGAAGGAGGACGAGCGGGCGACCGCCTCCGGACCTTCGGCTGGCCGGTCGGACGGTCCGTCGGCAGCCCACGCGTGCCAGCCCGCTGGCCGGTCGGACGGTCCGTCGGCAGACCACGTCGGCCCGTGAGCGCAGTGGCCGGCTGTGCGGGTCAGTACTGTTGCGACCCTTGGACGGTACGAAACGCTCCCTGCACGGCGGTCGCGAGGCCCTATCGTCCATCACCCGTGGTGATGAGTGGCGCGCACCCGACCTCCATCTCGCTGTCTGGCCAGGCATCGAAGCGAGGCCCGATCCGGCGGGTGCCCACGGCCGAGCGCCTCACGGGCGACATCGAGACCTGGCTCCGGACCGAGTACGCGACGGCCGTCCGTTCGATCCTGCGTCAGATCAAGTCGACCGGTGAGGAGCGCCTGCTGGTCGACTTCCATCCCGCGGCCGCGCCTGTCGCGATCGTCGTGAGCGAGTCGGGTCAGGTCGACGTCACGATGGAGGCTGTCTACGCGGGTCCCGGGTATCACCGCTTCGTCGGGCGCGTGCTCGAGCGTCTCGGGCAGGAACTCTCGATCGAGTGGGACGCACCGTCCGACGATCCGTCGGCGGCCGTCAGCTTCAGTGATCGCGCGGCGACCGAGCACGACTACCTGGGCTGGCTCGGGACGGCGCTCGCCGACGTCCGCGCAGCACGGCGGCTCGGATCAGGACCGCAGCATCTCGGCACCCCGTCAGGCGTGACGTACTCGATCGGCGGGGCGCTCGCCACGGTCCTGGGACCACGCGACGACACATGGCTCGATGCCGCGATCGCCGATCCGCGCCATGCGATCGACATCGTGCCCTGGTGGGCCGACGCGACCGACGGCCGATCCCTCATGAATCAGGCGCTCGTTCTGATGTGGCTCGAGATCCGCTGGCGCCGTCCCGCCCTCGAGGGTGAAGCGGCGACATTCGACGAGGTCCATCGCCTCCTGTCACGCGCATACCCGCTCGACCCGGACCTCCCCTACCCGTGGACCGCCTGGGCGGAGTTGGCCACCCTTCGCGGCATCGATGACCCGATGGCCCGACAGGCGATCGCGCGGGCGGAACGCGACGGCGAGCCACCCGGGCCTCCGATCGGCTATCGGCGCCTGCCCGTCCGGATCAGCCACGAGGGTTGGGTCCTGGATGGCGTCCCCGGCTCGTTCGCAGAGCGCCGGACCGACGAGGAGTGGTGGGGCGGCGGAGCGGGCCGAGGCATCACGCTCGCCGCGATCGACACCGGAACGATGAGCGCGGAAGCATTCCTCGATCAGGTCGCAGCCGGGCTCGGCCCGGACGTCCTGGATCATCGGGCCGGTCCGATCGTCGGTCGTGGGCGGCTGACGTCAGATGCGAGTTCCGGTGTGGCCGTCGGGGTCGTCGAAGGGTTCTCGGCCGTGCCCGGTTCCGGTGCGGTGATCCGCATCGTCTTCGACGATCCGGCCGACTGGCAATGGGCGCTCGAGACGTGGCGAGGGCTCGCCCCGGGCTGAATGCCGCAGGAGGGGGCGATCGCGCTGGCCTCCGATCGGCTGCGCGCGGCGTGGAGGGTCGTCGTGCGATGCTTCGAGGATGTACGTGCCCGCCCATTTCAAACCCGACGACGACGAGGTCCGCGAGCTCCTGCGGAATGTCGGGGCCGCCGACCTGATCACCTCGACCGCCGACGGGCTGCTCGCGACGATGCTGCCGCTCATCTGGATCGAGCCGAAGGCCGGCACGGACGGCTGGGGTGTCCTGCACGGGCACGTCGCGCGCAACAACCGACAATGGAAGGTGCCCGCGGTCGGCGACGCCATGGCCATCATCCGGGGCCCGAACGCGTACATCTCGCCGGCCTGGTACGCGACGAAACGCGAGCACGGCCGCGTGGTCCCGACCTGGAACTACATCACCGCCCACGTCCACGGCCGGCTCGTCATCCACGACGATCCGGCCTGGGTCGAGGTCAACGTGCGGGCCCTGAGCGACCGCCACGAGGCGGCGCGCGAGCAGCCCTGGTCGGTCGACGACGCGCCCGTGCCCTACATCGAGGGCCAGCTGAAGGCGATCGTCGGCGTCGAGCTCGTCGATCGACCGCGTCGAGGGCAAGTGGAAGCTCAGCCAGAACCGCTCCGACGCGGACATCGCCGGCACGATCGAGGGCCTCGAGGCGTCCGGCGAGAAAGGGGTCTCGGCGGCGATCCGGGCGCTCGGACGAGGCGGCCCGACCTAGCCGAGGACGCCCTCCCATCCTTCGCCACGCGACAGGGCAGGACGCGTATGCTCCATCCATCACGGTCAGGCGTCGAGCCTCACTTCCGGATCGCGACCCGGAACGCAGCCTAGCGCCTGCAGGTGAAGGGACTGGCTCACAGTCCCGACTTGGTTGTCACAGATGGAGGAGGCCCGGGTTCGGCGTATCGCGCCGCCCGTTGGTCCATCGGGACACAAGCCCTTCGTTGAGGAGGTACACGTGCAAAACCAGAAGGTCCGTCTCGCCGCCTTGTTCGGGATCGCAGCGTTGCTCCTGGCGGCATGCAGCAGCGCCGGCTCATCGCCCGCGGTCGCGGCAAAGGACGCCAAGTCGGCCGCCGACATGGGCGGTGTCGACGCCGTCTGCGCCGCCGGCAAGACCGAGGGCACCGTCAACATCATCGCCACCCCGCCCGACTGGGCGAACTACGGGCAGATGATCACCGACTTCACGGCGAAGTACGGGATCAAGGTCCAGTCCGACAAGCCCGGACGGCAACAGCCAGGACGAGATCAACCAGGCCACCCAGCTGGCCGGCACCGGGCGCCAGCCCGACCTCTTCGACCTGGGATCCGTCGTCGCCGCGGCGCACACCGACATGTACGCCCCGTACAAGGTGGCCACGTGGGCGGACATCCCCGACGCCAACAAGGAGGCCACCGGCCTCTGGTGGAACAACTACACCGGGTTCATCACGATCGGCTACGACACCAAGCTCGGCGACATCCAGAAGCTCGCCGACCTCGCCGATCCCAAGTACAAGGGCAAGGTCGCGCTCAACGGCGATCCGCTCAAGGCGTCGGCCGGCTTCAACGGCGTGGTCGCGGCCTCCCTGGCCAATGGCGGCTCCGCGGATAACATCGCGCCCGGTGTCGACTTCTTCAAGAAGCTCGCCGATAGCGGCAACCTCATCCCGGTCGACCCGGACCCAGGCACGATCGCGGCGGGGACCACCCCGATCGTGATCGACTGGACCTACACCAACGGCGCCCAGACCGCAGTCCTCGCGCCGAAGGGCATCACCTGGAAGACCGTCGTCCCGTCGGACTCGCCGCCGGTCGCCGCCTACTACAACTCGGCGATCAACAAGGACGCCGCGCATCCCGCGGCCGCCCGCTGCTGGTTTGAATACGCGTTCTCGGACGCCGGCCAGAACACGTGGCTGAAGGGCTTCGCCCTGCCAGTCCGCCTGGCCGCCATGCAGAAGGCCGGGACCGCCGACGCGGCAGCCCTCGCCGCCATCAACCCGCCGACGACCCCGCCGGTCCAGCTGACCCAGGCGCAGACCGACACGGCCACGAAGTACCTCACCGACAACTGGAAGTTCATCGCCATCAAGTAGCCCG
Source organism: uncultured Chloroflexia bacterium (assembly GCA_963813335.1). Lineage (GTDB taxonomy): Bacteria > Chloroflexota > Limnocylindria > Limnocylindrales > CSP1-4 > SPCO01. Next base: position 520,540 of record CAWEYL010000003.1, read on the forward strand.
GCCTCTCGGTCGAGCGGTCGCGTCGACATGACCGATCCATCGGTCAGCACGGCCCGGCCGACGCCACGGTGTCGGCCGGCCCCGCCTCGAGCGGGGCCGGTTCGCGCCGCCTCCGGGGAGCGGCGAACTACGTCGCCCTGACCCCCTTCCTCGCCTACGTCGGGTTGTTCCTCATCGTCCCGACGCTGGTCGTCACGTACGGGGCGCTCACGACCGCTGACGGCCAGTTCACGTTCGACAACATCGCCAGCATGTTCACGGACGATGTCTTCGTCCAGGCCGTTCGTGCGGTCGATCCAGCTCGCGGTGGCCACGGCGATCGCGGGCGCCATCTTCGGCGGCGCTCCTCGCCTGGGCGGTGGTCCGCGGCGATCCCGACGGCCTCCTTCGGCAGCTGGTGATCGCGGCATCCGGCGTCCTCGCCCAGTTCGGCGGCGTCATGCTCGCCTTCGCGTTCCTCGCGACCTTCGGGATCCGGGGCCTCGCCACGGTGTTCCTCACGGACACCCTGCACCTCGACCTCCTCTCGGACGCGTCGTGGCTCTACAGCCTCGCCGGCCTGGCCGTCGTCTACACCTACTTCCAGATCCCGCTGATGCTGATCGTCTTCCTGCCGTCGCTCGACGGGCTCCGCCAGGAGTGGTACGACGCGTCGTCGAGCCTCGGCGGCAGTCGCCTGGTCGTTCTGGCGACGCGTCGGCGGGCCGATCCTCGCACCGTCCTTCCTGGGCGCGCTCCTGCTGCTCTTCACGAACGCGTTCTCCGCCTACGCGACGGCCGCGGCGCTCGTCAGCCAGGGCAGTCCGATCGTCACGCTCCAGATCGCCTGACAAGATGCAGAGCGAGGTCGTGCTCGGGCCAGGAGAATGTCGGCAAGGCGCTGGCGCTCGGGATGATCCTGGTCGTCTCGCTGGTGATGGCTGCTCTACGCGTTCATCCAGCGGCGCGCCTCGCGGTGGGTCCGATGACCGACATGCAGGGCCCCGAGCTCGCGGCGCGCGGCGCCGGGAGGCGGCGCGCTGCATCGCGCGGCCGACCGGTGCGGTCGCCGGGGGCCACGTCGGCATGTCCCGGCACGGGCTCGCGATCCTCGTCATCGTGCTCGGCTACCTGGTCCTGCCGCTGTTCGCGATGCTCGAGTTCTCGACGCGCGGCAACTACGGGAGCCGGAGCCTCGACTCGTACGCGGCGATCTTCTCCGACCAGAACCTCATCGACGGCATCACGAACGTCGCTCGAGATCGCGGTCCTGACGGTCGCCGGCATGCTCCTGCTGCTCGTGCCCGACGATGGTCTGGACGGTCGTGCGCGTCCCGCGCATGCGCCAGGTGATCGAGTTCCTGTGCCTGCTGCCACTGGCCATCCCGGCCATCGTCATCGTCGTGGGGATCGCCCCGATCTACCGCTGGATGGGCCAGCACCTCGGGGCGGTCGGGGCGTCCCCGTTGACGCTCGCCTTCATCGACATCATCCTGGTGCTCCCCTTCGCGTACCGCGCGATCGACGCGAGCCTGCGGTCGATCGACACGGCCACGCTCGCCGAGGCGGCCCGCAGCCTGGGGGCCAGCTGGCCGCGGGCGATCTTCCAGGTGATCGTCCCGAACATCCGCGGCGGCATCGTCTCGGCGTCGGTCCTCGCGGTCGCGCTCGTCCTCGGCGAATACACGATCTCGTCGCTGCTGTCGTTCAACACGCTGCAGGTGGTCATCTACCTGCTCGGCAAGCGCGACCCGTTCATCGCGGTCGCGGTGTCCTTCGCCGCCCTGACCTTCGCGTTCGTCCTGCTGTTCGTCATCACCCGCTTCGCGCCCGGGCCAGGGCCGCGGTACCGAGCAAGCCGCCGAGGAGCCCACGACATGACCGTCAACGAGCCTCGCCCCTGCCGCGAACGGGCATGGCGTCGGCGTCGAGTTCCAGGAGCTGCACCGCTGGTACGGCCCGGTCCATGCCCTTGACGGGCTGACGATCGACATCAAGCCGGGCGAGCTTGATCGCGCTGCTCGGGCCGTCGGGCTGCGGCAAGACGACGGCGCTCCGCGCGCTCGGCGGGCTCGACGTCGTCGACGCAGGGACGGATCCTGGTGGACGGCAAGGACATGACCCACGTGCCCGCGAACAAGCGGAACATGGGCATCGTCTTCCAGGCCTACAGCCTGTTCCCGAACATGACGGCGCGCGACAACGTGGGCTACGGCCTGCGGCTGCGGGGCGTGGACGGGGCGAGGCGCAAGAAGCAGGCCGAGGCGATGCTCGAGCTGGTCGGGCTCGCGCAGCAGGCCAGCCGCTACCCGCACCAGATGTCGGGCGGCCAGCAGCAGCGCGTCGCGCTCGCCCGCGCGCTCGCCATCGAGCCCAAGCGTGCTCCTGCTCGACGAGCCGCTGTCGGCGCTCGACGCGAAGGTGCGGCGTCAGCTCCGCGAGGAGATCCGGCGCATCCAGATCATGATCGGCATCACGACACTGTTCGTGACCCACGACCAGGAGGAGGCGCTCGCGATGGGCGACCGCGTCGGCGTCATGTCGGCTGGCCGGCTCGAGCAGATCGCGGCCCCGTCCGAGCTCTACGACCGCCCGCGGACGCGGTTCGTGGCCGAGTTCGTCGGCCTGACCAACCGGATGCCCGGGACCGCCGCCGGCGGATCGGTCAACGTGCTCGGCACGCCGGTGCCGCTGCTCGAGGGCTCGGCGCAGTCCGGACCGGTCCACGCGCTGGTACGACCGGAGAACGTGCGACTCGCGGCCGCGGATGACGGCAGGGCGCGGGTCCTCGCGGTCAGCTTCCTCGGATCGCTGTGCCGCGCCCAGGTCACGCTGCTCGACGGGACCCTGGTGGTCGCGCAGATGTCGGCGTCCGATGCCAGCGGCCTGATCCCGGGGGCGGCGGTCTCGGTCAGCGTCGTGCCCGGCCCGGTCTTCGCCGTCGCCGACTGACGCTGCCCAGCGAGGATCCCCGCGGTCATGAAGCAGATCACCGAAGCCGCCCGCAGCGTCGACGTCATCCACGAGACCGACGTGCTCGTCGTCGGGAGCGGCCCGGGCGGGCTGTCGGCGGCGCTCGCGGCCGCGCGGGCCGGCGCCACGACGACGCTCCTCGACCGCTACGGCTGCTTCGGCGGGAACATGACCCAGGTCGGCGTCGAGAGCATCGGCTGGTACCGCCACGAGGCGACCGTGGAGGCCGATGGGATCGGCCGCGAGTTCGAGGAGCGCGCCGCGGCGATGGGCGCCGCGAACCCCGAAAGCCAGTCGCTGAGCATGGGCATCGACGGCGAGCGCTTCAAGTACGTCGCGGACGTGCTGGTCGCCGAGGCCGGCATCACCCCGATGCTTCACCGCCTCGCCGTGCGGCCGATCGTCGAGGACGGCGCCATCCGTGGGGTCATCACCGAGAGCAAGTCGGGCCGCGAGGCGGTGCTCGCGAAGCGGGTCGTCGACGCAACTGGCGACGCCGACATGGCCGCGCGCGCCGGCGCGCCGGTCCGCAAGACGCCGAAGGAGGAGATGCTCGCGGCGTCCGTGATGTTCTCGATGACCGGCGTCAACAAGCGCAAGTTCCTCGACGAGGTCAAGGCGGATTCGCCCACCTACCGCGACTGGGCCGGCAACGCGGAATGGGACATCGAGACCACCGGGAAGGAGGACGAGCTCTTCTCGCCGTTCCTCCGCAAGCCGTTCAAGCGCGCCGTCGAGGCCGGTCTGATCCCGCCCGACTTCATCACCCTCGCCGGGACGTGGGGCACGATCACCGACCAGGGCGACCTCACGTACCTCAACCTCGTCCACCTGGCCGGGGTCGACGGCACGGACGCGGACGCGCTGACCCGCGGCGAGATCGCCGGTCGCGAGGAGGCGATGCAGGCGATCAAGGCGCTCCGCGCGTTCATGCCCGGCTGCGACGACGCCAAGCTCCGCAACTTCGGCATGACCATCGGGATCCGCGACACGCGCAAGATCGAGGCGCTTTACGACCTGACCGAGCGGGACGTCCGCGAGCAGGGCCGCTTCGAGGATTCGATCGGCATCTTCCCCGAGTTCATCGACGGGTACGGGATCCTGATCCTGCCGACCACGGGCCGCTACTTCCAGGTGCCGTACCGCTCACTCGTGCCGAAGGGCATCGGACACCTGATCGTCGCCGGACGGTCGATCGGCGGCGACAAGGTCTCGCATGCGTCGACCCGGAACATGATGTGCTGCGCGGTCAGCGGCCAGGGTGCCGGGGTCGCCGCGGCCGTCTCGGTCCGGACGGACCAGCCGTTCGATCGGGTCGACGTCGCGCACAGGTCCAGGCCGAGCTTCGTCGCCAGGGCGTCCGGCTCGACTGATCAGCCGTTGAAGACGCGCTGGACTTCCTTGAGGCCGGATGCGAGGGCGTCGATATCGTCGCGAGTCGAGTAGACGCTGAAGCTGGCACGGGCGGTCGCCGCCAGGTCGAGGCGCTCGTGGAGCGGCATCGTGCAGTGGTGGCCGGCACGGACGGCGATGCCGAAGCGGTCCAGCACCTGGGCGACGTCGTGCGGGTGGATGCCCGGCAGGTTGAACGGGATCACGCCGCCGCGGATGTCGGGGTCCATGCGGGCCGTAGAGCTCGATGCCGGGCACCTCGCGCGGGAGCACCTCCAGCGCGTAGACGACGAGCTCGCGCTCGTGCTCGCGGACGGCGTCCATGCCGAGGTCCATCAGGTACTCGGCCGCGACCCCGAGGCCGATCGCGTCGCCGACGGCCGGCGTGCCCGCCTCGAACTTCCAGGGGATCTCGTTGAACTCGGAGCGGCGCAGGTGGACCTCGCGGATCATCTCGCCGCCGGCGAGGAACGGCGGCATCGCCTCGAGCAGCTCGCGCCGCGCCCACAGCGCGCCCGAGCCCATCGGGCCGAGCATCTTGTGGCCGGAGAACGCGTAGAAGTCGGCGCCGAGCTCCTGGACGTCGACCGGCACGTGCGGCACGGCCTGCGCCCCGTCGACCAGCACGAGCGCGCCGGCCGCGTGGGCCATCTCGACCATCTCGCGGACCGGGTTGATGGTGCCGAGCGTGTTCGAGACATGGGTGAACGCGACGAGCTTCGGCTTCAGCCGCAGCAGCACCTCGAGGACGTCGAGGCGGAGGATGCCGTCATCGGTGATCGGGATGAACTCGAGGTCGCCGTCCTTCTCCTGGACCAGGATCTGCCACGGGACGAGGTTGGCGTGGTGCTCCATCTCGGTGAGGACGATCTGGTCGCCGCGGCCGATGTTCCTGCGGCCCCACGAGTAGGCGACGAGGTTGATCGCCTCGGTCGCGTTGCGGGTGAAGACGATCTCGTGGCTGTCGGGCGCGTTGATGAACCGCCCGACACGGGCGCGGGCCTTCTCGTACTCGGCCGTCGCCTTCTCGCCGATCGTGTAGATGCCGCGGTGGACGTTGGCGTTGTACTCGCGGTAGTAGTCGGCGAGCGGCATCGATGACGACCGCCGGCTTCTGGCTGGTCGACGCCGAGTCGAGGTAGACCAGCCGGTGCCCGTTGATCTCCTGCTGGAGGATCGGGAACGCCGCTCGGAGCGCGACCGGGTCGATGCGGGCGGAGGCCAGCGTCATCGGAGTGGCGGCCTAGCCGCCGACCTCGACGGCTTCGAGCTCGGGGCCCTTCGGGACGAGGAGCGCCTCATCGGGCACGTCGGGCGAGAGCCCGGCCTCGCGCAGGATCGGGCCGTAGCCCTCGTCCTCGAGGCGGAGCGCCAGGTCCTTGCCGCCGGACTTGACGATGCGGCCCTGGGCCAGGACGTGGACGACGTCCGGCTTGATGTAGTTGAGCAGGCGCTGGTAGTGGGTGATCAGCAGCACGCCGAGCTCGGGGTTGAGCATCGCGTTGACGCCCTCGGCGACGATCCGCAGGGCGTCGATGTCGAGCCCGGAGTCGGTCTCGTCGAGGATCGCCATCTCCGGCTCGAGGACGGCCATCTGGAGCATCTCGAGGCGCTTCTTCTCGCCGCCCGAGAAGCCGTCGTTGACGTAGCGCGACGCGAAGCCCTCGTCCATCTTCAGGAGCGCCATCTTCTCGCGCATCGTGTTGCGGAAGTCGCGCATCGAGACGCCGCCCTTGATCGAGTCGGTCGGGTCGATGTCGGGGTTCTTGTCGATGCCCTGGAGCTTGGCGTTGAGCGCGGAGCGGATGAAGCTCGCGACGCTCAGGCCGGGGATCGCGGTGGGGTACTGGAAGGCGAGGAAGAGCCCGAGGCGGGCGCGCTTGTCCGCCGACAGCGCGAGGATGTCGCGGCCCTTCCAGGTGACCGTGCCGCCCTTGATGACGTAGGCCGGGTGGCCCATCAGCGCATAGGCGAGCGTGGTCTTGCCGCTGCCGTTGGGGCCCATGATCGCGTGGACCTCGCCCTTGCCGACGGTCAGGTCGATCCCCTGGAGGATCTCGTGCTCGGGCGAGGCGACGGGCGCGACGCGCAGGCCGCGGATGACGAGGTGCTGGTCGGTGACGGGCTGGTCGGTCACGGGTGGGTCACGGCTCCGTGGTTGGTGGCTTCGGGGTCGATGGATGGGATGTCGCGGCGTTGGGGGACGAGGTCGGCGAGGGTCATCGAGTCGAGGGCGCCGGTGATGGCGTCGCGGACGCGGACCCACAGGAGGTTGACCGTGCAGCGCGAGCTGCGGTCGCAGGTGGTGGCGTGCTCCGGGTCGTCGGTGGCGCACATCATCGGGGCGATGGGGCCCTCGAGGGCGCGCAGGACGTCGCTCATCGGGATCAGCTCGGGGGCGCGGGCGAGCTCGTAGCCGCCGTGGGCGCCGCGGGTGCTGACCACGAGGCCGGCGTCGCGCAGGCTCACGACGAGCTGCTCGAGGTACGCGCGCGGGAGGTCCTCCTCGGCGGCGATCTCGGCCAGGCTGGCCGGCCCGGACCCGTAGTGCCGGGCGAGCTGGACCATCAGCCGGACGCCGTACTCGCCCTTCGTGCTGAAGGAGACGGCGCCGGTGCCGTGGAAGGTGGGACGGGTCGCGACGGGAAGGGTCAGCGGAGTGCCTCGATATCCGAGTGATTTCGTCGGGATTAGTCTACGCGGCGCGGCGGAAGGGCGTCAACGAGGCTCGGGGGTAGTAGATCGGGAGCTCCGAAGTTGCCGCTTGCCGGCCGGACACGGTTGTGGGGCGAGTGGTGCGGCCGACCATCCCCTGTCGGAAGTTGCCGCCAGCACACGATCGGGATGTGATCGCGCTCAGGCCGGCCGCTCGTCTGACAGGGTCGTCGACGAGAAGACGGTCGTGCCTTCGACCTGCTGCTCGAACTTCAGTGGCATGCCAGGGGCCGACTTCGCGAACCAGAAGGTGCCGACGCCGTCTTCGTCGGTCCGCGTGTAACGGAGGCAGGCGAACCGTCCCGCGGGGATCTCGATCTCCTCCTCGGTCACGGTCGTGCGATCGGCGGGCATCGACGCATGGCCCTGGAGCTCGCGCCAGGCTGAGTGGCCGGTCTCCGTCTCGGTCAGGCGGGTCCCGTCCGGCGTCTCGTTCCAGAACTCCTGGTCGCCCCCGTCCTCGTCCCCGGTCGAGAAGCGGGTGACGTGGACATACGGGTCCTGGTCGGCCCGAACGACCAGCGTGCGGACCGTCCGACCCGGCGGACAGCCCTGGCGGATCTCGTCGGCACTGAAGGGAGTCGGTTGATCGCCGAGCCTGAACTGATGCGGATCGTCAGTCACTTCCTCGGAGTGTAGCGACGGCGCGACCCCCAGGGGCGCCCGGCAACTTCGAGCCGCTCTATCTACTACCCCGTCAACGAGGCTCGTCGTCGTTGACGACGGGCCGATGATGCGGGGTAGCGTGAAGCTTCGAGCGATCCTGGGACTCTCGGTCGCGATGGTCGTCGGCTGCTCGGGGATCGGCGACGAGCGCTCCGGGTCGGCGAACGCTCCCGCGTCGGCGACGAGCGCTCCCGCGGTCGGCCTCGCCCGTCGCAGCATCGCGCGTCGCGGATGTCGTCGTCGGCGGCGCTCGACCCGTGACCATCCACGTCCCGGCTGGGTACGACGCCAACCGCCCGGCGCCGCTCCTGATCGTCCTCCACGGCTACAGCTCGTCGGGCAAGCAGCACGACGCGTACTTCCATCTCGGGGAGGCCGCGATGCAGCGCGGCTTCCTCTACGCCTACCCGGACGGCACCGTCGACAGCTCCGGGAACCACTTCTGGAACGCCACCGACGCGTGCTGCGACTTCGATCCGCGCGGGGTCGACGACGTCGCCTACCTCGCCGGCGTCATCGCCGAGGCGCGGGCGTCACTCGCGGTCGATCCCAGGCGCATCTACCTCATCGGGCATTCGAACGGCGCGTTCATGAGCTACGCGATGGCCTGCGCGCAGGCCGACCAGGTCGCCGCGATCGTCAGCCTGGCCGGCGCCACGTTCGTGGACCCGGCGGACTGCGCCCCGGCGGTCCCTGTCGCGGTGCTCCAGATCCATGGCACGGCCGACGACACGATCGCCTTCAAGGGCGGACAGATCGTTCTGGGTGGGGGCCGGTCGATGGCGCCCTACCCCGGCGCCGAGACGTCGGTCGCCACCTGGGCGTCGTACGACGGCTGCGCGGGCTCTTCGGTCGTCGACGAGCGCGTCGACGTCGACGCGGACCTTTCCGATCACGGCTCGCCGGCCGAGGCCTCGGTGACGCGCTGGACCGGCTGCAAGCCTGGCGGGGCGGTCGAGCTCTGGACGGTGCCGAACGGCGGTCACAGCCCGAACATCTCCGCGTCGTTCCCGGCGGCCGTCCTGGACTTCTTCGAGGCCCACCCGAAGCCGTAGGCGGCGTCGAGCGGGGTCAGTCAGCCGCGCGGATGAGGCGGAGCGGGCGGAGCGTCAGCCCGTAGATGACGATCGCGCCGATGCCGGCGAGCAGGCCGAAGACGATGGCGCCAGCCGGCACCCACGGACCTTCGACGATCGCATGCCACACATCGAAGGCGACCGCGGTCACCAGCGCGCCGAGGATGCCGACGGCCAGCCGGTGGCGACGCGGGCTCAGGCCCGATCGATCGAGGAACGCCGTGGTCCGGGCGACGACGGGGCGAAGCGGGCGCAGCGGCGGGATCCGGCCAACGAGCTCGTCGCCGAGGCCGAGGGCGTCGTCGAGGAGGTCGGGTTCCGGGGCTGACGGGGTGGCCGCACCGGTCGCGGTCCCGGCCCGCACGGCGCGGACGAGCAGGACCGTGGCCGCGGCGACCGCCACGGAGTTGATGAGCCACAGCGCGGCCACGAACCACGGCAGCTCCGTGCCCGCATCCGCCGGCGGCGCCGCGTACGCGAGCGCGTCCGAGACGAGCGTCACGCCCATGATCGCGAGCGCGATGCCGATGCCGAGCCGGATGCGCCGGGCCACGGCCGGGTCGAGGACGGTCTCGCGATGACGAAGGCTGCGGACCCAGGTCGCGCCGGCGACCAGGGCGATCGCCATGACGGCGTAGCTGACCACGGCGTCGTAGGGGTCCAGCGTGAACGGCAGCGTCTCGCGCAGGTCGTGGACCTGGGTCGTCAGGAAGCAGAGGAGGCCGAACAGCACGACCGCACAGGCCGCGGTGTTGGCGGCGAGTCGCGTGGCTCGGGTCTCGTCCCGATCGCTCATGGCCGAACGATAGCCCTCGGGACGTCGAAGCGCCCCGCCGCGTTCGACGGGGCGCTTCGACCTGCAGTACGCCGCTCGGGGAAACGGCGTCCGCTCAGGGAGAGGAGGTGGTGGGTGCATGAGCCCCGGTGGGAGGACACCGGGGCTCATGCGAGAGCGCGTCCGCGCGCCGGGCAGCCACGACCGACGGGCGGGGTGGGAGACAGGGTCAGCGGCGGCGGTCCCGCCGGATGGGTTGGGGGGCGGGCGTTTCGATCCCGAAGAGCGAGCCGACCATCGCCGCGATCCGGGCGATGCTGCGCTGGAGGCGGATCGAGATGGGCATCGATGAGACCTCTGGTGGATGGCCCGTCTCGCCGAAAATGCATTCCGACGAGGCGGACCGCCAGCATGGCCATCAGGTACTACGCGGTCTAGTACCTTCGGTGCACACGTTTCCCCTGCCGACGTCAGCGGACCCCACCGGACCGCACCAGGGCGAGGTCAGGAAGCGTTGCTGACCGACACCGACGCGAGGTACCGGCGCCGCCATGTCTCGGTCGCCTCGACGTTGTTGAACGTGTACAGGTGCAGGTCCGCGACGCGCGCCGCCGGATCCGCGATCGACCGGCGCAAGGCCCTCCAGCAGCCCGTCCGGCCGGTAGAACCCGCCCGAGCGGAGGAGACGCGCCACGAACCGGGCGTTCTTGGTCAGGAACCGGTGGGTGTCCGCGACGCCGATCCGCGCCGTGATCGCCAGCAGCTTGTGCGGCTCGGCGACGCCCGGCAGCCCGATATGCACCGGGAGCGTCAGCCCCTCGGCGCGCCGGGCGGCGATCCAGGTCCCGATGGCGATGGGATCGAAGCAGAGCTGCGTCGTCATGTAGCTGGCGTACGTCGCCTTGGCCGCGAGGGCCTCGGCCAGCGGCCCGTCCGGGATGAAGGCGTGGCCCTGCGGGTAGCACGGGATCCCGATCTCGGCGAGCGGATGCCCGATGTCGGCCATCTCGCGCAGCAGCGCGAGGCCGTCGACGAAGTCGCCCGGCTCCTTGGCATCGCCGCCGACGACGAACGCGCGATCGACGCCGGCGCCCTCGAGCCACGCGATGAGGTCGGCGAGGTGCGCCCGGTCGCGGACCATCCGCGCGGACAGGTGCGGGACGGCCTTGAAGCCGCGCGCCTGGAGCGCCTCGCACAGCGCGATCGTCGCCTCGATGCCCTTGGCCGGCGACGCGGTGACCGAGACGGTGGCCCCGGCGGGCAGGTGGTCCGCCTGCTCGAGCGCGTTCTTGAGCGGCACCAGCTCGAGCGTCGGCGAGGCGAGGACCCCGGCGACCGCCCGGCGCTGGGCGGCCGTCAGCCGGGAGTGGCGGCGGAAGAGCACGCCCTAGACGTCCGAGTCGGGCTGCGCCGCCTTGCGCTTGACGATGAACTCGAGGAGCGCCTCGTCGGTCGCGTCGTCGATGGGCGGCGCCTCGTACTCGGCCAGCATCCGCTTCCAGATCGCGTTCGCCCGCTGCGCGGCGTCGAGCGAGCCGTCCTCCTGCCACTGCTCGAAGCTGTTGTTGTCGGCGATCTCCGAGCGGTAGAAGGCGTGCTCGAAGTTGGCCAGGGTGTGGGCGTTGCCGAGGTAGTGCTGCCCCGGCTCGTTGGTGCGGATCGCGTCGATCGCCTGGCCGTTCTCGGAGAGGTCGACGCCGTTGACGAAGACCGCGGCCATCCCGCACTGGTCGGCGTCGAGGATGAACTTCTCGTAGCCGACGGTGAGCCCGCCCTCGAGCCAGCCGGCCGCGTGGAGGACGAAGTTGACGCCGCCGAGGATCGTGGCGTTGAACGTGGCCGCCGACTCGTAGGCGGCCTGGGCGTCGGCGATCTTCGAGGCGCACAGGTTGCCGCCGGAGCGGAACGGGACGCCGAGCCGGCGGGCCAGCGAGGCCATGACGTACAGGACCAGCGACGGCTCCGGCGTGCCGAAGGTCGGCGCGCCCGACTGCATCGAGATGGAGCTGGCGAACGAGCCGAGCACGACCGGCGCGCCCGGCCGGACCAGCTGGACGAAGGCCATCCCGCCGAGCGCCTCGGCGAGCGTCTGGGTCGCGGCGCCGGCGACCGTCACCGGCGACATCGCGCCGGCGAGGATGAACGGCGTCAGGAGCGTGGCCTGGTTGGCCTCGGCGTAGGCCTGCGCCGCGCCGAGCATCACGCCGTCCCAGACGAGCGGCGAGTTGGCGTTGATGAGGCTCAGGACCACGGGATGGTCCTCGAGGTACGGCGCGCCGAACAGGATCCGCGCCATCTCGACGGTGTCGCGCGCCCGTTCCGGGGCGGTGACCGAGCCCATGAACGGCTTGTCGCTGTAGCGCATGTGGGCGTAGACCATGTCGAGGTGCCGCTTGTTGACCGGCACGTCGACCGGCTCGCAGACCGTGCCGCCCGAGTGGTGGAGGTGCGGCGACAGGTAGGTGAGCTTCACGAGGTTGCGGAAGTCCTCGATCGTGCCGTAGCGCCGGCCGCCGTCGAGGTCGCGCACGAACGGCGAGCCGTAGTTGGGCGCGAAGACCGTGTGCATCCCGCCGATCTCGACGTTCCGCTCCGGGTTGCGCGCGTACTGGGTGAACTGGCGCGGCGCGGTCGCCTGGACGATCGAGCGCGCGAGCCCGCGCGGGAAGCGCACGCGCTCGCCGGTCGACGTCGGCGCCGGCCTCGCGGAAGAGGCGCAACGCGTCGGCGTTGCCGCGGAACTCGAGGCCGACCTCCTGGAGCATCGTGTCCGCGTTGTACTCGATCAGCGACAGGCCCTCGTCGTCGAGGACCTCGAACGGAGTCAGCGTCCGGGTCAGGAACGGCACGTGCTCGGCATGCGCCAGGAGCCGGGCGGCCTGCCGGGCGGCCCGGCCGCCGCTGCGCCGACGGGGTTCGTCCATCTACTCGCCCTCCGGGGTGCCGACCGCGACCGCGCGGCGGCGTCGTCGTTCCGGGCGGCCGTCCGCGCCGGTGGCCCGCTCGGCCTTCGCTGGCAGGTCCACGACCGCCCCGAGGTGCGGGAACGCGGCCGTCTTGTGGGGGAAGGCCATCGCCTCCACGAAGTGCTCCTGGAACCGCGGCTCGACCGCGGTCTCGATCTTCTCGACGCGCCGGACGACGCCCTCGATCTCGCGTCGGGCCGCGCCGGACAGCAGCGCGATCAGCGCGCCGGTCCCGGCGGCATTGCCGGCGGAGCGGACGTCGGCAAGGTCGCAGTCGGGGACGAGCCCGAGGATCATCGCGTGGATGGGGTCGATCTGGCTGCCGAACGCGCCGGCGAGGCGGATCTCGTCCACCGCGTCGATCGCCAGCTGGTCCATCAGCAGCCGGACCCCGGCGTAGAGCGCGGCCTTGGCGAGCTGGATGGCGCGGACGTCGTTCTGGGTGATGACGATGCGCGGGCCGCCGGCGACGCCCTCGTGGAGGACGTATCCGGAGGTCCGGCCGTCCGCGACGATGCGCGGCGAGCGCGCGGCAAGCGTCCCGTCGACCACGCCGTCCTCGGTGATGACGCCGGCGAGGAACAGCTCCGCGACCACCTCGATGATGCCCGAGCCGCAGATGCCGGTGATCCCGGTCTCGGTCACGCCGGCCGCGAAGCCCGGCTCGTCCGACCAGGCATCGACGCCGATGACCCGGAACCGCGGCTCGAGGGTCTCGCGGTCGATGCGGACGCGCTCGATGGCACCGGGCGCGGCGCGCTGCCCGCCCGAGATCTGGGCGCCCTCGAAGGCGGGGCCGGTCGGGCTCGATGCCGCAAGGAGCCGGCGCTTGTCGCCGAGGACGATCTCGGCGTTGGTGCCGACGTCGACGACCAGCGTCATCCGCTCGGCCCGGTGCGGCTGCTCGGCGAGGATCACCCCGGCCGTGTCCGCGCCGACGTGGCCGGCGATGCACGGGAGCAGGTAGACGCGGGCGCCCGGATGGGCGCGCAGTCCCAGCTCGGCGGTGGTGGTCTTCACCGCGCGGTCCGTGGCCAGCGCGAACGGCGCGCCGCCGAGCGGCGTCGGGTCGATGCCCAGGACCAGGTGGTGCATGATCGGGTTGCCGACGATCGTCAGCTCGAGGATCTCGGCCCGCTTGATCCCGGCCCGCATCGCGAGGGTCGCGATCAGCCCGTCGAGCGCCTTGCGCACGGCCGCGGTCATCTCGCCGGCGCCCTCGGGATGCATCATCGCGTAGGAGACCCGGCTCATCAGGTCCTCGCCGAACCGGATCTGCGGGTTCATCACGCCGTTGCTCGCGAGGACCGCGCCGTCGGCGAGGTCGGCCAGGTGGCCGGCGATGGTGGTCGAGCCGACGTCGATGGCGACGCCATAGGCCTTGTCGTGGAGGCCCGGCCAGATGCCGATGACCTGGCGTCCCTCGTGGACCGCCACGGTGACGGCGTACCTGCCGGCCTCGAGCGCGGGCTGGAGCGCACGGACGACCTCGAGGTCCGCGTCGAGATCCGTCAGCTGCCACTCGCGCTCGAGCGCCTCGAACAGGCGCGCGAGGTCGCCGGTCGGCGACGCCAGCTCGGGCGGGACGACCTCGACGTAGTGGAGGCGGATGACCGGGTCCACGGTGAATGTCCGGACGTCGAGGCCCTTGCGGACCACCTGGCGGTGGACCTGGCTCTCGGGCGGGACGTCGACGAGGACGTCGCCGCAGAGCGTCGCGGCGCAGGACAGGCGGCGGTCGGCGGCCAGGCCCTTTTCCTCGCGGTAGGCCGTCTCGAGCGCCGCGAACGGCGACAGGTTGCCCGGCGCCGACGTGATGGCGTGCTTGGGGAACTCGCCGATGCCCTGGGTCACCTGGCAGCGGCCGCAGATGCCGCGGCCGCCGCAGACCGAGTCGATGTCGACGCCGAGCGAGCGCGCCGCGTCGAGGACCGTCGTCCCGGTCGGGAACCGCCCGCGGCGACCCGACGGCGTGAAGATGACGAGCGGCTCGGCCTCGGCCGTCACGGCGGTCGGCGCCTCAGCCCGCCGCGACCGCGCGCCGGTTGACGCGTCGGCGGCCGACCTCGCCCTCGGGCACGGCCGGGCGATGGGCGAGGATCCAGCGGCCGCAGTCGGGGTCGTGGCCCATCAGCACGTCGGCGGCCATGACCGAGGCCTTGACCTCGGGCATCAGCGGGTTGGTGATCGCCGAGGTCATGCCGCTGGCGATGGCCATCGGCAGGAAGGCGGCGTTGATGCCCTCGCGCTGGGGCAGCCCGAAGCTGACGTTCGAGGCGCCGCAGGTCGTGTTGACGCCGAGCTCCTCGCGCAGGCGGCGGACGAGCGTGAAGACCTGGCGGCCCGCCTCGGCGAGCGCGCCGATGGGCATGACCAGCGGGTCGACGACGATGTCCGAGGCGCGGGATGCCGTGGTCCGCGGCACGCTCGACGATGCGCTTCGCGACGGCGAAGCGGACGTCCGGGTCCATGCTGATCCCGGTGTCGTCGTTGCTGATCGCGACGACCGCGGCGCCGTACTTGCGGACCAGCGGCAGGACGCGCTCGAGGCGCTCCTCCTCGCCGGTCACGGAGTTGACCAGCGGCTTGCCCTGGTAGACGGCGAGCCCGGCCTCGAGCGCCTCGACGATCGACGAGTCGATCGACAGCGGCAGGTCGGTCAGCGACTGGACGAGCTGGATGGTCTTCGCGAGGATCGCCGGCTCGTCGGCCAGCGGGATCCCGGCGTTGACGTCGAGCATGTGGGCGCCGGCCTCGACCTGGGCGAGCACGTCGCGCTCGACCCGGCTGAAGTCGCCGGCCTTCATCTCCTCGGCCAGGAGCTTGCGGCCGGTCGGGTTGATGCGCTCGCCGATGATCACGAACGGCCGGTCGAAGCCGATGACGACCTCGCGAGTCGCCGAGGACAGGACGGTGTCGGTCACTGGGCCATCTCCGACTTGCGCGGGATCGGCGTCTCGTGGGCCGGCGGCAGCACGGGTCCGCCGGAGACACCGCCGCTCTGGATCAGCTCGGCCAGGTGGTGCTTGTCGAAGGCGGCCTCGAGGCGCTCCGCCTCGGCGCTCACCTCGGCCTCGATGTCGTCGCCGCAGCGCCGCTGCTCGCGGCGCCACTCCTCGATGTAGTCGTTGTAGGCGCTCTTGCCGGCGCGCGCGGCGGCCTTGTCGATGGCGACCTGGAAGCGCGGGTGGAGGACCTGCTTGCTCTGGCGCCGGCCCTCGCGGGCGAGCACCTGCGCTGGGATGTCGCGCCACCAGATCACGGTCATGACGCCCATGGCGGCCTCAGGCGACCGCGCGACGGATGGTCGGGGTCAGCTCGCCGTAGCCGGTCGAGCGGCGCTCGAAGGCGAGCCCGAGTCGCGTGGCGGCGGCCTCGGCCTTCGCGGTCAGCTCCGGGTCGTCGGTCTGGGCGAGGTAGACCAGCCGGCGGTAGCTCCCGAAGTAGTCGGGCAGCAGCTCCGGATGGCGGTCGAGCCCGAGGCCCGCGAGCACGATGGTCTCGAACTGGCGGGCCAGGAAATCAGTCAGGTAGAACGTGCCGAGCTCCTCGTCCTGCATCGCCGCGAAGGCGGCCGAGCCGGCATAGAACTCGTAGCAGTGGGCGCCGGCGATGCGCTCCACGCCCTCGCGCTCGATCACCGCGTCGAGCGCGCCGCCGGTCCCGCAGTCGGCGTAGGCGACGAACAGGCGGATGTCGGGGCCGTAGGTCCGGCGCGTCTCGGCGATGCGGGCGGCGACCGCGTCGGCGATCAGCGCCGGGCGCATGTGCAGGCGGGCGTCGATGCAGACGACCTTGACCGCGGGCAGGTCCCGGGTCAGCGCGAGGAGCTCGCGCGCGAGCGCGCCACAGCCGATGACGACGACGCGCGGTGTCTCAGGCGACGCGGGCACGGCGTTCGTCGATCAGGCGCCGGGCCGTCTCGGCGGCCACGCCGGCATCGCGGCAGTAGGCGTCCGCGCCGACGGCCATCCCGAACTCCTCGTTGAGCGGGGCGCCGCCGACCAGCACGATGTAGTCCTCGCGCCAGCCGCGGTCCTTGAGCGTCTGGATGACGACCTTCATGTACGGCATCGTGGTCGTCAGGAGCGCCGACATCCCGAGGATGTCCGGGTGGTGCTCCTCGAGCGCGGCCATGAACTTGTCCGCGTCGGTGTTGATGCCGAGGTCCACGACCTCGAAGCCGGCGCCCTCGAGCATCATCCCGACGAGGTTCTTGCCGATGTCGTGGATGTCGCCCTTGACCGTGCCGATCACGACCTTGCCGACCGGCTCGGCGCCGGTCTCGGCGAGGAGCGGGCGGAGGATCGCCATCCCGGCCTTCATCGCGTTGGCCGCGAGGAGGACCTCGGGGACGAACAGGATCCCGTCGCGGAAGTCGATGCCGACGATCTTCATGCCGGCGACCAGGGCGTCGTCGAGGACCTTCGTGGCCGAGAAGCCGCGGGACAGCAGGATGTTCGTCCCCTCGACGATCTCGTCCTTCATCCCGTCGTAGAGGTCGTTGTGCATCTGCTCGACGAGCTCGTCGTCGGACAACGCCGCGAGGTCGATCTCCGCGTACTCGTCCTGGGTCATCGGGATCCGTCGCTCCGTGTCGTCGTGCCTGCGTCGCGTGGCGTGGTGCGTGGTTCCACGATGTGGAACCGTACCGTATGATGGAACCGCGACCCGGAATCTAGCCGACAGGGAGGCCCATGTCCAGCGTCCAGGCCATCAGGCGGGCCTTCGACGTGCTCAGCGCGCTCGCGGCCGGCCCGCTCGGGGTCACCGAGGTCGCGGATCGCTCCGGCCTGCCCAAGTCGACGGCGGCGCGGATGCTCGCGACGCTGGTCCACGAGGGCGCCGTCGAGCAGGTGCCGGGCGACTCGCGCTACCGGCTCGGGCCGCGCATGGCGACGCTGGCCGCGGGGCTGACGCCGGCCCGCTCGCTGGCCGCGGTGGCGCATGCCTCGCTGGCGGCCCTGGCCGCGTCGGCCGGCGAGGCCGCCGGCCTGTCGGTCCCGGACGGCGACCTCGTCCACTACATCGACCAGGTGGACACGCCCGAACCCGGTCTCGGTCCGCGACTGGACCGGCAGCCGGGTCCCGCTGCACGCCGTCTCCTCCGGCCAGGTGCTGCTGGCGTTCCGGCCGCCCGGCGCCATCGAGCGCTACCTCGAGCGGCCGCTGGAACGGTTCACGCCGCGGACCGTCGTGGATCCCGACGCGCTCCGCGAGCGGCTGCGGGCCATCCGTCGCGACGGATACGCCTGGGTCCTCGAGGAGTTCGACGAGGGGATCGCGTCGGTGGCCGCGCCGATCGCGGACGGGTCCGGCGAGGTCATCGCCGCGGTCCACCTCCACGGGCCGTCGTACCGCTTCCCCGCGGACGGGGCGGCCGAGGTGATCGCCGAGGCCGTGGTCGGTGCCGCGGCCCGGATCGCGAAGGATCTGCGACGGACGTAGCAGCGGGAAGTGGCGCCGGCGTCCCGACGACGGGGAGTGGGGCCGTGGACATGACGACGGGGAGTCGCGCCGCCGGCCGGCCGGGCCGCGATGCCGGCTGTCGAGCGACCCGGCATGACGCTCATCCACAGAACGCTATGGCCGATGCATGGCGGATCCTCGGCCTGGGGGACCCGTTCGGTCGACCATCGGACTCGTGCCTGAGCACGAGATCGGCTGCTCAGCCGGCCGATCGGCGTGTCCACCCGACCGGTCAGGCCCTCCGAGGACGTCCGACCGGCCATTACGTTCTGTCCATGGTCGTTGTGCCGGGTCGCGGCTCCACCGGGCATCGCGGCACCGACCGGGCAACGCCCCGCCTCCGCCCGCCCGCGCCCGCCACGGGCCTACGGATCGAGCCTTCATCCCCTCTTCATGGCCCGCCGGCATCCTGTGGCCACGCCGCGAACCCACGCGGCCCAGCAGTCCGTCCCCGTGCTCACCGCGGGGCTCTGGTAGGAAGGAGTTCGTCTTGGCGAACCACCGACGCCGCTCGCTCGCCGGCAGCCTGCTCGTCCTGAGCGGACTGACCGCCGCCCTCGTCGCCCCGGCGGCCACCTTCGCCGCCTCGCCCGACGCAACACCCGCCACGACCAACTGCAGCGAGACCCACTGGCCCGTCTCCGTGCAGGGCGTGCCGCTGACCCTCAAGGCGGGCGCGCGGGCCGGCGACTACATCTGGCACAGCTCGACCGGGTGGCACCTGCGCGTGACCCATCCCGGGTCGGCGAAGGTCACGTTCACCGGTCGCATCGTCTCGAGCGCGCCCATGACCTTCAAGCCGGCACGACTCGAGAAGGGCGACACGATCACCCTGAGCGCCGACAAGAAGACGCTGACCTACAAGTTCTACAACTACGGCAAGATCGACGGCATCGACTTCAAGACCGCGTGCGCCCAGCGGCTGCGGTTCTCGGCCTCGATCAACGGCAACAAGCTCGCGACGAGCCGGATCATGCTCGGCACGCATGGGCGGCACCCGCTCGAGAACCCGTTCGTGGTCATCAAGATCGTCTGATCGAGACCCATCCCGGGGACAGCGGCGGCGGTCGGCGACGACCGCCGCCGTTCCTTGTCTAGGACGTGGTGACCGGCGCGCCCCGCCCCGGCGCCTCGAGCGGCGTCATGCGGTGCTCGGCGATCAGCGTCTGGGCGTCGAACTGGCCGCGGCCCAGGACGAACCAGATCGCGGTGACCGGCACCTCGCCGATGTTGGCGAGGCGGTGCGGGATCGACGAGTCGATCGAGATCGCGTCGCCGGGCCTCAGCACGTACTCCTCGAAGCCGATGCGCACCTGGAGCGACCCGGTCAGGACGTAGCCCCACTCATGGCCGGCGTGGCGCTGGTAGGCGTCCTCCGGGCTCGACGCGCCGCCGACCTCGTAGGTCACGTGCAGGAACTCGATGCCGGGCTCCGACATCGTCGTCAGGCGCTCCCATTCCACGCCGGACGCGAGGCGGATGCGGTGCCGGTCGACGGCATGCTGGACCGGCGCCCCGGGCGCCATCGTGCCGACCGTCCCGGGCTGCGCCGGCACCGGCGCGGCCTCGGCCGGGCGCCGGTCGTTGAACAGCAGCTCGTCGAGCGAGACGTCGAGCTCCCCGGCGATCGCGTACAGCGTGCTGACCGACGGGTTCGCGCGGCCGGTCTCGATCTGCGAGATCAGGCTCGGGGAGACGCCGAGGCGGTCGGCCAGCTCGCGCAGGCTGAGCCCGCGTCCGCGCCGCGCCTCGCGCAGGGCGTCGCCCATCTCCGGGTAGTCCAGCTTGCCGTTCCGTGGAGTTCGAGCCGTGGCCAAGCGCCTGCGTCCTTCGGTCGTGCCTGGGGCCTGATGGTCCTGATTATCGGCGTCGGCGGGACGACCCGCCGATCGGCTCGGTGGCCTAGCGACAGTGCCACCCTCCGTCGACGATGAGGTCGACGCCGTTCACCCCGGTGTTCTCGAGCAGGAACACGGTGGCGTCGACGATCTCGGCCATCGTGGTCAGCCGCTCGATCGGCGTCTCCGAGGTGTATCGCGCGATGGCCGCCGGCTTCTCGGACCAGTACGGGCTGTCCCCGACGACGCCGGGATGGATGGAGTTGACCCGGCGCGGCTTGAGCTCCTCGACGAGCGTCCGCGTCAGCCCCACGACCCCGCCGTTGACGGTCGTGACGGTGGTCGAGCCCGGATACGGCCGCTCCTTGGCCATCCCGCCGAAGAGCACGAGCGAGGCGTCGTCGGTGAGCCGGTCGCGCAGGGCGTGGACGACCTCGGTGTAGCCCACCAGCTTCAGCGTGACGAGGCGGATCGCGCGGACGAGGTCGTAGTCGGCGACGGTGTTCTGGTCGCGGTCGATGGCGGCGAGGACGAGCCGGCGGACCGGCCCGACGCCGGCGAGGGCCGGTCCGATCGACGTCGGCTCGGCGAGGTCGAAGGCGAGCCCGGTGGTCGCGCCGCCGACCTCGGCGACCGCGGCCGCGACGTTCGCCGGATCCTGCCCGGTCAGGACGACCGTGCCGCCCTTCGATGCGTAGTGCCGCGCGATCTCCTGCCCGATCGCCCGGGTGCCCCCGACGACGACCACCGCTCCTGCAGCCTCGTTCACGATCGCTCCTCCGTTCTGCTGGTCTCGTAGCGCTCCCAGTCGCGGATCCAGCGATAGGAGTGGCGCGCCGGCGGCTGCGGGGCCTGGGTCTCGATCCAGCGGACCCGTTCGTCGCCGGTGTTGTAGAAGCCGTGGACCGCGCCCACGCCGGCGAACGCGACGTCGCCGGGCCGGAACACGTAGTGCTGGCCCTCGAACTCGCCCTCGATCTCGCCGGCGAGGAAGACGTACGCCTCCTCGAACGGGTGGTCGTGCGCCTGGGCGGCGCCGCCCAGCTCGTAGTCGACGGTGAACATCGTCACGTGGTCCGCGCCGGACTGGTGGTCGACCAGCATCTTCACCGAGATCCCGCTGTAGACCACGAGCGCGGTGTCCCGCCCGGCCGACGCGCGGCCGCGCGCCTCGTCCTTGACGCGCAAGCGTCTCGAGCTGGGGGCCGGTCCCGTCGTAGTGGCCGACCAGCCGGAGGGTCGGGTCGCCGAAGGGCGGCCGTTTCGCGGCCGCGTCCATCGCGGCCAGGTCCTGGGCCGGCTCGAAGAAGGTGTCCTTCCGCCCGGCGTCCGGCGGCAGCCGCTGCGGCGATGCCAGCGACAGCATCCGGACCGGCGTCGCGTGCTGCTGTTCCCGAGCGCGTGGCGGTAGCCGGTCGGCATCAGGGCGTAGTCGCCCGGGACGAGGCGATGGAACGCGCCGGCGATCTCGAGCAGCAGCTCGCCCTCGAGGATGTAGAGCGTCTCCTCGAAGCTGTGGACGTGCGGGGCGAGCCAGCCGCCGGGCAGGATGGCGACCGCCGCGAGGTCCGTGTGGACCGCGCCCTGCGCCCGGCCGACGAGGGGGGCGCGGGCGAGCCCCGACGAGGTGGCGCTGGCGGGAGCCGGATGGTCGACGAACGACCAGTCGATGCGACCGACGGAATGCATGGGTCCTGCTGGCTGGCTCCGCTACTCGAACCGTCGCGACCAGGCGTCGACGCCGACGGCCAGGAGCAGGATGACACCGAGCGTGACCTGCTGGTAGAACGGGTCGAGCCCGAGCAGGTTGAAGCCGTTGGCGATGAGGGCGACGAACAGGCAGCCGAGGACCGTCCGACCGATCGTCCCCTCGCCGCCGAGGATGCTCGTGCCGCCGACGATGATGCCGGTCAGGACGGTGAAGGTCAGGAACTGGCCGCTGCTGGCCTGGGCGCTGAGCACCCGCGACGCGTCGAGGATCCCGGCCATGGCCGCGGCCGTGCCGCTCAGCGCGAAGGTCGCGACCCGGATGGCGTCGACCCGGACACCCCCGAGCCGCGCGGCCTGGGCGTTGCCGCCCGTCGCGTAGACATAGCGGCCGAACGTGGTCCGGCTCAGGAGGATGAAGGCGAGGACCGCGATGATGATCATCATCCAGGCGCCGCTCGTGATGCCCAGGATCTTGGTGGCCGCGAACGCCTGGAAGTCGAGGCGGTCGAGGGCGACGACGAGGTTGCCCTTGGTCACGATCGCCGCGATCCCGCTCACGACGAAGGTCATCGCCAGGGTCCCGATGAGGGGATTGATCCGGAACCGGGTGACGATGATCCCGTTCGCGAGGCCGACGGCCAGGCCGACCGCCAGGCCGGCCAGGATCCCCACGGGCGCGGAGACCGCGGTCGCGGTCTGGAGCGACACGGCGGCCGCGAGCCCGTAGATCGCCCCGATCGAGAGGTCGATG
Organism: uncultured Chloroflexia bacterium; assembly: GCA_963813335.1. Taxonomy (GTDB): domain Bacteria; phylum Chloroflexota; class Limnocylindria; order Limnocylindrales; family CSP1-4; genus SPCO01. Next base: position 542,850 of record CAWEYL010000003.1, read on the forward strand.
CCACCGGCGATCAGCACGAAGGTGCCGGCGCAGGCCACGATGATGATCCCGGCCTGCTGGTCGAGGATGTTGGTGAGGTTGGCGACCTTCAGGAACGGCGGCGAGATGATCGCCAGCACGACGAACGCGATCAGGAACGGGATGAGGATCCCGGCCCGGCCGACGACCCGCCCGAGGCGCTGCGACAGCGGGGCGTCAGGCTGGCTGGCGGGCACCGCCTCCGTGCTCATGCCGCGCTCGAAGTGGTCGTGCCGAACGCTGCACCCACGATCGCCTCCTCCGTCATGTCCGGACCCGACAGCTCCGCGACGAGGCGCCCGGCGCGCATCACGAGCACCCGATGCGCCAGCCCGAGGATCTCCTCGACCTCGTTGGAGATGAGCAGGATCGCCAGCCCGTCCGCGGCGAGCTTGACCAGGACCTCGTAGATGTCCCGCTTGGCCCCGACGTCGATCCCGCGGGTCGGCTCGTCCGCGAGGAGCACACCCGGGTCGATCAGCAGCGACCGGGCGAACAGGAGCTTCTGCTGGTTGCCGCCGGACAGCGATCCGGCCGGCGCGTCGACGAGGTCGGTCCCGTCCACCCGCGCGAGCGCGGCACGCACCTCGGCACGCTCCGGGCCGCGCCGGACGAACCCGAGGCGCTGGAAGCGCTCCAGGCTGGTGAGGCTGACGTTCTCGCGGATCGGGCGGCGGAGGATCAGCCCATCGTCCTTGCGCGACTCCGGGATCATCGCCACGCCGGCCTTGATCGACGCGGCCGGCTGCCCGCCGAGCGGCTCGCCGCGCACGAGGACTCGTCCGGCGGTGACGGGGTCCGCCCCGTAGATCGCGCGGGCGAGCTCCGAGCGCCCCGCACCGATCAGGCCGGCCAGGCCCACGATCTCGCCGGCTCGCAGGGTCAGCGACACGTCGGCGACGCCGAGGGCCGTCAGGCCGTCGATGGTGATCGCGACCGGGGCATCGGGCGGCGGCGGCTGCTTCGGTGGATACGTCCGACTGGCCGGCCGGCCGAGCATCCCGGTGACGAGGCTCGCCTCGGTCTCGTCGGCGGTCGGCCCGGTCCGCACGACGCGCCCGTCGCGCAGGACGGTGACGACATCGGACAGGTCGAGCACCTCGCCGAGGAAGTGCGAGACGAGGATGACCGTGTGCCCGCGCGCGCGGAGCGTGCGCACGACCTCGTGCAGCCGCTCCATCTCCGTCGCCGACAGGCTGGCCGTCGGCTCGTCGAAGACGATCAGGTCGGCGTCCCGGGCCAGGGCGCGGAGGATCTCGACCTGCTGCTGCTGGGCGAGCGGCAGCCGGCCGACGATCGACCCTGCCCTGATCTCGAAGCCCGCCTCCGCGACGAGCCGGTCGAAGCGGTCCCGGAGGGTGCCCCGCTCGATGAAGCCGGCTCGCTTGGGCTCGGCTCCGAGGAAGACGTTCTCGGCGGCGGTCAGCCTGGGGACCAGGGCGACCTCCTGGGCGACGAGGGCGATGCCCTGGGTCAGGGCCTCCCGGGGGGAGCGGAACGAGACGGTCTGCCCGCGCAGGACCAGGTCGCCCTGGTCCTGCGGGAAGACGCCGGCGATGATCTTGCCGAGCGTCGACTTGCCGGCGCCGTTCTCGCCGACGAACGCGTGGACCGTGCCGGCCCGGACCGCCACCGAGACCTCGTCGAGGGCTCGGGTCGCCCCGAAGGACTTGCCGAGCCCGCGAACGTCGAGGTGGGTGGCGTCGCTGGCCGCGGTGGCCATCGCGTCAGTCGACCTGGTCGGATCTCAGCCCGGCCACTCCGCGAGCGGCAGGAAGTGATCGACGTTGGCCTTGGTGACGACGCCGCCGTCCTGCAGCGATGCGAGCGGGTCGACGCCCGGGGCGGGCGTACCCGTCCGGATCGCCTGGATGAGCTGCGTCGTGCCCTGGCCGCCCTCGGTGGCCGGCATCTGCATGACGGTCCCGAAACGCTCGCCGGACGCGATGCCCTGGAGCGCGATCGTGCCGCCGCCGTAGCCGACGAGGCGGACCTTGTCCTTGATGTCCTTGACCGCGACGACCGCACCGGTGATGGCCTGGTCGGCGCTGACGATGACCGAGACGTCCGGGTGGGCCGCGACGATGTCCTGCGACGCCTTCAGGCCGAGGGCCGTCGTGTAGAAGGACTCGCCCGTGTCGGACACGACCTTGATCTCGGGGTGGCTCGCGATCGCCGTGTCGAACGCGGCCTTGAGGGCCTGGTCCAGCGCGGCGGCCTTGACCGACCAGATGTAGCCGATGTTGCAGGGGTTGGCCTTGAGGTCGGCGCAGGCGGTGACCACGAGCTCGCCGATCTTGCGTCCGAGCTCGCTCGGGACGAAGGCGACGTTCGCGCTCAGCCCGGGGACCTGCGAGTTCGGGGTGGTCATGTCGGAGCCGAGCACCTGGTCGATGTTGCCGACGGCGATGCCGGCGGCGATCGCCTTCTTGACGTCCTCGACGAGCCCGGCGCCGTAGAGCGGCTGGGTGATGATCGCGTCGTACTTGCCGGACGCGGTCGCGTCCTGGAGCTGCTTGGTCTGGGCGGCCGGGTCGAGGTTCGCGTCGAAGACGGTCAGCTTGGCGTTGCCGGCGGCCGCGGCGGCCTGGGCGGCCGCGAGCATCGGGGCGTCGTAGCTGTTGGCCACGGCGAACGAGAGATAGGCGATCTCGAGGGTCTTGGCCGGCGCCGAGGCGCTGGCGGCCTCGCTGGGCGCCGCGACGCTCGGCGCGGTCGTCGGTGCGGCGCTCGGCGCCGTCGAGGCGGCCGGGCTGCTGCAGGCTGCGGCGATGACGATGACTCCGAACAAGCCCAGCAGGCGTCCCCGCCCGGGCTGGCCGTTTGGTGCGCGCATGTGTCCTCCTCCACCGATCCAGGCGCCTCGGCGCTGCGGCGGAGTGTGCAGAGCCGGTTAACAGGTGTCAAGCCACATTGCAAGATTGTGGAGTGGTGTCGATCATCTGTTCGCTGCCGTTGTCGGCGTGGTCGCGTGCTCGGATGCGACCGGAACGACACTGAACACGCCACCGCGGCGCTCCCACCGGACTTGCGCGGCCGGACCGGCTGTGTAGCATGGATGAACACTTCGGCCCTCCTGCACGGATCCGTCGATCCGGCGTTCGACCGCACTGGGGTACTGCGATGACCCGATCCTTTGCTTCGCCGGGTTCGATGAACGTCGACTGGGAGGAGCGCTGGAACGTCGACCGGCTCCGCACCTACCGGCTGGGACGCGCCCGCGCGGCGCTCGCGGCCTCGGAGGTGGGCGCGGTCCTGCTGTTCGACTTCAACAACATCCGCTACGTCACCAGCACCCACATCGGCGAGTGGGCGCGCGACAAGATGACCCGCTACGCCCTGCTGACCCGCGGCGGCGATCCGCACATCTGGGACTTCGGCTCGGCCGCCAGGCACCACCGGCTCAACTGCCCGTGGATGCGGCCGGAGAACATCCACGCCGGGATGATCGGGCTGCGCGGGGCGGTCGCCCCGGACGCCGGCCTGTTCCGCGCCGCCGCGAAGGAGATCGCCCGGATCCTCAAGGACGAGGGCGCGGCCGACATGCCCATCGGCGTCGATATCGTGGAACCGCCGATGCTGGCGGCCCTCGCCGAGGAGGGCGTCAGGGTGCTCGACGGCCAGCAGGTGATGCTCGACGCCCGCGAGGTCAAGTCGATCGACGAGATCATCCTGCTCAACACCGCCTGCGCGATGGTCGACGGGGCGTACCAGATGCTCGCCGAGCAGCTCAAGCCGGGCGTCCGCGAGAGCGAGCTGGTGGCGAACGTCACGAAGGCGCTCTTCGACATGGGCTCGGAGCACGTCGACAACATCAACGCCGTGTCGGGCGAGCGCTGCAGCCCGCACCCGCACGTCTTCAGCGACCGGATCATCCGCCCGGGCGACCAGGCCTTCTTCGACATCATCCACACCTTCGTCGGCTACAAGACCTGCTACTACCGGACGTTCGTGGTGGGCAAGGGCACGGACCCGCAGCGCGACGCCTACAAGCAGGCCCGCGAATGGATCGACGCCTCGATCGAGCTGATGCGCCCGGGCGTGACCACGGACCAGGTCGCGAAGGTCTGGCCGAAGGCCCAGGAGTTCGGCTTCGACAACGAGATGGAGTGCTTCGGGCTGCAGTTCGGCCACAGCGTCGGGCTGTTCCTCCACGAGCGGCCGATCATCAGCCGGCTCAACTCGATCGAGCACCCGGTCGAGCTGAAGGAGGGCATGGTCATCGCGCTCGAGACCTACTGCCCGGCCAAGGACGGCGTGTCCGCCGCCCGCATCGAGGAGGAGGTCGTGATCACCGCCGACGGCCCGGTCGTCATCACCAAGTTCCCGTCGGACGAGCTGTTCGTCGCCAACGCGTACTAGGAGCGTCGACCCGATGGCGACCACCGCGCCCGACATCGAGCGGGCCACCCAGCTGCGGATGTACCGGACGATGCAGGAGTGCCGGCTGTTCGAGGTCCGCGCCCAGGAGCTGTTCTTCGAGGGCCTGGTCCGGGGCACGACCCATCTCGGCGTCGGGCAGGAGGCGGTGGCGGCCGGCGTGGCCGCGGCGATGCGCGACGACGACTACACGTTCTGCACCTACCGCGGCCACAACCACACGCTCGCCCGGGGCGTGCCGATGGCGCCGATCTTCGCCGAGCTCTTCGGTCGCGGGACGGGGCTCCTCGGCGGCAAGGGCGGGTCGATGCACCTGACCAGCGTCGAGCACCACGCGATGGGCTCGTACGCGATCGTCGGCGCGCACCTGCCGATCGCGCTGGGCGCCGCGTGGTCCGCGCAGTACCGCAAGTCCGGGCCAGGTCGCGGTCTGCTTCTTCGGCGACGGCACCACCAACATCGGCGCGTTCCACGAGGCCCTCAACATGGCCGCGGTCTGGAAGGCCCCGGTGGTGTTCGTCTGCGAGAACAACCAGTACATGGAGTACACCGCCATCGGCGACGTCACGGCCGTGCCGCGGCCCGCCGCGGACCGGGCGAGCGCCTACGGCCTCGAGCCGATCGTCGTGGACGGCAACGACGTCGAGGCGGTCCACCGGGTGGCGCGGACCGCGGTCGACCGGGCGCGCGCCGGCGATGGGCCGTCGCTCATCGAGGCCATCACCTACCGCCACGGCGGCCACTCGCGCGCCGACCCCGGCAAGTACCGGCCCGACGACGAGGTCGCCGCGTGGAAGGCGCGCGACCCCATCCCGGCCTACCGCGCGCAGCTGCTCGGCGAGGGCGCCGACGGGGCCGGCCTGGACGCCATCGACGCGGCCGCGGCCGACGCCGTCGCCGCTGCCGAGGCGATCGCCCGGGCGGCACCCGAGCCCAGCCCCGGACGTGCTGGAGACCCAGGTCTGGGCGGACGGAGGCTCGTCATGGCGGAATTGACGTACCGCGCGGCGTTCGCCGCGGCGATCGCCCAGGAGATGGAGCGCGACCCGAGCGTCGTGCTCATCGGCGAGGACGTCGGCGCGGCCGGTGGCGTGTTCAAGCTGACCGAGGGCCTGTACGGGCGGTTCGGCGGCGAGCGCGTCCGCGACACGCCGATCAGCGAGCAGGCCATCGTCGGCGCGGCGATGGGCGCGGCGATGACCGGGCTGCGGCCGATCGCCGAGCTCATGTTCAGCGACTTCTTCGCGGTCGCCTGGGACATGGTCGCCAACCAGATCGCCAAGACCCGCTACATGACCGACGGCCAGGTCTCGCTGCCGCTGGTGCTCCACACCGCCAACGGGGCGGGCCTCCGCTTCGGCGCGCAGCACAGCCAGAGCGTCGAGAACTGGGCGATGGCGATCCCCGGGCTCAAGGTCGTCGCGCCGTCGACGCCGGCCGACGTGATGGGCCTGATGGCGGCCTCGATCCGCGACCCCGACCCGGTGGTCTTCTGCGCCTCGAAGGCGCTCCTCGCGACCAAGGGCGAGGTCCCCGACGGGGAGCACGTCGACACGCTCGGGACCGCGCGGGTCGTCCGCGCGGGCTCGGACGCCACGATCCTCGCGCTCGCCGCGATGGTGCCCAAGTCGATCGAGGCGGCCGACCGGCTCGCCGCCGAGCACGGCCTCGACATCGAGGTGATCGACCTGCGCTCGCTGGTGCCGCTCGACACCGCGACCATCCTCGCCTCGGTCAAGAAGACCAGCCGCGTGTTCACGGTCGAGGAGAACCCGCGCCTGTGCGGCTGGGGCGCCGAGATCGCCTCGATCATCGCGGACGACGGCTTCTACAGCCTCGACGCGCCGATCGTGCGGATCACCACCCCGCACATCCCGCTGCCGTCGGCGGCGGCCCTCGAGGACCTCGCGGTGCCGTCGGTCGAGCGCATCGCCGAGACCGTCAAGAGGCGACTGGATGACGCCGCCTGACGGCCGACCCACCGTCGGGCTCCTCGGCTGCGGCCGGATGGGCTCGGCCATGGCCCGCGCGCTGGCCGCCGGCGGGTACGAGGTCGTGGCCTGGAACCGCTCGCCCGGACCGGCGGCCGAGCTGGCCGCGCGCGATCGGCGGGCGGGCCGTCGCGACGCCGGCCGACGTCGCCCGCGCGGCCGACGTCTGCGTCTCGATGCTCGCCGACGGCGCGGCCGTGGACGCGGTCTACGGCGGCCCGGACGGGCTGCTGGCCGGGGCGCATCCCGGGAGCGTCTTCGCGGATGCCTCGACCGTGGCGCCGGCCACGCTGCGTGCCCATGCCGCCGCGGCGGCGGCCGCGGGAGCCGGCCTCCTGGACACGCCGGTCTCGGGCAGCGTCGGGCTCGCCCAGAGCGGCACGCTGACGATCATGGTGGGCGGGGATGCCGCGGACCTGGCGCGGGCGCGGCCCGTGCTCGACACCCTGGCCGCGACCGTCTTCCACATCGGCCCGCTGGGCACCGGCGCGGCGATGAAGCTCGCGGTGAACACCGTGATCTTCGGGCTCAACCAGGCGGTCGCGGAGAGCGTCCGCCTCGCGGAGGCCGCCGGCATCGACCGGCCGGCCGCGTACGACGTCCTCGCCGTCAGCGCCGTCGGGGCGCCGTACCTCGGCTACAAGCGGGACGCCTTCCTCGAGCCGGACACGACCCCGGTCGCGTTCTCGCTCGACCTGGCCGCCAAGGACCTGCGGCTCATCGCCGACCTCGCGGCAGCGGTCGGCGTCGAGCTGCCGCAGGCCGGCACGAACCTCGCCGCGATCGAATCGGCCGCCGCGTCGGGCGGCGGCGACCGCGACTTCTCGGCCGTGATGCGGCCCACCGTCGTCGGAAGCAAAGGAGGACCGGGCTGACCGACCACTTGGCAGGGGCCGGCCGGCCCGTCGACCGAGCACACGCGATCGTCGAAGCAGCACAGAGGAGGCCGCAATGAGCGAACGAACGCTGATCAAGGATGCCATCGTCCTCACGGTCGACCCCGACATCGGGGAGTTGCCGCGCGCGAGCATCCTCGTCGAGGACGGCAAGATCGCAGCCGTCGGTCCGGACGTGACCGCCGCCGACGCGAGGGTCATCGACGCGGCCGGCGACATCGTCATCCCGGGTTTCGTCGACACCCACCGGCACACCTGGGAGACGTCGATCCGGACCTGCGCCCCGGACTTCGCGCTGATCACCTACTTCGGGTCGATCCTCGACAAGTTCGCCCCGCACTACCGCCCCGACGACGTGCTGGCCGCGAACCGCTGGGGTGCGCTCGAGTGCCTCAACGCGGGGATCACCACGCTCGTCGACTGGTCGCACATCATGAACACGCCGGATCACGCGGACGCGGCGATCCACGGCCTCCAGGACACGGGCATCCGGTCGGTCTTCGCGTACGGGTTCGGGAACACCTCGCTCGTCGACTGGTGGTTCGGGCCCGACTACACGGGCAGCGTGCTGACCTCCGACGGCGCCGACGCCCGCCGCCTGCGCAAGCAGTACTTCAGCTCCGACGACCAGCTCGTGACGATGGCCCTCGCCACGCGCGGCACCGGGTTCTGCAAGCCGGACGTCGTCCGCCACGACTGGGAGCTGGCCAAGGAGCTCGACCTCAACATCACGGTCCACGTCGCCATGGACCGGTTCGGCTACACGAAGCTCCAGGTCCTCGCGCTGCGCGACATGGACCTGCTGTACCCGAACACGACCTACGTCCATGCCTCGCACTTCACCGACGAGGAGTGGGCGCTCGTCCGCGACTCCGGCGGGAACGTGTCCTTCGCCCCGCAGATCGAGGTCCAGATGGGCCACGGCTGGGCGCCCGCGGTGACCGCCCTCGCGTACGACGTGCCCATCGGCCTGTCGTCCGACGTCGCCACCACCGCCCCGTCCGACCAGTTCACGCAGATGCGCTCGATCTTCGGCTCGGAGCGCGGCCGCAAGCACCAGGAGGCCTGGGACGCCGACCTCGACGGGCTCCAGGCGTCGCCCGGGCTCATCACCTCACGGCAGGTCCTGGAGTGGGCGACGCTCGGTGGCGCGAAGGTCGCCGGCATCGCCGACCGGACCGGGTCGATCACGCCCGGCAAGCAGGCCGACCTCGTGATCATCGACGGGTCCGCCGTGAACGTGGCACCGGTCATCGACCCGGTGGGCGCGGTCGTCTGCGCCGCGGACGTCTCGAACGTCAAGACCGTCCTGGTCGGGGGCAACGCCCTCAAGGAGGACTTCCGGCTGAAGGCCTCGCTGGCCGCCCCGCGCAAGGACGTCGAGGCCAGCCGCGATTACCTCCTCGGGAAGTTCGGCGACCCGGAACCGGGCTGGCTCGCGCCCGCCTGACCCCTCGCCCCCAGCGCCACGGGAGCCCGGCCTCGGCCGGGCTCTCGGCGTTACGGGCCCGGCACGCTCCAGTCGATCCGCATCGACGCGCGGAGGATGCCGCCCGCTTCGAGGATCGCGAGACCCGTCCTGGGCGCCTCGGCCTCCCCGCCGGCCAGCGCGTTCGGCCAGGCGGTCTGCGGTTCGACGCAGAACGCATGCGGCGGGGTGTAGACGACCACCGAGCTCACCGGCGCGTCCCAGGAGATCCGCAGCTCCAGGTCCGGGAACGTCGCGACCGCGGGCGAGCGCGGGTCGACGTAGGCGTGGTCGACGTGGCGGCCGGCGATGGGCCGGCCCGGCCGCAGGTCGGTCATGCCGCGGACCGGGATCCGCTGGCCGGTCGGGATCAGGCCGCGCGTCTGCAGGACCTCGTCGGCATCGACGCGCAGCCGCGGCCCCGGCGCCTCGCGGCGGAACCACGGGTGCCAGCCGAGCGCGGCCGGCATCCGCCGCTCGGCCTCCACCTCGGCCTCGATGTGCACGCCCGACGCCCCGAGGCGGAACCGCTGCCGGGCGACGCCGCCGAACGGCCAGCCGGCCGGGCCGAGGTCGCACGACAGCTCGGCCAGGTCCCCGTCGACGCGTGTGGCGGTCCAGGACCGGTCGAAGACGACGCCGTGGATCGCGTGCCGGCCGAGCGTCGGCGGCATGACGTAGCGCCGCCCGTCAAAGTCGAAGATGCCGTTCTCGAGGCGGCCCACCCAGGGTGCCATCAGGAAGCTGCCCCACTCGATCGAGCGGTCGGTCGCGTCCGGCGGCCCGACGAGGATCTCGCGCTCGCCGAGGCGCAGCGACGACAGCCGGCCGCCGCGATCGAGGTCGATGCCGAGCCGCGCGCTCCCCGCGACGAGGCCGATCACGACCCGTGGGCCGGGGCGGCTGCCGCGAGCTCGATCGCGCCGCGGAAGGCGGCGATGCGGTCGCGCCGCTCGGCGTCCAGCGGCAGCGGATCCAGCAGCGTGCCGGCGCTGGTCCCCCAGCGGCGGGCGATCGCGGCCGGGTCCTCGTCGCGCCAGGCGGCGGTCGCCTGGACGGCGGCACCGATGGCCACCAGCTCGTCCGCGTCCGGGATCAGCACCGGTCGGCCGGAGAGGCGGCGCACGACGTCGACCCAGGTGCGGCCGCGCGACCCGCCGCCGACCAGCATCAGCGGCGCGGCGTCGTCGAGCCCGCCCACGGCGGTCCCGATCGCGTCGAGCGCCTCCAGCAGCGCCGCGGCGGCGCCCTCGTAGGTCGCCATCAGGATCTGCTGCGGCGTCGACGTGTGGCGGAGGCCGAGGATCGTGCCGGACGCCCCGGGCAGGTCCGGCGTGCGCTCGCCGTCGAGGTACGGGTAGACGACCACCGAGCCAGCCGGCGCGACGTCGTCGCGGTCGAGCCCGAGCCAGGCGGCGGTGCGGTCGACCGCGAGGGTGCAATTCAGGGTGCAGGCGAGCGGCAGGAAGCGACCCGAGGCGTCGGCGAAGCCGGCGACGACCCCGCTCGGGTCGGCGGTGGGCCGCTCGGAGACCGCGAAGATCGTGCCCGACGTCCCGAGGCTCATCGCCGTCTGGCCGACGCCGAGCCCGAGGCCGAGGGCGGCGCCCATGTTGTCGCCGGTGCCGGGGCCGACCACCGTGCCGCGCGGCAGGCCAGTCTCGTCCACGACGGCGGCGGCCACCTCGCCGGCCGGCTCGCGCGGACCGAGGAGCCGCGGCAGCAGGCCGGCCGGCAGGGCCACGGCCGGGTGGTCGAGGATCTCCGGCTCGTAGGCGCCGCTGGTGGGCGACCACCAGCCCGTGCCGGAGGCGTCGCCGCGGTCCGTGGCGGCCGTGCCGGTCAGGCGACCGGTGATGTAGTCGTGCGGGAGCTGGACGGCCGCGGCCGCCGCGGCCGTCGCCGGCTCGGTGCGACGCAGCCAGGCCCACTTCGAGACCGTGAACGAGGCGTTGGGACGGAGGCCCGTCAGTCGCGCCCAGCGCTCTGCGCCCAGCTCGGCGGTCAGGCGCTCCGCGTCCGGCGCGGCACGCGTGTCGTTCCAGAGCGACGCATCCCGCAGCGGCGTCGCCGGCGGCGTCGAGGACGACCAGGCCGTGCTGCTGGCCCGCCACGGAGATCGCGCCGACATCGGCGGCCCGGCCGGTCTCCGCGAGCGCGTCGCGGACGGCGGCCCACCAGCCGCGCGGGTCGGACTCGCGGGCGCCGTCCGTGCCGGTGACGACGTGCGGTGCCTGCCCGCGCGCGACGACCGCGCCCGAGTCGGGATCGATCAGCAGGATCTTGGTCGACTGGGTCGAGCAATCGACCCCGGCGACGAGCCGTCCACCCGTCACGTGCGTCCCTTCCGCGTCACGCCTCGAGCGCGTCCCGAAGCCAGTCCCAAAGGTAGCGCACGAACGAGGGCCGGACGAGCACCCGGTACACGGGCTCCGGGGCGTCGGCGACGTGCCACAGCACGACGTTGGCGCGCGCAAGCAGGGTCTGCGCGCAACCGCCCGGCCGCAGCCCGCGCTCGAGGTCGAGCGCGCAGCCGGACGCGAGCAGGTCCGCGGCCCCGGACCCGGCGATCTCGATGCCGACCCGGTTCGCGGAGACGTCCACGGTCGTCAGGAAGGCGTCCCCGGCTGCGGCCCGGAGGGCGGTCTCGATGGCGGGCGCGGTCCCGGCCGGGGCGCCCTCCCGCCCGACGACCAGCCACTCGTCGGGGCCGAGCCAGAGGACGTGTCCCTCGCCGTCGGTCGCGGCGGTCACGGTGTTCGGGGCGGTCGGCGGCCGGGCCGCGAGCGCCTCGCCGATCCGTCCCAGGAGCGCGGCATCCGACGGGTCGGCGCGCATCGAGACCTGCGGGATCGGACCCAGCTCGCGGATCGTCACGTCGGTGTGCGCGGTCATGTGGCGGGCTCCCCGTCGCGGCGGCGGTTCTCCGGGTCGAACAGCACGGACTCGGCGATCGTGGCCTCGACCACGCCGTCCGCGAGCGGGGCCAGCACGTGCTCGCCGACGCGGTCGCGCCCGCCCTTCACGAGCGCCAGCGCGAAGGTCCGACCGAGCGCCACGCTCCGGTACGACGAGGTGACGTGCCCCAGCATCGGCACCGGGAGCCGCCCCATGTCGGTATCACGGGCGACGAGCTGTGCGCCTTCGGGGAGGAGCGCATCGGGATCGACCGGCAGCAGCCCGACGAGCTGCTTCCGGTCCGGCCGCACGCTGTCGGGCCTCCGGTGCGAGCGCCGCCCGATGAAGTCCTTCTTCGTCGACACGAGCGCGCCCAGGCCAAGGTCCTGCGGGGTCACCGTCCCGTCCGTCTCCTGGCCGATGATCGGATACCCCTTCTCGGCGCGGAGGACGTGCATCGTCTCGGTGCCGTAGGGCGTGATCCGGAGCGGCGCACCGGCCGCCATGACCGCCTCCCAGAGCGCGAGACCGTCCGACGACGGCACGTTGAGCTCGTACGCCAGCTCCCCGGAGAACGAGATCCGGAAGACGCGCCCGGCGATCCCCGCGATGACGGCGTCGCGCCAGGTCATGAACGGGAAGGCCTCGATGCCGACGTCGAGCGCCGGCGCCAGCGCTGCGACGACCTCGCACGACCGCGGCCCGACTACGGCGACCGTCGCCCACTGCTCGGTGACGCTGGTCGCGCGGACCCGCAGATCCGGCCACTCGGTCTGGAGGAACTCCTCGAGGTGGTCGAGGACCGGGGCCGCGTTGCCCGTCGTGGTCGTCATGTGGAAGCGGTCCTCGGCGAGCCGCGAGGTCACGCCGTCGTCGAAGACCATCCCGTCGAGCCGGCACATGACGCCGTACCGGCACGCCCCGACCTTCAGCGTCGAGAACGTGTTCGTGTAGACGCGGTCGAGGAAGACGCCCGCGTCCGGCCCCTGGAGATCGATCTTGCCGAGCGTCGTGGCGTCCATGATGGCGACCCCGGTCCGCGCAGCCGCGCACTCGCGCAGGACTGCCGCTTCCATCGATTCGCCGTCGCGCGGGAAGTAGCGCGGCCGCTTCCACTGGCCGACGTCCTCGAAGACGGCGCCGTTCGCGACATGCCAATCGTGGATGGGCGTGACCCGGACCGGGTCGAGCAGGTCGCCGCGGTCGCGGCCGGCGAGCTGGGCGAAGCTGACCGGGACGACCGGCGGGCGGTAGGTCGGGACGCCGACCGCCCCGACCTCCTGGCCGAGGATCGCCGCCGCGATGGCCGAGGCGACGACGCCCGAGGTCTTGCCCTGGTCCGCCGCGGTGCCGATGGTCGTGTAGCGCTTGACGTGCTCGATCGAGGTCAGCCCGGCGCCGAGCGCCCGGCGCACGTCGCGCGCGGTCGCATCCCGCTGGAGGTCGACGTAGTGGGTCGCCCAGGCGTCCTCGTCGGGGTCGTCGCCTGGCGGTGGGACGATCCAGAGCGGCGCGACCGCGCCGAGCGCCCGTCGATGTCGCCGGCGGCCGCGCCGACTGCGGCCATCCGACCGTGCGGCCCGGGCTTGTCCGGCACGAACGCCGCGATCCGCTCGTCGAAGCGGAGCGTGCCGCGGGCCTGGCTCCACAGCGCCACGTTGGGGTTCCAGCCGCCTGACACGAGGAGCAGGTCCGCCTCGACGGTCTCGGAACGGCCGTCCGCCCAGGCGATCGCCACGGATAACAGACGACCGGCTTCGTCGCCGCCGGTGCCGACCACGCGGTCGCCCTGCCGGGCATCGACCTCGGCGACGATGGTCGTCCCGGCCGCGCGCAGGGCGTCGAGCACCGCGTCCGTCGTGCCGTTGTTCGTGAAGACCGCGGCCCGGTCGCCAGGACGGACCCCGTACCGCTCGACGTACGTCGCGGCCGCGCTCGCCAGCATGATCCCCGGCCGGTCGTCGTCGGCGAAGACGATCGGCCGCTCCGTGGCGCCCGTCGCGATCACGATGCGGCCGGCCCGGATGTGCCACAGTCGGCCCTCGGTCCGCGCGGTCGGGCGCCGCTGGACGGCGGTCACGTAGCCGTGGTCGTAGATCCCGAGCGCCGTCGTGTCGGTGAGGACCCCCTCGCGCGCGACCGGATCCGCATCGACGACCAGCACCCGCGCATCCGGCTCGGCAGCGCGTGCGTCCGCGGCCGCCGCCATCCCCGACGCCCCGGCCCCGATGACGAGCGCCTCGACGTGCGCGTACCGCTTGTCGAACCGGACGTCGTCGCGTTGGTCGACCAGCCGGCCCTTCCCCGCCAGCGGCCACGCTCGCATCCCCTCCTCGAGCGGCAGGGTCGTGGCGCGCACCATCGGCTCGGACACGCCATCGGCGCGCTCGACCTGGACGAGCGCGTTCGGCTCCTCGTGGCCGGCGGTCATCACGCCGCGGGGCCGGTCGTCGTAGATGCTCCGCGCGACGACATCGACGCCGTTCGCCAGCAGCGCCGACGCGAGCGTGTCGCCGGCGAACCCGGTCATCGGGTGCCCGTCGAACTCAAAGCTGATCGGCCGCTCCCGGTCGATCCGGTCGCCGCCAGCCGGCAGGCGCCGCCCGCTCATCCGAGGATCTCGTTGGTCAGCGTGTCGCGGGTCACGTCGAACCAGCGCCGACAACCGGCCGTGTGGACCCAGCGCTCGCGCCACGCGCCCTTCGGGTTGTCGCGCATGAACAGGTAGTCGGCCCACTCGGCGTCGGTCAGCGCGTCGGGATCGGCCGGGTAGGCGATGCCCGCCTGGCCGCCGTAGCGGAACTCGGTCTCGTCGCGCGGCCCGCACCACGGGCAGGGGATCGACAGCATCAGTGGGCGACGGCGGCGGCGCCGTGCTCGTCGATCAGGGCGCCGGTCGTGAAGCGGTCCAGCGCGAACGGCCGATTGAGCTCGTGCGGGGCATCGTGCGCGACCGTGTGGGCCAGCACCCAGCCGGACGCCGGCGTGGCCTTGAACCCGCCGGTCCCCCAGCCGCAGTCGAGGTACAGCCCGCCGACCGGCGTCAGCCCGATGATCGGCGAGGCGTCGGGTGACACGTCCACGATCCCGCCCCACGTCCGCAGCACGTGCGCGCGCGCGAACATCGGGAAGAGCTCGAGGGCAGCGGCCATCTGGTGCTCGATGATGTGGAAGGCGCCGCGCTGGTCGTAGCCGTTGTAGCCGTCGATGCCGGCGCCGAGCACCAGCTCGCCCTTGTGCGCCTGGCTGACGTAGACGTGGACGGCGTTCGACATGACCACGACCGGGTGGACCGGCTCGAGCAGCTCGGAGACCAGCGCCTGGAGCGGGTGGCTCTGGAGCGGCAGGCGGATCCCGGCCATCGCCGCGACGACCGACGCGTGACCGGCGGCGACGATCGCGACCTTGCCGGCGGCGATGCGGCCGCGCGAGGTCTGGACGCCGGTGACCCGGCCGTGCTCGATGTCGATGGCGGTCACCTCGGCGCCCTCGATGAGGTCGACGCCGAGCGCGTCGGCGGCCCGGGCGTACCCCCACGCGACGTGGTCGTGCTTGGCGATGCCGCCACGTGGCTGCCACGTCGCGCCGAGGACCGGGTAGCGCACGTCGTCGGCGACGTTGACGATCGGGCAGAGGCGCTTGACGTCGTCGGGTGTCAGCCACTCGGCGTCCACCCCGTTGAGCCGGTTCGCGTGGACTCGCCGCTGGCCCTCGCGTACGTCGCCCAGGTTGTGGGCGAGGTTCATCACGCCGCGCTGGCTGAAGAGGAGGTCGTAGTCGAGCTCCTCGGGGAGCGTCTCCCACAGCTTTAGCGCGTGCTCGTAGATGGCCGCGCTCTCGTCCCACAGGTAGTTGCTGCGGATGATCGCGGTGTTCCGGGCGATGTTCCCGCCGGCCAGCCAGCCGCGCTCGACCACCGCCACGTTCGCGATCCCGTGGTTCTTCGCGAGGTAGTACGCGGCGGCCAGCCCGTGCCCGCCGCCGCCGATGATCACGACGTCGTAGGCGGGCTTCGGGTCGGGGTGCCGCCACAGTCTGTCCGGGTGCGGGGACGGGTGACGGTCGGTGCCGCCGGTGCGGGTCGGGTCCACCCTCGAAGGGTAGCGCGGCGGTCGGGCCGGATGGACCTCGGGCCGACCTGACAGGCGGTCCGCCGCCTTGACGACGGCCGCGCCACCCCCGACCCTAGCGGCCCAGCCAGCGACGATCGAGTGAGGGATCCCGTTGCCGGACCTGTACATCGACGGCGCGTGGGTCGCCTCGGGCGACCGCACGTGCAGCCCCGTGATCAATCCGTCGGACGGCTCGGTCGTGACCGAGGTGGACGTCGCGACCGACGACCAGGTCCAGGCCGCCATCGCCGCCGCCCGCCGCGCCTTCGACCACGGCGAGTGGCCGCGCACCCCGGCCGCCGACCGCGCCGCCGTCCTCACCCGCGTCGCCGAGCTGATCGACCGCGACCTCGAGGCGATCGCCCGCGAGGAAACGCTCCAGACCGGCAAGGCCATGCGCGAGAGCCGCTGGGACATCGCCGATGTCGCCCGCTGCTTCCGCTACTACGCCGGCCTCGCGTCCGACGACGACGATCGCATCGTCGATCAGGACAACCCTGACGTCCGCTCGCGGATCGTCCACGAGCCGGTCGGCGTCTGCGCGTTGATCGCCCCATGGAACTACCCGCTGCTGCAGCTCTCCTGGAAGATCGCGCCGGCGCTGGCCGCCGGAAACACCGCGGTGATGAAGCCCGCGTCGGTCACGCCGCTCACCGCCATCCACCTCACCCGCCTGCTCGCCGAGGCCGGCGTCCCGGCCGGCGTCGTCAACCTCGTGCTGGGGCCGGGCGGCCGGGTCGGGCAGGCGCTCGCGGACAGCCCGGACGTGGACCTCGTCTCGCTGACCGGCGGCATCGAGGCGGGTCGGGCACTCATGCGCGGCGCGGCCGGCAACATGAAGAAGGTCGCCCTGGAGCTCGGCGGCAAGAGCCCCAACATCGTCTTCGCCGACGCCGACTTCGAGACCGCCGTGGACAACGCCCTGACCGCCGCATTCACCCATTCCGGGCAGGTCTGCTCGGCCGGCTGCCGGGCGATCGTCCAGGACGAGATCTACGACCGGTTCGTGGCCGAGGTCGGCCGCCGCGCCGACCTGATCCACCTCGGCGTCGGCCTCGACGACGCCACAGAGGCCGGCGCGCTGATCACCGCCGAGCACCGGGCCAGGGTGGAGGGCTACGTCGCCTCGGCGCTCGAGGAGGGCGCCCGGCTCGTCGCCGGCGGCCGGCGCCCGTCGGAGCCCGAGCTGCAGACCGGCTTCTTCTACCGCCCGACGGTCTTCGCCGACGTCGACCGCGGCATGCGCATCATCCGCGAGGAGGTCTTCGGGCCGGTCCTGACCATCGAGCGGTTCACGACCGAGGATGAGGCGATCGAGCTGGGTAACGACACCACCTACGGCCTCGCCGGCGCGGTCTGGACGGCCGATCCCGAGCGCGCGCAGCGGGTCGCCGCCCGGCTCCGCCACGGCACGGTCTGGATCAACGACTACAACACCTACCTGCCCGAGGCCGAATGGGGCGGCTTCAAGCAGTCGGGCATCGGGCGGGAACTTGGCCCCGGCGGTCTGGACGAGTACCGTGAGGCCAAGCACATCTGGCAGAACTCGGCACCCGGTCCCACAGGCTGGTTCGGCGGCTGACGTCGGGCGGCCATCGCGTTCGTACGGAGGGTCAGCGCGACGATGACGGAGCCGACGCCAGCGGGGGCAGCCGGCGGGCTGACCGTCCGCGACCTGTGGAAGGTCTTCGGCCCGGCGGAGGCGAAGATCGCGAAGGGCGCGAGCACGCCGCCGGACGCCGAGGCCATCGAGGCGGCGGTGACCGCCCAGGGCGGCACCATCGCGGTCCGCGATGTCTCGTTCGACGTCAAGCCGGGCGAGGTGTTCGTGGTCATGGGCCTGTCGGGCAGCGGCAAGTCCACGCTCGTCCGCTGCCTGACCCGCCTGATCGAGCCGACGCTCGGCACGGTCGACCTCGACGGCGAGGACATCCTGGCCGCCAGCCCGGCCCGCCTGCGCGAGCTGCGACGCAAGAAGTTCTCGATGGTCTTCCAGCACTTCGGACTGTTGCCGCATCGACCGGTCCTCGACAACATCGCCTTCGGGCTGGAGCTGCGCGGCGAGCCGAAGGCGACGCGCCTCGAGCGCGCCCGCTCGATGCTGGGGCTGGTCGGCCTCGACGGCATGGCCGACCGCTACCCGGAGGAGCTGTCCGGCGGCCAGCAGCAGCGGGTCGGCCTGGCCCGCGCGCTCGCCGGCGACCCGGAGGTGATGCTGCTCGACGAGCCGTTCAGCGCCCTCGACCCGCTGATCCGACGGGACATGCAGAGCGAGATCCTGCGGCTGCACCACGAGCTGGGCAAGACCATGGTCTTCATCACCCATGACCTGGCCGAGGCGCTCAAGTTGGGCGACCACGTGATGATCATGCGGGCCGGCCAGATCGTGCAGATCGGCCGTCCGGAGGAGCTCGTCGCCCGCCCGGCCGACGACTACGTCAAGGACTTCGTGCGCGACATCCCGAAGTCGCACGTCCTGACCCTGCGCTGGGTGATGCGCGACGCCACCCCCGACGACGTCCTCGACGGCCCGGTCTTCACCTCCGACACCGTCATCCGCTCGGCGGTCCACGCCGTGGCCGCGAGCGAGCGGCCGATCCGCGTGGTCGATGACGGGAAGCTCGTCGGCGTGGTCGACCGTGCCCATGTCCTCGAGGCCATCGCCGGCGGTGACGCCGCGTGACCACGGTCCGCTGGGGGGAGACCACCCTTCCGAACCCCGCGAGCTCGAAGAAGGCGCTGTTGGCCGTGCTCGGCCTGGCCGCCGTCGTGGCGTACTTGCTGTTCAACGGCCAGTGGACCCTCCCCCACGACGACGACGCGGACATCTTCCGCTGGCTCAACGGGATCAAGGACGTGATCGCGGAGAACCGCCAGATCCTCGACCCGGTCCGGATCGGCGTGACGTCGCTCGTCGACCTCTTCGACGAGGTCCTCGCGTCGCTCGGCTGGCCCGGCGTCATCGGCCTGGTCAGCGCCCTCGGCCTGCTGTTCGGCGGCTGGCGCCTGGCGCTGCTCGCGGGCCTCGGCTTCGCCTCCCTCGGCGTGCTCGGCCTCTGGGACGAGAGCATGGCGACCCTCTCCGTCGTGCTCGCCGCAGTCCTGATCGCGCTGGCGATCGGCCTGCCCCTCGGGATCGCCGCCGGCCGCAGCAACCGTCTTAACGCGCTGCTGTCGCCGATCCTCGACGTCATGCAGATCATGCCGACCCTGGCGTACCTGACGCCGATGACGCTGCTGTTCCTGATCGGCTCGCCGTCGGCGACGGTGGCGACCCTGATCTACGCCTTGCCGGCGGCCATCCGCATCACCACCCTGGGGATCCGCGGGGTCCCGCGCGACACCGTCGAGGCGGCCTCTGCGTTCGGGGCCACCGGGATGCAGCGGCTGCGCAAGGTCGAGCTGCCGCTCGCCCGCCGGGCGATCGCGCTCGGGATCAACCAGACCATCATGCTGAGCCTCTCGATGGTGGTCATCGCCGGCCTCATCGGCGCCCCGGGGCTCGCGCGGAACATCGTGATCGCCCTCTCCAAGGTCGATGTCGGCACGGCCTTCGATGCGGGGCTCGCGATCGTCATCCTGGCGATCGTCCTCGACCGCCTGACGCACGCCGCCGGTGAGTGGCTCTCGCCTCGCGCCCGGATCGCCCGCCGTCGGAGCGGCCGGCCGGGCTGGCAGCGTCTGGTCGGACCCGCCATCCTCCTCGCGGCCGGGCTCATCGCCCCGGCACTCGTCGATGCGACGTCGTTCCCCGACACCGTCCAGGTGTCGCTGGCCGACCCTGTCAATGCGGCGGTCGACTGGATCACGTCGACCTTCTCGTTCGCGACCATCGGACTCCAGAATGTCGTGACCAACGTCGTCCTGAACCCGATCGAGAGCGTGCTCACGTCGTCGCCCTGGTGGCTGGTCGTCGCCATCGCCGTCATCGCGGCCTGGGCGATCTCGGGGAGCCGGGCCGCGTTGATCTCGGCGATCTGCCTCGGGCTGATCGTCGTCCTCAACCTCTGGAATCACTCGATGGTGACCCTGGCGAACGTGGTGGTGGCGACGGTGCTGACCCTGGTCATCGGGATCGCCCTCGGGATCACCACGGCGCGCAACGCCCGCGTGCGGCGCGTCCTGCAACCGCTGCTCGACGCTGCGCAGACGCTCCCGGCCTTCGTCTACCTGATCCCGGCCCTGGCGCTGTTCGCGCCGTCCCGGTTCACCGCGATCGTCGCGGCGGTCATCTTCGCGGTGCCGCCGGTGATCCGCCTCGTCGAGGTCGGGATCATGTCGGTCCCGACCGACGCCGTCGAGGCAGCGGCCTCGTCGGGCGCCACTGACCGACAGATGCTGTTCAAGGTGCAGCTGCCGATGTCGCGGAAGACCCTGCTGCTCGCGACCAACCAGGGCATCGTGATGGTCCTGTCGATGGTGGTCATCGGCGCATTGGTGGGCGCCGGCGCGCTAGGCTACGACGTCATCACGGGCTTCTCCCGTGGCGAGCAGTTCGGGAAGGGACTCGCGGCGGGCGTCGCGATCGTGCTGCTCGGGATCATGCTCGATCGGATCACCCAGGGAGCCGGCGGCCGACGACGGTCCGCGGCAGCGAGGGCCGGCTAGACCGGCCGCAGGAGGAGGAGCACACGAAGATGCGAGAGCACCGGATCGGCCGCTGGCTCAGCGGCGTGGCGATCGTCGCGATCGTCGTCACCGGATGCGCGAAGAGCTCGGGTGCCTCGGCGCCCGCGCCGACCGTCGCGCAGGCGAGCGCGACAGCGGCGGCGTCGGCCGCAGGATCCGCCGCCCCCAGCACCAGTGCCGCCCCCGCCGCCGCCACCTGCAAGGGCAGCGGCGACAAGGGCAACGTCCAGTTGATGATCAACGAGTGGGTCGGCGCCGAGGCCAACGTCGCCGTGGCCCAGTGCCTGCTCCAGCAGATGGGCTACAAGGTCAAGACCGACACGCTGGCCGAGGAGATCGCCTGGCAGGGCTTCGACACCGGCCAGGTCGACGTGATCCTCGAGAACTGGGGCCATCCCGAGCTCGAGAAGCATTACATCGCCGACACCAAGCTCGCCACGGACGCCGGGCCCAACGGCGTGACCGGGATCATCGGCTGGTACGTCCCCGGCTGGATGGTCGAGAAGTACCCGGACATCACCGACTGGAACAACCTCAACAAGTACGCCGACATGTTCAAGACCCCCGAGTCGGGCGGCAAGGGCCAGTTCCTGGGCGCCAACCCGACCTTCGTGCAGTACGACGAGGCGCTCATCGCCAACCTCAAGCTGAACTACAAGGTCATCTTCTCGGGCAGCGAGGCAGCGACCATCACCGCCTTCCAGGCGGCCGACAAGAACAAGACCCCGTTGCTGGGGTACTTCTACGACCCGCAGTGGCTGCTGAACGAGATCAAGCTCGTCCAGGTCAAGCTGCCGCCGTATACCGCGGGCTGCGACGCCGACCTCAAGAAGGTGGCCTGCGATTACCCGCCGTACATCCTCAACAAGATCGTCCGCACCGAGTTCATCTCCAAGAACCCGGACGCGGCGGCCTTCATCAAGAACTTCAAGTGGTCCAACGCCGACCAGAACGAGGTCGCCGACTCGATCACCACCAAGAAGATGTCCGACGAGGACGCCGCCAAGGCGTGGATCGACGCCCACCCGGACGTGTGGCAGGCGTGGATGCCCACCTCCTAGGCCGAGGCTGATCCCGATGCCGGCGTCCCACCGGGGCGCCGGCATCGTCGTTTCCGCGCGAGATCGGGAGACCCCATGAACCGAGGGCCACGGGTCGTGATCATCGGGGCTGGCATCGTCGGATGCTCGCTCGCGGATGAGCTCGCGTCGCGCGGCTGGACCGATGTCACGGTCCTCGACCAGGGCCGGCTGTTCGCGCCCGGCGGCTCGACCTCCCACGCCCCGGGGCTCGTCTTCCAGACCAACGGCTCCAGGACCATGGCCGAGTTCGCCCGCTACACCGTCGAGAAGCTCAGCTCGCTCACGCTCGACGGCCAGTGGTGCTTCCAGCAGGTGGGTGGGCTCGAGATCGCGCTCACCCCGGAGCGGCTCGTCGACCTGCGACGGCGCCACGGGCTCGCACAGTCGTGGGGGATCGACGGGCGCCTCCTCGACCCCGATGAATGCCTGGCGGCGTGGCCGCTGCTGGGCCGCGAGGTCGTCCTCGGCGGCTATCTCGTCCCGACGGACGGCCTCGCCAAGGCCGTCCGGGCGAGCGAGGCGCAGGCGCGCCGGGCGACCGACGCCGGCGCCCGGTTCCTGGGCGAGCAGACCGTCACCGCCATCCGCACGGAGGGCGGCCGGGTGACGGCCGTCGTCACGGACCGCGGCGAGTTCCCGGCCGACATCGTCGTCTGCGCGGCCGGCATCTGGGGACCGCGGGTCGGTGCACTGGCCGGCGTCCCGGTCCCGCTCCAGCCGCTGGCCCACCAGTACGTCAGGACCTCGCCGCTGCCGGCCCTCGCGGCCATCGCGGCATCGCCCGCGCTGGAGGACACCCGGCCCATCCTGCGGGTCCAGGACCGCGACCTCTACGCCCGCGAGCACGTCGACCGGCTGGGGATCGGGGCGTACGGCCACCGGCCGATGCCGATCGACCCGGGCTCCCTGCTGTCGCCCGCCGAGGCGCCGGTGATGCCCTCGGTGCTCGAGTTCACGCCGGACGACTTCGCCGAGTCGTGGGCCTGGGCCCAGGCCGTCATCCCGGCCCTGCGAGGCGCCACGTGCGAGGAGGGGATCAACGGCGTCTTCTCGTTCACCACGGATGGCATGCCGCTGATGGGCGAGTCCCGCGAGGTCCGCGGCTTCTGGCTGGCCGAGGCCGTCTGGGTCACGCATTCGGCCGGGGTCGCGAAGGCGACGGCCGAATGGCTGGTCGACGGCGCCCCGACGGTCGACGTCCACGAGTGCGATATCGACCGGTTCGAAGCCCACCAGCTGGCACCCGCCTACGTGCGCGAGCGCGGCGTGCAGAACTTCATCGAGGTCTACGACATCCTGCACCCGCTCCAGCCGATGGAGTCGCCGCGACCCCTGCGGACGAGCCCGTTCCACGACCGCGAGGTGGACCTCGGCGCGCGCTTCCTCGAGGGCAGCGGCTGGGAGCGGCCGCATTGGTACGAGGCGAACGCGAGGCTGCTCGACCGCTACGAGGACCGCATCCCGGCCCGTGGCGACTGGGCCTCGCGCTACTGGTCGCCGATCGCCGGCGCGGAGGCGCTGGCCACCCGCGACGGCGTCGCCCTGTACGACATGACCTCGCTCAAGCGGCTCGAGGTGACGGGCCACGGCGCGCTGGCGTTCCTCGATGGGCTGACGACCAACCGTCTCGACCGGCCGGTCGGGACCGTCGTGTACACGCTCATGCTCGGCGCGGACGGCGGGATCCGCAGTGACCTGACGATCGCCCGTCTCGGGGCGGAGCGGTTCCAGATCGGGGCGAACGGCAATCTCGACCTCGCGTGGCTCGAGTGCCATGCCCCCACGGATGGCAGCGTCGTCATCCACGACACCACCGCCGGCACCTGCTGCCTGGGCCTGTGGGGCCCGCGAGCCCGCGACGTGCTCGCGTCGCTCGCCGACATCGACGTCTCCAACGAGGCGTTCGGCTACTTCAAGGCGCGCTCGTTCCACGTGGCGCACGTGCCGGTCACCGCGCTCCGCCTCTCCTATGTCGGCGAGCTCGGCTGGGAGCTGTATACGACCGCCGACATGGGCCGCAAGCTGTGGGACGAGCTGTGGGTGGCCGGCCGCGCGCACGGGCTCATCGCCGCGGGCCGCAGCGCGTTCGGCAGCCTGCGGCTCGAGAAGGGCTACCGCTCGTGGGGCACGGACATGACCACGGAGCACGACCCGTACGAGGCCGGCCTCGGGTTCGCGGTCCGGCTCGACAAGGGCGACTTCATGGGTCGCGCGGCCATCGCCGGCCGGGGCGAGGCGACGGCGTCGCGACGGCTCGTGCCACTGGTCCTAGACGACCCGGCAGAGGTGCTTCTGGGCAAGGAGCCGGTGGTCGCCGGTGGTCGGACCGTGGGCTACGTCACGAGCGCGGCGTTCGGCTACACCATCGGGCAGTCGATCGCCTACGCGTGGGTCCCGGCGGCCGCCGCGACCCCCGGGACGGCGCTGTCGGTCGTCTCGTTCGGAAGGGACCTGGCGGCGACCGTCGCCGCGGATCCGCTGTTCGATCCCGGGATGGCGCGGCTGCGCGCCTGAGGCGCCCCGCCGCTCCATGAGAGGAAGCGGCTGGACCGACGCAACGCGCTCACGCGGCGTTACCAATGCCCTCACAATCTCTTGACGCCCGGCCGTCCGGGCTGTCCAATGCGAGTGGCGGCGATCGATGCAGCGGCGACACCTAGGAGCGCCGATACGGGCGATCCCGCGGAGGGCCGATCCGGGTCGAGGAGGGCTCGGGCGATCGGCGCGACCCATCGACGTGCTCGTGGCACCCGTGCCAACTCGCGTATCGAGATCGGAGGAGACACCTTGTCAACGCGACGCTCCGTGACTCGCGCAGCCGGCCTGCTGGCCGTCGCTGGCCTCGTCTTCGCAGCCTGCTCGAGCAGTTCGAGCCCGGCACCGTCAGGCGGCGCGTCCGCCGCCGCGGGCGCAGGCGGCGCCAGCCAACAGCTGATCGATGCCGCCAAGAAGGAAGGCCAGCTGTCGGTCATCGCGCTGCCGCACGATTGGTGCAACTACGGCGAGATCATCACGGCGTTCAAGGCCAAGTACGGCCTGACCGTGAACGAGATCACCCCGGACGCCGGCTCCGGCGACGAGATCGAGGCCATCAAGGCCAACAAGGACAACCCCGGGCCGCAGGCGCCGGACGTCGTCGACGTCGGCATCACGTTCGGCGACCCGGCCAAGACCGACAAGCTGATCCAGCCCTACAAGGTCTCGACCTGGGACACCATCGATCCCAAGCTCAAGGACCCGGACGGCTACTGGTACGGCGACTACTTCAGCATCCTGACCTTCGAGATCAACAAGGCCGCGGTCAAGAACTCGCCGGCCGACTGGGCCGACCTCCAGAAGCCGGAGTACAAGAACCAGGTCGCGCTCGCTGGCGATCCGCGCCAGTCGAGCCAGGCCATCAACTCGGTGTACGCGTCGTCGCTGGCGAATGGCGGTTCCCTCGATGACGCCTCCAAGGGGCTGTCGTTCTTCGCGGACCTCAACAAGGCCGGCAACTTCGTTCCGACGATCGCCAAGACGGCGACCATCGACGCGGGCGCCACGCCGATCACCATCCGCTGGGCCTACAACGCGCTGGCCCACAAGGACATCGCCGCCGGCAATCCGGAGATCGACGTCGTCGTCCCGGCCAGCGGCCGGTTCCTCGGCGTCTACGCGCAGGCGATCAGCGCCTACGCCCCGCACCCGAACGCCGCCAAGCTTTGGATGGAGTACCTGTACTCCGACGAGGGCCAGACCGGGTGGCTCAAGGGCTATTGCCACACGACCCGTCTCGCGGACCTGAAGGCCCGCGGCGTCGCGACCGACCTGATCGCGAAGCTGCCGGACATCTCCGGTGCGGTCTACCCGACCTCGGCGCAGGCCGCGGCCGCCAAGGACCTGATCACCAAGCAGTGGGACTCGGTCGTCGGCGCCGACGTCAAGTAGGCACCCCGACCCACATCCGACGATCGTGAGCGGCTCCGCCACGGTCATCGCAGAGCGGGACGCGCCACCGGCGCGTCCCGCGACGCAACGCCGGCGCTGGTCCTGGCTGGGACTGGTGCCGTTCTTCCTCTTCTGCGGGCTGTTCCTGGGCGTCCCGCTGGCCTTCCTCGTGATCGGCAGCTTCCTCGACCCGGCGGGCAACGCGACCCTGCAGAACTACGCAGACCTCTCGGACGCCCGCATCCTGGCGGCGTTCCGGAACAGCATCGAGATCAGCCTGGTCACGGCGATCCTCGGCGGCCTGTTCGGCTTCGCCCTCGCGGGTGCCGTCATCCTCGGCGGCCTGCCGCGCTTCCTGCGGAGCTCGCTCATGACATTCTCGGGAGTCGCCTCGAACTTCGCCGGCATCCCGCTCGCCCTGGCCTTCACCTTCACGCTCGGCCAGCTCGGGATGGTCACCGTGATCCTGAAGAACCTCGGCATCGACATCTGGGCCAGCGGGTTCAACCTCTACTCGAAGCTCGGCCTCGAGCTCGTCTACCTCTTCTTCCAATTCCCGCTCATGGTGCTGATCATGGCGCCCGCCATCGACGGGCTGCGGCCCGAGTGGCGCGAGGCCGCCGAGAACATGGGCGCGACCCGACGGCAATACTGGCGACGCGTCGCGCTGCCGATCCTGACCCCCACCCTGCTCGGCAGCATGATCCTGCTGTTCGGCAACTCCTTCGGGGCGCAGGCGACGGCCTACCAGCTGACCGGCGGCCAGATCCCGCTCGTCACGCTGGTCATCGGCAACCAGATCAGCGGCGACGTGCTCCACAACGCCGGGCTCGGGTACGCCATCGCGATGGGCGGCGTCGGGATCATGGCGATCTCGATCCTCGCCTACAGCTTCCTGCAGCGGCGCGCCGAGCGGTGGATGCGATGACCGTCGGCGGGCAGCCTGCCATCGGTCCACGCGCGCCCGGTGCACTCGAATCGGTCGCCTCGTCCACGGCCGCGACCAAGCGGCCGCGACGGCGCCTCGGCTCGCCGTGGGCATGGGTCGTCTTCATCATCGGCGTGACCTACTTCTTCGTGCCGCTCATCGCGACGTTCGAGTTCTCGATGCGGAAGAAGCCGGCGTTCTCCGCGTACACCGACGCCCTGGCGAACCCGGGGTTCTGGTCGAGCCTGGGCTACTCCTTCATCGTCGGCGTCATCACGGTCGTGCTGAGCATCGCCTTGATCGTCCCGACCGCCTACTGGGTCCGGCTGCGGGTCCCGCGCCTCCGCCCGCTCGTGGAGCTGATCACGCTGCTCCCGTTCGTCATCCCGCCCGTCGTGCTGGTGTTCGGGCTGATCCGGGCGTACAGCCGGCCACCGCTGCCGTTCACCTACACCGACATCGGCAGCACCGCGCTGCTGGTCTTCGCCTACATCATCCTGTCCCTGCCGTACATGTACCGCTCGATCGACGCCGGCCTGCGGGCCATGGACATCCGGACCCTGACGGAGGCCGCCCAGAGCCTCGGCGCCGGATGGTTCACGATCATCGTCAAGATCATCCTGCCGAACCTGCGCGTGGCGCTGCTGTCCGGCGCGTTCCTGAGCCTCGCGATCGTGATCGGCGAGTTCACCGTCGCCGCCTATCTCGTCCGCCCGGCCTTCGGGCCGTTCCTGAACCTGCTCGGCGGGAGCCGGAGCTACGAGGCGGCCGCCGTGTCGCTGATCAGCTTCGGTCTGACCTGGCTGGCGATGATCGCCATCTCCATCGTGGGTCGCGGCTCGCGGAGCCGGATCACCCTGGCCGGCGCCCGCTGACCCATGGAGGCACCCCGTCCATGACCTTCCTCGAGCTGACCGGCATCCAGAAGCACTTCGGCGACGTCGCCGCCGTCCTCGACTTCAACCTGCAGGCCGAGCGAGGCGAGTTCGTGTCGTTCCTGGGGCCGTCCGGCTGTGGCAAGACCACGACCCTGCGGATGATCGCGGGCTTCGAGATCCCGACGGCCGGCCGGATCACCGTCAACGGGGCCGACATCACGCGCAAGCCGCCGAACCAGCGGAACGTCGGCATGGTGTTCCAGTCCTACGCACTCTTCCCGAACCTGACAGTCGCCGACAACATCGGGTTCGGGCTCAAGGTGCGCGGCAAGCCGGGGGCGGAGATCCGCACCCGCGTTGCCGAGCTGCTGGAGATGATCCATCTCTCCGATCGCGGCGGCCGCTACCCGTACCAGCTGTCGGGCGGCCAACAGCAGCGCGTGGCCCTCGCCCGGGCGCTCGCGATCGAGCCGCAGGTGCTGCTGCTCGACGAGCCCCTGTCCGCGCTCGACGCGAAGATCCGCATCTCGCTGCGCAAGGAGATCCGGGCGATCCAGCGCCAGCTCGGGATCACGACGGTCTACGTCACCCACGACCAGGAGGAGGCCCTCTCGCTCTCCGACCGGGTGGTCGTGATGAGCGACGGCCGGATCGAGCAGATCGGGACACCGTTCGAGATCTACAACTACCCGACGACGACGTTCGTCGCCTCGTTCGTGGGGACGCTGAACCTGGTGGATGCCGCAGTGATCGATGCGGCTGGCGGACGGCTCTCGCTGGCCGGCCAGGAGGTCCGGACCGCCAGGCCGATCACCGACGCGGCCTCCGGCGCGCACGTGACCCTGGCGGTCCGTCCGGAGGGGATCGAGCTCGGCGAGGGATCCGAGGGGCGGAACCGGCTCCGCGGCCAGATCGAGGACATCAACTTCCTCGGCTCGATCGTCCGCCTCCGCCTCGCCCTCGGCGACGGCGCCGCCGGGTCGGCGCCGACGGCCCTGTCCCTCGACACCTTCAACGAGCCGCACCTGACCCTGCCCGCCGTCGGCGAGCACGTCACGGTCTCCTTCCCGCCAGAGGCGTGCTTCGTCCTCGCGGCGACCGGCGGACGGACCAGCCCGGCGGGCCTCGAGGCCCTGGAGGACGGCGCGACGGCGTGACCACGCCGCTCGACGGGATCGACCTCGTCGTCTTCGACAAGGACGGCACGCTGATCGACTTCCACGCGATGTGGAGCGCCTGGCCGGAAGAGCTGGCCAGCGGCCTGGAGGTCGCGACCGGCCGCGACCTCCGGGTTCCCCTGTTCGCGGCCCTCGGCTACGACGAGACGACCGAACGAGCGGTGGCGAGCGGATATCTCGCGGCGACCCCGATGGCCCGGATCCGCGACGCGACGCGGGACATCCTGCTTGGCGCCGGCCTTCGGCCGGCGCAGGCCGACGCCGCGCTCGAGTCCGCGTGGCACGCTCCGGACCCGGTCGAGTCGGCCACCGCGGTCACCGACCTCGTCGACCTGTTCACGGCCCTGCGCTCGAGCGGTCGGCACATCGCGGTCGCGACCAGCGATGACCGGGCGCCGACCCTTCGGACCCTTGGCGCGTTCGGGGTCGACGCGCTCGTGGAGGCCACGCTGGGTGCCGACGACGGGATCCCGGCCAAGCCCGCGCCGGACATGGTCCTCGCGATCTGCCAGTTGATCGCGATCGCGCCTGCCCGGACCGCCGTCGTGGGCGATTCGGCGGCCGACCTGGCCATGGGCCGCGCGGCGGGCGTCGCCCGGTGCATCGGCGTCCTGTCCGGGATCGGGACCGTGGACGACCTGGCGCCCCTCGCGGACGTCATGCTGGCATCGATCGCCGAGCTGCGGCCCGGCCCGAGCACGGATCGGAGGCTGCCCCGATGACCGAGACCATGCGGCCCGACCCGCGGACCGCGACCATCCTCGACGCCATCGGCGAGACGCCGCTGATCCGCATCGACGACATCTGGGTCAAGCTCGAGTTCCTCAACCCGTCGGGGTCGGTCAAGGCGCGCATCGCGCGCTACATGATCGAGCGGGCGGAGCGCGAGGGCCGGCTGCGCCCCGGCGACACGATCGTCGAGGCGTCGAGCGGCAACACGGGCAACGCGATGAGCATGGTCGCGGCCGTGAAGGGCTACCGGATGCTGGTGGTCATGCCCGACGGGATGAGCCCGGAGCGGCTGGCCATCAGCCGGGCGTTCGGCGCGGAGGTCCTGACCCTCGGCGACTTCCACGTGACCGAGGCGCTGGCGAAGGCGCGCGAGCTCGGGAGCCAGCCCGGCTACTTCAGCCCGCAGCAGTTCGATTCCGAGTGGAACGTCGACGAGAACCGCGAGTGGCTCGGGCCGGAGCTGCTCCGCCAGCTGCCGGACGGCGTCGTGCCGGACGCGATCGTGGCCGGCGTCGGAACCGGCGGGACCCTGGTCGGGGTCGGCCAGGCGGTTCGCGCCGTCAACCCGCGTGTCGCGGTCATCGGCGTCGAGCCCAACGAATCGTGCACGCTCATGTGCGGCGAGATCGGCAAGCACCTGATCGAGGGCATCAGCGACGGGTTCATCCCGGGCATCATCGAGCGCCACCGCGACCTGATCGACGACCTCGTCCCGGTCGACAGCGACGCCTCGATCGCGGAGATGCGCCGCCTGGCGCGCGAGCACGGGCTGTTCGTCGGGCCGAGCTCCGGAGCGAACCTGGTCGCCGCGCGGACGTGGCGCGACGGCCATCCCGATGCCCGCGAGGTCGTGACGTTCTTCTGCGACGAGGGCGAGAAGTACATCACGGACTACTTCACGCCCGACTGAGCGGCACGAGCCCGACCGACCTGCGTCGGCCGGGCTCGGGGTCAGCTCCGGCCGGTGCCCCTGCGGACGGCCGGCGACGCCGAGGTGTCGCCGCGGGCGATCGCCTCGAGGTGACGGCGGACGGCGTCGAGGGCGCGGGTGGACGCGACGGGTCGGACGGCCCGGCGCGCCTTGGCGGCAGCCCGCATCCGGTCGAGGTCGACCGGCGCGAACGTGGTGCGGCGGATGGCCGCGCGTGGCTGGGGTCGTGGCATGGCCCGCCTCCTAGTTGATGACGAACCAGTGGACGAACGCGGCCGCGGTCGTCGTGGTGTTGAGGTACACCGTGAACGAGCCGCTGACCGGCACGACCGCCCGGACCCAGCGACCGGTCTGCGCCGAGCCGAGCACCGCGAGGACATGACTGGAGGTCGATGTCCCCAGGAGGTTGATCTTGATCGACGCCTTGCCCTTGGCGATCGTCGTCCGTCCGGAGCGGCTGAACTTGGCCTTGCCGATGACCTCGAGGGCCAGGTCCTTGGATGACGCACCGACGGCGACGACACCGGCATCGGGACCGCCACTCTCCCCGACGACGCCGATCCCGCCGTAGCCGTACACGCCGATGCTGCCCTGGCCGTAGACCCCCCAGTCGTCGCTGTCGCCGACCACGCCGGCGCCCACGAAGCTCGTGTCGGGGTTGGTCGGCGACCAGCCGTAGATGCCCGTGTACGCACCGAACCCGGGCTCCCAGTTCGGAGGCGCGCTGATGCTCCAGCCCCACAGGCCGGCGCCGCCGGTGCTGGTGCCCGAGACACCGAGCCCGAGGCCCGTGGCGTGGGCCGCGAAGGAGTCCGCATCGGCGGTCGAGTTGCTGATCGAGGTGGCGGCCGTCGACGGGTTGGCGGCGCCGAGCTGGACGTCATCGACGTCATGGGCCGCCATCGAGAGCGGCATGGCGGCGGACGCGGCGAGGGCGGCGGCTCCGCCCGCGGCGGCAGCGAGCAGCGCACGGCGGGAGCGAGGGGCGGCGAACGGTTCGTCCATCGGATCCTTCCTGTGGAACGAGAGCAGCGCTCGCCCGGTCGGGTCCGCGCCCTGGGCATCGTCATGGTGCCACGCGACCGTCTCGTGTGCGTCTCGAAGTCCGGGCGTGGTACGGATGGGCTATCGCGGGTCGCTCCTGCCGCCCGTACCTTGGCGCAGACCGTCGCGCACCGTGTGCGGCGGCCCTCGGTCATGCCGTCAACCGGAGGCACTCGAACCCGGATGGTCCTCGCTCAGGAGCCGCGCCGCCCACCCGGCTCTCGGGCCCGACCCCACCGTCCGCCGACCCGGCCGCGTCCGCTCGGCAAGGCCGAGGGGGGACCGGGTGCCGATGAGGCGACCCGCGCCGCCGCCCTGCGCCGGATCGTGGCCGAGGTCAGCAGCAGCCAGGACCTCGATCGGCTGTTCGAGGAGGTCATCGACGCCTCGTTCACGCTGTTCGGCGCGGACCGGGCCGGGCTGTGGATCTACGACGATTCGCCCGCGCCCCTGAACCTCGCCGCGCAGCGCGGCCTGTCGAACGTGATGCTCGACCTGATCGCGAGCCTCCCACGCGACGCCCAGACGGTCGGCATGACCGCGCTGCGCGAGCGGCATGTCACGGTCCTCGCCGGCGAGCTCGAAGGGACGGTCCCGCGCCTCCAGCGGATGTACCGCGCCGAGGGCATCCGCTCGATGTGCTTTGTGCCGATCGTCTTCCGGGACGAGGTCCTCGGGCTGCTCGTCCTGTACCACCGGACGGACTACGAGTGGTCCGACGACGAGACCGATCTCGCCCGCTCGTTCGGCGATCACATCGCCGTTGCGATGCAGAACGCCAGGCTGGCCGAGTCCTCGCATGCCCTCGCCGAACGCCTCGGCGCCATCTCCGAGCTGGCCGTCCGGCTCAACCGGATCCACGACATCGACGGCATCGCGGCGTCCATCGTCGGCGAGGCCGGCCGGCTCATCGACCACGACACCATCCGCGTCTACCGCGTCGACCACGCGGCCGGCGTCTGCGAGCCGATCGCCTTCCAGGGCACGTTCCTCGGCAGCAGCGACCCCGATCCCGACACCCTCCGCGTCGCGATCGGCGAGGGCCTGACCGGGTGGGTCGCGGAGCACAACCAGACGGTCCGCTCGGGCGATGCCGGCGCTGACCCGCGCGGCGTGGTCATGGGCTCCAACGATGAGCCCGAATCGATGCTCATCGTGCCGATGGCCTTCGAGGACGTCGTGCACGGCGTGGTCGTCGTCTCGAAACGCGGTCGCGACCGCTTCGACGCCGACGACGAGACCACCTTCGGGATCTTCGCGAGCTATGCGGCCCAGGCCCTGGTCAACGCCTCGAACGTGGGCCGCCTCAAGCTCCAGCAGGCCGAGCTGCACCACCAGCTCGCCAGCCAGCGCCGGCTGCTGGAGGTCAACGAGCGGCTGCTGTCGACGCTCGAGCCGAACAGCGTCCTCGACCTGATCGCCGATTCGCTGAAGGTGATCGTCCCGTACGACACGCTGACCATCTACCGCGTCGACCGGGTCGCCGGCGTCCGCCGCGCGGTGATCGCCCGCGACCGCTTCGCCGACCTGATCCTCGCCCACGAGAGCCCGCTCGGCGTCGGGATCAGCGGTTGGGTCGTCGACCACGGTGAGGCCGTGCTGGCCAACGAGGCGCACCTCGATCCCCGCTCCGTCCAGGTGCCTGGGACCCCGTTCGAGCCGGAGTCGATGATCGTGGTCCCGCTGCTCGTCGGCGGCGAGGCCATCGGCACGCTCAACATCGGCCGGATGGGCGAGGCGGAGGCGTTCTTCAGCGCCAACGAGTTCGACCTGACGAAGCTCTTCGCCGGGCAGGCCTCCATCGCGCTCCAGAATGCCGAGGCGCACGGCGAGGTGCGGGTCCGGGCGGAGCACGACGCCCTCACCGGCATCCGCAACCACGGCGCCTTCCAGGCCGACCTCGGCGACGCCGTGCGGGCGGGCGGCAGCGGCGGGCCGTTCGCGGTGCTGATGATGGACCTCGATGCGTTCAAGGCCTTCAACGACACGCGCGGGCACCCCGCCGGGGACGCGCTGCTGACCGGCATCGCCCGGGTGATGAGCGCCGCCGTCCGCGACGGCGACCGCATCTACCGCTACGGCGGCGACGAGTTCGCGGCGATCCTGCCGGGCGCCGACCGGGTGGCGGCCCACGAGATCGCCGAGCGGCTGCGCCGCACGGTCGCCGACCTGTCGCGTGGCACGCCGACGGTCTCGATCAGTGTCGGCGTCTCCTGCTACCCCGACGACGGCCGCTCGAAGGACGCGCTGGTCGCGGTGGCCGACCGGGCGATGTACCTCGCCAAGCCCACGGCGCCTGTCTCCGACGGCGCGGGCAGCAGCGACGACCCGT
The DNA here is from genome assembly GCA_963813335.1 of uncultured Chloroflexia bacterium. Lineage (GTDB taxonomy): Bacteria > Chloroflexota > Limnocylindria > Limnocylindrales > CSP1-4 > SPCO01. The sequence continues at coordinate 576,274 of CAWEYL010000003.1, forward strand.
ACCTGCGCGCGCTCGACGAGACGGCCCTCGCCCTGCTCGACCGGCGCGACGCCGCGATGCTCCTCGAGACGATCCTGACCCGCGCCTGCTCGCTGCTGGGCACCCCGCACGGGTACATCTTCCTGGCCGAGCCGGGCGGCGGGGAACTGGACCTCCGCCACGGTTCCGGGCTGTTCGCCCAGGGCGTCGGCCACCGACAGCCGGTCGACAAGGGGATCGGCGGCCAGGTCTTCCTCACCGGCCAGCCGGTCACCGTGGACGACTACGACGCCTGGGCTCGACGCGCCGGGATCGTGCCGAACGGCATGCTGAGCGCAGTCGTGGGTGTGCCCCTCTTCTCGGGCGACGAGGTCGTCGGGGTCATCGGCCTGGCGTCCAGCGCCACCGATCGCACCTTCGGCCCGCGCGATGTGGCCGCCCTGACGCGGTTCGCCCAGCTGGCCTCGATCGCCATCGACAACGCCCGCCTCGTCGACGTCGCGGAACGAGGCGCCCTGTACGACCCCACGACCGGCCTGCCGAACCGCGAGCTGCTGACCGACCGGATCGCCCACGCGCTCTCGCGCGTCCGCCCGGACGATGCCGGCCCGATCGCGGTGATCATGCTCGACCTCGACCGGTTCAAGGTCATCAACGAGAGCGTCGGCCACGCGGTCGGCGACCGGCTGCTCATCGCCGTGGGCCAGCGGCTCGCCGCGTGCCTGCGGCCCGGCGACACGGTCGCGCGCTTCGGCGGCGACGAGTTCGGGATCATCCTCGACCCGGTCACGGACGAGGGCGAGGCGCGGCGGATCGCCCAGGTGATCTCGTCGGAGCTGCGGGCGCCGTTCTCGCTGAGCGGCCGCGAGTGGTTCATCAGCGCCTCGATCGGCATCGCCCTCGGCGAACCGGGCCGGGTCACGCCGGACGAGCTGCTGCGCGAGGCCGAGGTCGCGATGGTCCGGGCCAAGAGCGATCCGGCCGGGCAGTTCGCGCTCTTCGATCCGTCGATGAGCGCCCAGACGCTGGAGCGCCTCGACCTCGAGAGCGACCTGCGACGTGCGCTCGAGCGCGACGAGCTGCGCGCCCACTACCAGCCGATCGTGGACCTGAGGACCGACCGGATCGTCGGCTTCGAGGCGCTGGTGCGCTGGCAGCACCCCAAGCGCGGGCTGGTCCCGCCGCTGTCGTTCATCGGCCTCGCCGAGGAGACCGGCCTGATCGCGCCGCTGGGCCGCTGGGTCCTCCAGACGGCATGCCGCCAGGCGGCGGCGTGGCAGGCCCTCGCGCCGAGCGAGGCCCCGCTCGTCATGTCCGTCAACCTGTCGGCCCGGCAGTTCACCCAGCCCGACCTCGTCGACGAGATCGCCGAGATCCTCGCTGCGACCAGCCTGGAGCCCTCGTCGCTGGAGCTCGAGATCACCGAATCGGTCGTGATGGACCAGTCCGAGGTCGGCGTGCGGGCGCTCGGTCGGTTGCGCGAGCTCGGCGTGCGCCTGGTCCTCGACGACTTCGGGACCGGCTACTCGTCCCTGTCCTACCTGAAGCACCTGCCGCTCGACACCATCAAGATCGACCGCTCGTTCGTGGCCGGGCTGGAGGCGACCGCGGATCGTTCGATCGTGGAAGCGGTCATCGCGCTCGCCCACGGCCTCGGCATCGGCGTCGTCGCCGAGGGCATCGAGACCGACGCGCAGCGCCGCCGGCTCATCGAGCTGGGCTGCGACCTCGGGCAGGGCTACCTGTTCTCCCGCCCGGTCCCCGCGAAGGACGCCGGACGGCTGCTGAAGCGGCGGACCCCGATCCGCCCGCGACGCCGCGCGGGCGACGCCTGATCCGCTAGCGCTGGCTGCCGGTCAGGCGCAGGAAGAACAGGAACAGGTTGATGAAGTCCAGGTAGAGGAGCAGGGCGCCGATGACGGCCCCCTTCTCCATGGAACCGGTCGCGGCCGCGAGGGCGCCGTCCTGGATCTTCTGGACATGGAAGGCGGTCAGCCCGGTGAACAGCACGACGCCGACGATCGAGATCACCCACGAGAGCCCGTCGTTGTGCAGGAAGATGTTCAGCAGCGACGCGACCAGGATCCCGATCACGCCCATGAACAGGATCCCGCCGATCCGATCGAGCGAGCGCTTCGTCGTGGCGCCGTAGAGGGCGGCGGCGCCGAACATCGCGGCGGCGCTGACGAAGGCCGTGGCGACCGACGCGGACGTATAGGCGAAGACGATCGCGCCGATCGTGATGCCGAGGGTCGCCGCATACACGAAGAACAGCCCGAGGGCCGCGCTCGCACTGATCCGGTTGATCGCCGCCGAGATCGCCAGCACGATCCCGATCTGGATCAGGAACAGGATGAAGAAGCTGTCGTAGGCGAACGCGAGGATCCGCTCGTTCGACTGGACGAGATAGGCGACGCCCGCCGTGACCAGCAGGCCGGCGAACATCCAGAGGAAGGCGTGACTGAGGAACGCGGCCTGCAGCCGGGCATCTGGCTTGACGCCGAGCTGGGCCGGCGATGCGTACGGGGTGGCCGGGGTCGAAGACGCGTACGGGGTGTTCGGGTTCGGGTTCGGGTTCTGGTTCATCGCTCGTTCGGCTCCTTGTCAGTCGTTCGTGCGGCTGATCGAGTCATCTCAACGTACCACGAGGTGTCACGAGGGCTGCCAGACCGCGATCACCACATCAGCCCGGCGTCGCGCGGGTCCCAGCGCTCGGCCAGCAGCGTCACCTTCACGTCGTGCTCGACGACGGTCTCCGCCTGCTCCTTGACCTGCGCGATCATCGAGCCGGCGTAGGGGCAGAACGGCGTGGTCAGGATCATCTTGATCTCGGTCGAGTCGGGACCGAGCAGGATCTGCTTGATCAGCGCAAGCTCGACGACGTTCATCCCGATCTCGGGGTCGACGACACCGCGCAGGGCGTCGAGGATGGCGAGCTCGGTCGCGCGGCGCGCCGGATCGAAGGCTGCCGCGGCGTCGGTCTGGGAGGTCGTGGTGTCGGTCATGCGGTCGTCCGTGCTCCGGGATGCGGAGCAAGAGCGTATCACCAGCTCGTGAAAGCGCCCTTGCGAGAGCCGGTCAGGCGGTTGCGGGCTCCGCGTCCGCGGCGGCCTTGAGCACGATCCCCGCGCGGCGGTACTGGGCCGGCAGGCCGGCCGCCTCCGCTTCGGAATAGCCGGGACCGGTCAGGGAGCCGTCGGCCTCGAAGAAGTCCGCGTAGCGCTCGCGGTGGTCGGCGGCGTACGTGAACGCGGCGGCGATCCCCAGGCGGCGCAGCTCCGGATGGTCGTTGAGGATCCGGGCCAGGTCGTAGCCGTTGGCGCGCAGCTCGAGGAGCTGTCGGACGGTCAGGCGCGATCCATAGCAGAACGGCTCGCCATTGAGCACGAGGGGGTCCTGCTGCACCCACTTGACGGTCATCGCCCGCCTCAGCCGCCCTTGTAGAGGAACTGCAGGAAGGCGTTCTTCTTGCGCGCATCGCCCGCCAGGCGGCGGTGCCACTCGTACGCCCGGATCGCCTCGTCGAGCGCGGCATCGGCGGGGGGCATCTCGCCCGGGGCCAGCACGCCCGGGAGCGCGGCGCGCAGGCCCTCGCACAGCGCGACCAGGTCGTCCATCGAGACCTTGCGGCGCCGGTACAGGGCGGACGTGTACTCGCCGTAGGCGTGGGCGGGCGCGGGGTCGTCCGCGGCGACGCACAGGGCGACGCGCTCCGCGAGCAGGCTCGCGTCGTGCAGCAGCAGGCGGAGCCCGGCCTCGTCGTAGCGCTCGCGCATGCCGGGTGTGGCGTCGAGGGCCACCTCGAGGGCGCGCGCGCCCAATCGGTCCTGGTTGGCGCGGATGCGCTCGGCCGCGGCGGGGAAGCCGCGGGTGAGGTCGAGAGGCGGACGCCCCAGGCTGTAGTGGCTCACGCCCGAAGTCTAGCGTGCGGCGACTACGATGGGCGGGATGGACGACCCCGCCCCCGAAGCCCCGACGGGCGCGCCCGCGCCGACGCCCGGCGAGCGCCGGCTCGCCCACCCACCCTCGGACCGCTACCGGACGGCCGAGCCGGCCGCAGCGTCGCCACGGGCCGGTTCCGCGGGGCGCGCGGCCGCCTTCGGGGTCATCGCCGCGATCGGCGGGGCCGCCGCGATCGTGCTGCTCGGCGGTGTCCTGGCCATGAGCGCACCGCTGCTCGTCGTGGCGCCAGTCGCCGGGTGGGCGGTGGCCTGGGCGCTCAAGCTCGGGGCACAGGGGAGCGTGGCGCCGGCACGGCTGGCGCTCGTGGCGCTGCTCCTTGCCGTCGGGGCGGTGCTGCTCGGCCAGGTCGGGCTGTGGCTCTACGCCCGGATTGAGGGCGGGGTCCTGCCGTTCGCGGACTACCTCGGCGAGGTCTACGGCGTCCTGGTGCCGCTCCAGTTCCTCTTCGCGGCCCCTGTGGCCTGGGCTACGGCGCGGTGAGCGACGAGCTGCGCTTCCGCCGGCCGACGCCCGACGACCATCGGACGATCGTCGCGGTCGTCGACGACTGGTGGGGCGGCGACCGGACGGTCGCGATGCTGCTGCCGCGCCTGTGGTTCGACCATTTCGCCGGGACGTCGTGGGTGGTGGAGTCCGGCGACCGGCGGCTCGAGGGGTTCCTGGTCGGCTTCATCAGCCCGGACGATCCGGCCACCGCATACATCCACATGGTCGGCACGAACCCGAACCGGCGCCGCGCCGGGTTGGGCCGTCGGCTCTACGAGCGCTTCTTCGACGATGCGGCGGCTCGCGGCGCCCGGCGGGTCTCCGCCGTGACCTGGCCCGGCAACCGGGTCTCGGTGGCGTTCCACATCGCCATGGGCTTCCGCCCCGACGACGGCCCGGGCACGCAGCGGCTCTACGGGACGCCGGCCTACGCCGACTTCGACGGCGACGGCGCGGACCGGGTCCGCTTCAGCCGGGATCTGGCGCCCCGACCGCCGACGGCGTGAGCTGCTCGCGCAGGAGGCGCCCGAAGCGCGCCGCCTGGTCCGCGGGCGGCACCGCGTCGACCCAGCGACGGAGCAGCGCCTCGCCCTCCGCGTAGACGAAGACATAGGTCCGCCACAGCGGGTGCTCGATGAACTCGAGCCGCTTCGCGGCGGTGTCGGGCGCCATCCGCCCGACGGTCTGCAGGTAGTCCAGCACCTCGGCGTGGGTCCGGCCGTCGGCGTGGCGCAGGATCGCCGCGTTGCCGCGGATGGCCGACAGCGCCCGCCGGGCGGACGTGAGGGCCACGGTCCGCTCCGCGGCCTCGCGGGCCGCAGCCGGATCGGCGGCGATCGGCAGCGCGGCGCGCTCGTACAGCTCGACCAGCAGGCCGGCCCGCTCGTCGTCCGGGACCGCGTAGCCGATCCCGAGGTCGGCCAGGCCCTCGCTGATCAGGCACTCGGGCGTGTTGATCAGCAGGATGGAGGCCTCGAGGCGGCCCAGCCCGTCGACAAGGGCCGCCTCCTTCCAGGCGTGCTCGAGGTGGTGGCCCGGATAGGTCTCGTGGGCGACGGTGTCGACCAGCGCCGACGCGCGGATCGGCAGGTCGGTGTTGATGTCGACCCGCGATCGCCGCCCGCCGTCGAACCAGTTGTAGCCCGACCACGGCTGGTCGCGGACCAGCGACACCCGCAGGTCCTCGCCGTCGGGCAACCCGAAGGTCGTCGCGGCACGAGCGCGGAAGCGGGCCACGAGCCAGTCCAGGACCGCCGGTAGCCGGTCGACGGCGATCTCGAACCGGCGGTCCCACGCCTCGAGGCGCTCGGTCAGGGTCGCGTCGCCGGGGAGCAGCCGATCGATGGCCGCGGCCGCGTCGTCGAACTCGGTGTCGGGCCGGCGCGGTGGCCGGAACGCGAAGCAGCACTCCACGTGGTCCAGGTACGGCAGCGGCTCGCCGGCCAGGGCTGCGGCCTGGATCTCGAGCGCCACGAGCTGCGCGTCCAGCCACGTCCGCCGGTCGTCGTCCGCGACCTCGGCGGCCAGCCGGTCCCGCAGCGCGACCGCGTCGTCGCGCAGTCGCGCCGGCGGGCGGCCCTGCTCCATGTCGACCGTCGCCTTGAGGTTCGCCGGGCCGAAGTAGCCATCGACGAGCCCGGGGATCCGCTGGTCGAGCCGCAGCGCGAGCAGCAGGTAGTCATGGGCGACAGGGTCGGGCGGCGGGACCGACCGCGTCCCGCCCATCGCCGACACGCGGGCGGCGTCGGCCGAGCGGGCGGCGTCCGGTGGCCGGTCAGGCATCGCCCGCACCCAGCCCGCCGGTCTCCCCCGCGAACGGCATGTGCTGGCGCTCCACGGCGTCGAGGCTCATCCGCAGCGCGGCGGTCTTCTGCTCCGCGACCTCGCGGACGTAGGCGGCCTCCTCCTCGGCGGTCATCGGGCGGCCGCGAACGATCCCCTTGGGCTTGCCGACCATCAGCCACGAGAGGTGGTAGCGGTCCATGGTCCCCCAGGCCGTGGACAGCAGGTCGTCCGAGTGCTGCAGCCAGACGCGTAGCGAGCCCATCGATGGGTCCGCCTGGAGGCGATCGCCCTCGTCGACCAGCTGGCGCGTCCGCCGGATCAATTCGTCGCGGGTCATCCGCCGTCGGTCGTCCGGCCCGCGATGAGCGCCTCGCGGTCGGCCCGGGCGCGGGCGGACCACGGCCCCGGGCGCCCGCTCCCGATCGGCGCCCCGGCGAAGCGGGTGACCGGCAGGACGCCCGCGACGCTCGACGAGATGAACGCCTCGTCGGCGGCCGCCAGGTCGGCCGGGAGCAGCCGCCCTTCGAGCACGCGCAGCCCGACCCGTTCGCCCCACGCGAGCAGCCACGAGCGCGTCGTGCCCGGCAGGATGGCGCAGTCGAGCGACGGTGTCGCCAGCTCCGTGGCCCCGTCCGCCGCCCGGCGGACCAGGAAGATGTTGGCGGTCGTGGCCTCCGAGAGGTGCCCGTCGATGGTCAGGAACAGGGCGTCGTCGGCGCCGGCGCGGCGGGCCTCGACCCGCGCGTAGACGTAGTCGGCACGCGACGTCGTCTTGAGCGCGGCGAGGGGGTTCTCGGGATCGCGCCGCACGGCCGAGGCCACGAGGTGGAGGCCCCTGGGCGAGGTGGTCCGCCGCCGGCGGGACGACCGGCCAGGCCTGGATGGCGATCGTGGCCGGGACCGCCTCGCCGGACGGGAGCAGCCCGCGGGTCCGGACCGGGCCGCGCGACACCGTGATACGGAGCGAGGCGTCGCCGTCCGGCCCGGCGAGCCCCTCGGCGGCCAGGAGGTCGGCGATCCCCGTCGCGATCAGCGCATCGAGGTCGGCGGGCAGGGCGATCGCGAGGCCGGCGGCGGAGCGGCGCAGCCGGGCGAGGTGCTCGGGCAGCTCGGTCGTCCGACCGGCCCGGGCGCGCAGGGTCTCGAAGATGCCGTCGCCCAGCTGGAAGCCGCGGTCGAAGACCGACAGGTGGGGACCGTCCGCGGGCAGCAGCCGGCCGTCCACCCAGACGTGGTCGGGTCCCGGGGCCATGGTCAGGCGACCTCGACCCCGCCGATCGCGGCCAGCGGGCCGCGCGCCTTCGCGACGGTCTCGTCCCACTCCGCGGCAGGATCGCTGCGGTACGTGATCCCGCCGCCGACGTGGAGCGTCAGCTGCCGGCCGTCCGCGACGAGGGTCCGGATCAGGATGCTGGTCTGCATCGCCCCGTCCGGCCCGATCCAGCCGAGCGCCCCGGTGTAGGGGCCGCGGCGGACCGGCTCCAGCTCCTCGAGGATCTCCATCGCCCGGATCTTGGGGGCGCCCGTGATCGACCCGCCCGGGAAGCTGGCCGCGAGGAGGTCGAACGGGTCGCGCCCGGCGGCGAGGCGGCCGGTGACGGTCGAGACGAGGTGCTGGACGGCCGCCGTGCGCTCGAGGCGGCAGAGCCGCGGGACGCGGACGCTGCCCGGGCGGCAGACCCGCCCCAGGTCGTTGCGCAGGACGTCGACGATCATCACGTTCTCGGCGCGGTCCTTGGCACTCGAGAGCAGCTCGCGGGCGAGCGCGCGGTCCTCGGCCCGGGTCGCGGCCGCGCGGCCGCGTGCCCTTGATCGGGTCCGTGCTGACGGCGCCCTCGGCGTCGACGGCCAGGAACGGCTCGGGCGACGCCGACAGCAGCGCGCGGGGCCGCCCGGACAGCTGGCTCGGCCCGAGGTCGAGGTACGCCGAGAAGAGCGACGGGTCGCCGGTCCGCAGCCGCCGGTAGCGGTCCCACGGGTCGGCCTCGAACGGCGTCGCCAGGCGCCGGGTCAGGTTCGCCTGGTAGATGTCGCCGCGGGCGATGTGCTCGCGCACCAGCTCGACGCGTGCCTCGTACTCGGCGCGTGTCAGCCCCGAGCGGAACTCGAGCGTCGGCGCGTCGGGCGGCTCGTCGGCCGCCCGCGCGAGCGCCCGGACTCCCGGGCTGGTCAGCCGGGCATGGACGTCGTCGAGCCGGCGCGACAGGCGGCGGGCGTCGCCGTCGAGCGCCCGGCCGCCGAGCCACGCGTAGCCGGTCCGCCGGTCCCAGGCCACGACCCAGTCGTGCAGCGCCAGCCGGAGGAGCGGCAGACCCTGGTCGTCCGCGGCGATCGACGGCAGCCGTTCGAGCGCGTGGCCCAGGTCGTAGCCGAGGAAGCCGACGAGCCCGCCGAGGAACCGCGGCGCGTCGGCCGGCACCACGACGGTGCGGTCGAGTCGCGCCACCAGCCGGCGCGCCACGGCGAACGGGTCGGGCCCGGCGGCCGGCCCCTCGAGGACCGCGACCGGGTCGGCGGTGAGGTAGGTCCAGCGCGCGTTGCGGCCCGGGCGGGCGCTCTCGAGGAGGGCGAGCCCGGGCAGGTCGCGGAACGCCTCGGCCACGTCGATCGGCCGGGCCGCCGCGAGGCGGTCCGGGAGGCGCCGGAGCCGGAGTGGGGCACTCGGCCGGGGACTGGGGATCACGGCGCGATGATACGGCGCGACCGCCGGCCGGCCGCGAGCATCGCGCTGGTCGAGGCGATCGGCGTGGGCCGGACGACTCCGGCCCGCCGCCAGCTGACGGGGCGAGGCCCCGCCGGGTTCAGGCGACCGCGACGGGCGCCGGCTTCTCGATCGGCACGCCGATCAGGCTGCCGTACTCGGTCCAGCTGCCGTCGTAGTTGCGGACCCGCTTGTAGCCGAGCAGCTCGTGCAGGACGAACCAGCTATGGCTGGACCGCTCGCCGATCCGGCAGTACGCGATGATGTCCTTGTCGGGGGTGATGCCCTTCGCCTCGTACAGGGTCGCGAGCTCCTCGGCGGACTTGAACGTGCCGTCCTCGCGGACGGTCTGCGCCCAGGGGATGGACGCGGCGCCCGGGATGTGGCCGGCCCGCTGGGCGGTCTCGCTCATGCCGGGGGGCGCGATGATCTCGCCGTTGAACTCGGCGGGGCTGCGCACGTCCACGAGGGCGAGGGACTCGTCGCCGAGGCGCGGCAGGATGTCGTCGCGGAAGGCGCGCAGACCGAAGTCCGGCTCCGGCAGGTCGTAGCCGGTCGCGGCGTAGGCCGGGACGTCCACGTCGAGCGCGAGACCCTGGTCGAGCCAGTACTTGCGCCCGCCGTTGAGGATGCGCACGTCGCGATGGCCGTACAGCTTCAGCTGCCAGTACGCCCACGCGGCGAACCAGTTGTTGTTGTCGCCGTAGAGCACGATCGTGGTATCCGGGCGGATGCCGGACTCGCTGAGCAGCGTGCTGAAGTCCTCGCGCGAGGCGATGTCGCGGCGGATCCCGTCGGCGAGCTGGCTGGTCCAGTTCCAGCCGACCGCGCCCGGCAGGTGGCTCTGCTCGTAGGCCGTCGTGTCGACGTCGACCTCCACGAAGCGGACCGCGGGGTCACTCAGATGGGCCTGCGCCCAGGCCGCGTCGACGAGGACGTCGTCGCTGGCGTATCCGGACTGTGTCATGGGGTCATCCCTTTCCTGGCTGGATGGCGGCGTCGGCACCTCCTGACGCCGCCGGGTCGTGAGCACGTCGGGGTCGCGGCCCCGGGATCAGTCGCCGGACCCTGGTCGGTCGCGGCGGCTGAACTCGGCAAGCCGCTCGGTACACTCGGCAGCGAGGCGCTGGGCCTGGCGGACGATCCAGGGATCGACCCGCGACGAGTCCTCGATGGTCACGGTCGCGCCACGCGGACCGTCGTCGAGCGCGATCCCCGAGGTGTTGCGGTAGTCGGCCATCCAGTTCGCCTGCAGCTGCAGGATCACGTCGGCCACGACCGGGACGGGGAAGAGCCAGTCGAGGTAGGTCGCGTCCAGGCGGTCGGCGAGGTCGGCCAGGCGGACCGGTCGCCCCCGCTCGATGCGGGCCAGCAGGTCGACGACCCGGAGGGCCGTGAACGGGTCCCCGCTCTCGCCGATGGTCGGCGGGCTGATCCGGGGATCCGGCAGCCCGGCGGGCGCGGTCCGGAGCGGGCCGAGTCCGATCGGCGCGGCCGATGCGTCGGTCGGCTGGACATCGCTCACGGGTGCCTCGGTCACGGCGACGGGGATCTCCGACTGGTTCACTAGGGATTGGGTGCGCCAGCCTACCATGCACGTTCGGTGGATGCCAGTGGCCCCCGACGTGGGCGAACCTTTATCGACTCGACACCCCAGGCCAACGCCGGCGCGTCATGCTGCACCGAGCTGGGAGACCCCCGGTGCCGGACCGCGTCCCGCGTTCCGGTCGTTCCTGTCGCAAGCGCGTGAGTCATGTTGCCCCCATTCGAGCCCGATCGAACCCCGACCGAACCGACCTTCGGATCCGGCCCACTGGACGCGACCCCGGTCGTGCCCAGCCCCTCCCTGGCGCCGGGGACACCGGCGGGCGGTCGACGGCGTCGGCCGTGGCTCCCACGGGCGGTCATCGTGACCGCGATCATTGCGACGTTCGTCGTCGGGATCGGGGTCGGTGCGGCGGGAGCCCTCGCGACCGCCCCGAGCCTGACGTCGTCCGACAAGGAGTTCGCCCTCATCCGCGAGGCGTGGGACACCCTCCACAAGGAATACGTCGCGCGCGCCGAGCTCGACGACCAGGCGCTCGCCTGGGGGGCCATCAAGGGGTTGACCGCGGCAGTCGGCGACACCGGCCATACCTCGTTCATGACCCCGGCCGAACGGGCCGCGAACCAGGCCGGGCTGTCCGGCACGTACGTCGGGATCGGGGTCAAGGTCAACAAGGCCGCGGACGGCCGGCCGCTGATCATCACGGTCTTCGCCGACAGCCCCGCCGAGAAGGCCGGGCTGCGGTCCGGCGACATCGTCGTGAGCGTCGACGGCAAGACGACCACCGGGCACGAGATCGACGAGGTCATCGGCTGGATCCGCGGCGAGGCCGGGACGTCCGTGGCGGTCACCGTGCGCAACGGCGTCGACGGCGAGGACCGCGAGTACACGCTGGTCCGCGCGGACGTGCCGGTCCAGTCGGTCGCCTGGACGATGGTCCCGGGCTCGCGGACCGCGCTGCTGGCCCTCGACTCGTTCTCGAACGGCTCGGCCGACGACGTCGTCGCGGCGCTCAAGGAGATCAAGGCGGCCGGTGCCGACCGGCTGGTCCTCGACCTGCGCGGCAACCCGGGCGGGTACGTCAACGAGGCGGTCGGCGTGGCGAGCCAGTTCCTGACCAAGGGCGACGTCTACATCGAGCGCGACGCGGACGGCCACGAGACCCACCACCCGGTCTCCGCCGACGGCGTTGCCACGGACATCCCGATGGTCGTGCTCGTCGACGGCGGCACCGCCAGCTCGGCCGAGATCGTGTCGGGCGCCCTGCAGGATGCGAAGCGCGCCGAGGTCATCGGGGTCCCGACGTACGGCACTGGCACCGTGCTCGGCGAGTTCCCGCTCTCGGACGGTTCGGCGATGCGCATCGGGACCGTCGAATGGCTGACGCCGAACGGCCGCCGGATCTGGCACGAGGGGATCGTGCCCGACGTCACCGTCGAGCGGGCCACCGACGTGGCGGCGCTGAGCCCCGACCAGGTCCGGACCATGACGCCGGCCGGCGTGGATGGGATCGCGGACCCGCAGCTGGCCAAGGCCCTCAGCCTGGTGGCGTCGATCTCCTAGGGCTCGTCGGCTTGGTCGGGCCGCGCCGGCCCGTCGTCGGGCCGCACCGGGCGGTCATCCGGCAGCTCGATCGAGAGCTTGCCGCCGCCCGAGGCCGGCACCGGAGCGATCGGCTTCGCCGAATTCGACCAGCTCGGACGGCGGCTTCGTCGCGCGGAACACCTGGTAGTCGAAGCCGACGATGATCCCACCCATCGTGTCGCCAAGGGATCGGCGCTTGCGCTTGGCCATCGGCCTCGAGTCTAGCCGGCTCGCGCGTCGAGCCGCGGGCCGGTTGCGTGGCGCCTCCGGGAGCGCCGCAGGCTGCTCGCCAACGCGCGCGACGGACGCCTGGACCTTGGCCAGCAGCCGGAGGAGATCCAGGCGCTCCGAGAGCGTCAGGGCGCCCATGACATCGGTCTCGACCAGGTGGAGGCCGGGCAGCAGGCGGTCGATGACCGTTCGGCCCTCGGGTGTCAGGGTGACCCAGGTGCGCCGCCGATCCGCCTCGTCCGCCGATCGCGCGACGAACCCCTTGCGCTCATTCGTATCGATGAGCGACGTGATCGCGGCCGAGGACACGACCACGTGCTGGCCGATCTCCGCCGGCGTGCTGCGACCGCCCAGGCCGTCGATAGTGGCCAGCACCATCAGCGTCGTGGTCGAGATCCCGGCCTCCACGCGCAACCGGCGGGCCAGCTCGCCGAGGAGCTGGTCCGCCGTGCGGATCAGGTTGACGTAGCACTCCGCCGACGTCGGGTCGGCGCCCGGGTACTCGGCTTCGAAATCGTCCTCGACCCGGAGCTGCGGCTGTGGGTCGGTCACGCCGTCTGGTAGAACTCGATGCTCGGCGCCCCGATGACGCCGCCGCGGGCCATGGCCGACTTGAGGGCCGGGTCCGCCGCGAACGACTGGGCATCACCCAGCGTCGGGAACTCGTGGATCACGAGCAGCTGGGCCGGATCGCTCGCATCGCGCATGACCGTGTCGGTCGTGCAGCCGTACTGCGTGCGCAAGCCGGCGACCTCGTCGTAGACCGTCCGCCAGGAGCCGTAGTCCGCCACCGCGTGCTTGACAACCAGGGTCGTCATCGTGGTCTCCAATTGCCGCCGACGATCATCCATCGGCCGATAGTTAGAACATTAGATATCAGACGTTAAGATGTCAAGACCCTAGCGACGTCGAAGGCGCCCGCCGTCGCGACCCAGGCTAACGAAGCTCCCCGTGGACCGGGGCCGGCGGATCGTCTGTCGGGGTCGGTGTCGGATCCGTGGGCTCGGTGGGGTCCGGCGTCGGCGTGGGCGCCGGCGTCGGCTCGGGCGTTCGCGTCGGCGGTGGCGTCACCGTCGGCTCCGGCGTTCGCGTAGGCTCCGGCGTTCGCATCGGCTCCGATGACGCGGTCGGCTCGGTGGTCGTGGTCGGCTCCGGGCTCGGGGTGGGCTCCTCCGACGGCCCCGTGGCTTCGGTCGGTTCCTCGGTCGGCTCGGCGGGATCCGTCGGCTGGGTCGGCGCGTTCGGCTCGGTCGTCGGCTCCACGGAAGGCGTCGGCTCATCGCTCGGCCCGTTCGATCCCGTCGCGCGTGGGCCCGGCGAATCGGTGACATTCACGTTGACCGTGACGACGTTGCTGACGCGGTGGGCCACGAGGATGGGGGTGGTCACCCCCTCCTGGAACAGGACCACGTCGCCATTCACGATCGAATCGATGCCGACCGGCTGGGTGACGATGAGGTCGCCCGGCTCCAGCGCGGGTCGCATGCTGTCCGTGGCGATCGACGCGACGCGGTAGCCCATCACTTGGGTGGCCAGCAGGAAGACGATGGCGATGCCAAGGACGAGGCCGGCCACGACGTTCGCGAGCCGCCGCAGGAACGTGGTCACTCGATGATTCCTCACTCGGGATGTTGACCCGGGCGGGGGGTCAGCCGCCGTCCGGGTCGGGAATGCGCTGGACTAGGTGGTGACGTCGACGTTGATGACGTAGTCGACGCCGAGACCGGCGCAGGGATTCGGCGTGTTGCTGGCCAGGGCCAGATAGCTATCCCAGGCTCCACCGGTGGTTCCGGTCGCCACGGGTCCAGGGTCCGTGATCGTGACGCTGCCGCTCAAGTAGGCGTTGCAGCCCGTGTTGGCGGGAACGTTGATCCCCGAGATCGAGCCGCTGGTCAGGGCGATCGCGACACCGGTGTTGTTGTTGACCCTGCCGGTCGCCGTCTTGGTATTCGTTCCGGGCAGGAGATTGCTACCGGTGTAGCTGTCGACCTGCAGCGAGACGTTGACGGTCCCGATGACCGATGGTGTTCCAGCTTGCTGTGACGCCGTGCCGGTGAAGGCGAAGGCGAGGCCGGCGACCAGGGCGAGCGTCGCGCTCAGCCCAAACGCCGACAGGAAGAATCTACGCATGGAGAGGATGCCTCTAGAAGGAGTGCCCGACCGGGTGCGACGCACCCGGGTCCGGATTCACGCCCGCGTGACGCCGGGTGTCACCTGGGACACACCCCGGACGCAGAGTCGCCGCCAGGCGCGCGCGAGGCGCCAAAGGCGGGTGCGTGGCCGTCGCCGATGTGCCGGCGAGATCCCCCGAGTGCGATCGCCTAAGGCGGCGACGCCATGGTGCTGTTGCACCAACGCAACACTATCATCGGCGGGGCGCGATACAACAACGAAGATTCGGGACCCGGACGCGTCGATGCCACCCCTGCGGCATCGGTCCGAACGAGGCGCGCCTAGAGCAATTCGCCGTGGGCCGAGGCCGTCGGCTCGCCCTCGCGCGGCCGCGGCTCCTCGCCGGGACCGTACTCCGGCGCCCGGCTCCGAGCTCGCCTCGGCCGGCACCTCCCCCGGCCTCGAGCACGCGTAGCGGTACGCCGGCCGTGCCCTCGATCGCGCCGACGCCGAAGGGGACCCATTTCGACGGGTCCTGGAGGCGATGCGCCTCGGTGTTGCCGCGCGTGTGGATCTCGTCGAAGCCCCGCGGCTCGATCCACATCCGCTCGCCCTCGAGCAGCCCCAGCACGCCGGACTGGCCGGGCTCGGGGCGCCCGTGCTGGCAGTAGGCGCAGCGCGACGGATCGTGCTTCTGGTAGGTCTCGGGCTCCTCGTAGGTCGTGATGTAGCCCTCGTAGTTGCGCAGGACCACCTTGTGGTCGCTGTACGAGATCAGGTAGTTCGGCATGACCGGGATCTTGCCCCCGCCGCCGGGCGCGTCGATGACGTAGGTCGGAACGGCGTAGCCCGAGGTGTGCCCGCGCAGGCCCTCGATGATCTCCAGGCCCTTGCCGACCGGCGTCCGGAAGTGCCCCGACCCTTCGACGAGGTCGCACTGGTACAGGTAGTACGGACGGATCCGGTTGGCGACGAGCTTGTGGACCAGGCTGCGCTGGATGTGGACGCAGTCGTTGACGCCGGCCAGCAGCACGCTCTGGTTGCCGACCGGCAGGCCCGCCCGCGTCAGCTTGTCGACCGCGCGCGAGACCTCGGGCGTGATCTCGTTGGGGTGGTTGAAGTGGAGGTTGATCCACAGCGGGTGGTACTTCGCGAGCATCTCGCACAGCTCGTCGTCGATGCGCTGCGGCAGGAAGACGGGCACGCGGCTCCCGATCCGGATGATCTCGATGTGCGGGATCTCGCGCAGGCCGCGCAGGATCTTCTCGAAGAGCTTGGGGGCGAGGGTCAGGCCATCGCCGCCGGAGATGAGGACGTCGCGGACCTGCGGCGTCCGGCGCAGGTACTCGAGCTGCGCCTCGTGGTCCCGGCTGTTGAAGTTCTGGGTGGGGTCGCCCACGATCCGCGACCGCGTGCAGTAGCGGCAGTACGACGCGCACTGGGTCGTCACCAGCATCAGGACCCGGTCCGGGTAGCGGTGGACCAGCCCGGGCACCGGCGAATGGCGATCCTCGGCGAGCGAATCCTCCATCATCGCGGTGAAGGCCTGGTGCTCCCGGGCGCTCGGGATGACCTGGCGGCGGATCGGATCGTCCGGGTCGTTCGGGTCCATCAGGCTGATGAAGTACGGCGTGATGTCGACCCGGAACTTCTCCGGCGCGGAGAGGCCCTCGCGCTCGTCGTCGGTGAGCTCGAGGACTTGCTCGATCTCCTCGAGGTCGTTGACCCGGTGGCTCAGCTGCCAGCGCCAGTCGTTCCACTGCTCGTCGGGGATGTCCGCCCAGAGCGGGGCGCGTCGGCTGACCGCGGGCCGTCCGTCAGGACCCAGGACCTGCGCGGGGTCCGCGCGGTTGACGAACGGGACCTCGGCCGCCGCGCGGGCGGCGTCCTGGTGGGCGACGGCGGACTGGATCTCGCGGGCATCCAACGCTGGCTGGCCTCCGACGGCGGATCGGGCTTCGATGCATAGAAAGTATGCATCCTGCAAGTCGGCGGATGATAGCGCGATGGTCCCGCCGGGGTCCAGTGCATGGTCGGCGCCCGCTCAGGCGCCTGGAGCGGGCGTCTCGGGTTGGTCGGGGTGCGTGCGGCGGCGGTCGCCGCGAGCGGTCAGTCGCCGATGACCGCCCAGAGGAAGCCCATCATGATGAAGAAGCCGGTGAACAGGGCGATCAGCCCCATCGCGCCGTAGGGCGAACCGGCGCCCTCGTGGGGCACGAGCTGCAGGGTGATCCCGAAGAAGACGGCCCACAGGACGAACAGGAACCCGAACAGGTACTTGCCGTTGGGGTTCGTCACCCGCCGCACCCAGCGGGAGCCGCCCTCGGTCGAGACCGCGGCGCGAAGCATGATCCCGATCATCACGATCACCGCGAGCGCGGAGATGCCGAACGGGATCGGCTGCTCGAAGGGGACCAGGAACAGCTGCATCGCGGCGATGCTACCAGATGGCTCCCCGGCCCAGAACGCCACTCGCGTCTACGATGGGGTCCCGTGAGTCCCTTCGATCGCCTCGGCCGGTTCATCGCGCGTCGCGCCTGGTTGGTGGTGGGCATCTGGGCCGTCGTCCTGCTCGCCGCCATCCCGCTGGCGCCGCGGGTCCCGGGCGTCCTGTCGGCCGGCGGCTTCATCCTCGACGACCTCGAATCCGCCCGCGCCAAGGCCCTCCTCGGACGCGAGCTTGGCGTCCCGCCGGCGGCGCTCGTCATCGTCTTCAGCAGCCCGACGCTCGAGGCCGGAACGCCCGCCTTCGAAGGTGCGGCGGCCGCGGCCGTCGCCGACATCGCCAGTGCGCCGCACGTCGCCCGGGTCGTCCCGCACCTCCTGTCGCCCCGCCAGATCTCGGCCGACCGGCACACGGCCTACGACGTCGTCTTCCTCGACCTGCCGCCGGACGATTCGCCCCAGGCGCTGCCGATCCTGCGCGAGCGCCTCCACGAGGCGCCCGGCCTGACGGTCGAGCTGGCCGGCGGCCCGGCCTTCTACGGCGACGTCCAGACCGTGTCCGAGGCGGACCTCCGGCGGAGCGAGGTCTTCTCCCTGCCGCTGGCCGCGCTGGCGCTGCTGGTGGTCTTCGGATCCGTGGTCGCCGCGGGGATCCCGCTCATCGTGGGCGGCACGGCCGTCGTGGTCGCGCTGGCGGCCATCTTCCTGGTCGCCTCGGCCACCCCGATGAGCATCTTCGTGCTCAACCTCGCGACGCTCCTCGGCCTCGGGCTCGGAGTGGACTACTCGCTGCTGCTCACGAGCCGGTTCCGCGAGGAGCTGGCCCGCCGCCCACCCGGCCCCGAGCGCGTGCCCGATGCCGTCCGGGTGACGGTCGCCACGGCCGGCCGGGCGGTGTTCTTCAGCGGGTTGACCGTGCTGCTGGGCCTCCTCGGGCTGGTCCTGTTCGAGTTCATGATCCTGCGCTCCGTCGGCATCGCCGGCGCGATCGTGGTGGGGCTGGCGGTCCTGTCGGCGCTGACCCTGCTCCCGGCCATCCTCGCGATCGTGGGCGAGCGGATCGACCGCTTCGCCATCCGGGCGGTGCGGCCGGCGGACCGGGTCGACGGCCCGTGGGCGCAGCTCGCCCGGCGGGTGATGCGCCATCCGGTCGCGGTGCTCGTGCCGACCCTGCTCTTCCTGCTCGTGCTGGGCTCGCCGTTCCTGCATGTCCGCTTCAACGCGCCGAATTCCTCGATCCTGCCGGCCAGCGTCCCGTCGCGCGCGGCCTTCGACCGCCTCGCCGCGGAGTTCGGCGAAGGCGAGTTCGCGCCGATCGTGCTGGCGATCCGGACGACCGGCGCTGCCACCGACCCGGCCAATCTCGCGGCGCTCTACGACTACTCGCGCCGCCTCGCGGCGGACGCGCGGATCACGCGCGTGGACAGCCTCGTGGACGCGGACCCGCGCCTCACGCTCGACCAGTACCGGCTCCTCTACGCGGACCCCAACGGTCCGCGTGACCGCTATCTCGCGACGGCCCTGGCGGCGACGACCAAGGGTGACCTGACGGCCTTCACGATCACGACGCCGTACGGGCCGAACCGCGACGAGGGCCGCGACCTCGTGGCCGACCTCCGCTCGGGGACGGGGCCGCTCGCGGCGCCGGCCGGTACGACCGTCCTGGTCGGCGGCGGGGCGGCGGACGTGACCGACGTCGTCGGCCGGGTCGCCGCCGACTTCCCGCGCACCGCCTTGTTCATCATCGTGACCACATACCTCGTGCTGTTCGCCCTGCTCCGCTCGGTCGTGCTCCCGGCCAAGGCGCTGGTCATGAACACGCTCTCGATCGTCGCGAGCTTCGGCGCCCTGGTCTGGATCTTCCAGGACGGGAACCTGTCCGCCGGGCTGGGCTTCCAGCCGCTCGGGTTCGTGGAGACGACCCAGCCGGTCATCCTCTTCTGCGTCCTGTTCGGGCTGTCGATGGACTACGAGGTCTTCCTGCTCTCGCGGATGAAGGAGGTCTGGGACCGCACCGGCGACAACACCGAGGCGGTCGCCCGCGGCCTCGAGCGGAGCGGGCGGATCGTGACGTCGGCCGCGCTGATCGTGGTCCTGGTCGCGGGCTCGTTCGCCCTCGCCGACATCGTGCTCATCAAGGCGCTCGGGGTGGGGATGGCCATCGCGGTCGCCCTCGACGCCACGGTCGTCCGGGCGCTCCTGGTGCCGGCCACGATGCGCCTCCTCGGCCGCTGGAACTGGTGGATGCCGGCGACGCTCGAGCGCTACGTGGCGAACCGGCTGCCGGCTCCGGAGTCGGACGTCGAGGCGGCGCTCCGATGAGCGGCCCGATCCGCTGCCGCCCCGGCGGCGCACGCCGCGCCGGCATCGCACGCCGCGCTGTGGCGCTCGCGGTCGTCGCGGCCGCCCTCGCCGGCTGCACCGCCGGGGCGCCGATCCTGGCCAACCCGACCGCGCCGGGGCCGCGTGTCCCGTCGCCCGCCCCGACCCGCGCAGCCGTCGCCGACCCGCTCCCCGTGGTCCTGCCGCGGGACGACGGCCCGCACGACCGCCTGACCGAGTGGTGGTACGACACGGGCCACCTGCGCACGGCGGACGGGCGGCGGTTCGGGTTCGAGTACGTCATCTTCCGCGCCGAGCGCGGCGCCTTCCCCACCTCGTGGGCATCGCACCTCGCGATCACCGACGAGACCGGCGACCGCTTCGTCTACGCCCAGCGGCTCGAGGTGGGGCCGCAGGTCGGACCGCTCACCGCGGGGCAGCGACGGCCAGCCGACCGGCTTCGACCTCTCGCTGAGCGGCATCGACCCGTCGAACCCCGCGACCGCCGGCCGGCCGGCCTGGACGATGAGCGGGGCCGACGGGGCCGACCGCCTCGTCGCCTCCCTCGCGCCGGACGAAGCGGCCGCGGCCGGGTCACCGGGTGGGTTCGGCCTCGACCTGACGCTGGCCTCGACCAAGCCGCCCGCGCTGCACGACCACGACGGCTGGATCGACTTCGGGGCCGCCGGCAGCTCGTACTACTACTCGCGGACCGCCATGACGGCCACGGGCAGCGTGACCCTCGACGGGGAGCGCCTGGCGGTCGACGGCGAGGCCTGGTTCGACCACCAGTGGGGCGACTTCATCTCGATCGGGGGCGGCGGCTGGGACTGGTTCGCGGTCAACCTCGACGACGGGACGGACCTGACCCTGTCGCTGGTCCGCGACGCCGCCGGCGGCTATCCGCTGGTCTATGGCACGCTCGTCGGCCGCGACGGCACGGCCCGCCACCTCGAGCGCGACGCGTTCACGGTCGACGTCACCGACCGCTGGCAGAGCCCGGCGACCGGCGCCGACTACCCCGCCGGCTGGCGGGTCTCGATCCCCGGCGAGGGGCTGTCCATCGAGCTGACGCCGACGGTCGCCGCGCAGGAGCTGGACACGCGGGCGACGACCGGGGTCATCTATTGGGAGGGGTCGCAGGTCGTCCGGGCGACGCGCGATGGGGCGCCGCTCGGCGGCGAGGCGTATGTGGAGCTGACGGGCTACGCCGGGTCGCGCTGACCGCGCTGACCGCGCTCAGGAACCCCCGAAGGTCCCCAGGTCGACCGGCGGCAACTCCACCTCGGCGACCGAAGCGAGCGTCCGCGAGGCCGCATCGAGCGGGCCGAGCTGCTGCAGGACCTTGAGCATCGACTTCGCGTTCGCGCGGTAGGCCTTCGTGTCGGAGATCGAATCGCCGAGGCTCGAGTGCGCCGATGTCGAGATCGCGCCGTAGAACGCGGCGCGGTCGCCGGAGAGGGTCTGCGCCTCAGGCCACGCCGCGAGGCGCGGCGCGATGTCGGCCCCGATGGCGGCGTCGGCCGAGAGGGTCCGCAGGACCTTGGCGATGTCGTTGGCGGACCCACCGCTCGCGAGCCGCGCCAGCGACGAGGCGTCGTCGGCGATCCGGGCGTCGAGGAGCGCGGTCTGTCGGAGCGCGGTGAGGGCGGCCGGCGACACCGGGATGGCGGACGGCACTGGGATCGTGCTGGGGCCGGCCGCCGCGGTCGCCACGGGGACGGTCCCGCCGTCGGCGGGGTCGAAGACGGCGGTCGCGGCCGGATCGACGAGGGACTTGATCGCGACGGAGGTGATCATCCCGCCGACGAAGAGCCCGACGATGGCGCCGAATCCGATGAGGGTCATCGCGCGCCGGACGGCGACGCCCATGATCAGCCTGGTGCCGCAGCCGGGGCACTTGGGCGTGCCGTCGTTGAGGGGCCGCGAGCACGTCGGGCAGTTGAAGACGTGCGCATCGGCCTCGCCGATCGCGATCTTGGGCGGTCCGTCCGGTCGCTGGCCGGACAGGCGGCCACGCAGGATGTTGAAGGTCATCACGCTGAGTGTCGTCGCCCGGAGCCCCGATTCATCCGACCCGATGGTCCCGACACGAGGCGGGACGTTCGGTGGCGGGCGGTGTGGTCGTGTGGCATCGATCGACACGCTAGCTGAGACTGAGTATCGACAACGGTGCTCCTCCCTGCTACCGTTCGCCGCCATGGACGCCGTCGACCCCCTCACCGCCGCGCTGCATCGGGCGGGCCATCGCCTGACCGAGCCCCGCGTCGCGGTGATCCGCCTGATCAATGCGCAGACGGGCCATTTCTCCGCCGCCGACCTCGTCCACGACGCGCGGGTCCGCCACCTCGGGATCGGCCGCGCCACGATCTTCCGGACGCTCGACGTCCTGTCCGAGCTGGGCGCCGTGGAGCGGATCGACCTGCCGAGCGGCGAGCACGCCTACGTGGGCTGCGCGCCGACCCATCACCACCACGTCGTCTGCTCGCGCTGCGGCCGTACGGCCGAGATCGAGGACGCCGGGCTGCGGGCCGTGGTCCGCGAGGTCACCCGGCGGACCGGGTTCCGGGTCGACGAGCACCGCCTCGAGCTGTTCGGGCTGTGCTCGGCCTGCCAGGCGGCGGCCGCCCGATGACGCTCGCGGCCCTCGTCGTCTCGTTCGGCGCCTTCGTCTCAGCCTTCGCCGGCGGCTGGCTCGCGATCCGGGCGGTCCGCTACGTCGGGATCGTCATCGCGGTCGGGGCCGGCATCCGGATCGGCGCGGCCTTCTTCGACCTGATCCCGGAGGCCATCCGCTACCTCGGCTCCGTCGATGCGGCGATGCTCTGGACGGCGATCGGCTTCCTGGCGTTCTACGCGATCGAGAAGCTCACCACGCTCCACGTCGGCCATGAGACGGCCGCCGAGCTCGACCATGACGCGGCCATGCACACGCACGTCGGCAAGGCCGGCGCGGTCGGGATGGGGATCCACAGCTTCCTCGACGGCGTCGCCCTGGCGGCCGGTCTGGCGGTCGGCGGCGGGACCGCGATCGTGATCGCGGTCGTCGTCATCGTCCATCGATTCAGCGACGGGATCGGCGTGGTGAGCTTCCTGCTGGCGAGCCGGATGCCGTCGTCGACGGCCTATCGCTGGCTGACGATCGTCGCGATCGCCCCGCTGGCCGGCGTCCTCGTCGGGGTGGTCGTCAGCATCGAGCAGACGGCGCTCGGGGCCGTCCTCGCGTTCTTCGCCGGCTTCTTCCTGTACGTCGGCGCGGCGGAGCTGCTGCCGGAGGCGCACCGGCGCGCCCGGTCGCGCTGGATCGTGCTGGCCACCGTCGGCGGCGCGGCGGCCATCTACCTGTTCTCCGTGGCGGTCGGGGCCATCGGCGTCGACGCCCCCTAGGTACGAGGGTCCCACGACCCGCGGGTGACCATCGGCGGCATCGCCGGACGAAACCTTTGCGGCCGGCGTTGCCTCGGGTGAGTAGACACCATCCGCCCGGAGCATCCGATGGCCACTGCGAACCCAGCACGGAGCGGCCCGCCGTTCCGCCTCACCTTGCGCGGGACGGCGATCCTCGTCGGCCTGCTCGGCGTCCTGCTCGTCTATGCGACCGACCAGATCCTGCCCGCCTCGACCGATCGGCAGGCCGAGCTGCGGTTCTGGCTCGCGGCGCGGGCGACCGGCATCGTCGCGTTCCTGCTGCTGACCATGCAGATCGTCCTGGGCCTGGTCCTCAGCCACCCGACGAACCGCTCCACCTGGAACCTCTCGAAGCGGATCTTCCCGTGGCACGACCACCTCTGGGTGTTCGTGCTCGCGTTCCTCATCGCGCACATCGTCAGCCTCGTCGTGGACCCGAAGGCCGGCGTCAGCCTCGCCGGCGCGTTCATCCCGGGCCTCTCCGAGTACCGCAGCTCGCCCGTCGCCATCGGCACGCTTGCCCTGTACGCGTTCCTGATCACCGCGATCACCGCACGCTGGACCAAGCTCCTGCCGCGCGGCGTCTGGCTGTCGATCCACCGCCTGGCGCTCGTGATCTGGGTGATGGCCTGGATGCACGGGGTGCTCGCAGGCACGGACACCGGCTCCCTGGCCGGCCCCTACGTCGCGGCGGGCCTGCTCGTCGTGTGGGCCGGGGCCTACCGCTACTGGGCGAGCCGCAAGCAGCGGCCGACGTTCTCGACGTCGCGCCAGGAGGTCAACGAATGAACATCTCGTCGCTCCGGTTACGTCGCCTGCTCACGGCCGTCGGGGTCGTCGCGGCGCTGGTCCTCGGGTTCGGCTCGATCAGGGTCGCCGCCGCCTGGACCGCCGCGTCAGCGCCCATCGGCGTCGCGCCCATCCCGGTCAGCTCGATCCAGGACCGGCTCGACCAGGAGCTGGCCCGCTCGGAGACGATGCGGGCGCAGCTCGATTCGCTCGCGGCGCAGTCCACCGAGATGACGACGGCGCTCGAGGCGGCCCAGGCCCGGATCGCGGCCGACACCGGGCACGCCAAGGCCCTCGCCGACGAGCTCAAGACCGCCAAGCAGAAGCTCGCCAAGCTCGCGGCATCGATCGCGAAGGCCAAGGCAGCGGCAGCCCGGGCGACCGTGACGACGAAGGCGGCGGCGCCCGCCGCGACGCCGACCCCGACACACCATGGCGACGACGACGAGGGTGAGACCGGTGGCTGAGCGCCGGCCGGTCCACCTTGCGGTCCTCATCGGCGCGTCCGCGGGCGCCTACGCCATCTCCCTCGCCGGCGTGACCGCGCTCCAGTCGGCCACGGACGCCCGCGTGGCGGCCGAGCGCGGACCAGCCAGCCACGCCGTCGATGTCGTGGCGGCCGGGCACGACGACCTGCAGGCCTCGGTGGACGGGGCGAGCGGGGCGTTCACCGTGGCAGCCGACCGGTACGCCGCCCTGACGAGCCACCTGGCCGACATGGAGGCCTCGCTCGACCACCTCGGGCAGCGGGTCGCCAAGGTCTCTGGGGCGGCCGGCGCGCTGCCGACGCGGGTCAGCCTGCCGAGCATCCATGCCTCGGCACCGGTCACCAGGACGAAGGTCGTCCATGCGACCACGGGGGCCTCGGGCTGAGCACGGGAGCAGCCGCCGCATCGCCAGCTGCCGTCCGCGAGGCGCCTGAGAGCGTCCACCGCTTCGAGGGGAAGGCCATGGCGTCGCCCCTGCGCCTGAGTGTGTGTGGGCACGGTGACGCCGATCGGGCGCGCGACTGGGAGGTCGACGCCGCCTGGGCCGCGGTCAGGACGGAGTTCGAGACCGCCGAGGCCGAGCTGTCGCGCTTCCGGTCGACGAGCGACCTCACCCGCCTGAACCTCGCCGCCGGATCTGGACGGCCGGTCGACGTCCCGCGGCGGCTCGAGCGCGCCATCGTCGCGGCGGACCGGGCTCACCGCGTCACGGGCGGCCGCTTCGATCCGCGCGTGCTCCGCGACCTCGACCGCCTCGGCTACGCGGGCGCCCCGCTCGGGACGCACTCGGCCACGCCGGACGCGGACCGGGCCGCCGGCACCCGCGTCGTGGATCAGGCGCGGCGCGGCCGCGTGGTCACGTCCGCGCCGATCGATCTCGGCGGGATCGGCAAGGGCCTCACGCTCCGCTGGGCCGCGGCGCTCCTCGACCGACGAGGCATCGGGCGATACCTGCTGGAAGCCGGCGGCGACCTGGTCGCCCGCGGACCCGGACCCGACGGCGGCCCGTGGCTCGTCGGCATCGAGGATCCAGCCGGCGGTCCGGACCCGCTGGGCGCCATCGTCGTGGAGGACGGGGCGGTGGCGACATCGTCGGTCCGGATCCGGTCATGGGTCCATGACGGCCGGACCGTCCATCACCTGCTCGACCCGCGGACCGGCGAGCCCGTGGAGGCCGGGCTGCGATCGGTGACCGTGGCCGGTCCGGACCCGGCCTGGGCCGAGGTGTGGTCGAAGACCCTGTTCGTGGGCGGTCGACGGGCGATCGCCGCCGAGGCCCGTTCGCGTGGCCTCGCCGCCTGGTGGGTGACCGACGAGGGCGCGCTCGAGATGACGGCGGCCGCGCGCGCCCGAACGGCCTGGATCGAGGGCGAGGACGAGTCGAGGCGGCCGACTGTCAGCCGATGACCGAGGTGGGCGAGACCGGGCGCACCGCGAGCTTGGTCGACTGGTGGGGTCCGGTCACGATGACTTCCTCGGCCAGCTCTTCGCCATCGCCGTATCGAACGACGAAGCGATGGTGAACCTCGGTCATCCCACTCGATAGCGTCGAACCGACCGAGCAGTACTTCGTCGCCGACAGTTCGATGGCCCGGCGGACCGCGTCGCTGTCGACCGACGCACCGTCAACGACGTGGAGCACATCGATCCGGGTGAAGGCGTTCGGGTGGTCGTCCTGTTGCGTGCCGCTGGCCAGCACCCGATAGCCGGTCACGGCCTGGCGCTTCTTGCGCAGGATGGAGATGACATCCATCGCGGTGCAGCCCGCGATCGCCATCGGGATCAGCTCGGCCGGGCGCATGCCCGTGTCGCCCCGACCGTCGTCGAGCACGAGAGCATGCCGGCTCCCGGATTCGGCGACGAATGGAGACCCTCGCCGTCGAGGGTGATGGTTGCGGTCTTGGTCGTCACGGTCGTCTCCAGCGCTGCAAGGTCGGCGGGCCAGAGTCATGGACACTGACGCGGACCCGACCACCGGCTGGGCGTGCCTCGATCGCGACTGCTCCTCCCCGGGGACTGTGGCGGATCGCGTTGTCGACGAGTGCGCCGAGGACCTGTCGCAGGCGGTCGACATCACCGATGACGACGAGATCCGGCGATGCATCAGCGTCGAGCGTGATCCCGGATGCCTGGGCGCGTGCGGAGAACGACTGGGCGATCGTGTCGATCAGCCCGCGTACCGCGACGGGCCCTTTGCGGAGCGGCAGGTCGCCAGACTCGGCGAGGCCGATCGTTCGAAGGTCGTCGACGATCCGTGCGAGCAGGCGTGACTGGTCGCGAATGGTCTCGAGGTGTCGATCCTCATGCTCGTAGACGCCATCGATGACCGCAGTGGTCGTCGCGTCGATGACGGTGAGCGGTGTCTTCAGTTCGTGGACGACGTCCTGGAGGAACCGCTGGCGCGCGGCCTGGGCCTGCTGGAGTTCGCCGGCCATCGCGTCGAACGATCGACCGAGCGACCCGATCTCGTCGCCTCGGCTGCCGAGCCCCGAACGGCGGCCGAGGTCGCCGTGGGCGACGGCTTCGGCGGCTCCGCCGAGGGTGCCCAGTGGCCCCGCGATCCGTTGTGCGAGCAGCACGCCGATCAGTGATGCGCCTGCCGCGGCTGCGATCGCGACCGTGATCAAGGTGACGGTGGTCTCTTGCTGGATCTGCTGCGCGTGCATCCCTGCCATCGCGCCGGGACCTCGCCCGGGTCCCGGGCCAGGCGCTCCAGAAGCGTCCGACTCGATCTGGGCGAACCCTCGACCGACGATCGTCGGGGTCGCGAGCGCCACCGCGGCCGCGGTGATCAGCGCGACGAAGGCGAACGTCAGCGCGAGACGCAGTCGCAGGCTCACGGCCGGGCCGCCCGATAACCCACCCCTCTGGCCGTCTCGATGTATTGCGCGCCGTCGGGCCGTGCACCGAGTTTGTGGCGAAGGTTCTTCACGTGGCTGTCGATCGTGCGGTCGTACGCATCGAACTCGTGGCCGAACATCGCGCTCGCGAGCTGGTCTCGCGACAGCACGACGCCCGGTCGGTCGGTCAACGCGACGAGCAGGTCGAATTCGATCCGCGTGAGGGCGAGCGCTGTCCCGCCTCGGTCGACTTGGCGGGCACCGAGGTCGATGTCGAGGTCGAAGAACCGCGATGTGCGATCCGTCGTGTGTCCACCGTCGGCTGCTGTGCGTCGGAGGACGGCGCCGACCCGCGCGACGAGTTCTCGGGGCTCGAACGGCTTGGTCACATAGTCGTCGGCGCCGATCTCAAGTGCCGCGACGCGGTCGATGACATCGTCGCGAGCGGTGAGCATGATCACCGCTCCTCGGAAGTCGCTCGCCCGAAGATCCCGCAGCACCTCGAACCCGGATCGCTTCGGGAGCATCACGTCGAGCACGATCAGGTCGGGCGATCCCGACCGAGCCCTCTCGAGCGCACTTTCGCCGTCCGTCGCCGACGAGACGTTGTGGCCTTCACGAACGAGGTATGCACGCACGACATCGAGGATGTGCGCTTCGTCGTCGACGACCAGGATGCGGGCCATGTGCTGAGGGTGGGTGGACGGTCGGACCCGCGAACAGGTCCGACCGTCCCGAAAATGGCCTGTCGCCTACCTGCTCATGGCTCCATGCGGGCCGCTTCCGTCGCACGTGCCGGTCCCGGCCGTCCCGCGACCCATCCCTGTCGGACCGGCACCGACCGCGACGCCGCGCATCCCGCCCGTCGTCACCTTGTCGACCATGTCCTTGGCGCGCAGTTCGACCTGCGCCTTCAGTGTCGCCGCCTCGCCGGCGGTGATCGCCCCGTTGGCGACGCGCGCCTCGATG
Organism: uncultured Chloroflexia bacterium; assembly: GCA_963813335.1. Classification (GTDB taxonomy): domain Bacteria; phylum Chloroflexota; class Limnocylindria; order Limnocylindrales; family CSP1-4; genus SPCO01. Next base: position 603,922 of record CAWEYL010000003.1, read on the forward strand.
CGCTCGGTCCATCGCGCCCGCAGAGCATCGACCAGCTTCTGCGGCTCGACGTTCTGGCGCTCGGCGATCTGCGCCAGCGACAGTCCCTCGTGCCGCAGCGCCATCACCTCCGCCTGGGTCAGTCCCAGGATCGTCGGGACCGTGTCTCGGCTGCGGATCTGGTCGCCGGCCTGAGTCGGCTGCGGGGTCGCGGCGATCACGCCGCCCGCCAGGGCGATGACGACAAGGGCTGCGCCCCCGAACGAGATGACGATCTTCCTCATCTGGTGCCTCCTGGGATGGTTCGATCCTTCACGGATCTGGCCCACTCACGAGCCGAGCGGGTGGATGCAGCGAGCATCGCGGCCCTGGGTGAAGGCACGATGGAGGCTGCGTGCCGATTCGAAGGAGAATGCCGCTCAGGACGAATGGATGCGGTATCCATCCGGGTGCGAGTCTCGCCGGTCAGTGCCGGGGTTACGCGCCTTCGATCCCGGGCGATGCGGCGTCCACCGCGGCGGCGTCCGGCATCCCCTCGCGGGCGCCGGCCCGTGTGACCGCAAGGCTGGCGGCGATGACGGCCCGCTGCGCGGCGGCGGCCAGGTCCAGGCCCGCGGCGAGCCCGGCGGCCAGCGCCCCGTTCAGCGCGTCGCCCGCGCCCACGGCATCGACCGCGTCGACTCGCGGGGCCTTGATGACCGTGGACCGCCGACCGACGTACCAGGAGCGCGCCGTCCGACCCGAGGCTCACCAGCGCGGCCCGCTTCGCGCCGGTGCCGAGGAGGTTCTTCGCCACCGCTGCGGGCTTGCCCGGTCCGGCGAGCGTCTCCAGTTCGCCGCGGTTCGGGGTGAGGATATCGGCGAGGTCGAGCGTGGACCTGCCCAGGCCGGCGGCGGGCGCCGGGTTCAGGATCGTGGTCGAGCCAGCGAGCCGCCCGAGACGGAGCGCCTCATGGGTGGCCCCGGTCCGGATCTCGTGTCCGACCAGGACGACGTCGTGCGGCCCGAGCGCCAGCTTCTTGAGCGCCTCGCGGACCTGGACCGAGTCGAGCGCCGAGTTCGCGCCACCCGCCACCGCGATGCTGTTCTCGCCACCCTGGTCGACGAGGATCAGGGCGACACCGGTCGGCTCGTCGAGCGTGAACAGACCCGCCAGGTCGATGCCTTCGGCCTCCAGCGCCTCGCGCGCGTCGAATCCGAACGCGTCGCGACCGACCGCGCCGATGAACGAGACGTCGGCGCCCAGCCGCGCGGCGGCGACCGCCGCGTTGGCGCCCTTGCCGCCGTGGTGGCGCTCGTAGCGGCCGCCGATGACGGTCTCGCCGGGCCCCGGCAGGCGTTCGACCGTGACGACCAGGTCGATGTTGACCGATCCGACGACGACCACCCGGCCGGCCATGGCCGCGTTACGACCCCGTGATGTATTCGCCGCCGTCGACGCCGATGACCTCGCCGTTGATGAAGTCCGTGCCCTCGCCCGACAGCGCGACGATGGTGTTCGCGACGTCCTGCGGCGTGGTCATCCGGCCGGTCGGGTTCCGTTTGGTGGCCGCTTCGATGATCATGTCGTGCTCGGGGATCTTCATCAGGGCCGGGGTCATCGTCACGCCCGCGCGGATCGTGTTGGCGGTCACCCCGGAATCGAGCCGGGCGAACTCCATCGCCAGCTGGCGGATGTGCGATTCGAGCGCCGCCTTCGCGGACGACACGACGCCGTACGACGGCACGACCCGGGTCGAGCCCTCCGAGGTCATCGCGTAGAACTTGGAGCCGTGCTCCAGGAACCCGCCGCGCCACAGGTCCTGTGCCCAGTAGACGAGGCTGTTGGCCATCACGTCCTGGGTCATCTCCATCTTCTTGCGGTCGACGGCGCCTTTGGGGTCCTCGGCCAGGAACGGGACGAGCGAGCCGAAGGCGAGCGAGTGCATGACGACGCGCACGTACGGGTGCTTTCCCGCGGCCGTCGAGCGGTCGAACCGCTCGCGCAGCGTGGCCAGCGCCGCGGTCCGCTTTTCGTCGTCAGCCGCGTTCATGTTGATGTACAGCGCTTCCTGGCCGGTCGCGGAGATGGCCGCCTTGACCTCGTCGACGTGCGCGATCGCGGCGCGGAAGTCGAGGTGGATCCCGCAGATGTTGTAGCCGGCCTTCGCGAGCGCGATCGAGGTCGCCTCGCCCATCCCGGACGACGCGCCGAGGATCAAGGCCCAGCGCTCGCGGTCGTCGGTCATCGTGTGGAGCCTCCAGCAACGGGACGGCGTCGGGATCGCCTCGGCGTCGGTGCCGAGTCTAGCAGCGGGCCACCGCGCGACGACGTTGACGAGGGCCTCGGCCGAGGCGTAATTTGGCGTCGTCCGAAATACGGAGGCGCCGAGATCAACCGCATCTACAAGGCCCTGGCCGACCCGACCCGTCGACGCGTGCTGGCGATGCTCCGCGAGCGCGATATGACCGCGGGCGAGCTGGCGGCCGAATTCGACCTCTCGTGGCCCACGATGTCCGGCCACTTCGCGGTCCTGCGCGACGCCGATCTCGTCGTCGCCGACCGAACCGGGACCAGCATCACCTACCGCCTCAACCTGTCGGTCCTCGAAGAGGCGCTCGCCGCCCTGATGGACACGTTCAAGCTCCAGCCGAAGGAGTCGCGATGAACATCCGGCCCATGCTCATCTACAGCGCGGTCGTGGTCGGGCTGATGCTCGGCCTGTCGGCGTGGGCGTGGACCCAGCTGCCCGCCGATGCCTCGATCCCGATCCACTGGGGCATCGACGGCCAGGCCAACGGCTTCGCCCCCAAGCCGATCGGGCTGCTGCTCCTCCCGTCGATCACGACCGCGATCGTCGCGCTGTTCGCGGTCATCCCCAGGATCGAGCCGCGACGCGCGAACCTCGAGCGCTCGAGCACCGCCTACCGCGCCACCTGGATCGGCCTCGTGACGCTGATGGGCGTGATCCACGCGGCCACCATCGCCGCCGCGCTCGGGGCGACCTTCGACATCACCCGCTTCGTGCTGGTCGCCGTCGGGGCGCTGTTCATCGTGATCGGCAACTACCTGCCGAAGGTCCAGTCGAACTACCTCGTGGGCATCCGCACCCCGTGGACGCTCACGAGCGACCTGTCGTGGCAGCGGACCCATCGGCTCGGCGGCCGGCTGTTCGTGATCGAGGGCGCGGCCTTCGCCGTCCTCGGCCTCATCGGCGCGTCGCCGCAGTGGCTCGTGGCCGCGATCATCGGTGGCGTCGCGGTCCTGCTCGTGGTCCTGTTCGCCTACTCGTATCGGGTGTGGAAGCTCGATCCCGCGAAGCGCGTGTCATGAGCGATCCCACGCTGCTCCTGCTGCTGCTGCCCGTCATCGCGATCGAGCTGGTCCTCCTCCTGGTCGCGTTGCGCGACCTGCTCCGACCCGAGCGCAAGGTGAAGGGCGGCAGCAAGCTCGCCTGGGGGCTCATCATCTGCTTCGTGAGCCTCATCGGCCCGGTCCTGTACCTGCTCGCCGGGCGCGAGGACCGGTGAGCGGCGCGGCGGTCCGCTGCCAAGGGCTGAGCAAGCGGTTCGGCGGGGCGAGCGGCGTGCTCGCCGTCGACGCCCTGGACCTGGACGTGCCAGCGGGTTCGGTCTTCGGCCTGCTCGGGCCTAACGGCGCGGGCAAGACCACGACGCTCCGGCTCATCACCGGCCTCGCGACCCCGACCGCCGGCGAGGCCTCGATCGACGGCACGCGAGTCGATCCGCGCGACCCCGGGGCGCGGCGGGCGATCGGGGTCCTCGACCAGGACCCGCGCTACTACGGCTGGATGACCGGCCGGGAGCTCGTCGCCCTGGCCGGCCGGCTGCAAGGCCTCGCGGCAGGTGACGCCCGGACGCGGGCCACGGCCGCACTCGAACGGGTCGGGCTGGCCGAGGCCGCCGACCGGCGCATCAGCGGCTATTCGGGCGGGATGCGCCAGCGGCTGGGGATCGCCCAGGCGCTCGTCTCCGAGCCGAGCCTGCTGATCCTCGACGAGCCGGTCAGCTCGCTCGACCCGGAGGGCCGGCGCGACCTCCTGGCGCTGATCGCCGAGCTGCGCCAGCGGGCCACCATCATCTTCTCGACCCACGTCCTCGCCGACGTGGAGCGGATCTGCGACCGGGTGGGCATCCTCGACCACGGCCGGATGGTCACCGAGGGGCCGCTCGACGAGCTGCTGGGCCGCTACGCACAGCCGCTGTACCGGCTGGACCCGGAGCCGGGGCAGGCCGCGCTCGTGGCCGCGCTGGCGACCCGTCTCGCCGAGATCCCCTGGATCGACCGGGTGACCGAGACCGAGAGCGGCCTGGTCGTCTCGGTCTCCGACGAAGGCCGTGCCTCGGCCGGGCTCCTGCCGGTCGTGGTCGACGTGGGCGTCCGGCTGGCCGCCTTCGAACGCGTCCGGCCATCGCTGGAGGACGTCTTCCTGCGCCTCGTCGGGCGGGCCGGCTGATGGCAGGGCTCGCGGTCCTCCTGCGCAAGGAGCTGCTCGAATCGTGGCGGACCTACCGGCTCCCGGTCGTCGCCGGCCTCTTCCTGTTCGTCGGCCTAAGCTCGCCGCTCCTCGCCCGTTACCTGCCGGAGATCCTCAAGGCGGCCGGCGGCGACCAGATCGGCATCCTGCAGCTGCCCACCCCGACCGCGGCGGACGCGGTCGACCAGCTCTGGAAGAACCTGGCCCAGTTCGGGGCGTTCGCCGCGATCATCCTCGCGATGGGCGCGGTCGCGGGGGAGAAGGACCGCGGCACCGCCGCGTTCGTGCTGTCCAAGACCGCGTCCCGCGGCGGATTCCTGGGCGCGAAGGTCATCGCGATCGGGGCTGTGCTTGGCGTCTGCACCGCTCTGGCCGTCGCGGTCGGGTGGGTCTACACCGCGGTCCTGTTCGCCCCGCCGTCCGTCGCCGGCTGGATCGCGATGGGGGTCCTGGCCTGGATCGGGCTCGGGGCCTGGGCGGCGATCACGTTCCTCGGCAGCACCCTGACCGGCTCGACCGCGGCGGCCGCGGGGATCGGGTTCATGGCCCTGCTCCTGCTCTCGATCGTGTCGGCCGTCCCGAGCGTGGGGCCGTACACGCCGGGCGGGCTCGCGGCACCCGCGCTCGCGCTCGCCGCAGGCACGCCGGTCGCGCTGGGCGACGTGCTGATCCCGGCGGTCTCGACCGCCGTCCTGATCGCGCTCGTGCTGGGGGTCGCCGCCTGGTCCTTCCGCCGCCAGGAGCTCTAGCGCGGGCTCAGACCACCCCGTCGCGGCGCAGGGCGGCGATCTGCGCCGGCGTCCGTGCCCAGCGGCCGCGCAGGACCTCGTCGGTGTCCTGCCCGAGCAGCGGCGGCGGCGTCCGGATGCTCGCGGGCGTGCGCGCGAGCCGGAACGGCACGCCGACCTGGCGGATGACGCCCCACGCCGGGTGCTCCTGCTCGACGGTCATCCCCAGCGCGACGGCCTCGGGCGAGGCGAAGGCCTCCACGATGCCCTGGATCGGCCCGCACGGGATCCCGCCGAGCTCGAGTGCGGCCAGCCAGGTCGCGCGATCGCGCTCGAGGAACCGCGCGGCGAGGAGCGGGCGCAACTCGGCTCGATGCTCGACCCGCTGGCCGTTGGTCGCGAAGCGCGGGTCCGCCGCCACCTCGGGCAGCTCGAGGGCGACGAAGAACTTCCGCCACTGGCGTTCGGAGCCGACGGCCGACCGCGATCGGGCCGTCGGCCGTGTCGAAGGTCTCGTACGGGACGATGTTGGGGTGCGCGTTCCCGAGGCGGCCCGGGGCGACGCCGGTGACGAACGCGTTCTGGGCCTGGTTGACGAGGCTGGCGAGGGTGGCTCCGAGCAGCGAGATGTCGATCCGCTGGCCGCCGGCCGGGACGGCATCGCCCGCGACCTCGGAGGCGCCGCCGGCCGCGGTCCCGGCCCGCGCCAGCAGCGCCGCCAGCACGCTCACCGCGCCGAGCATCCCGGTCGCGACGTCGGTGATCGCGACGCCCACCTTCGTCGGGCCGCCACCCTCCGCGTCCGGCGCCCCGGTGATGCTCATGAGCCCGCTCGTCGCCTGGATGACGAAGTCGTAGCCGGGCCGGTCCGCGGCCGGGCCGGACGTCCCGTAGCCGGTGATCGCGAGGTGGACGAGCCGCGGGTTCAGCGCCTCGAGGTCCGCGTCATCGAAGCCGAGCCGGGCGAGGCCGCCGGGCCGGAAGTTCTCGACGAGGACGTCGGCGTCGGCGAGCAGGTCGCGCAGGATCGCCGCGCCCTCGGGGTGGCGAAGGTCGACCCGGATGCTGCGCTTGTTGCGGTTGACCGCGAGGTAGTAGGCGGCGGTCCGGGTCCCGTCCCGCTCGCTGCCCACCCACGGCGGCCCCCAGCCACGGGTCGCGTCGCCCTCCGGCGGCTCCACCTTGATCACGTCCGCCCCGAGGTCGCCCAGGAGCATCGTGCAGTACGGGCCGGCGAGGACCGTCGAGCAGTCGATGACGCGCAGGCCGGCGAGCGGACCGGGGGCCGCGGGAGCGGGCATGGGGCCGATGGTAGTGGGCGCGGCAGTCGCCTGGCGACCGCCTGGGACCGGTCGCCCGGTGGCCATCGCCGCGCCGCGGTAGCATCGCCCGATGATCGACACCGCAACGACCCACGCACCCGACGACCTGGCCCCCATCGGCCCACCCTCATGACCGTCCACGCCCACCCCGACGACGAGATCATCGGAACGGGCGGCGCGATGGTCAGAGCCGTGCAGGCCGGCCAGCGGGTGGTGCTGGTCACCGCGACCCGCGGCGAGCAGGGCGAGATCGTGGTGCCCGAGATGGACACCCCCGACAACCACCGGCGGCTCGGCGAGCTCCGCGCCGTCGAGCTCGAGCGCGCGATGGGCGTCCTCGGTGTCACCGAGTGGGAGAACCTCGGCTACCGCGACTCGGACATGATGGGCCGGCCGGGGAACCTCGACCCGCGGACCTTCTGGCAGGCCGACCTCGACGAGGCGGCCGGGCGCCTGACCTGGCTCGTCCGCCGCTACCAGCCGGACGTGATCACGACCTACAACGAGTTCGGCGGCTACGGCCACCCCGATCACATCCGGGTCCACGACGTGTCCATCCGCGCGTTCGAGCGCGCCGGCGACGCGGCCTGGTACCCGGAGCAGCTGGCCGAGGGCGGCGTCACCGTCTGGTCGCCCTCCAAGTTGTACGAGCAGGCGATCCCGGCCTCGGTCCGCACGAGGATGTCGGAGAAGCTCAGGGAGCTCGGCCAGAAGTCGTTCTGGGAGCCACCGGAGGACGCCACGCCCGAGCAGCTTGCGGAGTTCGAGGAATACGCCTCGAAGATGCTCGTCCCCGACGAGCGGATCACGACCTGGCTCGACATCTCGGGCGACCCGGTCGACCGCAAGTGGGACGCCATCCACGAGCACAAGACCCAGATCAGCCCGGACAGCCCGTTCATGCTCTTCGGGCTGGACGGCTGGCGCGAGCACTGGGCCCGCGAGGCCTACATCCTGCGCGAGTCGCGCGTGGAGACCGCGCTGCCCGAGACGGACCTCTTCGCCGGGATCGTCCAGGCGCCGCTCTAGCCGCCCGTCACCACGGGAGCAGGCCCTTCGACGCGTCGTAGACCTGGCCCATCACCACGCGGCCGTCGCCGGCCGGGTCGAGCAGGTTCGGCTGCGCCTTGTCGAGGATGATGTGCGGCCGCATCCGCGCCTGGACCAGGTGCTTGCCGCGGAAGGTCAGCTCGAGGGTGATGCCCTCCATCGTCGGCTCGGACCAGGTCTGGTCGAAGACGAAGTTGCCGAGCGCGTACCAGATCGGCTTGCCCTTGTAGAGCTGGACCGCGCCGGCCCAGTGGGCGTGGTTGCCGATGACCATGTCCGCGCCCGCGTCGATGGCCGCCTCGGCCAGGCCCTTCTGGCCGGCGAAGGGGGTCGGGTCGTACTCGGTGCCCCAGTGCGGGAAGACGATGACGACATCCGCCCCGGCCTTGCGCGCAGCCGCCACGTCCGCCTTGACGGTCTTCGCGGTGAGCTTGGCGCTGCCGGCCTTGTTCGTGCCGGCGGCGTAGTAGCCGGCGATCGTGTCGTAGGCGAGCATCGCGACCGTCACGCCGTGGGTCTTGAGCAGCGCCGGCTTGCGCGCGGCCGCGAGGTCCTTGCCGGCTCCGCTCGACGCGACGCCGTACGTCTTGAGGTTCTTGATGGTCTGGAGGATGCCCGGCCCGCCGGCGTCGCCGATGTGGTTGTTGGCGAGCCCGACCCAGTCGATGCCGGCGTTCGCGAGCCCCTTGATCAGCTTGGGATCCGCGGAGAATCGCGTCCCGGACGTGTGATAGCTGAACGCGTCGGGGGCGGGGTTCTCGAAGTTGGCGATGGCCAGGTCGGCGCCCTTGATCAGGTCGCGCATCGCCCCGGCGTCGCCGGTCCGCGACGTCCGCGGCAGATCCCACCCGAACGACGAGCAGCAGTACCGGCTGAGGATGTCCGCCGACCCGCCGTCGAACGGGAAGTCCGCTCCCTTGCCCTTGATCTTCAGGGTCTGGGCGACGCCGCGGTCGAGCATGATGTCGCCGCCGGCGAAGAGGGTCCAGGTCGCCCCGGCATCGAAGGCGCGGCCGGCCGCCGGCGCGGGCAGGCGTCGCCGTGAGCGGCCAGTCGGCGAGGTCGGTCACGCGGCCGACGCCGAACAGCGTCTTGTCGCCCCACAGCAGGGCGCGGACGCCGGGCCCGACCGCGTCGGCGCGCAGGAACGCGAGCCGCTTGCGGTTCTTGGCGAGATCCGCGGTCAGCGCCTTGGCCGTCGCCGCCTCGACCAGGCGCGAGGCGTCGGCCGGGCGCACGGCACCGAGCGACGCGAGGATCGCGTCCGCCTCCCCGGACACGAGCTCGAGCGCGTCGTAGCGGGTGCTCGTGCCGGCCAGGACGTCGGCGACCTCCTTGCGCGAGGTCGGCGGTCGCCGTGGTGCGGAACTGGGTGACCGGCACGATCGCGACCGCCGCGGGCGGGCCGGGGGTGACAGGCGGGGCGGACGGAGAAGCCGTCGGCGTCGCGGGCGTGGCGGAGCCGGACGGGCTTGGCCTCGTGGCCGGGGTCGCGCTCGCGACGGTGCTCCCGGTCGGTGTCGCGGACGGACCGCCGGCCGCCGCACCGCTCGACGGCGACGCGCTGGCGCTCCCGAAGCCGAGCTCGCCGCCGGTGATGGGCAGCGCGATGGCGATCGCGAGGAGGCCGAAGACCAGCAGGAGCGGACCGCGCTTCACCGCGCGGATGCTACCAGCGGACAGAAGGACGCCCCGTCCGGGCGGGCGGACGGGGCGTAGGGAGATGCGGTGATGGCGGACCCGACCGGATTCGAACCGGCGATCTCCAGCGTGACAGGCTGGCATGTTGGGCCGCTACACCACGGGTCCATGAGCGGCGATGGCGGAGCATAGCAGGTGCATCCGGCCTTGTCGCCTCGGAGCGGGCCGCCGTCCGACGCCCGACCCTCACCTATACTCGGCGCCCATGCCCCTCATCGACCTGCGCAGCGACACCGTCACGAAGCCCTCGCCGGCCATGCGCCGGGCGATGGCCGAGGCCGAGGTCGGCGACGACGTCTTCGGCGACGACCCCACCGTCAACGCGCTGGAGGAGCGGGCCGCGGAGCTGCTTGGCAAGGAGGCCGGGCTGTTCGTCGCCTCCGGCACGATGGGCAACCTCGTCGCCCAGATGGCCCACCTCGCGCGCGGCCAGGAGACGATCGCCGGCCGCGAGCACCACATGGTGATCGACGAAGCGGCGGGGCACGCGGTCATCGTGGGGACCAGCATCCGCACGCTCGACGACCGGCCGGACGGGACCATGGACCTCGCGGCGATCGAGGACGCCTTCCGCGACCCGACCGACGCCCACGAGCCGATCACCGGCATGATCGGCATCGAGAACACCCATGCGCATTCGATGGGCCAGCCACTGACCCCCGCCTATACCGAGGCGGTCGCGGCGATCGCGCGCCGGCGCGGGGTGCCGTTCCACGTCGACGGCGCCAGGTTCTGGAATGCGGTCGTGGCCCAGCGCGACGACGGCGTCCGGGCGACCGACCTCGCCGGCCCCGCAGACACCGTCATGTTCTGCCTGTCGAAGGGGCTCGCCTGCCCGGTCGGCTCGATGGTCGTCGGCTCGAAGGAGGTCATCTGGCGCGCGCGGCGCGCCCGCAAGATGGTCGGCGGCGGGATGCGCCAGGCCGGGATCCTCGCCGCGGCCGGGCTCGTCGCCCTGTCCGACGGCACGGACGGGATGATCGACCGCCTCGCCGAGGACCACGCCAACGCACGCCGGCTCGCGGAGGCCCTGAGCGGGATGGACGGCATCGAATCCGCCGGCGGCACCGCCCAGCCGACGCCCGGCCCGCTCGACCCGGGCCGGGTCCGGACGGACTTCGTGCTGTTCAAGGTCGCCCGCGACCGGGCGGCCTTCCTGGCCGCCCTCCGGGCGCGCGGCGTCCTGATGGTGGAATATCCGCACGGACAGGTCCGCGCGGTGACGCATTACGGCGTGGACGCGGCCGATATCGACACCATCATCGCCGCGACGCGCGCCGCCCTCGCCGAGACCGGTCCGCGACCCGTCTCGCCCGATCCGGTGGCCGCCCCGGCCTGACCGAGGGATCCATGACCACCGCCCGCCAGATCGACGATCGACCCCTGCCCCGGCCGTCCGCGGGCGCCGACGCCGGCCCCGCCGACGAGCGCTTCCACGATGCCGTCGAAGCCCGTTTCCGGCGCGTCGTCGCGACCGACCCGCTGCTCGCGACCTGGCTCGGGCTCCACGACGCCGACGACCGGCTGGCCGACGCGAGCCGCGACGCCGTCCTCGGGCAGATCGACGACGAGCGGGCGCACCTGGCCGCGATCGAGGCGATCGACGCGTCCGAGCTGTCCGCGGCCGTGCGCTTCGAGCGCGACATCGAGCTCCACAACGTCCGTCGCGAGCTCTTCGACCTCGACGAGCTGCGGCTGTGGGAGCGGCGCTCCTTCGCCCTGGACACCATCGGCGATTCGCTGTTCCTGCTGTTCGCGCGCGACCACGCCCCGCTCGCCGAGCGGCTGGACGCGATCGCCGGCCGCCTGGAAGGGGTCGCCGCCTTCCTCGAGGCCTCGAAGACCCGCGCGACGCTTCCGCAGGTCCGCCGCTGGCAGGAGCTCGAGATCGACGAGACGCGCACCCTGCCGGGGCTCTTCGCCGAGTTCGTCGCGGCCGGAGCCGGGGTCCTCGGACCGGCTGAGGGCCGGCGGCTCGACCGCGCGGTGGAGGCCGCCCGGGCCGCCGTCGAGGAGTACGGCACCTGGCTGCGCGGCACGCTGGCCGGCGGGAACGACGACTGGCCCATCGGCCGGGAGCGCCACGACGCCCTGGTCGCGCACCGGGCGTTCGACGGCCTCGACGCGGACCAGATCCTGGAGCTCGGCTGGCAGAAGCTCGCCGAGGAGCAGGCGGCCCGCGTCGCCGCGGCCCATGAGGTGGACCCGGACGCCGACGAGCCGACGGTCCTCGCCCGGATCAAGGCCGACGGGCCGGCCGACTTCGCGGCCGCGCTCGGTGCCTACCGCTCCTCGATGCTGCGCGCCCGCCAGCACCTGATCGACCACGACCTGGTCACGGTGCCCGACGACGAACGGATCGACGTCATCGAGACGCCCGACTTCCTGCGCAACGTCATCCCGTTCGCGGCGTACTTCTCGCCGGCGCCGTTCGATGCCGACCCGAAGGGCATCTACGTCGTCACCCCGTCGGTCGGCGACGACCCCGACGCGAGGCTCGAGCACAACTTCGCGTCGATCAGCAACACCAGCATCCACGAGGCCTACCCGGGCCACCACCTGCAGCTCGACGCGGCCCGCCGGATCCCGTCGCTGACCCGCCTGCTGACCGACGCCCCGGAGTTCGTCGAGGGCTGGGGGATGTACTCCGAGCTGCTGATGCGCGAGCACGGCTTCGACGACGATGCGCGCTTCCGGGTCATCCTCCACACCGACGCCATCTGGCGGGCCTGCCGGATGATCCTCGACGTGCGGATGCACCGGGGCGAGCTGACCGTCGAGCAGGCGACGGACTTCCTGACCAAGCAGACCGGGTTCCAGCGCAGCAACGCCGCCGCCGAGGTGGGCTGGTACACCTACCGGCCGACCTATCCGCTGTCGTACCTGCTCGGGCGGACGCTCCTGCTCGGCCTGCGCGCCGACGAGCAGCGCCGGCTCGGCGAGCGGTTCTCGCTCAAAGGCTTCCACGACACCCTGCTCCGCAACGGCTCGCTCCCGATCAGCTTCCACCGCCGCGCGCTCGCCGGCGAGGGCGCGGTCGGCGGCTGAGGCGGTGCAGGTCATCCCGGCGATCGACCTCGACGGCGGCCGGTCGCGGACGGTCTACTGGCCCGGCGCGGCCGCCGGCGTCGGGGCACCCACCGACCGCCCGGAGCGCATCGCCGAGACCTTCGTCGCGCTGGGTGCGCGGGTGATCCATCTCGTCGACTTCGCCGGCGCCAGAGCCGGCGCGCCGGTCGAGCTCGAGGCGATCGGGTCCATCGCGGCCCGGGTGGCGGTGCCGATCCAGGTCGCCGGCGGCCTGTCCTCGGCCGATGCCATCCGCCTGGTCTTCGCCGCCGGCGCGACGCGAGCCGTCCTCGGCACGGACATCGCGGACCAGCCCGACGAGCTGCGGGCATGCCTGACGGTCGCGGGCGACTGGCTGGCGGTCGGCCTGGACCCGCGACCGGAGCGACTGGCCGCCTATCCGTGGAAGCGCCCGGCGCCGCCGACGGTCGAGACCCTCGTCGCCGAGCTCGTCGGCGCCGGCGTGGGGCGGTTCGTCCTGAGCCACGGCGGGGCGGCGCCGGACCTCGAGCGGGTGCGATCGCTCGTCCGGACGTACGATGCGGAGATCCTGCTGGCCGGTGGCGTCCGCGACCTCGATGGTCTGCGGCGCGCGCGCGACGCGGGGGTGGCGGGGGTCATCCTCGGGGAAGCGCTCCTCACCGGCGCCATCGACTACCCCGAAGCGCTCGTCGCGGCCGCGTGACCCGCCCGCGGCGCGCGCACGACATCACGGAGGCCATCCTTGCCTGACCAGCCCGCCGGGAAACCGACCGGCAAACCGCCCACCGGCTCCGGGTCCCGGCGTCCCACGTCGGGGCCGCGACCGTCGGGAACGTCGAAGGTCCCGCCCGCGCCGCCGACATCGAGCGTCGGGGGCGTCCCGTGGAAGCCGATCGTCGTCATCGTCGGCGTCATCGCGCTGGCGGTCGTCGGGACGCTGTTCGTGCTCGGTCGCGGCGGGAGCGGCGGGTCCGGCGGGACCGGCGGCGGCGACACGGTCGCCTGCCCGACCAAGCAGCCGCCGGCGCTGCCGGCCGGCGAGACCCGGACCGTGACCATGGCCACCGAGAAGGGCACCATGACCATCAAGCTCGAGGCCGACCTGTCGCCGATCGCCGTCGGCAACTTCGCGGCGCTGGTCGATTGCGGCTTCTACGACGGCGTCGGCTTCCACCGGACCGCCGCGCTCGACGCGAACACGCCGTTCGTCATCCAGGGCGGCGACCCGACCGGGTCCGGCTCGGGCGGGCCCGGCTACACGATCCAGGACGAGGCGGTCACCGCGCAGTACGGGCGCGGGGTCGTCGCCATGGCCCGCAGCTCGCAGCCGAACTCGGTGGGGTCGCAGTTCTTCATCGTGCTCTCCGACGCGGCCCGCGACGTGCTGGCGAACTACAACACCTACCAGATCATCGGCCACGTGACGTCGGGCATGGAGGTCGCCGATGCGATCTTCTCCGCCTCGAACGGCGTCGAGCTGCCCGACAAGCCGGTGAAGATGACCAAGGTCACGCTCGCCATCCCCTGAGCCGCCACACCACTGGAGGAGGACCCATGACCCGAGCCACCATCGCCACCGAGCTGGGCGACATCGAGGTCGAACTGTACGACCAGAGCGCGCCCAAGGCGGCGGCCAACTTCATCGCCCTGGCGAAGAAGGGCTTCTACGACGACGTCGTCTTCCATCGCGTCATCCCGGGCTTCGTCGCCCAGGCCGGCGACGGCCAGTACGGCAAGAAGTCCGACTTCCGCAAGGGCAGCGTCGGGACCGGCGGGCCGGGCTACAAGTTCGAGGACGAGCCCGTCCAGGGCGACTACGTCCGCGGCGCCCTGGCCATGGCCAACGCAGGCCCGAACACCAACGGCAGCCAGTTCTTCATCTGCCACCAGGACCTCACCGGCAAGCTCCCGAAGCAGTACACGCTGTTCGGCCAGGTGACCCGCGGCATGGACGTCGTGGACAAGATCGTCGGCGCCCCGCGCGACAGCCGCGACCTGCCCCACGAACCGGTGGCGATGACCTCGGTGACGATCCTCGACGAGGCCTGAACGGTTTGTGACGTCCGTCAGGTTAAGGAATTTACATCCGCGAACCTGACAAAACCCTTGGAAAACGACCCTCGACCGGCTAGGATATCGAAGCTGCTCAGTCAGCCAGCGCTGCCCCAGCGACAAGCTCATGGGTAGGTAGGGTCAGGGTAGTCGGTGCAGCCGACGTGATAGATGGACTTGCCGCGCGGCAGAAGCGTTCGCTCTAGGGCGGGCTCTTTCACCGGGACAGCATCGAAGCGGCTCCTTCGGGAGCCGCTTCGGCATTTCCGGCGTCCGGACCCCGGCAAAGCCGCAGAATGTTCCCATGCCGGCAGACGTCGACGAGACCGCGCGGGTCCGGGCGATCTGGGACCGACTGGCGCCGACCTACGACCGCGGCGCGGGGTTCGAGGCTCGTCTCCTCGGTGACGGCCGCGAGTGGGTCGTCGGCCAGGCGAGCCGGCGAGATCCTCGAGATCGGGGTCGGGACCGGGCGCAACCTCCCGCTCTACCCGCCCGGAACGCGGCTGACGGCCGTCGACATCAGCCCGCGGATGCTGGCCATCGCGGACGCACAGGCCCGGGCGCTCGGCCTGGATGTCGAGCTCGCCCTCGCTGACGCGCAGCGGCTGACGTTCGAGGACGCCGCCTTCGACACCGTCGTCTGCACGCTCGTGCTGTGCTCGATCCCCGACGACCGGGCCGCGATCGCCGAGGTCTTCCGCGTCCTCCGCCCGGGCGGCCGGTTCGTGCTCATCGAGCACGTCCGGAGTCACCACCGCGTCGTCCGCGCCGTCGAGCGGGCGTTGGAGCGGCGGTCCGTGCCGCGGACCGGGGACCACCTGACGCGCGACCCCCTCGACCACCTGGAGCCGGCCGGCTTCACGGTCGACGTCGCCACGCGGTCGCGGCTCGGGGTCGTCGAGCGCATCCTCGCCCACCGGCCCTGACCGGGCCCGGCGTCGGCGACCCGGAGGTCAGCCGGGCTGGAGCACCGCCAGGATGTTGCCGGCAGGGTCCTTGAACCAGGCGATCGGCGGCCCGTACTCGCGCACGATGCCGCGGGCGTCCTGGGGCGACCCCTCGTAGACCTCGAAGACGATCCCCTTGGCGGTCAGCTCGTCGACGGCGGCGTCGATGTCGTCGACCGGGAAGTTCAGGACCGTGAACGTCGCCGGCACGTGCGCTTCCTTGGGATAGACGAGGACGCGGCTGCCGCCGGCGAGGTGGAGCGTCAGCATCCCGTTCTCCTCAGTCACCTCCAGCCCGAGCGTCCCGGCGTAGAACGCGCGGGCGGTCGCGATGTCGTCGGTGGAGAACCCGGAGAACGCGGGGCTGGTCGCGAGCACGCTCGAAGCCTACTCCCAGTCGACCTCCGTCGACACGCCCCGAGGGTCGGCGGCGGTATCGACGAGGCCCAGGCGGTAGGCCAGGGCGGCGGCCTCGCCGCGTCCCTTGACGTCGAGCTTGCCGAGGATGTTCGAGACGTGGACGCCGGCGGTGTTCTCGCTGATGAACAGCTCGGCGGCGATCTGCCGATTCGTCCGCCCGAACGCGACCAGCGCGAGCACCTCGCGCTCGCGCGGGGTCAACCCGAGGCGAGCCCCCTCGTCGACCTCGGGCTGCGCCTCGTCCGGCTGGTCCGGCTCCATGGTCAGGCGCGCGCGCGACGCGAGGGAGGTCACCTCGCGCGCCAGCGGCTCCGCACGGAGCCGCGTCGCCACGTCGAGCGCATCGCGCAGCGCGGCTTCGGCCGGCCCTCGGTCACCCTTGGCGGCGAGCCTGGCCTCGGCCTCGCGATAGCGCGCGTACGCGGCGGGATACGGTCGTCCGAGCCGGTCCCAGGCCGCCGCCGCGGCGGCCCACGCCGCCCCGTCCGGCCGCCGATGCAGCCGGCTGCCCTCCGCTTCGCAGAGCAGCAGCCAGACCTCGGACAGCGGAGCCAGGGAGGGAGCGGAGGCGACCGTCTCCGCGTTGCGACCGCGCATCGCCTCGAGCAGGGCGTCGCCGGTGGCCACCGCCCGGTGCTCCTGGTCCTGCGAGCGCCGCGCGCGCGCCAGCTCGGCGGCGTCGGCGTTGGCCCGCAGCCCGAGGGCGAAGATCTCGCCGATATGGATCTCGGGCGAGAACCCGATGAGCCGGATGGCCGACGCGACCTGCGACGCCGCGTCGTCGGGGCGGCCCTCCCACAGCGCCAGCTCGGCCAGGCTCGCCTGGACCGGACTGATGAACTGGACGTCGGCGGCGCGCTCCGCGAGGCGGGCCAGGGGCCGCAGGTGCTCGGCCGCTTCGGCGAAGCGGCCGCGGGCCATGGCGAGCCGCCCGAGCAGCTCCTGCTCGAGGATCTCGTTGATGCCCATCGGGCCCAGCTCGGTCGCCTGGCGCAGGGCCTCCTCGCTCTCGTCCCAGCGCCCGAGGCGATACAGGTCGTGGCTGATCCCGCAGAGCAGGTGCGTCCCGAAGAAGCGCCGCGCGCCGAGCCGCTCCGTCGTGCGGACACCGACCCACGCCGCCGCCACGGACTCCTCCAGGCGGCCAGCGACATCGAGCACCCAGACCGCGTTCGCGTGGGCCCGGCCGATGTCGTCGACGCTGTTCACCTCCTCGGCGATCTGGAGGGCGGCCCGGAGGTCGTCGAGCGCTTCGTCGATCTCGCCGAAGATGCTTCGACCCTTGCCTCGGGTGTTGAGCGCGTGGCCCTCCACGTCTCGCGCACCGACCGCCCGCGCGGCCGCCAGCGCGCCGTTCGCCCAGGTGCGCGACTCCTCGAAGCGGTCGCCGAGCATGAGGATCTGAGCAAGTCCGGCCATGGCCCGGGCGCGTGCCACGGACGGCGGCTCGACCGGGCTCAGGCGGACGGCCGCCCGGTAGCCCTCCCGGGCGATCTCGCCCTGGCCCGCGATCCAGGCGCACCGGCCGAGCCGCTCGTTGAGCAGGCTGGCGCGCACCGGGTCGGCGGTCTCGTCGACGAGCCGGATCGCCGACTGGATGAGCGAGACGGCGCGCGCTGCGTCGTGGAAGCGGGCGACGCCGCCGGCGGCCGCGAGGAGCTCGACCCGGTCGCGCCCGGTCCGCGTCTCGGCATCGGGGACGTGCTCCCAGAGTTCGAGCGCGCGCTCGTACTGGTCGAGGGCCTCCGGGAACGCGTACCGCCGCTCAGCGGCATCCCCGGCGGCCACGGAGGCCTCGAGGGCGCGCGGCAGGTCGTGCGCCGCATACCAGTGGTAGGCCAGCTCCGCCGCGCGCGAGGTGTCACCTGCCGCCCGGGCCTCGAGCGTGCGGGCGAACGCCGCGTGCAGCCGGGTCCGCTCGCCGGGCAGGAGGTCGTCGTAGACCGCCTCCTGGAGCAGCGCGTGGCGGAACGCGTAGCGCTCCGCTCCGGCGGTCGGGTCCGGGATGAGCACCTGGCGTCCGACGCACTCCCGGAGCGCGTCGTACAGGGCGGCCTCCGGCATGGCGAGGGCACCGGCGAGGAGCGCTGGATCGACCCGCTGGCCGGCGGCCGACGCGACGCGCAGGAATTCCTGGGTCGGTTCCGCGAGTTCGGTCACGCGGGATAGCAGGAGGTCCCGCAGCGTCGACGGCAGCTCGGTGGTCCCGTCGGCGCCCGCCGCGACGAGCAGCTCCTCCGCGAAGAAGGCGTTGCCGCCCGACCGGGCATGGATCGATTCGACGAGGCGGACGTCGAGGTCGTGCCCCGCGATCGCGCGCAGCTGCTGCGCCGACTCGTCGCGATCGAACGGACCGACGTCGAGCCGCTCGACCCGGCCGGACCGGTCGAGCTCGGCCAGGAACGGCAGCAACGGGTGGCGCCGGTGGAGGTCGTCCGAGCGATAGGTGAGGACCAGCGCGACCGGCGCGTCGCGCAGGTTGCGGACCAGGAAGCCGAGAAGGTCGCGGGTCGAGCGGTCGGACCAGTGGAGATCCTCGACGATGACGACCACCGGCGCGATGCCGGCCAACCGGTCCAGGACGCCGAGCAGCAGCTCGAACAGGCGGCCCTGGGCGGACCCGGTGTCGAGGCCGGTCTCGGCGCCGTCCGCCGCGGGACCGAGGTCGGGGACGAGCCGCGCGAGCTCGGAACGGCCGTGCCCGACGACCGCGTCGAGCTGGTCGGGTGAGAGCCGCCGGACGAGTCCGCGCAATGCCTCGACGATCGGGGCGTACGGCAGAGCGCCGTCGCCGAGCACGATGCAGCCGCCGGTCAGGACCACGGCGCCGTCGCGTTCGGCGAAATCGGCGAACTCCGACACGAGGCGCGTCTTGCCGACGCCCGCCTCGCCCGCCACGACGATCGCGCTGCTCCGCCCCTCGCGGGCGAGGCGAAGGGCGGACCGGAGCCGGTCGTACTCGTTCGAACGGCCGATGAGGACAGGGCTGGAGACGCGGGTCGCCATGCCCTCGATTATCACGCGCTCAGCAGCCCTCGACGATCGATCCCGTGGCGACGGCCGGCTGCTCGCGCCGTCCGAGCCGCTGGATGACGGCCGCGATGCGGGCGCGGAGCGGGGCTCGTGGCGTCCCGTGGTCATGGCGCGGCTCGATGCCGCGGATCAGGCGGCCATGCTCCGCCTCGTTGAGGAGCTGGTGCATCCGCACTTCGGCGGCGATGCCCATGTTGTAGTAGCTCATCTGGAACCTCCTGGCCGGCATCCGTGTCGGCACCCTGAAGATTCGGGCTAACGGCGGGGGGAGCACATCACGATGACTCGTTATTTCCCGCTCCGGACACGCGTATTCGTGGTGGTGTCGGCCCCTGCCGGGCGCGACGCCGTATCATGGGCGGCCGCGCGCCTGTAGCTCAGTGGATAGAGCGTTGGGTTCCGGACCCAAAGGTCGCAGGTTCGAGTCCTGTCGGGCGCGCCATTACAGCGTGTGGCAACGCGAGTGCCAGTCCGTGCCGGTAGGCGGCCGGTGTGAGGCGGACACCGACGAACCGCGGCCCCTCCACCAGGATGCGCAGGGCGTTGTGGCGCGATCGGTTGGACCGACACGCGTGCTCGGTGCAGCGACTACCAGCGCGGCTGGTGACGACGCCGCAGACCGTGCACAGCTTCACCCGCGAATCGTCGGCGGGCTTGGTGATCTGGTCTATTCGCTCGGGGTGCTGGGCCTGCGGGGTCAGGCGTGAGCGCTACCCGCGCAGACGACAAGAGCACCCCGATGCGCCAGGGGCGACTCTTTCCGACACGATGGGCCCACGGGCCGCTACCGTAGGCGCATGAGAGCGGCAACCCACGACCGATATGGGGGGCCGGAGGTCCTCCGTGTCGAGGAAGTCGCGAAGCCCGAGCCCGCGGACGATGAGGTTCGGGTCAAAGTCCAAGCGTCCAGCGTCACGCGGACAGACACCGCGCTGCGCAGCGCCGAGTACTGGTTTGCGCGGGCGTTCACGGGCCTCCGACGGCCCAAGCGCCGGATCGCCGGAATGGAGTTCGCTGGCGTGATCGAGGCAATCGGCGCCTCGGTCACCACGTTCCACGTCGGCAAAGCCGTCTTCGGCATCAAGTCCGGTGCCAACGCCGAGTACCTGTGCGTCCAGGAGCGGGGCGTGCTAGCTCCCATGCCCGCGGACATGACCTTCGAGGAGGCGGCGGCGGTTGCGGATGGCGCGCTGACCGCGATGGCGTTCCTCCGGCAGGCGGCGCTCCAGCCGGATCAGCGCGTCCTCGTCTATGGCGCGACCGGGTCCATCGGCACGGCAGCCCTCCAGCTGGCCCGGCACCTCGGCGCCGAGGTGACAGCTGCCTGCGAGGCTGAGCACGCCGACCTCGCACGCTCGCTCGGTGCGACGACCGTGCTCGACCACCGCCTCGTCGACGTCACATCGGGAGAACGCCGGTATCACGTGATCCTCGACGCGGTTGGGAAGCTGTCGGCCTGGCGAGCCCGGCGCGCGCTCGTGCCCGCTGGGGTCTACCTCACAGCCGGCTCGGCTGGGTCACTGCTGCCGGTCCTCGTCCTGTGGCTCGTGACGCGAGGAACCGGGAGGCGGCGAGTCCGGCTCGGCGTGGCCGAGTACCGGAACGAGGACATCGTGACCTTGACCGGGCTCATCGATCGCGGCGCGTATCGGGCCGTCGTTGACCGGTCGTATCCGCTCGAGGATGTCGTCGAAGCTCACCGATACGTCGACACGCACCGCAAGATCGGCAACGTCGTCCTCGTCGTCCGTGGCGAGGCCGCGCCATGACGCCCAGCTGGACACGCGTGACAGGGAAGCCCTAGTCCGGGACCGCGGCGACCCGGACACCGAGTCCGATGAGCGCCGTTCCTGTCCCTCATCGGGCCGTGCGACTGACCCGTGGCGCCGCGGACCGCGGCGCGTGACTGCGCCCTGCGCCGGGGCGAGATGCGGTGTTGTTCTCGGTTGCCTCGGTGAGCGTCAGGCTCGACGCAGGCACACTCCGTGCCTGCGTCGAGCACCGATGACTCAGGCGTGGGCTTGCTGTTGCAGTCGGTCGGCCGTCGCGACATCTGCAGCGTCGGAGTACGTTCGGGGCCAGGTCCATGCGGAGCGCAGGATGAAGGCCAGGATCAGCACCTCGATTCCGATGGAGAGGCCGTAGAAGGACGCCCACTCCCAGGTCGCCCCTGCCGCGTTGAACGCCGAGTAGGGGATGAGGAGCGATGCAACGACGAGGTTCGTGGCGCGGTTCACCCGGGCTGGCAGCGTCATGGAGAGCATCACCATCAGGGCCGGGATCGCCACGGACGCGAGCATGAAGGTCAACAACGTCGGGCTGACGTCGAACTTCCAGACGAGGCCATGCAGGATGCCGTCGACGACGCCGGGCTTGTAGAGGTTGAAGAAGTCGACGTAGATGTAGAGGAACATGAAGCTGGTCCATGCGGCGGCGATCTTGGCCTGCACCGGGATCGGCGGGCCTGTCAAAGCGCTGTTGATGGGGACAGGTCGTGTCTTGTTCATGGTTTGCTCCTTCGTTCGCTTGGTGAGCCGTCCGCCTGACAGCGGTGGCTGGTGTACGGGTGGCGCTGTGGTGGGTCGTGACACCTGGTCCGACGTTCAGACGGAGATGACGACCTTGCCGCGGGTGTGGCCGGCGCCGACGTAGCGGAGGGCCTCGGCCGCCTCGCTCAGCGGGTAGGTACGGTCGATGACCGGCGTGAGTTGCGCCGCCTCGAGAAGCTCGGCCAGATCAAGCAGGTCGCGGCGCTTCCTGAATGAGGTGAACGGCCGCAGGGTCTGGCGCGTGAACAGCGACCGCGCGCGCGCCTTGACGACCCGGCCCAGGGGTCCGACCCATCGGCCGCCTCGACCGCTGTTGGGGATGAGGGTGCCGGTGGGTGTGAGCGCCCGTCGGACCTCCGACAGGGACTGCGCTTCCACGTTGTCGAAGATGACGTCGTAGCGCAGCCCCGTCCGGGTGAAGTCCGTGCGCGTGTAATCGATGACGTGGTCGGCGCCCACCGACCGGACCAGCTCCATGTTGCGGGTGCTGCATACCCCGGTCACCTCTGCCCCGAGCGCCTTGGCGATCTGCACGGCAAACGTCCCGACGCCGCCAGATGCGCCCGTGACGAGCACCGTGTGCCCCGGTTGCACGTGCGCGATGTCGCGCAGAGCCTGCAGTGCGGTGATCGCCGAGGTGGGCACCGCGGCTCCTTGCGCCATGGTCAGCCTGCCGGGTTTGCGCACCAGCTGGTCCGACGGCACGCTCGCGTACTCCGCCAGCGTCCCGGTGGTGCTCCAGCCGAACACCTCATCACCCGGTCGGAGGTCCGTGACCGCCGCGCCGACGGCTTCCACCACGCCGGCGACGTCCCTGCCCGGGATCGGGGACCGGGGCCGGCGAAGTCCGAACGCCAGCCGCACCATGTGCGGCGCGCCGGTCATGAGGAAGTAGTCGCCGGGGTGGACCGAAGCGGCGTGGACGCCGACCAGGACGTCGCCGTCCCCCACGACCGGCCGACCCACATCCGTGTACTCGAGCACCTCGGGAAGCCCGTAGCGGCGTTGCATCACAGCCTTCATCCCCGCCTCGGCCGGCAAGGCGTGGCTGACCAGGGCTTGGCCGCGGTCACTGGTTGTTCCCATTGCCTGCATTGATCTCTCCTCGTGTGCTGCGTTGGTGCTTATGGCATAAGCTTATGGCATAAGGTATCATGGCGTCAAGGGCATTCGAGGAGAACACGTGATGGCACGCCGCACGACTCAGAAGCGAGCGCCGCTCACCCGGGACCGCGTGCTGCGCGCGGCGCTGGAGCTCGCCGACGAGGGCGACACCGCGGCGCTGACGATGCAGCGGATCGGGCAGCGGCTCGGCGTGGAGGCGATGTCGCTCTACCGACACGTTCGCAACAAGGACGACATCCTCGACGGGATCGTCGACCTCGTCTTCGCCGAGATCGAGCTGCCGGCAGATCGCTCGAACTGGCGAACGGTGCTCCGTGCCCAAGCGATCTCGACCCGCGCGGCCCTGCGCCGGCATCCTTGGGCGATCACGCTCATGGAATCGCGATTGACGCCCGGCCCGGCCAACTTCCGCACACACGAGGACACCATCACCGTCCTGCTCGACGCCGGGTGCTCGGCGGTCATGGCGGTACATGCCTACAACCTTCTCGACAGCTACGTGCTCGGGTTCGCGCTGCAGGAGGTCAACTTCCCCTTCAGCAACGCCGAGGAGCTGGCAGCCATGAGCGAGGAGGTGCTCGCCAACCTGCAGGCGGACGAGTACCCGAACTCTGCGCGCGTCGCGAGGGAGCTCCTCACGTCCGGCTTCGACTACGCCGACGAGTTCGAGTTTGGGCTCGACCTCATCCTCGACGCCCTCGGGCCGGTCCTGCCGGGAGCCTGATCGCCGGGCGACCGGTCAAGCGGGCCGGGCCCACGGCGGGTCCCAGCCTGCGCCGACGGACGGCTACTACCTGCTGGCACGAGTGATCACTGCGGCAATCGTTGCGGTAGCCCAGCGCTCGGCCGGTGCGAATTCAGCTGGGCTCGAGGCTCGCCACCACCAGCCAGCCCTCGGCCCGGCCGTGGTGACCGCCTACGGATACGAGGTCCAGGCCAACCAGGCCGTGGCAGCGTTCCATCCCAGCCCGACGACGATGAGGAACTTGTCGTACAGCCCCGAGTACGTCGGCAGGCCGATGAGGTTGAAGGCGAAGAGACCGACCGCGGCGATGACGCTGACCCAGCGAAGCGTCTGCCCGGACAACGTCACGGACAGGACGACCATGACGATCGGAATCAGCATCAGGACGGCGACGAACATCAGCGCCGCCGGGACCATCTCCTGCTTGAGGCCGCCGAACTGGCCCGGGGTGGCGTCGCCGCTCCAGAACCGCAAGACGTCCCCCAGCAGGTAGGTGAGCATCAGGGCTACCCACAGCGCTGACAGCTTGATCTGCACCTCTGGCATCGATCGGCTCCGTTCTCGATCAAGTGAGCTTTGGGGTTGAAGGCCATGCCTCGCGTCGATCCACCGGCTCGGTGGGCGCTGAACGGATCTGCCCGTCGGCATCGGCTCGTTCATGCGGCCACCCCTCAGGCCACTGCCCGATCGATCGCGATGACCACGGTCCCTCGCGCATGTCCTGCTGCGACACGCCCGATCGCCTTGGGCGCCTCTCGCAGTGGCCAGGTCCCGGCGATCACCGGTTTGACCTTCCCCGCCTCGACGAGGTCCTTGAGGACCAGCAGGTCAGCTCGGTTCTCGAACTTGGGGGACGGTTTGCCCTGCTGGCGCACAAACATCGACACGATCGCGAGCCGGATCACGCGACCGATCGCGCCGCCGGCGTGTCCGCCCCCGTTCGAGAGCAGCTTCCCGTTGGAGGCGAGGGCTCGCCTCGTCGCCGACATGGAGTGGTCCCCCACGTTGTCGAGGATGAGGTCGTAGCGCCGTCCGCCCTTCCTGAAGTCCTCCTTCGTGTAGTCGATGACGTGGTCGGCGCCGAGCGAGCGGACCAGCTCCACGTTCTTCGTGCTGCATACGCCGGTCACCTCGGCACCGAACGCCTTGGCGATCTGAACGGCGAACGTGCCCACGCCTCCGGATGCCCCGTTGATGAGGACCTTCAACCCGGGCTGGAGGTGTCCGTCATCGCGCAGGAGCTGGAGTGCGGTCGTCGCGGACACGCCGACGGCGGCCGCCTGGTCGAACGTGAGATTGGCTGGCTTGAGCGCGAAGTGGTCCTCGCTCGCTGACGCGTACTCAGCGAAGGCGCCCATGCACCACCCGAACACGTCGTCACCGGGGCGTAGTCCGTTCACGTCCTTGCCAACCGCTTCGACCGTCCCCGCGATGTCCGTCCCTGGAACACGGTTCCTCGGCTTGCGGAGTCCGGTCGCCAGCCGCATGAGGAATGGCGAGCCCGTCATGACGATCACGTCACCGACATGGATCGACGCGGCATGGACACGGACCAGGACTTCGCCGTCGCCGATCTCGGGACGATCGATGTCCCGTGACTCCAGGACCTCGGCCGCGCCGTACCGGTCCTGAACGATGGCTTGCATGGATGGAGTCTCCTGTGGCTTTACGATGTAAAGTTGTCGCATCGGACTTTACGCTGTAAAGTGGGTGAATGTCAACCCCGGAATCGTGCGGTTGACCGAGTCCCGGAGGAGGGCCTATGACGCACACGAGCAAGCGAGCACAGCGACGCGCCCCGCTGAGCCGGGACCTCGTACTCGACACCGCGGTCAAGCTCGCCGATCGGGGTGGGCTCGCGTCCCTGAGCATGCGGAACCTCGGCCAGGAGCTCGGGGTCGAGGCGATGGCCCTCTACTACCACTTCGCCAACAAGGACGAGGTGATCGACGGGATGGTCGATCTCGTCTTCAGCGAGATCGATCTGCCTGCCAGCGGAGCCGACTGGAAGACCGCCATGCGTCAACGGGCGATCTCGCTCCGAGACGCGTTGCTGCGCCACCGCTGGGCAATCGGCCTGATGGAGTCGCGGCGAAAGCCAGGGCCGGCGAACCTGCGCCACCACGACGCGGTGATCGGCACGCTGCGGTCGGCAGGCCTCGACATGCCGACGATCGCGCACGCGTACTCGCTCTTGGACAGCTACATCTACGGTTTCGCCCTGTTTCTGGTGAACCTCCCATTCGATCCCTCGGAGGAGGTCGCGGAGTTGGGCCAGGTCACGCTCCGGGCGTTCCCCCTCGACGCCTACCCCAACCTCGTCGCGTACATCTCAGCGATGAGGCCCGGCTACGACTACGGGGACGAATTCGAGTACGGTCTCGACCTGGTACTTGACGGCCTCGGGAGCGCAGCGGGATCTTCACGATCTGAGCTCGGCTCCAGCTCTGCGACGAACAGCCACCCCTCCGCCCGCCCTCGGTAGATCAGCTGCTCGGTACTGAGACCAGATCGTGCTCGCAGGTCCGCGAGATGCCGCTTCGCTGTACTAGGCCGGATGCCAACCCGCGCTGCGGCGTCGGACACGGATCCGCCGACCTCGACGAAGGCGGCGAGGACGTCGACCTGACGGGCGGTCCGAGTCGTAAGAGGCTCGCCGCGTAGGCGTCCGTCCCTCATGCACGCAACCCGGCCGCGGCCAGCCACTCATCGCGGCCCTCGATCGGGATGCGGTAGGTGTAGGTTGAAATCGCGCGCCCAACACCTGTCGGGCGCGCCATTACAGCCTCTTCCGGCAGCGCCAGCACCAATCCGTTGGCATAGGCCGCCGCGGTCAGCCGGATCACGCGCGAGAAGGGCGTGGGTCGTCCACCGCGTTGACGAGGCGCAGCATGAGATCGACGGCCTCCGCGTCGGAGAGCCCGTTGTCGGTCAACGATCGCCACGTCGGGTACGCCATCGCATGACCGATGGCGACCATCCTGAGGCGCTGGGTCGAGCCGTCGCCGGACCATCCACGAGCGAGAACCGAGAACAGCTCCGTCATGTGCTCGAGGAACGGTTCCACGCCGCCGACCCGGATCATCGTCGGCAGATCCCGGATGACGTTCCCGACGACCCGGGCGTTCGCTCGGTAGTACGGGTAGAGCTCGCCGAGAGCGTGGCGGAGACGGGCAGGCGGATCGTCGATCGCGGCCCAGCCTTCCCCGGTGGGGATGTGCGTGACCTGGAGACCGTGCTCCGTGCAGGCGCGGAAGAGCGAGCCCAGGTCGGGAAAGTGGTGGTAGACGGTGTGGCGCTGGACGCCGGCCAGCTCGGCGACCGCGCTGATCGACGTCTGCGCCGGCCCGACCGTGCTGTGCAGCTCGAAGGCCGCCTTGGTGATGCGCTGGCGCGTTGCCTCCCATTGCACGCGCCGTTCTCGCATCTGGTATGCGCGTTTTCTCGTTGGCCTCTTGGGTACAGTCATGTGCACCGAAAGTATTGACGAACCCGCCCCGGATGGCTAGTCTCAATTTAGATGCACAGTATTGTGCACATAGCCCTGAGGCGGCAAGGTGCCAACGCTGAGGACTGCCCACTTCGTGATGGCACTCGTCGCCACGGTCGCGACGACCACCGCGCTCGGCGCCTGCAGTGGTCCTGCGGTGCCATTGCCACCGACATTCGCACCGACCGGTCCTGTCCGGACAAGCATCTCGACGTCGGGAGAGTCGACCGGCTCCAGCGAGCCAGCTTCGACCTCGGGATCACCCGAGACGACAAGCGCATTCGAGGCAGGCGCGAGGACGCTGCGGACGATCGCCGGGGCGAGCGCGGCAAGTTCGCACCTCACCATCGGCCGCGCGCTATCGGCCAACACCGTCTACACGAGCCACGCGGCCGCGTACACGAGTGACGGTCTGACGATCTCGGCGGTCCTGCATCAGCCCGTGGCACCCGGTCCGCACCCGGGCGTGGTGCTCGTGCACGGCTTTGTCGACCCGGCGAACTACACCACCGGCGCGGAGTTGCAGCGCGAGCAGGATCATCTGGCGCGTGCCGGGTACGTCGTGCTCTACACGGACCTGCGCGGGCTTGGGGGATCGGACCCAGCACCCAGTGGCCCACCGGATCTGGAGATGGGCGCGACGGACGATGTCATCAACGCCGTCAGCGCCCTGGCGGCCTCAGGTCTACCAGGCTTGGACGCAAAGAGGATCGGACTGCTCGGTCATTCGCTCGGCGGTCTGCTCGTCCTCAACGTACTCGTGGCCAAGCCGGGTCTCGTCGATGCTGTCGCGGCTTTCGCCCCCTCGGGCACGGATCGCTTCGAGGATGCCCAGCTGTACCTGGCCCATGACGACCCGATCTACCTGGCTCTCGTCGCCGCCCACGGCACGCCGACCACCGATCCCGAATACTGGGCGGACGTTTCACCGCGCACGTTCGTCGACCGAGTCACAGACCCGCTGCTGATCGTGCAAGGCGACGCCGACGTCGACGTCCCTCCTGCCGGGACGAAGGACACGGTCGCGATCTGGCAAAAGGCCGGTAAGGACGTCGAGTTCGTCACCCTCGAGGGTGAGGATCACGTGTTCCGAGCGCGCTGGAACGAAGCGATGGAAGCGGTGATCGCCTTCTTTGCCAAGCATCTCAAGTAGCGCGATCCGATCCGACCCGTGGTTCGCCCGTCGTGACCAGGGATACAGCCTTCAGCCCAGTCGCGCGGCCACGATTCGGCCATCGCGGCAGCCGCGCAGCCTCGCAGGTTCGAGTCCTGTCGGGCGCGCCAGAACGCATGTTCTATATCCGTTCCCAACGGCAACCGTCCTCGCCCCGTCGGGCTGACCTACGACATCGAGCCTCGCTCAGGGCCTCGGGGTGTCGCTCGAGTTCAGGGGCGGTTGCGCGATGAGGTCGATCTCGGGCAACTCGCCATCGAGATGAAAGGTGCGGTCGAGCGCACCGTCGAGCCAGTGACCGTCTCGGTTTGGCTGCGGCATCGAGCGTTCTGGGAATGACTATCATCGGACGCCGTCCGGAGTCGAGTTCGAGACTCGACATCAGACCGAGACGGTCGCTGGCGCGGTCTATTCGCCTGCGGTCCTACGCCCGGGAGGCCATGCTCGTTAGCCACCCATGCGGCAGCCGCGGCGCGAGCTACGGAAATGGCGTGGCGCCAGGCCGGATTCCGCGAGTTCGTTTGTCATCGCCGTTGATGCTAGGTCGATGGTTCCGACGAAGGGTGTCGCGAGTTCGGGCCGATGCCCCGGTCAGAGAGCGCAGTTCTTGGAGACCCATACCGCGGTCGTCCCGATGTCCTTGGCGTTTCCGGCCATGCCATCGGTGATCGCTTTCTGTAGGGCAGCTTCGTCGACGGCCCCGCCGGCAGCGGCCTTCCCGATGTTGTCCATGACGTCGGCATAGGTGTTGGCGGCCTGTGCGATCTCTGCCGGTGCGTACTTCCGCATGTCAGCCGCAGCGGCCTGGAACTGTGCGCCCATGGTCGCGATATCGCCTGTCGGGTTATCGTTGAGCGCCTGGAGCTCCTTGAACGCGCCGCAGAAGTCGGTGGCGGTGCCTCCGGCGACCGGCGCCGAGGTCGATCCCTCGCTCGGTGCCGTCGATGCTTCGATCGACGAAGTCGGTTCCGATGCTGGCTGCGATGCCGTCGCCGCGGGTGGCCCACCGGATGGCCCTGAGCTCGCCGTCGACGAGCAGCCAGCCAGGGTAACCACGACCAGAAGCGAGAGCTGAGCGATGAGGCGCTTCATGCCGAGTCTCCTTCGGGAATGCGGGACGGACTTGCCCCCGTGCGCCAGCCCGCCGCTGAGGCTGCAAGTATGGGCGTTGGCGGGCTTCCTGTCCGATCGTCGGTCGGGCAGGCTCGCGCGCCCTCCCCGACCAGTTTGCCCGGTGCGATGCCGCACCGCGGCCGATGGTCTTGGTCCTTGCATCGGCCCGCTGGACGGCCACACTGGTCCGACGCGGCCGCCCTGGCCCAAACGACGCCGATCTCCCGTCCGCCACCGTCGCCGCGCAAGGAGGCCCGTCGAATGCGCTTGATCCGTCCACCATGGCGCGGCCCGCGGGCCGTCTTCGTCACCCTCGTCGGAGTCGTCGCACTGTTCGTGGCCGCTGTCGCACCGGTGACCGTCGGAGCGGCAGCCACCGCACAGCCCGCTGCGCCTGTTGCGGCCGCGCCCCTCGCGCTCCCGACGACCACGGTGCACGGCGGGGGCTTCCAGCTCCACAGTGTCATGGATCCGAACTTCTGCGCCGAGGTCGGTGGCGGCGCGGCCGACCTGCGATCCGTGACCCTGGAGCCATGCGTCGCAGCCTCCGCACAGCGCTGGACATTCTCGTGGCTGGCGACCGGCCTCAACCAGATGATCGAGACCCAGGGGATGTGCGTTGACGTGAGCGGCAGAAAGCCTGGCGACGGCGTCGCGGTCGCGGTCACCTACTGCAAGAACACCAAAGCGGAGAAGCTGACCTTCAGCCTGACCGGGCAGATCGAGTTCGCAAAGGGCTGCCTCTCGTTCCCCCGGAACGCCGCGGGCGCCGCGGTCTTCCTCGAGGCGTGCGATAGCATGAACAACAGGCAGTTCTGGAAGCTCTCCCAATAGCGGTGGCCCGCGGATCGTGACGAATGTCGTCACGGACGGTCCCGGCACGACTCCGGCGGGCCGCTGCCAACCTTTTCGGTGGCGGGCCCCCGTGTCACGCGAAAGGGGGAATCGATGCGTGGACTGGCAAGAATCGTCGCCGACCGCCGTCCTTTCGGTGCCGTGAGCCCGCGACCAAGCTGGCCAAGCGACATGGAGATCCCTCAGCTGAATCGTCCCCGCGCCACCAAGACCTTCCTTCGGAGCACATTTCTCGTGCTCGGTCTCCTCGTGCCCGTCGGGTGCTCCGGCGCGGCCACCGGAACCCCCACGAATACCGATCCCGGCAGCGTGTCGGGGCCTGCGACCGTGAATCCCCAGGCGACCCCACCTGCCGGGACATCCCCACAGGCAGGCGCCCCCCTGCCTGCCGACCCGTGCGCGCCGACCGCCGCCGCCATCAAGTCGGTCGGCTGGTCGGTCATCAAGGCTGTGGCCGGCCCTGGCCCCGGCGGACCCAACACGCAATGCACCTTCCAGGCCGACCGCGGTGGGAACAGCTCCGACAACGGCTGGGTGGCGTACATTCCCGCGTCGCAGATGTCGGGCGAGTACCACGAGCCAGAAGCGATCACAGGCGTCGGGGTCGAGGCGTTCCGGGGTTCGCCCCAGAGCGGCGAGATCCTGGCCACAGGCGCCAGTCCTGGGTTCCGGCTGTTCGTGGCGAGCGGCGACGAGGACGCCCTCAAGTTCGCGCAGGCGCTCGTGAGCGGGAATTGAGCGTGGGCGGCAGGAACCAGGGGGGTTCCTCTCCTCGCAGGTGTCAGCCGCATGACGACCCCTCATGCCCGGCCGGAGCTGGCACATGGCGGCCGCATCGATCGTCGCGATCGTCGCCACGCTGATCGCGGGTCTGCCGCCCGCGCTGGCGGACGGTGACGCGGGCCGATGACGCACAACCCATTCGCGGAAGGCGGCCATTCCCTGGGCCTCGGGCCGGCGAGGCAACCGGCCTAGGCGCAGGAGCCGCCGGCGAGCATCCCGGCCATCATCAGGAGCACGGCGACGATCGACCGACCGGCCAGGCCCCCGATGTCGGCCGCCGCCAGACCGGCGGCGTAGGACGCGGCGTTAAAGATGTCCTGCTTGATGTTCGGGGCGGCGGTGAAGGAGCCGAGGGCCGCAGTTCCGGCGCCATAGACGTCCGCCCCGACGCACGCGTACTGCGGGATCACGCCCGGCGTCGCGATGCACAACGTCGAGATCATCGCGATCGACGTCGTGATGAAGGCTGCGAGATCGTCGGCACCCTCCGGCTGGAGGCACTTGCTGTAATCCTTGCCGGCCCCGCGACCGTCGGCGCCGACCGCGGTCAACGATCCCGTCGCAGGATCGACGAGCCACGCGGCCACGACATCGCCGGACGTCGGCACAAGCCGGTGGAAGTTCCAGTACTTGGTCGCGAGTGGCGAGAGACTCGCCTTGCGGTCCGCCGCGAGGGCCGTCGAATCGATGGTCGCCAACGCCGGGATCAGGGTGAGGGCGAGCCCGTCGAGCTGATCGGCGGCACTCGCGGGGAAGAGCAGGGATTCGCGAACGCTCGCGCCGACCGATCGGCGCGCCGCGGCATCGAACGCGGCCATCCCGTCCGGGCCTACGCCGACCCAATCGTCGAGACTCGGGACGATATCGGAGAGGTGGACGAGGTCCGTCGCCGTGACCGCTTCGGTCAGGATCGAGACTGAGAGCCCGACCGGTGTCGCGTCGATCGCGGGCTCGCGGCCGGCGACCGGTTCCGACATCGCCGCGAGGATGCCCGGGAACCGCCGCCAGCCCGTGGAGGCGGCGGCGATCGCCGCCGGGCCATCGGCCCATACCTTGTCGAGCGGTTCGAATGTCAGCGCCGCCCCGATCAGGTCGTCGAGGAGTCGTGCGGTCGTGGTCCCGGGTTCGAAGCGGATCGTCTGGATCGCATCGAGCGCGGCGGTCGCCTCGGCGATCGCGGTGGCGTCGGCCGTCTCGTTCGGGACGTCACGGTCCGACGCCGGGACCCCGCCGAGTCGCCGGCGCATGACGCGGTCGCCGACGGTGACGGTGACGTAGACACCCGCGACGCCGGACGGCGCCGAACGGTCCGCAGGGGCGGGGACGTCGTACGCCAGCGTCGCCGGGCTCGCGGTCGACCCAGCGATGCCCACGCTCACGTCCCTCGACGTCGGGCCATCGGTCGGGGCCACGTACCGCAGCCGGTAGCCCGTCGAGGCGGCGGTCGCGACCCGGTCGGCGACGAACCCGCTGAGTCGCTCGGCGAGGTCGCTCGCCTTCGGGTCGAGGCGTTGGCCATGCGTGTCGGCCAGGATCGCCTCGGTCGCCGCCTTGTCAACCGACCCGACGGGGAGCACGGCGATAGGAACCCCCGCGCCACGGACCTGCCGGCGCAGGCCCGGGATCTGCTCCGGGAAGTCGCTCGCGACGTTGTCGCTGACGAGGATCACCGCCGAGGCCCCGGACGCCGGCACGGCCTGTCCGAGCGTGGTCCAGATGTCGGACGTCGAAGCCGCGCCGCCTGCGAATGCCGCCGTGAGGGCCGCCGCCTCAGGGGCCGCCCACCCGTCGTCGCTGGACGCCCCGCCGACCCCGATCACCTGGGTGGTGAACGGATGCCCGACGGCCGCTGTCGTGAGCGCGGTCGCGATCTTCGATTCGAAGGCGGCCCGGGCCTTCGCCGAGGGCCAGGAGCCGATCACGCTGCTGCTCGAGTCGTAGATGACGAGGATCCGGATCGACGTCGGGGCGCTGTTGCCGATGAGTGTCACGGTTCGGGGCTGCCCGTCATCGGTAACTTCGAACGCCGATGCGGGCAGGCCGTCGATCGGCCGTCCATCGACGTCTCGCACGCTGACGGCGAGATCGACCGTCGGGAAGGTCGCGATCGACGCGGCCGCGGCGATCGTGGTCACCGTCGCGACGGTGGCTCCAGATGGCGGTGCCGCGAGGATCGGTCCAAGCGGGCCATCGAGTGCTCCGGATCCGTCCGACGCGGGCGTGACGAGCCCGCCGGCCAGGCTGATCGCGGTGCCGCCGACGATCTGGATCGTGCCGTCATCCGCATCGATCGCCTCGAGCCGCAGGACCGGCTGGCGCACGGGCACCTCGCTCCGCCGTCGCTGGAGCGTCTCGAGCGGGCTCCCCGGGACCCCGAACGCGAGCGTGAGATGACGCGCGGCCAGCTGGTCCGCCGGCCACGTCCCTCGCAGCACCTCGTGGAGCACCGTTCGATCAACTGTCGCGCCACGCGGCGGGTTAAACGCGACCTGGACACTTACGGTCACCTGTGGCATCACGGCCGCCGAGGCCGACACCATGCCGTTGGGCGCCGTGGTCAGGAGCGCTGTCCCGCCGACGGCAGTCGCCCATCGGGCGTCGGCGCCGTCGCCGAACGCCACGACCGGGATGCGGTCGGGCAGACCCGGGGCGATCGTCTGAGCCGTCCGGAGCTCCGGCGGGAGAGCGGCGAGGACGGCCGAAGCGGCTCGGGCCGCCGCGGTCGGGGCGTCGTCCGGACCGTCGGTCAACCTCGGATGCCCGGCGTCGACGGTGTCCCACAGGGCCGCGAGTGCGCCGAGGTCTGGAGTGAAGGCCACCGGCTTGGCACCGCCGAACGCGAAGTCCGCCGGTCGATCCATCGAAAGCACCGTGCCGGTCACGCCCATGGTCCCGAGGAGCTCGACGAGGAGGTCGGCGCGCTCCCGCAGCGTGCCGCGACCCGAGGCGAGTGTCCCGCGCGCGCCCCAGCGCGCCTCTGTCAGCGGGTCGCCGGATCTCTGGCTCCCTGGCAGGATGGCGATGTGATCGCGGACGAATGACACGACCGCCGCAGGGTCGCCGGTCGCGACCGCCGCCGCGGCAAGCGTCGCGAGGTGATCCGGGCTCGCCCGGACGATGGCCCGGAGTCGTCGAAGGGCATCGAATGCGTCGGCCGGTGGCCCGGTCTGCGCCGGGCTCGCAGTCGCCGTCGGCGCGAATGTGCCGTTCACGGGTGGCTCCGGCGGGGCGGGCAGACAGCCGGCTGCGACGGCGCACCCGACGAGGGCAAGGAACGCCCGCCGATCGATCCGCGGACCGAACCAGATGCCGTCGATAGCCATCGGATCGATGGTAGCGCCCGGAAGCGTTCGCCTCCGATCCGATCCTGTCAATGATCCACTCCGATGCCCGGGCGTGATCAGCCGCAAATCGCCTCCATACGCTATCCGATCAGCGACGCGCCTCTTCGGCTCCCTCGATCGGAATCACCTTTGAATCCCGAGTGGGTACCCCCACGTCTGACTCCTGTCGGGCGCGCCACGGCAACCCTTTCGGGCAGCGCCAGCGCCAAACCGTGCGCGTGGGCCGCCGCGGTCAGCCAGACACCGACGATTTCGGGGACAGCGACGGTGATCCGCTCGTAGATGGCGTGCATCAGGTCTGCCTTCTCCTCCGGTGCGTCTGCGGTCTGGAAGGACTCGCCCAGAGTGCGCTGCCTTTCAGCTGTCGCCCGCAGATGCTTTCGAGGTGGCCGCCGAGCAGGTCGACCCGATTCCAGTTCTTCGGCCCCCGCCGCGAGTCTTGGAGCGCCGCGCCTCCTCCACGCGGGCCAGAGCTTGTCCGAGACGACACCCCAAACCCTGCAGCGGG
>CAWEYL010000004.1:0-157251 GCA_963813335.1 uncultured Chloroflexia bacterium
GTCTCGTCGCGGGCCGGATCCGCGCCGTCGGGCGGGGTTGCTCCCCCGCCGTACCGTCACGCTCAAATCGCAGCAACCATCGGCAGAAACGTCGGGAGTCCTCTGGATCAGGAGATCGAAGGTTCGAATCCTTCCTCGTCAGCCAGCATCCCGAGCGCGCCCGCGAGTCCGGCCCACATGGACGCCGCGGACTCCGGAGCGCCTCCTCCCGACGTCGTCGGACCGTTCGGACGGGCCGATCCGGGCCGAATCGCTCTGGCGCCCCGCCCGAGCCCGACGGACTCTGAGCCCCGGACTTCGCCGACGGCAGAGGGACGGCAGCATGGATCTGAAGACGCTGGTCGGAAGCGGCGACAAGATCGCGCGGATCGTCTTGCCCGCCTTCGTCGTCGGCCTGATCCTGAGCCTCTTCTTCCCGGGGGTCTTCGATGTGGATACCTCGAATGAGACCCTTCGAGTCGTCTCCATCGTCGTGCTGATCCCGGGTGTGGCCATCTGGGCCTGGTCCGTCGTGCTCATCCTGAGGCACGTGCCGCGAGGGGAGCTGATCACCAACGGGCCGTACGCGCTGGTGAAGCACCCCCTCTACACCGCGGTGGCGCTGCTCGTCCTGCCGTGGATCGGCTTCCTCCTCGGCACCTGGCTGGGGGTCGTGATCGGGGCGGTGCTGTACATCGCCGCCAGGATCTACGCGCCGGAGGAGGAGGCCGCGCTGGCGAAGGCATTCGGGGCAAGGTGGGAGGCATACATCGGCACGGTGAAGCTGCCGTGGCTCTGAGGCGGGCGTTCCCCGCTCGCTTGACCTGACCGCGTCCTGCTCGCCGCGATGGCCGAACGGCCCACGCGAACGCGCCCTTCGGCACTCCCGGGCCACCGCCCTCGACCCTACGTTTCGATGGGAGGCTACCGATGGCGATCGCCGTCCAGGAGATCCGGCAGGAGACGCGCCGCTCGAGGGCCTTTGAGCCCCTGGACGTGGCCGCCCACCGCTGCAAGGGTTGCGGGCTCTGCGTCTCCGTCTGCCCCAAGGGCGTCCTCGAGCTGGACACGTCGCTCGTGAACGACCTCGGCTACCACCCCGTCCGGTTGACCGACGCGGCCGCCTGCACGAGCTGCGCGCTGTGTGCCCGGATCTGCCCCGACGCGGTGTTCGCCGTGTATGCGCGACCCAGGAGTGCCTGACATGCCCAGCATGGTCGCCGAGCAGGGCACCCGACCCATCGATGGCGTCGTGCGCCCGATCCTCATGAAGGGCAACGAGGCGATCGCCGAAGCGGCGATCCAGGCCGGCTGTGACGCGTACTTCGGCTACCCGATCACCCCCCAGGCCGAGCTCCTCGAGTGGATGGCGCGCCGGATGCCGGAGCTCGGGCGGGTCTTCGTCCAGGCCGAGAGCGAGCTCGGGGCGATCAACATGGCCCTCGGCGCGGCGGCCACCGGCGCCCGCGTCCTGGTCTCGTCCTCGAGCCCCGGCATCAGCCTGATGGCCGAGGGGATGAGCTACCTGGCCGGCTCCGAGCTGCCGATGGTCCTCGTCAACGTCATGCGCGGCGGACCGGGGCTGGGCAGCATCGGACCGTCGCAGTCCGACTACTTCCAGGCGACGAAGGGCCATGGCCACGGCGACTACCGCGTCCCGGTCCTCGCACCGTCGTCGATCGCCGAAGCCGTCGAGTTGACCGCGGACGCCTTCGAGATCGCGGAGCGCTACCGGACACCGGTGATCATCCTCGCCGACGGGGTCATGGGCCAGGCGATGGAGCCGGTCCTGCCCGTCTATCGGATGCCGGCCCGCGAACCCGCCGGCTGGGAGCTGTCCGGGGCGGACGGCCGCCCGCCGCGGGTCGTTCGCTCGCTCCATCTCCGAAGCGAGGATCTCGAGGTGCACAACCAGCACCTGCAGGCGAAGTTCGGCTTGATCGCCGATCACGAGGTCCGCTGGGCCGGCGAGCTCCTGTCGGACGCCGAGGTCGTCGTGGTCGCCTACGGGACGGCGGCGCGCGTCGCGCGAACGGCGATCGAGCGGGCACGCGAGCAGGGCCTGCGCGTCGGCCTGTTCCGGCCGATCAGCCTCTGGCCGTTCCCGTCGAGCGCGCTGGCCGACGTCGCCGCCGACGTGCGCGCCATCGTCGTCCTCGAGATGTCGGCCGGGCAGATGGTCGAGGACGTGCGCCTGGCCGTCGAAGGGCGAACCCCCGTCCTCTTCCACGGCCGGACGGGCGGCATGGTCCCGACGCCGCGGGAGGTCGTGGATGTCATGCGCCGGGCCTGGGCGCTGACCCCGTCGATCGGCTGGTCGTCCGTCCTGGACGAGGTCGCCGCCGACGAGGAGGCGGACCCGCTCAGCCTGATCGAGCTCGGCGCCTGGACGGCTGCCCGGCATGGCACGACCGATGGGAAGGCCCGGTGACCCCGTGGTGATCCAGACCGCCGACCCGAGACGCATCGTCTACCGACGACCCGACCTGCTGGCCGACACGTCCACCCACTACTGCCCTGGCTGCGGTCACGGCATCGTCCACCGCCTAGTCGCCGAGCTGCTCGACGAGATGCACCTCGGACCCACCACGATCGCGGTCGCCTCGGTCGGCTGCAGCGTCTTCGCCTACGACTACCTGGCGGTCGACTTCGTCGAGTCTCCGCATGGTCGCGCGCCCGCGGTCGCGACCGGCGTTCGCCGGGTCCGCCCGGACGCATTCGTGTTCACCTACCAGGGCGACGGCGACCTTGCCGCGATCGGGACGGCCGAGATCGTCCATGCGGCGGCTCGCGGGGAGCGGATCAGCGTGGTCTTCGTCAACAACGGCATCTACGGGATGACGGGTGGACAGATGGCGCCGACGACGCTGCTCGGCCAGCGCACGACGTCGAGCCCGGGCGGGCGCGAGGCGTCGACAGCCGGCTACCCCATCCCGATCACCGAGATGCTCGCGCTGCTCCCCGGCGTGACCTACGCCGCGCGCGGCTCCATCGCCGACCCGTCGTCGATCGGCAAGACCAAGGCGATGATCCGACGCGCGTTCGAGGCCCAGCTGGGAGGCGGCGGCTTCTCGATCGTGGAGGTCCTGTCGACCTGCCCGGTCGGCTGGGGGATGACGCCGACCGAGTCGATGACGCACCTCGCCGATGATGTCGTGCAGACCTATCCGCTCGGCGTGCTCGCCGACCGGACGACGGCCCACGGCGGCCCCGTGAGGGACTGAGATGCAGCACGCGACGGTCATCAGCGGGTTCGGTGGGCAGGGCCTGCTGTTCGCCTGGCGCGTCCTGGCCCAGGCCGCGCTCATCGAGGGTCGGACCGTGTCGTGGATGCCCTCCTACGGGCCCGAGATGCGCGGGGGAACGGCATCGTGCACGGTCATCATCGCGGACCATCCGATCGGCTCGCCGATCGTCGACAGCGCCGACAGCGTCATCGCCCTGAACCCGCCGTCGATGGCCAAGTTCGAGCCGCTCCTCGTCGCGGGCGGCCTGCTGATCGCGAACAGCACGCTGATCGAGGCGGAGCCCCGCCGGACGGATATCGAGGTCGCGGGCATCCCGTGCACCCGCCTGGCGCGCGCGGGCGGAGACGACCGACTGGTCAGCATCGTGGCCCTCGGCGGGCTCCTCGCTCGCCGGCCGATCGTCGGCCGCGAGTCGCTCCGGCTCGCCCTCGTCGAGGTGCTCGGAACGAAGCGGCCGGAGATGATCGACGCCAACCTCGCGGCGCTCCACGGCGGCTACCAGGCAGCGATCGACGCGGCCGTCGCCGACCGGGCCGCGGGACCGGCACGCTCGGGACGCTGACTGGCGCACCGAGCCCTGGACGCAGGGCGGCGGAGATCCCGCCCCGAAAACGGGACCTCCGCCTGGTGGTCTTCAGGTGGCTCGACTCGTCGATGGGTCAGGTGACCTGGACCTTGACGCGCGTCGGCTTGACGTCCTCGGTCTTCGGCAGGGTGAGCCTCAGCAGACCGTCCTTGAATTCCGCCGTGGCTGCCTCGGCCTTGATGGCGGTCGGCAGCGTGAAGCTCCGGGTGAACTTGCCCTGGCTGAGCTCCTTGTGGACGAAGTCAGCCTCGCTGACCTCCTTCTCCTCCTTGAACGTGCCGCTGATCGTGACGATGTCGTCGGCGATGGTGACGTCGACCGCCTCCGGCTTGATCCCGGGCAGCGCGACCCTCGCGATCACCGCCTCAGGCGTGCTGTAGAGATCGAGCGCAGGAACAGCCTGCCGCTCCGCACTGCCGATCCACATCGGCCTGAAGAAGCGCTCGTCGAAGAGCCGATCCATCACGTCCTGGAACGAGACGAGGTCCGAGAGTGGTGCCGAGCGCCGCATGAGCGTCATCTGGACACCTCCTTGCTTGCGGGCGGATCGGCCAGCCTCACTGGACGCGGCATCAGGTGGACCCGTCCAACCCGACAGTGTCGGCCCGATGCCCGGTCCCCGCGAGAGCCAGTCGACCCGA
The DNA here is from genome assembly GCA_963813335.1 of uncultured Chloroflexia bacterium. Taxonomy (GTDB): domain Bacteria; phylum Chloroflexota; class Limnocylindria; order Limnocylindrales; family CSP1-4; genus SPCO01. The sequence goes on from CAWEYL010000004.1 coordinate 4,455, forward strand.
AAGCGCCGAGTCGATCGGATCGAACACCACTCCCCTGTCCGGTGGGGCCGGACGGCCCGCCGATGGGTGACCTTCGCCCCTCGTTCGGCCCCTGGCCGGCGTCCAGACTCCCCCGATCAACCACCGCTCCACCCGGAGGTGCGAGATGACTCGGGTCCTCGTCGTCCATCACGACCTTGACCTGGCCGGCCAGGAAGTCGATTCGCTGCGCCGCTACGGCTATGACGTCGTGGAGTGCGGCGGGCCGACCCGCAATCGCTGCCCGGTCCTCGCCGGACACCCGTGCGACCTCGCGGAGCGGGCGGACGTGCTCGTCTACGACGTCTGGGCGAGCGGCGACGCCGACGGGGCCAAGACCCTGATCGAGAACATCCGCGACGTCCATCCGGACACGCCGGTGGTCCTGACAGCACCGGGCGTCGCGCTGAGCTGGGAGGAGACGACGGGCAGCCATGCCGTGACCGTCCTCCTGGGCCAGCCGACTGGTGCCCGGCTCGACGAGGCGATCAAGGCCGCGCTCGCGCCCAAGGCCGAGTCGGACGCGTGACCTGAGCGGACGACGGCGTCGATCGCGCTAGCCCGCCCTCGGTTCGGCCGGCCAGTACTGCTCGCTGACGATCGCGTCACGGGCGAAACCACGTCGGGCGAGGATCAGTTCGGTCGCGGCGATGACCCCGGGATTCCCGCAGAGATAGGCGACGCTCTCGGCGGGAGCCAGCCCATGGAGATCGCACAGCTCGTCGAGGCGGGCGTCGATCCGGCCGGTGAGCCCGGTCCAGCCGGCGTTGTCGGGATGGGTCGGGCGGGAGATCAGCGGCGAGTAGCGGATCCGGGCGGGGCCGCCGGCCATCCTCTCGAGGCGGTCGCGGTAGGCCAGCTCGCCGACGCGCGCGACGCCGTGGACGACGACCGCGCGCGGTGCGCCGGCGTCGGTGCAGGGAGCAGCGAGGTCGTCGCCCACCAACGTCTCGAGCATCGAGACCAGCGGCGCGATCCCCGTTCCGGTAGCGACGAACAGGTGGGCCCGCGGGTCGCCAGGCCGCAGCTTGAAGAGGCCCTTCGCCCGGCCGATGCGCAGCCGGGCCCCGACCGGAAGCGCCCACAGCCGAGGCGTGAACGTGCCGCCTTCCACGAGGCGGACCAGGAACTCGAGGTCGCGACCCGACCCTGCCGCGGATGCCGTCGAGTAGGGCCGCTGGAGCAGGCTGCCATCGAGCATCAGGCCGAGCGCGAAGTACTGGCCGGGCTCGAACGGGACGACGCCGACGTCCGGCCGGACCGTGAACCGGCCGACGGTCTCCGTCAGGTCGATCCGCGCGATGAGCGTCGCGTTCGGCTCCCCAGCCGGCCCCGGACGAGCGACCGACGCGGGTCGTCCCGGTTGGCCCGTCCACACGTCAGGCGGCGGCAGCGACATGCTCCACCGCTTCGCGCGCGGCTGCCGGGTCGCGATACCAGGTCGCGTCGATCCGGGCGAACTGGGCCCAGGGTGGCGGGAGCTGGTCGGCACGGAAGATCGCCTGGTTCGGGCACGCGCTCTCGCACGAGCCGCAGTCGATGCAGCCGTCCGGGTCGATGTAGAACTTGCGGTCGACCGACGGGTCGGCCGTGATGCAGTCGACCGGGCAGACGGCCACGCACGACTGGTCGCTGTTGTCGATGCATGGCTCCGCGATGACGTAGGCCATGGTGAGTCCTCCTGGATCGGATCGAGATCGATGGCCGCGCGGCAAGCATCCCTGCTGCCGCGACCGCTCCGACACTGGCGCCGACCGATGTGAGGGTCCTGTGCGTCAGATGTGGGTTCGCTCATCTCGGTCGACCCGGGCGAGCCGCCGGACGTCAGCTCGCGGCTGGCGTGTCGCTCGACCTCGGCAGGGACACCACGAATCGGGCGCCGCCTCCGGGTGCGTCGTCCACCGCGATGGACCCATCGTGAGCAGCGACGATCCGCTGGGCGATCGCGAGGCCCAGACCCGTCCCGCCCGCGCGGTCGCGCCGGACGCCGGGCAGGCGGGTGAACGGCTCGAAGACACGGTCGCGCTCGGCGGGCGGGATCCCCGGCCCCTCATCGCTGACGGTGAGCTCGACCCGGCGATCCGACGGTCTGACCGCCACGCGGACCGTCGTCCCCGGCGGCGCATGGTCGAGCGCGTTGTCGATGAGGATGAGCACGAGCTGGGTCAGCCGATCGCGATCACCCGCCACGGATGCCGGCGTCCCGGGTTCGTCGCGGGACTCGGATCGCAGCTCGACCTGTCGCATCGCGGCCAGGGCCCCCGCCTGCCGGACGGCGTCCAGCGCGACCGCCCCGAGGTCGGTCGGGCGTCGAACGATGACGAGGCCCCCCGCGTCCGATGACGCGATCTGCAGGAGGTCGCCGACCAGGCGAGAGAGCCGATCGGTCTCGGTCACGATGTCGGCGACCAGCACGTGCCCGCCGTCGCGGACGAGTCCTTCCCGTTCGAGGACCTCGGCATTGGCGCGGATGATGGCCGGCGGCGTCTTGAGCTCGTGCGATGCGTCCGCGACGAACCGTCGCTGGGCGGCCATCGACCGCCGGATCGGGACAAGCGCATCACCGGTGACCAGCATCGTGACGACCGCCGCACCGAACAGGCCGACGACGCCGACCAGGGCGATCGCCGCGACCAGGCTGTTCGACTGCTGGTCGTGGAGCGTCATCACGAAGCCACCCTGGACGTAGCCGACCGGGGGCTTGCCCGGCGCCGGCACCACGGGCTCGGTCAGCAGCCTGACCTCGACGCCGCCGACGTCGACCGTCCGAATGTCCCGGCCGTTCGCGCTCGCCGCCGCGACGGCAGCGGGATCGGGCAGGCCGGGGAGGTTGACCCGCGACAGGTTGGAGATCTCGCGGCCGGTCGCGTCGAGGTACAGGAGCAGCGTGTCGGCAGAGGCGGGCGAGGCGTCGTCCGATTCGCCTGACCCCTCGCCGCTGGGAAGCTCGCCGTCGAGCCGCGTGACCGCCGCATCGACGGTCGAGGCGAGCGCCCGGTCGACATCCACGTCGAGCGCGCGAAGTCCGACGAAGGCCGTGGCGGCGCCGATCACCACGATCAGCGTGGCGACGAGCGCGAGGGTGGTGACGAACAGGCGGCGCCGGGTCGCCCCGAGCAGCCGCGCGGTCGGGTCGGTCATCGCGGCGACACGGGCTCGGCGCGGAGCGTGTAGCCCACGCCGCGCACCGTCCGAAGCCAGTCCGCCCGCCCCAGCTCGCCGAGCTTGCGCCGAAGGTAGTGGACATACAGGTCGACGACGTTCGAGTAGACGTCCGGCTCCGCGCCCCACACGGCATCGAGGATCTGCTGTCGCGTGAGGACCTGGCCCGCGTGGCGGATGAAGTAGCCCAGCAGCGCGAATTCCCGTGCCGACAGGTCGACCGTCCGGTCACCGACCTGGGCGACATGACGCAGCTCGTCGAGGCTCAGGTCACCGGCCTGGAGCGGTCGCTCGGGCGCACCCGCCGGTCGCCGGGCCAGGGCGTTGATCCTCGCGATGAGCTCAGCGAAGGCGAACGGCTTCGGCAGGTAGTCGTCGGCGCCAGCCTCGAGGCCACCGACCCGGTCCTCGATCGATCCCAGCGCTGTCAGCATCAGGACGGGCGTGGTCATGCCTGTCGCGCGCAGGAGGCCGAGCAGCGTCAGCCCGTCGATGTCCGGCAGCATCCGGTCGAGGACGACCACGTCGTACGGCCCGCGCTGGGCAAGCGCGACCGCGGTCACGCCGTCCGGGGCGACGTCGACGACGTGGCGCTCGGCCGTCAGGACCCGATGGATCAGGGCTGCCATCTTCGGCTCGTCTTCTACGAGCAGGATCCGCATACCCGGCATCCTGCGCCGCGGATGCGGTGGAGTCGAGGTCTTGCAGCCCTGTCTTTGAAGCTTCTCATCCGGGCCACATGGCCCACTCATCGCGCTGGCCGAGCCTGCCCTCATCACCCCCACCCGCGCCGAGGTCCAGCCACATGGTCAGCAAGATCGCCCTGTTCGTCGCCTCACTCGCCGCATCACTCGCCCTCGCGGGCGCTCTCGCCCTGGCGGGTTTCGCGCCCGGGGCCGCCCCCGCCATCGCCACCGCCGCCGATCCGACCGTCGCCCCGGCGACGCCCGACGTCGCGGCGCAGCCACAGGTCCAGGTCGACACCGTCTACGTCGCGGCACCGCCGAAGCAGAAGACGATCACGGTCCACAAGGTCGCCAAGGCCGCCCGCGGGGAGTCGGACGGCGAAGCGGGCGACGACTGATGCCCGGTATCCGGGACGGGCTCCCGCCACGAGGCGTGCCGCCCATCGCCGCGGATCGTGCCGCGACCGCCGGGAGGCCCCCGGTCCCGACGCCGAAGGCTCGGCCCGACGCCCGTCCCCTCCGGATCGCCTTCGGGATGGGTGCGGTGGCCACGGCGAGCGCCCTGATCACCGCCTTCGCGGCGCCGGGCGCCGGTTCGGCGACCACCACCGTGCAGACGATCGGTGACCCAACCGGTGGATCCGGCGCCATCGGTCAAGCACATCATCCAGTACGTCCAGCTCAAGCCCGGGCAGACGGCTCCACCGAAGGCCGTGGTCAAGCAGGCGCCTGCACCGCCCCCGAAGGTCGTCGTCGTCACGACCACCCGACAGTCGGGCGGGAAGCGGTGACCGCGCCCGGGATCGCGGACCGGGGCTTGTCGGCGACGGGCGGTCCAGTCGTCAGCGGGCCGGCCCGAGCCGATGTCGAAGAGGCGGTCCTCGTGTCCGTCGAGCGGGCGATGCTCGGTGGTCTCGTCGGCATCCACCTTTACACCGATCCTGCAGCCGACGCCGAGGTCAGGGCTCGGCTCCACGCGGACCGACTCCTCGACCGGATGGAGGCATGGGCGGCACGTCTGACCCGCTTCTCCCCGACGTCCGACCTGGTCCGCCTGAATGCCTGGCCGTCGACGCGCGCCCCGGTCCGCCCGACCCTTGCGGCGGTCATGGACTGGGGACGAGAGGCCCAGGGCCTGAGCGATGGGATCGTCGACATCGCGCTCCTCGACGCACGTCTCGAGGCCGAGGGGATGGACCCGCCGCCGACCTCGTCAGGGCTCGCGAGCCCGGCGGCCCGCCGCTGGTCGATGGCCCGAGGCCCGCGTCGGACGGACGTGCTCAGGCCGATCGGCCTGACCTTCGATCTCGATGGCGTCGCCAAGGGCTGGCTCGCCGACCGCGCCCTGCGCCGGCTGGCCGACCACCCATCGGCCGTCGTCGATGCCGACGGCGACATCGCGATCAGGCTCGGACCCGGCCGGCGGATGCGCTTCGGGGTGGCCGACCCGCGGTCGACGGGCACCCTCGTCGAACTCGAGCTTGGCGGACCGACGACGGGGGTGGCTCGACAGTTCGGGCTGGCGACGTCCGGGACGTCGGTCCATCGATGGACGGTCGATGGCCGGCGGTCGCACCATCTCATCGATCCGCGGACAGGTCGTCCCGCCCTGACCGACCTCGTCCAGGCGACCATCCTGGCGGGATCGGCACGCGAGGCCGAGGCGATCGCCAAGACCGCCGTGATCGTCGGTTCCGAGGCGGCGCTCGAGCGCCTGGACCGCGCCGGGATCCACGCGGCGATCCTCCTGACCGAGCGGGGAGACGTCCTCGTGACCCCGTCCACCCTGGGCTGGCTCGCATGAAGTTCCGTGGGTTCGACGCGCGCACGCAGGCGACCCGCTGGGGCTTGTTCGCCGTCGCGATCGGCATCGTCGTCGGCGCGACCGGGCCGACGGCCATCGCGGGGCTCGCGGGCGCGTGGGAGGCGAACCGGTCGAGCCTGCCGTGGATCTTCGAGCGGACGTTCGCGTTCCTGGCCTATGGCGCCGTCGCGGGCTCGGTGATCTACGGCCTGCTCCTCTCGACGAAGGTCCTCGATGTGGTCGCCCATCGCCCGATCACCTTCGCCCTGCACCAGGACCTGGCCTCGTTCGGCGTGGGCCTCGCCGCGATCCACGGGATGCTCCTGGCGCTCGACAAGAGCGTCCCGTTCAGCCTCGCCCAGATCGCCGTTCCCGGGCTGGCCCCGTACGCACCGATGTGGGTCGCGGTCGGCCAGGTCGCGTTCTACCTGATGGCCGCCGTCCTCGCGAGCTTCTACCTTCGGCGGCGGATCGGGCAGCGCGCCTGGCGCCTCTTCCACTACCTGACGTTCTTCGCGTTCATCGGGGCGACGGCGCATGGGCTCGGGGCCGGCACCGACAGCGCCTCTCCCTGGGCCTGGTGGCTCTACGTCGGGTCGTCCGTGGTCGTCGTGTTCCTGTTCGTCTACCGAGTCGCGAGCGCCGTCGCCGGGCGGTCAGCGCGCCCGGCCCGGACGACGGGGCGGATCGGGACCGCGTAAGGCCCGATGGCCCCCTTTGAAGGGGCAGTCCGGCCGGGGTGCGCGCCGCGAGCGCGGCCATAGACTCGGTCGATGAGCGCTACGTCGCCCGACGCGCCACTGCGCGTGGCCAGCGATCCGCCGGTGAGCTCGATCGACCGGGCTCGCCACCTCGTCGACCGCGCCATCCTGCCGCTGACCGTGGCGGGGCTGCTGGCCGGCATGGCGCTGACGTGGGCCGGGAACGCCGAGGCGGCCGCCCTCGCGTGGACGATCCCGTCCGTCGTGGTCGCGGTACGCCTCGCATGGGCGATCGTGCGCGATCTGCTGCGCGGCGAGTTCGGCGTCGACCTCATCGCGATCCTCGCCATCGCGGGTGCGCTCCTGCTCGGCGAGCCGTTCGCCGCAGCGGTCATCGCCGTCATGCTCGCGACCGGTGAGGCGCTGGAGCGCTACGCACAGGGCCGCGCGCACCGCGAACTGACCGCGCTGCTCGGACGGGCACCGCGGGACGTCCAGCGCTATCTCGACGGCCGGCTCGAGACGACCCCGATCGAGGCCGTCGTCCCCGGTGACCTGCTGGCGATCCGCCCTGGCGAGGTGGTGCCCGTCGACGGGATGGTCGTCGGGAATCCAGCGGTCCTCGACGAATCCGCGCTCACCGGCGAGTCCCGGCTGGTGACCCGCGAGGAGGGCGACCAGGTCTCCTCCGGGACCGTCAACGCCGGGTCCTCATTCGACCTTCGCGCCGCCGCGACGGCCGCCGAGAGCGCCTACGCCGGGATCGTCCGTCTCGTCCAGGAGGCCCAGGGGAGCAAGGCGCCGTTCGTCCGCCTCGCGGACCGCTATGCCCTCATCTTCGTCCCGTTCACGCTGGCCATCTCGGCGGCGGCCTGGCTCGTCTCCGGCGACCCCGTCCGCGGGCTGGCGGTGCTGGTCGTGGCGACGCCGTGCCCGCTCCTGCTCGCGGCGCCGATCGCGATCGTCGCGGGGATCTCCCGTGCGGCCCGGCGCGGCGTGATCGTCAAGGGCGGCGGACCGCTCGAGGCGCTCGCGCGGTCACGGGTCATCCTGTTCGACAAGACCGGGACGCTGACCGCCGGCCGGCCACGGCTGGCCACGATCGACGTCGGTCCGGCCACGGAGCCCGGAGCCATCGACCAGGGCGAGGTCCTTCGGCTGGCGGCCTCGGTCGAGCAGCTGTCGCCGCATGTGCTCGCCGGGTCGATCGTCCACGGAGCCCGCGAGCGGGACCTCGAGCTGTCGATGCCGGACGACGTCGTCGAGACGCCGGGGGCCGGCGTGATCGGCCGGGTCGAGGGCCGGCAGGTCGCGGTGGGGACGGCCGAGTTCTGTGCCGGCCCAGGCGGGTTGCCGCGCTGGGCACGCGACGTCCGGCGCCGGGCGGCGATCGAGGGATCGACCTGCGCCTTCATCCGGATCGACGACACCGTCCGCGGCGCGCTGGTGATGGACGACCCGCTCCGCCCCGAAACCCCGCGGGCGATCCGCTCGCTGCGGCGGATCGGCTTCACCCGGATCGTGATGGTCACCGGCGACAACGCGTCCGTCGCGGACACCATCGGGTCGGCCATCGGCGTGGACGTGATCCTGGCCGATCGCGTGCCGACCGAGAAGGTCGATGCCGTCCGGGCCGAGCGGTCGGACGCCACCGGGCCGATCGTGATGGTCGGCGATGGGCTCAACGACGCCCCCGCGCTCGCACTCGCCGACGTCGGCGTGGCGATGGGCGCCCGGGGCGCGAGCGCGTCCTCCGAGGCAGCCGACATCGTCATCACGGTGGACCGGCTCGATCGCCTCACCGAGGCCGTCCAGATCGCGCGCCGGGCGCGCATGATCGCCGTGCAGAGCGTGGTCTTCGGGATGGCGATGTCGATCGTCGCGATGGGCGCCGCGGCCGTCGGGCTCCTCCCCGTCGTCGCCGGGGCGATCCTCCAGGAGGCCATCGACGTCATCGTGATCCTCAACGCGCTGCGCGCCGTGCGCGGCGGCGTGGAGGTCCCGGTCCAGATCCCCGGCTGGACCGAGACCAGCGCCGGGCTGCGGGCTGCGCACATCGCGCTCGAACCGGATATCGCCCGGATCCGAGCGACGGCCGATGTCCTCGACAGCCTCCCGCCGGCGGCCGCCCTGGCCGCCCTGGAGGGGATCCGGCGCTTCGTGTCGGATGACCTCCTGCCGCACGAGGAGCTGGAGGATCGGACCATCTACCCGATGCTCGCCGCGGCGATGGGCTCGGACGACGCGACGGCGTCCATGCACGGGACGCACCAGGAGATCTTCCGGCGCGCGCGGCTGCTCGATCGCCTGGTCCGCGACCTCCCGTCGGAGGGGCCGAGCGACGGCGACCGGACGGACCTCCAGCGCCTCCTGTACGGGATGGAGGCGATCCTTCGCCTGCACCAGGCGCAGGAAGAGGACCTCTACCACTCGATCGGCGACAGCGCCGCGCCGACCGGCCGGCCGACCTCCGCGGCGGAGCCAGCCCGCTCCTGAGCCGGGCGCGCGATCACCCTGCCCGAGCGGGTCGGCTCAGGTCGTCAGGCGGATCTCCCCGGTCGCCTGATCGATATGGATCGGCAGCGCGGTCAGCGGCTGGTCGGTCGGGCCGGCGATGGCCCGGGCACCATGTTTCGGATCGAACGTCGCGCCGTGGCACGGGCAGATCAGCAGGCTCGACGATGGGTCGTACTCGACCTCGCAGCCCGCGTGGGTGCAGGTCAGGTCGTATGCGACCAGCTTGCCGCTCGGCAGCAGCAGCACGGCGCTCGGGTCGCCGGTCGTCGGATCGGCGAAGCCAAGGGGGCGGTCGCGGGTGACATGGCTGACGCTGCCGATGACCGTGCCGGTCGGCGGCGGGGTCGCGGCGGCCGCGGCGGGCGCGGGGCTCGCCCCGACCGACGCAGCGGGGGTCGGTCGTGGCGCGGCCGCCCCGGTCGAACCGTTCGATCCGGTCGACCCGTTCGACCCGGTCGATGCCAGCCCGGGTCCTCGCCCGGTCGGACCGTGGAGGACCGGCCCGAGCAGCCCCGCCGCCGACGCCAGCAGGATCGCGACGCCGCCGATGACGCCGGCTTCGAGGAACGCTCGCCTCGTCACATCCATCTCGGGCTCGGGGATCGGTCGGCCCCGGGCGGTCGCGAGTCGAAGCCGCTCCAGCTCACGAGGCGTCAATGGCGGTCCGGGCGCCGGGAGCCATGCGCCGATCGTGAACATCCCGCCGGTGCCGGCGAGGGCCAGGGTGATCCACCCGATGGCGTACGGCAGGTCCGGCCCGTAGTAGTAGGGCTTGACGGCCCAGGACGCGGTCAGCCAGAACATGATCGCGAGGAGCGCGCCGAGTGCCGCACTCGCCCTGAAGAGGAGTCCGGTCAGCGTGCCCACGCCGACGGCGATCTCGGCCAGGCTGATCCCGAGGCCGACGGCGACTGGGAACGGTTCGCCGAGGACGACCACCAGCGGCCCGAGCGGCGAGTTGTGGGCGAACGCAGCCATCTGCGCGCCGATGGACCCGGGACCGCTCGCGTGAAGGAAGGCCGGGTCGAGGAGCTTGTCGAGGCCGGCGTACAGGAACGTCACGCCGAGGAAGATCCGCAGCGGCAGCAGGGCGGCAGGCGGGATCCCGACGAGTCGCCTGGTCTCGGGCTGCCAGGCGTCGACGGGGCCCACGGTCGCTGCTGGCGTTCCCGGACGGGCGACGAAATCGGGTCCACGGGGCGATACCCGTTGTCTGGCGCGGCCGCGAGCACTCATGGATCTCCTCGTTGGCGGAGCCCGAGCGTGGGCCGCGACCCTGAGACCCAGATGAATCGGCCGGGGACGGTCCGGGCGTCGGGGAGGCATCGGCGGCCTCCGGGCGCCGATGCGGCTACGATCGGCGAGGAGGCGCCCGGGACCGGGCTCGCCATCGATCATGGAAGGTGTGTCGGCGTGCGGATCCTCGTCGTCGAGGATGAACCCGCGATCTCCGCCGCGGTGCGCACGGCGCTCGCGGCGAGCGGCCACGCCGTCGACGTCGCCGAAGACGGCCTCGAGGCGATCGACTGGGTGGAGTCGTATCCGTACGACCTCCTGATCCTCGACGTCGTCCTCCCGGGGCTGGACGGGTTCGGTGTCTGCGCGCGGGTCCGGGAACGGGGCCTCACTGTCCCGATCCTGATGCTGACCGCGCTCGACACGCTCCAGGATCGCGTCACCGGACTCGACCGCGGGGCCGACGACTACCTGGTCAAGCCGTTCGCCATGGCCGAGCTGCGCGCCCGGGTCCGCGCCCTCGCGCGTCGCGGGACCGAAGGGCGGTTGCCCACGATCAAGGTCCACGACCTCGAGCTCGACCCGGCCACGCAGGTGGTCCGCCGGGGCAGTGCGACCATCGACCTGTCGGTCCGCGAATACGCCATGCTCGAGCTCTTCGCCAGGCACCCCGGGCATGTCTTCCACCGCGATCGGCTGATCGACAAGCTCTGGAACGCCGACTTCTCGCCCGAATCGAACATCGTCGAGGTCTACGTCCGCAACCTCCGGCGCAAGATCGACGGCGGCCGCAGGAATGGGCTCATCCAGACCGTCCGGGGATCCGGCTACCGCCTGCGGGCGGACCCACCACCGCCGCCGCGCTGATGTTCGACCGCGCTCGGTATCGACTGACCCTGCTCTACATCGCGATCTTCGTGATCGTCCTCGGCGTCTTCAGCGCGGTCTTCTACGTCGTGCTCGCGACGGTCCTGCAACCGACCCTTGACGTCGACCCGGACGTCCCCGACCTCGCCGCGGCACAGATCGCCTACGCGGCCACCATCCAGCGGATCGGCATCGCCTTGATCGCGGCCGACATCGCCGTGGTCGGGCTCGTCGGGGTCGTCGCGTGGCTGCTCGCGACCAGGACGCTCCGCCCCATCCAGGACGCCCACCGGCGGCAGCGCCGGTTCGTGGCCGACGCCTCGCACGAGATGCGGACGCCGCTCGCGGGGATCCGCGCCACCGCCGAGGGGGCACTGGAGAGCGATGGCTCGACCGCGGAGATGCGCTCGAGTCTCGAGGCGATCGTCGAGTCGACCGAGCGGATGGCGCGGCTGACCGACGACCTGCTGCTCCTGGCCCGGACGGACGACCGGCTCCTCGAGCCGCGACTCGAGACGTTCGACCTGTCCGTCGCGGTCGCCGAGGTCCTCGATGCGGTCCGGCAGGCATCGCCCGCGGGTCGACCAGCCGAGGTGCGGCTGGCCCCGGACCTTCTCGTCTCAGGCGACGCCGAAGGGGTACGACGGGCGGTGGCCAACCTGATCGACAACGCCTATCGATATGGCGGGCCTGAAGCGACGGTGCAGGTCACGACGCGGGCGTCGGATGGCGACGCGGTCGTCGAGGTCGCCGATGACGGGCCGGGGATCCCGGCGGCCGATCTGTCCCGGATCTTCGACCCGTTCTATCGCGTCCGGGCCGACGCCGGCGCTCCGGCAGGGAGCGGTTTGGGGCTCGCGATCGCGCGAGGCATCGTGGAACGGAGCGGGGGCAGCCTGTCGGCGGCCAGCAAGCTCGGTGCCGGGACCACGTTCCTGCTCACCCTGCCCAGGTCGGACGCGCGGACGGCGCGATCGGGTCATTGACCCGTTGGCCAGATGCGGCCCCTCGGCTCATCGCCCGAGCGTCACGGTGAACTCGTCCCGGTCGGCCTCCACCACGATGACCGTCGCCCGATCGGGGCCTGACTGGCGCTGGACCAGCCGGCCGCCCGCGATGGGATCAGGGGTGTCGGGCGCGAGCAGTGGCTACACTTCGCCGCTGTGAGCACACGTACCTTGACGCTCGGGGGCACGAGCTACCCGCTGGTCCTGCCGAGCATCCGCGATCCCCGCCTCCACGTGGCGTCGGTGATCATCACGATCCACGTGCTCGGGCAGGTCGGGCTCCACTTCCGGGTCAGCGTGCCGCAGATCCTGGCCGCGATCATCGCCACCGCCGTCATCGAAGTGGCGCTGACGTTCCGCCAGACCCGCTCGTTCGTGTGGCCGGCGAGCGCGATGCTGACCGGGAGCGGCGTCGCCCTGATCCTGCGGGTCGTCGGGACGCCGCCGGACGACCCCTGGAACACCGACGCCTGGTACGTGTTCGCGGGCGTCGCGGCGTTCGCGCTCCTGACCAAGTACGTCATCAAGTACCGCGGGACCCACGTCTTCAACCCGTCCAACATCGGGTTGGTCGTCGCGTTCGTGGTGCTCGGCAGCACGCGCGTCGAGCCGCTGGACTTCTGGTGGGCGCCGCTGAACATCTGGATGATCGCGGCCTACGCGGTGATCATCGGGGGCGGGCTGCTGATCACCCGGCGCCTGCGGCTGCTGGTCCTCGCAGCCGCGTTCTGGCTCGCCCTGAACCTCGGCATCGGGACGCTCGCCGCGTCCGGGCACTGCATGGTCGCGAACTGGTCGTTCACCCCGGTCTGCGGCGTCGACTACTGGCGGGTCATCGTCACCTCGCCGGAGGTCCTGATCTTCCTCTTCTTCATGATCACCGACCCCAAGACGGTCCCGGCCGGACAGGTCGGGCGGGTCCTCTTCGGCATCCTCGTCGCGGTGACCAGCACGCTCCTGATGGCGCCGCAGACGAACGAGTACGGCACCAAGGTGGGGCTGCTGGCCGGGCTGGTCCTGGTGTGCGCGGCGCGCCCCGTGCTCGACCGGCTGGTGCCCGAGCCGCGCTCCGCGGCCGACGACGTCGGGCGGTTCGCGACCCGGGTGGCGACCGGTGGGACCGGGGCCGGGCTGGCCCGCGGCGCGGCACGGGTCGGGCTGATCGTCGGGGCCGTCCTCGTCCTGGGGGTCGGCATCGTGATGGCCGGCACGCCGGCGCGCGGGACGACCGGACCGGACGTGGCCGAGGTCCTCGACCGGGTGCCCCACCAGATCGACCCCTCGACGTTCCCGTCGATCGCGGTCGGCCAGGACGTCACCGACTTCGACCACACCATGGCCGGCCCGGGCGCCCAGCAGCTCCTGCTGACGGTCGCCGAGAACCTCGAGCTCGAGAACCAGGCCCTGCTGCGCAAGGACGGGTCGATCCTGACCGCGGTCGACCACGGCGACCGGCTCCTGGACCTGCAGGCGCGGCTGAAGACGGCGACCGAGACCGGGACGACGACCGTCCGGCACTACCACATGGACGACGTCTCGATGTCGCTGCTGCTGCCGTTCGGCAAGCAAACTGGCCTGAGCATCGGCATCCACGCCAAAGGAACCGTGACCGAGGAGACCTACGACGCGGCGGGGACGCTGCAGTCGAGCGAAGCGAAGCCGTTCGACACGGTGTTCGTGACGCGCCGGGCGACGGGTGGACGCTGGCTCAACGTGGCCGAGCTGCCACCCGGCTCCAAGGGCTGAGCGCCGGACGCGAGCCCCGGGCGCTCGCGACGGTCAGACCCCGAGTTCGCTCGAGGCGAGCGCGGTCCCCTGGACCCTCGCCGCGATCTTCGCGAATGCCGTGTCCCGCGACGTCGAGGTGTCGTCGCCGAACGGGGAGAAGCCGCAGTCGTCGGTGGTGCCCAGGTGGTCGAGGTCGATGTGACGGGCGGCGTGGAGGATCCGGTCGCGGACGACCTCGGGTGTCTCGATCCGCGAGTCGATCGGGTCGATCACGCCGACGAAGACCCGCCGATCCCCCGTGGCGAGCCCACCGAGGACCTTGAGGACCCCGTCCGGATCCGCCTCGCTGGCGAGCTGGACGTAGAAGTTGTCCACGTTGAGCCGGAACAGGGCCGGGAGCAGGGCGGCGTAGTCGATATCGGCACTGTGGGTCGAGTCCTGGTCGCCGCCCGGGCAGGAGTGGACGCCGACCTTTCGGCGCTCCTCGTCGCTGAGCTGGTCGAGGACCCGGTTGTTGAGGGCGACGAACGCGTCCAGCAGCCCGCCGGACGGGTCGAGCTTGAGCGACAGGCGCGCCTCGGTGAAGTCGATCTGGACGATCGCCCCTCGATCGAGGCAGCCCCGGATCTCGGACAGCGCCTCGGCCACGAGGTCCTCGACGAACGCGTCGCGCGAGTAGCCGTCCATCCCGTCGCCCGGGTACATCAGGCTGATCGCCGACGCCGAGATGACAGCCTGCTTCAGCTGCGCCGTCGTCAGGCCCTTCGCGCCGTCGAGATACTCGTAGGCCTTCGTGGCGTAGCGGAACGGGCTCGTCGTCAGGACCGGCAGCTGCCGCGTGTGCCCGTCCTCGAAGGGGATCGTGACCCCGCCCCCGGCGAGGGGCAGGCCGGCGACCGGGTACGTGGCGAAACTGGGTTTGCGCTGCTCGCCGTCGGTGACCACCAGGGACCCGGTCGCCTCGAAACGGCGGAGCGTGTCGCGGACGGCGTCGTCGAACAGGGCCTCGAGCTGCTCGGACGAGATGGTCCCGGCGGCGGCGGCGGCCATGCCCGCCTGCAGCTCCGGGGAGCGGGGGATGCTGCCGATCGGTTCAGTGGGGAGTGTCATGGGTAGATGCTAGCGGGCGTCACGGGGCCTTGGCCAGATGGTGCGGCATACTTGCCGCATCCTTGCAGCCTCAGGAGAACGCCCGCATGGCCCGTGACGAAGAACGCCTCGAACGAGCGCAGGAAGACCCCATCGTCGGCGGCCTGCCTGACGTCCCCGGGATCCTGACCGCGTTGCGCCTGACCCCGCAGCTCGGCATCCACCTGCGCGGCCTGGCCGACGAGCTGCTCGTCGACGACTTCGCCGGCGCCACCATCAGCCGCTCCGAGCGCGAGATGCTCGCCACCGCCGTTTCGGCCGCCAACGACTGCTTCTACTGCATGGATTCCCACGGCGCCTTCGCAAGCGCCCTGCTGGAAGTCGATGGCGCGACGGATCGGCTGCCGCTGGTCGACGTGATCAAGGTCGGCTCGTCCGAGGGCTTCGACGACAAGATGCGCGCCCTGCTGCACATCGCCCGGACCGTCCGGGGCGAGCCGCGGGACCTGACAGCGGACGACATCGCGGCGGCGCATGCCGCCGGCGCGAGCGATGCCGACGTGCAGCTGGCCGTGCTCATCGCCGCGGCCTTCTCGATGTACAACCGGATGGTCGAGGGCTTCCGGGCCCGGACCCTGCCGACGCCCGATGCCTACCGCGGCCGGGCCGCGGAGATCGCGGCGCACGGCTACAGCGACAACCGCGTCACCGCCGTCCCGAGCTAGGGCCCCGGGCTCCCGGAGCCAGGATCCACCGGGCGGTCGGGTTCCTTCCCGGACCGGCCGACCACGCGCTCCACGGGAGCGACGAGGTAGACCTCGATGCCGCCCGCGACGGCGTCCACGGCCGGCGTCACGAGCTGCTCGCGCACCCGCTGCACCGCCATCACGAGGATGTCGCCCGAGGCGACGCCGGTCCCCACCAGGAACGCCGCACCGGCGGCTGCCAGCAGGCCGCTGACCCTCGCGACATCCGTGGCGGCGAGCATCGCCTGGACCAGCTGCAGGCCCGGCAGCAGCGGGAGGATCGCCGGCACGACCCAGAGCGCGGCTGGGGCCCCGTCGTGCCGGGCGAGCAGCCGGCCCGCCACGCCGATCGAGATCGCCGCTCCGAGCGTCGCCAGCGACGGGTCGAGCAGGCCGGCGTCGGTGACCGCGATGAACGCGAGCCACGCGGCACCGCCGAGCGCGGCGGCCTGGGCGACGGCGCCCGTCGGCACCCCGAGCCGGATCGCGAATGCCCCGACCGCGATGAATGCGGCCACTCCGGCAACGGCCAGGCCCCACTCGGCCCGCCCGACGGTCACGATCGAGAGGTAGACCTCGAAGCGGGTCGCAACAGCCAGGCCCAGCACCGTCCCGCCGGCCACGCCGGCCGCCAGCAGGAGCGCCTCGGCGAGGCGCGCGGAGCCGGAGATCATCGACTGGTCGATGAGGTCCCGGAACCCGGACACCAGCGCGTAGCCGGGCAGGAACCGCAGGAGGCTGCCCGTGAGCACGAGCCCACCGGTGATCGGCACGCCGAGCTTGACGATCAGCGCCACCAGGAGCGCGGACGCCGCCGAGCCGAACACCACGCGGAAGAACGGCGGGAGCGTCGAGCGGTCGAGCAGGCTGAGCGCCGGCTGCACGAGCAGGGCGATCAACAGGGTCATCGCCGCGTCGAGGACATTGCCGCCGAAGACGATCGTCGAGGCGGCCGCCGAGACGCCCGGGACCAGGAACGAGACCACCGGCCCATAGGGCGACGGCTGCTGCTCGAGCGACGCGAGGGCGGCCTCCGCCTCGTCGATGGGGAGCCCGCCATCGCGGACGCGGCGCACGAGCGACGCCGCGGCGGCCAGGCGCGCGAACTCCGCGGTCCGGTCGCGCACGATGTGCAGCAGCGTGGTCGGCGCCTCCAGGTCGTGCGGATCGTGCGAGATCGAGATGCTCGAGAAGTAGACCGAGGCCTGCACGCCCGTCACGCCATACGCGGCCGCGACGGCCACGGCGGCGGCCTCGACATCGTCGGTCTGGGCGCCGGAGCTGAGCATGGCGACGGCGGTCCGCATCGCCACCCGCAGGACGCGGGCGGTCTCCTGCGGCGTCACGCGTCACCCATCGTCGGAGGATACGTCCTCACCGACGGCCGACGGGCAGGTCGGGTCTCCGATGACCCGACCTGGGTCTACGGGCCGCCGACCACCCGGAGCGAGCCGACCCCGCCGCGGACATCGATGTCGACGTGGTTTGCCGCGGTGCCGTAGTCCAGCGACTGGTAGAGGTCGCCGACCCGCGGGAACCGCGCCGGGTCGATCTGGTTGCTGCCGAGCGCCATCCGGGAACGGATCCGCGCGGCGACCCCGGCCGGGACCTCGATCGTCAGCGACGCGGCACCGGCCTCCGCGGTGACCGAGGTCGCACCCGCGGCACGTGGCAGGCGGACGCGGGTGTCGCTCGCGCCGGTGTGCAGGTCGAGCGTCGCGAGACGCAGGTCGCTGAGGTCGATGATCCCGCGATAGGCACCGACCTGGAGGCGCAGGTCCAACGGCACCTCGCCGGTCAGGCCGATGTCCCAGCGCGAGTCCCGGTCGAGCCACGGGATGCCGTCGAACTCCTGCTCCAGCTCCACCTGGCCCGGGCCGTGGGTCCGACTCTTGACCCCGCCCAGGAACGACCCGTCGACGAGCGCGCCCGGCGCGGCTCGGTGGATGGCCAGCTCCCCTGCCCCGAACTTGATCTCGACCCTCGCCTGACGGGCCTCGCCGAGCGGCACGACGAGCGCTTCCACGGCTGCACCTCCCGGCACGAACGCCCCGATCAGGAACCAGACGCCCAGGATCACGAGGGCCCACGGCCACCATTCGGAGATGAGCTCGCCTGGCCCGACGCCGAGGGATCCGGTGGTGCTGGCCAGCAGGATCAGGCCGACGACGACCCACGCGACCGGCCACGTCAGCGCCCAGAGGATCCTCGACCCGCGGGCGCCGCGGACCAGGGCCGACACCCCGCCGGCGAAGCCGGCCAGGATCAGGAAGAGCGGCCACGCCTCGCCCCACGACCAGTCCATCGCCTGGCGGACCAGGAAGACGACCCCCAGGCCGATCAGCCAGGTCGCGCCGATCACCGAGCCGCGACGGGCCGCCATCACGCGGGTCCGCCGCTCGTTCCCGACGGGCCGGGGGTGCCGCCGGCACCCGGGGCCGCCGGTGGGCGGCCCGTGTCATGGCCGCGCTCCAGGGCCGCGACCAGCAGCAGGATGCCGAGGGCGATCAGCATGACCGGCCAGAGCCAGTCGAAATCGATCTGCGGGAGCCACTGCCGGACGAGGAAGACGACGCCGATGACGATGAGCAGGCCGCCGAAGACGACCCCGACGCTTGACGGACCACGCCGGCGCTCGGCGCGTCGGGCGGCCCTGGCCCGGGCGCGCGCGGCCCGCGCCTCGGCCCGCGACCACGCGGGGTTCGCCGCGGCGGGCTGGCCCGTGGCCGGTGTGCCGGCGGCAGGTGTGCCGGCGGCAGGTGCGCCGGCGTCCGCCGGCGCGGGCTCCCAGGCGTCGGGGCGCTCGGGGACCACGATGGCCATCACGATGTAGACGAGCAGGGCGATGCCACCCGTGAAGAAGGCGAGCAGCGCCCACACGATCCGGACCACGGACGGGTCGGCGTCCCACATCTCCGCCAGGCCGCCGGCCACGCCGGCGAGCATCCGGTCATCGGTCGATCGATACAGCCGATCGTCCATCTCAGCATCCTCCATCCGGGTCCAGCGTGAAGCTGGCCGCATTGCCGTCGATCGTCAGCTCGATGACCCCGCCGCTCGCGCCGGTCCGCGTCCAGGTGTTCCCGTCGCGGGCAAGCCCGCGTCCGCCCAGGTTGTGGACGAACGTGAGCTGGTCGGTCATGTGCAGGACGAGGGTCACGCCGTCAGGCACGCACAGGTCCATCGCGCCGGCATTCGCCGCCAGCCGTCCCTGGGTCGGGCCCTGTCCGAGGGTGACCCGTGCCCGCCCGGCATTGATCGAGATGTCCACCCGAGCGGTCGCTGCGTGGCCCCCGTCGATGCGCAGGTCGGCCGCGTTCACCTCGGCATCCAGCCTGTCGAGCGTCATCCCGGCCAGGTCCAGCGACGCCTTCGCGGCGTTGGCGGTGAGGTCCAGCTCGCGCGTCGATGCCGTCGGCAGGCCGACGGCCCAATGCTGGTAGTGGTCGCCAGGCAGGTCTGGCGAGGCGATGCGCAGGCTCGAGCCGGATGCGGTCACGATCGGCGGGTTCCCTCGGTAGTCCGCGCTCAGCGTCCAGGCGTTGGCGGTGGCGGGCCCGACGGTGGCCTCACCGCAGTCCAGCCTGAGGTCGACCTTGCCGGGCGGGTCGAGGGCGCCGCCGTTCGTGAGGTGATCGGTCGCGGGCGGCGTGCCGACACACGAGCCGAAGGCCCCGAGCCACGAGCCGCCGGACGCGAGCGCCGCGCCGCCGGCGACCCCAAGGACGAGGGCGAGGATGACGGTGATCGCCAGCCCGGCCCGGCCACGGCCGAGCAGGATGGCGAGACCGAGGCCGACCAGGAGGAGCGGCCAGAGGCGCCATACGTCGGCGAAGGCCGACGCGTCGAGGTATCCGCCACGGACCAGCAGCGGGATGCCGCCGAGCGGGATGAGCAGGAGGCCCCAGAAGAGCGGGCCGCGTCGAAGGCGCATGGCGTCTCCAGCAGACTCTGGGTGTCGATGGGCGGCACGATGCCGCACCGCATGTACCAATTAAAAGCCTGCGCGGCAAGTCCGCCTCGCCGCGCGTGCCGACGGTCACGACCCGGCGGGTCGAAGGTCCCGCCGTGCTGCCGGCGGGCCCCGTCGTCAGGCGATCCAGACCATGGGCCGGATCGTCTTGATCACCTCCGCCCGGAGTGCCCCAGTCAGGCGGCGATGGTCTGCTCGGCGATGTCGATCACGACCTCGCTGACGCCTCCGCCGAGCGCTCGCTCGACCGTGGGTCGGCCAAGGCTCCGGAGCAGCCGCTGGATCGGCGCGTTGTCCGCGAACATGGTGGCGGTGAGTCGCGTGACACCTTCGGCGCGCGCCCAGGCGACGCCAGCCGCCAGCAGTCGTCCCCCGATGCCGACGCCCTGGAACTCGCCGGCGACGGCCACGGCCACCTCGGCGGTCTCGGCGCCGTCGGGCTCCATGCACAGGTGGCCGACGATGCGATCGCCGTCGGGTCCGGTCACCACCGCGACGAACCCGTCGCGGTGCGCATGGTCGGGCGTGCAGAACGAGATCGCCTGCGCCTCGCTCAGACGGGCGCCGACGTGCAGGAACCGCGTGCGCCGGTCCTCTGCGGAGAGTCCTGCGTAGAACTGCTCGAGCAGGGGGACGTCGGCCGGGTCGATCGGGCGGATCAGGGGCGTCGTCATGGCCCCACCATACGTGGTGCCGCGGCGACGCGGGCAGGGTCGGACGGCCCTCGGCGCGCAGGTGCTTCGGCCCGAATGCCGTCGGGGCCGCGAAGCACGGCCGTCCGTCACGTCGGGGCGGGACCTTCGGCCCTCGTCGGACGCCCATGCCCCAGCAACGATGGGCCCATGGAGACCTCCGCCCTGACCGAGCTGCTCGGTGCGACCTGGTTCGGTGCCGACATGTCGGTCAAGACCCGGGCCCGCCTGGCTGCCGTCGGGCACCTGGTCGACTTCCCGGACGGGGCGGTCATCGTCCGCGAAGGCACCCCTTGCGAGGAGATGGGTGTCATCGTCCAAGGTCGGGTCGCGCTCCGGATGGCCCTCGCCGGCGGCCAGGACCGGACGATCCTGACCGTCGAGCCGGGCGACGTCTTCGGCTGGTCGGCAGTGGTCGCGCCGGGCATGGCCACGTCCACCTGCGTCGCGGTGGGGCCCACCCAGGCCGTGCTGTTCGACGGCGTCGACCTGCGCCTTGCCCTGGCCATCGACAGCGACCTCGCCTCGGTCATCTACCAGCGCCTGCTCGCCTGCGTGATCCGCCGCCTGATGGCGACCCGGATCCAGCTCCTGGACCTGTACCGACCCGGGAACGAGCCGTGGTGATGGCCGGACCGCGGTTCCTGGTCCGCCCGGACCTGGACCGCCTGTTCGACGCGCTGCGCGCCGAGGGCCGCCAGGTCCTGGGCCCGACCGTCGCCGACGGCGCGGTCGTCTACGACGAGATCGCGAGCGCGGCGGACCTCCCCGTCGGATGGACGAGCGAGTCGGCGCCCGGGGCATACCGGCTGACCGAGTCCGGCAGCGAGCGGGCGTTCGACTACGGCGTTGCGCTGACCGCCTGGAAGCGATTCACCCATCCCTCGTTCGTGCCCCTGACGCGTGCGACCAGGGACGGTGCATCGGTCACGGTCGTGCCGGTCGTCGAACCGGCGCCGAAGGTGGCGTTCGTCGGGGTCCGGGCGTGTGAGCTGGCCGCCCTCGCGATCCAGGAGCGTGCGATGCGGGCCGGCCCTGTCGGCGACGCGGACCACGCCGCGCGACGAGACGCCGCCGTGGTGGTGGCCGTCGAGTGCGCCCAGGCGACCAGCACCTGTTTCTGCACATCCATGGGGACCGGGCCCGAGGTCGGCGACGGTGCGGACCTCGTCCTGGCCGAGCTTGACGCGGGGTTCACGGTCCGTGCCGGCAGCGACGCGGGGGCCGCGATCCTCGAGCGACTCGACCTGCGCGACGCCACGGCTGCGGAGGTGGCCGACGCCAGCGCCCAGGTCGCCGCGGTCCGGACGGCCATCGGCGACCCGGTGGCGACCGAGGGCCTCCCGCAACGGCTGCGCGCCGCCCTCGACCACCCGCGCTGGGCCGAGGTCGGCCATCGCTGCCTGGCCTGCGCCAACTGCACGCTCGTCTGCCCGACCTGCTTCTGCACGAGCGTCAGCGTCGCCTCGGATCTCGATGGCATCGAGGGCAGCACGGCACGCGAATGGGACTCCTGCTTCAGCCTGGGCTTCGGGCGGGTCGCCGGCGACGCGAACTTCCGTGGGCGGACCAGCGACCGCTACCGCCAGTGGCTGACCCACAAGTTCTCGACATGGTGGGACCAGTTCGGCTCCAGTGGCTGCGTCGGCTGCGGCCGCTGCGTCGCCTGGTGCCCGGTCGGCATCGACGTGCGCGAGGAGCTGGGCGCCATCGCCCCGGTCTTCGCCCCGAGCGGGCCGATCCCCTGGCCGCCGTCCCCGGCCGAGGGCCGTGCTCCCGCGCCGCTGGCGGTCGTGGAGCCGGCGACCCATGCGATCGCGACGGTCCGCTCCGAGACCCCGGAGACCGCCGACACCGTGACCCTGCGCCTGGAGACGTCCGACCCCGCGCTGCTGGCGGCCCGTCCCGGGCAGTTCGTGATGGTCGAGCTGCCGGCGTTCGCCGCGCCTCCGATCTCGATCTCGCGCATCCGGCCCGACAGCCTGGACCTGACCATCCGCGCCGCAGGTCCCGCGACCGCCGCCCTGACCGGTCTGGGCGCCGGCGCCGAGGTCGCCCTGCGCGGGCCGCTCGGCCGCGGCTGGCCGCTCGAGACGACCATCGGCCGTGACGTGGTGATCGTCGCCGGCGGGATCGGCCTGGCCCCCCTCCGCCCGCTCATCGACGCAGTCCTCGAGGACCGCCCGAGGGTCGGCGCCATCCGCCTGTACCTCGGTGCGCGGACGCCGCGCGACCGGCTCTTCGTGGCCGAGATGGCCGCCCTTGCCGGCCGGGCCGACGTCGAGGTCGCGGAGATCGTGGACCGGGCGGGGCCGGACTGGCTCGGCCGGGTGGGCATCGTCACCCAGCTCTTCGACCACGCCACCTGGGACGGCAAGCGGGTCACCGCCTTCGTCTGCGGACCGGAGCGGATGATGCAGGCGACGACGTCCACGCTGGCCCGCCTCGGCGTCGATCCCGCCGCCACGTGGCTGACGCTCGAGCGGAACATGGCATGCGGCGTCGGCACCTGCGGCCACTGCCAGCTGGGGCCCTTCTTCGTGTGCCGCGACGGCCCCGTCTTCTCGGTCGCCGAGCTCGGCAGCGCCTTCGGGCGCGAGGGGCTGTGATGGACCTCCCAGTGCTTCCCGGTCCGACGCGCCATCCGCGCGCCGAGACGCCACGCCGGCCGCGCATCGGCGTCGTCAAGTTCGCCTCGTGCGACGGCTGCCAGCTGACGCTCCTCGACCTCGAGGACGAGCTGCTCGCGATCGCCGACCGCGTCGATGTCGTCGAGTTCGCCGAGGCGACCTCGCACCGCTCGTCGGGACCGTTCGACGTGCTCTTCGTCGAGGGATCGGTCAGCACCCCGGAGCAGGTGGAAGAGATCGTCCGATTGCGCGCCGTGTCCCATCGACTTGTCGTCATCGGCGCGTGCGCCACCGCCGGAGGGATCCAGGCGATCCGCAACTGGTTCGACCACGACAAGATCCGCGCGGCCGTCTACCCCGAGCCCGGCTATATCGACTCGCTCGAGCGGGCGCATCCCGTCGCGGACTACGTCGCGGTCGATGGCGAGCTGCGCGGCTGCCCGATCTCGCCTGGCCAGCTCCGCGAGTTCCTCGTCGCCCTCGTCACCGGTCGGCGGGCGCAGCTCCCCGACGAGGCCGTCTGCCTCGAATGCAAGCGGCGCGGCGTGGTCTGCGTCGCGGTCGCCAAGGGCATCGCCTGCCTGGGCCCGGTCACCCGGACCGGCTGCGGCGCGATCTGCCCGGCCTACGGGCGCGGCTGCTACGGCTGCTTCGGGCCACGCGAATCGGCCAATACCGCCGCCCTCGCGACCTGGCTGGGGAGCGAGCGGGCCGACAGCGAGGTCGGCCGGCTGTTCGCCGGCTTCACCGCCTGGTCCGGGCCCTTCCGGTCCGTCATCGATGCCGCCGGCGGCCCACCCGGCCCGGCCGACGCCCCGAAGGGACCGAAAGATGCATGACACCGACACCTTCGCCGGCCCCACCGGGGACTTCGCCGTCGACATCGCCGGCCTGACCAGGGTCGAGGGCGAGGGGTCGCTGCGCCTCGTGGTCCAGGACGGCGTCGTGCAGAAGGCGCACCTCGAGATCTTCGAGGCCCCCCGCTACTTCGAGCGGCTCGTGGTCGGGCGGACGCCCGACGAGGTCATCGACATCGTCGCGCGCATCTGCGGCATCTGCCCCGTCGCGTACCAGATGACCGCCGTCCACGCGTTCGAGCATGGCCTGGGGATCCCGATCGACCCGGCAACCCGGGCGCTCCGCCGACTCCTCTACTGCGGGGAATGGATCGAGAGCCATGCGCTCCATGTCTACCTGCTCCACCTTCCCGACTTCCTCGGCTATCCGAGCGCTCTCGACATGGCCAAGGACCACCGGGCCGCGGTCGAGCAGGGCCTCAGCCTGAAGAAGGCCGGGAACCGGATCGTGGAGATGGTCGGCGGACGGGCGATCCACCCGGTCTCGGTCCGGGTCGGCGGCTTCTCGCGGACGTTCCGGCGCACCGAGGTCAGGGCCCTGCGCGAGCAGGTGGCCGCCGCCCTCGAGATCGCCCAGCGGACCGTCGAGCTGGTGGCCGGTCTCGACACGCCCGCCTTCGCGCGGGACGGCCGCCTCGTCGCCTTGCGCCATCCCGACGAATACCCGATGAACGAGGGCCGCATCGTCTCCACCGACGGGCTCGACCTGGCCCCGTCCGACTGGCGCAACGAGTTCGCGGAGCAGCAGGTCGCCTGGTCGAACGCGCTGCAGGCGCGCGGCCGCGACGGGCGCGCCTACCTCCTCGGGCCAGCGGCCCGCGTCACGCTGGCTGCCGAACAGCTCCACCCACTGGCGACCGCCGCCCTGGCCGCCACCGGACTGGCGGACGAGATCGCCGTCAACCCGTATCGCAGCATCGTGGCCCGCGCGGTCGAGCTGGTGGACGCCACCGCCGAGGCCCTCGAGATCATCGACGCCTACGAGCCGCCGGATGCGCCCCTGACACCCTGGAAGCCGGGGCCGGCGAGCGCCGCGTGGGCGACCGAGGCCCCCCGCGGGCTGATCTTCCATGCCTATGAGCTCGATGAGCGCGGCCTCGTCGCGCACGCCCAGATCGTGCCGCCGACCAGCCAGAACCAGGCGGCCATCGAGGCGGATCTCGCGGCGTTCGCCCCGAGCGTGCTCGGGCTGCCCCATGCCGAAGCGACGCTCCGCATCGAGCAGCTGGTCCGGAGCTACGACCCGTGCATCAGCTGCGCGACGCACTTCCTCGACCTGCGCGTGGAGGACGTGTCGTGACCCTGCCGCCTTCCGAACGCCACCCCGTCGAGGTGCTCGTCTGCGGCTCGCCCGACCGCGGCGACGACGGCGCGCCGGCGGTCGCGGCGGCGTCCCTCGAGGGCCAGCTGCCCGCGACCGTCCGGGTCCGAACGGTCGGCATGCTCGACATCGACGACCTGCTCTCCGTGCCCGCCGGGGCGCGGGTGATCGTCGTCGACGCCGCCACCGGGATCCGGCCGGGCCAGATCGTCGAGCTCCCCCTCGATGGCCTGGTCGAGCGCGGCGACCGACTCCGGCCGCGCTCGTCGCACGCCCTCGGGTTCCCCGAGGTCATCGGCCTGGCGACCCTCATCCGCGGACGACCACTGGCTGGACGGATCGTCGCCATCGGCGGCTCGAAGTTCGGCCTCGGCGCGGAGATCAGCGAGAAGGTGGCCCGTGCGATCCCGGCCCTGGCCAAGGCCGTGTCCGACGCCGTCGAGCGGGCCGGGGCC
The DNA here is from genome assembly GCA_963813335.1 of uncultured Chloroflexia bacterium. GTDB lineage: Bacteria > Chloroflexota > Limnocylindria > Limnocylindrales > CSP1-4 > SPCO01. The sequence continues at coordinate 29,944 of CAWEYL010000004.1, forward strand.
TGAGCCATGTGCATCGCGTTTCCCGGCCTCGTGCTGGCCATCGACACCGACGGCCTCGGCGCCGTCGTCGAGACCGAGGGCCGTCGCCGGCGCGCCTCGACGTTCCTCGTCCCCGACATCGCCGTCGGCGAGTGGGTGACGGTCGCAGCCGGCACCATCGTGGACCGCCTGAGCCCCGACGAGGCCGCCGAGGTCCAGGCCCTGGTCGAGATGGTCAAGGGCCTCGATCGACGGGACCCCGTCGCCGCCGCACCCACCACCGCAACCACCGAACGAAGGAGCCTGTGATGTCCACGCCGACCCCCCGCTGGAACCCGAGCGCGCGGGCCGTGCCCGACCGCGTCGACCGGGGCATCGCCCTCGCGGTCGGCGCGGCCCTGATCAGCGGGCTCGCGATCTACCTCAACGCCTCCGCCGTCAAGGCCCTGCCCGACGCCGCGGTCTTCACGACCCTGAAGAACGCCGTCGCGGCCGCGCTGCTCATCGGGCTCGTGCTCGGATCGGGCGCAGCCGGCAGCATCCGGCGCATCGAGCGCCGGCAATGGCCCATGGTCATCGCGGTCGGGGTCATCGGGGGCAGCATCCCGTTCATCCTCTTCTTCACGGGCCTCGCCCAGGCGAGCGCGCCGAGCGCGGCGTTCATCCAGAAGACCCTCTTCGTATGGGTCGCGCTGCTGGCCGTCCCGTTCCTCGGTGAACGCCTCGGGCTGGCGACCATCGCCGGGCTCGCGCTCCTGGTCGTCGGCCAGGCCCTGGTCCTGCCGCCGAGCGGCATCGCCTGGGGCTCCGGCGAGACGCTGATCCTGATCGCGACCGCGTTCTGGGCGGTCGAGACCGTCCTCGTCCGGCGCCTGCTGGCGACCGTCCCGAGCTCGGCGATGGCCGCCCTCCGGATGGGCATCGGCCTGGTCGTCCTGCTCGGGTATCTCGCCGTCTCCGGACGGCTGGGCGCGGTCGCCGCCCTCGACGGGACGCAGTGGGCCTGGGTGGCGGTCACCGGCGCGATCCTCGCCGGCTACGTCGCCACGTGGTTCGCCGCGCTCGAGCGCGCGCCGGCCTCGGTGGTCACGAGCGTGCTGGTCCTCGGCGCGGTCGTGACCGGCGCCCTCACGGCCGTCACGAAGGGGTCCGCCCCCAGCCCGACCGTCGTTGCCGGCTATCTGCTGATCCTGCTGGCGGCGACGGCCATCGTCGTCGTCTCGAGGCGTGCCGCCCGGGGTGTGGCGGACCGCGCTCGAGCCGTGCTCGTCGACGATGCTCCAGCTGCCTGACACCACGTACGGAGCGGCGGTCCCGGCGCCTCCGGCGCCGCCCGCCGCGCGCGTCGCCCCGTGCTCGGGGCCCGTCCTCTTCGCCCGCTATGCCTACGGTCCCAACCGCCTCGGCTACTGCGGGCCGGACGCGATCGAGGAGCTGTTCGCCGAGGGGACCGTCGGGGGCGACGACCGCGCCCTGCGGGAGCTGGCCCAGGGCTTCGAGGGCGCGTGGCCGTATCTCGAGCTGATCGCCCGCTCGAACGGCCTGGCGGATCCGCTCGATCGTCGCGTGGTCGAGGCCTACTGGCTGGGGAATGCCCTGCTCGACGGGGTCCGCCCAGGGTCGTTCGAGGCGTCGCTCGCGACCCGCTTCCGGCCGCGCCTGCGCGCGGACGGGTGGCGCTGGCTGTCGGGCAAGCCGGCCGACGGCGCGGTCCCGGTCCATGCCTTCCACGTGCTCGACGTCTTCCCGCGCGTGGGCCTGCTCCGCACGGGCTCGATCGATCGGGCGCTCGAGGTCATGGACTCGTGCCGGATCCGCTGGGGCCGCGTCCTCGAGCGCGACGGCGACTGGCTCGTCGTCAACGTGGTCCCGCTGGCCATGGTCGACGGACGGCTCGAGCTGGGACCGGCGCGTCCCGAGCGGATCCAGGCCTGGCGCGACGGCGCCGCCTTCGTCGACGGCGTCGCGGTCGGCGACGTCATCTCGGTCCACTGGTCGTGGGCGTGCGACCGGCTCACCGCCGCGGGGGCGGCCGGCCTGATCGACTGGACCGAGCGCGAGCTCCGGGTCGCCAACCTGACGATCTGAACGAGCCGTCCGGCGCGGGACAGCACGAGCGCCCCGGCCGGCCCGGACGGGGCGCTCGTGGATGCCGCGACCGCCTCCTCAGCGGGCGACGATCACCGTCGTCGGGCTATGCGTCGCGACGTGTTCAGAGGTGCTGCCCTGCAGGGCGCGCGACAGCGCGCCGAGGCCACGGGAGCCGATGACCACGGTATCGAAGCCGCCTTCGGCGGCGATGTGCTCGATGGTGATCGCCGGGTCGCCGGAGGGCGCCATCATCTCGGCTTCGATGCCCTTGTCGCGCAACATCTGCTGGGCTTCCTTGAGCTCCTTGAGATGGACCGGGCGATCGTCCCACGGGTCGATGGGCGAACGGCCGGGATGGACCGGCGTCACGCTCACGACGGCGACGGATGCGCCGAACTTCCGGGCCAGCTCGACGGCCATGTCGAGGGCGCGCTTGGCGGGCTCGCCGCCGTCGTACGCCACGAGGATCTTCTTCATCGAGGGCCTCCTGATCGGCATCCCGACCGGCGCCTGGCCAGTCGTCTGGACATCAGCGTGCGCCAGCTGTGGGCCGCTGACGACGGCCACACCTCCCGTTCGCGGCGGGTCCGATGGCCCCCTGCGGGCGGACCGTTCAGCGGGGCCCGTAGGGCAGGTTCGCCACGTCGCCGTTGATGGGCTCGCGCCGGCTGTCGTCGAGCGACCAGCCGACCGTCATGTCGACGCCGACGATGCCCGGCACCAGGCCGATGCAGCGCTCGATCATCTGGGTCGTGGAGCGACGCTCGACCGACCCGCCGACGGACGCCACGCCGTCCTCCACCTCGACCGTGAACAGGGCGGGATCCAGCCACAGGACGCGGAGCAGGACGTCCTCGCGGATGGTCCGGGCCAGCTCCTCGTCGGACCGGATGAAGGCGCGGACCAGGTCGGCGCGGCTCACGATGCCCACCAGCCGGCCGTCCTCGACGACGGGCAGGCGGTTGATCCGGCGTGCCGTCATGACCGCGGCCGCCTCGGGGATGGAGCGGTCCGGTCCGATGGTGATGGCCGGCGCCGTCATCGCCTCGCCCGCGGTCGTGGCCGCCACCTTGGCGATCTGGGCCCGTGACTCCTTCGACTCCCCGCGCACCCGGGCCAGGGAGCGGTGGCGGATCGCGTCGGCGCCGCCTTCCTTCATGAGGAGGTCGGCCTCGGACACGACGCCGAGTACGGCGCCTTCGGGGTCGACGACGGGCACGCCGCTGATCCGATGGTCGACCAGCGACTGGGCGACGTCCTTGAGCGACGTCCGCGGCGTCACCGTCACCACCGTTCGGATCATGACATCTCGGATGGTCAGCATCGGGATCACCTGCCTTCGGTTCACAGACTGCCCGCCGGCGCAGCGCGCTGACAGGTCCGAACGTCACGTCCTCGCGGGCCATGCGGGATGCGTGACAGGACCCTAGCGAGCGGTGACGGTCGGCCAGGACCGGATCGTCTGCAGGTAGTTCGCGCGCTCGAACGCGTCGGGGTCCGCGACCGTGGCCTGGCTCGCGCTGCCGCGCAGCTGGGCCACCGACTCGTACTCGCGGTCGGTCATCCAGGCTTGCAGCTGGTCGGTGACCGCGGCGATGTGCTCGGGTCCGTGGCGGAGCAGGGCCGAGGTCATCATCACGACGTCCGCGCCCACCATCAGCGCCTTGACGACGTCCGTCCCCGACCCGGCACCCGAGGACGCGGCCAGCGAGACGCCGTTCCCGAGCTGCGGGCGCAGGATGGCGATCCAGCGCATCGGCAGGCGCATCTCCCAGCGATGGCTGAGCTCGAGGCGCGGCACGACGACGAGCGCCTCGAGGTCGAGGTCCGGCTGGTAGAAGCGGTTGAACAGCACGAGGCCGTCGGCGCCCGCCGCGATCGCCGCAGCGGCGAAATGCGCGAAGGCCGAGTAGTAGGGACTCAGCTTGACCGCGAGCGGGATGGTGACGGCGTCACGCACGTCCGCGATCAGGCCGAGGTCGATCGCCTCCATCTCGGCGGCGGTCCGGCGGGGGTCCGCGGCAAGGTGGTAGAGGTTGAGCTCGAGGGCGTCCGCGCCGGCCGCCTCGATCCGCTGCGCCTGGCGCACCCAGCCGCCGCCGGTGCTGGCATTCAGGCTCGCGATGACCGGCACGCCCACGACGGCCTTGACCTGCTCGAGCGACGCCAGGTAGCGGTCGGCCGCGCCCACGAACCGGTCGATGGCCGGGAAGTAGTCGAGAGCCTCCGCGACATGCTCCGCCCCCTGCTCGAGGGAGCGGTCGAGCTCGAGCTCCTCGGCCAGGATCTCCTCCTCGAAGAGCGACGGGAGGACGATCGCGCCGACGCCGGCCCGATCGAGCCGGGCCGCCGTCGCCGGATCGCCGTTGTGCGGCGCGGCCGAGGCGACGAGCGGCGAGCGGAGCTTCAGCCCGAGATAGGACGTGCCCAGGTCGACGGTCATGCCCCATCTCCTTCGTCGTGCGGGCGCTCGAGATGCGGGACCGTCCGCTCGATGCCGGCCAGCCCCTGGTAGTAGTGCCAGCGCTCGTCGGCGTCCTTCTGCGCGAGGGTCGCGAGCTCGGCGGCGCGCTCCGGATGCGTCCGGCCGAGGATGGCGAACCGGGTCTCGCCCGCCGCGAACTCCGCGATCGGGATCGATGGCGGTCCCGAATCGAGCTTGAACGGCTTGCCGCCCTCGATCTCCGACGGGTGGAACCGGTACAGCGGCCAATAGCCGCTCCGGACCGCGTCCTTCTGGTGGCTCATCGACTTGGCCATGTCGATCCCGTGGGCGATGCAGGTGCTGTAGGCGATCACGAGCGATGGCCCCGGCCAGGCCTCGGCCTCGAGGAGGGCGTTCGTCGTCTGGGCGTCGCTGGCGCCCATCGAGACCTGCGCGACGTAGACATCGCCATAGGACCGCGCGATGGCGCCGAGGTCCTTCTTGGCGGTCCGCTTGCCGGCGGCGGCGAACTTGGCGACAGCGCCGCGCGGGGTCGACTTGGACGACTGCCCGCCGGTGTTCGAGTACACCTCCGTATCGAGGACCAGGATGTTCACGTTGCGACCGGACGACAGCACCTGGTCGAGGCCGCCGAACCCGATGTCGTAGGCCCACCCGTCGCCGCCGATGATCCAGACCCCGCGGCGCACGAGGGCGCCGGCGATCGCGAGGAGCTGCCGGGCGTCGGACGCGTCGGGTCCGTCGATGGCGGCGAGCGCCGTGCGGAGGCGCTCGACCCGCTCGCGCTGGAGCGCGATCCCGGGCTCGTCGTCCTGATCGGCAGCGAGGATGCCCGCGACCAGGTCGGCATCGAGGCGCGGCGCGAGCCGCTCGAGGAGTCGGCCTGCCTGGTCGCCCTGCGCGTCGAGGGCCAGGCGCATGCCCAGCCCGAACTCGGCGTTGTCCTCGAAGAGTGAGTTGGCCCACGCCGGGCCCCGACCGGCCGCGTCGACCGTCCACGGGGTCGTGGGCAGGTTCGCGCCATAGATGGACGAGCAGCCCGTCGCGTTGGCGACGATCATGCGGTCGCCGAAGAGCTGGGTCACGAGGCGGATGTACGGCGTCTCGCCGCAGCCGCCGCACGCCCCCGAGAACTCGAACAGCGGCTCGAGGAGCTGCGACCCCTTGACGGTGTCGTGCGGGAGCACGCTCCGATCGAGCCGCGGGATGGTCCGGAAGAAGTCCCAGCGCTCGCGCTCGACGTCGCGATGCTCGGCGACCGGGGCCATGTCGATCGCCTTGTGGCTGATGTCGGTCTTGCTCTTGGCCGGGCAGACGTCCACGCAGACGCCGCAGCCGGTGCAGTCATCGGGTGCGACCTGGATGGTCAGCCGGTGGTCGACCAGCTCGCGCGAGCGGAACTCCTTGTGGAGGAAGCCCGCCGGAGCGCCCTCGAGCGACGCCGTCGGGAAGACCTTCATCCGGATCGAGGCGTGCGGGCAGACCATCGCGCACTTGCCGCAGTCGATGCAGATGGCCGGATCCCAGACCGGGATGGTCTGGGCGATGGCCCGCTTCTCGTACGCCGCGGTCCCGGTCGGGAACGTGCCGTCGACCGGGAGCGCGCTCACCGGCAGCCGGTCGCCATCGCCGGCCAGCAGGCGCGCCGTGAACCTGGTCACGAACTCCGGCACGGTGGCCGCGGGAGCGACCGCCGGCAGCGCGGACCCGACCGGCCCGGGCGCGACGTGGGCGAGGCGCTCGATGGCCGCGTCGATCGCGGCGAAGTTGCGCGCGACGATGGCCTCGCCGCGCTTGGCATACGTCTTCTTGACGAACGCCTTGATCCCGGCGATCGCCTCGGCCGGCGGGAGGATGCCCGCCAGGTGGAAGAAGCAGGGCTGCATCACGGTGTTGATGCGGCTGCCCATGCCGACCTCCGCCGCGACGGCGAGTGCGTCGATGACCCACAGGTCGATCGACTTGTCGACGATCTGCTGCTGGACGCCGACGGGCAGGTGCGCCCAGACCTCGGCGGGTCCGTACGGCGCGTTGAGCAGGAATGTGGCGCCCGCCTTGGCATGCTCGAGCATCGGGACCCGGCCGAGCAGGCCGAACTGGTGGCAGGCCACGAAGTCGGCCTCGTCCACGAGGTACGTGGAGCGGATGGGCTCCGGGCCGAAGCGCAGGTGCGACACGGTGATCGACCCGGACTTCTTGGAGTCGTAGACGAAGTACCCCTGGGCGTACCGGTCCGTGCTCTCACCGATGATCTTGACCGACGCCTTGTTGGCGCCGACCGTGCCGTCCGATCCGAGCCCGAAGAAGAGGGCCTGGACCTCGCCCGCCGGGCGGGCCGCCCGGAAGACCGGGTCGATCGGCAGGCTCAGGTGGGTGACGTCGTCCTCGATGCCGAGCGTGAAGTGGCGGAGTGGCCGGGCCGTGGCGAGGGCGTCGAAGACCGGCTTGAGCATGGCCGGCGTGAGCTCCTTGGACGACAGGCCGTAGCGCCCGCCGATGACCCGCGGGACGGTCGCGAAGGGCGGCTCGTCGCGGTCCATGGCCTCGGCCAGGGCGGCGACCACGTCGAGGTAGAGGGGCTCGCCGATGGCACCCGGCTCCTTCGTGCGGTCGAGGACCGCGATGGCGCCGACGGTCGGCGGCAGGGCCCCCAGCAGCTGGGCCGCCGGGAACGGCTGGAAGAGGCGGACCCGGATCATGCCGACCCGCTCGCCGGTGGCGACGAGCGCGTCGACAGTCTCCTCCAGGGCTCCGGCTGCGGAGCCCATCACGACGATCACCCGGTCCGCGTCGGGTGCGCCGTGGTAGTCGACCAGGCCGTATTGACGCCCCGTCCTCGCCGCCAGCTCCTCGAAGACGTCCTCGACGATCCCGGGCACGGCGAGATGGAACGGGTTCGACGCCTCGCGGGCCTGGAAGAACACGTCGGGGTTCTGCGCCGTGCCGCGCAGGACGGGGGCGTCCGGCGTCAGGCCGCGCCCGCGGAACGCGAGGACGTCGTCCTCGCGGACGAGCGCCCGGATGTCGTCGTGGTCGAGGACGCTGATCCGATCGATCTCGTGCGACGTGCGGAAGCCGTCGAAGAAGTGCAGGAAGGGCACCCGCGCGCGCAGCGTGGCCGCATGGGCCACCAGGGCGAAGTCATGGGCCTCCTGGACGGACCCCGCCGCGAGCATCGCCCACCCGGTCGAGCGGGCATGCATCACGTCGCTGTGGTCGCCGAAGATCGAGAGTGCATGGGTCGCGATCGTCCGGGCCGCCACGTGCATGACCGCTGGCGTCAGCTCGCCGGCGATCTTGAACATGTTCGGGATCATCAGGAGGAGCCCCTGGGACGCCGTGAACGTCGTCGCCAGGGCGCCGGCCTGCAGCGCGCCGTGCAGCGCGCCGGCGGCACCCGCCTCCGACTGCATCTCGACGACCTCGGGCACCTTGCCCCACAGGTTCGGGCGCCCGGCGGCCGACCAGTCGTCGCAGTGCTCGGCCATCTGGCTCGCCGGGGTGATCGGGTAGATGGCGATCACCTCGCTCAGGGCGTAGGCGATGCGAGCAGCCGCCTCATTGCCGTCCAGGCATTCGTCGCGCGGGTCCAACGGGCAGCTCCTTGGGGATACGGACGGAAGGATCGGCTTCCATCCTCCCGTCGCCCATGGCCGGTCGCTAGGGCCTTTCGGACGCGTCTGGAGGGCCTTCCGGCACTCGGCACGGCGTCGCCTCGACGCTTCCATGTGGGGGGACGGGATCGAGGTCCCATGTCCGGATCGAGGAGACATGCCATGCGCGCCATCGTGGTCTACGAGTCGCACTGGGGGAACACGGCCGCCGTCGCCAGGGCGATCGCGGACGGCATCGGGCCGGAGGCCAGGGCGCTGACGACCGACGAGGCCACCGCCGACGCGGTCGCCGGCGTCGACCTGATCGTCGCCGGGGGGCCCGTGATGGCCTTCCGACTGCCGACCGAGAAGATGCTCGAGGGACTGGCGACCAGGCCCGCGAATGGACCGGCGCCCGACCTCACCCATCCGTCGATGCGGGCATGGCTGAGCGGCCTGTCCGTCGGGCACGGGCGCGGCGTCGCGTTCGAGACCGGGGTCCGCTGGTCGCCGGGCAGTGCGACCGGGGCCATCGAGGCGGAGCTCCGCCGAGCCGGCTACACCCCGATCACCCGCAGCCGACGCTTCGTCGTGACCGGCACCACCGGACCGCTCAAGACCGGCGAGATCGAGCGCGCCCAGGCATGGGGCGAGGAGCTGGCGGCGGCCATGGGGGCGGCGCTGGTCGCCTGATCAGCGCCCGCCGGCCAGCGCCTTCTGGACGGCCCGCGCGACCACGACATCCTCCCGGGCGCGGATCCGCAGCACCGCGGCCGACCCGGACGCGAGGACCGCGTCCTCGGTCGAGCCGTCGTCGCTGAGCGGGGCCGACCCGACGAGCCCCAGCCCGGCCAGCCGTTCGCAGACCCGTGCCCGGATCAGGGGCGCGCGCTCGCCGATGCCGCCGGTGAAGACGATCCCGTCGACGTGCGGCAGGCTGGTCGCGGCCGCGGCGATCCCCGCGGCCGCCCGGCGCACGAACACGTCGATGGCCAGGCGCGCGCGCTCGTCGCCGGCGGTGCTCCGCTCGATCAGCTGGGCCATGTCCGCCGTGCCGCCGAGGCCCAGCAGCCCGGACCGGTGGTCGAGGTCGTCCTCGATGGCCGCGGCGGATCGACCGTCGCGGATCAGCCGGAAGATGATCCCGGGATCGATCGACCCGGCGCGCGTCCCCATCATCAGGCCTTCGAGTGGCGTCATCCCCATCGAGGTATCGACGGAGCGGCCGCCGTCGACCGCGGTCACCGAGCAGCCCCCGCCCAGGTGGGCGACGAGGAGTCGCAGGCCCGTGCCCGGCCGGCCGAGAAGCTCCGCCGCCCGCTGGACCGACCACTCGACCGACAGCCCGTGGAACCCGTAGCGCCGCACGCCCGCCGCCACCCAGTCGTCGGGCACCGGATAGCGCGCGGCCGCCTCGGGGAGCGTCGCGTGGAACGCGGTGTCGAACGCCGCCACGTGGACGGCGCCGGGCAGGACCGCGCGCGCCGCGCGGATGGTCTCGGCCGCGATGGGGTTGTGCAGCGGAGCGAGGTCGCCGAGCGCCGCGATGGCGCGGACCACGTCGTCGTCCACGACCACCGGGGCGACGAACCGCTCCCCGCCGTGGACGACCCGATAGCCGACGCCGTCGATGGTGTCGAGGGGCGTCCCGGCCCGCGCGATCCCCGCGGCGACGTCGGAGACCACGGCATGCCGGGCGGCCGGATCGGGATCCGTCCAGGACGTGGTCGAGTCGGACCGGGGGGCGGTGCCCGGCAGGTCCAGCACCGTCGCCTTGAGGTTCGCCGACCCGGGGTTGAGGATGAGGACGCGCACGGGCCGGGTCAGCCCGCGCCCGGCCAGGTCCAGTCGCGGATCTCCGGCGGGTCCTCGCCATGCTCGCGGGTGTAGGCGCGGGCGCGGAGCCGCTCGTCGGCGAGGTGCTGGCGAAGGGAGGCCGAGTGGGCCCCGAGGCCGGGCACCCGGTCGATGACGTCCATGGCGAGGTGGAAGCGGTCCAGGTCGTTGCGCATGACCATGTCGAACGGGGTGGTCACGGTCCCCTCCTCCTTGTAGCCGCGGACGTGGAGGTTGGCGTGGTTGGTCCGCCGGTAGGCCAGCCGATGGATCAGCCATGGGTAGCCGTGGTAGGCGAAGATGACCGGCCGATCCGTCGTGAACAGGGCGTCGAACTGCGCGCTCGTCAGCCCGTGCGGGTGCTCCGTCTCGTCGACGAGGCGCATCAGGTCCACGACGTTGACGACCCGGACGCGCAATGACGGTAGGTGCTGCCGCAGGATGGCGACCGCCGCGAGCGTCTCGAGGGTCGGGATGTCGCCGGCGCAGGCCATCACGACGTCGGGCTCGCCGGCGTCGTTGCTGGCCCAGTCCCAGATGCCGATGCCGCGGGTGCAGTGCAGGACCGCGTCATCCATGGACAGGTAGGTCAGGGCGGGCTGCTTGCCGGCGACGATCACGTTGACGTAGTTCCGGCTGCGCAGGCAGTGGTCCGCCACCGAGAGCAGGCAGTTCGTGTCCGGCGGCAGGTACACCCGGATCACCTCGGCCCGCTTGTTGACGACGTGGTCGATGAACCCGGGGTCCTGGTGGGAGAAGCCGTTGTGGTCCTGCCGCCAGACGTGGCTGGTCAACAGGTAGTTGAGCGACGCGATCGGGCGGCGCCAGCCGATCTCCCGGGTCATCTTCAGCCACTTGGCGTGCTGGTTGAACATCGAGTCGATGACGTGGATGAACGCCTCGTAGCAGTCGAACAGGCCGTGCCGGCCGGTCAGCAGGTATCCCTCGAGCCAGCCCTGGCAGAGGTGCTCGGAGAGCACCTCCATGACCCGTCCACCGGGCGCGAGGTGCTCGTCGGTGGGTCGTGTCTCGGCCATCCAGACGCGGTCGGTCACCTCGAAGACGGCATCCAGCCGGTTCGAGGCCGTCTCGTCCGGCCCGAAGAGCCGGAAGGTGTGCGGGTTGTCCCGGATCACGTCCCGCAGCCATGTCCCGAGGACGCGGGTGGCCTCGCTGGTGGCGGTCGCCGGCGACGGCACCGCGACGCCGTAGTCGCGGAAGTCCGGCAGGGCCAGGTCGCGCAGGAGTACCCCGCCGTTGGCGTGCGGGTTCGCGCTCATCCGGGCCTCGCCGCGCGGCGCGAGCTCGAGGATGGATGCGATCGGCCGGCCGTCGTCGTCGAAGAGCTCCTCAGGCCGGTACGAGCGCATCCACGCGTCGAGCTGGGCCAGGTGCGCCGGGTTGCCGCGCACGTCCGACAGCGGGACCTGATGGGCCCGCCAGGTGCCTTCCATGGGCTTGCCGTCGACGATCTTCGGGCCTGTCCAGCCCTTGGGGGTCCGCATGACGATCATCGGCCACGGCGGGCGGATCGCGGCCCCGGCCCGGGCGGCGGCCCGGATCCCGTCGACCTCATCGAGCGCGCGATCCATGGCCGCAGCCATCTGGGCATGGACGGCCATCGGCTCGTCGCCTTCCACCAGGATGGGCTCGTACCCGTAGCCTCGGAACAGCTGGCGCAGGCGGTCGTCGCCGATGCGGTCGAGGATCGTCGGGTTGGCGATCTTGTAGCCGTTCAGGGCGAGGATCGGGATCACGGCGCCGTCGACGGTCGGGTCGAGGAAGGTGTTCGAATGCCAGCTCGCCGCCAGCGGGCCGGTCTCGGCCTCCCCGTCGCCGACGACGCAGAAGACCACGAGGTCCGGGTTGTCGAACGCCGCACCGAAGGCGTGCACGAGGGCATAGCCGAGCTCCCCGCCCTCGTGGATGGACCCGGGCGTCTCGGGCGTGACGTGACTGCCGATCCCGCCGGGGAACGAGAACTGGCGGAAGAGCCGCTGCATGCCCGCCTCGTCACGGGTCAGCGCGGCGTCCAGCTCGCCCGAGGTCCCTTCGAGATAGGCGTTGGCGACCGCGGCCGGCCCGCCGTGCCCGGGCCCGACGACCCAGATGGCATCCAGGCCGCGCTCCGTGATCACGCGGTCGGCGTGGGCGTAGACGAGGTTCAGGCCGGGGGTCGTCCCCCAGTGGCCGAGGAGCCGCGGCTTGACGTGCTCGGGTCGGAGCGGCTCGCGCAGGAGCGCGTTGTCGAGGAGGTAGATCTGCCCGACCGAGAGGTAGTTCGCCGCCCGCCAGTAGGCATCGATCCGTGCGAGCTCGGCCGGGCTCGGCGTCGTGGTCGCGGCGGGATCGCCTGCGGTCCGCGCCCGATCGGTCGTCGGGTCTGCCATCGGTCGCGCCCTCCGCCTGCTGCATCCGGGTCCGCTGTCGGGTCCGGCCCTCGGTCAAGACTAGCCGGACGGCGAGGGGTCAGGCGGGGACGACGATCACCTCGCACGGCGCGCGCCGCGCCACCTCGGAGGAGACGCTCCCGAGCAGCAGCCGACGGAGGTCCGTCCGGCGGCGCGAGCCGAGCACGATGACGTCGGCGCTCTCGGACGCCGACGCCTCGAGGATGGATTCGGCCGGGTCGCCCTCCCAGATCAGGTAGGTCGCCGCGACGCCGGAAGCACGGGCCCGGCCGACGATGTCGCGGACCCCGACCTCGAGACGGTCTCGCTCCTGGTCGACGCGACGCGACCGGCCGCCCGGCAGGTGCAGGTTCGACTGCTCGACGACGCTGAAGACCAGCAGCTCGGCGCGCTCGGTCGCTGCCATGCGGATGGCCTCGTCGATGGCGCCCTTCGAGGCGCTTGACAGATCGATCGCCAGCAGGACGCGTCGGCCAGGTTCGCTCGGGAGCGGTTCCATGCCGGGCATGGTGCGGCCGGCCGGCTGTCAGGCCATGGTCCATTCGGGCCGAGTTCGCGGGCCGAGTGGCCCCAGCTTGGTCACAGCCACCTGCTACGCTCGGCGAGTGACGCCGACCGACCAGTCACCGCCGGACCTCGAGGTCTTCAGTGCCATCGATACCGCGACCCGGGCGATCGCCGGGCTGGGCTCGGTCGACGAGGTCCTGCAGGTGATCGTCGACCAGGTGCGTCCGCTCGTCGGGGCGCGCTACGCGGCGCTGGGCATCGTCGACGACCACGGCGTCATCGAGCGGTTCATCACCTCGGGCATGAGCGCCGCCACGCGGGCGTCGATCGGTCCCCTGCCCCGCGGCCACGGCTTCCTCGGGCTGATCATCCGCGAGAACCGCTCGTTCCGGATTTCCGACATCGCCGTGGATCCGCGGCGGCACGGCTTCCCGCTGCACCACCCGCCGATGCACAGCTTCCTCGGCGTGCCGGTCAGCGTGAAAGGCCGGTCGGTCGGCAACCTGTACTTGACCGACAAGGCGGGCGCGACCGAGTTCTCGGCAGACGACCAGGAGCTCGTGGAGACGTTCGCGCGCCATGCGGCGATCGCCATCGAGAACGCCCGACTGCACGAGCAGGTCCGTCGGCTGGCCATCGTCGACGAGCGCGAGCGGATCAGCAACGACCTCCACGACGGGATCATCCAGAGCCTCTACGGCGTCGGCCTGTCGCTCGAGGACGTGCCGGACATGCTCGAGGACGACCCGGACGAGGTGGTCCGCCGGGTGGAGCGGGCGATCGACAACATCCACTTCGCGATCCGCGACATCCGAAACTTCATCTTCGGCCTGCGTCCGGAGCTCCTCAGCGGCACGACCCTGATGGTCGGCATCGCCGCGATCCTCGAGGAGTTCCGCCACAACTCGATCATCGACGTCGAGCTGCGCGCCGGCGAGGGCGACCGCGAGCCGTCGCCGGACGACACCGCCCACCTGCTCGGCATCGTCAACGAGGCGCTCAGCAACATCGCCCGCCATTCCGGCGCGTCGCGGGCGCTCGTCGACGTCGAGATCGAGAAGGACGGTCGCGTCCGCATCGCGGTGACCGATAATGGCCATGGCTTCGACGCGTCGTCGGCGGTGAGCCTGGGCCACCAGGGTCTCGCCAACATGCGCTCGCGGGCCGCCGGGATCGGCGCCACGATCACGTTCGAGAGCGGTCGGAACGGCACGACCGTGCAGATCACCCTGCCGGGGCCGGACTCGGCCGACGCTGGAGCTGCCAAGGCATGACTGAGACATCGACCAGCCCCGGGCGACCGCTGACCATCCTGGTGGTCGACGACCACGAGGTCGTCCGCCAGGGTCTCTCGGCGATGCTCGACCGCCGACCAGGGTTCCAGGTGGTCGCGGAGGCCGGCACCGTCGCCGAGGCGATCGAGGCCGCCAAGCGCTTCCAGCCCGACGTGGTCGTGATGGATGTCCGGCTGCCGGACGGCTCCGGCGTGGAGGCCTGCCGGGAGATCCGCGCCGAGCTGCCGGACACCCGGGTCGTGATGCTGACGAGCTACCCGGACGAGGAGGCCGTCATCGCCGCGATCATCGCCGGGGCCAGCGGCTACCTGCTCAAGCAGGTCCGGGCCCGCGACCTCGTCGCGGCCCTCGAGGCCGTCGGTCGGGGCGAATCCCTGCTCGACCCGGCGGTGACCGGCAAGGTCCTCGAGCGGATGCGCCGGATCGCCTCCTCCGACCAGCCCGACGAGCTCGCCGCCCTGACCCAGCAGGAGCGCAAGATCCTGGCGCTCGTCGCCGAGGGCAAGACCAACAAGGAGATCGCGGCCGACGTCTTCCTGTCCGACAAGACGGTCAAGAACTACGTGAGCTCGATCCTCGCCAAGCTCAACCTCGAGCGGCGGGCGCAGGCGGCGGCATACGTCGCCAAGCTCAAGACGCACGGCAGCGACTGAGTCCGGCCCGTCGATCCGGCCGGCCCAGTGCGCTCAGGGTGGTGAGGGGCGCCGGGGGGCGCCCCTCACGAGGGTCACGAGGCGAGCGGTGCCGCCGTCGGCGTGACGACGTGCGTCGTCGAGACCGGTCGGTCGCCACGCAGCACCCGCCATGCGAGGAGCAGGACGGCTCCGAACCCGAACAGCGAGGCGATGGCCCCGACGAACGGGATGATCGTCATGACCTCGAGCAGCAGGATGCCGATGACCGCGGCGAGGTACGGGCGGTCGCGCTCGACCGTCGGGCTCGTCCGACGCAGGACCCACTCGCCGATCGCGATGCCGGCCACGAGGTAGCCGGCGAAGGCCGCCAGCGGCCAGAGGCCGAAGAGCAGGCCGAAGGCGAGGGGCATGCCGATGATGGTGATGCTCAGTAGCACGGCCAGCAGGATCGGGGCGACGACCCCGACGATGCCCACCCCGAGGGTGAGGAACGGCTCCTGGGCCATCAGGCGCTCCGCGGAGCGGACCTGGCGCGACGCCAGGCCGGCCATCAGCAGCCCGGCCGCGATCCCCGCGACCGAGAGGCCGAGGAAGAACAGGAAGGCCATCGGGGCGAGGATGTACCAGATGCCCGCGAGGTCCTTCGCAAGGTCGCGCACGCTGCCGCCCACGACCACCGACGCGTCGCTCGTCACCGTCGAATTGACGGTCACGACGTCGCCCGCGACGCGGGTCCCGCCACTCAGCTCGACCGGGCTGCGGACGGCGAAGATCGTCTGCACGGTCGCGCCCGTGAGGTGGGCCGCGCCATCGATGACGACGACGGTGTCGACGTCGCCGGCGACCGTCGCCACGCCCCCGGTCACGAACAGGAGGTCGGCCTGGTCCCCGGCCGGGATGGTCGCGTCACCCTGGGTCGACACGACGATCCGACCGGTGTGCGTCGTCGACGGGTCGGCGGCGAGCGCGACGGGGACCGCGATCAGGAAGGCACCGAGCACCAGCCCGAGCAGGATCGACAGCCGTCTCATGATGGTTCCTCCACGGGCATCTCGGGTGCGTGCATGGCCACGGACCGAGCGATCAGCGAGGTCACGACCACGACGATGATGGTGGCCACGACGGATAGGGCGATCGGGACGACGAGGCGCATGGCGGACCCTCCATAGGCGACACCGGATCAGACGATGTCATGGTCACGGTCCTCCGTCGGGCGCGAGGATCCCAGCGCCGTTCGTCGCGAACGCCGGAGTCCGTTCGGCCCGAAGCGCGCGCGTGGCGCGGGTCAGATCAGGTGGTACCGCCGGGCGGCGGCAACGAGCTCGTCGCGAAGGTCGGGATGGGCGATCGCGATGAGGGCGATGGCCCGCTCGCGCAGGCTCTTGCCGAAGAGCTCCGCGACGCCCCACTCGGTGACGATCGTCCTGACATGGGCGCGTGTCGTCACGACCCCGGCGCCCTCCTTGAGCGTGGTGGCGATCCGCGAGACGGTGCCGCCGGCGGCGGTCGAGGGAAGCGCGATGATGGCCCGGCCCTCCGGCGCGAGGGCCGCGCCGCGGATGAAGTCCATCTGCCCGCCGACGCCTGAATACAGGTGGTGCCCGATCGAATCGGCCACGACCTGGCCGGTCAGGTCCACCTCGATCGCCGAGTTGATCGCCACCATCCGCCGGAAGGAGCGGATGACGTGCGTGTCGTTCGTGAAGTCGACCGAGCGCATCTCGACCATCGGGTTGTCGTCCACGAAGTCGTACAGCCGCCGCGAGCCCATCATGAACGCGGTCACGATCTTGCCGCGGTTGCGATCCTTGCGGGCCCCGGTGACCACCCCGGCCTCGACCAGGTCGACGACCGCGTCGGTGAACATCTCGGTGTGGATCCCGAGGTCGCGCTTGCCGTGCAGCGCCATCGCCGTCGCGGCCGGGATCGCGCCGATCCCGAGTTGCAGCGTCGCGCCATCGGGGACCAGTTCGGCGACATGCTCGCCGATCAGGCGCTCCACCTCCCCGATCGTGCCCGTGCCGTGCTCGTAGGGCGGCTGGTCGACCTCCACGGCGAGGTCGATGTCGCTCACGTGGACGAAGCTCTCGCCCAGGGTCCGCGGCATCGAGCGGTTGAACTGCACGATGACCGTCGTCGCAGCGCGGATCGCGGCGTGCATCGCCTCCACACTGGTGCCCAGCGAGCAGAAGCCATGGGCGTCGGGTGGGGTGGCGTTGACGAGGACGACGTCAAGGGGGATCGAGCCCGAATCGAACAGGTGCGGCACGTCGGACAGGAAGACCGGCACGTAGTCCGCCCGCCCCTCGTTCACGGCCGCACGGGCGTTCGGCCCGATGAACAGCGCGCGGTGGCGGAAATGGCCGGCCATCTCGGGCGCGAGATGCGGCCCGGGGCCTTCGACATGGAGGTGGACCATCCCGACGTCGTGCAGCTCGGGTGCACGCGCCACGAGGGCGTCGAGCAGCACGGACGGGGTCGCCGCCGCGCAATGCACGTAGACCTGGTCGCCGGAACGGACCGAGGCGACCGCCTCCGCCGCCGATACGATGCGCATCCGGGAAGCCTACGCGGGCGTGACCGCCTCCATCGGCTCGTTGGACATGCGCTCACCTCCCGGGAATGTCGGGGTCGGTCGGACGATCAGCACGGACATCGGCGCGTGGTGCAGCACGGTCCGGGCCGTGCTGCCGAGCAGCAGGCGCCGGAGCAGGCCGTGGCCGCGCGTCCCGACCACGATGAGGTCGGCGGCCCACGATTTCGGCCTCGGCGATGATCTCGACCGCGGCCGGGCCTTCGCGGACCACCGACCGAGCCTCCATCCCCTCGGCCCGCAGGCGGCGGACCGCCTCGGCGGCGACGGCCTGGCCGTGCGCGCCGGCCTCGCCCACGACCGACGTATAGACGTCGCTCGCCATCATGCCTTCGCCCGGCGACATCCCGAGCCACCACGCCGCGGGGACGTCGGTCACGCTCAGGACCCGCGCTCCGGCGGCATCGAAGAGACCCGAGGCGGCGACGAAGGACGCCCCGAGAGCGGCGTCGGGCGAGCCGTCGGTGGCGATGAGGACGCGCCATGCCGTCGGCCGGCGGGCGACGAGGACCGGGCAGTGCGCGTGGTCCACGACCTCGGCCGAGACGGACCCGAGGAAGACCCGCTCGAAGGTCCCGTGCCCGCGGGCGCCCACGATGACCAGCTCGGAAGCGACGCGCTCGGCCTCCTCGACGATCACCGAGGCCGCGCGGCCGTCGAGCACGCGCCCGACGACGCCCAGGCCCGGCCGTCGCATCCGCTCGACGGCGGCGTCGACCAGCTGCCGGTACTCGTCGAGCAGGCGCTCGCGGACGTTCGGATCCTGCGTGTAGACGCCCGCTGCGAACGGGCCGCCGAACACCTCGACGTCGGTCGGGACGACACTGATGATCTCGAGGCGGGAATCGGGCGGCCACGTCAGGCTGGCCGCGGTCTCGAGCGCCACCGCGGATTCGTGGGAGCCATCGATCGCGAGCAGGGCCTTCATGGTCGGGCCTCCTTCTGCGTCGATGCTGGGCCGCTGCCGAGGGATCCGCACGTGCCAGCGGACCCGATCCGTCGGTGACCGACGGCCCGTCCGGGCGCGCGATCGGCGGTCCCGGTCAGGCCTGGGCGCTGAGGGCCAGCAGCCGCGCCCCGGCAGCCCAGTCATCGGGCGCGTCGACGCGGAGCCGGCCCGCCTCGTGGCGGATCAGCCGTCCGAGCTCGGTGTCGGTGCTCGACGCGCGGCCCGCCCGACGGCGGTGCTCCGCGTCGCGGATGAACGCGGCGTAGCGGGTGGTCGGGGTCGCGTCGGCGACGGCCGCCTCGAACCCGGGCCGGTAGTCGACGGCGACCATCAGCCGCCCGAAGAACGCGCCGACCAGGTCGGCGCCGGCATCCCAGCCCTGCGAATGGCCGCCGCGCCGCAGCAGCGGCGCCGGTGAGGTGAAGGCCACGACGATGGCATCGTCCACCATGGCGGCGTCGAGCCGCCCGCCGAAGGTCAGGTACTCGTTGGTGACCCGGAGCCGGTCGACCAGCCGGATCATCCCCCAGGAGAACTCCTCGGAGAGGGGCATCGACGTCGCCCGCGACAGTTCGCGCCGCTCGCCGCGGCCGTCGCGCGACACCCAGTACTCGATGCTCTCGGGGTCGTAGTGCCGGAGCGTCGGCGCCGCGCGCAACGCCACCAGCAGGTATGCCGGCCCGGGCCGGTCCGGGAGGTCCGGGTTCGCGAGGAACCCCCATTCGGCGATCCGCGTCGCCGGATCCAGGGGATCGCGGGTGATCGTGCCGTCGGACTGCATCTGGTGGCCGCCTCTCTCGCCCATGCCGGGGTCGTCGGTCCGTTCCGCCTCAGTCCGGTCCGAGGAGCGGCAGCAGGAACTGCTCCTCGCGCTCGAGGTGGGCGCGCAGCAGCGCCTCGATCGCGAACAGGTCGCAGCGGGTATCGGCGGTGGCATCGCGCTCGGGACCGTGCGTCAGGCGGATGCGGTCGGACGCCAGGGCCTCGGCCCGGTGCGCGATCTGGCGGTGGTCGAACCGGACGAGCCGGGCCAGCCACGGCGTGTGGGCGCGGTGGTCGACCTGCGGCAGGAGCCAGGTCTCCTCCCAGAGCATGTGGGGCTTCAGGACGTGCTCGATCCAGTGGCTGATCTCCAGGACCCGGCTCGACATCCGGTCGGCGGGCAGGGAGGCCAGCTCGCAGGCGGTCGTATGGATGTGCTCGATCCCGGCGGCGAGGTCGTGGTGCTCATGCTGGACGAAGGAGCGCATGACCTCCTCACCGGTCGTGCTCGTGCGCGTCATGTCTCCGACCTCCTGCGAGTGGTGTCGCCCGTACCGTCGACCCGAGTGGGCGGCCCGCGCCAGTGCCGCCCGGCACGTCCTCCGAGGTCTTGCCGGCCCCTCCTCCAATACGGGCCGGGCGGCGTGGCTGGATCGTGACTTCCGGCCCGGGTCCGTGGCCGCCGGCGCGTCCAGGATCAGGTCAAGGAGGTCGATGACATGCAGTCCGACCGCGCCGGCACGGCGCGACGGCCACGGAACGAACGGGTGCTCGCGGTGGAGGCCGGCCAGGTCATCTGCCCACGCCAAGGCTTCGTCGATATCGAGACGTGCTGGCGCTGCCCGTCCTACAAGGGCCTGAGCACGGAACAGTTCGAAGGCGTGGTCTGCGCGACGATCTCCGGCCTCCGACTTGACGACTTCCCCCTGCTAGGTGACGAGCCATGGACGAACCGCTGAACCTGGTCCTCTTCTCGGGGACCGACGACAAGCTGCAGGCCGCGGCCGTCCTGACGGCCGGTGCCGCGGCGCTCGGCAAGCCCGTCAACATCTTCCTGCAGTACTGGGCGCTCGACGCCTTCCGGGCCGACCGGATCGCCCGCGACCACGGCCTGGCCCCCGAGGCGGGCGACGCGGGTCGCGCCGCCGTCGACGCCCTGGCGCGGGCGGGGCAGGCGCCGTGGGCGGACACGCTGCGCCAGGCCAAGGAACTCGGCGAAGTCGACATCCAGGCCTGCTCGCTGTCCATGGACCTGCTGACCCTCCGACAGGCCGACCTCGACCCGCTCGTCGACGGGGTGGAGGGCGTGACGTCCTTCTACCTCAACGCCGGCGACGGCCAGGTCGTCTTCATCTGATCGCGCCCGAACGAAGGAGCCGGACATGCCAGTCATCGAGATCAGCCAGACCATCGACGCTCGGGGCCTGTCGTGCCCGCTGCCGATCGTACGGACCGCCCAGGCCATGAAGGCGCTGGCTTCCGGAACGACCGTGGAGCTGCTCGCGACCGACCACGGGTCGATCAAGGACGTCGCCGCCTGGTGCCAGGCGACCGGCAACGCCCTCCTCGAACAGACATCGGATGGAGCGGTCTACCGCTTCGTCATCCGCAGGAAGTGAGGATCCCATGACCACCGAGACCCCGACCCGCCTCGACCCGCTCGCCGACGCGATCGCGGCCGTCGAGGGCGTGGCGGAACTCGAGGACCTGCCCCTCCCGGCCATGGACGCCGAGGGCGAGGTCAGGCCCCGCGAGGTGCTCATCATCGACTACAGCGGCGACCTCGAGAAGGTCTGGGCCACCATGATCCTCGCCTCGACCAGCGCCGCCATGGGGGTCAAGACCCGCGTCTTCGTGACCTTCTGGGGCCTGCAGGTCTTCGTCAAGGATTCGAAGCGCATCACCGGCGAGAACTGGATGCAGCGGATGCTGTCCGCGATGCAGCGCCCCGGTATCAGCCACCGCAAGCTCTCGAAGATGAACTTCTTCGGCATGGGCCCGTGGATGATGGGCCGCCTGGCCCGCCAGTACGGCGTCGCCAGCCCGAAGGAGCTCCTCGAGGCCGCCCAGGAGCTGGGCGTCGAGTTCATCCCGTGCCAGATGACCATGGACATGTTCGGGCTGAAGCCCGAGGACATGATCGACGGCATGGGCGAGCCGGTCGGGGCGGCAACGGTCATCGGCATGATGACCGGCGACTCCGTCCCCCTGTTCATCTAGGAAGCGTGACCGCCATGACCGAGACCGCCGTCACCATCACCCGCACCATCGACGCTCGCGGCAGCTTCTGCCCCGGGCCGTTGATGGAGCTCATCCGGGCCATCCGCGAGGGAGCCGTCGGCGACGTCATCGCCGTCTACTCCTCCGACCAGGGCTCGAAGACCGACATCCCCAAGTGGATCGAGAAGGCCGGGCACCGCCTGGTCGCGCTGGAGGCCCGCCAGGGCTACGACGAGATCGTCGTCGAGAAGCTGCGGTAGGGCCCGAGATGCAGCGGATCCTCATCCTCGGTGGCGGCGTCGGGGGGACGCTCACCGCGAACCTGCTGGTGAAGAAGCTTCGGGCGCGGATCGACAGCGGCGCCGTCGACGTCATGGTGGTCGATTCGACCGGCGAGCACGTCTACCAGCCCGGGTTCATGTACATCGCCATGGGCGGCGAGCGGGCCGCGAACCTGCATCGGCCGGAGCGCTCGCTGCTCGACAAGCGGGTGTCGCTCGTCGTCGGCGAGGTCGCCGCGATCGATGAGGCCCGCCGCGTCGTCACCCTGAAGGACGGGCTGCCGCTCGGCTACGACCAGCTGGTGCTGGCGACCGGCTCGCGCATCGTGCCCGAGGCGATCGAGCACTTCGACGAGGAAGCCCACCACTTCTACACGGCCGAGGCGGCCGCGGAGCTGCGCGCGGCGCTCGACGAGTTCGACGGGGGCCGCATCGTCATCGGCATCGCCGGGATGCCCTACAAGTGCCCGCCGGCGCCCCTCGAGGTCGCGTTCCTGATCGAGGCCGAGCTGCGCGAGCGGGGGATCCGCAAGCGCTCCACGATCGACTTCTGCTCGCCGATCGGGCGGGCGTTCACCATCGAGAGCGTCTCCGAGATGGCCACGCCGATCCTGGCCGAGAAGGGCATCGAGCTGCACACGTTCTTCAATGTCGAGTCGATCGACCCCGAGCGCAAGGTGGTCGAGAGCCTCGAGGGCGAGGAGCTGCCGTACGACCTGCTCATCCTCGTCCCGCCGCACAAGGGCCAGCAGTTCCTCATGGACTCCGGGCTGGCGCCCGCCCCCGGAGGCTGGCTGCCGACGGACCGCGCCACGCTCCAGGTGGGCGGGCGGCCCGACGTGTACGCCCTCGGCGACGCGACGGACCTGCCGCTGTCCAAGGCCGGCTCCACGGCCCACTTCGAGGCCCCCGTCGTGACCGAGCGGATCGTGGCGGCGATCGAGGGGCGCGCCGTGGACCACGCCCGCGGCGACTACATGGGCAAGGTCATGTGCTTCTTCGAGATCGGCGACGGGAAGGGCACCCTCCTCCAGTTCGACTACGACCATCCGCCCCGCCCGCCCAAGCCGAATCGGCTGTGGCACCTCGGCAAGATCGTCTTCAACAAGACCTACTGGCACACCGTGCCGAAGGGCCGGGTCTAGCCCCGGCGCCGCCGTCGCGCAGGCCGCGCTGATGGCGGCCGTCCCATTCCGGGGGCCTGCCGCTACCGGCTAGCGGTCTGTCCCGGTCCGCGCGCGACCGCGCGGATGTGTCCCCCATCGCGGTGGGGATTCACCGTATGCTCCTCCCTCGGCGCTCCGCCTCCCGCGGCGCGCCCCGGCGCCCCGAGCGGGCCGGACCGCGAGACAGCTTCCGGGGAGCAACCAGATGCCGACCTCCGACGCACGGGTGACGCGGGCGACCGCGGGCTTCGATCCGCTTCCTTCACGAGCCAGGTCGGCGGGATCGCGCATCGCCGTCGCGGCCGCGGCCCCGCCCGACACCGAGGCTCTCGGGATCCCGGTCGCGTCGAGCGGCGAGGTGCCGTCGATCATCGGCGTCGACCGCGAGCGGCTGCTCGAGAGCGGCTTCAGCGGGGCCCTCGGCCAGACGCTCGCCCTGCCCCACGCCGAGCGGCCCGTCGTGGTCGCGGTCGGGGTCGGCGAACCGGGGACCCTCGACGGCGCCGGCCTGCGCGACGCGGCCGCCGCGTTCGCCCGGGCCGCCGCCCGGGACGGCGTCCTCGCCACGACCCTCGCCGAGGTCGCCGAGGTCGGGCCGGAGGAGGCCGGTCAGGCCGTCGTCGAAGGCGTCCTCATGGCCCGCTATCGCTACCGCGCGTTCGCGGACCGGCCCGGGGAGGCGCCGCTGACCGGGCTGACCCTGGTGGCCGGCGCGAAGCGGGGGGCCATCAGCGCCGGTGCCGAGCGCGGACGGGTGCTGGCCGAAGCCGTCCAGGTGGCCCGCGACCTGGCGAACACCCCGGCCACGCACCTGACCGCGACCCGCATGGCCGAGGTCGCGATGGTCCTCGGCGCGGAGACCGGCCTGACGGTGGAGGTGTTCGACAACGCCGCCCTCACGGCGCTCGGCTGCGGTGGGCTCCTCGGCGTGAACCAGGGCAGCGACGAGCCCGCCCGCATGGTCAAGCTGACCTACACGCCGCGGAAGCGCGACGGCTCGCCGGCCAGGCCGAAGGGCCACCTCGCGCTCGTCGGCAAGGGGATCATGTACGACGCGGGCGGCATCAGCCTCAAGCCGTCGGACGCGATGCACTTCGCGATGAAGCAGGACATGTCGGGTGCGGCTGCCGTCCTCGGCTCGATGATCACGCTCGCGCCGCTGGGCTGCAGGACGGCCGTCACCGGCTACCTGATGTGCACGGACAACATGCCGTCGGGCAAGGCGATGCGCCTCGGCGACGTGCTCACCATCCGCGGCGGCAAGACGGTCGAGGTGTTCAACACGGATGCGGAGGGGCGCCTGGTCATGGCCGATGCCCTCGTCCTCGCGACCGAGCTCGATCCACGGCCCGACGCGGTCGTCACGATCGCCACCCTGACCGGCGCCGCCCTGCGGACCTTCGGGACCGCGCTCGCGGCCACGCTGGGCAATGACCCGGCACTCGTCGAGCAGCTCAAGGCAGCCGGGACCCGGACGGACGAGAACGTGTGGGAACTTCCGCTCGTGAAGCGCTATCGGCGCAAGCTCGATTCGGCGATCGCCGACATCAAGAACCTCGGCGGCGAGAACGCGGGCACCATCACCGCGGGTCTGTTCCTCGAGGAGTTCACCGGCGACATCCCGTTCGGCCACCTCGACATCTGCGGCCCGATGATGACCGACACCGACGACAGCTGGCGTTCGGTCGGGGCGACGGCCTTCGGGACGCGCCTCCTCAGCGACCTCGCGATGCACTTCCAGCCGCCCCGCGGCTGACGGCCCGACACCCGTAGCCCCGAGGGAGCCCGACCCATGAGCGACGCCACCGACGCGACCGCCCCGCAGCACACGTTCCTCGGCCGGATGCTCGACACGATCGAGCGCGTCGGGAACAAGGTGCCCCACCCCGCGATCATCTTCATCATCCTGATCGCCGGTGTGATCGTGCTCTCCCAGCTCCTGTTCTGGGCGGGCGTCAGCGTGACCTACGACGTCGTCGAGCCGCCGCCCGTCACGGGCGAGGTGGGCTACCCGCCCGGCAGCGCGGTCGAGGTCCCGCAGATCCCGGTGCCCGACCACTCCGGCACCGACGAGATGCACGTCGCGACCGAGACGACCGCGGTCAAGGGCCTGCTCACCGCCGACGGCATCCGCTTCATGATCACCTCGCCGGTCGCCAACTTCAACAACTTCGGCGTGGTCGGGATCATCCTCGTTGCGATGCTCGGCGTGGGCCTCGCCGAGGAGGCCGGGCTGATCGGCGCCATCATCCGGCTGCTGGTCCGCTCGTCCCCGCGCGGCCTCATCACGTTCATCATCGTGCTCATCGGGATCCTCTCGAGCGTCGCCACGGACGCCGGCTACCTCGTGCTGATCCCGCTCGCCGCAGCCGCCTTCCACAGCATGGGCCGCCACCCGCTGGCCGGCCTGGCCGCCGGGTTCGCGGGGGTCGGCGCCGCCTTCGGGGTCAACCTGCTGATCGCCCCGATCGACGGGATCATGACCGAGGTCGCCAACGAATCGATCGCCCTCGTGGACCCGTCGCGCACGATCGACGTCACCGCGAACTACTTCTTCGCCGTGGTGTCGACGTTCTTCCTCGCGATCCTCATCACGATCATGACCGAGAAGGTCATCGAGCCACGCCTAGGCAAGTACTCGGGCGACGCCGTCGCCGAGCCCACGGACAAGGTCTCCGACGAGGAGCGTCGCGGCCTCAAGTACGCGCTCTACGGGTTCCTCGGCGCCCTGGCGGTGATCCTGCTCATCACCCTGCCGCCCGGCGCGCCGCTGCGCAACGAGACGACGGGCGAGATCTTCGGGGATTCGCCGTTCATGTCCGGCATCCTCGTGATCATCAGCATCTTCTTCGGGGTCGCCGGCTACGCCTACGGCAAGGGCGCCGGCACGGTCAAGAACAGCGTCGATGCCATCAACGGCGTGGTGAAGACCTACTCCGGCCTGGCCGGCCTGATCTTCCTGCTGCTGATCATCGCCCAGTTCATCGCCTTCTTCAATTACACGAACATCGCCACCGTCCTGGCGGTCAACCTGGCCGACTGGCTCGAGGCGGCCGGGCTCGGACCGGTCCCGCTGATCATCGGCTTCGTGCTTGTGACGGCCCTCCTGGACATCATCATCCCGGGGGTCATCCCGAAGTGGGCGATCTTCGCGCCCATCTTCATCCCGCTGTTCCTGCGCCTCGATATCGCGCCGCAGCTCGTGCTGGCCGCCTATCGCGTCGGCGATTCGCCGTTCAACGTCGTCACCCCGCTGATGGCCTACTTCGCGGTCATCGTCGTGTTCGCCCAGCGATACGACAAGAACGCCGGCGTGGGCACGATCGTGTCGCTGATGATCCCGTACACCTTCGTGATCCTCTTCGCCTGGACCGTGTTCCTCGTCGTCTGGTTCCTGATCGGGATCCCGCTCGGACCGGGAGCGCCCGTGCACCTGACGTGACCCGGCTCGTCAGCGCCGGGCCACCGCGGGGTGGCGCGTGAGCGACGTCGCGATCACGTTCGCGATCCTGCTCGCGGTCGTCCTCGCCTTCGTCTCGAACCGGTTCCCGGTCGGCATCGTCGCCATCGGTGCCGCACTCGCGCTCTACTTCACGGGCGTGCTCGACCTGACCCAGGCGCTGGCAGGGTTCGGCGACCAGGCCGTGATCTTCATCGCGGCCCTCTTCGTGGTCAGCGAGGGCCTCGACGCCAGCGGCGTCACGACGTGGGCCGGCCAGGAGTTGATCGCGCGGGTCGGCGACAGCCGGACGCGGCTCATCGTGCTGATGATGCTGCTGGTCGCTGGGCTGACCGCGCTGATCAGCGTCAACGGCGCGGTCGCGGCGTTGCTCCCGGTGATCGTCGTCATCGGCGTCCGCCTGGGGCGGTCGCCGTCGCAGCTCCTGATGCCGCTGGTCTTCGGCGCCCACGCCGGATCGATGCTGGCCCTGACCGGGACACCCGTGAACGTGATCATCAACGAGGCGGCCGCGACCTACGGCGGACGGCCGTTCGGCTTCTTCGAGTTCGCGCTGGTCGGCGTCCCGCTCGTCGTCGGCACCATCCTGATCGTCCTGTTCTTCGGCGAGCGGCTCCTGCCGTCGCGCAAGCCGCGCGGGTTGCCGACCGACTTCAGCGAGCACGCCCGGACCCTCGTCGACCAGTACCGCCTCGACGACGATGCCCTCGGGCTGATCAGCCGGACCTCGGGCGTCGCCGAGGTGGTCATCCCGCCGCGCTCCGAGTTCGTGGGCGACACGGTGTTCCCGGGGATGGTCACCGATAGCGGCGACCTCATCATCACGGCGATCCAGCGCAAGGGCGAGGACCGCGGCCCCGGCGAGACGGTCCTCGCCGTCGGCGACGTGCTCCTGCTGCGCGGCCCGTGGGCCGCCCTCGACGAGAACCTCGCCGACGCGAACCTCCTCGTCGTCGACGCCCCCGAGCAGATCCGCCGCCAGACGATCCCGCTCGGCCTCGGCGCGAAGGAGGCCATCGTCGTGCTGGGCGCGATGGTCGTGATGCTCGTGACCGGGGTCGTGCCCTCGGTCGTCGCCGGCCTGCTGGCGGCCGGGGCGATGGTGCTGCTGCGCGTGGTGACGGTGGACGGCGCCTACCGGGCCATCAACTGGACGACCGTCGTGCTGGTCGCCGGGATGATCCCGCTCTCGACGGCGATGACCCAGACGGGCGCCGCGAACCAGGTGGCCGACGCGCTCGTCGGCGTCGTCCGGAACGCCGGGCCGTATGCCCTGCTGGCCGGGCTGTTCGCCATCACCGCGGTCTTCGGCCAGCTCATCAGCAACATGGCCACGGCCCTCATCGTGATCCCCATCGCCGTCGCCGCGGCAGTGGAGCTCGGCGTGTCGCCGCAGCCGGTGCTGATGTCCGTGACGGTCGCCGCGGCCGCTTCGTACCTGACGCCGGTCGCTACCCCGGTGAACATGATGGTGATGGGCCCCGGCGGCTACCGCTTCGGCGACTACTGGAAGCTGGGGCTCCCGCTGCTGGCCCTGTCGTTCGTCGTGTCGGTCTTCGTGGTGCCGTTCTTCTGGCCGTTCTAGTCGGTCGGGACGCCCGACCGACGTCGGTTCACGGGGCGATCCCGGGGTCGTAGATCTCGGCCTCGGCGACGGCCGCTCCGGTGGCGGCGCTGCCGCCGATCACGAGCACCGTGCCGTCCGACAGCAAGGTCGCCGTGTGGTTCGTTCGGGCGTGACTCATGTCCGCCGTCGGCACCCAGGTCCCGCTGCCGGGGTCGTAGCGCTCCGCGGAGGCGAGCGGGTCGTCGCCGTACCCACCCGCGACGAGCACGGTCCCGTCCGTCAACAGGGTCGCCGTGTACGCGAATCGAGCGTGGGCCATGTTCCCGGTCGTCATCCACGAGCCGAGTCCAGGGTCGAACAGCTCCGCTGAGCCCAGTCGACCGGGACGCGTCACCAGCACCGAGCCGTCGTCCAGCAGCGTGGCGGTATGTCCGGCCCGGCCTTCGTGCAGCGCTCCGGTGGTCGTCCACGACTTGCGGTCTGGGTCGTACAGCTCCGCCGAGGCGAGCGCCGTGTTCGCCGGCGAGACCTCCTGCGTGTCGGTCCCCACGCCGCCGACGACGAGGACAGTGCCGTCGGGAAGGAGCGTGGCGGTGTGACCCGCGCGGGCGTCAGTCATGTCGCCCACGGCCGTCCACGTCCGGCCCGCCGGGTCGTACACCTCCGCGCTTGCCAGAGGGCTTCCGTTCCCACCGTTATGGCTGGCCCCGCCCGTAACGAGGACGGTGCCGTCAGGGAGGAGCGTGGCCGTGTGGCCGGCGCGGGCGTGGGCCATGTCGCCGACCGCCGCCCACGATCCGCGCGCCGGGTCATAGACCTCGGCGGACGCCGTGGGCGTCGTCTCATCCTTCGTCGAGAACCCACCTGCGACGAGCACGGTGCGATCGGGCAGGAGCGTCGCGGTGTGTCCGTAGCGGGCCTCGGCGAGCGGCGCCGTGATGACCCACGGACCGCTCGGGTCTGCCATCTCGGTCTCGGCGGAGACCTCGCCGGCCGCCGCCCCGCCGATCAGGAAGACGAGCCCGAAGTGCGGCAGCAGCGTGGCCGTGTGCATGCTCCGGGGCCTCACCATCTTCCCGCCGTCGCGCCACGTGGCGATGGTGCCCACGCCAGGACGGGACGGTTCGGCGGTCGGTCCCTCGGAGTCCATCGCCGTCTCGAGCGTCGGGATGGCGGTCGCTGACGGCGTGGGCGATGCTGGCGGCGCTGATGTCGTCGAGACACGGGTCGGCTGAGGAGCCGATGCACAGGCGGCGATGAGAAGGGCAGCCAGCGCGATGGCGCCGGTCCGTGAGTGCGAGGAGCGCATCCGATGTCCTCCGGGCGGGATCCGACCGTGGGACGCCCGAGCGCTCGATCTGCTACGTCACGGCCCCGGACGGACCGTCATGACCCCCACCATCCCGGCCTCGGCATGGCCGGGTTCCATGCACCGGTACGTGTAGCGGCCCGGCGCCGGGGCGATGAACGTGATCGTCTGCGTCTCGCCCGGCCGGGCGACCGCGCCCACGTTGGCCAGCCCGTCGACCATCCAGTCGTGGAAGACCTGCCCGTCGTTGGTGAAGGTCACGACCACGAGGCCGCCGCTGGTGACGTCGATGGGTGGGCCGGAGAACGCGGTGTCCACCGCAGTCACCGAGACCTGCTGCGCGCCCGCCTGCAGCCATCGCTGGACGGCGATCCCGCCCACGGCGATGCCGATGGCGACCAGCGCGATCGCGACCAGGAACGCCGATTCGCGCAGGCGGTCCAGGGGACCGGGACGCAGCGCCGCCGTCACGTGCGGCCCGGGCCGCAGGTCGAGCCGGCGCAGCCGCAAAGAGTTCGCGACGACGCTCACCGAGGACATCGCCATCGCCGCCGCCGCGATCGCCGGGTTGAGCAGGATCCCGAAGGCCGGGTACAGCACCCCCATCGCGACCGGGATCAGGACGATGTTGTAGCCGAACGCCCAGGCCAGGTTCTGGCGGATCACCGCGGTCGTCCGTCGGGACAGCGCCAGCGCCGACCCGACGAGCCGCGGGTCGCCGCCGACGAGCGTGAGGTCGGCGGCCTCGATGGCGATGTCAGTGCCCGACCCGATCGCGATGCCGACATCCGCCTTGGCCAGCGCCGGCGCGTCGTTGATGCCATCGCCGACCATCGCCACGACCCGCCCGCCCGCCTGCACCTCGGCGACGATGGCCGCCTTGTCGGCGGGGAGCATCCCGCCCCTGACCCGCTCGGGGGCGATCCCGACCGCCGCCCCGACGAGCGCCGCGGACGCCGGTGTGTCGCCGGTCACGAGCCACACCTCGACCCCGGCCGCGCGCAGGTCGGCGACGGCCGCCGCGGCGCTCGGCCGGATGGGGTCGGCGATCAGGAATGTCGCCGCCGCCCGCCCGTCGATGGCGACATGCACCGGCGTCTCGCCGGACAGGCCGTGGCCGGCGGCGTCGACCGCGACGCCGCGTTCCTCGAGCAGCCGCGGACTGCCGACCAGCACGGCGTGCCCGTCGACCACGGCGCCCACCCCGCGGCCCGCGAACGACTCGAACCCCTCGATCGGCTGGAACCCGAGCTCGGTGAGGTTCGCCCGGACCACGATCGCGGCGCCCAGCGGGTGCTCGCTCCCGCGCTCCGCCGACGCAGCCAGGTCGACGACCCGGTCCTCCTGGAAGCCGGGCTCGACGACGATGCGCTCGACGGTCGGACGGCCGCGGGTCAGCGTCCCGGTCTTGTCGAAGATGACCGCATCGACCTTGCCCGCGCGCTCCAGCGCGGCCGCGCTGCGGATCAGGATCCCGGTCTCGGCCGCGCGGCCCGTGCCGACCATGACGGCCGTCGGCGTGGCGAGGCCCATCGCGCACGGGCAGGCGATGACGACGACCGCGATGAACGTGGTCAGCGCGAACGTGATCTGCGGCTCGGGCCCGGCCAGCGACCAGACGACGAACGTCAGCGCGGCGGTGACCAGTACGACCGGGACGAAGACGGCGCTGATGCGGTCGGCCATGCGCTGGATCGGCGCCTTCGAGCCCTGGGCGCGCTGGACGAGCTCGACGATCGAGGCGAGCACGGTGTCCCGCCCGATCCGCGTCGTCCGCACCACGAGGGTCCCGGAGACGGCCATCGTGGCGCCGATCACCTCGTCGCCCGGGCCGACGTCGACGGGCAGCGGTTCGCCGGTCAGCATCGACCCGTCGACCGAGGCGCGGCCGTCGACGACGATCCCGTCGACCGGCACCTTCTCGCCGGGCCGGATGCGGATCAGGTCCCCGACGAGGATCGCGTCGAGCGGGACGTCCGCCTCGCGCCCGTCCTCGATGCGGCGCGCCGTCATCGGCTGCAGGCCGACCAGGCGGCGGATCGCGCCGCGCGTCTGGTCCTTGGCGCGCGACTCCAGCCAGCGCCCCAGCAGGACGAGCCCGATGATGATCGTGGAGCTGTCGAAGTAGGTCTCGGGGTGCAGGCCGGCCTCGTGGATGACCGACGGGAAGAGCGTCACGAAGACGCTGTAGGCCCACGCCGCGCTGGTCCCGACCGCGACCAGCGTGTCCATGTTCGTGGTGCCGTGCCGGGCCGCCCGCAGCGCGGCCACATAGAAGCGGCGCCCGGCCCAGACCTGGATGACCGTGGCCGGGATCAGTGCGAGCCGGTTGATGGTCGTCATCTCGACGACGGTCTGCGGCCAGAACATCACGACCATCAGGACCAGCGCGACCGCGATCGAGGCGATGGCCTGGACCAGCAGGGTCCGGCGCTCGCGCGCCCGGAGGAGGTCCTCCGGGTCGGCCGCCAGGGGGGATGCCGCGGCGGTCTCGGGCCGGACGTCGTAGCCCGCTGCGGCGATCGCCGCCACGACCTCGGCCCGCCCGGCCACGCCCGGGTCGACCGTGACGGTCGCCCGCTCGGTGGCGAGGTTGACGTTGGCCTCCACGACGCCGTCGGTCTTGTCGAGGAACCGCTCGATGCGGTTGACGCAGGAGGCGCAGGTCATGCCCGCGATCGGGAGGACGATCTCGATCGGGCGGACCGGCGGGGTGGACGGCTCGGCGGCGTTCATACTCCCGCTGAGTATATCAGCCGCGATACCCCCTGGTAGTATCGATCACGGGGTCGCGACGGCGCGCTCCTGGGTGGACGGCACGTAGTCGACCTGGAGCTCCACGGGAGAGCCGAACGCCGCGGCCAATGACGTGGCCAGCGGTGCCGCGGGCGCGGGCGCATCCGGTCCCGTGAGCGCGATCGTGACCGCGTCGCCCTCGATCGACCACGAGGTCACGGTCAGGTTCCTGGTCCCGATCCAGTCGCGGACGATCGGGGCCCCCGTCGTGCTCCGGAGCGTGGCCTGGACGTTCTCGATGCCGCGCCAGGCGAGCGGCACCGAGATGGCGAGCAGGAGCAGGATCGCCCCGACGATCCCGTTGCGGACCCGATGGCGCTCCCGGATCATCGCCCGCGACGGCGCGGCACCGAAGAGCACGAAGACGATGCAGGCGACCACCACGATGCCGGCGAAATTCGTCAGGAAGAGCAGGAGGGCGCCGCCGGCATCCTCGATCCGGCCGAGCTCCAGGCAGATCCCGACGGTCGCGAGCGGCGGGACGAGCGAGACCGCGATGGCGACGCCGGGCAGGGCGTCGGCGCCGGTCCCGCGGACGGCGACATAGGCGCCCGCCGCCCCGGCCGCGAGGGCCACCCCAAGATCGAGCAGCCCCGGGGCGGTTCGCGCCTCGAGCGACGGGTTCAGGCTGAGCGGGTCGGGCAGCAGCCAGGAGATCGCGTATCCGATGCCGATGACCAGCAGCGCGCTCAGCACGACCTGCATCCCGTCGATCCACTGCCAGCGGCTGCGGGCGGTGACCAGCGCTCCGGCGAAGGCCATGATCGCCCCGCCGAGCGGGGCCACGATCATCGCCCCGATGATCGCCGCGACGGAGTCCTCGAGCAGCCCGAACGTCGCGATCAGCCCCGCCAGCGCGAGCATGACCGCGTAGGTGGTGACCGAGTCGCGGAAGGCCGCGCCCTCCGGGAACATCCCGTCGAGCATGGCCGGGCCGGTCAGCGGACCGGCCGCGGGCGCGGCCGTGCGAGGGACGTCCGTGGTCATCGGCGCATCGGGTCGATCAGGCGGCCGCGACTACATCCTGGCGAGGATCTCGGTCTTCTTCGCCTCGTACTCCTCGGCCGTGATGGCGCCGCGGTCCCGGAGGTCGGCCAGGCTGCTCAGCGCGGCCGCCGCGTCGGGGGCGGGCGATGCCGCGACGGGCGGAGCAGCCGGGGACGCGCCCGCCGTCGCCGACGCGGCGGCGGGCGCCGCGGGCGTCCCAGCGGCCGCGGCGGCCGGGGCCGGAGCCGTGCTGCCCGACATCTTGCGGGCCATGATCGCGTTCCTGAAGCCGTCGGTCTTCGTGATCGTCATGAACCGGTCCGCGCCCGACTGGCCGGACTGGCTCAGGATCACGAGGTCGCCATACCCGAGCGACCTGCCGAGGACGCCGACCTTCGACTGCACGTCGGTGATCGACGAGATCAACGAGGCCGACGACCGGTGCTTGAGGAGGCCCTCCTCGCGGATCACGCGCAGGTTCGTCACCGCGAACTCGGCGGTCCGCCAGGCCACGATGTTGTAGATGATCCCGACGACACCGCCGATGAGCAGCGCCCACGCGACGAGGTCCATCAGGCCCCCGATGGACCCCCAGAACCCGTCGCCGGACGGCGAGAGCCAGCGGATCACGGCGAAGCCGAGCAACAGCAGGACGGCGACGCCGGATGCGCGGATGGGGGCCATCCAGTGCTTCTCCGACTGGAATTCGATCGCTTCGTTGGCGATGAGATTGTCGGCGATGGCCATGGGATCCTCACGGTGACGGTCGGGCTGGAGCCGGACGGAGCCGGACCGGGGGAATCGTAGTCCACCGGCGCCGCCTCGAAGCGCCGGATCCGCGACCCGATCGGGCCCGCCTAGCCCTGGACCGTGACCTCGACGCGGTGCGGCGCAGGATTGGCGTACCCGCCCACGCTCCACGTCGGCGCGTCGGTCGCACCGACCACATCGATCGCGCGGCAGGCGAGCGCGACCTCGCCCGGGCCGGCAGGCCGCCACTCGAACGACCACGACCGCCACGCCCACGGCCCGAGGGCGGGCGGATCGAGCGTCGCGGGTGCCCAGGTCGCGCCCCCATCGATGGACACCTCGACCCGTTCGACCGGCGCCCTGCCCGACCACGCCCGACCGGTCAGCAGGACCGGGCCGGGCGGCACGATCCGGCGCCGGGTGAAGAAGTCGGGGATGCCCGGCGGGACCATCAGCGCCCGGGGCGCGATCCGCGTCAGCGGCGACCCGGGCTCGTCGGGATCCTGGCGCAGGCGATACGACTGGCGGTTCTGATAGCCCGTGAACGGGCCGCGGACGACCTCGATGGTCGAGAGCCACTTGACGCTCGCCATCCCGTACCAGCCGGGCACGACCAGGCGGACCGGCGCGCCGTGCTGCGGCGGCAGCGGGGAGCCGTTCATCTCGTCGACCAGCAGGACCTCGGCGCGACGGGCCTCGTCGAGCGGCAGTGCCCTGGCGTAGGCCTGCTCCGACCCGCCCTCCATCCCGCGGTCCAGCCCCGTGAACACCACCTCGTCGGCGCCGGGGTCCAGGCCCGCCTCCGCGAGCAGCGGCCAGAGCGCGGTGCCGCCCCACTCGGCAGTGCCCACCGCCTCCTGCAGCCACGGCTGACTGAGCGGCCGCGGCTCCATCAGGGCGCGCCCGTTGCCGGCGCACTCGAGCGTCACGGCGAGGCGTTCCCGCGGCCTGGACCGCAGGTCCGCGAGCGTCAGGCGCAGGCGACGCCCGACGCGGCCACCGATCTCGAGCACCCATGCGTCGGGGTCCACGGCGGGCACGTCGTAGTGGATCAGCAGGTAGTGGAGGCCCGGCGGCGTGATCGGGTAGCGCAACGCCTCGAGCGGCAGGCCGTGGTTGCGCGTCGCGAGCTGCAGCTCCTCGGGCGTCAGCCGCCCGGGCTCGCCGAACGTCGGTCCCGTGCCAGTCACTCGACGCTCCCGATCATGGCGCTCCTCATCCGGGCCGCTGGACGGCGACCCCCAGTGTGCCGCGTCCAGCGGAACGCCGACAAGGCCGGCGACACCCATGGGTCCCGACGGTTCCCGTGGAATACTGGCGCCGTGCCTGACCGAACGTCGCCAGCGACCGCGGCCTGATGCCCCACGGGGTCCGCTCGGCGGCGAGCGTCCGGCGGGGGCGTCTCGTCGTCGTCTTCGTCATCACCGCCGCGGTCTTCGTGCTCGAGCTGATCGGCGGGTTCGTCGCGAACAGCCTCGCCCTGCTGGCCGACGCCGGGCATATGGCGACCGACCTCGGCGGGATCGGCCTGGCCCTCGTCGCGATCTGGTTCGCCGGGCGCCCCGCCACCCGGGACCGCACGTTCGGCTACCTGCGGCTGGAGATCCTCGCCGCGGTCGTCAACGCGGTCGTCCTCTTCGGGATCGCGGCGTTCGTCCTGTACGAGGCGTGGCGGCGCCTCGCCGAACCGCCCTCGATCCAGTCCGGGCTCATGCTCGCGATCGCGTTGGTCGGCCTGGCCGCGAACGCGATCTCGCTCGCCCTTCTCCACGACGCGCAGCGCGAGAGCCTGACCATGCGCGGCGCCTACCTGGAGGTGATGGGCGACCTCGCGGGATCGGTCGCCGTCATCGTCGCGGCGGTCGTCATCGCGACGACCGGCTGGACGCCGGCCGACGCCATCGCCTCGGCGCTCATCGGCGTGCTCATCATCCCGCGCACGTGGCGCCTCCTGCGCGAGGCCGTCGACGTGCTCCTCGAGGCGACGCCGAAGGGCGTCGACATGGCCGAGGTCCGGGCGCACATCCTCGATGCCGACGGCGTGGCCGATGTCCACGACCTCCACGCCTGGACGATCACCTCGGGGATGGACGTCCTCTCCGCCCATGTCGTCCTCGCCGAGGGCGCGGACCCGCCGGCGGTGCTCGACGAGCTGTGCCGCTGCCTCTCGGGCGACTTCGACATCGAGCACTCGACCTTCCAGCTGGAGACCGCCGACCGGCGCCGGCTCGAGGAGGCGCATCACGCCTGAAGTGCGCTAGTCGTCGGTCGCCGGCGTCGTCGCTCCCGTGTCGACGACGGGCTCGGGGTTCACGCCGGCCCAGGCGATCACGCGAGCCGCGGTCGTGCCCTGCACGAGCAGCGTGAACAGCACGATGCCGAAGACCGTCCCCGTGATGACGCCGCGCTGCGGGACATCGAGCGGGAGCGACAGGACGAGCGCGAAGGCGACCGCCCCGCGCAGCCCGGACCAGAACAGGACGTGGAACCAACCGGTCGGCATGGCGGCGATCTGGCCCCACTCGGGCCAGCCCGTCCGCCGGGCAGGTTCGGGCGCCGGCCCCGACGGCTGGCCGCCGGTCGTCCGGGCCGCGAGCCAGCGCAGGCCGCCCAGGATCCCGTAGACCACGATCGCCCGCCCGATGACGATCGCGATGATCCCCCACACGATCGAATTGGCCGCCGCGACGAGGTCAGAGACCACGATCGACAGGCCGATCAGCAGGAACGCGAACGCGGTCAGGACGAAGGCGACGTATTCCCACACCGTGTCGATCGCCTGCCGCGTGCGCTCGCTGACGCCGGCCTGGGCGACGTCGCTGCCCAGAACGATCCCGGCGACCACCGTCGCGATCACCCCGGACTGACCGAGCCCGTTCGCGATCAGATACGTGCCATAGGCGACGACGAACGTCAACGTGAGCTCGACCAGGTGATCGTCGACGATCGAGGCCAGGCGGACGGCGACCAACCCACACAGCGCCCCGATCACGACGCTCGAGTAGATCGCGACCACGAAGGTCGCGACGCCGTTCACGGGGTCATAGCTCGCCCCGACCGCGGCCAGGGCGATGGCGAAGAGGACGATCCCGGTGCCGTCGTTGAAGAGGCTCTCGGCTTCGACGAGGGCGGCGAGGCGCCGAGGCGCCCGCACGTCGCGCATCGTCGCGACGACCGCGACCGGGTCCGTCGCGGAGACGATGGCTCCGACGACGAATGCGATCGTGAGCGGCAGGCCGGTCGCCAGGTTCAGGACGATCGCGACCGTGATCGAGATCACGAGCACGCCCGGCACGGCGAGGAGTGTGATCCGGGCAACGACGTCGCGCAGGTCCGATATGTGGAGCCGGAACGCCGCCTCGAAGACGAGGCCGGGCAGCAGGGCGACGAGTACCAGGTCCGGCGTGACAGTGATCCGACCGGGCGCAAACGCCGCCACGATCAGGCCGAAGATCACCAGCGCCACGCTCAGCGGCAGTCGCACGCGGCGGACGACGAGCGCGACGAGCGTCAGCGCGCCGAGCAGCGCGACGAACAGCTCGATCGCGCCGAGGACCGGGTCGTCTTGCATCGGGCCATGCTAGCGGGCCGCCGGTCGGCTCCGGACGCCGTCGTGCGGCTGCCGAGTCCGTCTCGACCGGGCCGGGCGACCGTCGTACGCTGTGCCCATGCCGAGCCCGTACGCCGCCGACATCGACAACGAGCGCACGCACTGGTACGAGATCGCCGCGCTCGTGCGCCGGCTCGAGCCGGACGAGTGCCTCGCCCCCGGCTACTACACGGATCCGGCGTGGACCGTCCGCGACGTGGTCGCCCATCTCGGGACATGGCTGGCCGAGGCGCAGGCCCAGTTCGAGCGGATGGCGGCCGGAACGTACGAGGGCCACGACGTCGACATCGACGCCATGAATGCCGCCTTCCTTGCCGCGATGCAGGGTCAGCCCTGGGATGTCGCCTGGCTCCAGGCCAACGCCGCGCGGACCCGGATGGTCCAGACCTGGGAGGAGCTAGCCGAGCCTGACGACGAGGCCGCCTGGTGGATCCGCAAGTCCGCGGTCGACCACTACCACGAACACCTCGACCGACTCCGCGAGTGGGTCGCCGAGCTGGAGGCGCGGCGGGCTGGCCCCGCCTGAACCGCGGGCGCTACGGCCGGTCAGCGTCGGCTTCCGGCTGGTCCGCGATCCGGACGATGCCCGCGAGCAATGAGCCGATGACCAGGCCGATGGCCAGGCCCAGCAGGTTCTCGACGACATCCCACGCCTGACAGGAGCGGGCAAGGCCGGGCAGCAGCGCCTGGATCCCCTCGATCGCGAACGGCAGGGCCGCGGCGCCCAGCCCGGCCCCGATCAGCACGCTCCGGCGCGGGATGAGGCCGATGAACAGGCCCAGGGGCACGAACAGCAGCACGTTCTGGCCGTTGTCGCTGGTCAGCGACCACAGTTCGGACAGGCTGGGGGCCGGGACGAGACCCTGGCAGGTGATGGGTGCCGAGGAGTCGCCGCCGATCCCTGGGGTCAGCGTGATCGCGAGCACCGCTCCGAGGCTGAACAGCAGGAGCCCGGCCGGCAGGCGCGAGAGCCCGGTCCGGCGTGCCGACCAGGGTGCCGCGAGGGCGGCCGCGATCCCCGCGACCAGCAGCGCGGGGTAGACGAGCGGCATGGTCGCGAGGGTCCGCGCGAACGAGCGGAGGACGTTCATCGGGCCGCCGCTGTCGTCGCTGCCGCCGAGACGACCGCCGCCGAGAAGGGCGGCCACGCCTCGAGCGCCCATGGACCGAAGTCGCGGTCGGTCAGCGCGATGAGGGCGAGATCGGCCAGCGGGTCGACCCACAGGAACCCGCCGGACCCGCCGAAATGACCGAAGGTGGCCGGGCTGTTGGCCTCCGCCATCCAGTGCGGCCGCTTGTCGCCGTGGATCTCGACCCCCAGGCCCCAGTCGCAGTGCTCGTAGTTGCCGACCCCCGGGACGACGCCCGGGAGTCCGGGGAACGCCACGCTCCGCATCGCGGCCGCCGCCGCCGGGTCGAGCAGGGTCGGGCGCAGAAGCTCCTGGGCGATGCACGCGAGATCGGCGAGCGGCCCGTGCAGCCCCTGCGACGGTCGCTCGAGCAGACGCGTGCCCGTGGCACCGAGCGGCCCGAGGACCCAGGCCCCGAGGGCCGCCTCGAACGAGGTCCCGGCTCGCTCCGCGACCAGCCGGCCGAGCTCATCGAAGCCGGGGTTCGAGTAGATCCGCCGCGATCCGGGGGCGGCCAGGACCGCCGTCCCCTCGAACGGCAGCCCGGACGTGTGCGCGAGGAGGTGCCGGACCGTGGAGCGGGGTGGCCCTGCCGGCTCGTCGAGGCTGAGCAGTCCTCGTTCCGCCCCGACCAGGACGGCCAGTGCGGTCACGGGCTTCGTCACGGACGCCCAGCGGGACGTCCGCGCGAGGTCGCCGCGGCTCGCGACGATCCCGTCCGGACCGATGACCGCGGCCGCGGCGGTACTGGCGCCCCAGCCGTCGATCGCGGCCAGCGCGCCGGCGAACCTCGGGTCGTCGGCGTCGGATGCAGGTCCCATGGCGCCGAACGCTAGCACCGGCCGGGTCTGTGGTCCCACGCCGGGCGGCCCGGACGTCTGGGTCGGCGGCCGCTGGCCCGTCCGTCGGGGTGGCGGGACTTGCGTCGAGCCGTCACCATGGGCTCGTGCCAGTCCGCCGCCGGTCGTCGCTCGGGGCGCCGATCGCCCTCGTCGCGCTGCTCCTCGCCTCGGTCGCGGCTCCCGCGAGCGCGTCGGCGAGCGAGTTCCCGGCCGGCTATACCGGGTACCACAGCTACACCGAGGTCGCCGCCGACGTCGCGGCCACCGCCGCCGCCCACCCGGACATCGTCCAGCGGTTCTCGATCGGCAAGAGCTACCAGGGCCGCGAGATGTGGGCCGTCAAGGTCTCGGACAACGTCACGGTCGACGAACCCGAGCCCGAAGTCCTCTTCGACGGCGGCACCCACTCCGACGAGCACATGGGCGTCGAGATGACGCTCAGCATCTTCCACTGGCTCGTCAACGGGTACGGCACGGACCAGCGCATCACCGACATCGTGAACTCGCGCGAGATCTGGATCGTCTTCATCGTCAACCCCGATGGTGTCGAGCACGACATCTCGGGCGGCAGGTTCCACCTCTGGCGCAAGAACCGCCAGCCGACGCCGGGCACCACGTCGATCGGGACGGACCTCAACCGGAACTACGGCTACAAGTGGGGCGGCGGCGGCCGGACCAGCACGAACCCGCAGGCGATCACCTATCGCGGGCCGAGCGCCTTCTCGGCGCCCGAGACGCGGAACATGCGCGACTTCCTGGCCAGCCGGGTCGTCAACGGTCGCCAGCAGATCCGCACCGCCATCACCTTCCACGAGGATGGCCGGCTGGTGATGTGGCCGTACGGCTACACCTACGCGAACATCCCGGCCGACATGACCGCCCAGGACCACAACGCGCTCGTCTCGATCGGCAAGCACATGGCGAGCACGAACGGGTACAAGCCCGAGCAGGCCAGCGACCTGTACATCACCTCCGGCACGACCCGTGACTACGAGTACGGGATGTACCGGATCTTCTCGTACACGTTCGAGATGTCGATCGGCGCCTACATGGACGATTCGAAGATCGCGTCCGAGACCGGTCGCAACAAGGCCGCCGTCCTGTACCTGATGGAGCGGGCGTGGTGCCCGCTCTCGGTGCTGGGC
Organism: uncultured Chloroflexia bacterium; assembly: GCA_963813335.1. Classification (GTDB taxonomy): domain Bacteria; phylum Chloroflexota; class Limnocylindria; order Limnocylindrales; family CSP1-4; genus SPCO01. The sequence goes on from CAWEYL010000004.1 coordinate 70,304, forward strand.
ACGGCCGTCCGCCAGGCACGGTGCGGCGCCTTCGACGAGGACTTCGAGGTCTCCCGCGGCTGGACGATCAACCCCGACGGCACCGATTCCGCACCCGCGTCGGGCCGGTTCGCCCGCGGCACGCCGGCGGCCACCACCTACAACGGCCCCAAGCAACTCCACAACGTCCCTTCCGGCGCACGGGCGCTGGTGACCGGGCTGGCGGCGGGCACCGGCCCGAGCGCGGGCGACCTCGACGGGCGGACGACCGCCCGCTCGCAGCCGATCGCGCTGCCGGCCGCCACGGGCCAGCGTCTGACGTTCCGGTATGTGTTCGCCCACGACGCGCGCTCGTCCGCGGCCGACTCGCTCCAGGCGATCGTCGAGAAGGGCGACGGCTCGCAGGTCGTCGTCTTCACGACGTCCGGCACGGCCGCCGATGTCGACGGCGCGTGGCATAGCGCCTCGATCCCGCTGGACGCGTTCGCCGGCCAGACCATCCGGCTCCGCTTCACAGCGGTCGACGGCGGCCCGTCGAACGTCCTCGAGGTCGAGCTCGACGATGTCCGGGTGACCCGCCCGGGCTGACCTCGTCCGTCACCGCCCTGTCACGCTCCGTGAATAGACTGCGGCCATGAGGTTCTTCAGTACCAAGCCCGCGTCCATCCCCTCCCCCGCCGAGTCCCTCCCCGGGCGGTCGTCCCCGATCATGACCCCGGGCATCCACCGGGTCCTCGGCACGCCGCTCGCCGGCCCGTGGCCCGCCGGCACGAAGACCGCGGTCTTCGGCCTCGGCTGCTTCTGGGGCGACGAGAAGGACTTCTGGCAGGTCCCCGGCGTGGTGACGACGGCCGTCGGGTATGCCGGCGGCCATACCCCCAATCCCACCTACGAGGAGGTGTGCTCGAGCCGCACGGGGCACGCCGAAGTGGTGCTCGTCGCGTACGACCCCGCGAAGGTGACGTACGAGCGGCTGCTCAAGACGTTCTGGGAGAGCCACGACCCCACCCAGGGCATGCGCCAGGGCAACGACATGGGCACCAGCTACCGCTCGATCATCCTCGTCGCCGACGAGGAGCAGCGGGCTGCCGCCGAGGCCTCGAAGGCCATGTTCCAGGAGCGCCTGTCGGCCAAGGGCTACGGCGCCATCACGACCGAGATCGCGGATCGGGCCGACTTCCCGTTCTACTACGCCGAGGACTACCACCAGCAGTACCTCGACAAGAAGGGAAATGAGAACGGGTATTGCCCGGACCACCGCACCGGGGTCAAGCTGCCGGACGACTTCGTGGTGACGCCGCTGCAGTACGTGGACTGAGCCCGAAGCCAAGGCAGTGCCGCGGTAGGATGCAGGCGTGCGTGTCGTGGTTGCGGGTGCTCATGAGAAACGCCTCCGCGTACGCCCCGCAGCCGCTGTCCTGCTCCTCGCGGCTGGACTTGGTCTGGCCGGATGCTCGCCTTCCCAGTCCGACCTAATCATCTACAACCGGACGACCGTCCCAATCGCGGTCGTGACGTACGACGACACGAACTACGTGGACGCATGTGCCTCTGCGCGATTCAGATGGACGCCTCGACTGACTCCGGTAAGCCCGGAGACCGTCCCATCGCCTCCACCTTCCGACTCGGTGCAGATTCTGCTCCCGGCGGACTACTTCCCGCCGCCGGATGGGCAGGGCTCCGCCGTCCGGTCGCTGGTCGTCACGAGTAGCGACGTCATCACAGACTCGCCTCCGTTCGTGGAGCATCCTGACCCATCATTGCCACCATGCGAGGGTGTCCCCCCGGCATAGCGCCGGGCCAGCGGCAGTAGTCCCGCTGAGAATCCCCGGGGCTATTGCCCGAACCACTCGACCGGCGTGAAGCTGCCGGACGGCTTCGCGGTCACGCCGCTGCAGTACGTCGACTAGGCAGCTCAGGCCGCGGCATATCTAGGATCTCGTAACACGGTCGCAATGGCGGCGTCCTGGTTGGCAGGATGCGACGCAGAGTTCGCGAACAGGCGGTAGGAGGTCGACCGATGAGTGACCCGAGTGTCTATCGGGCCGACGGCGGCGCCGAAGAAACACCGCCTGTCGACGCTCGGGTACGATCGGGAACCAGCCGATCCATCACTCGTGGCTTCGCTTGTGGGCTGATCGGCGGGATCGCGATCGTCATGGCGATCGCCTGGGTGTCGAGCCTTCGCTTGAGCCTGAGCGTCGAGCAGGGCTTCATCGGGGCATGCATCTTGGCCACATGCGTCGGGCTGCTCACGGCTTGGGTTTCGCGCGGGTTCAGGGGCCTGGCGGGGCTCCTCATCGGAGGATACGTCGGAGGGCTCGTCGGAATCTGGATCACGAACTCCGCAAACGATGGCATTGGCACCGGAGACGTTGGTTTCTATGACTTCGCCGGGGCCATGGTAAGAGCAGCGATCTGGTTCACTTGGCCTGTATTGACAACCGTCGGTTACGGCGTCGGCCGAGGTCTCTTCGACTCTCGGAAGACACCCGGCGGGGCTGCCGCGCCATGATCCGGCGACGTACTGTCCCGGGAACCTTCGATCGGAAACCCTAGGCGGCCGCCGAACCCCCCCACGCAGGACCGGTGTCTCATGGCGCGCCTCCGGCATTACGCTGACCTGTCTCAGAACCCCCCGAGCCTATTGCCCGAACCACACTCGACCGGCGTGAAGCTGCCGGATGACTTCGTGGTCACGCCCTTCCAGTACGTAGACTGACGCCAAGACCGCTCGGTCGTGAGCCGGTCGGCCCGTTGACCGACCGGCTCCACGACGGTCGGCAGGAGGACGCGAGATGATCGACCCGATCGCGGACATCATCGGCGACTACCGGGCTTTCGCCGCGCAGCAGCGCGACCGCCTGCTCGCCCGGGGCATCGATATCCGTCCGTACCTGCTCAGCCACCTCGCCGTCCGCGTGCCGGAGTGGGACCAGTACGTCCACCTGCGGACCCTGCTCGAACGCCACGCGACCGCGAACGCCGAGAACGTCTGGAACGGCCGGCCGATCTCGAAGATCCTCCTCGCCACGCCGCTCGAGGTCCTCGACGGGATGTCCGTCCCGCTCATCGAGCTTATCCCGCCCGTTCACCAGCGCGTCTACAAGATGGGCCTCGAGCATCTCGGGGTCGTCGTCGGTGAGGAGGTCGACGCCTTCTCCCGCGAGCATCGCGCGGCCCTGACCGGACAGCAGTTCCAGAGCGCCGGCTTCGAGCCGTACTACGTCCTCTTCGAGGACTTCACCCACGTGAAGTTCTACCGGATGCTCGCTCCATGATGGCTGCGTCCTCCAGGGGGCCACGTTCGACGGCTTCGTACACGTCGACGACTGGGTCCCGCAGCGCCTCGTGACGGCGACCGGCCCCAACCCGCTGCCCCGGTGAACGAGCCTCCCGCCGTCGTACGCGGACTGACCGAACAGCCCGCCGTCCCGAAGATGGCGGGCGTTCCCCGGAATCGAACGGCCCCGGATCGTCGATCCGGGGCCGTTTCCGTTCGGGGAGGTTCGAGCCTCAGTACCCGTACCTGCCGCCCGAGCTCGGAGCTGGCGCCGGGGCAGAGGCGTCGGGCACGAGACCGGACCCACTGACCGTCGCGATCGAGAAGCCCTCGACACCGTTGCCGGTCGCGTCGCCGGCCTTCGTGTCGCCCTGCCAGTAGTAGAGCGGCAGGCCGCCGTACGTGACCTGGGTCGCACCATCCGGGCGGGTCAGGGTACCGAGCTGACCGGTGACTCCGGCCCGTGCCGTCGGCTGGCCCGTGGTTTCAAGGGGTGGCCAGGCGGTGGCGCAGCTGCCGGTGCAGCTCGACGAGGTCGCCGTATCCCCCGCGTGGGTGTACAGCGTCATCCCGCTCGGGCCGGTCAGGACCACGCCAAGGCTTGGTGAGCTGGCGGAACCGACGATGACCCCGGCGTTGCTCAAGGTGCCGCCACCGAGGGCGCTGGGACTGGCGGCATTCGACGTGCACGCGGCGACGGCGATGACGGCCGCGGCGAGAAGGGAAAGAAGGCGAGTGACAGACATTCGCGAAACTCCGAGATAGGCGAGTGAGCCGACCGTGGCTCACATACTCGAAGTACGCGGCATGCCAGGGCAGTGGTTTTGGGCGATCGCGTGGCCGAGTATCTGACCGACGGACTGGCTTGCATCGTCGAGGTGGAGCATCGCGAAGCGAAGGTCGGCGGGAGTGGGGACCTTTGCCGATCGACTTGCGCGTGACGACCGTCCTTCGACCGGAGGACGGGACCTGGAAGATCGCTCACCGCCACGCCGATCCGATCACGTCGGCTCGTTCGGCGGCTTCGGTCATCGAGCGATAGCTTCGACGTCACTCACGGCACGAGCACGGCCCGACCGCGCACCGTCCGCGCGTGGAGCCTCTCGTACGCCCTCGGACCGTCTTCGAGGCTGAACTGCTCCGTCTCGACGGTGATGGCGCCGGACCGCGCGAGGTCGAGCACCTCGTACAGCTCCGGGCGGGTCCCCCAGACGGGGCGGCGGACGGTGATCCCACTTGGAAGCGTGTCGGCGCCGACCGGGATCGCGCCCGGGCCGAGGCCGACCATGGCGATGTCGGACCATCGGCCGACCAGCTTCGCCGCCAGCTCGGCGGCCTCTTGCAGTCCCACGAAGTTGAAGACCGCTTCAACGCCTCGGCCACCGGTGAGGTCGCGCACGGCCTGGATCGATGAGGTGTCGGCGTAGAACGCGGCGTGAGCGCCGACCTCGCGAGCGAAGGCGAGCTTGTCCTCGCTGATGTCGAGCGCGACGATCTGCGCTGGCGAGAGTGCCCTGAGGATCTGGATCGCGAGGTGGCCTAGACCGCCCACGCCGATGACGACCGCCGTCGAGCCCGGGACGAGCTTGGGAAGCGATGGCTTGATCGCGTGGTAGGGCGTGAGCCCGGCGTCAGTGAGCGGGACGGACCGGACCGGGTCGAGGTTTCCGAGCGGAACGAGATGCCGCGCGCTTGGCACGAGCAGGTAGTCGGCCATGAACCCGGGAGCATCGATGCCGGGCCACGGGGAGCCTTCGCCGATGCAGTAGTTTTCGGCGCCTGCGGCGCATGCGCGACAGGAGCCACAGCCCCAGGCGCCATAGATCGCGACTGCGTCGCCTTCCCTGATGCCGGTGACCGCACTGCCGAGTCGCTCCACGATGCCAGCGCCTTCGTGTCCGAGCGTCAACGGCAACGGGGTCGCGAACTCCTCGGGCGCGAGGCTCATGAAGTACTCGTCCGAGTGGCAGACGCCCGCCGCAGTCGTCTTGATCAGGACCTCACCGGGTCCCGGCTCCGGGATCGGTACCTCGCGGATCTCTGGAGGACGTCCGAACGCCGTGTACTGCAGCGCCCGCATCTGTCTTCTCCTCTCTCGCGACCGATCCGAGAGTACACGCCTCGATCGGTCAGATACTCGTCACCCGGTCACGTGCGGATCCGGGCGTTGCCACCCGCGACGCCCAGGTGGCATCCTCCCGGATGGGGGAACCGGCTCGACGGCTGAGGGCTGGCGATGGATCGATCCGATCCGGCATATCGAGGGCAGGCCGACTACAGCCCGCTCTTGCTCAAGCTCTACGATCCGATCGTCATCGGTGTCGTCTCCCGGCTGGTATGGAGGTTTCCGCCCGATCGGCTGCCGGATGAGTACCAGGCCCGGATCCGGGATCGCCACCTCGACGTCGGTCCCGGCACGGGGTACCTGATCGACCACTCGGGGATCCCTGACGGCCGCCACGTCACCATCGTCGACCCGAACCCGAACGTGCTCCGGCACGCGACGAAGCGACTCCGCCGGCTCGACGTCACAGCCGTCGAGGCGGACGTCCTGAAGCCACTGCCTGTGGACGGCCCCTTCGACTCGGCGGCCCTCTGCCTCGTCATCCACTGCCTGCCCGGTCCCCTGGCCCGGAAGGCCACTGCGATCGCCAATATCGCGGCGGTCCTCGCGCCGGACGGCGTCCTCTTCGGTGCATCCGTGCTCGGGCGGTCCGGGCGGCACACCTGGCTCGGTCGCCGGGTCCTCGCCGCGTTCAACCGGCGCGGCGCCTTCGACAACCTCGATGACAGCGCGGAAGGTCTCCGCGAGATCCTCGCAGCCTCCTTCGAGCGCGTGGAGATGGAGACGTTCAGGTCAGTCGTCGTCTTCGCCGCGTCGAGACCGCGGGCTGGGTAGCCTGTGGGTCGTCACGGCGGGCAGGACGTCGACCTCGGCGAGGCTGACAGGCTCGTGACTTCAGCGACGGGGCCCGCTACGCTTGCCTCGGAGGTGCCACGATGACGGTCCAACGGGCCTTGGAAGAGGCCATGCACCATGAGACCTCGGCCGGCGTGATGGACGCGCTCGTCCAACAGGGCGTGTGGATGGCCGACGAGGACACGATGACGGCGGCGATCCACAACGTGTACTGCGGCATCATGGCCGACCACGAGCACCCGAACGAGAAGGATCGCGATCAGGCCCGACAGTTGATCGCCGCCATCGGGAAGTCGATGGGGACCGGCGCCGGGGCAGCGAGCGACTGACGCCGGCGACGGTCCGCCGCTCGTGCCGCCGCGGTCATCCGGCGGAGGCGGCGTCCGTCAGGTCCCGATCCTGCATCTCCCACGCGTGGTCGAGCGCGTGGTACGCCGTGTGGCGAAGCAGGTACGGGATCGTCCAGTTGCCGAGCGGCTTGCCGTCGGCATACCAGGCGCGCATCGCATCGACGTAGCGGTCGCGGTGATGGGCAAGGCCGCCCGGCGTCCGCAGGTCCTCCAGCTCGGACGGCATCTTCACGCGCGCCGAGAAGTCTCCGCCCTCGACCCCCAGCACATGCTGGACGATCCGGTCGCGGGAGCGGCCACCGCCGCGGACGCCCAGGCGCAGCTCCGCCGAGACGCGCGCGGCCGTCTCGTCGAACTCGGCCCACGCCGCGCGCAGCAGGCGCACCTGGCGGTCGAAGGTCGGCGCATCGAACGGCTCGCGGTCGAGCGGTGATGGCGCGAACGAGATGCCCCAGAAGTCGGTCGAGCCGACTCCCGGGTAGCGGCCGATGATGTCGGGGGCGGTCTGCGTCGCGAGCTCCGCGCCCAGCCGGGCGCGCTTCGCGACGGGGAGGTAGCGAGGCACGTAGCGGACGACCTTCTCGACCGCCTCGTCCTCCGTCTTGCCACCCCGTTCGAGACCCGGCCAGTCCGCAGCGACGGCGACCCAACGCTTCCCTCTCGTGGGCTGTTCGACGAGGACGCGAAGCTGCGACGTCACCGGCTCATCGTAGCGATACGTGGACGAGCCTCCACCCTGCACACGAAGAGACCCTCCCGACGCCGGGAGGGTCTCCGTCATGTCTCGAAGGTGCGGCCCCGTCATCGAGACGGGGCCGTCGTCGGACGCTACTTGCGGTTGTTGTAGCTCGCGAGGCCGGACCAGTCTCCGCGCACAGCGTAGGACGCCTGGGTCGGCCAGGAGTCGAGGCTCGACGGTGGCAGGGCCCCGCCCGCCGCGATGATCTTGCGCAGCTCCGATGGGTCGGTGTGCTCGAGCTGTGCGTACGTGGTGACGCCGCCGACGGACAGGATCGTGGAGATCCGCGGCCCGATCCCGTTGAGCTGCGTCAGGTCGTCGGGCGGCGCGGCCTTGGCGGGCTTGGCCGCCTTCGACTTCGTCGCGCCGCGCTTGCTCGACGCGGTCGCCTTCTTGTTGTACTTCATCAGGCCTTGCCAGTCGCCGCTCGCGGCGTAGCTCGCCTGCTGCGGCCACGTCCCGACGTTGGCAGGGGGCGCCATGTCCGCGGCGTGGAGCGCATGCCGGACCTCTGGCTCGTTCGCGTCGGCCAGCGCGGCGTAGGTGGTGATGCCCGCGGCCGCCAGGGCCGCGCTCGCCTTCGGCCCGATGCCGGCGAGCTGCGTCAGGTCTTCCGGAGCCGCCGCGACCGGTGCCGGTGCGGGGGCCTCGGCCGGCGCAGCCTCGGCCGGCGCCGGAGCCTCCGCCGGAGCCTCCTCGGGGACCTCGACTTCGTAGTCGGCAACGACCTCGTCGCCGCCAAGCGCCTCGACCGCCGGATCGACGAGCGCCTGGAGCGCGACGGCCGTCTTGGCAGGCAGCGTGTTCGAGATCAGGAGGGCCTTTTCGCCCGCGATGGCCTGTTGGATCATGCCGATCGATGCGGCCCAATTCCCTTCATACAGGATGAAGACGGCGCTCTTTCCCTTGGTGAGCTCCTTGGTGACCTGGCGCATGAACTTGTCGTCGATCCCGATGTCGTGCAAGCGGTTGCGAAGGCCATTCAGGACACCGCCAGCCGCGCCGCCGACGACCGCGCCGGCCGGGCCCAGCAGGATGGCGCCGGCGATGACACCGACGCTGGCACCACGGACGGTGCCCTTCGCGCCGCCGAGGTCCTTGGTCTGATGGACCTTGACCCGGAACCTGGTCCGGTCGGCGATGGCGGCATCGACGATCTTGACGTTGGGGTCGACGTCATCGATCTCCTGGATCCGCTTCAGGAATTGCCGTGACGCCTTGCCCGAGTCCATCACGAACGCGGCGAGGGTCTGTCCGTAGTCTTCGCTCATCGATCCAGTCTCCTCTCATCAGGGACGGTGGCTGCCACAGCCGTGGCCATATGAGCCGTCGGACCTCGTCATCCGGGTCGCGGTCGACGAGGGCGGTGGGGGGTCGGTCACGGCGGGACCATGCCGTCCGCGGTGCGGAGGCGCCCATCGACGACCAGTGACCGATCCTTCAGACACCTCCTCCCGGGAGCCTGCCGGATCGGCCCTCTCTGGGGTGTGCGAGGGGCCTCGACCTGTTTCCCGGCAGTCGCCCGACGATGCTAGGCCTCGGCGGCCCGTCACGCAACTTGGAAAGGGGCTGGACGACGCCGATGCCCGTGTCGGCCGACCCAGGATTCGAGTGCATGCCCGGGTGGGATCTCGTAGGCGTCTCCCGCCACGATGTCCAGGTCGGTCCCCTCGTCCATCATGACGCGCAGGTGCCCGGTCATGAGGTACCCGACGTGGCGGTTCTGGCACGATGTCTCGCCGCGGGAGCGACCGCGATAGAGCACGGAGGTGGTCATGGGCATCCTGAACGACAACCCGATGTTCCCGATCCTGCTGTCGTTGGATCTCGATGCCAGTCGCACCTTCTATCACCACGTCCTGGGACTCGACATCCTCCGCGAGGACGCCGGCGATCGGATCGTCTTCCTCGGCGGCGGCGGGACGCAGCTTGCGGTGACTGCCAGCACGGTCGGCACCGCAGACACGCAGACCCAGGTGGCCTGGCGCGTCCCGGATATCCACGCTGCGGTCGCTGAGCTCAGGGAACGCGGCGTGCGCGTCGAAGCCTACGTCGCACCCGATCCGGTCACGGTGGACGGCGTCGCGGACATGGGCCACTCGTGGGCGGCGTGGTTCATCGATCCCAGCGGAAACGTCCTCGCGGTCGTCCAGCCGAAGGGTTGACCCGGCCGGACTCACCGGTGCTTCATCCGGGCGTCACATGCCCCGAAGCTCGGGATGCTACGTTGCTGCGATGACAGACATCGAGGACCCGTTTCCGCCGGCGGTGGATGCGCCCGCCGGCGAACGCTACCTCCTGCTCGCCGACATCTCCGGCTATACCGGCTTCATGACCGGCGTCGAGAACGAGCACGGCGCCGACTTCAGCGCGGGGATCCCCGCAGCGTACGGCATCCTCGCCGGCCTGCTCGATTCGGTCGTCACGGGGGTCGCGCCCGACTTCGACCTGGTCAAGCTCGAAGGCGATGCCGTCTTCGCGGTCGCGCCGGCGGCCCGCCTGGACGGCCGCGGAGACCGCGTCCTCGAGCGCCTCGAGACCACATACCAGGCGTTCGTCGAGAGCCGGACGCGGGCCATCCCCGCGCACGACCACATCTGCGTCGCCTGCCCCGCGGTCGCCGACCTCGACCTCAAGGTGGTCCTCCATCGCGGCCACACCGTGCGCCAGACGGTCGGGTCCAGCAGCGACCTGCTCGGCCCGGCCGTGACCGTCGCCCACCGCCTGCTCAAGAACACCGTCCGCGACCGCATCGGGTACCGGCCCTATCTCTTGCTGACGGAGCCTGCGGCCACCGAGCTCGGCCTCCCCGACATCGGCCTGGCCCACCACGAGGACTACGCCGACGCCGGGCCGATCGACGGCCGGGTGGTGGAGCTCGGCGGACCCTCTGGCGAGCCCGGTCCGCGCTAGGCGGACCCGGTCCGGTCGACCCTGAAGACCGGGTGGTCGTCGGCGGCCGGCCGCCGGTCGAAGTCCCGGCGGAATGGCCCGGGGAGCCTCGCGCGGTAGGCCGCGATCGCGGCGTCTCGTTCCGGGCCGGCGATCTCGGTCGCGATGAAGGTTCCCGGCCGGCCCTTCCGACGCAGTCCGCAACTCGTCGACGCGCGCAGGTTGCGCACCCAATGTGACGTGCCCGCGAACGAGACGACGTACTGCCTCCCCTCGACCTCGACCGGGACCACGGTCACCCGCACCGGCGCGCCGGTCCGCCGGCCGGTGACCTGGAGCTCCGAGCTGATCCCTACCCGCAGCCACACCGGGTTGGCGACGCGTCGGACGAGGGCGACCGTCCGGGTCGGCGGGAGCGCGACGATGACGGCGGGTCGGGGCTCGTCCATGGCCCTGTCTCCGTGTGGCTATGTCGCGCCACGATATATCTGGGTCGATCGCCGGTCAATGGCTCGCGACGCTTGACCTCTGGCCCGCCCGCGACCCGGCACGATGCTCATCCACAGAACGCTATGGCCGATCCGTGGACGCGGATCGCCCGGGATCCAGGGTCCGCGAGACGTGGCACACGGGAGTCCACGCACGGATCCGCCGGCATCGGGCAGCAGATCCGGTGGCGACGGTCCGGAGACCGGCCATAACGTTCTGCCTGTGAGCATCCGGCCAGGTCGAGGGTTGCCGGCACCGGCGCTCGCCGCAACCCGGCCACGGTGCACCCGAAAACCGACCGACACGATCCCGTCGTACCAGACGTCACGGGGTGATTCCCCCGTCCCATCCCCCAACGATCCAAGGAGATCACGCATGCCCACGTACATGGACGTCCACGACCTGCCCGGGGTCAAGGCCGACGCCGTCGCCGTCGCCCACGAAGCCGACCTTCGCGTCCAGGGCGCGTACGGCGTCGACTACAAGCAGTACTGGGTCGACGAGCAGGCCGGCAAGGTGTTCTGCCTCGTCGATGCGCCCGATCGCGAGACCGCCACGCGGGTACATCGTGAAGCCCACGGCCTCGAGGCCCACACGCTCCACGAGGTGACCCAGGGCGCCTAGCCCACGCCCGACCGGATCGGCGTGCGCCCAGCGCGCGTCGTCCGGTCTCGCATTCCCACCGGACAGGACTTCCGAGGGATACGACGACCCGCTCTCGACGCCGACCATAGCCGTGACCCTCCCCGCACGTGGGTCCGGATCCGGGTGGGACGATGAAGAAGAGCGACGAGATGTGGGCCTGCACGGCCTGCCGCTCGATCAACGCCAAGCGCTCCGACCGCTGCTACCGCTGCTTCACCCCGCGCTCCGCCGCCGGTGTCGCGCCGACGGAACTTCCTACCATCGGGCACGCGGCGCCGCCACCGGTCGCCGGCCGCTACAGGGACTCGCGCATCCGCGCCTTGCTCGTGAGCATGGCCGTCGTGATGGCCGCAGTCAGCACCGGCGCCATCTGGTGGATGCTCCACGAGGCCGGCCAGGCGCTCTCCGCCGGGGCGGATGACGCGGCCGGCACGATCATGGACCAGAGCGGGGCGATCTTCGCCTGGTGGCTCGTGTCCGTGGGGATCACCCTCGTCGCGTACGGCGCCTGGATCAGCCGCGTCATCGAGAACCTGCCCGCCCTCGGCCTGGGATATTCGCGGGTCTCGCCGCGGACCGCGTTCTTCGAGCCGTTGATCGTCGGGTTCAACATGCGCTCGCTGCCAGCCCGGGTCGGCGAGGTCCTCCGCCGGCTCGACCACAGTCGCCGCGGCGAGGGGATCATCGCGGCGGCCTACTTCGCGTTCATCGCGCCGCTGCTGGTCATGCTCCTCTTCAATCGCGCAGCCTTCTTCTTCACCCCGCGCACGGAGCGCTACGCCGACATGACCACGATCGGCCTGATCGGGTTCGGCGTCCAGGCGATCGGCTTCGCCCTCGTGATCGTGCTGATCTGGCATGTCGAACGACGCTGCCGCGAGCGGGCGGCGGGCGTGGCCGGCCGGGCGCCGGCCTCCACCGAGCCCTCGACGGTCACGGCGACCTAGGCGTGCGCCTCGCGCGGTCCCGCTGGGGCGCGCTCCTGATCGCGACGGTCGCGCTCACCGCGGCGGCGTGTGTCGGCGACCCGATCGCCTCACCGACGCCGACCTCGACATCGACAGCGGCGGCGCCGTCCCAGGCGGCCGCCCCGACCCAGACACCGAAGCCGACCCCCGCACCACTCCCGTCACGCACACCGAGGCCGCCGGCCACGATCCCGCCCGCCGCATCGCCATGGAGCGTGCCGGGCTCCGATCCGGCGGCGACGGCCGCCGTCCTCGAGGCCGTCCGCCAGCTCGGGACGCTGACGTCGTACCGGTTCGAGTCGTCCGTCACCGGACGCAGCGTCCTCAAGCTCGACGAGGACCAACTTCTCGACACCGGCGCGAAGGGCTGGCTCACGCACACGCCGAACGTGAATGTCGAGGGGGACTTCGGGACCCGGATGGTCGAAGCCGCCTTCGACGGCGCCGTCGGCAGCAGCCAGCACCTGGTCCTGCTCGACGGGACGGGCTGGGGCGTTCGCCCGAACCACAGCCCCGAGCCGACCGCGGTCCCCGCGGAGACGGTCGACTTCCTGGTCGGGATGTTCCTCCCAGAGGGTGTCGCCGAGCGGACGATCCGGCCATTCGCCGAAGGGTTCGAACGCGTCGGCACCGAACGACATGACGGCGTCGCCACGACGCACTACCGGCTCACGCCGGGGGGCGCGGACGCGTACACCAACGTCACCGGGGTCGTGGGCACGTGGACCGGCGACCTCTGGATCGCCGAGGACGGGCACCTCGTCGCCGCGACGCTCGACGGGACGCCGCCACCGCGGCCCACGCCATCGCCCGACCCGTCGGGCCGCGACACCCCGACGTGGTCGAAGGACCGCGGCCTGCACGTGATCATCAAGATCACCGACGCGAACGACCCCACCATCGAGGTCAAGCCGCCCGCCTGACGCGACCGCTCCACCTTCGCCATCGGACGCTACGCTGTCGAGGTGACGACCCAGCCCACCCGACCCGAGATCCCGGCCGGTCTCCTCGCCGGCGGCGTGGTCGCCATCGCGCGGCGGCTCTCGTCCGAGGCGGCCCCGGTCGTGGCCGACGCCCTCGCCGAGGGCGGCGTCCACGCCTTCGAGATCACCCTCAACGAGCCGAAGGCCGTCGCGTTCCGCGCCATCGAAACCGTCGCCGCGAGCGGCTCGGACGTCGCGATCGGGGCCGGGACCGTGCTGACCATCGAGGACGCCGGCCTCGCCATCGATTCCGGCGCGACCTTCCTGGTGATGCCGACCACCGACCCCGAGCTCGTGCGCTGGGCCGCCGCGCGCGGCATCCCGGCCTTCCCCGGCGCGGCCACCCCGACCGAGATCCTGGCCGCGTGGCGCGCCGGCGCGGCCGCGGTGAAGCTCTTCCCGGCGTCCGCCCTCGGCCCGTCGTTCGTCCGTGAGTGCCGCGGGCCGTTCCCGGACATCCCGCTCGTCCCGACCGGCGGCGTGACCGCCGACACGGCCGGCTCGTTCATCGCCGCCGGGGCGGTGGCGGTCGGCCTCGGCAGCTGGCTCGTCGGCGACGGCGTCGCCAACGGCGTGACGCGGCGGGCCCGCCAGGTGGTCGACGCCGTCGCGTCCGCCCGCGAGGGACGTCACTGATGGCCGCCGACGTCGTCACCCTCGGCGAATGCCTGATCTCGCTGATCCCCACCGCACCCGGGCCACTCGCCGAGGCGACCACGTTCGAGCGCCATGTCGCCGGTGCCGAGGCGAATGTCGCGGTGGGGCTCGCCCGGCTGGGCCATTCGGTCGCCTACATCGGGCGGGTCGGCGGCGACGGCTTCGGGACCGCCATCGTGCGTCGGCTGCGCGGCGAGGGCGTTGACGTCGGCCACCTTGTCATCGACGGCGAGGCGACCACCGGCCTGATGCTGCGCGAGCGGCGCGTCCTCGGGGCCGCCCAGGTCGTCTACGCGCGGACCGGCTCAGCCGGCTCGCGACTATCGGTGATCGACGTGGACCGGGCCGCCGCCGACGGCATGTTCGCCGGCGCGCGCTGGCTGCACATCACCGGGATCACGCCGGCCCTGTCGGCCATGGCGCACGAGGCCGTACGCCAGGCGGTGGAGCTGGCGCGGACGTTCGACCTTACGGTCAGCTTCGACGTGAACCTCCGCCGCCGCCTCTGGACCGAAGCCGACGCCGCGCCGGTCGTGCGCACGTTCGCCGAGCACGCCGACATCGTCCTCGGCAGCCCGGACGAGCTCGCGGTCGTGACGGGTTCGACGAGCGACGACCCCGAGGACCTCGCCCGCGCGGTGCTCGATCTGGGTCCGTCGATCGCGGTCGTGAAGCTCGGCGCCGATGGGGCGCTCGGCCTCGAGCGGGGCGCGGCGCCGATCGAGAGCCCGGCGCTCCCGGTCCCGGCCGCCCTGGACCCCGTCGGGGCCGGCGACGGGTTCTGTGCCGGGTTCATCGCCGCGCGCCTGGACGGGGCGGACCTGGCGACGGCGCTGCGCACCGCGAACGCCTGCGGCGCGGCCGCCGTGGCCGCGGTCGGCGACCTGGCCGGCCTGCCCGATCCCACCGAGCTCGCACGGCTGCTCGCCGCCGCCGGCCCCGACACCATCCGGTGACAGCCGGACCCGGGACGCCCTTCGACGGCGAGGCCGACGCCCGAGCCCGGGACGCCGCCGACCCGTTGACCGCGAACCGCGACCGCTTCCTCCTCCCTGACGGGCCGGACGGCCCGGCCGGCCCGCCGGCGGTCTACCTCGCCGGCCAGTCGCTCGGCCTCCAGGCCCGGACCGTCCGGCCGCTGGTCGAGGCCGAGCTGGACGCCTGGGCCCACCGCGGCGTCGAGGGCCATTTCGCGGCGGACCGGCCGTGGTTCACCAGCGACGAGGCGTTCCGCGACCCGATGGCCGGTCTCGTCGGCGCGTCGCGGAGCGAGGTCGCCGTGCTGAACACGCTGACCGTCAACCTGCACCTCATGCTCGCCTCGTTCTTCCGCCCGGCGGGGCCGCGCCGCCGGATCCTGACCGATGCCCCGATCTTCCCGTCCGACCGGCACGCGTTCCGGAGCCACCTCGCCTGGCGCGGCCTGGACCCCGACGCGGACCTGGTCGCCATCGGTCCACGCGCCGGCGAGGACACCGTCCGGATCGAGGACCTCGAGGCGGCCATCGCGGAGCACGGCCCCACCCTCGCGCTCGTGGTCCTCGACGGCGTGAACTTCGCGACCGGGCAGGCCCTCCCGGTCGCCCGCCTGACCGAGGCCGGCCATCGAGCCGGGGCGGTCGTCGGCTGGGACATGGCACATGCCGCGGGGAACGTCCCGCTGGCGCTCCATGACGACGGCGTCGATTTCGCCGTCTGGTGCACCTACAAGTACCTGAACGGCGGGCCGGGCTCGGTCGGCGCGATCTTCGTGCACGACCGCCACACGGCCGCCGGCGCGGACGTGCCGCGTCTCACCGGCTGGTGGGGGGCGACCCCCGAGCACCGCTTCGACCAGGCCGGCCCGATCGTCCCGGACACCGGCGCGGCCGCCTGGAAGATGTCGACCTCGCCGCTCTTCAACATGCTGGCCCTGGAGGCGTCGCTGGCCATCTTCGACGAGGTCGGCCTGCCGGCCCTGCGCGAGCGCTCGGTCCGGCTCACGGGCTATCTCGAGGCACTGCTCGACCGCCTCGGCGTCGCGATCCTGACGCCGTCGGACCCGTCAGCACGCGGCGCCCAGCTGTCACTCCGGTTCGGTGACGCGCCAGCCGTGCTCGAGGCGCTGGCGCAGCGGGGCGTCATCGCCGACTACCGCGAGCCGGACATCATCCGGGTCGCGCCGATCCCGCTCTACAACACGTTCCTCGACCTCTGGCGGTTCGGCGCGATCCTCCGCGAGATCCTGGCCTAGGCGGCGAACTCGACCGCCGGGTAGCCGCGGAACCCGGGCCGCACCTTGAACAGGCTGCCGGCGTGGGGCTCCGAGGCGCGCTGGGCGTCGGACAATTCGGACCAGGCGCACGTGATGTACAGGTCCTCGAGGTCCGGGCCGCCGAACATGACGCTCGTCACGTGCGAGGCGGCCACGTCGACGACGACATCGATGCCGCCGCCGGGCGCGAAGCGGACGACCTTCCAGCCGTTCCAGAGCGCCACCCACAGCCCGCCCTCGGTGTCCATGGTCATGCCGTCGAGGTCGCCCGGCTCGTCGTCGGCCAGGGTCAGGTGCGTCCGCCGGCCCGAGATCGCGCCGGTCGCGAGGTCGTAGTCGAAGGCGTCGATGCGCCGCGTCGGCGTGTCGATGTAGTACAGCGTCCCGCCGTCGGGGGTCCAGACGAGCCCGTTCGAGATCGTGACCCCGTCGAGGAGCTGCGTCGTCGTCCCGTCCGGATCCAGCCGGTGGAAGCCACCGGCGCCGGGCCGCTTGTCGTAGGCCATCGAACCGGCGAGGAATCGCCCGACCGGGTCGCACTTGCCGTCGTTGAAGCGGCGGTCGGGCAGGTCCGCCTCCACCGCCGCCAGCCGTCGCCACGCGTCCGACCCGGGGTCGGTCACCCAGAAGCCGTCCTGCAGCGCCGCCACCATCCCGCCGCCCTGGCGGATCGCGACCGAGCCGATGTCGGACGGCGTCGGCACCGAGGTGACGCGCCCGTCGGTCGGGCGGTAGCGGAGCACCTGGCGCCCCGGGATATCGACGAACGCGAGCTCCCCGGTCCGGGCATCCCAGATCGGCCCCTCGCCCAGCTCCCACCGGCCGTCGGCCACGACCTCGGCGGTCCACTTCTGCATGCCGCCATCGTGCCACGGCGCTACGCTCCGTGGATGCGCATCGCAACGGTCGAGACCCGCATCGTCGGCAACGCCTGG
This sequence comes from uncultured Chloroflexia bacterium, assembly GCA_963813335.1. GTDB lineage: Bacteria > Chloroflexota > Limnocylindria > Limnocylindrales > CSP1-4 > SPCO01. The sequence goes on from CAWEYL010000004.1 coordinate 87,398, forward strand.
AAGAACTGGCTGTTCGTCCGGGTCGAGACCGACGATGGCCTGCACGGCTACGGCGAGGGCACCGTCAACGGCTTCGCGGCGACGGTCGCGGCGGCCATCGAGGAGCTCAGCGACCAGTACCTCGGCGCGGACCCGCACGACGTCGAGGGGCTCCTCCAGCGGATGGTCCGCGACGTCTATTCCGACGGCGGGCAGATCCACATGGCCGCCGTGGCCGCGATCGAGATCGCCTGCTGGGACATCGTCGGCAAGGCGGCCGGCCTGCCCGTCCACGCCCTCCTCGGCGGGCGGGTCCGCGAGCGCGTCCGCGCGTACGCCAATGGCTGGTACCGCACGGAGCGGGAGCCCGCCGCCGTGGCCGCCAAGGCGCGCGAGGTCGTCGCCGCCGGCTACACGGCGATGAAGTTCGACCCGTTCGGGACCGCCTGGCGCGTCCAGGACCGCCGCGAGGAGGACCTCTCGATCGACATCGTCCGCGCGGTCCGCGACGCCGTCGGCCCCGACGTCGACCTGATGATCGAGGCGCACAACCGCTTCACCGGCTCGACCGCGCTGCGCATCGCCGACCGCCTCGCCGAGTTCCGGCCCGCCTGGCTCGAGGAGCCCGTCCACCACTCGCAGCTGGGCTCGATGGTCGAGGTCGCCCGCCGCTCGCCGGTGCCGATCGCGACCGGCGAGAGCTTCACCTCGCTCGGCCAGTTCGCCGACCTGCTGTCGCACGACGTCGTCCACATCCTCCAGCCCGAGCCGCTCCACCTCGGCGGCATCTGGCGCACCCGCCAGCTGGCGTCGATGGCCGAGGCCCACCTCGCGGTCGTCGCGCCGCACAACGCCCAGGGCCCGGTCTGCGGCGCGGTCGCGGTCCAGCTCGGCGCGTGCATCCCCAACTTCTATGTCCAGGAGACCTTCGACGAGTTCAACGCCGACTGGACCCAGGAGATCGTGGACCGGCCGATCCGGCCCGTCGACGGCTATGTCGGGATCCCCGACGCACCCGGGCTCGGCATCGAGCTCGACTGGGACCGCCTCGGCGAGCACCCGTACCGGCGCCAGCACCTCATCCGGCTGTTCAGCCCGGGTTGGGAGCGCCGCGACGACGCGCCGGGCGAGCCCACGTGAGCGAGGAAGCCCGGAGCGACGCGTACGAGCCGGCCGACCTCATCGAGGCGCTGATCGACGAGGTCCCCGAGGCCGCCACGGGGCGCGACCGGATCCGCATCGTCCGCGCGCCGGGGCGCGTCAACCTCATCGGCGAGCACACCGACTACAACCTCGGGTTCGTACTGCCGGCCGCCATCGACCTCGAGATCCGCATCGCCTACCTCCCGACCGACGACAGCCGGGTCGAGCTGACCCGGCTCGGCGACGAGGACCGGGACGCGTTCGACCTCGAGGCGATCCGGCCGCGCACCGGGTCGTGGCTGGACTACGTCGCGGGCACCGCCTGGGCGCTCGAGGAGGCCGGCCATCCGCGGCGCGGCCTGCGCGGCGTCATCGCCTCGACCCTGCCGATCGCCTCCGGCCTGTCGTCGTCGGCGGCCATCGAGCTGGCGTCGGCCTGGGCGCTCCTCGACGGGGCCGCCGGCACGGTGGATGCCATGACGCTGGCCCGCATCTGCCAGCGTGCCGAGAACGCCTTCGTCGGTGTGCAGTGCGGCCTGATGGACCAGTTCGCGTCGTCGTGCGGCGTGGACGGCTCGGCGGTCCTGCTCGACTGCCGCTCGCTCGAGTGGCGTCCGGTCGCGCTCCCCGGGGACGTCGTCATCGTCGTGCTGCACACCGGCTCGCCGCGCTCGCTCAACGCCTCGGAGTACAACGCGCGGCGGAGCCAGTGCGAGACGGCCGTCGCCGAGCTCACCCGCGACGTGCCCTCGATCGCCTCGCTCCGCGACGTGACGCTCCCCGTCCTGCTCGCCGCGCAGGACCGGATGGACCCGGTCGCGTTCCGGCGGGCCCGCCACATCGTCACCGAGAACGAGCGGGTGGGCGAGGCCATCGCCGCCTTCGCCGCGGACGACCTGGCCGCCGTCGGGCGGCTCTTCGCCGCCAGTCACGCCTCGCTGCGCGACGACTTCGAGGTCGTCTCGCCGGAGCTCGACGCGATGGTCGAGATCGCCTCCGCGGTACCCGGTGTCGTGGCGGCGCGGATGACCGGTGCCGGCTTCGGCGGCAGCACCGTCAACCTCGTCCGCCCGGCTGCCGTCGAGGCCCTACGGGCCGCCGTCGAGCGAGACTACCCGGCCAGGACCGGCCTCCAGCCACGGGTCCTGCCCGTTCAGGCGACAGCAGGCGCCGGCCGGCTCGCGTGACAGCAGCGCCGAATCGGCCTGAACCAGGGTGGGTACGCCTCCCTCCGGCGTTCCCGCAGGACACGATGTAGGCTCGCGGCGTGGCAGCCGATCGCTTCCAGCGTCACCTCGTCGTCGTCCTGTACGGCCTGGCCCTGATCACGCTGGTCCTGCTCCTGCCTGACTTCGCCCCCAAGAGGTCGCAGTCAGGCACCCCGGTCGAGGCATACCGCGGCCGGATCGAACAGATCTCGACCCCGTCGACGGACCCCGAGTCGGACCTGCCGCCGGTCCCGATCGCGACCGTGACGATCCTCGACGGCCCGCGCCAGGGCCAGCGCCTGGACGCGTACCTTTCCGGCCCGAGTGGATCGCAGGACACCTCGACATACAGCGCCGGCCAGGAGGTCGTGGTGACCATCACCAAGACCGCCGACGGATCGCAGGACTACATCGAGGTGAGCGACCGCTGGCGGCTGCCGGGGCTGGGCATCCTGGCCCTCGTCTGTGCCATCGCGGTCGTGGTCGTCGGCGGCTGGCAGGGGCTTCGCGCCCTGGTCGCCCTCGGCCTGACCGCCGTCATCATCGTCAAGGTCCTGCTCCCGCTGATGATCGCCGGTGTCCCGCCGGTCCCCCTCGCCGTCCTGACGGCGAGCGGCGTGACCGTCGTCACGATCCTGATGACGGAGGGCCTGCGGCGCACCAGCCTGGCGGCCATCCTGGGCACGACCGGCGCCCTCGCGCTGAGTGGCCTGCTGGCCGCGGTCGCGACCGCGCTCCTCGGCTTCACGTACACCGCGGGCTCCGACCTCGCCTTCCTCGCGACGCCCGATGGCGGAGGGCTGGACCTGCGCGGCGTCCTGCTTGCCGCGATCATCCTCGGCTCGGTCGGCGTCCTTGACGATGTGACCGTCACCCAGGCCGTCCTCGTCGACGAACTCGCGGGGAAAGGCCAGCTCCGCGGCGGCGCGCTCCTGCGCAGCGCGATGACCATCGGCCGCTCCCACATCGGGGCGACCGTGAACACGCTGTTCCTCGCGTACGTGGGGGTAGGCCTGCCGCTGCTCATCGTCCTGCTCGTCAGCGCTCAGCCCAGCGCGGCCGTCTTCAACGACGAGTCGATCGCCACCGAGATCGTGCGCACACTGATCGGTAGCGTCGGGATCGTCGCGGCGATCCCGCTCACGACCTTCATCGCCGCCCCGCTCGTCGATCCCGCGCTCGCCTCGGACGGCAGCCCCGACGCGGGCCGCGCGAGGCGGCGGGTCGCCGGGGTCGTCGCCATCGTGGCCGCACTGCTGGTGGCGACATCGCTGTCATCGCTGCTGGCGCCGCCGCGAGCCCCGCTGGCGCCAGATCGTCTTGACCCGGGCGCGCTCGGCACCGGGAACGGGGTGGGCGCGTCGAGCGTTCCGCTCACCGACGTCGGTCGCTCGCCCGGTGCCTCCGCGGACGCCGGTGCCGGGTCGCCGGGGCCCGACGACTCCGCGGCACCCGGTGACGACCTGCAGCTCGTCGACCCGGGGCAGGCCGTTCCGGTCGACGTCGGGGGCGCGACCGTGGGAACCGTCGCGGTCGCCGAGCCGGACGCCACCGCCGGCCCGACCAGCTCGACCCGGACGGTCACGACGACCGTCCACTACGAGGCGACTGCGAGATTCCCGCTTGCCAGCGGCAGCTGGGCGGTCCTGCTTGGCGACGGGACCGAGGTGGCGCTCACACCGGTGAGTCGCGATGAAGTCCTGCACTCGACCCTGACCGCCGGGCAGCGACTCGATGTCCCGCTGACAGGCGCCATCCCGAGCGACGCGAGCAGCGCCTTCGTCGTCTACGTCGACAGCGAGACGTCCAACCTCGTCTTCGCGGTCGAGGTCCCCTGAGCGAAGCTCCGGATCACATCCCGGCCCTGGTGTGCCGGCCCGCGAGGAGCCCGCTTCGCGGCGAAAGCACCAGCGCGATCGCGAAGGCGATCGTCTCGGCCAGGACGATCGCGGCCCCTGAGGCGACGCTCAGGTAGAAGCTCGCGTACAGCCCGAGCACGGCTGAGACGACCGCGATCGCGACCGAGACGACGATCAGGCGGTCGAACCGGTCGACGAGGAGCTGGGCGGTGGCGGCCGGGGTGACCAGCATCGCCACGACGAGGATGATCCCGACCGCCTGGATGCTGACGACGATGGTGACCCCGAGGAGGGCCAGCAACAGGTACTCGAGCCTCGTCACCGGCAAGCCCGATGCTGCCGCGCCGGCCGGGTCGAAGGTCGCGTACAGGAGCTCCTTGCGCAGCACCAGGACGACCATGAGGACGATCGAGCCGAGGATCGCGACCTGGGCCAGGTCTGCCGCCGTGATGCTGAGCACGTTGCCCAGCAGGTAGCTGAACAGGTCAGTCACGTAGCCGCGGATGGTGCTGAAGAGCAGGACGCCCAGCGCGAACATCCCGGCGAACAGCACGCCGACCGCGGTGTCGAAGCGGAGGCTGCCGCGACGTGACACGAACCCGATGGCGAGCGCCGTGCTGACCGCGGCCACGGCTCCGCCGATGTACAGCGGGATGCCGACGAGGTAGGCGATCACGAGCCCCGGAAAGGCCGCGTGACTGACGGCGTCGCCGATGAAGGCCAGGCCCTTCAGGACCACGAACGCGCCCATCACGGCGCAGACGATGCCCACGATGACGGCCGCGACAAGGCCACGCTGCATGAACCCGTAGGCGAGCGGGTCGAGCAGGAAGCCGGTCACCGAGGATCGTCCTCGTGGTAATGCGGCTCGCGACCGGCGGCCTGGTCGTGGTGGTGGGCATCGTCGAGGACGAAGGTGCCGCCCGTGAGGTCGGGCAGGACGAGTACGTGGCCGCCATAGGTCTCGGCGAGCAGCCGCTGGTCGAGGACGAGGTCCTTGGCCGGCCCAGCGGCGACGATGCGCCGATTCACGAGGGCGGCATCCTGGAACCGGTGGGCGGCACCCGCGAGATCGTGCGTGGTGGCGACGACGGTCTTGCCATCTCGCGCCTGGGCCTCCAGGACGTCCATCAGGTCCTCTTGCGTGGTGGCGTCGACCCCGGTCACGGGCTCGTCGAGAAGGTAGAGGTCCGGCCGTGCGGCAAGGGCCCGAGCCAGGAAGACGCGCCGGCGCTGGCCACCGGACAGGGCCCCGATCTGGCGTCCCCGATGGTCCGCCATGCCGACCGTCTCGAGCGCCTCGGCGACCGCGGCCCGGTCCGCCGGCCCCGGACGACGGCCGATGCCGATCGCGGGGTAGCGGCCCATCATCACGACCTCGCCGACCGTCACGGGGAAGGCCCAGTCGACCACCTCGGCCTGCGGCACGTACGCGACCCGCCGCGCCGCGCTCCCGGGCGGCCCTCCCAGGACGCGCGCCGTCCCGGCGCGGATGGGGAGCAGCCCCGCCAGCACCTTCAGGAGTGAGCTCTTGCCTGAGCCGTTCGGCCCGATGATCGCGAGCAGCGACCCGCGCTCGATGGTCAGGTCGACGTCATCGAGCGCGATGTGGTCGCCATATCCGGCCGTGACGTCATCGAGCTGGACGGCTGGCTCGACGGCTATCGCAGCGCCTCCGTGATCTTGGCCATGTTCCAGCGCATCAACCCCACATACGTGTCGGCCGGCGCTGGGCCGAGGGCATCGTTATACAGGGTCGTGACGACGTTGGTGATGCCCGCCTCGCTCGCCAGCGTCTGCGCGAGTGCAGGACTGAACTGCGACTCGCTGAAGACGGCCTTGACGCCCGCCGCCTTGACGGTCTCGACAAGCGCGGCAAGCTCGCCGGCCGACGGCTCCTGGCCCGGGTTCGCGAGGATGACCCCGACGACCTCGAAACCGAAGTGGCGCGCGAAGTACGGAAAGGCGTCATGGAACGTCACGAGCTCGCGGTTCGCCTCGGGGATCGTGGCGACGGCATCGGCCAGCTCCGTGTCGAGGGCGGACAGCGTCGCCGCATACGCGGTGGCGTTGGCCTGGTAGGCCGCCGCGCCGGCCGGGTCGATCTCGCTGAGCTTCGCCACGATGGCCGGCAGGTAGTGGTCGCGGACCAGGGTGGGATCGAGCCAGAAATGGGGGTTGTCCTCTCCGTCGACCACGATCGTCGGGATGCCCTGGCCAAGGACGAGCTGCGGCGTCTGGCCACCGCTGCTCGAACCGATGAGCTTGTCGAGGAAGTCGTCCAGCCCCACGCCGTTCGAGACGACCAGGTCGGCGCCGTCGAGCAGCCTGGCATCGTCGGGCTTGGGCTCATAGTCCTCGGGCCCGACCCCGGGCGGGATGATCGAGGCGACCGATGCGCGACCACCCGTGACGTTGGCCACGATGTCCTCGAAGACCGTCGTCGTGGTGACGACCTTGAGCGCCGCCGAGGCGGACGGACTCACGGCACTCGTCGTGCACCCGACGGCCGACAGGCCGGTCAGGAGCAGGACCGCGGTCAGTGTGAGACCCAGTCTCATGCGAGGTCGGGCGGATGCCATGATCGTTCCTCCAGGCCGAGGGTGGGTCAGGCGGTCGCGCTCGTCGGACCGGGCTGCGCGGCAAGACATGCCGGGCAGAGGCCGAAGAGCTCGAGGCGGTGGTCGTCGATGCGGTAGCCGGAGCGGCGGGCGATGTCCCGGACGACGGACCGCAGCCCGCGGTCGTCGATCTCCGCGGCACGTCCGCACCGAGAGCACACCACGTGATGGTGGTGGGCTGGCCGACAGGCGACGAACGCGTGCTCACCCGACAGGAGGTCGAGCCGCTCGATCACGCCCAGCTCGGTGAGCGCGTCGAGGGTTCGAAAGACGGTCGCGCGCCCGACGCGGAGGCGTCGGCGGCGGCTCTCGGCCAGGAGGTCGTGGGCGGTGAATGATCCCTCGTGCTCGGCGATCAGCTCGGCGAGCGTGCGGCGCGGTGCGGTCAGGCGATAGCCCGCGCGGTCGAGAGCGGTGACGATCGGGTCGAGGGTCTCCATGTAGCGAACAATACTCGGTTTCGCCCGACCTGTCGATACTCAGTCTCAGCAACGACGCGAGGACGGACCTCGGCGAGGCCCGACCACGGCCAGGCAGGCTCATCCTGGCGACACACGGCCGAAGCTTGACGCGTCACCAGAACGAGCCCGGCGCGGAGCGCGCCCTCGTCGTCATCCCTCTCCGCTGACGTCGTGAAACGGGCACTTGCGGCATCCTTAGGCCGCCCACCCACCGTCCGAGACCCTTCCGGAGTCCGCCCGCCGTGCAGTCCGCCGCCGACCGCGAGAGCCCGCGCCGCACCAGCCCGTCCACCATGGGCTGGCTGGCGATCATCGTCATGGCGTTCATGGCGGGCGTCGGCATCATCGGCGCGCTGGCGTCCGTCGGCATCTTCCAGTCGCTGCTCCGCGACCTGAAGGACCCGCACGAGCTCACCTCGTACGTCCTGCCCGAGGAATCGGTCATCTACGACCGGACCGGCAAGATCGAGCTGGCCCGCTTCGGCGATTCGAAGCGCGATGTGGTCACCTACGACCAGATCCCGCCGGTCCTGCTCGATGCGACCACCGCGGTCGAGGACAAGACGTTCTGGGAGAACGCCGGCTTCGATCCGGTGGCGATCATCTCCGCCACCCTCGATTCGCTGCGCGGCAACAGCCGCGGCGCCTCGACCATCACCCAGCAGCTCGTCCGCGCGCGGCTGCTCGACGACAAGCTGGTCCAGGACCCCAGCCGGACCGCCGAGCGCAAGCTCAAGGAGATCATCCAGTCGATCCGCCTGACCGAGGCGTTCCCCGGGGTGACCGGCAAGCAGCAGATCATCACCGCCTACCTCAACCAGAACTACTACGGCAACCAGGCCTACGGCGTTGCCGCCGCGGCCCAGGAGTACTTCGGGGTCTCGCTCGACAAGCTGACGCCGGCGCAGGCGGCGATCATCGCCGGACTCCCGAAGTCGCCGTCGAACTACGACCTCGTGCGCAACGCCATCGAGCAGTGCACGACCGTGGTGGCCGCGGACGAGACGTGCCCCAAGTCGACGCTCGTGGTCCCCGACGACACGACCATCGTCCAGCGCCGGAACGACATCCTCGACCTGCTCGCCGAGGGCGACCGCACCCCGATGTCGGGCGACGCCTACAGCGCCGCCGATTTCGAGGCCGCCAAGCACGACGTCGTCACCCTGGCCAGCCAGGCGACCCCGCGCTGGATCGCCCCGCACTTCGTGTGGGCGGTCCGCGACGAGCTGACCGCCAAGCTGTGCGGCCCCGACGCGGAGACCTGCCCCGCGCTCGAGCAGGGCGGCCTGCGCGTCACGACGACCCTCGACGTCCCGATGCAGCGGATCGCCGAGAAGTGGGTCAAGGCGGCCGCGATCGTGCCCCACGCAAAGGATCCCAAGGCGGCCGCGAAGCGGCTCGGCTTCAAGGACGTCCAGCCATGGATGACCAACCTGTCGAACAAGAACGTCCGCAACAGCGCTCTCGTGGCGGTCGACTACCAGACCGGCGAGCTGGTCGCCTACGTGGGCAGCGCCGACTACTACTCCACCTCGACCAGCAAGCGCTTCCAGCCCCAGTACGACGTCGTGGGCAAGGGCTATCGCCAGCCGGGCTCGGCGTTCAAGCCGTTCAACTACGTGGTGGGGATCGACGACGGGACGCTCACCGCCGGCTCGATGTTCATGGACAGCGCGACCGACTTCGGCGGCGGCTACACGCCGAGCGATGCCGACAACCTCGAGCGCGGGCCGGTCCGCCTGCGGACGGCGCTCCAGTTCTCGCTCAACATCCCGTCGGTCAAGGCGATGCAGATCAACTCGCCGGCCCGCGTCTTCGCCAAGGCCAAGGACTTCGGCATGACCTTCCAGGCCGACACGACGAACGCTGGCCTGGCCCTGGCGCTCGGCGTCCAGGAGGTCCGGCCGGTCGACCTCGTGACCGCCTACGGCACGTTCGGCAACGCCGGCAAGCGGGTCGACCACACCACGATCCTGACCGTCACCGACCGGGACGGGACCGACGTGATCCCACCCTACGTGCCACCGGCGGGCACGCCCGTGGTGAGCCCGCAGGCCGCCTTCGTCATCACCGACATCCTGGCCGGCAACACCAACCCCAACGTCAACCCGTTCTGGGGCAAGTTCGCGATCGATTCGCCGGACGGCCGACGCCCGGCGACCCTCAAGACCGGGACCAACAACGACGCCAAGGACCTCAACGCCTACGGCTACATCGCGGCCCCGTCCAAGGCGGCCCGCGCCGACGGCGCCTACGCGCTGGCGGTCGGCGTCTGGGACGGCAACAGCGACAACACGCCGGTCGGGAACGTCTTCTCGATCAACGTCGCCACGTACGTCTGGCAGGGGTTCCTCGAGGAGGCCACCAAGACCTGGCCGATCGCGAAGTTCACCCGCCCGGATGGCCTGACCCGTGCCTCGATCGACCCGTGGACCGGGCTGCTCGCCGACAAGGGCGGCAAGTCCGTCGACGAGTGGTTCATCGGCAACAGCGCGCCGACGAAGCAGCTCACTGCCAACACGTGCGGCGTCGACGTCCTCACGGAGCCCGGCGTCGGCTTCGAGAGCCGCTACGACAACTGGATGAAAGCCGACCGCGACTGGCTCCGCCGGGCCGAGAAGGGCCCCGGCACGGTCGGCGGACCCGAGCGGACCAAGACCGCGTACTTCTACAACCCCACCTACCATCCGTACGGGCGCTCGTGGGGCGCGTTCGTCGGCGCCGGCGAGCTGCGGGCCGAGCCCGAGCCCGTCGCCGTCGTGCATCCCGCTGCCGACCCCGGACGCCAGCGGCGTCGTCCCGTCCTTCGAGCTGCCGACACCGGATCCGAACGCCTCTGGTGCGGTCGCCCCGGTGTTCTGCCCACCGGCCTCGCCATCCCCGACCCCATCCGAGAGCGCGCCGCCCTCGGCGGAGCCCACGCCGACACCGACGCCCACGCCCACCCCGACACCGACGCCGACCCCCACGCCCACGCCGACACCCACCCCGACACCGACCCCGCCGCCGCCCGCTCCGTAGCGGGCCGCCGGCCGTCGGCTAGCATCGCGGCCATGGACGACGTCATCGCCATCGACGGGCTCGTGGTCCGGCGCGCCGGCCGGACGATCCTCGGCCCGCTCGACTGGCACGTCCGCCCGGGCGAGCGCTGGGTCATCATCGGGGCGAACGGCTCGGGCAAGACCACGCTGCTGTCCGTCGCCGGCCTGACGCTCTGGCCGACGGCGGGCACGGTCGAGGTCCTCGGGGCCCGCTACGGCAAGGTCGACAGCCGCGAGGTGCGCCGCCGCATCGGCTCGGCGGGGAGTGCCGTCGAGGCGGTCCTGCGCGACGACCTCACCCCGGTCGACCTCGTCATGACCGCACGCAACGCCGCCACCGAGCCGTGGTGGCACGAGTACCACGATGCCGACCGCGAACGTGCCCGGTCGCTGCTGGCCGACCTCGGCATGGCCGCGGCGGCGGACCAGCCGCACGGGACGCTGTCCGCCGGCGAGCGCCGGCGGGTCTCGATCGCCCGCGCCCTCATGCCCGACCCGGACCTGCTCCTGCTCGACGAGCCGGCGGCCAGCCTGGACCTCGGGGCGCGCGAGACGCTCCTCGCGGACCTCGCCCGGCTGGCGGCGGCGGCGCAGCCGTCGGCCATCGTCCTGGTCTCGCACCACCTCGAGGAGATCCCGACGGGGTTCACCCACGGCCTCGTGCTCAGGGCGGGCCGCGTCGTGGCGGCCGGGCTGCTGGAGGCCGTTCTGACCGGCCCGGTACTCAGCGACGCCTTCGGACTGCCCCTGCTGGTCGAGCACCGCGACGGTCGCGCGTGGGCACGCCTGCGGCCGGCCGCCGACATCGAGCCGTCACACGCCGCTGCCACGCTCCCGGAACGATGACCTCGACCTCACGCGCCGCCATGGGCGGCATCGCCGCCACGGCGGTCGCCCTCGGCACCTCGGAACTCCTCGCCGGTCTCCTGGCGGGCGCCAGCTCGCTCGTCGCCGGGATCGGCCAGCTCGTGATCGACCTGCAGCCGCCGGGTGCCAAGGACGTGATGGTCGGGCTGTTCGGGACCAACGACAAGCTCGCCCTCGAGGTGTCCATCGTCGTCGTGGCGCTGGCCATCGGGGCCGGGCTGGGGATCGTCGCTCGCTCGCGCCTCGGCCTCGCCTCCATCGGCTTCGCCCTGTTCGGGGTCGTCGGCTTCCTCGCCGCCCTGCGCGACCCGCTGGCATCGGCACCGATCACCGCGGTGGCGGCTGCGGTCTCGGTCGCGCTCGGGATCTGGGTCCTCGGCTGGCTGGTCGGCCCGCGCCGGGCCACGGCGCCGGCCCGCGTCGTCGGCCCGACCGCCGAGCGGACGATGCCCGACTGGTCGCGACGGTCGTTCATGGTCCGGGCGGGGGGCGTCACCGCCGCCGCGGTGGTCGCCGGCATCGGCGGTCGTGCGCTCCTCGACCGCCAGCGCGCGATCCCCGACCAGGCCGACAGCACGATCCCGCCGGCGTCAGTGACGGTCCCCGCGCTCGGCGCGGACCAGGACCTCCAACCGACCGTCGCCGGGCTGACCCCGATCGTGATGCCGAACGAGCGCTTCTACCGGATCGACACGACCCTCCTGACGCCGATCGTCGAGACCGCGGACTGGTCATTGCGCATCCACGGCCTGGTCGACCGCGAGACGACGCTGACCTGGGAGGAGCTGGTCGGGCTGCCGATGTTCGAGCAGTACGTGACGATCGCCTGCGTCAGCAACGAGGTCGGCGGGAAGCTCGTCGGCAACGCGAAGTGGACCGGCGTCCGCCTCCGCGAGGTCCTCGCCATGGCCGGCGTCCAGGCGTCGGCCACGCAGCTCGTCGGGCGCTCGGTGGACGGCTGGACCGCCGGCATGCCGACCGCCTGGGTCATGGACCCGCAGCGCGAGCCGATGATCGCGGTCCGCATGAACGACCAGCCGCTCCCGGCCGCCCATGGCTTCCCGGCGCGGCTCATCGTCCCCGGGCTGTACGGCTACGTGTCGGCCACCAAGTGGCTCGCCGAGCTCGAGCTGACCACGCTCGAGGCCTTCGACGGCTACTGGGTCCCGCTCGGCTGGTCGAAGGAGGCGCCGATCCTGACGCAGTCGCGCATCGACACCCCCGTCGGTTCGGCCGTCGCCGGGCAGGTCGCGATCGCCGGGATCGCCTGGGCACCGGACCGTGGGGTCAGCCGCGTCGAGGTGTCCGTCGACGGCACATGGCACGACGCCCGGCTGTCGCGCCCGATCTCGGATGCCACGTGGGTCCAGTGGGTGCTGGACTGGGCCGCCACGCCGGGCGACCACACGATCCAGGTCCGCGCCACCGACGGGGCCGGCCAGACCCAGACCGAGCAGCCGAGCCCGCCGGCCCCGGATGGCGCCCGCGGCTGGGACACCCGGGCCATCCACGTCAGCTGACGGTCCGTCGGCCGAATCGGTATAGATTCCGGACATGCCCCGACGTCGCTACATCTTCGATCCGCCCGAACGCTTCGTCGCCGGCACCATCGGCGAGCCCGGCGACCGGGCGTTCTTCCTGCAGGCCCGCGAGGGGCAGCGCGTGGTCAGCGTCGCGCTCGAGAAGGTCCAGGTGAGCGTCCTCGCCGAGCGGCTCTGGGAGCTCCTGGCCGAGCTCGAGCGGCGCGGCGTCCCCGAGGCGGCATCGGCCGCGAGCGGACCGGCCGCGGCCCGCGACGACGAGCCGCTCGACGAGCCGCTCAACGAGGCCTTCCGCGCGGGCTCGCTGACGCTGGGCTGGGACGTCGGCGCGGAGCGGGTGCTCCTCGAGGCACGCGGCCTGGACGAGGACGGCGACCCGATCGACCCGGAGGACGATGACGACGCGGACGAGGACGGCCCGGACCTGCTGCGCGTGCGCCTGACCGCGGACGCCGCCCGCTCCTTCGTCGAGCGGGCGCACCGCGTGGTCGCCGGCGGGCGGCCGCCGTGCCCGCTGTGCGGCCAGCCGCTCGATCCGCAGGGCCACATCTGCGCCCGTCGCAACGGCCACTACCTCAACTAGCCGGCCGATGCTCGACCCGGCGACGACGCTGGACGTCCTGCGCGAGGGCGAGATCGACGTGGTCGGGCGCATCGTCGAGTCGTCCAACAACGCGATGCTGGTCTCGGTCACGCGGCCGTGCCCGGAACCCGGCCCCTCGACCGTCATCGACGCCATCTACAAGCCGACGCTCGGCGAGCGGCCGCTCGACGACTTCCCGGACGGGACGCTGAGCCATCGCGAGATGGCGGCCTGGCACGTGTCCGAGGCGAGCGGCTGGGGGATCGTCCCGCCGACCGTGCTGCGCGACGGGCCGTTCGGCGACGGGATGCTCCAGGCGTACGTCGAGCCCGACCCCGCGGTGGACGTCATGGCCTGGGTCTACGAGGACGACCCGCGCCTGCGCCGGATGGCCGTCCTGGACGCGGCGATGAACAACACCGACCGCAAGGGCGGCCACATCCTGCCGGTCGACGGTGGCCGCCACGTCTACGGCGTCGACCACGGCGTCTGCTTCTCGCCGGTGCCCAAGCTGCGGACCGTGCTGTGGGCGTGGCGCGGCACGCCGTTCGCCCCCGACGAGGTCGCCGGCCTGGAGCGGATCCGGGCAAGCCTGGACAGCGACCTGGGCGCCTCGCTGCGCGGGCTGCTCTCCGCGGTCGAGGTCCGCGCGACGCGGCGCCGGCTGGACGGCCTGCTCGCCGAGGGCCGGTTCCCGCTCCCCTCCCCGAGCTGGCCGGCCATCCCCTGGCCCCCGTTCTGACCGGCCTGGGCGGCACGGCCTGACGGAAACGCCGGCGGCCCGGTGGCGCACGATAGGCGCCGGAGGTGCGGATGCGGCGCTGGAACGGGTGGGGCGAGGACGACGTCGAGGTGACCCTGGCAGCGGGCGCGCGCGGCCTGCTGGAGCGGCTCATCGGACCCGGCGCGCCCCAGCCCGACGCGAGCCTCGAGGACGTCCTGGCGGCCGTGCCGGCGTCACGGTTGAAGCCGGATGCGCGCCTGGACCTCGACCCCGAGTCGCGTCTCCGCCATGCGACCGGCCAGAGCCTGCCGGACTGGATCGCCATCCGCTCCGGCCGCATCCGGGCCGTCCCCGACGCCGTGGCCCGCCCGGTCAGCCGCGCCGACGCCCGCGAGCTGCTCGCGCTCGCCGCGGCGCGAGGCGCGCGCCTGGTCCCGTACGGCGGCGGCACGAGCGTCGTCGGGGGCGTGACGATCCGGCCGGGCGACGAGCCGGTCATCACGGTCGCCCTCGAGGGCATGGCCGGGCTCACCGACCTCGACCCGGCGAGCGGGCTCGCGACGTTCGGCGCCGGGGCGCTCGGCCCGACGGTCGAGGCGGAGCTGGGCGCGGTCGGCCTCACGCTCGGGCACTACCCGCAGTCGTGGGAGCTCTCGACGGTCGGCGGCTGGGTCGCCGCGCGCTCGGCCGGCCAGGAATCGATCGGCTCGGGACGGATCGAGGCGCTCTTCGCGGGCGGGCACGTCGAGACGCCGGCCGGTCCGCTCGAGCTGCCGACCCACCCCGCCTCGGCCGCCGGGCCGGACCTGCGCCACCTGATCCTGGGCTCCGAGGGCCGGGCCGGGATCATCACCGACGTCGTCGTCCGCGCGCGGCCGATCGCCGAGACGACGAAACGGGTCGCGTTCGTGCTCGGGGGCTGGCCGCGGGCCGTCGCCTTCGCGCGGGACCTGGCCCGCTCCGGCGTGCCCCTCGACATGGTCCGCGTCTCGACCCCGCTCGAGACCGCGACCACCTTCGCGCTGGCCGGCGACGCACGCGGCGCGCGGTTCCTGCGCCGCTACCTCGCCCTGCGCGCCCCCGACGGCGAGCGCTGCCTCGCGATCGTCGGCGTCTCCGGTTCGAGCCGGGTGGTCGGCGCCGCGCTCCGTGATGTCGGCGCGATCGCCGCGACGCGCGCCGCCGTCCGCGTCCCCGGGGTGGCCGCCGCCTGGGAGCGGCAGCGCTTCCGCAGCGCCTACCTGCGCAACACCCTGTGGGACGCCGGATACGCGGTGGACACCCTGGAGACCGCGGTCGACTGGGGCCGCCTGGAGCCGCTGGCGGCGGCGCTCGGCCCGGCCCTTCGCCGCGGCCTCGAGCCGCTCGGCGAGCGCGTCCACGCGTTCAGCCACCTCTCGCACGTCTACCGCAGCGGGTCGAGCCTCTACGCCACGTACGTGTTCCGGCTGGCGCCCGACCCGGACGAGACGCTCGAGCGCTGGCGCCGCCTGAAGACCGCCGCGAGCGAGGTCATCGTCGCCCACGGCGGGACCATCAGCCACCAGCACGGCGTGGGGACCGACCACGTGCCCTACCTCGAGGCCGAGAAGGGCGCGGTCGGGATGGCGACGCTGCGCGCCGCGTTCGGCGCGCTCGACCCCGACGGGATCATGGCGCCGGGCGTGCTCCTCGGGGACGGGTCGTGACCGGCGACACCATCGTCGCCATCGATGTCGGGACGCAGAGCGTGCGGGCGATCGCCTTCGACCCCGACGGGCGTGGTCCTCGCCGGCGCGAAGGTCCCGATCGAGCCGTACGTCTCGCCGCGGCCGGGCTGCGCGGAGCAGGACCCCGAGCTCTACTGGCGCTCGATCGGCGAGGCCACCCGGCGGCTGCTCGCCGACCCCGCGGTGCGCCGTGACGCGATCGCCGGGGTGACGCTGACCACGCAGCGCGGGACGATCGTGGTGACCGACGAGGCCGGCGAGCCGATCCGCCCCGCCATCGTCTGGCTCGACCAGTGCCGCGCCGCCGATCCGCCGCGTGTCGGCGGCGCGATGGGCGCCGTGTTCCGGGTCACGGGCCTGACCGACACGGTCGCCGGCTTCGCCGCCGACTGCGAGGCGAACTGGCTGCGCGAGGCCGAGCCCGAGGCCTGGGCGCGCGTCCGCCACTACGTCGGGTTGTCCGGCTACCTGACGCACCGGCTGACCGGCCGCTGGGTCGACGCCACCGCGGCGCAGGTCGGCTACCTGCCGTTCGACTACAAGCGCCTCCGCTGGGCCGCGCCGGGCGACTGGAAGTGGACCGTCGCCCCGCTCGACCCGGGCTGGCTCCCGGAGCTGGTGGCGCCGGCCGGGCGGCTCGGCGAGCTCAGCGCGGCCGCCGCCGAGGCCACGGGCCTGCCGGCCGGCCTGCCGCGTGGTCGCCGCGGCCGCCGACAAGGCCTGCGAGGTGCTCGGCTCGGGTGCGACCGGCCCGGACACCGTCGGGATCTCGTACGGCACGGCGGCGACCGCCAACGTCACGAGCCTGCGCTACGTCGAGCCCATCCCGCTGATCCCGCCGTTCCCGGCCGCCATCCCCGGCGCCTGGACGCTGGAGACCCAGGTCTACCGCGGCTACTGGATGGTGGAGTGGTTCAAGCGCGAATTCGGCGACCGCGAGGTGGCCGAGGCGGCCGAGCGCGGGATCGCCCCGGAGGTGCTGTTCGACGAGCTCGCCCGCACGGTCCCGGCCGGTTCGGACGGCCTGATGCTCCAGCCGTACTGGTCGCCGGGCGTGCGCATCCCGGGTCCCGAGGCGCGCGGTGCGATCATCGGCTTCCAGGCGGGCCACAGCCGCGCCCACCTCTACCGGGCGATCCTCGAGGGCCTTGCCTACGCGCTCCGCGAGGGCGCCGAGCGCACCGCCGCCCGCACGCACGTGCCGATCACCTCGGCCCGCATCGCCGGCGGCGGTGCCCAGAGCCCGGCCGCGGTCCAGCTGACCGCGGACGTGTTCGGGCTGCCCGTAGGCCGCGCCCACACGCACGAGACCTCGGCCCTGGGCGCGGCGATCGATGCCGCCGTGGGCCTCGGCTTCCACCCGGACGTCGCGAGCGCGGCCGCGGCGATGATCCGGGTCGCCGAGGTCCGCGATCCCGAGCCAGTCGCGCGCGACCGCTACGACGAGCTGTACCGCTCGGTCTACCGCCCGATGTACGGGCGGCTGCGACCCCTCTACCGGGCTCTGCGCCGCATCACGGCCGAGCGCGGGACCTGACGTCGCCGCGCGGCGGGCCTCGTCCTCAGGCGGCGCGCGCCGACTTGACCACCATCGAGTTCACGAAGACGTCGTGCCAGCCCTGCTTGGTCGGGCTGTCCGCGGTGGTCTTCAGCAGGAAGATGTACCAGGCCAGCGTGGCGATCGCGATGACGAACCCGAGGGTCCAGCCGAGCGAGATCTGCGCCGCCTGGGAGAGGACCTGCGGACCAGCAAGGACAAGCCAGCGACGGACCGCCTGGTCCTGCTTGAGGGTCACCCCGTCGCCGGCGTTGCCGATCTGCATGCCGAGCGCCTTCATCCCGACCGTGCCGCGCATGGCCGTCCAGGTGTAGGTGTAGTACCCAGCGCTGATGGCCAGGCCGACGACGGAGCTGGCGAGGAAGCTCAGGATCCCGAAGCCGAGGATCCCGTAGAGGATACCGAAGACGATCACGTTGATGACCCCGAGGACGATCGCGTCGATGATCAGCGCGATGATCCGGTTCGGGACGTCGGCGTAGACGAAACCAGGGGCGCCGACGACCGGCGCGGCGGCCGGCGCTGGTGGCGTCTGCCAGCCGCTCGTCGGCGGCGGGGCGGCTGCCGCGGGCGGCGGCGTGCCAGCCGCGGGCGGCGGGGTGCCTGGGTCGCTGGGGGTGCCGCTCTCGGTCATCGGGTCCTCCCTGTATCCGGCCACGACGAGGCACGACGCTCGTCCTCGATGCGCAGGAGGATAGGCGCCCGCGAGGCGCTCGACTAGATGGCTTCGCAAAACGGGTCGAGGCGGCCGTCCGCCCGGAGCCCGCCGACCGCCCTAGGCGCGGACCTCCTGGCGCATGAACAGCGCGTACGCCGCCGCGAAGCAGACGACGGTCAGCGCGATGAGCACGACGACCTGCGGCCAGACCAGGAGCAGGCTCTGGTCCAGCGAGTTGATGCCCGGGATCTGCTGCTGCGACTGCTGGTACTGCCCGATGGTGGACGGGGTCGAGAGGTTCTTCAGGCCGAAGTCGGGGCGCAGCAGCACGTTCGAGATATCGGCGTAGAGCTGGCTCGGCAGCAGCCGCGAGATGAACTCGCGGACCTGGATGGCCCCGAGGACCTGGTCCGGCGTGGCGTTCCCGCCCGGCGTGACGAACCCCTGGACGAGGGTCACGATCAGCGGCCCGAAGATGGTGAAGACGAGCCAGATGCCGAATCCGACCAGCGCCGACGTCGCCGCGCGCCGGATCGCGACCGACAGCAGCAGGCCGAACGAGAGCCACAGGGCGACGTACAGGAACGTGGCCAGGACCCACGCCACGAGCCGGACGACCTCCTCGCCGTGGGGCACGATGCCGAGGCGGAGCATCCCGAACCCGGAGATCAGCAGCACCACGGACACGAGGACCAGGCCGATGATCGCGAGACCCGCGGCGAACTTGCCGTTGACGACGTCGTCGCGGTAGATGGGCTGGGACAGCAGGCGCGGCAGCGTGCCCTCGGAGCGCTCGCCGTTGACCGCGTCGAACGAGAACGCCAGCCCGAGCAGCGGCGCGACGATCGCCACGAACGTCGCCACGGTCAGGATCGAGATGTCCGGCGACCCGAACCAGAACAGCGCGAGGAAGACCGCGGCCGAGCCGCTGGCCTGCGGCGCGAGCTGTCGGATCTGGTCGGCCGCGAAGTAGAGCGGGATGGCGGTCGCCAGGCCGAGGACGACGAGCAGCACGAAGAACCGGATGCTCAGGATGTGGTCCGCGAACTCCTTGATGGCGACGATCCGCCAGCCGGCGGGCAGGCGCGGCAGGTCCTGCTCGACCTCGACCTCGACGGGCGCGGCGGGCCGGGCCTGCCGGGCGGGACGCGTGGTGGCGCTCATGCGGCGGTCTTTCCACCCGCGATCGCGCGGTCCGCGAGGCCTCGGCGGTGGAGCGCCGTCCGGTAGATGTCGTCGAGCGACGGCACCAGCGGCCGGAGCGAGGTCAGGCGCAGGTCGTTGTTGACGGCCGCGCCGAGGATCGCCGTCCGGACGCTGGTCTCCTCGGCCGCAGGGCGCACCGAGATGTGCCAGGTCGTCGAGCGCCCGGTCGGGGCGATCACGTCGGTGACGTGGGGCAGGCCGCGGAGGATGGCCTCGGCGCGCTTGACCTCAGCGGCCTCCGTCCCCTCGAGGTCGACCTCGATGGCGGCCGAGCCGTCGCCGAACAGGCTGGCCAGGCGGGCCATGGTGCCCTCGCCGACCATGCGGCCGGCCGCGAAGATCCCGATCCGGTCGCAGACCGACTGGACCTGGGTCAGCAGGTGGCTCGACAGCAGGATCGCCAGCCCCTGCTCGTGGACGAGCGTCCGCAGGAGATCGAGGATCTCGACCACGCCGAGCGGGTCGATCGAGGTCGTCGGCTCGTCGAGGATCAGGATGTCGGGGCTCTTCACCAGGGCGTCGGCGATGCCGAGACGCTGCTTCATGCCGCGCGAATAGGTCTCGACGGCGTCGTCGGCCCGGTCGGTCAGCCCGACCTGGTCGAGGACGGACGACATCGCGCTCTCGGCCGCGGCGCCCTTGAGCCCGTTGAGCCGGGCGGTGTAGCGCAGGTTCTGGCGGCCGGTCAGGCCGCCGTAGAACCCGACGGCGTCGGGCAGATACCCGACCCGCCGCTTGACCTCGCGCGGGTGTCGCGTCGGGTCGAGACCGGCCACGAGCGCGTCGCCGCTCGACGGCTCGGTCAGCCCGAGCAGCATCAGGATCGTGGTGGTCTTGCCCGCGCCGTTCTGGCCGAGGAGCCCGAAGATCTCGCCCGGCCGCACCTCGAGGTCGAGGTGGTCGACCGCGGTGAGCGTGTCGTACCGCTTCGTCAGGCGGCGGGTCTTGATGAGGGGTTCGGCCCCCTCCGGTCGGCTCATCGTCGGCCGAAGCGGCGGAAGGTCCACCACAGGCCGACGAGCACGACCGCGATCAGCGCGATCCCGACCGCGCCCCACAGGAGCGAGGTCTCCACGGTCACGCGGATGTCGGCGCTGGCCGACGCGAGATTGGACGGCGCGGTCGCCTTGAAGGTCGTCACGTAGTCGCCCGCGATGGCGTCGCCGGACGGGGTCAGGTGGGCCGTGACGTTGGCCGGGACGTCGGTGGTGACGTCGACGGTCGGCGGATCGAACGTCACCGTCCAGCCGCTCGGCGGCGTCGCCGACAGGGCGACGCCCTGGACGGGCGCCGTGCCGGTGTTCGTGACGACGAGCGTCAGGTCGGTGACCGCGCCGGCGGTCGCGTTCGCGTTGAGCCGCTGGTCCGACGTCGAGAGGGTCAGCGAGTAGCTCCCGGTGATCTCGACGCCGAGGTCCTGGTGAGCGGTGCGCGAGCCGCTGGTGACGTCCACCGAGATCGGGTACTGGCCGGCGTCGATCGCGGCCGGCGCCTTGGCCGTGACGGTCACCGGCGTGGTCGCCCCGGCCTTCACGAGCGCGTTCGCGGCCTGGCTCTCGGAGCTCACCTGGGTCGTGATGGTCCAGCCGTCGGGACCCGTGGCGACGCCCGTGAAGGTGAGGTCCTCGGAGGTGTCGTTATGGAGCGTGAGATTGAACGAGAACGTCGTCGTGGACGGGCCCTTGAGCGAGGGGAAGTCCGTGGTCAGGCTGACGTCGCCGGCGGCGTTCGGGGTGACCCGGATGTCGAGCGGCAGCGTGTCCGTCGCGGTCCCGGTCCTGGCCACGACCGCGATCCGCTGGGTCGCGGCGGCCGCGGCGGCCGGCACGGTCACGTCGAGGCGCACGGTCGCGGCGGTCGTCCCGCTGGTCTGGACGCCGTCGACGATGAACCCACCGCCGAACAGCGACGCGGTCCAGTCCGCCGGCACGTCCTTGAGCGAGAGGTCGACCCGGGCCGACGTGTCGGTCTTGACCGAGACATCGAAGCTGACCTTCGTGCCGGGGGCGACGGCGACGCCCGGGTACGGGGTCGACAGGCTCACGGTGTCAGCTGCGGCCGCGGTCGGCACGCCCACGAGGATCAGGAAGGCGATCAGGCCGAGGGCGGCCATGCGACGTACGACGCGTCCCATACTGGGTAGTACCTCCTCCAAGGATGATGTCAGCAGCGGTCGCGCGGAATCTGCGACCCGCGGCATGTCGAATCAACCAAGCGATGATGAAGACTCGTGAATCATCGCTGTGAACGCCCCGCCGGTGTTTGACGCAGGCCGGGTGCAGGGCGTATGGTAGATGGGTTCCCGATCCGTCGCGATGATCGCGGTCGAGCGCCGACAAACCGGACGCTCCCAGCGCCTCGCCGGATCCTCATCACCGCTCCGGGCCGGATATGGCCGTGGAGCGAACGCATACCGGTCGCGCAGCCGATGGCCCACACCGCCATTCCCGGCGCGCCAGAAACGAGTACCCAGCACCATGTTGTCCCGTTCCACCACCTCGTCCCTTGCCGGACGACAGACGGCCATGCGCCGCATGCGCCGCCGCAGCTCCGCGGCGGGCACCGGCGTCCGGCCGCCCTACTGCAGCACCAACGGCTGCACCAGCTTCCTCGACGTCGATCAGACGACGGGGACCGCGACCTGCCCGATCTGCGGCTACGTCCGCCGATCGCACTAGGGTCGCCCCGGCACCGCCGTCCGCGTCTCGCGCGCGGCCGTGCCGCACAACCTGACACGTCCAGCGGCTACGGTTGCCGCGTGCAACCGGAACGCGACTAGGTGGACCGCATCGACGGCCGCCCGGTCTATGCCGCCACGGACCTCGTCGCCTACCTCGCCTGCGAGCACCTGACCGCGCTCGAGCGCGCCGCCCAGGCCGGGCTCGTCCAGCGGCCCATGCGCGATGACCCGGAGCTCGACATCATCCGCAAGCGCGGGTTCGAGCACGAGAAGCGCTATCTCGCCGACCTCGCGGCGGCGGGTCGCACGGCGGTCGAGATCACGCCGGACGGCTCCATCGAGGACCGCGGCGAGCAGCTCCGCGCCGCGGCCACGGCCACGATCAAGGCCATGGCGGCCGGGGCTGACGTCATCTACCAGGCCACCTTCTTCGATGGGACCTGGCGCGGCCACGCCGACTTCCTCCAGCGGGTCGACGACCCCGCCCGGCCATCGACCTGGGGTCCATGGCACTACGAGGTCGCCGACACCAAGCTCGCCCGCCACGTCAAGGCCAGCGCCGTCCTCCAGATCTGCTCGTACGTCGACCAGCTGGAACGCCTCCAGGGGGTCCGGCCGGAATGGATGTACGTCGCCCTCGGCGGGAGCGCCCGGGCCGTCGAGCGCCTGCGGGTGGACGACTTCATGGCCTACTACCGCGGGGCCAGGGATCGCTTCCTCGCGACGGTGGCCGACCCGGCCACGGTCGCGTTCCCGCCCGTCGGAAGCTACCCGGAGCCGGTCGACCATTGCGCGGTCTGCCGCTGGGCTCCCGAATGCGCCGCCCGCCGGCGGGCCGACGACCACCTGAGCCTCGTGGCGGGCATCAGCGGCCGCCAGCGCCGTGCCCTGGAGGAACGCGGGATCACGACCCTCGAGGGCCTCGGCGACGCACCGCTGCCGTTCGTCCCGCGGATCGAGGGCACCGGCGAGGCCGCGATGGAGCGCGTCCACGAGCAGGCCCGCATCCAGCTGGAGGGCCGGCGGGCCGGCGGTCGGCCGCGCTACGAGCTGCTCCTGCCGGAGCCCGGGCTGCCGATCGACCCCGAACGCGGCCTGGCGACGCTGCCGCCGCCCTCCCGCGGCGACCTCTTCTTCGACATCGAAGGCGACCCGTTCGCGCTCGACGACGGGCTGGACTATCTCTTCGGCGTGCTCGACATGGACGGGGTGTTCCACCCGATCTGGTCGCGCGACGAGGCGGGCGAGTTCACCCTGGCCGGTGAGCAGGCCGCCTTCGAGCGGCTCATGGACTTCATCGCCGATCGCCTGCGCGAGCACCCGGACCTGCACATCTACCACTACGCCCCGTACGAGCCCACCGCGCTCAAGCGCCTGATGGGCCGCTACGGGACCCGCGAGGACGAGGTGGACGCCCTGCTCCGCGGCGGTGTCCTCGTCGACCTGCTGCGCGCCGTCCGCCAGTCGCTGCGCGCCTCGGTCGAGAGCTACTCGATCAAGAAGATGGAGGCGTTCTACGGGTTCACCCGGGAGGTCGACCTGCGCGACGCCGGATCGAGCATCGTCGCGTTCGAGCAGTGGCTCCAGCTCGGCGAGGGCGAGCGACCCGCGGCCGATCAGCTCGACCGCATCGAGCGCTACAACCGCGACGACGTCGTCAGCAACCGGGAGCTCCGCGACTGGCTGGAGGGGCTGCGCACCGAGCTCGCGACGCTGACCAGGCAAGACGTCCCCCGGCCCGGCCCGCGCGCCGAGCTGCCGGAGAACGTCTCCGAGGAGTTCGCCGCGACGCAGGCGCTCGTCGACCGCCTGGCGGATCCGGCGATCGTGCCGATCGAGCCCGGCGAGCGCACGCCCGAGCAGCAGGGCCGCTGGCTCCTCGCCCAGCTCCTCGGCTGGCACCGCCGCGAGGACAAAGCCACGTGGTGGG
The DNA here is from genome assembly GCA_963813335.1 of uncultured Chloroflexia bacterium. Taxonomy (GTDB): domain Bacteria; phylum Chloroflexota; class Limnocylindria; order Limnocylindrales; family CSP1-4; genus SPCO01. The sequence continues at coordinate 111,166 of CAWEYL010000004.1, forward strand.
AGTTCCACCGCCTGATGGACCTCGACCCGAGCCAGCTCATCGACGAAACGGCGCCGATCGGCGGCCTGGTCCCGGTCGGACCGGTCGCCGAGCCGGCGAAGGGCAAGCAGGTCTGGCGCTACGCCTTCCCGGACCAGGAGTACGACCTCGGCCGTCCCGGGACGCTGTACGACCCGCGCCGGAAGGCCGCGGCACCCGACGAGAAGTACTCCACGTGGGCCTGTGGCGAGCTCGTCGCCATCGACGTGGCCGCCCTCACCCTGGATATCAGGCGCGACCCGGACGGGCCGCATCCCGAGGGCGTCGTCCCGCTCGGCATCATCGGCACGCCGCAGCACCGCGAGCGCCTGCGCGAGCTCGGCACGTGGGTCGCCGACCACGGCATCGATGCCGACGGACCGGACCGGGCCGCGCGCGACCTCCTGATGGGGCGACCGCCCCGCGCAGGCCAGCCCATGGCCGAGACGCTGCGCACGCCCGGCGAGACGGACCTCGAGGCCGCGCGCCGGCTGGCCCTCTCGCTCGACCGGACGGTCCTGCCGATCCAGGGCCCGCCGGGAGCCGGCAAGACGTACAGCGGCGCCCGGATGATCGTGACCCTGCTGGCGGCGGGCAAGCGGGTCGGCATCACCGGGACCAGCCACAAGGTCATCGGCAACCTCATCACCGCGGTCCTCACTGCAGCGGACGAGGAGGGCATCATCGTCCGGCCGATCCAGCACGGCCCGCCCGACCAGGTCCACGCGGACGAGCGCGTCATCAAGTCGAAGAACGGTGCGGCCGATGTCGCCGACCAGCTGTCGGATGGACGGGCGAACTTCGCCGCCGGCACGAGCTGGCTGTGGGTCTCGCCACGTCTCGTCGGGGCGATCGACGTGCTGTTCGTCGACGAGGCCGGCCAGATCTCGCTGGCCAATGTCGTGGCCGTCGCGCGCTCCGCCGAGAGCCTCGTGCTGCTCGGCGACCCGCAGCAGCTCGATCAGCCGACCCAGGGCTCGCACCCGCCCGGCGCCGACGGCTCGGCGCTCGCCCACGTCCTCGGCGGCCACGCCACCATCCCGCCGGACCGCGGCCTGTTCCTCGAGACCACCTGGCGGCTGCATCCGGCCCTTGCCAGGTTCACGTCCGAGGTCTTCTACGACGACCGGCTCGAGTCCGAGCGCAACCTCGGGGTCCAGCGCCTCGAGGCCGGCGGCTGGGACCTCGACGGCGTCGGGCCACGCATCGTCGAGGTCCCTACCGCGGGTGCCGACAACGAGTCACCCGACGAGGCCGCCGCGGTCGCATCGATGGCGCACGCCCTGGTCGAGGGCGGGGCGTCGTGGATCGATGCGAAGGGGGTCCGGCGTCGGCTCACGTGGGAAGACGTCCTGATCGTCGCGCCCTACAACGCCCAGGTCGGGACGATCGCGCGGCTGCTCCCCACGCGCGCACGCGTCGGCACGGTCGACAAGTTCCAGGGCCAGGAGGCGCCGGTCAGCATCTACTCGCTGACGACGTCGAACCCGGAGCTCGCGCCGCGCGGGATGGACTTCCTGTACAGCGGCCACCGCCTCAATGTCGCGACGTCGCGAGCCCGCTGCGTCGCGGTGGTCATCGGGTCGCCGGACCTGTGGCGCGTCCGCGCGCGCACGCCGGCCCAGATGCGGCTGGCGAATGCGTTCTGCCGCTTCGTCGAGATGGCCCAGGCGCCCCCCGACGATCCCGCGAGCGGTGCCCCGGACCACGGCGCCACCCTTGAGGTCCTGACGCTCGGCCTCGACTGAGCCGCGACCCTATCATCGGGCGAACATGCGCCTTGCCGCCGCGATCCCGGCCGCGCGTCTCGATGAGCTCCGCCGACGGAGCACGTGGTCGCTGGTCGCCGGCGTCGCGTTCGGCAGCACCGGCCATATCGCCGCGGTCACGGTCGCTGCGATCGTCGCCCAGCACCTGGGCGGGAGTGCGCTGTGGAGCGGCGTCGCCGGGGCGACGGTGGTCCTTGGGGCCGCTGCTGGCGCGGTCTCGCTGTCCGCGATCATGACCCGGCGCGGACGACGGATCGGCCTCGCCACGGGCTATGTCGTCGGGGTGGGCGGCGCGGTCGTCGCCACGGTCGCCGTCATCGGCGTGTCGCTGCCCCTGCTCCTGCTCGGCACCTTCTTCATCGGGTTCGGCAACGCCTCGAACCAGCTGTCGCGCTACGCCGCCGCGGACATGTACCCGGACAGCCGGCGAGCGTCGGCCATCGGCCTTGTCGTCTGGGGCGCGACGGCCGGGGCGATCATCGGGCCGAACCTCGTGGCGCCCGCCGGCGCCTTCGCGGTCCAGATGGGCCTACCGGAGCTGGCCGGCCCGTACTTCGTCCCGATGATCTTCGTCGGCGCCGCCGCGATCCTATCGTGGACGCTGCTCCGCCCGGATCCCTACGACCTCGCGGTCGGGACTGCCCGGCCGCATCCGGACGCCCCGGATGCCTCGATCGCGGTCTCGCTCCGCTCCGTGCTGGCCCGCCCGCACGTGCCGGTCGCCATCGTCGCGCTGGTCACGGGGCAGGTCGTGATGGTGCTGATCATGACGATGACCCCACTGCACATGACCGAGCACGGCCACACGCTCGGCGCGGTCGGGCTGGTGATCAGCGGGCACACGTTCGGGATGTTCGGGCTCTCCCCGTTGTCGGGCCGCATGACGGACCGCTTCGGGAGCGTGCCGGTCGATCCTGGCCGGCCTCGCCACGCTGGCGGTCTCGGCGGTCATGGCCGCGACCGCCCCGCCCGAGGGCGGCGCCTGGCTGTTCCTCGCGCTGTTCCTGCTCGGCTACGGCTGGAACCTCGGCTACGTCGCGGGATCGGCGCTGCTGACCACGGGCCTCTCGATCGTCGAGCGGACCCGGCTCCAGGGCGTCACCGACGCGCTGATCTGGAGCTCCGCGGCCGCGGCCAGCCTGACCTCCGGCGTGATCATGGCCGCGGCCGGGTTCGCGGTCCTGGGCCTGATCGGCGCGGCGATGATCGCGGTCCCGGTCACGCTGATGCTGGCGCGCCGGTCGGTGGTGGTCGCGTCCTCGGCCAGTTAGGCGCCGATCTCCCGCACGACCCAGGCGGCCAGCACGGCCGCGCACGCCTCGACCTCGTCGAGCGGCACGTGACTCGTCGGCGCTGTGGGCCACCTTGACGTCGCCCGGGCCGAAGATCACGCACGGGGTGCCGCCGACGTTGACGAACATCTGCATGTCGGCGCCGTAGGGCTCGCCGAGCAGCGCCGGCCGCCGGCCGGTGACGGCCTCGACCGTCGCCGCCAGCCCGACGGGCAGCGGGTGGTCCGACGGGAGGCGCGCGGACCCGAACCGCCCGCCGGTGATCTCGACGGTGGCCGGGTGGTCGCGCAGGAAGTCGTCCGCGGAGCACGCGGTCGCGATGCACGTCCGCAGCTCCGCCTCGGCTTCGGCCGCGGACTGCCCGAGCCGCACGCCGTAGCGCCCGTCGGCGCTGACCCGATCGAGGACGGTCGACGCCCATTCGCCGCCCCCCACGATCCCGATGATCGTCGGGTACGGCAGCCCGAGGGCGGTCATCAGCGGATCGGTCTCGGCCTCGTTGCGGCGCGTCTCGTCCGCCTCGAGCGCCTGCGACAGCACGAACAGCTTGTCGAGCGCCGAGACGCCCTCGCGCCGCTGCGAGGCGTGGGCCGCGCGGCCGGGCACGGTCAGCCGGAACGTGATGGCGCCGGCATGGGCCACCACGATGTCGAGCGTTCGACGGCTCCGGGATGATCGCGAGGTCGCCGGTCACGCCGGCGCGGATCGCGGCGAGGGTCCCCTGGCCGCCGTCCTCTTCCGACGGGACGAGCACGACCAGGAGCTCGCCGGCGAGCCGGTCGAGGTCGCCCGCTCGCGCCGAGCGCCCGCACCGCGCCGAGGATCGCCGCCACGCCGCCCTTCATGTCGCAGGCGCCCCGGCCGTAGAGGCGCGCCGTCGCGGACCTCGCCGCCCCACGGATCGGTCGACCAGGTCGCGGGATCGCCGGGCGGCACCACGTCGAGGTGGCCGGACAGGATGACGCGCGGCGCCGCCGCCGCCACCGGCCCGCCCGATCACGACCGGCAGCGCCGTCCGCGGCATCTCCTCGCCCGGCCAGTCCGGGTCGGCGCGGACCGCCGCCGGGTCCGGTGCGACCACCTCGACCGCCAGGCCGAGCTCGCGGAGCGCGTCGGCGGCCCAGGCCGTCGACGCCTTCCTCGGACCCGGTGACGCTCGGCGTCCGCACGAGCGCCGCGAGGTCGGCGACCAGCCGCTCGCGATCGATCGACGGCGCCGCCGCGCCGGCCTCGGCCTCAGGCACGCAGCACCGGCCGGGTCATGCAGGTCGGCCCGCCCGAGCCGTTGATGCCGATCTCGGTCGCCGGGATACGTGTGGACCTCGCAGCCGGCCGCCGCCAGCGCGGCCGATGTCCGCGGGTTGCCCTCGGCCAGGATGACGACGCCGGGCCGCACCGCCAGCACGTTGCAGCCGAGCGTCGGGAACTCCTCGTCGGGCACCTCGACCATCCGGATCCCCAGGTCGCCCAGCAGCTCCCAGAGCCCGACCGGCAGCAGCGGCAGGTAGACGACCGCGAGGTCGTCGGCGACGGGCGAGATGACGCTCATGAGGTGGACCAGCTCGGCCGGGCCGCGCCAGTACGGGACATCGAAGACGCGCACGTCGCCGCCGACGATCGTCGCCCAGCTGCCGGGCGCCCTCGTTGTTGGTCCGGAGCGTCCGTCCGATGCAGAACAGGTCCGGCCGCAGCCAGAGCGTGTCGCCGCCCTCGATGGTCCCGGGCGGCTCGATCCGGCCGGCGGTCGGGATCCCGGCCTCGGCCATCCACGACTCGAGGATCGCCGGCTCCCCGGCGCGGTTCGGCTTGCCCGGGCGCAGCGGCACGGCGCCGCGGTCGGTCACCAGCAGCGGGTCGAACGTGTAGACGAGATCCGGGTCGTCGGTCTCGTCTTCGAGGACGTGGACCGTGGGGCCGAGCGAGGCGAGCGTGTCGACGAACGCGTCGTGCTGCCGCCGCGCCAGGTCGAGGTCGACCGGGTGCAGGAACCCGTGCGCCGGATCGTCGAAGGCGGCGCCGAACGCGGGGCCGGGGCGCTTCACCAGGACGTCAAGCAGCGGCGCAGACATGCTCTGCGCCCCGAATCGGCGGGTGGTCGCGGTCACGGACTGAGGATAGCCGCCTGCCGCCCGCGGGCGCGCTGCCGCAGCGCTGCCGCCCGGGACCATGGTCCTTCTGGCCACGAACCGGCGGGCGGGCTACCCTTGATGCGTGACGAGCTACGCCGTGACGGCCCGCATCCAGACCGCCAGCCCACGCCTCCGCGACCGCGAGCGCCCGATCACGCCGGTGCCCACGGCCATCGTGGACGAGCGGATCGTGCTCATCGAGATGGCGCCAGCGCCGCGGCGCATCCTCGCCCGCCTCGACGACCTGTCCCGGGCATTCGGCGAGAAGACCTTCTACCTGCTCGACGCGGAGGGTTGGCGCTGATCACGCGCGCGCGCCGCACCGCCGCCGCAGCGCTCGTCGCGGGCGCCCTCCTGGCGACGCCGCTCGCGCCGGGCACCGCGCTGGGCGCGGTGAGCGGCCCCTCGCTGACCCAGGTCGCGACCGGGCTCAGCTCGCCGGTCCTCGTCACCAACGCCGGCGACGGCTCAAACCGCCTGTTCATCGTCGAGCAGACCGGCAAGATCCGGGTGGTCAAGAACGGTTCGCTGCTGCCCACCCCGTTCCTCGACCTATCGAGCCTCATCTCGACCGGCGGCGAGCGCGGCCTCCTCGGGCTGGCCTTCCATCCATCGTACGAGACGAACGGCCGGTTCTACGTCGACTTCACGCGCACGAACGGCGACACCGTCGTCAACGAGTACAAGGTGTCTTCGGGCAACCCCGATGTCGCCGATCCTTCGACAGCGCGACGGATCATCACCATCGGGCAGCCGTACGCGAACCACAACGGCGGGAACATCGCGTTCGGGCGAGACGGGTACCTCTACATCGGGATGGGCGACGGCGGGTCGGGCGGCGACCCGGGCAACCGGGCGCAGAACCTGGACTCGCTGCTCGGCAAGATCCTGCGGCTCGACATCAACGGCACGTCTTCCGGGCACGGATACCGCATCCCCAAGGGCAATCCGTGGGTGGGCAAGCCGGGCCGGGACGAGATCTGGGCGCGCGGCCTGCGCAATCCGTGGCGGTTCTCGTTCGACCGCGTCAACGGCACGCTGTGGATCGGCGACGTCGGCCAGGGGCGCTACGAGGAGATCGATCGCGGCACCGCGGCGCAGGGGTTCGGTCGCGGCGCCAACTACGGCTGGCACGTGCTCGAGGGCACGGAGTGCTACCTCGTGCGCTCGGGCTGCAGCCGGACCGCCAAGACGCCGCCCGTGCTGCAGTACTCCCACGCGTCCGGCGCGTGCGCGGTGACCGGCGGGTTCGCCTATCACGGCACGGCCTCGCCGGGCCTGATCGGCGACTACGTCTTCGGCGACTTCTGCAACGGGCGGATCTACACGGTCCGCGCCGGGAATGCGAAGCTCGCCAAGTCGCTCCTGCTCGACACGAGCCTGCACATCAGCTCGTTCGGCGAGGACGAGGCCGGCGAGATCTACGTCGTCGACCTCAACGGCACGGTCTACCGCCTCGACGTGAGCTGACCCGGAGCGGGGTCAACGCCGCGAGGGCGATGGACTCCTGCGCGGCGACCTCGACGTCGATACGGATCTCGTCGCCGACGAGCCAGCCACCGGCCTCGAGGGCGACGTTCCAGTCCAGGCCCCAGGCCTTGCGGTCGACCCGCGCCTTCGCCGAGAAGCCGACGTGGCGCGCCCCGTCCATGCCGGGGAAGAAGCCCAGGAACTCGACGTCGACATCGACCGGGCGGGTGACGTCGCGGATCGTGACGTCGGCCGTGACCGTGTAGTCGTTGCCGCGCTTGTGGCGGATCCGGGTGCTGCGCACGACCAGTCTCGGGATAGGTCTCGGCATCGAAGAAGTCGGCCGAGCGGAGGTGGTTGTCGCGGGCGGCGAAGCCGGTGTCGACGCTCGCGGTCCGGATCCGGAACTCGACCTGCGACGCGGTCGGATCCGCCTCGTCCAGGTCCAGCGTCGCGTCGAAGTCGAGGAACTCGCCCCGGACGTTGGTGACCATCAGGTGCTTCGCGGAGAAGTTGATGTTGCTGTGTGCTCGATCGAGCTGGAACACGGCCATGACGGCTGCCTCCTGTGTGCGCCGCGGGACCGCGGGACGCGTGGTACGTGGTTGACGGTGCAACCATATCGCGATATCGTTGCGTTGTCAACGAGCTGACCAGGCAGCCCAAGGGTGTAGCATCAAGGCCATGACCGTCACCGAGCCGGCGTCGAGCCGGCCGCTTTCCGCGCACGACCCCCGCATCGAGCCGTGGCGCGCCTTCCTGCAGGCGCACGCCCGCGTGGTGCGCCGCCTCGACGAGGAGCTGCGCGCCGAGCACGACCTTTCGGTCGCCGAGTACGACGCCCTCGTGAACATCGCGCAGGCGCCCGGTCGTCGGCTGCGCATGCGCCGCCTCGCCGACCAGGTGGTCCTGAGCAAGAGCGGGGTGACCCGGTTGATCGACCGGCTCGTCGCCGACGGCCTGGTCGAGCGGAGCTCCTGCTCGACCGACGCCCGCGGCGCCGAGGCCGTCCTGACCGAGGCCGGGCTGCGCCGCCTGCGTGCCGCGTCACGGACCCACCTGCGCGGCATCGCCGATCACTTCCTCGACGTCGTCGACGACGCCGACCTCGAGGTGGTGGACCGTGCGATGCGCGCCGTCGCCGAGCGGGCCGGGACCGAGCCCGACATCGGGCGCTTCGCGCCCGGGCGCGCCGGGGGCGACCGAGCCGGCGAGGCCTGACCCGGGTCGTGGCGGGCCGGCTCTACGCGGGGACGAGCGGATTCGCCTACCCCGGCTGGAGTCCGCGCTTCTACCCGGCCGGCGCGAAGGCGGCGGACCTGCTGCCGGCGTACGCGGCGCGGCTGTCCGCGGTCGAGCTCAACAACACCTACTACCAGCAGCCGTCCGCGGACAAGGTCACGTCGTGGCTGGCCGCTACGCCCGAGTCGTTCCGGTTCACGGTCAAGGCGCAGCGCAGCGGGTCCGCCCGGTCGCTGGCCGACCCGGGCACGAGCGTCCCGTGGCTCACCGGTCCGTACCGGGCCTTCGGTGCCCGGCTGGGGACGGTCCTCTACCGGGTCCCGAACCTCATGAAGCGCGACGACGCGAAGCTGGCCGGCCTCCTCGCGGCCTGGCCGCGCGACATCCCGGTCGCACTGGAGTTCCAGCACCCGTCATGGCACGTCGACGAGACGTTCGCGGCGCTGGCCGGCGCCGGTGCCGCCCTGGTCTCGACCGAATTGCCCGAGGACGAGACGCCGCCCGACATCCGACGGACCGGTCCGTTCCTGTACCTGCGGCTCCGCCGCCACGACTACGCCCCCGCCGAGGTGGCGGAGTGGGCCGCCCGGTTGCGCCCGTTCCTCGACGCCGGCGACGATGCGTTCGTGTTCTTCCGCCACGACGACGTCGGTCGCGGCCCGGAGCTGGCCCTCGAGCTGGCGGCCGTGCTGGACCCGTCCGGCGGCTGGCCGGACGGCTAGCGGCGAGAGCCCTCGGCCGGCCCGAAGGCCACGAGGATCTCGAGCCGTTCGGTGATGTCGTGGAAGCGGTGCGGCTCGCGGGCCGCCACGAACACCAGGGACCCGGGCCCGACCGGGCGCTCCTCGGCCCCCACGGTGATCGTGGCGCGTCCCGAGATGACGTAGTAGAGCTCGTCCTCGGTATGCGGCGACTGCGGGTCGATGCCGCCGGCCTCGATCACGTACAGCCCGACCGACAGGTCCGGGACGCTGAGGAACTCTTCGTACAGCCGTGCGCCGGCGACGCGGCGCGCCTCGATCTCGGCGAGCTCCCAGGCATCCATCGTCAGGCTCCGTGCGGCAGGTTCGGACCGAGCGTAGCAAAGCCCCGGCGGCCGCGAGCCGTCCGGCGCGCTAGCATCCGCGGATGACGAACCGCCCCGCCCGCCTGCTCGCCACCGCCGCGCTCGTCGTCGCGCTCGTCGCCGGCTGCGGGACCACGTCGAGCCCCTCCCCCGCGCCCGCCACCCCGAGTCCGACGCCGAGCGCGACGGCGGCACCCAGCCCGAGCCCGATCCCCACGCCGACCGCGGCGCCCTCGAGCGGGCTGATCGTGCCGCGGATCGGGCTCCGCTCGGTCGTGGTCAGCCTGGATTCCCCGGTCGATGTCGCGGCCGAAGCCGGGGCGGCCGGCCGCCTCTTCGTCGTCGAGCAGCCGGGGCGGATCCGGGTCGTCGCGAACGGCGTCCTGGCCGCCCAGCCGTACCTCGACATCTCGTCGCGCATCGCCTCCGGCGGCGAGCGCGGCCTGCTCGGCCTGGCGCTCCACCCCGACTTCCCGAAGGACCCGCGCCTCTTCGTCGACTACACCGACCAGAACGGCGACACCGTCGTCTCATCGTTCGAGCAGTCGCTCGACGCCGACGCCGCCGACCCCGCGAGCGAACGGGTCCTGCTCACCGTGAAGCAGCCGTTCGCCAACCACAACGGCGGGGCGGTCGCGTTCGGGCCAGACGGGATGCTCTACATCGCCCTCGGCGATGGCGGCTCGGGCGGCGACCCGCAGGGCAACGGCCGCAGCCTCAAGACCCACCTCGCCAAGATCCTGCGCATCGACGTGAACGTGCCCGAGGGCCAGACCCCGGCCTACAAGGTCCCCGCCGACAACCCGTTCGCGGACGGCGCCGGCGGCGCCCTGCCGGAGATCTGGCTGACCGGCCTGCGCAACCCGTGGCGGATGCACTTCGACCCGCTCAACGGCGACCTGTGGATCGGCGACGTCGGCCAGGGGGCGTGGGAGGAGGTCGACGTCGCGCGGGCCGGTGTCGGCGGCCTCGACTACGGCTGGAACACGATGGAGGGGACCCACTGCTACCAGCCGGCCTCGGGTTGCGACCAGACCGGGCTGACCCTGCCGGTCAGCGAGTACGACCACAGCCAGGGCTGCGCGATCATCGGCGGCGTGGTCGACCGCGGCGAGGCCCAGTCGAGCTTTGCGGGCTGGTACTTCTTCTCCGACGACTGCTCCGGGAACATCTGGGTCATCGACCCGTCGAAGGACGCCTTCCAGGAGCCGATCAAGCTCCTCGAGACCGGCCGGAGCATCAGCGCCTTCGGCCAGGATGCCGACGGCAACGTCTACCTGACGGACCTCAGCAGCGGGGCCCTGCTGCAGCTGGTGCCCCAAGGCGGCTGAGCGGCGGAGCGACGGCCCGGTCGACGGCCGTCACGTCCCTGCAACGGATGCGCTTGGGACGACTTGACGCGCCTGAGACCGGCGGTCGGTCATCGTCGAGCGGGTCGGCTCCCGTGCCACTGGGGGTTCCGGGAGCCGACGCTCCCCGACGGCCACGCGGCGCGACTGATATGCGGATGCAATGCCCGCCGGCCTCCCGGTCATCCCGCGGGGTTCGGCCCTGCGATACGGTGGCCCTGCCACCGACCCGATCGTGAGGGGAGGTCGGCGGCGCCACGACGAATCCATACCGGGAACCGCTTGTGACGGGGCGAGTCCCGATCCGCACGGACGGTCCGAGCCCCCTCCTCGGGCCGTCCGTTGCTGTTCTCAGGCGTACGATGACGTCCTCCTGACGGACCGCCACACGAGAAGGAGCCTCCCATGGCAACGACCACCACCACGCTGAGCGACGAGGCCACCAAGGCCGTCGACGCGATCGAGGAGACGACTCGCGGCGCGCGGGTGAACATCGCAGACGCGGCCGATGCCGTGAAGAGCGCGGCAAACGACGTCGCGGCCAGGCTGCCCGAGGCGGCCGCCACGACGAGGTCCGCGATCGACGAGGTCGACCGCCAGCTCAAGAGCGGCTCCGACGAGATGCTCACCGTCGGTGCGACCCTCACCTTCGGCCTCGCGATCGGGCTGCTGATCGGCGGCGCGAACCGCCTCCTGGTCGCCGCCGCGCTCGTCCCGTTCGCCGCGACGGGGCTGACCTTGTTGCGACGCGCCAACGACCGGCCGCGCTCGAGCGCCAAGAGCAGCTGACACCGGGCCGCCGACCCGGGCGGTCGCTCGCCCCGCTGGGCCTTAGCCGCTCGGGCTGCTACTGACCAGGTGGAGGGCTCCGGCGCCGTCCCCGGCCGTGGCGCCGTCGTCGGAGGCGTCCTCGTCGGTTTCGAGGCCGAGCATCCGGCGGTACAGGGCCTCGTAGGCGTCGGTCATCCGGGGTGCCGAGAACCGCTCCAGCACGGACGCGCGGATCGCGGCGCGGTCCAGGCCGTCCACGCCGGCCAGCCGGAAGGCGAGCTGCGTCTCGTCATCGCCGAAGAAGCCGTCGATGCCGTCGCGGATGATCTCGGGCAGGGCCCCGATGCGGCGGGCGATCACCGGGGTCCCGCAGGCCAGCGCCTCGATGGCGACCAGCCCGAACGGCTCCGGCCACGACCCGGGCATCAGCGCGGCGTAGCTCTCGGCGAACAGCCGGTCGCGATCGGCCTGCTCGAGCTCGCCGAGGTACTCGACGTCCGAGCCGGCCGCCTCCAGGGCGGGACGGAACGCCGATTCGAAGTATTCGCGCTCCATGGTCGTCGGGCCGGCCTTGGCGGCGATGCGCAGCGGTCGCCCGGCGGCCTGCGCGATCGCGATCGCCTCGACGATCCCCTTCTCCGGCGCGACGCGCCCCACGAAGCACAGGGCGTCGGAGCGGCGCCGCTCGAACGGGGCGTCGCCCAGGCTCAGCCCGTTGTGGATCATCGTCCACGGCACCTCGGGGTGGGTCGACGCCTGGTTGGCGCTGATGGCGACCAGGCCGGGCGGCGGCGCCTCGAGCGCCTCGGCGGCCCAGGGCAGGTCGAGCCGGCCGTGGAAGGTCGTCACGACCGGCACGGGCGAGACGCGCGCGAGCATGAGGCTCGCCCACTCCAGGTGGGCGTGGATGAGGTCGAACTCGCGGGCTCGATCGAGCACGCTTCGCATCGTCGCGAGCATGTAGGGGAGCGAGTCGCCGCTGTAGCCGGTCGGGCGCAGCGCCTCCGGCACGGTCACGACGTGGCGGCCGGGCACGTCCGAGTCGCCGCTCGCGAACGTCGTGACGTCGTGGCCGCGGCGGTCGAGCTCGACCACCAGCTCATGGACGATCCGTTCCGTCCCACCGTACGCGCGCGGCGGGACCCGCTCGAACGGCGGGGCGACCTGGGCGATGCGAAGGGGACGGGTCATGCGGGAGCTCCTCGATGGATGATAGCCCTGCCGGGCGGGACGGCCCGGCAGGGCGGTATCCGAGGGTAGGGCGGCACCCTCCATGACGAGGTCGCAGTCCCCCGCCGACCGGTATCAGGCGCGTATCAGCGGTCGGGTGTGGTATCCATGACGCGGACGCGGCACCGATCTCGAGGAGGCGACTGTCCTGACCGCACCGGCTGGCGAGCGACGAGCGAGCACGAAGTCGGTCCGGGCCGCCCTGCGCCGCGCCAGCGAGGACCTGCCGAATCTCGGGCGTCTCGCCGTCGGCCCATGGGCCGGCGTGGCGATCGGCCTCGTCATCGGGACGATCGCGATCTTCGTGAAGGCCGGGCTCAACGCGATCGTCGGCGGCGAGACCGGCTTCATCGTCCTGACCGGCGCGGTCGCCATCTCCGCCTGGGTCGGCGGCCTGACCGGTGGGCTGACCGCGACGATCCTGGCCGGGATCGCGAATTCGGCGCTCTTCGTCGGGCTGGACGGAACGCAGTTCGAGCTGACGACGATCGATGTCGCTCGCCTGATGCTGTACATGGCCGGCGGCACCGTGGTCTCCATCCTGATGGCATCGCTGCGGTCGTCGCGGGACCGCCTCGCCCAGACCCTCACGGAGGTCGGCGTCGATGGCGTCCGACCTGGAGCGCCGCGACGAGCGCCTCGAGCTCGTGCTGGCGGCCTCCGGCACCGGGTTCTGGGAGTGGGACATCCGCTCCGGCGACCTGCTCTGGTCCGAGGCGATCTTCCGCCAGCACGGACTCGAGCCGACCGCGGGATCGCCCTCGTACGCTCGCTATCTGGAGACGATCCACCCCGACGATCGCGCCGGCTTCCAGGCGGCGATCGACGCCGCCCTCGCCGGCGGACCGCCGCTCGACCTTCGATTCCGGCTCGTCTGGCTCGACGGCTCGATCCACTGGACCCACGGGGTCGGCCGGGTCTTCCGCGACGCGAGCGGCGAGCCGGTCCGGATGGTCGGCACCGGCCAGGACATCACCGAGGCCCGCCGGCTCGAGGCGGAGCGCGACCAGCTGCTGCTGGACGAGCGCCGGGCCGGGGCGTTCCGCGAGGCGTTCCTCGACGTCATCTCGCACGAGCTACGGACGCCGATCACCACGATCCTCGGCCTGACCCAGATCCTCTCCAAGCCCGGGCGCGTGACCACGCCCGAGGAGCAGGCCGGGCTCATCGACGACATCTCCCAGGAATCGGAGCGGCTCCACCGCCTGGTGGAGGACCTGCTGGTGCTGACCCGCGCCGAGCGCGGCGAGTTCGCGATCGAATCCGAGCCGCTCGAGCTGCGCCGCCTGCTCACCCGCGTGGTCGAGCGCGAGAGCCTGCGCCTGCCCAGCCTGCAGATCGAGACCGACATCCCGCGCGACCTGCCGGTCGTGGCCGGCGAGGACATCTACGTGGAGCAGATCGTCCGGAACATGCTCGGTAATGCCGCCAAGTACACGCCCATCGGCACCCACGTCATCGTCCGCGCGGAAGCCGACGGTGACGATGTCGCGATCCGCATCCTCGATTCGGGGCCCGGCATCGACGAGGCGGCCGCCGCTCGCGCCTTCGAGCTGTTCTACCGCGACCCCTCCCGGGCGCGGGCCGTCGCCGGATCGGGCATCGGGCTCTTCGTGTGCGCCAGCCTGGTCGAGGCGATGGGCGGGAGGATCTGGGCCGTCCAGCGCCCGGAGGGCGGATCCGAGTTCGGGTTCACGCTGCGCGGCCTGCCCGACGACGAGACCGCGCCCCTGACACCGCCCGTCGGGGCCGTCTCGGCCTGACACCCGCTCGGCCCATCCGGCTGACAGGCCGTTGATAGGCCATCGGCCGTCCCCGTAGCGGGCTGCGACGGGCGCACCACCGACAGTGGCGACTGCCCGATCCGGGCCGACCGTCCCAGACGGGCCACGGTCCCCCAACGCCGGATCGGCTGGAGGTTTCAGATGGGAATCATCGCGTGGATCGTCCTCGGGGCGATCGCCGGCTACATCGCCGGCTTCCTGGTCACGGGCGACGAGGGCCTCGGCGTCATCGGGCACATCGTGCTCGGCATCGTCGGCGCGCTCGTGGGCGGCTTCCTGGCCACCATCCTGTTCAACTCGAACCCGATCGACGGGCCGTTCGACCTGAGCTCGATCGTCGTCTCGGTCATCGGCGCGATCGTCGTCGTGCTCGTCGTGGGCGCGGTGAACGGCCGGGGTCGCGTCGGCCGAGGCATCTAGCGATGGACGACGTGAAGAAGGTCGTTCGCGACGTCGAGCAAGACGCCAAGGAGACCTGGCGCAAGATCGACGGCGACGAGGATCTGAAGGACAAGGCCGGCAACGCCGGCGACGAGATGCGCAAGGACCTCGGGAATGCCGGCGACGACCTGGAGCGCCGCGCCGAGCAGGAACGAGATCGTCAGCCCTCACGCTGACGCTCGTCCACCATGGCGACCCCCGACCACCCGGTCGGGGGTCGTTCGCGTGCCACGCGTTCCATGGTGAGGCGCCACGCCGATGCAACGGGACCCCGCGAGCCGAACGCACGGCTGACGCGCCACCGGATGGACCCTTTGGCCATGGGGGCCCGCACGCCGGATGACTCGTTCCTGGAGGTGATCGCGCACGAGCTGCGCACGCCGGTCACGACGATCTATGCCGCCGCCTACGTCCTGGCCGCGGACCGGCTCGAGCGCGGCGCCCGCCAGGCGCTCGCGGCAGACCTCGTCGCCGAATCGGAGCGCCTGTACCGCCTGGTCGAGGACCTGCTGGTCTTCGGCCAGGCCATCTCCGCCATCGGCAGCGCGCATGAGCCGGTCCTGCTCAGCCGGGTCGTCCTCGAGGTGATCGACCAGGAGCGGCTGCTGCTGGGGGGCCACCGGATCGTGTTCACCGGCCCCCGCGACGCGGTCGCCGGATCGGCGGACGAGACCCTGGTGCGCCACGTGGTGCGCAACCTGCTTGACAATGCGATCCGCTACACCCCGCTCGGGGGACGGGTCGACGTGGTCATCCACCAGACGGCGGACGAGGTCATGGTGCGGGTCCTCGACGGCAGCCGACACGGTCCGTCCGCCGCCGCGAAGACCGCGTTGGAGATCACGACCGATCGGAGCAGCGCGGCGAGGCGAGCGGGAGCAGGGCTGCGCCTCCACGTCGCGGGGCGCCTGGCAACGGCCATGGGCGGACGGACCTGGGCCCGTCCCCGCAACGGGGCCGGGTCGGAGTTCGGTTTTGCGCTACCGCGGAGCGCCTGACCTCCTTCGCCGGCGCTGCGTCAGGATCGGTCCATTCGCTGGTCGGGGTCGGACCTGTCAGACTCGCGCCTCGCACTGAGGGGTCGCGTCCGTGGTCGAGGGGTCCGTCCTCCGCCTGTTCACGTTCCGCGCCGTCCGTCCAGCGTTCGACGAGATCCTGCGCCATGACCTGGTGCCGGACCTCAGCGCCCAGCCGGGGATCCTGGACTGCTACAGCGGCCGCCAGGGACCCGAGGAGATCGGGCCGCGGATCGTCTCGACAGTCTGGCGCGATCACGCCTCGATGATCGCCGCGGTGGGCCAGGAGCTGGGCCAGGGGCCCTTCCACCCCGAGCTGCTGGAGGAGACGACCGACCGCGTCCTCGAGGTGTTGCCCATCCGAGTAGCCGCCACGGCGGAACTGGTCGAGCACCGGGCGCCGAAGATCCTGCGCACGCTCCGGGGCCGGGTCGGGCATATCGGACTCGGCGATTACCTCGCGGACGTCGAGGTGGGCACGTTCGCCGATATCACGGCCGGCATCGGCCCGACCGCGCTCTACGTCGCTGAAATGGCGCCGGATCGCTTCATCACGCTCTCGGCGTGGCGCGACTGGCCCGATATCGAGCGGGCCACCGGCGGCAATGTCCACCAGCCGCGGACCACGCGCCACCTCGAGCACCTGGTCGAGTGGGACGTGGCGCACTACGAGATCGTCCAGAGCTCGTGGGACCCGGCCTCGGAGACCGCCCGCTCGCCAGGCGGCGATCCGGCCCGGGCCTAGAGGGCCAGCGGGTCCGTCTTGTCGGGGTCGATGCCCAGCTCGCGGATCGCCTTCGCGGCCTTCGACGGGGCCAGCGCGCCGCAGCGCGCCAGCTCCGACGAGCGTGGCGGCCGCGATGCTGCGGTGGGTCGATCTCGAACAGCGACCGCAGGTTCTCGCGGGTGTCGCTGCGCCCGAACCCGTCCGTCCCCAGCGAGACGTACTGGGCGGGCAGCCAGCGCGAGACCATGTCGGGCAGGGTGCTCATCCAGTCGGTGGCGGCGACGATCGGGCCGCCGTCCGCGGTGAGGATCGTGCTCACGTACGGCACCCGCGGCGTCTTCGCGTCCGGGTGGAGCCGGTTCCAGCGCTCCGCCTCGATCGCGTCGCGGCGGAGCAGCGGGAACGAGGGCGCGCTGTAGACCTCCGCGGCCACGCCGTACTTCTCGGCGAGGAGGTCGCGCGCGGCGATGACCTGCTGCAGGATCGAGCCCGAGCCGACCAGCCGGGCCGGGTGGGCGTCGCGCCCGAGCTTGGGGGCGGCCGCGAACCGGTAGACGCCGCGCAGGATCTGCTCGTCGGTCAGGCCCTCCGGCCGCGGCGGCTGCGCGTAGTTCTCGTTGTAGAGCGTGATGTAGTAGAAGACGTCCTCGGGCTTGGCGCCGTACATCCGCTCGATGCCGTCGCGGACGACCGCCGCCAGCTCGTAGGCGAACGCCGGGTCGTAGGCGCGCAGGTTCGGGATCGTCGAGGCCAGGATGTGGGTCTGGCCGTCGTCGTGCTGGAGCCCCTCGCCGGTGAGCGTGGTCCGGCCGGCCGTGCCGCCCATCAGGAAGCCGCGGCCGCGCGCGTCGCCGAACGCCCACATCTGGTCGCCCGTGCGCTGGAAGCCGAACATCGAGTAGAAGATGTAGAACGGGATGGTCGGCAGCGCCGTGGGTCGCGTACGCGGTGCCGGCGGCCTGGAAGGAGGCCATCGAGCCGGCCTCGGTGATGCCCTCCTCGAGGACCTGGCCGTCGGTCGCCTCGCGGTACGAGAGCACCAGGTCGGAGTCGACCGGCTCGTAGCGCTGGCCGAGCGCCGAGTAGATGCCGACCTCCTTGAAGAGCGGGTCCATGCCGAAGGTGCGCGCCTCGTCCGGGATGATCGGCACGATCCGCGGGCCGAGCTCCTTGTCGCGGATGAGGTTGCGCAGGATCCGGGTGAAGACCATCGTGGTCGAGACCGGGGTCGGGCTGCCGCCGGCGAACTCGGCGTCCACCCCGGGCGCCGGTGACGCGAGCGGCTTCGAGCGGACGACCCGCTTCGGGAGCAGCCCGCCGAGCTCGCGGCGGCGCTCCATCAGGTACTCGATCTCCGGCGACTTGGGGCCCGGGTGGTAGTACGGGGCGTCCTTGAGCTTCGCGTCGGGGATCGGCAGCTCGGATCCGGTCGCGGAAGATCTTCAGCTCGGCCTCGGTGAGCTTCTTGGCCTGGTGCGTGACGTTGCGCGCCTCGACGCCCGGCCCGAGCGTCCAGCCCTTCACGGTCTTGGCCAGGATGACGGTCGGCACGCCCTTGTACTCGGTGGCGGCCTTGTACGCGGCGTAGACCTTGCGGTAGTCGTGGCCGCCGCGGCGGAGCTTGGCCAGGTCGTCGTCCGAGAGGTGCTCGACGAGCCGGCCGAGGCGCGG
Organism: uncultured Chloroflexia bacterium; assembly: GCA_963813335.1. Taxonomy (GTDB): domain Bacteria; phylum Chloroflexota; class Limnocylindria; order Limnocylindrales; family CSP1-4; genus SPCO01. The sequence goes on from CAWEYL010000004.1 coordinate 129,141, forward strand.
GTCGGGCCCGAAGAAGTGCTCGCGGATGTAGGCGCCGCCTGCGACCGAGAACTTCTGGAACTCGCCGTCGACCGTGTCGTTCATCTGCTGGACCAGCAGGCCGTCGACGTCGCGGGCCAGGAGGTCGTCCCACTCGCGGGCCCAGATGACCTTGATGACGTTCCAGCCGGAGCCGCGGAAGACGGCCTCGAGCTCCTGGATGATCTTGCCGTTGCCGCGGACCGGCCCGTCGAGGCGCTGCAGGTTGCAGTTGACGACGAAGGTCAGGTTGTCGAGGCCCTCGCGGGCCGCGACGTGCAGGGCGCCGAGCGACTCGGGCTCGTCCGTCTCGCCGTCGCCGAGGAAGGCCCACACGCGCGAGCCGGAGGTGTCGAGCAGACCGCGGTTGTGGAGGTAGCGGTTGAAGCGGGCCTGGTAGATCGCCGAGATCGGCCCGAGGCCCATCGAGACCGTGGGGTACTCCCAGAAGTCGGGCATGAGGCGCGGATGCGGGTAGGAGCTGAGGCCCGCGTGCCCGGGAACGGTCTCGCGCCGGAAGTGGTCGAGCTGGTCCTCGGTCAGGCGACCCTCGAGGAAGGCCCGGGCGTAGATGCCCGGGGCGGCGTGGCCCTGGTAGAAGATCTGGTCGCCACTGCCCTCCCCGTCCTTGCCGCGGAAGAAGTGGTTGAAGCCGACCTCGTACAGGCTGGCCGAGCTGGCGTAGGTCGAGAGGTGGCCGCCGATGCCCGAGAAGCGGTTGTTCGCGCGGAGCACCATCGCCATCGCGTTCCAGCGGATGATCCGCCGGATGCGCAGCTCCATCTCCTCGTCGCCGGGGAAGTCGGGCTCCTGCTCGGGGCTGATGGTGTTGATGTAGCGGGTCTGGGTGAGCGGCGGGAGCCCGATCTGGAGCTGGCGCGCCCGCTTGAGGAGCTTGTAGATCAGGAACCGGGCTCGGACCTCGCCTTCGTCGGCCACGACCTGATCGAGCGAGGCCAGCCAGTCGTCGGTCTCGTCGGGGTCGATGTCGGGCAACTGGTGCTTGAACTGGTCGAAATACATGTAGGCGGCAGGGTAGCCCATCCGCTGCCGGGTTGCGGTCGGCAGGACGTTGCGGTTGGGTTTCGCGGCGGTGGACATCGGTCGGCGGCGTGCGTGGGCCGGACCCGGATGTTGCAGAACGCGATGACGGCGGGTTCGCCGGCACGCCCGACTGCAATGTCGGCGCAAGGCTCCAGAGTGCACCATGGCGGCTACATCACCCAGGAGATGCATGCCTTGAGTACCCAGCCGCTGGTGCTCGTCGCCGATGACGAGCCGCGCATCACGAAGCTCGTCTCGCTGGCCCTCGGGGAGGAGGGCTTCCGCGTCGTCACCGCCAACAGCGGCGAGGATGCCCTCGCGCGGGCCGAGGAAGTCCGCCCGGACATCGTCCTGCTCGACATCGTCATGCCCGACCTCGACGGCATCGAGGTCATGCGCCAGCTGCGCGAGCGACGTCCCGTCGCGGTCATCCTGCTGACCGCCAAGGGGTCCACCTCGGACAAGGCCAAGGGCCTCGACCTGGGCGCCGACGACTACATCGCCAAGCCGTTCCACCCCGACGAGCTGGCGGCGCGGGTGCGCGCGGTGCTGCGCCGCGTGACCGGTGCCCAGCCGGGCGCCGGGGTCCTGAAGTTCGACGACATCGAGATCGACCTCGAGCGGCGTGTGGTCACCAAGGACGGCGAGATGGTCCAGCTGTCGCGGACCGAGTGGCTGCTGCTCCAGCACCTGGCCGCGAACGCCGGCAAGGTGGTCCTGCATACCGAGCTCCTGACCAAGGTGTGGGGCCCGGAGTACCGCGACGACCTCCAGTACCTGCGCGTCTGGGTCTCCCGCGTGCGCCGCAAGCTCGGTTCGGAGCCGGGCGAGCCGGGGCGGATCAAGACGTTCCAGGGGATCGGGTATCTGCTGGACGTTGAGCCGGCGACGTCCGGTGAGACCAATGCGGACGTCGAGGCCGACCGCGTCGAGGATCCGTCGCTCATCGGGTAGTGGCGGGGAGTGGCGCGGGGTCACGTGGCGCGGGCGCCCGGCCGCCACGGATGCTTGCCACGCCGCGGCGCCCCGGCCGCGACCGATGCTTGCCACCTCGGGTATGCGGCTCATTCCTAACCTTGGGCCTTGACCGGCAGGAAGCGAGCGATCGGCGGTCGGTTCACCGCAGGATCGAGCGTGGCCGAACCGAAGCCGGGCCTCCGTCCGGGCCGCGACACCACCTTGTCGACGCGCTACCCCAGAGAATATGAATGAGTGGCATACGGGCCAAGGCAAGGGGCCAAGCGGGCCCCACCCCGCGTCCCGGCACCGCCCCGCCCCACCCCTGCGCTACCCTCGGGGCATGCAGCGATATCACCCGGGGACCGCGCTGGTCGTCGTCGATCTCCAGAACGATTTCGCGGATCCGGCCGGCGGTCTGAGCGTGGCCGGCGGCGACGCCATCGTCCCGACCGTGAACCGCGAGATCGAGATGGCCCGCAACAACGGCGCGCATCGTCGTCGCCACGCAGGACTGGCACCCGGAGTCGACGCCCCACTTCGCCAAGGACGGCGGCATCTGGCCGGTCCACTGCGTCGCCGACACGTGGGGCGCGGCGCTGCACCCGGACCTGGCCCTCCCCGATGACGCGCCGCGAGTCCGCAAGGGCGCCAACGGCGAGGACGGCTACTCCGGCTTCACGATGCGCGACCCGGTCAGCGGCGAGACCATCCCCACAGAGCTCGAGGCGCTCCTCCGCGCGGCCGATATCCAACGTGTCGTCGTCGTCGGGCTCGCGACCGACTACTGCGTCAAGGCGACGGCGCTCGACGCCGTGCGGCTCGGCTTCGAGACCGCGGTGCTGACCGATGCCATCGCCGCCGTCGACCTCGAGCCCGGCGACGGCGATCGCGCGCTCGACGAGATGCGCACGGCCGGAGTCACGTTGTGGCGCACGGTGATGCGATGACGGCCCGATGATCCACGCGGTCGCGGGCCGATGATCCGCGCGGTCCTGCGCATCGGGGCGGCGGCGGTCGTCGCGGGCTGGGTCCTCGACCGCGTCCTCCGCTGGCGCGCCGGTGGCGGCAAGCCGTCGCCGATCGCGACGTCGGTCGTCATCGACGCCCCGATCGAGCGCGTCTGGGCGGCCGTCGCCGACGTCGAGGGGCAGCCGCGCTGGATGCGCGAGCTGAAGTCGGTCCGGCTGCTGACGCCGCCGCCCGTCGGCGGTCGGGACGCGGGGCGAGGGCACCGTCCGGATCCTGGGCATCGCCGTCACGGACCCGGTCGTCATCACCGAGTTCGAGCCGCCGACCCGGTTTGCGATCCGCCACGAGGGGGCGTTCTCCGGCGGCGGCACGATCACGCTGGAGCCGGGGCCGGGCACGGCCACCACCCTCCGCTGGGACGAGCTCGTGATCCCGCCGCTCCTCCCGCATGCCGGGAGCCTCGTGCAGCGGCCGATCCTGCGGGCCATCTTCCAGGGCGACCTCGACCGCCTCCGCGACCTCGTCGAGACCGGCGCGATCTGACCGGCCGCGATGCAGGTCCACCTCGTCGACGCCACCTACGAGCTCTTCCGGGCGCATTTCGCGCCGCGGCCGCCGGTCCTCGGGCGAGATGGCATCAACCTCTCGGGCGTGTCGGGGCTGTGCGACCAGCTCCTGTACCTGCTCCGCGAGGAGGGGGCGACACACGTCGGCTGCGCCACGGACCGGGTCATCGAGTCCTTCCGCAACGACCTCTTCCCCGGCTACAAGTCGTCGGCCGGCATGCCGCCCGAGCTGCTGGCGCAGTTCCCCATCGCCGAAGCCGCCGTCGAGGCGCTCGGCATCGTGCTCTGGCCGATGGTCGAATTCGAGGCCGACGACGCCATCGCCGCCGCCGCGGTCCGTTTCGCTGCCGACCCTGCGGTCGAGCGCATCCTCGTGTGCACCCCGGACAAGGACATGGCCCAGCTCGTGGTCGACGAGCGCATCGTGCTCTGGGACCGCCGCCGCGGGATCACCTACGACGACGCCGGCGTGCGCGAGAAATGGGGCGTGCCGCCGACCTCGATCCCGGACTACCTCGCACTGGTCGGCGACTCGTCCGACGGCTACCCCGGCCTCACCGGCTGGGGCGCCAAGTCGACCGGCGCCGTGCTGACCGTCTACGGCCACCTCGAGGACGTGCCGAAGCAGGCCTCGAGGTGGGAGGTGCCCGGTGTCGGCGGATCACGGGCGATGGGGCTGGCTGCGGCGCTCCGCGACCAGTGGGCCGACGCGCTGCTGTACCGCGACCTCGCCCGGCTGCGGACCGTCGACGACGGCGTCCCCATCCGCCAGCAGACGGTCGACGAGCTGCGCTGGGACGGCGCCCCGCGCGACGAGTGGGCCGCCTTCTGCGAGGAATGGGGCCTCGACCGGCTTCGATCGAGACCCCACCGCTGGCTGGACCCGGGATGACCTAGCGGCCGGTCCCGCCGGAGCGGCCAGGCGCTGCCATCCGGGCAGGTCGTCCGTGCTTAGCGGACCAGCTCGAGCAGCGCGCCGTGGTGGGCCGGCGGCGCGGCCAGGATGCCGATCGACGCCGGCGAATGCGCGACGTCGAACCACGGCGCCCCGACCATCGAGGTCACGCGCGCCCCGCCGCGCTCGGCGATCAGCCCGGCCGCCGCGATGTCCCAGGTCGACAGGCCGCCCTGCTGGATGAAGGCATCGAACCGGCCGTTCGCGACATACGCGAGCGCGAGCGCGGCCGAGCCCATCGAGCGCGGGATGCGGATCGCCTTGCGCACGTTCCGGTTGCGGGTCGCGACCGCGCGGCCGTTCAGCGCCATCGAGATCACGAAGTCGCTGAGGCGCTCCTTGTCCGAAGTGTGGGTGGCCCGGCCGTCGAGCGTGGCCGGGCCGTCGGATGTCGCCGCGAAGGTCTCGCCCCGGGTCGGGTCGTGGACGACGCCGACCGCCGGACGGCCGCCATCGACCATCGCGATCGAGACGCAGAAGAACGGGATGCCGTTCGCGTAGTTCACGGTGCCGTCGAGGGGGTCGACGATCCAGACGCGGCCCCTCCCCGAGGTGGGCGCCTCGCCCGCGACCGCCCGATGCTCCCCGCTCTCCTCGGCCAGGATCGCGTCGTCCGGGTAGCGGGCACGGATCGCGTCGAGGATCAGCGCCTCGGACAGGTGGTCCGCCTCGGTCACCACGTCCCGGGCGCTCTTGTAGTCGATCTGCTCGAGCCGCTCGTAGTGGGCCATCAGGACCTCGCCGCCGCGCACGGCCAGGCCGAGCGAGAAGGCGAGCTCGTCCGCGTATGTGCTGGCGGCCGGGGTGACGGCGGGCGCGGTCATCGCGTGAGCGCGCCGGTCGGGGACTTCGACCCGGTCATGGCGCGGCGCACTCGACCGCGAGGTCGCGGACCGTGCCGCCCAGTTCGGTGACCTCCTGGGTGAAGGTGACGGTCGCCTTCGGGTCGATGCGCGGGCTGAGCACGATCGCCCCGCTGCCGCCGTTGCGGTCCTTCGGGTCGGTGACGCGGCAGGTCGTGGCGCCGGTCGCGGTGCCCGTGTTCGTGACCGTCAGCGTGACGGCGAGGGCCGCGCCGGCCGGTGCCGCCGCCGCCACGACGCTCGCCTGGAACGGCCCGACCCCGGACACCGTCATCCGGGCGAAGACGGCGAGGAGGACCACCGCGACCAGCACCCCGATGAAGATCGTCCCGTGGGCCTGCGAGGCGGCCGGGTCCTTGAGCCCGAGCGGGTTGCAGCGCTCGCACAACGCCGTGTCGATGTCGACCGGCGCCCCGCAGCGCAGGCAACCGTGGGTCAGGCCGGGCGGGGTGGGTGCCGGATCGGCGGCCGCGGTCGGGGTCGGGGTCGTCACGGGGTCGATGGTGCCACGAAACGGGCGGGGCGGCGGCGCGTGCCTGGGACGGGTCGTGCCGGTCGCCCATTCCGCCTCCGTGGCAACCTGGCAGAACGACCACGGGCAGAACGTTATGGCCGGTCTGCCGCCGAATCCACCGAACCCGGGGCGGAACGCCGCGTGGATCCTTCCACGTCCACGCACGCGGATCGGTCCAACGGCCACGACCCTGCCCCGAAACGGCGCGCGGATCTCCGGGGTTTCGGCCATAACGTTCCGTGGGTGAGCGTTGTGCCGGGTTCGGCCGCACTGGCCGGCGGCGCCCCTGAGCGTTGTGCCGGGTTCGGCCGCGCTGGCCGGCGGCGCCCCTGAGCGGCCGGCCGCCACGAACCCCCGGCCCTACCAGCGAGCGACCGCGTCCACCAGCAGGTCCACGTCGGCGGTCGTGCGGGCCAGCACGATGGCGCCGTCGGCGCCGGCCGCGCGCCACCGTTCCCAGGTCTCGCGCGGCTCACGCACCCAGGGCGACCCATCCAGGGTCTCGTCCGACAGCCACTCGCCCTGGAAACCGACGTAGACGGCCTGGTCCGCGCGGGATCTGCCGGCCGCCTCGAGCCCGTCGAGGTACAGCGGCAGAGTCCGTCTCGAACCGCTCCTCGAACGTCGTCCAGCCATCGCCGATGCGGGCCGCCAGCCGCGCCCCGGCCGGGGTCTCGCCACCGATGATGATCCGCGGCGCCGGATCGGGCACCGGCCGCGCGTACGCCTCGACCAGCGGGTAGAACGGCGACTCGCGCGTGACCGGCCCGCCCGTCCACAGCGCGCGGATCACCGCGACCGCCTCCTCGAGCCGCGCGACGCGCTCGGCCGTCGGCGGGAAGTCGATGCCGTAGGCCGCGTGCTCCCTCGGGTGGCCGCCGATGCCGATCCCGAGCACGAGCCGGCCGCCGCTCGCGATCTGGAGGGTCGAGGCCATGCGCGCCACGACCGCCGGGTGGCGGTTCACGACATTCAGCACGAACGACCCGAGCGAGATCCGCGAGGTCGCGCCGGCGGCCATCGCCAGCGCGGTCCAGCCCTCGACCACCGGGACGGTCAGGTCGCCGCGGCCCATGAAGTGGTCCCACGCCCAGACGCCGGCGTAGCCGGCCGCGTCGAGCCGCCGGGCGCTCTCGAGCCACCAGCCGGGCTCGGTGCGGATCGTGCGGAGGGTGACGCCGATCGGGAGAGCGCCGGTCACCGGCCGCCGCTCCCCGAGGTGAGGCCGCTCCCCGAGGTGAGGCCGCTCCCCGAGGTCCCGCCGCTCCCCGTCGTCGAGCCGCTCCCCGTCGTCGAGCCGCCCCTCAAAGCCCCGTCTCGAACAGCCGGATGTCTTCCTTCGCGATCGTGTGCCCGTCGCCGCGGGTCGGGTCCAGCGCCGCCCGCGCCCCCAGCGCGTCGAGATCGGCCGGGAACCGCCCGATCAGGTCCAGCACGACCTTCTGGATCCGCTCCGCGTTGGCCTGGAAGACCTCCAGCACGTCGGTCGCGTTGACGGCCTCGGTGCCCTCGTGGACGCCGGCGTCGTAGTCGGTGATGAGGCTGATGTTGACCACCGCGATCCCGAGCTCGCGGCACAGCCACGCCTCGGGGTACTGGGTCATGTTGATGACCTCCCAGCCGGCGTCGGTGAACCACTTCGACTCGGACTTCGTCGAGAACCGCGGTCCCTGGATCACGACCACGGTCCCCTGCTCGTGGACCGGGATGCCGTGGTCGCGGATGGTGTCGATCGCCAGCTGGCGCAGCACCGGGTCGTACGTCTCGGCCGACGACAGGTGGGTCACGATCGGGCCGTCGTAGAACGTATCCACGCGCCCGCTCGTCCGGTCGACGAACTGGTCGCACACCACGAAATCGCCGGGCTTGACCGCCAGCTGCAGCGAGCCGGCGGCGCACGGCGAGATCGCCGCCTTCACCCCGAGCGAGCGCATCGCCCAGACGTTGGCGCGGTAGTTGATCTTGTGCGGCGGGATCGTGTGGCGCCGGCCGTGGCGCGGCAGGAACGCGACGCGCCGACCGGCGACATCGGCGAGGAAGATCGAATCCGAGGGCGCCCCGTACGGCGTGTCCACCTTGATCTCGCGCACGTCGTCGAGGAGGGAGTAGAACCCCGAGCCCCCGAAGACGCCGATCTCCGCCGTATCCGCCACGCTGTCGCCTCCATCGCTGTCTCGACCGGCGACCGCGGCCGGGCCCCCGATTCTAGGCGTCGCGGACTACGATGGCGTGGTGACCGTCACCGATGCCGGCTGGGCCCAGGGCGACGGCTCGGCCGCGGACCGCCTGTGGCTGGCCGACTGGCGCCGCCGCGTGGCCGCGCTCTACGCCGACGTCCGGGCGCTGGCCGCCACGGACCCGGTCCTCGCGCACGCCCACTGGCGCAACGAGCGCGAGCAGCTCTTCCGCGACCACCCGCAGTCGCCCGTGCCGATCGCGGACCGCGCGACCTTCACGGCCCGCCATTTCGAGCACGACCCGGGCCTCCGCTTCGAGGCCGTCGTGGAACCGGCCCCTCCCCCGGCGCCCGGTGCGTTCGCGCTGGAGCTGCCGAACAGCGGTGCCGACAGCCTCGCCTTCAGCCGCCTCGGAACGGTGTCCCTGCCACTCCCCGGAGGCCCACGCCAGCTGTCCGTCTTCTGGATGGCCGGCTACGCGGGCGGCCTCTTCCTGCCGTTCCGCGACGCGACCAACGGCACCGAGACCTACGGCGCGGGCCGCTACCTCCTCGACGCGGCCAAGAGCTTCGACCTCGGCGGCGACCCGACGAGCGGCACGCTCGTCATCGACTTCAACTTCGCGGTCCAGCCCTCGTGCGCGTTCGATCCGCGCTGGGCCTGTCCGCTCGCGCCGCCGGAGAACCGGCTCGACGTGCCGATCCGCGCCGGCGAACGCCTCGCGTGACCGCCACCGAGCCAGGGTTCGTCGTCGAGCCCCACATCCGGCTCGCGACCGTCGCCGACGCCCGGCGGATCGCCGAGATCCACATCCGCGCCTGGCAGGACGCCTACCGCGGCCTCGTCCCGGACGCGATCCTCGACGCCTTCGACATCGATGTCCGCACGGAGCGCTGGCGGGAGACCTTCGAACGCGAGGCCGCGACCGACACCCCGGAGCGAACCTGGATCGTCGAAGCCGAGGGCGAGATCGCCGGCTTCGCGCTGGCGGCCCCGGCCCGCGACGAGTCGGCCCCGCCGCCCGAGGGCGCCGGCGAGATCGCGGTGATGTACATGGACTCGTGGTGGCGTGGTCGCGGCCTCGGCCGCGCGCTCCTCGCCCGCGTGGCCGACGACCTCGCCTCCCGCGGCTTCGAGCCGATCGTCGTCTGGGTCTTCGAGGCGAACCGCGGCGGGCGCCGCTTCTACGAACGCGAGGGCTTCCGACTCGACGGGGGGCGCAACGTCATCGACTTCGACGGGAAACCCATCCCGGAGGTCCGCTACCGGCGGCCCTGACCGTCCGTCCCAAGACCCGGCGGACCGTTGCCTCGCGTACCATCGGGCCGTGACCCTGTCCGACCAGTCCCGTGCCTTCCTCGCGCGCGACCACCTGTTCGCGACGATCGCGACCATCGACGCCGACGGTGCGCCACACCAGGCGGTCGTCTGGTTCCGTTTCGATGGCGACGGTCTCGTCATCAACAGCCTGGTCGGCCGGCGCTGGCCATCGAACCTGCTGCGCGACCCGCGGATCAGCGTGTCGGTCACGGACCCGGACGACGGCTACGTCTGGCTCGGCATGACCGGGAGCGCCGCTGCCGTCACGGACCAGGCGACCGCGCAGGCCGACATCGCCGAGATGGCCCGGCGCTACCACGCCGACGAGCCGGGCAAGGCCGACCGCCTGATCCGCGACCGCTTCTCCAAGCAGGAGCGCATCAGCTTCCGGATCGTCGCCGAGAAGGTCCACGAGGAATTCGACTGAGCGCCGGGAGGGCCGACACGATGCGATTCGGGCTGCAGCTGTGGTCGCAGCAGACGTCCTGGGCGGGGTTCCGGGACGCGGCCGTGGCCGCCGACGACGTCGGCTGGGACTCGATCTGGACGTGGGACCACCTGTTCGCGATCTTCGGCCCGTGGGAGCAGCCCATCTTCGAGGGCTGGTCGGTGCTGGCCGGCCTCGGCCCCATCACCAAGCGCGTCCGACTCGGCCTGATGGTCGGCGCCAACACGTTCCGCAACCCCGGTCTCACCGCCAAGCTCGCGACGACCCTCGACCACCTCTCGGACGGGCGGGCGGTCCTCGGCATCGGCGCGGCGTGGTTCGATCGCGAGCACGAGGGCTTCGGGATCCCGTTCGGCGAGACGCCCGGCTGGCGGATCGACCGCCTCGACGAGTCGGTGATGCTGATGCGCCGCCTGCTCGACGGGGAGCGCTTCAGCCACGAGGGCCGCTTCTACACCTTCGATGATGCGCTCGTCGCGCCGCGCCCGGTCCAGGCCCACCTGCCGATCCTGATCGGCGGCTCCGGGCCGAAGAAGACGATGCGCACCGTGGCCGAACGGGCCGATGCCTGGAACACGTCGGGCACCGTCGCGGAGGTCGCCGCTCGGCTCGAGATCCTCGCCGAGCACGGCGCCGCGGTCCGGCGCGACGTCTCCACCATCGAGCTGACCGTCAGCTTCCCGATCCTCCTGCGCGACACCGCCGCGGCCGCGGAAGCCCGGTTCGCGGAGCTCCTCGCCGCGAACGGCATCGAGGAGATGCGCGAATTCGATCCCCCTGCTCGGCTCGCCGGCCCAGGTGGCCGACGCGATCCGGCCGTACCAGGAGCTCGGCTTCGGGACCGTCATCGTCCGGATGCCGGCCCCATACGACCGCGAGACCATCGACCGGATGGCCGAGGTCGGCGCGCTGCTGGGCACGTGAAGGTCGTCGTCCTCGCCGGCGGGACCGGCGGCGCCAAGCTGGCGCACGGGTTCCAGCTGGCACTCCCCGCCGGCGACGCCACGGTCGTGGTCAACACCGGGGACGACGTCGAACGGCACGGGCTGCTGGTGATGCCCGACCACGACGCGATCCTGTACATGCTCACCGGCACGTTCGACGACGAGCGTGGTTGGGGCGTCCGGGGCGAGACCTGGACCGTCATCGATGCCCTGGCCGAGTACGGCGAGGAGACGTGGTTCCGCCTCGGCGACCACGATTTCGCGACCCACATCGCGCGCGGCGCGCGGCTGCGGGCCGGGGCCACGCTCACCGACGCCGTGCTGGACCTGCAGCGCGCCCGCGGCGTCCCGACGCGGATCCTGCCGATGAGCGACCAGCCCGTCCGCACCCAGGTCCGGACCGACGACGGCTGGCTCGACTTCCAGGACTACTTCGTCCGGCTCCGCCAGGGGCCGGACGTGCGCGAGGTGCGCTTCGACGGCATCGATGCCGCCCGGCCGACCGAGGCCGTGGCCGCCGCGCTCCAGACGGCCGACGTCATCGTCGATCGGCCCCTCGAACCCGATCGTCTCGATCGGCCCGATCCTCGCCGTGCCCGGGATCGCCGAGCTGCTGGCCGCGGCCCGCTCGCGCGGCGTGCCGGTCGTGGCGGTCAGCCCGATCATCGGCGGGGTCGCGCTCAAGGGCCCGGCCGACCGCATGCTCGCGTCGCTCGGGCACGGGTCGAGCGCGTCGGCGGTGGCGGGACTGCTCCGGCCGTCGATCGACGCGTTCGTGCTCGATAGCGCCGATGCCGGCCTCGAACCCGAGATCGCCGGGCTCGGGCTTCGGACGCTCGCGACCGACACCGTGATGGCCGACGACGCCGGCCGCGCCCGACTCGCGCGGACCGTGCTCGAGTTCGCGCGGTGAACGTGCTGCCCGCCGCCGATCCGCCCCGGGTCGCGGCGATCATCCCGGTCGGCACCGCCGAGGGCGCCAAGACCCGGCTGGGCGAGACGCTCGACGCCGAGGAGCGGCACGAGCTCGTGGACGGGTTCCTGGCACGGACCGTGGTGACCGCCCTGGCCGTCACCCGATTCGCCGACGTCCTGGTCGTCAGCCCGGACCGCGAGCTACTGCTCCGCGCAACGGAACTTGGTGCGCGGACCCTCCGGCAACGTTCCCGTGGCCTTCGCGCCGGTCTCGCCGACGCACGTGCCGACGTGGTCGCCGGCGGCGCGATCGCGATCGTGGTCCTGCCGATCGACCTGCCGTTCGTCAGCGTCGAGGCCGTCGACGCCGTCGTCGATGCCCTGCTCGACGAGCCCGGCCCGACCGTCGTGCTCGTGACCGACCGCCACGGCACCGGCACCAACACGCTGGCCCTCCGGCCACCCGACGTCATCGAGTTCGCCTTCGGCCCGGGGAGCCGCGCCGCCCATCGCGAGCGTGCGACCGCGGCCGGGGCGCGCTATGTCGAGCTGGGCGGGCCGCTCACCGTCGACCTCGACACCCCCGAGGACCTGGTCTTCGTCGAATCGGCCGCCGCGGAGGGCCTCGGTGTCCACTGACGCCGGCGGCGCCGTCTCGGTCGTGGCGCTCGACGGGATCCCCGAGATCCGCATCGGCGACGACCTGCCGGCGATCATCGTCGGGGCCATCGAGGGCACGGCCGGGGTGCTGCCGCTGACCGAGCACGACGTGCTGGTCGTCACCCAGAAGGTCGTCTCGAAGGCCGAAGGGGCCATCGTCGACCTCACCGGTGTCGAGCCGCGACGGGAGGCCATCGAGTTCGCCAAGGAATGGGATCGCGATCCGCGCCAGGTCGAGGTCGTGCTGCGCGAGGCGCGCCGCGTCGTCCGGATGGCGAACGGCGTGATCATCACCGAGACGCCGCACGGGTTCATCTGCGCGAACGGCGGCGTCGACGCCTCGAATGTCGGCCCGGGCTCCGGGTCGATCGTGACCCTGCTGCCGCGGGATCCCGACGCGTCGGCCGACCGGATCCGGGCGGCCGTCTCGGCCCGCTTCAGGGTCGACGTCCCGGTCATCGTGTCGGACTCGTTCGGCCGGCCGTGGCGCTGGGGCATCGTCGATGTCGCGATCGGCGTCTCCGGGCTCCTGCCGCTGGAGGACCTCCGCGGCGTCCCCGATGCCGATGGCCGCGTCATGCGCTCGACCGTGCGCGCCGTCGCCGACGAGCTGGCGACCGCCGCGGAGCTGGCGCTGGGCAAGACCGCCGGCCGACCCGTCGCCGTGGTCCGCGGCGCGGCATTCCTGCGCGGCTCCGGTCGCATCCGCGACGGGCTGATCCCGGTCGAGATGGACCTTTTCCCCTAGTCGCCGGGTTCCCCCCCAGGCGCCGGGGGCTTTGGCCGCCCCACCCCGCGTCCCCACCGCCGGATATGCACCTTTTCGGCCCTGGGACACCTCCGAAAAGCGTATGCACCTCGGCTGCATACGGCGCGGACCGAGGTACGGCGGGCCGCCCCGGGCGGGCGCGACGCAGCGGACGGGCGCGGCCTCCCGGACGGGCGCGGCCCCGCACGGGCCGCGTGGCGACCGGGACGACCATCGTGACCCCCGGATATGCATCCGAGGTGCATCACGTTTCTGAAGGGAACTCCCCGCGGCAATCGTGCATACAGCGCCTGGCGAGGCGCCCGGGCGGGCTTGCGAGGGCGCCTACCGCGCCTCGTCCCAGAGGTGGCCGGGGACGTGCACGGCCTCGCCGGACTCGGCCGCGGCGTCGATCATCAGCCCAAGGTAGTGATCGTGAACGCCGTCGGCGAGGTCGCAGAAGCCGGGGCCGCCGCCCAGATACGCCGCCATCCGGACCAGGCACGTCGCGATGGCCAGCTCGTCGTCCGACAGCCGGGCGCCGACGAACTCGTTCCGTGCCACCCACTCGCCGTCGAGCGTCAACCCCACCAACCCGAGCCCTTCGAGGTTGCCGTCGCGCCCGGTCTCGTGGCGGCGGATCTCGGCGATCACCGGGCGCCGCCCTCCCGCGAGATACCGCACGGTCGCGTCGTGGATCTCGCCGCGCTCGCCGCGGACCAGCACCCGGTTCGAGCGGATCCACGAGAAGTACTGGTCCTCGGTGAAGTCGAAGACGGCCGAGCGGCCATCGAAGTCGAGCGTGGCGATCACCTGGCTCGACGGCACGATCCGCTCCTCGCGCGGCGGACCCGAGCGGTCGGGTCCCGCGACGATCGTCGACTCGAATCGCTGGGCACGGATCGTCACCGGCCCGAAGCGATCGCCGAGGAACTGGCGGATGAGGTTCACGCCGTGGTAGCCGTGCGCTGCCGACACCTGCACCTGGCTGATCGTCCCGAGCCGCCCCGATCGCGCGATCGCGATCCGTGCCGCGTGCAGCGGCTGGAACTGGTACTGCTCGGCGATCTGGATGCGCGCGCCGCTCCGACCGAGCGGTGCGAGCCGGTGCAGGCCATCGATGTCGGGGGCGGGCGGCGTCTCGGCGAGGACCGGGACCCCGCGCTCGGCCAGCTCGCCGAGGAGCACCGGCGTCACCGGCCACGGCACGCTCAGGACGACGAAGTCGGGCCGTGTCGCGAGCAGCTCGTCAAGGGTCGACGGTGTCGCGACCCCGAACGCGCCGGCGACCGCCTCGCGGGTCTCGACGGAGCGGGTCAGCAGCCCGGAGACGCGGAACCGGTCGGGCAGCTCGCGCGCGATGCGCAGGTAGTGCTCGGCCCGCCAGCCGCTCCCGATGACCGCGAACGTGATCGGATCCATGTCCCGCTCAGGCTAGCGGGTCGGCGGGTGTGAGCGTTCATGCAGCCGATACGCTCACGCCCCGCCGGTTGGTTTCGAGGTCTAGTCGATCAGGTAGACCACCGAGACCGTGACCGTGACGTCGTTGGTGCCGACGTTGATCGGGGTCGGGCTGTCGGCGGCGAGCGCCTGCGCCTTCCCGGCGTCGTAGTAGACCGGGTACGGGGTCGGGGCGCTGGTCTCGCTGATCGATGCGACGCCGGTGATCGCGACGCCGGCGCTCGTCGCGAGCGTGTCGGCCATCGACTTCGCCTGGGCCATCGCCTGCTGGCGGGCCTGGACCTGGGCCTTGGCCGGATCGTCGACCCGGAAGGTCACGCCGTCGAGCGTCGTCGCGCCGGCCGCCAGGCCGTCATCGATGGCGTCGCCGATCTTGTCGAGGTCGCGGATCGTGACCGAGACGCCATTGGAGAGGGTGTAGCCGGTGAGGCGCGGCGGGTTGCCGTTGTTCGAGTAGTCGTACACGGGCTGGAGGCTGAGGCCACTGGTCTGCAGGTCCGCGTCCGCGATGCCGAGCTTCTTGAGGGCCGCGATGATCTTCGTCATCGAGTCGGCTGCGGCGGCACGGGCGGCCTTCACGGTCGACTTCGTCACGGACACGCCGAGCCGCAGGTCCGCGACGTCGGGGCTGATCACGACATGGCCGGTGCCGCTCACGCTGATGGTGTGCTCGGGCGCCTGGTCCGTGGCGGCCAGCGCGTTCCGTGGCGCGAAGGCTGGACTGGCGACCGCCGCCCCGAGCAGCCCGATGGCCAGGCCGATGCCGAGCCAGCGGATCCGGGCGGTCGGAAGCGTGAAGGTGATCGTGGTGGGCTGCATGGCTGGGACTCCCGGTCTGTCGCGGGCGACACGTGCGGTCGCCGATGCCGCGGAGACGCGGAAGTCGTCGTCAGGGTTTCCGGCCGGTGCCGCCGGGCACCGGGGACGTGGGCCCTAGGGCAGCGGCCGCCAGGTCTGCCCGAGCAGGAAGGCCCCGGCCAGCAGCACGACGGCGACCGCGACGAACGCGACGCTGACCTCGGTCACCTCGTGCTTGGTGATGAGGTTCGTGGGCAGTTCGGCGAAGACCTTCTCGAGTTCGCTGGCGCTCTCGGCCGGGTAGTACTCGCCGCCGGTCGCGTCGGCGACGGCCCGCAAGGCGTCCTCGTCGATGGCCCGCCGGAACCCGCCACCGCCACCGCCCTGCCCGACCCCGCCACCGCCGAACGCCCCGCCGTTGTCGCCGGGCTCGCGCCCGATGAACGGCGACCCGCACGACGCACCCGCCGCGCCGGGGTCCGCCGTGCCGAACCCGATGGTGTAGACGCGGATGCCCCGTGCCGCGGCCTGCGCTGCCGCGTCGAGGGGCTCGGGGCCCGCGTTGCTGGCGCCGTCGGTCAGCAGCACGATGATCGCCGGTGCGTACGCCCCCTTCGGCACTGCCGGCGGCGCGACCGCGTTCGGGTCGTTCCCGTCCTGGCTCTTCGCCACCGACGGATCGACCTCGGCGATGGCGTCGATCGCCTCGAGGATCGCGCTGCCGACCGCGGTCCGCCGCCCGGTCTGCAGGCCCTGGATGACGTCGAGCAGGACCTCCTGGTCGTTGGTCGGCGCCTGCACCGTCTCCGCGTACCCGGCGAACGCCACGATCCCGATCTGGGTCGTCGCGCTCTGCCGCTCGACGAACGCCGACGCGGCCTGCTCGGCCGCGATCAGTCGGTTGGGCGGGATGTCCGCGGCGCACATGGAGCGCGACACGTCGAGCGCGAGGACCACGGTGGTCTTGCCGGCCGGGACGGACACGATGGCGACCGGACGGGCCATCGCGACGACGAGGCCGGCCAGCCCGATGAGGACCAGCGCGAACGGCAGGTGGCGTCGGATCCGTGAGGAGCGCGGCACGGCCGCGTGGATGAGCGACAGGCTCGAGTAGCGCAGGCCCGACCGGCGCCGGCGCATGGCCCAGATGCGCACGCCGAGCAGCACCGGCAGCACGGCCAGCAGCACGAGCAGCTCCGGCCACAGCAGGCTCATCGGCCGCCTGCCCTCACGGGAACCGGCCCGCCCACAGCAGCGACCCCAGCCCGCCGATCACCAGCAGCAGGACGCCGGCCCCGGCGAACAGCGAGGTCACCTCCATCGGCTCCGCGTGGATGACCAGCCGCTTCTCGACGTCGTCGTAGATGGCCGCGAGCCCGGCGGGGTCATCGGCCGTGTAGAACGTGCCATCGGTGCGCTCCGAGATGGCCCGGAGCGTGGTCTCGTCCATGGCCGTGTGGACCCGGAAGCCCTCGACCTCGAGCGTCGTCCCGGCCGCCGTCCCGACCCCGACGGTGTCGATCCGGACGCCGCGGTCGGCCGCCGCCGCCGCGGCCGTGAGCGGATCGGGGTTCGTGGTGTTCTCGCCGTCGGTGACCAGCACGATGATCGCGGGGGCATACGTGCCCTTCGGGATCGGGGTCGGCGCGGGCGTCGGTGCCGGCGAGGCGTTCGAGTAGTAGTCGGTCCTCGGCTTCGCGTCGGCGGTCTCGATGGTCTGGAGCGCGACCTCGATGCCGCTCGCCAGCGAGGTGCCGCGTTCCGGCCCGAGGCGGTCGATCGCGGCGACCACCTCGGCCTGCTCGCTGGTCGGCACCTGGACCGAGAACCCGCTGTCGCTGAAGGTGACGACCCCGATCCGCACCGAGCTGGGCTGGCGCTCCACGAACGCCCGCGCCGCCGCCTTCGCCGCCTCCATCCGGGTGGGCGCGACGTCGGTCGCGGCCATGCTGCCGGAGACATCGAACGCGAGGATCACGGTGCCTTCGATCCGCGGCACCCCGACGACGCTCTGCGGCCGCGCCAGCGACGCGACCAGGATCGTGAATCCGGCGACCACGAGGACGGCCGGGAGCCGGCGCCGGATCCCGCGACGGACGGCAGGTGCGTCGGCCGGCGGGGCGCCGCCGCCGCCGCCCGAGACGCGGAACGAGGTCGCGCGCGCCCGCCGCCGTCGCTCGCGCACGAGGTACAGCGCGACCCCGACCGGGATCGTCAGGAGCAGCAGCAGCATCGCCGGCCAGATGAACGACATCGCCTACGCCCGCCGACGCTGTCGCTGGGCCGCCATCCGGACGATCGCGCTGACCAGGTCCTCGTCGGTCGACATCGAGACCGCGTCCACGCCAGCCCGCTTGAACGCGTCACGCAACGTGATCTCGCGCTGCTCCGCCGCCTCGCGGAACCGCTTCCGGAAGCCCTGGTCGTGGGTGTCGACGTAGAGCTGCTCGCCGGTCTCGGCATCCTCCATGAGCAGCGCCCCGACATCGGGGAGCTCCACCTCGCGCCGGTCGAAGAGCCGGACCGCGAGCACCTCGTGGCGCTGGGTCAGGAGGTTCAGCGGCCGCTCCCAGCCGGGGGCGCTGATGAAGTCCGAGATCGACGAACACGAGCGCGCGGCCCTTGATGGTCCGGTGTCCCGCTTGCAGGAGCGGCCCCAGGTCCGTGAACGGCGCGCCGCTCTGCCTCGGGTGGTGGAGCAGGTCGTTGACCAGCCGCAGGACCTGGACACGGCCGCCGCGGGCCGGGATGGTCCGCTCGACCTGGCTGCCGTAGAAGACCGCGCCGACGCGGTTCCCGTGGCGGGTCAGGAGGCGCGCCAGTGTCGTCACGAAGTCGATGAGGACGCTGCGCTTGAGCCGCTCGGACTCGGTCGTGCCGAAGTCCACGGACGGGCTCAGGTCGAGCAGGAACCACGCGGTGATCTCGCGGTCCTCGAGGTACTCGCGGATGTACGGCGCGTCCATGCGCGCCGTGACGTTCCAGTCGATGTAGCGGATGTCGTCGCCGAACTGGTATTCGCGCAGGTCGGCGAAGTCGACGCCGTTCCCGCGGAACAGGCTTCGGTAGTCGCCCTGGAGCAGGCCGTCCAGACGGCGGATGACCTGCCAGTCGAGCCGCTGGAGGATGCGCTCAGGCGCTGACGCGGACGCCGTCATGGTCACGCAACGGGACGACCGGAACGGGGATCCGGGCGAGGATGGTCCGCAGGATCCAGTCGCTCGACACGTCGTCCGAGAGCGCCTCGAACGAGAGCACCAGCCGATGGCGGATGACGTCGAGCGCCATGTCGAGCACGTCCTCGGGAAGCGCGTAGTCGCGGCCGCGGACGTAGGCCAGCGCGCGGGCGGTCAGGATCAGGTTGATCGAGGCGCGCGGGCTGGCCCCGAACGTGATGTAGCGGTTCAGCTCCTGCAGCCCGTGCTTCTCGGGGTTGCGCGTCGCGGTCGCCAGGCGGACGGCGTACTCGTAGAGCGCGGGGTCCACATAGACGCGGTCCGCGGCCCGCTGCATCTCGAGCAGCGCGTCGGTGGTCAGGATCGGCTGGGCGGTCGGGACGTCGCCGGTCATCCGCTCGACGATCACGAACTCCTCGGACGGGCTGGGATAGCCCACGAGGACCTTCATCATGAACCGGTCGACCTGCGCCTCCGGGAGCGCATAGGTGCCCTCGGTCTCGATCGGGTTCTGCGTCGCCAGCACGAGGAACGGGTCCGGGACCTTGAACGACTCGCGGCCGATCGTGACCTGGCGCTCCTGCATCACCTCGAGGAGCGCGCTCTGGACCTTGGCCGGGGCGCGGTTGATCTCGTCGGCGAGGAGCAGGTTGGTGAAGACCGGCCCGAGCGTCGTGCCGAACTCGCCGGTCTTCTGGTTGTAGATGCGGGTGCCGACCAGGTCGGCCGGGACGAGGTCGGGCGTGAACTGGATCCGCTGGAACTGACCGCCGATCGCGTCCGCGACCGTCCGGATCGCCATCGTCTTGGCGAGGCCCGGGACGCCCTCGACCAGGATGTGGCCGCGGGCCAGCAGCGCGACGATCAGCCGCTCGAGCAGGTGGTCCTGCCCCACGATGACCTTCTTGACCTCGTAGAGGAGCCGCTCCATCGGGACGGCGCGCTCCTGGCTGGTCGACTGGTCCAACTTCGGTCCTCCTGGCGGGTCGCTCAATACGGCGGGAGGCCGGCGGCGCCGCCGGCGACGTCGATGGGCACGGCAAGGCCGATCCCGATGAAGACGTCCTCCTTGGTGGGATTGACGAGCGCGGTGACGATGCCGATCACCCGGCCGTCGCGGTCGGTGAGGGCGCCGCCCGAGTTGCCCGGGTTCACGGCCGCGTCGATCTGGAACAGGCCGGTCAGCAGCGGGCCGCCATCCGGCATCTGGAACGAGCGGTCCAGCGCGGAGATGACGCCCGTCGTGATCGAGCCGTACAGCCCGAACGGGCTGCCCATCGCGTAGGCCTCGCTGCCAGGGCGGACCGCGCGCGGGTCGCCGATGGTCGCCGGGACCAGGGTCGCCGGCGGCGTCGTCGCGTGGATGACCGCGATGTCGAGCTCGGGCTGCTCGCTGACGATCTCGGCCGCGGACTTGCTGCCGTCGGCGAATGTCAGCTCGATGGACGAGGCGCCGTGGATGACATGGCGGCTCGTGAGGATGTCGCCTCCCTCGTTGACGACCACGCCGCTGCCGAGGCCGCCGCTCTCGTCGTTCGTGGCGCCCTTCGGGGCCGCGCCCTTCGTCTGGATGAGCACCAGCGAGGGCTGGACCGCCTGGTAGACCGACTGGGAGAAGGCCGGTGGCGGCGTGACCGAGGCGAGCGCGCTCGCGATGCTGTCCTTCACGTCCTGCGCCGTCAGCGGCGGCGTGCCAGGGGCGAGGACGCCGTACAGGACGACCGCGGCCAGCGCGACGGCGGCTCCTGCGGCAAAGGGTCCGATGCGGGCTCGACCACCGAGGCGCGCCGGACCGGCTCGCGGGCCCGCGTCCGTCGGGCTCGACGGGAGAGGCGTCTGTGGGTCTGGTCGAGGAGGGAGTGCCCCTGCCATCGCACGGCCTCGGTGAGGTGGGCCGTGAAGTCTACCGCCGTATCCCGGACAGGGCGCCCGTGGCTGCCGGCGCCCGAAGCTCAGCCGCTGACGTCCTCGGGCGGGAGCGGCGTGACGACCGTCGGGTCGTCCGGAACGGGACCGGCGGCCGCGGCCCGGCGACGACTGCCGCGCCGCCGGCGCCAGACGAGGACGGCCACGAGCAGCAGCAATGCGACGACGACCCCGGTGACCCCGCCGACGCGCGTCGTCCCGTTCGGCGACGCAGACGCCAGGACCGTGTCGAGCTCGGCGATCCTCGCGGTCGCCCCGTCGAGATCGTCGGCATCGACGGCCTGCTGCGCCGCGTCGGCGATCCCGACCGGGTCGGTCCCCATCAGGCCGACCTGCTCGATCGGGCCGACCTCGGCATGGGCTCGGGCCTGCGCCTCGGCCACCGCGGCGGTCGCTGCCTTGACCGAGGCGAGCCGGGTGTCGGCCTCGGCATGGACCTTTCGCAGCCCTTCGATCGATGTCGCGGTCGCGACATCGGCCGCGAACGGGCTGTCGGCCACGGACGCGACGGGCAGCACGTCCTCGATCTCGGTCGCCGTCGCCATGACCGCCTCGGCCTCGGTCATCAGCGCCTCGGCGTCAGCGAACTTCCAGTCGCGCATGTCGATGAGGACGCCCGCCGGCACCGCCCAGTCGCCCGAGGCGTCCGCGACGGCGTGGCGCACCGCGGCGAGGTGGGTGCGGGCGTCCGCTCGGCCCTCGAGCTTGACGTCTGTGGCGATCCCGTTGGCCTTGAGCAGGTCGGCGATCGCGGTCGTGTCGTCGACGCCGGCCGGCAGCGACCCGCGCTCGTCGACCGCGTCCAGCCACTGCCGCCAATCGACCCTGCCGCCGATCCGGGCGTCCTTCGTGCCCGGGTACGCGGCTTCCTCGGACAGCAGGACCCCCAGCACGTCGCGCATCCGGTCGGTGCCGATCTTGCGGACCGTGTCGGTGACGATCTTGCAGGCGGCCTCGTACTCGTAGTCGACGATGTCGAGCTGCTCCTGGGTCGCCCGCGGATCGGCAAACCGCCAGAGCTCGAGATCCGGCTTGCCCGTGCCCGGATAGGCGCCTGGGACGCAGTCGGTCGTGTTCGTGCCGACGGCGCGTTCGGCCCAGCTCGCGTAGCCCTCGGACAGCCAGCGCGCCGCGAAGAGGTCGTCGTTGAACCAGACGTGGGAGAGCTCGTGGGCCACCGTGCCGGCCTGCGTGTAGTCCTCGGACACGGTCGCCAGGCGGGCGTCCTTGTCGTACGCGCCGATGTAGGCGTCGCCGAGCTCGCCGCCGGAGACTTCGTCGATCCGCACGGGTCCGTTCCCGGGCAACGGCTGGCCGATCAGGTCTTCGAGCGCCGAGATCGAGCCGGCCGCCTCGTCGTGGACAGCGGTCATCCACGCCTTGTCGCCGGGCCAGCCCTCGATCTCGATCGGGCGTCCGTCGTCGGACGTCACGGATGCGTGGACCCGCCCTGCGTCGTTGGTGGCGTTGATCCCGACGTACCACGCGCCCGGATCCACGACCTTGCCCGATGTGTACACGCGGTAGCCGCCGCGATCGGAGCTGTAGCTGATCGGCCCGCCGTCCGTGGTGGTGTCGAATGCGGTCGGGACGAGCACCTTCACCGACGAGTCGTCCGAGTACTGGGCGATCCCGTAGAAGCTCAGGTACGCCCCGTTGATACGGGTCGAGTCGGCCGAGCGCGGCGGCTTGCCGGGGAGTCGATAGGTCACCGTGATCGTCCGCGACTGGCCGTTGAAGGTCTTGGGGATGCCGATCAGCCAGGTCTGGTAGTCGGCGTTCTTCTTTCCCTTCTTGAGCGTGGCCGTGCCGCCGGTCACCTTGGCCTGGACGTTGGTGGCGCCCGCCTCGGTCACGACGGACCATTGGTAGTAGTAGTACCGGGTCGTCGTGTGGCAGGTCCGCTTGATCTCGTACGGCCCGTAGTACGGGTCGACGCCGCGGATGCTGCAGTCGTAGGCGGTGGAGGAGCTCGGCGTGTGGTTCGTGATCTTCTGGACCACGGTGACGGCCACGTAGCCCTTGCCCGGGACGACCTGGTAGGTCGTGGCGGCCGAGGACGTGACCCGCGAGTCGCCGTCGTCGACGGCGAAGGTGGGTGTCGGGGCGAGGAATGCCGGCCCGATGGTGGCCAGCAGGAATGCCGCGGCCCCGATCCACGGTAGGCGGCGGACCGAGGCCTGCAGTCGCATCCGGCTCTCTCTTCCCCTCGAGTCGTTGCGCGGCATCTTGCGGCCCCGATCCTGAGAACGCAATGGGTCTTCTGGGACGGCGCGATCCGTCCAAGCGGTTATGCACGATCGCCGGCCCGAGGTGCTCTCCGAATCGGTATGCACCTCGGCTGCATACCCTCGGCGTAGGGCCACCCCGCCCCCACAGATATGCAGCCGAGGGTGCATCGTGATGCAGCCGAGGTGCATCACGTTTTGGCAAGCATCCCCGGCCGGCATTCGTGCATATCCCGCGAGTGAGCCCGACGCGCGACGCACCTGCGGCGCACCCCGCTACCCTTCCCCCATGCCTGCCGAATTCATCTACACGTCCTACAAGCTCGCCCGGCACTACCCGCCGGACCGCACGGTCCTCGAGGACATCTCGCTCAACTTCTACCCGGGCGCCAAGATCGGCGTCATCGGGCCGAACGGCGCGGGCAAGTCGAGCCTGCTCAAGATCATGGCCGGCCTCGACGACGGCTTCACCGGCGAGGCCCGCCTGACCCCGGGCTTCACCGTCGGCTACCTGAGCCAGGAGCCGCAGCTCGACCCGAAGAAGGACGTCAAGGGCAACGTGCTCGACGGCGTCCGCCCCATCCAGGACCTCATCGACCAGTACAACGCCGTGATGGCCAAGTGGTCGGACCCCGACGCCGACTACGAGGCGATCGGCGCCGAGCAGGCCGCGCTCGAGGACAAGATCAACGCAACCGACGCCTGGAGCCTCGAGCGCAACGTCGACATCGCGATGGACGCCCTCCGCTGCCCGCCCGACGACGCCGACGTCACGACGCTGTCCGGCGGCGAGAAGCGCCGCGTGGCGCTCGCCCGACTGCTCCTCCAGCACCCGGACCTGCTGCTCCTCGACGAGCCCACCAACCACCTCGACGCGGAGTCGGTCGAATGGCTCGAGCGCTTCCTCCAGGAGTACGCGGGCACGGTCGTCGCGATCACCCACGACCGCTACTTCCTCGACAACGTCGCCCAGTGGATCCTCGAGCTCGACCGCGGCCGCGGGATCCCGTTCAGCGGCAACTACTCGTCGTGGCTCGAGCAGAAGCTCGACCGCCTCGCCCGCGAGCAGAAGACCGTCGACGCGCGGCAGCGGACGCTCGCCCGCGAGCTCGAATGGGTGCGCATGGGCGCGAAGGCGCGCCAGGCGAAGGGCAAGGCCCGCCTCGGCGCCTACGAGCGGCTGCTCGCCGAGGCGAACGACGCGAAGAACAGCGAGCGCGAGCTCGAGATCGCCATCCCGCCCGGCCAGCGGCTCGGCGACCAGGTCATCGACGTCGCCGGCCTGCGCAAGGGCTTCGGCGAGCGGCTGCTGATCGAGGACCTGGCGTTCTCGCTGCCGCGCGCCGGCATCGTCGGGATCATCGGGCCCAACGGCGCCGGCAAGACCACGCTGTTCCGGATGCTCGTCGGGCAGGAGGCGCCGGACGCGGGGTCGATCACGATCGGCGACACGGTGCAGATGAGCTACGTGGACCAGAGCCGCGACGACCTCGCCCCGGACAAGACCGTGTTCCAGGAGATCACCCAGGGCGTCGAGGTCGTGAAGACCGGCGCCCGCGAGGTCCCGGCCCGGGCGTACGTCTCGAGCTTCAACTTCCGCGGCACGGACCAGCAGAAGCTGGTCGGCCAGCTGTCGGGCGGCGAGCGCAACCGGGTCCACCTCGCGAAGCTGCTGCAGTCCGGCGGGAACGTGCTGCTGCTCGACGAGCCCACCAACGACCTCGACGTCGACACGCTGCGCGCGCTCGAGGCCGGGCTGGAGTCCTTCCCCGGCTGCGCCGTCGTCATCAGCCACGACCGCTGGTTCCTCGACCGGATCGCGACCCACGTCCTCGCCTTCGAGGGCGACAGCCAGGTCCGCTGGTTCGAGGGCAACGTCAGCGACTACGAGGCGTTCCGCCACAAGGAGCTCGGCACCGCGGCCGACCAGCCACACCGCATCAAGTACAAGCCGCTGGTCCGCGCCTGAGGACGGCGCGGCGGCTCGCGTCAGCCGTGCGCCAGCTCGACGCCCTTCGTGAGGCCCAGCGCCTCGCCGTAGTCCCACACGTCGATGAGCGGCGGGCGTGATGCCCAGGCTCGTCAGCGCCGTGCAGACCTGGCTGCGGTGGTCGGTGCCGTGGTGGACGACCTGCGCGAGGCGGATGCCCGTCGGCGCATGGAAGTCCCAGCCCTCGCCGTGCTCGACGACGTCCTCGTCGGGGTCGAGGCCGCGCGCGAGCAGCTCCACCCAGAGCGCGCCGTTGGCGGTGTTCGCCGCCCGCAGTTCGGCGACCGACACGCTGCCGTCCTCCTCGACCCGGACCGGCGAGTCGTGGAAGAACGAGAGGTACCAGCCGTCGCTCGAGATCAGGTGGCCCAGCGTCATGATGATCGGGCCATAGGTGCCCGGGGCCGGCGTCGCGAGCTGTTCCGGCGAGAGGTCCGCGCAGGCGGCCAGCAGGCGCTCGTTCGCCCAGAAGTGATGGGCGAACGCGGTGTCGAGCATCGAGGTCATCGGGTCCCTCCAGCGGTGGTGGCGACGTCGCCGATGATGGTGGCGAGTTCGGCCGGCTTCGACCACATCGGCCAGTGGCTGGTCGGCAGGTCGACCCAGGTGATGTCGCGCAGGTCGCCGATGCCGGCGAGGAACGCCCATTCCGGGTGCTCCGCCGCGTACTTCTGGTAGTCGGCGGCCGAGTAGCCGGTCGCGATGATCGTCGAGGGGATGTCGCGGCGGGCCTCGTTCACGAACTCGTGGCTCCCGCGCAGGACGCCCCCGGGCTCGCCGACGCCGCGCCGCGCGAACTCGGCGATCTGCGCCTCGCTGATGCCGTCGAAGTTCTCCTCGGCCTGGAGCTCCTCGATCGACATCGGCTTCTCGTCGCCCTCGAACTCCTCGGCCAGGGCGCCCTTCCCGGGCGCCGTGTCGACGTAGACCATCGCGGCGATCCGCTCGGGGACGACATCGCTGGCGGCGTAGCCCGTGAAGCCGGTGCCGCTGTGGACGGCGAGCACGACCGGGGTCTCGGCCGCGCGGACCGCGTCCACGATCGCGTCGACGTGGTCGGCGAAGGTGATCGTCGAGCGGTCGGCGTCGGCGGACTCGAGGCCCGGCAGCGTCAGGGCGGTCACGTCGTGGCCGTCGGCCCGCAGCATGGCGGCCACCTCGTCCCAGGCCCATGCCCCCAGCCAGAACCCGGGGACCAGGATGATCGGTGCGGCGGTCATGGGCGTGCGTCCTCCTGCGGTGGTGGTCGAACTCGATGCGCATCACGACGCGTCGCAGCGTCGGGTGGGCGACCTCGGTCATGCCGGCGTCGGCGAAGATGTTGCGGGTGCCCACGTGGGTCTCGCCCCAGGTGATCTCGACGCCGGGCTGGGTGATCATCGGGTAGGCCTCGAGCGCGCGGGCACCCCGCTCGCGGGCGAAGTCCACGGCGGCTTTCGCGAGGACCCGCGTGTAGCCGCGGCGCCGGTAGCCGGCGCGGATCGCGAAGCAGGTCACCGCCCAGACGGTCGGGTCGTCCTTGCGCTCGCCGCGCTCCTTCCACGCCACGCGGGCGGGCGGCATCGCCGGGTACGCGGTCCGCGGCTCGACCGCGCACCAGCCCACCGGTTCGCTGCCGAGATACGCGACCAGGCCGCTCGTCGTCGGCGAGCTCGGGAAGTCGCAGTGGGTCTGGGCGCGCAGGCGCTCGACGCGGGCGGGGACATCGCCCAGCCGCCACGGGTACGGCCCCACCTTGAAGCGCTGGCACTGGCAGGTGGCGGTGTAGCCGCGGACGCCGAAGATCGCGAACAGGTCCTCCCAGGAGGCCTGGTTCGCGGGCACGACGGTCACCGGGGCGGCGTCGGGCATCGGTCGCTCCATCGGCTCCATCATGCCGTGTCGACATGACAGGGAATGTCAGGTATCGGCGCCGGACATGTCAGCGACCGAGCAACCGCACCTCGCCCGCGGGGAGCTTGTCCCACCAGTGGGCGAACCGGCCGTGGTAGATCAGCGGCTCGCGCTCGGCCAGGAAGGCGTGCATGCCGCGCGCCTCGGTCTCGAGGCCGGCCCACGCATCGTCGTCGAGCGGGCGGAACGCGGTGGCCTCGATCCCGCCATCCCTCGGGCGCCAGACCCCGGCGACGTACCCGTCGACCAGGAGCGTCGGCAGCACGTCGCCGTTCTGGCGGATGACGAGCTTACGGATCTCGGGCGGGATGATCCGGCTCCGATCGTCGTACGCGAGCAGCGTTTCCTCCCACATCGGGAGGAGGCGTGGCGGCGCCGGCGTGTCCTCGGGCGGGAGGAGGCCGCCGGGGATGTCGTAGAGCATCGAGCCGTTCGGGCCGTCGAGAAGGACGGCCTCGCCACCCTCGACGAGCCGATCGAGCGCGGCGCGCGCCCGCGGCCGATAGACGTGCGCGAACGCTGCGAGGTCCGGCATCGACGCCGGGCCGAAGCCTTCCAGGTAGCGGCGCGCCAGGTGGCGCATCGAGAGCTCCACGTCGCCAGAGCGAGGCGGGTCGCCGCCATCGGGACCCGCGAGATAGCGGCGCGTCCGTTCGAACGACCACGGCCCGCCGGTCGGGGCATGGAGCAGCGGCGCGTAGGTGCGCAGCGCCCACAAGACGGGCTTGCCCGGTCGCGGGGCGAGGCGCTCATCGAGCCACGCCTCGATCTCCGGGCCGGTCCTCGGCTCCGCGGCGAAGGCGAGGAGCTCATCGAGCAGGGCGTCCGCCTCGTCGGGGGTCACGCCCGCGACCGTGAACCGCGTGTCGCCAAGCCGCGACGCGCGCAGGCCCTCCGTCATCGCCTCGTGAAAGGCCGGGTAGTCACGGGCGTCCAGCACGTGGATCGTCATGCGCAGGCTCGTGGCCTTGATGACGCTCCCGTCGGCGAAGGCGCGGTCGAGGTCGGCCGGGTCGAAGTCGACGAGCCGATCCCACAGCGCGACGTAGATCGACGGCGGCTCCTGGCCCTGGATGGCGACGACGCGACGGACGGCGTCGACCACGTCGAGCGGCTCGCGAGCGAGCAGCATCTGACGGCCGAGCGTGGCGCGATTCAGCTGGCGCGGGTTCAGGGGCATCAGCTTGGATCGCCGAGAACCCGCGGCTCCGTCCCCACCTCGGTCGGCGTCTCGAAGAACTCACCAGCCTCGATGCCGCCGTCGCGACGGTACTCGTCCAGCGCCGATCGAGCGGATGCCCGGTCCTCGGCATCCTCATCAGCGACGACGTCTCGAAGCACGATGGCCAGGATCCCGAGGTGGCGGGCCGCGGACGCGAGTCCCGCGTCGTTGGTGCAAAGGCGATCGATCCCGTCACGCATCGCCGTGGCCAGGATCAGCGCATCGGGCATCCGGAGGTCGCTGGTCGCCCGGATGCGGGCGGCCTCGCGGGCGATCGCGTAGTCGACCTCGATGAGGTCCAGGTCGGCGAAGTGAC
>CAWEYL010000005.1:0-115179 GCA_963813335.1 uncultured Chloroflexia bacterium
TCTGTCAACAACGTGTGGGGACTACAGCTAGGCGGCCGACTCTGGTTCGCCCGAGAGCTGCAGTCCCGCGCGCGCGGGCCTGACATGTGGGCCGGCCTCCGCTCGCCACCCCGGTTCGGCGTGCTCGAGCGTGGCGATGAGAGCTTCGTCGACGCCCACCCCAACCCCGGGCTGGTCGCCGAGCACGATCCCACCGTCGGCATACTCCTGGTCGATCGAAATGCCGAACGGCGAACCGACGTCCTGGATCTCGGCGGACAAGTGATTTGGCACTGCCGCGGCAGCGTGAGCGACCGCGGGGTTCGCCGTGAGGCCCACCGGGCTGACTGGCAGGTCTCGGCTGTGTGCCGCGATCGACACGCGCAGAAAGTGCGTCACACCCCAGGTTGCGGCAGCTTGAACGATGTCGATGCCGCCCGCGTTGAAATGCGGTCGATATTGTTCCAGGCCAGTGAGGTTCTCTCCGGTAGCCACCGCAGCACGTACTGAAGCGCTCAACCTCGCATGACCCTCTGCGTCCCAGCGGCGCATGGGCTCCTCGATCCAGACGAGGTCGTGAACCTCTTCGATCTGGGACACATAGCGGACGGCCTGCTTGAGATTCCAGGACTCATTCGCGTCGAGCATGAGGCTCGGCTCCGGGGTGTTGACTCGAAGCGCATCGCCGATGATGCCTAGCCGGCGAATGTCGCTGGCGACGTTTCTGCCGCCCTTGAGCTTCCCGCTCGTGAATCCACGGCCCGCCATGTCGGAATAGAAGAGCGCGAGGTCATCATCATCCAGCGCGATATCCAGTCCGGACGCATACCCGGAGACAAACCGATCGCGCCCCCCGAGCAGGCGCCAAAGCGGCTCGCCCGCAAGCTTTGCCTTGATATCCCAAAGCGCCATGTCAAAGGTGCCGATGCCTCCGAATGTCGCGCCGGCATGGCTCGCCTTGAACACGCGCGCGAGCATGCGGTCGTAGAGCGCGGATACCGCGCGGGGATCCTCGCCCTCGATCGCCGGGAAGATCCGTGCCAAGTCTTGGTGCGACCCCATTCCGACGCCGCTGACGCCCTCATCCGTGTCCACGATGACAACCGGCACCTCGGTGATACCCGATGCGATTTGCCCGTTGACGTCGCCCACAGGACGACCCCAGTCGTGGATCGTCTGCAGCGTGCGATAGCCTGTGATCTTCATCGTCACCCTTGCTCATTCGTGCGGAGACCGGGGGTGTCGCAGTGACGAACCCCTCGGCCAAACCTGGACCGTTCGCCGTGCGGCTCATCTTCAGTTGACGTACTATTGATACGACATCATACAAGTACTGGCGAGGGTACGTACCGAACCGAGCCCTGCCTCCAGATCAGTTCGTCGTCGCGCCGCCGCGACACATAGCTCCCCGACAGTAGGATGAGGACATGGCGCAGAACGACGCGGACCCCGCAAGCACCGCGACTTCGCAGCGGCAGACCATCTTCGGCGACAGCGTCGTCCGGGTGCGTGCAGCCAACCTCGGCGTCGCCGTGGTGAGGGACCTGGTGAAAGCGATCGTCACCGGCACGGTGGCTCCCGGCGACGTCCTCCCACCAGAGGGCACCCTGAGCAAGCAGTTTGCCGTGAGTCGCACGGTGATTCGCGAGTCCGTGAAGCGAGTCGAGGAAAAGGGCCTCGTGACCGTCAGTCAGGGCCGAGGCACGGTCGTGAACCAGTCGAGTCGGTGGAACGTGCTCGATCCTGATGTGCTTTCGGCTCTTGTCGACCACGACGAGACCCTGGAGGTGCTCGACGAGTTGGCCGTGGTCCGTGGGAGCCTGGAAGCGACCATGGCGCGCGCCGCGGCAGCTCGGCAAACCCCAGAGCGCACCGCTGCGTTGCGTGAGGCTTTCGACCTTGCCGCGGCGAACATCGACCACATCTCGGTTTACAACGACGCGGATGCCGCGTTTCACGACCTTGTCATGGAACAGTCGGGAATCCGGCTCGCCGCCAACATCACACGCATCTTGTTCGAGCGCGCTCGTGAGAGCAGTCGATTCACGGGCATCACCACCGACGACGCAGCGCAGTTGTCGCTCGAGGAGCACCGCGCCATCTGCGAGGCGATCGCCGCGGGCGACGGCGACCGCGCCGCGACGGCGATGCGAGAACACATCGCGAAGGCGTGGACCCGAAGGCGCGCGCCGGGCGTCGCCTAACTGAAACGTCTCCGTCGAGGTCGCCACACCGCGTCGAATCCTTGCCGGGTATTCGCATCTGGTGTCCGGAAGCATGCGGGACGCCATTCCGAATCTTCGCGTCCTCTCGACGATGGCGGACCTACTCCTTTGTCGCCCCGGCGGTGAGGCCCGCCCTAAGGAATCGCTGTGAGAACACGAACACGATCAGCACCGGTGCGACGGAGATGAGCGTCGCGAGCGCCAGCTCTGGAAACGGGATCGAGTCGGTGGCGACGGTGGTCGGATTGAACTCCCGGACATTCGCGAGCAATTCCACCAGACCCACTTGAATGGGCTGTGTCTTCGACCCGGGAAGCATCACGAAGGGGAGGAAATAGTTGTTCCAGTTGGTGACGAAGTTGAAGAAGCCCACGAGCGCGACGACAGGGATCGCGAGCGGCAGCGCGATCCGCCGGAAGACCGCGAACTCGCCCGCGCCATCGACGCGGGCCGCGTCGAGAAGCTCGCGCGAAACGCTGGTGGAGAAGTAGATATACGCCAGATAGACGCCGAACGGGAAGAACGCGAATGGCAGGATGACCGCCAACGGCGACCCCACGAGGTGCACGGCGCTGACTTCAAGGAAGATCGGCAGCACGAGCGCCGTGTTCGGGATGAGCATCACCATGAGGGTCGCGATGAGGATCGCGCGGCGAAACCTGAACTTGGTCTTGGCCAGCGCGTAGCCGGCCGGGATTGACACGAGGAGCGTGAGCACCAACGCGACCCCGGCGTAGAACACCGAATTCCCGAGCCACGTCCAGATGCGGCCATCCTGGAACCCGACCAGCTCCTTCCAGTTTGCGACGAGTTGGTCGAAGGAGCCGAAACTCAGGGGAGCCTCGCCGTGAAAACCATTGAGTTGGGAGGTGTCCTTCGTCGGCGCGAGCAGGAGCCAAACCAGGGGAAGGACGAAGAACACCGCGAAGAATCCGGCGATCAGGAAAGCTGTCACGCGACCGATCCAGCGGCCCGGCGCGAAGTCAGACCGCACGACCGGTGTTCTAGTCGCGGTCAAAGAGTCCTCCTCGGAAGACGAAGAACGCGGCAAGCCCCGCCGCCACGACGAGCAACAGGATCGAGATCGCAGCAGAGCTGTTGAAGTCCGCTTGCGGGCCGAAGGCGGTGACGTATGCGAGTTCATTGAGGGAATAGTGCTTGGGGATCTGGTTCCTGCTCGCCTGGGCGAGGATCTTTGGTTCCGCGAACAGCTGGGTCCCGACGGCGACCGAGATGACGGCCATGTACGCGATCCACTTTCGGATCAGCGGGAGCTGGATGTACCAAGCGGTCTTGATGGCGCCGGCGCCGTCACAGCGGGCAGCCTCCATGATCTCGTCGGAGATGTTGTTCAACGCGGCGTACATGATGATGATCCATGCACCGGCGCCGGTCCAGAACGCAATGACCGTGAAGATCAGGGGCAGGTTGTTCAGGTCGATGGCTTGAACGAAGTTCGTGTACCCGAACCACTTCAGGACGAAGGACACCGGGCTGACCGAGGGATTGAGCATGAAGAGCCAGAGCATGACGCTGGCCGCACCCGCGAATGCGCCGGGGATGAAGAACAGGAAGAGCACGGTGGAGGCAAGCCGCCGCCTGACGCGCAGGGCGTGGACGATGAGCGCCAGCAGGGTGACGAGCACGGTCAGGGTCACGACCCAGATCACCAGGTAGGCCGCGACGTGCTGCACTGCCGGCAAGAACCGGAAGTCCCCGACGGCCTTCACGTAGTTGTCGAGCCCGACGAATTGCCCACTCTTGGTGAATGAGAGATACAGGGCATAGACCATGGGCAGAACGCCGAAGACCAGTAGCAGCAGCACGTAGCCGCTGCAGAACACGTAGGCGGCGAATGCCTGCGCGCGAGCTCCGGTTTGCGGCCGCCTTCGCGGGCGCAAAGAGGCCCACTGCCGCTCCTCTGTGGGGGCGGCAGTGGGCACGATGGCGTCAGTACGAGAGATGGTGCGTTCCTTCGCCTACTTGGTCACGGGGGTGAAGCCGTTCACCGTGGCGTCGTTCACCATTCTCTGCTGCCAAGCACTGACCTGCGAGGCAATGGTCTTTCCGGAAGCAAGAGCCGGATTCACGATCTCCGCCCACGGAGGCTCGGAACTGAAGGGGAGCGTGGCACCCCAGCCCTTCCAGATGTTGTTGGCTGCCTCACTGACGACGTCCTTGAACGTGTCCGAGTTGGCCCAGAAGCCACTACTGGTCTGCGCGTCCAACCACGCACTTGCGGTCGAGGCGTAGGCCGGGAGGCCCGTGATGAGCTTGACCGACTGGGGTCCGCTCGTCACGTACTGCAGGTAGGTACCCACGCATGCGAGGTTCGCCGAGTGGCTCGACCCGTACCAGAAGCCGCCACCCACGTTGCCGGTGCCGATCGGCTCGCCAGCCCAGTGGAGGGCGTGGCCGGCGCCCCACTCGCCTGGCTGACCGGCGAGGTTGTCCTTGTTCTGGAAGAGGGCTCCCGTGAACCACGTTGGGCCAGGGATCGCCAGGACCTTGTCCTTCCAATTCTTGACCCAGTCGGGGGTGAACAGTCCATCGATCGTCAGGGTCTTGTTCGCGAACATGTGGTCCAGCAGGGCGATCATGCGGGTGGTGTGGTTGTCCGAGAAGTCGCTGGTGAAGGTGGTGCCGTCGACCGTGTAGATCGGCGCCTGGGCGGCCCACATGTCGGTCAGCACGGCGGTGAAGGGATCGCCGATCGAGCCGAGGATGTAGCCGGGGTGCTCAGCCGCCACCTTGTCGCCGAGGGCCTGGTATTCCTCCCATGTGGTCGGGACGGTGTACCCGAACTTGTCGAACAGGGTCTTGTTGTACCAGAGCACCACGGGCGCCAGGTTGTCGCGGGCGCCGTAGACATGGCCGTCGACCGTGACAGGGTCGAGCGCGCCCGGCGTGTAGCCGGCGAGCCAACTCTGGGGAACGACGCCCTGGTCGAGCGGCGCGGCAAAGGCCTGAACGCCATTCTGCTCGTGGGCCGCCCAGCTGGCGTCGTTCACCTGTCCCGACCACGCAACGTCGGGCCAGCCCGAGCCAGCCTGGTCGAGCAGCGAGACCTTTTGGTGGAACGTGTCGCTACCCCCGGCGCTGGCGTCGTAGGTCTCGATGGTGAGCGGGCACTCGGGGTGGTCCTTCTCGAAGGCCTTGGCGATGGCCGAGCGGTCGGCGTCGACCCAGACGGTGATCTTGGCGGTTGGGTCCTGCGCAACGGTGGTGAAGCCGTACTGGCTGCCAGTCGAAGAGCCAGCGGTTTCAGTCGGACCGCTGGTGGGCGTTCCAGAGCCAGCCGTTCCAGAGGTCCCGGACGGACTGCTGGTGGACGGATTGTTCCCGCAGCCCGCTGCGACAAGGGCGATGCAGGCTGCGGCTGCGGACACTCCCATCAACCTGCGGGGCGCGCTGCGTTCATGCAAAGACACGTCGTTGCTCCTCCTCAGATTCGTTCGACTTCGTTGAGACGACTCAGCCCCCTCGCGGCGACATTTCGAAGTAGCTCGTATCGGTGATGCCGTACCGATAGGAGCGGCCGAGGTACGCGGGTTCCTCCAGATAGCGATGCCCAGCAGATTCAGCATACATCAGACATCATGTGTATTGCACCCCTCTGCTGTGCCCGGCATCCTGAGACGAGCACGTTCTAGGGGTCCGCGATGGGTGACTACCGGAGCGAGGCCATCTGGGCGCGCGTGGAGGGGCGCGGTCCCAACGCATGGCGGCGCGCCGCTCATCCGGTACCGCGCGGATCGAGACGGTCGTGCTCGAGATCGTCGCGACCCTCGATCGGGATCTCGAAGGTTGCGAACACGCGCCCGACACCTGTCGGGCGCGCCAGCCCCGATGTTCTATTTGGGTGCCGCGACCCGGGACGAGCCCGCAGACCGCACGGCCGACGGTACGGGCGGCGCCGGGCGCGCAACCTGCTAGCGTCGTCACCGTGGATATCGGATCGATCGTTCCGCTGACCAGGCACCTCACGCCTGTGGCACGGGAAGAGCTAGAGGTGGCGGAGGCGTCGCTCGGCATCCGGTTCCCATCGGGATATGTCGAACTCATGGCGGCGTTCGGGCCCGGACACTATCTCGACTTCTTCTGGCTCAACCAGCCGTCCTGGATCGTCGAGCATCTCGATGAGCGTCGCCGGGCATGGAGCCAGTTCGACTGGACCGATGATCAGGGCCGCCGACACTGGTTCTTCGAAGGCAGCGAGGGCATCCTCAGCGAGGAGGCCATCCAGGCCGCCGTGCCGCTCGGCGACTCCG
Source organism: uncultured Chloroflexia bacterium (assembly GCA_963813335.1). GTDB lineage: Bacteria > Chloroflexota > Limnocylindria > Limnocylindrales > CSP1-4 > SPCO01. The sequence goes on from CAWEYL010000005.1 coordinate 6,476, forward strand.
CGGATGGGGATGCCCTCCTGTTCCACCCGGGCAGGTTCGATCGTGTCTACATCCTGCCGCGCCACCAGGACACCATCAGCTGGGTGCGGGCGGACCTGACCGATCTTGCCGCGTGGAGCCGCTTGAACGAGCCCCGGCCGCTCGTCGTCACGACGGGCGGCCAGACGATCATCGAGACGGGCGGCGACTGGTTCTCGCTCGAGCCCGCCCAGCTTCGCGCGGCAATCGAGGAACGATGGGGAGCCGAGGCGCTGGTCGACTGGAGCGAGTGGAGTCGGGAGGGGGCCTGGACCGCGGTTGCCCTCTCGGCGACCGCCACGGCGCGGATCCAGGTCCACGCGGTGGACGGGGAGACCCATTCGACCGTCGACCCGCGAGGGATTCGGACTACCTTCCTCGGCAGCGGACGGCGGACCGTCGCGGTGCGGGTCGACTGCGACCCGGAGGTGGAGGGAGATCTGCACAGGTTCCTTGAGGATCTGGAGTCCGGCGGCGCGTGGCGCCTCCGTCCTGCCTAAACGAGCAGGGAGGTCGCATCTTCGCCGCCCGTGCCCAGGGTGGCCCGAGCTGACCCGCAGGTCGCGGTCGATCGCGGCGTGGGCGATCGCGTCGGCAGATGGCGTGGAGCAGCTCTGACTTCGCCTGGAGACCTCGGCCGCCTCCAGGTCGACGACAAGTGCCTGAAGCTACGCGACAAGCTCGCCCGTCAGGTCCGGGGCGTCGTCCGAGACGGCGCGGCGGCGCGCGGGTCGAAGCCGACCTGGAGCAGGAGCCCCATCTGGTCGGCGATACCCCAGTGCTCCACGAGCATCCCGTCCTCGAACCGCCCGATGTCGATGACGTCCGTCTCCACCGGGCCGCCCGTGGGCCCGAAGCCCATCACGCTCCCGGTGTTGACGCCCCTCGCGCGGTTCCGGGTCCAGACCACGTCGCCGGAGACGGCGATGTCCTCGACGGTCAGCGAGAAGTCGGACATCCAGCGGTGGAGCGCCCGCGCGACTCCCTTCGCCCCCTCGAGGCCCGGCTGGTTGCCGCGCTGGTGCTCGATGACGTCCGGCGCGATGTAGTTGTCGAGGACGCTCTCGTCCCCTCGGCCCATCCCGTCCTCCACGATGTGGCGAAAGCGGTCGGCGATGTCGATGTCTGCCATGGGACACTCCTTCGATAGAGTTGCACTCTACTGTAATAGAGGAATACTCTATCCACATGCCTCCTGTCAATCGCGAACCCCCGGCCCGGCGCCCGACGCTGCGCGAGGAGCATGCGGCGGTCACCCGGCGCCGCATCCTCGACGCCGCGCGCCACCAGTTCTTCGAGGACGGCTACGCCGCGACCACGCTCAAGGCCGTCGCCGCCGAGGCCGGCGTCGCCGTGCAGACGGTCTACGCCGTGTTCGGGTCCAAGGCCGCGATCCTGGACGAACTGCGGGCGCTCGCCGTCGATCTGCCCGAAGCCGACGCGGCGGTGCGGGCGGCCATGAGCGAGCCGACGCCCGAGCGCCGCCTCGCAGGCTTCGCGCACTCGATCCGCCTCCGGTGGGAGCTCGCCGGCGACATCGTCAAGGTCCACCAGGACGCCGTCCGAGTGGACGCGTCGCTGCGGCCCGGGATCGCCGCCGCCGATGCGCGTCGCCACGGCGGCATCGCAGCCTTCGTGCGCGGCATCGAGGCGGACCTCGGCGCCCGCATCGACGTGGACCGGTCGACCGGCGTCGTGAACGCGCTCACGCTCTACGCGGTGTACGAGGAACTCGTCTCCGTCCAGGGTTGGGCGCCCGACGCCTACGAGTCGTGGCTCGCGGAGTCGCTGGTCAGGAGCGTCAGGCTTACTCCGTCGGATACGTGAGTGAGGGCGCTGCCGCGGTGGCGCACCTGGCCATGCCCGATCCGTCGAATGCGCGATGCAGCGCCGGCGCCAAACCGTGCGCATCGGCCGCCAGCCGGAAGACCAGGACGTTCAGCGTGAGAAGGTCAGGTGCGTGATCCCGCTTGGGGCGACTTCCGACGTCACGCTGTAGCCGTCCTCGAACCCGCGGAGGTCGTCCCAGAGCCGGATGCCGCGGCCGAGCAGGATCGGGACGATCGCGACGTGGAGCCGGTCGACGAGCCCTGCCTTGAGGAACTCGCGGACCACGGTCGGGCCGCCGCCGACGCGCACGTCCTTGCCGCCCGCGGCCTCGAGCGCGAGGTCGAGCGCCTCGCGAGGCGTCGCGGCGAGGAAGTGGAACGTCGTACCGCCCGCCATGTCGAGCGCCGGGCGCGTGCGGTGCGTGAGCACGAACACCGGGACATGGAACGGGGGCTCGTCGCCCCACCAGCCGCGCCAGTCCGGATCATCCGGCGCGGCGTGCAGCCCGAACATGCCGGCGCCCATGATCTCCGCGCCGACCTCGGCGAAGTACGCCTGCGCGTACGCGTCGTCGACGCCGGTCGTCCCCTCGCCCGACATGTCGTGCAGCACCCGGCTCCGGAACGTGCGGGTGGCGACGTAGGCCTCCGTGAGACGCGCCCAGTCTGGCCCGAACGGGTCCTCGCGCGTCTGGTCGGTCGTTGTCGCGGAGCCGTCCAGGGAGATGTTCAGGTCGACACGCACGGCCATCGGCGATCCTCTCGAAGTGGCTGCGATCAGCAGTCAGGACACTATGCCAGTCGAGCCTGGCGGGCAGTCACTGATCCCGCTTGCATTCGCCGATCCATCCCCGTATAGTGAACCACATGGTTCAGTATACGAGCGGCCGGCTCGATGCCTCTTTCGCGGCGCTCTCGGACGCCACCCGACGCGGCGTCCTGGAGCGGCTCGGACGTGCCGACGCGTCGATCACGGACCTGGCCCAGACGTTCCACATGACCCTCACGGGCATGCGGAAGCACGTCGGCGTCCTGGAGCAGGCCGAGCTCGTCACGACGCAGAAGGTCGGTCGAGTGCGGACTTGCCGGCTCGGCCCGCGCCGACTCGAACAAGAGACGGCATGGATCGATGGGTACCGCCAGCTCTGGGACGGACGCTTCGACGAGTTGGACAAGGTCGTCGAGGAACTGACACGGAAGGAGAAGGTCGATGGACGCGACAACGAGTGAGCCCACCCCCATGACGAACCGCACGACGGTGGAACGGACGTCCGAGCGTGAGCTCGTCGTCACGCGGACTGTCAACGGTCCGGCGCGCCTCGTGTTCGAGGCGTGGACCAAGCCCGAGCTGTTCAGGCAGTGGTGGGTGCCGAAGTCGTTGGGAATGTCCCTGCTTTCCTGCGACATGGATGTTCGTGTCGGGGGCAAGTACCGGTTGGAGTTCGCACACGGGGACTCACAGGCGGCGTTCTTCGGCACGTACCAGGAAGTCACACCGCACTCGCGCCTCGTCTGGACCAATGAGGAAGGTGACGATGGTTCCGTCACGACGGTGACCTTCGCGGATAACGGCGGCAAGACGTTGCTGGTCATGCACGAGCTCTATCCCTCGAAGGAGGCTCTCGACGCCGCCGGCACCGGGGCGGCGGATGCGATGGGAGAGACGTTCGAGCAACTGGACGAGCTTCTCGTCACCCTGGGCACGAGCGCGGGACGGCCATGAAGTCGTCGATCGGTGGTCGTCGGCCCGTGCGTTCGGCTCCGGTAGCCGCTCGGCAAGGATCCTAGGTCACGATCGCGCGCCCGACACCTGTCGGGCGCCAATACCACGCACCTCGACGACATTCAGCCCGGTGCTTGGCCCCGAGGACTCGCCGACGGGGCAGGTCGCAGGCTGGCCAGGATCACCATCACATATGGCAGGACGACCATCACCACGGCCACCGCCAGCAGGATCAATGCGATCAGCTCCAGGCGCGCTTGGAGCATCGTCGCGACCAGCAGGATGACCATCAGCGGCGCCTTGAACAGCACCAGCAGGAAGCCGCCCATGATCCCACCGACGATCACGTCCAGTGGCATGCCCGGAGCGAGCTGGCTGATCGCGAGTGCGACGCAGACGGAGGCGAAGATCGCGGGGAACGTCGGTCCACCGAGGAAGCCGCTCTTGAACGCGACCGCCAGCAGGGCGAGCTTGACGAGCGCCATCGCGACGAGGACTGCGGGCCCATACCGGGACGGATCCTCGGCCACTTCCAGGACCTGGGTCTCGCCGGAGAACAGGAGGATCGGGGCGAAGACGCCGACGACACTGAAGATGGCCCCTGCGGCAAGGGCGCGCTCGACCTCGCGGCCCTCGAAGCGCCCGAAGAATGCGGCAGCGATGCGGAACATCGCCCCCGAGACGAGGGCCAGGACGAGCCCGGTCAGCCCGAAGACGACGACCAGCATGATGTCGACCGGGGCATAGGTCCTCGTGGGCGGGAGGTCGAGGAAGTCCTGGAGTCCTGTGCCGCCCGCGGCGAGGAACACGAAATACCCGATCGCACCGCCGATGAGGTTGGCGGGCAGGTTGCGGCTGCGGTTCTCCGGATCCTGGATCAGCTCGGTGCCGAGGACGCCCGTGAACAAGGGGTTGGCGATGAGTCCGTTGTAGGCGGAGGCGATGGTCGAGAAGACCAGCCGGGACCGCTGCTCCACGGGGATGCCCACCTTCTCGCCGTACATGATGGCGATCTTGGACGCGATCCCCCCGATCCCGCCTTCGGGTCCGAGCACGGCCCCGGAGAAGAGGGAGGCCCATGCCATCACGACATTCGTCGGCAGGGTCCGCCAGTCGATCTTCGTCACGTCGCCGGCGAGGCTGTCAAGGAGCGATTCGTCGAGGGTCGTCGGGGCATGACGGTACTTGACGAGCAGGCCCACGAGGAGCGAGAAGGGCAGACAGATCGCGGGGAACAGCCACGGGTTCGCGCGCACGTATTCGTTCTCCCAGAGCAGCTCGCTCACGAACTCGAAGACGAGCAGCCACGCGAGGACCGCGACGGCACCGATGAGGGCGATGATCACGACGTGGACATGCGGGTGCACCACTCGCGCGTCGGTGACCGGCTCACCCAGCTGCCGCTCGCCCGCGATGCCCGTGACTGTCGTGGGCGCCCCGGCTTCGTCCTCGCTCATTACGACCTCACTCGTCGACTCGGCACCGCTCACGCGTCGGCTCCCAGGGGCCTGGTCGCCGGCCCCGAGTCGATGCCCGGGCCGCCAAGCCCCTGGGCATCGGGGTCAAGTGCCAGATCCAGATCGATGCTGTCCCCGAAGTGCTCGGCGACGGTCGCGTCGAGGCGGTGCAACTCGCTGTCGACGGCCGCCCGGTTGTCGGGGAGCACCAGTTCGCGGAGCTCCTCGAGCAGGGCACGAAGCCGGCGGACCACCTGGATGCTTCCGCCGCCGTACTCCCGGATCTCGGTGATCGCGAGCGACAGGAGCTCGGGCCACGTGCGGACCGGCATGATCACGCCGGTCGTGATGGCCGCCGACGACGCCTCGTCCCCCGGGTGCTGGGCAGTCCCGATCATCCGCAAGGTCTCCCCGAGGTGGTCGAGGACCTGGACCGCCGTCGTCGGGTCGTTCACAGCGGGCGACAGTGCCCGCGTCGCGACATCGACCATGACGCGGATGGCGAACGACGGATCCTGCTCGATCGTCCGCTCCACGCCGAAGGCGATCAGGGTGGGCAGGCTCCTCGTGGCGGCGGGCAGCGGCAGGGCTCCGTGGACCTCGAGGATCGCGCCATCGACGGGCACGAAATCGCCGACCGCGTGTCGGAAGACGAGGAGACAGCGATGGCGCCGGGCAAAGCGCGTCAAGCCGCGGGCATCCACGGCTTGGATGGTGCCGGCACGCGTCGCGCGCACCACGAACGCCGGGGCCGTCGTCGGGCCAGGCGAGCCGCGTGCGACGAACGCGGTGTCGGGGCGCGCGCCCTCGCGCAGCCAATCGTGGAAGGTCCGGCGGCACTCCCGGGCCATCAGCGCGGCGACCGCCACCGGCCGCATCCGGTGCAGGAAGCGGTCGAAGAACAGCATGAACAGGGCGAGGCCGAGGATCACGCCGGCGGCGGCGACGCTCACGCTGATGTCCGGAACCGCCTCCGGCCGGACCTGGCGGATGACGCTGAACGCCAGCGTCAGTGTCCCGATGAGCTCCGCCAGCAGAAGCTTGAGCATGCCGTCGCGGTACCACAGCCGCATGTAGCGGGGCGAGAAGGTCCCTGTCGCCATCTGCACCCCGAGGACCGTCACGGTCACGACGAAGCCCGTGAGCGACGCGGCCGCCCCGATCGTCGCCGAGAGGACGGAGGTCGCCGATTCCGCGGAGTACTGCCACATGGGCAGCACCCCTTCCGCGTCGAGCCAGAGGCCGATCTCGGCCACGATCAGCCCGACCACGCCGCCAAGAAGCGGCACGATCCATAGGCTGCTCTTGACGTACTGGCCGGCCCGGAACGCGATACCCCAGGTCACAGCCGTTCGTACCCAGGCATCAGGAGGCACCTCGGGGGCGACGTCGAACGCGGCGACCTATTGCCGGGCCATGTGCATCCGGAGCTCGGCCTCGGGATCGACGATGAGCTCGCCGCTCACGTCCACGACGACCTTCTCGAGGCGGCCCGTGAACGCGAACGGGCTGGTGTACTCCGGCCGTCACCGGGGAACCCGGATTGTGGCCGCAGCTGACGCCGCCCGGGTTGAACATGAACGGCGTCGTGTACGGGGCGTCGGCGCTCGCGACGAGCGCCCCATCGACGTAGAGCTGGAGCCGGCCCGGTGCGCCCTTGCCGTGCGGCATGTCGGGCTGGCCGGTGGGCTCGAACTCGAAGCGGAGCTCGTGGCGGCCGGCCGGAAGCTGGTCGGGCGACGAGACCGTGAACCCCTGCCGGGCAACGTAGTTGTGGACGTAGTGCAGCCGACCGCCCTTGACGTACAGCGAGTAGCCGCCGGCCGCCGTCCCCTGGCAGAACAGGACGCCCTCGGCGCCGCCCTCCGGGATCTCCACGGTCGCGGTGATGCTGTGCGGACGGTTGTGGAGGCGCGGTGCTGCGAAGTTGGGGATCGACTGGGTCCCGGGCACGTAGGTGTACTGGTTGCGAGGGACCGCGACGAGCGGCTTCTCGACGATCATCCGGGCGAGGCCCGAGCCGTCGACGGGCATCACCTTGTACTTGCCCGCCTCGACGTACCACGTGCCGATCAGCTCGATGAGCTTCTCGCGGTTCTCGGCCGCGAGGTCGTGGTTCTCCGCCGGGTCCTCGTCGATGTGGTACAGCTCCCAGCCCGTGGCGTCGAGCTTCGTCAGCGTCTCAGCCGAGATCGGGTTGCCGAAGCCGGTACCCGCCTCGGTGAACGAGGGGCCTGGCCACGGGCAGACCGCCCGCCAGCCGTCCTTGTAGATGGCCCGGTGCCCGAGCATCTCGAAGTACTGGGTGTGGTGGCGGCTCGGCGCCGCAGGGTCGTCGAGGGCGTGGGCGAAGCTGACGCCCTCGATCGGCGCCTGGGTGACGCCACGGATCGCCGCCGGCGCCTCGACGCCCAGGAGGTCCAGGACCGTCGGCACCATGTCGATGATGTGGGCGTACTGCGTGCGGACCTCGCCGCGCGCCCTGACGCCCTTGGGCCAGGACACGATGAACGGGTCGGTCGACCCGCCCCGGTAGGTCTCCCGCTTCCAGCGCCGGAACGGGGTGTTGCCGGCGAAGGTCCAGCCCCACGGGTAGTGGTTGAAGTGATCCGGGCCGCCGATCTCGTCGATGACTGCCAGGCTCTCCTCGAGCGTCTCCTGCGCGTTGTTGAAGAATTGGGCCTCGTTCGTTGTCCCACCCGGGCCGCCCTCGGCGCTGGCGCCGTTGTCGCTGATGACCATGACGATCGTGTTGTCGAGCACGCCCTGCGCGCGAAGGTAGTCGAGCAGCCGCCCGAGGTGGTGGTCGGTGTGGCTGAGGAATCCTGCGAACACCTCCATCATCCGCGCGGACAGCTTCCGCGCCTCCGGGCTGAGCGAGTCCCATTCGGGGACGTCCGGGTCGTGGCGCGACAGCTCGGCGTTCGCGGGCAGGATGCCGAGCTCCTTCTGGCGCGCGAAGACCCGCTCGCGGTACGCATCCCAGCCGTCGTCGAACTGGCCGGCGTACTTGTCCGCCCACTCCTTGGGCACGTGGTGCGGCGCGTGGGTGGCCCCGAAGCACAGGTGCAGGTAGAACGGCTTGTCGGGGTCGATCTGGCGGAGGTCGGTGATGAACTCGATCGACTTGTCGACCAGGTCCTCCGTCAGGTGGTAGCCCTCTTCGGGCGTCTTGGGCGGCTCGACCGGGTGGTTGTCGTAGACGAGCTCGGGGTACCACTGGCTCGTGTCCCCTCCGAGGAAGCCATAGAAGCGCTGGAAGCCGCGACCGAGCGGCCACCGGTCGTAGGGCCCGGCCGCCGTCTCGTAGACGCTCGGCGTGAGGTGCCACTTGCCGACCATGTACGTGCCGTACCCGTGCTCGAGCAGCATCTCGGAAAGCATGCCGTTCTCGAACGGCATGATGCCGTTATAGCCGGGGTAGCCGGTGGCGAACTCGGTGATGCACGCCATGCCGTTGCTGTGGTGATTCCGCCCGGTGACGATGCAGGCGCGGCTCGGCGAGCACAGTGCCGTCGTGTGCATGTTGCTGAATCGGAGCCCGTCCGCCGCCAGCGCGTCGAAGGTCGGTGTCGAGATCGGGCTGCCGTAGCAGCCGAGGTGCCCGAACCCGGTGTCGTCGAGGACGACGAACAGGACGTTCGGGGCGCCCTTCGTGGCCCTGGTCGGGGCAGGCCAAGCGGGGCTCGATTCGTCGGCCGTCCGTCCGATGACCCCCGGGAAGGGAGAGCCAGCAGGGTATTCGACGATCGGCATGAGGTCCTCCTTGGCGCTTACGGTCGCGAGTAGGTTCCGTGCCGGAACGGCCGGGTCGAGTAGCGGCGCGGAAGCGAGGGTGAAGTGATTGCTCCGGGCGAGGGACGGCACAGCCAAGCCCACGTTCACGGGTGGACCTGACCGGTACCAGTCCCGTCGGAACCCGAAGGACGGGCCGTTCGGCCCTGCCCATCGAACGCCGACAGGGCCGAATGCTGGCCTTCGAGCGCCTATCGCGGATGACTGCCTGATCGTCGACGGTCAGCGGGGCGCGTCGGGGCAGGCCGCCGACATGTCACGGCGCCTGCGCACGAGGGTCTCGGCCGCGCGTGGTTCCGGCTAGTGCGCCACGCGGTAGCGGAGGTAGACCACGTTCGAGCTGAAGGTGCGGGACTCGACGAGCTCGAGATCGACCCGGCGTTCCTGCCGGGGGAAGAACGGGATGCCACCGCCGACGAGCACCGGGTAGACCATGGGCCGGTACTCGTCGATCAGGTCCAGGGCGGCCGCCTGGGCGGCGAGCGTCGCGCCGCCGATGGCGATCTCGCCCTCCCCCGGCTCGGCACGCAGCCGCTCGATCTCTGCTGCCAGGCCGCCGGAGGCCAGGCGGGCATTGCCCTGCACCTCGGATAGCGTGGTGGAGAACACCACCTTCGGGAGCGGCTTCCAGAGGGCGGCCCACTCGAGCTCTGCGTCGTCGAGCGATGGATCCTGGTCGGCGGTCTCCCAGTAGAGCATCGTCTCGTACAGCCGCCGTCCCATCAGATGGACGCCGACCCCTCGGATCTCGTCGATCCAGAAGCGAAAGACGTCCGCGTGGGGCGGCGCCCAGTCGAAGCGTGCCGTCCGGCCCGACGATGTAGCCGTCGAGCGACGCGCCCATCGAGTAGGTCACGCTGCGCATCAGAAGTCCTCCTATCAAGCTTCCGATCGGCGCCGATCACGCAGTGGCGATGTCCTCGGCCAGCGCCGCTTCGCGACCCGCGACCCGATGCTCCAGCTTGGCCCCCTCGACGTCCATGTTCGGGAGCAGTCGGTCGAGCCAGCGCGGCAGCCACCAGGCACGTTCGCGCAGCAGCACGAGCACCGCGGGCATGATGGTCATCCGGACCACGAAGGCATCGAAGAAGACCGCGACCGCGAACGCGAACCCGATGGACTTGACGAAGGCGTCGGCCCCGAGGATGAAGCCACCGAAGACGCCCATCATGATGGTCGCGGCCGCCGTCACCACGGGCGCTCCGTGGGTGAACCCCACGATCACCGCTCGGACAGCCTCCAGCCCGTGGACGTGCTCCTCGCGCATGCGCGTCACCAGGAACACCTGGTAGTCCATGGCGAGCCCGAAGACCACGCCGACCATGAACAGCGGCAGCAAGCTGACGATCGCCGACGGCTGCTCGACCCCGAACACAGGACCGAACCAACCCCACTGGAACACCGCGACGACGGCGCCCAGCGTGGCGAGGACGCTCAGCAGGAACCCGAGCGTCGCGGTCAGCGGCACGAGCAACGACCGGAAGACCAGGGTGAGCACGAGGAACGCGAGCCCGACGACCACGAGCAGGTAGGGCAGGAGCGCGTCGCCCAGCTTCTGCGAGATGTCGATGACGATCGCCGTCTGGCCGGTGATGCCGACCGTGATGCCGGTCTCCGCCTTGATAGCGGGGGCCGCCGCCCGGATCGCGCCGACGAGCCGGACTGTCTCGGCGCTGCTGGGCGCGCTCTTCGGGATGACGTTCAGGATCGCCGTGTCGCCGGCCTCGTTGAACACAGGAGGCGCCACGAGGAGCACATCCTCGAGCTTGGCGATGTCGGCCGCCACCGCCGCGGCGGAGGTCTTGGCGTCGGTGCTGCCGGATGCATCGAGCACCACCGTCAACGGACCGTTGAAGCCCGGGCCGAAGCCCGCGGCGAGCAGGTCATAGGCCTTGCGCTGGGTCGTGGATTGCCCCGCGACGCCGTCGTCGGGCAATCCGAGCCGAAGGTCGAGGGCCGGCAGGGCGATGACCACGAGGAGCGTCACCGCGCCGACCAGGACCAGCAGCGGTCGGCGCGAGATGAACGTCGGCCAGCGGAGCCACACGGTCCGGCGCTCCGGCTCGCCGCTGTCCTTGGTGCGGCGCTTGATGCGCCGCCCGAGCACCCGGAGCCCCGCGAACCCGATGAGGGCCGGCATGAGCGTCAGCGCGACGAGCACGGCCAGCGCGACGGTCACGGCCGCCGCCACCCCCATCTCGGTCAGGAGCGGGATGCCCACCACGGACAGGCCGGTGAGGGCGATGACGACGGTGAGACCCGCGAAGAACACGGCGCTGCCCGCGGTACCCACCGCCCGGCCGATCGCCTCGAGCGGGTCGAGGTCTGCGTCGTCGGCGAGCTCCGAGCGGAACCGCGACAGGATGAACAGCGCGTAGTCGATCGAGACGGCAAGACCGATCATGATGGCCAGGATCGACGTCGTGGCGCTCAGCGACACGAACCCGCTGGCCGCCGTGATCAGTCCGACGCCGGTGCCGATGCCGAACAGCGCGGTCAGCAGTGGCAGGCCGGCGGCGACGAAGGAGCCGAAGGTGATGAACAGGACGACCGCCGCGATCAAGATGCCGATCGCCTCGGATGCGCCCTGCTCCGGGATGGGCTGGAGCGCCGGCCCGCCGACCTCCGCCGTGAGCCCCGCTGCGCGGCCGGCGGCGACCGCTGCCAGCAAGGCCTCGCGGTCGGCATCTTTCATCTCGGTGACGGGCACGGTGTAGGCCACCTGCGCCAGCGCCACCCGCCCATCGGGGCTGACGGTGCCCGTCTTGAACGGGTCGCTCACCGCGCCGACATTGGGCAGCGCTTCGAGCGCGGCCAGCACGTCGGCCACCTTGGCGGCGTTCGCGGGATCGGTCAGGGAACCGCCCTCAGGGGCGGCGAACACGACCCGCGCCGAGGCACCCGTGGCGTTCGCGGCCGGGAAGCGCGCCTGGAGCGTGTCGATCGCCTGCTGCGCCTCCGTGCCGGGGATGGAGAAGCTCGTGGACGCCGGGCCCTTGAGGGTCGCTGCCGCAAGACTCGCGCCCACGAGGATCAGGACCCAGACGCCGAGCATGAGCCTGCGGTGCTGGAAGGCCGCCTGGCCGACCCGGAAGAGGAACAGCGCCATGCTTGAGACTCCTTGTGGGTGGCTGCAACGGGAGATCTCGAAAGACGAGACGGCGGGGACAAGCCCGCCGGCACCGGGGACAGGCGCCGCAAGCCTCTGGGCAGATGGTATTCGACGCCAGGGATGGAGAGACCTTCCGAACGATTGACGCTATATCGTGGTGCGATATATAGTCGCTGGCGGCGTGCCCGTCAAACCCCCCGGATGTGCCGCGATCCGGCGATCCGACCGGGAGCCTCGCGAAGTGGATCGGGAAGGATGGGACGCGGATGCGGTCGGCGGTCCTGACCCTCGCCGTCGCCCTCATGGTGGGCTGCGCCCCGTCCCCGGCACTCCCCGATCGGTCCGCGGTCAAGGCTGAGCTGCGGGGCCTGATCGAGGACGTCCCCGGCTCGACCGCGTACCGATATCAGCTGAAGGATGACCGTGGCTACGACATGGGGCCGACGAAGGTCATCTGGTCGCCTGAAGCCGGCGCGTTCGCGGGGATCTACTTCACGTGGGAGGAGGGACCCGGCGGCTTCGTCGTCCATCTCGCGACATCGAGCGACCTGTCTTCCTGGGACGAGCGGACGGCATACTCGGTCGGCGCGTCGCAGCCGACGATCGCCCGGACGCCGACGGGTCGCTATGTCGTCGCGTGGGAGCAGGAGCCTGACCCCATCCACCTGGTCATGCTGGAGTTCCCCACCTGGGAGGACCTGCTCGGCAAGCTGGGGACGCCTCGGGTGATGGAGCCGCAAGTCACGATGCCGGCCTGCGGCGAGGGAACCCCGGACATCACCTCGGCGACCGACGCCCGCGTGGATGTCACCTTCCACTATCACGCCGACTGCGAGCGCGATCGGGAGGCCAACGGCTGGACCGACTGGACCGACTGGCACTCGAGCGCCGACCCCGAGCTCGATGCTGCACTCGAGGCCGCGGGCGTCGTCGGCCACATCGGCGACCGCGACAGCTTCACGTATCGTGGCTACCCGTTCATGCTCATCGAGGGCGAGACCGTGCCCGGCGACTGGGCGTCGTGGCGGCTCTATCTCTACGATCCGGCGACCCGGAAGGCGGAGCGGCTCGACATCCGGACCCACGGCGGGAGCCGGTCGTTCTCCAACCCCGGCGTCGAGTTCGTCACCATCGACGGTCGCCAGAGTCTGCTCCTGACGATGTTCCTGTTCTCCGAAGGGGCGGCCCCCGGAGAGGACGGTGGTCTCCTCTACTACCGCGAGCTTCCCGGGTCGTGATCAGGTCAATCCCCACCCGATGAGGCGCCAGGCGGCCAGCTGAGCGACGAGCGCGACACCCGCGAAGGCCAGCGACGCGAGCCGGATCGGGAGCGAGTCCGACCACCAGCGCCGCCTCCAGCCGATGGCGACGATCGCGACGAGGGCTCCCACCGAGGCGGCGAGGCCGATCGGGACGTGCATCGCGAGGCGCTCGGCCAACGGCAGCTCGAGCCAGCCGAGGAACCCGGATTCGACCATCGGCGGCATCGCGATGACGAGGCCGATCGCCGCCAGTACGAGGAGCGCGGTCAGCGCTGCGGCGATCGCCGCGAACCGGCGGCCGATCCGGCCCGAGGAGGGCAGGTCCGCGGGCGTGGCCCGCGTGCGTCGCCGAAGCGTGCCGACAACGGCGCCGATCAGCCACCACCCGGCCGTGCCCACCACGACCGCGAGCAGGGCCCATTGCCACGCGGCCGGGCCGCCCGTCACCTGGACGAGGTCGAGGCTGCGCCATGTCGGCGGCGATCCACGAAGGTCGAGCGTCTCGCCGTTCTCGGCGAGGAAGAGCCCCGGTTCGACCTCCGTCATGCGGTGCCGGTCCAGTCCCTGCTCCTCGTCGGCCTCGAAGTACGGGACCCCAGCGTCGACGAAGAACCGTCCGGGCGGTGCACTGGGGTCGAACGTTCCGGCATTCAGGATCCGATAGTTGCCGGCGTAGGCTGCCCAGCGCGTCGATTCATCACCGCGCGGCGGCATCCGCGCCGCCGCGACGAGATCGGCCATCCCGGCGGGCGGCAGGTAATGGCTATCTGGATCGGCGGCCGCGTCCTGGGCAGGCAGGGCGAGCAGTCGATCGTGGTAGAGAGTGCCCGGCTCGCGGACGAGATCGCCGAGGATCGAGAGGGCGAGATCGCCCTGCAGGTCATGATCCGTCGAGTTCGTCAGCACCGCGATGCCGATCCCGAGTGGTGGCGACCACCACAGGTCCGACAGGAATCCGAACCCGCCCCCGCCATGGTTGAACAGCTCGGCATTCCCGGCCGCCCCCCAGCGGTGGCGGGAGACGCCGAGCGCGTAGCCGGCGGGCGCATTCGCGTAGGGCGCCGGGATCGTTCGCATCTCGGTCATCAGCGCGGGATCAAGAACCTCCAGGCCGTCGATCGAGCCGTCGTTGAGCTGGAAGCGGAGGTACCGAGCGAGGTCGGTCGCGCTGCTGTACAGCCCCCCGGCGGCAGTCATCGGCTCGACGAACGGCAGGTCCGGCACTGGGTAGGTGTGACCGATGGCCCGGTCGGTGGCAGCCCGGATCTCGTCTCGGTCGAACGTGCTCCGCGACATGCCCAGCGGCTCGAGGAGCGAGTCGCGGACGACCGACGCGAACGGGGCCCCGCTGACCCGGGCGAGGATCGCGCCGGCCAGGTCGATGCCGAGGTTCGAATAGGCCTGGCCGGTGCCGACCGGGAAGCGGAGCCAGGTGTTCGAGATGCTGCGCACGTGCTCGTCGAAGGTTCCTGGGTCCCGCTCGTAGTTGTTGCCGATCGGCGCTTCATGGGTGAACCCGGCCGTGTGGGCCAGGAGCATCCGGAGGGTGATCTTTCGCTCGGGGTGCTCCTCGAAGGCGCTGTGGACGGTGAAGTCCGGCAGGTAGGCCGTGATCGGCTCGTCGAGGTCCAGGAGGCCCTTGCCCACCGCCTGCATGACCGCGACAGCCGTGAAGTTCTTGGACATCGACTGGACGCTGAAGAGCGTGTCTGCGGTGACCGGCGCGGAGCGATCGTCGTCCACGTGGCCGAAGCCTTCGGTCCACAGGATCTCGTCGCGATCGACGAGGGCGATCGCCAATCCCGGGATGTCCTGCTCGGCCATGAGCTCCGGGATCCGGTCGCCGTAGGTCGCGATGACTGAGGCGGCGCCGGCAGTCGCCGGCGACGCCGCTCTGGCCGGACCAGCGGACGCACCCGCAAGGAGGATGCACGCAGCACCGATGAGGGCCCGCCGAACGCCGTCATGATGGGGCGCGCCCAGGACTCGCATGACAGCCTCCACGCCGCGGCGTGCGCTTCTACGCGGCCGATCCCGATGCGACGACCCGTGGCATCGACATCCGTCCGGCCGAGGCGGCATCGAGGGCAGTCGGCTCGAAGCCCCTGGCGATCAGCCAGACCGCCATGACCATCTCCTGCAGGGCGAGCGGAGCCATGAAGAAGCCGAGCGAGAGCTCGAACATGCTGCCGAGGGGCGCCACGATGTAGAGCACGGCCCCGACGAGCCCCCAGGTGGACAGCCAGCGGGGCACGAGCCGCGACTGGTACAGCAGGACGTAGAACATCAGCGCGCCGAGCACGAACGGGATGGCGAGCAACTGATCCCAGATCACGGTCTCGGTTGTGCGCACGAAGCTGGCGAGCGGTCCCCCATCCGGCTCCTTGCTGAGCCCGATCAGCAGCAGCCAGCAGACCGCGCCGACGATGTAGAGGACCGTCTCGATCGCGCCACGGAAGACGACGTACCCCATGGCCAGCGTCTCGTTGTACCGCTTGCCGACCGGCCAGAACACGACCGGCACCATCGCGAGCGCGAGGCCCGCCACCAGGAGGAACAAGGCTCCAACGGCCACCTGGTTCGGCTGCGCGGCGACTTGGGCCAGATAGTCGGGGCCCGACAGGATCGCGTTCGTAACGACCACGCTGAGGACCATGCCGGCGGTTCCGATGATGTACAGCACGCCGATCCAGACGGCGGCCATCCGATCCGCGCTCATGCCAGGCTTTGCCGGAGCTGCGGCGATCGTTGGGTTCGCATCCATCTCGTGTCTCCTACTCGGGTCGGGGCGACAGGATGACGACTGCGGTCTCGCGCGAGCGGCGGGCCGCATAGGCATCGAGACCCTTGTCATATGCGGCCCACCTGGCCCACAGGCGCGGGCGTTCGGCCTCGTCCGCCGCGCGGGCGTGGACGGCGCGCGACCCACCGGGCAGATCGACGACGGTGTCGGGATGAGCCTGCAGGTTGAGCCACCAGGCCGGCTCGGGATCGGCCCAGCCGTTCATCGCCATGGTGACCAGGTCGGGACCGTCCTCGAAGTAGGCGAGGATGGCCTTGCGCTCCTCACCGCTGCGTCGCCCGACCGTGCGCAGACGCATCATGCCGACCTGGTGGTCGGCCGTCGCGGTTCGAAGGCCGAGCCGACCACGGGTCACGGTGTAGAGGGCACGCTGCGCGACCCAGAACGTGCGGATGAACCAGCGCGGCGGCAGGCGCGGTGACTGCTCACGCTGTCCTGTCAGATCCATGTCTGTTCCTCCGGTCCGTACGGCCCGCGCGCCTGCACGGCGCGCCGGACGAGGCGCTCCAGCCGCTCGCGACCGACGTGTCCTGACGTGGTGGGCAACCTCGACCACGCGAAGGCTGGTCGAAGGTCTCGTCCGCCTCGGGTGAGGCTGGGGGACCGGGCCGAAGCCGGGAATGTCGATCCACCCGCGTCGCTGCGAGCGACGGGTCTACTCCCCTTCGCCGAGAGGGTCGCAGATGCGTGCGGCGTCGGGCCAGTGCCGAACGGGCCGAATCGTGTGGACGTGGACGCGCGGCGGAATTCTGTTGACAGGCAAGTCGTGACTTGCATATCATCCGTGCGAACCCATGGGAGACCCCTTCCGGGCACTCGCCGACCCGACCCGTCGCCTGATCCTCGACGAGCTGGCCGAGCGAGACGCCCAGACCCTCTTCGAGATCTGCGCGCGCCTGGCCAGCCGGCATGGCGTCGCGTCGAGCCGGCAGGCGATCAGCCAGCACCTCGACGTGCTGGAGGCCGCGGGCCTGATCGACACCCGTCGCGCCGGCCGGACGAAGCTCCACACGCTCGACCCGGCGCCCCTCGAGACCATGTTGGACCGCTGGCGGCGCTCCCCGCCGGCCAGCCGAAGCAACCCGGAGGTCGAAGATGCGGATCCACCTGGCGAGCGTCCTGGTCGATGACCAGGCGAAGGCGCTCGCCTTCTACACGGACGTCCTTGGCTTCCTGCCGAAGACCGACATCGACATGGGCGGTCCGCGCTGGCTGACCGTCGTCTCGCCCGAGGCGCCGGACGGCACCGAGCTGGTGCTCGAGCCCGACGCGCACCCCGCTGCCGGGCCGTTCAAACGCGCGCTCGTCGCCGACGGGATCCCGTTCACCTCGTTCGCGGTGGACGACTGCGCGGCCGAGTACGAGCGGCTCGTAGCGCGTGGCGTCGTCTTCACCCAGCCGCCCGTCGACATGGGGCCGGTCACGACCGCGGTCTTCGACGACACCTGCGGGAACCTGATCCAGATCGCGAGCCTGAACGGCTGACGCCGTCGCAAGCGCGGCCACGTCCATGCTGAGCGGCGGCGCGCTCTAGGCGCCGCGAATCAGCGAGCGGCTCGCTCGGATCCCTCTGGTGCTCCTAACCGTGCGATGCCGTCAGGCGGCGCCGTCCGTGAGGCCGAAGGCGGCTCGCACCTCGCGGCCGTTGAGGTACAGGATGATGATGAAGGGCAGGATGCCCATGCCGAAGCCGACGCCGCTGCCGGGGTACTGGATGAACCAGATGAACGCCTCGAGGAGCGCGAAGCCGGCGATGACCATGGAGAACATCCAGGCCCACGGCTGCATCGCCCACAGGCCGATCGCGGCGGCGAGCCACAGGAGGCCCAGGCCGGTGATCAGCCAGCCCCAGATGCCCACGCTCTCGTACTTGGGGAGGTCACCGAAGATGCCGAACCAGTCGAAGCCGAGGATGCGGAGCCCCAGGAAGAGCCAGGCGAAGCCGGCGAGGGCGGCGAAGAAGCCAAGGATCGAGATCAGGATCGGCGGGTTCTTCATCTCTGCGTGTCTCCGATCTACCGTTCGGCACACAGCCGAGCATCGCGGCTCATGCTACACGCTGCGACAACCGGCAAACGTGCCTCCTCACGCACGCCCACGCATCGTGCCTTCGTCTCGCCGATCTGGCGTGAAGGACGGCCGCGAGCGCCACCAGCCCGCTCGACCAGTACGGGATCGTGCGCGCCACGGCATCCGGCAGGAAGATGTCGGACACGGACCCACGCGTCGCCCCGAGTCGCTCGGTCAGCGGGGTCAGGGGACAGACGCCCTCGTTGGCGACGAAGACCCCGGCCTCGATCGCGACCAGCCCGGCGGCGACCCCGACGCTCCGGTCGCGCCGCCCGAGCAGCCCGCTCACGACGAGCCAGAGGATCGCCGACAGCTCGACCAGGAACACCGTCGTGTGCACGAGCCGGACCGCAGCGACCGCGAACGGGTGCGGTCGATCCGAGGTCAACGCGTCGCCCGCCAGGCTTCGAAGGTCGGCCAGCCCCAGCGTGCGGCCGATGCGGCGATGAGGAGCCCGACCGCGAAGAAGGTCGGGTGCAGGACGCTGAACTCCTTGATGATCGCGAGTTCGACCGGGATCCAGATCATCTGAGCGCATCCGATCGCGAAGGCAAGGAACGGAGCGATGGGGAGCCGCGCCAGCCCCATGGCCACGACGACGAGGGATCCGACGCCGAAGAGACCGGCGAGGATCAGTCCGGGGACGAAGAAGTCCTCGAACGGGCTGCCCGCAAGCACCGCAACGTCGAATCCCATCCCGCTCCCGTCGGGTGCGGTCGCGAGGACGATGCCTCCGGCGAGCGCCCCGACGCCAAGCACCGAGAGCAGCACGAGGCAGACCTTGCCTGCCAGGCCAAGCTCGGGTCTCGGAACGGCCCCGCCTGCCGGGCGGACGCCAACGGCGTGGGTGCTCATGGCGTGTCTCCTCGGGTCGCGCGATCGATCCGGGACCGATCGTCACGGGTCGATCGTCGGCGCTGCCACCGCGGCGAGGTAGAGCCGATGGCCACGGCCGCATGGGTCCGTTCGACCCCATCCCGCTCTGGCGACCGATCTCCGCTGTCCCGCGCCCCGTCGCTGCCGTACGCTGACGGTCCCCGAGGAGGTCCACATGCGCGTCACCGTCACGCCGGAGCAGATCCAGTCCGCGTTCGAGGCCGTCAAGGACGACCCATCCTTCGACGAGAGCCGGGGGCTCTGGGAGCGCGGCCGGCCGCCCGTCGAGATGATCCAGGCGATGTGCCTGCGGCCGGAGCTGCTGCGCGCCTTCGCCGGCTTCGGCAACTCGGTCTACCCGGGAGGCATCCTCGAGCGGCGGGTCAAGGAGCTGGTGATCATCACCGCCTCCACGACGAACGACTGCCAGTTCTGCACGTTCTCGCACTGCGACCTGGTCGACATCGCCGACATCGTCGCGGAGCCGCTGATCGTCATCGAGGACCCGGCGGCGCTGGTGCCGCGCGAGCGGATCGCCATCGAGTACACGCGCGCCGTGATGACCGATTCGAACCACATCCCGGAGCCGCTCGCGCAGCAGCTCCACGAGCACTTCAGCGACCCCGAGCTGGTCGAGCTGACCTTCCTGGTCGGCTACATCAACATGCTCAACCTGTTCAACAACAGCCTGCAGGTCCGCTACCACGGCGAGTACAGTCTCCTGAAGCCCGTCGCCGGCTGAGGGGCCGGCCCGGGGGCGCCGAGGGCCCGAACGCATGACGACGCAACTCCTGGACCAGCTGCCGATCTGGGTGACCATCGGGCTGTTCGCGTTGGTCAGCCTGGCCCTGTACGAGGGCGGGTTCCGGGTCGGGCGCTGGTGGCAGGAGCGGATGCCTGGTGAGCAGGAGGGGCCGGCGGGCGTGCTCATCGGCGCGATCCTGGGGCTGATGGCCTTCATGCTCGCCGTGACGATGGGCCTGGCCGCCGACCGGTTCGACACGCGGCGTGGCCTGGTGCTCGACGAGGCGAACGCCATCGGCAAGGCCTACCTGCAGGCCGGGTACATGCCACAGCCCGAGGCCGACCGGCTGCGCGAGCTGCTGCGCGAGTACCTCCCGCTCAGGATCGCGACGGACGACCCCGCGCAGGTCCAGGACGCCGTCCAGAAGTCGATCGCGCTGCAGTCGGGGATGTGGGCGATCACCCAGGACGTCGCGCGGAGCGGCTACTACTCGGACCTCATGTCCTCCCTGGGGGATTCGGTGACGGACGTCGTCAGCGTCAGCCAGGCCCGGGTGGTCGCCGGGCTCTACAGCCGCGTCCCCGAGACGATCCTCCTGCTGTTGCTGGGAGGTTCGATCCTGTCACTCGGGATGGTCGGCTACGGCGCCGGCCTGACGGGCCGGCGCAGCGTGCTGAGCGCGGTGGTGCTGGTGGTGGCGCTCGGGGCGGTCATGACGATCGTCATCGACCTCGACCGGCCGCAGCAAGGGTTCCTGCGGGTCAGCCAGCAGCCGCTCCTCGACGTCCAGAAATGGATCGGGACGCCTGCGCCCTGATCAGAGCGGTTCGAGCGTGATGGCCTCGAGGATGGGGCCGATCCGGCCCGGATCGAGCGCGCCGGCCCCGGGCGACAGGGCGTTCGCGATCCCGGCCGCGAGCCCGAGCCGAGCGGCTGTCAAGGCCGGCTCGCCGCGCGCGATCGCCACGGCCAGCCCGCCGAGGAACGCGTCGCCGCTGCCAACCGGATAGGGACCGACGATCGCCGGCGGGCGCAGGCGCGAGCGGCCGTCGGGGCCGACCACCACCGCTCCATCCGAGCCGAGGGTCACGATGACCGTCCCGGCGCCGGCCCGGCGAAGGGCGTCGGCCGCGGCGGCGGCGGACGAGACGTCGACGACGGCGATGCTGCTCGCCTCGCCGGCCTCGGCCGCGTTGAGCTTCACGAGGCTCGGTCGCTCGGTCAGCACGGCCGCCAGCGCCGCGCCGTAGGTGTCGGTGAGGAGCGGCACCGGCGCGGCGGCAGCCGCGGCGGACCGCGCGATCCGGGCGAACCCATCCGCGGGCGCGCCGGGCGGCAGGCTCCCGGAGACCGCGACCGCCGCGAGGTCGCCGCGCTCGAGCTCCGCCTGGACGGCCGCCTCGAGCGCCGCCCACTCGGCCGTCTGGGTCTCGGTGCCGGGCTCGTAGACCTCGGTCAACGCGCCGCTCGAGCGGTCGAGGATCGAGACGCAGGTCCGCGTCTCGCCCTCGGTCGGGACCACGCGCACGTCCAGCCCGAGCTCGCCGAGGCGGTCGACGATCCAGTCACCGGACCGCCCGCCCAGGAGCGCGACCGCCGTCACGTCCCCACCGAGCGCGAGGGCGGCACGGGCCGCGTTGAGGCCCTTGCCCCCGGGGACGGCCGTCGTCGAGCGCGGTCGGTGGATCGCGCCGGCATCGAGCCGGTCGACCTCGTAGAGGCGGTCGATGGAGGGGTTGGCCGCGACGAACAGCAGCCGCCGGCCGCGCTCGACGCCGGGCACGACGGTCATGGTGCCCAGGCGGCCATCGCCGCGCGCGCCTCGGCGAGGCTCGGCTGCGCCTCCACGCCGCCGACCGCACGCGTCGAGAGGGCGCCGCACACGGCGCCGAGCGCCAGGCAGTCCTCGAGGTCGGAGCGGTCGAGCCAGGCCCGCAGGAAGCCGGCGTCGAACGAGTCGCCGGCGCCGGTCGTGTCGACCGGGTCCACCCGCATCGCCGGGACGCGCACGACACGCCCGTCGGCCCGGGCCGCGAGGGCGCCGTCGGCGCCGAGCTTGACCGCGATCGTCGGTCCGCCGTCGGCCCGGCCGGCCGCACCGATCCGTGCGAGCGCCAGCGCGGCGGCCGCGACGTCGTCGATGCCCGCGATCCGCCGGGCCTCGGCCGCGTTCGGCAGGAAGACGTCGGACGACCCGGAGCAGCTCAAGGACGTCGTCGCCCCAGCGCTCCGCTGGATCCCAGTTCGTGTCGAACGACGTCGTCTGGCCCCGCTCGCGTGCGGCGGCGAAGAGCGCCGGCAGCCCCAGGCGGCCCGCCCCCTGGAGGAAGTACGCGCCGGAGTGGAGGTGCCGCGCGCGGGCCAGCGACGCCGGCGGGATCGCGTCGACATCGAGGGCGTCGATCGTCCCGAGGGCGGTCAGCATCGCCCGGTCCGCGCCGCTGGTCAGGATGACGGTCGCCCCGGTGGGGCGGTCCGGGTCGACCGTGCACGCCGTGGTGTCGATCCCGCGCGACGCCAGCTCGTCGAGCATGAACCGCCCCAGGGCGTCGTCGCCGACCACGCCGGCGAAGGCCACCCGCAGGCCGAGCCGCACCGCGCCGCAGGCGAAGATCGCCGACGAGCTCCCGACCGTGAGCCGCACCGCGCCGACCAGGCGCTCCACCTCGCCGAAGACCGGCACCGGGTCCGGGTCGGCGATCACGATGTCGGGGTTGATCTCGCCGACGACCAGGATGTCGACCTCGGCCACCGTCGCCGCCATGCTCAGGACGCCCGGTACCAGCCGTCGCCCGGGGCCGGCAGCGCCGACAGCCGGTTCGGGTGCGCGTGCCAGGGTCGGCCGGCCGAGTCGGCCAGCTCGACGAGGCGGCGCAGTCGCGCCGCCCCGGTCGTCGCGAGGAAGGCATCGCGTGCCTCGGGCGCCAGCCGCGCGGCATCCGCCCAGACCGACCGGCCGACGAGCACGCCGCTGGCACCGGCTCGACAGGCCGTCGCGACCTGGGCCTCGAATGTCGGGTCGTCCACCCCGCCCGAGAGCAGGACCCACGGCGCGGCCGCGGCCTCGTCGAGCTCCTGGCAGGCCTCCAGCCAGCGGCCCTGGTCGGTGACGGACGGGTCGTAGGGGAACTCGGCCTTGAGGATCTCGCCGCCGATGGCCGTCATCCGCCGGGCGGTCTCGACGACGACGCGCCGGCGCGCGTCCCCGGTCAGCGGCTCGCCCTCGACGAGCGAGAACGACAGCGGCTCCACGAACAGCGCGAGGTCGGCGGCGCGGCAGTCCGCGACGACGTCGGCGACGAAGCGCTCCTGCGCGTCCGCGTTCGACGCCTCGGGGTGGTAATAGACGAGCAGCTTGGCGGCGGACGCCCCCATCCGCTTCGCCTGCTCCACGCTCCAGCCTTCGAGGACCCGGCTGACCCGCGCGGTCGAGGGCCCGAGGTAGCCGGTCGCCTCGATCGCCACGAGCAGCCCGGCCGTGGCCGGCAGCGACCCGTCGGCGATGCACTGGGCGGCGCCGATCTCGGGGTCGAGCAGCGTCCCCGTCGCGATCGGCGACAGCGCGCGGACGACCGCCCGCTTGAACTCGACCATCTCGTCGTAGGTGACCGATGCGGGGTCCGCCGGGCGCAGCTCCTTGCGCAGGTTCTGGCGGTGGTCGAGGGCGAGGACCGCGAACGTGCCGCGCGCGGACGCACACGCCGCGATGCCGCGCCTGGTGCCCAGGGCGAACGCGGCGCCGCCCGGCGCGCTGCCCGTCACGCCGGCCGCTCCGCGAACAGCCGGCGCGCGTTGTCGCGGTAGACCTTGCGCAGGACGTCGTCGGGCAGGCCGATGCCGTGGATCTGCCAGCGGCCCTGTGCCGGGACCGGGTCCGTGCCGTAGTCGAACGACTCGTCGAACGTCTCGAGGAAGCGGTAGTGCACGGCGTAGGTCGCCGGGTCCGGACCCAGGTCCGCGCCGAACAGGATGCGGTCCGCATGGCGCAGGAAGAACGCCCGGGCCGTGTACGGCTGGCGGCCGAGCTCGCCCAGGCGCGCCGCGATGTCGACGCTCAGGTTCGGGTGCGCGTCGAGCAGCCTCGACACCAGCGCGAGGTCCTCGGCCGCGCAGCCCACGTGCGCCCCGATGAAGGTGGTCTGCGGGTGGCGCCCGACGAGCCGGTCGAAGGACGCCAGGAGCGCGTCGAAGCCGGGCACGCCCGGGGCGTCGGGATCGTCGTCCGGGCGGACCGGCCAGAAGTGCCAGTCCGGGTGGGCGTGCAGCTCCTCCCAGCGCTCGTTCTCGGGGTCGAGCGGTTCGAAGAAGGCGATGGGATCGGCGATGTGGATGACGACCGGGAGGCCGAGCTCGGCGGCCGCCGTCCAGAGCGGGTCGAGCCGCGGGTCGTCCACGGCCACGAGGCGCCCGTCCGGATCGCGCGCCCGAAGGCCGAGGGTCTTCCAGACCTTGAGCCCCCGGGCGCCGCGGGCGGCGGCGTCGCGGAGGCGCGCCGCCTCCGTCTCGCCGAACGACGGGTCGGCGGCCCAGCTGTCGACATCGAGGCCGGCGGCGACCATCACCCGGCCGGGACCGGCCGGCGCCCAGCGGTCGATCTCCGCCGAGAGCGCGTCGCCCTGGCCGCCGTCGAGGTCCACGATCGCCTCGATGCCGGCCGCGTCGAGCGTGGCGACCAGCTCGGCCGGGGACCGCGTCGCCCAGTCGCCGCCGAACGCCGAGCCGAGGTGGTTGTGAGCGTCGACCACGGGGAACCGGGGCCGCTCGACGGGATGCACCGGAACCCGCAGCGACGTCCGCGGCCGGAACTCCTCGAGGCGGAGGCCCGCAGCGGTCATTCCCGGTCCAGGATGACCACCTGGCCGAGGTGCCGCGGGGCGTCCGGGTCGCAGCCCCGCGTCAGCGCGAGGCCGAGGGCCAGCGCGTGCGCCGGGTGGAGGAGGAGCGGCAGCCGGGCCGCCGGGTGGAGCCCGCCGCCGATGTGGCTCACCTCGCCGCCCGCGCCGGAGGTCTCGTCCGCGTCGCGGGCGAGCAGCCACGTCGTCGCGCCGAGTGCGGCTGCCTCCCGGACCACGGCCACCTCGTCGGCCGCCCCGGGCCCGCCGACCAGCCCCACCACCAGCATGCCCGGCTCGCAGACCGAGATCGGCCCGTGCCGGAATTCGAGCGGCTCATACGCGTTGGTGGGGACCTGGCTGGTCTCGGTCAGCTTGAGGCCCCATTCCGCGGCGATCCCGAACGCCGGGCCGCCGCCGAGGACCACGACGCGGCTCCAGTCGGTCGCGGCGAGGCGGCGCCCGACGGTCGCCGCGGCCGCCGCCTCCGGCCAGCGGCCGGGGAGCTGGCCGAGGTCCGCCGCCAGCCGGTCGTCGCCGGCCACGGACGCGATCAGGCGGAGCAGCAGGGCGAGCATGCTCGCGAACGACCGCGTCATCACGATGGCCGCCTCGTCGCCATCGGGCGAGACCAGCGCCACGTCCGCGGTCCGCGCGAGCGGGCTGTCCCCGCGGCAGGTGACGGCGATGGTCGGATGCCCCGCCCGACGCATCCGCTCGGCGACGTCGACCGCCTCCGATGTCGAGCCCGAGCGCGAGATGATCACGACCGGGTCCCGGCCCGCGGCCGACCCGCCGGTCGATGTCTCGGCGAGCACCCCGTCCGGTCGCAGGATGAGCTCGGACAGCGGTGCGGCCAGGACCGGTCGGTGGAGGGCTGTGCGGGCCGTCGCCGCCGCGGCCTGCGCCAGGTAGTACGAGGACCCGGCGCCGGTGATGACGATCCGCCCGGCCCGCGTCAGCAGGTCGAGCGCGGCGGCCGGCGCGGCGTCGGCGGCGCCCAGCGCGGCCCCGATCGCGTCGCCCGAGGTCGAGCTCTCGCGCCAGGTCAACAGGTCTTCGAAGGCGGTCATCGGTCGCGAAGCTCCACGGAATAGCGATAGCGGTCGCCGCGGACCGTGCTCCGGCAGAACTCGATCGGCAGGTCGTCCTGGTCGTAGGCGACGCGCTCGACCCGGAGGGCCGGCTCGCCGCGGCGCTGGTCGAGGAGGGCCGCCTCGTCGGCCGTGAGCAGGATCGGCTCGAACGTCTCCCGTGCACGTGTCGGGCGGCAACCGTAGCGGGTCATGAGCGTGTCGTAGAGGCGGACGGACGAGAAGTCGACGGTCTCGAGCCTCGGGAACCGCCGCGCCGGCAGGTAGCTCGTCTCGACGACCAGCGGATCCGGACCGGCGAGCCGGAGCCGACGCAGCGACACCATCGACGTGCCCGGCGCGACGTCCAGCGCCTCCGCGACGTCGTCCGCGGCCCGCTCGGTGCGCAGGTCGAGGACCCTGGTGCCCGGCTGGAGCCCGTGCCGCTCGATCTCGCGGCTGAACGAGTAGAACCCGCCGATGGTGTGCTCGAAGCGCGGTGCGCTGACGTAGGTCCCCAGGCCGCGCCGGACCTCGAGCGCGCCGACGGCGATCAGGCCGCCGAGCGCCTGGCGGACGGTGGCCCGGCTGACGCCGTAGCGCTCCATCAGCTCGAGCTCGGTCTCCACCTGCGCGCCCGGCGCCAGCTCGCCGGCCCGGATCCGGTCGCGCAGGTCGGCCTCGATGCGGCGGTAGAGCGGCAGCCCCTCGACGTTGGCCATGGTCAGCCCTTGATCCCGGTCATGGTGATCCCGCGGACGAACTGCCGCTGGGCGATCACGAACAGCACGATCATCGGGATCACGCTCACCAGCGCGCCCGCCATCAGGAGCGGCCACCGCCCGACGTACTGCCCCTGGAACAGCGACAGGCCCGCCGTCACGGTCAGCGTTTCGATGTCGCGCAGGTAGATGATCGGGTCGATCAGGTCGTTCCACGACCACATGAACGTGAAGATCGCCAGCGTCGCGAGCGCCGGCTTCGCCAGCGGCACGTAGATGTGGCGGTAGATCTGCCACGGGTTCGCCCCGTCCACGCGGGCCGCGTCGCCGAGCTCCTTCGGGATGGCCAGGAAGAACTGGCGGAGCAGGAAGGTCCCGAACGCGCCGCCGAGGAACGCGCCGACCCACAGCGGCTCCTGGGTCCCGATCCAGTTCCCGCTCGTGGACGTCGGGTGCGGCAGCAGGCGGTACAGGATGAAGTTCGGGACGAGGACCACCTGGAACGGGATGATCAGGGTGATCAGCAGCAGCGCGAACAGCGGCTCTCGGAACCGGAACCGGAGGGCCGCGAAGGCGAACGCGGCCATCGAGCAGCTGATCAGCTGGCCGATCGTGCTCAGCGCGGCGAGCTTGAACGAGTTGAAGAAGAAGGTGGCGAACGGCAGGGCGTTCCACATGTCCGGGTAGTTGTGCCACTGGGGGACGAGCGGGAAGAGCGTCGGCGGGCTGGCGAACACCTCGGACCGGGTCTTGAGCGACGTCGTGATCATCCACAGGAACGGGACCATCATCAGGATGCCCGCCGGCCACCAGCAGCCCGATCAAGGCGGCTCGCCGGGTCGTGCGGCAGCCAGCGCCGGGGGCGTCGCGCCGGAGCGCTCCGGGGGGTGGCGACGTCGGCGCTCACTGGTAGTGCACCCAGCGGCCCTGCGACCGGAAGTAGATCGCCGTGAAGAGGGCCACGATCGGAACAGGACCCACGACGCCGCGCTCGCGTAGCCCATCTTGAAGAACTTGAAGCCGTTCTCGTAGATGAAGTAGACGACCGTGATCGTGGCATCCGTCGGGCGAGGCTTGATCAGGACGAAGATCTGGTCGAACACCTGGAAGCCGGCGATCAGGGCCAGCACGCCGGTGAAGAAGACCGCCGGGGTCAGCAGCGGCAAGGTCACGTGCCGGAAGCGCGCCCACCGGCCGGCGCCGTCGACGCTGGCGGCGTCGAGCAGCTCGGACGGGATCGCCTGGAGGGCGGCCAGGAAGATGATCACGTTGACCCCCAGCCCCTGCCAGATCGACATCGCGATGATCGACGGCATCGCGAGGGTCGGGTTGGTCAGCCATTTCTGCGGCGGGATGCCGACGACCCCGAGCGACCTGGTTGAGCAGCCCCGAGTCCGCGTTGTAGATCCACTGCCAGACCAGGGCGATGGCGATGGTCGAGGTCACGACCGGCAGGAAGTACGCGGTCCGCACGAGGGCGATGCCGCGGACCGCCTGGTTCAGCGCCAGGGCCAGGCCGAGCGCGATGGCCAGCCCCAGCGGGACCGACACGATCGTGTAGAAGAACGTGTTCCGGAGCGCCTTGAGGAATCGGTCGTCGGACAGCAGCGCGCCGAAGTTGTCGAGGCCGACGAACGTCGGTGGCGGTCAGCAGGTCCCACTTCGTGAGGCTGATCGCGAGCGTGCCCAGGATCGGCCCGGCCGACAGGAGGGCCAGGCCGATCAGGGTCGGGGCGAGGAACGCCAGGGCCCAGCGACCCTCGCCGGCCAGCGGCCCGCGACCCTTGCGGGCCGCGGGGCCGGGGATCGCTGATCACGGCGTGTGCTCGGGCGATCGGTCAGGCCGTCACTGGCTGGCGAGGATCTCGTCGAGCTGCGGGCAGCGACGTCGGTCAGCGGCCTGCTTGGCCGTCTTGTTCGGCTCGTTGAAGACGTTCGCGTCGAGCTCCGTCTGGAGCGTCGGTCGTCCAGTCGTTGAAGCCCTTGAACGATGGCTTGAGGTGGGCGTAGGCGATCGCCGCAGCGAGGACGTCGGCACCCGGGAACGAGGTGGCGAACGGCCCGGCCAGGACCTCCTTGTTGGCCGGCAGCGACGCCCGGAGCTCCATGATCTTCGTCTGGGCCGCCGGGCTGGCGAGGTACTTGACGAAGGCCCACGCGGCCTCGGGATTCTTGGAGTTCTTGTAGACGACCGCGCCGGTCGGGTTGATCGAGGTGGCCTGACCGGCCGACCCCTTCGGCAACGGGGCGATCCCGAAGTCGATGCCGGCCGACTGGTGGGTGGCCACCAGCCATGAGCCGTTGGCCTCCATGGCCGCCTTGCCCTGCTCGAAGGCGTCGCCGCTGTCGGCCGGCCAGGCGGCAGGGTCAGGCATGATCTTGTCCTTCCAGATCAGGTCCTGGAGGAACTGGATGCCGCCGGCCGCCTCGTCGCTGCCGACGAGGCTGGTCTTGTGGTCGGCCGAGATGATGTCCCCGCCGTTCTGCCAGACGAGCGACGACCAGTAGTTCTCCATGTCCGTCGACTCGGTGTAGAAGCCCCACTGGGTGGCCTTGCCGGCGGCGTCCCGAAGCGTCAGCTTCTTGCCGACCTCGACCAGCTTCGCCCAGTCCCACGTCTCGTCGGGATACGGGATCGAGGCCGCGTCGAACATCTTCTTGTTGTAGTACAGGGCGACCACGTTGAGGTCGCGGGGCAGCCCGAACTGGCCGGTCGGCGTCGTGAAGTCGGCCACGGCCTGATCGGCGAGCTGGCGTCAGGTCGTACCCGTCGCGATCGATGAAGGGCTTGAGGTCGAGCAGGACGTCGCGGCTCTGGTAGTCGGGGAACAACGGCCCGTCCATCGCGAACACGTCGGGGGCGTCGCCGCCGGCGATCGATGTCTGGAGCTTGTCCCAGTACGGCTCCCAGTCGGACACGGTCACCTTGACCGTGATCTTCGGGGTGGCGACGTGGAAGGCGTCGACGATCGCCTGCTGGTTCTTGATCTCCTGCGGGTCGCCCCAGATCGAGTAGGTGATCGTGGCCTCCGGGCCGGTGTAGCCCGCGTCGCTCGGGGCCGCCGACGCGGGGCTCGACGGCGCCGTCGAGACCGCGGCGCTCGGTGGCGCGGCGCTGGTCGGCGCGCTGGTGGCGGTCGTGCCGCTGCAGGCCCCGGCGATCAGGGCGACCACGGCCAGTAGCGTGAGCGCCGGAGCCGTCCGCGCGCGTCGCGCGGTCCGGTCGTTCGTCATCGATCCGTGCCTCCTCCTCGGTCGGCGGCCGTGCCGCCCAGCCAGGCCGGGAGCCACTCGGCTTCGGCCTCGATCATCTCGTCGGTCAGACGCCAGGCGTCGTCCAGGGTCAGGTGGCTCTGGACGATCGGGTCGGTCATCACCGCGTGGCCGATGGCCGCGCGGTCGTGGTCGAGCGCGGCCCGGACCGTCAGCCCCTGCATGTCCACGGCGCCGCGGACGTAGGCCGCCAGCTGGAGCGGCAGTGGCCCCATCGCGACCGGGTGGACGCCGAGCGCGTCCACCAGCGCCGGGACCTCGACGCAGGCGTCGGCGTCGAGGTTGGGGATCAGGGTGCCGCGGTTCATCGCGTTCACCACGATCCGGGCTGGCACCCCGGTCGTCATGGCCTCGGCGATCGTGGCCGCGTACTCGCCGCTGCGCTCGATCTCGAACGGCTCACCGGCGTCCAGCATCCGCCGGGTCTCGGCGTACTCCTCGAGGTTGTGCGACACGCGGTCGAGGTACTCGCCGATCGGGCACGTGGAACCGTTCCACGGCGTCGCCGTGGGCGTCGCGCTTGCCGATGTACCAGGGGTTGTACTCCGCGTGGTGCTCCGAGGACTCCGTGGGGTAGGCGCCCAGCCGGCGGAACAGCTCGGCGCGGACCAGGTCGTCGTCGGGCGCCTTGCCGGCCTCGATGAAGGCCCGCAGCGCCGGGAGCAGATCCCGACCCTCGTGCTCCATCCGCAGGACGAAGGCGTTGTGGTTGAGCCCGGCGGTCTCCGCGTGGACCGCCTCGTGGGGCAGGCCGAGGTACCCGGCGAGCCGTGTCGATGGTCCAGAAGACCGAGTGGCACAGCCCGGCGACCTTGATCGACGTCGCCTCCGCGACCGCCCGGACCAGGATCGCCATGGGGTTCGTGTAGTTCAGGAGCCACGCATCCGGGCAGACGCGCCTCCATGTCGCGGGCGATCCCGAGGACGACCGGGATCGTGCGCAGGCCCCGGAACACGCCCCCGACGCCGATGGTGTCGTTGATCGTGTAGTGCAGCCCGAAGGTCGCCGGCACGGCGAAGTCGATCTCGGTCGCACGGGCGCCGCCGACCTGGATCGTGTTGACCACGAAGTCCGCGCCGGCCAGCGCCTCGCGCCGGTCGAGATGGGCGGAGATCGTCGGGTCGGCATCGAGCGCGCCCGCGGTCCAGCGGGCCATCCGCTCCGCGGTCGCCAGCCGCTCCGGGTCGATGTCGTGCAGCGCGATGTGCGAGGTCCGCAGGGCCGGCGAGGTGAGCATGTCACCGAGCAGGTTCCGGGTGAATTCGACGCTGCCTGCGCCGACGAGGACGATCCGAGGCATCGCGGCTCCACGTGACGATGGTCGTCAGGACGTACGGACGTCCGGATGTCACGGTAGCAGGTCGGCCCCAAGTGGCGCAAGACCGTACACTCGAAGCAGGGCAGCGAGCCGAAACTTTCGGGCAGTTGGAGGGTCCGCGCGTGGGTCAGGAGTTCTTCACCGAGGTGACGGGCCCGATCCCGTTCGGCGGGCTCGGGTCGACGGACCCGCTCGCGTTCAAGGTCTACCAGCCCGACCGGCTCGTCCTGGGCAAGCGGATGGTCGACCACCTCCGTCCCGGGGTCTGCTTCTGGCACTCGTTCTCGTGGCCCGGCGTCGACATGTTCGGGACCGGGACGCTCGATCGCCCGTGGCTCAGCGGGACCGGCGACCCGATGGCGGCGGCCCGCGAGCGGCTCGCGGTGGCGTTCGAGTTCTTCGCCAAGCTCGGCATCCCCTGGTACTGCTTCCACGACCGCGACGTCGCGCCGGAGGGCGGCTCGTTCGCCGAGTTCCGGTCCAACCTCGACGCGATCGTCGACGACGCGCTCGGCTACCAGGAGCGCACCGGCGTGCGCCTGCTGTGGG
The DNA here is from genome assembly GCA_963813335.1 of uncultured Chloroflexia bacterium. GTDB lineage: Bacteria > Chloroflexota > Limnocylindria > Limnocylindrales > CSP1-4 > SPCO01. Next base: position 37,934 of record CAWEYL010000005.1, read on the forward strand.
GCACGGCCAACCTGTTCACCCACCCCCGCTTCCAGGGCGGCGCGGCCACGAACCCGGACCCCGAGGTCTTCGCCTACGCGGCGGCGCAGGTCAAGCACATGCTCGAGGTGACGCTGCGGCTCGGTGGCGAGAACTACGTGCTGTGGGGCGGCCGCGAAGGCTACGACACGCTGCTCAACACGGACCTCAAGCGCGAAGGCGCCCAGCTCGCCCGGTTCCTCCACCTCGTGGTGGAGCACAAGCACAAGATCGGCTACACCGGCCAGCTCCTGATCGAGCCGAAGCCGATGGAGCCCACCAAACACCAGTACGACTACGACTCGGCCACGGTCCACGGCTTCCTCGTCCGCAACGGACTCGAGGGCGAGTACGCGGTCAACGTCGAGGCCAACCACGCCACGCTCGCCGGCCACTCGTTCCACCACGAGGTCGCGTTCGCGACCGCGAACGGCTTCCTTGGCAGCATCGACGCCAACCGCGGCGATCCGCAGAACGGCTGGGACACCGACCAGTTCCCGAATTCGGTCGAGGACCTGACGATGCCGATGTACGAGATCCTGCGGAGTGGCGGCATCGCGCCGGGCGGCTTCAACTTCGATGCGAAGCTTCGCCGCCAGAGCTCCCACCGCACGGACCTCTTCCACGCCCACATCGGCGCGCTCGACACGCTCGCCCAGGCCCTCCTCGCCGCCGCCGCCCTGATCGAGGACGGGCGGCTGGCAACGCTTCGTGACCAGCGTTACGCGGGCTGGGACGGCGACCTCGGGAGCGCCATCCTCGGCGGCTCGCTGGGCCTCGCCGACCTCGAGGCCCGCGTCGCCTCGGGCGAGATCGACCCGCGACCGGTGTCGGGCGCCCAGGAGCACCTCGAGAACATCGTCAACCAGGGCATCTGGCGGGCGGCCAAGGAGGGCTGACAGCCGGTCGCGGCGGTCAGGCGGGGAGCGGCACGCTCTCGACCATCGGCTTCACGACCTTGACCAGGGTCTCCATCGTCTCGAGGTCGTAGGGCGCCCCGAGCTCCACGATGAACGTGTGGAAGCCGATCCGCCGGTAGGCCACCATCGTCTCGGCGATCTGCTCGGCGGTGCCGGTCCAGAAGGTCTCGTCGTCGGCCACCCGCGACAGCGGGGTCCGGTTGTGCTCGAGCATCGCCCGCCGGACGCGCTCGGCTTCGGCCGCGGTGCATCGCCGCCGATGCGATCGACCGGAGGAGGCAAGGCCCGTCGTTTTGGGCCACGGGACGAACGAAACCGACACGTCGATATCACGGACCAGACGAAGGACTGGCCGGAGCTCGCCGACGTGAGCCCGGGCCACAAGACCGTCGCGACGTTCAACAACCGCCTGTTCGGCGTCCCGCTGTACGCCGACGTCTCGGCGCTGTTCTACAACAAGGACCTCTTCAAGAAGGCCGGGCTCGATCCCAACAAGCCGCCGACCAGCCTCGCAGAGATCCGCTCGTACGCCGACAAGATCACCGCGCTGGGCGGTGACACCAAGGGCTACTACCTGCCGGGCAACTGCGCCGGCTGCAACATCTTCACCGTCGGCCCCCTGATGTGGGCGTCCGGCGCCACGATCGAAGCCGGCAAGTGCGGTGACGAGCCGCTCGTCGGCGATGGCGTCAAGCAGGTCGACCAGTGGGCACGCGACATGGTCGCGGCCAAGAACGTCCCCGATGGCGCGCGGGCCGAGACCGGCGCCACCTTCGCGGAGCAGTTCGGCTCCGGCAAGCTCGGGATGATGGGGACGGGGAACTTCAACATCGTGCTCGCGCGCGACCAGATGAAGGACCACCCGTTCGAGTTCGGCATCAGCCTCCTCCCGGGCACGGAGGCCGGCAAGTACGCGTCGTTCATCGGCGGCGACCTGGTCGTCATCCCGAAGGGCAGCAAGCGCGTCGACGACTCGCTCGCGTTCATGCACTACCTGCTGAACGACGCCCAGCAGGTCGAGCTCTACGCCAAGGCGCTCAACCTGACCACCCGCACCGATCCGAAGCTCCTCGACAACCAGTACTACAAGGCCGAGCCGCTCATCGCGGACGTGGCCAAGGCGCTGGCGGTCGGCAAGACGCCGTATTCGCTGACCTTCTTCGAGCAGATCAACGATCCGGCCGGCCCCTGGCTGCAGCAGCTCCAGCGGGCGTACTACACGACCGACAGCATCGACACGATCATCGCTGACGCCAAGACGGCGATGAAGACCATCTCCTGCAAGTAAGCCTCTGAAGGGTGCTCCAACCCCGCAGGGATAGCCGCGGGGTCACCATGCGCCGACCGTTCGCCCGCGCCTGGTCCCGCGTGTGGGCCGGGCGGAACCGCTATCTCACGAGCGCGTTCTGCGTGGCCATCTCCGCATTCATGCTCGTGCCGATCGTCTCCTCCGTGCTCACCTCGGTGAAGACGAGGGCGGAGGTGGCTGCGGTGCCGCCGACCTACTTCCCCCACGAGCTGAGCCTCGACAACTACGCCCGGCTGTGGGACTACCAGGCCGGGCTGCCCACGTACTTCGGGAACAGCCTGGCGACGGCGGGCATGACGATCGCCTTCACCCTGCTCCTGACGATCCCGGCGGGCTACGCGCTGGCGCGGTTCCCGGTCCCGGCCAAGGAGGGCATCTTCGTCTTCCTGCTGCTCGCCCTGATCATCCCGTACCAGGCGCTCCTGACGCCGATCTTCCTGATGTTCGCGTCCCTGCCGGTCAAGCTGACGAACACGCTGGTAGGCCTGGCCATCCTCCACACGGCGATCCGAGCTGCCATTCAAGCCGAGCGAACGGCGAGCAGCGCCGTCCTGCCCACCGACGGGGCGATCTCCGTCGCGAGGCCGCTACCCGCGCGGGACGTGGCCATCGTCGCCGGCCTGTGGGCCGACCGGCTCCGAACGAACCGCGAGCGCTCGCTGCAGCACGGGTATGCGGAGCTCAGCCGCGTCGGGAACCTCCAGAACTTCCGGCTCGCCGCGGGCGCGCAGGGGACCTACCAGGCTCTCGGGGCGCCGATGGGCCTGGTCTTCCCGTTCCTCGACACCGACGTCTACAAATGGCTCGAGGCGGTCGGCTGGCAGCTTGGGCATGGGCCGGACGCGGGCCTGTCTGCGGCGGCGGACGAGGTGATCGGGCTGATCGAGGCCGCGCAGCGGCCGGACGGCTACATCAACACCTACGTGCAGGTCGTCGCAGGCGGGGAGCCCTACCGCGACCTCCAGTGGGGCCACGAGCTCTACTGCGTCGGCCACCTCATCCAGGCCGCGATCGCGTGGCATCGCTCGATCGGGGACGACCGCCTGCTGACCGTCGCGCTCCGGGCCGTCGCGTCGGTCGACGCCGAGCTGGGACCGGACGGCCGCGACGGCGTCGACGGCCACCCAGAGGTCGAGATGGCGCTCGTCGAGCTGTACCGGACGACCGGCGACCGGCGCCACCTGGAGCTCGCCAGGCGCATGGTCGAGCTGCGCGGCCACGGCATCCTCGGACCGGGACGGTTCGGGGCCGCGTACTGGCAGGACCACCTGCCGGCGCGTGACGCCACGTCCGTGGCCGGCCATGCGGTCCGCCAGCTCTACCTCGATCGCGGCGTCGTGGACCTCGCCGTGGAGCTCGGCGATCGCGAGCTGCTCGAGGCGGTGCTCCGGCGCTGGCACGACATGGTCGAGACCCGGATGTACCTGACGGGCGGGCTCGGCAGCCGCCAGCACGACGAGGCGTTCGGCGACCCGTACGAGCTGCCGCCGGACCTCGCCTACGCGGAGACCTGCGCCTCGATCGCGAGCGTCATGCTCGCCTGGCGCCTGCTGCTCGCCACGGGCGATCCCGCCTGCGCGGACGTCATCGAGCGGGCGGTCTTCAATGGCGTCCTGCCCGGCGTGGCGGGCGACGGGACCGCGTTCTTCTACGTCAACACCCTCCAGCGCCGGACGGTCCGGGCGGCGACGGCGGACGGTTCCGGCGAGCGCCAGCCGTGGTTCGCCTGCGCCTGCTGCCCGCCCAACGTCATGCGCCTGCTCAGCTCCTGGGAGCAGTACATCGCGACCGCCGATGGCTCCGGCATCCAGCTGCAGCAGTACGCGGCCGCGGAGCTGGGCGCCGATGTCGGGGGTGGTCCGGTCCGCCTGCGGGTCGACACCGACTACCCGTGGAGCGGCCGGATCGAGGTGTCGATCCTCGAGAGCCCGGCGGCGCCCTGGACCCTGACGCTGCGGGTCCCCGGCTGGTGCGAGTCGGCGAGCGTCGAGGTCGCCGGGGCCGCGCCCGAGACCGTCCCGGCCGGTGCGCGGACCGTCGAGCGGACGCGCTCGTGGACGGCCGGCGAGCGGGTCGTGCTGACCCTCGACATGCCGGTCCGCGTGACCCGGCCGCATCCCCGGGTCGATGCGGTCCGCGGCTGCGTCGCGTTCGAGCGGGGGCCGATCGTGTACGCGGTCGAGACCGCGGACCTGCCGGCTGGGACGGAGCTCGAGGACGTCCGCGTCGACGCGCAGGTCCGGCCGAGCCTCACAACACGGGATGACCTGCCCGGTGCGCCGGTCGGGCTCACCCTGGCGGCCAGCTCGGCCTCGACCGGCGCGGAGACCGAGATCGGGGCGATCCCTACTTCTCCTGGGCGCAGCGGCGGACCGAGGCGATGCGCGTCTGGATCCCGGTTCGCGCGGCCGGCGAGGACTGACCGGGCGCCCTCAGCCCGCGGCGGTGGGGTCCGCCGCCAGCCCGGCCGGCGCGGGCACGCGGATCGCCGGCGGTGCCGTGGACTCGCGGACGACGAGCGTCGGGTCGAAGGACTGGATGCGCGCCTCGCGGGGGCTCGTGGGGTCCTGCGCGAAGCCGATGGCCTGGCGGACGCCCTCGCGGACCATCTCGGTGATCGGCATCCGCAGGGTCGTCAGCGCCGGCGCCGTGTGCGCCGCGATCGGGATGTCGTCGAAGCCGACCACGGACAGCTCGCGCGGGACGATCCGGCCGCGGCTGTAGGCCGCGTGCAGGACGCCGATCGCCACAAGATCCGTCGAGGTCACGAGGGCGGACGGGGGGTCGTCGAGCTCGAGCAGCGCGTCAAGGGCCGCCTCGCCGCCGGCCATCGTGTTCGGGACGTCCTGGATGTAGTCCGGACGGACGCCGCCGAAGCGCTCGACCATGAAGCCGATGAACGCGTCGCGGCGCTGCGGGTTGTCGCCCGGCAGCTGGGCGCTGACCATCGCGATGCGCTCGTGGCCGAGCGCGGCAGGTGCTCCCGGCGAGCGGATGCCAGCGTCGTTGTCGACGTCGACGGTCGGGGGAACAGCAGCGGGCTAGCCCGCCAGAGCGCCACGACCGGGACGACGGAATGGCCGAGATCGTCGAGGAGGCGCGGCTGGTCCTGCATGTCGCCGAGCAGGACGATCGCATCGCAGTGGCGGGTCTCGAGGACCGCGGGCAGTGACCACGCTTCGTCGAGCCGGCCATGGCCGAGCACCACGTTGTAACCGCGCCGCGCGGACTCGACGGCGAGCGCCTCGATCGCGCCGGCGAAGAACGGGTCGCCGAAGTCACGGACCACCGCTCCCAGCAGCATGGTCGGCGCGCCGCGCAGGCCGCGGGCCAGGGGGTTCGGCCGGTAGCCGAGCGTCCGGGCGGCAAGGATCACCCGCTCGCGGGTCGCCTCGGTGATGGGGACGCTGGTCGAGACGTCGTTGAGGACCCGGGATACCGTGCTCTGCGAGACGCCCGCCGCGAGGGCGATGTCGCGCATGGTCGGGACGTAGCCGCGGGACCTGGGCGGCGGGGCCGCGGGGCGGCCGTCAGTGCTCGAGTCGGGGTCGCGAACGCCGCCCGACCGATCGAGCGTGGCGTCGTCCGGTCCCATCGTGCAAGCGTAGCACCGAAGATGCGGTCATACGTATGCAATCTTGGGCTGGAGCACGCAAGGATGGACTCCGGGGCCACTTTCGGCGGGCGCGTGGGCGACGCCAGACCCCGGGCGCGACCCGAACGATCCGGCTGGCGCCTCGCCCTAGTGGACGATCTCGTCGATCTCGGACTGGGTCACCTGCTCGGGCGGCTTCCCGAGGATGATCATGCCGAGGACCTCGTCCTTGGTGACCTTGTGCTTGTCGACCGTCCCGACGAGCTTCCCGGTGGCCATCACGCTGATCCGGTCGGCCAGGTCGAAGACGTCGTGGATGTCGTGGCTGATGAGGAAGATGCCGATCCCCTCCTCCTTCAGCTGCGCCACGAGGTCGCGGACCTGCGCGGTCTCGGCCGGGCCGAGGGCCGCGGTGGGCTCGTCCATGATCAGGATCTTCGCGTTGAAGTGGATGGCCCGCGCGATGGCGACCGACTGCCGCTGGCCGCCGGAGAGCGACTTCACGGGGACCTTGAAGTTCTTGAAGCGCGGATTGAGCCGGCCCATGACGTTGCGGGTGGCCGACTCCATGGCAGAGTCGTCCAGCGAGCCGGTCCGCGTCAGGAGCTCGCGTCCGAGGAACATGTTCCCTGCGGCGTCGATGTTGTCGGCGAGCGCCAGGGTCTGGTAGATGGTCTCGATCCCGTAGCCCTTGGCCTCGCGGGGGTTGCGGATCGTGACCGGCTCGCCCCGGATCAGGATCTCGCCCGAGTCGGCTGCCTGGGCCCCCGAGAGGACCCGGATGAGGGTCGACTTGCCGGCGCCGTTGCCGCCGACGAGGCCGACCACCTCGCCGACGTGCAGGTCGACGCTGACGTCGTCGACGGCGTGCACGCCGCCGAACGAGACGCTGACGTGGCGCATCTCCACGAGCGGCACGTCGGTCGCCGCGGCGGCCGCGGCCGGCGCGCCCGCGGGGACGACCGTGGTCCCTGGATCCTGGGGGATGGTCATGGTCGTGAGCCTCCCATCATCATCACGTGGACCGGCGCCGCAGCCACGAGTCGAAGGCGACCGCCGCGATGAGGACGATGCCGACGACGACGTCCTGGGTCGGCGAGTCGACCAGCAGCAGCACCATCCCCGAGCGCAGCGATTGCATGATCACCGCGCCGATGACCGCCCCCGCGATCGTCCCGATCCCGCCCGCGAACGACGTCCCGCCGATGACCGCCGCCGAGATCACGTCGAGCTCGTTCTGGATGCCGAGGTTCGTGACCGCGGCGTTCAGGCGGGCCGTCTGGACGGCCGCGCTGATGGTGGTCAGGATCCCCATCAGGACGAAGGTCAGCATGAGCGTCCGGCGGACGTTGATGCCACCGAGCTCGGCCGCGTCGGGGTTGCCGCCGATCGCGTAGACGTAGCGGCCGAACTTCCGCCGGTTGGCGATGTAGGTCATCACCAGCGCGACCCCGACCATGATGATGACGGGGATCGGGATGCCGGTCGGGATGATCAGCCCGCCGGGCGGCTCGGTGATGCCGTGGTCGATGGCGTACTGCGTCGCCAGCGCCGGCGGCCATGGGTAGCTGTTCATGATCTGGACGGCGCCGAGCACGAGGACGCAGCCGATGGCGCCGACCGTGACCTCCGCCCACATCGGGCGGACCGGGAACCCGTAGCGGCGGCGGCGGCGGCGCCCGAAGTAGAGCGTCGCGATGATCGCGATGCAGGCGAGGATGCCGACCGCCCAGCTGAGCGTCTCGCCCAGCGACCCGCCCGGGCCGCCGCCGAGGAGCTGGAAGGTCTTGTCGAGGGGCGCGAGCGTCTGCCCCTGGGCATAGCGGAAGATGAGTCCGCGCCAGATGAGGAAGCCGCCGAGGGTGACGATGAAGGCCGGGACGCGGCCGTAGGCGATGATGAAGCCCTGGAGGGCGCCGATGAGCGCACCGAGAAGCGCACCGGCGGCGAGCACGACGATCCAGGTGAACGGCTGGTCGTAGCCGAGGCCGAGCGTCTCGGGGATCCAGGTGATCTGCATCATCGCCATCGTGTAGCCCAGGAAGCCGAGCAGCGAACCGACCGACAGGTCGATGTTGCGCGACACGATGATGAGGACCATGCCGGTCGCCATGATCGCGATCGAGGCGCTCTGGACCGACAGGTTCGAGAGGTTCCGCGGCGTGATGAAGTTGCCGCCGGACAGGAGGTCGAAGCCCAGCCAGATCACGCCGAGGCCGACGAGCATCCCCAGCAGTCGCGTGTCGATCTCGGTGACCCGCAGGAACGCCGTGACGGCCCCACCGATCGAGCGGCGGGGTGGCGTCGGTGCCGTGGCGGGTGCGCTCGTAGCCTCAGTCATCGAGGACCCCTTCTCGGGAGGGACACGACGGACTAGGAGAACGTGAGGCGCCCTGCCCGGCCGGCGGAGCCGGCGGGGCAGGGCGATCGCTATCGAGGGTCAGTTCGAGCGGCTAGCAGCCGCCGACGGAACCCGCCGTGACGTCCTTGCAGAGGTCGGCCTTGGTGATCCAGCCAGCGTCGAGGACCGCGTTGAGGTTGTCCTTCGTGATCGGGTTCGGCTGGAGCTGGATGCCGCTGACGTTGTTCCCACCGGGGGTGGTGAACGGCGAGGCGCCAGCGATCTTGTCGACCGCGGTGCCACCGCACAGGGAGATGGCTGCGGCACCGGCGGCCGCGCCCAGGAGGCGCGCGTCCTTCCAGACGGAGACCGTCTGGGAGCCGAGGGCGACGCGGTTGAGGGCGGCCTTGTCGCCGTCCTGGCCCGAAAGCGGGACCTTGAGGCCCTGTGCCTTGAGCGCAGCGTAGGCGCCCGTGGCCATGCCGTCGTTCTCGGAGAGGACCGCATCGACCTTGTTGTCGTTGGCGGTCAGGATCTGCTCCATGTTGGTCTGGGCCTTGGCGCCATCCCAGTTGTCGGTGTAGACCTCGCCGACGATCTTGATGGTATCGCTCGACTTGCCCACGTCGGGGATGCCGGCCTCGGTCATGCCCGCGCGGAGGAAGTCGGCGTTGGCGTCAGCCTTGTTGCCCTTGATGATCGCGAAGTTGCCCTTCGAGACGACCTTCAGGATCTCCTGCGCCATCATCTTGCCGACGAGCTTGTTGTCGAAGGTGAGGTAGAGGACGGCCGGGTCCTCGATCAGGCGGTCATACGCGATGACCGGGATCTTGGCTGCGGTCGCCGCCGCGACGGACGACTTGATGGCCGTGCCGTCCTGGGCGAGGATGATCAGGACCTTGGCGCCCTGCGAGATCAGGTTCTGGACGTTGGACGTCTGGGTCTCGGCGGACGACTTGGCGTCGTTCGAGATGTACTTGGCGCCGGCGGCGTCGAGGGCCTTCTTGATGGCCGGCTCGTCCCACTTGGCCCAGCGCTCTTCGTTGTAGTTGTTCCACGACACGCCGACGGTGCATCCGGCGGCCGAACCGCCGCCCCCGGACGCTGCCGGGCTGCTGCCCGAATTGGAACACGCGGCGAGCGCGATCATCGTGACCGCCCCCATGACCGCGAACCTGCTCTTGAACTTCACTTGGTTGCTCCTCCTCTGTACACATACCGCGACAGAACGCGAGATGGTCGACGCTAGGCTACCACCCTCCTTGTCCGGATTCCGCACTCATGCGCTGGCTCGGGCGGTCAGGGCGCCACGGCGCAACCACAGCGCCGGATCGCCGAGCAGCGGTTCGAAGGCGAGTTCAGCGGCACCGAGCAGCGGGGCATCGGCACCGAGGGCCGCCGGGACGACGCGGACCAGGCGTCGCGGGGCCTGCAGCGCGAGCCGGTCGAGTTCGCGCTCGACGACCGCCTGGGTGTACGGATGGATGCGCCCCAGCAGGCCGCCGAGGACGATCAGCCGCGGGTCGAAGATGTTCACCAGGCCGGCCAGCCCGCGACCCAGCCATGCCCCCGTCTCCTCGAGCGCCGCGAGGGCCCGCGGGTTCCCGGCCTCGGCCTCGCGCAGGACCGCGTCCACCTCGAGCGCCCCCCGGCCGGCATGGCGGCCCGCGCGCCGCAGCAGCGCGCCTTCGCCGACCTCGGTCTCCCAGCAGCCGATGGACCCGCAGCGGCAGGTGACGCCGTTCGGGTTCATGGGCATATGCCCGACCTCGCCGGCGTAGCCGGCCACGCCGGTGAGCGGCACGCCGTCCACGATCAGGCCGCCGCCGACCCCCACCTCGCCCTGCAGGAACAGCACGTGGTCCGCACCGATGGCGGCGCCACGGCGCAACTCGGCGACAGCGCCCAGGTCGGCGTCGTTGGCGATCGAGATCGGGATCGCCCGTCCCAGGGCGGCAGCGAGCCGCTCACCCAGCGGGACGTCGACCCAGCCGAGGTTGGGGGCCATCGAGACCAGGCCGTCCTGGCGGCGGACCACGCCGACGACGGCGACCCCGATCCCGAGCTCGGGATGGGCGCCTGGGCGCCGCGAGCGGACGTGCGCCACGAGCCGCGCGAGGTCGGCGACGATCTCCTCGACGGTCGTGTGCCCGGGCGTGCGCTCGATCCGGATGAGGTCGATGACCTCGCCGCCGAGGCCCACCCGCGCGACGGCGAGCGAATCGACCGCGATCTCGAGGGCCAGCACGACCGCGCCATGCGGGTCGAGCGAGACCCGCGGCGACGGGCGGCCCGGCAGGCCGCGCGCGGATCCCGGCTTCTCGACCGCCAGGCCGCCGGCGACCAGCTCGCCGACGAGCGTCCGGATGGCGCCGCGGGTCAACCCGGTGCGGGCTACGAGCGTCGAGCGCGACTGGGGGCCGCGGAGGTGCAGCTCCTGGACGATCGCCCGCAGATTCGCGCGGCGGACCGTCTCGCTTCGCTGTCCGATCTCGACGACCAACGGTTTTGTGTTCCTCTTGCTCAAATGACTGCGGTAGGCTCTACCCCGGCCGCCGCCATGTCAAGGGCCATTCCGCGCGAAGGAGATCGTCAGGGGTGAACGGATGAGCCGGGGCCGGGCGGCCGCCGCGCTGGCCGGCGTCGGCGTCCTCGTCGTCGTCGCCATCGGCGCGCTCGTGGCGACCGGGGCGATCGCCGGGAACCGGGCGCTCGAGGCGCCGCACTACGTCGAGGAGACGGCGAGCGCCGGCATCGACCAGGTCTTCGGCAGCGACTTCGTCTACTCCGTCGGCGGCGGGGTGGCCGTCTTCGACTGCGACGGCGACGGCAAGCCCGATGTCTACCTCCCCGGCGGGAACGGGCCGGCCACGCTCTACCGGGACGTGAGCCCGGTGGGCGGCGCCCTGCGGTTCAGCGCGATCCACGACGCCGCGACCGACCTCGATGCGGTGAACGGCGCCTATCCCCTTGACATCGACGGCGACGGGATCATCGACCTGGCCGTCCTCCGGGTCGGCGAGAGCGTGCTGCTCCACGGACTCGGGGGCTGCCGCTTCGAGCGGGCGAACGAGGCGTGGGGCTTCGACGGCGGCCACGCGCAGACCACCGCGTTCAGCGCGACCTGGGAAGGCTCCGCGGCGATGCCGACCCTGGCGATCGGGCGCTACCTGGGCCTCGACGCCAGCGGCGCGCAGACCAGCACGTGCGACGGGAACGAGCTCGTCCGGCCGGCCGCCGGCGGGTCCGGCTACGGCCCGGCGACGGCCCTCGCCCCGGGTTACTGCACGCTCTCGATGCTGTTCAGCGACTGGGACCGGTCCGGCCGCCGCGACCTGCGGGTGAGCAACGACCGCCATTACGACGTCAACGCCCAGGAGCAGCTCTGGCGGGTGGCGGCCGGCGCGGCGCCGCGTCTCTATACGGAGGCGGATGGCTGGGTGACGATGCGGATCTGGGGGATGGGGATCGCCAGCTACGACGTGACCGGGGACCCGTACCCGGAGGTCTACCTCACGAGCCAGGGCGACAACAAGCTCCAGACGCTCGCCGCCGGGCCGACCGCGCCGACCTACCGCGATATCGCCCTCGACCACGGGGTGACCGCCGCCCAGCCGTTCGCGGGCGGCGACGCCCTGCCCTCGACGGCGTGGCACCCCGAGTTCGACGACGTCAACAACGACGGCTTCATGGACCTCTTCGTGTCCAAGGGCAACGTGAGCGACCAGCCCGACTTCGCCCAGCGCGACCCGAGCAACCTGCTGCTGGGACAGCCCGACGGCGTCTTCGTCGAAGGGGCGGAGGCGGCCGGCGTGCTGAGCTTCGACCGCGGGCGCGGGGCAGCTCTCGCCGACTTCAACCTCGACGGCCTCCTCGACCTGGTCGAGGTGGACTACGGCGGCCCGACGCGGATCTGGCGCAACGTCGGCGGCGGCGACGCGTCGAGCCCGGAGCCGATGGGCCACTGGCTCGCCCTGCGGATCGAGCAGCCGGCCCCGAACCCCGATGCGATCGGCGGCTGGCTCGAGACGCGCGTGGGTGGCGTGACCACCCAGCGAGAGCTGACGGTCGGCGGCGGCCACGTGGGCGGCCAGCTGGGCTGGGTTCACGTCGGGCTGGGGGCGGCGACCGCGGCCGACGTCCGAGTCCTCTGGCCGGACGGCAGCGCCGGCCCGTGGATCACGCTGGCGGCCGACCGATTCGCCATCATCACCAAGGGCGCGACGGACGCGACGGCGTGGACGCCGCCGGCCGACTGACCGAGCGACGAGGAGGACGATCGATGGCGACGGCTCGACTGGCCGAAGTCCGGCTGCCCGAGTTCGGCGTGTCCGAGTTCGCCCCGGAGGTCCCGGCCGCGACCTACGCCGCCCGGCTCGAGGCCCTGCGCGAACGCGCCGAGCGGGCGGGCTACGACCGCCTCGTCGTGTACGCCGATCGCGAGCACAGCGCCAACCTCGCGTTCCTGAGCGGCTTCGACCCGCGGTTCGAGGAGGCGATCCTGGTCGTCGGGCCGGTCGGCGACCCGGCCATCCTGCTGGGCAACGAGTGCTACGCCATGGCCGGGGCCGCGCCGCTCCCGATGCGCCGGGTCCGCTTCCAGGACCTGAGCCTGCCGAGCCAGCCCCGGGATCGCTCGCAGCCGCTGGCCACGATCCTCGCGGACGAGGGGATCGGCGCCGGGAGCCGGGTCGGCGTGCTGGGCTGGAAGCCCTACGCCGACCGACGCTGGATCGACATCCCGGCGTTCATCGTGGACGAGCTGCGCGGGCTCGTCGGCGCCTCGGGGACGGTCGAGAACGCCAACGAGCTGCTGGTCGATCCGGCCGACGGCCTGCGGATCATCAACGACGTCGACCAGCTGGCCGTCTTCGAGCACGCGTCGTCGCGCACCTCGCAGGGGGTCCGCGACCTGCTCGCCGGCCTGGCGCCGGGGATGCGCGAGCGCGAGGCCGTCCGCCTCCTCGGCTGGGACGGCACGCCGCTCTCGTGCCACGTGATGCTGACCGCCGGGCCGCGGGCCACGTTCGGGCTGCTGAGCCCGGGCGACCGGCGCATCGAGCGCGGCGACCGGTTCACGACCGCCTTCGGGATCTGGGGCGCCCTCACCTGCCGGGCGGGCTTCGTCGTCGAGGACGCGGCCGAGCTGCCCGACGGGATCCGCGACTACGTCGAGCGACTCGTGGGACCGTACTTCGCGGCCGTCGCCGAGTGGTACGGCGCGCTGCACATCGGCCAGACCGGCGGGACGCTGCAGGCCATCATCGACCGGCACCTCGGCGACCCGTTCTTCGGGATCTTCCTCAACCCCGGCCACCAGCTGCACCTCGACGAATGGGTGAACTCGCCGATCTGGCCGGGCTCCACGGTCGAGCTGCGCTCCGGGATGGCGATGCAGGTCGACATCATCCCGGCCACGGGCACCCCCTACTTCACGACCAACATCGAGGACGGCATCGCGCTCGCCGACGAGACCCTGCGCGGGTCGTTCGCGGCCGCCTACCCCGAGGCGTGGGCGCGCATCGAGGCGCGGCGACGGTTCATGGCCGACACGCTCGGCATCGACCTCCACCCGGACGTGCTGCCGCTCTCCAACCTGGCGGCCGCCCTGCCGCCGTTCCTCCTGCGCCCCGACCGGGTCATGACCGTCGGCTGAGGCGCCAGCCGGACTCAGGTCCTGGCGGTCCCCGGCTCGAGGCGCGCCCGGAGCAGCGCGCTGCCGGCGGCGTCGAGCAGCCGGAACGACCAGCCGCCGGCGTCGGCCCAGACCGCGGCCTCGAGCGTGGCGCCGGGCTCGGCCGCCGAGGCGTACTCGAGCCGCATCGCCCGCGGCACGGCGCCGACGGCGCGGGGATCCCCGGCGGCGATGACCGCCTCGTCGACCCAGTCGGCGTAGACGGCGTTGTTGACGTGGGCCATCGGGTCGAGCTCCTGCGGGCGGACGGTGAAGGCGTGCCGATGCGCGTCCGCAGGCGGGTCATCGAGGGCGACGCGGCCGAGGGCGAGCGCCCCGGCGGGGACCTGGAAGGTGGCCTCGAAGATCGCCGGGATCCGGATCGGGACGCCGCGGTCGTCCACGAGCACCCAGTCGATGTCGACGCGTGGCCACGAGCGCTCCCGCCGCGTCGTGGATGTCCGAGTGGCGGCGCGACCAGACCCGCCGGAAGCCGACGACGTGGGTCGTCGCGGTCAGGTTCGAACCGACCGGGATCTCGCCGAGGATCGCGAGGCTTGCCGCCCGGACCAGCCAGGTCAGGCGCTGCTCGCCGTACCACGCCCGGTCGAAGCCGAGCGCCGCCGAGTGGATCCAGGCGAGGTCCTGCGCGTAGCGCAGCAGGGACGACGTCCGCAGGCGGCCATCCGGCGCGGCCTCGTCGAAGCGCACGCGGAACGGGGCGCTGAAGCCGGGGCCGGCACCCTCGCCGGTGCTCATCGGGGCAGGCCGGCGAGCTCGTCGAGCGTCTCGATCGAGATCAGCCGCGTCCCCTCGGTCGGGGCGGTCTGGCGATCGAGCCGGACGGCGCACGAGCGCGCGGCATCGAAGACGACCAGGGCGACCGCGAGCCGCTCGTCCTCGTCCGCCGCGTGGGTCCGCGCGTCGTCGAGCTGGTGGAGGACGTCCGCGTTGATGCCCCGCGCGCCCCACTTGCAGTCGTAGGCCTCGGCCGCGCCCGGGCGCTCGACGGTCACGTCGTAGGGGTGGATCTCGGCGGCGACCCCGTCGAACAGGATCCGGCGCTCGCGGCGGACCGCTGGCTCGCCGACCCGTCGCGCCAGCAGGGTCGCGGTCAGCGACTCGACGATCGCGCCGCGTACCTGACTGCGCACCTGTTCCCCGCGATCGGCCACGGCCAGCGAGGCCGCGAGGACCGCTTCGGAGCGGGCGCGGTCCGGCGGGTCCGCACCGTCGCCGAACAGCCCGGGGAACGTCGCCCGCCACCCGTCGGGGTCCGTCGTCTCGCCGTTCATCACGGCCCGGGCCAGGACCCGCTGGGCCGGCGTCGCGTCGGCGAGGAGTGCCGCGGTCGCGGCCACCGCCGGCTCGGCCTGGATCCCCGCGTAGACGACCGCGCGGGCGTCGCGGGCCGCGTCCTGGAACCTCACGGGCGCTCGCCGATCGCGAGCAGCACCACCTGGGGATAGGTCGACAGCCAGTCGATGGCGCGATGCGGGTCGCGGATGCGCCCGATCTCGTCGATCGCGCGCGCGACCGCCGCTTCCACGGCCGGTGACGCGACCTCGTCGCCGCGTGCGGCGATGGCCGCCTCGATGCGCTCGCGCCAGGCGGCTTCAAGGTCGGTGACGTAGGTCCACTCGTCCTCGACCTCCTCGCCGAGCGCCTCCAGCTCCCCATAGGCCTCGAGGGCGTCGGCCAGCAGGGCCGCGATCGTCGGGTCGGACATGGGCCAAGCCTACGGCCTGGCGCGGATCAGGAGGTGGCGGGTCTCCCGGAGGGGAGCGCGCGGCCGGGGACCGATCCCTCGGTGCCGGCCTCGCCGGAGGGCGGTCGGGCGGCTCGCCGCAGCAGGTCCTCGAGGCCGCGCCGCGCCCGCGGGTCCCAGGCACGGGAGTAGATCCGTGTCGCGGCGGCGCGCACGCGTCCCGCCTCCGCTCGGGAACCGTCCCGCTCGAGTTCGGCGACCCGATCGAGGATGGCGCGATAGAGGGCAGGCAGCTCTTCGGCGGGAGAGTTCTGCTCCATCGTCCGTCACGTTGCGCTCATCGGCCAGCGGAGGGGAATAGCCCAGCGGTCCCGTCGGGGCTCGGCGATGGTCGGAGGCGCTCAGTCGCCCAGGTGGGACCCGCTGCGCACGGCGAACGGCCCCAGGTCGCCGCCCGGCGGGCCCCAACGCTCGCTGACGTCGGTCACCAGGGCTGCCGGCGGGCCGGCGCGAAGGATGGCCAGGAACGCCTCCAGGCGGTCGCGCGGACCCTGGGCCACGCACCGCACCGAGCCGTCCGGCTCGTTGGCGACCCAGCCCGCGAGGTCGAGCGCCATCGCCTCGCGCCACGCGAAGTAGCGGTAGCCGACGCCCTGGACGCTGCCGCGGACGATGGCCTCGAGGCGGGCCGGCTCGGTGGTCACGCCGCCCGGCGGCGATGCGGCCAGTCGAGGACGAGGACGTCGAGGACCAGCTCCGGCGAGCCGTTGGCCGCGAGGAGGGTCGCCGCGCGTTCCGTCGCCGCGAGCGCCAGCGCGGCCGCGCCATCCGGCAGGTCCGCCGCGGCGGCGGTCAGCTCCTCGAGCAGGTCGGGGTCGCGGACCGCGCGGACGCCGCCGGCACTGACCAGGGCGAGATCGCGCGCGACGTCGATCCAGACCGAGACGAGGATCTCGGCCGCGCGGCGCCGCAGCGGGGCCGGGATCGCGCGGCCGACGGCCGGCTCGGGCGGCTCATCGACGGTCACGTCCGCGGCCGGATCGTCGTCGGTCGCGGCCGGGGCAGGCGGCGGGCCGGTGCCGGCCGCCCCCTTCGCGGGACGTCGGCCCGAGCGCCCGGCGGTCTTCTCGCCGGCGCCATCCGCCACGGGGAGCGGGGCCATCGCGGCCTCCAGCGCGGTCGACATCGCGATGGCGATCGGCAGCGCCTCGCGCATGGCGACCAGTCGGCGCGCCGGTCGCGCGGCGAGGAGGTCCAGCAGGGTGCGCGCCAGCTCGGCGCGGGCACGGACCGCGTCGGGGGCGCGGGCGTAGGCGATGGCGACGCCGGGCCGGCCGGCCGCCAGCCGGGCCAGCCGGGAGGCGAGCGGGGCGTCGGCCACGCCGTGCTCGGCCAGGATCGCTTCGATGTCGCGCGGGCCGACCGGACCCAGCCGGATCCGCGCGCAGCGCGACCGGATCGTCGGCAGCAGCCGATCGACATCGTCGGCGCACAGGATGATCGTGACCCCGTCCGGGGTCTCCTCGAGCGTCTTGAGGAGCGCGCCCTGGGCGGCCTCGTTCATCCGGTGGGCCGATTCGATCACGGCGACGCGAGCGCCCCCCTCGAGCGGCATGAGCAGCAGGTCGCCGATGAGGTCGCGGACGCCGCGCAGCTTCTCGTCACGCCCGCCGATGACGACCTGGCCGCCCGGCCCCTCCGGCGCCACCACGTGGAGGTCCGGGTGATCGCCGTGCTCGACCAGGCGGCAGCCCCGACAGGTCCGGCACGGGCGCGCCGCGACGTCCGGGTGGACGCACAGCAGCCCCGCCGCGAGGTCCATCGCGAGCGTCGTCTTGCCGACCCCACCCGGGCCGCTGAGCAGGAGCGCGTGGGGCGCCCCGCCGCGGATCATCCCCTCGACGGCGGCCAGCGCCGTGGCCTGGCCGCGCGTCCGGGCGCCGTCCATTCGCGTGGAGACGGCCTAGGCGGTCGGCGCCTTGCGCGGGGCGCGCGGCTTCTTCGCCGGTGCCTCGCCCGCATCGGTCCCTGCGACCGCGGCTGCCTTGGATGCGGCCGGCTTGCGGGTCGCCTTCGGCTTCGGGGCGGCGGCGTCGTCGGTCGCGGCGGCCGTGGCCGCCTTGGATGCGGCCGGCTTGCGGGTCGCCTTCGGCTTCGGGGCGGGGGCGTCGTCGGTCGCGGCGGCCGTGGCCGCCTTGGATGCGGCCGGCTTGCGGGTCGCCTTCGGCTTCGGGGCGGCGGCGTCGATCGGGGACTCGGGCACGGCTTCCGCGCGCGCCTCGGCCGGCCGCGAGGCGACCGGCTTGCTGGCGAGCTGGGCCATCAGCTGGGCCTCGAGCTCCGGCGGGACCTCGCTCCATTCGTCGCTGCCACGGCGCGGGGCCGGTGCAGCCCCACCGCCGCCACCGCTCGATGGACGGGGTCCGCGGTCGTACGACCGGTCCTGCCGCTGACCGGCGGCCGGGGTCCGTCCGCTCACGTCCGGATACCGGTTGATCCCCCCGCCGCCGCCGCGGCCATAGCGCTCGCGCGCCATCGCCGACTGGTAGGCCGCGCGACCGCCGCGGGCACCGCCGCCACCGCCCCCGCGACCCGCGTTACCGCGCCGCTGCTCGGCGATCAGGTATTCGGGGATCTCGGGCTCGTCGAAGTCTTCGTCGTCGCTGAGCGGCTTGAACGTCCCGGACGAGGCCGCCGGGGCGGCCGTCCCGAGCTGCGAATCCCAGACCGAGCCGAACGGCGTCGCCTTGGGGTTGCGCGGCGGGGCGACGATGTCCTCGAGCTCCTCGTGGTCCTCGTCGTCCTCCGGTTCGACCGCGTGGGTCCGCGCGCCGTTGGACGGTGCCTCGGTCCCGGCCGGTTCGCCCTCGCCACGGCCGCGTCCGCGTCCGCGTCCGCGGCCACCGCGGCGGCGCCGGCGGCGGGTGCCGTCGCCGTCCTCGCCATTCGCGGCTCCGGGCAGCTCGACGACCTCGCCGTCGTCATCGAGGGTGAACACCTCGGCGGCGGCCAGGTCGGCCTCGGTGAGCGACCCCGGCAGGCGCGAGAGCCGCTCGCCGGGCAGCGCTACGAGGCCACCATCGACCGCAGCCGTCGCGGCGACGGCTGCGGCGGCGACCGGGCGGGCCCGACCGCGTCCGCGCCCCGAGGCGGCCACCGGCTCCGGCTCGCCGGCACGGCCACGGCCTCGACCACGACCACGGCCACGGCCGGCACCGGTCCCCTCGGTCTGCTTGTCGGGGACCTCGGTCATCGAGAGGTCCTCGCCGTCGTCGCTGACGCGTCGACCGGAGCGCGAACCCTTCTCGACGCGCGCGAGCTGGATGATGTCGGTGAAGAGGTCGGCGACCTCGATCAGGTCGGAGCTGGTGTTGCCCCGGAAGCTGATGACCTCGCAGCGGACGCCCATCTCCTGGACCGCCCGGATGGCCGGCGCGAAGTCGCCGTCACCGGAGACCACGATGGCGATATCGAGGTTCCGAGCGGTCTTCATCATGTCGACCACGAGCTCGATGTCGAGGTTGGCCTTGACCTTGCCGTCCCCGTACTTGCGGATGTCCTTGCTGACGACCTTGTAGTTGCTCCGGCGCAGGAAGTCGTGGAAGTTGCGCTGGTTCTCGTTGTCCGGATCGAGACCTGTGTACGCGTACGCGCGCACGAGGTCCCGGCCGGCCGTGGCCGACTTGAGCAACGTGACGTAGTCGATGTCCACGCCGGCGGCCTTGGCCGCATAGAAGATGTTCGCCACGTCAACGAAGACGGCGACGTTCTTGCCCACTCTGACTCCTTGAGTTAGGGATCCACCCGGCCGGCGCGAGCACGCTGCACGGCGGGCAGGTTCATGAGGAGTGACGCCCGGCAGCTCCAGCCGCCGTCACGATGCGTTGCAGTCGAGGTCCAGCCACGTCGAAGCCCATCCCTTCCAGGCGGGCCCGGGCGACAGGGTCATCCGGCCGAACGGTCTCGACGACCGTGCAGCCCTTGTTGCTGGCCGATCGCAGGAGTTCGTCGACGAGCGCCTCCGTGATCCGTTCCGCATCGTGGTCCGGGTCGACGACCAGCAGGTCGATCGTGCCCACGTACCCGCCGGAATGGACCGACGGACGAAGCGCGAGGACGGCCCCGCCCACGATGAGACGCCGCGATTCCGCGACGACGATGCTGGCCTGCGGCAGGTAGACGAGCTGGCGCATGAGATCCGCGGCGGCGAGCGGTCCGCCGGCA
Source organism: uncultured Chloroflexia bacterium (assembly GCA_963813335.1). Taxonomy (GTDB): domain Bacteria; phylum Chloroflexota; class Limnocylindria; order Limnocylindrales; family CSP1-4; genus SPCO01. The sequence continues at coordinate 57,723 of CAWEYL010000005.1, forward strand.
GCGGTCATCGACAGGGCGCCGTCGCTCAAGGCGACGAGACGGTCGATGTCCGTGACACGGGCGGCTCGGACCAGGTATTCCACGCGGGCGGGGTACCTCGCAGGGCCGGCGATCCGTCGCCCCCGACCGGAGCTCGAGCAGGGGTCGTACCGATCTCGCGCTCCCCTCGTCGGCGGCGAGCGAAAGCGCTCGCGACAGGCTGACGGGGCGCGGCCGACCGGTATTGCAATCGGAACGCCGATGCCTATGATACGGCATCGCTTCGGCGGCCACCTGCGCGCCGCTCGGACGCGGGCTCGTAGCCACCACCCGTCACGCACCAGTGCCCGGCATGCGCGGCCCTCCGAGGGGGGCGGCCAGCGCCACCGGGCTCCGGGCGCCGGGGGTTCGGCTCCGATCCGCGTCGCGGGTCGCCTGCACGGGTGGATTCGACCGGTGATTTGGAGGAGTACTGGATGAAACTGCACAGGATCGGTGCGCTCGCGGCCGTCAGCGTCTTGGCGTTCGCAGCGTGCAACAGCAGCGGCTCGAGCGCCGCACCGAGCACGGCGGCCAGCGGTGGCGCGGTCGCGACGCCCGGCGACACCAGCAAGGGCACGGTGAACATCGCGATCGAGCTCCCGCAGCAGGGCAGCGAGCTCGCGGCGTCCCAGCCGATCATCAACGGCATCCTGCTTGCCGTGAAGGAAGCCGGCGGCGCCGCCGGCGGGTACAAGATCGAGATCCCCAAGGAAGTCATCTTCGATGACGCCAAGGACGGCGTGCACGACCCGCAGACGGGTGCCCAGAACATGGGCAACATCGTCGGCCTCGACAAGGTCGTCGCCGTCATCGGCCCGCTCAACTCGAGCGTCGCCAAGGTCCAGATCCCGATCAGCAACGAGGCTGGCCTGTTCCAGTGCAGCCCGGCCAACACCAACGAAGGCCTGACCAAGCCGGAGTTCGGCGCCCTCGACATCCGCAAGGCGAACCCCACGAAGATCAACTACGTGCGGGTCGTCACCACGGACGACAACCAGGGCCCGGCGGCTGCCAAGTACATCCTCGAGGTCCTTGGCAAGAAGAACGTCTACATCATCGATAGCACCGACACGTTCGGGAAGGGCATCGCCGACAACTTCCAGAAGTACCTGGAAGCCAACGGCGGGAAGACCGTCGCCCGCGACGGCGCCCCGAAGGGCACCTCGGACTACAGCGCGCTCATGACCGCCGCGGCGGCCGCCAAGCCGGAGGCGATCTACTTCGGTGGCGTCACGGCCGACGGTGGTGCGCGCATCCTCAAGGCCGCGGTCGCGGCCGGCATGGCCGACATCCCGTTCATCGGGCCGGACGGCATCTATGACGGCAGCGCGGCGACCAAGGACTCGTTCCTGAACCTGGCCGGCGACGACGCCAAGAACTCCTACGCGACGGCCGCCGCGGTCGGGGACTTCCCCGGTCGTGAGGACTTCGCCAAGCGGTTCAAGGCTGAGTACAGCTCGGATCCGACCGGCTACAGCGCGACTGGCTACGCCTGCGCGCAGGTCGTCATCGACGCCCTCAACCGGGCGGCGGCATCGGCCGACATGAAGGCGCTCCGTGAGGCCGTCCGTGTCGCCGGTGTCGACACGACCCACAAGTACACGTCGGTGATCGGCGAGTTCACGTTCGACGCGAACGGCGACACGAGCCAGAAGATCATCTCGTTCTACGGCTTCGACGCGGCGACCAAGGACTGGGCCTTCAAGTCCCAGCTCGACTTCGCCAAGTAAGACCGCAGTGACGGGGGCCGGGGATCCAGCGGATCCCCGGCCCTCTCTCTACTCCCACTTGATCGTCCTGCGATAGCCAGAGGTCGACCGTGACGGCTGCGTCTAGCTCCGGGAGCCCCGCCGATCGCGGTCGCATCGACCCGCGGCTCCGACTGCTCGGCACCTGCCTGCTCGGGATCGTCATCTACTACCTGGTCCTGAGCGTCATGGTGGAGGGCGGCTCGGCCGTCGCGGCCCAGCAGGTCGGCAACGCCCTCACGCTGGGCGCCATCTACTCGCTCGTGGCCCTCGGCTACACGATGGTCTACGGCATCATCGAGCTCATCAACTTCGCCCACGGCGACGTGTTCATGGTCGGCACGTTCATGTCGTTGTTCTTCCTGTCGAGCCCGCCGGCGCCGCTCGACTTCCTCGGCCTGCATCTCCACGGACCCATCGCCGAGCCGATCACGCTGGCGCTCGTCATGTTCGCGGCCTTCGTCTTCGGGATGACGGTGATGGGCCTCATCAACGTGACCATCGAGCGCTTCGCCTACCGACCGCTGCGCCATGCCCCGCGGGTCGCCCCGCTGATCACCGCGATCGGCGTCTCGCTGATCCTGCAGAACATCATGCAGATCATCGTCGGGACCGGCGACCGCCTCGTGCCGCAGGTCTTCCCCAACACCAAGATCTCGATCATGGGCGCCAGCATCGGCGTCCTGAACATCTTCATCCTCGCGGTGTCGCTGTCCCTGATGTACGTCCTGGTGCTGTTCGTCGGGCGCACCCGGCTCGGCCGCGCGATGCGCGCCACCGCCCAGGACCAGCAGGCCGCCCAGCTGATGGGCGTCGACCTCAACCAGACGATCGCGATCACGTTCCTCATCGGTGGCGCCCTCGCCGGCGCCGCGGGCGTCTTCCAGGGCCAGTACTTCGGGTTCGTGCGCTTCGATCTCGGGTTCAACGCCGGCCTGAAGGCCTTCACGGCCGCCGTCCTCGGCGGCATCGGCAACCTGGCCGGCGCGGTGCTCGGCGGATTCATGATCGCGTTCATCGAGGTCTTCGCCGCGGCGAACGGACAGCAGCGCTGGTCCCAGGCCATCCTGTTCATGGTCCTGATCCTCGTGCTGGTCTTCCGTCCGAGCGGCATCCTCGGCCAGCAGATCGGGGAGCGGGCATGACCGCCGGGACGGCCGGGGCGGCGCGGACCGCGCCATCGAAGCCGGCGTCGACCCGCGACCGGCTGACCGACTACCTCCAGATCCACCGCTCGACGACGATCATCCTGGTGATGACCGCGGTGACGCTGGGCCTGCCGCTGCTGGCCATCGTCCCGCCGTTCAGCTTCTTCCAGAAGCAGGACGTCTGGCTGTCCGGGTTCTCGAACGCCGGGGTCTTCGTGCTCCTCGCGCTGGGGCTCAACATCGTCGTCGGCCTGGCCGGCCTGCTCGACCTGGGCTACGCCGCCTTCTTCGCCATCGGCGCGTACGTCTATGCCTATGGCGCCTCGCCGTACTCCGGCCTGCACTTGCCGTTCCTGGTCATGCTGGCGATCGCACCGCTCGTGGCCGCCACCTTCGGGGTGCTACTCGGCGCGCCGACCCTCCGTCTGCGCGGCGACTACCTGGCGATCGTCACCCTCGGCTTCGGCGAGATCGTCCCGATCGTCTTCCTGAACGCGGAGAAGTTCACCGAGGGCACCAACGGCATCGGCGGCATCTACAAGCCGGAGCTGCCGTTCGTGGAGTTCACGCTCCTGAACCCGTGGCCGTTCTACGTGCTCATGGCGGTGATGCTCACGATCACCATGATCCTGATCTACCGGTTACAGGATTCCCGGATCGGCAGATCCTGGATGGCCATCCGCGAGGATGAGCTGGCGGCCGCCGCCAGCGGCCTGAACACGGTCACGACCAAGCTGCTCGCGTTCGCCCTGGGCGCCTCCACCGCCGGCCTCGCCGGGGTGTTCAACGCCTCCAAGCTCACGCTCGTCAGCCCGGACCAGTTCCTCTCGACGGTGTCGTTCTCCATCCTGGCGATGATCGTCCTCGGCGGCATGGGCAACATCTGGGGCGTCGCGCTCGGCGCGTTCGTCGTCTACACCATCCAGGTCGTCTTCCTCAAGCAGCTGAACACGTTCTTCGCCGCGTTGCAGGTGCCGATCCTCAAGGACCTCAACTTCGTGCAGTACCAGCTCCTGCTCTACGGCCTGGCCCTGGTGCTGATGATGTTGTTCCGCCCCGAGGGCCTGTTCCCCTCCAGACGTCGCAAGCGGGAGCTCCATGCCGCCGATGACCTCGGCGACATGGCCCTGGTCGGCGAGCAGGAGATCGGCGTGAGCGAGCTCGATCGATGACGGCCTCGTTACCGGACGACGGCACGGTGCTCGCCGCCGACCACATCACGAAGCGCTTCGGCGGCCTGCTCGCGATCAACGACATCAGCTTCGACATCCCGCGCGGCGCGATCGTCAGCCTGATCGGGCCGAACGGCGCGGGCAAGACCACGTTCTTCAACATCATCGCGGGCATCTACGACCCGACCAAGGGGTCGGTCGCCGTCGAGGGCCGCCGCCTGATCGCCCACTCCGTGCGCGGCTACCTCGAGCCGTTCGTGTGGACCGTCCCGGCCGTCGTCGTCGCGATCCTGACGGCGATCGCCACGGTGGCATCGGGCTCGGAGACCACCGGGATCATCGGTCTCGCGCTGACGCTGGGGACGCTGACCACGATGCTGATCTCGGCCGTCGCCCGGCCGGCGTGGTACACCCGGCTGCTCAACCGGCTCGGGATCTTCCGGAGCGCCCGGCCGAACGACATGGTCGAGGCCGGCCTCGGCCGGACCTTCCAGAACATCCGCCTGTTCCAGAACATGACCGCGACCGAGAACGTCCTCGTCGGGATGCATATCAAGCTCCGGGCGAACATCGTCGACGCGATGCTCTCGACGCCGAAGAACCGCCGTGAGGAGGTTTCCTCCCGGCAGCGGGCCAACGAGCTCCTGAACCTCGTCGGGCTGCGCAATCGCGGCGAGGACCTGGCCAAGAGCCTGCCGTACGGCGACCAGCGGCGACTGGAGGTGGCGCGTGCGCTCGCGAGCGATCCGAAGCTCCTCCTGCTCGACGAGCCGACGGCCGGGATGAACCCGAACGAGACGGCCCAGATGATGGCCCTGATCAACAAGCTCCGGACAGAGCTGGGGCTGACCGTCCTCCTCATCGAGCACGACATGAAGGTGGTCATGGGCATCAGCGACCGGGTCACCGTGCTGGACCACGGCGAGAAGATCGCCGAGGGGACGCCGGAGGATGTCCGGAAGGACCCCAAGGTCATCGAGGCCTACCTCGGAGCCCCGGCTGTATGACGACCGCGACCGTGGCCGCCACCGACACGCCGCGCGGGGAGCCGGGCGAGACCCTCCTCCACCTCGACGGCGTCCACACCTACTACGGCCATATCCACGCCCTGCAGGGCGTCTCGCTCGATGTCCGGCGCGGCGAGATCGTGACCTTGATCGGCGCGAACGGAGCCGGCAAGACGACGACCCTCAAGACGATCTCCGGGCTGCTCCATCCGAGATCCGGGACCATCACCTTCGAAGGCAAGGACATCTCGAAGGCGAACGCGCACGACCTGGTCCGCGCCGGCATCAGCCAGGCGCCCGAGGCCCGCCGGATCTTCTCGCGCATGACCGTCCTGGAGAACCTCCAGATGGGCGGCTTCACGCGGCCGACGAAGGAGCTCGCCCAGGACACCGAGCGGGTCATGACGCTGTTCCCGCGCCTGCGCGAGCGCACCCACCAGCAGGGTGGGACGCTGTCGGGCGGCGAGCAGCAGATGCTCGCGATCGGACGGGCCCTGATGGCCCGGCCGCGGGTCCTGCTGCTCGACGAGCCATCGCTGGGGCTCGCCCCCATCCTCGTCCAGCAGATCTTCGCGATCATCCGCGAGATCAACGACGCCGGGACGACGATCCTGCTCGTCGAGCAGAACGCGCTCCAGGCGCTCACCGTGGCGCATCGCGGCTACGTCCTCCAGACCGGGACGGTCCTCCTGTCCGGCCCGGCGTCGGAGCTGATCACCAACGACATGGTGCGAAAGGCCTACCTCGGCGAGGTCTGACCCCGGATGATCCCGACCCCGACCGCCACGGACCGGGGCGGCCGGCGATGAGCCCGCCGCTCGAGCGGGTCGGCGGACGGGGACCGAGCGAGAGGACGCTGCTCCGGGTCGTCGTGCTGGTCCTGTTCGCGGCCCTGCTGGCCGTGGTCAAGCCGTGGAGCGGCGGCGAGACGGGCGGGGTCGCGCCCGGGCCGTCGCGGGGAACGGCGGCGGCGGCGAGCGCGACGCCCGCCGGACCGACGCCGAGTCCGACACCCGTCGATCCCGCGTCGGCCTTCTGCATCACGCCGAGCGACTGGCGCCTGACCTCGCTCGAGATCTTCGACCACCAGACCATCCGGGTCTGGCAGACGATCAGCCCGATCCACGCGACGGGACCGACCGACCCGGACCTGCCGGAGGGCCTGGTCGTGTCGACGTCGGTCCGCGCGGTCGGCTGGTGCGCCCCGACGGCCGTGGACATCCGCCCGGCCGGGCCCGTGACCACGCGGATCTGGCGGGTCCCGACCGATGGCGAGCCGGTCGCGCTGGACCTCCGGCCGCGCCTCGGTCCGAGCGACCTGGGCGAGGACTACGCGGCACCCGACCTCGGCGCGGGAGCCAGCGACTGGACGCCGGGGCGCTACGTCTTCGAGATCGCGGAGCCGAAACCGGGCCGCTCGTGGTGGTTCGCCGTGACGGTCCGCCGGTTCGTGCCCGACGGGCCGGCCGTCGCCCCCACGGAGTCACCCGCCTCGCCGGTACCATGAGCCGGGTATGGACCTGGGGCTGACCGGACATCGAGCGCTCGTTGGCGGGGGGAGTGGCGGGCTCGGCGGCGCCATCGCCGCCGTCCTGCGCGCCGAGGGCGTGGCGGTGGCGCTCGTCGCCCGGGAGAGCCCGCGGCTGGCGGCGGCCGCCTCGCGGCTGGACGCCGTGGCCGTGCCCGCCGACCTCTCGACACCGGACGGCCCGGCCGCCGCGGTGACCGGTACGGTGGCCGCCCTGGGCGGCCTGGACCTCCTGGTCGTCAACTCCGGCGGCCCGCCCATCGGGCGGTTCGTGGACCTCGACGAGGCGGCCTGGGCCAGGGCCATCGACGGCACGCTGTGGAGCACGATCCGGTTGGTGCGCGCGGCCCTGCCGGCCCTGCGCGACGGCCGCGACCCGGCGATCCTGGTGATCCTCTCGAGCTCGGTCCGCGAGCCCATCCCCGGGCTCGCGACGTCGAATGCGCTCCGGCCGGGACTCGCCGGACTGGTCAAGAGCCTCGTCGAGGAGATCGCCCCCATCCGCATCAACGCCCTCGCGCCGGGACGGCTGGCGACGGACCGCATCGCCGAGATGGACGGGGCCCGGGCGGCGGGCAGTGGGGTCGCCGTCGAGGAGATCCGCCAGGCGCACGTCGCGCGCATCCCGCTCGGCCGCTACGGCGACCCGGCGGAGCTGGGCCGGGTGGGGGCGTTCCTCCTGTCGCCGGCCGCGTCCTATGTCACGGGCGCGATCGTCCCGGTGGACGGGGGGATGGTCAAGGCCCTCCCGTAGCGCTCGAGACCCGCGTCAGCGGCGCGACGGCTCGCGGGCCATGTCGTAGGTCGCCCGCGACAGCACGATGAGCCCAAGCGCCGAGAGCCACAGGCCGGGACCGTTGGTGATGACCTGGGCGGGCTCGCTGAAGACGAACGCGCCGCGCGACAGCAGCTGGATGAAGCTGATCCCGAGCCCGACCCAGCCGGCGACGGTCAGGATCAGGTACGAGATCCAGCGGTCGACGCCGAGCGGCCGGTCGCCCGCGGCGTAGGGCAGCGCGACGAGCGCCAGCACCAGGATGCCGACAAGGAAGACGACGATCCCCGCACCCTCGAAGCCGTTGCCGCTCAATGGGGTGATGCCGGTCTCACCGCCTCCGACCATCCACCACGGCAGGACGCAACCGATCACGAGCAGCACCCCGGCGACCGCGGCCAGCGTCCGCCCGCGGCCCAGCGGCCGCCGATGCATCGTCACGCCGGCTCGATCTCGGTATAGACCTCCGGCCGCAGGACCCCCACGACGCGGAGGTTCCGGTAGAACTCCCCGAAGTCGAGCCCGTACCCGACCACGAACCGGTCGGGGATGACGAACCCGGTGTAGTCGACCGGGATCTCCACGAGCCGGCGGGCCGGCTTGTCGAGCAGCGTGCAGATCTTGAGCGAGGCGGGGTTCTTGCCACGCAGGTAGCGGATCAGGTAGTTCAGGGTGAGCCCCGTGTCGATGATGTCCTCGACGATGAGCACGTCCTCGTCGGCGATGCTCGCCGAGAGGTCCTTGAGGATGCGGACCAGCCCGGACGATTCGGTGGAGGTGCCGCCGTACGAGCTCACCTCCATGAGGTCGATGCGGACGGGGATGTCGATCGCGCGCATCAGGTCCGCCATGAACGGCAGCGACCCCTTCAGGACCGAGACGAGGGTCAGCTGCCGGCCGCGGTAGTCGGCGCTGATGCGAGCGCCGAGCTCGCGGACCTTGCCCTGGATCTGCTCCTCGGTGAGGAGGATCTCGCCGATGTCCTCTTGGAGGTCGATCTCGTGGGTCATCGCCCGCCCTCGGAGGCAGCCGGGGCCGCCAGTGGCCGCTGGCGGGTGCGGCGGGCCGCGCGCTCGGCGGCCGTGGGGACGGCGGCGGCCTCGCGGGCCACGGTCGCCGCCGCGCTCCCGCGCGGCGGGGTCGTCTGCCCGGAGCTGCCGGACAGCGCGTCGACGAGCGCGAGCTTGCCGTACTTGAGCATCAGCGCCCGGAAGTCGCGGGCGTAGAACAGCTTGATGGTGACGGCCGGATAGAGCTCGCGCAGGCGGCGCAGCTTGCGGTTCTTCTTGCGGACGAGCTTCTGGCGCAGCGTGGTCATCTCAAGGTAGCAGTCGAGGTCGGGCAGCCAGAAGTCCGGCGAGAAGCTCTCGACCACCTCGCCCTCGAGGTTCCACAGGATCGGGAAGGTGTGCGGCTCGTAGACCCAGCGGACGTCGTAGAAGTCGAGGATGCGGGCCATCTCGGCCTCGCTGGCGTGGGCGAACGAGGCGGTCACCGGGCGCTGGGCAGGCGGCGCAGGTCGCCCCGTCGGGCCAGGATCCTGCGCCGGTCGGCGGGGACGCCGGCGCCGCAGGCGGTGCAGGCGACATCTTCGGGCGTCGGGCGGAGGCCGTCGCGAGGATCCATCGGCCCACAGTCTAGCCGAAGCGCCGGGGAGCACGGCGGGCGTCGCATCCGCCGATACCCCCTGGGGGTATGGTAGGATCGTCTCCGTCCCGACGGGCGTCCCGTCGATCGCAGCGATGAGGTCGTGTCTGATGCCAGCGAGCCCGGGCCGTCGGCCGGCGCCGAAGCCGGACCCGAGCCACTTCCGCCACAGCTACTCGAAGGACAAGACCCTGCTCGTGCGCCGCCTGTCGCGCATGGAGGGCCAGGTCCGCGGCATCGCCCGGATGATCGAGCGCGAGGAGTACTGCGTCGACATCCTCCAGCAGACCGCGGCGCTGCGCGCCGCGGTGGACGCCCTCTCGATCCTGGTCCTCGAGGACCACGTCCAGGGCTGCGTCCGCACCGCCGCGGAGGCCGGCCAGGCCGACGGCTACGTCGAGGAGGTCATCGACGTCGTCCGGCGCACCCTCGGACGGCCGGTCCGCGGTGGGGCCCGCACGAGCTAGGACGAGGCGTCCCGACCACCGTCGCGGGCCCGACTTATCCACGAATCCCGGGGTCCGTCGACACTTGGTGGATAACCTCGTTGACGCGTCGCGTCACGGCGCGTAGCGTCCGTCATCCGCACTGGGGCGACCCGGGTACGGAGGTCCGCGAGGGGCTCGGGGAGACCCGACCACGAACCGGACGGACGGCCGAAGCACCGGACCCACGCTCGTGGTGCGAAACGATGACGCCGGGAGTGGCACGGCGCGGGACGATCGGCACGTACAACAGGAGGCGTGCCCTGCAGCCCGCGCGTGAGCCGCTCCCGACGCGCGTCGAGGGCCTTCCACCGTTGCCGTCGGCCTATGCCGACGCCCTCGACGATGGCCTGTCCCGCCTCGACCTCCACCTCGGCGCGGCCCAGCGCGCCGCCATCGACGGCCACGTGCGCCTGCTGCTGGCCTGGACGACGGCGATCAACCTCACGGCCATCCGCGATCCGCGCGAGGTCGCCGTCGCGCACGTCCTCGACAGCCTCAGCGCGATCCCGCTGCTGCGCCGGCTGGGCATCGATGCCCTCGTGGACCTCGGATCCGGCGGCGGCTTCCCCGGCCTGCCGCTCGCGGTCGCGCTGCCGGCGCGGCGGGCCGTGCTCGTCGAGTCGACCGCCAAGAAGGCACGCTTCCTGCAGACCGCGATCGCCGCCATCGAGGCGCACCCCGGCGACGGAGAGGCGGCCGCGCCGATCGCGGTGGCCGCGGTCCGCGCCGAGGCCCTCGCCCGCGACCCGGCCCAGCGCGCCGCCTGGCCGTGCGTGACGGCGCGAGCCGTGGGTGCGCTTCCCGACCTGGTCGAGCTGTCCGTCCCACTGCTCCGGCCGGGCGGCGTCCTCGTCGCCTGGAAGCGCGGCGACCTCGCTGGCGAGCTCGCGGCCGGGCGGCGCGCACTCGACGCCCTCGGCGGCGGACGGCTCGAGACGACCGCCGTCGACCTGCCCGGCCTGGCCGATCACGTGCTGGTCGTGGTGACGGCCGCGGGCGCGGCGGACGCGGCGTATCCGCGCGATCCCGCCGTGCGCGCGAGGCGACCGTGGTGAGCGACCCGCTGCTACGCTGACCGGCCATGCGGATCGCGGTCCTGTCCGACATCCACAGCAACCTCGTCGCGCTCGATGCGGTCCTCGCCCACATGGGGACCGTCGACGCCGTCTGGCATCTCGGCGACGTCGTCGGGTACGGCCCGGAACCGGACGCCGTGGTCGATCGACTCGCTGGCCTCCGCGCGGTCGGCGTCCGCGGCAACCATGACGCGGCGGCCGCCGGCGGGCCCGAGATCGAGTACTTCAACCCGGACGCACGCAAGGCGATGGAGTGGACGATCGCGCGGATCTCCCCGGCGACCCGCACCCATCTCGCGGGGCTGCCGGAACGGCTGACCATCGAGGACGTCTCGCTCGTCCACGGCAGCCTGCGCGACCCGACCTGGGAGTACGTGACCACGCTGGCGATCGCCCGGGCATCGCTCGACCTGCTGGCCACACCGGTCGGGCTGCACGGCCACACCCACGTCCCGGTGGCCTTCATCGCCGAAGAGGAACGCACTGACGTGGTCGCGGTCGGCGACGCCACGCGCCTCCAGCTCCCGGACCGTCCGGTCCTGCTGAACCCGGGCAGTGTCGGCCAGCCACGCGACGGCGATCCCCGGGCCGCCTACCTCGTCCTCGACACCGAGGCCAGGGTCGTGACCTGGCACCGCGTCGAGTACGACATCGCCGCCGTGATGGCCGCGATGCACGCGGCCGAGTTGCCGGTCCGCCTCGCCGAGCGGCTCCGCCATGGACTCTGATCGAGCGGCCGCGTGTGGCATCGCCTGGACCGATTGCTGTATAACCAAGTCGCCAAGCGGCGCAGGGCCGAACCTGTCGGGCGCGAACCCACGGTCATCGCCGACGTCCGGTTCCGACGCGGCGACTGATCCCCGGGCCGCGTCCCGCCCACGACTGGAGTCCCGTTGATCGGAGGCCGGCGGCCCCTGCAGGGCCGCAAACCGGCGGACAAGCGCGTCCGGATCGAGCGCCCGCACGCCCCCTTCTTCCGCTACGTCGGGCCCGGCCAGCTGGTCGCCAAGCCGGGCGCCAACATCGCCCAGACGCCGACCGGGCGCTTCCTCGCGCGCACCCGCGCCATCGTCTTCGGCCGCCCGCTGTCGAACGAGGAGGAGATCGGCGAGCGCCTCTCGAAGACCAAGGCCCTGGCGATCTTCAGCTCCGACGCGATCAGCTCGTCCGCCTATGCGACCGAGGAGATCCTGCGGGTCCTGCTGCTCGCCGGCGCCAGCGCCCTCTTCCTGTCGATCCAGGTCGCGATCGCGATCACGGTCCTGCTGGCCGTGGTGTCGGTGTCGTACCGCCAGGTCTGCCGCGCCTATCCGAACGGCGGCGGTGCCTACGTCGTGGCGCGGACCAACCTGGCCCCGATCTTCGGGCTCATCGCGGCCGCGGCCCTCCTGATCGACTACGTGATGACGGTCGCGGTCTCGACGGCGGCGGCGATCACCCAGATCCAGTCGGTCATCCCGGCCGCCTACGACGTCCGGATCGAGATCGCCTTCATCTCGATCTCGCTGATCACCATCGCCAACCTGCGCGGCCTGCGCGAGTCGGGGAACATCTTCGCGGTGCCGACGTACCTTTTCGTGGGGCTGGCCCTCTCGATCGTGGCCATCGGGCTCGTCAACATCGTCGGCGGGACGGTCGTCCAGCCGCCGCCGACCGACGCGGTCCCATTCCCGCCGGCGAACGCGCTCGAGCCGATCGGGATCCTGCTGCTGCTGAAGGCCTTCGCCGGCGGCTCGGTCGCACTGACCGGCGTCGAGGCGATCGCCAACGGTGTGCCGGCGTTCAAGCCGCCCGAATCGAAGAACGCCGCGAACACCATGACCGCGATGGCGGTCCTGCTGGGCATCCTGTTCGTCGGGCTCACCCTCGTCGCGGTCGCCTACGGGCTCCGTCCCACCAATCCCGGCGGCGCGTCGATCGTCGCCCTCGCCGCGGAGGCGACCTTCGGCGAGGGCTCCGTGTTCTTCATCGCGTTCGCGGCGTCGACCGCGCTGATCCTGTTCCTGGCCGCGAACACGAGCTTCAATGCCTTCCCGCGCCTCGCCGCGATCCTGGCCGAGGACGGCTACATGCCCCGCCAGTTCTCGTTCCGCGGCGATCGCCTCGCCTACTCCTGGGGGATCGTCCTGCTGGCGGCGGTCGCGTTCGGCCTGCTCTGGTTCTTCGGCGGCGACACCCACGCGCTGATCCCGCTCTACTCGGTGGGCGTGTTCGTCTGCTTCACCCTCAGCCAGATCGGCATGGTCCGCCACTGGCTCACGGTCCGCGAGTCCGGCTGGCACTGGCGCATGGCGGTCAATGGGCTCGGGGCCGTGCTGACCGCGGTCGTGCTCGCGGTCGTCGTCTCCGAGAAGTTCGAGGCCGGTGCCTACCTCGTGGTGATCCTCGTCCCGACCCTCGTCGCGATGATGCTGTTCATCAGCCACCAGTACAGCCGCTCGAAGCGCGAGCTGGCGGTCCGTCCGGACCTGGTCGTCCAGGCGCTGCACCGCGAGGAGCGGGCCGTCGTCCCGATCCCGGGTCTCAACCGCGCCGTCGTCCAGGCCATCAACGTCGCCCGCTCGATCAGCGACGACATCCGCGCGGTCTATATCAGCGACGACCCGGAATCCGCGGCGCGCCTGCGCACCGATTTCGAGCGGCAGATCCCCGGGGTGCCGCTGGTGGTCGTCGAATCGCCGTACCGGGCCCTGGCCGGACCGCTGCTCGCCTACCTCGACGTGCTGGACGCCGCGTGGCCCCCGGGCAAGCACGAGCCGATCACCTTCGTGGTGATCCCCGAGTACGTGGCCCGCTCGTGGTGGGAGCGCATCCTCTACAACCAGGCGGCCAAGCGGCTGCGGACGGTGCTCCTGGGGCGCCCCCACACCGTGGTCGTGAACGTCCCATACCGGCGCGAGGACCGCGACCAGTTCGAGGGCGCGCATGCCGCCGACGAGGCGAAGCTGGAGTAGTCGGGCGGCACCGGTGGTATCGTGACCGCCGCCCATGTCAGAGACCCACGCCCCCGCCTTCAAGCGAGCGGTCATCGCGCTCAACGGCAGCCCGAGCGACGCCCGCGTCGTCCGACTCGTCGCCGAGCAGGCCCGCCTCGCCAAGGCCGAGCTCATCGCCGTCCATGTCGTCGAGATCGACTGGACGCTGCCGCTCGACGCCGACATCGCCAGCCGGTCCGAGAGCGTCCAGCAGGTGCTCGACTCAGCCGAGGCGGTCGCCGAGGAATCGAAGCAGACCCTCGAGCCGGTCCTGCTCCAGGCCCGCGACGTCGGGGCGGCCATCGTCGACGAGGCGGCCGAGCGCGGCGCGGACCTGATCGTCCTGGGCGTCCCGTTCCGGACCCGGTTCGGCGGCGAGTTCGCCATCGGCCGGACCATCCCCTACGTCCTGCAGAGTGCGCCGTGCGCCGTCTGGGTGGTGCGCGAGCCGATGTCCGAGGAGCCGTCGTGAAGATCGTGATCGTGGGCTGCGGCCGCGTGGGCGCCGCCATCGCCGACGCGTATGACGTGGCCGGTCACCAGGTGCTGATCCTCGACCTGCACACCGACGCCTTCGACCGCCTGCCGTCGACGTTCCGCGGGCGCGCCGTCCGCGGCGACGGGACCGACGAGGACGTCCTGATCAGGGCCGGTGCCGGCGACGCGGACGTCTTCCTGGCGATGACCGAGGGCGACAACCGCAACGTCATGGCCGCGCAGCTCGCGACCGAGGCCTTCCGCATCGCGAAGGTCGTCGCCAAGATCAACGACCCGGTCCGGGCCGAGGCGTACGCCGAGCTCGGGATCGCCACGCTGTGCCGGACCGGGCTGATGCTCGATGCGGTCAACGGCTACCTCGGGTTCCCCAAGTCCGGCCTGGCCGGGCTCCTCGCGCCGTCCGGGAGCCATCCCGGCGGCGAGCACCACGTCCACGGCACGGCCGCTGGCGTCGCGTCCGACACGTCGTCGGGCGCCCGATAGGAGGTCTGGATCGTGTTCGTCCTCGTCGTCGGTGGCGGGAAGGTCGGCTACTACCTCACCAAGGAACTGATCGATGCGGGCCACGAGGTGGCCCTGATGGAGAAGGACCCGTCGCGCGCGGTCCAGATCGCCGACGAGATCGGCTCGATCGTGATCGCCCATGACGGTTGCGAGGGCAAGTACCTCGGCGAGGCCGGCTGCAACCGGGCCGACGTCGTCGCGGCCGTGACCGGCGACGACGAGGACAACCTCGTCATCTGCCAGATGGCCAAGCACCACTTCGATGTCCCGCGGACGATCGCCCGCGTCAACAACCCCAAGAACGAGGCGCTCTTCCGCCACCTCGGCGTGGACGAGCTGATCAGCCCCACCCGGATGATCCTGGGCTCGATCGAGCAGGACATCCCGGTCCACGAGCTCCTCCACCTCGCCGCCCTCGGCGAGAGCGACCTCGAGCTCATCGAGGCGCATCTGCAGGCCGGCTCGCCGGCCATCGGGCGGGCGCCGAAGGACCTCTCGATCCCCGAGGGCTGCTCGCTCTTCGCGGTCATCCGCGAGGGCGTCGCCACGCCGCTGCGCCCCGATACCGTCATGCTCGAGGGCGACAAGGTCATCGCCATCGGCCGGCAGGACTGCCAGGAACTGCTGCACGACCAGCTCATCGGCGACGCGGAGGTCGTCGGCGCCGACGCCTGACCCGCGGACCGGGCCGGGGCGGCGCAGGGCGCAGCCCGGGCGGGGCCACCGGCGCCGACCGGTCCAGGAAGCCACGATACGTGCGTCGCTGACGACGTCGACTCGATCTTCAATCGGCCACGCACGCGTTGTGGCCCGTGACGCCGGTCTTCCTGCCGCGATCCTTGACCCCGAGCCCGCGCCGGCCTGCGACGCAGCGTTCGTGGCCTGACGGACCCACGGACGATCGGCGGTGGGCGACACACTCCAGGCTCGAGGCCCGTCGACCCACTGTGTTCGGCCGCCAGCTCCAGCGGCCGGTTTCGACCGCCACGAGGGTCATGACGAGCCACCGTCGAGGCCGACTGAGACCTCGACCGGTGCGCCGGCGCAAGACATTGGCAAATCGAAACCGCAGAACTCTTGACAACGATATTGTCAACGTTCTAGCATCCCCGGCATGACCACCGGCCAACCAGATCGTGACCCGACGCGACCCGTCTACGTGATCAGCGTGGCGGCGACGCTCGTCAGCGTCCATCCGCGGACCCTGCGGATCTACGAGGACGAGGGCCTGATCTGCCCGGCCCGGACCCCGACCAATATCCGCCTGTACAGCGAGAACGACATCCGGCGAGTCCTCTGGATCCGCCACCTCACGCGGGACCGCGGCGTCAACCTCGCGGGCATCCGGATCCTCTTCGAACTCGAGGAGCGCCTCGGCGCCCGGATCCTCGAAGCCCTCTACGCCGAAGGCACGGCCGCCATCGAGGCATCCGCAGCCGCCACCCGTGACGAATCCACCGTCGACCCCGACCCAGCCGCCAAGTCTGCCTAGACCACGGCACCAGCACCCCTAGGAGAACCCGATGGCCAAGCGACCGTCCACCCCGGTCGAACCACCCCCGACCACCACCTCCGGCCCGCGCGAGCTGCCCCTCGTCGCGCTCCGCGAGACCGTCATCTTCCCGGAGATGATCGTGCCGCTCCAGGTCGGCCGCGAGAAGAGCGTCAACGCGCTCAACGCCGCCGTCGCCGATGGCGGGCCGATCGCGCTGGTCACCCAGCGCCATGCCGAGCAGGAGGACATCGACGACCCGTCCGAGCTCTACGAGATCGGCACGCTGGCGAAGATCGCCCAGGTCGTCCAGCTCCAGGACGGCACCGTCCGCGCCATCGTGCAGGGCCAGGGACGCCTCCGCGTCGTCGGCTTCAGCGCCACCGAGCCGTACCTCCGCGCGACCATCGAGACGCTCGATGACGAGAGCCCGTCCGGCCTCGAGGTCCAGGCGCTGATGCGCACGGTCCAGGCCCAGATCGAGCAGTACGTCGCCAACGGCGCCCCGGTCCCGCCGGAGGCCGCCGTGGCCGCCCGCAACATCAGCGAGCCGGGGCTCCTGGCCGACATGGTCGCCTACAGCCCGGACATGACCACGGAGCAGCGCCAGGAGCTGCTCGAGACCGTCGATGTCGTCGAGCGCCTCAAGCTCGTCACCGACTTCCTCGGCCGCCAGATCGAGATCCTCGAGCTCAAGGGCCGGATCCAGTCCGAAGTCAAGTCGGAGATGGACAAGACCCAGCGCGAGTACATCCTCCGCGAGCAGCTGAAGGCCATCCAGCGCGAGCTCGGCGAGGACGACCCGCAGCAGGCCGAGATCAACGAACTGCGCGACAAGGTCGAGGCCGCCGGCATGCCGGACGAGATCAAGGCCCGGGCGATCAAGGAGATCGACCGGATGAGCCGGATCCCGTCGGCGTCGCCCGAGGTCGGGGTCATCCGCACCTACGTCGACTGGCTGATCGGCCTGCCGTGGAACGTCTCGACGGACGACCAGCTCGACATCAAGGAGGCCGCGCGCATCCTCGACGAGGACCACTACGGCCTGGAGAAGATCAAGGAGCGCATCCTCGAGTACCTCGCGGTGCGCACGCTCGCGGACGAGATCCGCAGCCCCATCCTCGCCTTCGTCGGGCCTCCCGGCGTCGGCAAGACGTCGCTGGGCAAGAGCATCGCCCGCGCCATGGACCGCAAGTTCGTGCGGATGAGCCTCGGTGGCATCCATGACGAGGCCGAGATCCGCGGCCACCGGCGCACCTACATCGGTGCCCTCCCGGGCCGGATCATCCAGAGCATCAAGACCGCCGGCACGAACAACCCCGTGTTCATGCTCGACGAGGTCGACAAGATCGGGATGGACTTCCGGGGCGACCCCAGCTCGGCCCTCCTCGAGGTCCTCGACCCCGAGCAGAACAACACCTTCCAGGACAACTACCTCGAGGTGCCGTTCGACCTGAGCAAGGTCCTGTTCGTGGCGACGGCCAACCTGCTCGACCCGATCCCGGCCGCCCTGCGCGACCGGATGGAGGTCGTCCACCTGCCGGGCTACACCGAGCAGGAGAAGATCGAGATCGGCAAGCGGTTCCTCGTCCCCAAGCAGATGAAGAACCACGGGCTCAAGGCCAAGCACATCGAGATCACGGACGAGGCCATGACCGAGCTGGTCCGCTCGTACACCCACGAGGCCGGCGTCCGCAATCTCGAGCGCGAGCTCGCCAACGTGATGCGCAAGGTCGCCCGGCAGGTCGCCGAGGGCCGCAAGCGCAAGACCGTCATCGACCCGAAGAAGCTGGCCGACCTGCTCGGCCCGCAGCGGTTCGAGTACGGCGAGCTGGAGGCCGAGGACCAGACCGGCTCCGCGATCGGCCTGGTGGTGACCGAGGTGGGCGGCGACGTCGTCGCGATCGAGGTCACGACCATGGAAGGCCGCGAGGACTTCATCCTGACCGGCCAGCTGGGCGAGGTCATGCGCGAGTCCGCCCGGGCGGGCCTGTCGTGGACGCGAGCCCACGCCTCCCAGCTCGGCATCAAGCGCGAGGTCTTCGAGAAGCAGACCCTGCACATCCACGTGCCGGCCGGCGGCATCCCCAAGGACGGACCGTCCGCCGGGATCACGATGGCCACGGCGATCGTCAGCGCGATGACCGGGATCCCCGTCCGCAAGGACGTGGCGATGACCGGCGAGATCACGCTGCGCGGCCGGGTCCTCCCGATCGGCGGCCTCAAGAGCAAGATCCTGGCGGCGCACCTCGCGGGCGCGAGGATCGTGATCCTGCCGCGCAAGAACGAGAAGGACCTGCGCGACATCCCCGACGAGATCCGCAAGTCCATCAAGCTGGTCCTGGTCGACTCCATGGACCAGGTCCTGGAGGCGGCCCTCCGGCGCAAGCCGAAGGCGCTCGCCCCCGAGCCGCCGAAGGTCGTCAAGGGCGACGACCCGGTCGAGCCGTCCCCGACGCCGCGCGTCCCACGGAACGACTTCCCGACGCCCGAGCAGCCTCCGGTGGTCGTCTCCGGCACCTGACGGAGGGTCGCGATGGCCGGCGGCGGGCCTGGAGCAGGCCTGGAGTACAAGGACTACTACGCGGTCCTCGGCGTGCCGAGGACCGCGTCGAAGGCCGAGATCAAGAAGGCGTTCCGCAAGGCCGCTCGCGAGAGCCATCCCGACGCCAAGCCCGGTGACAAGGCGGCCGAGCAGCGCTTCAAGGACATCAACGAGGCCAACGAGGTCCTCTCGGACCCCGACAAGCGCAAGCGCTACGACACGCTCGGCGCGGCCTGGGACCAGTACGGCCAGGGCGGTCCCGGCGCGGCCGACCCGTTCGGTCCGGGCGGACCGTTCGCCGGGTTCGCCCGCGGCGGTGCCTCGACCGGCCCGGGCGGCGTCCGCTACGAATTCCACACGACCGCCGACACCGGCGACTTCAGCGATTTCTTCCGGATGTTCTTCGGCGGCGACACCGGCGGCGGGCAGCCCGGCGGCCCCGGTCCCGGACGCGGCCGCCGTCCCAGCGGCGGCGAGTCCTTCGAATCGATCCTGGCCGGGATGGGCCTCGACGGCACGACCTCGACCGGCACGCGGACCCGTCCCGCGCCGAAGCCGTCAGCCGAGGCCATCGCCGAGATCAGCCTCGAGGAGGCCTACCACGGGACGACCCGCCGGGTCGACGTCGAAGGCAAGCACCTCGAGGTCACGATCCCCAGGGGCGCCGACACCGGGACCCGCGTCCGACTGTCGGGCAAGGCCCCGGGCGGCGGCGACCTGTTCGTCGTCGTCAAGCTGGAGCCGCACCCCACGTTCAAGCGCCGCGGCGCGGACCTCGAGCGCGAGATCGCCCTGACCCTCGGGGAGGCGCTGCTCGGCGGCGAGGTCCCCGTCCGCACGCTCAAGGGCAAGGTCCTGCTGACCGTGCCCGCGGGCACGCAGCCCGGCCGGACGTTCCGGCTGGCCGGCCAGGGGATGCCGCGGCTCGGCGCGACCGGGCACGGCGACCTGTACGCCCGCGCCAGGGTGGTGCTCCCGACCGGCCTGTCCGACACGGCCCGCGAGGCGGCGACCACCGCCATCACGCTCATCGACCAACCAGACCCCCGCTCCCGAGAGACCTGACATGCAACTCGATCGCTTCACCCAGAAGGCCCAGGAGGCCATCGTCGCCGCCCAGGCCGCAGCCAACCGGCTGCACAGCCCGATCCTCGACAGCGAGCACATCCTCAGCGCGCTCGTCGAGCCTGACGACGGCATCCCCGCCGAGACGCTCCGACGCCTCGGGGTCGACCTGCCCGCGTTCCGCGGCGAGATCGCCGCGATCCTCGCCCGGCGCGCCCACGTCGAGGGCGGCTCGTTGAGCCTCGACCCGCGGGCCAAGGCCGTCATCGAGCGGGCCGAAGCCGAGGCTCGCCGTCTCGGCGACGACTACGTCTCGACCGAGCACCTGCTGCTGGGCGTCGCGGAGGCCGGTGGCGAGGCGCAGGCGCTGCTCGAGCGGCACGCCGCGGGTAAGGAGGCCATCCTCCAGGCGCTCCAGAGTGTCCGCGGCGGCCAGCGCGTCACCTCGCAGAACCCGGAAGGCACCTACGCGGCCCTCGAGAAGTACGGCCGCGACCTGACCGTCGAGGCGCGGGCCGGCAAGCTGGACCCGGTCATCGGCCGGGACGACGAGGTCCGCCGGGTCATCCAGGTCCTCTCGCGCCGGACCAAGAACAACCCGGTGCTCATCGGCGAGCCCGGCGTCGGCAAGACCGCCATCGTCGAGGGGCTCGCCCAGCGGATCGTCCGCGGCGACGTCCCGGAGGGGCTCAAGGACAAGCGCGTCGTCGCGCTCGACCTCGGCGCGCTCATCGCCGGGGCCAAGTTCCGCGGCGAGTTCGAGGAGCGGCTCAAGGCCGTGCTCAAGGAGATCAAGGACTCCGACGGCCGGGTGGTCCTGTTCATCGACGAGCTCCACACCGTCGTCGGGGCCGGCGCGGCTGAGGGGGCGATGGACGCGTCCAACCTGCTCAAGCCGATGCTCGCCCGCGGCGAACTCCACACGATCGGCGCGACGACGCTCGACGAGTACCGCAAGCACATCGAGAAGGACGCCGCGCTCGAGCGGCGCTTCCAGCCCGTCATCGTCGACCAGCCCACGGTCGAGGAGACGATCTCCATCCTGCGCGGCCTGCGCGAGCGCTACGAGGTCCACCACGGCGTCCGTATCACGGACTCCGCGCTGGTCGCCGCGGCGACGCTGTCGGACCGCTACATCACGGAGCGCTTCCTGCCCGACAAGGCGATCGACCTCGTCGACGAGGCCGCGTCGCGGCTGCGCATGGAGATCGACTCGATGCCGATCGCCCTCGACGAGCTCGAGCGGCGGCGGATCCAGCTCGAGATCGAGCGCGAGGCCCTGCGCAAGGAGACCGACGACGCCTCGAAGGCGCGCCTCGCGGCGCTCGAGAAGGAGCTCGCCGACATCGAGGAGGAGGGCGGCGCGATGAAGCAGCGCTGGGAGGCCGAGAAGGCCGCCATCGCCGACATCCGCGCGACCAAGTCCGAGCTCGAATCGCTCCAGGTGCGCATCGACCAGGCCGAGCGCGAGACCGACTACGCCACCGCCGCCCAGCTCAAGTACGGCACCCGCAAGGAGCTCGAGGAGCGGTTCGCCGAGCAGGAGGCGACGCTCGCCACCCTGCAGGGCCCAGGCTCGCTGCTCAAGGAGGAGGTCACCGCGGACGACATCGCGGGGATCGTCGCGGCATGGACCGGGATCCCGGTCAGCCGCCTCATGGAGGGCGAGACCGCCAAGCTCATCCACATGGAGGAGCGGCTGCACGCCCGGGTCGTCGGCCAGGACGAGGCCATCGAAGCCGTCTCGGACGCGGTCCGCCGTGCCCGCGCCGGGCTCAAGGACCCGCGCCGCCCGATCGGCTCGTTCCTGTTCCTCGGCCCGACCGGCGTCGGCAAGACCGAGCTGGCGCGCGCGCTGGCCGAGTTCCTGTTCGACGACGAGACCGCCATGGTCCGCATCGACATGAGCGAGTACATGGAGAAGTTCGCCGTGTCGCGGCTCGTCGGGGCGCCCCCGGGCTACGTGGGCTACGAGGAGGGCGGCCAGCTCACCGAGGCGGTCCGCCGCCGGCCGTACCAGGTGGTGCTCCTCGACGAGATCGAGAAGGCCCACCCGGATGTCTTCAACATCCTGCTGCAGGTCCTCGACGACGGCCGGCTGACCGACGGCCAGGGCCGCACGGTGGACTTCAAGAACAGCGTGATCATCATGACCAGCAACGTCGGCTCGGCGGCGATCGCCGCCTCCGGCGCGACGGCCGGCGACGCGGCCTACGAGTCGATGAAGCGCGAGGTCACCGAGACGCTGCGCTCGCACTTCCGGCCGGAGTTCCTCAACCGGGTCGACGAGGTCATCGTCTTCCACGCCCTGACCGACGCCGACCTCGGGGCGATCGTCGACCTGCTCCTCGCCGACCTGGCGCGGCGGCTGGCCGACCAGGACCTCGGCGTCGAGCTGACCGCGGCCGCCAGGGCGCTGATCGTCCGCGAGGGCACGGACCCGTCCTACGGCGCACGGCCGCTCAAGCGGACCATCCAGCGCCTGCTCGAGAACCCGCTGGCGCGCTCGCTGGTCGCCGGCGAGTTCAAGCCGGGCGACACCGTCATGGTCGATGCCGACATCGCGTCGGGGACGCTCGTCCTCTCGACCGCGGACGCGACGGTCGTCACCGAGCGCGCCGGCCGGCGCGATGCGCGCGCGCGCGCCGCCGACGAGCCGGAGGCCGTGGGCGCCGGGGCCGGGTCGCCGCTGGACCTCCCGCCGACGCGCCCGAAGCGCGACGGCGAGCTCGTCAACTAGCCGGCAGCCGCACGGCGTGCGCTTCGCGGACGTCCTGGAACGGCTCGCGGCACTCCCTGATCCCCTGCCGCCGCCCGCCGAGGTGCTCATGCCGGTCGTGGTCGGCTCGGACGAGCCACGGCCACGCGGCGGGCTGCCGCCGGGACGGACCGGCCGGCCCGCGGCGGTCCTCGCGCTGCTCTACCCCGATGACGCCGGGATGGCCCGGGTCGTGCTGATCGAGCGCTCCGCCGGCGGCCACCACTCCGGCGAGGTGAGCCTTCCCGGCGGCAAGGCCGAGCCGGACGATGCGGACACGACGGCGACCGCCCTGCGCGAGACCGTCGAGGAGGTCGGCCTCGACGTCCTGGCGGCCGGGGTCCGGGTCATCGGGGCGCTCGACCTGCACTGGATCCCGGTGAGCGACTTCGCCGTCACCCCGATCGTAGCCGTCGCCGAGCGGCGGCCGGTGCTGACCCCCGCGCCGTCCGAGGTCGCGCGCATCCTCGAGCCGCCGATGGCCGCGTTCCTGCCCGGCGCGCCGATCGAGATCGTCGAGCGGACGGTCGGGACCTGGCCGCTGCGCTACGGCACATACACAGTGGACGGCCTCTCCGTGTGGGGCGCGACCGCCCGGATCCTGAGCCAGCTCGGGGCGATCCTGGCCGAGGGCTGAGTCAGGCCGGTTCGCCGTCCCGCGGCTCGTCGCGTGGCGTGTCCGGTCGCAGCGGCACGGCGATCCCCTCGACCGGCGGCAGCCCGGCGACGTCGCCGTCCTCGCGGACGAGTCCGTCGAGGAGGCCGCGCACGGCCGAGTCATCGGCCCCGGCGAACTCGACGACCAGGGCGCGCATCTCCGAATGCTCGGTCCACGCCGCATGCAGGACGTCGGCCGGCCAGAGGACCGCCTCGCCCGGCGCCACCCGCGTCCGCTCCCCGGCGACCGCGACCCAGCCGCCGCCCTCGATGACGACCATCCAGGTCGTGTTCGGGCTCGTGTGGGGCTCGACGCGCGCGTCCCGGGCGAACGCGACCTCGGTGATGAGCCCGCGCCCGTCCGAGTGGATCACCTGGCTCCTGACGCCGACCGTGCCGGGCGGCCCGTCCGGCCGTCGATGGCCGACCCCGAACCGGCGGATCTCGATCGGCATCGTCGACTAGCGGCGGCGCTTCTGGCTGCGCGCTGCCCGACGTGCGCCGCGCTTCTTGATCGTCGACTCCGGGTCCGCGAACTTCTGCTTCGTGTAGTAGCGCTCGCGGGCGAGCCGCGCCTCGTGCGCCGCGAGGATCGGCGGGAAGCGCCGGAAGCGGATCCAGACCAGCGTCCCGATGCCGATGACCTGGGTCACCAGCACGATGAAGAAGTCGAAGACGAACAGCGCCTCGATCACGATCATGCTGAACGTGATCAGCCCGGTCCACCACAGCCATTCCCACATCTCGAGGAACGGCGGGTGGCGGTGGAGCGCCCGCGTCCGGACGTTGTAGAGGATCAGCAGGACCGCCAGGAGGACGGCGGCCGCGATCCACGTCGGATGGAAGAGGTCCGGGAAGTTCTTGTGGTTGAACGACAGGAAGAGGTAGTCCCAGGGGGCGAGCGTCACGCACCGACCTCGATGTTCTGACCGTGGATGGGCCCCCGGAGTATGCCACGCTGGGCGCTATACTCGGCCGAGCGGTGCGGCGCCAGAGGACCGGCCGGGGGCGCCACCCGCCGGGACCCCGAGCGCGCCGCCGGAACCCTTGCGATGGGAGGATGGCCCGGGTGCGAGCGCTGCTGTCAGTCGCGAACCGCGATGGGATCGCGGCTCTTGCGCGCGACCTCCTCGCCCTCGACATCGAGATCTTCGCGACGGACGGCACCCGCGAGTTCCTCGCCGGCGAGGGCGTCGACGTGGCGTCGGTCGCGGACCTGACCCAAGGGGAGTCGACGGTCGGCGGCCAGGTCAAGACCTTCCACCACGCGGTCTATGCGGGCATCCTCGCCCGCCGCGACGTCCCGGCCCAGCTGGCCGAGCTCGAAGCCCAGGGCATCGTCCCGATCGACCTCGTGATCGTGAACGTCAAGCCGTTCGCCCCGGCGATCGGGGCCAAGCTCATCGGGCTGGACGAGGCGATCGAGATGATCGACGTGGCCGGAGCGGCCCTGCTCGGCGCAGCGGCCCGGAACTCGGCCGGGGTGGCCGCCGCATCCGACCCGTCGCAGTACGGCCGGATCGTCGGCGAGCTGCGCGAGCACGGCCTGGTGACGCCCGAGACGCGGGCCGCGCTGGCGGCCGAGGCGTTCAGCATGGTGGCGGCTTATCACGCCGAGATCGCGGCCTACCTCAACCAGATCTCGGGCAACACGTTCCCGCACCGCCTGGCCATCGTCCTCGAGAAGGTCGACGACCTGCGCTACGGCGAGAACCCGCACCAGCGCGCGGCGTTCTACCGCGAGACCACCCACCGCAGCGGCACGCTCGCGGACGCGACCCAGATCGCCGGCGACCGCCCGTCCTTCAACAACCTGATGGACCTCGACGCGGCCTACCGGATCGCCCGCGACTACACCGGTCCCACGGTCGCCATCGTGAAGCACACCGACCCGGTCGGCATCGCCTCGCACGACGAGCTGGTCGAGGCCTATCGGCACGCGCTCGAGACGGACCCGGTCGCCTCGTTCGGCGGCATCGTCGGGGTCAACCGCGAGCTCGACGGCGCGACCGCGCGCGAGATCGCGGCGAACTCCTACGAGGCGGTCGTGGCCCCCGGCTTCAGCCAGTCGGCGCTCGGCATCCTGCGCGCCAAGAGCGGGCTGGAGCTGCTGGCCGTCCCCGCCGACCCGATCGAGGGGATGCGCGACTACGGCATCGCGAACCTCGACTTCAAGCGGGTCGCCGGCGGGCTCCTCGTGGAATCGCTGGACGACCTCGGGCTGGACCGCGGCCGGCTCCAGGTCGTCACCGAGCGCCGGCCGACGCTCGAGGAGCTGACCGACCTGCTCTTCGGCTGGCGGGCGGTCCGCCACGTCCGCTCGAATGCCATCGTGCTGGCCAGGCACGGCGCGACGGTCGGGATCGGGGCGGCCCAGGCGTCGCGCCAGGTGTCGGTCGAGATCGCGCTGCGCCGCGCCGGCGACCGCGCCAAGCTCGCGGTGATGGCCTCGGACGCCTACTTCCCCTTCCCGGACGGCATCCAGGCGGCGGCCGGCGCGGGGGTCACCGCGATCATCCAGCCAGGCGGCTCGATCCGCGACGAGATGGCCATCGAGGTCGCCGACCGCCACCACCTCGCCATGGTCTTTACCGGCCGCCGGCACTTCCGGCACTAGCCATGGAGCAGCTCCTCGCGCTCGAGATGGTCCGCGTGACCGAGGAAGCCGCGATCGCCTCAGCGCGCGCGATGGGTCGCGGCGACCGCGACGGGGCGGACCGCCTCGCGACCGAGGCGATGCGCGCGACGATGGACGAGATCGAGTTCGCCGGGCGCGATCGTCATCGGCGAAGGCGAGCGCGACGAGGCCCCGATGCTCTACATCGGCGAGGAGGTCGGGCGCCGCGGCACCCGGGCCGATCTCCCCGAGGTCGACATCGCGGTCGACCCGCTCGAGGGCACCAACCTGGTCGCCCACGGCCAGGCCGGGGCGATCACGGTCCTCGCCGCCTCGGAGTCCGGCGGGCTGACCCACGCGCCGGACACCTACCTCGAGAAGCTGTGCGTCGGGCCGGTCGTCGCGGGCAAGGTGGACATCCGCGAGAGCCCCACCGAGAACCTCGGGCGGATCGCCGAGGCGCTCGGCCGGCGGGTCCGCGACATCACGGTGGTCATCCTCGAGCGGCCGCGCCACGACGACCTGATCGCCGAGGTCCGCGACGCGGGCGCGCGCATCAAGCTCATCAGCGATGGCGACCTGTCGGCCGCGATCTCGTGCGCCGTCTCCGGCACGGGCGTCCACGCCGTGATGGGCATCGGCGGCGCGCCGGAGGGCGTCATCACGGCCGCCGCGCTCCGTTGTCTGGGCGGCGAGATCCAGGCCCGCTTCCGCTACCGCAACGACGATGAGCGGGCGCGCGGCGCGCGGATGGGCCACGGCGACGAGGACCGCGTCTACCACACCGAGGACCTCGCCCCCGGCGAGAACCTGGTCTTCGCGGCGACCGGCGTCACGACCGGGGACCTGCTCCAGGGGGTCCGCTTCTTCGGCGGCGGCGCCCGGACGCATTCGCTGGTGATGGCCTACCAGACGAAGCAGGTCCGCTTCGTCGACACGGTCCACATGTTCGACCGCGACTCGCCGCCGAGGGTCCGCCTCTAACGGTCTCGCCTGTGCCCCTGGAGAACGACTTGATCCACGACTCGCTCTCCGCCATCGAACCGGGCGAGACGCTCGAGACCGCGATGCTCAGCCCATGCGTGGGTGGACTCGTGCGCACGTGGACCGATCACGGCTCGCGGTTGTGGGGCGTGGCCGACCCATCGACGCTCGCGTCGTCGATGGGGCGGGGCGTCATCGCCCGGACGCTCCGCGAAGAGGGGCGATTCCGCGAAGTCGCCCTGCTCCACCAGCGGACGGGCACCCTGCTCCTCCAGTCCCGGTGGCCGACGCAGACGTCTGAGGGAGCCATCGAGTCCACGGCTCCCGTCGTGCAGTTGACTGCCCCACGGCCCGCGGCGACCTCGCCATGGGCGGACCTCCAGGCCGTGCTTGGCCAGGCCGTACGTCATACGCTCGAGGTCGACGGGCTGCTGGTGGTCGAGCAGGGCGGATGGGATGCCCCGATCGAGCCCTATTGCCTGTTCCTCGTGGTCCACGATCACGGCGACGTGAGCCTCGTGGAATGCGCGCCGGCGCCGACCGGCGCCACGCTCTGGCAACAGGACCTGCGAGCTGGCGCGGCCGGCGCGACCATGTCGGCCCCGGCGACCGACGCGACCCTCGGCGTCGTTCCGGCGCTCATCGTCGACGCCTGCGCCACCTGGGGGCTCGAGCCGTGGGATCTCGCCATCACGTACGGCGATCGGTCCTGACCGTCGAGGGGCAGGCGCGTGCCGCAAGATCTCGATCGAGGTCCCGGCTTGGGCGCAACTTCTGATGAAGGCTTCGCGATGCGCTTGCCCACGTCACCGAGCGAGGACCACGACCGTCGTGTGGGCATGCGGTGGGCGGGTGTCGGCATGGTGGTCCTGACCCTGGTCGGCTGCGCCGTCGGGACGGCCATGCCTGACAACATCCGGCCCACAGTGGCGGCGATCGAGACGCTCGGCTACCGCTGCGGTGACGGCGTCAAGGACAACGTGCCCAGCGGCCTCTTCCAGTGGTCCTGCAACGGCCGGATCGACGGCGTGCCATCGACCATCCTGGTCGATGGGAATGCGGAGGGCGTCGCAGGCGTCACCCTCGTCGTCGAGGATCCACGGGACCCCGGAGGCACGGCCAGTCAGTTCGCGCGACTCGTGGACGAGGTGCCCCCGCTCAACACGGCACCCGTGCTGAAGGACACGGTCGCTGGCTGGGCCGGCGCTGAACAGGCATGGACGGTCGGGGGAATCCGCATCTCCGCACAGTGCGATGCGACCCAGTGCCTCTTCATCGTCATGCCAGCCGAAGATGCCCTCCGCCCGCTGCCGTTGCCGTAGATCACAGATCCAAACCGGGGCTCGCGGGCGGACGATCAACCGAGACGCGCCTGGGCGTCGCGCCGTGTGCCTGCTTGTCCGCGCTTCCTGCCGGTCTCAGCCCAGCTTGAGCTGCGGCAGGACCTCCTTGCCGAACACCTCGATGAACTCGGCCTGGTTGCGGCCGACGTTGTGCAGGTGGATCTCGTCGAAGCCCATGTCCACGTAGTGCTGGATGTACGCCGCGTGGGCGGCGAGGTCGCTGGTCATCAGCACCCGGTTCTTGAAGTCCTCGGGCCGGACCAGCTTCGCCATCGCGGCGAAGTCCTCGGGGTTCTTGATGTCCTGCTTGGGGAACGGCATCCCGCCGTTGGGCCATTCGATCATCGCGTTCTGCACGGCTTCCTCGTCGGTCCGCGCCCAGGACACGTGGATCTGGAGGAGCTTCGGGGTCCCGACCGGCTTGCCGGCCTCCAGGCAGCCCTCCTCGCACTTCTCCCAGAGCATCCGGATCTTCTCGTCGGCGGCGCCGACCGTGATCATGCCGTCGGCGAACTTGCCGGCCTTCTTCGCGTTGACCGGCCCGGCGGTCGCGACGTAGACCTTCACGGGCTCGTCCGGGATCGTGTACAGCCGGGCGCTCTCGAGCGTGAAGAACTCGCCCTTGTGCTTGACGACCTTGCCGGAGAACAGCTTGTTGATGATCTCGATCGACTCGAACAGCATCGAGCTGCGGATGCCGACCTCCGGCCAGATGCCGCCGATGATGTGCTCGTTGAGCGCCTCGCCCGCCCCGAGGCCCAGGTAGAACCGGCCTGGGTACATGGCGCCGAGGGTCGCCGCGGCGTGGGCGATGACCGCGGGGTGGTAGCGGAACCCCGGGCAGGTCACCGCCGTCCCGAAGGGGAGGCTCGTCCGCTGGCCGAGCGCGCCCATGAACGACCAGGCGAAGGCGCTCTGGCCCTGCTGCGGGGTCCAGGGGTGGAAGTGCTCGCTGACCATGAAGCCGGCCTCGAAACCGGCCCCTTCCGCAGCCGCGCACCAGTCGAGGAGGTCGGTCGGATGGAACTGCTCGAGCATCGCGGCGTAGCCGATCGTCGTCATGGTCGGAGGGTAGCATCAGCCGATGCCTGACCTTCGAAGGCCATCCGGACGGACCGCGCTGGCCATCCTGACCACCCTGATCGTCGCCGGCTGCAGCGCCGCGGCGCCGGCGGCGTCGACCTCGCCGTCGAGTGCCGCGATCCCGAGCCCAGCGCCGCCGACCGTCGCGCCGTCGCTCGGCCAGACCCGCACCGACCCCGCCGGCGTCCGACAGGTCTACGTACCCGCCGGCACATTCCGGATGGGCACCGATCAGGCCGACATCGACACGCTGCTGGCCGCCGGACTACCGGACTGGGTGGCGGTCGCGCTCCCGAGCGAGGTGCCCGCCCACGACGTGACGCTCACGCAGGGCTACTGGATCGACCAGACCGAGGTCACCAACACCGACTTCCAGGCGTTCAAGGACGCGGGGGGCTACACGACGCAGACGTACTGGTCGGCCGCGGGCTGGGCCTGGCTCAGCCACAGGGTCGCCTCCGGCCTGCCGAAGCGCTGCGAGGGCGACGCCCCGGACGTTCCCCGCCGATGCATCACCTGGTTCGAGGCGGAGGCGTACGCGGCATGGCGCGGCGGCCGCCTTCCGACGGAGGCCGAGTGGGAGTACGCCGCCCGCGGCCCGAAGGCCTCGGTCTACCCTTGGGGCGACGAGTGGGACCCGGCGAAGGCGAACGTCGTCGACAGCACGGGACCCGCCGCGGTCGGCAGCCACCCGGAGGGCGCGAGTTGGGTGGGCGCGCAGGACATGTCCGGCAATGCCATGGAGTGGGTGAGCGACTGGCTCGCACCGCATTCGGGCGATCCAGCCGCCGACCCGACCGGTCCGTCCGAGGGCACGATCAAGGTCGAGAAGGGCGGCTGGTGGGGCAGCAACCCGTTCGTCGCCCGGTCCGCGTACAGGCACTATGAGGACCCACCGACCTACGGCGACGAGCACATCGGCGTCCGCGTGGTCTCCGAGTACTAGGCGGGTCGGCGACCCCGCACCGGGCGCCACTGACGGGCCGACGGGTCCCACGTCCCGGCCACCCGAACGGCGTCGGGACCCTCCGCCCCGGTCTGCCGTCGCCGCGCGGTCGCCACGGTCTCGCCCCAGCCGGGCGGCACGAGCCCGGGCGCGAGATCGGCGAGGGGCGCGAGGACGAACAGCCGCCGCGCGGCGTCGCGATGCGGGACTTCCAGCAGCCGGGCCGCCCGAGCCGGATCGCCGTCCGCATCGACGGAACGCGCCTCCGGTGGCCGCTCGACGGCCAGCCGGGCGCGGCCGAAGACGAGCAGGTCGAGGTCGAGCTCGCGCGGGCCCCAGCGCCGGCGCCGGCGCCG
This sequence comes from uncultured Chloroflexia bacterium, assembly GCA_963813335.1. Classification (GTDB taxonomy): domain Bacteria; phylum Chloroflexota; class Limnocylindria; order Limnocylindrales; family CSP1-4; genus SPCO01. The sequence continues at coordinate 88,156 of CAWEYL010000005.1, forward strand.
ACCGAAGTCGCGTTCGAGGTCCTTGAGCCGGGTCAGCAGGTCGAGCGCGCCGGTCGCCGGGTCCGGGCCAGCAGGCACGTCCACAGCCACGACGGCGTTGCGGAAGTCTGGCTGGTCGGGATCGCCCCACGGCGCGGTCGCATAGAGCCTCGAGACGCCCCGGAGCCGAGTGCCGGGCAGGCCCGCCAGCGCGGTGACGGCCTCCGCCAGGGTCGTCTCGGCCTCCCCGACGTTGGCGCCAAGACCGATGTACGCGCGGACCCGTCTTGCGGCCACGGACGCCTCCCTGGTGACGGCTAGACTCGGATGATGCGACCGGTCGCCGTCCGCATCCTCCACCCGGTGCCCGGCGCGACCGCCGGGCCGATCGAGTGCTGGGTCGGCGAGGCCCGGCGACGCCTCGCCGAACGGCACCGCCGAGGATTCGCGGCCGCGGGCGCGAGCGATGTCCGGGTCGTCAGCTGGCCGCCCGACGATACACCGTTCGGCCGGCGCCTCCGCGAGCTGGTCAGCACCGAGCGGCCCGACGGGCTGGTGGTCCTCGGCTCGGGCTCGATCCCGCTGGCGACCCTCGCCGACCGCCGCGACCTCGTCCGGGCAGCAGGCTCCGGGGACCGGCGGGCGCTCGCCAACGACCGCTATTCGGCCGACGTGGTCGCGGTCGCGTCCGCGGCGGATGCCCTCGCGGACCTGCCCGACGACCTCGGCGACAACGCGCTGCCGCGCTGGCTGTCGGAGGTCCGCGGCTGGGCCGTGGACGACCTCCGGCGGCGGTGGCGGCTCACGGTCGACATCGACGGCCCGCTCGACCTGGTCCTCGCCGGCGATGCCGGCGAGCTCGCCACGGAGGAGGCGCGGCGCATCGACACCGGCCACGTCCGCGGCCGCCTCGACGCCATCCGTGCGCTCGCGTCCGACCCGGGCGCCGAGCTGCTGATCGCCGGGCGGACCTCATCGGCGACACTCGCCTGGTACGAGCGGCACACCGCGTCCCGGACACGGGCGCTGGTCGAGGAGCGCGGGCTGCGCACGCGACGCGCCGGCCAGCGCGCGCCTGCCTCGGTCCTCGGCGCGTTGCTGGACCACGATGGGGCCGGTTCGCTCGGCACGCACCTCGCGCGCCTCGCCGATGGCGCCCTCATCGACACCCGGGTCCTCCTCGCCCACCGGCTCGGGGCGGACGAGCGGGCGTGGCCGCCGGCGGAGGACCGGTTCGCGTCGGACCTGCTGCTCCACGGGGCCATCCGCGACCCGTGGCTCCGCGACCTCACCCGCGCCGCGGCGGACGCACCCATCCCGGTCCTGCTCGGCGGGCACACGCTGGTCGGCCCGGGCGCGCGCCTCGTGCTCCGCGGGCAACGCTGAGGCCCGCGCGGTGGACCCCGTCTTCGGCCTGCGACGCGACGCGGCGCCCGACCTCGACGCGGTGGGCGAGGACGAGGCGCTCGCGGCCCGGATCCGCGCGGAGATCGAGCGCGACGGCCCGATGACCTTCGCGCGGTTCATGGACCTGGCCCTGTACGACCCCGACGGCGGCTACTACCGGGCGACCGATGCGCGGCCGGGTCGGGCGGGCGACTTCCTGACCGCGCCGGAGATCCATCCGGTCTTCGGCTGGGCGCTGGCGGGCCTGCTCGACGAGGCCTGGCGGCGGCTCGGCCGGCCGCGCCCGTTCGTGCTCCGCGAGCACGGCGCGGGGACCGGGACGCTCGCACTCGCCATCCTCGAGCGGCTCGGGCGGACCGGGTCGGGGTTGCGCGACGTCATCGCCTACGACCCGATCGAGGTCGAACCGGGACGCCTCGAGACCATCGCCGACCGGCTGGCCGCGGCCGGCGCCGCCGACCGCCTGCTCGCCCCGGACCGGCGCGACGGTCCGGTCGTGGGGGTCGTGCTCGCCAACGAGGTCCTGGACGCGCTCCCGGTCCATCGCGTCCGCCAGCGCGGGACCCGCCTCGTCGAGATCGCGGTGGGGCTCGACGAGGGCGCGTTCGTCGATGTCGAGATCGAGCCGTCGAGCCTGGCGCTCGCGGCCCGGCTCGCCGCCGAGGGCATCGAGCTCGCCGACGGCCAGGCCGCCGAGATCTGCCTCGCCCTCGACCGCTGGGTCGCCGGGACGGCCGCCGGCCTCGAGCGCGGCCTGCTCCTGCTGATCGACTACGGCGCCCCCGCGGCGGAGCTGTACGACCCGGTCCGGCGTCGCGATGGCACGCTCATGGCCTACCTGCGCCATCGCGCGTCGCACGAGCCCTATGCCCACATCGGGCGCCAGGACCTGACCGCCCACGTCGATGTCACCGCCGTCGAGCGGGCCGCGGCCGCGGCCGGTCTCAGTCACCTGGCGACCACGACGCAGGCCGAGCTCCTCGTCGGGCTGGGCACCGAGGGTCTGCTGCGCGAGGTCCAGGAGGACCCGGCAACGAGCCTCGAGTCCTACCTCGAGCTGCGCTCGGCCCTGATGCGCCTGCTCGACCCGTCGGCGATGGGACGGTTCCGGGTGATGGCATTCGGGCGCGACTGGCCGGACGGTCCGCCGCTCGAGGGCCTCGCCTTCCGCATGCCCCGCCGGCCGTCCGCCGAACGGATGCCGTCCGACTAGGGCGATGTACCTATTGCCGCGCGGATGCGGCGGCATGCACGCTTCTCAACGGTCGGGCACGACCTGACGGGGAGCGGCGCGCGAACCTGCACGCGCGCTCGGCGCACGCCGCTCCCCGACGCCCCCGACCAGCCCCGTCGCCCCAGCGCCGGGTATCCGGCCGCCCGCTATCTCCCCCGACCGGGCTCCGTCCCCGAAGCCCGGTCGGGGTCCTCCACCGGCCGGGCGGGCCCCGCTCCCACTGCTAGAATTGGCCCCGGGCGCCGATGCGTCCCGTGTGGGTATGCCTGCCCGCTCGCTCAGGGGCCTCCAGCCAGTGACGCCTGCCCCAGGCGCGTCGCTCGAAGGGAAATCCGGTTGACCGGCATCTGGTACATCGTGGGCTTCGCCTTCGCCGGCGTCTCGTTCGTGTTCCTGACGATCGGCGCCGCGTGGCTCATCTCGCACCGCAACCAGGGCGACGAGCACAAGGGCCTGCCCTACGAATCCGGGATCGACACCTACGGTGACACCCACGGCCGGTTCGGCCTGTCGTTCTACATCTACGCCCTGCTCTTCGTCGCCTTCGACATCGAGGTCGTCTTCATCTACCTCTGGGCGATCATCTTCCGCTCGATCGGCTCGTGGGCGGCCTCGTGAGCATGTTCATCTTCGTGGCCATCCTGCTGCTCGGGCTCGCCTACGCCTGGCGCAAGGGCGTGCTCACGTGGCGCTGACCCCGCCGCGCGATCCGGCGGCGCCCCGCAGCGACCTGCCCGCCACCGCGGGCTCGAGCGAGCTGATCGTGCCGCTCGTCGTCCCGAACACGCTCTGGCAGGCGGACGATCCCGAGGCATACGACGGCGGCCGCGAGAGCGACATCACCCACCTGCGCGAGTACGAGGCGAGCGGCGCTGGGTCGCCGCGACGACGCGCGCTGGAGCGGCGTCCTCGAGGTCATCCCGACCAAGGCGGACTACGTCCTGGACCTGATCCGGCGAACAGCCTGTGGCCGCTGCTGTCCGGCCTCGCCTGCTGCGCGATCGAGATGATGTCCGCGGCCACCTCGAAGAACGACATGGACCGCTGGGGCATGTTCCCGTTCCGGGCCAGCCCGCGCCAGGCGGACGTGCTGATCGTCGCCGGCACGCTGACCACCAAGATGGCCGGCCCGCTGGTCCGCCTCTGGGAGCAGATGCCGGAGCCCAAGTGGTGCGTGGCGCTGGGCGACTGCACCTGCTCGGGCGGCCGCTACAAGCGGAGCTACTCCACGGTCGAGGGGATCGACCGGGTGATGCCGGTCGACGTCTACATCCCGGGCTGCCCGCCCCGCCCCGAGGGCCTCATCTACGGGATGATGAAGCTCCAGCAGCTGGTCAAGGAGCGCCGCGGCCACTGGCCCGATCGCGCCATCGGCCCCACCGTGCCGGAGGGCGTCTGAGCGTGGATCGACGGCTTCAAGGCACGCCTCGAGGCGCGCTTCGCCGACCAGCTGACGGGACCCGTCCGCCAGCGCCATGACGAGACCGAGATCCGCATCGCGGCGGGCGACGTCGTGCCGGTCCTGACGCGCCCTCCATGACGAGCCGGCGTTCCACTTCGAGTTCCTGGCGGACCTCGCGGGCGTCGACACCGGCCAGGTCATGCAGGTCGTCTACCACCTGTGGAGCGAGACCACGCCGGACTGGCTGCGCGTCATCGCCGACGGCCTGTCCCGCGAGGACCCGCGCGTCCCGTCCGCGACGTTCCTCTGGAAGGGCGCCGAGTGGATGGAGCGCGAGGCCTACGACATGTTCGGCATCACGTTCGAGGGCAACCGCGACCTGCGCCGGATCTACATGCCGCCCGACTACACGAGCTTCCCGCTCCGCAAGGACTTCTACCTGGCCGACGACGCCGCGCGCTCGCCCGGCGGCGGGCGTCCGGCCGATGGAGCGCACCCACGCCCCGACGGCGGCGCCGGCCTCGGCGCTCGTCCGCCGGTCGCCGGCGTGACCGAGGACCGCCCGTGACGACGACCACCCGACGCCCGTCCCTCGACGACCCGCGCGTCCCGCTCGACCGCGAGCTGGGCGTCTTCGAGCCGATCCCGCCGTACCCGCCGCGGACCGAGCGCGAGGCCGAGTTCTACACGCTCGGCGACGGCGAGATGCTGATCAACATCGGCCCGCAGCACCCGTCGACCCACGGCGTGCTCCGCGTCGTGCTCAAGCTCGACGGCGAGAAGGTCGTCGACCTCGACCCGGTCCTCGGCTACCTCCATCGCGGCGTCGAGAAGCTGTGCGAGAACGCCGACTACCACCAGGCGATCTGCTACATCGACCCGCTCGAGTACGTCAGCTCGCTCTTCTGCGAGTGGCCCGGCGTCATGGCCTTCGAGAAGCTCCTCGACGTCCAGGTCCCGCGCCGCGCGGAGTACATCCGCGTCCTCGCTACCGAGCTCAACCGGATCGCCAGCCACGCGCTGTTCCTCGGCTGGATGGCCCTGGACCTCGGCGGCCTCACGCCGATCCTCTGGTCGTTCATCGAGCGCGACGAGATCGTCGAGATGCTGGCGTCGCTCACCGGCCAGCGGATGCTCTTCAACTACATGCGCATCGGCGGCGTCAACGGCGACCTGAACCACGAGTTCATGAGCCGCCTCGGCGACTGGATGTCGCACGCGACCGAGCAGATCGAGGCCGGCAACGCGCTGCTCAACGAGAACGAGATCTTCGTCCGCCGGATGCGCGGCCTCGGCGTCATCGACTCGAAGACGGCCCTGCGGATGGCGATGACCGGCCCGAACCTGCGCGCGACCGGCCTGCCGTTCGACGTCCGCCGGGCGCACCCGTACTGCGTCTACCCGGAGCTCGAGTTCGACATCCCGACGCGCGCCGAGGGCGACTGCCTGGCCCGCTACCTGCTCCGCATGGACGAGATCAAGCAGAGCCTGCGGATCATCGACCAGTGCCTCCACCAGATGCCCGACGGCCCGGTCATGGCCAAGCTCCCGCGCCTGCTCCGGCCGCGGCCCGGCCAGCGCGTACGCCGCGATCGAGGGCCCGCGCGGCCAGTACGCGGCCTACGCCATCAGCGACGGCACCGACCAGCCGTTCCGGATGCGCATCCACGACCCCTCGTTCGTCCACCTCCAGTCGGTCGGCCTGATGATGCCCGGCCACCTCGTCGCCGACACGATGGCGGTCATGGCCTCCCTCGACCCGATCATGGGCGGCGTCGACAAGTGACGGTCGATCGGTCGGTCCGTGGTCGCGCCTGACCTTGCCGGGCAAGGTCATCTTCACCGTGGTGCCGGTGCTGCTGGCGTCGCTGATCGCGCTCGTCGCGGTCGTCGCGATCCTCGGGCCGACCATCGTCGACTTCCTCGCGAACAACCTGCCGATCGTCCGCTTCGTCGTCGCGGTGACGGTCGTCCTGCTGATGACCGTGCCGACGGCCTTCCTGATCATCTACATGGAGATGAAGGTCATCGCGCTGATGAACCTGCGGATCGGCCCGGACCGGGTGGGCCCGTTCGGGTCGCTCGCTGTCGGTGGTCCACGGGCTCAAGGTCCTCATGAAGGAGGACTTCACGCCGACCGGCGCCGACCCGATCGTCTTCACGTGGGCGCCGGTCGTCGTCTACCTCGCCAGCGTCATGAGCCTGCTGGTCATCCCGTTCGCTCCCGGGCTCTTCGGGCAGGACCTCAACCTCGGGCTGCTCTACTTCTTCGCGATCGGCGGCCTGTCGGTCGTCGGCCTGCTGATGGCCGGCTGGTCGAGCTTCAACAAGTACTCGCTGCTGGGCGGGCTGCGCTCCGCGGCCCAGGTCGTCAGCTACGAGATCCCGCTCACCCTGTCGGTCGTCGGGATCATCCTGCTGGCCGGCACGATGAGCCTCAACCAGATCGTCCTGGACCAGGGCGGCTGGTTCATCGACTGGTACATCTTCCGCCAGCCGCTCGGCTTCCTGATCTTCTTCATCGCCGCGACCGCGGAGGCGAACCGGACCCCGTTCGACCTGACCGAGGCGGACTCCGAGATCGTCGCCGGCTTCGCCACCGAGTACTCGGGCATGCGCTTCGGGTTCTTCTTCTTCGCCGAGTACGTGAACGTGTTCATCATCTCGGCCCTGACCGTGACCCTGTTCTTCGGCGGCTGGAACGCGCCGTTCCCCTGGCCGTGGCCGGTCACCGTCAACCTCGACCCGGGCGAGCCTCGGGATCGTGCTGCTGCTCCTCGTCGCGATCGTCCCGCTGGTCGTGACGCTGGTCTTCGCGGCCCCGTTCTGGCTCGCGTCGTCGCGGATCAAGGGCTGGCAGGCGCTCATCGTCGGCTTCGTGCTCGCGAACATCTTCATCGTCGCCGTCATCGGCGCCTGGGCGTACATCGGGCTCGACTGGGTCGCCGGCCTCGTCTGGTTCCTGGGCAAGACCTACGTCTTCGTGTTCACGTTCGTGTGGATGCGCGGCACGCTGCCCCGCGTGCGCATCGACCAGCTCATGGACTTCGCCTGGAAGTGGCTGCTGCCCGCCGCGCTGCTCAACCTGTTCGTGACCGCGACGGCGATCGTGGTGGTGGGCAAGTGATCAACGAGCTGATCCCGGGCCTCGGCATCGTCAAGGGCATGGCGCTGACCCTGCGCCGCTTCTTCGAGCCGAAGGTCACGGTCATGTACCCGGAGGTGCCGGTCGACGTCTCGCCCAAGTTCCGCGGCCGGCTCCAGCTCCTGTACGACGAGTACGGCACGCTCAAGTGCGAGACGTGCTTCCAGTGCGCCCAGGCCTGCCCGATCGAGTGCATCGACATGGGCGGCATGGACACCCGCGGCCGGTTCCACGTCCACTGGGGCGCGCCGGAGACCTACGGCGAGCGTCGCGAGGAATCCGCGCTGCGGCGCTCCGGCCGCCCGGTCCCCGACCCGGCCTACCGGCCGTTCGCAGGCGGTCGACCTCGCGACGGTCGACGCGATCCTCGAGACCTACGACCACGACCCGGCGCACCTGCTCGCGATCCTCGAGGAGACACAGGCCGCCTACGGATACCTGCCGGTCGCCGCGCTCAAGCGGATCAGCCAGCTCACCGGCACCTGGTACGCGATGATCTACGGCACCGCGTCGTACTACTCGCACCTGCGCTTCGAGCCCGCCGAGGCGGCCGACCAGGCGGCCGCGATGGCCGCCCACCGACCGGCCGAGACCGCCTACCTCGCGGCCCTCGGGACGGCCCTCGGTGGCGGCACGGCCCAGCGGGCGGACGCGTGACCATGGCGACCCTGCTGAAGACCCCCAACGGCTGGCCGAAGATCCTGCCCGCGCGGTCGACGCTGACCGACCCGCTCGACCTCGACGCCGCCGTGACCGTCGGCGCGTTCGCCGGCCTGCACGCGGCGGTCCGCGACCTCGGGCCGACCGCGACCATCGCCGCGATCGCCGCCTCGGGGCTGCGCGGGCGAGGCGGCGCCGGCTTCCCGGCGGGTGACAAGTGGCGGACCGCGGCGACGACCGAGGCGCCGCGGCGCTACGTCGTGGCCAACGGCTACGGCGCGGACCCGGCGTCGGGCACGGACCGCTACCTGATGGAGCACGACCCGTACGGCGTCATCGAGGGGGTCGCCATCGCGGCCTTCGCCATCGGCGCGGAGGAGGCCTTCATCGCGGTCCGTGCCGAGGACAGCGAGGCCGTCCGCCGCCTCGAGGCCGCGATCGGCGCCGCCACCGACGCCGGGTTCATCGGCGAGGACGCCTTCGGCCCGCGTCGCGACCTGTCCGTCGTCGTCCGACCCGTCCAGGGCGCGTACATGCTCGGCGAGGAGACCGTGCTGCTGAAGGCCCTCGAGGGCAAGCGCGGCCAGCCCGAGCAGCGGCCGCCGCATCCCGCGGAGCGCGGCCTGTGGGGCATGCCGACGGTCGTCCAGAACGTGCAGACCCTCGGCGCGCTCGGCTGGATCCTTCGTAACGGTCCGGCCGCCTACGTCGCCACCGGGTCCAAGGCCAGCCCGGGCACCGTCCTCGTCCAGGTGCGCACCCCGTCCGGCGACGGGATCGCCGAGGTGCCGCTCGGGACGCCGCTGCGCAAGGTCGTCGCGCTCGGCGGCGCGCTCCCCGACGGCCGGTCGATCAAGGCCGTGCTCGTCGGCGGCCCGTCCGGCGGCCTGCTGCCGCCCGAGGCGCTCGACACGCCCTACGACTTCGGGCCGCTCCGCGCGGCCGGCGCGCACATCGGCTCGGGCTCGGTGGTCGTCGCCGACGACCGGGCCTGCATCGTGGACCTCGCCCGCCTGCTGACCCGGTTCTGCGCCGGCGAGGCGTGCGGCAAGACCATCCCGTGCCGGATCGGCACGCGCCGCCTGGTCGAGATCGCCGACCGGGTCGTGGACGGCCGTCCGCGCCCCACCGACATGGACCTCCTGACCGACCTCTCGGCCGATATCGCGGCCTCCGCGCTGTGCGACCACGAGCGCCTGACGACCCTCCCGCTCACGAGCGGGATGCGATACTTCCGCTCCGAACTGGACGAGCACATCCTCAACGCTGCATGCCCGGCCGGCGTCTGTCACCCGATCGCGGTGGCCGCCGGAGCGGCCCGATAAGGCGACCCATGGCCGACCTCCTCACCCGCCCCGACAGCCGCCCGGAGACGGACCCCGTTCCCGAGCCCGAGTCGCTCGCCGACCGGCTCCTGGCGACCCGCTCGCCGCAGCGGCCGCAGTCGTCGGCGCGCATCCGCATCGAGGTCGACGGCCGGGTCGTCGAGGGCTTCGAGGGCCAGACGATCCTCGAGGTCTGCCGCGACAACGGCATCGAGATCCCGACGCTCTGCTACGAGCCGAAGCTGCCCGGCTTCGGGGCGTGCCGGATGTGCGTGGTCGAGGTGGAGGGCGAGGAGCACCCGCCGATCTCCTGCTCGCGGACGTGCGAGCCCGACATGAAGGTCCAGACCCAGACCGAGGAGGTCCGCCGCCTGCGCCGGACGAACCTCGAGCTGATCTTCAGCGACCACAACGCCTACTGCCTGCCGCCCTGCCAGAACAAGTGCCCGAGCCACATCGACATCCCGGGCTTCCTCAAGGCCAACGCCGAGGCCAACTGGCGCGAGAGCACGCGGATCTTCAAGCGGACGATCCCGTTCCCCTCGGTCCTCGGGCGGGTCTGCCCGGCCCCGTGCGAGGAGCACTGCCGGCGCGACGAGGTCGACGAGGCGATCGCCATCCGCGACAGCCACCGCTACGCCGGCGACCAGGTCCTCAAGGCGATGCTCGACGAGGACGTCGATCCGCCGCTGCCGTTCGAGGTCCAGGCACCGTCCGGTCGGCGGGCCGCGGTCATCGGCTCCGGCCCGGCCGGGATGGCGGCCGCGTTCTACCTCCTGCTGGCCGGCCACGAGGTCACCATCTACGAGCGCGACCCGGCGCCGGGCGGGATGCTCCGCTACGGGATCCCGCAGTACCGCCTGCCCAAGGTCGAGGTCCTCGAGGCCGAGTACGAGTCGGTCACCCGGCTCGGCGGCAAGATGGTCTGCAACATGGGCCTCGGGCGCGACTTCACGCTCGACGACCTGACCAACCAGGGCTTCGACGCGGTCGTGGTCGCCATCGGCTGCTACGACACCAACAAGCTGGGCATCCCCGGCGAGGACGCCGCCGAGGTCCTCGACGGCCTCGAGTACCTGCGCACCGCGACGCTCGGCCTGCCGTACCCCGAGCACGCCGGCAAGCGCGTCGTCGTCATCGGCGGCGGGTTCACCTCGATGGACTGCTCGCGGACGTCGGTCCGCCAGGGCGCCAGCGAGGTCACGCTCGTCTACCGCCGCGACATGAAGGACATGCCGGCGTCCAACGAGGTCCACGAGGCCATCGAGGAAGGCGTCACCGCCATCTTCCAGGCCGGCCCGACGCGGGTCGTCCTCGACGACAAGGGCAACGTCACCGGCGTCGAGTTCATCCGCATGGCGCTCGGCGAGCCCGACGCGTCCGGCCGCCGCCGCCCGGAGCCGGCGCCCGGCACCGAGTTCATCGTCCCGTGCGACCGCGTGCTGCTCGCCATCGGCCAGGGCCCGGACCTCACCTGGATCGGCCCGGGCTCCGAGGGCCCGGAGGCCACCAAGCAGCGCCGCCTCAAGGCCGACGCGGTCACGTTCGAGACCGGCCGGCCCGGGCGTCTTCGGCACCGGCGACGTGCGCATCGGCGCCGCGACCGTGGTCCAGGCCATCGCCGAGGGCCGCCGCTCCGCGTACGCCGTCGACGCGTTCCTCAAGGGCCTCGACCTCTCGTCGATCCGGGCCCGCCAGACGCTCGCCGAGCCGCAGCCCGAGTTCCTCTCGATCGTCCCGTTCACCGGCGAGATCAAGGAGCCGCGCTACCGGATGGCGGCCATGGAGGCCGAGGAGCGCAACCACAACTACATCGAGTACGAGCTGCCCTACACCCGCGAGGCCGCGGTCGCCGAGTCCACCCGCTGCCTGCAGTGCACCTGCGAGGCGATCGGCTTCTGCGACCTGCGCCGCCTCGGCATCGAGTACGGCACCACGCTCAAGACGCTCGAGCCGCAGTACCACCAGGGCGCCGGCTACCGGAGCGTGACCGAGAACCGCTTCACCGGGGTCAACCACGACTACGTCCGTGACGACTCGCACGCGTTCATCCTCCGCGAGCCGTCGCGCTGCATCGACTGCGGGCGCTGCGCCCAGGTCTGCTCGGAGGTGGTCGGCGCGGCCTGCTACGACTTCATGCGGATCGGCTTCGACACGCTGGTGACGACGCCGCTCGACATGAGCCTCAACGACACCCCGTGCGTGTCCTGCGGCCGCTGCGCCGAGACGTGCCCGACGGGCGCCCTCATGCCGAAGCCACGGATCCTGCAGAAGTACGACGTCGACGAGAGCCGCTGCATCCTGTGCGGCATCTGCGTCGACGCGTGCCCCTACGACGCGCTCCGCGACGGCGGCGACATCGAGCTCGCCCATACGAGCCGGTCCGAGCCGATGATCGACCTGATGGCGATCGCCGCCATCGACCGCGAGACCGAGATCACCTACATCCGGCGCGAGCGCGGCTGGGCGGATGCCGCCGCCGCCGAGGGCCGCGTGCTCGACCCCGCCCGGATGCTCCCGATGCTGCCCGCCACGATCGCGGGGCTCCCGTCCGGCAACGGCAACGGGCATGGGCACGGCGACGGGCACGACCACTCGAATGGCCACGGCGCCGGGACGGCGCTGCTCGGCAGCGGGCACGAGTAGGCGGCCGTGCTCAGGAAGCTCGTCCCGATCGTCCTCGCCCTGATGGTCCTCGGCGCCGTCGCGACCATCGCCGCGGTGATGGTGGTCGTCCTCGGCCAGGACTGGGACGACGCGCTCCTGTGGATCCTCGCCTCGATCATGATCGGCGCCGGGCTCCTCGTCGTGACGATGCGCGACATCATCCGCTGCGGCCTGGCGATGATCGTCTGCTTCGGCGCCCTCGCCGGGATCTACGTCCTGATGGGGGCGCCGCTGATCGGCGCGGCCCAGGTCATCGTCTACATCGGCGCGATCAGCGTCCTGATCCTGTTCGCGATCATGCTGACCCAGACCAAGGACGCGCCGTCCCGCCTCGTCTTCCAGACGCAGGCCGGTCCCGCGGCCATCGCCGCGATCGTGATCGCGCTCGTGATCGCCCTCTCGGTCGCGGCCACCGACTGGCCCGGCGTCGTGGCCGAGCGGATCCGCTACGCGACCGACGCGATGGCCAGGTTCATGTTCGACAGCTTCGTCCTGCCGTTCGAGGTCATCAGCGTGGTCCTGCTGGCCGCGGTCATCGGCGGCGTCTACCTCGCCAAGCGCGAGCCGGGCGGCCCGTCGTGAGCGACTCGCTCGACGCGTATCTCGTCCTGTCGGGGATCCTGTTCGCGATCGGCTCGTTCGGGTTCCTGGCCCGCCGCAACGCCATCAGCATGCTGATGTCGATCGAGCTGATGCTCAACGCGGTCAACCTCTCGATCGTCGCATTCGGGGCCTTCAACCCCGTGCTCGGGGTGCAGGGCCAGATCATCGCGCTGTTCGTGATGGCCATCGCCGCCGGTGAGGCCACCGTGGGCCTGGCCATCGTCATCGCCATCTACCGCAACAAGAAGACGCCGCTCGTCGACGAGTACGACGACATGCGCCGATGAGCCCCGAGTCGCTCATCCCCCTGCTCGTCATCCTGCCGCTCAGCGGCTTCGCCATCACGGCGCTGATCGGCCGGCGGCTCGGCAAGCAGGCCCACTGGATCCCTGTCCTGGCCGTCTTCGCGGCGTGGCTCATCGCGATGAGCGTGTCGTACGCGGCGCTGACCGGCGCGGCGCCGTTCGGCGAGCACGGCTACGGCGCGACCCTCTTCGACTGGATCCCGGCCGGCGCGTTCCACGTCGAGGCCGGGTTCTTCGTCGACCAGCTGACCGCCTGCCTGCTGATCGTGGTCACGACCATCGGCCTGCTGGTCCACGTCTACTCGATCGGCTACATGAGCCACGACCCGGGCTACTGGCGGTTCTTCGCCTACCTGAACCTGTTCATGTTCAGCATGCTCACGCTGGTCCTCGCGGACTCGTGGCTGGTGGTGTTCGTGGCGTGGGAGCTGGTCGGCCTGTCCAGCTACCTGCTCATCGGCTTCTGGTTCCGCAAGCGCTCCGCGGCCCTCGCCGCCAAGAAGGCGTTCATCGTCAACCGCGTCGGCGACATCGGGTTCGCGCTCGGGATCATGGCCATCTTCGTGAACACCGGGACGCTGAACATCCGCGAATCGCTCGACGTGCTCACCAGCGCGACCCTCGTCGCCTTCCCGATCCCGATCGCGATCGTCGCGCTGCTGGTGTTCGCCGGGGCGATGGGCAAGTCCGCCCAGTTCCCGCTCCACGTCTGGCTGCCGGACGCGATGGAGGGCCCCACCCCGGTCTCCGCCCTCATCCACGCGGCGACGATGGTCAACGCCGGCGTCTACCTGGTCGCCCGGGCGAACCCGCTGTTCGCGGCCTCGCCGTCCTCGCTGGTCGTGGTCGCGGCGATCGGCATCTTCACGGCCATCCTCGCCGCCTCCATCGCGATGACCCAGACCGACATCAAGCGGGTCCTCGCCTATTCGACGCTGTCGCAGCTGGGCTACATGTTCGCGGCGCTCGGGGTCGGCGCGTTCACCGCGGCGATCTTCCACCTCATGACCCATGGCTTCTTCAAGGGCCTGCTCTTCCTCGGCTCGGGCTCGGTCATCCACGCCGTCCACGAAGAGCAGGACATGCGCAGGATGGGCGGCCTCTCGAAGAAGATCCCGATCACCTACGCGACGATGCTCATCGGCTCGCTCGCGATCGCCGGGATCCCGCCGCTGGCCGGCTTCTTCTCCAAGGACGAGATCCTCGGCGAATCCTTCAAGCAGGGCTTCCTGTGGGTGTGGGCGATCGGCTTCGTGGTCGCCGGCCTGACCGCGTTCTACATGTTCCGGCTCATGGGCCTCACCTTCTGGGGCGCGTTCCGCGGCCCGAAGGCCGTCTGGGACCGGATCCACGAGTCGGCGCCGGTCATGACCATCCCGCTGATCCTGCTGGCCATCGCGTCGGTCTTCCTCGGCATGCTCCTCGGGCTGCCGTTCGGGGCCAGCACGATCTCGGGCTGGCTCGCCCCGGTCTTCGAGGAGTCGGTCCAGGCCCTCGGCCACGAGGAGGCCGCCTTCGCCCTGTTCGGCATCGACGGCGTGCTCATCCTCGCGAGCGTGACCGTGGCGGTGGTCGGCATCGCGATCGCCTGGCGGCTGTTCGGCGTCGAGCTCCTCGGGCTGAAGCTGACCGCGCGCCCCGAGCGCGTCCGCGAGCTGAGCGCCAGGGTCCCGTTCCTCTACCGCGCCTCGCTCAACAAGTGGTGGTTCGACGAGCTCAACCACCTGCTGTTCATCGTCATCGGCGGCAAGGTCGCGAACGCCCTGTGGTGGTTCGACCGCGAGGTCGTCGACGGCACCGTGAACCTGGTCGGGCGCTCGACCGTCGCCTCGGGCCGCGGGCTCCGCCGCGTCCAGACCGGCCACGTCCAGAACTACGCGCTAGGCATCGCGGTCGGGCTCATCGTCATGGCCGGCTCGTACCTCCTGCTGGTGGGACGCTGATGGCGACCGTCCCGATCCTCTCGATCGTCACCTTCCTGCCGCTGCTCGGCGCCATCGCGGTCGCCATCCTGCCGTCGCGCTTCGCCCGCGCGGTCGCGCTCGGGTTCGCGCTCGCGACCTGGGTGGCGTCGCTCGCCCTGCTCGTGGCCTACGTGCCCGAGAGCGCCGGCTTCCAGTTCGGCGTCGAGCTCGACTGGATCCCCGTCTTCGGCATCCAGTACAAGCTCGGCGCGGACGGCCTGTCGGTGGCGCTGGTCGTGCTGACGACGACGATGAGCTGGATCAGCATCCTCGCGAGCTTCAAGCCGATCCAGACGCGCATCAAGGAGTACATGGTCAGCTTCCTCATCCTCGAGGTCGGGCTGATCGGCGTGTTCCTGGCGCTCGACCTGTTCCTCTTCTACATCTTCTGGGAGATCGTCCTGGTCCCGATGTACCTGATCATCGGCATCTGGGGCGGCGCCAACCGCATCTACGCGACGATCAAGTTCGTGCTCTACACGCTGGTCGGCTCGCTGCTGATGCTGGTGGCGATCCTGGCCACGGCCTTCGCCTACCAGTCGGCCAACGGCGGCTCGTGGGTGGGCGCGTTCGACTTCGTGACGCTGCGCGACTTCGCGGCCTCGGCGACCGGCGGGTTCGCGCCGGCGCTCCAGATCGGCGCGTTCCTCGCGTTCTTCCTCGCCTTCGCGATCAAGGTGCCGATGTTCCCGTTCCACACGTGGCTGCCCGACGCCCATACGGAGGCCCCCACCGCGGGGTCCGTGATGCTGGCGGCGATCATGCTGAAGCTGGGCGCCTACGGGTTCATCCGGTTCGCCGTGCCGCTCTTCCCCGACGCGGCGCAGACCTTCGCGCCGGCGATCATCGTGCTGTCGCTCATCGCGATCATCTACGGCGCGATCGTGGCCCTCGTCCAGCCGGACCTGAAGCGGCTGGTCGCCTACTCCTCGGTCAGCCACATGGGCTTCGTGACCCTTGGCGTGTTCGTGTTCACCCAGCAGGGCGTCCAGGGCGCGATCCTGCAGATGATCAACCATGGCCTCATCACCGGCGCCCTCTTCCTCCTGGTCGGCGTCATCTACGAGCGGACCCACGACCGGAC
The DNA here is from genome assembly GCA_963813335.1 of uncultured Chloroflexia bacterium. Lineage (GTDB taxonomy): Bacteria > Chloroflexota > Limnocylindria > Limnocylindrales > CSP1-4 > SPCO01. Next base: position 103,931 of record CAWEYL010000005.1, read on the forward strand.
GATCGCGAAGATGGGCGGCCTGGCCGCGAGGATGCCGGTCTACGCCGCGGTCTTCGGGTTCTTCGTGTTCGCCTCGGGCGGGCTGCCCGGGCTGTCCGGGTTCGTCGGCGAGTTCCTGACCCTGGTCGGCACGTTCGAGGTCAGTCCCGCCGCGGCCGCGATCGCCACGCTCGTGATGGTCCTCGCCGCGGGCTACCTGCTGTACATGTACGGCCGCATCGTGTTCGGCGAGGTCTCGCCGTTCTTCGAGAGCCTGGGCCACCACCTGACCGACATGACGCCGGTCGAGATCCTGACGCTGGTGCCGCTCGGCGCGCTGGTCGTCGCCTTCGGCGTCCAGCCGGGCCTGCTGCTCGACCTCGTCGCCGGCACCGTCGCCGACACCGTGACCTCGGGCACGGCCGGCGCCCCGATCGCGATCTCCACGGAGCTGGTCGTGGCGCTGCTCGCGCTGCTGATCATCGGGATCGTCGCCCGCACCGTCTACGCGCTGCTCGCCTCCCGTTCGTCCACGACGGCCGTCGTGCCCGCGGAAGGCGGGGCGGCGCATTGAGCCACGACCTCTTCGTCCTCAGCCCCCTGATCGCGGCAGTCCTCACGGCGGCCGCGGTCCTCATCGTCGACCTGATCCGGCCCGGCAAGGCCATGGTCGCCGTGGCCACCGCGCTGATCGGCCTGGCGATCACGACCGCGGTCACCCTGGCGGTCGGCCTGACCTCGAGCGGCGGCTTCGCCCAGATGACCGCGTTCGGCGGCGTCTACACGGTCGACGCGCTGACGACCTTCCTCGACATCCTGTTCATCGCGATCATCGCGCTGACGATCTCGTTCGCACCGGACTACCTGCTCGCGCGCGGGCTGCCGGTCGCGGAATTCATCATCGTGCTGCTGTTCGCGATGACCGGCGCGATGCTGCTGTCGGCCTCGACCGACCTGCTGCTGCTCTTCCTCGGCCTCGAGCTGATGGTGCTCCCCGGCTACCTGCTGGCGGCCTACCACAAGACCGACTCGTACTCGACCGAGGGCGCGATCAAGTACTTCCTGCTCGGCTCGTTCAGCTCGGCGATCTTCCTGTTCGGCCTTGCCTTCATCTGGGGCATGACGGGCACGACCAGCGTCGACGGCGTCTACGCGGCCCTGAGCGCGATCGTCGCCGGGACGGCGCCGCTGGCGCCCGGCCTCGCGATGGGGTTGGCGTTCCTGACCACCGGTGTCGCCTTCAAGATCGCGGCGGTCCCGTTCCACTACTGGACGCCGGACGCGTACCAGGGCTCGCCCACGCCCATCACCGGCTACCTGTCGGTCGGGCCGAAGGTCGGCGCGTTCGCCCTGATCCTGCGCCTCTTCGGCGAGGCGATCTGGCCGCTCCACGACTGGTGGCTGCCGGTCGTCATCGTGCTGGCGACGCTGACCATGACCCTCGGCAACCTCGTCGCGCTGACCCAGGACAACGTCAAGCGGATGCTGGCCTACAGCTCGATCGCGCACACCGGCTACATGCTGGTCGGCCTCGCGGCCTACGCCTCGGGCCAGATCCAGGGCCTCGAGGGGCTCCTCTACTACAGCGCCGCCTACGCGGCCATGAACCTGGGCGCGTTCGCGGTCATCGCCGCGCTCCAGAAGCGGCCGGGGGTCACCTCGCAGCTCGACACGTTCGCGGGGCTCGGGCGCAAGGAGCCGATCCTGGCGATCCTGCTGACCCTCTTCCTGCTGTCACTGACCGGCATCCCGCCGACCGCCGGGTTCTTCGCCAAGGCGTACGTGATCCTGGCCGCCGTGCAGGCCGGCGGGCCGATGACCGTGCTCGCCGTCATCGCGGTGCTCAATGCCGCGGCCGCCGCGTTCTACTACCTGCGCGTCGTCGTCTACATGTTCATGCGCGATCCGGCCAGCGACCTCCCGGCGCTCCGCCACGGCCGGCTGGTCTGGAGCGGACTGGCGGTCGCGACGACCTTCACCATCATCCTCGGGCTGTTCCCGGAGCCGCTGCTGCAGGTGGTCGGCGAGGCCGCCGCCGCCATCTCGAAGATCGGGCTCTAGCCAGGCCCTGCCTCGCGCTCGAGCCGCCGCGCGATCGCGGCGAGCATCCGGCCGACGTCCCGCGCCGACGCCACCACGAGATCCGCGCGATCCAGGATCTCGGGCGGCGTGCTGAGCCGGCCGTGGACCGCCACGATGACGCCCTCCTCGAGCCGGCCGTCCGTCCGTGCCGCGCTGAGGGCGTCGAAGGCGTCGGTGTCGCTCAGGTCGTCACCGAACGAGATGGCCGCGCCGGGCCGGGTCGCCGCGATGAGCCGGTCGGCCGCCTCGCCCTTGCCGCCGGCCTCGCGCGGTCGCAGGTCCACGACGGAGCGGCCGCGGTACGGCTCGAGGCCGTGGTCGCCGAGGCCGGCGCGCTCCTCGACCGCTGTTATCGCGGCGAGGACCGCGGCCCGCGCTGCCGGGATGTCGTCGGCCTGGCGGACGTGGAACGCGACGGACGGGCCCTTGCGCTCGACGAACAGCCACGGCGGCGCGCCGAGCTCCGCGGCGACCCCCGTGGCGAGCGCCTCGGCGAATGGGGCGTAGCCCTCGAAGCCGGCCTCCGGCGTGACCGCGATGGGGCCGCGGCCGCCGCGCGGGAGCCGGCCGTGCTGCAGGCCGTGGTCGCCCAGGTAGTCGATGCCGCCCACACGCGCGCGTCCGGCCACATCCGCGACGGTGCGGCCGGTCAGGACGACGACGTGGAGCCGGTCCGGCCGGGCCGCGGCGATCGCCGCGAGCCGGCGCAGGGCCCGTCGCGCGCCAGGCTCGATCCGCGCGGCGCCGGGGTCGCGCGATGCCCGGCGAAAGCGTCCCGTCGAAGTCGGCGAGCACCAGCAGCGGCGGGCGTGCCGCGACCAGTCGGTCCAGGGCGACGCCGATGGCCGCCGACGGCGAGACGGCGTCGACCGCCGCTGCTGCGCCGTGCGCCTCCGGCGCTATGGCGTGACCTCGACGCCCGGGAGGATGGTCGCGAGACCGCCCGCCATCACGTCCAGCCCGATCCCGCCCGACGGCCGTGGCTGATGACCCCGTCCGCGTCGATCCAGTGACGGACCGGCAGCGCGAGGGAGCGTGCGGCCGCCGAGGACGCCGCGGGCGACGGCGAGGGACTCGCGCTCGCGCCCGGCGACTTGGACGGCGACACCGAGGTCGACGGCGCCGCGCTCGGCGACGGCGCCACGCTCGGCGACGGCGAGGGGCTCGCGCTCGGACTCGGTGCGACGCTCGGCGATGGCGAGGGGCTCGGGCTCGGCGATGGCGAGGGGCTCGGGCTCGGACTCGGCGCCACGCTCGGACTCGGACTCGGCGGTCGCGTCGGGTCGATCCCCGGACCCGGAACGGGCGCCAGGAACAGCAGGGCCGCGAGCATCAGCACCCCGGCCGTGACGCCCAGCACCAGGCCGAGGAGGATGGAGATCCGTGGCCACATGGGCCGGAGGGTAGCAGTACGAGCGGCCGGCGGCGTGCCCCGAGGCCCACTGCTACCATGCCGCTCCGATGACCGACTCCGAGGGTCCCGCGCGCTCGCGGATCCTACCCGCTCTCCTGACCGCGCTCGGCGTGATGCTCCTCGCGGTGGGCATCCTGACCTATACCGCCCCCGTGTCCGCCGACCCGGTCGGCCTGACGCCGAGCCCGAGTGCCGCCACCACCGACGAGCCGCTGATCACCCTGCCGCCACTGGCCTCCGCCACCCCGAGCGCGAGCCCGTCCGCGGCCGCGGATCGCGTTTCGACGAGGGTCCGGGTCGCGGCGCTCGGCATCGACCTGCCGGTCATCCCGCCTGCCGGCGACGCCTCGTATCCGCTGTGCGATGTGGCGATGTGGATCGGCGACCTCGGCCAGCCCGGCCAGGGCCGCGCCACGTACCTGTACGCCCACGCGCGGCAGGGCATGTTCCTGCCGCTGCTGACCCAGTCGAAGATCCAGGACGGCAAGAAGATGATCGGCATGGTCGTCGAGGTCTGGACCAGCGACGACCAGCGCTTCCTCTACGAGATCACCGAGGTCCGCCGCCACCAGACCAGCCTCGACGATGCCGCGAACGCCGACCACGAGCAGCTCTGGCTCCAGACGTCCGAAGGCCCGAAGGGCACGGTCGGCAAGCTCCAGGTCGTGGCCGAGCTGCTCTCGCAGGAGGCCTCGGACCACGCCTCGGCCCACCCGAAGCCGCACCCGGTGGCGTGCGCCTAGATCCAGTCGATCTTGCGCAGGACGATGGCCGCGGTCAGCGCCACCGCGACGACGATGCCCGTGATCAGCCAGAATCCGCCCGCCTCGCCGCCGCCGAGCGCCGTGCCCGCCTCGCTCATCCCGAAGATGCCCGCGACCGCGCCGATGCCGGCGAGGATCACCGTCACGCCGGTCAGGCGCTTCATGATCACCGACAGGTTGTTGTTGACCGTCGTCAGGTAGACGTCGAGGGTCGCCGAGGCGAGCTCGCGGTAGTTGTCGAGCTCGTCGGTCAGGCGGATGACGTGGTCGTAGATGTCGCGGAAGTACGGCAGCTCGTCGTCGTCGATCAGCGCGATGTCGCGGCTCGTCAGCTGGTTGAACACCTCGCGGACCGGGCTGATCGAGCGGCGGGTGACGATCAGCTCGCGCTTGAGCTTGAACAGCTGCTCGACGGTCTCCTTGGAGGTCTCGCGCACCACGGCGTCCTGGACATCGTCGATGGCGTCGCCGAGCTTGTCCGCGAAGGGGAAGTAGCCGTCGACGATGTCGTCCGCCAGCGCCCACAGCAGGTGGTCCGGCCCGTGCTTGAGGATCGGCTCGACGCCCGAGCGTAGGTGCGGCGAGGCGGACGGCTCCCACGACCCGTCGTGGGCGGTCATCAGATAGCCCTTGCCGAGCACGATGTCCAGCTCCGAGGCCACGGCCTCGTCCTCGTAGGTCAGGTGGAACAGGACGATGTGGACGACGCCGTCGGTCGTCTCGATCTTGGCCCGCTGGTTGCCCTCGAGGACGTCCTCGACGATCAGCGGGTGCATGTCGAGGATCGTGCCGACCTCGACGACCTGCTCGCGCGATGCCCCCGCCAGGTCGACCCAGAGGTCCGCGTCGGGGTCGTGGAACAGGTCGGGCAGCGCGGCCAGCGCCGCGTCGTCGGTCCACTGCTGGGCGGCGCCGTCGATGATGGCGTAGAGCCGCAGGCGGCCGGGGCCGACTCCATCGGTCGCCGAGATGCGGCGCGCGATCACCCCCTCGGCTCGGGGGGCGGGATGCGGGTTCGGGAGCGACGGATCGCGCTGGGGCGGATCGGCTGCCATCGCGGGCAGCATACGCGCCTGCTCAGGGAGTCGCGGGCGCCCCGCTGGCCGGCCTCGGCTCCGCGTCCGCCTCGGCATCCGGCTCGCGTCGCCGGCCGCCGAGCGCCAGCGACGGCGGGACCGCCAGCACCATCACCCCGGCCGCGACCACGAAGAGCCCGACCATGATCGACGCCGCCTCGCGCGACGCCCATTCCTCCAGGGCGTTCACCACGAGCGGGTCCTTGAGCGGCCGGTCCCGGAGCGCTGCGGGGATGAAGTCGAGGTAGGCGTCGGGCGTCGCGTAGACCTGCGCCGAGAGGCGGTCGATGGTGGTCGAGCCGTACGCGGTCAGGATCGCCAGCCCGACCGCCATGCCGATCATCCGGGCCACCGTCACCACCGATGACGCCGTCCCGAAGTGGTGCCGCCCGACGGCCTCGACCGCCGCGGTCGAGCGGGGCGTGACGGTCAGCCCGAACCCCAGCCCGAAGGCCGCCAGCGTCAGGGCCACCGACTCGATCGGCGTGTCCGGCGCCCAGCGCGACATCGCCACGAGCCCGCCGATCGCGAGGGCCAGCCCGATCAGCGTCACCGCGCGGAGCGACAGCACTCGCACCGCGAACCCGGATCCGAGCGCCCCGACGGCCGTGGCGCCCGCCAGCGCGCCGAGGGCCAGCCGCTGCTGGTCCGGGCCGCCGTACAGGACGCGGTCGACGAAGACCGCCGCCCCGATGATCGCGGTCGCGAACGCGTAGCCGGTCAGCAGCGAGACCAGCGCCGCCGCCGAGAACGTCCGGTCCCTGAACAGTCGCGGGTCGAGGAACGGGTCGGCCTGGCGCAGGCCGCGCAGGACCGCGATCGCCGTGGCGACGGCGGCACCGGCCAGCAGGCCCGCCGTCACCCAGGCCGGCTCGACCGCGCTGCCGGCGATGGAATCCGTGCCGACGAGCGTCAGCCCGACGAGCCCGAGGAGCATGCGCCAGCCCGAACCACGCGGCTCCGCGGAGGTCCAGCTTCCCGGCCCGCCGCGGCGTGTCCCAGCCCGCCGACGCGGCCCAGCCCAGGAGCAGCGCGACCAGCCCGATCGGGACGTTGATGAAGAAGACCCAGCGCCAGGCCGGAGCGAGGAACGGCTCGAGGCTCGTGCCCGCGATCGCATCCTCCGCATGCACGGAGCCGAGGATCGTCGCGCCCACGAACGGCCCGGCGGCCATCCCGAGGAACGTCAGCGCCCCGATGACGCCGAGGGCCCGCGGCCGGTCCGCACCGTCGAACAGGTGCGCGGCGGCGGCCGTCGCGACCGGCACGAGCACGCCGCCGCCGGCCGCCTGGACCAGCCGTGCCGCGATGAGCTGGTCCATCGACTGCGACAGCCCGGCCAGCGCGGAGCCGACGATGAAGATCGACAACCCGGCCATGAACGGCCGGCGGGCGCCCCACAGGTCGGTCATCCGGCCGGCCAGCGGCATCGTGAGGATGTAGACCAGCAGGTAGCCGTTGATGATCCACGACGCCTTGCGCAGCTCGATCCAGGCGGTGCCCTTCGCCGGGTCGGCGAGGTCCTCGAGGATCGACGGCAGCGCGACGGCGGTGATCATCAGCTCGAGCCCGGCCAGGAACACGCCGACGCCGAAGACGGCGAGCAGGACGAGCGCGGACCGGCGGGTCATGGCCGGAGAGTGTAGTGGCGAGATCCGTCGACGCCGGCGCGTCTTGAGCGTCGCGGCCGGGACCAGCGCTACCAGGCCGCTGCGGCGCCTGCTCCGAGTCGACGTGGTTGGCCCCCATCGGCCGGGACGATCCACAAGTCCCCGAGGGGCGCCTCGAAGAGGATCCAGTCCCGTCAGGCGACCAGCGCGGCAGGAACCCGTCGGCCAGCCGGACGAGGTGACTCCCGTCGACGTCCATGACGAAGATCCCGCCCTTGTCGTCGGGGACGTCCTGCCGTTGGATGCCGAAAGCGATGCGTCGGCCGTCCGGTGACAGCGACGGGTCCGGAAGCGATCGCGGGAGCGTCCGCCAGGATGGTCTGCGCCCCGTCGGCGACGTTGACGGTCGCGACCGTCAACCGTCCCTTGAAGCAGTACGGCTGGACCTCCTTCGCGGCGCAGTCGTTCCGCGCGACGATGATCGACGTGCCATCTGGCGACCACACCGGGGCCCCCACACCTTCGGACGTCTCGTCAAGGAGTTCCCGCACGCGCGATCCGTCGATGGGAACGATGAAGAGATGCGAGTGCGTCACGTTGGTGCGCTTCCCCCCGGGATCCGCGTAGTTGCACGGCCGGCACCCCGCGACGACGACGGCCGATCCATCCGGCGACCAGGAGACCACCTCGCCCGCGGCGCCCGAATCGGCGCCTGATGGCAGCGGCAGGGTCCGCGCGTCCGTCCCGTCGACGTTCGTGACCACCACGGCGTCCATGACCGTCGTCTCGCCCTGCTGGCCGGGGACGCGCCTGGACGATCCGTGGAGCCCCGCGATCCGCTGCCCATCTGGCGAGATGGCCCAGGCGACGACCCCAGGTTGCTCGCAACATGCCGAAACGAGCCGTCGACCCGCCGCCGTCGGCGAGCCCAGCGCCCAGACCTTGCCACGCCGATCCGAGAACAGGACGTGGGTCCGGTCGCTCGCCCACTGCAGCTCCGGCGTGTATCCGGTCCTCCAGTCGTAGGGCACGGTCCCCAGCAGCGTTCGCACTCCGCTGGCGGCATCGAGGGCGTAGACGTCGTAGGTCCCGGTCCCGAAGCCATGGACCGTGTCGAGCGGCACGCCGTCGGCACCACGAGCGACGTCGCGGACGAGGATCAGGCCGCCGCCCAGGGGCGGAGCCACGGTCGGAGACGCATCCGGTGTCGGACTCGGGGACGCCACGCTCGGCGACGCGGTCGCGATCACCGCCGATGTCGGTGCCGGATCCGTCGGTGGCGGCACGACCACGGACGGCACGTGCAGCAGACCGGAGCCGGCCGCCACCGCACCGCCGACCAGCAACGCAGCAGCGACCAGCAGGGTCAGCCCGCGCCGCCGACCGAACCTGCGAACGGAGACCGGCGTCGACCGGGGGATCGCGGCGATGCTCGCACGCAGGTCCGACGGCGCGTCCTCCTCGGCGCCGATCTCACCGTGGTACCACCCTCGAAGGCGCTGCTCGAGATCGAGGTCGGTCATCGGACAGTTCCCCTTGCTCTCGGCGGAGTCGATGGCGTCTTTGAGCCGCTTGAGCGCGTAGTGGAGCCGCGACTGCACGGTTCCCGCCGGGATGCCGAGACGAGTCGCGATCTCGTCGATCGGAAGGTCGCGGTAGTAGCGCAGCGCGACGACGACCTGGTGATCCGGCGACAGGGCGGCGATCGCCGCGCCGACGACGTCGCGTTCCTCTGTACGACCGGCGTGATCGCCCGTCGCGAGGGCGACTTCGGCTGAGATATCGGTCGCCTGCCACCGCGCGGAGCGGAGGCGGTTCCGGCAGGTGTTGACGAGGATCCGGTCGAACCACTGCTGGAAGCGGTCGCGATCACGCAGGGTGTCCCAGCCGCGCCACGCCTGGACGAAGGCGTCGTGCGTGGCGTCCTGCGCATCGGCTGGATCGTGGAGGATCGCCCGGGCCAGTCGATATGCCTGGTCGAGATGCGCATCCGCGAGCTGGATGAATGCCGCGGCACGGGCGCCCGACTCGCCCGGCTCAAGCGCCGGGCGATCAGCCAACTCGATGACCTCGGACGACCTGTTCACGATGACATGACACTCGAGCGGGGCGAAACCTTCACGGAACCTGCGCCGAACGCTGGATCGGGTCAACCCCGCTCTCGCGACCGTCCTGCGGATCGGACCTTGACATCGTCATTCCACGCCGCGTAGCATCAACATCCGTTGATATCAACCGTCGTTGATACGACGTCCCAGCTCCCCCAGGAGTCCCCACCCAGCCGTGCCGACCCCAGCCCACATCCGCACGACCATCGCGTCGATCGTCATCCAGCCCGATGACCTCCGCGACCTGCGGGCGTTCCACAAGGCCCTGGCCGACGTGAACCGGCTGCGCATCGTCCGGCGCCTCGCCGAGGGCGACGCCTCCATCCGCGAGCTGATCGCCCACGTGGGCCTGAGCCAGCCGCTGGTCAGCCACCACCTCAAGCGCCTCCGCGCCGCCGGGCTCATCCAGAGCCATCGCGTCGGCCGCGAGACCGTCTGCACCCTCCGCCCCGAAGCCTTCGGCGAGGTCGCCGAGCGCGAGCGCGCCATCCTCGGCATCGCCAGCTAGCCAGGGTCCTGCCATGACGATCTCCAACGAGTCCCGCTCCGCGATCAAGAGGGTCTTCGAGCCGATCGCGCTCGCCATGGGCCGGGTCGGGCTGACGCCGAACGGCCTGACCCTCATCGGGTTCGCCATCACCGTGGCCGGGTCCGTCCTCGTCGGGCTCCAGGCCTGGGTCGTCGGCGGCATCGTCGTCTTCGTCGGCGGCGTGTTCGACATGTTCGACGGCACGCTGGCCCGCGCCACCGGCAAGGCCAGCCGGTTCGGCGCCTTCATGGACTCGACCTTCGACAAGGCCGGCGAGATCATCGTCTTCCTCGGCGTCATCGCCGGCATGCAGGCGGCCGGCGCCGCGGACGTACCCGTCCTCGTCGGCGCCGCGGCCATGGGCGCCTCGATCATGGTCAGCTACGCCCGGGCGAAGTCCGACGGCCTCGGCTACACCTCGGGCATGGGCCTGGCGGCGGTCGGGCTGATGCCCCGCGAGGTCCGCCTCGTCCTCATCTCGCTCGGCATCGTCCTGACCGGGACGGGCATCGGCCTCACCGCCATCGAGCTGGCGCTCGGCATCATCCTGGTCGGAGCCGTCATCACCGTCATCCAGCGGATCCTGTTCGTCCGCCGCGAAGATCAGCAGCAGTCAACCCCCACCACCCCAGCCCACTGAACCGGGAGCAACGGAGAACGAACGTGAGCAAGAACGGCAGCAACGGCAAGAACGGCTCGACGCCGACCAACACCTGGGCAGGCGCCGGTCGCCGCGGCGACGGCAAGATCCGCGTCGCGATCGTCGGCGTCGGCAACTGCGCGAGCAGCCTCGTCCAGGGGCGCTACTACTACGAGGACGCCAAGGAGGACGACTTCGTCCCCGGGTTGATGCACGTCAACCTCGGCGGCTACCACATCCGCGACATCGACTTCGTGGCCGCCTTCGATATCGACAAGAACAAGGTCGGCAAGGACCTGGCCGAGGCGATCTACACGAAGCCGAACAACACGTTCGTCTTCCAGCAGGTGCCCAAGACCGGCGTGACCGTCGAGCGCGGCATGGTCCACGACGGCCTCGGCAAGTACCTCAGCCAGATCATCGAGAAGGCCCCCGGTGAGACCGCCGACATCGTCGGCATCCTCAAGGAGCGCCAGGTCGACGTGATGGTCTCCTACCTGCCGGTCGGCAGCGAGGAAGCCACCAAGTGGTACGCGGAACAGGCCCTCGCCGCCGGCGTCGGCTTCGTCAACGCCATCCCGGTCTTCATCGGCCGCGAGCCGTACTGGCAGCGCCGCTTCGCCGACGCCGGCCTGCCGCTCATCGGCGACGACATCAAGAGCCAGGTCGGCGCGACCATCAGCCACCGCGTCCTGACCCGCCTGTTCATGGACCGCGGCGTCCGCCTCGACCGCACCTACCAGCTGAACTTCGGCGGCAACACCGACTTCCTGAACATGCTCGAGCGCGAGCGCCTCGAGTCCAAGAAGATCTCGAAGACCAACGCGGTCACCTCGATGCTCGACTACGAGCTCGACGAGGACGACATCCACGTCGGCCCGAGCGACCACGTGCCGTGGCTCAAGGACCGCAAGTGGTGCTACATCCGGATGGAGGGCACGACCTACGGCGACGTGCCGCTCAACGTCGAGCTCAAGCTCGAGGTCTGGGACAGCCCGAACAGCGCGGGCGTCATCACCGACGCCATCCGCTGCCTGAAGCTGGGCC
>CAWEYL010000006.1:0-154184 GCA_963813335.1 uncultured Chloroflexia bacterium
GCTGTCGTTCTTCGGAGGGTTCATCCCGTACATCGGAAGCATCCTGACCACCCTCTTGGCGTTCTTCGTGACCCTGGCCCTCGGGACCCCGCAGGCCGCCACGATCATGGGCGTCTATACCATCGTCATCAACGTCGTCCAGGGCAACTTCGTGGCGCCGCTGGTCTACGGCCGCGCGGTCAACATCCATCCAGCCATCATCCTGCTCGCGATCCCGGCCGGCTCGGCACTGGCAGGGATCGCCGGGATGTTCCTGGTCGTGCCCTTCATCGGAGTGATCGCGACGACGTGGCGGACCGGACTCCTGGTCCTGGGCGACGGCCCGCTCCGTCCGGATGTCGGCCACGATCCGGCCACGGCTCGGACGAGGAGGGGGTGGCCACGGCCCACAACCCGGTCGGTCACCCCGCCCCATCCCGCTCCGATACCATCGGTGGCGGCGGCGGCCAATCTGCTGACGAACGTGAGGTGTAGTCGATGAAGGGACGATCGGCCCTGATCGCCCTGGCCGGTGCCCAGTTCGTCATGGTCCTCGACCAGACGGTCATGGGGGTCTCGATCAGCCAGCTGGTCGCCGACTTCGACACGACCGTCACCACCATCCGGAGGCGATCATCACCCTCTACTGCCTCGTGATGGCCATGCTGATGCTCGCGGGCGGCAAGATCGGCGACATCATCGGGCGCCGCCGCGCCTTCAAGATCGGCCTCGTCATCTACGGCTGCGGCTCCGCCATGACGGCGCTCGCCCCGACGGTGGCGATCCTCACGCTCGGGTGGTCGATCCTCGAGGGTATCGGCGCCTCGCTCGTGCTCCCGGCGATGGTCGCGCTGATCGCCGGCAACTTCGAGGGCAAGGACCGCAAGGTCGCCTATGCGATCATCGGGGCGTCGCCGGCGCCGGCATCGCCGTCGGTCCGATCCTCGGGGGCTGGGGCGACCACAGTGCTCTCCTGGCGGGTCGTCTTCGCGGGCGAGGTCGTTCTCGTCATCGGGATCTTCGTCATGACCCGGTTCGTCGGTGACGCCCTCAGAAGCGGGCCCAAACCTCGGCTCGACGTCGTCGGTGCCGCCCTGTCGGCATCAGGTCTCGGGCTGATCGTCCTCGGCACGCTCCAATCCAGCACCTGGGGCTTGATCGAGCCGAAAGACGCCCCGATCGCGCCCTTCGGCCTGGCCCCGACCCTCTTCGTGATCGCCGGCGGCGGGGTGCTGATGTGGGCGTTCGCGACCTGGCAGCGGCACCGTGAGGCGATCGGCAGCGACCCGCTGGTCCACCTTGACCTGCTCAAGATCCTGCCGCTTCGATCGGGCCTCATCGGTCTCTTCACGCAGAACCTCCTCCTGATGGGCGTCTTCTTCACGATCCCGCTCTATCTCCAGCTCGTCCTCGGCCTCGACGCGCTCCAGACGGGCCTCAAGATGCTGCCGGTCTCGGTCGCGATGTTCGCGGCGTCCGTCGTGGGGTCGCGCCTCTCGGTCCGCTACCCGGTACGCGCGATCACGAGGGCGGGGCTCATCCTCTCCGCTCTCGCGTGCGTCATGCTCCTGGCGACGATCAAGCCCGACCTCGCCGACCTGCTCTTCGCCGCATCGATGGGCGTGCTCGGTGCAGGGATGGGGCTGATCGCGTCGCAGCTCGGGCTCGTGGTCCAGTCGTCGGTGGACGCCTCCGGCCGTGGCGAGGCGGGCGGCCTGCAATTCACCGGGCAACAGCTGGGCTCGTCCCTCGGCGTCGCCCTCATCGGCGCGATCGTCCTGTCGGGCCTCGCGGCGACGTTCGTCTCGAGCATCCAGGACGACCCGAGGATCAGCCAGGAGGTCGCGGGACAGGTCGGGACCGCGGTCGATTCGGGGCTCGACTTCGTCTCGTCCGCGGGCGTCGAGGCTGCCGCTCAGGAGGCCGGGCTCGACGCCGCCACGACCGCCGCGATCGTGGACGACTACGAGCAGGCGCAGCTCAGGTCACTGAAAGCCGGCCTGCTCGCGGCGGCGATCCTCGCGCTCGTCTCGCTCGCGTTCACCGGAGGCCTGCCGGGGAAGGTGCCGCTGGGCCAGCCAGCGCCCGACGACGACTCGGTGGCCCCGGACAGGGTCGCGCCGGCGACGGCGTAGCAGGGCGTCGAGCGTAGCCATCGATGGAGCCCGAGCAACGCGATGAGGCCCGGACCGACGAGGTGGCCCGGCCATCCGTGAGCGGCGGGCGCACGTCCCGAGCGGCCGACGTCCTACCGCTCGATCGCTTCAACGCATTCACGGACGGCGTCTTCGCGATCGCCATCACGCTGCTCGTCCTCGAGCTCTCGGTCCCGACGATCGGTGGTCGCCTCCTGCCGGCGCTCGCCGAGCAGTGGCATGAGTTCCTCGGGTATCTGATCAGCTTCGTCTTCATCGGGGGCATCTGGGTCAGCCACGCCGGCATGACGAAGTTGATGCGGCACGCCGACACCCTGGCGTATGGGCTCGACCTCCTGATGCTGCTCTTCGTGGGCGTCCTGCCGTTCTCGACCAACCTGATGGTCAGCCACCTCTCGGGTCCGGACGTCGAGGCCGCCGTCGTCATCTACGGCGTCAACGTGCTGCTGGCATCACTCGCGCTGAGCCTGCTGATGTTCTACATCGCCAGCGAACGGTCGCTCGTCGTGGACGGCGTCGCCGACGAGACCCTGGACGCGAAGGTCCGCCAACGATGGGTCCTGATCGCCCTGAATGTCGCCGCCATCGCCCTCGCCGTCGTCGCCCCGCTTGCTGCCGTCGGCGTCTACCTGGTCATGACGATCCTCGCGCTGGCCCTCCCCCTGATCCACCTTCGTCGGCGCCGGCACTAGGACCGGGGCCGCAGGGGCACGGGGCGAGCCAGCGTCAAGCGCGCCGGTAGTCGATCTCCCACGCGACCTCCCAGGTCGCGCCGCCGTCCGTCGACCGTTGCCACTGCCAGCGGAACGCGTCGGGCGTGACGTCCAGCCAGACCATCCGCTGGACGACGGCGACCCCGCCCACCGTGGCCTCCCGCTGGAACGCGATGCGTCCGTCGACCTCGACGCCGACGAGATCCAGGTACGACCCGTTCGAGTCGACCCAGGTCTGGCGCCAGCGGGCGTCCGTCGTATCCCGGACGCTCAGGCTCCGGCCCAGCAGCGTGCCGTCCGTGTCGGCGCCATCGAACGACTCCTCGATCGCACGGCCGTCGAGGATCCGCCGGATCGTGTTGGTCCCGTGTCCGCCGTCCGCCCACGACACGACCCAGTCGCCAAGCCAGAAGTCGAGGGCCTCGGGCCCGAGCGGATCCGCGCTCATCCCGCCGCCTTCGCTTCGCTGATCTCGAGCAGGTGGCCGTCGGGGTCGCGGAAGAAGCCGCGGATCTCCCACTCGGACTCGACCAGGGGCGCGAGGAAGACGGCGCCGCGCTCGATCAGGGTGGCATGCGCGGCCCGGGCATCCGGGACGCGGATCGTCATCGAGTGGCTGACGGCGTCGGGATCGGCCGGCTCCGCGAACGTCACGGTCGGCTTGTCGGCGGTCGGACCACCGCCGGTCACGAGCAGCAGCCACGTCCCGAATGCCTGGAGCACGCACGACGTCCCGCCGTACTCGCGGTAGACGGTCGCGCCCAGCACGTCCCGATAGAACGTCCGCGCCCGCGCGATATCCGCGACCACGAGGATGTGTGTCAGTTCCATGCCGTCGGCCGGGAAGGCAGCGCCCATGCCCGCAGCGTACCCTCTCGCGATGGTCACCTCGCCGCCCATCCGCGATGAGCGGACGGGCCTCCTCCTTGCGGCCGGGGCGGCCATCCTGTACGGCGCGGCCTACCCGGCTACCGCCATCGCGCTCCACTCGTTCACACCGCTGGCGATCGCCGGGCTCGCCTGCACGATCGCGTTGCCCGTGGTCGTGGCCGGCGCCGCCTTCGGCCTGATCCCGCGCCCGTCCAAAGCCGCCCTGAACGCCCCGAGCCTCCTCCGCCTGCTGGTCCTCGCCGGGCTCGGCGGGCTCGGCTTCATCGCGGCGGTCAACCTCGCGGTCTCGCTCAGCGGCTCGACCGTCACAGGCTTCATCTCGCCGCTCTACGCCGTGGCCGCCGCGCTCTTCGCCGTCCCGATCCTCGGCGAGCGCGTCCGACCCGCGGCGGTCGTCGGGTTCGTGCTGGCGATCGTCGGCACGGCCCTGCTCGCCGGCTTCGACCCCGACGGCGCGAACCTGCTCGGCATCGCGATGGGCGGCGCCGCCGCGGTCATGTTCGGGCTGTACATCGTGCTGGCCCGGCGCTGGGGTGGGCGGTATGCCCTCGACGGGACGTTGGTCACCGTCGCGAACCTCATCGGCCGGGGTCCGATCCTTCTGGCCGTCGAATGGCTCCGGGCGCCGGGCACGCTGATCCCCGCGAACCCGGAACCAGCGGCGGTCGTCGCCCTGCTCACGATCGCATTCGGGGCGAGCTCGACGGCGAACCTCCTGCTGATGGCCAGCGTCCGACGCGTCCCGGCCGGGCGGACGTCGGCCGCGCTGCTGCTGACCCCGCTGTCCTCGGCGGTCATCGCGGCCGTGATCCTCGGCGAGCGGCTGTCGCCCATCGAGCTCGTCGGGGCGGGGCTGATCCTCGCCGGTATCGCCGGGGCGAGCGGGCTGCTCGACCGGGCGATCGGCGCCCGTCGCGCCGCGCCGGCCGAGCCGGAGGACGCAGTCGCGGGGAGCAGCGGGTGATCCGCCGGGCCTGGCTCGCCCTGACCGCCGCGCCGCCGTACGCCGCGACGCATGCGGACCGGGCCACCTTCGACCTCGTCGGCCTCCGGCTGCCGGTCCGGGCGACAGTCGCCATCGCGGTCGTCACGCTGGTCCTGTTGTTCGACTACTCGCATACGTTCATGTCAGCGGACGCCGTCGCCCAGGGGCGCACGCCGGACGGGGCCCGCGCGCTCGCGATCGAGCGGTTGCTGCTGTTCGGGCTCGTCCCGCTGGTGGTGGTCCTGGTGGGCTTCCGCGACCGCCCGTCGCGCTACGGCCTGACCATCGGCGACTGGCGCTGGGGCGCGACGCTGACCGCCATCGGCTGCCTCGCCATGACCCCGGTCGTGCTCTGGTTCGCCAGCCAGCCGGACGCGCAGGCCTACTACGCGGTGAGTGCCGGCACGCCGGCCGACGTCGTCATCACGAACGCGATCGAGCTGACCGCGGTCGAGTTCGCGTTCCGCGGCTTCCTGATGCTGACGCTGGTCCGGACGATCGGCCCGCTGGGCGTCGTCGTGGCTGCGATGCCGTTCGTCTTCGGCCACCTCGGCAAGCCCGAGCTCGAGCTCTTCTCGACGCTCGGCGGCGGCCTGGTCTACGGGTGGCTGGCGTGGCGGACCCGATCGATCGTCTGGGGATCGATCGGGCACACCTGGATCCTGAGCCTGGTCATCCTCGCGTCCACGCCGTGATGACGTCCGAGTCGTCGTCGACGTCGATGCCGTGGCGCTTCGCCGCCATCACGATCCGCGACGCCGCCGAATGGCGCGCGCGAGCATCCTCGAAGTCGGTCTGCGAGAAGCGGCTGATGGCGTTGCGGACGTGCTCCTCGTCGTTGATCGGCAGGTGCCGCTCACCGGTCTTGTCGATGTAGGCGAACGACGAGTCGTGGAGCCGCTCGCGCTGCGCGGTGCTGAGCTCGGCCATGGGTGACCTCCTTGTCGAGACACCATGACCCTGGGGACATCGAAGCCGCCCGTAGCATCGCCAGCGGACGGCTTGCAGGTCCCTATCGAGTGGCGGCCCGAGGCCGCGCGGGTTTCAGGCGCGGGCCGCGCCCTCGGCGCCCCAGCGCTTCACCTCGGCGTCGAGGTCGAGCGGCATCACGGCGCCGTTGTTCTCGTAGCCGCCCCACGCCTCGCGCGGGACGCGCCACATGATCTCGAACTCGTTGCCGTCCGGGTCGGCCCCGTAGAGCGACTTCGAGACGCCGTGGTCCGAGGCGCCGCCGAGGGCCCTGGCCTCGGACAGGATCCGGGCCGCCGCGGCGAGGTCGTCGATGGTCGGGACCTCCCAGGCCAGGTGGTACAGCCCGACCGAGCCGCGCGGCGGGCGCGGCGCATCCGGCCCGACCGAGAACAGCCCGAGGTCGTGGTGGTTGTCGCCGGCGCCGGCGCGCATGAAGACCGCGCGTCCGCCGAAGGCGCTCTCGACGACCTCGAAGCCGAGGACGTCGTGGTAGAAGGCCGCCGCCGCGGTGGCGTCGCGAACGTACAGGACGGCGTGGTTGAGGCGCGAGACCGGGATGCTCACGCGCGCAGTCTGCGCCTCGACCGGCGCGGCCGGTTCAACGGTCTGGGTCACGCCGCCGCCTTCACCGCGGCCGGGGCGGCCACGAGCTTCCAGCCGGACTGCCAGCTGCCGCCGTTGGCGATGTTCAGGGTGATGTTGAGGAAGGCGAGGCCCTCGAGCTGGCGCGCCCGGGCGAGCGGTCCGACATCGACCGGGCTGAGCCCGGCGGAGGCGACCAGCTCGAGCACCGCCGCCTTCGAGGCGTCGTCGTCACCGGCCACGAACCCGTCCAGCTGGACGCCGCTCGTGATCGGGTCCGCCATGTTCGACCCGAAGAGCGTGTTGAACGCCTTGACGATGTGGGCGCGCGGGAGGAGCGCCGCGAGCTCCTCGGCGTTCGAGATGGTGCCGTCGATCTCGGGGCCGGCGGCGCCGAACGACATCCGGTTGGTGACGTCGACCACGGTCTTGCCCGCGACGGCGTCGGCGATCTCCGCGGCCACGGCGGGCGCGCTCGCGAACGGGATGGCGAGGACGACGAGGTCACCGGCCGCGGCCGCGGCGGCGTTGGACGGGGCGATCGTGGCACCCGTGGCCGCGGCGACGGCGCCGGCGTCCTCGGGATCGCGCGAGGCGATCGTCACGGTGTGACCGGCCCGCACGAAGGCGGTGGAAAGGGCCTTGCCGACATTGCCGGCGCCGATGATGCTGATGTCCATCCGGACGATCCTCCTGCGACCTGACGAGTTTGGCCTCGTCAATACGTGTTTGCTATGGACAGACCCTACGCCCTGGAGTAGGCTGTTGTCAACATGATGTTGTGGAGAGCAAAGTGACGACGACGGAGTCCAGGCGCAAGCCCGCCGTGGGCGTGCAGATCAAGCGCTGGCGGACGGAGCGCGAGCTGACGCTCGCCAACGTCGCCGAACGCAGCGGCCTGAACGTGGGCTACCTGTCGCAGATCGAGAACGACAAGGCCTCGCCCTCGCTCGGGTGCCTCATGGCGATCGCCGACGCGCTGGAGGTGCCGGCCGCCTGGTTCTTCGTCGACGACCTCCCGGCGCCGCTCGTGGTCCGGGCCGACGAGCGCCCGGTCAGCGAGTCCGAGTTGGGCCGGGTATCGCATGTCGACGGTCGGGCCTCGCGCGACATCTCGATCCTCGAGATCACCTCGACCAACGCCGGCGGACGCGTCGGACTGCACTCGCACGCCGGCGAGGAGCACCACCTCGTCCTGCGCGGGCACTTCCGGATGACCCAGGGCGAGCACGACATCGAGCTCGGGCCGGGCGACTACGTCCGCTGGGACGGCACGATCCCGCACGAGGGCGAGGTCGTGGGCGACGACCCGGACGCCGCCATGCTGATCATCCGGATCCACCCGAGGGACTGACCCGCCGCAGCGGGCTCGCGCGTACCATCGACGGCGTGACCCGCCGAGCCGTCACCTACGCGTCCTACCTGAAGATCGCGGAGCTGTTGAAGCTTCAGGTCGAGCGTTCGAGCGGGCCGGACGGCCCCGAGCATGACGAGCTGCTGTTCATCGTCATCCACCAGGTCTACGAGCTCTGGTTCAAGCAGCTCCGCCACGAGCTGCGCGCGGTCCAGCAGGCGCTGGAGGCCGGCGACACGGACCGGGCGCTCCACCTGCTGAACCGGGTCCTCAAGATCCTCAAGACGCTCGTCGCCCAGGTCGACGTCCTCGAGACGATGACGCCGCTCCAGTTCCTCTCCTTCCGCGACCGCCTCGATTCGGCCTCCGGGTTCCAGTCCGCCGGCTTCCGCGAGATCGAGGCGATGCTTGGCTCCCGCGACCCGGGCGCGGCCGCAGCCCAGCCCAGGGGATCCGCGCCCCGACGCGCGATCGAGGCGGCCCAGGCCACACCGTCGGTCTGGGCGTCGTTCCTCGATTACCTGTCCGAGCGCGGCCACGAGATCCCCGACGACGTCATCGCGCGCGAGCCATCGGCGACCATCGAGCCCGACGAGGCGGTCCAGGAGGTCCTGGTCGCGGTCTACCGCGGGGACCCGGATGCCGCGCTCGTGGCAGAACGGCTGGTCGACCTCGACGAGGGGATCCAGGAGTGGCGCTACCGCCACGTCAAGATGGTGGAGCGCACGATCGGCACGAAGCGTGGGACCGGCGGCTCGAGCGGCGTGGAGTACCTGCGCTCGACCCTCTTCCGGCCGGTCTTCCCGGACCTCTGGGAGATCCGCTCCCGCCTGTGACCCCGGCCGCTCGCATCCGATTCGCAACCGACGCGGCGGCGCAACCTTCGGGGCGCGCGCGGTAGACTGCCGTCGACCCCAAGCGTCACCCGCGGACCCCTCACCCGTCCGCGGCCCCCTCGCCCCGCAACCCAAGTCAAGGTGGTGCTCATGAAGGTCGGAGTGGCCAAGGAGAACGCGCCCGGAGAGCGGCGCGTCGCCCTGGTGCCCGAGGCGCTCGGCAAGCTCAAGGCGGCCGGGCTGGAGATCCTCGTCGAGACCGGCGCCGGCGCCGGATCGGCCCTGCCGGACGCCGCATACAAGGATGCCGGCGCGACCATCGTCTCGACCGAGGCGCTGTACCGCGATGCCGATGTCGTCCTGAAGGTCGCCAAGCCGTCGGCCGCCGAGGTCGCGATGCTGCGCCCCGGCCAGGCGGTCGTCGGGTTCCTCGCTCCGCTCATCGACCCGCGCGGGGCGAAGTCGCTGGCGGACGCGGGCGTGACCGCGATCAGCCTCGACGCGATCCCGCGGACGCTGTCGCGCGCCCAGACGATGGACGCGCTGAGCTCGCAGGCCAACGTCGGCGGCTACAAGGCGGTCCTCATCGCCGCCAACGCCTACGGCCGCTACTTCCCGCTGCTGACCACCGCCGCCGGGACCGCCAAGCCCGCGAACCTGCTGATCCTGGGGATCGGCGTGGCCGGGCTGCAGGCCATCGGCACGGCCCGGCGCCTCGGCGCCGTGGTCAAGGCCTACGACGTCCGGCCCGAGACCCGCGAGCAGGCCGAGTCGCTCGGCGCGCAGTTCGTCAAGCTCAAGACGACCATCGACGCCACCGGCGCCGGCGGCTACGCCCGCGAGCTGACGGCCGAGGAGCGCGCCGCCCAGCAGGCCGAGCTCAACGAGGTCATCGGCGGGATGGACGTGGTGATCACCACGGCCCAGGTCCCGGGCCGCAAGCCGCCGGTCCTGGTGACCGCGGAGGCCGTGAGCCTCATGAAATCAGGCTCGGTGATCGTCGACATGGCCGCCTCGAACCTCGGCGGCAACTGCGAGCTGTCGCGGGCCGGCGAGACGATCGAGACCTCCAACGGCGTGACGGTCATCGCCCCGGACAACCTGCCGGCCTCGATGCCGGCCGGCGCCTCTGCGTTCTACGCCCGGAACATCTCCGCGCTGCTCCTCGGGATGGTCAAGGACGGGAACCTGAACCTCGACTTCGAGGACGAGGTCACCAAGTCGACCGTCATCACCCACGGCGGGGCGATCCTGTCCGACGCCGTCAAGAAGCTGCTCGAGCCGGCCGCGCCGGCAGCTGGAGGTCCCGCATGACCCCCGAGGTCGAGACCCTGCTCAATGCGCTGACGCTCTTCGTCATCGCGATCCTGGTCGGGTTCGCGGTCATCAGCAAGGTCCCCGCGACGCTCCACACCCCGCTGATGTCGGGCGCGAACTCGATCCATGGGATCGTGCTGGTGGGCGGCATGCTGATCGCCGCGGAAGCCAACGACCCGGCCTCGCAGATCCTGTCGCTCGTGGCCGTGGCGTTCGCCTCGATGAACGTGGTCGGCGGCTACGTCGTGACCGACCGGATGCTCCAGATGTTCCGCAAGAAGCCGGTCGCCCCCGCGCCCGCTGCCTCCGCCACCGAGTCGGAGGCCTAGCCGGTGACCACCCTCGGGATCGTCGAAGTCTTCGTCCGGCTCGCCTGGCTGGCCGGCGCCGCCGCATTCGTCATCGGACTCATGCGGATGAACTCGCCCGCGACCGCCCGCAACGGCAACCTCGTCTCGGCCGGCGGCATGACCCTCGCCATCGGCGCGACGGCCGTGCTCATCCTGGCCCAGCAGCTCGACAGCGACGGCCTCAGCGTCATCGCGTGGGCGATCATCCTGGTCGGCTTCGCCATCGGCGGCGGCGCGGGCCTGTACGCGGCACGGACGGTCAAGATGACCGCGATGCCGCAGCTGGTGTCGCTGTTCAACGCGATGGGCGGCGGCGCGGCGGCCCTCATCGCCATCGACGACTACCTCGGCCTGCACAGCGCCCCGTCGCTCCAGGTCAACGTCGCGACCGTCCTCGACATCGTCATCGGCAGCATCACCTTCACCGGCTCGCTGATCGCGTCCGGCAAGCTGATGGGCCTCAGCATCACCCCGTCCCGACCGGTCATGATCCCGGGCGGGCGCATCGTCACGGCCGCGCTCGCGCTGATCGTGGTCGTCGGGGCGCTCTTCCTGTGGGCCGGCAACCTGAGCGTGCCGGTCATGGGGCTCATCCTCCTCGCCGCGCTCGTCTTCGGCGTGACGATGACGCTGCCCATCGGCGGCGCCGACATGCCCGTGGTCATCAGCCTGCTGAACTCGTTCACCGGCACCGCCGTCGCGATGGCCGGTTTCGTGCTCGACAACCCGGTCCTCATCATCGCCGGCGCGCTCGTCGGCGCCTCGGGCGCGATCCTGACCAAGCTGATGGCCGACGCCATGAACCGGTCCGTGATGAACATCATGATCGGCGGGTTCGGGGGCGGCGAAGGCACGCAGACCGCGATCGAGCGGCGCCGGCGGCTCGGTCCGCGAGATCGGCGCCGACGACGTGGCGATCCAGCTCGCCTACGCCCAGCACGTGATCATCGTCCCGGGCTACGGCCTCGCGGTCGCCCAGGCCCAGCACGCCGTCCGCGAGCTGGCCGAGCTCCTCGAGGCGCGCGGGGTGGACGTCAAGTACGCCATCCACCCGGTCGCCGGCCGGATGCCGGGGCACATGAACGTCCTCCTCGCCGAGGCGAACGTGCCGTACCCCCAGCTCAAGGAGATGGACGACATCAACCCGGAGTTCGACCGCTGCGACGTGGCGCTCGTCATCGGCGCCAACGACGTGACGAACCCGGCGGCACGCCGGCCCGGTTCGCCGGTCTCCGGGATGCCGATCCTCGACGTCGACCATGCCAAGTCCATCGTCGTCATCAAGCGCTCGATGGGTCGCGGCTACGCCGGCATCGACAACGAGCTGTATACCGATCCCAAGACCGGGATGCTGTTCGCCGACGCGAAGGACGGCCTGGCCGCCCTGACCGCGGCGGTCAAGGCGCTCTAGCCGAGGGGCGCAGCGGCAGCCGGGGGGCCGTCAGCCGCCGACGTAGGCCGCGAGGTGCTCGCCCGTTAGCGTGGACCGGGCGGCGACGAGGTCGGCCGGCGTGCCTTCGAACACGATCCGCCCGCCGTCGCGGCCGGCGCCCGGGCCGAGGTCGATGATCCAGTCGGCGTGCGCCATCACGGCCTGGTGGTGCTCGATGACGATGACCGACTTGCCGCCGTCGACGAGCCGGTCGAGCAGGGCGAGCAGCTGCCGGACGTCGGCGAGATGGAGGCCGCTCGTCGGCTCGTCGAGGACGTAGGTGCCGCCCTTCTCGCCCATGTGGGTGGCCAGCTTGAGCCGCTGGCGCTCCCCGCCTGACAGCGTGGGGAGCGGCTGGCCGAGCCGCAGGTAGCCGAGCCCGACGTCGACGAAGCGCTGGAGGATCGCGTGCGCGGCGGGCGTGCGCGCGTCGCCGCTGCCGAGGAACGCCTCGGCCTCGCTCACCGACATCGCGAGCACCTCGCTGATGTCGCGGCCGCCGAGATGGTAGTCCAGCACCGCGGCCTGGTAGCGCTTCCCTTCGCAGTCCTCGCAGGTGGTGGCGACCGTGTCCATGAACCCGAGCTCGGTGTAGATGACCCCCGCGCCGTTGCAGGTCGGACAGGCGCCCTCGGAGTTGGCGCTGAACAGCGCCGGCTTCACCCCGTTGGCCTTCGCGAACGCCGCGCGGATCGGGTCGAGCAGCCCGGTGTAGGTCGCCGGGTTGCTGCGCCGCGAGCCCTTGATCCCGCCCTGGTCGATCGTCACCACGCCGTCCCGGCCGGCGACGGAGCCGTCGATGAGCGAGCTCTTGCCCGACCCGGCCACGCCGGTCAGCACCACCAGCACGCCGAGCGGGATGTCGACATCGACGCCCTGGAGGTTGTTGGTGGTCGCGCCGCGCACCTCGAGCCGGCCCGCGGGCGTCCGCACGGACGGCTTGACCGACGCGCGGTCGTCCAGGTGCCGCCCGGTCAGCGTTGGGCTGGCGCGCAGTCCCTCCACCGTGCCCTCGAAGACCACCTCGCCGCCCGCGGTCCCGGCGCCCGGGCCCAGGTCGATGACGTGGTCGGCGATGGCGATGACCTCGGGCTTGTGCTCGACGACGAGCACCGTGTTGCCCTTGTCGCGCAGCCGCAGCAGCAGGCCGTTCATCCGCGCGATGTCGTGCGGGTGCAGCCCGATGGTGGGCTCGTCGAAGACGTAGGTGACGTCCGTCAGCGACGAGCCGAGGTGGCGGATCATCCGGGTCCGCTGCGACTCGCCGCCCGACAGCGTCCCTGACGGTCGGTCGAGCGAGAGGTAGCCCAGCCCGATCTCGACGAACGAGTCGAACGTGTGCTGAAGGCCGGCGAGCAGCGGCGCCACCGACGGCTCGTCGAGGCCGCGCAGCCACTCGGCGAGGTCGTCGATCTGGATCGCACAGGCGTCGGCGATGTTGATGCCGGCGATCTTGGACGAGCGCGCCGGCCCGTTGAGCCGTGTGCCGCCGCAATCCGGGCACGGTGTGAACGTCACCGCCCGCTCGACGAACGCGCGGACGTGCGGCTGCAGCGTGTCGATGTCCTTCGACAGCATCGACTTCTGCATCCGCGGGATCAGTCCCTCGAACGTGAGGTTGACGCCCTCGACCTTGATCTTGGTCGGCTCCTTGTGGAGCAGGTCGTCGAGCTCGGACGGGGTGTAGTCGCTGATCGGCTTGTCCATGTCGAAGCCGGCGCCGGCGAAGATGCGGCCCCACCAGCCGTCCATGCTGTAGCCCGGGACCTTGAGCGCGCCCCCGCTGAGCGACTTCGTGTCGTCGTAGAGCTGGGTCAGGTCCATGTCGGTGATCGAGCCCATGCCCTCACAGCGCGGGCACATGCCGCCGTAGTAGATGGCGTCGCGGACGACGATCCGCTCGCCCTTCCCGCGGTCGACGGTCATCGCCCCGCTGGCCTTGCGCTGCGGGATGTTGAACGAGTAGGCCGTGGGCGGACCGACATGGGGCGTTCCCAAGCGGCTGAACAGCAGGCGCAGGAGCGCGTTCGCGTCGGTCGCGGTGCCGACCGTCGAGCGGACGTTGGCGCCCATCCGCTCCTGGTCGACGATGATCGCGGTCGTCAGCCCGTCGAGCACGTCGACGTCGGGCCGCGCCAGCGTGGGCATGAAGCCCTGCACGAAGGCGCTGTACGTCTCGTTGATCAGCCGCTGCGACTCGGCGGCGATCGTGCCGAACACCAGCGAGCTCTTGCCCGAGCCGGAGATGCCGGTGAAGACCGTCAGCCGGCGCTTCGGGATCGCGACGCTGATGTCCTTGAGGTTGTTCACGCGCGCGCCCTGCACGCGGATCAGGTCGTGGCTGTCGGCGACCTGCGGCATGGGCGTCACTCCTGGCATCGCGTGCGACCGGGCGCTAGGCCGACGGCACCACCGAGGCGCTCCCGGCATGGGGCACCGTGGCGTCGCGGAGCTCCATCGGAGCGAGCTCGCCGAGGCTCTCGGCAACCACGATCGCGTCGTCGCCCTCCTCGATGAGGAAGTCGACCGGCGGGTTGGTGAACGCCTGCCCGCCGCGGTTGACGGACAGGAGCGTCGCCCGGTGGTCCTCGCGGAGGCGGGCCGAGACCGCATCGACCGTCATGCCGCCGTAGTCCGACGGCAGCACGATCCGGTACAGCTCCGAGCCGATCCCACCGGACACGATGTCGGTGACCAGCGAGGTCAGCCCCGGATAGAGCGCCGACCGGGCAAGCAGGTGCGACGCCAGCTTGGAGCTCACGAGCAGCTCGTCGACCTCGGCACGGCGGAAGTGCATCTCGTGGCGAGGGTTGTTGACCTCCGAGACGACGCGGACGCCCGGGGCCGTGTGCTTGATCGCCATGATGGTCAGGATCGACTGCATGTCGGCCGCGTCGCTGCCGTCGATCGGGAACACGACGGCGACGGCGGCGTGCTCGAGGCCGGCACGGTCGAGATCCTCGGAGTTGGTGGCGTCGCCGCGGACGAAGTAGATCCCGGACCCGGCCGGGTTCTTGTCAGCATCGGTCAGGACGACCACCTGCAGGTGATAGTCGTCGCCTTTCAGCTCCTCGATGAGGTCGCGCGCGGTCGAGTTCCAGCCGCACACGATGATGTGGTCCTTGAACCCGGACGCACCCAAACCCTGGCCCTCCTTGAGCAGGAAATCGATGACCATCGCGACGAGGGCGCCGGTGATCATGCCGAGCATGGCGACCCCGAACAGGATCAGCAACCAGCCGACGATCCGGCCGGCCGGCGAGGTCACGTACGCCGAGTCGCCCTGGCCCAGGACGGTCGCGATCCCCCAGTTGAACGAGTCGAAGATGGACTCGAGGGTCCACGTCTTCTCGAACAGCGTGATGAAGATCGCGGCGACCAGCACGAACCCGACGATGCCCTCGGCGAGGGTCAGGAAGAAGCGCCGGTCGAGCGAACCCCCGACTCGCCGGATGTGCCACGCGACGCGCCGGATCAGCGGGCTGGCGAGCACGGGCATCGGGAGGCGAGCCATCGCCCACGATCGTGCCACAGTCAGGACGTTCGGTCGCGGCGCCGACGGAGCCTGACCAGCACCGACCTTACGACGTCGTGTCCCGCTTGGCGTATGCCGCGATGACGTCCTCGATGAACGGGTAGATCCCGTCGATCTCGGGCCGGAGGCCATACCTGACCGGGGCATCGACGAGGCCGGGCTCCAGTTCGCAGACGACGAACGTGGCGCCCCGCTTCTTGATCTCCGACGCGACCTGACGTATCGCTCCGGCACCCGAGTAGTCGATGTCACCGATCGACGCAGCGGACAGGCAGAACCACTCGATCTTCGGATCGGCCTCGTCCAGGATCTGCAGGACTTCTGCCGTGAACCGGGTCGCATTGGCGTAGTAGAGGCCCGCGGCGAAGCGATAGACCACGAGACCCGGTGCCGCCTGGATGATCGCGCCGCTGGCGACTGGCGTCGCTTCGAGACGGCCCCCCGGGGTGATCGAGACGGTCGTGTCGAACGGCCGATACGCGTGCGACAGGTGTTCGATGACCGACAGGACGATGGCCAGGATGATGGCCTGCTCGATGCCGACGACGACGACCGTCGCGGCGGTCAGGGCCGCCACGACGAACTCGCCGCCGCGGACCCGAGCGACGCTCTGCATCCCGGCGATGTCGATGAGGCGGAGGCCGATCATCAGCACGACGGCGGCCAGGACCGCGTTCGGCATGTACGCCAGGGCTCCGGTCAGGAAGAGCAGGACCAGGACCGCGATGAGCCCGGCCGTCACCTGGGCGATCTGGCTCTTGCCGCCAGCACCGTCCACCATCTCGGTCTTGGTCGGGCTGCCGTTGACCACGAACGTGCCCGAGATCCCGGCGCCGATGTTGGCGAGGCCAAGGCCGATCAAGTCCACGTTCTCGTCGAAGCTGTCGTCGTACTTTGCCGCGTACGCGCGCGATGTGGCGGCGCTCTGCGCGAGGATGATGATGAAGCAGGAGAAGACCGTGGGCAGCAGGGCGGAGACGTTCGTCGTGGTGATGACGCCTTGTGGCAAGCCGATCGGCGGCAACCCGGCCGCGACCGACCCAAGCACCGTCGCCGAGGCCGGCAGGAATCCCAGCTTGCTGATCACGATCATCCCGACGACCGCGATGAGTGCACCCGGGATCTTCCTGTCGATCCTCTCCGAGCCCAGGATGATCGACCAGACGGCGACCGCCACGAGGATCGTGGGCAGACAGTCCTGGGCCATCGTGCCGTCCTGGATGGTCGCGCCGAAGTTCTTCAGGGTCGTCGCGAACTTCTCCAGCGTCGTTCCACTGCCTTCGCTCACGCCGAGGACGCCGTGCAGCTGGCCCATGGCGACCTGGATACCGACCCCCGTGAGGAACCCGATCAGCACGCTGCGCGACAGGAAGTTGGCGATGAAGCCGAGTCGCAGGGCGCGCGCGGCGACGAGCACGAACGCCACCATCAGGGCGGCGAGGCTGGCCATCGCGACCCACTCGGTGGAGCCCGACGTGAGCCCGAGACCGGCCAGGCCGGCGAACAGGACGACGGCAGTGGCGGAGTCCGCCCCGACGACGAGGTGACGGGACGAGCCGAAGAGGGCGAACAGGAAGATGGGGATCACCATCGTGTAGAGCCCGGTGACCGGGGGCATGCCCGCCATGTTGGCGTAGCCCATCGTCTCCGGGATGGCCAGGGCCGCGAGTGTCGCGCCGGCGATCATGTCCGAGGGGACACGTGCAGGATCGATCGGGAGGAGCCCCGCGAGGATCGGGAGCGGGCTCCCGCCAGCCTTGGACTTGCCCGGTTTCGGCGCCGCGCTGGCCACATCGCCCTCCGAAGTCGAGGCTGACGGTGGGATCCCGGCCAGATCGTCGTCGCACCCGCGAGAGAGGCACTATAGCCACGAGCCGTGCGCTGGGGCGCCCCTACCGGACGTGAAGCGGATGGCGCCGAGGCGGGAGACCGATGGCCGAACCGACGAACAAGCCCGACACGGGGCCAGGGTCCGCGACCGCCCGTCCGACACGCGACACGCTTCGGGCGGCGGGTGAGGCGGCGCGACAGCCTGCCCCGCTTGCATCCATGGGCACCTGGCGAGCGGCCGCGGACCGGCCGGACCCGATCGCCCTCCTGATCGAGCAGGGCGTCAGCCGGGTCCAGGAACTGGTCCCGGTCCGCTACGGGCGGATGAGCCTGTCGCCATTCTCGTTCTATCGCGGGGCCGCCCTGCCGATGGCAGCGGACCTTGCTCCCCGTCCGAGGACCGGGATCCGGGTCCAGCTGTGCGGCGATGCCCATCTGTCGAACTTCGGGCTCTTCGCCTCGCCGGAACGCGAGGAACTGTTCGACATCGACGACTTCGACGAGACCCTCCACGGGCCGTTCGAGTGGGACCTCCAGCGCCTGGCCGCCAGCTTGATCGTCGCCGGGCGATCGCGTGGGTTCGCGGCCCACGACAGCCGGCACGCGGTCCATCGCGCGATCCGCTCCTATCGCGAGCGGATGATCGAGTACGCCGCCATGCGCGCGATCGACGTCTACTACTCGTCCGTGCCGGTCGCGAGCATCATGACTTTCGTCAGCAAGCGCGCGCGGCCGATGATCGAGACGGCGATGCGGTCGGCCGCCCACCATGACGCACTCCATGAGCTGCCCAAGCTCACGGAGGTCGTCGGCGGGGGTCGGCGGATCATCGACCACCCGCCGGTGATCGTGCACCGACCCGACGTCACGAACCCGCTCGTCGAGTCCGTGATGGCCAGCTACCGAGCATCGATGCAGGAGGATCGGCTCGTCCTGCTCGACCGCTACGAGATCGTGGACTACGCCATGAAGGTCGTCGGTGTCGGGAGCGTCGGCCTCTTCGCGGGGGTGGTGCTGCTCGATGCGGGCTCGGGCGGCGACCCCCTGTTCCTGCAGGTCAAGGAGGCACAGGCATCGGTCCTGGAGCGGTTCCTCGGCCCCAGCGGCCAGCCGAGCCACGGAGCCCGGGTGGTCGCCGGCCAACGCCGCCTGCAAGCGGCGAGCGACGTCCTGCTCGGGTGGGCGGTCGGACCGCAGGGCCACCACTGGTATGTCCGCCAGCTGCAGGACCAG
This sequence comes from uncultured Chloroflexia bacterium, assembly GCA_963813335.1. GTDB lineage: Bacteria > Chloroflexota > Limnocylindria > Limnocylindrales > CSP1-4 > SPCO01. The sequence continues at coordinate 18,166 of CAWEYL010000006.1, forward strand.
AAGGCCAGCGCCGTCGTCGAGGCGATGACGGTGGAGGATCTGATCGCCTGGGGTGAACTGTGCGGCTGGGCGCTCGCCCGCGGCCACGCCAGGTCCGGCGAACCGTCCACGATCGCCGGTTACCTCGGCACGGACGACGCCTTCGACCGCGCGATGGGCACCTTCGCCGAGGCGTACGCGGACCAGACTGAACGCGACTTCGACGCGTTCACCGCGGCCATCAGCTCCGGCCGGATCGCGGCTGAAACGGGCGTCTAGGTCCGGTCAGGCCAGCGCGATCCGGATGCGCTTGTTGATGCGCCCCTTGGACTCGTAGCCGGTCACCCGGATCGCGCCCACCTCGCGGGTGTTGGCGACGTGGGTCCCGCCGTCGGCCTGGAGGTCCAGGCCGACGATCTCGATCGTGCGGATCTCCTCGATGCCTTCGGGGAGCAGGTTGACCTTGGTCCGGATGATCCTGTCCCTTATCGCTTAGCAAACGCGGGATCACGCACGACCCCAGTTTGCTACGTTCACGGTGTTATGTCAGGGAATCCCGCACGACACAGCGGCAATGTCGGCTCGCCGTGACTCCGCCACTGTCGGTCAGGGGAGCTTCGCGATCGCAGCCTCGACAGCATCTGCCTCTCCCGCCACGTGCACCACGAGAGCGTCACGTGACCAGAAGGCGACGGTGAACTCGTGACCTGACGCCCACTTGACAGTGCGTCCCGCAATCTCCCGCTGCTGCCACTTCCCCCGCGACGGCAGGTAGATGGCTGTACCAAACTCCGCGTCGAGGCGCTCCGCAGTGACCCCCGGCACGCCGTAGAGGCTGACGGTGAGCACGCCTGGTCCAGTTCCCCCCATCGCCGTCACGACTACGGCGTCGCGCGGTCGCGTGTCCAGCCGCTTGAGCGCCCTGTTGACGAGCGATGACCCCCAATGCGTCGCGCTAACCGAGGACACATCCATTGGTGGCGACGTGAGATCAGTCGGGATGAGCGCCTCAAGGTCCGGCGCCTCGTGCGGCATCTGCTCAGGCGTGGGCGGCCGTCCGACGGTGGCGCCGAGCTCTGCGGCGATCTCCGCCGTGACGCGTTCGATCTCCTCGAGCGACATCTCACGTGGTGGTGCGAACGAGGCGTTCGCTTGCCACGGGGTCGGTTCGTCGCTCTCGGGCTCGGGCGGTGGCTTCGGGCGTCCATCCGCTACCCAGTCTGCGTACAAGCGGTCCAGCGCTGGAGCGATCCGCGCGTAGCTGGCGGGATCGTCACCGACCGAATAGTCGGGTTCGTCGGCGAACACTCTGCCGTACTCGTCCACGTACGCGGAGTACCGCGCATCGCTGAACGCGCGCCCCTCAGCGTTCATGTCGGCTGGGAGGAGTTTCGTATCGATGTCGTCGGCGAGGTCTGACCCCGTCATCTCGCCTTGCTTCACGGCGACAACGTGAGACGCCGGAAACACCTTCGGGTTGTGGAGGTCGTGTCGGATGATCCATGCCAGGTAGAACCCGATGTGAGTGAACGCGTTCTCCGGTGGCTGACCCGCCGCAATGGCGCTGTCGAAGTGCCAGTCGAGTCTGTCGTATGTAGCCATGGACGGGCGACCCCCTCGCGTGCGTTCCCAAGCTGGGCCCTTTGATATGCGTCACGGAGAGCGTAGACCCACAGGCGGACGCCGCGAGCAGTGGTGGAGCCACTCAGCGACGGAGAGCGTCGGGTCGCTCGAACGGTGAGCGGTAGGCGAGGCCCGTCGACAACTCGTGGCTGCTGTTGTGCAGCTTCACGAGGCGTTCGAGCGGGTTCCGGTAGTAGTGAACACGCGTCGGCCTGATCTTCGCCGGGTTGCGCCGAGGCGCTCCCCACTTCAACCGCGCATCACCGGGCGGCGTGTGGACGGTGTCGATGCGATCGAAGTCCTCGGGAGCGCCCGACAGGAACCAGAAGTAGGACGACGCCTCCTGCGCCTCGCGGACTTCCGACATGACCACATCCCAGTCCCTGAGGATGAGGCGAGGAGGCCGTCGCGCCATCCTGCCGTAGACCTCGACCTCGGCGGCGGCCATCGCGATGACGTACAGGAGCACCAGCTCGCTCGCGTAGTGGTCGAACATACCCATTCGATCAGGGGTGTTGCCGCCGAAGATCGCCTCGTAGCCACGCTTCGACGGATGCGCGTATCCGCTCAGGAACCCGTAGTGCACGTCCACCTGAATGTGCTTCCCGATCAGCAGTCCGTTCACGCGCAGCGCCTTCATGACCGCCGAGCGCCGGAACAGGTGGTTCCATGCCAGCGTCTGCTCGTCCGCCAGCTGCAGCATTAGCTTCTTCTCCCAGAACGGCGCAGCGAGCCGTCCGGCGTGCCACTTCGGTCCCAGGAATGGGTCGAACCGATCGACCTCGAAGTAGTAGTTCGAGATCGTCTGACCGCGGCCCTTCTTCGACTTGTCGCTGTGGAGTCCTCGGCGGACGACGTTCAGGTGGTGTTCGCGATCCCAGAACCAGCTATGGATGTCGGACCCGTCCTTCGCCTTCGCCGCTCGAAGGTCCGCATCCCACCTCGCGGCCTCCTTCTCCTTGGCATTCGAGTAGACGACGATGTAGCGGTTCGCGAGCAGGATCAGGCGATCCATCAGGTGGTGTTCGAGCGCGGCGCGGATGACGACGAGCGCGCTCGGGTAGTACCGGGCCTCGCTCAGAAGCAGCGCCGCGCGAAGATGGTGGGCGAGTTGCCCGGTGCGCTTCGCGTGCTCCATGTGCTGCATGTGCGCCACGCCGCCTGAACTGCCACGGCTCCCGATCGTTTCGAGGAGCCTCAGCATCCGCTCCGCGTGGGCAGGCAGCGTGCCGTGATCGTCCGTTGCGGTCATCGGCACCGATGGTAGGCCGCCATCGGTTGCCGAGTTTCCGAAGATCGGTGGGACGGCCCTGGGACGAGCGCGGTCGCTGAGGCGGCTGGCAAGGACGACGAGCGACGATCGCACGCGATCCGACCACAGACAGGGGCGCGTCAGAGCGACCGCCTAATCCGCGTTGTTTTGGACAGGACATGAAGGGCGCGCAGGCAGACGACAGCCCACGCGCCCCATTGCCCGATCCGTGCGCGCCCGGCTGACGCGCGGTGGGCGTGTCTAGTCGGTTGCCGTGGGCAACTCGATGCCGAGTTCCTGCGCGAGGACCGGTGCCTCGCGCTGCCGCTGGTAGTCGGCCATCTTCACGACGTTGGAGGCGCGGATCTGCTCAACCGGCGTTCCGATCTTGTGGGCGACGCGAGACGCAGCGATGTCTCGCCGCGACAGTTCGAGTTCGTCCTGCGCCATCACCTCGATCTCGACCGCCTGCCGTCGATGAGGCACCGTCTTGTCGAGGTGGTGAGCGATCTCGCGATCGAGGTTGCCGTCGTCAGCGCCGACCTTCCTCGCTGCCGCGAGGTACTTCTGCGCGGCGTCGAGGTTGCCTGCCTGGAGCAGGCGCCGTGCCTCAGGGAGGAGGATGTTCCGCGCCTGCGCCCGCGATGGGTACTGCTCGGCGAGCGCGTTCGCCTCCATCTGCTCGCGGAGGCGGCGCATCTCGACCGCCGGATCGCCGACAGGATCGGACGCGCGCAGACGCGCTGCCTCCGTCCGCTGCCCGTGGTGCCACAGGAGCATCTCGCGCGAGTGACTCGTTTCGAGCGCGGCCAACTCCTTGAGGATCGCTGCGCCCTCGCGCTGGCGGTACTCGATGGGGTACCGATCTGACTGCGACTCGCTGTACCTCGCAGCGATCGCCGCGTACTGCTCGCGGAACGTCTTGCGCAGCGTTCGTGCCTTGTCTCTGCTCACCTTGACCTCCTGTTCTTGCTTGACTGACTGGGCGATGGGTCCTCGGCGTGCGCGCAGCACGCCAATCTCCTGCTGGATCGCCTCGCGACGTTCAGGGGACGCTGGCGGCGTGCCCCACGCCCCGTCGCGTTCGAGCGCGAGCAGCAGCAACTTGTGGTCGATCGCTTGCAGGCGATCACGCGGCGTGGGCATCAGTACGGGTCCGACGATGCATCGCGCGAGGTGACGAGGACCCCTGACCGCGACAGGTAGCGCGACTGACCCGACCCGATCCGCCAGTAGGTCGCGAGCATGAGCGCGACGATCAGGTCATCGTGGTCGCGACCGTCGCGCAGCGCCTCGTACGTGTCCGCGCCGCTCTGCGAGAACTTGGCGCGGAACGAGGCGTGCTGCTTCGCGATTTCCTTCCGCAGCGGAGTGTCGCGGACGGCGATCTGACCGCTGCTCAACTTCGCCTCGTACTTGCCGACGAGGTTCCGCTTCGCGAGGTGCCCGCCGTTGTCGAGGATGCCCGCGGTCAGGATGATCGGCTGCGCCCACAGCCTCAGACGACCGTCCCGTTTGGCCTGGCGGAACATGTCCTCGTAGACGGCACCGACCCCTGTCGCGTCGAACAGGAGGCGCGCGTCTTCGAGGCCTTCCCTCCCCATGACCGCGAGGGTGTCCGTCACGACCGACGTGTGCGGCGTGCCCAGTGCCCACTGCTGGGCGTAGGCGACGTCCCACCGCCATCGGTCGTGGTCCTGTGGGGCGTCCCTCGCGAGCATGATCCGCTCGACGATCACGAGCGCCGCCGGGTCCTGACGCTGACCCGGATCGAGGGCAACAACAAGGTTCATCTGGCCACCTCCTCAAAGAGGCCCGGCATGCCCTCGCCTTGCGCGAGCATCCGAGCGATGTCGTCTGGGCGGAAGATCGCGTCCGACGTGGACACGAACGCGCACTCGTACTCCTGCTGGTAGACCCACGACCCCAGCGACCGACGCTCCTCCTCGAGGAAGTCCGCGGAGATGCGCGGCACAGCGGACGCCGGAACCTCGTACCGCTCCCACCCAGGACCGCCGTTCGCCCACGCGTCCCACCACCAACCGCGCTGACCGAACGGCGTGCTCAGGGCGATCAGGCGCCCGCCCGTGACCGCGAGCATCGGACGCACGGCGGCGTACATGTCGTCATCGATCCGCGATGCCTCGTCGAGGATCAGGAGGTCTGCCGAGAACCCGCGCACCGTGCTCTCGGACGCCGGCAGCGAGATCACGCGCGACCCGTTCTCCGCTGTGAGGGTCGTCTGGTTGTCGCCTGTCTTGACGAGCGCGAGTTCCTTCCACAGGTGGCGGACCTTGCCTGCGACCTCGCTCGACTGGCGCAGGCCCGCGGACACGATCAGGACGACGGAGTCAGGGACGCTGCTCGCCTGATGGACAGCGGCGACCGCTGCCGTCGTGCTCTTGCCGCTCTGGCGGCAGCAGTTCCACAACTGGCGCGGATGCCGCGACCGGAGCGCGCCGCGCTGCCAGTCGTCCGGCGTCATGCCGATCGACGAGCACAACTCGACTGGATCGAGCGCGCGGAGCAGATCGCGCGCGAGGGAGGTCATGCCTCGATCCTCCGCAGCGCGTTCGTCACGTCCGCGAGCGCGTCAGGGTGCCGCTGCAACGCCGCGAGGATCGTCATGCGCGTCCGCACCCACTCGTCGGACGTGGACAGGTTGAGCACCTGCACCGTCGACTGGTTCTCGGGGCGCAGCTCGCCGCTCAGGCGTGCCAGCAACTCGATCGAGGCGCGCAGTTCGCGCGAGGCGCCCAGCAGCATCGACTCACGCTTCTCGTCGTGCGTCCGGTTGACGAGCGCCTCCAACTTCGAGACGAGGCCTTCGACGCGGTCGCGCGCGGTCGTCTCGATCTGGACGGCGGTCCCCTGCTCCGCGCGAAGCGCCGTCAGCGCCATCGACATGTGCCGGTCGCGATGCCGACGCAGCGCGTCGCGATCCATCGAGAACTGACGCCCAACGGCGGACAGCGAGCGTCCGGACACGATCAGCGCCTCGATCGCTGCCTTGTCCTCTGATGTGCAGGTGCGGCAGTACCCAGCCATCAGCGCTGCTCCTGCCGCGATGCCTGCGCGAGTGCGCGCTCTCGCTGGCCGACGGGCTCCGGGGCGCCGGTCGCCAGATGTAGAGGGTGGGGGGTGGCCACACGTCGCACGGTCGGAACGCGGTCGCGGTTGACGTAATCCGAGGTGGAGCGACCTGCGATCGACCGCGACCGCGAACCTGGACCTGCCGACCGATGCCTGACGTAACGGTGGGCAACCTGCGCCTGGCATCGATCGCGGTCGGACCCGCTAGGAACGGATGCCCGTCCAACGTCCACGGCGGACGTGCCGTGTCTCATGAGCACACTCCTCATCGCTTTCACCACTCGATTGCACGCGTCGATCGCTCGCACGCACTCAGCGCTACGCGCCTCTGAGTGCGAGCGAAATCGCCTTTCGCTTGCACCGTCGCGTTCACCGGTGCAAGCGACCGACTGCAAGCGACGAACCGCCTTCACGCCGCACCGCCATCGAGTCGGAACACGCGCTTGTGCGACTTCCCCTGCGCGTCTGACTCGATCGCTTGGAGGTCGTGCAGGTCGGCGCGGATGGTGTTCGGCGACGCCGCGATGCCTTCTCGCGCCAGCGCGCTCCGCACCTCCTCGACAGACAGCGCGGCATCCGTGAGCAGCGCAGTGATCGCCTCGCGTCGCTTCCGCTGGTCGCCGCGCAGCGCTTGCGCTCGACTGACGCGCATGGCGATCACGCCCTCGCCTGACCCGCGATCCGCGTAGCGCTGCGTGTCGCGGTCGTAGGACAGGAGGAAGTAGGTCGGTTCGACCACTCGCCCCTTGACGTTGACCACGCGGTCGTCCGCGTCGCCGTTGGGGTCAGGCGCGAACTCGGCAAGGATGTCCACGGACGACGTGAGCGCGGTCGATCCTCGCGCCCTCGCGTCGTCCTTGCGGAAGTGGTGGACGACGATCACGGCGGCGCCAGCACGCGCGACGGTCGAGCGGATCAGCGCGATCGATCCCGTGACTTCGGCGGCGTCGTTCTCGTTCTCGATCCCTGCCCATTGAGCGAAGGTGTCGATGACGACGACCTCCGCTCTGCCTGCCTTCACCTCTCGCGAGGCGAGCACGAGCGCGTCCGTGAACGTCAGCGACGCTGCGACCGCCTCGGCGTACGCAAGCGTCCGTGCGCGCACGTCGTAGCGGTCGAGTTTCAGCGTGATCGGAGGTCCCCACTCCTCGGTGAGGATCAGCACCGACGCCTTCCTGATCGCGCGCCCGAGGAACATGTCGCCGCGCGTCAGGTGCCCCAACAGGTCGGACAGGAAGGACGACTTGCCTGCCTTCTCAGGACCCGACAGCAGCGTGATCCCTGATCGGTACAGGAGCGGATGCCAGATCCAGTCGAGGTTGGTTGGCATGATCGCCCCCAACTCCGACCGCGTAAGGAAGACGTGCGCCTCGTCAGGCGACGGCAGATCGCGTCCACCCGCGAGGTGCCAGGCACGCCAATCCTTGCCGCCGCCCGTCAGAGGGTCGTAGTCAGGCGGTCGGATCGTCGCGACGTCCAACCCTGCGGCAACGATGCGGGCAGATAGTTCGCTTGAACCGTCGCTGCCTTCGGCGTCCGCATCGAAGGCGACAACGATCTTGCCCACGCCTCGCCGCCGCAGAGCGTCGATCTGAGAATGCGTCAGCGCGGTTGCTGCGCCTTTGGTGATGGCGAACGCGTCGATGCCGCGCGAGCGCAGGACGATGCAGTCGGATTCGCCTTCGGTAAGCACGATCGACGAGGGGTACTCGTCGAGCAGCGGCCAGATCGGAGGCGCCTTCGCCCCCTTCGGTGCCCATCCGTGTTCGCCGGTCAGCGGATCGCGCGTGCGGACGACGCTCGTGCCGCTGAACGTGAAGGCAACCTTGCCCTCGCGCTCCTCGATCGGCAGCGTGCCGACGAACCCGCGATCCACGCCGCAGTAGTCGGCGTACCAATCGAGCGGCGCCTGTCGCGTCCGTCGAGGCAGCGCGGTCAGGGGCGACACCTCGCTGCTGGTGGCGATGGAGACGTGACCGTTGCGCCGACTGCCATCGACCGCTGCGACCACGTCGGCGTATCCGCATCCTGCGAAGCAGCGGACGAGGGCATCGCGCCCCTTCCGCTCCGTGACGTGCAGCGACGGTCGCCCGTCGTCGTGCGATGGGCAGCGCGCCATGATCGACCCGTCGCCCTGGTCTTCGATCGCGTCGAGGTGCGCGCGCCAGTAGCGCAGGTCGCGGACGCCGCGCGTGTTGACGGTCACCATCGTCCACCGCCTGCCGTTGACACGACCCCGCGTGCTTCGCCGACGATCGATGGGCGCGGTGGGTTCAAGTGACGTTGACGCCGCGCATCCCTTCCCCACCTGAGGTGACGGCATGGACAGGATCGACCACGTGACCCGCGAGACAACGGACGTGTGCTTGGAACTCGTGCAACAAGCGCTCGCGGAGGCATCTACGCGTCCTCCTCGATCGCGAACGGCACGTACCCGCACAAGCACCCGTATCGCTCTTCCAGTCGGTGTGCGAGCAGCGTTCGGATCACCGTTGCCGCCTTCGCACGAGGACTCATCTCCTCGTCCGTGAACTGGGCGTCAAGCGAGGCGTAGAAGAGGCGGATCGCCGCGCCGCCAGCAGGCGACCTGAACTCCTCCCATCGCGCCGCGCCGTGGGCGCAGGCGAGCGTGATCGACCGCAATCCACGGTTATCTGGGCGGACAAGCAACTCCGCCCAACGCTCCTCGTCGGTCATCGCGGCACGACTCGCAGCGCACGCCGATCGCGCTCGCGCTTCTCGACCATGCGGAGGAAGTGCATCCGCTGGGCGCGACGCGCGGCGAGGGTGCGTGCCGCCTCGCCGAGGTCAGGTGAGATCGTCACGTCGCACCCGAGCGAGCAGACGTGCCGCGTGCCGAACGTCGCGAGGAACGCCTCACGTGCCTGCTCGGTCATCGAGGCAGGGTCAGCGGCGCGGTTGATCGCCTTCTGCAGACCGCCGAGGCGACCAGCGCGAGCGCGCTTCTCGTGGAGCGTCAGTCCGTCCACGACAACGCCGCCTTGATCTTCGCGAGGGAGGTCGGACCCGGACGGATGACGCCGATCTCGTAGGCGGCGATCGACGTCTGTGGGACCTTCGCGATCGTCGCGAGGTCCATCTGCGACATGCCGAGCGTGATGCGTCGCTCGGTCATCTCACGTGCGAATGGAGAACGCGCAGCGAGCACGTCCTGTGGGATCAGCGCAGGTCCACGGGACCCACCGCGAGGCATAAGAAAACCCGTCTCCTTTCAAGGAGACGGGTGCTGGTCGTCCGTTGCCTGCCGTGGCAGGTCGTCCCGTTCTTACAACACGCTTCGCTGGCGAACCCGTCGGTCGATATTCGGTTCCTGCCCCCGATACTTGGCGACTTGGCGATGGTTGTCAACTCGACCAATGATCGACGTAGAACGTCGGTTTCGACGGTCGCTGACACGGCGGAGGGGCGTCGCTGGGTATCGACGCCCCTCGGGATCGTTCCTCCTGTCAGCGACCGTTCTGCGCGGTCGCGCGACCCGTCACACGAGGTCGCCAGGCGCACCTTGGGCGAAGTAGGCGGCACGCGCGCGCTCGTCCGCGGCGGAGGCACCGTAGCGCTGGAGCATCTCCGGCGATGACCACCCCATCAGGCGCATGAGCGCGTTCTCCTGCATGCCACCCTTGAGGTTGAGGTGCGCCGCCGTGTGGCGGAACTGGTGCGGATGCACGTGCGCCAATCCGGCAGCGCGCGTCCGCTCCACCAACAGGTTGTTGAGCGCCGGAGGTTCCATCTGAGCGCCCATCTGCGACACCCACAGGAACGGCGACGCGGCGTACTTGTGCGTTCGGCGGAGGCGGAGGTATCGCTGCAACGCCTGCGCCGACTTCGCACCGAACGGCACCACGCGTGCCTTCTTGCCCTTCGCGTTCTCGTGGCGGACTTGGACGAGGTGCTGATCGAGCAGCACATCGTCCATATGCAGGCCCATGAGTTCAGCGCGCCGCATCCCCGTGTCGAGCAGCAGGCGCAGGATCGCCGTGTCGCGACGATCGGCGAACGTCTTGCCTGAGCAGGCGTCGAGCAGCGCGCGCAGGTCCTCGATCGAGAGCACAGGCACGGGTTCCGTCGGTTTGGTCGGCGCCTGCATGCCGCGCATCGGCGTCTTCTCGACGATCTCCTCGTTGACCGCGAAGTTGAAGAACGCTCGAAGGCCCGCGTACCGCGTGTTTGCCGTGCCGGCGGAGTGCTTGCCCAACTGATCCGTCATGAACGCCTGGAGCATCGCGCGAGTGATCTCCGGCGTGCTGCGCGGGTACCCACGATCACCTAGGAAGCGATCCAGCGTCGCGAGCGTGAGGCGGTACGACTCGACCGTGCTGGGCGAACTGTTCCTCGCGCGCAGCGTGTCCGCGAACCACTGGAAGTCGGACATGAGCTGCGACGGCGCGGCGCTCGGAAGGGCGATCAGGTTGTTTGCAGCGGACGAGCGGGGCATGACGGTGACTCCTTGCGACCGATCTTACGTCGGCGGCTGCGCATCCTGAGTTCCGTCTCCGAATAATGTCAACCAACATCGCTGTGGCAACGGATTAGGTCAACCAGAAGGTTGACGATTATTCGTCCACCAGTGCGATCCTGATCCGCTTGTTGATCCGCCCCTTCGACTCGTACCCCTGAACACGAATCTGACCAACTTCGCGCGTGTTCGAGACGTGCGTCCCACCGTCGGCCTGCAAGTCAAGCCCGACGATTTCTATCGTCCGAATCTGCTCGATGTCTTCAGGCGGCAGAAGGTTGACCTTTGTCCGGATCAGGTCCGGGATCGCGAACGCCTCGGCGCGCGGGAGGACGTTGACCTTGACGTCGCGCTGGGCGGCCAGCTCGCGGTTGACGGTCGCCTCGATCTCGTCGACGAGGTCGCCCGACATCCGCTCGAACTCGAAGTCCATCCGCGCGGTCCCGGGCTCCATGTTGCCGCCCGTGACATGGGCGCCGTAGTCGCGCCACACGACCCCGCAGAGGGCGTGCAGCGCGGTATGGGTCCGCATGAGGGTGAGACGGCGCGCCCAGTCGAGGTCGACCTCGACGAGGTCGCCCACCGCGGGCGGGCCATCGTCGTCGGGCTCGAGCTCGTGGACGATCTCGCCATCGGCCTTGCGCGCGGAGCGGACCGTCCACGACCGCCCGTCCGCGGTCCGCAGGATGAGACCGCGGTCGGCCGGTTGCCCGCCGCCGCCCGGATAGAAGACCGTCCGGTCGAGGACGACCAGAACGGCGTCGCCCGCCTCGATCGCGACGACGCGCGCCGCGACGCGCTGCAGGTAGGCGTCCGAATAGGCGAGCTGCTCGCCGCTGGGTGTCATGCCGCGGCGCCGGTCACTGGACCGTGAGGTTCCCCGTCATGTTGGCGTGCACGATGCAGTGGAACGTGTACGCGCCGGGTGCGAGCGCCGGGACGTCATAGGTCTTGTGGGCGACCCCGGCGAAGACCTGGCCGTTGAAGACCTCGGTCCCGCCAGCGTCCTTGATCTGGACGTTGTGCTGCGTCGAGGCGTCCTCGTTGTCGAAGTCGATCTGGAAGGGCGTGTTCGCCGGGGCCTTGATGTCGGTCGTGGTGAAGGCGATGCCCTGGGCGACGACCGGGATCGGCGCGCCGGCGGCCCCGGCCGAGGCGCCCGCGGATGCCGCCGCGGACCCCGACGGAGCGGCCGACGCCGAGGCCGCCGCGCTCGCCGACGGCGCGGCGCTCGGGACCGGGGTTGCGGGCGGCGCGGGCGTGTAGGTCCAGCCGGCGGACGCGCTGGTGCAGGCGGTCACCGCAAGTACGGTCAGGAGGGCGAGGGGGATGCGGAGCGCATGACGCATGGGTGAAGAGGCACCTTTCGTGGGCTGGGCGGGTCCATCGGGTCGTGGTCCCTCATGAATCTATCCCGCGGGCGGCGTCCTGTCGCGCCGGCGACGGGCGTGGCGGCGCGGGCCCGACCACCTCACGTAGTACTTCTGGGCTATCCACCCCGGACCATCGGGCCGGTTGTGGCTCCCCGACCACGCGGCCTAGTCTCGCCATCCACCTCCCGGACCCGGTGGGTGGCAGACGACACCAAACAGCTGGATCGGAGCTTTCCCGATGATCAAGGAATACGTTGGGCGGGCCTGGAAGCTCGCTGTGACCGTCGGACCGCTCGTCGCGGTCGCCCTCGCCCTCGCCGCTGGTACCAAGTGGCACTAGAGGCGAACTGAACCTCGCTGTCTCATTTCGCTGCTTCGCCAGGAGTCCATTCCGAAACGAAGCGATAGGCGACCCTCGGAACCCGGAGACCCTCCCTCCGGGTTTCGTGGTGTCTGGGGTCGGATCCCCTAGCGCGGCGCCCGCTCGGTCAGGCCGAGCCGGATCGCCACCGCGGCTGCCTCCACGCGGCCCGACACCTCGAGCTTCGACAGGATGTTCCCGACGTGGACGCCGACCGTCTTCTGGCTGATGAAGAGGCGCTCCCCGATCTCGCGGTTGGTGCGGCCCTGCGCGACGAGCGCGAGGACCTCCCGCTCCCGCCCGCTCAGCCCGAAGGTGTCCGGGCGTCTCGTGGTCGGGGCCGGGTCGCCGGCGATCGTCCGGACCAGCGCGGACCGGCCGTTCCCGTCGTGCGACCCGCCCGCGTCGACCGGGACGAGGACCGCCGCGGCTCCGCCCCCTTCCCCACCCGGGCGCAGCATCGCCGCCACCTCGTCCGGAAGCTCGATCCGCGCCCGGCCGGCCAGCTCCTCCAGGTCGCGAACGAGCGGCCGCGCGCCGAGGGCCACGGCCAGCCGCACGGATTCGAGCAGGGGCCGGCGGGCCGCCGCGCGACCGGATCGGGCACCGTCGGAGGCGAGCAGCGCCTCGGCCTGGCGCCAGAGAGCCAGCGCTTCCTCGTACGGCGCGTCGAGGTCGGCCCACCGGCGGGCGACCTTCGCCCAGACCGCCGCGTCGTCGTCGCCTTCGAGCCGCCGCTGGTACCCGCGCGCTGTCGCGAGGTACGCCTCGGCGATGCGCCGCGAGCCGGTGGTCGTCGGCGCACCGGACGCCTCGACCAACCCGGTCGCCACGGCCAGGACCTCCGCGGTCCGCGACCGCGCGGCGGCCAGCGGCGCGAGCTGCCGGCGCTCGTGCGCCTCGGCGCCTGCCGCGGCGTCGACGCGGGCGACCATCGCGGTCATCCGCGCGGCGAGGACCCACTCCTCGGAGGTCCGGACCAGGGCCCAGCCGCGCTCCACCGACCGTCCGGCGTCCGCGACGTCGCCACGCCACAACGCGTACGAGGCCGCCGCCAGGTAGTACGGCGCGGCCAGCTGCGGCTCGCGCAGGGCATCGAACTCGAGCACGGTCTGGCCGAGCAGCCGCCCGGCGCGCGCGCCGGATTCGGTCTCGATCTCGATGGTCGGCCAGCTGGACGATGCCCATCAGGAAGGCGACCCCGGTCGGCCGCCAGGCCAGCGCCCGGGCGCTCAGCCGGCGCGCCTCCGGCCAGCGGCCCAGCAGGACCAGCGACTCCATGACGTTGCCCGCCAGGAAGTTGCCGTAGACCGCCTCGAGGCCCGCCTGCCGGGCGTCCTCGATGCCGCGGTAGGCGACCTCGACCGCCTCGGCCCGACGGCCGACGAGGTCCAGCACGGTGGTCAGGTTGGCCGTCACCCGGAAGAGCGCGTCGGGGTCGTCGACCTCCCGGGCGGCGGTCTCGGCCTCGCGCAGGAGCTCGATCGCGGCGTTCGGGTCGCGTCCCCAGGCGAGCGCGACGGCGAGCGTGGTCGTGGCGTGGATCTCCTGGTCGCGGGCGGCTGGCCCGCAGGCGCGCGCGACCCTGATGGCGTCGCGCGCGAGCCGCTGGGCGTCGGAGAACAATCCGTCCAGCATCGACATCTGCGCGAACGAGGCGAGGACCGTCGCCCGCTCCGGGGTCGCGTCGCGCGGGATCAGCTCCACGGCGCGGCGAGCGGCGGCGCGCGCGCCCACCGCATCGCCGGCCGCCCGGCGGACCAGGCCCAGCCGCTCGTAGAGGAGGCCGATGCGGACGCGGTCGCGGCGGGCATCGAGCGCGCCGATCGCCGCTTCCAGGTATGCCGTCGCGCGTGAGGTCCGCCCGATGGCGAAGGCGGCCTCGGCCGCCCGCTCCTGGAGGTCGGCCCGGTCCGAGCTGCGCACGTCGACGCGGCGCCGCGATCCAGCACCCACGGTCCCGGCCCGGTCGCTGAGCGACAGCGCCAGCTCGAGGGCGTCCAGCTCGTCCGCGGCCGCGTGGCGGGCCGCGGCGAGATCCGCCGCCTCGATCGCGGACCGTCGGGCGGCCGGCGCGTCGTGCGCCTCGAGCCAGTGCCGGGCGGCCGCCGCGGGCACATCGGCCAGGGCCGCGGCCAGTGACGCGTGATGCCGGGTCCGCGCCAGCGGCAGCAGGTCCCGTTCGACCGCCGTGCCGATCAGCTCGTGCCGGAACCCCACCGCGCCGTCGCGCTCCACGAGGAACCCGTGCTCGACCGCTTCCGCCAGTCCGGCCGTGACGTCGGCGTCCAGGATCCCGTCGCCGCGCCGCGGCGAGCTGCTCGAGCGCGGCGCCGGGCGCGACGTGTCGATCTCGAAATCGGCGGCGATCCGGGCCAGCCGCGCCGGGTCCACCAGCCGCCCGGCCGGGGCCAGCAGGCGCAGCACCCGCCGGCACTCGACGGAGCGGACGGCCAGCCGCCCGACGACCAGCTCGTCGAGCGAGCCCGACAGGGAGGCGGTCGGCAGCTCGCGCCGGGCGGCCAGCAGCTCCTCGGCCACGAGCGGGCTCCCGCCGGACCGTTCGGCGACCAGCAGCAACAGGCTCGCCGACGTGCGCTCGCCCTCGATGCCTTCGATCAGCGCGGCCAGCTCCGCGCGGTCGAGCCGCGGCATCGACAGCCGCTCGAGCGGGTGCGGTGCGTCGGTGATGGTCGCCACCGCGGCGACCCACGGGTCGTCGTGCGGGATGATGTCCGGCTGGTCGGAGGCGACCAGCACGAGCCGCTGGTCCGCGGCGATCCGGGCGAGGAACGTGACCAGGCTGCGGGTCGCGGCATCGGCGCGGTGGAGGTCCTCGAGGATCAGCACCACCGGTCGCCGCTCGCCGAGCCGGCCAAGCATCCCGAGTACGCCCTCCATGGTCCGTGCCTGACGGCGTTCTGGCGCCCCCGGGCGGATCCCGTCGAACGACCAGCCACGCCGCTCGAGGTGGGCCCGCAGCGGCGGGAGCAGCCGCGCGACCTCCACTGCCGCCGGTCCGAGCACCGCATCGAGGTCGTCGTCCGGGAGCGCGGCCAGCACCGGCCCGATGGCCCGGACCAGCGGCCCGTACGGCTCGTCGGTGCCGGCGGGCATCGCACCACCGCGGAGGACGGTCATCGGCTCGCTCAACGCGGCGATCCGGCCGGTCGCCTCGTCGAAGAAGCGGCTGATGCCCACACCCGCGGGGCCGCTGACCAGCATCGCCCGGGCGCGGCCATGGGCCGCATCGTCGAGCACGGCCGCGAGCCGCGCGAAGGCGTCCTCGCGTCCGACGTACCGCGCGCTCACGTATCGGCCGGGCATGGGCCATTCTATGCCGGCCCCTGCACGCCAACGGACGGCCGTCGCACGCGGCGGGCGGGCCTGCCCTACGCTGCCCCACGATGACCGACGGCCGACCCGCCCCCCACCCGGACAACACGCTCAACGAGCTGACCGGCGAGGAGTGGCTCTACTTCACCAAGTCGGTCCTGACCACGGCGTACCCGTCGGAGCTCGGCCATGCGGCACGGCGGGCCCACGGCGCGAACAAGCCGCCGCGGCTGATGGCCCGGCTGATCGAGTTCTTCACGCGGACCGGCGAGCTCGTCCTGGACCCGTTCGCCGGCGTCGGCGGGACGCTCCTCGGCGCGGCCATCGCGCGCGGGCCGCGGCGCGCGATCGGGATCGAGCTGGAGCCGCGCTGGGTCGAGGTCTACGAGGCCGTCGCGCGCGACCTCAGCGCCGAGCGCCAGGGGGCCGGCCCGCAGATCGCCGACCTCGGGCCGACCGATCCGGGCGGCCCGCGCGGCTTCGACCCATCCGGCTGCGAGCTCCGGCTCGGCGACGCGCTGGCACTGCTGCCGTCGTTCCCCGATGACTCCGTCGACTTCGTCGCGACCGACCCGCCGTACAACGTCCAGCTGCCGCTGACCATGGCCGGCGGCAAGCTGGCGGAAGCGCACGCGAACCGGCGGACCGACTACGCGATGGTCACCGACTCAGCGGCGGACCTCGCCAACGCCCCGGACTACGCGACCTTCCTCGACCGGATGGGCGACGCCTTCGCCGAGATCGAGCGGGTGCTGCGGCCCGGCCGCTACGCGGTGTTCATCGTCCGCGACGCGTACCAGGGCGGACGCTACCTGTTCACGGCGGCGGACCTCGCGGCTCGCGCGGCGGCCACCGGGCTGGTGCCCAAGGGCGACCTGATCTGGTACCAGGCGGGGACCCGCCTACGGCCGTACGGCTACCCGCGGGCGTTCGTCCCGAACATCGCGCACCAGCACATCATCGTGCTGCGCAAGGACCCGGAGCGGCGTCAGACGGCTCGCTGACGCGCGGCGAGGTAGGCGGCCAGGACGTCGTCGTCGATGTCGCTGTCGGACTCGCCCATCGTCCACGTGTCGGCGGAGACCGGCAGGCTGGCGGTCGGGGATTCCACGACGGCCGGCGCCGGGCCGACGACGTCCCCGAGGGTCATCTTGTGGATCCAGCCGCGGCCGCCGTTGGGGGCCTGGACGAGACAGTAGACGCCCTGCCGCTCCATGACCACGACCTCGTCGCCGGTGCCGAGGACGCCGATCTCGTTGGCGCGCAGCTCGTCGGGGGCGTCCAGGAGGCGGACCACGGTGTAGCGGACGAAGCGACGCTCCTGGCCGGCCATGGCCAGGCCGTCGTCGAAGCGCAGCCGTGGCGCGTCGTCGGCCTCCCGCAGCGGGTCGGCCTTGCGGGCCAGCATCAGCGACGGCCGGCGCCAGCGTGGGAGGAGCGATTCCATCTCGGGGGTCAGGTCGTCACCGACGAGGTCCAGGTCCTCCGCCTCGCCGTCCGCCGCACCGGCCGCGCCGTCGGCACCGATCCCGATGCCCCGCGACGCGAGATCGGCGAGCTCGTCGTCGGTCCCGGGCTGCTGCTCGTCGCGGCGCTTGCGGCCGAACAGCCCCAGCGCCATGGACGCCGTGGCGACACCGGTGGTCGTGACCAGGGTCGGGGCGAGCGGGAGGATCGGCAGGTGCGGCGGGAGCCCGATGAAGGTCAGGACGGCCGCCATGGGGCCCCACGCGGTCGGGTCGGCCGGGTGGCCCCCGGTCGGGCGCGGCCCGCTGGGCGGATCGGGCTGGCCGCCCGTGCCGTCGCCGGGCGTGTCCGTGCCGCTGCCCGGCGGGACGAGGGCGATCGCGTCCGGGGACGCGCTCGGGGCGGGCGTCGCCGTGGGGAAGACGAGGATCCAGGGCGGCGGCGTGCCGTCGGGCGTCGAGCCGCCGTCCGCCATCCCCCCGACGACCGTCGGGACCACCACGCCGCCGGCCACCGGCGTCGCGGTCGGCGACGGCTTGACCAGCTGGGGCGCCACGACGGGCGCCGGATCCGGGCGGTGCGTGGCGGTCGGCGGCCGGGACGTCGGCTTCGGCCTGGGCTTGGGCGTCGGCTTCGGGCTCGGCGTCGGCTTCGGGCTCGGCTTGGCCGGCACCGCGACGACGATCGTGCCCGCGGGCAGGCTGACCAGCACGTTCCGGTCGCTGCGCGCCTCGAAGGCCACGGCATGGCTGCCGATCGGCAGGAGACCCGACCAGCGGTAGGTGATGCCGTCGCTCCAGTCGCGATCGCCGTTGCGCGACATCCAGTGGGTCGTGCCGTCGATGCGTACGCGGACCCAGTCCGGCACCCAGTGGCGGCCAGACGAACCGTCGGTGTAGGTCACCCGGAGGCCGAAGGTCGTCGAGGGGCTGCCGGTGCGCGGGTCCACGACCGGATCGCTGAGCGCCGGGCCGGCCGCGGCGACCGGTCCGGCCACCAGCGCGAGCAGCCACAGGGCAGCGCTGACCGCCACGATCGGGGCGGACGCTCGTGTGGTGACCCGCGGTCGATGCGCGACGCGCACGCTGGCATTGCCTCCTGCAGCCTCGGGCAGTCTTCGGTGCCCGTGCGAGGATGGCTTCGTGCAGGGGGGTCCGACAATGGTACGGGGGTCACGCAGCGCACGGGACCACCGGCGGTCGGGACCGGACCGGTAAGGTCCGTGGCGGTCTGGTGTGGCGAGTGGTCCGACCGGCCGGCCGTCGGTAGCCCGGAGAGGCCATGGGCATCCGCCGCCGGACGGCGCACCATCCGCGAATGCAGCTGACGACGATGGGGATGGAGGATCGACGAAGAGGCGGATCGGTCGTCACCGGGACGATCGAGGGGGCGATCCTCGCCCTCGGAGGCCTGCTCGTCGCCTACGTCGCCATCCGCACCCCGTTCCTCGCGCTGCTGACGCATGCCCTGCGCCCCGGGGCGACCCCGCCGGATGGGACCCTCACCATCGTGGTGCTGATGGTCGTGCCGATCGCCTTCGTGGCCGTCGGGACCGACCGGCTGGCGCGGGTCGTGGCGGCCATCCGGGACCGCCATCGCCGGCGCGACTGGGTCGGGCTGCTGCCGGCCGGGATCGTGGCGTCGCGGACCGTGGACCTGGGTGACGGCCGTCCGGCCCCGACCCTCGTCGCCGGTCCCTACGGCCTCGCCGTCGTCCGCGAGGTCGACATCGCGACGGCCGAGGACGTGGAGCTCGCGACGCGCGACACGGACCGGATCCGCCGCTGGCTGACGCGCCACGAACAGGACTTCGTCGTCCGCCTCTACACCGCGGTCGCCGCGCCGGAGCATGACCTCGTGCGCACGCCGGCGTGCGCGCTCGTCACCCCGGAGCAGCTGCCGTCATGGCTGGCCATGCTGCCGAACCAGCGCAGCCTGACGTCGAGCCGACGCGACCGGCTCGCCCGGATGCTCGGGGCGGCCGACGCGGACTGGTAGGGGAGCCAGGACTCGAACCTGGAACCAGCGGGATATAAGCCCGCCGCTCTGACCGATTGAGCTACTCCCCCGCCGCGATGCTACACCCGTCGACCAGGTGATCCGGCGACAGGCCGAGCCTCAGTTGCTCCCGCCGAGCAGGCGTCCGGCGATCGCCCGCAGGCTGAAGGGCCGCGGCTGGAGGCCGTCGCTGCCGTTGGTCCCACCGTCGAGCGCCAGGGCGTGCGACCCGGTGGTCCCGTAGGCGCGTGCCGGGAGCGACGACGCGTAGCGGTGCTCCTCGGGGGTCTGGTCCATCTCGAGCGGCAGCTCGTCGGGGTCGAAGGGCCGCGGCGTCAGATCGACCGGCGCAGCCGGGCGCGCATACGCAGGAGCCCCGTAGAGCTTCGGCAGCGCGACATGCTGTTCGTCGATGGACAACGCGGGACCTCGATCTGGGCGGCGAGGCGTCGGTCGGGGCCGACCCTATCCGATGATAGCGTCGGAAGATACCGGAGCATAGTACCGATGGGCGTCCGTTCCCGTGCGCGGACGGGCATGACCCGGTGCGTCCGGTCAACCCATGATCGGGCGGATCACCTGCACCGCGACGACCATCACCAGCCAGGCGATGGGCACGGCTGCGAAGAAGCCCAGCGCCGCGCTCCAGCCGCTCCGGCGGACGACCGTCCCTGAGCCCGTCGGCTGGGGGACGATGAGGTACGTGACGACGCTGCCGATCAGCAGCACGAGGATCGCGTACAGCGCCAGGCCGAGGAGGCGCAGGTCGCCGCCCGGCAGCACGACACCCCGGCTCAGCGCGACGTCGTAGGCGACGTACAGGACGGCCAGGACGACCGCCACGATCAGGCTGGACGCGACGGCGCGGACGATCGGCCGGGGCGCGTTGCGGAACTGGCGCCAGCGGACCTCGGCCCACGAGCGCTGGCGGACCGGGCCGGCCGGGGGGACGGGTCGTTCGGCCGTCATCTCAGTCGTTGCCCAGGATCGTGAGCGTCCGGCGGGGCGGGATGGTCTCCGGCGTGTGGGCCGCCAGCAGCGCGACCCCCTCGGCGAAGCGGTCCAGCTCCTCGTCGGACGTGAAGAAGCCGACGCTGATCCGAAGCGCGTCGAGGCTGTCGATGGTGCGGGCGATGGCGAAGACGCGACTGCCCAGCTCGGCGAGCGCGGCCGCGGCGGGCCAGCCGGCGATCCGGAAGGTGACCAGCGTGGCCATCTGGTGCATCGGCGTCAGGACCGTCACGCCGGGGATCGCCGCGAGGCGATCGGCCGCGCCGCGGGCCGTCGCCTGCCCGCGCGCGTGGATCCAGTCGAGCCCCACGAACATCGACAGCCACGAGATGGCCCGCGCCATCCCGAGCACCGACGGGCGGTGCATGCCCGACCACTCGAAGCGGCGCGCGTTCGGGTGGAAGACCGCCGTGCCGTCGGCCGCGTGCTGCTCGAAGCTGAAGTGGCCGGCCAGGGCGGGCGTGAGACGCTCGACGAGCCACGGGCGGACCGCCAGCGCGCCCATGCCCTCGGGTCCGAGCAGCCACTTCTGGGCCGCGACCGCGTAGGCGTCGGCGCCGGTCGCCTCGAGGTCGGTGCGGATCGCGCCGGCGCTCTGCGCGCCGTCGACGACGAGGATCGCCTCGTGGTCGTGGGCCAGCTCGGCGATCCGGGCGATCGGCAGGACCGCGCCGGTCGTCCACAGGACATGCGAGGCAAGGACCAGGCGGGTCTTCGGGGTGATGGCCGCCTCGATGGCGGACAGGGTCCGGGCGTCGTCGCCGCCGTCGCCGATGTCCACGATGTCGGCCCCGACGCCGACCGCCCGGGCGGCATAGACCGGACCGAGGACGCCGATGTGCTCGGCGTTCGTGGTGACGATGTGGTCGCCGATGCCGAGGCCGAGGGCCAGGACGACCGCGTTGATGCCGTCGGTCGTGGAGTGGGTCAACGCGATCGCCGCTGGATCCGTGGTCAGCAGGGCAGCCACCGCGGCCCGTGCCTCGGCCAGCCGCTCCTGGAACTCGAGCCAGTCGTCCATGTGTCCGCGGCCCTGGGCGAGCTCGCGCGCGGACGCATCGGCCATCGCGGCCGCGACCTCGACGGGGAGCGGCCCGACCGAGCCGGTATTGAGGTAGATGCCCGCGGCGAGGGCCGGCAGCGCTGCGCGAACAGCCGCCAGTCGCTCCGGGTCGGGCATGAACGGGGCGACCACGGCCGTATCATATCGGCGATGAGCGGCCTCGCCCGTCCCGAGCATCTCGCCACGACGGACTGGCTCGCAGAGCAGCTGGGCCGCCCCGGTATCCGCGTGGTCGACGCGCGCTGGCGGCCGGACGGCAACGCCCCCGCCGTCTACGCCAGCGGCCACGTCCCGGGTGCGGTCCCGATCGACTGGCGGGTCGACCTGAGCGACGACCAGCCGGAGGGCGAGGCGATCCTGCTCGCCGGACCGGACCGGATGGCCGCCCTCGCGGCACGGCTCGGGATCGCGAACGGCACGACCGTGGTCGTCTACGACGATACCCAGGGCCTGTACGCGGCCCGCGTCTGGTGGAGCCTGCTCGCCTACGGGCACGGCTCCGTGCGCATCCTCGACGGCGGCTACCCGGCCTGGGTCGGCGGCGACAACCCCGTCTCGAATGCCCAGGTCCAGGTGCCGGCGGGCCCCGGCTTCGACCTGCGGGGACCGGGCCGGATCCGACTGACCACCGCCGACGTCCGCGGGCTCCTCGGCTCCCCGGACGTCCTGCTCCTCGACGCCCGGCCCGCGGCGGACTACAAGGGCTTCGAGGGCAACACCAAGCGCCTGGGCCACATCCCCGGGGCGCTCAACGTGCCGGTGGGGGCGATGAGCCGGCCGGGCGAGCAGCGGCTCCGCGACGGCGCCGACCTGCGCCGCCAGCTCCACGCCGCGAACGTGAGCCGCGGGCGCCGGATGGTCTGCTACGACGGCTCCGGGGTCGCGGCCGCGAAGCTCGCCTGGATCCTGACGCTCCTCGGCCACGAGGACGTCGCCGTCTACGACGGCGGCTGGGCCGAATGGGGCGACCGGCTCGACCTGCCGGTCGATCGGTAGGGCGGGTCGGGGCCCGCAGGCCCTAGCCCTTCCGCGCGCTGGCGGTGACCAGCTGCTCGGCGCCCTGTTGGAGGCCCTCGTAGAGCGCGGTCACGGTCTCGACCGTGTCGATCTCGTCCGCTGACTTGTCGGGCCGGAGCGCCACGATCCGCGGGAAGCGCAGCGAGAACCCCGACTTGTGGCGGTTCGAGCGCAGGATCACGTCGAAGCCGATCTCGACGACGACCGTCGGCTCGACCTGGCGGTAGCGCCCGTATCGCGCCACGGTGTGCGCCTCGAACCAGCGGGTCATCTCGGCGATCTCGGCGTCGGTCAGGCCGCTGTAGGCCTTGCCGATCGTGACCAGCCGGTCGTGCTCGGTATCGCGGACCGCGAACGTGTAGTCGCTCAGCACGCCGTGACGCTTGCCATGGCCGACCTCCACGCCGACCACCACGCAGTCGATGGTCGCGAGCGCCTTCTTCATCTTCAGCCAGCCGAGACCGCGCCGGCCCGGCGAGTAGCCGCTCTCGGGGTCCTTGACCATCAGGCCCTCGTTGCGCCGCCCGCGCGCGTCGAGGAAGGCGGCCTCCAGCGCGTCGGCATCTGCCGCCACGGCAAGGGTCGAACGCGCGAACCGGCCGCCGTCGCCGGCGAGCGGCAGGTCGATCGCCTCCAGGCGCCGGCGTCGCTCCGCGAGCGGGACCCGCAGCAGCGGCTCGATCGGCGCGCCATCGCCGGCCCCCAGCGCCAGCGCATCGAAGGCGACGAAGATGACCGGCACCTCGGCCTGGATCGCCGCCGACGGCGTCTTGCGCCCGAGCCGAGCCTGGAGCGCGACGAACGGCAGCACGACGCCGTCCTTCCAGCCGAGGATCTCGCCGTCGAGGATGCCGTCCCATCCGAGCGCCGTCGACGCGGCGGCCACCTCGGGGAACTGCCCCGTCACGTCGTGCAGGTCGCGCGAGAAGAGGCGGACCTCCCGGCCCCGCTTGTGGAGCTGCGCCCGGATGCCGTCGTACTTGTCCTCGACCCAGACCTCGGGCCCGAGGCGCCGGACGATCTCGGCGGCATCCTCGGCCGGCGAGGCGAGCATGAACTTGAGCGGGTGGAAGACCGTCATCTCCGCCTCGGCCAGCCGGTCGTCGCGGGCGAGGGTGGCGAGCCGGCCGACGTCCCCGGTCAGCATGCCGGCCCACTTGACCTCGTCGAGCGGGCGGTCGAAGGCCTTCGCGATGGCCGCCTCCAGCAGCCCTTCCCGGAGCCCGATCCGAAGGTCGCCGCCGAGCACCTTGACGATGCCCTTGACGGTCGCCGGGTCTGATCGCTCGAGGATCGGCCGCAGGATCGCGACCTTCCTCGCGGGCCCGGAGGCCGCTTCGATCGCCGCGAACGCGGCGGCCACCTCGGGGAGGGTCGGGCTGACCTCGGGCGGCGGCGCATGCCCGACCCCGGCCAGGACGTCCTCGACGGCGAGCCCGAGGTCGGAATGACGGTCGTAGGCGGCGCCGAGCGCCTCGCGGTCCACCCCGGCGATCTCGGCGATCGCGGTGGCCATCGCCGACCAGCCGAGGCCGATGGACCGCTGGTCCGCCTCCGCGAACGGCCGCCCGGTCAGGAACACCGCGGCCACCGGGAGCTCGTCGGGGGAGAGGCCGCGGAGGTACTCCGCGAGCAGGGCGGTCTTCTCGGAGGTCCGGGTCGTCGACGCGACGCGCTCCGCCACCTCGCTCCAGCGTCGCATGGCGGCGATGGTATACCGTGCCCAGACCATGGCCGATCGGAGCTGGTTCCCGGAGTCCCTGCCCGGCGAGAAGGTCGTCCTGCGGCGCCACGTGTCCGGCAACCTGCAGGCCTTCCGGCGCTGGTATGCCGACCGCGAGATCGCCCGGCTCGCGCGCTACCAGGAGACCCCGATGCGCGAGGAGGAGATCACGCGCTTCTTCGAATCGCGGGTGATCGGCACCGAGGCGCTGGCCATGGCCGTCCACGTCCGCGCCACGGACCGGCTGATCGGCACGTGCGCCTTCAGCCAGCTCGACGCGGAGAACGGCTCGGCGCTCTACCACATCACCATCGGCGAATCCGATGCGTGGGGCCATGGCTACGGCACGGAGGCGACCCAGCTGATGCTGGATCACGCCTTCGGGACGCTCGGGCTGCACCGCATCGCGCTGTTCGTCTTCGAGTTCAACGAGCGGGCCGTGCGCGCCTACCGGCGTTGCGGGTTCGTCGTGGAGGGGCGCGCGCGCGAATCGATCTGGCGCGACGGCCGCTGGTGGGACGAGCTGGCGATGAGCGTGCTCCAGTCCGACTGGCGCCAGACCCGCGGTCACCTGGTCGCGGACGCGACCGACACGGACGCCGCCGACCTCGACGGGAGCGACGAGGCAGGACCGACCGGAGACGCCGTGGGTGCCGGCGGGACGGACCGGCTGCGCCGGGTGATCGGGAGGTGGCGATGACGACGACCGGCGCCGCGGCCGATGCCGCGCGAGCGGAGGTCCGCGAGCTCATCGAGGCCAAGGGCCACGCCGTCGACAACGCGCGGGCCGTGGTGGACCGGCTGGAGGCCGCCTTCGCGGCCGGCGACCTGGTCCGGACCCCCTCGATGGACCTCTACCTCGGCGACCTGATGCGCGCGCTCGAGCAGGACGACGGCCAGAAGCTCGGCGGCAAGAGCGCCGAGGCCTCGCGCTTCATCCTGCGCGCGATCGACCGCGAGCTCGACCAGGCCTGACGGGGGTCGGGGCGTGGTGGCCCGGACGCGGGGGCCACGCCTTCCGTCCGCTCCTATGTCGCCCATTCATCAGACACGAGGAAGGCGGGCAGACAAGCCGCACTCTTGGGCACCGGCGCCCCGGTGTGCGTGCGTGGCGCCGCTCGAGCCGCGCTCGAACGAGGCGCGGATCCCGGCTCGTCGAGCCTCTATCCATCCCGTAGGCCAGAAGGTATGAATGAGTGACATCGACGCCGGAACAGGCCGGACAGGGCCCGGAACCGGGCCGGGCGGGTCGCCCAGTGCCGGTTCCCACGGCAGGAGGAGGACATCGTGAGCGGACCACCCAGCCCTCCGGACCTGGACCAGGCGACACGCCGCGCACTCGCGGTCGGCCTGTTCAACCGGACGTGGGAGCTGCTGGAGACGCCGGACCGGACACCCGCCCAGGTCGACGAGATGATCCACGCGGCGCATGCCTCCCGCTACCACTGGGGCGAGGTCGCCGAGGACGTCCACCTCGCCCGGGGCGAGTGGCAGTGCGCCCGGGTGTACGCGGTGCTCGGGCGCGCGGAGCCCACGCTGTGGCACGCCCGCCGCTGCGTGGAGCTCGCGGAGGCCGACGAGGCGCGTGAGGACTGGGATCTCGCCGCGGCCTACGAGGCGATGGCGCGCGCCCACCACGTCGCAGGCGACGCCGCGTCGGCCGCCGGATGGAAGGCGAAGGCGCAGGCGGCCCTCGCCGGGGTCGCGGACGCGGAGGACCGCGAGGTCATCGAGGCGGATCTCGCCGCGCTCCCCTGACCCGCTCCCGCGGCCGTAGACTGTGGACCTCCCCACGACACCGCCCGGAGGCGCCTTCCCGTGACCGACCTCAAGACCGGCATCCTGCTCTGGAACCAGGCGACCTCCTGGCCCGACCAGCTCGCGGCGGCCCGCCTTGTCGACCGCCTGGGCTACGACCACATCTGGGCGTGGGACCACCTCTACGCGATCTTCGGCGACCCGTACCAGCCGATCTTCGAGGGCTGGACCTCGCTCGCGGCATTCGCCATGGCGACGGACCGGGCGCGGCTCGGCCTGCTCGTGGGCGCCAACACGTTCCGCAACCCGGGCCTGGTCGCCAAGACCGCGGCCACCCTCGACCACATCAGCGGCGGGCGGGCGATCCTCGGCATCGGCGGCGCGTGGATGGAGCCCGAGCACCGGGCCCACGGGATCGAGTTCGGGACCGGCTTCGGCCAGCGGCTCGACTGGCTGCATGAATCGGTCGGCGCGATGCGTGGCGTCCTCGACGGGGAGTCGGTCACCTCGGCACCGGGCGGCCGCTACCAGTTCGACGACCTGCGCCACCAGCCGCTGCCGCTCCAGCGGCGGCTGCCGATCATGATCGGCGGCTCGGGCGAGAAGAAGACCCTGCGGACCGTCGCGACGTATGCCGACATGTGGAATGGGATGGGCAGCGTCGAGAAGATGCAGCACAAGGTCGAGGTGCTCCAGGGGCACTGCGACGCGGTCGGCCGCGACATCGGCGAGATCGAGTTCACGCTCGGGGTCAAGCTCACGATCCGCGACTCGGCCGCCGAGGCGGAGCGCGTCCAGCACGCGGCGATGGCCCACAACCGGACCCCGCTCTCGGAGGTCGCGGACGACGACACGTTCTGGAACGGCAACCCGGAGCAGATCGCCGACCGGCTGCGCCCGTACGTCGAGATGGGCTTCCGCACAGTCATCTCGGAGCAGCCGGCGCCGTACGACACCGAGACGCTCGAGCGGTTCGTCGGCGAGGTGAAGCCGCTCATCGACGCCGGGTGACCGAGCGGGTCACGACGGAGCCGGACCGATGAGCGCGACTGCCGCCACCGTCGAGTTCGAACACGTCACCAAGCGCTACGACGCGCACGCGACGGACACCCCGGGCGCCGTCAACGACCTGTCGCTGTCGGTCCCGGCCGGCAGGATCTGCGTGCTCGTGGGGCCGTCCGGCTGCGGCAAGACGACGTCGCTCAAGATGGTCAACCGGCTGATCGAGCCGACGAGCGGACGGATCCTCATCGACGGGGTCGATGCCGCCACCCGCGACGTCGACGAGCTGCGGCGCTCGATCGGCTACGTCATCCAGCAGGTCGGCCTGTTCCCGCACCAGACGATCGGCGAGAACGTGGCGGTCGTGCCACGGTTGCTGGGCTGGGACAAGGCCCGCCAGCGCGAGCGCGCCGACGAGCTCCTGGCGCTGATCGGGCTGGACCCGGCGAGCTACCGCGACCGCTACCCGAGCCAGCTGTCGGGCGGGGAGCGCCAGCGCGTCGGGGTCGCCCGGGCGCTCGCGGCCGACCCGCCGATCATGCTGATGGACGAGCCCTTCGGGGCGGTCGATCCGATCGTGCGGGAGCGCCTGCAGAACGAATTCCTGCGGCTGCAGGAGGAGCTGGCCAAGACCATCCTGTTCGTGACCCACGACATCGACGAGGCGATCAAGATGGGCGACCTCGTCGCGGTCATGCGGGCCGGCGGCCACCTCGCCCAGTTCGGCCCGCCGGCCGAGATCCTGGCGGCGCCGGCCAACGAGTTCGTCGCCCGCTTCGTGGGCGCTGACCGCGGCCTGAAGCGCCTCTCCCTGCGACGGGTCGCCGAGCTGGAGCTGCGGACGCCGGTGCTCGCACGCGCGGGCGATGACGCCGGGGAGGTCCGCCGCCGGCTCGCCGCCGACCCCTTCCACTACGCCCTCCTGGTCGACGACGACGACCGGCCGATCGGCTGGGTCGACGATGACGCGATCCCCGCAGCGGGGCCGATCCCGGTCGAGGCCGCCGAGCCGATGTCGCCGCTGCTCGACCGACGCACCACCATGCGCGACGCGCTGTCGATGCTGCTCGACGCGGCCGTCCAGGCCGGCATCGTGGTCGACCGCACGGGCAAGGTCCGCGGCATCGTCACGGTCGACCAGGTGGCCGGGTTCATGCGCGAGACCGCCGAGCCCGGTGCCGCGACGATGGCCGACGGGCGCCCGACCGCCGACGACGAGGAGGCCGGCGGCGGGATGGTCGCGGCCGCCGAGCCCGAGCCCGGCGAAGCCGTCCGATGATCGACTGGGCCTGGCTCGCGGACCACCTCGACGAGCTGGCGTTCCGGACCGTCCAGCACCTGGTCCTGACGGCGATCGCGGTCGGCATCGGCTTCCTGATCGCGTTCGGCCTCGCCCTCTGGTCCGTCCGCCGGCGGGCGGTCTACGGCCCGGTCATCGCCCTGACCGGTGTCGCCTACACCATCCCGAGCCTGGCGATGTTCGCCCTGTTCATCCCGATCACCGGCATCTCGATCCTGACGGCGGAGATCCCCCTGGTCCTCTACACGCTGCTGATCCTCGTGCGCAACATGGTGGCCGGCTTCGACACGGTGCCGCGCGACGTCCTCGAGGCGGCGGATGGGATGGGCTACCCGCGCGACCGCCGGCTGTGGCGCATCGAGCTCCCGCTCGCGATCCCGCTGATCGTGTCGGGCGTCCGGCTCGCGACGGTCTCGACCATCGGCCTCGTGACGATCACCGGGATCCTCGGCGACCGCTTCGGCGGTCTCGGCTTCTTCATCTTCGAGGGCATCCGCCACTCGTTCCCCACCGAGATCCTGATGGGTGCGATCCCGTCGATCCTGCTGGCCGTCGGGATCGACCTGCTGCTGGTCGGCCTCGAGCGCCGCATCACGCCGTGGTCCGCGCCGGAACGGGCCGCGACCAGGCCGACGACCGCCTGATGGACCTCCTGAGCGAGACGATCGCCTGGCTGACGGACCCGGCCAACTGGTCGGGCCCGAGCGGCATCCCCACCCGCATGGCGGAGCACATCGTCCTGTCGGCGGCATCGCTCCTGATCGCCATCGCCATCGCCCTCCCGCTCGGCCTGTGGGTCGGCCACACCCGGCGCGCGACCAGGGTCGTGGTCAACATCGCGAACCTCGGCCGGGCTGTGCCGACCCTCGCGGTCATCGCGCTGGTCCTGCCGATCACGGCCGCGATCGACCCGCAGAGCGGGTTCAAGATCTACCCGGCGGTGATCGCGATGGTGGTGCTGGCGATCCCCCCGATCCTGGTCAACGCCCAGACCGGGGTCATGGGCGTCGACGCCGACCTCGTCGAGGCGGGGCGCGGGATGGGGATGCGCGGCGGCCAGCTGTTGCGTCGCGTGGAGGTCCCGGTCGCGCTGCCGATCATCCTCGGCGGGGTGCGGTCCGCGGCGGTCCAGGTCGTCGCGACCCTGACCCTGGCGGCCATCTTCGGCGGCCCGGGACTCGGCCGGTATCTCGTGGAAGGCATCGCCCAGGTCGACGACGGGATGCTGTTCGGGGGCGTCGTCCTGGTGGCCGGCCTGTCGCTCGTGACGGAGGCCTCGTTCGCCGCTGCTCGGGCGCCTCATCGTCTCGCCGGGCGTCCGCGGACCGACCGCCGAGCCGTGGATCGCGGGTCCGCTCGGGGCCGCACGCTGACGGTTCACGGAATCGATATCGGGCCGACGAGAACCTGACACCCAGTTGTCACGTACGAAGTGATAAGGTCGGCGCGTTTTCGCGTCTTCCGCGCGACGGTATAGGAGGAGACCCATGCGGTTGTCCCGCGTGCTTGCCCTTGGGGCGTCGGTGCTGGTGCTGTTCGGCGCCTGCTCGACGGGTGGGGGCAAGCCAGCCATCAAGATCGGTTCCGACGGCTTCGACGAAGCCAAGGTCGTGGCCGAGGTCTACGCCCAGGTGCTCGAGGCGAACGGCTACACCGTCGACCGCGCCGGCATCGGTCTGGGCACGCGCAAGGTCACGGCGGCCGCCATCGAGAGCGGCCAGATCGATCTGAAGCCCGAATACCTCGGCGGCGGACTGGCGTACTACGCGCCTGGCACGACCACGACGAACTCGGATACCAACAAGCAGCTGCTCACGGCGGCCCTGCAGCCGAAGGGCATCTCGGTCCTGGCCTACACGCCGGGGCAGGACACCAACGCGTTCGTCGTCCGCAAGGAGACGGCCGACCAGTACAGCCTCACGAAGATGAGCGACCTCACCGCCCACCAGGACGATCTCAAGTGGGCGCTCGCGACCGATTGCCCGACCAACCCGGTCTGCGCAGCCGCACTCAAGAGCGCCTACGGCCTCGAGCCCAAGAACGTGACGCTCCTGGACGCCTGCAGCGGCCCGATGGCCGATGCGCTCCTCCAGAAGACGGTCGACGTGGCCGAGCTCTGCTCGACCGGCCCCGAGATCATCGTCAACGGGTGGGTCCGCCTCGAGGACGACAAGGGGACGCAGCCGGCCGAGAACATCTCGCCGATCGTCCGCGACGACTTCCTCGCGAAGACCGACAAGGCCGCCTTCTCGAAGCTCCTCGACGACGTGTCGGCCAAGATCGATACGGCGACGCTGGCCGACCTGTACAAGCAGGTCGCCATCGACAAGAAGGACCTCGCGGTCGTGGCCAAGACCTGGCTGCAGGCCCAGGGCATCGTCAAGTAGTCCAGCCGGTCGGGCCACCGGTCCGACCGTCGCCGATCATGTCGGACCCTCGGCTCAGGCCGGGGGTCCGTCGATTCCGGGGGCGGCGTCCGTGACGTCGGCCGCTCCGGCCGTTGCCACCGCCGCGGTCCCTGCGGCGGCGGCCGCCCGACGGCCCCGTCCGGCGATGATCGCCACGACCCCGCCGATCGAGGTCACCGCGAGGATCGTCGCGTGGACCAGGAGCGCCATCGCGACCGCCTCGTTCTGGCCGAACCCGAAGGTCGTCGCGATGGCCGCCGCGGTCAGCTCGAATGTCCCCACGAAGCCCGGCCCCGACGGCACGATCGTCGCGAGCGCCACGCCCGTGGCGATCAGCGCCCCCTGCGCCAGCGTCAGCTCGATGCCGACGGCCTGGCCGCCGGCCAGGAACGTGACGATCGAGGCGCCCCACGCCAGCGCGCTCAGGGCGATCGCCGCGGCCAGCGTCCGCGGCCGCCCGGCGACCTGGAGGCCCTCGCGCAGCCGCCGTCCGAGCTCCACGATCCGGGGCCAGCGCTCCAGGAACGCCACGACGCGGTCCGCGCCGGGCAGCCGGTGGGCCGCCATCCCGAGCCCGAGGGCGACCACCAGCAGCGTCACGAATGCAAGTCCGAGCAGGACGGCGCTGGTCATGACCCCGCGCACGCTCAGCACCAGCACGCTGAGGGCGGCGATCGTGACCACCATCACGGTGTCCACGATCCGCTCGACGACGACGGTCCCCAGCACGGTCGTCCGGCTGATCCCCTCCCCTTCGCCGAGCGCGTGGCTGCGCACGAGCTCGCCGAGCCGCGCCGGCAGGATGTTGTTGGCGAGGTAGCCGAGGTACGTGTAGCCGAGGACGCGCCGGTAGGGCAGCGCCGCGATCGGCGCGAGAAGCGCCTGCCAGCGCGCGCCGCGCGCGCCGATGTCGACCAGCGTCGTCGCGAACATCACCAGGATCCAGGCGGGCGCCGCGCCGCGCAGGACGTCGATGACCTCGGGGACGTCGACCGACCCCAGCAGGATCCGGATCGCGACGAGGCTGACCCCGATCCCGAAGGTCCCCCGCAGGAGCGCCCCTCTGCTGACCCGCACCGTCGCGGCGCCTCCGTCAGTCCGGGCGGTCGTCGCGGGCGACGAGCTTGGGCGAGCGCCGGACCTTCAGGCGGTGCAGCAGGTAGCGGCCGACGACCCGCAGGGTCGAGAGGCCGTAGACGACGCTGCGCTTGAACCCCACCGAGGAGGCCTCCTCGAAGTAGCGCGTCGGGACCGCGATCTCGCCGATCCGCCGGCGCATACCCGCGGCGACGACCTGGGCCACCAGCTCCTGGTCGAACACGAAGTCGTCGCTGTTGCGGTGGTACGGGATCGTCTCGAGCAGGTGGCGGCTGTAGGCGCGCAGGCCGGTGTGGTACTCGGACAGGTGCAGCCCGAATGCGACGTTCTCCACCCAGGTGAGGAACCGGTTCGAGACGTACTTCCAGCGCGGCATCCCGCCCGCCAGCGGGTCGCCGAGGAACCGGCTGCCCAGCATCAGGTCGCGCTCGCCGGCCGCGATCGGGGCGATCAGGGCCGGGATCCGCGTCGCGTCGTACTGGTAGTCGGGGTGGAGCATGACGACGATGTCGGCATCGGCCGCGAGCGCCGCGTCGTAGCAGGTCTTCTGGTTGCCGCCGTAGCCGCGGTTCTGGCTGTGGATGATGACGTCGAGGCCGAGGTGCCGGGCGACCTCGACCGTCTCGTCGCGGGAGACGTCGTCGACGAGGATGATCCGCTCGACCAGGTCGTGCGGGATGTCGGCGTACGTCCGCTCCAGGGTCCGGGCGGCGTTGTAGGCCGGCATGACGATGACCAGGCGCGGTCGGGCGGGGTCCACCGCGCGAAGGGTACCCGATGCCGGACGGTCACCGGCTCGTCATCGACGGTATGCGACGATATCGGCGTTCCCATCGATCCTCGAGGACGCACGCCCCATGTTCGAACGACTCTTCGGGTCCGGCGAGAAGGACCCCGCGATGGCCAGCCGGATCCCGCCCGGCCAGTACAAGACCGACAAGTTCCCGGTGCTCCACTACGGCTCGGTCCCGAAGACCGACCTCGCGACCTGGGACTTCCGCGTCTGGGGCGAGGTCGACTCGCCGTTCACGCTGACCTGGGAGCAGTTCAAGGCGCTGCCGCGCAAGACGGTCACGACGGACATCCACTGCGTCACCCGCTGGACCAAGCTCGACACGACGTGGGAAGGCGTGCCGATCCAGGCCATCCTCGAGATGGCCGGTGTCCGGCCGTCGGCGACCCACGTCGTCTCGCACGCCGAGCAGGGCTACACCGCGAACGTGCCGCTGGCGGTCCTCGATGACGACGACGTCCTGCTGGCCGACACGTTCGCCGGCGAGCCGCTCGAGCTCGAGCACGGCTACCCGCTCCGCCTCGTCATCCCGAAGCGCTACTTCTGGAAGAGCAGCAAGTGGGTCCGCGGCCTGGAGTTCCTCGACCACGACCAGCTCGGCTTCTGGGAGCGCTACGGCTACAACAACGATGCCGACCCCTGGAAGGAAGAGCGCTTCAGCGAGTAGCGCGGTCGGCGCGCCCGCACGTCCCGGAGGGCCCATGACGGATCGACGGCGGACCATCGGCGAGCTGCTCGACGCGGCGCGCGAGCGGATCGACCGGCTCACGCCCCAGCAGGCACGAGCGGAGGTCGAGGACGGGGCCCTGCTCATCGACATCCGCTGCCAGGAGCTGCGCGTCGCGGCCGGCGCGGTCCCGGGCGCCCGCCACGTGCCCCTGTCGGTGCTGTACTGGCGGCTCGACCCGACGTCCGGGAGCGACGATCCGGCGATCAGCGACCCCGACCGCCGGGTCATCCTGCTGTGCGCCCACGGCTATTCGTCCAGCCTCGCCGCGGCGACCCTGCGCGACATCGGCTTCAGCCGCGCGACCGACGTGGACGGCGGATTCGAGGCGTGGGCCGCCGCGGGGCTGCCGGTCGAGCCGCTCGCCTAGGCCGGGCGCGTCTCGCGCATGCGGACCAGCACGACGAGACCCGACGCCGCCGTCAGCGCGGCGATGGCGCCGATCGCGAACGGCATGCCCGCCCGATCGGCGAGGACGCCGGCGACGATGGCGCCGATCGCGAAGCCCAGGTCGCGCCAGAGCCGATAGACCCCGACCGCGGCGCCGCGCCAGGCGGGTGCCGCGACATCGGCGACGGCGGCCAGCAGGGCGGGATAGACCATGGCGGTGCCGAGGCCGAGCAGGGCGGCTTCGAAGAGCCAGGGACCGAACCCCGACGACGCGGCGATGAGGCCGATGGCCGCGGCCTGCAGCAGCATCCCCCCGACGATGAGCCCCTTGCGTCCGATCCGGTCCGAGAGGGCACCGGTGCCGACCTGGGCGACGCCCCAGACCGCGGGATAGACCGCGGCGAGCACCCCGATCTCGGCGATGGCCAGGCCGTGCGACGCGTAGAACAGCGGCAGGAGACCCCACGCCATCCCGTCGTTGAGGTTGTTCACCAGACCGGCCTGCGATGCCGCCGAGAGCGAGGGATCGCCGAGCGTGGTCCGGGCGAAGACCGCACGCCACGGGATGGGCGGCCCGGGCGATGCCTCGAGCGCCACGTGACCGCGCGTCTCATGTACGAACAGCACCGAGACGCCGAGGCCGAGGCCGGCGATCGCGAGACCGAGGAAGAACGGCTCGGGCCGGAGACCGGCCTGGGCCGCGATGTACCCCGTGGCGAGCGCCGTGAGCGCGACCGCGAGGTAGCCGGCCGCCTCGTTCAGCCCCATCGCGAGGCCGCGGCGAGCCGGCCCGACGAGGTCGATCTTCATGATCACCGTGCTGGACCAGGCCAGCCCCTGGTTGAGCCCGAGCAGGACGTTCGCCACGATCACCCAGCCCCAGACCGGCGCCCAGATGAGGAGCAGCGGGACGGGCAGCCCGATGAGCCAGCCCGCGACGAGAACGGGCTTGCGCCCATAGCGGTCGGCCAGGGCGCCGGCGGCCAGGTTGGCGACGGCCTTGGTCACGCCGAAGGCGAGGATGAACGTCAGGATCGCCGTGAACCCGGTGAGCCCGAAGACGTCCCGCGCCATCAACGGCAGGAGCGTCCGCTCCTGGCCGAGCATCCCGCCCACCAGGCCGTTGACGCCGACCAGCAGCGCGAACTGGCCCGCGTTGGCGCGCAGCCCGAGTCGCGGGGTCGAGGCCGGGGCCGTCATCGCCCGAGTATGGGCGTGCCCGCTCGTCGGTCGGCCCCCTGCCGATTCCGGGCGTCGGTCCACTTGACCTTCAAGTGGCTCGAAGGTGTACGGTCGTCGGGTGAAGGTCTCCGAACTCGCCGAGCGTGCCGGGATCGCGCCATCCGCGGTCCGCTGGTACGAGTCCGTCGGTATCCTGCCCGCCGCGACCCGGCGGCCCAACGGCTACCGCGAGTACGCCGAGGAGGACCTGGCACGCCTTCGGCTCGTCGTGAGCCTTCGTCGCCTCGGCCTCGGGCCGGAGGACGCGGGTCGGATGGCGCGACTGTGCCTCGAGCGCGGCGAAGTCGACCACGACCTGGTGCCGCTGATCGCCGGTCAGCGGGCCGCGATCGCCCGGCAACGTGACGACCTGGACCGCCTTGATGGCGAGCTGATCGACCTGGAAGCCACGATCGCCGCCGCTGGCCGCGCGCGCGGCCGCAGGAAGGAACGTCCGATGCCCGAAGAACCGATCCGCGTGCTGTTCGTGTGCACCGGCAACAGCGCTCGAAGCCAGATCGCCGAAGCCGTCCTGGCTCGTCTCGGCGGCGCCGACTTCGCCGTCTTCTCGGCCGGCACGGAGCCCAAGGGCGTCAACCCGCTCGCCGTCGCGGTCCTCGACGATGCCGGGATCGATTGGTCGGGCGCACGCAGCAAGTCCGTTGACGAGTACCTGGGGCAACCCTTCGACTACGTGATCACGGTCTGCGACCGCGCCCGCCAGTCCTGCCCGGTCTTCCCGGGCACGCACAACACCCTGCACTGGGGCCTCGAGGACCCCGCCGAGGTCGAAGGCGCCGACGACGTCCGTCGCGCGGCCTTCCAGCGGACCTACCTGGAGCTCAACCAGCGCATCCGCCCGTTCGTCGAGGTCGCCCTGCGCGCGGCCGGCCGCGGTCGGCGGGCGTCCCTTGCGGGTTGAAAGCCTTCAGTCGACACCGTGCCATCGGGCCCTCGTGATCGGGCCGAACGCCCCATGCGGTACATCAGGCGTTCGTGTGATGTTCATCGGGTGATGACACATTCCCGAGCACGCGGCCGACTGCGGTCCACGCGGCCGCCTGACCGATGACCGCCCGACTGCTCGCGAAGCTCGAGGACTTCCGCCTCCTGCCCTTCTTCGTGCTCGTTCAGCATGGCGATCGGCATCGCCATCGGGAACCTGCTCTCGGTCTCGGACTTCGCTCTGACCCCGCCCATCGAGTCGATCAAGGCGATCGCGGCCGGGACCTTCGAGGCAAGCGTCCCGAACCTGATCTCGCTGGGCGTCCCGATCGGCCTGTTCGCGATGATGTACCCGGCGATGACGAACATCCGCCTCGACGAGGTCGGGCATGCGGCGCGGTCGCCGCGGCAGCTCCTAGTGCTGTTGGGCTTCAACTACCTCGTCGCGCCGTTCGTCATGCTCGCTCTCGCCAACGTCTTCGTCAGCGACCCGGAGCTGCACACGGGCCTTGTCCTGTACGGCCTCGCTCCGTGCATCGCGATGGTCATCATCTTCACGTACCTGGCCCGCGGCAACGCCGCCATGGCGCTCGTCTTCGTCGCGCTCAACTCGGTCATCCAGATGATCCTCATCCCGGTCTACGCGCGGCTGCTTGATCGGGAACGTCGAGTTCGACGTGACGGTCGTCGCCCAGAGCGTCGTCCTGTATCTCGGTCTGCCGCTCGTGCTCGGGGTGCTGACGCGATACCTCGTCACGAAGCGCGGCGGCGAGGCGGCGATGGATCGGCTCAAGCCCGGCCTGACCGCGATGTCGATCCTCGGCCTGCTGTTCACGCTGATCGTCATGTTCGCCCTGAAGGGCGACCTGATCCTGCAGCGTCCGGCCGTCGTCATCGAGATGGCCATCCCGATGATCCTGTTCTTCCTGACCATGTTCTTCGTGGTCCTGTTCGTCGGCTGGCGCCTGCGGTTCAGCTACGCGGATGCCGTGGCCGTCGCGTTCAGCGCGACCGGTCGCGACTTCGAGATCGCCATCGCGATCGCGATCACGGCGTTCTCGCCGACCGTCGCGCTCGCGACCGTCGTCGGGCCGCTGATCGAGGTCCCGGTGATGCTGTTCCTCGTGTGGTCGGCGATGCGCCTCGCGCCGCGCTGGTTCGGGGTCAGGCCGGGCGAGGCGACGCCGCCCGCCGTCCCGGCGACCGCCAGGCAGGTGGCGTGATGGCCACCCGCATGGAACTGCCGGTCCTGCCGGAACTGCGACTCCAGGTCGTGCCGCCCGACGTGAAGGACGTCGCGGCGAGCGCCGCCCTTCTTGGGGACCCGATCCGGGCCGGCATCATCGCCATCCTCGGTTCCGGTCCGCATTGCGTCTGCGAGATGGCGGCAGCCCTGGGTGAACGCCAGAACAACGTGAGCAATCACCTGGCGAAGCTGCGCCGCGCCGGTCTGGTCCGTGCCAGCCGGCACATGGTCGACGCCCGCTGGGTCTACTACGAGCGCGACGAGACCGCCTGTGCCGCGGCGCTATCGGCGTTCCAACGCCTGCTGCGATGACGACACTCGCCGTCCATCGGACCCACCTGCCGTTCTGGCCCGGCGTGGTCCTCGGGGTCATCGCGTGGCTGATCGCGTGGT
This sequence comes from uncultured Chloroflexia bacterium, assembly GCA_963813335.1. GTDB lineage: Bacteria > Chloroflexota > Limnocylindria > Limnocylindrales > CSP1-4 > SPCO01. Next base: position 55,220 of record CAWEYL010000006.1, read on the forward strand.
TCATCACGCTGCCCCTGGCGAACTGGGTCGCCTACGACCTGCTCGGCCTCCAGGAGGGCTCGCAGCTCGGCGATGCGGTCGCCTTCTTCCTGTACGACGTGCCCAAGGTCCTGCTGCTGCTGACCGGGATCGTCACGCTCGTCTCGTTCCTCCGTTCGTACGTGTCCCCGGAGCGTGTCCGGTCCGCCCTCGCCGGCCGTGGCGTGCTGCCGGGGACGATGGCGGCCGCCGGCTTCGGGGTCGTCACCCCCTTCTGCTCGTGCTCGGCGGTTCCGCTGTTCATCGGCTTCGTCGAGGTCGGCGTCCCGCTCGGCGTCACCTTCGCGTTCCTCATCGCCTCGCCGATGGTCAATGAGATCGCCATCGTTCTCTTGTGGGGCCTGTTCGGTCCCGCCGTCACCCTGATGTACATCGCCGCCGGACTCGTCGTCGCTGTCGTGGCGGGCCTGATCATCGGCCGGCTCCACCTGGAGCGCTACGTGGAGCCGTACGTCTGGGAGATCAAGGCGGGTGGCGCCCGCCCCATCGAGATGAAGCTGACCCTCGAGGACCGGGTTCGTGACGCGTGGACATCCACCCGCAGCCTCGTCTGGAAGGTCCTGCCGTTCGTGCTGATCGGGATCGGCATCGGTGCCGTCATCCACGGCTTCGTCCCGACGGACCTCGTGGTGTCCATCGGCGGCAGCGGCAACCCGCTCGCCGTGCCGGCCCTGGTGCTGCTCGGCGTCCCCCTCTACAGCAACGCGGCCGGGACGATCCCGATCATCGAGGTGCTCATCGCCAAGGGCCTGCCGATGGGCTCGGCCCTTGCCTTCATGATGGCCATCACTGCCCTGTCGTTCCCGGAGATGGTCATCCTCCGGCGGGTCATGAAGCCGCAGCTCATCGGGGTCTTCGCCGGCGTGGTCGCTGTCGGGATCCTGTTCGTCGGCTACCTGTTCAACGCCCTGTACGCCTGAAGAGGAGGACGCCATGCGCGTCATCGAAGTGCTCGGTCCCGGCTGCCAGAAGTGCCAGTACACCGAGAAGGTGGTTCGCGAGGTGGTGGACGCCGCCGGCATCGACGCCGAGGTCCGGCATGTGACCGACTTTGGTGAGATCGCCGCGCGCGGCGTCATGTCGACCCCGGGGCTCGTCATCGACGGCACCGTCGTGCTCGCGGGCCGCGTCCCGACGCGCGAACAGGTCGCCGGTTGGCTGGGTGTCCACGCTGCCTGACCACGCTCGAACGACCCCGGCATAGGGTCATCGAATTGCCGGCCCCGTCAACAGGGGCCGAGTGCCCCTCCCGCGCACAGGTTCCCGACGCGACTCGGCACTTCCGAGGTAGGAGCTAGGCGCGCGCCTCGAGGACGGGCAGCCGGCGCGAGGTCGGTGGCGGGAGGCCGAGGCTCGGCCCGAAGCCGCCCGCCAGCTCGCGGAACCGCGCGACCGCCGGGGGTCGCAGCGAGTACCAGACCCAGGTGCCCCGTCGCTCGCCCTGGATCCAGCCGGCGTCGCGGAGGACCTTGAGGTGGTGCGAGACCGTCGGCTGGCTCACGTCGCAGCATGCGGTGAAGTCGCAGGCGCACACCTCGGCCACGTCGCTCAGCTGGCGCAGGATCGCAAGCCGGGTGGGGTCGGCGGCGGCCTGCAGGAGCAGCACGTCCGGGTCGGTCTGTCGTTTCATCACGACTACTGTATTGACAGATGTCTATATCGTCAAGTATCAATACACCACACACCCGCCACGGATCCAGGAGCCGACAACCATGACCACCGAGACCATCCATGAGACCGTCCGCCAGCACTATGCCGACGCGGCGGTCCGCGCCTCCCAGGGCACGTCCTGCTGCAGCGACCCCGAGACGATCGGCGCCAACCTGTACTCCGCGCTCGAGCGCGACGAGCTGCCCGACGCGGCCGTTCTCGCGTCGCTGGGCTGCGGCAACCCGATCGCGGTCGCCGACCTCCATCCCGGCGAGCGCGTGCTCGACCTCGGCTCGGGCGGCGGCATCGATGTCCTGTTGTCCGCGAAGCGGGTCGGCCCGACCGGCCGCGCCTTCGGCGTCGACATGACCGACGAGATGCTCGCCCTCGCCCAGCACAACGCCGCCGAGGCAGGTGCCACCAACGTCGAGTTCCTCAAGGGCCATATCGAGGCGATCCCGCTGCCGGCCGAGTCGATCGACGTCGTCATCAGCAACTGCGTGGTCAACCTCGCCGCCGACAAGCCCGCCGTGTTCGCCGAGATCGCCCGCGTCCTGCGGCCGGGCGGGCGGATCGGCATCAGCGACATCGTCGCCGACGACGAGCTCAGCCCGGAGCAGCGCGCCGAGCGCGGCTCCTACGCCGGCTGCATCGCCGGGGCGCTGTCGATGTCGGAGTTCCGCGACGGGCTGGCGGCGGTCGGCCTCACCGACGTCTCGATCACGCCGTCCCACACGGTGGTCGAGGGGATGGTCAGCGCGATCATCAAGGCATCGAAGCCGGCCGATGCGCGGCCGCTCATCGACCTCGCCGCACCGCGCGACCTCCCGATGGCCGAGGCCGGCTGCTGCGGCGGGGCGGGCTGCTGCTGATGGAGGCCGCGCGCGCCGAGGCAGGCGACTGGACGCTCGCTCGAGCGACGGCCTGACGTCGTGTCAGGGGCCGCGGTCGCCAGGCGTGATCTCGTGGCGCTGGTCATGGCCGCCACCTGCTGGGGCCTCGGAACGGTCGTCAGCAAGGCGGCACTCAGCGAGGTCCCGCCGCTCACGTTGCTTCCCATCCAGCTGTCCGCCAGCCTCGCCGTCCTCGGCCTCCTCATGTGGCGTCAAGGGGTCTCGTTCCGCAGCGACGGTTCGCCGCTCCTCGGTCGCCTGGGTCTCCTGAATCCGGGGCTCGCGTATGCCCTGAGCCTCATCGGGCTCACCACGATCACCGCCAGCATGTCGGTGCTGCTCTGGGCACTCGAGCCATTGCTGATCCTCCTGCTGGCCGCGTGGTTCCTGCACGAGCGGATGACCGTCGCCTTCGGGATCCTCTCCCTGGTGGCCGTCCTCGGGATGGTCGTCATCGTCTATGACCCCGGGTCGACCAGCGGTCAGACGATCGGGGTGGCCCTGACCCTGGCGGGCATCGGCTGCTGCGCGGCCTATTCCGTGATCGCACGGCGCTGGATCCCGGGCGCCCGGGAGACGAGCCAGGTCGTCGTCGCCCAACAGGCGCACGCCCTGGTTCTTGCCCTCGGGCTGGTCGTCGTGGCCGGGCTTGCCGGCGGCGCGTTCGTGCCCGCCTCACTCACCCTGCTCGGACTCGCCAGCGCGATCGGATCGGGTGTCCTCTACTACGCGGGCGCCTACTGGTTCTACCTCGGCGCGTTGCGCCACGTGCCGGCCTCGCTCGCGGCCACGTCCTTCTACCTGATCCCGGTCGTCGGGGTCGCAGCCGGTGCGCTGTTGCTTGGCGAGCGACTCGACCCGAAGCAGTGGGTCGGGGTGGCGATCGTCCTCGGGGCCATCATCGGGATCGTGCGGCAGCCATCGAGTCGGACAGCGGCGGTGGTCGAGGTAAGGCTGTGAACGGCCCTCAGCTGCGGCGGGCGCCGCCCAGCACTCGAGCGTCCGGCGTGAACAGGCGGAGCCGTTCACCGAGGAGCAGGATCTCGCGGTCGAGGATCCGGATCAGGCCCTCGAGCCGCGCGACGGTCGTGTCGGCCTCGAGCAGCGCCTGGCGGCGCGGCAGCTCGATCGAGACGATGCCCGAGAGCAGGTAGGAGAGGACGGTCGGGTCGTCCGGGATCACCAGGTCCGCGGCCGACACCTCCTCCTCGCTCGTCGTCGTCCGGGCCCGCGTCGTCGGGCTCGGCGACCGCCGCGATCGCGCCCATGATCTCCTCGTCGGTGACGGCGTCCTCATCGTCGTCGTCGTCCGTCGTCCGCGCCGGAGCCGGCCGCCTCGACCTCGACCTGGATGTCGAGCACGTCGGCCGTCTCGCCGTCGCGCGCCCGCATCAGCTCCAGGTAGCGCACGAAGCGCCCGATGGCCGTCGCCGCCAGCCGCTCGGCTCGCGGCTCGTCGCCGACCTCGTCGTCCAGCGGCGTCACGTCCGCCACGAGGTACGCCGCGCTCCCCGCGTCGACCGAATCGATCAGGAAGCGACCGGTCCCGGCCGCGAGCAGGTCGTAGCGCCCGTCCGGATAGCGCCCGGCCCGGCGGATCTCGGCGAAGGCGCCGACCCCGGCCAGCGTCGAGATGCTGCGCGGCCCGACCTCGCGGCCGTCGCGGATGAGGACGACCCCGAACGGCTCGCCGGTATCGAGGCAGCGCCGGGTCATCTCGCGGTAGCGCTCCTCGAAGATGTGGAGGGGCACCACGATCCCCGGGCAGAGCACGGTGTGGAGCGGGAAGAGCGGGATCTTCATCGGTCCGGGACCTGCATGAGCGCGGCCATCGGGTGTCGCCGCCGCCGCATCGAGTCTAGTCCGATGGCCGGGTCCTAGCCGGCCTCGGGCTCCAGGCGCGCGGGCGCGAAGGGCGGTCGGCGGACGGTGCGGTCGGCGTCCGACCACGGTCGCTCGGTCGCGACCCTGCCCTCCGGGTTGCCGTCGAAGACGTGCTGGCGGCCCTTGCCCAGGGCCTTGGCCTGGTACATGGCCACGTCGGCGTCGCTCAGCAGGGCGTCGACCCCGTGCATCGCCTCGGTGTCCACGGCCACGCCGATGCTCGCGTTGACCTCGACGGGGACGCCGGCGACGGCTCAGCGGCGCCCCCATCGCCGCGAGCAGCCGCTCCGCGACGGTGGTGGCGTAAGCGGGGTCCGGGATGTCGAGCAGGAGCACACCGAACTCGTCGCCACCGAGGCGCGCGGCCACGTCCGTGGACCGCAGGCCGTCGCGGATCCGCGCGGCCACCGCTACCAGCAGCTCGTCACCAGCGGCGTGCCCGAGGCTGTCGTTCACGGTCTTGAAGTCGTCGAGGTCCACGAACAGGGCGGCCAGCGAGCCGACACGCTGCCGGGCCGCGAGCGCCGCGTCCGCCCGGTCGACGAAGCGGCGCCGGTTGGCCAGCCCCGTCAACGGGTCGTGGAAGGCCTGGTAGCTGAGCTGCGATTCGAGGGCGCGACGCTTGGCGACGTCGCGGGCCAGGATGCCCACGAGGCCGTACAGGCGGGCCAGCACCAGCAGCGAGAGGAGCGCGGTGCCGGCGGCGATGACCGCCAGCCCGCTGTCCGCATCTGGCCCGAGCGTCACGAGCAGCGGGCCCGTCACCATCGCGGCGGCCAGACAGATCATGCGGACCGGGCCGAGCCAGGTGACCGCGACCGGCGCGGGGTCGGTCAGGCGCCGCATCGACGGATGGGCGACGGCCGTCCCGAACAGGATGTAGGCGATCAGGTAGAGGCTGTCGAGCGGACCACCCGCGACGTACGACTCGTCGAGGTTCTGGAACGCGTAGATCTGGTCGGCGACGAGCAGCGCCACCAGGCTCAGCGCGAGCATCCGGAATGCCGGCGTCCTCGCGCCCGGGGTCGTCAACAGGCCCATCGCCACGCCGATCAGCAGCAGGTCCGCGATCGGGTAGGCGAGGCTGATCGCGAGCGACAGCGTGTCGAGCTCTGTGTCGGCGGTGAGCGGGCGGATGAAGAAGGTCCACGACAGGATCGCGACGGCGGTCGTCAGGATCGAGGCGTCGAGCAGACCGCCCCGGTCGCCGTCACCGAGCCGGCGCCTGATCAGCAGCAGCAGCCCGGCCGCGATGAAGGGGTAGCCCGCGAGGTACAGGACGTCGGCCAGGGACGGGAATGGCGACTCGCCGATCGCCTCGTACCAGTTCCACATGACGTCGCCGGCGACGAACAGGCCCTGCCCGACGGCCATGAGCCACCACGGGAGCCGGCGGTCGGGCTTGTTGCGCGCGATCGCGACGAACGCCACCACGACCGCGGACCCGCCGACGATGTCGTAGAACCAGCTCTGGCTGAGGCTGCCGCTCTCGAGGAGCCGGTGGACCACGAGTGCCAGCGCCCCGAGCGCGAAGTACGCGGCCCAGAGCGGGATGCGACCCGTGGAGCGTCGTTCGTTGGTCAAGTGCCGTACCACCGGAAGCGTCGTTCAGCGGCGTCGATCCGGCCCATGGGTCGACAGTACCGGCGCCCCCGCGCGATGGTCCGACGCACCTCCGCGGAAACGAGCGAACCCGCCGGTCGCCCGGCGGGTCCTTCGCATCAGATCGAGGTCCGGCGCCTCGTGGCGCCGGAGCGGGGTGTGGGTCAGTGGGCGCAGGACCGGGCGGTGCCCTCGTCGTCCGCGGTGCGGAAGCTCGACCCGCAGCCGCAGGCGGCGACCGCGTTCGGGTTGTTGACCGTGAAGCCGGCGCCCATGAGCGTGTCGACGTAGTCGATCTCGGCGCCGGTCAGCAGCTTCACGCTGCCGTCGTCCACGTAGACCTTGATGCCCTTCGAATCGAGGACCCGGTCCTCGGGCGTCGGCGCGTCCTCGAGCATCATCCCGTAGCGGAACCCGGAGCAGCCACCGGAGTAGACATAGACCCGCAGGCCGATAGCCGGATTGGTCTCGGCGGCCGTCAGCTCCTGGAGCTTCGAGACGGCGGCATCGGTGAGGGACACGACCGTCGTCCCCGGGTCGGTCGTCGTCTGCGGTTCGATCATGCGGGCAGGTCCTCGATGATGTCGCCTTCGGGTCTGCCGGCGTGCCCGGCTTCTCGGCGTGCCGCTCATCGTACGCACGTCAACCGGTTTCGACAAGCACCCGCGTCGAAACTCTCGGCGATGGCGGCACTGGGACCTCCGACCGACTCGCAGGGTCGCGGCTCCGCTCGTTCCTGATGCACGATGAGCGGCGCGCTGGCGTTCCTCGCAGGGTATGCACCTCGGATGCATCAGCGCGCGACGGTGGCGCCGATCCTGTTCCTCGCGGTCCCAGTCTCACGACTCGTGTATGCAGCCGAGGTGCATCACGTTCTCAGTGCGCTACTCCCCGGCGGAACATGCATATCCGGGCTCGCGGGGCGGACGGGCGAGCCGGGCGCGGCGCGGAGGCCCGGGCCGACCCTACCCCTCGATCCGCTCGACGACGGTCGCGATCCCCTGGCCCACGCCGATGCACATCGTCGCGAGGCCGTAGCGCCCACCGGTCCGCGCGAGCTCGTGGACGAGCATGGTCACCAGGCGGCCCCCGCTCATCCCGAGCGGATGGCCGAGCGCGATGGCCCCGCCGTTCACGTTGACCTTGGCGGGATCGAGGCCGAGCTCGTCGATGCAGACCAGCGACTGCGACGCGAACGCCTCGTTCAACTCGATGAGATCGAGGTCGCCGACCTCGATCCCGGCGCGCGCCAGGGCCTTGCGCGTCGCCGGCACCGGCCCGATGCCCATGACAGCCGGGTCCACGCCGGCCACCGCGGTCGAGAGCACCCGCGCCATCGGCCGCAGGCCCAGCGCGCGCGCCCGCTCCGCCTCCACGACCAGCACCGCCGACGCCCCGTCGTTGATGCCGGATGAGTTCCCGGCGGTGACCGAGCCGCCCTCGGGGCGGAACGCCGGCCGTAGCCTCGCGAGCGCGTCGAGGCTGGTGTCGGCACGCGGATGCTCGTCGCGGGCGACGACGACGGGTTCCCCGCGCCGCTGCGGGACCTCGACCGGCACGATCTGGCCGTCGAAGCGGCCGGCCTCGATGGCCGCGACCGCGCGCTGCTGGCTCTCGAGGGCGAAGGCGTCCTGGCGCTCGCGGGTCACGCCCCAGCGCTCGGCGACGTTCTCGGCGGTCTCGCCCATGGAATACGGGTAGTGGCGCTCGGCGAGCCGCGGGTTCACGAACCGCCAGCCGAGCGTCGTGTCGGCGAGCTCGCGCGAGCCGCGGTCCCAGGCGCCCTCCGCCTTCAGCTGGACGTATGGCGCGCGGGTCATCGACTCGACGCCGCCGCCGATGAAGACCTCGCCGTCGCCGACCGCGATCGCGTGGGCCGCGGTGTTGATCGCCTGCAGCCCGGACCCGCACAACCGGTTGACCGTCAGCCCGCCGACCTCGACCGGGAAGTCGGCGAGCAGCAGCGCCATCCGCGCGACGTCGCGGTTGTCCTCGCCGGCCTGGTTGGCGCAGCCGAGGATCACGTCCTCGACGAGCGCCGGGTCGACGCCGGCGCGGTCGACCACGGCCCGCAGCACGAGCGCGGCGAGGTCGTCGGGCCGGACGCTCGCGAGCGCGCCGCCGTAGCGGCCGATCGGCGTGCGGACGGCCTCGACGATCCAGGCCTCGCGGATGGCTCGATTCGGGTCTCGCGTCACCGACCGATCGTATCCCAGTCGGCGGCGCCCCCTATGGCAGCTGCGCGATGAGCTCCTCGGCTTGCTTCTTGCTGCCGGCAGTCAGGATGATCACGCCGTCGCCCTTGATGTACGTGTAGTCGAACTTCCCGGCGTCTCCCTGGTAGACGGTCTTGCCACCCAACGTGGTCTCCGTGAAGGTCTGCTTCTCCTTCACCGCCTCGGCCTTCAGCAGGTCCCGGAGCTGCCCCTCGTCGACGCCGTTGATGCGAATGATGGTCACGGCGCAGCCTGCGTCCCCGGCCAGCGCGAACCCGGCGGCGGCGCTGACGTCCGCGGTGGTCTTGCCCATCGCGTTCAGCGCCGCCTCGATGCCGGCGGCTCCCTCGTTGTCGGGATTGAAGACGTCCTTGCCCTTGAGGCTGAGCTTCTGGGCCTTTGCCCCGCACATGGTGTCGGGGATGACCGCCTCGAGATCCTTATCCTCGCTCGGGAACGTGTAGCCCGGGACGACCTGGCTCGCGGCGGGCTGGCTGGCCGCTGCCTCGCTCGGCGGCGCCGAACTAGGAGCGGCGCTCGGCGGCGCCGCCGATGGAGCGGACGCTTCCGTCGATGGTGCCGCCGCCGAAGCACTCGGCGCAGCCGACCCTCCTGTGGACCCGCTGCAGCCGACCAGTGCGATGAGCGCGATCGTCGACAGCGCGGGACCGGCGATCCGGGACCGCATGGCGAACCCCTCCATTGGCTCGTCGGCAGGCGGCCTGCCCGCCGTTCGGGCTCAGCATAGTCCCGGTCGTCTCGTCGTCATCGCGACCGCTCGAACGGACCCTGCGGGTGCCCGGCCCCGAGGCGGAGCGCCAGGTCGATGTCCGACGCCGAGGCGACCTCCTCGGCGATGGCACGACGGGCCTCCCCGTCGATGGCCCCGAGGATCCGCGCGGCGATCGCGGCCGCGCCGAGGTCGGAGCCCGCACTGGCGAACGCCGGAGCGACGGGGCCACGCGCCCCGTCCGTGTAGCGGTAGAACCCCTGCCCGGTCGAGCGGCCGAGGTGCCCCTCGGCGACGAGCCGCTCCTGGATCGGCGAGGGCCGCAGCCTCTCGGGCCGGCCGAGCCGCTCCCAGATGCTCCGGGCGGCGGCCAGGGTGACGTCGATGCCGGTCAGGTCCATCAGCTCGAAGGGACCCAGCGGGAACCCGGCCGCGCGCAGCGCGTCGTCCGTGGCGACCACGCCGGCGTCACCCGCTTCGAGCATCCGCAGCGCCTCGATGGTGAACGGGCGGTTGACCCGGTTGACGATGAAGCCCGGGGTGTCCGCGGCACGGACCGGGGTCTTGCCCCAGGCCATCATGCGGGCAGCGGCCCGATCGGCGACGTCCGGGTCGGTCGTCGGCGCGGCGACGACCTCCACGAGCGCCATGAGCGGCGCCGGGTTGAAGAAGTGCAGGCCGAGGACGCGACCCGGCCGGCGCGAGCCAGCCGCGATGGCCGCCACGGACAGCGCGCTGGTGTTGGTGGCGACGATCGCCTCCGGCGGGACGACCGGGTCGAGGGCGGCGACGATCGAGCGCTTGACCGCCAGGTCCTCGACTGCGGCCTCGATCACCAGGTCCGTACCGACGAGGTCGTCCAGGGTCGTCGCCCGGCGGAGGCGCTCCAGGCGGCCATCGACCCAGTCGTCGATGGAATCCGGGTCCAGGCCGAGCCGTGCGGCGCGCCGGCCGAGCCCGATCCGGATCGCGGCGACCCCGCGCTCGACGGCGTCCGGATCGGCGTCCTCGAGGACCACGTCGTGGCCGGCCTCGATGGCCACCTGCGCGATCCCGGCCCCCATCCGGCCGGCCCCGACGACGCCGACCATCCCCAGCGATGCCGAACCCACGGTCAGACGGGCTTGATGGCTTCGAACGGCTGGCGGCACGCCCGGCAGAAGAAGAGCGAGCGGCACTGGGTCGGCCCGAACGCGTTGTCCAGCACGACCCGTCCGTCGCCGCAGTACGGGCAGCGGACGTCGGCGGGCTCCGATGGCGGGGCGATCCCGGCGACCGCCAGCGCGGCACGTCCCGCGGCGGTGATCCGGTCGCTCGTCCACGGCACCGCGAAGGTCGCGACCGCCTCGACCGCCTGACCGGCGCCGGCCGTCCGCGCGAGCCGCTCGAGGACCGCGGTCTGGATCATGTCGAGAGCCGGGCAGCCGACGAAGGTCGGAAGCAGCTCGACCCGGATCGCCGCCGGGTCGACGTCGACCTCGCCGATCATCCCGAGATCGACGATCGAGACCATCGGCAGCTCCGGGTCCATGACCTCTCCGAGCGCGGCGAGGACGGCCGCGCGGTCCGCCGCCGGCGCCCCGTCCGACGCGGCTCCCCTGATGGCGCCGGCCCGCGTCCGCGCGACGGCGACGTGGATGCCGCCCTCGCTCACCAGGCCGCCCCGGGCTCGCTGTTGCGGACCATGGTGAACTCGCCCCACAGCCAGTCGAACGCGGCCCCGTGGCCCTCGCGACCGTCGGTCGGCGCCGGACCGGGATCCGGCTCGGGCAGGTCGAGGCCGCGAAGCGTCGGCGCGATCGCGGCCCGCCAGCGGGTCTCGAGCTCGCGCATCGGACAGGGCCAGGATCCCCGCCTCGACCAGTGCCGGCTCGCCGGGGAGTGGCGTGAAGACCGTGGCCGCGTCCGGCGCGAGCGTCTCGAGCGCGGTACGCAGGCGGACCCGCGACTCGCCGCCGGCACCCGCCAGTCGCGCGAGCCAGGCCTCGACGTGCATCCGGTGGTAGCGCTCCTCGCGGACGAGCTTCCCGACCAGCTCGGCCAGCGGCGCCCACGAGCCGCCGACCAGGCGCCTCGAGCCGGACCGCGTCGGCGGTCTCGTACAGGAAGCGGCGGGCGATGGTCATCGCCCAGTCGCCGCGGCCGTGGTCCAGCAGCCTGGCGTGCCGGTACTCGGCCGGCTGGCGGTCGTAGGCGAGGCGGTCCGCGTCCCCGCCGGTCAGGTCGGCCAGGAGCCCGTAGAGCGCGGCCGCGTGGCCCAGCTCGTCCTGGGCGAGCGAGCTCATCGCGACGTCCTCCTCGAGGAGCGGCGCGATACCGGTCCACTCGGAGTCGCTGAAGCCGATGACGAACTCGTCGTCGGCCATCGAGCGCAGCAGCGACTCGAGCCCAAGGCCGATGCCAGCGCCGAAGGGTGCGGCGACCGTCATCCCGGGCGCGCCTTCGGCTTCGACTGCCCAGCCGCCTTGCGCGCAGCGGCCAGCTTGTCGCGCATGACGTAGCCGCCCGGCTTCTTGAACGAGCGGTCGAGCGGCGGCTGGAGCAGGTCCGGGTCGGCGATGTCGACGATGTCGGCGCGGCGGACCACCCACAGCCGGATGCTCTCCTGGCGACGGCCGTAGAGCTCGCGCGCGTAGTGGGCCGCGAGGACCCCGTCGGGGGCCATCACGCTCCCGCCGTGGCGCATCGCGTCGCCCTCCTTCTCCTGGCGGAAGACCTCCCATGGCTCGAGGGTCGGGGCCTCGATGGCGGGGTCGAGCGGCCCCGGCTCGCGCGTCATGCCGCCCGCGGCGCCGCCAGGATGGCGTCGCGCACCCAGCGGGTCTCGGCCCGGGCGAGGCGGCGGAACGCGAGCCGTGCCTCGGACATCGGGCCGTGGTTGGTGACGACGGTCCGCAGCTCCGCCCAGTCGGGCTCGCGATAGATCCACGCGCCGGTGGCCTCGTCGAGGCGCAGGTCCGGATCCGGGATCACGAGGCCCAGCTCGCGGATCCGCGGCACGTAGATGGTGAGGAACTCCTGGCGCAGCTCCTCGGAGGTCTTGGCCTTGATCCGCCAGTGCAGGTCGCGGTCGGTCTCGCGCGGCGAGCGCGGGCCGTGCATCTGCATCAGCGGGCCCCACCAGCGGTCGAGCGCGTCCTGGATCGCCGCCCGCTGGCTCGGCGTGCCGGTGACCATGGTCACGACGACATCGCGCCCATGCATGATGTGGACCGATTCCTCCCAGCAGATCTTGCGCATGGTCCGCGCGTACGGCGCGTACGACGAGTCGCGCAGCGCCTGCTGCGCGACGATCGCGGCCGCGTCGACCAGCCAGGCGATCATGCCGACATCGGCCCAGCCGACCGTCGGGTAGTGGAAGACGTTGTGGAACTTCGTCCGGCCGGCGAGCAGGTCGTCGAACATCGCCTCGCGCGGCTTGCCGAGGTCCTCCGCGATGCGGTACAGCAGCTGGGCGTGGCCCACCTCGTCCTGGACCTTGGCGGTGAGGGCCAGCTTGCGGCGCAGGGTCGGCGCGCGCATCAGCCACTCGCGCTCGGGGAGGACGCCCATGAGCTCCGAGTTCGCATGCATCTCGACGAAGCGCAGGACCGCGTTGCGGTACTCGTCGGGCATCCAGTCGGTGGCCTCCACGTAGCCGCCGTCCGCGATGTGCGCCTCGAACAGGGCGAACCGCTCGTCATGGGGCAGCTCGGCGTTGGACGCCGGCCCGCTGCGCTCGCGCGGCGAGAGGATGGGGTCGAGGGCCAGCGGGTCGGTCATCGGGAGGCACCATCGTCGGGCGCGTGGGCTCCGCCGCCGACCGCGCCGAGTGCCAGCTCCGCGTAGATCCCCGCGACCTCGGCGGGGCGCAGCCGGCCGTTCGGGCGGTACCAGGCCACGAGCCCGTTGAGCGCGGTGAGGATGAAGGCCGCGGCCGTCGTCGGATCGACGGCCCCGAAGTCCGCGCTGGCGGCGCCGAGCTCGATGACCGACCGGAACCGCGCCTCGTACGCGTCGCGCCGACGCGAGATGCTCGCCCGTCTGGCGCTCGCGAGCGAGCGCCACTCGTGGACGAAGACGCTCGCCCGCTCGACGTCCTCGGTCACGACGCCGACATGGGCCCGGACCAGCGCGTCGAGCCGGCCCGCGGCATCGGCCGGGTCGACGCCGACGGTCGCCGCGTCGGCCGCGGCCTCGAAGCGGGTGGCCGTCCGCTCGACGATCGACCACAGGACCTCCTCCTTGGAGGTCACGTGGGCATACAGGCTGGCGCCCTGGATGTCGAGGGCGCGCGCGATGTCGCGCACGCTGGTGCCCGAGTAGCCGCGCTCGTGGAAGAGCGTGCTGGCGGCAGCCTCGATCTCGCGTCGGCGGGTGGTCTCGACCACGGGCTCCCCGATGTCCTAACGAACGCTTGTTAGGGGTCAGCCTACGGCATCGGCCGGCCGCGAGACAAGAGCGAGCGCTACTCCCCGGTGAACCGCGGCGGCCGCTTCTCGAGGAACGCCGCCATCCCCTCGGCATGGTCGGCGCTCGCCCCGGCCACGCCCTGACGGAACGCCTCCTCCTCGAGCGCGCGGTCGAGGTCGATCTCCCAGGCGCGGTCGAGGGCGTGCTTCGTCGATGCGAGGGCGCCCGGGGCCAGTCCCGCGAGCCGGACGGCGATGGCTCGCGCCGCCTCGACCACCTCGTCCGCCGGCACGACCGCGGCGACCAGCCCGAACCGCTCCGCGTCGACGGCCGAGAGCGGGTCCGCGGTCAGCGCCAGCTGGGCGGCCTTCGCCCCGCCGATGAGCCGCGGCAGCAGCCACGTCGCGCCGCTGTCGGGCACCAGCCCGATCCGCCCGAATGCCAGCAGGAAGCTCGCCTCGGTCGGCCGCGACCCGGATGTCGCAGGCGAAGGCGAGCGAGGCGCCCGCCCCGGCGGCCACCCCGTTGACGGCCCCGACGATCGGCTGGTCCAGCGCGCGCATCGCACGGATGATCGGGTTGTAGCGCTCGCGCAGCTCGACCGCGAGCGGCGCCGCGTCCGGCCGCTGCCGCTCCTTGAGATCCTGGCCGGCGCAGAACGCCCGTCCGGCGCCGGTCAGCACGACCGCGCGGATCGAGCGGTCGCGGGCGATGGCCCGGAAGGCCGCCAGCAGCTCCCCCTTGAGCCCGACGGTCAACGCATTGAGCGCGTCGGGACGGTCGAGGGTGACGACCGCCACACCATCGTCGACCTCGACGCGCAGCGTCTCGAAGGCGGGCATCGCGCCGCCGCGGGCCGCCATCAGGCGACGGCACCCCCGTCGAATTCGACGAGTCGGCCGTCGACCAGCTCGAAGACCCGCCGGTCGATGGGCTCGTCCGCGCCGCCGGACTGCTCGACCGTGAATTCGGAGAAGAGCGAGGCGAAGTCCGGGTCGTCGGGACGCAGCGATGCCGCGGTCAGCAGGTGGCGTTCGGGCAGGCCGATGAGGATGCGCCCGTGGGGCGCCAGCTCGGCGGCGAGGTGGGCGATGACCTCGGGCAGCAGGATCCGGACGGCATCCCAGCCGTCGCCGGTGTCCGAGCTGACGAGGCGGCGGTCGCCGGAGATCTCGTCGGTCCACGGGGCGCTCGCCGACCAGCGCGCGAGGTTGGCCATCGCGGCCTCCTGGATCGCCGCCGGCTCGACGCCCCACGACAGGAGGTGGTCGCCGTTGACCACGACGTCGTACGCGCCCGCATCGATGGTGTAGACGATGGGCAGGCCGGCCGGGCCGATGTCGAGGAGCGGCTGGGCGTGGCTCATCGCCCCCTGGGCCGACAGCCGGTCACGGTCGAGCGACTCGATCGGGAGGCCCTGGGTCCCGACCGGCCGGAAGGCCGGGTAGATGAGTTCCTTCGCCCGCTCCCAGTCGTGCTCGGGAGAATCGACAGCCGATCCGGCCGATTCCGGGGCCGGGGTATGGCCGCTGACCGGCGAGGAATCGTCGAGCGGGGCAAGGTAGTCGGGTGCGGTATCGCGGTACGCGGGCGCCGGCTCGTCGCCGAATTCGCGGCCCAGATCGCTTCCGACATCGCTCGCATCGGGCAAGTCGCGCTCCATCGTTCCTCCTCGCGTCCCTGGGCTTAGCGTCCGGACCAGACCGGCGCGCGCTTGTCGGTGAAGGCCTGCATCCCCTCGGCCTGGTCGTCGGTGTCGAACAGCGCGAAGAACGCCGCCCGTTCGGCCGCCAGCCCGATGCTCAATGGTCGTTCACTCGCGTCGCGGACGGCGGCCTTCGCCGCATGCACGGCGAGCGGCGGCATGCTCGCGATCCGGGCGGCCAGCTCGAGGGCGGCATCGATGGTCGCCTCGGCCGGCACGACCCGGGTCACGAGCCCGAGCCGCTCGGCCTCGGCCGCGCCGATCGAGCGCCCGGTCAGGATCAGCTCCATCGCCCGTGCCGAGCCGATCGCCCGGGTCAGCCGTTGGGTCCCGCCGGCACCGGGCATGACCCCGATCGCGATCTCGGGCTGCCCGAACGTGGCGTCGTCGCCGGCCACGATCATGTCGCAGGTCATCGCCAGCTCGCAGCCGCCCCCGAGCGCGAAGCCCCGGACGGCCGCGATCAGCGGCGTTCGCACGGCGGCCAGCCGGTCCCAGGCCTCGAACCGCCGCCCGGCGGCGAGCGAGGCCGACGTCTGCGAAGCCAGCTCCTTGATGTCCGCCCCGGCCGCAAAGGCCCGCGTCCCCGCTCCGGTCAGGACGATCGCGCGGCAACCCGCGTCGCGATCCAGCGCGTCGAGCGCGTCGGCCAGCGCGTCGAGCAGGTCGAACGAGAGGGCATTGAGCACGTCGCGCCGGTCGATGGTGACCAGGGCGACCCCCTCGAGCGTCCCGTGCGGCGCCGCCGACGCCGGGGCGGGCGCCGGGAACGCGACGGCGACCGACGTCGCGGCGCTGATCGCGGCAGGGGGGTGCGTCACTCGACTCCTTCGCTCGGCGTGCTGACAGTATCCACGCCCGGGGAAGCCGCCTCGTCCATTTCCGGCGCGTCCTCCAGCACGAGCAGGGTCGAGAGCCCCGGCGCGATCGCCCGCAGGTTGCGGCCGGCCGCGCGCATCGCGTCCGAGGCGAGCCCGGCGTCCATCGCCGCGCGATCGTCGAACGTCATCGCGGTGACGAGGACCAGGTCGGTCTCCTCGCCGAGCGCCTCGACCACGCGACGGACCCGGGTCGCGCGCAGCCCGGGCGTTCCCGCGACGAGCGGCAGGTGCTCCGTCGCGTAGCGCCGCTCGAACTCGGCAAGCGCGTCGGGGCCACCGGCCGGGCGGCGGAACAGGGCCAGCAGCGTCGTCATCGGGCGGTCTCCTCTCGATAGAAGTCGTCGATCGCGGCCGCGAAGACCGCGGGCCGCTCCCGGATGAGCTCGTGGCCGCATGCCGGCGCGACGAGGAGCCGGGCGTCCGGCACCTCGCGAGCGAGCGACCACGCGTGCCCCACCGGGACGAAGGGATCGCGGTCGCCGCAGGCGATCAGGGTCGGGACGTGGATCCCGTGGATGGCCGCCGCGGTCAGGAGCGGCTGCTCGGCGACGTCGGCGGCGATCGCCGGCAGCAGGCGGCGCCAGGCACCCGCCCCCTGGCCCGGGCCGTGGAGCGCGTCGAGGCGGCGCGCCCAGGCCGGGTCGTCGCGCTCGATGCGTGCCGGGTCCAGCGCGTGCCGGGCGACGCGCGCCCGCGGCTCGCGGTCGGGGCTGATCCCGATGATGACCAGCGAGCGGAGGCGGTCCGGAAAGCCGGCACCCACGTTGAGCGCGGTCGTCGCGCCCATCGAGAAGCCAAGGAGATGGAACGTCTCGAGCTGCAGGGCATCGGCGAAGGCGATGACGTCGGCCACGAGATCGGCCGTGGTGAACCCGTCGGCGGCATCCCAGCGGGTCGCCCCGTGCCCGCGGGCGTCGGGACGGTAGACGCGGAACCGGGCGGACAGCCCGTCGGCCGCAGGCCCGAGGCCTTCGGCGCCGCTGGATCCCGCCTCGTGGAGCACGATCAGCGGCGGCCCCTGGCCGTCCGCCGCATAGGCGACCTGCAGACCGTTGGCGTCGACCGTCGGCATCGTGGCGCCGATGCTAGCGCCCGGGCCGACCGGCCATCGGTCCGTCGGCCGCGGTCAGGTCCCGGCGCGGCAGATGGCCGGCGGCTCGCCGCCGATCGAGGTCGGGGGGTCGCCGAACATCCAGGCCCACGAGTAGATGTTCCGCAGGTCGCCGTCCCGCCCGAGCACGCCGACGTACGTCGGCCCGCAGACGACCCGCAGGTTCGCGGTCCCGTTCTCGTCGAGGAAGCAGCCGATCCGGCCGACCGTTCGTCCCTGGCTGTCCGTCCACGCCGCGTCCCCGCTCTTCCCGGCCGCACAGTCGCCGCTGTCGGGCTTGACGCCGTAGGACGCCAGCCGGTCGAGGTAGGTGGCCGTCGCAGGGTGGGCGTCCGGGAAGCCGTAGATGCCGACCCGGATGGCCGTGGCGGCATTGACGTTGCACTCCACACCGGCGGTCGCGCCGGCCGGCAGGTTCGTCCGCCGCGGCGGGCAGTCGTACGAGATGTCCTTGGCAAGCCCCGCGAACAGGGCGGCTTCAGCGGCGGTCTTGGCCGGGGCCGGCGTCGCGTTCAGGTCGGACTCGACGATCCACGGCGAGCCGTCGTGGTCGGCCGCGGCCACCCAGCCGTGGTGCGGCCAGCCGATGGCCTGGACCAGGTACCAGTCGTAGTCGTCGGCGGTCACGGGCCCATCGAGGATCTGCAGCTTCGTCCCGTGCCCCAGCAACGGGTCGAGCTTCGCCGACACGGCCTCGTCGACCGACGGTGCCGTCCTGACCCGGAGCCCGTCGACGACGATCTCGACGATGGTGTTCGCGGCGAACGTCCCGGGGCGAGGGGTCGCGCTGGGCGCAACCGCGATCGGGCTGGCTATCGGCGACGGTTGCGGTGTCGGCGACGCCGTCGCGGGCGGGCTCGCGGTCGCGCTCGGCGGGACCACGCTCAGGTTCGGGTCCTGCTGCTGGCGGAGCTCCGCGGCGCCGACCGCGAGCGCCCCGAGGGCCAGCAGCGCGAGCACCGCGGCGATCGCCACCATCCGGAGCGTGAGGGCCGGCGACTCCCCGCCGTACCCGACCCGCCGGGCGACCCGGTCGACCCGGGCCTGGCTCAATGAGTAGCGCGGCAGTTGCGCGATCGCGCGCTGGTCCGCCTGCAGTCCGGCGACGCGACGGGCGCACGCGATGCAGTCGCGCAGGTGCGCGGAGAGGGTGTCGTGCTCGGTCGGGCTCAGCTCGAAGTCGATGGCGGCCGCGGCCAGCTCGAGGATCTCGTCGTGGCTCGACGTCATCGGACGTCTCCTTGCCGCTCGAGCTCGAGCCGGACCCTGACCCGGGCGCGGCACAGCATGGTCCGCGTGGCGCCATTGCTCCGCCCGATCGCCTGGGCGATCTCCTCGCCGCTGAAGCCCTGCGCGGAGAGCAGCAGGGCCGTCCGGTCATCGGTGGGGAGACCGGCCAGGACCGCGTCCAGGGTGGCGGTCCGCTCCCGGCCGATGACATCCGATTCGGGCGACTCGACGGTGGACCCGCCGACCCGGCCGTAGCGGCTCATCCAGTCGAGCACCGTCCGCCCCCGCCGGCCGCGGCTGATGACCAGGTTCGAGCCGACGCGGTAGAGCCAGGCCCGGATGTTGTCCGGTGTCCGGCCCGCCTCGACCTCCTTGAACAGCCGCAGGAACAATTCCTGCATCAGGTCCTCGGCGGCGCCCTCGTCGCGGGTGGACCGCCGCAGGTAGCTGTACAGCTCGACGTGGTACTGCTCGAACGCGGCCGTCACCACCGCCGCATGGCCGCGAGGGCTCGTCGCCGAGACGCCTTCGACGTGGACGGGGCTGGGCTTCATCGCTTCCGGCATCCGATAGCGGGAACGCAGGACGCGCGGTGACGGGATCTCCCCTGAGGATACGCCTGCGTGGCTGGTGTTGAGCACGTGATCCCCGGCTGGTCGACCGCGGCGACGATGGGGGTATCGGCGGTCCGGGGTGGGGACGTCCGACCCGGGTAGATGTTTCAGCCGCAGCGTGTTCCAGCCGCGGGCGGGCTCGATCGGCTGCTACGATCGCTCGATGAGCGACGGCACGCCGACCGCACCGTCCGCGATCCGCATCGAGCGCGACTCGATGGGCGAGATGGCCGTCCCGGCCGACGCGCTCTACGGCGCGTCGACGCAGCGAGCGGTGCTCAACTTCCCCATCTCCGGCCAGCGGTTCCCGCGCCGGTTCATCGGGGCGCTCGCGCTGGTCAAGGTGGCCGCGGCCGAGACGAACGGGGCGCTCGGGCTGCTGGACGCCGACGTCGCCGACGCGATCGCCGCTGCGGCGCGCGAGGTCGCCGACGGCGGGCACGACGACCAGTTCCCGATCGACGTCTACCAGACCGGCTCGGGCACCTCGACCAACACGAACATGAACGAGGTGGTCGCCCACCTGGCCGCGGCGCGGCTGGGCGGCGGCCGCACGGTCCACCCCAACGACGACGTCAACCGCTGCCAGAGCTCGAACGACACGATCCCGACCGCGCTCCAGCTCTCCGCCGCGATCGCCATCGAGGAGGCGCTGCTGCCCGGCCTCGAGCGCCTGCACACGGCCCTCGTCGCGAAGGAGAAGGAGCTCTGGCCGGTCGTCAAGACCGGGCGCACCCACCTCCAGGACGCGACGCCGATCCGGCTCGGGCAGGAGTTCCGCGGGTATGCCGGCCAGGTCGAGGAGTCGCTCCGCCGGGCCAAGGCCGCCCAGGCGGAGCTGCTGTCGGTGCCGCTGGGCGGGACCGCGGTGGGGACCGGGATCAACGCCCATCCCGAGTACGCCCTGCGTGCGTGCGCGCGCCTGTCCGCCCTGACCGGGCTCGACGTGCGCGAGACGTCGAACCACTTCCACGCCCAGTCGACGCTCGATGCCGCCATCGCCGCCCATGGCGCGGTCCGGGCGATCGCGCTGAGCCTGTGGAAGATCGCCAGCGACGTCCGCCTGATGGGGATGGGGCCGCGGGCGGGCATCGCCGAGGTGGCCCTCCCCGAGACCCAGCCCGGGTCGTCGATCATGCCCGGCAAGGTGAACCCGGTCATCGTCGAGTCGCTGACGATGGTCGTCGCGCGGGTCGTCGGCAACGACGCGACGGTCGGGTTCGCCCAGACCGGCTCGCTCCTGGAGCTCAACGTGATGCTGCCGGTGACCGCGGTCGCCCTGCTCGAGTCGGTGACCCTCCTCGGGGCGGCGGCGGCCAACTTCAGCGAGCGCTGCATCGAAGGCCTGACCGCGACGGCCCGCGGGCCGCAGCTCGTCGAGCAGGGGCTGATGCTCGCGACCGCGCTGGCACCGGTCATCGGCTACGACGAGGCGGCGACGCTGGCCAAGGAGGCGCTCAAGAGCGGGCGCACGATCCGCGAGCTGGCGCTCGAGCGCGGGATGGACCCGGCCGAGGTGGACCGCCTGCTCGATCCGGCCGCCATGACCGAGCCCGGCCTCGGCGGCGGACCGGCCGGCGGCTGACGGCTCGAGCACGATGAGCGAGTCGACCACCCTCGCGACCATGCGCGACTGGCGCCCGGAGGCCTATGGCCGGAAGGGCACCAAGCAGGTCGCGAACCCCATCATCGAACCCCTGTGGGTCGGGATGCGCGTGCTTGCCGGCCTCGATCATGGGGACGTCGGCGGCGACGGGGCGTACGGCTCCGGCGGGGCGATCGGGATCATCGACGAGGACGGCGACCCGGTGCTCGACCGGCCCGCGGTCGAGGCCGCGCTCGCCCGCGCCGCCCGCGTCCGGAACCTGATCGTCGACGGCTATCTCACCAAGCAGGTCGCCCGCGACGGGACCGGCGTCTACGTCGGACCCGAGCCGATGTCGTTCTCGGTCAGCGACCGGATGACCCAGTTCTTCGTGGGCGGCCGGATCACCAAGACCGCCGAGCGGGTCGAGAAGCAGCGCCTGGTCTCCGAGGCCTCGATCTTCATGGATGACGACGTCGTCTGCCTCGTGATCGTCGACCTGCTCTGGCTCGACGGCGAGTCGCTGCTCGACGTGCCCCTGCTCGAGCGCAAGCGGCTGCTCGACGGGATCATCGAGGAGTCCGAGCTCGTGCGCCTCGGCGCCTACGTCCGTCCGCCGATCGACACCTGGATCGGGTCGTGGCGCGCGGTCGGCTTCCACGACCTGAGCTTCCGCGGCGCCAACAGCCGCTACCGGCCGGGCGCGGTCGGCGACGACTGGGCCACGGTGGCGATCCCCCGCCGCTAGGTCGCGGCGCGGGCGCCGCCGGCGCCGCCGCCCGTGGCACCCCGCATGGCACGCCCACCACCATGATGGTACGGTGGGCTCGTGCCCCAGACCGCCCTGACGCCGGCCATCCGTGACGAGATCGCGCGTCTTGGCCAGGCCGACATCATGGTCGGGATCCCGAGCTTCAAGAACGCCGCGACCATCGGCTACGTCGTCCGGGCCGCCCAGGCCGGCCTCGTCCAGTACTTCCCGGACCTCCACCCGGTCGTGGTCAACTCGGACGCCGGCTCCCCCGACGGCACCGGCCGGGTCGTCATCGAGACCGAGCCGCCGGACTACGTCGAGCAGATCCTCCTCATCCGGCCCAGCCAGCGCCTCGAGCGGGTCAGCCTGACCTACCCCGAGATCGACGGCGTCGGCGGCAAGGGTGCCGCCCTGCGCACCATCTTCGAGATCGCCGCCGCGCTCGAGGTCCAGGCGCTCGTCGTCGTCGACTCCGACCTGCGCAGCATCGTCCCCGAATGGATCGAGCTCCTCGCCGGCCCCATCCTCAAGGGCGGCTACGACTTCGTGGCGCCGCTCTACGCCCGCTACAAGTACGACGGCACGATCACCAACACGGTCACGTATCCGCTGACGCGAGCGCTCTACGGCCATCGCATCCGCCAGCCGATCGGCGGCGACTTCGGGGTCTCCGGGGACCTCGTCCGCCACTACCTCCAGCTCGACGACTGGACGCCGGACATCAGCAAGTTCGGCATCGACATCTGGATGACGACGTCTGCCCTGGCCGGCGGGTTCGCGGTCTGCCAGACGCGGCTCGGGGCCAAGATCCACGACCCGAAGGACCCCGGGTCCGACCTCGGGCCGATGTTCCGCCAGGTCGTCGGCACGATCCTGCGGCTGGCCGACCGCTACGCCGACCACTGGCTGCCCATCAGCGGCAGCCACGACGTCCCGGCCTACGGCTTCGAGCGGATCATCGACCCGCCGCCGCTCGAGGTGAACACGCTCCGGCTGCTGTCCGAGTTCCAGGCCGGCTCGCTGACCCTCGCGGACTCGTGGCGGCACATGCTCGCGCCGGCCACCGCCGAGACCGTGCTGACCCTCGCCAGGGAGGCCGGCACGCTCGCGGACACGGCGCGCTCGAAGCTCGGCATCGGCGGTGACGTGGCGTCGACGTCGGCGACCACCCTCGAGATGGCCGAGGCCGTCTCGACGTTCCACTTCCCGGACGACCTGTGGGCCCGCGTCGTGTACGACCTGGTCGTGGCCGCCCGGAGGTCCATCGAGGGTCCGGATGCGGGCGCCGCCGTCGAGACGATGGTCGCCGCGCTCGTGCCCATCTACTTCGGCCGTGTCGGCTCCTTCGTCATCGAGAACCGCGCGGTCCCGACCGACGCCGCGGAGGACCGGGTCGAGCGTCAGGCGCGCGAGTTCGAGCTCCTCAAGCCGTACCTGATCGAGCGCTGGGAGACCGCCGGCGCCGAGCTCGCTGCAAACCGGCCGCGATGACCGCCAAGCCGCCCCTCCCCGGCCGCATCCTCATCCCGGTGGCGAACCCCATGACCGCCGAGGAGCTGATCCGCCTCGGGGCCGCGATGCTCGACCCCAAGCACGGCGAGATCTCGGCGCTCGGCATCGTGGAAGTCCCCGAGGGCATGCCGCTGTCCGAGGGCGCGACGCGCGCCCGCCACGCCCGCCGGCTGCTCCAGCGGGTGCTCGACTACGCCCCGACCGGGACGACGATCCACCCCATCGTGCGCATCGGCCGGCACGCCGCCGAGGGGATCGTCGAGGCGTCGGCCGAGCAGGAGGCCGACCTCATCATCTTCGGGTGGGGCGGCCGGACCGGCAGCAACCGCGAGGGCAGCGGCACGTCGGTCGTCTCGCCGACGATCGACGAGGTCGTCCGCGACGCCCCGTGCGACATCGCGGTCGTCAAGCAGCGCGGAGCCAAGGAGATCAAGCGCATCCTGGTGCCGGTCCGCGGCGGCCCCCATGCCGAGCTGGCGATCCGCTATGCCGACGCGATCGGGCGCTACCACGACGCCACGGTGGTCGTCCTCCACCTCGTCCCGCCCGGGATCACGCTGGCGGTCCGCGCCCAGGCCGAGCGCGCGCTCGCGGCCTTCGTCAAGCAGCACCTCCACGGCCGCGGCGAGGCCCTCCTGCGCGAGGCGCCCAACGTCCGCAACGCCATCCTGCGCGAGGCCGAGAAGGCGGACCTGGTGGTCATGGGCGCCTCGGCGCACCCGGGCACCACGGGCGGGGAGACCCGCCTCTTCGGGGCGCTCCCGGAGTCGATCGCCCTGCGCGCCCGACCGTCGGTCGTGGTCGTGCGCACCCGCGAGACCATCGGCCGCACCACGTTCGAGCAGCTCGCGTCGCGGGCCGAGACCCTCGCCGCCGCCGACCGGGCCGCCGAGGAGGCCCGCGCGGTCCCGGCCCGCGTCGAGCGCTGGTTCGGCGAAGCCAACTTCCACCACGCGGAGTTCTCGGACCTGCGCCGGCTGGTCACGCTCAAGGAGAAGCAGGGCCTCACGATCAGCCTGGTCCTGCCGACCCTCGACGAGGAGGAGACGATCGGCCCGATCGTCCGCAAGGCGATGCGCGAGATGGTCGGCCGGGTGCCGCTGCTCGACGAGGTGCTGGTCATCGACTCCGCCTCGACCGACCGGACCCGCGAGATCGCCGAGTCCGAGGGCGCGCGCGTCGTCCAGCATCCCGACGTGCTCACCCGCTACGGCTCGTTCCGGGGCAAGGGCGAGGCGCTCTGGAAGTCGCTCTACGAGACCAGCGGCGACATCGTCGTGTGGGCCGACACGGACGTCCGCAACTGGCACCCGCGGATGGTCTACGGGACGGTCGGCCCGCTCCTCCACGAACCGAGGCTGCAGTACGTGAAGGGCTACTACCAGCGCCCGATCGTGGAGGGCGGCGTCCTCAAGGAAGGCGGCGGCGGGCGCGTGACCGAGCTCGTGGCGCGACCCCTGATCAACCTCTTCTACCCCGAGCTGTCTGGGATGATCCAGCCGTTGAGCGGCGAGTACGCCGGGCGGCGCTCGCTCCTCGAATCGATCCCGTTCTTCACGGGCTACGCGGTCGAGATCGGGCATCTCATCGACGTCGCGGAGCGGCTCGGCATCGAGGGCCTCGGGCAGGTCGACCTGGAGCGCCGCATCCACCGCAACCAGGAGCTGGAGGGGCTCAGCCGCATGTCGTTCGTGATCCTGCAGGCCGTCATGAAGCGGCTCGAGGAGCGGCGCAAGGCGCGGCTGTTCGCCGAGATGGGGTCGACGATGAAGCTGCCGCGCTCCGGGCACGGACGGCTCTCGCTCGAGGTCATCGAGCTGGCCGACCAGGAGCGCCCGCCGATGATCCGCATCCCCGAGTACCTGGAGCGCCGCCAGCCGCGATGAGGGCGTTCCGTGCCGGGTCGGCGTTCCGTGCCGGGTCCGCGGTCCGTGCCGGGTCGGCGGTCCGTGCCGGGTCCGCGGTCCGTGCCGGGTCCGCGGTCGCACCCTTGGCCGCCCGCATATGCCGCTCATTCATATCCCTCGCACAGCGACGGACGGAAGGACGCGGAGCGATCAACCCAAGCCACCCGAAAACGCTCGGCCGAGCGCGCTCACGCTCGTTGACCGACCGGTTCGGGATCGAATCCGAGCCTTCAGCCCTCCCGACCGCAGAGGTTAGGAATGACCCGCATATCCGTATCGGTACGCGTGCCGTCGCGAGCCCGCCGCCGGTCGCCAGCCCGGCCCCGGTCGCGCCGTGACGCTGCACCGCGTCGTGGCCCTGACGGCCGACGAGTACGAGGCCGCGATCCCCGGGCTCGGGGCGCTGCTGGTCGACGCGGTCGAGGGCGGGGCCGGGGTCAACTTCCTCGCCGGCGTGACCGTCGAGGAGACGTCCGCGTGGTGGCGCGCCCGGCTCGGCGCGGTCCGCGACGGCACGATCACCGCGTTCGTGGTCCGCGACGCCGACGACCCCGCGCGCATCCTCGGCTCCACGATCCTCATCCGCTCCACGAACCCGAACTCCCCGCACCGCGCGGAGATCGGCAAGGTCATCGTCCACCGCTCGGCCCGGCGGCGGGGGCTCGGGCGGGCACTGATGGAGGCGGCCGAGGACGCCGCCCGCGCCGAGGGCCGCTGGCTGCTCCTGCTCGATACGGCGGCTGGCAGCGACGCCGAGGCGATGTACCGCGCGCTCGGCTGGCAGGCGTTCGGGCAGGTGCCGAACCACGCGATGCTGGTGGACGGGACGCTCTCGACGACCACCTACTTCTGGAAGGACCTGCGGTGAGCGCGGATGGCGCGGCGACCGATGGCGCCACGCCCCATGCCGCCGCGGCCGATGCCGCCGTGACCGGCGCCGCGACAGGCGCCGACCGTCCCCGAACGATCCTCGTCGCGCCCGACTCGTTCAAGGGCTCGCTGACCTCGGTCGAGGTCGCTCGCGCGCTGGCGGACGGCTGGGCCCGCGCCCGCCCCCGGGACGAGATCGTCCTGTCGCCGCTGGCCGACGGCGGGGAGGGCACGCTCGCCGCGGTCGAGGCCGCCGGCGGCTGGCAGACCGAGACGGCCACCGTCCACGACCCGCTCGGCCGGTCGACCCAGGCTCGCTGGCTGCGATCCGCGGACGGCGCCCGTGCCTTCATCGAGATGGCCGAAGCATCCGGCCTCTCGCGCGTTCGCCCGGACGAGCGCGACCCGATCGGCGCGACCAGCATCGGCACCGGCGAGCTCATCGCCGCGGCCGCGAGCGCCGGCGTCAGCCACATCACGCTCGGCATCGGCGGCAGCGCGACGACGGACGGCGGCCGGGGCCTCATCGCGGGACTGGGCGACACCGGCCCGGTGGAGCTCGCCGTCGCCTGCGACGTCTCGAATCCGCTCCTCGGCGCGAGCGGTGCCGCGGCCATCTACGGCCCGCAGAAGGGCGCGACGCCGACCCAGGTGATCGAGCTGGACGCACGCAACGCCGCGTGGGCCGACGACCTCGAATCACGCGAGGGCAGGCGCGTCCGTGACACGCCGGGTGCCGGGGCCGCCGGCGGCGTCGGCTTCGCCCTGCTCGCGATCCAGGACCGCTTCACGTCGTTCGCCCTGCGCCCCGGCGTCGAGCTCGTGATGGAGGCGACCGACTTCGACGCCAAGCTCGCCCGCGCGGATCTCGTGATCACCGGCGAGGGCCGGATCGACGCCCAGACGGCGTTCGGCAAGACCGCGCTCGGTGTCGCGCGGCGCGCCCAGGCGGCGGGCGTCCCGTGCATCGCCGTCGGTGGCGGCGTGGAGCCCGAGGGCATCGCGGCCCTGGCCGCCGTCGGCGCGGCCGCCGTTCCCGTCTCGATCCCGCCGCTTCCGATCGAAGAGGCGATGGCCGCCGGCGCCGCTCCCCTCGTGCGCTGCGGGGAGCGACTGGCGGCCTCGCTCGTGTCAGGCTGACGTCCCATGGCTGAGCCGACCCGCCTCCCGAAGCCCAAGCCGAAGCCGCGCCCGAGGAAGCGCAAGTTCTCGGATCCCGCGCGCACGTACGCGAAGCGCCTCGAGCGCTACCGGCCCGGGCTCGTCCCGTTCGTCCTCGACGCCCTCGCGGAGCGCTACGGCCGCGAGCCGTGGGCGCGCCGACTCGACCCCACGAGCGAGCTGATCCTGACGATCCTCACCCAGAACAGCGCCGACACCAACGCCGAGATCGCCTTCCAGCTCCTGCGCGACGCCTACCCGTCCGGCCTGGAGGTGCAGGTCCACGTGCCCGGCATCGGCTGGGGCGGGATCGGGCTGCCACCGGGCGCGCCGCCGGACTGGGCCGCGGTCGAGGCCGCGCCGATCCCCGAGCTGACCCATGTGATCCGGCCGGGCGGCCTGGCCAACCAGAAGGCGCCGCGGCTGCAGGCCACCCTTCGCTACATCCGCGAGCAGCGGGGCGACTACTCGCTCGAGTTCCTCGGCGACATGACCGCCCTGGACGCCCGCGCCTGGCTCACGCAGATCGATGGCATCGGCAAGAAGACCGCCTCGGTGCTGCTGATGTTCTCGTTCGGGATGCCGCTGATGCCGGTCGATCGCCACGTCGAGCGCGTTTCGAAGCGCGTCGGACTGATCCCCGCGAAGACCTCGGCCGACGACGCCCACGACCTGTTCCTCGCGATGCTCGAGCCGGACCAGATGTACGAGGCGCACGTCAACCTCATCCATCACGGACGCGTCGTCTGCCACGCCCAGCGCCCCGCGCACGAGCTCTGCCCGCTCCGCGAGCGCTGCCGCTTCGTCGACCCGAAGGCGCCCTGACCCACGGGCCTGGACCGGGCCTCCGGACCGGTCCCGCGACCCTGCGCCGACCCCGGACCCACCCCGGACGTTCGGCACATCCGGCGACCTCCCCGTATCATGCTGATTCGCCCCGGACCCCTGCCGACCGCACCGGCGGGTGGTGCGCCCGACCACCGATTTCGACGTTTCGGGCCCCACTGCAGAAAGGTCTCAGGCAAGGTTCACGTGCGGTACTTGTGGGCCGCACCACATAGGACGAAAGTCCGCCTTCAGCGGACGCTTCGAAGGGGAGTCCCGACATCGACGCACCCGATCGAACGCACCCCGTCACGGGTGTCGCCGATCCACTACCCACCCTCTCGCGGACCCGCCGCCGTCGTCGCTGGCGCCGGCAGGAAGGCCAGTCGCTGGCAGAGTTCGCGCTGGTCTTCCCGTTCTTCATGGTCATCCTGTTCGGCGTCATCGAATTCGGCTTTGCGCTGAACGGACTCCTCTCGACGGAGTACACGACGCGCGATGCGGCGCTGGCCGCGGCCGAGTCCGGCAATGAGTCGGGCTCCGATTGCTCGATCCTCCGTGTGGTCGAGAGCCGGACCGCGGCACCCTCGAACCACGACGACATCATCCAGGTCCGGATCTACAAGGCGCAGGCGAACGGCAACCCGGTCTCCCCGCCGCAGGCCAACGTGTTCGTCCGCACCACCGATGCCAACGTCCAGTACGTGTGCCCGGACGGCACGGGCAAGGTCCCATACCGGCGCACGCAGAACTCCTACGACGAGCGCACTCGCTGCAACCAGCTCAACGGCTGCAACATCGCTGGCCAGAAGACGGTCGATACGATCGGCGTGGAGATGACCCAGCACTACAGCTGGAAGACCCCGCTCGCCAACCTGCTGCCGATGACGGGCGGTGGCTACGACTTTACGACCGGCAACGCCATGCGCATGGAGCCGATCCTGTGAGCGCCCGGCCCCGGCTCAGCCCTGATCTCCACGATGTCCGGGGCCAGAGCCTCGTCGAGTACGCGATGACCGTTCCGGTCTTCCTGATCATCCTGCTCGGCATCCTCGAGTTCGGGTTCGCGTTCTCGCATCACATGACGATGGAATACTCCACGCGCGAAGGCGCGCGGACCGCGGCAGCACTGAACAACGGCACCGACCAGATCAGCTGCAACGGGTTGAACGACGACAACGTCGACAATCAGGTCATCGCTGCCGTCCAGCGTGTCCTGACCGCAGCAGGGTCGCAAGTCTCGCTCGCGGACGTGCAGTCGATCCACATCTACAAGGCGTCGTCGACAGGGAAGGAGCCATCGATCGGCTCCGTGAATATCTGGGTCCCAGGAGCCAGTCCTTCCACTGTCGGGGGGCAGCAGCTCCTGTTCAACCGGACCCAGCATGCCTGGGATGCCTGCGGCCGGGACAACAAGTCCTCGGGAGTCAGTGACCCGGTCGACTCGGTCGGCGTGTCGATGACCTACACGTATCACTTCGTCACGCCGCTCTCGAGTCTCCTCGGCCTCGTTGGTGCCGGCCAGCTCACGATGAGCGACCACACCGTCATGGCCCTCAATCCCGACCCGGTCTGAACGAGGACCTGCACGACATGATCCGAAGGACGAAGACCGGGCGCGCGACCGGCGAAGGGCTGTCGACCGTAACCGACGCGGACCGCCGACGGCGTAGCCGCGGTCAGGTTCTGGTCATCTTCGCGGGGGCTCTGTTCCTGCTGATGATGATCGCGGCCGTCGTCGTTGACGTGTCCTGGTTCTGGGTGAACGCTCTACGGGTCCAGCGTGCCGCCGACGCGGCAGCGCTCGCCGGCGCCGTCGAGTTGCCGAAATACCCGGATGCGGGCAGCGGCCATGCCTACGACCTGGCGTACAAGGAGGCCCTCAAGAACGGGTACGCCAACGGGGTCGGCGGGGTGTCGGTCATCCCGCTCCAGGACAAGGTCTTTTCGAACCGGCTCAACGTGACGATCACGGCGCCAGTGGGCACCTTCTTCATGAAGGTCATCGGCATCTCCACGATCCCGGTCACCCGCACGGCCAAGGGCGAGTACGTCCAGCCAGTGCCGCTCGGCAGCCCGCAGAACTACTTCGGCGTGGGCTATCTCGTCAAGCCGCAGCAGACCACGACGACCAATACGAGTACATCCAACGGCACGACCGACAACGATTTCGTGACCCACAACCCGTTCATCGCCGGCGGCCAGTGGTCGTGGACGCCGACCAGCTTCGGGCGGACCATCGCGACGGCCGTCGACAACGACAACGACAACGAGTACGCGTTCACGAGCACGACCGGCCAGCACCAGGAATGGGGCAACTTCAACCTGGTCGGCACGGGCGGTGGACTGCCCAACCTCGCCGCGAACCAGACGATGACGATCCGCGGCGTCCGTGTCTACCTCGACAACACGTACCTGACGAGTTCATGCAGCGGGTTCGGCCGCCGCGGGCAACTCCAGGCCGACCTGTCGTGGGGAGCGGGCGCGAATGGCACGTGGTCGTCGCAGGTCGCGACCGGCGGTCTGCCGACGAGCTCCAACAACGACGAGACGCTCGGCTCCACCACGGGCAATTCGTGGGGATCACACACATGGACCCGAGCCGATTTCGACAACTCGAAGTTCCAGGTGCGCCTCACCTACGACGAGAACTGTACGAACGCGCCGCAGGTTCGGGTTGACCGGATCCGCATCGAGATCGGCTATTCGATCACGACGACCACGACGACGACCGTCACCACATTGCAGCAGAACGCCCCGGTCGTGAGTCCGACGGGCGGCACGCTATCGCCGCAGAACTTCTGGGCGGCGATGCAGAGCCAGGGCGCGCCGAACATCCAGGGCGACGCCTTCATGACGAAGTACGAACGTCGGAAGGGCACCTTGAACGACAAGGACCCCGGGCAGGATCCGGATGCCAACTACCTGCCCGACTCGTTCTACAACTACGCCGTCGAGGTCCCGGCAGGCGCTTCCAGCGCGAACGTCTACGTCTACGACCCCGGCTTCTGCGACACCACCAGCGAGGGTGGGCTCGGCGAGTACTGGTCGGGTGGAACCAGCTCGAACGGCGAGGACTACGGTCCGAGCAACGAACAACCGATCAGCACCTTCTTCGACCTGTACAACACCAACGGGACGCTTGGGAACAACGACGACGACACCTTGGTCAACGCGACCGGGAACGCGTATCGACGGTTGTCGTACCAGGACTACCTGGTCTACGACGCCCTGAATCGCAACACCGACAAGAACGACTGCACCAATCAGGCCTGGCATTACGGCTGGCGCCAACTCAACAGCGGGCCGCTCGGCGCGGGCACCTACCGGATCCATGTCTATTCGACGGACCCGAGCTCGGCCAACGACCAGAACGACTCGACCGCTCTGAATGCGTATGCCTTCTATGCCAATGCGACCGGTGGGAACCCGCGGATCTACGGCATCGGCGCGATGGAGGCGTACATCCGGCTTCCAGGCGGCCGAGCGTCGGAGTTCTACCTCGCCCAGATCGACGCGGCAAATGCCGGCAAGATCATGTACATCGACCTCTGGGATCCCGGCGACACGGGCCAGTTGTCGGCGAACCTGCAGATCCTGGCTCCGCGGTCTGGCGGCTGGACTGCCACCTCGTTCAGCTATCAGGGCTCTCAGGGCACCACGAACCGCGACGCCTCTTCCAGCTGCAACAACCGCTCCGGCACATCCACGTCCGTGACCACGAACACCGGCGGGACGAGCCTGTACAACGGATGCTGGCTGCGGATCCAAGTCGCGATCCCGGACAACTACTCCGCCCCGGTCGACCCCGTCTCCGGCGAGAAGGGCTGGTGGAAGATCCGCTACAACATGGGCGGCAGCTCCTCGGACTTCTCGACGGACCTGACGACCTGGCAGGTCACGATGCACAACAACCCGGTCCACCTCGTCATCCCGTGATCGACGATCAGGTGATGCGTCCGCGCACCACCTGATCACCCATCCGGGCGGACATCCCGCTCGGGAAGGACTACAGTCGAGGACGAACGCGCGCGCGTTCGCTTTCGACGTTCCGAACCCAGCCGAGCCGATCGACCAGCGCGAGGACATTCGTGACCGAGCAGGAAAGGCGCCGCCGCCACCGCGACCGACTCCGCATCGGGGTCATCGTGGCGTGCCTGGCCATCGGGCTGGTGCCGGTCGTCGTCGTCTTCGCCGCCTCCCCGGAGCCCTCGAGCTCGTTCGATCCGGGCGCGTCGGCATCGGCATCGGCAGACGCGTCGGCTTCCGCAGAGGCGACCGCCTCGGCCGAGGCCACGGCATCCGCGTCGGCATCGGCGTCGAACGCCGCACCGGTCGTGCCGCTGGCACCCCAGTCGACCACCAAGCCGGATACCTCCAAGACCGACGGCGCGAACGGCGCCCGCGGCGGACAGGGCTTCGGCGGCATCACGATCACCGGGATCGCCGGCATGAAGCTGAGCCTCGAGACCGCGGATGGCTGGACCCGCACGATCACCGTGACGGCCGACACCAAGATCACCAAGGGCGGCAAGGCCGCCACCGTCAGCGACCTGGAGCTCGGCGACAAGATCACCTTCCGCCAGAAGCGCAATGACGACGGGACCTACACGATCGTCTCGATCAACGTTCCGACGCCGATGGCCAGCGGCAAGGTGACCGCGGTCGGGTCGAGCACGATCACGCTCGCCGGTCGTGGCGGCAAGACCAAGGTCATCACCGTCAACGGCTCGACGACGTACGCGTTCGGCAAGGACGGCGCTGCCACCAAGAGCGATGTCGTCGTCGGTTCGTCGGTCGTGGCCCTGGGCACCGTCAGCGGCGACACCTTCACCGCGGCCTCCGTGCGGATCCTGCCAAGCGTCGTCGGCGGCGAGGTGACCGCCAAGACCTCCACGAGCATCACCCTCAAGACCCGCGACGGGACGAGCGTCACGGTCCACGTCGACAGCTCGACCAAGTTCTTCGTCCGCGGCACCGCGGCCGGGGCCACCGCGACCATCGCCGACATCGCGGTGGGCGACAAGGTCATGGCCAGCGGGCAGCTCCAGGCGAACGGCTCGATCGACGCGGACGTGGTCGGCGGCGGCAAGGGCGGCTGGGGCTTCGGCCGCGGCGGCTTCGACGGCCACGACAAGAACGCCCCCGACGCGAGCCCGAAGGCCTCAGGACCGACCACCTAGGCTCCCCGGCGCGAGCGCAGGTCCCACGCGCTTAGGCCTTCCGTACCCGCGCCGCGCCGCGCCCGCCGTCCTACAATCCAGCCCATGAGCTGGAACATGCCGATCGACGCCTTCAGCGGCGACGAGCCCCAGGGTCGCGAAGAGCAGATCGAGCTCGTCGGTACGCACCTCCGGCTGACGGGCAAGATGTACCTCGGCCGGTTCGGTCGCCTGACCGACCTCATCAACGCGCAGAGCGGCTACATCCGCGTCCATGACGCGCAGCTCCTGCGACGCAACGGCGACCCCACGACCCTCGTCCTGCCCGAGTTGATGATCGACAAGGATGAGATCTCGTTCATCGCCCAGGAGGATCCCGAGCCGCCGGCCGAGGCGTCCGGGCTGGCTGGTGCCGGCGCGATGAGCGATTTCGGTGAGGTGACGATGACTCGTCGACCGCGCCAGTTCGTGATGTTCACGCCGGGCCACACGGTCACCGGCTCGGCCTACGTCTACGGCGAGACGGACCTCGCCGCGTTCGTCGACACGACTGACCCCCGATTCATCGCGCTCACGGAGGTCACGACGCGCTCGCTGGCCGACCGCCGGATCATCAGCCATTACAAGTTCGTGCTGATCAACCGGACCCAGATGATCGCCGCGTCAGAGACCGGGCGCCAGGGCGACATCGCCGAAGAGCACATCCCGGACCTGTAGCCCGACGCCGGGCCCGCGCACCACCCGGTCGCCCACCCAGACGGCACCGAACCCCACCGCTCCGGCCGCGCGCGCGCCGATCCGGTGCGTTCACGCCACGACGACCCCGTCGGCGTCCGCCCGCCCGGCGCCAGCCGTCACCGCTCCGCCGGTCGTCTCGGTGCGCACGGGCACGCCGTCCGGGTGGGTGCGATCGAGTCTGGTCGAGTCCGTCCTGGACCTTTGGTCCTGCCCATGGATGACCCGAAACGCCCGTGGCCGGAACGCACCGATCGCGGCCGGGCACGCCGCGCGGCCGACCACCGCCGACTGGACGACAGTCGGACTACCCGGACCTGGTGCCCTCGACGTCGTCGGGTCGACGCGCGCCCAGGGCGGCCATCGAACGCGCGGGCGGGGTGTGCCCGGGCACGACCGATCCGGCCGTGGTCTGCGTGACGACTTCCTGACTCGGACCCAATTCGATCACGGTTTCCCCGCGTCGTCCGGGGCCGACAGGTATCGCCTCTGACGCGGTCGTGATCGCAGGCACCTGGTCCGGGGAGTCTTCCGGACTGAAGCCAGGGATCGCTTCGATGACCTCCCCCGTGGTCGAGTCGATCAGCTTGATCGTCTCGAACCGATCCACGGGATTTCCGCAGCCGTAACACGTCTTGTCGGCTGGCTGGTTCGCCGAATGGCACATCTGGCAGACCCACAGGTATCCCGTGAGTGAGGCTGTCCGCTGACGAGTCCGACCGAACAGGAGCCGATAGAGGAGCCAGACGGTGGTCGGGGTGATGAGGACCAGGGCCGCCAGCAGCGCAGGCGGGGTATGTGCTGCTGTGGAGCCGATGGCAGAGATGATGTCGTTCGCGTCGGCGGGCATGCACCTATTTGACTCGTCATGGGCGCGAGATTCAACACCTGTGTGGCTCCGAGGCAACGGTCTTCACCGCGGTCTTTCGCTCCAGACCACACCGCACCGCACCGGACGTTCGTCCCACCGAGTACTAGTGGTCCACCGCATCGTCCGCGGCGGGTCGATGTATCGGGGATCGCCCGTACAATCGCGGCGTGAACTCCTCGCGCACCACAGGCCGCCGAACGCGAGTGCCGCACGGGCATGCGATGGGGACGCTGCCCATGCTCGTCGCCATCCTCGTGATCGGCTCAGCGGGCCTCGCGCCGGCGACGTGGGCCGCGAATACGTCCATCTCGATCACCGACTCGCGGTACGACCCGGGCGACCTGACCATCGTCCAAGGGGAGGTCGTCACCTGGACGCAGAATGGCGGTTTGACGCACACCGTCACCGCCGACGGTGGCAGCTTCGACAGCGGCGTCCTGGCGCCCGGTGCATTCTTCGACCATGCGTTCGAGACCCCCGGCACGTACACCTATCACTGCACGCTCCACGACATGAGCGGCCGTATCACGGTCCGCGCAGCCACGCCGCCATCCAGCGCCGCGCCCACGCCGACGTCCCCGTCGACTCCGATCCAGACTGCTCCACCGACAGCCGGTCAGAGCGGACACGCCGCAGAGGGTGTGTCACCGGTGGCGTCGGCTTCGGCTACCGCGGCTCCAGCCGATGTGGGTCCGTCGGATGCGGGTCTGTCACCGCTCACGCTCGTGATCGCGGCCGTCCTCGTGATCTTGATCGTCGTCGTGGCGCTCTTCCTGATCCCGGCCCGGCGCGACTCGAAGGGCGACCGGACGGGCTGACCTTCGTCCGGTTTCGCATCCGAAACCCGCTGCTATCCTCGGGGGCATGCTCGACGGCGGTTCCGACGGGGGTGCGCGAACGGGCCCGTATGGCTCGACGGGCTACGGCGTGGGCGCCCCGCGGATCCTCCTGGTCGACGACGACCCGGACCTGCTGGTGCTGCTGGCCGACCAGCTGCGCAACGACGGGTATCTCGTCACGACGGCACGGGACGGGGTCGAGGCCGTGCGTCGGCTGGAGACAGCGTGGCCGGATCTCCTGCTGATCGACATGATGATGCCCCGCCGCGACGGGCTGTCCCTCGCGCGCGAGGTCAAGGCGATGGCCGACCTGCCGATCATCGTGCTGTCCGCCATCGACGCCGGGGACTCCAAGGCCGACCTCCTCGACGAGGTGGCCGAGGACTACATCACCAAGCCCTACCACTATCCCGAGCTGCGGGCCCGCATCAACCGGGTCCTGCGCCGGCTCGGCGACAAGGTGCCGCGAAGGAGCCTGGTCCTGGGACCGAATCTGACGCTCGAGCTGCATCGCCGCGAGGCGACCGTCGGCGGCGAGACCGTCAAGCTGACCCCGACCGAGTCGCGCCTGCTCTACGCGCTGGCCGCGAACCTCGGGATCACGGTCTCGACCGACACGCTGCTGGTCCGCGGCTGGGCGGAGACCGAGGACGCCGACCCGTCCTACGTCTGGGTCACGATGCGCCGGCTCCGCCAGAAGCTGGAAGTGGACCCCAACAAGCCGGCGCACCTGCTGACGGTCCGCGGCATCGGGTACCGGCTCGTCGCCACGGAGGCGCCGGGCGGTGTCTGAGGAGCGCGGCTCGGGCGCGTCCTCGTCGCCGGTCCTCAGCGGGCCCGCGGTCCCGCCGGCGGCCAGCATCACCGGCGTGTCGGCCGTGGGGGTGCCGGTCCAGGCGATCCCGACGCGCAGCTCGCGGTTCGCCTTCCGCACGCGGCTGACGCTGGCGCTCCTCGCGAGCGCGATCCTGCCGCTCGCGGTCTTCTGCATCGTCGGGCTCCTGATCGTCCTGGTGCTGATCCAGGGGCCGCTCGACCCGACGATCGCGCGGCTGCTGCTGTTCGCCCTGGCCATCGTGATCACCCTGGCGATCATCGGGTCGTACCTGCTGGTCGAGGACCTGACCGCGCCGCTGCGCGGGTTCGCGCGGGCGGTCGACCGGGTGTCCGCGGGCGACCTGTCGCACCCGATCCACATCGCCGGCGACGACGAGCTGGCCCACCTGGCCGAGAGCCACAACCGGCTGGCGGCCGATCTGCTGCGGCGCAACCAGGAGCTGGGGCGGATCCTCCAGGCGATCGAGGCGGTCTCGCCACGGGACGGGGTCCAGTTCCTGGCCTCACGGGCAGCCGATGACGCGAAAGCCGCGTTCGGGATGATCGACGCAGCCGTCTACCTGGGCAACCCCGCCCATATCCCGATCATGGATGCGGTCCCCGGGGAGTCGCGGCCGTTGCGGGCCGTGCTCCGGGCGGGCGGCGAGGAACTGGGCGTGCTGTTCGGGCGACTGCCCGCGACCCGGTCGTGGGAGCGCGCCGACGGCGACCTGCTGGGGCTGTTCGCGAGCCACGTCGCGGTCGCGATCCGCAACGCCCAGCTGTTCACCCAGGTCGAGGAGCAGAACGCGCAGCTCATCGAGCTGGATGCGGCGAAGGACGAGTTCCTCCGCGGCGTCAGCCACAACCTCCAGACGCCGCTGACCTCGATCCGCGCCCATGCCGAGCAGCTGGGCGAGGACCGGCCGGACCGCCGGCTCGGGATCATCGCGGAGCAGTCGGAGCGGCTCTCGCGGATGGTCCGGCAGCTGCTGACGGTGACCCGGCTGGAGTCCGGGGCCTTCAAGCCGAAGGCCGATGTCGTCGCGCTGGGCGGACGGGTGAAGAAGGCGTGGGAGGCGCTCGGCGCCGACGGCGTCGCGTTCACCCTCGAGGACCGCTCCGATGGCTGGCTGGCGATCGCCGACGCGGACCAGCTCGACCAGGTGCTGTGGGCGCTGCTCGACAACGCCGTGAAGTACGGGGAGCGTCGGCCGGTGTCGGTGGAGGTCATCGCGATCGTCGCGTCGCCCGACGTGTCACAGCTGCGGGTCACGATCACCGACGCCGGGCCGGGCGTGTCGGAGGCCGATCGCGAGCTGCTGTTCGGGCGGTTCCAGCGGGGCACGCAGCCGGTGGGCGACGCCGTCGGGGCCGGCCTCGAGGGGACGGGGCTGGAGGGGTCGGGCCTCGGGCTCTACGTGTCGCGCGAGCTGTGCCGGGCGATGGACGGGGACCTGGTGCTCGAGCCGCCGGTGGCGGGCCAGGGGGCGTCGTTCAGCATCTACCTGCCGGGCGAGCCCGCCACGGAATAGGTCTCCGGGCGGCGGTTCGCGAGCGCCGGGATCTGCCGGCGGACCGCGGCGACCCGGTCGAGGTCCAGCTCGGCGCGGATGATCCCGACGGTGTCGGCGGCCTGTGCGACCACCGTCCCCCACGGGTCGATGACCATGCTCCGGCCGTAGGCGGGCGCGCGTCCGCCGCCGGTCTGCGCGGGCGCGAGGACGTAGGCGCCGTTCTCGATCGCGCGAGCGCGGAGCAGCACCTCCCAGTGGTCGCGGCCGGTGCGCTCGGTGAAGTTGGCGGGGACCGTCAGGATCTCGGCGCCGGCCAGCGCGAGCGTCCGGTACAGCTCCGGGAAGCGGACGTCGTAGCAGATGGTCAGGCCGAGGGTGATGCCGTCCACAACGGCGGTCACGGCCGCGTCGCCGGCGCTCACGCGCGCGGACTCCGTGTCGGCCGGTCCCCGGTCGACGGCGACATCGAACAGGTGGATCTTGCGGTAGGTGGCGCAGATGTCGCCATTGGGGTCGAGGAGGACGCTCGTGTTGAAGGGGCGGTCCGGGTCGGCCGAGGCTTCGGCCAGGCTGCCGACGAGGATCCACGTCCCGTGGCGGCGCGCGACCTCGGCGAACGCGTCCGTGTGCTCGCCGGGGACCGGGCGCGCGCTGGCGCGGAAGCCCGCGTCCGGCCCGCGGTATTGCAGGTACTCGGGGAGGGCCACCAGGCGTGTGCCGCCGGCGGCGGCTTCGGCGGCCAGGGCGGTGGCGCGCTCGATGTTGGCATCGACGTCGTCGGTGGCGTCCAGCTGGACGAGCGCCACGGAAAGCTTCATGCGGTCATCGTAGGGGGTCGCGGTGGGCGAGCGCGCGTGGCGTGCGGGGTCGGGTGGCGCCCGCCAGGGCTCGCCCATCCGCCGTTATGCACGTTTCTCCAGGGGGACACCCTCCGATTCGCGTATGCACCTCGGCTGCATATCCGGCTGGGATGTTCGGCGTCTGCCGTCAGTTCCCGCCCTGGACCGGCCCTGGCCCGCCAGGTGGGCATCGGCGACCAATGATCACGCAGCCGGCACCCTCGCTATGCATCCCAGGGTGCATTGCAGGGCGGGTTGGCGATGAGGACAAGCCCAAAGCGTCGATCGTGCCCGCCCGGTGAGCCAGCGCGGCAGGGTTCGGTCCCGTGACGGCGTCGACTCGTCGCGGATGCCCGTGGAGCGGGCCTCCGGTGTCGCGGGCGCGCCTGGCCCGATCCCGAGGCGACCGGTGGGCCTACGGTGCCGCGGGCACTCCTGGCCCGAGCTCGAGGCGACCCGCGGGCCTCCGATATGCATCCGAGGTGCATACCGATTCTGAAAGCCACCGCCCCTGCGAAACGTGCATATCCCCACGCCGGGACCGCCGCGCCGGGACCGCACGCCGCCCCCGCGGACGCCCGGAACGATTGCGAATTCCAAACCGGTCCTCTCACCGAGCCTTCAGGAACGGACGCGATAGTGGGAGGCAACGGGCTCGACTCGAGCCATCCGACCACCCACCCGAACCGTGAGATGTGCCGCCATGACCCTGTCCCCCGATCCCAAGTCGGCCGCGCCCGCCGCGGCCGCGCCCGCCGCGCCCGCGCACGCCCCCGACCTCCACGCCGTCCCTGACACGAGCGACGCCCGCGCCATCAGCGAGTCGATCCTCTTCGAGGTCCGCCGCGTCATCGTCGGCCAGGACCAGATGCTCGAGCGGATCCTCGTCGGCCTGCTGTCCGGCGGCCACATCCTCCTCGAGGGTGTCCCGGGCCTCGCCAAGACGCTCACGATCAAGACGCTCGCCGACGTCCTCGGCGGCTCCTTCAAGCGCATCCAGTTCACGCCCGACCTGATGCCGTCCGACCTGGTCGGCACGCGCATCTACCGCCCCGGCGCCGCCAGCTTCGACACCGAGCTCGGCCCGGTGTTCGCCAACTTCCTGCTCGCCGACGAGATCAACCGCGCGCCGGCCAAGGTGCAGAGCGCGCTCCTCGAGGTCATGCAGGAGCACCAGGTCACGATCGGCCACAACACCTACCAGGTCCCGACCCCGTTCCTCGTCCTCGCGACGGAGAACCCGATCGAGGCCGAGGGCACCTACCCGCTGCCCGAGGCGCAGGTCGACCGCTTCATGCTCAAGATCCTCGTCGGCTACCCCAGCGCGACCGAGGAGGCCCAGATCGTCGCCCGCTCGCTCCGCCCGGGGCTCCCGCCGCGCAAGGTCCTCGACGCCGAGGAGCTCATCGCGCTCCAGGAGCGCGTCAACGAGGTCTACGTCGACCCGCGCATCATCAGCTACGCGGTCGGCCTCGTCGAAGCCACCCGCAAGCTCGAGTACTGGGGCGCGCCGGACCTCGCACCGTACGTCTCGTACGGCGCCAGCCCGCGCGGCTCGATCAACCTCGTCAATGGCGCCCGCGCGCTGGCTGTCCTCCGCGGCCGCCGCTACGTGCTGCCGAGCGACGTGGCCGAGCTCGCGCCCGACGTCCTCCGCCACCGCATCATCCTCAGCTACGCGGCCCTTGCGGACGGGATCACCCCCGACGCGGTCATCGCTCGCGTGCTGACCCTGGTCCGCGCCCCGCACCTCGACATGGCGGGCGAGATCTCGGCATGACGAGCATGGCACGGCCGGGCGGCGCGACCGCCGCGCGGCCGACCGCCGACCTGGCCAACTCGGCCGGGCGGGTCCGAACCCCCGCCCGCCCCGGCCCCGGCCCCATCGCCGACGACCTGGTCCGCCGGCTCGAGGTCTCGCTGACCCGACGCGTCGGTGGCCGGATGACCGGCGACCACCGCGGCCGCGGCCTCGGCGAGGGCCTGGAGCTCGACCGGCTTCGTCCCTACGAGCCGGGCGACGACGTCCGGCGCATCGACTGGAACGCCACGGCCCGAAGCCTGGCCCCGCAGGTCCGCGAGGACGTGCCGGACCGGCAGATGACCGCCTGGCTCCTGCTCGACCAGTCCGCCTCGATGCAGTTCGGCACCGCCGACCGGCGCAAGGCCGACGTGGCCGAGGGCGCGGCGCTCGTGGTCGGTCGCTTCGTGGCCCGACGGACCGACCGCCTCGGGGTCATCACCTTCGGCTCGGGCGAGCGCGAGACGATCATGCCACCCGCGGGCGGCCGTGTCGGGCTCACCGGCCTGGTCCGGGCGCTCGCGCACGAGCCCGCCGACGAGGGCGGCGGCCAGACCTCGATGCAGCGCGCGCTGCGGGTCATCGCCGCGGCCCGCACGACCCCGGGCCTCGTCGTGGTCATCTCCGACTTCCGCGGTGCCCAGGACTGGCGCCGCGAGATGACCGCGATCGCCGGCCGCCACACGGTCCTCGCGATCGAGATCACCGACCCGCGCGAGGAGAGCCTCGTCGACGTCGGCGAGCTCACCCTCATCGACCCCGAGACCGGACGCACGGTCCGCATCGACACCGGCGACCGCAAGCTTCGACACGCCTTCGATGACGCCGCCGCCAGCGAGCGCGCCGCCCTGGCGGCCGAGTTCGCCCGGCTGGGCGTCCGACACCTCCGACTTTCCACCGACGGCCCCTGGCTGACCGCGTTCGCGCGCGGCCTCGACACGACTGGACGAATCGCATGAACTTCCTCGCGCCGATGCTCCTGCTGGGGCTCCTGCTGGTACCGGTCCTGGTGGGCCTGTACCTGCTGGTCCAGCGCCGCCGGACCCGCTACGCGGTCCGCTTCACCAACCTCGACCTGCTCGCCAACCTGGCGCCGCAGCGGCCCGCCTGGCGCCGCCACGTGCCCGCGGCGATCTACCTCGTCGCGGTGGCCATGCTCGCGATCGGGCTGGCCCGGCCGACGATGGTCCTCGCCGTGCCGCGCGAGGACTCCACGGTCATCCTCGCCATCGACATCTCGGGCTCCATGAAGGCCACCGACGTCGCCCCGAGCCGGCTCGAGGCGGCCAAGGCCGCGGCCCATTCGTTCATCAAGCAGCTCCCCGCGGGCATCCGCGTCGGGATCGTGTCCTTCGCCTCGCACCCCGAGACCCTGGTCGAGCCGTCGGCCGACCACGCGAAGCTGGACGAGGCGATCGACAGCCTGAAGCCACGCGACGGCACCGCGATGGGTGACGCCCTGATGCAGGTGCTCGACATCGCCGAAGCCATCAAGGCCGACGCCGGCACCACCGGTTCGACGGGCGCGATGCCGGCTTCACCGGCTCCGTCGGCCAGCGCGGCGCCGGGCGCCTCCGCGGCACCGGATGCGTCGGCGGCGCCGTCTCCCTCGGCCAGCGGGGCGCCGGTCGACGGGCCGTCGGGCGAGCCGCTCGTCGCGGCGATCCTGCTCTCGGACGGGGCCAACTCCGTCGGCGAGACGGAGCCCATCGACGCGGCGAACCGGGCCGCGACCCTGAACGTGCCGATCTACACCATCGCCCTCGGGACGCCGAACGGCCAGATCCAGGTCCGCGACGACAACGGTCAGCTGGTGACCCTGGACGTGCCGCCCGACACCAAGACGCTGGCGCAGATCGCCGAGGTCACCGGCGCCACGGCATTCGACGCCACCACCGCCCAGGACCTGAGCGCCGTCTACGACAACCTGCAGTCGCGCATCGGCTACACGCAGGAGACCCAGGAGGTCACGTTCGCGTTCGCGGCCGCGGCCCTGGTCCTGGTCGTGGCGGGAGCCGGGTTGTCCGCCCTCTGGTTCGGCCGGCTGCCGTAGGCCGGTCCGCTCCCCGAACACCGGATAGCGCGACGCCCGGGCCGATCACCTCGGTCCGGGCGTCGTCGATCCGTCGGGGGAGCCCGCGGGGCCCCTCCCCTAGCTGACCTGTGGCACCTGGCAGGCGAACGCGGTCGACCCCGCAGCCCGTGCCGCGGCGGCCACGGCCGAGCCGCTGGCTGGCTGGCCAGGGATGACGGCCGATGCGGCGGCCGCTTCCTGGACCACCAGCGCCGTGACCATCCCGAACATCCCGTTCTGGCCCTCGGCGTGCTGGAGGATGTGGCAGTGGAACGCCCACGCGCCCAGCTCGTCGCACTTGATCACGACGTCCCAACGCTCCCCTGGGTTGACGCCCAGGGTGTCGCAGGTGAACGCCGCTGACCCGAGTGGATGCCCGTCCCGGGCCACGACCCGCATCGGCACCCCGTGGAGGTGCCAAGGGTGGCTCATGTTGCCCTCGTTCATGAAGCGGATCACGATCGTCTCGCCCAGCGTGGCCACGATGGGCGCCGTGGCGGGGAAGCCGCGGCCGTTGATCGTGAACCCGCCCAGCGCGTCGTTGCTGATCCAGACGATGTCCTGGGTCGCGCCGTACAGCTTGTCGTAGCGCTGCGCGGGATCCTTCGGGTGGACGATGAACGCCCCCAGCAGCCCGCGCCCCACCTGGTCGGTGGCGTTGTGGTGCGAGTGGTACATGTGCGACCCGGTCATCTTGGCGACGAACTCGTAGGTGAAGCTGCCGCCCGGCGGGATCGGGTCCTGGGTGATGTGCGGGACGCCGTCCATGGCGTTCGGCACGCGCTGGCCGTGGAAGTGGATGCCGGTCGACTCGGCCATGTTGTTCTTGAAGATGGCGCGGATCTTGTCGCCCTCGACCACCTCGAGCCGCGGGCCTGGCCATGTGCCGTTGAACCCGAGGGCGTCGAGGTCCTTGGCCTGCGCATCGATCTTGTGCTTGATCGGGTCGACCGTCATGTCGAAGACCTTGGTGTCGCCGTCGAGCTTCGGCTCGAGCGGCTGGTTGCCGGTCCCCTCCATCGACGCGCTCTCGCCGCCGAGGAAGCGCTCGACGACCGCGAGGGCCATCGCGTCATGGTCGACGGGCGGGCTGGCGCTCGGCGCTGCGGACGGCGACGCGGACGCGTGGTCCATCGATGGGGCGGCCGATGCCGACGGGGCGGCGCTCGCGCTGGCCGACGGAGCGGCACTCGGCGCATATGGCCCCGGGGTCGCCGGGGCGTAGGTCCAGCCCCGTGCCGCGGCGGGCGGGGCACAGGCCACGACGGTGGTCGCGACGAGGCCCGCGCCCGTGATGGTCGCGGCACGAAGAAACCCCCGCCGGCTGACAGGGCCGGCGAGGGCTGCCTCCTCCGCGCCCGACGCGGAGGAGGCGGGATCGTCCAGGGAGAGATCGGCCATGGGTCAGGCGCCGGTGGAGGTCGATGGAGCCGCACCACCCTTGAACACCGCTCCGGGCTTCCACGGGGCGCCGAGCGCCGGCAGGAGGAAGCGGTCGACGCCGTAGTAGCCGGCGACGCGCCAGGCGAGGATCAGGCCGACGGCCATGGTGAACAGGATCGGGTTGGTGGACGACGAACCGGCGAGCAGGAACGACATGTTCATCATCGCGCCGAAGAACGCCGCGACGCCGGTCAGGAGCCCGAGGAGCAGCCCGATGCCGACGGCCAGCTCGCCGAGCGTGATCAGCCAGGCGAACCAGGTCTCGTGGTGGCCGGCGATCAGGAAGTTGATGAAGTCGCGGTACCACTCATAGGAGATCGGGGGACGACCCTGGCCCGCGTCGGGGACCTTGGCCGCGGCCTGCCAGAAGCCGGCGAGCGCCGAGCCGCCGTCGATCCAGCCACCGCCGGTGAGCTTGTGCCAGCCGGCCTCGAGCCATGCGAAGCCGAGGAACAGGCGGATGGGCAGCCAGAACAGTCCGGCCTGGGCGTTGTAGAAGAGGAAGCGC
The DNA here is from genome assembly GCA_963813335.1 of uncultured Chloroflexia bacterium. GTDB lineage: Bacteria > Chloroflexota > Limnocylindria > Limnocylindrales > CSP1-4 > SPCO01. The sequence continues at coordinate 99,386 of CAWEYL010000006.1, forward strand.
GCGAAGCGGGGGCCTTCCATCTGGACGTCCTCGGCGCCCGGGTCCTTGCGCGCCTGGAAGAGGACGACGAGCAACGCGATGAACGAGATCCAGAACCCGACCGTCATCGCCTGGCGGAGCGGACCCTCGTCGATATTGACCCAGGGGTTGAACAACAGGATGAGTAACGCGGTCGCGACGATCCCGAGTGGGATGCCATAGCGACGGATCGCAGCCATCGGATGCCTCCTTCTCCCTTTCGGCCCGGCGGGCCGTGTCCCTCGGGACTTGCCTGCCGAGGTTGCCGGTTGGGCACGAGCACACGATACGGCGCATTGGCCCATGAAAAGGGGGCCGGTTGTCACTCGGGCCCGGGACCCTCCCGGCGGTCGCGCCGCCCGTGCCCCTTGAAGTCGGGGGTCGGCCGACGTACAGTGCCCGCGACGCTATATCGCGTCACGACATACCCTGCCAACGCGAGGACCGCGCATGCCTGAGCCCCTCCAGGAACTCGGCCGCTTCGCCGAGCCGTCCCTGTACATCCTGGTGTCGCTCTCGGACGGGCCGAAGCACGGCTACGCGATCATGGCCGACGTCGAGGCCATCTCCGGCAGCCCGATGGGGCCCGGGACCCTGTACGGCGCCGTGGCGCGTCTCGAGAAGCGCGGCCTGATCGAGGCGCTCGAGCCCGAGGATCGCCGCCGGCCCTACCGCTTGACGGCGCTGGGGGCGGCCACGCTCGAGGGGCAGCTCGAGAGCCTGAGCTCGTTCACGCGGACCGGGCTCGCCAGACTGCGGGGGAAGGCGACGTGAGCCACCTGCTCCGGCTCTACCCGGCGCCCTGGCGGCAGCGCTACGGCGAGGAGTTCCTGGCCCTCCTCGCGGAGCGGCCACCGTCGCTCGACGATCGCGTCGACATCGTCCGCGGAGCCATCGACGCGCGGCTGCATCCGCAAGCCACCGCGCCCCAGCCGACCGTCGCCGACCGGGCGGGGTTCGCGGTCCTCTCGGGTCTCGGCCTGTTCGTCGCCGGGATCCTCATCGCGATCAGCGGCCCGGTCCAGGAGGACGAGTACGGGACCTATCGCGATGGCGCGGCGGCGTTGCCGTTCTTCATCGGGTCGATGGCGCTGCTGTCGTTCGGGCTCTACCGGCTCCTCGAGCGGCTGCCGCTCGAGCGGCTCGCAGCCCGCTCGGCCGCGTGGACGGCGATCGTCACCGGCACGTTCTGGTCGATCGTGCCGTGGGCGATGACGGTCGGCCTCGTCTTCTTCCTCGCCATCCTGGCGTTCGCCGTCGGTGCCCGGCGAGCCGGGCTGCTGTCCGGCTGGATGACGGCTGCCGTCGGGCTCGCCGTCGTCGGTCCGATCGTGGTGTTCGCGGTCATGTCCATCACGCCGTGGTATGCGAACCGCGGGTCGAACATCATCCTCCTGCTGCTGCCGATGGCCGCCCTGTGGCCTCTCGTCGGGTTCCGCCTGCTGCGCGGGTTCCCGGCGGCGGCGATGGAGCCGGCCCCCGGCGGCTGAGCGTGTTCCACGTCGGCGACCGACTCGCGATCGAGCGGCCTGCCGTCCCGGCGCCGGCGGTCACTTCGGCTTGGCCGCGCTGGCCTTCGCCGTCTCGGTGATCTTGGTGAAGAACTCCAGCGCCGTCCGCGTCTTGGTCTGCTGCTCGCCGGAGATCTCGACGCCCTTGCTGGCCAGGTAGGCCCGCGCCTCGGCGGCGGCCTGGAACCCCTCGCTCGGCAGTGTCTTGGTCGAGAGCTCCAGGATGCGCGACCCGTCCGGGTAGAACCACAGCTCGGCGACCATCGCGCGCGGCAGCTCCTTCGGGACGAACTTGAGCTTCATCGCGGTGATCGGGCCGAGCGGCTCGAGGTCATCGAGGGTGATCCCCTCGGGCGCGTGGGCAGCGTAGAAGTCGCGCTGGCCACTCGTGAAGAGCTTGCGGATCGGGCGCTCACCGAAGAGCACGGACTTGACCGCAGCCGGTCCCCACGTCGCCTTGTACGACCCGGAGCACACGAAGCCACCGGGCATCGCGTCGACCTCCACGCCGAAGTCGGGCGACCGGCGCAGGCCCACGGGCAGCTCATCGGGCACGACCGGGCGGAGCTTCACGACCGAGTCGTCGCCCTTGCCCTGCACGCGACGCGCGCGGACGACCATGCCTACCCGGTCCAGGGCGAGGTCCGGGGTGTCGAAGAACACGATCTGGCGGACCTGGGCATCCAGGGGGTCCATGCCCAGCGAACGGATCGCCGAGCGCTGGTCGGCCTCGGGGATGGTGAGCTTGAGCTCGATGGTGTCGGCGCCCTTGAGCAGCTTGAGCATCTCCATGAGCTGTTCGCCCGTGAGCGGTGGCGGCGCGGCCGGTCGAGCGGCGGCTTTCGTGGCCATTGACGATCTCCTCAGTGCGGCCCGTCCAGATCGCCGTCGCGCGCGTGCGACCCTCGATGGCCGGTCCCCTCGCTGCTAGCATGCACCTATCCGACGACGCCGCGCGCCGTCACCCCGACCCAAACGGACCCGAGGCCCGACCATGACCGAGACTGCTGCTCCCGCCAAGGCGTCCCCCGTCGCCTGGCACGGCCTCACGCCAGAGGACGCGCTGTCGCGTCAGGGCGTGACCATCGAGGCCGGCCTGAGCGCCGCCGAGGCCACCAAGCGACAGGCCACCTTCGGCCCGAACCGGTTCGCCGAGGCCGCCAAGGAGCCCCGCTGGCAGGCGTTCGCGCGCCAGTACAAGGACCCGATGCAGATCGTGCTGCTCGCGGCCGGCGTCCTCAGCCTGTTCATCCCGAACCAGGTCGCGACCGGCATCGTCCTCATCGCGCTGACGCTCCTCAATGCCGCGATGGGCCTCAGCCAGGAAGGCAAGGCCAACGCCAGCGTGGCCGCCCTCCAGAAGATGATGGTCGTCAAGGCCAAGACCCGCCGCGACGGCGCCCTGGTCGAGCTGGCGATGGAGGACCTGGTCCCCGGCGACATCGTCAACATCGAGGCCGGCGACCTGGTGCCGGCCGACGGCCGGATCCTCACCGCGGCGACGCTCGAGATCGATGAGTCGGCGCTCACCGGCGAAAGCCTGCCGGTCCCCAAGCAGATCGAGGCCGTCGCCGCAGATGCGGCCCTCGGCGACCGCGTCGACCTCGCATTCATGAACACCCAGGTGACGCGCGGCGCGGGCACGATCCTCGTGGTCTCGACAGGGATGAGCACCGAGGTCGGGCATATCAGCGGCATGCTCCAGACCACCAAGGACGAGGTCACGCCGCTCACCCGCCAGCTCAACTCCCTCACCAACCAGATCCTCATCATCGCCGGCGTCGCCCTGCTGATCTCCATCGGGATCGGCCTGTGGCGGGACACTCCCTTCGACACGCTGTTCCTCACGGCCATCGCGTTCTCCGTCTCGGCCATCCCGACGGGCCTGCCCGCGGTGGTCACCGCCATCCTCTCGAAGGGCACCCAGACCCTTGCCGCCTCCGGGGCGATCGTGAAGCGCCTGCGTTCGGTGGAGACGCTCGGCTCCACCTCGGCGATCAACTCCGACAAGACCGGCACCCTGACGCTCAACCAGATGACCGCGGTCCAGATGGCCGTCGTCGGCCACCGCTACACGGTCTCGGGCGAGGGCTACTCGACGATCGGGCAGATCGCCCAGGTCGGCGGCCAGCCCGAGGTCAAGCTCGACAAGCTGATGCTGCCGATGGCGCTGTGCGCTGATGCCGAGGTGAAGGACGGCGGGCTCGTCGGCGACCCGACCGAAGGGGCGCTCGTGGTCCTCGCCGCGAAGGGTGGCGTCGACCCGGCCCTGACCCGCGAGCAGTACCCGCGGGTCGCGACGCTCCCGTTCGACGCGGCCTACAAGTTCATGGCGACCTTCCACCGGATGGATGGCGACGACGGCAAGCCGGTGATCCGTGCCTACGTGAAGGGCGCCCCGGACCAGCTGCTGGCACGGGCCGGCTGGGCGGTGGCGCCCGAAGGCGACCGCCACCCGATCGGCGATGTCCGCGAGCCGTACCTGGCTGAGAACGATCGGCTCGGCTCGCAGGGGCTGCGGGTCATGGCGACCGGCCAGCGCGACTTCGACCCGGCGACCTTCGACCCCAACGCCGACCTGCTGCCGCTCATCGACGACCTCGAGCTCCTGGCCCTGGTCGGCATCGTCGACCCGCCGCGGCCCGAAGCCCGTGTCGCCATCGCCGAGGCCAAGTCGGCCGGCATCAAGGTGCGCATGATCACCGGCGACCACGCGATCACCGCGGAGGCGATCGCGCGCCAGCTGGGCATCGAAGGGGCGGCCATCACCGGCGCCGAGTTCTCGGCGATGGCCGACGAGGAGGCCGACCGACGCATCGACGACATCGGCGTCATCGCCCGGGTCGCGCCCGAAGACAAGGTCCGCCTCGTCAACATCCTGCGGCGCAAGGGCCACATCGTGGCGATGACCGGCGACGGCGTGAACGACGCGCCGGCGCTCAAGATGGCCGACATCGGCGTGGCCATGGGCATCACCGGCACCGAGGTCTCCAAGGAGGCCGCGGTGATGATCCTGACCGACGACAACTTCGCGACCATCGTCAAGGCCGTCGAGCAGGGCCGCGCGCTGTACGACAACCTGATGCGCTACATCCGGTTCCAGATGGCGTGCCTCTTCGGGTTCATCGGCACATTCCTCGGTGCGAGCATCTTCAACATCCTGGCCGGCGTGCCGTTCCTCCCGCTGCAGACCCTGTGGATCAACTTCACGGCCGACATCTTCCAGGCCATCGGGCTCGGCTACGGCAAGGCACGGGTGGGCCTGATGGAGGAGTCGCCACGCCCCAAGGACCAGGAGATCCTGCCGCGGCCGCTCTTCCTCTGGCTGGCGTTCATCGGCATCGTCATGGCCGTCGGCACCCTCGGAGTGATCGTCTGGTCCAATAACGCCTTCAACGAGACGGTCGCGCACACGATGGGCCTCGCGACGTTCTCGATCTTCCACCTGTTCTTCTCGCTCGAGACCGCCAATGAGGAGCGGACACTCTTCAGCAGCGAGCTCCTCGAGAACCCGACGCTCCTGAAGACCTCGGCCCTGTCCGTGGTCACGATCTTCCTCGCGACGTCGTTCGGCCCGCTCCAGCGGATGCTCGATACGACCGAGCTCGATGCCCGCCAGTGGGCGCTCTGCGGCCTCGTGGCCGCGTCGATCATCGTCATCACCGAGGTCCGCAAGGTCTTCCGCCGGAGGAGCGCCGCGGTCGTGGCCGCGGCGGCAGCACCGGCGGCGCCGGCAGCCCCAGCAGCGGCCTAGCCATGGCGGTCATCATCCCGCGCTGGGAGTGGCGCACCTTCGGGTCGCACTTCGGCGCTGCCGACGCCGCGTTCGCCGCGATGACGCCGACCGGCGTCGCCGACAGCGACGAGTCGTACCTGCTGACGGCAGCGCCGGGGGCGCCGGCCATCGTCAAGGTCCGCTTCGACCTGATGGACATCAAGGTCCTGCGCGAGGTGGACGCCGACGGCCTCGAGCGCTGGGAGCCCATCCTCAAGGTGGGCTTCCCGATGGCCGCTGCCGACGTCGCGCGCGTCGCCGATGCCCTCCACATCGCGCCGGCGTCGCCGGCGCGCGAGACGTACACCTTGGCCCAGTTCCTCGACGAGGTCGCCGGTCCCAGCGGCATGGTCCGTGCCGTCGACGTGCACAAGCACCGCGTCCGCTACACCGTCAACGGCTGCTCGTCCGAGGTCTCCGAGGTCACCGCGGGCGGCAAGACGACCCGCACGATCGCCATCGAATCCGAGGACGCGGCCGCGGTCGTCGAGGGGATCCGCCAGGTCGGCCTCGATGGCTACACCAACACGAATTACCCGAGCGGCCTCGCGGCGCTCCTCGATGGCCTGCCCGAGCGCTACGCGGTGATCGACGTCGGCACCAACTCGATCAAGTTCCACGTCGCCGAGCTCGACGCCGGCGGCGCGTTCCACACGCTCGTGGACCGCGCCGAGGTGACCCAGCTCGGCCAGGGCATCGACCAGGGCGGGGAGATCATCCCCGAGGCGCTTGAGCGTGCCGTCGTCGCCATCGACGGCATGGCCGACGAGGCGAAGTCGCTCGGGGTGCGGGCGCTGGTCGCCGTCGGCACAGCGGGCCTGCGCGCGGCCGCAAACCGCGACGCGGTCACGGACACCATCCACGCGCGCACCGGCGTGACGATCCGGGTGATCCCGGGCGCAGAGGAGGGGCGACTCGCCTACAAGGCCGTCGAAGCCGGGCTCGGCACCACCGCCGGGAGCCTCGTCGTCTTCGACACCGGTGGCGGGAGCTCGCAGTTCACGTTCGGCCGCGACGGCGCCGTCCTGGAGCAGTACAGCGTGCCGGTGGGAGCGGTCCGGCTCACGGAGCGGTTCGGCCTGGCCGGCGCGGTCAGCCAGGCGGTCCTCGACGAGGCGCTGGCGGCCATCGCGGCAGAGCTGTCCAGCCTCGATGGGCGCCCCCGGCCGGACGGCCTGGTCGGCATGGGCGGCGCGATCACGAACATCACCGCCGTCCAGCATTCGATGGCCGTCTACGACCCGAGCGTGGTCCAGGGCTCCGTCCTGCAGCGCGCGGAGCTGGAGCGCCAGATCGAGCTGTACCGCTCGCGCGACGCCGACGGTCGTCGATCGATCGTGGGGCTCCAGCCGAAGCGCGCGGAAGTCATCCTGGCCGGGGCGTGCGTGGTCCTGACCGTCATGGACAAGCTCGGCCAGACCTCGCTGACCGTCAGCGACCGTGGCCTCCGCCACGGCGTCCTCGCGGAGTCGTTCGGCCGCTAGACGGCCAACGGTCAGCTCGCGATCGCCTGCCCGCGCGATGTGCGGCGCGTGGCGAGCTCCGGCGTGTCGGCGAGTTCGGGCGCCGCGGCCGGGAGTCCGCTCGTCAACCGCCCATACCAGGCCACGAGCGGCCCGGCTGACAGCCCGTGGAGCACGATGCTGAGCAGGACCGTCGTCGCGACCGCAGCCGCGACGCCCGCCTCCAGGTGCGGGGACCGATCGTCGCCGAGCGCGAGCAGCGCGAGCACGATCGACGCGAGGCCCCGTGGACCGAACCATCCGATGAACGCGATCGTCGGGATCGACAGGCGGGTCTGGACCAGGGCGACGGCGACCGGGAGCATCCGGATGACCGTCAGTGACAGCACGGCGTAGGCGACCACCGCCGGCGAGTACCCGGCGATCTGCGGGACGAGCGCCCCGAAGAGGAAGAACACGGCCGCCCCGGCGACCTCGCCTGACGTCTCGCCGAACTCGGTGAACGCCTCCGGCATCCGCCCGCCGACCGCCGTCGCCGCCATCCCGGCCGTGAATGCCGCGATGAATGAATTCCCGCCGAGCAGCGGCGTGATGGCCCAGGCCAGGATCGCCAGGGCCGGGGCCACGGCCCATCGGAATGAGGGCGACAGGTGATCCTTCGCCGTGGCCCAACGGACGAGTGCGGCCCCGATGGCCCCGACCGCGATTCCCACGAGGACCCCCAGGCCGATCTCCGAGGCAGCGAACCGGATCCACTCGGTCCCGCCGTTCGACTCTTCCTCGATGGCGACGACGAAGAGGACGAGCGGGGTGACGATGCCGTCGTTCAGCCCCGACTCCACGTTGATCGCCTGGCGGATGCGGACGGGGATCCGGCGGTCGTTGACCACGGCCGCCCCGAGCCCGGCGTCGGTCGGGGCCAGGAGCACCGCGACCAGCAACGCGCCCGTCAGGCCCAGGCCAGGCAGGATGGCCATGGCGACCGCGACGCCGAGCGCGATCGTCAGCGGCAGGCCGATCAGCAGCAGCCGGGCGGGCAGGCTGGCGGTCCCCCGGATGGATCGGATGTCGATGCGCGACGCGTCCGTGAACAGGCACAGGACGAGGGCGATCTCCCCGACGAGGCGCAACTCCTCGCCTGCCTGTCCGCCCGTCAGGATCCCGGGCGCGAGCGCGCCGACGAGCAGGCCGACCGCGAGGCTGGCGATCTGCGGCGTGACGCTCCAGCCGCCCAGCGTCCTGGAGACCAGGGCGTAGCCCAGGACCGTTGCCGCGAAGACGCCGACGATCAGCAAGGCTGCCTCACGGCGTCAGTGTCGCGCACCGGGTGCCCCGCGTGGCGGTCAGATGCCCAAGTGCAGCCGCAGCGCCTCATCGATGTCGACCAAGGATCGCGATCTACGACCTTGGCTCGCGGTCGTACAGCCGGCGAGCCCACACGTAGCCCCCGACCGAGATCGCGAGGCACCAGGCGACCGCCACCACGCCGCTGGTCCCGATCGGCGTCCCGACGAGCAGCCCGCGCACCGTCTCGATCAGCGGCGTGAACGGCTGGTGCTCGGCGAACCAGGCCAGCGGCGCGGGCATGGACTCGGTCGGGACGAAGCCGCTGCTCAGGAACGGCAGGAGGATCAGGAACATCGGGGAGTTGCTGGCGGTCTCGACGCTGCCGGCCGACATGCCGAGGGCGACCGACAGCCACGAGATCGCGAACGCCGCGAGGGCGAGCAGGCCGGTCGCCGCGAGCCACTCCAGGGGGCCCGTGGTGGAGCGGAACCCGATCAGGACGGCGACGACCATGACGATGGCGATCGCGATCATGGTCTGGATCACGCTGCCGATCACATGGCCGGTCAGGACCGAGATGCGGGCGATGTCCATGGTCTTGAACCGGGCGATGATCCCTTCGGTCATGTCCATCGCGACCGAGATCGCCGTGCCCTGCGCCGCGCCGGCCACGGTGATCAGCAGGATCCCGGGGACGACGTACGCGATGTAGTCGGCGCGGTCGCCGCCGGCGGGAAGGCCGAGGCCGGCTCCCAGCGTGCCGCCGAAGACATACGCGAAGAGCAGCAGCAGGACGACCGGGATGCCGGCGATGAACAACGTCAGCGAGGGGTAGCGGCGCATCCGGCGGAGGTTGCGCCGGAGCATGGTCGCCGAGTCGGCGAGGACGAACGGATACGCAGTCATGGAACGGTCACCTTCTGTGGTTCGGGGTCGCCCGTGAGCGACAGGAAGACGTCATCGAGGTCGGGGGTCGCCAGCGAGAGCTCGCCCACATCGATCGCGTTCAGCTCGAGCGTGTCGAGGGTGGCGCGGAGCGAGCCGACAGCGCCGTCGCTCGGGATCTGGAGCGTGAGCGACTCGTCGTCGCGCGACGCTCCCTGGAATGCCGCCGCGGCCCGGTCGAGCTCGACCGAGTCGGCGAAGGAGAGCTGGATGTGGCCGCCCGGCACCAGCCGCTTCAGCTCGTCAGGCGTCCCCTCGGCGACCAGTCTGCCGTGGTCGAGCACGGCGATCCGGTCGGCGAGCCGGTCCGCCTCCTCGAGGTATTGCGTCGTCAGGAAGATGGTGACGCCGTCCGCGACGAGCTCCTTGATCGTCTGCCACATGCCGCGCCGGCTGCGTGGATCGAGGCCGGCGGTCGGCTCGTCGAGGAAGATGATCCGTGGATCGCCGATGAGGGTCATCGCGAGGTCAAGCCGCCGGCGCATGCCGCCGGAATAGGTGTTGACCGGCTTCGAGGCCGCCTCGACGAGGTCGAATCGCTGGAGCAGCTCCTCGACGCGCTGGCGGCCCGCCTGCTTGGCGAGGTGGCGCAGATCGGCCATCAGCCGCAGGTTCTCCTCGCCGGTGAACAGCCCGTCCACCGCCGAGAACTGGCCGGTGACCCCGATGAGGCCACGGACCGCGTCGGGTTCGCGACGGATGTCGTAGCCGGCCACCAGCACCTCTCCGCCATCGGCGGAGATCAGGGTCGACAGGATCCGGACCATGGTGGTCTTGCCGGCGCCGTTCGGCCCCAGGAGGGCGAAGACCGTGCCCTCGGCGACCTCGAGGCCGATGCCGTCGAGGACGAGCTGCGTGCCGTAGGACTTGCGGAGGCCCGATACCTGGATCGCGCTCCGTGGCTCGATCGTCGTCATGCCACACCTCCCCGAAGGTCGGCGAGCGGACGACGACGGTCAGATGTCGAGGTCTTCGACGGCTGGCTGCTTGGCGAACGTTGCCACGCTGTCGTAGAGCTGCGGCGGGATCCGGGTACGGAGCTCTTCGAGCGTGAGAACGACTTCGAGGGTCGACTCGCCGGGGATGTTCCCGTAACTGACATCCCCGATCCCGAGATAGCCGCGCCATCCGGCCGGCTTCCCCTCGGCGTTGAGCACCGAGTAGTCCGCGCTGCGCTCGATGTGGACGACGTACTTGCCCGTCCGGCTGCGGTAGACCCGGAAGGTCTCCATGCGGCTGTTCGACGAATTGAACCACTCGCCGAGGAGGAGGCCCGTGAAGCGGACCTTGCGGCCCTTGCCGCGTCCCACCCGGACGATGATCTCGTCGTAGCCCTCGCGCCGACCCTCCTCGACATCGACATGGCGACGGAGGGCAGCTGCGATGGCCGCGGAGAGGTTGCCGCCGGCAAGCTCTTGCGCGCGCTGGTAGAGGCTGAGGTCTCCATCGGAGACATAGATGGTCTTGTTCGGCACCACGACATCGTAACTCCCCGTCATACGGACCAGATATACGTACGAGTATACGTATATCGACCCGCACGTCAAGGGCGATGTCGGCGTCCAAGACATCCGATGAACCTCGCAGAGCGGCGCTCAGCGCGGGCGGCGGACCCCGATCACGACCGCGGCGATCACGAGCGAGGCGGTCGCCCCGAGCCCGATGGCAGTCAGGGCGCCGCCGGCGACGACCAGCGGGTCCAGCCCGGGCGGCACGCCGACCGTCAGCGCCGCGACGCCAGCATCCAGGACGACGAGACGCACCACGGCGGCCCGACCGAGGAGCCCGCGTTGTCGTGCGTGCGCGGCGGGATCACCCGGGCCGATCGCCGGCAGCAGATGCGTCGCCGAAGCGACGATCGCGAGCCCGACCCAGCCGACGATGAGCGGACCGGCGATCGCCTCGACCGACCATCCCGCCGGATCGGCGCCGAACACCAGCACCCGCCCGGACGCGATCGCGATCCCCACCTCGAGCCATGCGATCGCTGACACGAGGCCGTCCATCGCGAAGCGATGCCAACCCGGGTCCGTCGTCCATCGGCCTCGCGACAGCCAGGTTCGCCAGGCATATACGGCGAGGCCGCCTGCCCCGGCGATGGTTCCGATGGCACCGACTCGAGCGACGGGATCCGACCCCATCACGAAGCCCAGGGCGACGACCGGTGCGCCGGAGGCCAGACCATAGACGGTCACCCGCGCACTCGGGCGAAGGGCGATCCGCGCACCGACGACGGTCGGGAAGAAGTGGAGCAACGTCGTGGCGATGACGAGGGAGACGAATCCGACGAGATTCAGCCACGCGTGGGCCGGCTTGATCCTGGCCCAGCCCTCGACGACCGGCGACCAACCAGCGACCAGGAGGGTCGCGATGCTCGCCCCGACCACCACCTCGCCAAGGGCGATCGCGTAGCCCTGGCTCACAAGTCCTCGGCTCGGCCCGAGCGCTCGACCAAGCGTGCGGATCGTCACGATCGCGGTCAGGACGATGCCTGCCACGAACGCCATGCCGCCGGCAGTGGCGAGTCGGACCTCGTTCCCCACCACGCCGATCGAAACGGCGGCGGCGCCGAGGGCGACCGCACCCACCGAGGCCGCCCGTGACCTGGGATCGGCGGGGGGCGCCGCCGAGAGTGCAGCCGCGAAGAAGGGCATCACACCGGCGATCGCCGTCGTTGCGCCGCCCGCGAGGGCGAGGTGCAGCGGGAGCCAGAGGCCGCGCCGAACGCTCTCGGGCAGGAACATCGCGACGACCGCCGCGATGAGGAACCCCACCGAGATGACGATGGCCGCCAGCGCCACGAGCCGGTCCGACGAACGGTCGATGGGTCCGACACGGCGACGCGGGACGGTGGGGTCGATCACGGGACGGCCAGCATACCGCCGCACGAGCGGCACTCCGACCAGCGACGATCGGGTCTTGTCCAGCCCGCCCGTCATGCCTAGACTCGCGCCCGTGGACGCCACGCCGACCCTTCGGATCGCGACCCTCGACGACGCCGCGGCGATCCTCGAAGCCTGCGAGGCGGCCGCCCTCGCCGAGGGCTTCACGACCCTGGCCCTGATCGCCACGCTGCCGGGCGTGCTGCTCTACGAGAAGTTCGGCTTCGAACGGGTCGAGGACGCCGAGGTCACCATGCCGGACGGCACGACCGTCGCCGCGGTCAGCATGCGGATGGCCGTCCCGAGGTCAGCGGCTAGCAGGCCGTCGGCGATGTAACGACCGCCGTCCGGGCGGCATCTGTAGGTCATGATCGAAGGCGTGATCGGAGAGGCCGAGCCGGGGTCGTCAGTCGTCGAGCGCGCGGTCGCGGGCGATGAGGTCGCGTTCGCCCGGATCGTCGCCGCGCATCACGGCGACATGGCGCGCATCGCGTACTTCGTGTGTGGCGACCTCGACATCGCGGAAGAGGCCGAGCAGGCGGCCTGGGCGGTCGCCTACCGCCGGCTGAAGGACCTGCGCGACCCCGACCGCCTGCGCCCGTGGCTGATGTCGGTCGCCGCCAATCAGGCTCGTCAGATCGCCCGAAGCCAACGACGGCGCACGGTCCGGGAGCTGGCCGTCACGGACCCGGCACGACCGCGCGACGCCGACCACGCCGCCCTGATCGACCTTGCGGACGCCCTCGGCCGGCTCGACCCGAAGGACCGGGCGATCGTCGCGCTGCGCTACATCGGCGGCTTCGAGTCGGCGGAGATCGGCGATGCCCTGGGGATGACCGCGACGGGCGTGCGCGTGCGCCTCCATCGACTGCTCGAGCGGCTGCGAAAGGACCTCGGCGATGACTGACCAGAAGGCGATGGAGCCGTTCGAGACGCGGTTTGCCGATCTCGTCCAAACCTATACCGATCCGGCGAGTGCGCGGCCTGTCGATGCCCTCGCGGTCTCGCGCAGCGCGATGGCGGCCTCGAGAACGGCCGGCTGGTCCGTGCGCCGGATGGGCGCCGGCTCGCTCGGTCGGCGCATCGATGGCGGCCGCTGGGCGGCAGCCGCCCTGGCCGTCGTCCTGGTCAGTGTCGTGGGGTTCGCGATCGTGTCGCGGTCGTCCGACTCCGGCATCGGCCAGCAGCCGACACCCTCCGCATCGGCGGCGCCCACTCCTCGCGCGTCCGCGGTGGGACCGGTCCCCGAGGTCCTGCAACACCTGTGGCAGCGGCCGCTGCCGGTGGCACCCGGCGATGCGTGGGCCACCGCCTATCTCGGCGTGGCGGGCGGCGTCATCGCCGTCGGACCGGTCTCAAGTCTCGCCGGGGCGTCCGAAATCGACCGCCGCGAGCTCCGGCCCGGACACCGTCGTGGTGACCGCGAAGGCCGGGACATCCGGGTGTGGGCCAGGCGATGTCGGGGTCTACCGCTTCGTGCTGGAGGGAAAGGACACCTTCGTGACCCTGACGTCGGTCGGCGCCGACGCCTGCGCCGCTCGGGAAGCCGCACTGACCGGCCCCTGGGTGCGCGCCGACATGCCCCCGCCCGACGAAGGCCTGACGCTGTCCCCAGGGACGTACGACACGACAGGGTTCGATCCGTTCGCCGACGACGCTGTCCCCGGGCGCCAGTCGTACACCGTCCCGGCGGGGTGGAAGGTGAAGGAGGATAGCGCGACGGCGTTCGTGCTCCACTACCTCGCCGACGCCTCGGCGGGCCAGCCCGTCAGGGACACATTCATCTTCGAGCTCGCCCGGCCGCGGCTGGCGGCGGCCTTCAAGGACGGGGCGATCTGTGGACCGTTCGGCGACGAGCCCGGGGTCGGGCAGGGTGTCGACGACATCGTGGCCGCGCTCGTCGCGCGGCCTGGCGTGGTTTCGACGTCGCCGGAGGCAGTGTCCGTCAGCGGCTACGAGGGCACTCTCCTTGATCTGAGCGTGGCGCCATCCTGGACCGGTGGCTGCGTGGCGCCGGAAGGACCGATGGTCGGGATTCCGGTCCTCCGCGGCTCGGGAGGCGAGCTCGGCCCAACGATCGGCCTCGTCCCCGACGCGCCGATCCGGCTCATCCTCGTCGACGTCGGCGGCGGGCGCACCATGGCCATCGCCGTGGCCTGTTCGGCGGCGCCAGGGACCTCCCAGTTCGATGCGCAGCTCAAGGCGGCGATGCCGGTCATCGAGAGCATCGAGCTCCACCCGCCGGCGCCGTAGGACGAGATCGCGAGCCGCTCGACAGATCGGGGGATTCGCCCCTTTCGTCCGAGGTGGGGACCGTCCGACGATCGATGCGTCATGGACCAGCCATCGATCGGAGGTCGACCTATGCGCATCCCACACGTCCGCGCCGCCATCCTCGTTGCGGCCGTGCTGTCGCTCAGCGCCTGCAGTAGCACGACGGCACCCGGCGGCAGCGACGCCGTCCCGAGCAGCGCTCGCGGCCCCGCCGTCAGTGGCGCCACCGGCGGCGCGACCGGAGACGGCAGCGCGTCCGCACCGTCGGCGGGAGGGGATGCGCTCACGAACGCGTGCGGGCTCCTCACCGCCGAGGAGATCCAGCAGGCCGTCGGGTTCGCGGTCAAGCCGGGGGTCCTCCAGAACAGCGACAACCAGTCCGATTGCGAATGGGCGAACGCGCAGGACGACTCGGCTTCCGTGGGCCTGACGGTCTCGGCGTACGACGACTTCCTGTGGCAGACGGGCAGCGCCGCGTCGAACAGCAAGCCAGTGTCCGGCATCGGCGACGCGGCCTTCAAGGGCTGGCCGACCTTCGCCGATCTGACCATCAAGGTGAAGGGCTACCAGGTCGTCGTGGCGATCGCCGACTTCCAGGCGAAGCAGGACGCGATCGACAGCGCGAACCTTGCGATGGCGAAGCTCGTGCTGTCGCGCCTCTGATCGCGACGGCGAGCATCCACGCTGGACGGTGGTCCGCCGTGACCGGCCGTAGAGTATCGGCGTGGGCGCGGTCAGGGTCCCAGCCGATGTCATCGGACGTCAGGTCGAGCTTGCAGCCGTCGACCGGTTCGTCGAGCGGCTCCGGCGCGGCCCGGCGAGCCTGGTCATCCACGGTGAGGCCGGGATCGGCAAGACCGCGATCTGGCGAGCCGCAGTCGAGCGCGCGCAGGCGAGCGGCGCGGTCGTCCTTCGATCGGCACCGGCCGAATCCGAGGGCCAGCTGACCCTCGGCGGGCTCACGGACCTCCTGTCGGAGGTCAGCACCGATCGGATGGCGGCGCTCCCCGCGGTCCAGCGCCATGCCCTGGAGATCGCGGTCCTTCGGACCGAACCATCCGGTCAGCTTCCGGACCAGCGGACGCTGTCCGTGGCGACCACGACGCTGATCCAGCAGCTTGCCGACGAGGCCCGGCTCGTCATCGCGATCGACGACGCGCAGTGGGTCGACGAGGCCTCGCGCACGATCCTGGCGTATGCCGTCCGGCGCCTCGCGGACCGGACCGCGGGGATCCTGCTGGCCGTGCGCGGCGATCCGACCCCCTCGACGCTGGAGCTCGCCGCGGGCGTCCCGGACGATGCGCGGGACTCGGTGCGGCTCGGGCCGATGCCGCTCGCCGCCCTGCACCAGCTCTTCATGGCCCGCTTCGGCCGATCGTTCCCGCGCCTCGTGCTCGTCCGCATCGAGGAGGCCTCCGGCGGCAACCCGTTCTATGCACTCGAGATCGCACGGACGCTCGCCACAGCGGAGCCGGTCGTGCGGCCGGGTGATCCCCTGCCGATCCCGGCGACCCTCGGTGCGCTCGTCGAGGCGCGGATCGGTGCCTTGCCGTCGTCGACCCGGTCGGCGCTGTTGCTGACGGCCGTGGCGGCCGAGCCGACCCTCGACACCCTTCGTCGCGTCGACCCCGACGCCGCGTCGGCCCTCGGATCGGCCTTCGAGGCGGGCGTCATCGCGATGGACCGCCGGTCCATCCGGTTCACGCACCCGCTCCTGGCGCATGCGGTGATCGGCCTGGCGACACCGGCCGAGGTCCGCCGCGCCCATGCCTCGCTGGCCCGGGCGGCGACGTCCGACGACGTTCGGGGGCGTCACCTGGGGGGCGCGACCGAGGGCCGCGATGCGCGCGTCGCCGCGGCGCTCGAGGCGGCAGCCGGAGCCGCTCGGGACCGCGGCGCGACCATCGACGCCGCGTCCCTCTTCGAGCGGGCGAGCGACCTCACGCCCGAGGAATCCGGCGACGAGGCCCTTCGCCGGGCGACGTCGGCCGCGGAATGCCTCTTCATCGACGTGTCGGAGATGGTCCAGGCGGACGCCATCCTCGACGCCGCGATCTCCGTGGCCGCGCCCGGCCCGACGCGCGCCGAGGCGCTCAGCCTCCGGGCCCTCATCCGCTACTACCACGGCCAGACCCCGGCGGCGGTCCGGCTTGGCGAGCAGGCGATCGACGAGGCGGGAGACGACCCGATCCGGCGCGCCAGGATCCTCGGCCGGGTCGCGTTCCTGGTCATGCAGGTCGATCTCGAGCGAGGCAGTGCCCTGGTGGCGGAGGCCATGGGGCTTCTCGAGACGGTCGATGGGACGA
Organism: uncultured Chloroflexia bacterium; assembly: GCA_963813335.1. Classification (GTDB taxonomy): domain Bacteria; phylum Chloroflexota; class Limnocylindria; order Limnocylindrales; family CSP1-4; genus SPCO01. The sequence goes on from CAWEYL010000006.1 coordinate 115,847, forward strand.
CGCCCGTCGACCCCGACCTCCTGGCGAACGTGCTCCTCCTGCACGCGACCTCCGAGCTGGGGCTCGTCCGCGGCTACCTCGCCGACGAGATCGCCCGCGGGACCGCCTTGATCAGCGAAGGTGGTCGCACATGGGAACACGACGGCGCCGACGGGATCGCCTACGGTCTCGCGCGCCAGCTCGACGACGTCGATCGGGCGATCGAGATGACGGAGCGACTCATCCGGGCCAAGTCCGGCCCGGGCGGGGACGACCCGTTCAACCTCGTTTCGCTCTCGGGCCTGCAGGTCTTCCGCGGCGACCTGGCGGCGGCCCGGTCGACGGCCGACGCGGCGCTCGAGGGTTACGCCCGTGAGGGCGCCGACGTCTTCCCGTCATGGCGGCTGCGCGGGGTCGCCCTGGTCGCCGCGTACCTGGGCCATGTCGACGAAGCCCGGCGACTGGCCGGCGAGGGACTGGAGCTCGCGGTCGCGAGCGGGGACCTCGCTCTCGAGGTCTATCACCGCCACATCCTCGGGTTCGTCTCCTTGTCGGTCGGCGAGGTTCAGGACGCGGACGTCCAGCTGACGATGGCCGCCCGGGCGGCGGAGGCCAGCGGCACTCGTCACCCGGGGCGGTTCAAGCTGGACGGCGACCGCCTCGAGGCCGCCCTGGCGGTCGGCGACACGGACCGTGCCGAGCGGATCGTGGCGTGGCTCGAGCATGCCGGCGACGTCGCGCCGACCCCGTGGACCCTCGCGATCGGCGCGCGGGGTCGCGGCCTGCTCGACGCGGCGAACGGCGACCTCGACGCGGCCCTGCGGTCTCTGCAGGGAGCCCTGGCCGAGCACGAGCGCCTGCCGATGCCGTTCGAGCGCGCCAGGACGCTGCTCGCCATCGGTCAGGTCCATCGACGCCGGAAGGAGAAGCGGCTCGCCGACGAGCGATTCCGCGAGGCCCTGGACAGCTTCGAAACGATCGGCACACCGCTGTGGGCGGACCGGGCGAGGGCGGAGCGGGCGCGCGTCGGCCTCCGGCCGCGTGCCCCCGAGGATCTGACCGAGACGGAGCGACGTGTCGCCGAACTCGCCGCCATCGGGCTGTCCACCCGAGAGATCGCGGAACGGGTGTTCCTGGCGCCGAAGACGGTCGGCAACGTTCTCGGACGAGTGTACGAGAAGCTGGGCATCCATTCGCGGGCCGAGCTCGGCGCGCGGATGGGCGGCAGCGTCGCGCCCGAGGGCCTTGGCCCGGACTGATCGGGGTAACCGCCCCTTTCGTCGCGCCGCGGCGCGAACCTACCGTCATCGCGATGGAAGACCACGTCCCCGACGCGCCCCTGACCCGGACGTTCCTGGTGGAGCGGTATTGGCCGGACGTCGACGAGTCGACGGCCCGGGCGGCCATCACGAGCCTCGAACAGGTCGCGTCGGCGATGACCGCCGAGGGCACGCCCGTCGAGCACGTCGTCTCGATCCTGATGCCGGGCGACCAGGTCGTCTTCTCGCTCATCCAGGCCGCCGACGAGACCGTCGCGCGACAGGTCAACGAGCGCGCGGGGATCCCGCTGGACCGAGTGACGGCCGCTGTCGCCCTCGGCCGCCACGACCGCTAGACCTGGAACCTTCCTGGCGGAAGACGGTGGCGCGTCGACGACCGGCTTGCCTCGGCCCGTCGAGGGGCGCATCCTCGACCCGGAACCGCTGATGCAGAGACGCCGGTCGAGCCCGCGCTTCGCCGCCATCGTCGCGATGTCCGTCGTCGTCGCGGCGTGCGGCTCGGGGCCGAACGGGACCGGTCCGGCATCGACGGATGGAGGGTCGACCGTGGCGACACAGCGTTCGACCTCGCCTGCGCCGGCGACTGCCGGCACCTCGAGCACGCCCTCGACGAGCACGGGCTCGTCCGCGACGCCGGCGTCGCCGTCGCCGACCGAGGCACCCAGGGCCACCCCGACCCCGGGTCCGTTCACCCTGACATCGTCGGCCTTCGCCGAGGGCGGGCCGATCCCGACGGCCCAGACCTGCGACGGCGCCGATCGGTCACCAGCGCTCGCGTGGACGGGCGTGCCGGCCGGTACAGGCGCCCTCGTCCTCGTCGTCGACGACCCGGACGCCCGCGACTTCGTGCATTGGCTCGTCATCGACCTGCCGGCGGACGCCACGGGCTCGCTGCCCGCGAACATCGCGGCCGGGACCTCACCGCCGCAGCAGGGTCGCAACGACTTCGGGCGCGTCGGCTGGGGCGGGCCGTGTCCGCCGTCGGGCACCCACCACTATCGGTTCACGCTGTCGGCACTGGCGGCGCCGCTCGGCCTGGGCGGTCACCCGGACGGCGCCGCGGTCCGGGCGGCGCTGCGGGCCGCGACGATCATCAAGCAGGCCCGCCTCACCGGGACCTACCACCGCTGACCGTCGGCGCCGACTGCAGCCGATCGGCGGCACTGCTCTCCTCGGAGGGCATCGGGTATCCTGTGGCCCGCGCCGACATAGCTCAGCGGTAGAGCAGCTGTTTCGTAAACAGCAGGTCCTCGGTTCAAATCCGAGTGTCGGCTCCACTCCCCCTCTCCGAATCGCCCGGTGAGGCCGCGAATCTCGTGGCATGCATCTGCCACTTCGCTGACGGCCTGCCGCGTGCCCCTTGGCCCGACGCTCGGGACATTCGACTCTGGCCCGGGACTGGGTCGGGGAGCAAGGTGTGACCGTGACGACGGCCATCGATGCGATCGCCGAGCCCGGGCGTGGCCCGGAACCCGGGCTGCCGTCCGCGCTGCCCTACGGGCCGGTCATGACGCGGCTCCTGCGGCCACTCCAGCACGGGTTCCTCGTCCTGAACCGCGGGTTCATGGCGCCGCTGGCGCATCGCCGACTCGGCTGGCTGGTCGGCAGTCCGCTGACGGGGCACATCATGGTTCTCCGGACGCACGGACGGCGGTCCGGCCTTGTCCGCGAGGCGCCGCTCGGATACGTCATTCGCGACGGCGCCGTCTACTGCGTGGCTGGCTACGGGACGCAGACGCCGTGGTTCCGAAACCTCGTCGACGACCCGGCCGTCGAGGTCCTCCTGCCGACTCGCCGCTTCCGGGGGGTCGCGACGCCGGTCGACGCCCCAGACGAGTGGCTGGCGGCCTACCGGGCGCTCATCGCGAGCTTCGGGCTCCTCGGGCGGGCGGTCGTCGGCGACATCGACCGGGTCGCCGATGCCGAGCTCCTCGCGCGGCATCGCGTTCTGCCGATCGTCCGCATCCGGCCCGCCGACGGTGGGCCGCCGCTGACCCCGGGTCCCTTCGATCCCGGCGGCCGTGGCTGGCTGATCCCGTGGGCGGCGATGATCGTCTCGCTGATCGCCGTACGCCGACTCGCGACCGCCAGACGGCTGACCAAGCGGCAGGCGTCAAGAGCGGATGCGCAGGCTGGATGAGCACGCCAGGCAACCGATGGCACCAGTGGGCGGAGCCGCTGCCGTGGCTGCTCGAACCTGCGACGCCAGCCGTGCGGCACGTGGCCCTGCGGGACCTGCTCGATCGATCAGCCGATGATCCCGAGGTCGTCGCGGCGCTCGACGCTGCGATGCGCACTGACCCGATCGCCTCGATCCTCGCCGCGCAATCCCCCGACGGCTATTGGGAGAAGCCCGGACCCGGCTACGCGACCAAGTACCGCGGCACTGTCTGGCAGTTGATGTTCCTCGACCAGCTCGGTGCCGATCCGGCCGATGAGCGCATCCAGCGGGCCTGCACCTACGTCCTCGAGCATGCAGTGACCTCGAACGGCGGGTTCGGCGCATCGGGGCGCCTCGGCGAGCACCCGCCCCCGCCGTCCGCGGTCATCCACTGCCTCAACGGCAACCTGCTCCGGGCACTCATCGGCTTCGGCTGCCTCGACGATCCGCGAGTCCAGGGCGCCGATCGAGTGGGAGGCACGATCGATCACCGGCGAGGGCGTCGAGCGCTGGTACGCGTCGGGGACGAGCGGTCCGGGTTTCGCGTGCGCCGTAAATGACGAGCAGCCGTGCGCGTGGGGCGCCGTCAAGGGGCTGCTGGGCCTGGCCCGCATCCCGCCACTCCAGCGATCGCCGCTGGTCGAGCGCGCGCTGGAGGCGGGGGCGGCCTTCCTCCTCAGCCGCGATCCGGCCGACGCCGATTACCCGATGGGCTGGGGCAACACCCGGCCCAACGGCTCGTGGTTCAAGCTCGGCTTCCCGTCGGGCTACGTGACCGACGTGCTCCAGAACCTCGAGGCGCTCGTCGAACTAGGGCATGGCGGCGATCCGCGCCTTTCCGGTGCGCTCGAGTGGCTCGTCGCCAGGCAGGACGCTCGCGGACGCTGGCGCAACGAGTACGCCTACAACGGCAAGACGTGGATCGACATCGAGCGCCAGGGCCAGCCGAGCAAGTGGGTCACCCTGCGCGCTGGCCGCGTGCTCCGTCACGTCGAGCAGCGTCCGCATCCCTGACTCCGCGCGAGTCTTGATTCAGATCCGAGTGTCGGCTCCACTCCCCTGCTACCCGCTCCCTTGGAGCGTGAAGGCGTAGGCGCCAGTCGCCGTCTGGTTCCCGTGGACGTGGATGGTGTACGTGCCGCCCTGGCTCGCGACGCCGCTGAGATCGTGGCAGGTGCCCGTCCCGGCGACGGGCTGGCCGTCCGGGCGCAGCAGCTCCCAGAGCAGCCCGTCGACGCAGGCGCCCGTGGCGTGGACCGTGATCGTCGACCCAGCCGCCGCATCGAACGTGTAGAGCGCCTCCTGCCCGATCTGGCCCACCGACCCGGCAACCGGGTGACCGACCGAGATCGACGTCGTGGTCGTTGCGGGCACAGGGAGGATCTGGAACGCATAGGCGCCGGTGGTCGCGCGGTCGCCGTGGATCCGAACCGTGTAGGTTCCCGCGGCCGGAAGCTCCACCCGCCCGAGGTCATTGCAGGTCTGCGTGTCACCGATGCGTGTTCCGGTGGGGCTGAGCAGCGTCCACAACAGGTCGCTCGTGCAATCGCCGACGCGTTGCGCATAGACCACCTGGTGGGCGGACCCATCGAAGGTGTAGTCCGCCCATTGGCCGGCGGCGGAGAGCGACCCGTTCACGCCCTGCTCGAGCGAGATCGGCGTCACGACGGTGGCCGGCACCGCTAGCAGGGAGAACCCATACGCGCCCATCGCGTTCCGATCGGCGTTGACCCGGACCGTGTACGTCCCCTCCGACGGCAGCACCTGGCGCAGGAGGTCGTTGCACACGACACTGCCGTCGAGCGGGCCGCCATCCGGACCGAGCAGCTCCCATCGAAGCGACCCCGAGCAGGTCGCCTTCGACTGGAGGTACACGGTTTCATCCTTGACGCCCGTGAAGGTGTAGTCGTCCGTCTGGTTGGAGCTGGCGATCGACCCGGTGACGGTCTGCCCGATCGAGATGGGAGTGACGTCCGCCGGCGTCGACGTCGTCGGCGCGACGACCGCACCCGAGGCCGCGACGGCGGCCGTGTCGGCCGCGTACGAGGCATCGCCGGTCATCCCGACGTCAAGCGTGCAGTCATCGAGCAGCGGCTCGTTTCTGACGCCGACGGCTCGGCAGGTTGCCTCCGCCGTCGCGCGGACATCGGGGCTCAGCCCCGCGATCGTCGCCTCCGCGGAGGGGATGTCGGGCTTCTGGAATGTCGCGGTACTCTCGCCGGGCTGGTAATCGAACAACGACTCGCGCTGGCCGACCCGCCAGCTGTCGCCGAACTGCTGGTAGAGCTTTGTCGCGAACATCGGGTCCGATCGATCGAGCACCGTGCCGTCGCGGCCCATCAGGTCGTTCGCGGCGTTGCCGTCGTCGCTGCCGCCGAGACCGCGCAACGAACCGCGCTCCGCGGCACTCGGGGCGTATGCATAGCTGAGCGTCCGGCCGTCGCGGAACAGCCAAAGCCTGCTCCCGTCGGGCCAAGTCACCGTCACGCTGGCCCCGTGCCGTTCGAGCGAGCCGCCGTGCGGGAGGCGTTCCGCGATGTCGGCGGCCTCGACCGCCTTCCCATCGACGATCAGGAAGTCCGGCTCGGCCGCATAGATCCCGACTCGATCACCGACGACGTTCATGGCGACCGCCGTGGTGAAGGTGATCAAGGTCCCGCCGAACGTCGGCTCCTGCCGGGCCTGGATCTCCAGGCTGTCGTCGCCCGATCTCGCCATGACGAACTCACCTCCGGCCTGGAGGTCGTAGTGGGTCCCGTCCGCGGTCAAGACGTGGACGTCGCCCCACACGATGTTGCAGGGATGCGCGACGGTTCCGACGCACGACTGGCCGTTCGGTCCGACGCAGGTGAGTCCCTTGCAGCCGGTGGGCCCAAGGTTGCATGGCACGTCGGCCGTGCCCGTACAGGCCGTCCCGTTCGGCCCGGTGCAATCGACGCCGGTGCACCCGGTTCCACCGCCACCGTCGCCGGGCGGAGGCTCCGGCGGGTCCGGCGGGCAGATGTTGATCTTGTGCGTGTACGTCAGGCCGATCGCGAAGGCGGGGGCGCCCAGGAGCGCCGTGCCGCCCTCGATGAGGAGGTCGCCGGCCCCGCAGGTACCGATGAGGCCAGTCGGGTCCGTGCGGTTCACCGGGTCGCCGCTGACGAAGCGATAGAGGTTCGCGTCTCCGCCCGCGAACCGGATCGGGTCCGGGCTCGTCCAACGGCCCGTCGTCGGGTCGTAGTCGCGGGCGCCCAGGTGGACGAGCCCCGTGTCCGCGTCGAGGAGGCCGCCGCCGAACCCGAACGGGATGAACCCCGGATGGGTCTCGTGCGTGACTCGACCCCAGGCGTCGTACTGGATCGCGTCCGCGACGGCTCCCGATCCCGAGGAGATCACGAGCCGAGGGCTCCCGAGTGAGTCGGTCACCACCCGATAGGTCGTATCGCCGCGTTCGAGGAGCGCCAGATGCCCGAGGTGGTCATAGGCGAATTTGGAGCTGACCGCGCCGGCTCCGTCGGTCTCGGCCACGATCTGTCCGGCGGGGTCGTAGAGGTAGCCGACGACCCTTGATCCGGCGACCTGCCGCCCGACACGCCGGCCGTCGGCGTCCACGAGGTAGGTGATCGTCCTGCCGTCGGCGGGGGTCGCGGTTCGGAGACGCCCGAGCTCATCGAACGTGAACCGCGTCGTCCCGTCGGGCGCGTCGATCGTGGCGAGGCTGCCGCCGGCCGCCCACGTCTCCGTCGCGGATCCCCAGCGGGTCTGGCGGTTGCGCGCGTCGTACGCGCCCCGGATCGTGTCGCTCGGTCCCGCCATTCGGATCCGGTTGCCGGCCGCGTCGTAGGTATCCGTCTCGATGGTCCGGCCGTCGACGGTGACCCTCGCCAGGCGGTCGGCCGCGTCGTATGCATACGTGGTCTTCGTCGTCCGGCTGCCGGTCGTTTCGGCGATCCCGACGATGCGACCGAGCGCATCGACCGAGTAGCGGTCGTCGAGGATCGTCGTCCGTCCATTCGGGCCGGGCGTCGGACCTACGCTCGTCGTCGACCGGATCAGCGCGCCGTTCGCGTCGTACTGCTGATCGGTCGTCACCGGGCCGACCGAGCTCGACGTGACCTGACCACTCACGGGATCCCGGGTCAGCGACAGCTCCGAGATCCCGATCAGGGCGCCCCCGTCGTCGTAGCGGAAAGCGTAGCCCGGCTGCTCGTCGACGGTCACGTCCGTCGCACGGCCGTTGGCGTCGATCGTGAGGGCCATGGAGCCCGTGACCGAGCCGGACCAGGCGAGACGCTGCGCCTGGCTGCCGGCGTATCCATAACTGATCGTCACGCCGTCCGGATCCGCCGCGGAGGCCCTCAGACCGGTCTTCGGGTCCCACGCTACGCTCGACGCCCCGGCCGCGGTGGTCCACCCGGAGAGGCGGCCCGACGCGTCGTACGTCAGCTTGATCTCGTCCGTTCCCGCGCCGGTGACCGAGCTCGGGCGGCCGTCGGCGTCGTAGGTGGTGGTCGCCGCTGAGGCATCTCCCGCCACCGATGGCGGGAGATACGCCGTGGGCCGGCCCGCGGCGCTGTAGCCGAGGGTGAACCCGAGCCCGCCCGCGGGCTGGATGAGCGTCGGGCGACCGAGGGCGTCGAACGTCGTGATCGTCGTCGAGCCGTCCGCCGCCGCGGTCGTGGCGGCCTTGCCGCGGGCATCGACGCCGAGATTCTTGGTGCTGCCATCCGGACGGGTCACGGACTCGATCCCCGTCGCCGGGTCGTAGGCGAATCGCGTCGTCTGCGCGGTCGCACCAGTGCCGACGGTCATCGTTGCCTGCCGGCCGAGCGGGTCATAGGTCGCCGCGATCGGCGGCTGCCCCGGAAGCTGTTCGAACACGAGCCGGCCTGACTCGTCGAAGGTGTCCGTTGTCCGTCGCCCGGCGGGATCCACGATGATCGCGGTGCGAGACGATGGGTCGAACGTGCGGACGGTCGCGGCGTCGTTCGTCGTGATGGTCACGGAACCAGCCAGCGCGTCGGGCACCCCTCCGACCGGTTCGAGCGCCTGGACGACGGTCGTCGTCGACGTCACGCCGTCTGGCCGTTTGGTCTCGTCCGGCGTGAGCACCGGCGCGGCCATCCCCCAGCCCGTGCTCGCCACGGCGCCGATCGTGCGCATGACCCCGTCGGGTGTCGCGAGGGTCCGCGACCCGTCCGCCTCGGTGGTCTCGACGTTGGCCGTGCCGTCCGGCGCCGTGAGGGTCCGACGAATCCCGCCGGCAACGCCTTCGACCTGATAGGTCGTCGTCCGTCCCAGCGCGGTCGTGGCCCGGATCTCGACCCCATCGGCCGTCTCGCTTCGGGCCTGTTGCACGGTCACGCCGTCGGCGTCGCTGGAGGCCTCGAGGCGGCCATCCTGGTCGTACGTGAACCGCGTCACGCCGCCGAGCGCATCGGTCTCGCTGGTGACGAGGCCGCCCGGCGCCCAATGGAGGCTCATCGTCGAACCGCCCGGATCCGTGACTGCCGCGAGGTGGCCATCGCCGTCGAGAGCGAGCGTCGTGAGCGCGCCGTCGATTCCCGCAAGGGATTGCGGCGTGCCGTCGCTCGCGCGCCGCACCTCGACATGGACCGGTAGCCCGCGAACGGTGCCGCTGACGCTCGAGAGCCGACCGGCAGCGTCGTAGGCGATCGTAAGGAGCGGGAGGCCCAGGAACCCGTCGACGGTCCGGACGTGGCGGCCGGCCGCGTCGAGGACGTCTGCGAACGACCCGTCGAAGGACGGGACCGCGCTCTCGCCCGACGCGGCCTGAACCGGATCGACGAACCGCCAGGTGCCGTCCCCCGCGATCAGGGCCCGATCCGCCGCCCGGTAGCGGTCCACCACGTTGAGCGACCACCCACCGAGACCGAGCCCGCTCGCATCCCAGCCGGCTCGATCGGTTCGACCCGGGGCCCATTGACTCGACCAGGTGAGAGCCAGACCGGAGTCGACGATCGGGATCGAGAGGAACGCAGCCTGCTGGTCACAACCGATGAGGCCGGCCGGATCGCATTCGTCGATCGCCGTGGGTCCGTGACCGGCGGCTTCGCTCGGGCTGGCCGTTGGCGCGAGATCCGAGGTCGTGGTCGGCGACGGTGACGGCGGCGGCGTGGGCGCGCAGGCCGCCGTGACGAGCTCGACGATGAGCACGACCATCGCGAGGCGATGGCGCCTGGTTCGGCTCGGCGTACAGTCGGACAACTGGTCGTACCCCGCTCAGCGTGTGGGCGCGAGCCTAGGTTCGATCCCTCCCGCACATAAGAGGTGTTTGCCCCGATCTGTGGCGAAGGGACCCATCGCACCGCGGTCGCGATGACATCCGGCAACTGCGGTGTGCCCGGGGATTCGCGGCGATGACGACGGTATGTTGCCGTCAGGATTCGAACGCATCAGGAAGCAGATCGCCATGCGTCATCTCGAGTCACGCTGGCTGTTCGCGGCGCTCATCGCGTTGCTGACCGCGGCCTGTTCCGGTCCCGCCGCCAGCGTCCCGGCGCCCTCGTCATCTGCTGCGGCCAGCGCAGCGCCGACCCAGGCCGCGCGACCGTCAGCCTCCACCTCGGCGCCCTCGTGCGATCCCGCCTGCCTCCTCATGCAGATGCAACCGCCGGCGTTGACCCAGCCGGGGACGCTGCCGGCGGGGAAGTACACCACGGTGGACTTCTACCCAGGCGGATTGACGGTCACCCTCAACGACAGATGGTCCAGCCACGAGGACAGCACGGGAGAGTTCGCCTTGGACGTCGCCGGCACCAGTGGGGAAGGCGACACGATCGTGTTCTGGCTCGACATGAGCCCGGTCACCTGGGACGGCAAACTGGTCGAGGGTGTGGCCAACACTCCAGGCGCCGTCAGCGATTGGCTGCATGGTGTCCGCGAGCTGACGGTCTCGCCCGCCATGCAGACGACCATCGGTCAGGACAAGCTCCCGGCCCTCGTGATGGATATCGCCGTCGCAGAAGACGCGCCGAACGGTGACCCAGGCTGCCCCACTCGCGCCTGCGCCGCGATCTTCACGTTCCCGGAGTTCTCCGAGCCGTGGGCCATCTCGGGTGACATGAAGACGCGTCTGTACCTCGCGCAGATCGGCAACGGACCGCACATGCTCTACGTCGTCTACAACGTCGTCGACGCGACGACGTTCGCCCCGATCGCGCAGCCGGTCGTCGACAGCATCAAGTTGTCGACCACGCTCGACTGAGAAGCGCCACGGTCAGCCGATCGCGCGCGGGCAGGTCGTGGTCGTTGTCCGCGAGTCCTGCTGAGCGGCCAGCGCTCAGCCTTTCACGCTCATGCACCCCGCGGTCCTGCACGCGCTTGGCGGCGCCCGATGATCGCGAAGGTCTCCATCGGCCCGTGTCCGCGAAGGTCGATCGGACCGCGGGGCTCCGCATCGAACCGGTCCTGCACCATCTGCCAGGTGTCGACGCTGACCTGGACACGACCGGGGATGCCCTGCGACTCAAGCCTGCTGGCGATGTTCACGGTCTCGCCCCAGATGTCGAACGCGAACTTGCGGTGGCCGATCACGCCGCCGATGACCGGCCCTGAATGTACGCCGACTCGGAGCCGAAGCTCAGCAGCGTCGTCGCTCTGTCGCGAGGCGGCGTCGATCATCGCGAGACCGAGATCGACGACGAGAGCTGCGTGGTCATCGAGTGGCTCGGGCAGTCCGCCCGCGGCCATGTATGCATCGCCGATGGTCTTGATCTTCTCGAGGCCGCGCTCGGCCACGAGCTCGTCGAAGCGCGCGAAGAGACGGCCGAGCATCTCCACCACGGCGTCGGCCGGCAGGCGCGCGGTCAACGGCGTGAACCCGACGATGTCAGCGAAGAGCACCGTGACGGCCGGATACTCGTCGGCTATCGTCCGCTCGCCGGCGAGGAGGCGCGATGAGATCGATCCAGGAAGGACGTTGAGCAACAGCGCATCGGCCCTGTCCTTCTCGGTCCTCAACGCGTCTGCCTGTCGGGTGATGACGCTGTCCTGATAGAAGACCCGGCGGCGTGACTGCTCGAGGAGTCGCAGCGCCAGCAGACTGCCGACCACGGCGGCTCCGAAGATGAATGCGTCGACGAGGAGGCTGCTCCGGCCGGTATAGAGGACGGCCGCGACGACGAAGCCGACCACGATGACGGCCGTGCGGAACGAGGCGAAGATGAAGGCGGTGCGTGCGACGAAACCGAAGGCGAAGAGCAGCATGATCGCGCTGATCCCGTAGCCCGGCAGGACGCCACCCACGGACGCAAGCCAGAGGATGACCAGCCCGTTCACAGCCGTCAGGACCGAGATGATCGAGTGCTGTCGATCGAGCGTGTCCGCGTAGGCCGAGAGCAGGAAGCCTGCCGAGTTGATCGCCGCCATCGCGAAGCACACGGGGATCGCGAGGCCCGAAGGGACCGGCGTGCTGGCCGGGACGACGACGACCGCCAGGAGCCACAGGAGCGCGGCCGCGCCGGTCGCGATGCGGAATCCGACCCGGCTCTCGGCGCCACCCTGGAGCTGGTAGCGCTGTTCCAGGCTAGGGTCGATGAACCGCAGCGAGCCTGGCCGGAGCGCCCCTTGGTCGGCATCGAACTCGGCCGCCGGTCCCGAAAGGTCGTGGTCACCCAAGGCCTTCTCCACGCTGGAAGACGCTTCCCCGCGCGTGCCTGACCCCCCGGGGACGGTGGACGCGAACGGGATCCCCCCTTCCATCTAGGGTACCGCGCAGGTGGGGGCTTGCGGCAAGGCCCCCCTGATGCTCTAGAGTCGCCGGCCGATGCCGCGACCGATCGAGCGGCGAGCGGATGCAGGTGGCGTTCATGGATGGAGCGAGGCGATGACCGAGCATGCGGTGGTGATCGTCGGAGGCGGGCCGACGGGGCTGATGTTGGCCGGCGAGCTGGCGTTGGCGGGCGTCGACGTCGTCGTCGTCGAGCGGCGCCCCAGCCAGGACGTCATCGGCTCGCGTGCCGGCGGCCTCCACTCGCGCACGATCGAGATCCTCGACCAGCGCGGCATCGCCGATCGGTTCCTCTCGCAGGGAACGGTGGCCCAGATCGCGGGGTTCGCCTGGATCCGCCTTGACATGAGCGACCTTCCCACGCGTCACCCCTATGGGCTCGCGCTGCGGCAGCGCGAGATCGAGCGCATCCTCGCCGAGTGGGTCGGCGAGCTCGGCGTGCCGATCGAGCGTGGCCGGGAGGTGACCGGCTTCGCGCAGGACGACGCCGGCGTCGACGTGCAGCTGTCGGACGGCCAGTCATACCGCGCGGAGTACCTCGTCGGCTGCGACGGTGGACGCAGCCTGATCCGGAAAGCGGCCGCCATCGAGTTCCCGGGATGGGAACCGACGGTCAGCCACCTGATCGCCGAGGTCGAGATGACCGACGAGCCGGAACCGGGCCTGCGGCGCGATGCTCACGGGATCCATTCCCTGAGCCGGATGGAGGACGGGCGGACGGTGGGCGTCCTCGTGACCGAAGCGAGACTCGGCCAGACCGATGAGCCCACGCTGGCCGATCTCCGCGCGGCGCTGGTCGCCGCGTACGGTACCGATTTCGGGATCCACAGCCCGACGTCGATCTCCAGGTTCACCGACGCCGCACGCCAGGCGGCGACCTACCGCAAGGGACGGGTGCTCCTCGCGGGCGACTCAGCCCACGTGCACTACCCGGTGGGTGGCCAGGGCCTCCAGATCGGGGTGCAGGATGCGGTGAACCTCGGCTGGAAGCTGGCTCAAGTGGTCAGGAAGGCCTCGCCTGAGAGCGTCCTCGATACGTACCACGCCGAGCGGCATCCGGTCGCGGAGCGCGTGCTGCGCACCACGATGGCGCAGGTCGCGCTGCTCCGAGGCGATGACCGCACCAACGCATTGCGGGACTCGGTGACCGAGATCCTCGCGATGGACGAGCCGCGCAGGTCCTTCGCGGCCCAGATGTCCGGCCTGGACATCCGGTACGACCTCGGCGATGGGCATCCATTGCTCGGACGCCGGATGCCCGATCTCGACCTGGTCACCGCCACTGGCCCGGTCCGAGTCTCCACCCTGCTGCACAGCGCGCGGGCGGTGCTGATCGGCATCGGCCAGCCCGGAAGCGTCGACATCACGCCCTGGGCCGATCGCGTACGGTCGATCGACGCCACGTATGCGGGTCCGTGGGAGCTTCCGGCGATCGGGCCTGTCAAGGCGCCCACCGCCGTCCTGGTGCGGCCCGACGGCTACGTGGCCTGGGTCGGGAACGAGCACCAATTGGGTCTTGCCGACGCGCTCGGCACGTGGTTCGGACCTCCACGAGTTTCATACTAATCCGACCGTAATAGTAGACATTGGCGGGGGACCTCCCTATAGTCCCGGCATGCGTTCGATGATCCGACCGGCCGAGATGTGTAGGCCCTGGCGGCCCCATGGAGGGGACACAGGGCGATAGGTCGCGCCGTCTCGGAGACGCAGGGACCGACGCCGGTCCCGGGGCCGCAGTCCAGACGGGCTGCGGCTTCTCTGTGTCCGCCCACTTCCATGGGGCCGCCGAACCCGCTCCCCGTTCGGGACCGACCTCGTTCGAATCAGACTGGAGCACGAAGGAGCACCCGATGTCGCAGGTCCTCGAATCCGTCCTCGCCGCCAACGCCGCCTATGCCGAGGCGTTCGGCTCCAGGTCCGAGCTCGCGCTGCCGCCCGCGCGCGGCTTCGCCGTCCTCACCTGCATGGACGCGCGCCTCGATCCGGCCAAGTACGCCGGCCTTGCCGAGGGCGATGCGCACGTCATCCGCAACGCCGGCGGGCGCGCCAGCGACGACGCCGTCCGCTCACTGGTGATCTCGTACAAGCTCCTCGGCACGTCCGAGTGGTTCGTCATCCACCACACCGACTGCGGGATGGAGTTCTTCACGAACGATGTGATCCGCGGCCTGCTCGCCAACTCCCTCGAGACGGCGGCCCTGGGGCCTGACGGCTTCTACGACGTCGGGAAGGGTCCGGGCTCGACCGCAGCCGATGACATCGACTGGCTGACGATCGCCGACCAGACGGGCAGCGTCACCGACGACGTGCGGCGGATCCGGTCGCACCCGCTCGTGCCCGCCGGGATCCCGATCTACGGCTTCGTCTACGACGTCCGCTCGGGGCGCCTCATCGAGGTCCCCGACGCGACGGAGGCCGGGAGGGCGTCCTAGCCGCCCTCTCTGGGCGACGCCGCCGGCGGTCCATCAACCGAAACGGTTGACCCGCCAGCCGACTCCCCGTGTCACTGAGCGGATCGGGCCAGCCACCCTCCGGGAGGACGGCTGGCCCGACACGGTCGGTCAGAGCTGGACGACGATGGTCACGTCGTCGTTGGAGTTGCCCGAGCTGACGCCGGTGCCTCGAGGGCTCAGCTGGCGGCCCGGGAGCAAGTACAGGTCCGAGACCGTGAAGCTCAGCGCCCCGAGCTTCGCGCCCAGCTTGGTGGTCAAGGTGCTGGCTCCCGCCTGGACCTTGGGACGCAGCCGGTCCTCGATCCCGCCGGTCTTGATGCCGCCCTCGATCCAGTACTCCCACCGCGCGCAGTAGCCGCGGACGTGGTGGGCGCCATCGAGGTACAGGCGGACGTGGTACTGGATCCAGGCCGAGTAGTCCGGCCACCAGTCGATGTTGATGTTCAGGTTCTGGCGGATCTTCAGGTAGGTGAGATTCGGGTCGAGGTAGCTCACGCTCCGCGGGAACACCTCCCAGGTCATGGTCGGATCGCCGACGCGGCTGGCGTCGCTGCCGAGTTGCGCGTCGATCGTGGTCTTCCACTCGTTCAGGAACTGGTCGCGGAAACTAAGCCGGAACTCGGCGCCGCGACCCGAGGCGATCATCAGCAGGCTGCCCGCGCGGTCGTTGAAGTTCTGGGCGGTCATGTTGGTGACCAAGCTGGAGCCGAGATGGGCGTTGGTCATCTGACGGAAGTCGCCGTCGAACCGGCCGCCATCGAAGAGCACGAGGTTGTTCACCGCGTCGCTCGAGGAGAACACCTCGGTCGAGCTGATCAGGTCGCGGAGCGAGATATCGTCGAGGTCGACGTCGTCGGCCTTGCTGTAGCGGGCGCTGCGAGGCACCCCGTAGAGCCGGGATCGCCCGCCCTTGTTGATGTGCTCGAAGACGAGCGCCAGGGTGCTGACACTCATCGGGCTTCTCCCTTCTCATTGCCCGTCAGCGCGTCGACGGCAGCCTGGTCGAGCGACCCGGCGATGTGGCCAGCACCTCGCGACGTCCGGGCCACCTCATTGATGAGGTCCAGGGCGAGCGCCTGATTCGCGGCCGATGGCGCGCGGCGGGTGCGCTTCTTGAGGGTCTCGACGAACTCGGCCATCGGCGCCCTGCGCTCGATGTGCGCGAGGACCCAGCGCGGCGCGGCCTTCGGACGCCGCACGTACAGCTGGGCGCGAGCTCGCGCGAGGTCCGCCTTGACGTTGTCGGGCTCCGCAACCCGGCCACTGGCCGTGCCGGAGCCGCCGAAGCGCCGCAGCTCCGCTGCCGTGAGCGCCTTGCGGACGCCCACCTCCTCATAGGGATACCGGATCGGTGTCTCGTCGCGAGCCATCGCGCCCTCCGAGCCTGGCCGGCGCGGTCGACTGGTCGTCTCCCCCTGCGGACCACGCGATCGGTGGCGGCCGCGTCAGTCCGGGGAATCAACCATCGCGACGTCACTGGTCCGTCTCGCGCGCGTCTCGCCGGTGTCTCGTCCTGGGCGAAGGGACGCATCCACCGTTCGGTTGACCCGGTCATCCACCGACCACGCCGCGAGATCCGGCCGGCCCGCCGATGCCGTCCGCCTGGTCCGTGCCCGATGCTGCGGCCATGAACGTCATCGAAGTCTCCGACCTGACCAAGCGATACGGCGACCGCGCGGCGGTCGACGGCGTGTCCTTCTCCGTCGAAGAGGGCGAGATCTTCGGCATCGTCGGACCGAACGGTGCCGGCAAGACGACCACCGTCGAATCGATCGTCGGCCTGCGCACCCCCGATGCCGGCACCATCCGCGTGCTCGGCCTCGACCCCCGCCACGACCGCCAGCGCCTCCGCGCCCTGGTCGGCGTCCAGCTCCAGGAGAGCGAGCTGCCGGACCGCATGACCGTCGGCGAGGCGCTCGAGCTGTTCGCCTCGTTCTACGACGACCCGGCCGAACCGCGCACGCTGATGGACGACCTGGGCATCGGCGAGAAGCGCGACACCGCCTATCGCCATCTGTCGGGCGGCCAGAAGCAGCGGCTGTCGATCGCCCTCGCGCTGGTCGGCCAGCCGCGGATCGCGATCCTCGACGAGCTGTCGACCGGACTGGACCCGCAGGCGCGCCGCGACACGTGGGACCTCATCGAGTCCATCCGCGCGCGCGGCGTCACCGTCCTCCTGGTCACGCACCTGATGGAGGAGGCGGAGCGGCTCGCCGATCGCGTCGCGGTCATCCGCGACGGCCGGTTGATCGCGCTCGACACCCCCGCCGGCGTCGTCGCGATGGTCGACCCGGAGCAGCGGCTCCGCTTCCGGCCGTCGACGCCGATCGAGGACCGGCTGCTCACCGACCTGCCCGAAGTCCGGAGCGTCCAGCGAGCCGGGCCGACGCTGGTGGTCACCGGGACCGGCAATCTCATCGGGGCCGTCACGGCCCTCCTGGCCCGCCACGAGGTCATCGCCAACGACCTGCGCATCGAACAGGCAAGTCTCGATGAGGCCTACCTCGCCCTCACCGGAAATCGGTCCGCCCGGTTCGCAAAGGAGCTGTCATGAAGGAGATGCGCACGCTGGTCGCCATCGAGGCGAAGCTGCTCGTCCGCGATCCCATCACCTGGCTGGCGGCCATCGCCCTGCCGTCGGTCGTCCTGCTGATCTTCGGGTCGCTCTTCTCGCCGGTGCCGGACCCGGCCCTCGGCGGCCAGCGCTGGATCGACCTGTTCGTGCCCTCCCTGCTGGTCATCACCCTCGGCACGCTGGGCATCCAGACGCTGCCCATCCGCCTCGCCACCTACCGCGAGAAGGGGGTCCTGCGCCGGCTGTCCACGACGCCGGCGCACCCGGCCCGTCTGCTCGCCGCGCAACTCGTCATCTACGGCGTGACCTCGGTCATCGCCCTCGTCCTGCTGATCGTCGTCGGGTACGTGGCCTTCGCCATCCCGCTGCCCCGCCAGCCCCTCGTCTACCTGGTCGCGTTCCTGCTCGGCATGACCTCGCTCTTCGCGATCGGGCTCCTCGTCGCTGCCGTCGCGCCCTCGAACCGGGCCGCCACGGCGATCGCCATCCCGATGTTCTTCGTCGTGATGTTCCTGGGCGGGGTGTACCTCCCGCGGGTGATGCTCCCCGAGGTCCTCCAGCGGATCGGCGACTTCACGCCCCCCGGCGTGCAGGGCCTCCAGGATGCCTGGCTGGGGACGGCGCCGCAGCTGGGACCGCTCCTCGGCATGGCGGTCGTCACGGTCGCGCTCGGCGCGCTCGCGGTGCGGGCGTTCCGATGGGAATGACCGGCTCGTCACGCAACCCCGTCCCGGCGGCCCTGCCGTGGAGTAGCGTTCCGGCATGAGCGAGTCGCTGAAACCGCCGTGGGAACGCTTCGGCGACACGCTGGTCGGGCGCTGCGGCTATGTGCTGCTCGCGCTGGCGACGGTCCTCGCCCTTCTCGAGGGGCCGACGGACGCGACCTCCCGGCTGACCACCCTCGCGATCGCGGGGGTGACTCTCGCCTGGATCTATGTCGTCTTCACGCGGATGCCGGAGCCGCGGCGGGACGACCACCTGCGGATGGGCGTGTTCTTCGTGGGGATCCTGGTCCTCGCCTCGATCCTGATGCTGCGTCAGCCGGTCTTCTTCATCTTCATGATCAGCGGCTTCTTCTACGCCTCATACCTTCGACCGCTCCCCCTCGCGGTCGTCGGGGTGGGCGCGACCTCGGTCCTCGTGAACAGCCTCATCGCGGGCCTGCCGAAGACCTCCGAGGCGTGGACCTTCTACCTCGTGATCATCGGCGTCCAGACGGTCGTCATCGGCGCCGGCGTCTTCGTCGGCGAGAAGATCACGGAGCAGAACGAGGAGCGTCGCCAGGCGCTTGCGAGGCTCGAGGCGGCCACGATCGAGAATGCCGGCCTCCATGCGCAACTGCTGACCCAGGCGCGTGAGGCGGGCGTGCTCGACGAGCGGCAGCGCATGGCGCGCGAGATCCACGACACCATCGCCCAGGGCCTGATCGGCATCGTCACCCAGCTCGAGGCGGCCGACCAGGCGCGCCAACGGCCGGCCGACCGGGACCGGCACCTGGAGAACGCCGAGCGGCTGGCCCGCGAGAGCCTCACCGAGGCACGCCGCTCCGTCGAGGCGTCGATGCCCGCGGCGCTCGAGTCCGGGACGCTGTCCGATGCCCTGGCCGACGTCGCCCGCGACTGGTCCGAGCTCCACGCCATCCCGGTGGAGGTCGCGGTCACCGGCGACCTCATCGCCCTGCATCCCGAGATCGACGTGGCGCTCCTGCGCATCGCCCAGGAGGCTCTCGCCAACGTCGCCCGCCACGCCGGTGCGGCGCACGCATGGTTGACCCTGTCGTACATGGGCGACGTCGTGACACTGGACGTCCGCGACGACGGGGTGGGCTTCCGCATCGACGAACCGGGGTCCGGGGACGGGTCCGGCTACGGGCTGACCGGGATGCGCCAGCGGGTGGCGCGCGTCGCCGGCTCGCTGGCGATCGAGTCGGAGCCTGGCGGCGGGACCGCGGTCTCGGCTCGCGTCCCGGCGATCGTGGCAGGGTCGTCAGCGGTCGCCGCCCCGTGAGCCCCATCCGGCTCCTGATCGTGGATGACCATCCGGTGGTCCGCGACGGCCTGCGCGGGATGCTCGCGGGCGACCCGGACTTCGAGGTCGTGGGCGAGGCGGCGGACGGCGCCGAGGCGCTGGCCCTCGTCGGGTCGCTGCGGCCGGACGTGGTCCTGATGGACTTGCGGATGCCAGGCATGGGCGGCGCGGCCGCCATCCGGCAGCTCGCCGAGCAGGGCGCCGGGGCCCGCGTGCTCGTGCTCACGACCTACGACTCCGACAGCGACGTGGTGCCGGCGCTCGAAGCCGGCGCGACCGGCTACCTCCTGAAGGACGCCCCTCGCGAGCAGCTCGTCCGCGCGATCCGGGCCGCCGCGCGCGACGAAGCCGTCCTCGCGCCATCGGTGGCCACGCGGCTGGTCAGCCAGCTCCGCGCGCCCGCACAGGACGCGCTCAGCGAGCGGGAGCTGGAGGTCCTCACGCTGATCTCCCAGGGCGAGACGAACCGTGGCGCCGCGGCCCGCCTGTTCATCTCCGAGGCGACGGTCAAGACCCACCTCCTGCACATCTACGCCAAGCTCGACGTCAACGACCGCGCGGCGGCCGTCGCGGCCGGCTACGAGCGCGGCCTGCTCGTCCCGCACCGGACCTAGCCCCTCGATCAGCGGGGTACGTTTGCCCCGGATAGCCCGACGAGTTCGATCCGAACGGCTCTGCCCACCGGCGGGCGGACTCCGGATACTCGCGCGGACACCTCTCTCCCGTGCCATGAGGGCAGCGCTATGCGATACCTCCGGAACCTTGCCCGGCGTCCGGTCCGAACGACGTTGACGATCCTCGGGATCACGATCGGGATCTGGGCGCTGGTCGTCTTCGGCTCGATGGCCAACAAGATCAACGCCCTCGTCGAAGGCGGCTCCACCTACTACGCGGACAAGCTCACGCTCAGCGACGCCTCGGGCTCGATGGGCGGCTTCTCGTCGGCGCCCATGTCGCTGCGGACCGCGGATCTGGTCCGCGCCGTCGACGGCGTCGACGTCGTGGTGCCGGCAGTCATGATGCTGATGGACGACCAGGCCCCGACCGTCACGATGGGCGTGCCGCCCATGATCACGGGCGCGGTGGCCGATTCCGACCAGGGTCGCGAGACGTTCCCGATCTCGTATGCGCAAGGCCGCGCGCTGACGGCGCAGGACGAGGGGCGACTGGTCACGGTCCTCGGGTCGGACATCGCGCGAAAGTACGACATGCAGGTCGGCGACACGATCGTCCTCCACGGGGTGACCTTCGACGTCGTCGGGATCATGCAGCCGACGCTGACCGCACCCGACCAGGCCGCATCGGTCCCGCTCCAGGCGGCGCAGCAGCTGTTCATCAAGTCGATGCCGCCGATGGTCCAACAGGGACTCCAGGCGTCGGATCTCGTCTCCGAGATGACCGTGTACCCGACGCCCGGCGTCGACCCCGAGGTGCTGGCCGATCGCATCGAGGCCCAGGTGCCGAACGTCGCCGCGATGACCGCGAAGGACTTCGACCAGCAGGTCGGCGCGGCCACGTCGATCCTGAACTCGATCCTCGTCGGCATCGCGCTGATCAGCCTCGCCGTGGGCGGCCTGTCGGTCGTCAACACCATGGCGATGTCGATCGCCGAGCGGACGCGCGAGATCGGCATCAAGCGAGCCATCGGTGGCAGCCGATCCCGGATCGTTCGGGAACTCGTCGCCGAGTCGGCCCTGATGGGGTTCCTCGGCGGCTCGATCGGCCTGCTGCTCGGCGCCATCGTCGTCACCGTGGTGAACGAGGCCAGTCGCGCGACGGGCACGGTGCTCTTCGAACTGACGCCCGGTACGGCGCTGACGGCGATCGTCTTCGCCACGGTCCTCGGAGCGCTCGCCGGCTTCTTCCCGGCCGTCCACGCGGCCCGGCTCGATCCGGTCACCGCCCTCCGCTACGAATGACACTGACGGATCGCGAAGGAGAACGAACGATGGCACTCCTCGAAGGCCGCAACCTCCGCAAGACCTATCGCCTCGGTCGGCACAACGTGGTGCCGGCCCTCCGCGGCGTGGACATCTCGATCGAGCAAGGCGAGATGGTGGCGATCATGGGCCCGTCAGGCTCGGGCAAGAGCACCCTGATGCACATCCTCGGCCTGCTCCACGGGCCTGACCTGGACGACGGCCCGCAGCCCGACCTCAGCTTCGACGGTCGCGACATGGTCGACGTCGGCGAGGGCGAGCGGACGCGGATCCGCGCCCGCCAGATGGGCTTCGTGTTCCAGGACTTCAACCTGATCCCGACGCTGACCGCGATCGAGAACGTCATGCTCGCCTGTGACTACGCGGGCGTGAGCGCGTCGGTCGCTCGACCGCTGGCGCTCGAGGCCCTCGACCTCGTCGGCCTGGCGGACCGGGCCGACCACCGTCCCGCGGAACTGTCGGGTGGCGAGCAGCAGCGCGTCGCGATCGCCAGGGCGCTCGTGAACAAGCCCCCGCTGATCCTGGCGGACGAGCCCACGGGCAACCTCGACTCCGAGATGGCCGAAGAAGTCCTGGCCATCCTCCGCGAATCCAACCGGCGGACCGGTCAGACCCTGGTCGTCGTCACGCACGAGCCCGACGTCGCGGCCGCCTGCGACCGGATCATCCGCATGCGCGACGGGAAGGTCCGCGAGGAGGTCCAGACGCGGGAGACGGTGCCCGCGGCGCCGCCGGCCACTGAGCCGGCACCGGCGCCGGACCGGGAACCCGTCCTCGTCGGGTAGGCGCCGCGGCTCAGAGGGCAACGGCGTGGTCTATCGGTCTTGACGTATATAAGCTCGGACTTCTACGATGGCCGGTGATGCTAGTCTTCGACGTCCTGGGCGACCCCGTTCGCCGGCGGATCCTCGAGCTGCTCGCTGACGGCGAGCGGTCGTCTGGCGCGATCACGGCGGTCGTCCAGGCGGAGTTCGGGATCTCGCAGCCCGCCGTGTCGCAGCACCTTCGCGTCTTGCGCGAGAGCGGGTTCGCGAACGTTCGACCGGAGGGCACACGCCGGCTGTACACGGTCCAGGCCGGGCCGTTCCGCGAAGTCGACGTCTGGATCGCCCACTTCCGGGGCTCCTGGGATCCGCGCCTCGACTCGCTCGCCACCGAGCTCGCGCGTGACAAGCGAGAACGACGCCTGAAGACCGAGAAGAAGCGCAAGAAGAAGGGGCGCAAGGCCGATGGTCGGCATCGCCCGTGAGATCGGGGCCGTCCGCCGCGAGATGTGACGCCGGGTCGACGGTCAGTGCGGCGGCGGCGTCAGCCCGCAATCGGGCCTCGTGCAGAGCTCCAGCCCCAGCTGGGCAAGCCCCTCCGCCAGTGGCGTGAACCCCAGGTTGCCGCCAAGCGAGCGGCTGGCCACCCCGGCCGGGATGCCCCGGACCATCACGACCCCGCCCGAATCCCCTGTCGCGACCTGGATGCGAGCCGCGACCATGCACGGGAAGTAGGCGCCGTCCTCGGGATGGAGGTACGCACCCTTCTCAGCCACCGTACCGGTCCGGTAGATGTTGCGGCCATCGATCTCGATCGGGTCGCCGATCCCGATGTCGGCACAGGCCAACGGCTTGGTATCGGGCGCTATGACCCGGTACCCGCCGGTCCCGAGGTCCACGACGTTCAGGTGCCCCCACGGGATGCGGTCCGGGGCCACGACCAGGTAATTGATATCCGAGGACGCACACGTGTGATCTGGGTACGGGCACGTGCCGTCCCGGGCGGGCGGTCCGAAGACGCCCCGGACGGTGACCCCGTCGGGGTCGTACGCCGTAGTCCCCTCTCGCGTGCAGTGGCCCGTCGAGGTCAGGACGATCGTGTCCCCGTGGCGCGCATACACCCCGCCCGAGCAGGCGCCCCACAGCTGCTGGCCGGCGAGCACCGGTGGGTCGTAGACCGGGGTGGTTCGCCGCGGCTGCATGGCCACCACGAGCGCCTGGATCCCGACGGCCACGGCCAGTCCGACGACGATGGCGCCTGCGACGAGGGATCTGCGCATGCCCGATCATCACCACGGTCGGCGCGCGTCTGCGATGGCCCTGATGTCCCGATCGGTGCCAGGGCGCACCACGTGGAGCACGTCCCGACGTCACCGGCCCCGCTTCAGGCGGGTCAGGCAGCCAGGTCGCGCCGGTGGAACGCCACGAACGAGAGCAGCCAGCCGGCGATCGCGACGGCAAGGTATAGCAGCGAGTCGCCGATCGGATACGGCCCCCCGTCGATCAGGTCCCTGAGGTTGAAGTAGCGGAACGCGGAGAGCTGCCCCAGACCTGCCATGTCCGGCGAGAGCGCGGCCAGGACGTTCAACAGGTACATCACGATCAGGATCCCGGCGACCAGCCCTCCGGCCCTCCCGCGGTCCAGGAACGCGATCGCCAGGAAGGTCGTGACGCCTGCGATCGCGAGCGCCATGGCCAGGGCGTGGACGCCGGCGAGGACGATGCGGCCCGTCGGGAAGTCGGGCTTGATGAGCAGGTCCGCGATCACGATCGCGCCGATCATCATCAGCGCGATCGCACCGAGCGACAGGACCTGGCTCACGATCGCCGAGGCGAGGTAGCGCAGGCGCGGCAGCCGCGTGGACAGCGGGAGGTCCAGGAAGCCGCTCTCCGCGTCCGCGGCGATCCGCGTCCCGAGGGCGATGGCCGCGATCGCGGCGACCAGCGGCCACAGGAACTGGAAGACGTACGAGTTGAGGAACGTCCCGGCGTCGCCGAGGCTCCCCTGGATCCCGAAGGCCGCCATGAGCTCCTTGGGGTAGATGCTCATGAGCTGCTCGTATTCGGCGGCATGGTCCAGCACGACCGGGTAGAAGAGGGTGATCCCGCCCGCATACAGCACGGCCACCAGCCCGACCGACAGGACGACCATCCGGCCGCGCCGAACCTCCAGGATCAGGGCCGGGATCATGGCCGCACGTCCGGCGATCCGTCATAGAACGCCATGAAGACGTCCTCGATCTCGAGCGTCGCGATCGAGATGTCGCCCACGTCGATGGAGGCGAGGCGACGCAGGAGCGGGTTCATGTCCCCCTGGACCATGAGGTGGACGTCCCGCGCCGAGGCGGAGACGATCCGGACGTTCGGCAGGTCGAACAGGCCAGCGGGGGGCGGGGCGGCCAGCTCCAGGCTGACGGACCGCCAGTGGGAGGCCCGCAGGTCGCTGACGGACGAGACCTCGACGAGGCGTCCGTCGCGGATGATCCCGACCCGATCGCACGCGCGCTCGACCTCGGGCAGGTTGTGCGATGACAGGAAGACGGTCCGGCCAGCCGTCTTGGCCTCGGAGACCAGGGTGAGGAACACCCGCTGCATCAGCGGATCCAGACCGCTCGTAGGCTCGTCCATGATCAGGAGCGGCTCCTCGCCCATGAACGCCTGGACCACGCCCACCTTCTGGCGGTTGCCGCGCGACAGCTTGCGGATCTGGACGCTCGGATCCAGCTCCAGTCGTTCGGCGACGGCCGCCCAGGCGCCCTTCGGGAGGCCGCGCAGGCTGGCCATGTAGTCGAGCTGCTCGGCGGCCGTCAGCTTGGGCAGGTAGGCCGGCTCGCTGCTGACGTACGCCACGCCGACGTGCGCCGCAGCGGCATCGCGCCAGCTGTCATGGCCGCGGAGCGTGGATCGACCGGCCGTCGGTCGGAGGAACCCGAGCAGGGTCCGGATCGTGGTGGTCTTGCCCGCCCCGTTCGGACCGAGGAACCCGAAGACCTCGCCTTCGCCGATCCGGAGCGTGAGGTCCTCGATACCCCGCCGCGAGCCGTATCGCTTGGTGAGGCCGATCGCCTCGATGACGTCGGTCATGTGGACGAGGCGCCGGCGGGCCCTGAGAGCTCGACGCTGATCCGCAGGGCCGTGTAGGCCGCCCACGGCTCGTCGGGCTTCGGGACGGTCGCCTCGAGCTCGGCGTTGCTGCTGGTGAAGAACGCCGCGACCTGCTCCGCGCTGACCTCGTGGCCGAGCAAGGCCCCGAGGCCGTGCTCGACGGCGTAGGCGGCGTACCAGGTCGCCCATCCGACGTCGTACACCCCGTGCAGCTCCGTCGCTTCATACCGGCCGTGGGCGTCGCTCGTCTCGGTCAGCAGGGTGGCGATGGCGTCGACGCGTTCGCTGGGCATATCCGACTCCTCCTCCGTCGCTGGCGTACCCCTCATAGTGGACCGCCACGCTGCCAACCATCAGTGCCAGAGGACCAATTCGTGCTCGTCATCCGCCAGGTCGAGACGCCCACCGAGATCTCGGCGGTCACGGCCATGCTCCGCGAGTACCTGGCTTGGGTGATGACCCTCGAGGAGGACAGCGACGAGGTCCCGACCTTCGAGGGCGTCGAGGACGAGCTGGCCACGCTGCCGGGCATCTACTCGCCACCGGAGGGACGGCTCCTGCTCGCGTCCTGGGACGGGGTGCCCGCCGGCTGCATCGCGCTCAAGCCGCATCACGGGACGACCGCCGAGCTCAAGCGCCTCTATGTCAGGCCGTCGGCGCGCGGGCACGACATCGGGCGTCACCTGGTCGAGCGCCTGGTCGCCGAGGCGCGGGCGGCGGGTTACCGGCAGGTCGTCCTCGACAGCCACCACTCGATGGAGCGGGCGCATGCCCTGTACCGCGGTGTCGGCTTCCGCGACGTCGCGCTCCCGGCCGACTTCCCCGAACGCTTCGCCACGGTCGCCATCTTCATGGAGCTGGACCTCGAGGACTAGGCGGCCCCGATCGGTCTGGACGCCGCTCGGGCGTCGGCGCGCCGGGCCTCAACCGCGTTCGCTCGAGCCGGCCGACGCCACTCGATCGGCCGAGGGGACGACGTAGTACGCGCCGGTCAGCGGGCGGGTGAACCGCATCAGCTCGTCGATCTGGCCGCCCGGCCGGCCGACCATGCTGTCGAGCATCCCGGCCAGGACCGCCTGGCTCGCGCTGAAGCCCACGAAGATCGTCCCGTGGCGCTCGACCGAGCCATACGCGATGTTGCGCCGGAAGATCGTGCCGAACGCGTCCTGGTCGGTCCGCGCCACGTGCGACCCGTCGGGCCGCGGGTCCAGCTCGACGCTGTCCATCTTGCGGCGGCCGATCACCGCCTCCTGGGCCTCGGTCGGCAGGCCCTCCCACAGTACGGCGTCGTGCTCCCACTGCTGGAGCAGGAGGATCGAGCCGCCGGCACCCGGCTCGCCCTCCGGGATCAGCGCGAGCGACATCGCCTCGATGAGGCTCGGGTTCTCCGTGCCATCGATGAAGCCGGTCAGGTCGCGGTCGTGGTGGTACGGCCAGCCCACCATCTCGTGGGCGATGGCCGCCCGGCCCGCCACCGCATTGACGATCGAGCGCGACACGTCGAAGACGACGTCATACCCGGATCCCGTGATCCAGACCACGATGTCGTGCTGGGTGGCGGGCATGACCTGCCCGGTGGGGCCGGTGACCGGGATCTCGAAGCCGTGCGCACCCGCCGGCGCGGCGTCGGGCGCGATCGCCGCCCAGGTCTCCGGGCGGAAGCCGACCACGAGGTTGACGCCCTCCAGGGTGGTCCGCGGCTCGCGCAGCGACGCGATCAGCGCGACGGCGTCGGCCGGGGCGGTCGAGGGGAGCACGTCGAACTCGAGCCACGCGTGCGAGGACGTCCCGAGGGCGAAGATCCCGGTCTGTGGGGCGCTCACGGCGCGACCCCGACCGCGACCGCGGTCCGCTCGTCCAGGTTATCCCAGACGGTCTTGAGCGGGTCCTGCCGCCCGAATGCCACGAGCGCGATCGCGCCGCCGATGACGCCGATGGCGCCGCAGAACAGGAAGGCCGCGTGGAGCCCGCTCGTGTATGCCTCGAGGTACGGCCGGATGTCCGCGGTGCCGATGGTGGTGGCGACCTGGCTGAAGCTCGGGGTCCCGACCGCGATGAGGACGTCCCGGAACGCGGCGATCGCGGCCGCGGCATCGGCAGCCGGCAGCGTGGCGACCGAGTCGGTGTAGGCGGACGTGGCCACCTGGGCAACGAGTGCGCTCACGATGACGATCCCGATACGCGTTCCCACCGAGATCGATGCCTCGTTCAGCGCCGCCGCCGTCGCCGGCAGTCCCCGCGGCACGCTGGCGAAGATGATCGCCGTGCGGACGGTCGTGGCCACCACGAAGCCTGCCCCGATGAGCAGGCACGGCAGGACAAAGCCGAGGTAGCCCGCGGATTCCGTGGCCACGAGGGTCAGGAGCAGGTTCCCGAGCCCGACGATGACGACGCCGCCGCCGACCAGCCAGCGCGGTGAGACCCGGGCGAGCAGGTATCCCGCGACCGGCCCGGCGATGACCAGCGCGCCGAACAGCGGCGCCAGAGCCGCCATCGACAGCACGGGTCCGTAGCCCAGCACGAGGCGGAAGAAGAGCGGCAGGTTGAGCATCGCCGCCGTCTGCGAGATCGCGATCACGACGCCGACGAACAGGGCGATCGCCACGTTCCGCCGGATGATGCCGACCGGGCCGACCTGCCGCTTGCGCGAGAGGCGGTCGTAGGACAGGACCAGGGCGGGGCCGCCGATGACCATCGCCCAGCGGACCGGGTTGTCGAGGCCGCCGCCGATCCAGGTCAGGCCGATGGTCAGGGTGATGATCCCGAAGGCCCACACGGCGACCGCGACGACCAGCGGGCGCTCCGCGAGCGACGGCCGGTGCAGCTCCAGGACGTGGCGCGATGCCACGAGAATCGCGATCACGCTCGCGGCGATCGCGGCGAGGTATGCCGGCCAGCGCTCGCCCGGGATGACCTGCAACAGGATGGGCGCGATCGCAGCACCCGCCCCGTACGCGGCGTAGGCGATGCCGATGGCCGTCGCCCGGACCGGCCCGCGGTAGCTCGTCGCCACGAGGGCGATCGACACCGGGATGACGAACGTCGCGAACGCGTGGCCGATCAGTCGGGTCGTGACGAAGACCGGCCCGTACGGCAGCACGATCGCTGCGATGCCGGCCAGCAGCTCGATCGTGAGGCCGCCCAGGATGATCGGCCGAGAGCGGCGCGAATCGCCGAGCGCACCGCCGAGCAACAACAGGGCCGCGGCGCTGAGCGACGCGATCATGACCGTCGTCTCGAGGTTCGGGTTCTCGCGGACGGCCGCCTGGACCGATGGCAGGGCCGGGCTCCAAGCCTGCGGGTCCAGCGCCGCCGCGAAGAGCGCGACCGACCCGGCAAGCAGGGCCCCCTTCGCCACGGGGTCGACGAACAGGTCGCCGATGAACGCGGGGAGCGGTGGGCGGCGCATCCGCGTATTGGATGCTACGCGGCGGCGATGCGCAACTCGCGTGCGCGGTCAGGCCAGGGCGTCGAGGATCGCTGCGAGCTCCCCGGGACGGGTCATGAACGGCGAGTGCGAGCCAGCGATCTCGACGGCCTCCGCGCCGAGGCGCCCGCGACTCGCCGAGCGGACCCAGTCCGCATTGATCGCCCGGTCGTCGCGGCAGACGATGGCGCGCGACTCGATGGCGGGCCACGCCTCCAGCGGCGTCGTCTCGCTCATCACCCGGTAGCACTGCGGGCGGAGGCGGGCCGCCGCCCAGGCGGCGACCGCCGGGGGTGCGTCGTGGTAGAAGATCTCGCGGGCGGTGTTCGGACCGACCATCCAGACGTCGTCGCCGAGATCGGTCCACTCGGCGGTCGCCGGGGCGACGTCCGGGGCGAGCGCCTCGGTCGCGCGCTGGTCGTTGGCGCTCAACCCGGGGACGGGCAGGAAGGCGGCCAGGAACACCAGCCGGCGGATCGGCCGGCGGGCCGCCACGATGGGGGTCACCAGCCCGCCCATCGAATGGCCGACGAGCACCGGCTCGGGCATCGACGCGATGGCCGCGATGACGGCGTCCGCGTACGCCGACGCACCGTACGTCGGGTCCGAGATCGGCAGGTCCGCGGCGATGACCCGGTGCCCGAGCGCCTCGAGCTCCGGCACGAGGCGGTCCCAGCACCACGCTCCGTGGTAGGAGCCGTGCACCAGCGCGATGTCCATGGCTGCTCCCTCGTCCGACCCGGTCGCGACGGCCGACAGGGAGAGGATGCGACTACTGGTCGGTGATGTCGATGGCGTGGTTCACGAACGACTTCTGCTGCTTCGATTCGACCATGACCAGGATGTACAGCCCGGTGACGTCCTTCGGGACCGCGACCTTGGTCGTCCAGTCGGCGACGCCCTTGGCCGGCGTGATCGGGGTGTCGGCCAGGTGCGGGCTCTCGTAGAACCCGTAGATCACCCCGTCGGCGCCGATCGACGGGTGGCGTCCCGATGTGGACGTAGGTCGGATAGGCGGTGGGGTTCTCCGTGTGCCAGGCGAACTCCAGCCCGTCGGCCGTCCGGGTGGTCTTGACGAGCGTCAGGACGCACTTGTTGATCGCTTCGATCGGGTCGGTCGCCTTCTGGACCACGCCATCGATGGCCTGCGCGACCGGGAACGTGAGGTCCGCCGTGACCTTGTCGAGGTCGACGACCAGCTTGGCGGCCACCGGCTTCGACGGCGTGTAGTAGTTGAAGTCGCCCGTCACGTACGTGTAGTCGATCGACAGCTTCTGGCCGGCGGCCGGCGCCGCGCCGGCGCACTCGACCGAGAGCATCGCCGTCTCCGGCTTCTGCTTCGTGCCACCCGTGTAGCCGCGCATCTGGAAGCCGGGCGCGAGGCTCGTGCCACCGGTCCCCACCACCGCCGTCGCGCAGGGCGTGGTCTTCCCGTCGCTGCCGCTCAGCGCGACCTTCCCGCCGGTCGCGAGCTGCATCGCGCTCCAGTCGCCCGTGTCATTGCGCAGGGCGAGGTCGACATGGAGGTCGCCGCCGGCCGTCTGCGAGACCGCGGTCGCGATGCCCGCCCAGAGGCCCGCCGCGGCCGCCGGGGTCGGGCTGCTCTCATCGGCCGGCGTGACGACGTAGTCGCATGCCCCGGCGACGAGCGCCGCCGCGGCCAGTCCGAGGACGAGCAGCCGTGCCCTCATCGGCCGGACCGTCGGCACGTCAGCTGGCCCCGTCGAACTTGGGCAGGATCGCCGACAGCTTCCCGGAGACCAGCCAGTAGTTGGACGGCGCGTCGGTGCCGCCGTCGACGGCCTGCACGTTCTTGGCCTTGCCGTCGAGCGTCACGTCCGTGAAGTACGTGTAGCACTGGGCGCATGGCGTATGCGAGGTCGAGTACATGTCGTCGGTGAACCAGCCGAGCTTCTCGATCGAGGCGACGAGCGCCGTCACCTCCTCAGGCGTGACCTGCTTCGTGACGGTCTTGGCTCCCGTTGTCGCCCGTGATCCGGCCGTCCGGGTAGATCGCGTACAGCTCGTCGATGCAGGCGCCGCCCCCGTTGCGCTCGTAGACGATGGCCGCACCCGCCGTCGCGAGCGCCGTCGCCTGGTCCTGGCGGAGCGGCTTGAGCTGGCAGCCCGCGGCCGACGTCGGCCCGACGGCGCTGCCGGACCCGCCGCCCCCGACGAGGCCGAAGAGCTGGATGCCCAGGAAGATCGCGATGGCAGCGCCGGCTCCGATGGCCGCCCGCTTGTCGCGATACCACGGCCGGCGGCGATGGACAGGCTTCGCCATCGTCGTGCCGCCGAGTCTCGCCCGGGCGAGCTGCCGCTGGTTGATGTTCGTCAGGAGGGCCTGGACGCCGATGAAGACCAGCATCAGCCCGCCGATCACGATGCTGGTCCACCACGAGCTGAGCTGCCCGTTGAACTGGATGATGCTCTGGATCAGGGCCGTGATCAGGACGCCGAACAGGGCGCCCAGGATGTAGCCCTCGCCGCCGGTCAGCGCGGTCCCGCCGATGACCACGGCGGCGATGACCGTGAGCTCGAAGCCCAGGGCGTGGCCGCCATGCCCGGACCCGACGTAGATGCTGTAGGCGATGCCGGCGAGCGCCGAGCAGAAGCCGTTGAGCATGTAGACCTTGACCTTGGTCCGGTCCACCGACAGGCCCATCAGCCGGGATGACTGCTCGTTCGCGCCGTTGTTGCCGCCGATGGCGTAGACCGTCCGGCCGAACCGCGTGAACTGCGCGATGTACATGCCCGCCAGCAGCACGACCACCGCGACCACGACCAGGATCGTGATGTAGTCGCCCTTCTTGGTGACCGGGTCGGCCAGGCCGGGGATGAGGATGCGGGTGCCGACCAGCAGGCGGTACAGCGGGTCGTGGATGCGGATCTCGCTATCGCTGATGACGTAGGAGAGCCCGCGGGCGAACCACATCCCGGCCAGCGTCGCGATGAACGGCTGGACCTTCAGGTAGGCGATGAAGAAGCCCATGACGCCGCCGATGCCGATGCCCATCAGGAGCATCAGCGGCATGACCAGCCACGGGTTCCAGCCCGACTGGATGAGTGCCGCGGACGCGACGGTCGTGAGGGCGATGACGCCGCTCACCGACAGGTCGATGCCGCCCGAGATGATCACGAAGGTCTGGCCGACGACCGCGATCAGCAGGAACGGCGTCGTGACGAGCAGGTTGAAGAACGCCTGGCCGTCGCGCATGGCCGGGAACGCGAAGGCGCCCATGACGTACGCGACCGCGAACAGGACGCCGGTCGCGGCGAGCGGCAGGAAGCGCTGCTTGCTGGCGATGCGGGCCGTCAGCGTCGGCGTCATGCCCTGACCTGGCTGGGCGGCGACGGTCTCGGTCATGCCGCGATCTCGGTGCGTTTCGGACGGCTGACGAGGCGGCGGATCGTGTCCTGGGTCTGGCGCGAGTAGAGCAGGATCACGAGGATCACCACGACCGCCTTGACCGCGATGATCGCGCTGGCCGCGACGCCGACGTGGTACATCGAGGTGGTCGTCGCCTGGATGATCAGGCCGCCGATCGCGCTGCCCAGGAGCGAGAACCGGCCGCCGGCGCCCAGCACGGTCCCGCCGATCACGACCGCGAGGATCGCATCGAGCTCCGTGTACAGGCCGATCTGGTTCGCGTCGGACGTCCGGATGCTGGACACCGCGACGAGCCCGGCGATGCCCGCGCACAGCCCGCAGAACGAGTAGGCGAACATCTTCACCCGCTTCTCGTTCACGCCGCTGTAGTAGCTGGAGCGGAAGTTGATGCCGACCAATTCGATGAACAGGCCGATGGCGGTCCGGCGGGTCAGCAGCCATGCCGCGACGAACACGCCGATGACCACGTAGAACGAGATCGGCAGCACGATGAAGCCATTGCCGATGTAGGCGAACGCGTCGTTGAAGATGATGATCTTGATGGCGTTGGTGATGAGCTGGGCGATGCCGCGGCCGGCGATCATCAGGACGAGCGTCGCGACCATCGGCTGGATCCGGAAGTAGGACACGAGGACCCCGTTCCAGGCGCCGCACAGCAGCCCGACCACGAGCGGGACGATGATCACCAGCGCCATCGGCGCGTAGCTGAACGTCGGGTCGCCGACCACCGCGGTGATGTCGCCGGAGAGGCCGACCCCCACGATCCGCGGGTCGATCAGGATGCACGCCACGGACGCGGTGATGGCCATGACCGCACCGACGGACAGGTCGACCCCGCCCGTCGCGATCACGAGCGTCATGCCGATCGCGAGGATGACCGTCGGCGCGCTGTTCCGGACGATGTCGACCAGGCTGCCGTACAGGTGACCGTCCTTCATCTCGAGGTTGAAGAACCCCGGGATGAAGATGAAGTCGAACAGCAGGATCAGCAGGAGCGTGACGAGCGGCAGGAAGACCCGGCTCTCGGTGACGCGGCCCCAGCTGATCCGGCTCCGGATGCCGCTCATGCCGCGCCTCCAGCGATCGCTTCCATGATCTGCTTCTCGTCGACCTCGCCCTCGAACTCCGCCCCCTTGATCCGGTCGCGCAGGACCACGATGCGGTGGCTGGTGCGCAGCACCTCGTCGAGCTCCGACGAGATGAAGACGCAGGACATGCCGCCCTCGGCGAGCGACAGGACCAGTTGCTGGATGTCGGCCTTGGTGCCGACGTCGATGCCGCGGGTCGGCTCGTCGAGGATCAGCAGGCGCGGCTCGGTCGCGAGCCAGCGGGCCAGGATGACCTTCTGCTGGTTGCCGCCGCTCAGGTTCTTCATCGGCTGCTCGGGGGACGGCGTCGCGATGTTGAGCAGCTTGATGTAGCGCTCGGCGATGGCGGTCTGCTGGGCGGAGCCGAGGCGGCGGAACCAGCCGCGACTGGCCTGGACCGCGAGGACGATGTTCTCGCGCACGGTCAGCTCGGCGACGATGCCCTCGGCCTTGCGGTCCTCCGGGCACAGCGCGACGCTGCGTTCGATGGAGCCGCGCGGCGAGTAGTCCGTGACGGCCTTGCCGTCCATGGTCATCGTGCCGTCGGTCGGGCGGTCGATGCCGAACAGGAGATTCGCGATCTCGGTGCGCCCGGAGCCGAGCAGCCCGGCCAGCCCGACGACCTCGCCGGCGCGAAGGACCAGGTCGAACGGCTCGATCGACCCGGCCAGGCCCAGCCCGTCGGCCTGGAGCAGCTCGTCGCCGATGTGCTTGCTGCTCTCCATCTTGTGACGGCCGATCTCGTCGAGGGCGGTGAGGCTGCGCCCGAGCATCAGGCGGATGAGCTCGATCCGCGGCAGGGCCGCGGTCTCGTACGTCCCGACCAGGGCGCCGTTGCGGAGGACCGTCAGTCGGTCGCTCACCTCGTAGACCTGGTCGAGGAAATGGGTGATGAACACGATGGCCATGCCCCCGTCGCGGAGCTGGCGCATCACGCGGAAGAGCTGCTGGGTCTCGTGGGCGGTCAGGCTCGAGGTCGGCTCGTCCAGGACGAGGACCTTCGCCGAGGAGATCACGAGTGCCCGGCCGATCGCGGCCATCTGCTGGATGGCGACCGAATAGGAGCCGAGCGGCCGGGTGACGTCGATGTCGATATCGAGGCCCTTGAGGACCTCGCGGGCCCGGCGGTTCATCGCGCCCCAGTCGACGCGGCCCCAGTGTCTCGGCTCGCGGCCGATGAGCAGGTTCTCGGCCACCGTCAGGTTCGGGCAGAGGTTGACTTCCTGGTAGACCGTCGTGATGCCGATGGCCTGGGCCTCGAGCGGCGAGCGGATCGCGACCGCCGTCCCGTCGAACGTGATGGTCCCGACGTCGGGCGGCTCGACCCCGGTCAGGATCTTGACCAGGGTGGACTTGCCGGCACCGTTCTCACCGAGGAGCGCGTGGATCTCGCCGCGCCGGACCGAGAAGTCGACACCGCGCAGCGCCTGGACGCCGGGGAACGACTTGTCGATGCCGCGCATGGCGACGATGTCGGCTGTGGTATCGGCGGCGGGCAGCACTGGCGCTTGCTCTGTCATGGACCGGCGACTCCAACCTGACGGTCGGTGTGCGGCCGCCCCCGCATCGCCGGAGGCGAATCGGGGGCGGTGCGCTGCATTCGGGGACGATGATGGGCTACGGGACGGCGGGAGGCGACTCGCGCCTCTCGCCGCCCGGCCCGGGGGCCTAGTACTTGCGCGTGGCCAGGATGGTCTGCAGCTCCGTCGGCCCCTGGGCCGCGAAGAACTGGCCTTCCTGCGACGGCACCCACTTCGGCATCGAGGTGTCGCCATTGAGGGCGGACAGGGCCGCCTCGTAGACCTGCGGCGCGAGCAGCGGGTTGCACTCGATGTCCGCACCGAGCTCGCCCGAGATCATGTACTTGAAGCCGTCGGCGGTCGCGTCCACGCCGATGACCTGGATGTCCTTGCCCGGGACGAGTCCGGCCTCCTTGATCGCCTGGATGGCGCCGATGGCCTCTTCGTCGTTGTGGGCGAACACGCCCTGGATGTCCTTGCTCTTCTTGAGGAAGGCTTCCATGACGGCCTTGGACTCCGGGACGCCCCAGTTACCGGTCTGGGTCATGCCGTCGGGGATCACGATCCCGCACTCGCCCATCTTCTCGCGGAAGCCCTTGGCCCGGTCGATGGCCGCCGACGCGCCGACCGCGCCGGAGATCTCGACGACGTTCTTCTTCGCGCTGGCCGAGAGCAGGCCGCACATCGCGGCAGCTGCCTTCTGGCCCTCGAGGTTGAAGTCCGAGCCGATGTACGTCGCATAGAGGGACGGGTCGGCGTCGATGCGCCGGTCCTCGAGGACGACGATCTTGCCCGCGGTCTGGGCTTCCTTCAGGACGTCGTCATAGCCGGTCACGTCGAGCGCCGCGAGGATGATCACGTTGATCGACGGATCCTGGTTGAACTGGTGGAACGCCGAGACCTGGTTCTCCAGCTTGTTCTGGGCGTCATAGAAGTTGAGCTTGATGCCGAGCTGGGTCGCGGTCTCCTTGAACGAAGACGTGTTGGCTGCGCGCCAACCGCTCTCGGAACCGGTCTGGATGAACCCGACCGACATGTCCTTGTATTCCTTCTTCGCCGCGGCGACGCTCGCGCTCGGGGCGACGCTCGGCGCGGCCACGCTCGGGGCGGTGGTCGGTGCCGCGGCGCTCGGGGCAGCCGACGAACCGCTGGACGAGCAGGCGCCGACGACCAGGGCCGCGACCGCCAACATCGATGCGATTCGAGGGAGTCTTCCTGACTTCGTCATGTTTCTCGTCTCCATCTGGGCTACCTGGGTGATCGTGGACCTCGGGCCGTGCCCGACTTGACTGACTGCGGGTCGACGCGGATCGGGACGATCGCGTCGGGAGGGCCGTCGAATCGGTGGCTCATGCGCTACCGGACACCATCGGCACCTCCTCCAACGCGGTCAGCGCGACCGGTTGATCGACGTGGGTCAGCTCTCGTGAAGACGGCGTGGCGAGTCACGGTCGCGGCGGCGAGAGAGGGCCGGGTCCGGATCCATCGACTCGGTTCGGCAGGGACGCAGGTGCGATCCCTTGCTGGCGGCGGAAACGAACTGCCCTGACGGCTTCGCCATCGGCGGACGGGACTGGCCTTGACTCCTAAGACCTGGCACTGTCGAACGCGTTGGCCGCTGTTATCGTTCCCGTTATCGCTAACGGTCGGTTGCAAACTAGCACCGGCCGAGGGGCACGTCAAGGAGTTTTCGCGGCGAGGCGTCTGATGCGTGCGAATGCCGGCATCGGCCGGTCCGCCGGCGCAACCCTAGCGGGACTCGGCCGTCTCCGCTGCCGGCGAAGACCGCGGACCGCGCGCGGGTGCGGCGATCGGCCTCGCGACAGCTGGCGCGCTCTCGCGCACGACCAGCTGCGTGGCCAGGGTGAGACTGCGCACGGTCCCCCGGCCGGGTGCCTCGTTGGCGACCGCGAGCACCTCGCGAACGGCGAGTTCGCCGAGCTCGTACAAGGGCTGGACCACGGTCGTGAGGGTCGGCGTGAAGTGGGCGCCCTCGTCGAGCCCGTCGAAGCCGACCACGGCGATGTCGTCGGGGATCGCGATGCCCCGCGCATGCGCGACGTGCAGGACCCCGAGCGCCATCTGGTCGTTGGCCACGAACAGCCCGTCGATGGTCGGATCGAGGGCAAGGAGCTGATCGAAGCCGACCTCGCCGCTCGTCGGCGTCCAGTTGCCGGGCACGACCGGCCCCGGGTCGACGCCGGCGTCGCGCAGCGCGTCTCGCCAGCCGTCGTGGCGGTCCTGCGCCTCCCGCCATGGCAACGGGCCGGCGAGATGGGCGATCCGCCGCCGGCCCAGCGCGAGGAGGTGGGCGGTCGCCTGCCGGGCGCCGCCGTAGTTGTCGATGACGATCGTCGAGAACGCCGGTGAGGCCTCCGACTTGAGGAAGATGATCGGCGGGCAGGCGACCGGCAGCTGCGAGCGGGCCTTGGCGATGTTCGTACCCAGCTGCGGGGCCGCGAAGATGATCGCCTCGACCCGGTGCGCGATCATGAACTCGAACACCGGCGCGATGTCGACGGTGTCGCTGCTCTCGATCTCCTTGAGCAGGACGCCGTAGCCCGCCGCCTGGGCCTCCTCGGTGATCCCGTTGAGCGTCTCCGCCACGCCGAAGTAACGCAGGCCGGCGACGATGACACCGAGCGTCTGCGACCGGCGATGGACCAGGCTGCGTGCCACCGCGCTCGGCTGGAATCCGGTCGCGGCGATGGCGGCCTCGACCGCCTGGCGCGTCTCGGCCGACACGTCCGGCCGCTTGTTGATCACGCGCGACACCGTCTGGGTCGAGACCCCGCACATGGCGGCGATCTCCTTGATCGTGATCCGGCTGTGATCCTGCAACGTCGAATCCCCAGGGACGGAAGCCTTGCCTCGCGGCCGATCGAATGCTACGGTACTGGATACGTGAACGTTAGCGGGAACGGTAACGGACGCCGGGCGAACCCACAAGTGGCGCCCGACCGATGGACCGCCGAGCAGCGGGACCGCCGTCCACGATTCTAAGGGAGCCATGGTGAGCCGGTACGCGATCGGGGTCGATTTCGGCACCGAGTCCGGCCGCGCCGTCCTCGTGGACGTCGCCGACGGCCGGCAGCTCGCGACCTCGGTCACGCCGTACCGCAGCGGCGTCATCGACGAGCGGCTCCCCAGCCCGAACCAGGATGTCGTGCTGCCGCCCGACTGGGCCCTGCAGGACGCCGACGACTACCTCGACGTCCTGAAGACCGCGGTCCCGGCGGTCATCCGCGAGGCCGCGGTCGACCCGGCCGACATCATCGGCATCGGCGTCGACGTGACCGCCTGCACCATGCTCCCCGCCACCGCCGCCGGCACGGCGCTGTCGATGCTCCCGGCCTACCGCGCAAACCCGCACGCCTGGGTCAAGCTCTGGAAGCACCACGCCGCGCAGCCGGAAGCCGACCGCATCAACGAGGTCGCCCGGGCGACCGGGCAGGACTGGCTGGACCGCTACGGCGGCAAGATCTCGTCGGAGTGGTTCTTCGCCAAGGCGCTCCAGATCCTCGACGAGGCGCCCGAGGTCTACGCCGCCGCCGACCGCCTGCTCGAGGCGACCGACTGGATCGTCTGGCAGCTGACCGGGGTCGAGACGCGCAACGCCTGCACCGCCGGCTACAAGGCGATGTGGTCCAAGCGCGACGGCTTCCCCGACGCCGCCTACTTCGGCGCCCTCGATCCGCGGTTCGCCGACATCGTCGACACGAAGATGCGCCGCGACCTGCGCCAGGTCGGGGAGCGGGCCGGCGGCCTCTCCCCGGAGGCGGCGGCGTGGACCGGGCTGCTGCCCGGGACCGCCGTGGCCGTGGCGAACGTCGACGCCCACGTGGCCGTGCCCGCGGCGACGGTCACCGAGCCGGGCACGATGGTCATGA
>CAWEYL010000007.1:0-79446 GCA_963813335.1 uncultured Chloroflexia bacterium
TCATGGGCACCTCCACCTGCCACATGGTCCTCGCCCCGGACGAGCGCAGCGTGCCCGGGATGTGCGGGCGCGTCGAGGACGGGATCATCCCCGGCCTGATCGGCTACGAGGCCGGGCAGTCATGCGTCGGCGACCACTTCGGCTGGTTCGTGGACCAGTGCCTGCCGGGCGCCTACCACGACGAGGCCCGCGCCCGCGGCATCGACATCCACGAGCTGCTCCAGGAGAAGGCGGGCCGCCAGGTCGCCGGCGAATCCGGGCTGCTGGCCCTCGATTGGTGGAACGGCAACCGCTCGATCCTCGTCGACGCGGCCGTGGGCGGCCTGCTGGTCGGGGCGACACTCTCGACGACGCCCGTGGAGATCTACCGCGCCCTGATCGAGGCGACCGCCTACGGGACGCGCGTGATCATCGAGACCCTCGAGGCCAACGGCGTGCCGGTCCGCGACATCGTCGCCTGCGGCGGCCTGGCCGAGAAGAGCCCGCTGGTGCTGCAGATCTACGCCGACGTCACCGGGCGGCCGTTCCGGGTCAGCGCCTCGGACCAGACGCCCGCCCTTGGGTCCGCGATGTTCGGCGCGGTCGCCGCCGGTGCCGCTGCCGGAGGCTACGCCACCATCGAGGACGCGGCGCGGGCGATGGCGCGGCTCAAGGACGTGGTGTACGCGCCGAGTGCGGCCGACCGCGCGGCCTACGATGTCCTCTACCGTGAATACGTCCGGCTGCACGACTACTTCGGCCGTGGCGAGAACGACGTCATGAAGGTGCTGCGCGGCCTGCGCGCGCAGGCGAAGACCAGCGGTCCCGTGACGGTGCCGGCATGACGATGCGACTCGAGGCGCTCCGCGAGGAGCTCGTCCGCCTCCACGCCGAGCTGCCACGCAACGGCCTGGTCGCCTGGACCGGCGGCAACGTCAGCGCCAGAGACCCGGGGACCGGGCTCGTGGCGATCAAGCCGTCGGGCGTCCGGTACGAGGACCTGACCGCCGAATCGATGGTCGTGCTCGACATCGACGGGCGCGTCGTCGAGGGCGCCCTCCACCCCTCGTCGGACACCGCGAGCCACCTCTACATCTACCGCAAGCGGCCCGACGTCAACGGGGTCGTCCATACCCACTCCCGCTATGCGACGGCGTTCGCCGCGGTGGGCCGCTCCATCCCGGTCTACCTCACCGCCCAGGCCGACGAGTTCGGCGGCGAGATCCCCTGCGCGGACTTCGCGTTCATCGGCGACGAGGCCATCGGGACGCTCGTGGTCGACGGCCTCGGCGACAGCCCGGCCATCCTGCTCAAGCAGCACGGCGTGTTCACGGTCGGCCCCACGGCCGAGGCCGCGGTCAAGACCGCGGTCATGGTCGAGGACATCGCCGCGACGGTCTGGGCGGCCCTCCAGATCGGGACGCCGGAGGTCCTCCCCGACGAGGCGGTGGAGCGGCTCCACCGGCGCTACACGAACGAGTACGGCCAATGACCAGCGAGCTGAGGAGTCACGGCATGCGCGACCTCGGAGCGTACGAGGTGTGGTTCGTCACCGGCAGTCAGCACTTGTATGGACCGGAGACGATCCGGACCGTCGCCGCACACGCGACGGAGGTGGCCGCCGCGCTCGATGCGGCGGCGGCGATCCCGGTCAAGGTGGTCGCGAAGCCGGTCGTCACCGACGCGGAGGGGATCCGCGCGCTCTTCCTCGAGGCGAATGCCACGCCGGCCTGCATCGGGGTCATCGCCTGGATGCACACGTTCTCGCCGGCCAAGATGTGGATCGGCGGCCTGGACGCACTGCAGCGGCCGCTCCTCCACCTGCACACGCAGTACCACGGGGAGATCCCGTGGGACGCCATCGACATGGACTTCATGAACCTCAACCAGGCCGCCCACGGCGACCGCGAGTTCGGGTTCATGGCGGCCCGGATGCGCATCGAGCACAAGGTCGTCGCCGGCCACTGGACGCGGCCCGAGGTCCACGAGCGCGTGGGCGCCTGGACGCGCGCCGCGGCGGCGAAGCGTGACTGGGAGACCGGCCGGATCGCCCGCTTCGGGGACAACATGCGCGACGTCGCGGTCACCGAGGGCGACAAGGTCGAGGCGACGCGGCGGCTCGGCTTCCGGGTCGACACCTTCGGGGTCGGCGACCTCGTGGCGGTCATCGCGGAGACCAGCGATGCCGAGGTCGACGCGCTGATCGCGACCTACGTCGAGGAGTACGACCTCGACCCGGTCCTCTGCCCCGGCGCCGAGCGCGCCGAGTCGCTGCGCGACGGAGCCCGTATCGAGATCGGCCTGCGCCGCTTCCTCGATGCCGGCGGCTTCTCGACCTTCACCACGACCTTCGAGGACCTCCACGGCCTGACCCAGCTACCCGGGCTCGCGGTCCAGCGGCTGATGCGCGACGGCTACGGGTTCGGCGCCGAGGGCGACTGGAAGACCGCGGCGATGGTCCGCGCGATGAAGGTCATGTCGAGCGGGCTGCCCGGCGGCGTCTCGTTCATGGAGGACTACACCTACCACATGACCCCGAGCGGCGACCTCAGCCTCGGCGCGCACATGCTCGAGGTCTGCGAGTCGATCGCCGGGCGCAAGCCGCGGCTCGAGATCCATCCGCTGGGGATCGGCGGCAAGGCCGACCCGGTCCGGCTCGTCTTCGATGCCCACCCCGGGCCGGCGGTCGCGGCGTCGATCATCGACATGGGCTCGCGCTTCCGGATGGTGGCCACGGTCGTCGACGTCATCGACCCGCCGCAGCCGCTGCCGCGCCTGCCGGTCGCCCGGGCGGTCTGGAAGCCGCGGCCCGACCTCGCCACCAACGCGGCGGGCTGGATCTACGCCGGTGGCTCGCACCACACGAGCTTCGGCTACCCGGTCACGCCCGAGCACCTGGCCGACTTCGCGGCGATGTCGCGGGTGGAGTTCGTCCTCATCGACGAGGAGACCCGGCTCGACCGTTTCCGCGACCAGCTCCGCTGGAACGACCTCTACTACCACCTCGCCAACGGGCTCTGAGCCCGCGAGCGCATCTCCCAGCGGGCCGGGCCGGGTCCTCCTCCCACGGCCCGGCCCGCACCCTTTCCTGATGCGGGCCGGGTCGCGCTGAACGCCGGGTGCCGGCGCCGGTGCCGTGCCGGTCAGCCCTTGGCGATCTCCGCGGCCAGACGGTCGTAGGTGTCGAGCGCGCCACCGACCATGCCGACCTCGAGCTGGGTCTCGAGGTCCTCGATCGTCGGGAAGCGGCTCCGCTCCGTCATCCGCGTGCGCCCGCCGACGTCCTCGAGGGTGAGGGTCTCATGGCCGGCCTTGTCCGCGAACCCGGGGATGTCCACGATGAACGTCCGGACGATCCGTTCGAGCGGGACCACCTCGAGGTACTCGCCCATGAACGCGACGTCCTCGCCGTCGGTCGTGTGGTTGATATAGCGCCAGCGGCCACCCGTGCGGAGGTCCATCTCCACGACGGTCGTGGTGTAGCCGTGGGGACCCCACCAGTCGGTGATGCGCTCCGGGTCGGTGATGACCTTCCAGACCAGCTCGCGCGGGGCGTCGAAGACCCGCTCGAAGACGAGCTCGAGGCCGTCCTGGTAGATCGTGGTCCGCTCGTTGCCGAGCTGTCGTGCTGCCGTCATCGGTCGGCTCCTTTCGTCGGTCGCGGGCCACGCGGTCCGCGCTTCGGGGCAGGCGTCGGCGCCTGGATCTCCTGGAGGTAGTCGCCAAGGCGGTCGAAGCTCGCCTCCCAATGGCGGCGGTACTGGCCGAGCCAGTCGCTGACGTCGCGCAGCGGCTCCGGCGTGAGGCGGCAGGGCCGCCACTGGGCCTGGCGGCCCTGCTCGATCAGGCCCGCCCGCTGGAGCACCTTGAGATGCTTCGAGATCGCCGGCAGGCTCAGGTCGTACGGCGCCGCCAGCTCCGTCACGGTGGCCTCACCCTGGGCGAGCCGCGCCAGGATGCCGCGGCGGGTCGGATCGGCCAGCGCCGCGAACGTCGTGCTGATGGGATCGGACTGGGTCTGCATTTCTCCTTCCGGTTAATTAACCTAACGGCATAATACAGGTCCGCGGACGAGTGTCAACCCCCCATCGACCGACGTGGTTTCGTCGTCCCGAATGGGGACTGATCAGGGGCACGCCGACGATGGCGAGGCGGTCGCGGACTCGATGCCCGCGGGCCGTGCTTGTCGATGGTCGCCGGCCTCGACCTCGCCGGCGTCCGTCACGGTGACATCGAGACTCGATCGGTCGAACGGGACCGTCGCGAGCTCGTTGCAGTCGGCGTCGAAGACAGTGACGGTCCAGCCCTGCTCCGGGACGCCGCCAAGGCTCGAGTCGACGGTGACCGCGCTGCGCTGCGGGACGAGGACGGTGATCGGAGCGAGCACGCCCTTCGCGACCCGCATGATTACGTCGTGGTCCGTCTCGTTGATCCCTGACACCGCGTAGCCCGCGCTGTCGCAGGCAGCCACGGCGAGCACGACGAGCGCCACGATCGACAGGCGTCCGAGGCGAGTCACGGGAGGGCGCATCCGCATGCGCCACACGGTAGCCGTGGCTGGCCAGCCGCGCGCTCGTCGAATCCGCGATCCGCCCGCCGGAGCAGCGTTCGACCGTCCCGGCGAGAATGGCGGGGTCCGCCGACCAGCGACCGGCGACCCGGGCAAGGAGATCCACATGACCGCGTCCTTCACCGTCAGCCCCTCGCCGATGCCCATCGCCGGCATCGACCCGGACGCCGCCTACCAGCCGGGCGTGTGCAACATCGGTCCGGACGAGATCCGCCGCCGACGCCGCTCCGGACTCGTCGGGCTCAGCAGCGCCGTCGGGCTGTTCGCTGTGCTCGTCGTGGTCGGCGCTCCGCCCATCGCGCGGGCGCTCGTCGGGCTGCCGGCGGTCATCGCCGCGTCCGGCTACCTCCAGGCGCACCTCCGGTTCTGCGCAGGGTTCGGCCAGCTCGGCGTGTTCAACTTCGGGACGGTCGGCGAGGCCGAGCACGTGGAGGATCCCGAAGCGCGAGCGAAGGACCGGGCGAAGGCACGCCAGATCGGGCTGATGAGCTTCGCGGTCGGAATCGTCGTCGCGATCGTCGCAGTGACGGTGCCGCTGTGAGCTGGGCCGCCTTTGAGGCCGCTGCACCGGATCTGGCCGCGCAGGCCCACCGGCTGATCTTCCGGAGCGGGCAGGGCTCGGTCCTGCTCGCGACCGTCCGCGGCGACGACCCGCCGCGTATCCACCCGATCTCGGTCGCGATCGTCGACGGGCGGCTGCTCGCATTCATCATCCTGACCGGCCCCAAGCGCCGCGACCTCGAGATGGACGGCCGCTACGCGATGCACTCGCACCTCGACCTGGCCGCGCCGGACGAGGTCTCGATCCGGGGGCGGGCGACGCTGGTCACGGATCCCGCGGTCCGCGCCGCGGCGATCGCGGTCTGGCCGTTCGAGGCCGACGACGACTACGCGCTGTTCGACTTCGCGATCGAGACGTGCGTGCTCGGCCTCCGCGGCGCGGACGAGTGGCCACCGCGCTACACGTCCTGGAGCGCCGCGTCGGCGTGACACCGCGGGCGCCGGCGGTCAGGCTGCACGGGTGACCCCCGAGCAGCGACGCAG
This sequence comes from uncultured Chloroflexia bacterium, assembly GCA_963813335.1. GTDB lineage: Bacteria > Chloroflexota > Limnocylindria > Limnocylindrales > CSP1-4 > SPCO01. The sequence continues at coordinate 5,594 of CAWEYL010000007.1, forward strand.
CTTCATCGCGGCGCATGCCGTCCCGACGGCCCCGCCGCTCGTGCCGGAGGTCACGCTGCTGGAAGGCGGCGACTCCATGACCCTCTGGGAGGCCGCCGCGCTCACCGACATGCGGCCGGCCGTGCCCCCGCCCTACTGGGCGTGGCCCTGGGCCGGCGGGCAGGCGCTGGCGCGCTACGTCCTGGACCATCCCGAGCTGGTGCGCGGTCGCGTCGCCGCCGACATCGGGACCGGCGGCGGGGTCGTCGCTATCGCCGCGGCCCTCGCCGGAGCCATCCGGGTGGCCGCTATCGACATCGAGCCATTCGCCATCGAGGCCTGTCGGCTCAACGCGGCGGCGAACGGCGTGGCCGCCATCGTCGACCCGATCGAAGCCGACCCGACGAACACCGACGACGGCTGGGACGTCGTGCTCGTCGGGGACCTCTGGTACGAGTCCGAGGTCTCGCGCCGGATCGAGCCGTGGCTGCGCTCGCTGGCCCGCCGCGGCGCCACCGTCCTCACCGGCGACCTCGGCCGCGCCTACCTGCCGACGGACGGCCTCGAGACCCTGGCCACAGGCGTGGTCCCCACGACCGTCGATCTCGAGGACGCGACCTCCAAGGCCGTCCGGGTGCTCAGGATCCTGCCCGGCTGACGCTGCCGCTCCGGGCGACGACCTCGCGCAGCCGCCCCTCGAGGAAGGCCCGTTCGGGAGCGTTGGTGGTGAGTGCCAGGGCCCGGCGGTAGGCGGCAGCCGCCTCGGACCAGCGACCGAGGCGGCGGAGCAGGTCGGCCCGCCCGGCGTGAAGGTACGGATAGGTCTCGAGCGCGCCGCTCGCCGCCAGCCCGTCCATCATCGCGAGCCCGATCGCCGGGCCGTCCGCCATCGCGACGGCCACCGCCAGGTTGAGCTCGACCACCGGCGACGGCGCCATCCGCAGCAGCGTGTGGTAGAGCGCCGCGATCCCGGCCCAGTCCGTGTCGGCCGGGGTCGGCGCCTCGTCGTGGAGGGCCGCGATGGCGGCCTGGACCTGGTAGGGCCCCGGTCGGCCGGCGGCCATCGCCCGGTCCACCAGCGCCCGGCCTTCCTCGATCGCCTGGCGGTCCCAGCGCGAGCGGTCCTGCTCGTCGAGCAGCACCAGCTCGCCGCCCTCGCGGATCCGTGCCTCCCGACGGGCGTCGTGGAGGAGCATCAGGGCGAGCAGGCCGGTCGCCTCGGGCTCGTCGGGGAGCAGCTCCACGACGATCCGTGCCAGGCGGATGGCCTCCGCACAGAGCTCGCGCCGGATCAGGGCATCGCCCGAGGTCGCCGCGTAGCCCTCGTTGAAGACGAGGTACAGGACGTGGAGCACGCCGTCGAGCCGTTCCGGCAGCAGCTCGGCGGGCGGGACGCGGTACGGGATCCCGGCGTCGCGGATCTTGCGCTTGGCCCGGACGAGGCGCTGGGCGAGCGTCGGCTCCGGCACGAGGAACGCCCGCGCGATCTCGGGAGTGGTCAGGCCGCCGAGGGTGCGCAGGGTCAGCGCCACCCGGCCGTCCATCGGCAGCGCCGGATGGCAGCACGTGAAGATCAGCCGCAGCTGGTCGTCCGCGATCGGGCTCATCGCATCCTCGCTCAGGGCCTGCATCGCCGTCTCCCGCCGGTCCGCCTCGAAGGCCGCGTCCCGCGCCAGCAGGACCTGTCGCTCCGCGAAACGACGGTCCCGGCGGAGCCGGTCGATCGCCCGGTTGCGGGCGGTCGTCGTGATCCACGCGGCCGGGTTGTCCGGGAGGCCGCGGGCGGGCCACGTCTCGAGCGCCGCAACGAACGCTTCCTGGACCATCTCCTCGGCGAGGTCGAAGTCGCCCAGCACGCGGATGAGCGTCGCGACCGCCCGTCCCGAGCCTTCACGGAACAGGCGGTCGACGACCTCGTGCGTGACCTCGGTGGTCGGCAAGCGGGATCGTCGGGCGGTCGGGCGGACGGGTCAGTCGGCGGCGACGGGGCGGCGTTCCTCGTCGGTGGCCATCGATCCGTCCCCGAAGTCCCAGATCGGGCGCACCTCGATGGCGCCGTCCCGGGCGGCCGGGATCATCGCGGCATAGGCGATCGCCTCGTCGAGGTCGGCCGCCTTGACGATGTACAACCCACCGAGCGCCTCCTTGGTCTCGGCGTACGGCCCGTCGGTGGCGATCGTCTTCCCCTCCACGACGCGCACGGTGGTCGCGGCGGTCGTCGGGTGAAGGGCCTCGCCGGCCTCGAGCGCGCCTCGATCGCGGACATGCTGGGTGAACCGGTCGTACTCGCCGATCGACTCGGCCATGGCCTCCTCGGGCGGGACCTCGGTGGCCTCGCGTGCGTAGATCAAGAGGGCGTAGCGCATCGGACGGTCGCTCCTTCGGCTGCTCGGCCGCACGCGGCGGCCCTTGTCATCACGACGAACGGGCACCCGCCGAATCGACCGGCGTCGTCAGGTACCTGGCGGGCGAGGCGGCGACCTCGGGCTCGACGGTCCCCTCGGCCTCGGCGGCGCGCCGCGCGACTTCTTCGGCGAGCACCTCGGCGAGGTAGGCCAGGTTCTGCTTCAGGGCGGTGTCCAGCATCGGCAGGACCATGGCCCAGATGCCGCGGTCCTTCGCGCTGCGCGGGCGCAGGACGCGCGCTGTCAGGCGGGTCCCGTCGCCTTCGGCCTCGTAGGCGTACATCAGCGTGAACTTCGGGATTCCCGGTTCGGGGATCTGGAGCTTCTGGGTCCAGTAGTCGTAGGGCCGCCAGTCGACGATCTCCTCGACGATCGCGTCCTTGCCGTGGACGCAGTGATTGGTTGTACCGACGCCGCGCCGTCCGCTGGTGGTCATCTCGTCCACGCGGAGCACCCCGTGCTGCCATTGCGGGCGGCGGGCCGGCGAGGTCTGATAGTCCCAGGCGAGCGCCGGAGGCGCGGGAAGGAACGCCGTGTCGGCAAAGATCGCGTCCTTCGCCTCGACGAAGACGCGGGTCCGTCCCTGCTCCTCGGCCCACGCCGCGTGCAGGTCGCGGACCCAGACCGTGATCTCGCCGAGGTGCTCGTACGTCTCGCGGTGGGCGATGAGCCCGGCGGCCGCCGGGTCGGCCAGCCCCATCGCCTCGATGCAGGCGTCGGAGTAGAGGGCGTACGCGGACAGGCCGAGCGTCGCCTCGACCTCGTTCTTGAGCAGGCGGTGGATCTCGATGATCGGCCGACCGGCCAGCTCCTCGCGACCGGCGATCCGCTGGCGGGCGATCGTGCCGTGGTGGGCGACCATCTTCAGGTCCAGCGCGGGCATCCGGCTGCAGGCGTCGCAGTCGCAGATCGAGGACTGCCCGATGTCGCGGAGGCGGCGCCGGAACGCGAAGTAGGTCCGCTCCATCGCGTCCTGGAGCGCCGAGCCGTCGACGGTCGGCGCGATGGCGTAGACGAACGCCGCGTCGCCCTCGAGCTTGGCCAGGCGGAACGTCGGGCGGAACGCGGTCACGACCGTGTCCATGAGGTCGGCCAGGATGTCCTGGGCGTGGTCGAGCTCGACGCCGGCGAGGTAGCTCGTGTACCCGGAGATGTCGGCGATGATCAGGCAGGCGGGTTCGGGTGCGTTGTGCATGGCGTCCCTTCGACGGGTCCCTGGGGGCCCTCATCATCCTCGCGGCCGTGACGGCTGTCGAGCGGTATCGTGTTCGACATGGCTTCGCCGAAGGAGATCCTCCGGATCGGCGACCGCGAGGTCGCGATCTCGAATCCCGCCAAGGTCTACTTCCCCGAGACGGGCTACACCAAGCTCGACCTGGTGCAGTACTACCTCGCCGTCGCCGACGGCGCGCTGCGCGGCGTCCAGGGACGGCCGATGGCGCTCAAGCGCTTCGTCGACGGGGCCGCCGGCGAGGCGTTCTTCCAGAAGCGGGCGCCGGACAACCGGCCCGACTGGATCCGGACGGCCGAGCTGACCTTCCCGTCCGGGCGGACCGCCGACGAGATCGTGCTCGACGAGCCGGCCGGGCTGGCCTGGGTCGCCAACCTCGGCTGCATCGACCTGAACCCGCACCCGGTCCGCGCCGACGACCTCGACCACCCGGACGAGCTGCGGGTGGACCTGGACCCCGTGCCGGGCGTGCCGTGGTCGCAGATCCGCGAGGTCGCGCTCGGCTGCCGCGAGGCGCTCGAGGCGGTCGGGCTGGTCGGCTGGCCGAAGACGTCCGGCTCGCGCGGCATCCACATCAACGTCCGCATCGAGCGGCGCTGGACGTACCCGGAGGTCCGCCGTGCCGCCCTGGCGCTGGCCCGCGACGTCGAGCGGCGGATGCCCGGCGCGGCGACGTCGAAGTGGTGGAAGGAGGAGCGCCACGGCGTCTTCCTCGACTACAACCAGAACGCCAAGGACCGGACGGTGGCCTCCGCCTACTCCGTCCGGCCGCTGCCCGATGCGCGGGTCTCGACGCCGCTGTCCTGGGACGAGGTGCCGACCGTCGAGGCCGAGGCGTTCACGCTCGCGACGGTGCCGGCGCGGTACGCCGAGATCGGCGACCCCGGTGCCGGGATCGACGAAGCCGTCGGGTCGCTCGAGGGACTGCTCGAGCTCAGCCGGCAGCACGAGGCGGAGGGGCAGGGCGACGCCCCGTGGCCGCCGAACTACGCGAAGCAGGCCGGCGAGCCGCCGCGGGTCCAGCCGTCGAAGGCGCGCAAGAAGGCCGACGAGTACGAGCCCGGCCGCGGCGAGGCCGGCGGTCCGCCGCCCGAGGTCGCCGCCGAACGCGCGGCCGCGGTCGCCGCGGGCGACCCGAACGCCGGGCTGCCCACCGAATGGGCCGGCTCGCGCCCGACGCCGACGGGCCGGCGCAAGACGTCGATCCCGGTCATCGAGATCGCGCGGGCGAGCCACGAAGGCCGAGGCGCTCGAGGGCCTCGAGCGCTGGAAGGCACGCCATCCGGGGGTCGCGGCGCTGCTCGGAGCCCGCGGACGTGCTGGTCGACGGGATGCGCGGCCGCTCGTCGCTCTGGTACCGCGTCCGGGTCAACCTCATCCACGTCCCCGAGGCGGACCGACCCGCGCAGGCCGAGCTCGAGGTCGACTACGACCCGTGGGCCGGCTACGAATGGCCGGACCGTGCCGGCCAGCTCGAGCGAGCGCCGCGGACGAAGACGTCGAAGGCGGCTGAGGCGCCGCCCGTCGAGCCCGAGGCGTAGACCGGCGTCCGTCGCGGGCGCATCGGCCCGGAACCCGGCACAACGACCACCCACAGAACGGTATGGCCGATATCGAGCCGTCGATGACGGGTGGCGACGCCAGGCGGTCCTCGCACGATCATGATCCGTGCACGGGCCGGCCGTGCCGACTCGAGGCCCTGACTGGAGGGCATGGGCCGACCGGCCATACGGCTCTGTGGATGGGAATCCTGCCGGGTCGTGGCGGCTGGGTCAGGTGGGTCCGGATGGACCGGACGCCCGACGGTGGCGAGGAACGCCGATGCACGCGTGCCTAGGCTGGCGCCCCCGTGGCGGCCACGATCGCCCGTGTGAGCCGATCCGTCCTGAGCGCGTCGGCATAGGTACACAGCACGCGCGACGGGTCGCGGCCCTCCACCGCGTCGAGGAACGCCTCGGCCTGGACCTCGTACGGGTCGCGGGCGGCGCGCCGCTCGAGGCGCGGCGCCGTCGCCCTGGAAGCGCGACCACCCACCGCCGTGGATCGCCGGTCGGCCCGTCCATCTGCTCGAGCGCCAGCGTCGTCATCAGCCCGTCCGAGGCGATCGCCAGCTCGATGATCGGCGTCACGATCCGCCGCGTCGTCGTGAACTCGCCGATCGCGCCGGTCGCGAAGCGAAGGGTCGCCGCGGTCGCGTCGGCCACTTCGACCTCGGGCGGCGAGGCGGCGCGGTCGTAGGTCGACGTCGCCCCGATCACCTCGGCCTCGCCCACGAGATGTCGTGCGAGGTCCAGGAGATGGGTCGCCTGCTCGATGACCTGGCCGCCGCCCTGGTCGATCCGGCCCCACCAGTAGGGCAACGGGGTGTCGCCCAGCCAGCGAGCGCTGACGAGGCGCGCCGGCCGCTCGGCGAGCCGCTCGCGGATCTCGGGGAGCAGGTCGAGCCCGCGCCAGTGATAGCCGACGGCGACCACCAGCCCGGCGGCGTCGATCGCCGCGGCGACCCGCACGGGACCATCGGCATCCGCGGCGGCCAGCGGCTTCTCGACGAGGAATGGGACGCCTCGTTCGACGAGTCGCTCGCAGATGGCGACCGAGCGATGCGGCGGCACGCAGACGTACACGACGTCCGGATGCCCCTCGTCCAGCATCGCGTCGATGTCGTCGAACGGCCGCCCGCCCCAAGCCGCGGCAGTCTCGCCGGCGGCCTCGAGGGTCCGCGACACCACGCCCACCAGCTCCGTGCGGTCCAGCCGCGCGAGGTCGGCCAGATGGGTCTTCGCGATCCACCCGGTCCCGACGATGCCGAGTCGGAGGCGAGGGCCGGTCCTCCGCGAGCCGCCGCTATCGGCCATCAGGCGGCCGCGCCCGTCGCCAGAGTGGGTGCCGTGTCATCGGTCGGCAACCGTCCCACGAGACCCGCCACCATCGCGACGCCGATCACGACGGCCCAGAGCATCGCCAGCGGCAGCTTGGCACCGCCGACGATCCCGTAGACGTCGGCTGGCACGATCACACCCGACGACTCGGGGAACGTGACCGCGACATCGCCGAGCGCGGCGAGCCCCACGACGAACGTGAAGAGCGCGAACGCCCGATGGCCGGGCCAGAGCGCCACCCCCAGGCCCAGCCACCAGATCACCGAGAGCCCGATCCACGACCACTCCGGGATCGACGCCATGCCAGCACCGATGCCCGCGGCCCAGGCCGTCAGCGACGCCACCCCGCAGACGGTCGCGACGATCGCCGCCACGGGTGCGCGGCGCGCCAGGGAGACCCCGAGGACGAGTGCGGCAGGGATCAGCAGCACGTTCCAGGCGAGGACCAGGCGGTCCTCCGTGATCCCGAACCCGTCGAGGAAGAACGACCCGAACTGGAGTACGCCGGAGACGATCGCCGCGGCGCCCGCGAGGACCGTCACGAACCTCACGCGCCGAAGATCCGGGCGATCTCGAACGCCGCGGTCTCCTCGAGCTGGTCGTAGCGGCAGTCGGCCGGGGACTTGTCCGGTCGCCAGCGCTTGAACGTCGTGGCGTGCCGGAACCGGTCGCCCTGGAGGTGGTCGTAGGCGACCTCGGCCACGCGTTCCGCGCGCAGCGGCTCCCACGAGAGGTCCTTGCCGCGGTTCCAGCGCGAGGTGGCGCCGGGCAGCCGCTGCCCGGACGCATCGGCCTCGCCGTAGCCCGCCCACGCCGCCCATTCGCGCCACGGGTGGTCGTCCAGCGCGTGCTCGCGCAGCGGCGCGAGCTCCTCGGCGAGCTCGGCGCGGCGGTCCCAGGTGAACGACGAGGTGATGCCGACGTGGTTCAGCTTGCCGTCGCCGTCGAACAGCCCCAGCAGCAGGGACCCGATGTGGGTCCCCGGGCCGTTCTTGTGCCAGCGGAACCCAGCGACCACGCAGTCGGCCGTCCGCTGGTGCTTGATCTTGAGCATCGCCCGCTTGCCCGGCTGGTAGGGCGCATCGAGCCGCTTCGCGACGACCCCGTCGAGGCCCGCCCCCTCGAACCGGTCGAACCAGTCCGCGGCGGTGGCGCGATCGAGCGTGGCCGGGGTCAGGTGGACCGGCGGCGGCGCCGACCCGAGCACCGCCTCCAGCCGCGCCCGTCGCTCGCCCTGCGGGGTCGCACGCAGGTCCTCGTCGCCGAGCGCCAGCAGGTCCCACGCGACGAAGCTCGCCGGCGACTCCGCCGCGAGCATCTTCACCCGCGACGCGGCCGGGTGGATGCGCAGGAGCAGGAGCTCGAACTGGAGCGCACCGTCGCGCGAGATGACGATCTCGCCATCGAGGACGCAGCGCTCCGGGATGGCGGCCCTGAGCGGGTCGGCCAGCTCGGGGAAGTAGCGGTCGAGCGGCTTGAGGTCGCGCGACTGCGTGTAGATCTCGTCGCCGTCGCGGAAGACGATCGCCCGGAAGCCGTCCCACTTCGGCTCGAAGAGCCAGCCGTCGCCGGTCGGCAACCCGTCGGATGCCTTCGCCAGCATCGGCTCGACCGGTGGCAGGACGGGAAGGTGGAGGGGCATGCCGCGAGTCTACGCGGGCGACCGCGGTGGAACTGCGTCAGGCGGCCGGGCGTCAACGCGCCGCGGCGCGAGCACCCTGCACGCGCCCGGCTATCGAGGCCTTTGGAGGGCTCGAGCGATGCAGATCCACCAACGCGCGGGCGGACGGCGCCCGCTGATCGCCTGGCTATCCCTGATGACGCTCGTTCTGGTCGTGGCGGCCTGTTCGAGCTCCGGTGCGGCGAGTCCCGTCGGTGAGAACGGCGGGGCCACCAGGGACCAGCTGGCTGGGTACCCATCCGCCGCGCCGAGCGCGGCGAGCGCGGCCGGCGCGCCCCAGCCCGGAACGACCGACGGCCAGCCCGGGGGCGGCGATGCCGTGGGCCTGGTCGATGACGCCAAGATCGTGCGGACCGGTTCGATGGTCCTCGACGTGGCCGATGTCGCCAAGGCCGTCGCGACCGCCCGCGACGCCATCCGCGGCATGGGCGGCTACGTCGGCGCCTCGAACACGAGCAACCAGGACGACCAGCCGGTGGCGTCCGTCACGTACCGGATTCCCGTCGACCGCTGGGAGGACGCGCTCGCGGCCCTGCGCAGCCTCAACGGCCAGACGACGAAGGTCGTCACCGAGGAGACGGCCGCGGTCGAGGTGACCGGTCAGATCGTGGACCTCCAGGCGCGGATCCGGAACCTGCAGGCGAGCGAGACGGCGCTGCAGGCGATCGCCCTCAAGGCCGTCAAGATCTCGGACGTGCTCGAGGTGCAGGCCCAGCTCACCGACGTCCGCGGCCAGATCGAGGTGCTGACCGCGCAGTTGAAGGACCTCGGCGATCGGGCGGCCTATGCGACCCTGGCGGTCCAGTTCGGGACCCCGGTCGTCGCCGTCGAGGCGGCCAAGAAGGACTGGGATCCGGCGACCGTCGTGGACGAGGCTGCGGCGACCATGGTCGGGGTGCTGCAGGGCCTGGCCGGGGCCGGGATCTGGTTCGCCATCGTCTGGCTGCCGATCCTGCTCGTGCTGGCCGTCGTGGTGCTGGCCGCTGCGTGGGTCATCCGACGGACCGGCCTGACCGGGCGGCGGCTCCCGCCGCCGCCGAGCGCGCCGGCCGCCCCACCCCCACCGCCCGACCCGATCGGCGCGGCCTGAGGGATCTGCCTCGGCCGGGCTCACGGGACGAGCGTGTCGAGTGCGCTTCGCGCCCGTTCCCGGCCGAGGTTCCATGCGACGACCCCGACGTACGACGGGTCCGTCGCCAGTTCGACCTGGCGGGTCCGCAGGATACGGTCCACCTGGGCCGCCACGTCAGCGGGCAGTCGCGGCATCGCCTCGACGAGCACCGGGATGGCGTCGTCGGGCAGCACCGCGAGGTAGTCCGTGTCCAGCCCGGCGTGGCCGTCCGGCGGGACCAGCGACGGGTCGATGACGCGCGCCACGTTCTGGCTCGCCACGAACGCCGCCGGCGCGACCAGGTTCAACGCGACGAGCGAGCAGACCCCGAGGACCGCCAGCGTGTGCGGGATCCAGCGGCTGCGGTCGGCGAGGACCAGCGCCCCCATCGCCGCGAGGCCCAGCCCGATCGTGACGATCGCGGCCATGACGTAGAGCCGGAGCTCGGTCCAGCCATAGGCGTCCTGGTACAGGCGCAGCCGGAGCGCGGCCGACGCGAGCACGACCCCGGTGAGGGCGATCAACGCGACGAGGGCCGCGAGGTACGGGCGACTCCGGCGCACGACGGTCGACTCCAGGACGATGACGATGACCGACGCGAGGCAGGCCGCGGCCACGAGCTCGAAGAACCCGCGCCTCGCGTAGTCCGCGTAGGCCATCCCGTTCGCCGCCCGGCCCCCGAAGAGATAGGCGAACTGGAGACCCACGAACAGGCCGATCACGAGGTCGACCAGTGCCAGGATGACCAGCGCCTCGGGCAGGCCGAGGATGCGCGTGTCGGGCGTGAGCGCCGTGCGGCTCGCGGCACCGAGCGACGCGGTCTCGAACGGCGGGATCCCGCGGGCCGAGACCGAGACGACGCCGGCCGCCAGCCAGCCCGCCGCGACGATGAACAGGAGTCGGCCCGGCAACCCGCCGAGGTCGACGCGGAACCCGAGGACCGTGCCCAGCGCCCGGCTGAAGACCGGGTCGGCCGACGCGAACAGGACCGCGAAGATCAGGGCGAGCGGGACGGCGACCACCAGGCCGCGCGCCACGGCGTACGACCACTCCGGGAGCCGGTGCGGTTCGCCGCCGGGCGCGGGACGGGCGTCCATGACCGCCCGGACCGGCTCCGCGACGGCCGAGCCGATCACCCAGGCGCCCATCGCGGCGATCACCGACGCCGTCCGGCGCGTGACGGCCAGCCCCGAGAACGCCGCGGCGGACGCGCCGCAGCAGGCGAGCGCCACCATCGAGTCGAGGACGGCGAGGAACGGGTCGCCGCGGACCGCCACGAAGAGGGCCAGCACCACGGCGCTCACCGGCAGCCACGCATCGAGCGGGTCCGGCGCGCGGCCCGGCCGGCGCACGAGCCACGCGGCCGCGAGGAGGCCGATCGTGCCGATCGCCACGTTGATGCCGAAGGCGCGACCGTCGAACAAGAGCTCAGCGAGCAGCCCGAGGGCCAGGCCGGTAGCGAGCAGACGGCGCGCGAGGACGCGGTCGGCCGGGGGCGTGGTGGGCATCGGATGGGACCCTCCGAAATTGGCCGGTCGGTCGGGCTGCACGACCCCGGCGGTCGGGTCTCGGACGATGCGCGCCCGGGTCGTGTGTCGCCCCGTCGCGCCGGACGCCGAGGCGGCCGGTCCGCGTGGCACCATGCCGGACATGACGGACCAGGGCGAGCGCTACGACCGGATCGCCGCGGGCTACGCGCGCTGGTGGGCGCCCGTGCTCGCACCGGCGGTCATCGCCTTGCTCGAGCGGCTCGGGCCTGACGGGATGCCTCGCGACGCCCGCGTCGTCGACGTCGGGACCGGGACCGGCCAGCTCGCGATCGCGGCCATCGAGCGCTGGCCGTCGATCACCGTCGACGGGATCGACGTCTCGGCGGAGATGCGCGCGGCCGCCGACGCCGAGGCCGACCGGCGCCTTGCCCCGATGGTCCGCGGCCGCTTCCGAACCAGCGTGGCGACCGCCGACCGCCTGCCGTTCGACGACGGCGCCTTCGACCTCGCCCTGTCATCGTTCGTGCTCCAGCTGGTCCCGAACCGGCATCGAGCCCTGCGCGACGTCCGGCGCGTGCTCCGCCCGGGCGGCGCGTTCGCCTCGGTCACCTGGGTCGCGGGCCGGGTCGTCTTCGCACCGGATGACGCGTTCGACGACGCCCTCGAGGCGGTCGGCGAGGAGCCGCGCTGGTCGGACGGGCGCTCGGGCGACTTCGAGACCGCCGAGGCCGCGCTCCACGAATACCGCCGCGCCGGGTTCTCGGGCGTCGACATCGAGCCGGGCCTCGTCGAGCACCGGTTCGGCGTCGACGACTACCTCGCGTTCATGACCGAGTTCGACGAGGAGACGCTGATCGCGGAGCTGGACGACGACATCCGCGAGCGCTTCCTCGGGGACCTGCGCGCGCGTCTCGCCAGGCTCACGCCCGAGCAGCTGACGCTGCGGCTGCCGATCGTGTACGCCGTCGGCCGGCGCTGAACCCGGAGGACGGACCGATGCTGTTCATGATCATCGAGCACTACCGCGGCGAGGGTCGGACCGGCGCGCTGACGCGCCGGGGACGTCAGCCGGCGTCGCCCTCGTCGCTCGACGATTCGCCGGCGGACTCGCCAGCGGCGCCCTCGGCCGCAGCAGCCTCGCCGCCCTCGGCCTCCTCGCCCTCGGCGACCACCGGGGCCTCCTCGATCTCGACGCGCGGCGCCTGGACCTTGGCGATGATCTCGTCGCCGTCGGTCACGAGGGTCACGTCCTCGGGGATCGTGAGATCGCGGACGTGGAGCGTGGTATCGAAGTCGACCAGCGACTCGACCGCGTAGGTGATGGACTCGGGCAGGTGATCGGGCAGCGCGCGGACCTTGACGCTCTCGGTCGGGTGGAGGAGGGTGCCCCCGCCGACCTCGACCGCCGGCGCGATGCCGGTGGCGACGAGCGGCACGTCGACCGTCAGCTCCTCGGTCATCTTGACCAGGAACAGGTCGACATGGAGCGTGCGGCGGTTGACCGGGTGGACCTGGACCCCGTTGACGAGGACCGGGCGCGACTTGCCACCGTCGACGCTCAGGTCGATCAAGGTGTTGCCGCTGGTGTGCCGGCGCAGCTGCTCGAACTCGTGCGCGTCGACCGTCACGTTCGCGGAGCCTTCGCCGTGCCCATAGACCACGGCCGGCAGCTTGCCGTCGTGGCGAAGGCGGCTGACGGCCTTGCCGGTGATGTCGCGGTGCGTGGCGACCAACGTCGGTCGGGCAGTGGCCATTCGGAAGGGACCTCAGGACTCGGGTGGTGGTGGTTCGTCGGTGCCGGGCTGCGGCTCGCCGGCGGGGCCGGTTCGGCGGAGGCGCCCGGGTGCGGGCCGTACCTTACCACGAGGCCCCGTCGGCGGGCCAACGGGCACTCACGGCCGCGCGGTGTAGCATCGCCGCGTGGCAGCCACCATCCTCATCGTCGAAGACGAGCACGCGGTCGCGCGCGGCATCCAGTACGCCCTCCAGCAGGAGGGGTACGAGGTCGCCGTGGCCCGCTCCGGGGAAGAGGGCCTCGAGATCGCGGTCGACCAGGCCCCGGACCTCGTGGTGCTCGACGTCCGCCTGCCCGGCATCGACGGGTTCGAGGTCCTGCGCCGCGTCCGGGCGGCGGGCGCCAAGATGCCGATCCTGGTGCTCACGGCCCGCGACGACGAGGTCGACAAGGTCATCGGGCTGGAGCTCGGCGCCGACGACTACCTGACGAAGCCGTTCGGGCTGCGCGAGCTGATGAGCCGGATCAAGGCGCTGCTGCGCCGGTCCTACGGCGACCTCGCGGACGCGAGCGGCGGCCGGGTGATCCGCCACAAGGACCTGATCATCGACCTCGAGCGGCGACGGGTCCAGCGCGGCGCCAACCGGATCAGCCTGACCCCGACCGAGTTCGAGATCCTGCGCCACCTGGCCTCGCGGCCGGGCCGCGTCTACACGCGCTCCGAGCTGCTCGAGCTGCTGCGCGACTACGAGGCGCTCGACCAGGACGAGAAGACCATCAACGTCCACGTCAGCCATCTGCGCGACAAGATCGAGGACGACCCGGCGATGCCCGCGTTCGTCCTGACGGTGCGGGGTGTCGGCTACGCCTTCGCCGAGCGCTGACGCGACCGGGAGTCGTCGGATCCGGCTCCCGAACCGCCTGCGCCGGCTCATGCCGCGGACCTTCCAGGGTCGCCTGACCGTCGCGTTCGTCGCGGTCATCGCGCTGACCCTGTTCCTCGTGACGGTCCTGGTCCTGAACCGGCTCGACGCGTACTTCACCGACCAGCAGCGGGCGGACCTGCTGTTCCGGGCGAATGCCGTGGCCGCCTACGTCAAGTACGAGACCGAGTACGCCGCCAGCGGCGGGCCGGTCGTGGGGCTCGACAACAAGGTCAACCCCGAGGTCGCCGCCCGGCTGATGGACCCCCAGGTCCAGAGCATCATGGCCGACGCGTTCGGCCAGGCCGACGTCTCCATCCAGCTCGGACAGGTCGTCAAGACCGGCGAGGGCATCGCCTTCATCCCCGCAGCCGACGGCCCCTTCATCGCCCCGAACCGCGTCCCGCCGACGGAGGGCCAGACGCAGGAGGCGACGACGATCGAGCCGCCGGTCGTGACGGGCGGGACGATCTGGGGTCCCTACGCGGCGAAGATCACCCTCTCGAACCCGTACACCTTCCGGGCCACGGCCATCGGCAACGTCACCGGGCTGCTGGCCGTCATCGCGCTCTTCGCCCTGGGACTCAGCGTCGTGGTCTCGGCGTGGCTGGCACGCCGGTTCACGACCCCGCTCCGCCAGCTCACCGATGCCGCGCGCGGACTGGCCGAGGGCGACCTCGCCCGGCGCGTTCCGATGCGCCAGGTCCGCTCGGGCTCGTCCGAGATCGCCGAGCTGGCCGTCCAGTTCAACGCGATGGCCGATCGCGTCGAGGAGAGCGTCGAGGTCATCCGCCGCGACCGCGACCGCGACCGCGACTTCCTCGCCGACGTCTCGCACGAGCTGCGCACGCCGCTGGCAGCGCTGCGAACGTTCAACGACCTGCTCAAGGAGCGCGCCGGCGACGACCCCGAGGCACGCGCCGAGTTCCTCGAGTCGAGCGGCCAGCAGATCGACCGCCTGGACTGGCTGGCCCAGAACCTGCTCGAGCTCTCGAAGCTCGACTCGGGGCTGGTCCTGCTCGACCTCCGCCCGGACGACATCCGGGCCGCCGTCGAGACCGCGGCGGACCAGACCGCGGCCGCGGCCCGCAAGCGCGGCGTGCGGCTTGAGGTCCGGCTCCCGGAGGTGCCGCTGCGGATCCGCCACGACCCGCAGCGGATCGGCCAGGTCGTGGCCAACCTCGTCGGCAACGCGGTCAAGTTCACGCCGCGCGACGGGTCCGTGACGATCGACCTCGAATCGTCGGCCGAGGGGGCCCGGATCATCGTCGCGGACACCGGCGTGGGCATCGAGCCGGCCGAGCTGCCCCACATCTTCGAGCGGTTCTATCGCGGCTCCCGGGCCAACGAGGCGCGCGGCAGCGGCAGCGGGCTCGGGCTCGCGATCGTGCGCTCGATCGTCGACATGCACGGCGGCTCGATCGTGGTCGAGAGCCGCGTCGGGGAGGGGTCGCGGTTCACGGTGGAGCTGCCGCGCGACCCGCGGTTGGTCGCAGGGACGCCGGCCGCCGAGCGTGCCGCGGTCCCCACGGCGGACGCGCCACGCACGCCGGAGGCCGGGCGGAACGTGACGGAAACTTCACCGACCGACCGCCCGCAGGTGAATCCTGAGCCTGCACCCTAAGGTTCACCAAACCCCCTCGGCCGCTCACCGGCCGCCCGCCACCGACAAGGACCACCGACCATCATGACCGACGATCTCCAGCACGACCCCGCCGATCCGGGCGAGGCGACCCAGCGCAGCGAGCTCACGCCCGAGGCCGCGGTCGACGCCACGCCACTGACCCCGGCGGCTCCCCTGACGCCCGCCGCCCCCGAGGCAGCGGCCGAGAGCTACTCGCCGACCCCCGAGACCCGGCCGGACTGGATCCGCACGTATGACGCGGCGCCGGCGACCCCGACCCCCGAGCGCTGGTACGAGCCGGCGACCGAGCCGGCCCCGGCCGTCGCCGTCGCGCCGACCACGACGAGGCGGTCGTCCGGCGGCCCGATCGTCGCGGCGGCGCTGCTCTCCGCCGTGCTCGCCTCCGGCGGGACGGTCCTCGCGCTTGGCGCCACCGGCGCCCTCGATCGCACGATCCCCGGCTCGAGCGCAGCCGCGACCGGCACCCAGGTCGGCGCGGTCAAGCCCGTGACCATCGACGAGAACTCGGCGACGATCGCCGTCGCGGCCCGGGTCAGCCCCGCGGTCGTACGCATCACCGTCACCGGCAACACCAACAACGGCGACCTCGGGGTCATCCCCTCGACGGGCGTCGGCTCGGGCGTCATCTACGACAGCCACGGCTGGATCCTCACCAACAAGCACGTCGTCGAGGGCGGCGACAAGTTCGACGTCGAGCTCAAGGACGGCCGCGTCCTCGCGGGCACCGTCTACGGCATCGACACCCTGACGGACCTCGCGATCGTCAAGGTCGACGGCACGGACCTGCCGAGCGCCGCGATCGGCGAGTCGGACGCGCTCAAGGTCGGCCAGCTGGTGGTCGCGATCGGCAGCCCGCTCGGCACCTACTCGAACTCCGTCACCAGCGGCATCGTCTCGGCGACCGGCCGCTCGATCACCACCGAGGGCTCGACCAAGCCGCTCAACAACCTCATCCAGACGGACGCGGCGATCAACCCGGGCAACTCCGGCGGGCCGCTCCTCGACGCCGACGGCAACGTCATCGGCATCAACACCGCCATCGCGTCGGGCAGCAACGGCATCGGCTTCGCCATCCCGATCGACATCGCCCGCCCGATCATGGCCCAGGCCGTGGCCGGCCAGGCGCTGAGCCGCCCGTACATCGGGATCAGCTTCGTCAGCATCACCCGCTCCTTCGCCGACCAGAACAAGCTCCCGGCCCAGCAGGGTGCATACGTCGGCGCGGTCGACGCCAACGGGAACCCCACCGGGGATGCCGTCAAGGCCGACGGACCCGCCGCCAAGGCCGGGATCAAGGACGGCGACATCATCACCAAGGTCGGCGACAAGACCATCGACAGCGAGCACCCGCTCGACTCGGTCCTCAGCCAGTTCTCCCCGAACCAGACGGTCCCCGTCGAGCTCCTGCGCGACGGCAAGACCGAGACGGTCCAGGTCACGCTGGGCACCCGACCGGGCAACCTCTAGGACAGCGGTCGGCGGCCCTGCCGCCGACCTCGATCCGCCACTCCTGAAACCGGCGTCGCCAACACTGCGACGCCGGTTCTCCATATCTGCAGGCGGCGGTCAAGCCGGTCAGGGCAAGGCGCCGGGGAGCAAGGGAGCGAGCGCACCTCACGGTGCGTGAGCGACCGGCGGACCCGGCAACGCGGCCCTGATCGAGCAGGACCGCTGCCTTATGCGGAACGGTCGCGGCGGATCTCGACGGCGGCGTGATCGAGCGGGCCAGCGAGGCGGACCGCCGGCTTGCGGACTCGGACCACGACGGTGTCCACGGCATCGAACCGCGTCAGGAGGGCGCCCGCGACCGCCTCGGCCAGCGACTCCAGCAGGTTGCGCGGACGGTCCGTCGAGCACGGCCGCGACCTCGTCGTAGGCGAGGCCGTAGTCGATCGTGGCGGCGAGGTCGTCGGATCGGCCGGCGGCCGCCAGGTCGAGCCAGAGCTCGACGTCCACCTCGAACGGCTGCGCGGTCTCGCGCTCCCAGTCGTGCACCCCGTGCCGCGCCTCGAAGCGCAGGTTCGTCAGCACGATCCGATCGCTCACGGGGTCGACCCCTCCTGCCAGGTGCCGCGGACGATGGCGTCGCTCATCCGGGCGGCCCGGACGTTGGCGGCGACATCGTGGACGCGAACGATGTCCACGCCGTTGGCGATGCCGAGCGCCGTGGTGGCCAGTGTGGCCTCCAGCCGCTGGTCCGCCGGCAGGTCCAGGACCTTGCCGAGCGTCGACTTGCGCGACGTGCCGAGCAGGATCGGCCGGCCGAGCGCCGCCAGCGCATCGAGGTGACCGAGCAGCTCGAGGTTCTGGCCGGCCGTCTTCCCGAAACCGATGCCCGGGTCGACGATGAGCAAGGCGCGCGGGACCCCGGCGGCGATCGCTCGCTCGATGGCGGCGCGCAGCTCGTCGACCACCTCGCTCGTGACGTCGCGGTAGACGGGCTGCGCCCGGTTGTGCATCACGATCAGCGGGACTCCGCGGGCCGCCGCGAGTCGGGCCAGCGCGTCGTCGGGGCCGACCCCCCAGATGTCGTTGACGGCGTCGGCGCCCGCGTCGAGCGCGGCCGCGGCGACCGCGGCCTTGGTCGTGTCGATCGTCAGGGGCGTGCCCGGCAGGGCTGCCCGCACGGCCGCGACCACCGGCAGGACCCGGGCGCGCTCGTCGGTCTCGCTCACCTCGGCGTGGCCCGGCCGGGTCGATTCCCCGCCGATGTCGAGGAGGTCGGCGCCCTCGTCGACCATCCGCTGCGCCTGGGCGACCGCCGCGCCGACCGGGTCGCCGCCCGCGAGCAGGCCGTCGCCGGAGAACGAATTCGGCGTCACGTTGAGGATCCCCATCACGTAGGTCCGGGCACCCCAGGCGAAGGTCGTCGGGCCGATCGTGGTCGGCTCGATCGACCGGCGGACGGCCGGCGGGGTGGCGATGGTGGTCGGGTCGGGGCTCATCGCGTCTCGTCGATGGGGTCGCGCAGCAGCGGGTCGTCGACCAGCCTGGCGCGGATCGCCCCGACAAGATAGAGCGAGCCGGCGACCACGACCGGGCCGGCCGCCCCGTCCAGCGCCCGCTCGAGCGCGGTGGCCGGGTCGGCCGCGACGACCGGCGCCGGGTCGCCGGGCCGGGCCGCGCGCCAGCGGGTGGCCAGCTCGGCCGCGGGCATGGCCCGCGGCAGGCCGACGGCGGTCGCGATGACCCGGGCGTCCGAGAGCGCGGTCGATGTAGAGAGCGCGGCGATCACGCCGTCGACGTCCTTGTCTGCCATCGACGCGGTGATGAGCGTGACCGGGCCGGGCGTGAGGTGGCCGCGCAACTCCTTGAGCGCGGTCGCGAGGGCGGCGGCGCCGGCCGGGTTGTGGGCGCCGTCGAGGAGGATGTCGCGGCCGTCCACGACCAGGAGCTCGAGCCGCCCCGGCCAGGTCGCCCTTGCATAGCCGGTCCGCCGCGCCTCGTCGTCGACCCGGGCGATGCCGGCTGCCTCGAGGGCGTCGAGGACCGCGTCGGCGACCGCGACGTTGGCGCCCTGGTGCCGTCCGAGCAGGCCGACACGGGTCCGGCCGAGGCGCCGCAGCTCGACCGTGAGCCCGTGGCGATCCCAGTCGAGCACCGGGGCCGGCTCCACGACGGTCAGCGGTGCGTTCATCCGCCGCGCGCGGCGGCGGACCACGGCCAGGGCGTCGCCCGTCGCGCCCGTCACGGCGAGGTCGCCCCGCTCGATGATGGCGGCCTTCTCGCGGGCGATCAGCGGGATGGTCGGCCCGAGCCGGTCGGTGTGGTCGAGGTCCACGTTCGTGATCGCCGCGACGCCACCATCCCAGGCGTGGGTCGCGTCGAGGCGTCCGCCGAGCCCCACCTCGACGATGGCGAGGTCGAGGCCCGCGCTCGCGAAATGGCGGAAGACGATGGCGGTCAGCAGCTCGAACTCGGTCGGCGGCCCGAGGCGGCGGGCCACGCGATCGGCAGCCGGCAGCACCTCGCTGACGAGCTGGGCGAAGGTCGGCGCGTCGATCGGCCGTCCGTCGACGACGATCCGCTCGCGATAGCTCACGAGGTGCGGCTTGGGTGTCTCGCCGACGTGCAGGCCGGCCGCGCGAAGGGCGCTCCCCGCGAGCGCGAGCACGCTGCCCTTGCCATTGGTCCCCGCGACGAGCGCGCCGCGCACCGCGAGCTGCGGGTCGCCGAGCTCGCGCAGCAGGGCGCGCGTCCGGCCGAGGCCGAGGCGGATCCCGAACCGGCCGCGGTCCTCGATGGCGCGCAGCGCGTCCGCGTAGGCGCGCTCGGCGGCGGCCGTCACGCCCGTCCCCCCGCGCCCGTCACTCGCGGGTCAGCTCGTCCTCGTAGAAGACGCACTGGTTGAACCGCGGCGTCAGGCAGACGTCGTTGACGTAGCCCTGGTCCAGGTGGACGCCGCCGCGGAGTTGGCAGCGGCTGACGTTGGCGTCCTGCCGGATCAGCGCCTTCAGGAGGTGCGGCGCCTGGATCGGGATGGCGCCGCGCGAGCCGGTCATGTAGAAGTGGGGACAGACGTTGCGACGCAGGTTGGGCAACCCGAACCCGGGACGGGGCGGCACGGTGGCGTACGGGTTGACGTTCGTCGGCTCGCGCGACACGAGCGGCGACGGCGTCACCCGGGCGATGGGTCCGACGCCGAATTGCGGCCTCCCGGTCGCGCCGCTCGGCGGCTTGCCGGTCCGTGGATCGCGTGCCTGCACTCCAGCCCTCGTTGCGGGCGCGGGCGGTCTTCCGTCACGCGCGCTGACCGCGCCAGAGTACATCCCACCGCAACGCGACTGTGTGGCGGACCGCTCCGCGCCACCCGTGCGACAATCGGCGCGATGACGACCCGGCGCGGCGATCGGCCGACTCACGTCCGACCCCGACCCCCATCCAGCGGCCGTCCTGCCCCTGTCAAGACCAAGCCGCGACAGCCGGCGTCCGGTCGTCTCGCCACCCATCGGCCGATCGAGCGCGGCCGCGGCATGCCGATCATCTTCCGCATCGCGCTGTCGCTGGCGATCATCGGGCTGGGCGCAGGCGTGCTGTACATCGCGGCCGGCGGCCTCAAGACCGTGGCCGGGAGCCTTGGCACCACGCTGACCGGGTTCGTCGATGACGTCACGGCGACCCCGAGCCCCATCCCGTCGGTACCGGTCGTCAGCGGCGCCCCGTCGCTGGATCCGCCCGACGAGCCGTACACGAACTCGCCGCAGGTAGACCTCGTGGTCACGGTCCCCGCGGCGATGGTCGGCGACACGACCCATCGGATCCGGGTCTACCTGGCCCTCCTCGACCAGAAGGCGACGGCCATCATGGAAGTGCCGATCGGGCCGACCGCCAAGACCCCCGTCCCGGTCGAGCTCACCAAGGGGATCAACGACTTCTCGGTCTCGATCGTGGGCGACAACACCGAGTCGGAGTCGTCGGCGATCGTCCGCTACGTCCTCGACAATGCGAAGCCCAAAGTGACGATCACCTCGCCCAAGGCCAACGCGCTCGTCAACGGCAAGACCGTCACCATCAAGGGCAAGGTCCAGTCCCGCTCGACGCTGCTGGCCCGCAACGAGACGAACGGGGCCACGAGCGCCGGATCTGCGGCGCCCGACGGGACCTTCACCCTGACCCTCCCGATCACCACCGGCCAGAACACGATCACCATCGATGCGACCGACCCGGCCGGGAACGCCGGGACGACCTCCCTGACCGTCCGCCGCGGCTCGGGCAAGCTGACGGTCTCGCTCTCGGCGTCGGCCTACCAGGTCTCGCGCAAGGCGCTGCCCGAGGGGATCAAGCTCACCGCCACGGCGACCGACCCGGACGGCAACCCGCTCAAGGGTGCGGACGTGACCTTCACCCTGAGCATCCCGGGCATCCCGACCGTGACCCAGGACGCCAAGACCGGTTCGAACGGGCGTGCGGAGTGGCAGACGACGATCCCCAAGGGGGCGACCCTCGGCCAGGGGAGCGCCACGGTGCTCGTCTCGAGTGACGCGTTCGGGTCCACGCAGGACTACACGGTCATCACCGTCGTCAAGTAGCGGGCCCTGGCGCCGACGCGCCGGTTCGACAGCGGGGCGACTCGCAGCTACCATCCGCGGCATGCCGATGTGGCGATGTCCACACTGCGGGACACCACAGGCCGAGACGGCCAGGTGTTGGGTCTGCCGACGATCCAGCACGGCCTGCCTGACCTGTCGGCATTTCCGTCGCTCGGTCGCCGCGAACGTGGGGTACTGCGGGCTCGACCGTCGACGCGCGCCGCTCGTCGGCGACGAGATCCGGGCGTGCTGGGAGGGCGGCCCGTTCTCGATGGCGCCCACCATCCCGGCGGCGCGCGCCCGGCTGGCGGTGATCGACGGGGCGCCCGTCCAGCAGATCGAGTTCGTCGAGGTCACGGCCGGTCCGCTCGGCGCGCCCGACCCAGCCGGCACCACCGACGCGACGGGCATCGGCGCGCCCGAACCCTCGCTCCCGATGGCACCCGACGAGCCGAGGTGGAGCCTCTGGGAGGACCCGACCGTCTAGGCCAGCCGCGGCTCGCCCGTTCCGGACGACCGCCGGGTCAGGGCGCCGGCGGCGGCGGGGTCGGCGTCGGCGTCGGCGGCACCGGAGTCGGCGTGGGCGTGGGCGTCGGGGTGGGGGTCGGCGTCGGGGTCGGGGTCGGCGTGGGCGTCGGGGTCGGCGTCGGCGTCGGGGTCGGCGTGGGCGTCGGGCTCGGCGTCGGCTCGGGGCCCTTCGAGACCACGTAGTCGACCGGCGTCTGCTTGGCCACGATCAGGCCCGGTCCCGGGCTCTGGCTGATGACGCTGCCGAGGGGGATCGTCGCGTCGAACGCGTCAGTGCGCGCCCCGACCCGGAGGCCGGCGTCGTTGAGCGCCTGCAGGGCGTCCGATTCGGGCAGCTTGCGGATGTCCGGGACGGGGGTCGTGTCGACGCCCGCCGCCACGGTCACGTTGACGGTGCTGCCCGCCGTCAGGACGGTCCCGACGGGCGGGTCCTGGGCGAGGATCGTGCCGACCGGCTGGTCGGAGGGCGCGCCGGTCGTGACCAGGACGATGCCCTTCTGGTCGGCGACGCGCTGGGCGTCCGTGACGAGCTGGCCGACGAAGTTCGGGACCACGACCGGCGCCGGGGTCGCGGACGGCTTGGCGCCGCCGCCGGACGACATCTGGAAGACGAGGAAGGCGATCAGCACCAACAGGAGGATCGCGCCGATCCCGGCGGCCCACACGATCGGGCTGGTCTTCTCCGGTTCGTCCGGGGGCATCGGCGGTGGTGGCGTGCCAGCCGGCGGAGGCGGAGGCGGCGCGCTGGTGCCGGCATCGTCGGCGGTCGCGTAGGCGTCGGCGGCGTAGGGCACCGCTGACGGGTTGGCCCGTGCGACGCCGCTCATGGCGATCGTGGCACCCGCGGCGATCGCACCAGCCGCCGCCATGCCACCGGCCCCACTCCCGCTGCCAGCGCCGGGCGCCGCCATCCCGGCCGCCGCAGCGCCTGCCGCACCCGCGGCCACCGCCGCGCCGGAGACCGCGCCGTCGAGCGCGTCGGCCATCGCGGTCGCCGAGGTGAAGCGGTCGTCGGGCTCGAGGGCGAGCGCCTTGCGCGTGATCGCGGCGAGGTCGGGCGGGACGGAGGCCCGGACCGCCATCGGATCCGGGACCGGGCCGGAGAGCCGGGCCAGCCCGACCGCGGCGGCGCTGTCGCCTTCCCAAGGCCGGACCCCGGTGAGCATCTCGTACAGGACGATGCCGAGGGCGTAGATGTCGGACGCGGCGGTCGCGGGCTCGCCACGAGCCTGCTCCGGGCTGAAGTAGTGGACCGACCCGAGGGTGGTGCCGGGGAGCGTCGTCTGGGCCTCGGCGATCGCACGGGCGATGCCGAAGTCGACGACCTTGACCTGGCCGTCCCGGCCGATCAGGACGTTGCCGGGCTTGATGTCGCGATGGACCAGGCCGCGGGCATGCGAGGCGGCGAGCGCGCGGGCGACCGCGGCGGCGATCCGGGCGGCCTGGCGCGGCGGGAGCGGCCCGCTCCGGCGCATGATCGTGGCCAGGTCCTCGCCGTCGACGAGCTCCATGACGATGTACGGGCCGGAGGGATCCTCCCCGTAGTCGTACGTCGTGACGATGTTCGGGTGGGTCAGCGACGCGGCGGCCTGCGCCTCCTGGCGGAAGCGGGACGAGAAATCGGGGTCGCGCAGGTACTCGGGTCGCAGGAGCTTGACGGCGACGTCCCGGCCCAGCTGCGTGTCGACGGCGCGGAAGATGGTCGCCATGCCGCCCTGTCCGAGCAACTCGACCAGACGGTACCGACCGCCGAGGACCGTGCCGATCTCCGCCAAACCTTGCTCCTCGTCGTGGCCGGGCCAGCCCGGCGCGTGGGACGGCATCGTACCGTATGGCGCCGGCCGCCCTTGGGCCGGGTCAGGTCAGAGCTCGAGCCCCTGCAGGTAGGCGCGGAACTCGGCGCCGAGGTCGGGCCGCGTGAGCGCGATCTCGACCGATGCCTTGAGCCAGCCCATGGTGGTGCCGGCGTCATAGCGGATCCCCTCGAACTCGTAGGCGAAGACCGCCTGCTCCTGCATCAGGTCCGAGATCGCATCGGTCAGCTGGATCTCGCCGCCGGCGCCGCGCGGGGTCTGCTCGAGCTTGTCGAAGATCTTCGGCGTCAGCACGTAGCGCCCGATGATGGCCAGGTTGGAGGGCGCGTCGGCCGCCGCCGGCTTCTCGACCAGGCTCGTGACGCGGTGGAGCCGGCCGTGGTCCAGCGGGTCCTCCGACGGCTCGCTGCCGATCACGCCGTAGCGGCTGGTGTCCTCGGGCGGGACCTCCATGACGGCCACGACCGAGCCATGGGTCTGGGTGTAGGCGTGGATCAGCTGGCCGATGCACGGCCGGTCGGCGATGACCACGTCGTCGGGCAGGATCACCGCGAACGGCTCGTGGCCGATCAGGTCCTTCGCCATCAGGACCGCGTGGCCGAGGCCGAGCTGCTCCTTCTGGCGGACGTAGGCCACCTGGGCCAGGTCGCTGATATGGCGGACCTGCCGGAGCATCTCGATGTCGCCCTTCTCCTCGAGCAGATGCTCGAGCTCGTACGACAGGTCGAAGTGGTCCTCGATCGCCCGCTTCTGGCTGGAGGTGACGATGATGACCTGCTCGATCCCCGCGGCGACGGCCTCCTCGACCGCGTACTGGATGATCGGCTTGTCCACCAGCGGCAGCATCTCCTTGGGTTGCGCCTTGGTGGCGGGCAGGAAACGGGTGCCCCAGCCGGCGGCGGGGAAGACAGCCTTGCGGACGCGCATCGAACCTCGCGAAGGACGGGTGGGCGGTGCCGGCAGTATACCGCGAGGGCCGTTCCGCCCGGTCAGGACGCCGGGTCGAGCGAACGCTCGAATCGGCGGAGCGCCTCGTTGAAGGCTGCCGGCCGATCGAGGTTGGAGAGGTGCGACGCCCCGGCCAGGCGCACCCGGTGCGCGCCGTGGGCGGACGTCGCGAACGACCGCGAGAAGAGTCGGAACGGCAGGTCCAGCTCGCCGTTGATGATCAGCGTCGGACCGGGATAGGCCTCCAGCTGCGGCCGGAAACGATGGCCGGCGACCGCGCGCAGGGCGCTCGCCCCGCCGAGCGACCAGAACCCGCCGGCGAGGATCGGATCGGCGACCTCCGCCGGGAAGCGCGTCCGGAAGAACCAGCGATTGAGGACGTCGAGCCGGGAGCTCGGGACCGACGTCATGACCCGCGCCAGGGCCAGGTACGGGAGCATCTTCGGGCCGGTCGGCTCCGCGGTCGCCCCGGCCAGCACGAGCCCGCGGACGCGCTCGGGCGAGCGCGCGGCAAGCTCCATCGCGACATAGCCGCCGAGCGAGAGCCCGACCACGACCGCCCGCCGGTCGCTGGCGGCCGCGTCGATCGCCGCGGCGACATGGTCCGCCGCGCCCTCCAGGGTGAATGGCTGGTCCGCGAGGGTCCCGTGGCCGGGCAGGTCCACGGCGATCGTCCGGTACGTGTCGGCGAGCCCGGCCACCTGCGGGCCCCAGGCGGCGCGGGTGAGGCGGGTCCCGTGGACGAAGACGAACGTCGGCGCCCCGGACGGGCCGCTCACGGTGTAGCCGGGATCGGCGGTCATCGCTCGGTCGGCGTCCGGGGGGCGTGCCCGGGCGCCGATCCGCCGCCCGGGACGAGCCCGTGCTGCACGGCGAACAGCGCGGCCTGGGTGCGGCTGGCGAGCCCGAGCTTGGCCAGGATGTTCGAGACGTGGGTCCGGGCGGTCCGCTCCGCGATCCCGAGTTCCTCGGCGATCTCACGGTTCGACAGCCCGCGGGCCACGCCGGACAGCACATCGCGCTCCCGGCCGGTCAGGGTGGCGAGGCTGGCCCGCGCGCTCCCCCGTCCGCGCGGGACCGCGCCCTCCCCGGCCCCCGCCGGGCCGCCGGGCTGGGGGCCGCGGGCGTTCGCGGACTTGGTGCCGGGGCCGGACCGGTCGCGCAGGCCCCGGGCCACGATCCCGGCGATCGCCGGGTCGAGGTGGACCTCGCCGGCGACGGCGGCACGGATGGCGGCGGCCAGGTCGTCGGCCTCGGCGTCCTTGAGCAGGAAGCCGCTCGCCCCGGCCTCGATGGCCGCGGTGACGCGATCCTCGTCGACGAAGCTGGTCAGCGCGACGACCTCGACGCCCGGGTAGCGCGCCTTGATCTCGGCCGTGGCGGCGATGCCGTCCATGACCGGCATCAGCAGGTCCATGACGACGACGTCGGGATGCAGCGCCTCGACCGCGGCCAGCGCCTCGGCGCCATCCTGGGCCTCGCCGACCACCTCGAGGTCGTCGTGGAGCGCCAGGAAGTCGCGCATGCCGCGGCGGACCATCGCGTGGTCGTCGGCGAGCAGGATCCGGATGCGCTCGGCCACGTCAGGGCCCGCCCGGGACCACGAGCGCACGGCCATCGTCGGCCAGCGCATCGGCGTCGCCTGTCGGCCGCGTCGCCGGCCCCGCGCTGGAGGATGACCGCGGCGGCCAGGATCGCCAGCGCGCCGACCGCCTGGAGCGGCACGAGCGATTCACCCAGCAACCAGGCGGCCAGGGCGACCCCGACGACCGGTTCGAAGAGCATCAGGATCCCCGCCCGCGTCCCGCCGATCGCCCGGATCCCGGTCAGGAACCCGATGGACGGGATCGCCGCCGCGAAGATCCCGGTGAACAGCAGGAGCGGCAGGAGCGAGGGCGAGCGGACCGGCTCGACCAGCGCGGCCGCGTGGCCCGAGACGATCGAGACCAGGCCCGCGCCGACCACCGTGAACCCCAGGATCACGGCCATCACCTGCTCGGTGGGAACCGTCGGGTAGCCGTCGCGACTGGTGACCATGAAGACGGTCTGGCTGAGCGCGGCCCCGAGCGCCAGGCCGAACCCGAGCGCGTCGAAGCGGATGCCGGCCGCGGGGTCCAGCTGCGACGCGACGACCGCGACCATGCCCGCCAGAGCGAGGACGAGCGCCACGACCCGCCGGCGGTCGAGCCGGTCCCGCCCGAGGACGGTGTTGGCGACGGCGACGATCGCCGGGTACGTGTAGAAGCCGAGGAGCGCGAGCGCGACCGTGATCCGGTCGAACGCGATGAACATGGCGAGGTTGAGCGTGAAGCCCATCGTCGCGGCGAGCAGCAGCATCCGGCGCGCCCTCCCCGGCAGGGTCGCCCAGCGAGTCGAGCGAGATGTCGCCGCGCCGAGCCCGCCAAGCAACGAACACGGCTGTCCCCAGCAGCCCGACGAGCGCGCGCCAGGTCACGAACGCCGGCGGCTCCATGCCCGCGTCGTAGGCGAACCGGGACAGCGGCCCGAGCATGCCGAAGAGCGCCGCCGAGCCCACCACGATGGCCATGCCGGTCGCCGGCGAAAGCGCGACCGCGGGAGCGGTCGTCCGTTCGGCTGAGGTCCCGGTCGTCGGTGGCGGCGGCATCCGGCCATGGTAGGGCGGACGGGGCGAGGTCAGCCGGGTGCGTGCCCCGTCGCGGGCTCGGGCGGTGTCTCGTTGGCCGCGGCCAGCTGCTCGGCGGCCGGGGACTCGTGCCGCGTCCGGCCGAGGACGATCGTGGTGAACGGGACCCGGAACTCGCGGAAGACGTCGATCGAGACCAGGAACCCGGCGAACAGGAAGATCACGCCGACGAACTTGCCCGACTGGAACAGGCCGGTCACCCCGAATCGGCTGAGGATGTCGCCGGTCGCGGCGACCAGCGCGCCGAGCGCGATGAGGATGGTCGCCGGCACCCGGCTGTGGATCCGGCCCGTGACGAGCGCCCGCAGCGCGGCTGGCAGCGACGCGACGAGGTTGACGGTGATGGCCACGGGCGCGATCAGCAGGTTGAACAGGAACTCGTCCCCCGGCTGGTTCGGGTCCAGCGAGTAGCCCAATACACGTCGCTTCGGCATGAACACGTACGCCGAGAAGATGGCGCCGAGGATGAGCGCGAACGCGCCCGTGATGTTCATGAACGGGGTGAGCAGCCGGAGCTGCGGCGGCAGCAGCGACGCGACCGGGACGCCGGTCGCGGGGTCCAGCGCATAGCCCGGGGCAGGCAGCGTCGCGACCGCCATCAGGACGATCGAGAGGACGGTCGCCCCCACCACCGCGCCGACCGCGAGCATCGGCCAGCGGTCGTTCTGGAAGTACGTCTCGACCGCGACCGCGAGCGCCAGGAGGGCCGCCGCGATCAGGTACAGCAGGGGCAGCGTCCCGGCCCCGGCATACTCGGGCTTGTTGCGGACGAGGAACGTGAACAGGCCGGCCAGGAACAGGCAGAGCGCGAAGCTGTAGCCGAACCGGGTGCGACCGAGCAGGACGGCCGTCCCCAGCCCCAGCCAGCCGGCGGTCCAGACGGCGCCCGTGAGGTACCAGGTCCGGTACAGGGCCTCGTTCCAGCCGCTCGCGCCCCCGATGGCCTCGCAGGCCGAGCCGATGCCGTAGAAGAGCATGCCGATCGCCCAGATGAGCTGGAACCCGCCGCGCCGGAGCCGCCACTGGTCGAACAGCAGCAGCGAGAACGCCAGGGCGAGGATGGCGGTCAGCGTCGGGAGCACGACCCGGGCGTCCATCACTCGGTCGCCGCCTGATGGGTGGCGATGAACCGAAGGAGGAGACGGTCGAGCAAGGCGGACGCGTCCTCGTAGAGCGCGCCGAGACGCGCCGGGTCGAGGGTCCGCCGCCGGCCGAGGCCGGCGAGCTCGGCGAGGAACGGGCGGCGGGCCGCCACGAACAGGGCGACCGCCTCGGTCAGGCTGACGTGGGCGGTCGCCAGCCGTCGGGCCAGGTCGTCGACGAGGCCCTCGGCGTCCGCTTCGGCCGCCGCGCGCGCCGCGCCGTCGCCCGGATCCGCGTCGAGGTGCGCGACGAGCGCGGCGACCAGGCGCCGCCCGTCGCTCCGGTAGGCCGCCCGGTCGTCGTCGTCGACGGCCGTACGGACCAGGTCGGCCGGGGCGTCCGTCGCGCTGTAGCTGCGGCGATAGACGCGCTGGAGCCGCTCGGGGGTCGCGCCAAGGCTCGCCAGCGGACGGGCGGAGGGGCGGGTCGTGCGCCGGCCCATGCCGGGACGGCGTTCCGAGGCGAGCCGCTCCAGCGCGCGGCGGTCGAAGCGGCGGTGGCCGCCCGGGGTCGTATAGACCGCGACCCGGCCCTCATCGGCCCAGCGGCGGAGCGTGCCCGGGTCGACGCCGAGGAGCGCGCTGGCCGGGCCGAGCGACAGCCACGAACGGGCCGCGGCCGGGCCGGGAGCGGGAGCGGGTGCAGCGAGCGCGACGGACGAAGGGGCGGGCGGCATCGTGCCTCGCAGACGGACCCGGGCGGCGCCGGACCCTGGGAGAGGGCGCCGACGGGTCGGTCGGCTGGGGGGAAGCCGAGCCGACCCGTCGACACGGGAATCTATGCAAATCTGGGGACGGCTCGGCTGGCCCGAGCGGGCGGAGGATAGGTCCGGCCCGACGGCCCTGTCAAACCCGCGTCAGGCGGGGACGAACTCGTGGTCGTCGCGGTGGATCCCGTCGCACAGGCCCCAGCGCGTGGCGCCGTCGGGGCCGACGATCGGCACGGGCCGCATGATCTCGCGGACCTCGCCACGACGGCAGAACAGGTAGCCCTTCGCGGCCATCCAGTGGCGGACGTGGGCGGGGTCGCCGTGGAACTGGAACGGCCCCGGATTGATCGCCGGGCGCCCGGCCCACGAGACCGGCGTCTCGGCGGTGACGATGTCGAGGAGGTTGATCCGCCAGGGCGTGCCGTCGATGACCTCGAGGCAGCCGTCGCACCGCTTCGACACGTTGTCGTCGGTGATCGTGCGGATCGTCACGCCCATGATCTCCATCGCCGGCGATGGTAGCAGGGGGAGCGCGGAGCGCGAGGGACGGCCGGTGGCGGGCGGCCTCAGCGGGACTGGAGCGACGACATCACCGAACCGCCGAGCGAGGGGACGTGCGGTTTCGGCAGGGCCTTGCAGGAGCTCAGACCACCCGCCAGGACGATGGCAAGGATGACCATCGGGATGCAACGCGAACGCCGGGAGCGCCGTCCAGCGTTGCGCATCAAGACGGCCCCAAGGTGTCGATGACCAGTTCCGCGAAGGTGGAGACCACTTCAGGGACCGCTGCCTCCGCGAATCCCAGGATGGCCACGGTCATGCTCCGGCCGTCAGGCAGCATCATCAGGTAGTCGACCTCCTGGGCGGTCGGTGCGGAACCAAGGCTGAACGCGTACGCCAGCCGGACAGCCGGTCCGGACGCCAGCGACACGGTGGTCTGGTCGATGTTCCCGGCGCCGAAGACCGCCGTGTCCAGCTGGCGCTGGCGCTGCACGAACGCATCGATCGACGCATCCCCCAATTCGATGATCACGACGACGGCGGCGGTGTCGAACCCGCCGATCAACGTCGGCATCTGACCCGTCATCCGCAGCCGCATCTTGCCGGAAGTCGCCAGCTCGTTGGTCGACTCGATGCTGGCGACTTCCGCGGGGGACAGCGACCCCTCGGACGGATCAAAGGTCTGGCGGGGGTCTTCGTCCTGCCACTCCGGCGGGACGGCGAGGTGCATCGCCGGATCCGACCACGTCCGATACGTCCATCCGGCCGGGATCGGGCGCGGCGTCGGCGTCGGGGTCGGGGCGGTCGCGCATGCGGAGATCAGCAGCGCGACCACCATGGCTCCGACTCTGAGCACGACAGGGCTCCAGCAGTGACCGTCTCGTCGGGCGCCCTGAGGTGGTACCCCCAAGGGGATTCGAACCCCTGATCTCCACCTTGAAAGGGTGGCGTCCTAGGCCTCTAGACGATGGGGGCAGGGGCGCACGGACCGGGGCCGAGTCTAGCAGAGGGACCCTGTCAGCCCGCCGTCTGGCGAAGCAGGATGAGGATGATCGCGCCCGCCACGCAGCCGGCTCCGATCATCGCCGCGAGCCCACCTCCCACGGCCAGCGCGAGGGCTCGTCCGTCGCGTCCGGCGAGGCTCGAGCGCCACACCGCCCGCGCGCAATACGCGGCGAGCGCGATGAACACGATCGCCAGGATCACGAGCCCCGACACCAGCAGCGGGATCTGCGACGCGTCGCGGACGGTGAGGACGAACACCGTGTACACGACCGACCCGATGAGCGCGATCGCCAGGATCACGACGCCGGGCGAGATGCGCCGGCCCGGGCGGGCGTCGGCGCCGGACGCGGCGGGCGTCGAGCGCGGGTCCGGGCGGGCCTGTCGAGAGGAGGTCATCGGCGCGAAGCCTACCAGCCGATGCCGTCGGACCCGCCCGGCGGGCTACCCGACGGGCGTCGCCCGCGGGGCCGCGCCGTCGCCGAAGGAGCGGTGGTAGACCGCGACGTTGTACGAGAGCCGTGGCCGCGTCATCGCCGCGCCGACCGCCTTGCCGGGCTCGCCGAACGCGTCGGCGAGGAAGCCCTGGCCGTCCTCGATCGACTCGAAGGTCCAGAAGCAGTGGATGACCCGGATCTTGAACCCACCGCGCAGGAACGGCCCGTCGCGGCGGCTCCACTGGCCGTACTCGGGCCGGTCGTCGTGCAGCCGCGACACGTCGTCGCGGCCGTAGTCGTGGACCGCCAGAAGGCGTCCGCCGGGTCGCAGGATCCGGGCGACCTCCGCCATCTCCGTGGGGAGGACGCCGCGGAACGAGGTCCAGCAGCCGACGACGACGTCGATCGACGCGTCGTCGACCTCGGCCGCCGGCGTGCCGTCGATGGGCCCGCCGACCACGACGCGGGCGCCGAGCCCCTCGAGCTGCGCCGCACGGATCCCGCCCGGCTGCCCGTCGACGAGGTACACGTCCCGGCCGGCGACCGGCCCGAGGGTCTCGAGGGCGCGCGGGATCTTGGCCTCGACATCGAGGGCGCGCTGAAGCCGTCCCGCCAGAGCGGCGTCCAGCTCGATCGGGTAGTCGGCCATCGAAGGCGGCAGTATAGGGTCGCGCTCAGCCGAGACGTAGCACGGAACCGCTTCGTGCGCCGAGCACGAGTGCCGAGCCGTCGACCTCGGGCGATGGCCCATCGGCCCCGTCCGCCGCGGTCGAGAAGACCGGCTCGAGGCGCGCCCGGTCGCCCGCTCCCTCGAGCCCGACCTCCAGCCGGGCCGGCTCGTCCGAGGCGTTGACGGCCACGACGAGACGCGCGTCCCCGAGCCGCCGGTCGATGGCCACGGCCCCGCCCTCCGCCGCGACCACAGTGGTGCTCCCAGCCCGCAGCGCGGGTTCCGCTCGGCGCAAGCCGACCAGGTCGCGGACATACGCGTGCAGCGGGCCATCCCAGCGCGACTCGTCCCACGGGAAGGCGCCGCGGCAGTCCGGGTCGTTCCCGCCGGCCAGGCCCACCTCGTCCCCGTAGTAGAGGCACGGCGCGCCGGGCAGGGTCAGCTGGAGGAGCGCGGCGATGCGCACGCCGTCCGGATCCCCGCCGAGGATCGAGCGCAGCCGCGGCGTGTCGTGCGAGCCCAGCAGGTTGAACTGGACGGCGACGACGTCGGGGTCGTAGGCCGCGAGCAGCTCGCCGAGCCGCGCGGCGAAGGCGGGCCCGTCGATCGGGGTGATCGTCGCGCCGTACTCGCGGTGCGCGTGGACGACGCCCATGTCCAGGTGCGAACCGCCCGCGAACCCGAGGATCGCCTCCGCGAGCGGGTAGTCCATCAGGGCGTCGAAACGGCCGCCGGACAGCCATTCCGGGGCCACGCGCCAGATCTCGCCGACCAGGTAGGCGTCGGGCCGGATCGCGCGGCAGCGCGCCCGGAACTCCTCCCAGAACCCGGGTTCGTGGATCTCGTCGGGGACGTCGAGCCGCCAGCCGTCGGTGCCGAACCGCAGCCAGTGCTCGGCGACGCTCATCAGGTACTCGCGGACGGCAGGGTCGGCGGCGTTCAGCCGCGGGAGGGCCGGGATCCCCCACCACGCCTCGTAGCCGATCTGGCTCGACGGCGTCCCGAACGGCGGGTAGGCGAGGATCGGCCGGCCCGCGTCGAGTGCGCCCTGGTCGAAGTGGAACCAGGAGCGGTACGGCGACGACGCCCCGGTCTCAAGGACGTGATGGAACGGCCAGAAGCCGCGCCCCGTGTGGTTGAAGACCCCGTCGAGGATCACCCGCATCCCGCGGCCATGGGCCGCGTCGAGCAGTTCGCGCAGGGCGGCGTCGCCACCGAGGAGCGGGTCGACCGTGAAGTAGTCGTAGGTGTGGTAGCGGTGGTTCGACGCCGACGAGAAGACCGGGTTGAGGTAGATCGCGTCGATCCCCAGGTCCTCGAGGTAGGGCAGGCGCTCGGCGATCCCCAGCAGGTCGCCGCCCTTGAAGCCGGTCGCCGTCGGCGGCGCGTCCCACGGCTGGAGAGGCCCGGGCTTGGGGACCCGCTCGCTCGCGGCGAAGCGGTCCGGGAAGATCTGGTAGAAGACCGCATCGCGGGCCCAGGCCGGCGTGTCGACAGGCATGCGGCCCAGTGTGGCGGCTCGGAGCCGGTGCTGCGGTACGATCGGCACCCATGCTCGACCGCGTCCGCGAGATGCCCGGCGGCATCCGCCTGTTCCTCGCCTACGCCTTCCTGATCCTCGCCGGGATCGGGCTCAGCCTGCGCTTCGTGATCGACCAGGCGATCAGCGCCCCGGTCAGCCTGCCCGGGGTGGTGGTGATGGTCCTGCTCGCCTATACGATCTTCACGACCACGCTCGTGCTCCAGCGGAAGCAGGCCGCGCGGAATCTCGCGCTCGGGCTGGCGAGCCTGACGGTGCCGCTGATCCCGCTGCTGCTGCTGAGCGGCCTGGTCCCGCAGACCATCTTCGTGACCGCGCTGTCCATCCTGCTGTTCCGCGGCCTCCTCCGACCCGAGGTCCAGGCCTACCTCAACGAGGCCTGAACGGCCCGATGGGGTACCCTCTCGGCGCGCGGCCACCGTCGCCGCCGGGTCCAGCGAGATCCCGCGACCCTTCCGACCGCACCTGAGGCATCCACGTGAGCAAGGCTTCCCGCCGGCGTCAGCAACCCGGCACCCGACCGGCCACCGGCACGTCCCCCGCGCCTGGCACGATCCCGGCAGCGGCGACCTCGACGGGGACGGCCCCGTCCGGCGCGTCGGCCGCCGCGCCGTCCGCCGCCGCGGGCTCGGGTACCACCTCGCGGACGAGCGGCCAGACGACCAGGACCAGCCAGGGGCCCGGCGGCACGAGCCGGACCGGCCGCCGACCCACGTCGCGGACCTACCGCCAGCAGCAGCGGTCCTTCGCCGAGCGCTACCGCGGCTTGATCATCGCGGTCGCGGCGCTCGCCGGTGTCGCCCTGATCGGGCTCTTCGTCTTCGCCTCGGCGTCCGCCCCCGCCTACGCCTGCTCGACGCTCTTCGACCCGGCGCCGACGGCCAGCCCGGCAGCCGGCGCGACGCCGAACTGGGGCTACCCGCAGGACGACATGGGCAGGAGCCATCTCGCGGCGGGGACCAAGGTCACCTACACGTATTGCCCGCCCGCCAGTGGCAACCACTACAACGCCTCCGGCCTCGGACCGATCCAGCCACGGGTCTACGGACCCAACGACAAGACCATCCCGCAAGGCTGGATCCACAACCTGGAGCACGGGGCGCTGGTGCTGCTGTACCGCGGGGACAGCTCGGGCGCGACCCCGGAGGGCCAGCAGGCGCTCAAGGACTTCTTCTCGGTCTTCCCGGCCAGCCCGGTCTGCCAGGTCCCGCCGGGCACCACGGTCGGGCCAGTGTTCACGCGCTTCGACAGCATGAAGACGCCGTTCGCGGCCCTCGTCTGGGACCGCGTCCTGCCCCTGCAGGACCTGGACAAGGACGCGATCACCGCGTTCTACGCGCAGTGGGGCGAGCAGCTCAACCCGGAACCCCAGTGCACCCAGCCCAGCCCGAGTGCCAGCCCCGGCGCGAGCTCGAGCGCGAGCCCCGGCGCGAGCTCGAGCGCGAGCCCATCCGCCAGTCCGGCCGGCAGCCCGTCGGCGAGCCCGTCCGCGAACCCCAGCGCGAGCGCAGCGGCGTCCGCCAGCCCGAGCTGACCGGCACGCCATGCTGGCCCTGGTCAAGCCCGAGGCGGGACCGGGGCTCGTCCTGCGCGAGGTCCCGGAACCCACGATCGGGATCAACGACGTCCTGATCCGCGTCCACAAGACGGGGATCTGCGGCACGGACCTGCACATCGAGTCGTGGGACCCGTGGGCGGCGAAGACCATCCACCCGCCGCTGATCGTCGGCCACGAGTTCGTCGGCGAGATCGTGGACGTCGGGTCCAACGTGGTGGACTTCCACGCCGGCGACCTCGTCAGCGGCGAGGGCCACGTGGTCTGCGGGCGCTGCCGCCACTGCCTCGCCGGACGGCGCCACCTGTGCGCCAACACCATCGGCCTGGGCGTCGGCCGCGACGGCGCCTTCGCGGAGTTCGTCGCCCTGCCGATGACCAACATCTGGCACCACTGGTCCGGCATCGACGAGGAGATCGCGGCGATCTTCGACCCGTTCGGCAACGCGGTCCATACCGCGCTCGCGTTCCCCGTCCTCGGCGAGGACGTGCTGATCTCGGGGGCCGGACCCATCGGCCTGATGGCGACCGCGATCGTCCGCCACGCCGGGGCGCGCCACATCGTCGTGAGCGAACCGAACGCCTACCGGCGCGACCTCGCGATGCGGATGGGCGCGTCGCTGGCCATCGACCCGCGCGAGCGCGACCTCGCGCGACGTCTTCGGCGAGCTCGACATGGTCGAGGGCTACGATGTCGCGCTCGAGATGTCGGGCAACGCGTCCGCGCTCCGCGGCGCCATCTCGGCCATGGCCCACGGCGGGGCGATCGCCCTCCTCGGCATCCCGACCGGCGAGATCCCGCTCGACATCAACGAGGTCGTCTTCAAGTCGCTGACGCTGCGCGGCATCTACGGCCGCGAGATGTACGAGACCTGGTACAAGATGACGGTCATGCTCCAGTCCGGGCTGGACATCCGGCCGGCCATCACCCATCGCTTCGGCTTCCGCGAGTTCGAGGCGGCCTTCGCCGCGGCCCGCCACGGCGATTCCGGCAAGGTCGTGATGGACTGGACCGCATGACGACACCGGCCGGCCGTCCGGACCCCCTCGCGTTCCTCGACGACGAGCTGGGCGCGCTGCGCGAGCGCCACCTCTACCGGCCGCTCCGGGTGATGAGCAGCGCCCAGGGCCCGATCGTCTCGATCGACGATCGCCGCCTGATCTCGCTCTCGTCCAACGACTACCTCGGGCTGACCCACCATCCGCGGCTGCGCGAGGCGGCGCTGGCGGCGGTCCGCGAGTTCGGGGTCGGGAGCGGGGCGGTGCGCACGATCGCCGGCACGATGTCGATGCACGAGGAGCTCGAGGCCGAGCTGGCCGAGTTCAAGGGCACCCCCGCCGTCCTGACGTTCCAGTCCGGGTTCACCGCCAACACCGGCGTCATCCCGACGATCACGGGCGAGACCGACCTGATCGTCAGCGACGAGCTCAACCACGCCTCGATCATCGACGGCATGCGCCTCTCGAAGGCGCCCCGGAAGATCTACCCGCACGCGGACGTCGAGGCGCTCCACGACGTCCTGGGCGACGCGGTCGAGCGCGGCCGCGACGGCTCGGGCGAGCCGTACCGCCTGATCCTGGTGGTCACCGACGGCGTGTTCTCGATGGACGGCGACATCGCGCCGCTCCCCGGCATCGTCGCGGCGGCCGAGGCGTTCGGGGCGGCCGTCATGGTCGACGACGCCCACGCCTCCGGGGTCCTCGGCCGCGACGGTCGCGGCACGGTCGATCACTTCGGGCTGCACGGCCGGGTCGCGGTCCAGGTCGGCACACTGTCCAAGGCGGTCGGCGCGCTCGGCGGCTATGTCGCGGGCAGCACGGCCCT
Organism: uncultured Chloroflexia bacterium; assembly: GCA_963813335.1. Classification (GTDB taxonomy): domain Bacteria; phylum Chloroflexota; class Limnocylindria; order Limnocylindrales; family CSP1-4; genus SPCO01. The sequence goes on from CAWEYL010000007.1 coordinate 42,038, forward strand.
GCGCGAGATCCTGACCCAGCGCGCCCGGCCGTTCCTCTTCTCGACCAGCCATCCGCCCGCGGTCGTGGCCGCCTGTCGCGAGGCGATCCGGGTCATGCAGGACGAGCCGGAGCTGCTCGAGCGCCTCTGGGCGAACACCCGGCGCTTCAAGGCGGAGCTGGCGAGGCTCGGCTTCGACACCGGCCGCTCGGAGACGCCGATCACGCCGGTGATGATGGGCGACCCGGACACGGCGGGGCGGTTCTCGAACCGGCTGATCGAGGAGGGCGTCTTCGCCCAGCCGGTCGTCTTCCCGACCGTCGCCATCGACCGCTCGCGGATCCGCACGATCGTCACGGCCGCGCACGCCGACGCCCAGCTCGACACCGCCCTCGAGGCGTTCGACCGGGTCGGACACGAGCTGGGCCTCATCGGCGGGTGACCGAGGACCGTCGCGGCCGCCACCTGCCGCTGGACGCGCACCTCCACACGGACCTGTCGCCTGACAGCGACGTCCCGATCGACGTCTACGCCCAGCAGGCAGCCGAGCTGGGCATCCGCGAGCTGGCGATCACCGACCACCTCGACTTCGAGCCCGGGGCGCCGGCCTTCGGCTACTCGACCTTCGCCGACCGCGAGCGCGTCGTCCGCGACGCCGCCGAGCGCTGGGGCCCGCTGGGGGTCACGATCCGGTTCGGGATCGAGCTGACCTACGACCGGTCGTGGGAGGCGGACATCCGCGATCACCTGCGCCGGCACGCGCTACGACTTCACCATCGGCTCGGTCCACGACCGGGTCCGTTCGCCGTATCACGCCGCCAACGTCGCGGGCTGGGTCGCCGGCCGGCCGCTGGCGGAGATCGTGGCACCCGCATTCGACGAGGTCGAGGCGGCCGCTCGCTCGGGGCTCTTCGACACCATCGGGCACATCGACGTCGTCAAGCGCTACCTCCATCCGCACGTCCTCCCGGAGCGGTTCACCGAGCAGCCCGAGCTGTACGAGCCGATCCTGCGGGCGCTCCTCGAGAGCGGTACCGCGCTCGAGGTCAACACCAGCGGCCTCCGCCACGGGCCGGCCGAGACGTATCCGTCGGCGGCCGTCGTGGCCCGCTTCCGCGAGCTCGGCGGGGTGCGGGTCACGATCGGGTCGGACGCCCATCGCGCGAAGCACTTCGCGTGGGCCCTCGGCGACGGATACGACATCGCGCGATCGGCCGGCTTCGAGCGCATCGCCTTCCGCGACGAGGAACGAGCCCTTCCGCCACGCTAGGCTACGGACCGTGGACCTGACCGTCGTCGGCGCCGGACCCTCCTACACCGATCGCCCTGGCGCGACCGGTGCGGCGTATCTCCTGACGCTCGACGGCCACAGCCTCCTGCTCGACCTGGGCCAGGGCTCGTTCACGCGGCTGGCTGGCCTGCTGGACCCGGCCACGCTCGACGCCGTCCTCGTGAGCCACCTCCACCCCGACCACTTCATCGACCTGGTCCCGCTCCGCATCTACCTGCGCTGGGAGCCGCCGCGCGGCCGGCGGGTGCGGGTCGCCGGACCCGCCGGGCTGGCGGACCGGCTCGATGCCCTGCATGCCGAGCCAGGGTTCACGGCCGCGGCGCTCGACGTGGAGACGCTTGCCGAGGGGACGTTCACGGTCGGCGGGCCGGGCGGCTTCGTGGTCGAGGCCCGCTTCGTCAGGCACGACGGTCCGAGCTTCGGCTTCCGTGCGACGCGGGCGGACGGCACGGGTCCGGGGCTCGTCTACTCGGGCGACTGCGGGCGCGCGGCGGACCTCGAGCCGCTGATCCGCCCGGGCGACGTGCTGCTCAGCGAAGTCAGCTTCGGGCCCGGGCCGGTCCCGGCCGACGCGCAGCACCTCGATGGGCCGATCGTGGGCGACCTCGCGGCGCGGACCAGCGCGGGCCGCGTGCTGCTGACGCACCTGCAGATGGGCTTCGACCGCGATGCGACCGTCGCCTCGGTCCGCTTGCGCTACGACGGGCCGGTCGAGCTGGTCGATCCGGGCATGCGCTTCACCCTCGGCACCTGAATCGAACGGACCGGGCCCGAAGGCCCGGTCCGTTGCCGTTCACGCTGTGGGGGTCGGCCGTCGGCCGACACCGTTGGCTCAGTCGCGGTCGCCCTTGCGAACGCGCTTCGGGGTCAGGAACAGGATGCCCGCGCTCAGGCTGCTGATGAGCAGGAGCACGAGGGCCCAGCTGCTGCCGGTCGACGACTGGGTCGCGCCCAGGGTGTCGGTCGGCGGGAGGGTCGGGTTGTTCGGGCCGGAGGTCGCAGCGTCGACCTCGCCGGGGGGCGTGACGCACTGGCCCTGTTCGTTCGGGACCTGGGGCGCTGTGCATTCGGGCCCGGTGGGCTGCGAGGGCTCGGTGCTCGACGTGGGCTCCGTGCTCGCGGTCGGCTCGGTGCTGGCCGTGGGCTCCGTGCTGGCGGTCGGCTCGGTGCTCGACGTGGGTTCGGTGCTGGCGGTCGGCTCGGTGCTGGCCGTGGGCTCGGTGCTCGCGGTCGGCTCGGTGCTGGCGGTCGGCTCCGTGCTCTGGGACGGCTCCGTGCTCTGGGACGGCTCCGTCGACGGATGTGGGTGGTTATGCGCCGCGACCGACGTCGGGACGGCGAGTGCCGCCAGGACCAGCATCGGGATGGCCAACCATGTGAGTCTGCGGGTCGCGGTGCCCCGCCCGGCGCGTGATCGGTTCATCGATCATTTCCCCAAAAGGGAGGCACGCTGGCCTCGGATGAATGGTTTGCCGAACGGTGAGGGCGACGATCCCCGATGCCCTGCCTCCGACCGAGGCTGATGTTGTCAGGGCGGCTAGTACTCGTCCAGTACCGCCGGATGAACCTGACCGCACCAGTCCATCGCGGACTGTACCAGAACCCAGTCACGTACCGGTGCACGCCGACACCGAGGGTCCTGCCCGCGGCAGTACCAAGGTCCCGACCCCGTGTCGGCGGGCGGTGCACTGGTTCGCGCGGCTACCATTCGCGCCGTGACCGACGCACCCGGCGATCCCCTCGCCTCCTCGATCCGCGCTCGTGCCCGGGCCGAGATCGGCCGCGCCTGGGAGGCCGCCGTCGCCGACGGCTCGCTGCCCGCCCTCCCGCCGGACGCTCCGCCCGTGGCGATCGAGGTCGAGCGGCCGTCGAACCCGGACCACGGCGACCTGGCCACCAACCTCGCGATGAAGCTGGCCCGGCCCTCCCGGATGGCACCGCTCGCGATCGCGACGGCACTCGCGGCCGCGGTCGAGCGCGGCGCGACGGCCGACCCGACGACGGCGACCATCTCCGGCGCGACCGTGGCCGCGCCCGGGTTCCTGAACCTTCGTCTGGCCGACGCCGCGCTCGAGCGGATGGTGGCGGGGATCCTCGCCGAGCCCGCCCGCTGGGGCCGGCTCTCGGCTGCGACCCCGCGCGCCGTGAACGTCGAGTTCGTCTCGGCCAACCCGACCGGCCCGCTCCACGTGGGGAACGCCCGGGGCGCGTTCATCGGCGACCTGCTCAGCCGGGTGTTGGAGGCCGGCGGCCAGCAGGTCACACGCGAGTACTACTTCAACGATTCGGGCGGGCAGATCCGCAACCTCGGGGCGTCCGTGGCCGCCCTGCGGCGGGGCGACCCGGTCCCGGACGACGGCTACAAGGGCGACTACGTCCACGACCTGGTCGGCGAGCTGCCGGACGATGTGTGGGCTGCCGCCACCGCCCCCGGCGCCGACGCCGACGGGATCGTCGGGCACTGGGCGGCCGGCCGCGTGCGCGAGGGCATCGAGGAGAGCCTGACCGCGCTCGGCGTCCGCTTCGATGTCTGGACCAGCGAGGCCCGGCTGCACGACGAGGGCTGGGTCGGGCGCGCGGTCGAGCGCCTCCGCGAGCGCGGCCACGTCTACGAGTCCGAGGGCGCGGTCTGGTTCCGCTCGACCGACTTCGGCGACGACAAGGACCGGGTGATCTTCCGCTCCAACGGCGAGCCGACCTACTTCGCCGCCGACATCGGCTACGTGACCGAGAAGTTCAGCCGCGGCTTCGACCACCTGGTCTACATCTGGGGCGCGGACCACCACGGGACCGTCGCCCGCGTCCGGAACGCCGCCGAGGCGATGGGCTACGAGCGCGAGGCGGTCGAGATGAAGCTCTACTCGTGGGTCCGCTTCGTGCGCGACGGCGAGGAGGTCTCGATGTCGAAGCGGGCCGGCGAGTTCATCACGCTCGACGACCTGCTGGCCGAGGTGGGGGTCGACGCGGCGCGCTGGTTCTTCGCCTCACGCGCGGCCACCACCGGGATCGACTTCGACATCGAGCTGGCGAAGAAGCAGTCGAACGAGAACCCCGTCTACTACGTCCAGTACGCCCACGCCCGGATCGCCTCGATCGTGCGCAAGGCCGCCGAAGCCGGCCTGGCGCCAGCGGCCACCGTGGACGGCCTGCTGGTCGGGGCGCCGGAGGCCGCGCTCGTGCGCGCCATCGCCCGCTTCCCGGATGTCGTCGAGGACGCCGTGGCGCTCGAGGAGACGCAGGGCGTCACCGCCTACGCGACCGACCTGGCGACGACCTTCCACGGCTTCTACCGCGACGCGCGGGTCGTCGATGCCGCGGAACCGGAACGCTCGGCCGGCCGCCTCGCACTGGCGCGCGCGGCCCAGGTCACCCTCGCGAACGCGCTCGGTCTGCTCGGGATCTCCGCGCCCGAGTCGATGTAGCCGAGGGCGCTAGCCGGCCAGGCCCAGGACCCCGGCGACGCGCGACATCGTGGCGGCGTCGCTTGCGACGAGCACCCAGCGGACCTTGCCGCCCTCGCCGGGGAGGACCTGGGCGATCCCCTGCGCCTTGGCCAATGCGGTCGTCGCGGCCGTCTCGAAGTCGGCCGCGTCCGCGGTCGTGTCCCAGGCGGTCTTGATCGCGACGGCCCAGGCATCGCCCGGCCCGTCGATCACCGCGAGGCGGTCGCCGCCCCAGCCCGCCGCCGCCGCGTCGGCGTCCGCCTTCGGGACGCCGGAGACGCGCAGCCAGATGCCGTCCTGGAGCTCGCCGAACGAATCGGTCATCGGGACCGTCCAGCCCTTCCCGAGGCGAGCCGCGATATCGGTCGGCAGCCCGACATCGACCGGGCCCTCGTTGGCCGTGTACTTCTCGGGATGGAGGATCTGCTCGGTCGACTCGGGCATCCGGGCGTAGAAGTCATCGACGGCGGTCCAGCCGCCGGACAGCTGCGCCGCCTGGACGTAGAACGCGCCGGTCGTGTACGGGTAGGTCAGGGTCTCGGTCATGATCGGCGGCAGCCTGGCGAGCAGCGCCTGGGTCGCCGGGTCGTTGCCCGCCTTGGCGTACTCGCCCAGCTCGGCCGGGGTCAGGTTGGCCACGGCCCAGTACGACATCACGACCGTGGCGTCGCCCTCGAAGATGGCCTGCCGCGCGAGGAACCAGTCGCTCTGGTCCTTCACGCCCTTCTGGTCCTTGAAGACCGTGAAGTTCTGGTCCTGGAGCGCGTGGGTGTACTCGTGGGCGTAGGTGACCTGCTCGGCCGGGCCGACCCCGCCGGACCGCGAGACCACGAACATCTTGCCCTGGTCGTCGTCGTAGAACCCGGCCACACCGGCGCCGAGCATCTCGAGGGTCAGCGCGTCGAGGTCCGCGTCCGCGGGCAGCAGGCCGAGCGCCTTGTAGAGCTGCTCATTCGCGGCCACGATCTCGGGCGGGGTCTGCTTGGCCTGCTCCGCGGCGAGCATCGTCTTGAGCGTGGCCTCGTCGATCACCTCGCGCTCGACCTTGTGCTTGGCCTGGAGCTCGCGCAGCGTGGCGACCTGGCCCTCGATCTCGTCGAACGTGGCGTTCGCGTCCTGGCTCGCACCGGCCGATGGCGACGCGCCGGACGGAGTGGCCGATGGGGCGACGGACGGAGCGACCATCGGCGAGGGGCTCACCGCGGCGGGGTCGCACGCCGCGACCAGCGCAGCGAGCGCGACCACGAGGACGACGGAGCGAGTGGCGGAGGGTCGAGACATCGCGGCATTCTCGCACGCGGTGGCGTTCGACCCGGATGACGCGATGGTCCTGCCGGCCGAGGCGGCGGGCCTCGTGGCCCGGACCGCGACCCCACGTGTCGCTTTCTTAACCGGTTGGCCCCTCGATGCTGAATCAGCCCGGCCTAGCGTAGTGATCGGACGAACCCACAAGGTTCCATCCTCCCTCCCTCCGACCGGGGGCGCCGATTGGGCAGGCGCCTCCGGTCTTTCCATGTCCGGGCCATCCCCGATCCGCGAGCCGCCGTGCAGGGCGCTGTGTCAGAATCGGGGCATGGAGATCACCTGGTACGGACGGAGCTGCGTCCGCCTGCGCGGCCGCGACGCGGTGGTCGTCGCCGACCCCTACCAATCGGTCGTCGGTCCGACCGGCCGAGGCATCACGGCCGACATCGTCACCTTCAGCCACCCTGACGACACGAAGCTGCCGCGGGCCAAGGGCAAGCACTCGCGCGACGGGCACACGCTGCTGCCATCCAGCCTGGACGCCGCATTCGTGCTCGACGGTCCGGGTGAGTACGAGGTCAAGGAGGTCCTGCTGACCGGCGTCCGCACCTATCGCGATGACGCGAAGGGCGCGGAATCCGGCAAGCAGGTCGCATTCGTGGTCGAGCTCGACGGGCTGCACACGATCCATCTCGGCGACATCGGCCATCTCCTCTCGGAGGAGAAGCTCGGCGACATCGGCTCGGTGGACATCGCCTGCGTGCCGCTCGGCGGCGCGCTGAGCCCGACCCGCGCGGCGGCGATCGTGGCCCAGCTCGATCCGAGCATCGTCGTGCCCATGCCGCTCTGCGACGACGACGCCGACTGCGCCGAGGCACTCGCCAAGTTCTTCCACGAGATGGGCGCGGAGCCGACGACGCAGCCGAAGCTGTCGGTCAGCTTCTCCACGCTCCCCGCCGAGACCGCGGTCGTCCTGCTCGAGTCGCGCGGCAAGCAGGTCTGAGCCGCCGGTCGAGCGGGCTCAGGACCGGTCGAGGACGACCCGCCCGCGCTTGATGACGGTCCGCACGAGGTCGGCGGCCGGCCAGTACGGGATCTGGGCCGTGGTGGGAACCCGCCAGACCGTCAGGTCCGCCGACTTGCCCGGCTCGATCGACCCGATCTCGTCGGCGAGGCCGAGCGCCTGCGCGGCGTTGATCGTCACCGCGCTCAGGACCTCGTCGGGGGTCATGCGCAGGCCGACGCACGCCGCGGTCATCGCCAGCGGCAGGCTCGCGGTCGGCGAGGTGCCGGGGTTGAAGTCGGTCCCGATGGCGACGGGCACGCCGCGCTCGATGAACGTCCGCGCCGGGGCGTGGTGCTCCTTCATCAGGAACCAGGTCGTCACCGGGAGCAGGGTCGCGACGACCGGCTCGCCCGCGTCCGCGGCCGCCGCGAGGGCGGCGATCCCGGCGTCGGACGGGGTCGCGAGGTGGTCCGCCGAGGCGGCACCGAGCTCCGCGGCCAGCTCCGCGCCACCGGACGGGGCGAGCTCATCGGCATGGAGGCGCACGCCCATCCCGTAGCCCGCGGCCGCCACCAGGATCCGGCGCGACTGATCGGCGCTGAAGACGCCGTCCTCGCAGAAGACGTCGCAGAAGCGGGCCCGGCCGTGGGCCGCGATCCCGGGCAGCTGCTCCTCGATGACTGATCGGACGTACGCCTCCGTGCCCGCGGGCCGGGCGCGGAACTCCGGGGCCACCGCGTGCGCCCCGAGGTAGGTGGGGACCACGTCGATCGGGCCCTCGGTCCCCAGCCGGAAGGCGGCGTCGACCAGCCGGATCTCCGTCTCGAGGTCCAGCCCGTAGCCGGACTTCGCCTCCACGGTCGTGACGCCGTGGCCCAGCATCTCGTCGAGCCAGCGCCGGCCGTGGGCCAGCAGGTCGTCGGTCGTCGCGGCGCGCGTCGCGGCGACCGTCGAGAGGATCCCGCCGCCCGCGGCGAGGATGTCGAGGTAGCCCGCGCCGGCCTGGCGCATGACGAGCTCGCCCTCGCGGGAGCCGCCGAACAGCAGGTGGGTGTGCGGGTCGATGAGGCCCGGCGTGACCGAGCCGCCGCGGGCGTCGACCCGGGCGAAGCGGGCCAGCGGCAGCCCGTCCGCCTCGACGATCGCCTCGACGTCCGCGCGCGGTCCGACCGCCACGATGCGCCCGTCCCAGCACGCCACGACGGGCGCGTCGGGGGCGTCCGGCCCGGTCGCCGGGTCGGCCCGCAGCCGGTCGACATCGCCCTGGTCGGGACCGGCCCGGACGCCGCCCGCCAGCGTCGCGATCTCGGCCGCGCCGACGATCAGCAGGCCGGGCGGGTTCTCGTCGGAGCGACCCCCGTGGATCAGCCGGAACCCGCCGCTCACGATGGCCGCCGGTCAGCGGGGCGACGCGGCGCGGGCAGCCTGCAGCCGCAGCTCCAGGGCCTGGAGCGGGCTGAAGTCGCGGAGGCGGAGGAAGGCGGCCGCGGCGGCGAGGCGCTCCTCGACCGGTGCGTCGCGCGAGGCGCCGGCGTGGTCGGCGACGGCGAGGAACGAGGCGACCGGCATCAGCCCGATCAGCTCGGACTCGGCGAGCTCGACGCCGTCCTCGGCGGCCACCTCGCGAACTGTCTCCCAGACGACCCACAGCGGTGTCGTCTCGAAGTCGAGCACGTTCATCGAGACCTGGGCCCGCCCGAGCTCCTCGATCCAGAACCCGTTGGCCTGGACGCGCGGCAGGCCGCCGCCCGACTCGCGGATGCGCCGCGCGATCCGCTTGGCCAGGTCGACGTCGCTCGAGTCGAGGTTGATGTTGTAGGCGATGAGGAACGGCCGGGCGCCGATGGCGACCGCGCCGGCGGACGGGTGCAGTCGCGCCGGCCCGAAATCGGGCTCGCGCCCGGGCTCGGCGATGTCGACCTTCAGGCCCTCGTACTGGCCGCGCCGGACGTCCGACAGCTTGACCCGGTCGTCGCGGCGCGCGGCGGCGGCATACAGGTAGACCGGCAGCTCGAATCGGTCCGCGACGCGCGCCCCGAAGTCGCGGGCGAGGGTGACGCAGTCATCGAGCGTGGTCTCGGCGAGCGGCACGAAGGGGATGACGTCGACCGCCCCGATCCGCGGGTGCTCCCCGGTGTGGTCGTCCATGTCGATCTCGTGGATCGCCGTCGCGAGCAGCCGCTCGAGGGCCGCGACGACCGGGCCGTGCTCGCCGGCCATCGTGAAGACCGAGCGGTTGTGGCTGGCGTCACTCGTCCGGTCGAGGAGGAAGACCCCGTCCACGCTCGAGATGGCCTCGGCGAGGCGGTCGACGACATCGAGGCGCCGACCCTCGGACACGTTCGGGACCAATTCGATGAGCACGGGTCGATGCTAGGCCTCTTTCCGGGCCGAGGAACGCCCGCCGCGCGCCGTCAGCCGTCGAGCATCGGGACGCGGACCCCGCGCTCGCGGGCCACCTCGCGGGCGCGCTCGTAGCCGGCATCGGCGTGGCGGAGTACGCCCATCGCCGGATCCGTGGTCAGGACCCGTTCGAGCTTCTCGGCCGCCAGCGGCGTCCCGTCGGCCACGACCACCATCCCGGCGTGCTGGCTGTAGCCGATCCCCGTCCCGCCACCATGGTGGATCGAGACCCACGTCGCGCCGGCGGCCGTGTTGACCAGGGCGTTGAGCAGTGGCCAGTCCGCGACCGCGTCCGAGCCGTCGGCCATCGCTTCGGTCTCGCGGTTCGGGGAGGCGACCGAGCCGGAGTCGAGATGGTCCCGCCCGATCACGATCGGCGCGGCGACCTCGCCCGTGCGCACGAGCTCGTTGAAGGCGAGCCCGGCGCGCGCGCGCTCGCCGTAGCCCAGCCAGCAGATCCGCGCCGGCAGCCCCTGGAACGGCACCCGCTCCTCGGCCATCGCGATCCAGCGCTGGAGGCCGGCATCGTCGGGGAAGAGCTCGAGCACGGCCCGATCGGTCCGCCGGATGTCGGCGGGATCGCCCGACAGGGCCACCCAGCGGAACGGCCCGCGTCCCTCGCAGAACTGCGGCCGGATGAAGGCCGGGACGAAGCCGGGGTACGCGAACGCGTCCTCGACCCCGGCCTCCTGGGCGACGGCGCGCAGGTTGTTGCCGTAGTCGAAGACCACGGCGCCGGAGCGCTGGAACTCGAGCATCGCGCGGACGTGCGCCGCCATCGAGGCGCGCGCGCGTCGCTCGTACTCGGCCGGGAGCCGCGTGCGGAGCTCGATGGCATCGGCCAGCGCGATCTCCGCCGGGACGTAGCCGCCGAGCGGGTCGTGGGCGGAGGTCTGGTCGGTCACCAGGTCGAACCGCTCCCCGGCGGCGGCCCAGGCGGGCTCGATCTCGGCGGCGTTGCCGACGAGCGCGATGCTGACCGCCTCGCGGCGGGCGGCCGCCTCGCGCGCCCAGGCGAGCGCCTCCGCGGGGTCGTGGGTCAGCCGGTCGACGTAGCCGATGTCGAGACGCCGGCGGGCCCGCGCCTCGTCGACCTCGATGACGATGGCCGCGCCGTCGTTCATGGTCACCGCGAGCGGCTGCGCCCCGCCCATCCCGCCGAGCCCCGCCGTCAGCGTCACGGTCCCGCGGAGCGTCCCGCCGAAGTGCTGGCGAGCCGCCTCGGCGAACGTCTCGAAGGTGCCCTGCAGGATGCCCTGGGTCCCGATGTAGATCCACGACCCGGCGGTCATCTGCCCGTACATCATCAGGCCGCGCCGCTCGAGGTCGCGGAAGACCTCCCACGTCGCCCACTTGCCGACGAGGTTCGAGTTGGCGATGAGGACGCGCGGCGCCCACGGATGCGTGCGCAGGACGCCGACGGGCTTGCCCGACTGGACCAGGAGCGTCTCGTCGTCCCCGAGCGCGCGCAGCTCCCGGACGATGGCGTCGAAGGCATCCCAGCTCCGTGCCGCGCGCCCGGTCCCGCCGTACACGACGAGGTGGTCGGGGTCCTCCGCGACCTCCGGGTCGAGGTTGTTCATCAGCATCCGGAGCACGGCCTCCTGCTGCCAGCCGCGGCAGGTCAGCCTCGGATCCGCGAGGGGCTCGGACGGGTCGTGGTCCGGACATCGGGACGAGCCTACTCCCGCAGGTCCGTGACGATCTGCTCGCCCAGCCGGCGCGACCCCAGCGACGTCACCGAGACAAGGAGGCCGTCGCCCAGGTGGACGTGGTACGTGGTGGCGCCGCCCTGGCAGGTCCCGACGAGGACGTCGCGGCCGGCGATCGTGCGCGCCTCGGACCCGGCGGTCCCGCCCGCCTGCGCGCAGGCCACCTGGTCGTAGGCCGCCCGGAAGATCTCGCGGAAGATCGGGTTGTCGACGCCGGGGCGCAGCTTGACCACGCTGGCCACCGCGAGATCGTCACCGTTCGAGCCGCCTGGGGCCACGACGATGGCCATCGCGATCGCCTCCGCGTTGGCGGCCAGGGTCGGGTCGGCTGCGACCGTCGCCGCCGTGGTGGGGTCAGGCGCCAGCGGGAGCCCGTCGACCGCGGCGGGCAGGTGGCCCAGCAGGGCCGGGTCGACGACGACCACGTTGCCGGACGCCGCCGGCGATCCGCTCGCGCTGGGGGCCGCCGCGGTCGGTGTCGGGACGGGCGACGCGGTCGGCGTCGGGGTCGGGTCCGCCGGGACGCGGTTGACCGTCACGCAGCCGGTCAGGCTCACGAGCACGAGCGCGACCGCGATGCCGAGGAAGGGCCATGCCGGCGGACGATGGCGTCGCATGCCGCTCAGGCCAGCTCCCGGCGCATGACCGGGAAGCGCTCGTCGGCGATCGCCAGCGCGAATCCCGCCGCGAGCCAGAACGCCGGCGTCGCCGCGCTGGTCGCGTCGGCCCGGGCGGCCGCTTCCGGGTAGGCCTCCACGGCGGTGAAGCCGCGCGCCTCGAGGTCCTCGCAGACGGCCGCGACCAGGCGGAGGCCCAGTCCGCTGCCACGCGCGGCCGCGGTCGTCGCGATGCACGTGATGACCGCGGGGAGCGGCGCGTCCGGCAGCGCCGGGTACAGGTCGCGCGTCCGCTGCGCGCGCGGGTACGCCGTCAGCGGCCCGAACTGGCAGTAGGCCGCGGCGACATCGTCCTGGTAGAGGACCTTGGCGTAGCTGCCGGTCACCTTCAGGCCGCGGCCGAGGAGCTGCCACTTGCGTGGCGCGTCCGGGTCGGCTGCCGGCGGTGCCGGCGGCGGCGGCGCGAACGGGTTGGCGATCGCCGGCGCCGCCTCGTCGAGGAACGGATTCGCCGGCCGGCTGGCCGCGGGCGGCGCGAACGGGTTCGGGGCATCGGCCCGCGCGCCCGTCGCGTCGGCGAGGAACGGGTTGGCCGGCGCCGGCCGGCGTCCCGCGTCGGGGCTCGGCGGCGTCGCCTCAAGCCACGCGAGACGGGACGACTTCGAGCCGCGGGCGGCGTCCTCCCAGTAGTCGCAGGTGCGATGGTCGAAGCCGGGATCCGCGCAGGGCGGCAAAGCCCGGAACACGGCTTCGTCCAGGACGTCGGCGATGCGGATGCGCGGGTCGGTCATGGCATCTCCGAGTCTACGGCGCGATGTGGGTCGAGGGGCTTGTCCGATTTGCTACAGTCGGCTCGCGGCGGCCCTTCGGCGACACGGCTCGTCGAACCATCACGTGAAGGCAGGGACTGGTGCCCGGATCCAAAGAGTTGGACGCCTACGCGGTCCTCGGCGTCGACCCCGCCGCGGACGACGAGACGGTGGCCGCCGCCTACCGCGCCCTGGCGCGCCGCCTCCACCCGGACGTGGCGGGCGACGGAGCCACGCACCAGATGTCCGTCGTCAACGCGGCATTCGACCGGGTCCGCGACCCGAAGCGCCGGCGCGAGTACGACGAAGAGCTGCAGGAGATCGACCCGGCCCGTGCGGCCCGCGCCCGGGCCCGGCCGCGCGGCGCTCGCGTGCGATCCTCCTCGACGACCGCGGCGCCCCCGCCGCCGCAGGAGCCCGAGCACCATCGCGCCCCGTCGCCATACCACGAGTTCGACGACTCCTCGGGCCGCGACGGGACCGGCGGCGCCGGCCGCCCGCCCGGCCGGCCGTCCGGGAGCGTGCTGACGTTCGGGCGCCACCTCGGCTGGTCGATCGGCGAGATCGCCCGGGTCGATCCCGGCTACCTGACCTGGCTCGAGGAGCGGCGCGAGGGCCGGCCGTACCTCGACGAGATCGACGCCACGCTCCGGCGCATCGGCTACCGCGAGGACCACGTCCCCCCGCCCCAGAAGCGGCGCTGACCGGCCTGCGCTGATCGCCGCGCGGGGTCAGCCGGCGAGATCCACGAGCGCGCCTCGGTGGACCAGGTCCGTCGCGGCGGCCAGGTCGGGACCAGGCTCGCGGTCCTCGTCGAGGTGCGCCACCACCGCCCGGATGCGGGCCAGCGCGTCGCGGACCCCCACCCCCGGCGCCGGCGAATCGGCCGGGGCCAGTCGCAGGTCGAGCGCCTGCGCCGCCACGAGCGCCTCGATCGCCAGGATCCGCTCGACCCCCTCGAGCACCAGGCCGGCATGTCGTGCGGCCGTCGCGCCCATCGACACGTGGTCCTCCTGGTTGGCGCTCGTCGGGATCGAATTGGCCGAGGATGGATGGGCCAGCACCTTGTGCTCCGAGGCCAGGGCCGCCGCCGTGTACTGGTAGATCATCATCCCGGAGTCGATCCCGGACGACGCGGCAAGGAACGGCGGCAGCCCGCCGTTGAGCCGCGCATCGACCAGCAGGGCCGTCCGCCGCTCGCTGATCGCCCCCAGCTCCGCGAGCGCGAGCTTCGCGAAGTCGAGCGCCAGGGCGATGGGCTCGCCGTGGAAGTTGCCGCCGCTGATGACCCGCCCGCCGCCGGTCGCGATCGTGTCGGCGTCGGCGACGCCGCCGCCGGGGAAGACCAGCGGGTTGTCGGTCGCCGAGTTCAGCTCGATGTCGAGGACGCGACGGAGGTGGTCGAGGGCGTCGCGGACCGCGCCGTGGACCTGCGGGACGCAGCGCAGCGAGTACGGGTCCTGCACCTTGTGCGCCGAGGCGTGATGGCTGTGCTGGAGCTCGCTGTCGCGCAGCAGGTGGCGGAGCTCGGCCGCGACCGCGACCTGACCGGGGTGGGGCCGCGCCAGCTGGTAGGCCGCGGCATACGCGACATCGGTGCCGAGCAGGGCCTCCACGCTCATGGCGGCGACCACCGACGCCGTCCGCGTCAGGCGATCCGCGTCGGCGAGCAGGAGCGCCCCGATCGCGCCCATCAGCTGGGTGCCGTTGAGCAGCGCGAGGCCCTCCTTGGCCTGCAGCTCGAGCGGCTCGAGGCCGACCTCGCGGAGGGCGAGGAGCGCGGGCAACGTCGCCCCGCGGAACTCGACCTGACCCTGGCCGATGATCGGCAGCGCGAGGTGGGCGAGCGGCGCGAGATCGCCCGAGGCGCCGACGCTGCCCTGCTCGGGCACGACCGGGTGGATCCCGAGCTCGAGGAACGCGAGCAGGCGATCGACCAGCTCCGGCCGGCAGCCGCTATGGCCGAGGGCCAGGGTATTGGCCCGCAGCAGCAGCATGGCCCGCACGATCTCGCGCGGGAACGGCGTCCCGACGCCGGCGGCATGGCTCATCAGCAGACGGCGCTGGAGCTCGGCCGAGCGGGCCGGGTCCACGAACGTGGTCGCGAGATCGCCGAACCCGGTCGTCACGCCGTAGACGACCGCGCCGTCCGCGACGAGCCTCGCGATGACCGCCCGGGCCTCCGCCATCCGCTCCCGGGCGTGGACGTCGAGGGCGACCGGCGCCCCGCCGCGTGCCACCGCCTCGACGTCGGCGATGGTCAGGTCGGCGCCGGTCAGCACGACCCGTGGAGGTCGGTCCGTCGCGCCGCCTCGAGGGGCGCCCCCGCGGTCCGGGGTGAAGTGCGGGACCTCCGGCTCACTCACCGTTGCGAGGATAGTCGGGTATCCTCCGGGCCGTCCGCCTCCCCGTCACCCAGAGGGCCGCGTGCTCGCGTTCATCGACCAGATCGTCATCCCGTTCCTGAACAGCCTGTACGGCGCCGTCGGCTACGTCGGCGTGATGCTGGCGATGGCCATCGAGTCGGCGATGATCCCGCTCCCCTCGGAGCTGATCCTCCCGTACGCGGGGTTCCTGGTCTCGGACCCGAGCCAGCTCGAACCGCTGACCGGATCGCCGTGGAACTTCTGGATCGTGGTGGTGTTCGCCACGATCGGGAACACGCTCGGCTCGCTGATCGCCTACGCCATCGGCGCGTACGGCGGCCGCCCGTTCCTCGAGCGCTACGGCAAGTACCTCCTGATCCGCCAGCACGAGATCGACCTCGCGGACCGGTTCTTCCAGGAGCACGGCAACGCGACGGTGTTCATCGGCCGGCTGCTGCCGATCGTCCGGACCTTCATCAGCTTCCCGGCCGGCGTGGCCCGGATGCGGCTCGGGCCGTTCATCCTCTACTCGACCGCCGGGGCGTTCCTGTGGTCGGCGCTGCTCGTCTATGCGGGCACCGTGCTGGGCGCCAACTGGGCGGACATCCGCCACGCCCTGCAGCCGTTCGACCTCCTGATCGCGGTCGCGGTGGTCGGGGCGATCGTCCTGTTCGTCTGGTGGCGCCTGGGGACACCTGGCAGGCCGGGGCGCTCCGCCTCCGACGAGCCGCCGACGACCGCCGCCTGAGCGGGGTCCGAGCCGGAGATCAGGTGCGGGTCGCCCGCTCCTCCGGCGGCCGGACGTGCCGGAACTCGCGGTAGAGCAGCAGGTCGTACACGATCTTGCATCCGCCGGCGAGGTAGAACGGCAGGGCCGCGTAGCCGGCGCTCGCCATCAGGACCGAGGAGAACGACGGGGAGATCGCGGCCCCGGTCGTGCGGGCCACGCCGGTCACCCCCGCGGCCGCGGACCGCTCGTCCGGATCCACGACCGCCATCACGTACGACTGGCGGGTCGGCACGTCCATCTGGCTGAGCACGAAGCGAAGCAGCAGGACCGCCGACTGCGAGCGGCAACGTCGGCATCAGCGGCACGAGGATCAGCAGGACGTTGGACGGCAGGTGGGTGAAGACCATCGTGTTGATCAGGCCGAACCGGGCGGCGATCCGGGCGGCCGACAGCGACGACACCGCGGCCAGGAGGTTGGCGGCGAAGAAGATGAGCCCCGAGCGCCCCGGGATCGACGCCGAACTGTGTGTGGAACCAGAAGGCCATGAGGCTCTGCGGGATGAACCCGCCGCCGAAGGCGTCGAGGCTGAACAGCAGCGACGAGCCGCAGGACGATGCCCTTCGACCGGCCGAGGCCGAGGCGGCGCCGGATCCCGTCGGTGGCGGTCGCCCGGGGCGGCGCCTCGATGGTCGGCCCGAGGCGCGAGAACCCGAGCGCCATCGCGGCCCCGAAGACCGCGTAGCCGATCACGATGGCGCGGTAGGCATCGACCGGCGGGGCACCGCGATCGAGCAGCACCTGGCTCAGGAGCCCGGCGCCGAGCGCTCCGGTCGCCGTGGCCACGTATCCGGCCAGGTTGTACCAGGCGAAGGTCGCCGTCCGGCGGCCGTCGGGGACGGTCTGCGACAGCGACGCCTGCTCGACGGCGAGGAACGGCCCGACCTCGTTGCCGGTCGGCGAGATGACCCCGATCGTCGCGGCGAGGATCAGCAGCGGCACCCAGTCGGTGGCCGCGAACACGATCCCGGCGACCACCATCAGCAGTGCTCCGCCGACGAGGATGCGGCGCCGGCCGAAGTGGTCGGCGTTGGTCGTGAGCCAGAGCGAGATGACCGTGTCGCCGATGAGCGTCAGCGTCAGCACGATCCCGACCGTGATGGCGTCGAGTCCCATGGCGTCGAGGTACAGCACCAGGACCACGGCGAGGAAGCCGTAGCGCGAACATCCGCAGCGTCCGCATCAGGAACAGCAGCCGGGCGTCGCGGTCCAGCGCGAGGAGGCTGGGGATCAGCCCGGGGTCCGGCGACGTGGCGGTCACGCCGGGAGTCTACGGGCCGGGCGATGGCGTCCGCCGTCTGCGATGATGCCGCCGGAGGTCCAGACCAGACGATGAGCCACGATCCTCACGCCGACGACGAGCCGGGCCACGCCGGATCCGCGGGCCTGCATCACGCCGCGGACGACCATGGCGACGACGGCGAGCACGACGACCACGCCCATGCCGAAGAGCCGCTCGGCCCGCTCGACCTCAAGGCGTGGGGCGCCGGCCTCCTCGGCGTCGCAGTCGCGGCGGTGATCGTCGCCTGCTTCGCCCTCTCGACGGGAGTGCTCGGCACCGTCTCCTAGAAGAGCCCGACCACGTTCCCCTGGGCGTCGATGTCGATCTTCGTGCCGCCCGGTACGGACGGCAGCCCCGGCATCGTCCGCATCTCGCCGCAGATCGGCGTGACGAACCCGGCGCCGGCCGACAGCCGGAGCTCGCGGATCGGCACGGTGAACCCGGTCGGGCGGCCCTTGAGCGCGGCGTCGTGGCTCAGCGAGTACTGCGTCTTGGCCATGCAGATCGGCAGGTGGCCGTAGCCCAGGTCCTCGAACTGCTTGAGCGACTTGCGCGCCGCGGGGAGGAACTCGACGCCGGCGCCGCCGTAGATCCGCGTGACGATCGTCTCGATCTTCTCGGCCAGCGGCATCTCGTCGGGGTAGAGCAGCTTGAACCCGGCGCCGGCGTCCTCGGTCGCCGCCCAGACGGCCTCGGCCAGGTCGGTCGCGCCCGCGCCGCCGTCGACGAAGTGCGTGGCGACCACCGCGTCCCGGGCTCCGGCCGCCAGGGCGACCTCGCGGATGGCCTCGACCTCGGCGGGGGTGTCCTGCGGGAACGCGTTGATCGCGACGACCGCCGGGATCCCGTAGATGGTCACGTTCTCGATCTGCTTCGCCAGGTTCTGCGGCGCCGGCCCGGACCGCCTCGACGTTCTCCTCGAGGAGCGCCGGGTCGAGCGGCTTGCCGGCCACGATCTTGCCGACGCCGCCGTGCATCTTGAGCGCCCGGACCGTGGCGACCACGACGGCCGCCGAC
Source organism: uncultured Chloroflexia bacterium (assembly GCA_963813335.1). Classification (GTDB taxonomy): domain Bacteria; phylum Chloroflexota; class Limnocylindria; order Limnocylindrales; family CSP1-4; genus SPCO01. The sequence continues at coordinate 59,996 of CAWEYL010000007.1, forward strand.
GGCACCAGCCCCGACGCGCGGCACTTGATGTCGAAGAACTTCTCGGCGCCCATGTCCGCGCCGAAGCCCGCCTCGGTGCAGACGATGTCGTTGGTCACCAGCGCGATGCGGTCGGCGATGATCGAGTTGTTGCCGTGGGCGATGTTGGCGAACGGTCCCGCGTGGACGAAGGCCGGCCCACCTTCGAGCGTCTGGAGCAGGTTGGGCTTGATGGCGTCGCGCAGGAGGACCGTCATCGAGCCGGCCACGCCCAGGTCCTCGGCGGTGACCGCCGTCCCGTCCGGGCGCGTCGCCAGCACGATCCGACCGAGCCGCGCGCGCAGGTCGAACAGGTCGGTGGCCAGCGCCAGCACCGCCATCACCTCGGAGCCGACGGTGATGACGAACTCCGTCTCGCGCGGGACGCCGTCCTCGCGACCGCCGAGCCCGATGACCGTGTGGCGCAGGGCGCGGTCGCTGATGTCGACGACCCGCGGCCACAGGACGCCGTGCGGGTCGATGCCCAGCGGGTTCTTGTGGTGGAGGCTGTTGTCGATGAAGGCGCCGGCGAGGTTGTGGGCCGCGCCGATGGCATGGACGTCGCCGGTCAGGTGGAGGTTGAAGTCCTCCATCGGGATGACCTGGCTGTAGCCGCCGCCGGCGGCGCCGCCCTTGATGCCGAAGACCGGCCCGAGCGACGGCTGGCGGATGTTGACCGAGGCCTTGTGGCCGATCCTGTTCAGGCCCTGGGCGAGCCCGACCGTCGTCGTCGACTTGCCCTCGCCGAGCGGGGTCGGGGTGATCGCCGTCACCACCACGTACCGGCCGCGCGGGCGCTCCGCCTCCAGTCGCGTGATGGCCTCGAGCGTGATCTTGGCCTTGGTCGGACCGTAGAGCTCCAGCTCGTCGTCCCGGATGCCCAGCCCCGCGGCGATCTCGCCGATCGGGCGCGGCGTGACGGCACGGGCGATCTCCAGGTCGGACGGGAAGCTCATCGATCTCCTCCGGGGGTGACGGGGCGTGAGGCAGCCGAGGTCGGCGCCGCGGGCGGGCGAGCCGGCTGGCGCTCGGCGGCGCGGATCAGGTGGGTCAGCAGGATCGCGTTGGTCAGCGGCCCGACGCCGCCCGGCACGGGTGTGATGGCCGAGGCGACGGTGACCGCCGATGCGAAGTCGACGTCGCCGACGATCCGCCCCTCGACGACGTTGATCCCGACGTCGACGACGACGGCACCAGGCTTCAGCATCGCGCCCGTGACCAGGCCGGGACGTCCGGCGGCGACGACCACGATGTCGGCGCGGGCGACGTGGCCGGCGAGGTCGCGCGTCCGCGAGTGGCAGACCGTCACCGTGGCGTCCTCCTTGACGAGCAGGAACGCCGCTGGCATCCCGACGACCGCGGAGCGGCCGATCACGACCGCGTCGCGGCCCTCGATCTCGATCCCGGACCGCCGCAGGATCTCGACCGCGGCGTGGGCGGTGGCCGGCAGGAACCCGTCGTAGCCGAGCCGGAGCAGGCCGGCATTCAGCGGGTGGATCCCGTCGATGTCCTTGGCCGGGTCGATGGCGTCGATGACGGCGCGCAGTCGGATGGTCGGCGGGAGCGGCATCTGGACGATGAGGCCGTCGACGAGGGGGTCGTCGTTGAGGCCCCGGACGGCTGCCGTCACGCGCCCCTCGGTCGCCTCGCCATCGAGCTCGACGAACCCGGCATCGATCCCGACCTTGGCGCAGCCGCGGAGGATGCGCTCGAGGTAGACCATCGACGGGGCGTCCTTGCCGACGATCAGGACGCGCAGGCCGGGCGGGCGGCCGCGGGTGTCGCGGAACCGGGCGACGTCCTCGGCCACCGCGAGCCGGATCTCGTCGGCGATCGGTCCGCCCTCGAGGAGCCGGGCCCCTCCCGGAGCTGGCGTGGTCACCCCTCCCGGGCCGCGATGGGGTCGCGCGGCTCGCCGCTCCCGACCGTTTCCCGGGTGGCCGCGGCCAGCCGCTCCACCTCGTGGAGGAGGGTGTCGACGCGCGCGGTCATCTCGCCCTCGAACGACGGGTCGCCGACGGACGGCAGGTTGATCAGCACGTTCGCCGCGGCGCCGCGAGCCGCCGCCTCGGCGAGGAGCGAGGCGACCGCCAGGTCACTCGAAGCGTTGACGTTGCTTCGTCCGGCCAGCGCCTCGGACGCCCCGACCAGCTCGACACAGGCCTCGACGCAGGCGAGCGGGACCAGCGACGCCTCGCGGGCGGCCGCCTGGAGCGCGGCCGAGCGGGCAGCCTTCTCGTCGTCGGTCTCGCGGGGGAGCTTCATCGCTGCGGAGAAGCCGGCATACGCCTGCGCGTCCTCGTCGGCGAGGGTCAGGAACCGGTCGACGAGCGCCGTCCCGGTGGCGTTGGCCCAGGCCAGGAGGTCGGCGTGCTGCTCGTACTTCGGCCGGCCCGCGGAAAGGGACGCCACCATCGCCACGAGCCCGGCCCCGAGGCTGGCGGCCACGGCCGAGGCGCTGCCGCCGCCTGGTACGGGCTCGGCCGAGGCCAGGGCCCCGACGAAGCCGTCGAGCGTCAGGTCGCGGAAGCGGCTGGATCCCGAAGTCGGCACCGGGCGATTGTAGGTCTCGCGGCCACGCGCGGCGGGACATGGACCGAGGGGCGAGGCACCGCCATGGGGGTGCGAGGTCCGCCTCGGGCATCGGAACGGGGCGGGCGCGGTACCGGCGCGCCCGCCCCGCGACCGACGTTGCCGCCGTGCGGGGGAGGGATCCGACGGCGGCGCGACAGAAGGCGAGTAGCGGCGGCGATCAGGCCGCGCGACGCTCCCGGTCGAAGCCGGTGACGGTCCATCGGCGCGACCGGTGGTGGAAGGTCAGGGACAGCCGGGCGCCTGGGGTCTCGACTTCGAAGAAGGTCCGCGGGCCGGTCACGACCGGATAGGCGGCCGCTTCCTCGCGGATCGCGGCCAGTCGCGTGACGGGCAACCGCTGATCACCCCAGGTGACCTCGCGGGGTCGTCCGTCGAACCAGTTCGTGCGGACGTGGACGGGGACCGGATCGACACGGGTGAAAGCCATCGGGATGGCTCCTTTCGAGGGGGCGCTGGGTCGTCGTCCGGGGCACTCGTCCGACAGAACGTCTGTTCGATTGCTGGTCGGACACTAGACCGAACAGGTGTTCGATGTCAAGCGTCGTCGGGCGGAATGTCGTCGAGGTCCGTGACAGCTAGCGTGTCACGGCGTCCTGGCGCGTCGGCACCCTCGTCCGGGTCGGTCGGCATGCCCCTGGCCCGGCGGTCCAGCGGGTTCCGCGGGTCGCGCTCGAACGGGGCCGGCAGGCCCGCTCCGAGCAGCCGCGCCCGGGTGACGGCGTCCTCGCCGTAGCGGCGACGCACGGCATCGGCGGCCTCCACCGCCCGTCGCCGTCGCGGATCGTCGACGCTGAACAGCCCGAGCTGCTCCCGGTCCCCCAGGTTCGACGCCGTCACTCCGAGGAGCCGGACGCGGATCCCGCGGACCTCCGGCAACGTGAGCTCCAGCGCCACGCGGTAGATGGTCTCGGTCATGTCGGTCGGGTCGGCGAGGGTCCGCTGCCTGGTGATCGTCCGGAACGACGAGTCGCGGATCTTGACCGCGACCGTGCCGGCCCGCGTCCCCGACGAGCGCAGGCGCGCGGCGACGCCGTCGGCCATCGCGAGCAGGGTGCGCTCGATGACCTCGCGGTCACTGGTGTCGACATCGAACGTGTGCTCGTGCCCGACCGACTTCGCCGGGTCGCCGTCGTGGACCGGGTCCGGGTCGATGCCGCGCGCCCGGTCGACGAGCGATGCGCCGTGCTTCCCGAACCGGCGGACCACGAGGTCGGGGGCGAGGCCCGCCAGGTCGCCGATCGTCCGAACGCCGTACTCGGCCAGCGACGCCCCGGTCCGCTCGCCGACGCCCCATAGTCGCGAGATGGGCAGCGGCGCCAGGAAGGCCGCCTCCTCGCCCGGCGGCACGACCACCAGCCCGTCCGGCTTGCGCAGGTCCGAGGCGATCTTGGCCACCAGCTTGGTCGTCGCGACGCCGACCGAGGCAGTCAGCCCGACCTCGTCGCGCACGCGCTCCTTGATCGACCGCGCGATCGTCGGCCCGTCGCCGAACAGCTCGAACGAGCCGGTCACGTCGAGGAACGCCTCGTCGATCGAGATGGGCTCGACCAGCGGCGTGTACCCGCGCAGCACCGCCATCACGTCGCGGCTGGCCTGCTGGTAGCGGCGTCCATCGACCGGCAGGTACACCCCGTCCGGGCAGCGGCGGACCGCCTCGCGCAGGGACATCGCGGAGTGGACGCCGAACTTGCGCGCCTCGTAGCTTGCCGCCGACACCACGCCGCGGCTTCCTGGATCCCCGCCCACGATGACCGGCCGACCGCGCAGCTCCGGGTGGTCGCGCTGCTCGACGGCCGCGAAGAAGGCATCGAGGTCGACGTGGAGGATCGTCCGGTGGGTCACGCTCGGTATCATCGACCCGCTGTGGAAGCCCCCACCTCGATGGCGTCCGACCGCGGTCTCCTCGCCCTCGGCGTCGGGGTCGTCGCGGGCGTCGTCCTCGTCTGGATCCTGCCGCTCGCCGGGCTGGCCCTGGTGTGGCCGATCCTGTTCGCCGTCCCCGGCTGGATCCTCGTCCGACGGGTCGCCCCGGACCTGCCGGCGCCGGGCGCGGTCGGTGTCGCCGTCGTCAGCAGCGTCTACCTGTCGGCCCACCTCGTGGACGTCGTGGCGCGGGTCATCGGCTTCGGCCGCCCCGCGGTCCTCGTCTCCGCCGTCATCCTGGTCCTCGCCTCCGCCCTGGTCGCCCGGATCCGTCACCCGTGGCTGGCGCCGCTCGCCCGTCCGACGCGGGCCGCGGTCACCGCCTCGCTGCGGGCGGACTGCCGCGATCTGGCTGATCGCCGCCGTCGTCTCGGCGCTGGTCGGCGTTCGTGCTGTTCGCCAACGGCTGGCGAGCCGCGGACGACGGCTGGATCTCCGGCGGCTGGAACTGGAGCGATCTGCTCGTCCATGTCGCGATCGGCTCGAGCATCCTCCACGGCAACTTCCCGCCGGAGGTCCCCTACTTCGCCGGCGAGCCGCTGACCTACCACTGGTTCGCGGACTTCCACGGCGCGATCGCGTCGAGCGCGAGCGGGGTCGACCTCATCCCGGTCTACTTCGCGACGAGCGCGCTGTTCGCCGCCGTGCTGGCGCTGCTCGTCTGGGCGCTGGCGCTGCGCCTGACCGGCGCGCGACGGGTGGCCCTCATCGCGACCGTCCTCGTCTGCGTGGGCGGCGGCATGGGCTGGCTGCGGCTCCTCGGCGACCTCATCGCCGGCGGTCCGGGCACCGATATCGGGACCCTGCTCACGCAGAATCCGTACGACAACTCGTGGGCCGACGGGTGGCCGTTCTTCCGCATCGCGTCGGTGCTGGGGACCGGTTTCCTGCCGCACCGGGCGACCACGCTGGGGCTGCCGGGACTCGTCGCGGTCGTGCTGCTCGTCGCGACCTGCCTCGACCGCCGCCCGGCGGGCGTCCTCCTCGCCGGGGTGCTGGCCGCGCTGCTCGCGCCGTTCCAGTTCTACGCCTTCCCGGCCACCTACCTGATCGTGCTGCTGTACGTCCTGACGACGGGCGCGTGGCGGCGCCGCAGCGCGTGGCGCGATGCCCTGCTCTTCCTCGGGCCGATCGTCCTTGCCATCCCGTTCATCGCCGACGCCGTCGTCCAGCAGCGCGACGTCGGGGCGTTCAAGTTCGTCGCGGGCTGGAGCGAGGCGCGCTTCGAGCAGGGGCCGCTGGCGGTGCTCTTCTTCTACGCCACCAACCTCGGCCTCCCGTTCGCGCTGGCGATCGTCTCGGCGGCGACGTCACGCGGCCTCGGGTCGCGCCGCTTCCTCGTCGCCTGGATGGTCGCCCTGTTCGTCATCCCCAACGTCGTGCGGGTCAGCGCCGTCGACTTCGACATGAACAAGTACTTCCAGATCATGTGGATCGCGGTCGCGATCCTGGCGGCGTGGCTGATCCGACACTGGCCGCGCCTGGCGATCGCCGGGGTGCTGGCGGTCTCGGCGATCTCGCCGGGGCTCATCCTCGTCTGGCATCTGATCAACCCGGCCGTGACCATGAGCCTCGGCCAGGAGGCGGCCGGCCGCTGGATCGAGGCGAACACGCCGGAGCGGAGCGTGTTCGTGACCGATGCCTACATCAACAGCCCGGTGGATCTCGCCGGACGGCTGCGCATCACGACGTTCGGGCCGTATGTCTCGAACCTCGGCTACGACCCGGCAGCGCGCGAAGCGGACGTCCAGACCGCCTACTGCGACGGGCCGGACGCCGCCGCCGAGGTCATGGCGAGATACGGGGCGACCTACGTGCTGTCGAGCGGCGGCGTGCTCGATTGCGCGGATGGCACGGTGACCGACTTCGGCTCGAGCGACCGCTTCGAGGAGGTCTACGGCCAGGACGGGGTCTTCGTCTGGCACCTGCTCGGGTCGTGACGACCGGGGCGCAGGCGCCGCGGGTCAGCCCTTGGGCTCGACGACGACCGTGACCTCCGGCGTGAGCCCGGCGAGGACCTTGATCGCGACCTTGTAGGTGCCCAGCGACTTGAGCGGCTCCTCGAGGTCGATCTTGTGCTTGTCGACGTCGATGCCGCGACGCGCCAGGGCGTCGGCGATGTCCTTCGTGGTGATCGAGCCGTAGAGCTTGCCCGCGTCGCCGACCTTCACGCCCAGGGTCAGGGTCGTGCTCGCGATCCGCGTCGCCGCGATCTCGGCGTCCTCGCGCTCGCGCTTGCGCTTGTCCTCGCGGCTGGCGACGTCATGCTGCCACGCTCGATAGGCCCCGCCGGCGGCCGGGACCGCGAGCTGGTTGGGGATGAGGAAGTTCGACGCGTAGCCGTCGGCCACGGTCTTCATCTCCCCGCTCTTGCCGAGCTTGGGCACGTCCTTCGTGAGAATGACCTTCACGCGATGGGATCCTCCTTGTTGATCCAGGTCCGCAGCCGCGGCCCGAGACCGATGTTCTGGATCGCGTCCGACGCGGTGCCGACGAGGGCGGGGACGCGGCGGATGGTCCGCCGCACCGGCCCGGGCGTCAAGCGCCGGATCTGCGCGATGTCTCGCTGGTAGGCGACCCGGTCGATGCCGAGCTCGTCGAGCTTCTCGTTGAGGAGCTCCTCCGGCGCGCCGTCGAGGAAGAGGTCGACCGCGAGGACGACCACGACCACGTCGTCGAGCCCGCCGATGATGGGCACGTCGTCCGGGATGATGTCCCGGCCGAGGACCAGGTAGCCGGCGGCCCCGGCCAGCAGCGCCTTGCGTCCGACCGGCATGCGCTCGTCGAGGGCGAGCGCCGTGACGAGCCGGGCGTACATCGGGAAGCGGCTGGCGAGCGGCAGGAAGGCCATCATCGACAGTGCCCGGCCGAACCCCGCCCGGCCGCGTCGGGTCTTGGTCGTCTTCGCCCTGTTGGTGGTGCCGGCTGCCGTCATGACGCTCCTGTGCCTCGTACGTGCGGTCGCACGCACGCGGGTCGGGGACGGGAGTCTACCAGTGAGATGCGCCGCCGGGCCGTCCTGCTCGCCGTGGCGGCCGGCGCCGGTCCCCTTGACATCGAACACCCGTTCGGTATCATGGACGGCAAGGAGGCGCGAGTGACGAAGCACGACGCCGAACGCAAGGTCAAGATCCTCGACTACATCGCGGCGACGCTGCGCGCTCGCGGCTACCCGCCGTCGGTGCGCGAGATCGCCCGCGCGGTCGGACTCGCCTCCACCTCGGCCGTCCACCACCACCTGCAGATCCTCGAGCGCGAGGGCTACCTCGAGCGCGGGGCGGCACAGTCTCGTGCGATCCGCCTGACCCCCACCGCGGCGATCCGCCTTGGGCTCAGCAGCGAGCTCGTCCCGCAGGCGACCACCGCGGAATCGCGGGTCCTGCCGATCATCGGCGAGGTCGCCGCCGGCGGGCCGATCGAGGCCTACCAGGACGCGTCGGAGACGATGGCGGTCCCGGACATGCTCGCGCCCAGCGGCGACGCCTACGTCCTGAAGGTGCGCGGCGATTCGATGATCGAGGACCACATCGCGGACGGCGACTTCGTCCTGATCCGGCCGCAGACCACCGCGCGCAACGGCGACATCGTGGTGGCCCAGGTCGAAGAGAACGCCGTGACCCTCAAGCGCTTCTTCAAGGAGAAGGATCGGATCCGGCTCCAGCCGGCCAATCCGGCCTATCCCGCCCAGTACTACGACGACGTGCGGGTCCAGGGCAAATTGATCGGCGTCATTCGACGCCTCGACTAGGACCCGTCGGATCGGCCGATGCGTGCGTTGTCGGCCTCCGCGACTCGCTCACGCACCCTCAGGTGCGCTCGCTCCTCTGCTCAGCCGACGCCTTCGCCTTGACCGCCCGACAGGCCCTTCACAACGGCTCAGAGAACCCAGCGATCCTGATCCGGGCGGACCTTCGCAGAACTCGGGAGGACGGACGTCGCGGCAACGGCCCGGCGCCTCCGCGGATATCCACAGGAAGTCGTCCACATCTCGCCAACATCGGTCCGGGAACGGGGGATGAGCCTCGCATCCGGGGCCGCTTTCGTTGACCGGCCGAGCCATCTGCCAATGGACAATGACGCCCCCAGCCATCCGTCGGAGTCCTGCCTGTGATCGACCGCCTTCCGCCGCAGAGTCTCGAGGCCGAGCAATCGGTCCTTGGTGCCATCCTCATCGACCGCGACACGGTGGTCGAGGTCGCAGAGTTCCTGCGCGCCGAGGATTTCTACCGCCAGGCGAACAGCCGCATCTACGCGGCGATCCTCGACCTCTTCGAGCGGCGCGAGCCGATCGACGTCGTCACGGTGGCGGAGGCGCTCGAGCGTCGCGATGAGCTCGAGGCGGTCGGCGGACGAGCCTACCTGTCGAGCCTCTCGAACGAGACGCCCACCGCGGTCCACGCGACGCAGTACGCCCGCATCGTCGAGCGCAAGGCGGTCCTGCGGAACCTGATCGGCGCCGCGGGTCGCATCGCCGGGATCGGCTACGAGGACCCGGCCGAGATCAGCGAGGCGGTCGATCGCGCGGAGGCGGAGCTGTTCGCGGTCAGCCAGAAGCGCATCTCGGTCGGGTTCAGCCCGCTGAAGGCGCTGCTGCACGACGCGTACGACCGGCTCGATTACCTGCACGCCCATCGTGGCGAGATCAGCGGCGTCCGCACCGGGTTCACCGATCTGGACACCCTCACCACCGGCCTGCAGAAGAGCGACCTGGTGATCCTCGCCGCGCGTCCCGTCGGTCGGCAAGACGAGCCTCGCGCTCAACATCGCGGAGCACGCGGCCGTCCGCGAGCGCCGCAGCGTGGGCGTGTTCAGCCTCGAGATGAGCAAGGAGCAGCTGGTGCTGCGCCTGCTCTCGAGCGTCGCCAACATCGATTCCCAGCGACTTCGCAGCGGCTTCCTCGAGGAGCTCGACTTCGCCCGCATCGCCCCGGCCATGAACGCCCTGTCCGAGGCGCCGATGTACATCGACGACACGCCCAACATCACCGCGATGGAGCTGCGCACGAAGGCGCGCCGCCTCCAGGCGGAGGCCGGGCTCGATCTCGTCATCGTCGACTACCTGCAGCTCATGCAGGCCACCACCACGAACCGGGACGCCAACCGCGTCCAGGAGGTCTCGGAGATCTCGCGCGGCCTCAAGGCGCTGGCCCGCGAACTGGACGTGCCGGTCATCGCGCTCTCGCAGCTCTCACGCCAGCCCGAGATGCGGGAGTCGAAGGAGCCGCGGCTGTCGGACCTGCGCGAGTCGGGCGCCATCGAGCAGGACGCCGACCTCGTGATGTTCCTCTGGCGCGAGAAGGACAAGCCCGGCGACGAGCAGGATGCGGACGGCGAGGTCATCAACCTCAAGCTGGCCAAGCATCGCAACGGCCCCACGGGCGACGTGCAGCTCTACTTCAAGAAGAAGCAGACCCGCTTCGTGAGCTACGCGGGCGAACGGTTCGTCGAGGCGAGCTGACGGTCGTCCCGGGCCGACGGCTCGCGGCCGCGGCGGGTCGGTCAGGCGCCCTCGTACTCGAAGCCGATCTTGACCTCGACGCGGTATTCGACGATCACGCCGTCCTCGACCACCGCGCTCGACTTCACGACCTCGACGGTCTGGATGTTGCGGACGGTCTTCGATGCGGTCTCGACGGCCTGGCGGGCCGCGTCACTCCACGATCGCGGGCTCGTCCCGACCATCTCCCGGATGATGATGACGCCCACGCTCGCACCTCCTGGCGCGGCGGACACCGGACGTCATGCCGGTCGTCGCCGCGGCGCTCCCATGATGCCATGAGGCCGATCCGTCGCCGGACCGGCCTCGTCGATCGCTGGGTTGGGAGCGGCGCTTGGGCGAGTCAGACGCTCGCCGGTGTGGCCGAGATCGTCCCGGCGCGAACCTTGTCGAAGCAGGAGCTGCAGTAGACCGGGCGGTCGTTCCGTGGCGCGAACGGCACGACGGCCTGCCCTCCGCAGGCCCCGCAGATCGCGGCGTGGAACTCCCGTGGGCCCTCGTTCGACCGGGCCCGCTTCGCTGCGGCCCGGCAGGATGGGCAGCGCTGCGGGTCGTTGGTCAGCCCCTTGCTGGCGTAGAAGGCCTGTTCGCCGGCCGAGAACGAGAATTCCTCGGCGCAGTCGCGACAGGTCAGCGAACGGTCCTCGAACACCCTCTCCAGACCCTCCTTGGGCAACAACACGCCACCCCACCGGGAGTCGCGGATGCCCGAAGGTCTCGGGACGGCGCAGGGCACGCTACAGGAGGGCGCGCGCCCGGTCGGCCCGGGCACTGGGGGCCCGGAACTCTTAGGCGTGAAGATACGCGCAGCGTCAAGCCCTTTTCCACGCTCAGCCCCCGTTCAGGGAACCCATCGCGCCGAGGCGGCGTCGGGGAGCCATGCCAGCACTGACCCGCCACGCCTTCCTGCCGGCCATCGCCCTCGTGGTCGTCGCCTGCAGCTCCAGCGGCGCTTCCCCATCCGTCGCTCCGTCCGCCAGCCCTGTCCCGAGCGCCCCGGCCGCCTCCCCCAGCCCGTCGGCGGCGTCCGTCGGCGCCATCGATCACGCCACCGAGCCGACCGACGTCCTGCTCCGCTACGACGTCGGCGGCGGGCTGATGATGCCGGGCTTCTCGGCCACGCAGACCCCCATCTTCACCCTGTACGGCGACGGCACGGTCGTCTTCCGCAACCAGACGGCGGAGCCGCCGCCGGCGATCGGATCGGTCATGCCGATGAGCCCGCTGCGGACCGCCAAGCTCAGCGAGGACCAGATCCAGGCCGTCCTCGAGGAGGCGCTCGGCCAGGGCGGCCTCGGGATCGCCCGCGAGAGCTACGAGAACCCGATGGTCGCCGATGCCGGCACGACCACCTTCGACGTCCATGCCGGCGGCGTCGACAAGACGGTGTCGGTCGTGGCGCTCGGGATGGACACACCCGGCGTGCCGGACGCGATCGCGCGGGCCGCCTTCCAGCACCTGGCCGAGCATCTCGCCGACTTCGATGCCGGCGGCACGGTCACGACCGATGTCTACGTGCCAGCCGACTACCGGGCGATCCTGATGGACGGCACCGGCCAGGTCGGCGCCGTGCCATGGCCCTGGACGTCCATCAAGCCCGCCGACTTCGCATTCCCGGCGGACCCGAACGCCTTCCAGCTCGGCGACCAAGGCGATCAGCGCCGCGGATGTCGACGCGCTCGGCCTCGGCCCGGTCCAGGGCGGCTTCCAGGGCATGGTGCTCAACGGCCCGGCGGACGGCAAGGTCTACGCGCTGTCGCTGCGTCCGCTGCTCCCCGACGAGACCGCCTGACCCTCGCGCCTCGCAGCTGAATGGGCGGGTGAGGGTCCGTCGTCACCATCCCTCCATGCCCGGTCCGGATCTGCCCGTTGACACCCAGCGCGAGCGCTCCGTATCGTTCGCCCGGCCCACGATGGCCGGCCTTCGGCTGGGTCCCGGCGAGCGCTCGCCGATCCCGGTCGGACCAGGACGGACATCCACCATCGCCTCGCAAGTCAGCGGAGCCCACCGCGACGACGTGAGCGGCTTCCCGATCCAGTACGCGAAGGTCCAGCCTCCGCCGTTGCGCGAGGAGACCTTGGCGCGCCATCGACTGCTCGACTGGCTCGCGGCGAAGATCAACCAGCGGGTGGTGCTGCTGCTCGCCGATGCTGGCTACGGCAAGACCACGCTCCTCGCCGACTTCTCGGGCCGGACTCGACTCCGGACCATGTGGTACCGCCTCGATGACGACGACCGTGACTGGATCTCGGTGCTCAACCACCTGGTCGCCGCGGGTCGCGAGGTCGACCCATCGTTCGCGCCGAATACCGCGGCGATGCTCGCCGACCCGAGCCTTGGCGGGCCGACACGGGACACGGTCGTCGATGTCTTCATCCGCGAGCTGCGCACGATCGCGCCGTACGGGGCGGTGCTGATCTTCGATGACTTCCATCTCGTCGACGACGCGCCGGACGTCCAGTTCATCGCCCGCGAACTCGTGGCCAGGGCGCCAGAGCGACTGACGATCGTCTTCGCCAGCCGTCGGGCGCCGACGATCCCCATCGCCCGGCTCCGGGCGACCGGCGAGGTCGCCGAGCTGACCACCGACGATCTGCGGTTCGATCCGGACGAGACGGATCGACTCTTCCGGGAAGCCTATGGCCGCGACCTGGAGCCGGATGTCCTCGCCGACGTGGCGGCTCGGACCGAAGGCTGGGCGGCATCGTTGCAGCTCGTGAACGCGGCGCTTCGCGATCGGTCGCCAAGCGAGATCCGGGCCTTCGTGCGCGGGCTCTCCGGCGCGGACCACGACCTGTACGACTACCTTGCGGAGGAGGTCGTCGGAGACCTGGCCGAGGACCTCCAGTCGTTCCTGATGCGGACCTCGATCCTCCAGATCGTGACGCCCGACCTCGCCGAGGTGGTCAGCGGACTCGAAACCTCCGAGACCGCCCGCCTGACGGCGGCCGCCGAGCGGATCACCCTGCTCTCACGTCGCTCGAAGGGCCAGCGAAGGGAGCTGCGCTACCACCCGCTGGTGCGCGAATTCCTCGAAGCGCGACTGACGCGCGATGTCGGGCTCGAGGCGGTCAGGGCGCTCCACCGGACCGTCGCCGTCTACGCCGAAGGCCTGGACTGGCGGATCGCGGCCCATCACCACTGGGCGGCAGGCGACCGGCACCGCGCCCTCGAGATCATCGACGATGCGGCCCAGAGCATCATCGGCCGCGGCGACTATCTCGTCGCCGCCCAGTTCGTCGACCAGGCGCCCGAGGAGGACCTCCGGGCGAGCTTCCACGTCGTGCTGTCGCGTCGTGACTTCAAGCTCGGCGACATCCGAGGGGCCCTTGCCCGAGCGAAGCGCGCCGTCGAAACCGACCCGACCTCCGACATCGCCCTCGCCAATCTCGCGTCGCTGATGCTGACGCTCGGAGAAGCGCATGCCGCCGTGGATGCGGCGCACAAGCTGCTGGTGGTTACGAAGGACCCGGTATGGCTCGGCATCGCCGAAGGGACCCTTGCTGCCGTAGCAGATTCGGTCGACGGCAACGTCGGCGAGTCGGTAGTCCGACTTCGCGAGTTGGCTGAGCAGCAGCGAGAGCGTGGGCAGACCCATTTCGAAGGAATCACCTACCTGAACCTCGCGGAGACCCTCCGAACTCGTGGGCTGGCGATCGAGGCACTCGAAGCGGCCAACAGGTCAATGGAGCTCCTGCAGGGTGGTTCAGGTGCGACAGAAGTCGCTACAAGTCGGGCAATCGCCGCTTGGGCATACCTCCACCTGGGCCAGGTCGAGAAAGGTTGGGCGGAACTAGACCTGGCGTTGCGCGAGCCTCACAAAGCTATTCACGCGGATGCCCTCAAGGAAGCCGCCCAGATGGAGGCGCGATATGGAAGTTCTGACCGCGCGACGGAACATCTGGAGGATCTTCAGGCCCTCGGGGAAGAGGCCGACTGGGCGAGAATCGCATCGACTCCGACCGCCGCATATCTCGCGATCAGGCGCGGCGATACTCGACTTGCGAAGGAACTCATCGAAGTTATCGATCCAGATACCCCGACCGAGGTCTCTGGCCAAAAGGCGCACGTTTTGGCCGTTCGCGCCCATGTGCATGTGGTCGGCGGAACCTCAGATGCATCCTTACACGTCGAGTCGGCCCTTCGACATTCACTGGCGACGTCAGCCGGCCTCTGGCACGAGTACGGCCTTGCCCTCCGCGCCATCTGTGCTGGAGATCAAGGTCTGAGGCAATACGTGAGGTCGACCGTCCACCGAGGATCGTGGGCGCTGACGTACGTTGCTGAACTGGTCGCTCGACGCTTGGACCTTCTCAGCGACGACGAGCGCGCCATCGTCCTGCAGGAGGCGCTGGTTCGTCCGGAGCGGTGGAGACCCGCGCTTCGGGTAGTCGTCGACGACGGCGAGAAGTCAGCGGTTCCGGCGGCCCGATTTCTGGAGCTGGTTGGCGACTCCGAAGACATCGGCCGGCTGAGGCGAATCGCGCATCGTCACAAGGGGAAGCCAGAAGCGGAACTCGGTCGCGCGCTATCTAGGCGAGTCGCGGCCCCCGTATACGTCGAGGATCAAGGACGGGTGGCGATCCACGTGGGGGACCGCGTGGTGGATGGGTCCAACGTACGTCGCAAGGTGTTGGCGCTCCTCTGCTTCCTGCTCACGAGACCTGGATACGCAGCGACGCGCGACGAGGTCATGGAGGCCCTATGGCCAGAGTTCGATCCGGCTGACGCCCTCAACTCCCTCAATCAGACCGTCTACTTCTTGCGTCGTGTCTTCGAGCCCGCGTACAAGGACGACCTGTCTCCTGGCTACGTCCACCACGAGTCAGACGTGATATGGCTCGACACCGAACTCATCAACTCGCGGAGCCGCGCGTGTCTCGAGCACATGCAAGCCATGGGGCCGAACCCGACGCCAGACGAGGTACTCAGTCTGTCGCGGGCGTACCGAGGTTCGTTCGCGCTCGACTTCGCGTACGAGGAGTGGGCGAGCGATTATCGAGTCTCGCTCCACTCGCGATACCTTCAGATCGTCGAGGGCGCGGTTGCGGGCGACATGGCAAGCGGTCATTTTGAGCGCGGGATCTTGATTGCGCGGCGAGCCCTGGATCTCTCACCTGAAGCCGATCAAATTGAGCTGTCTCTTCTTCGTCTCTACCGCCTCACGGGCTCCCACGCGGCCGCCGCGGAACAGTACGCGCACTACTCAGCAGTCATGCGTGACCATCTCGGTCTCGAGCCGCCGGCGCTTGAATCCCTGTAGGGATAGGTAAGGTGCCGTATTGACATGGTGGTGCAGGACAACAACCTCGCGGCGCAGATGAGCGCGCTGCGCAAGGTGCTCGGCGGCGACGTCATCGCGACGATCCCGGGCCGCGGCTACCGTTTCGTCGCGCGCATCGAGAGCGCCGACGGTGCGGCGGCGCCTGCCTCGCCCGGCTACCGCGCCGGCGTCGCCGCCGCGCGCCGCTGCGCACGCAACCTGCCGCTCGAGCTGATACCGCTGCTGGGCCGCGGCGACGAGCTGGCGCAGCTGCGCGCGCTGGTCGATGCGCACCGGCTGGTGACGATCGCCGGCGCCGGCGGCATCGGCAAGTCGCTGCTGGCCCAGCACCTGTTGCAGGAGCGGCGCAGCGCCTACCCGCAAGGCGTCTGCTGGGTCGAGCTCGCACCGGTGACGACCGCCGCCGCGGTGCCGGCCGCGATCGCTTCGGCGCTCGGCATCGATATCGCATCCGGCGAGCCGCTCGCCGCACTCGCCGCCGCGGCCGCGCCGCTGCAGCTGCTGCTCGCGCTCGACAACGCCGAGCACCTGCTCGACGCCGTGGCCGATGTCTGCGCGGTGCTGCACGCCGCCGCACCGGGCCTGCGCCTGCTGCTGACGAGCCAGGCTCCGCTGCAGCTCGGCGCCGAGCGCGTCCTGCGCATCGCCCCGCTGGCGGTGCCCGAGGCCACGCTGCCGGCGCGCGACGCGCTGCAGTTCGGCGCCGTCGCGCTGTTCGTCGACCGCGCCGGCGCCGTCGATGGCCGCTTCGCGCTCACCGACGAGAACGCGCCGGCGGTCATCGAGCTGTGCCGTGCGCTCGACGGCCTGCCGCTGGCCATCGAGCTGGCTGCCGCGCGCGCCCAGACGCTCGGTCTGCGCACGCTGCGCTCATCGCTCGGCGACCGGCTGCAATTGCTGCGCGCCCGCCATCGGCGCGACGCACCGCAGCGCCAGCAGACCCTGCGCGCCGCGCTGCAGTGGAGCTACGACTTGCTGCCGCCGCGCGAGCAACAGGTGTTCCGCGGTCTCGGCGTGCTGCCCGGCAGCGCGCCGCTGGCCTTCATCCAGCGGGTGCTGCTCGATCCGGCCGATGGCGGCGGGCTCGACGAATGGGCCGTGCTCGACGCGCTCGACACCCTGGTCGACCGCTCGCTGGTGGCGGTGCTGGCCGCCGACGCCGACGCGTCGACGCGTTACCGCCTGCTCGAGTCGCCGCGCGCGTTCGCGCTCGAGCGCCTCGCGCAAGCCGGCGAACGCCAGGCGCTGCAGCGCCGTCACGCCGCGGCCACCGCGCTGGCGTGCGACGCCTTGTACAAGAGCCACTTCAGCGGCCGCATCGGCGTCGACGACTGGCAGCTGCGGCTGGCGGGCGACCTCGACCACGCGCGCGACGCGCTGGCCTGGGCGCGAGCCGCGAGCGACACGGCGATCGAGCTGGGCGTCGGCGCCACGCTGCTGCGCGCGTTGCCGCCGTCGCAGCACGCCGAACGCATGGCCCTGGCCGACGCGCTGGCCCGGCGCGCGGGCGCCGATGCGCCGCCGGTGCTGCAGCAGCGCGCCTGGATCGAGATCAGCTGCGCCTGGGCCGACACCCGCAAGACGGCAAGCCGCGACGCCGCGCAACGTGCGCTGGCGCTGGCGCGCACCCTCGACGAGGCGGACGGCGACCGCTTCACGCTGTACTTCGCGTTGTGCCGCACGGTCAGCGCGGCGGTGCAGGCAGGCGAGCCCGATGCGGCGACCGCGCCGCTGGCCGAGCTGCAGGCGCTGGAGGATCCGGCGTGGCCGGCGCAGCGCCTGCTCTGGGGCGCCGACGCCGCGCAACTGGTGGCACGGTTTCGCGGCGACACGGCCGAGGCCCTGCGCCGCAGCCGCCGCCTGGTGGCGCTCGACCTCGAACGCGGCAGCGACGGCTCGATCGCGCTGGGCAACCTGATCGACCACGAGCTCGCCGCGGGCGATGCCGCCGCAGCGGCACGCACCGGCGCCCGCCTGGTGGCGCTGCTCGAAGGCTCGCGCCACGAATTCAGCCTGGCCTTGGCGCGCATCAACCTGTGCGCCGCGCTGCTGGCGCTGGACGACGGCGCGCAGGCACAGGCGGTGGCGCAGGCCTGCTGGCCGCAGGCCCGTGCGTTCGACATGCCGCATGTCGCGGCGGTCTATCTGGGGCTGCTGGCCGCGCTGCAGTCGCGCCCGCAGGCAGCTGCTCGATTGCTCGGCTATGCCGACGCCAGCTACGCCGCACGCCGGGAGCAGCACGAGGGCAACGAAGCCCAGGCGCTCGCCCGTGCGCGCGCGCTGGCGACCGCTGCGCTCGGCGAAGCGGCGTTCGGGGCTGCGCATGCCGACGGCGCCGCGCTGCGCGACATCGACATCGCCGAGCTCGCGTTCAGCTGCGATGACTGTTGAGCCGCAGCGATCACATGCCATGACGGGCGACACGCCAGCCGCTGCGAACACCCGCACCGGGGAGCGCATCCTCGTGCTGCGCTATCGCTTCATCGGCGACACGCTGCTGACCGTGCCGTTCCTGCGCAACTTGCGCCGCGCCAAACCCGATGCGCGCATCGTCTGGGTGGTGGCGTCGGGTTCGGCCGACGTGGTGGCGAGCATCCCCTACGTCGATGAACTGCTGCATTGGGACCCGGTGACGCGCCACGCCGAAAGCCGCGGCACCCACAAGACCTGGCGCGACAAGCTGGCCTTCGTGCGCGCGCTGCGGCAGCAGCGCTTCGATCGCGTGTATGTGCTCAAGCGCTCGCTGACCAGCGCGTTGATCGGATGGCTGAGCGGCGCGCCGCGGCGCATCGGCTTCACCACAGAAGGGCGCGGCCTGCTGTTGACCACGCGCGTGCCCTATCGGCACGACCAGCACGAGGTGCAGAACTTTCTCGACGTGCTGCGCGCCGACGGCGTGGCGGTGCATGACGATCACCTCGAGGCCTGGCTCACCGCGGGCGAGCGGCTGTTCGCCAGCACCTTTCTGCATCGGCACGGCGTGGGGCCAGCCGACCGCCTGATCGCGATCCATCCTTTTGCCACCAACAAGCCGCGCGCCTGGCATGACGACAACTTCGTGGCGCTGGCCAACCGGCTGCAGGCCGAGCACGGCGGCCGCGTGATCGTGTTCGGCGGGCCGGGCGACGTGGCCGATGCGCAAGTGCTGCGCGAGCACATCAAGCCCGAGCCGATCATGGCGGTGGGCAACACCACGCTGCGCCAGACCATGGCGCTGCTCGAGCGCTGCGAGCTGCTGGTGTGCAACGACAGCGGCATCATGCACCTCGGTGCCGCGCTGCGCCGTCCGCTGGTGGCGCTGTTCGGCCCGCAGTCGCCGGTGAAGTTCGGCCCCTGGGGCGAGCGCAGCTCGGTGGTCTACAAGCGCTTGCCGTGCAGCCCGTGCCGGCAGAAGTTCTGGCACGAGTGCGAGCCGTCGGCCCGCGGCAAGCCGGCGTGCATGGAGACCATCAGCGTGCCCGACGTGATCGCCGCCATTGCTGCGGCACGCTGAAGCATCAACCGCTGGGGAGCCGCATGCCGACCCTACGAACCGACGACGGCGTCAACCTGTTTTATGAGGAGGTCGGCAGCGGCACGCCGATCGTGTTCGTGCACGAGTTCGCCGGCGACCACCGCAGCTGGGAGCCGCAGCTGCGGCACTTCTCGCGCACCCATCGCTGCGTCGCGTACAACGCGCGCGGCTATCCGCCAAGCGACGTGCCCGAGGGCGCTGCGCGCTACGTGCAGGAGCGCCAGCGCGACGATTTGGTTGCGGTGCTCAATGGCCTGGACCTGCGCCAGGGCCCACGTCGTGGGCTGCTCGATGGGTGCGTTCGCCACCCTGCACTTCGGCATGCAGCACGCCACGCATGCCACGACGGCGCGCGCGCTGTCGCTGACCTTGGTCGGCGTCGGCTCGGGTGCGCACCCGGCGGTGTACGCGCGCTTCCAGCGCGAATGCGTGGAGCGCGCGGCCACGATCCGGCGCGACGGCATGGCGCAGTTGATGGCCACCTACGGCCACGGCGCGTCGCGCATCCAGTACCTGAACAAGGATGCGCGCGGTTTCGCCGAGTTCTCGGCGCAGCTGGCCGCCCATTCGGCCGTCGGCTCGGCCTACACGATGGAGGGCTACCAGGGCCAACGGCCAT